>CAVTOH010000001.1:0-37476 GCA_963736295.1 uncultured Actinomycetes bacterium
AACCCGGGCCGGCGCGGCCCGCGACCAGCGTCGTCGGAGGGCTCGATCGTATTAGAGTCGCTCCGACATTCCCTCACTTTTCGCAGGTGAAAGGGGGCAGCGGTGACGAGCACCGAAACGGGCCTCGGCATCGAGGCGAAGTCGGATGCGATCCACGAGCTCGTCGAGCGCGGATCGCAGGTCGAGCGGGTGGCTACCGGCTTCACGTTCACTGAGGGGCCGATCTGGCACCCGAAGGATCAGTACCTCCTCTTCTCCGACATGCCGGGCGACGTGCGTCGCAAGTACACGCCCGACGGCAAGGTCGTCGAGGTGCGGAACTTCTCGCACAAATGCAACGGGATGACGTACGACGCCGACCTGAACCTGCTCGTGTGCGAGCACGTCACGAGCTCGCTCGTGCGCGAGAGCCCGGCGGGCGAGCGCGAGACCATCGCGCAGGAGTTCGAGGGAGAGGAGCTCAACAGCCCGAACGACGTCTGTGTCCACTCGAGCGGCGCGATCTACTTCTCCGACCCGTGGTACGGGCGCATGCCCGGGTTCGGACATCCGCGCAAGCGCAGGCTCGGCTTCCAGGGCGTCTACCGGATCGCACCCGGCGGCGGCGATCCCGAGCTCATCGTCGGCCGCGACGAGTTCGAGATGCCGAACGGGATCTGCTTCTCGCCGGACGAGACGCTCTTCTACATCAACGACACGCCGGGGGCGTACATCAAGGTCTACGACGCCGCGCCGGACGGATCGATCTCGAACGGCCGCATGTTCTTCGAGGGCGTCGGCACGGGCGTGATCGAGGAGGGCATCCCGGACGGGATGAAGTGCGACGAGCGCGGGAACATCTGGGTGACCGGCCCCGGCGGAATCTGGGTGATCTCGGCTGCGGGTGAGCACATCGGGACGATCCTCGTGCCCGAGAACACCGGGAACCTCACCTGGGGCGGCGATGACTGGCACACGCTCTACATCCCGAGCTCGACGTCGCTGTACTCGATCCGGACGATCGTCGGACCGCGGCGCGAGCCGTACATGGGCTAAGGAGGGCTGCATGAACGACGAAGGACTGACCCTGGACGCCGATCGCTGCGTGCTGATCATCCAGGACCTGCAGAACGACGTGATGATCGACGGCGGCGCGTTCGCGGAGACCGGGTCCCCGGAGCACGCGAGGGAGCAGAACGTCGTCGAGAACGTGAAGGCGCTCGCCGAGACGTGCCGGAGCAAGGGGATCCCCGTGATCCACGTCCACTACATCGTCGAGGACGGCGCCCCCGGGCTGAAGGTGAACGCACCGCTCTTTGCAGGCGTCAAGGACAACAACGCGCTAGTCCGAGGCTCCTGGGGTGCTGCGCCGGCCGAAGGGCTCGAGCCGAAGGACGGGGACTTCGTCGTCGAGAAGATGCGGATGAGCGCTTGGCAGGGGACGAAGCTCGAGACAGTCCTCGCAGGGCTAGGCCGCGACACCATCATCGTTACGGGCGCCTGGACGAACATGTCCATCGAGCACACATCGCGGACGGGTGCCGACAAGGGCTACTCCATGGTCGTGCCCGAGGACGGGTGCTCGACGATGAACGCGGACTGGCACAACGCGTCGATCAACTACGCGCTCCAGAACGTCTCCACCGTGACCACGTGTGCTGCCGTGACCGAGGCGCTGGCGGGCGTCCCAGCGGGCGTCTGAAATCTGCGCCGCGTCGGGGCCGGGCTCGCCCGGCCCCGACTAAGGTTGGCCCCATGACCGCGGTCGAGCCCGCACTCCTCCAGCGACACGCGTACGTCGACGGCGCCTGGGTCGACGCGGACTCCGGGGAGACGTTCGCGGTCACGAATCCCGCGACGGGCGAGGTGCTCGCAGAGGTGCCCCGCATGGGCGCGGAGGAGACGCGGCGCGCCCTCGCGGCCGCCGAGCGGGCCCTTCCCGCCTGGAAAGGCAGAACGGCCAAGGAGCGGGCGCTCGTGCTCCGGCGGCTCGCAGATCTCATGCTCGAGAACCAGGAGGATCTCGCGCGCCTGATGGTGCTCGAGCAGGGCAAGCCGCTTGCCGAGGCGCGGGTCGAGGTGCAGTACGCCGCGTCGTTCTACGAGTGGTTCGGCGAGGAGGCCAAGCGCGTGTACGGCGACACGGTCCCTACGCCCTGGCCCGACAAGCGGATTCTCGTCACGAAGGAGGCGGTCGGGGTCACTGCGGGGATCACGCCCTGGAACTTCCCCGCGGCCATGCCGGCTCGCAAGTCTGCGCCGGCACTCGCGGCCGGGTGCACGATGGTGCTCAAACCCGCCGAGCAAACGCCGCTCTCGGCGCTTGCCATCGCCGCACTTGCGGAGGAGGCCGGCGTACCGGCCGGCGTCTTCTCGATGGTCACCGGCGCGGTGGAGGACGCGCCGGCGATCGGTCTCGAGCTGACCTCGAACCCGGCCGTGCGCAAGCTCGGCTTCACCGGCTCGACTGAGGTCGGAAAACTGCTCATGGCGCAGTGCGCGCCCGGCCTCAAGAAGATCTCGCTCGAGCTCGGCGGGAACGCGCCGTTCGTCGTCTTCGACGACGCCGATCTCGAGGCGGCAGTCGCAGGCGCGATCACGTGCAAGTACCGGAACTCTGGCCAGACCTGCATCTCGGCGAACCGGCTGCTGGTGCAGGACGGGATCTGCGACGACTTTCTCGACCGCTTCACGGAGGCGGTGCGCGGGCTCAAGGTCGCGGACGGGTTCGCGGAGGGCGTGAACGTCGGCCCGCTCATCGACGAGCCCGCGGTCGAGAAGGTCGAGCGGCACGTGGCGGACGCCCTCGCAGGAGGCGCCGAGCTCGTCGTCGGCGGAGAACGAATCGAAGGCCAGTTCTTCGAGCCGTCGGTCATCGTCGACGTGACTGCCGACATGGCCATGAGCAGCGAGGAGACCTTCGGCCCCGTCGCCGGGATCGCACGCTTCGACACGGAAGTCGAGGTCGTGCGGATCGCCAACGACACGCCGTACGGGCTCGCGGCGTACTTCTACTCCCAGAGCCTCGCCCGCGTGACCCGCGTCGCGGAGGCGCTCGAGTACGGGATCCTCGGGATCAACACCGGGCTCATCTCGACCGAGGTTGCGCCCTTCGGTGGTGTCAAGGAGTCGGGTATCGGTCGCGAGGGATCGTCCTACGGGATCGACGAGTGGCTCGAGCTCAAGTACTGGGCCGTCGGGGGAATCGAGGCACCGCAGTGATCGTCGAGCAGCGCGACTACCACGTGTACACAGGCAAGCTGCCCGAGCTCGTCCGGCTCTACGAGACCGAGGGCATCGCGCTCCAGCAGGAGATCCTCGGCGGCCTCGTCGGCGCCTTCACGACCGATGTCGGCGCGCTCTCGACCTATACGACGCTCTGGCGCTACGACTCGTACGCCGCGCGCGAGGAGAAGCGCGGACGTCTGCAGGCAGACGAGCGCTGGCAGGAGTTCCTCGTCAAGGTTCTGCCTCTCATGCACACGCAGCAGAACCGGATCCTCGTCCCTACCTCGTTCTCACCGGGCCAGTAACCGTGGGCCGGCTGGAGGGCAAGGTCGCACTGGTTACCGGGGGCGCGCAGGGAATCGGGCGCGCGATCGCCGACGGGCTCGTGCGAGAGGGCGCGGAGGTGGTCGTCGCGGATCTCAACCCTCCCGAGGGAGGCATCCGTGCGGACGTCTCGTCCGAGGAGGACGTGACTCGAATGGTCGAGGAGGCCCTCGACCGTCATGGACACATCGACATCCTCGTGAACAACGCAGGTCTCTACGCGTCGCTCCAGATGCGCGCGTTCACGGAGATCCCACTCGAAGAGTGGCGCCACGTCATGGACGTGAACGTCGCCTCGATGTTCCTCACCTCGCGAGCTGTCGTTCCCGTCATGCGGGAGCAAGGCAGCGGGAAGATCGTGAACATCTCGTCTGGAACGCCGTTTCGAGGGGTTCCCTTCCTACTCCACTACGTGACGAGCAAGGGCGCGATCGTCGCGCTCACGCGGGCGCTCGCTAAGGAGCTGGGAAAGGACTCGATCCACGTCAACTGCGTCGCGCCCGGCTTCACCATGTCGGACGGTGTGAAGGCTCATCCGGAGGTGGTCGAGAAGCTGCGCGACGTCTCGATCGCCGCGCGCACGATCCAGCGCGATCAGGTTCCGGAGGACGTCGCCGGGGCCGTGGTCTTCCTCTGCACCCCGGATGCCGACTTCATCACCGGCCAGACCATGGTCATCGACGGCGGCCAGTTCTTCCATTGATAGCCCTCCACGAGCGGCCGGACGGGGTCGCGATCGGCGACGAATGGCGGGTGGCGTACGACATCGAGGGCGACCGGGCGCTTCGGGGCCCCGCTCGGGTGGACGGTCCGGCGATTGTCTGGGAGCTGGCGGAAAGTCCTGGCCCCGGCGAGTGGATCGTCCGCTGTGACCGGGTCGACTTCCCGCCCGGCGGGATCGCGTACCGACACGTTCATCCTGGCCCCGGGGTCCGACGAATCCTCTTCGGCGAGTTGACGATCGACCGAGCAGACGGCAACACGCGGACGTACCGCGCCGGCGAGTCCTGGCACGAGGCCGCGGACGACCCGGTGGTGGCGACCGCGTCAGCCGGCGAGGACGCCGCGTTCGTGCGCGTTCTGCTCCTTCCCGCCGAGTGGGCGGGTCGCAGGACGATCCGCTACCTCGACCCGGCAGACGAGGACAAGCCTCGGCTGCAGCGCGCGACCGTGCTCCTCGAGGAACCTCTTCGCAGGTGAGAGCCCAGCCGAGAACAGGTGGCCAGATCCTCGTCCGTCAGCTCGAGCTGAACGGCGCCGACCTCGCGTTCTGCCTCCCCGGTGAGAGCTTCCTGCCGGTGCTCGATGCCCTCCACGGCTCGTCGATCCGGCTTGTCTCGTGCCGGCACGAGCAAGGCGCGGCCAACGCTGCCGAGGCGTACGGGAAGCTCACGGGCCGTCCCGGGATCTGCATCGTCACGCGTGGCCCCGGCGCGACCCAGGCCGCGGTGGGCGTCCACACGGCGAAGCAGGACTCGACCCCGATGGTGCTCCTCGTCGGCCAGGTGCCGCGCCCGTTTCGCGGACGAGAGGCGTGGCAGGAGATCGACTACGCGGAGACCTTCAGCGGAATCGCGAAGGCCGCATGGGAGGTGGACGCGGCGGAGCGGATCCCCGAGCACGTGGCGCGCGCGTACGAGACGGCTCTTTCCGGGCGTCCCGGGCCGGTCGTGCTCTCGCTGCCCGAGGACGTGCTCGCGGAGGAGTGCGATGCGGCGGACAGCGTCCGCGTGGAGATCGGCACCATCGAACCGCGGGCCGAGGATCTCGACCGGCTGCGAACGTTGCTTGCAGCGTCCGAGCGGCCGCTCGCCGTCGTCGGCGAGGGAGGGTGGACGGCGCACGTCGGCGCCGACGTCCTCGGCTTCTGCGAGGCAAGCGAGCTCCCGATCGCATGCGCGTTTCGCTGCCAGGACTTCGTCGACAACCGCTCCTCGAGCTACGCAGGCGTGCTGGGTGTCGCGATGGACGACCGGCTGGCGGCGCGTCTCGCTGACGCCGACCTCGTGCTCGCGATCGGAGGTCGCCTGGGGGAGGTGCCGACGAGGCGGTACACGCTGCTCGAGGTCCCGGATCCGCGGCAGGTGCTCATCCATGTCCACCCGGACCCGACCGAGCTCGGGTCCGTCTACGAACCGGATCTGCGGATCGCGGCCTCGTTGCCGGCGTTCGCGGCGGCGCTCGGAGAGCTGGGACCGCTCGAGCCGCGCTGGAGCGAGTGGACGAGGGCCGCGCGGATCGACTACGAGGCGAACCTCCGTCACGAGCCGATGGAGGGCCCGGTGGACCTCGGCGAGGTCATGGCCTTCCTGCGCGGGCGCCTACCGGGCGACGCGGTGCAGACTTGCGGCGCGGGCAACTTCACGGTCTGGGCGCACCGCTTCGCGGAGTTCACGCAGTTCGGCACGCAGGCGTGCCCGCGGTCGGGCTCGATGGGCTACGGCCTCGCGGCCGCCATCGCGGCGAAGCTCGTGCACCCGGACCGCCTGGCGCTCTGCTTCACCGGCGACGGTGACTTCGTCATGAGCTCCCCGGAGTTCGCGACCGCGGTGCAGTACGAGCTGCCGATCGTCGTCCTGCTCGTGAACAACGGCATGTACGCGACGATCCGCATGCACCAGGAGCGCCAGTATCCGGGCCGCGTGATCGGCACAGACCTCGAGAACCCCGACTTCCCTGCGCTCGCCGAGGCCTACGGCGGGTACGGGGAGCGCGTCGAGCGGACAGCCGGCTTCGAGGCCGCCTTCGAGCGCGCGCTTGCGTCAGGCAAGCCGGCAGTTCTCGAGCTGCCCGTCGACCCCGAGCGGATCAGCCCACGTGTGAAGCTGAGCGAGCTACAGGAAGGGGCAGCATGAGCCGCCAGGAGATTCGCGTCGACGGGCTCGCCGAGCCGATCTCGCACTTCACGGACGCGGTGCGCGCGGGCGATCTCCTGTTCGTCTCGGGGATCGTCGCCGTCGACGGCGAGGGCAAGCTCGTAGGCCGGGACGACGTCGTCGCGCAGACGCGGCAGGTCTTCGAGAGCATGCGAGCGGTGCTCTCGGCGGGCGGCTGCCGCTTCGAGGACGTCGTCAAGGTGACGATCTTCCTGACCGACGTCGACGACCGCCCCTTGATCAACCCGGTGCGCCAGGAGATCTTCGGCGCGACTCGGCCCGCATCGACTCTCGTCGAGGTGCCTCGGCTCGCCGTCGAGGGCGCGAAGGTCGAGATCGAGTGCATCGCGCGAGTTCCATGAGCGGCGATCCCTGGAACGCGTTCATCACGCGGGTCGAGCCAGGCGACCCGCGTCCGGGGCCGCTCGCCGGGAGGGCACTCGCGGTCAAGGATCTCTTCGACACCGCCGGCGTGCGCACGACGTACGGCTCGCACCTGTACCGGGACCACTTTCCAGAGCGCAACGCGGTAGCGGTCCAGCGGCTCCTCGACGCTGGTGCGGTGCTCGTCGGCAAGACGCATCTCCCGGAGTTCGCATGGAGCGTCCTCGGTCAGAGCCCCTGGTACGGGACGTGCCGGAACCCCTTGCGCCCGGGGAAGACGACGGGCGGCTCCTCGAGCGGCTCCGCTGCGGCAGTTGCGGCGGTCCTGTGTGGGCTCGCGCTCGGGTCGGACACAGGTTGCTCGATCCGTTTGCCTGCCGCAGCTTGCGAGATCGTAGGGCTCAAGTCGCAGTGGGGCCTGATTCCGATGGAGGGCGCCTTTCCGCTGTGCCCGACGCTCGATACTGCAGGTCCGCTCGCCCGAACGGTCGCCGACGTCGCGCTCATGTGGTCGGTCCTCGCGCAGCGTGCGGTCCCCGACCCACGACTCGAAGGTCTCACGATCGGCCTGCTGCGACAGCCGCCTGGCATCGGCGACAGTCGCGAGATCGAGACGAGCGACGCCGCCGAGGCCTGGGTGCCCGAGCTCGAGCGCCTCGGCGCTCGCGTGGTCGAGGCGAGCGTCCCGGAGCCGAGCGCGAACACGTGGCCGCAGTTCCAGCACGAGGCGCTTCGCTCGCACGCGGCGACCTTCCCGAGTCGCGCCGAGGAGTACAGCGACGCCATGAGGAAGAAGCTCGAGGCCGCGCAGCGGGCAACGCCGGACGAGATCGAGGCCGCGTACCGCGCGATCGACGAGTGGCGCCGCTTCGAGCCCGAGGTCGACCTCTACGTCAGCCCGTGCTACGCGGTCGAGCTGCCGCCGGAGGACGCCGACGAGCTCGAGGTCCGGCTTCCGCTCACGTCGTTCCTGCGCTGGGTGAACCTGACGGGCTGGGCCGGGCTCGCGATCGGGAACATGCAGCTGATCGCGCCCCGCGACGAGGTCGTGCTGGCTGCCGGGCTCGCGTGGGAGCGGGGCTAGCCGCGGCCTGGAATCGCGCGCGCGGTAGGAGCGCCAAGGCCGGTTGCCCCGTTGAAAGGCCTCTGTCGGATTGGTACGTTCGTAGCCCGGTGGGAGAGAGACTCCGTCATGGAGGCGCGGCCCGGCTCTTGCCACGGCTGATTGCCCTCGGCATGCTCGCGTTCGCTCTAGTCTGGATCGTCTTCGCTGCGAGGCCCTGTTCGGAGTTCGGCTGCACGGGTGTGCAGACGGCTTTTGGCTCCGCCGTTGACAACCCCCACGACTTCATCATCACCCTGCTGAACGGACTGACCGCGGCCGGTGTGTACTTCGTCGTCGCGAGTGGGTTCACGCTGATCTTCGGGCTGATGCGCGTCGTGAACATGGCGCACGGTGCGTTCTTCCTGCTCGGGGGCTACATCGCGTTGAAGCTCCAGCGCCGGTTCGTAGGCGAGGATCCGGCTTTCGGCCTCCTGAGCGAGCAGGTGGACTTCTGGCAGTGGCTCGCCCCGGCTCTGATCGCTGCGCTCCTGATCGGCTTCTTCGGTCTCGGCGTGCAGCAGGTGTTCCTGCGCTGGAATCAGGGCCAGGAGCTTCGTCAGGCCCTGATCACCATCGCGATCTCGGTGATCCTCGCCGACCAGATGATCGCCCACTTCGGCTCCTTCGCCCAAGACATCTCGTGGCCCGGTGTGCTCGACCGCCGGGTGGACGTTCATGTTGCCGGGGTCGAGTACACGCTCACGCGCCTTTTCGTCCTCGCTACCGCCATCGCCGTCGGAGTTGCGCTCTGGCTCTGGCTGAAGAAGACCCGAACGGGGATGGTCATCCGAGCGGGGGTCGACGACCGCTCGATGGTCTCGGCGCTCGGCGTGAACATACAACTGACGTTTGCAATCGCGTTCTTCGTCGGATCTGCGCTCGCCGGCTTCGGCGGCGCGATCGGGGGATCGTTCGCGAGCCTCGGCCCGGGTGCCGACGCGAACTGGCTTCTCTACTCGTTGGTCGTGGTGATCATCGGCGGGATGGGGTCGCTCCCCGGGGCGGCTGTCGGAGCGCTTCTCCTCGGTCTCGTCTCGAGCTTCTCGGCCGCCTACCTCCCGGCGAACTACACGTTCTACTCCATCATCTTCACGTTCGTGCTCCTGGCGATCGTGCTCGCCTTTCGGCCCCTCGGACTGTTCGGAAGGCCGGCATGAGACCAGCCGGCTTTCAAGAGGCCGCCGAGCGTCTCATCGGTGTCGGGGCGCTGGTACTCGTGGCAATCGGACCGCTGGTCTTCAGCACGTACTGGGTCAGTTTCATCCTCACGCAGGTGTTTCTCCTCGGCATCGCGGCCGCAAGCCTGATCTTCCTCTCCGCCTACGGCGGAATGGTCTCTCTCGCCCAGGTGTCCATCTACGGGATCGCGGGCTTCGTCGTCGGAAATGTCGTGACGACCGGGGAGTCGAAGGGGCTCAACCTCGGTTGGAACCCGTGGTTGGGCGTGCTCCTCGGCATCGGGATCGCGACGGCCGTTGCGTTCATCTTCGGTGCGCTCGCGAGCCGCAGCACCGGAATCTACTTTCTGATGATCACACTGACTTTCGCCGTGATCGCCAATCTCTTCTTCGGCCAGGTGACGACCTTTTCGGGCTTCGGCGGAATCAGCGGCATAGGCACGCCCGACATCATCGGGAACGTCGCGCTCAGTCCGAACCGCCTCTACTACGTCGCCCTGGTTACGGCCCTGCTCGTGTACGTCGCCATCCGCTACATCGTTCGCACCCCCTTCGGGCTCGCGCTGCAGGGGGTCCGCGACGAGCCGGTGCGGATGGGCTCGCTCGGTTACAACGTGGCGCTCCATCGGATGATGGCTTTCGGCTTCGCGGGATTCCTCGCGTCGCTCTCGGGTGTGCTCTACGTCTGGTGGAACGGTCAGATCGATCCGGCGTCGATCGACATCGCCCGCGTGATCGACCTGCTCGTGATCGCCGTCATCGGCGGCCTGTACAGGCTCGAGGGAGCGTGGCTCGGAGCGCTTGCCTTCGTGGTCATCCAGAACTACGTGAGGACGGACAACCTCCCGGTCATCGGAGGCACCTTCCACACGCTGATCGGCGCGATCTTCCTCGCGATTGTGCTCATCTCACCCGGCGGGTTGATGGGCATGTGGGACTCGCTCTTTTCCCGCGTCGGGAGAGGACTGGGTAAACCGTCGGTCCCAAGCCCCGCCGTGGCCACTGCAGGACTCGAGGGCTCGTCGGAGGCCGGCAGCAGCTCGAAAGGGGACGAATCCGCGTGACACGTGAAGGAGGGATGCCGACGCCAGCTCAGTTGTGAATTCGGAAACAAATGGTTTACGCTCGGCCGCGCAGGCACGAACTCGATCGAAGGAGGGCACATCACATGAGGCACGTGAGACATCGGGGCCGTCGCCTCTGGCTTCCGTCCGCTCTCGTCCTGGCTCTGGTCGCGGTCGCTACGGCTGTGACCGCGTCGTCCGCCGTCGGTTCGACGGCGCAGGCAACACCGATCAAGGTCGCGATTCTCTCCGACTGCAAGGGGGCGTTCGCGGCCAACTACGAGCAGGACATCGGTGGCGCGATCTCCGCCTTCGCCGAGTTCGCCGGCGCGAAGCCGAAGAACAAGAACAAGCCCTCGGCGGGATGGACCGGTGGCCAGATCGGCGGTCACCCACTGCAGCTCGTGGGTATTGGGTGCGCGGACGACACGGCTGCGACCGCGCTCAAGGAGACGAGGCGCCTGATGGAGCAACTCGATGCCGACGTCATGGTCGGGCCTCTTTCGGGTGACGAGTCCGTTGCCGTAGCGAACTACGCGAAGCAGCATCGGACGAAGACGTTCGTCAACGGGACCGCGGGTGCGTGGGATACGACCGCCCGCGTCAAGGCTCCAAACTTCTTCCGCTTCAACGGTGACGGCATTCAGTGGAACGCCGGCATCGGCGATCTCGCCTTCAGGAAGCTCAAGTGGAGGAGAGCGGCGATCATCATGGACGACTACAGCTTCGGCTACGCGTCCGGTGCCGGGATGATCGCCGACTTCTGCGCGGCGGGCGGAAGGATCACCAAGCGGGTCTTCCCGCCGCTGAATGCGACCGACTTCTCGTCATTCGCACAGCAGCTGCCCGGGCCTGACGATGTCGACGGGTATTTCTGGGCCGTCGGTGGAACGGGTACTGCTCCATCGCTGAAAGCCTACGAGCAGCTGCACGGACGGCTCAGTCCGAACCAGGTCATCGGGAACCTCTTCTTCTTCGCGTCCGGCGCGGACAAGGAGCTCGGCCCACGTCTGAGCGGCGCGTACGTGGGAGGCTTCGGCTCGTCGCCTGACCTGAAGGGAGCGAGGGTCACGAATTACAAGAGGATCCTCGACAAGTGGTACAACAAGTACCCGCCGCTCGCCGGCACGGCCTCCGACCACGCCGCGGACGGCTTTACCTACAACTACTACCTCAACGCTTGGGGCCTGATCAAGGCGTTGCGGAAGGTCAACGGCGACATCTCCGGGGGCCAGAAGAGGCTGCAGGTCACCCTTCGGACGACGGTTGTTCCCGGAGCGTACGGAACGGTCAGGCTGGACAAGAACCGCCAGGCGATCCAGCCCCAGTACTCGTACCGGATGAACGTCAAGGCAGGTGCGCTCTCGATCCAGACCGTCCAGTACATCCCGCCGGTCGACCAGTCGTTCGGCGGCGCGATCAAGGCTCCGCCCAGCAGGACGTATCCGAGATGCGTCAACAAGAAGCTCCCGTGGACCGGCAAGGAGCGCCCGGTCGTCAACGGTGTCATCAGATAGGTGATCGAAGGAGCGGCTCAAGCACCTCCTCGAGCCGACAGCGCCGAGTCGACCCTCCGCTTGCGGGGGGTCGACCGGCGCTTCGGCGGGCTCCTGGCAGTCGACGGCGTCGATCTCGACGTTGCTCACGGGGAGCGCCGTGCGATCCTCGGCCCGAACGGCGCCGGTAAGACGACGCTCTTCAACGTCATCGCGGGAGACCTGCCTGCGTCGAGTGGCACCGTCGAGCTATTCGGCCGCGACGTCACGCAGACGCCGGCCCGAAAGCGAGCGCGGCTCGGGCTCGCACGTACGTATCAACAGTCCAGGCTGTTTCTCGGCGTCAGCGTCGAGGACAGCATCTACCTCTCGATCCTCGGCGTCGGCGCGGGCCATCTACGGCCGGTGATCTTGCCGCGGAAGGATCGCGACCTACGACAGCGTGCGCGGGAGGCGGCTCGTAGAGTCGTGATCGACCACAAGCTCGACATGCCTGTGGGATCGCTCTCCCACGGCGAGCATCGTCAGGTGGCGTTGGCGATGGCGCTCTCGTCCGAGCCGAGGATGCTCATGCTCGACGAGCCTGCCTCCGGGCTGTCCCGGGGCGAGCGACAGCTCCTCACCGAGCTTCTGCTCGCGCTCGACCCCGACATCACCCTGATATTGATCGAGCACGACATGGACGTGGCGCTCGTCGTGGCCGAGCGCGTGACGATGATGCACGACGGTCGCGTGATCGTGGAGGGCACGCCCGACGAGATTCGTGCCAACGAGCTGGTGCACGACCTCTACCTCGGCCGACACAAATACGAAGATGAGTAGTCCGTTGCTCGAGGTCGCAGGGCTGAGCGCGTTCTACGGCAGCGCCCACGTGCTCCAGAACGTGACATTCTCGGTCGTCGACAAGTCGGTTGCCGTCGTGGGCCGGAACGGGATGGGGAAGTCCACGCTCTGTGCGGCGATCATGGGCTTCACGCCACCCCGGGCAAGCGGCTCGGTGAGGTTCGAAGGAGTCGAGATCCTGGGCAAGCCGTCCTACAGAGTGGCGCGCGCCGGCCTCGGGTACGTTCCCCAAGGCCGTCGTTTGTTCCCCTCTCTCAGCGTGCACGAGCATCTCAAGATCTCCGCCCGCAACGGAGACGGCGGCTGGACCGCTGATCGGGTCTACGACCTCTTCCCCCGGCTCGCCCAGCGAAAACGCAACGGCGGTGCCGAGCTCTCCGGGGGAGAGCAGCAGATGCTCGCCATCGGCCGGGCGCTCCTGGGCAATCCAAGGCTCCTGATCATGGACGAGCCGTCCGAAGGCCTTGCCCCGACGATTGTCGACATGCTCGTCGACACCCTCAGGCGACTCGAGAACGAGGGACTCCCGATTCTGCTGATCGAGCAGAAGCTCGACGTTGCGACCTCGCTTGCGAACCGGCAGCTCGTCATGGTCGGGGGCGAGATCGCACTCGAGACGACCGCTGCCGAGCTCGGGGGCGACGCCGAGCTCCAGAGACGCTTCCTCGGCGTCGAGCCGATCGCCCACTAGCGACGAGATCGTCGGATCGAATGGTGTCAACGGTGCTCCGCGCGATCCCTGTCGCCCTCGCCGTCGCGCTGACGCTCAGCGCTTTCGGCTGCGGGGGCTCCTCCGCGCCGCGACCCGATCTCGTGTTCGTCTCGACCCGGGACGGCGACTACGCGATCTTCGAGATGAACGCCGACGGCGGAAGCCAGCGGCGCCTCACTGACGAACGCGGCGACGATAGCTCGCCCCGCAAGCTTTTCTTCCAGATCGAGCCCGCGTGGTCGCCCGACGCCGAGAAGATCGCGTTCGCGAGTCGCCGAGCCGGGACGTTCGACATCTTCGTGATGAACGCCGACGGGACGGGGTCGCAGAGGGTCACGACGACGGACGAGGACGATTCGCACCCGACGTGGTCGCCCGACGGGCGCCGCATCGCGTTCGCGCGCAACCGTCCCGGTGACATCTACGTGGCGAACGCCGACGGATCCGCGGCTCGCCGAATCTCGGACCCCGAGGCGGAGGAGTTCGAGCCGGCGTGGTCGCCCGACGGCGGCTGGATCGCCTATGTGCGGCGAGAGGCTGGCACAACGGAGCGTGAGCTCTGGCTTGTGAGACCGGACGGCTCCCGGCCTCGGCAGATCACATCGCTTCGCGCCCGAAGCGTCTCTCCGGCCTGGTCGTCCGACAGCAAGAGGCTCGCCTTCGCCTCGAATGTCCGCGGTCCGCTCTACGACCTCTTTGTCCTCACCGTCGGCGAGAAAGGCGTTCGGCGCCTCACCCGCTCCGGACCGGATGCGTTCGAGCCGGCCTGGTCGCCCGACGGCGCTTCGGTCGGCTTTACGCAGAACGGCGCGATCCACACTGTCGACCTCGACGGGCAGGTCGAGAAGCTCACCGACCCCGACGACAACGACTCGTTCCCCGCCTGGAATCCGCGGCCTCCTGCGGACGACTAGTGGCTCAGAAGGTGCCGTAGCGCTCGTACGCGTCGAGCGGCGTCATCCCCTCACGGACCGCGGCGCGGATCTCGTTCTCCGTCGCCGCCTTCCTCTCCGCCTCCACGAGCACGCTCTCCGCGATCGTCCGCGGCACGATGACCACCCCATCGTCGTCGCCGACGACCCAGTCGCCAGGCTCGACCTTCACACGCCCGATCGTGATCGGAACCTGCGTCGCCTCGAGCTCCCAGCTCCAGGTCGAGTCCTCCGGGGTGACGTGCGCGCAGAAGACAGGGAACCCCTCCTCGAGGATGAAGCGCACGTCGCGGCAGCCGCCGTCGAGGACGCATCCGGCGACGCCCCGCGCCTTGAGCGACGTGACCGAGAGCTCGCCGAGATGTGCCGTGAGCCCGTGCTCGCAGGCGTACACGGCGACGTGGCCGGCGGGCACCTCTCCGAGCATGGCCAGCACCTTCCGCAGCGCCACCTCGTAGTCCTCGGTCTCCGCGGGCGCGCCTGCGACGGTGTACGCCTCGCCGGCCAGCCGCATGCCGCGCTCGAGCGGCCGTATCGACGGCGGCAGGGTCTGGGCGTGGAGCCCGCGCGCGTCGAGGATGTCCGCGAGCGCGGCCGTGTAGATCGACGCGAATCGCTCTCTCACCGGCGCCGGCTCATGGCTCCGGGATCCCGAGATCTCCCGGGTGGTCGTCTCCACGGCCCTCGACGAGGTCGGGCGCGCGCTCTCGCAGCAGCCGCAGGACGAGCTCGGCCCGGCGGACGCGCTCTCGTCCCAGCTTGACGGCCAGGTCCTCGAGGTGGAGACCGGACGGGTAGATATTCGGCGCGTTGCGCAATCCGAGCTTCACGTAGACAGGCGCGCCGGCACGGATCAGATCCGGCACCTCGTAGAAACGCACGAATCCGCCCTGGTCGTCCGGCACCTCGACGTACACGTCGAGTGGAGCCGCGCATCCCGAGCGCAGCTCGCTGAGCTCTGCCGGCGAGAGGTCTGTCGAGACGTTGATCGTCGTCGCACCGAGCTCTTCGAGCGCCCGGGCCGTCTCGGCGTTCGCGCACGGGAGAAGCACGGAGGTCTTGAGCACCAGCTTCGCGGGCAGCTGGTCGTGGCGCTTCATGCGACCGAGCATCGCGAGCACGCCGAGGTCCGCGACGAGGAACGACCGGATGCCGAGTCCGATCCCTCGCTGCACCTCGCCCAGGCACGACTCGATCCCGTCGTCTCCGCGAGCGACACCGCCGACGGCACCGGTCGCGAACGACTGGCCGCCCGGGTCCCAGGCGCCGCGCGGCCCGAGGAACAGCGAGACCTCTACGCCGTGCGCCGCTCCGAGCTCGGCCATCTCGGCGATCTCGCCGTCCGTGAGCATCATCACGCCGGATCCCTGCGACACCCGGCGAACCGCGACGCCGCGTGCCGCCGCTTCCTCGAGCACTCCACGGAAGACCGCAGGGCCCTCGACGGAGGGGATCTCGATGCGATAGCGGAGGCCGTCCGCAAAGCGGGCGTCGGACATCGCGGCAAGCTTCGCGCAGGTGGCGACCGCCTGCAACTCGGTTCCGCTGGACGGTTAGGGTTGGCAGCGATGCTCCCGATCGACCGCCCCGGCAAGATCATCTGCGTCGGCCTGAACTACCGCGACCATGCCGAGGAGCAGGGCGTCGACCTGCCACAGGAGCCCCTCCTCTTCGCGAAGTGGGGAAACGCGCTCATCGGGCCCGGCGAGCCGATCGTCATCCCTCCGCTCGTCACGCAGTGCGACTACGAGGCCGAGCTCGGCGTCGTCATCGGCCCGCGTGTGAAAGGCGTCTCCAGGGAGAACGCGCTGGAGGCCGTCCGTGGCTACATCTGCGCAAACGACGTGAGCGCTCGAGACCTCCAGTTCTCGGACGGGCAGTGGTCACGAGGCAAGTCGCCCGACACGTTCTGCCCGGTCGGCCCGGCGCTCGTTCCGGCTGCGGACGTCTCGGATCCACACGACCTCTGGATCCGCGCCATCGTCTCCGGCGAGGTCCTCCAGGACTCGACCACGGCGAACCTGATCTTCGGCGTGGACGAGGTGATCAGTCACGCCTCGCAGACCATGACCCTCGAGCCCGGCGACCTGATCCTCACCGGCACGCCGGCCGGGGTGGGTGTGTTCCGCGATCCGCAACGACTCCTCCGCCCGGGAGACGAGGTGACGATCGAGATCGAGGGTCTAGGCTCTCTGACGAACCCCGTCGTCGCCGGCTGAGGTGCAGCACTGAAGCTCGGACTTCTCACCGCTCCATTTCCCCGCCGCTCGCTCCGGCAGGTCGCCGCCTGGGCGGCAGGCGCGGGCTTCGAGATGCTCGAGATCGCGTGCTGGCCGGCCGCGGGAGGCGAGCGCCGCCGCTACGCGGGGACATCCCACATCGACGTCAGGAAGTTCGACCCTGATGCCGTCCGCGACCTACTCGATCGGCACAGCCTCGGGATCTCGTCGCTCGCCTACTACCCGAACAACCTCCATCCCGACCCCACGGAACGCGGCGCTGCGAACGCGCATCTGAAAAAGGTGATCGACGCGGCAGCGAAGCTCGACGTTGGCGTGGTCGGCACGTTCGTCGGCCGGGACCAGACCAAGAGTGTCCCTGACAACTTCCGCGAGTTCCGGAAGGTGTGGCCCCGACTCGTCGACTACGCGGACTCGCGGGGCGTGAAGATCGCGATCGAGAACTGCCCGATGATCTTCTCCTACGACGAGTGGCCGGGCGGCACGAACCTCGCGTCGACGCCGGCCGCGTGGGACGAGATGTTCGCGATCGTCGACAGCCCGAGCTTCGGGCTCAACCTCGATCCCTCGCACCTCGTGTGGCTCATGATCGACTACGAGCGAGTCGTGCGCGACTACGCGTCGAAGCTCTTCCACGTCCACGCGAAGGACCTCGAGATCGACCGGGACGGCCTGTACAGGAACGGCACGATCTCATTGGGGATGGGCTGGCAGGTGCCACGGCTACCGGGTCTCGGCGAGGTCCGCTGGGACCGGTTTGTCGCGGCCCTCTACCGTGCTGGGTACGACTTCGTCGTCTCGATCGAGCACGAGGACAGGAGCTTCGAGGCCTCGGAGGAGCTGGTGAAGCGCGGCTTCCTCATCGCGCGCGACACGCTGCGCCCACTGATCCACTAGACACGGTGTCTGCCACCTGCTGTACGTAGCAATCTGGGCTTGCGACCCGAAGGTGTCAGACACTGTCCAATCGGCGGAAGTGGTCGATCGTCTGGCGGACGCCCTCGGCGAGGGAGGCGCGCGGCAGCGGGCCGACGAGGCGCTCGAGGAGCGCCGACTCGAGCCGCTCGGGAAACGGCAGCCGTGTGTCCACGTGCGTGATACGGCCTGCGACGTCGGGCGTCGTTCGTTCGATCGCAGCCACGACATCGGGCATGGAGGCCGCCTCCCCCGGGAAGTTTGCGACACGTGCCCCCTCGGTGGCGGCATGGGCCGCGAGCGCGAACGCTCTTCCGACATCGGCTGCATAGTCGTACTGGACGGTTCCGCCGTAGCCGATGTGGAACCCCTCTCCTCGCGCGGCTGCTGCCATCGCGAGCGAGGGTCCCGAGGTCAGACCTTGGTCGCGGCCCGGCCCGTAGACGACATAGGGGCGGATGCCGATCGACGCGACCCCGTCGTCCGCCCAGTACACGCGAGCCGTTCCCTCGTTCGCGAGCTTGTACACGCCGTAGAGCGTCGTCGGCGCCGTTCCCCCCGACTCTGGTGCAGGGGAGGGGTCGCTCGCGTTGTAGACGGCCGTCGAGCTCGCGTACGCGAGGCCCCGGATCCGGTCGCGCCGTGCCTTCAACGCTTCGAAGACGGCGACGGTGCCGAGGACGTTGACCTTCGCACCCGCCGCGGGATCGGCGCGACAGAACGGGACCTGGAGAGCCGCGAGATGCACGATGTGCGTGATGCTCTGCTCGTCGAGGGTCTTTCCGAGGGCGACTCCGTCGGTGACGTCCCCCTGGACGAGCGTTACCCGCTCTCTCTCCTCGGGCTCGAGGATCAGCCGCAACCGCCCGTCGTCCTCTCCGAGGTCGTAGCCGACGGGATCCTCGCCCTCGTCGATGAGCGCCTTGACCGTCCACGCGCCGAGGCACCCGAGGGCGCCCGTGACGAGCGTGCGGATCGTCTCAGCCAAGCGGTGCGTCCTGGTAGACCGTGACCGTCTCCGTGTAGAAGTCGATCGCCGCGCGTCCTTGCTCGTGCGGTCCCCACCCCGAGCCCTTGATGCCGCCGAACGGGACGTGGACGTCGGCGCCAGCGGTCTGGGAGTTGACGTGGATGATCCCCGCCGCGGCGCTCTCGGTGAACCGCTGCACGGCATGCAGGTCGCGCGTGAAGATCGCGGTCGAGAGGCCGAAGCGCACGGCATTCGCGCGCTCGATTGCCTCGTCGAGGGTCGAGAACCGGTACAGAGCGGTGACCGGGCCGAACACTTCCTCGCAGGAGAGCTCCGCATCGTCGGCGAGGCCTTCGAAGACGGTCGGCGGGACGAGGAACCCGTCCTCGTCGCCCCGCTCGCCGCCGGCGAGGACGGTGCCACCCGCTGCCCTCGCCCGCTCGATCGCGCCGAGGATCTCGGTGAGCGCTGCTTCGTTGACCACCGGCCCGACCTCGACCTCGGGATCGGCCGGATCGCCGACCTTCCCCGTGGCGACCCGGGTGAGGAACCGCTCGCGGAACTCGTCGTAGACCGAGTCGTGGACGAGGATGCGCCGCGTCGCGGTGCACTTCTGGCCCGCTGACCAGAACGCGCCCGCGTAGCTCGCCTCGACCGCGTGGTTGAGCTCGGCGTCGGCCATCACGACGAGCGGGTTCTGTCCTCCGAGCTCGAGCTGCACGCGGCAGTCGCGTGCCGTCGCCTCCTCGCGGACGCCGTGCCCGACTGCGACCGAGCCGGTGAACGAGATCGCCCTGACGCCCGGGCTCCGCACCAGCTCCGCGCCCGCCTTGGAGCCGGAGCCCGTCAGGACGTTGAGCACGCCTGCGGGCAGCCCTGCCTCTGCGAAGCACGCGGCGACGTGGAGGCCCGTTCGCGGCGCCTCGTAGGCGAGCTTGAGCACGAGCGTGTTGCCGTAGATCAAGGCGGGGGCGAGCTTCCAGACGGGAATCGCGATCGGGAAGTTCCAGGGCGTGATGAGCCCCACGACGCCCAGTGGCCGGCGGAGCGTGTACAGGCGCTGGTTCGGCACCGACGGCTCGTAGAGCTCGCCGATCGGGCGCCAGGCCTCGCCGGCCGAGTACCGCAGGATGGTTGCGGCGCGGAGCGTCTCGAGGCGCGCCTCCCTGAGGGGCTTGCCCATCTCGGCGGTCATGTCAGCTGCGATCCGTTCGGCGCGCGCCTCGATCGCGCTCGCTGCCTTGCCGAAGAACGCAGCCCGTTGTGCCGCAGGCAGCGCCGACCACCCGGGGAACGCCTCGCGAGCCGCGTCGACGGCAGCGCGGGCGTCCTCCGCGTCGGACGCCGCGTAGACGCCCGTCACCTGTGCGGGCCGCCATGGGTTCCGCTTCTCGTATGTCTCGCCGGCCGCGCTCTCGCGCCACTCGCCCCCGACGAAGTTCCTCGCGGGTGATCCCGTCAGCGTCCCGGAGACGGTCTCAGACATGGGCGAGGCTCCTTTCGAGCAGTGTGGATGCGAGGACGACCGGGTTCGAGAGGATGCCGACGCCCGGCACCTCGATCTCGACCAGATGACCCGGCGCGAGCGTGAAGTCGTCCGGCGGGACGAGGCCCGTGCCCGTGAGCAGCACGCTTCCTGCGGGCACCGGGTTGTCCCTCAGCAGGAACGCGACGAGCTCCTCGAACGAGCGCCTCATGCGCGCGGTCGAGGTCTCTCCCGCGAACAGCTCGTCGCCGCCCTCGCCGAGGATCCGCAGCTGGATTTCGAGCGAACCGTCGGGAGGAGGGGAGACGACGGCGGGCCCGAGCGCGCAGGCGCCTGCATAGATCTTCGCCTGCGGGAGGTACAGCGGGTTCGCACCTTCGATGTCCCGCGAGGACACGTCGTTGCCGATGGTGACGCCGTCGATCGACCCGTCCTCGCCGATCACGACCCCGAGCTCCGGCTCCGGGACGTTCCAGGCCGAGTCCGAGCGCACCCCGATCGGCGCCCCCGGCCCGACCGTTCGCCGACAGCCGGCATCCTTCAGAAAGAGCTCAGGGCGCTCCGCGTCGTACACGAGCGAGTACACGTCCTCGACGGCGCTCTCCTCGATGCGCGCGTCTCGCGAGCGCTCGTACGTCACGCCCGCGCACCAGACCTCGGGAGGCTCGAGCGGGAGCAGCAACTCGTACGGGACCGGAAGAAGCAGGCGGTCGAGGTCGAGCGGCACGATGCGCTCGCCGTTCCGCGTGAGCACGGCGCCCTCCTCGACGGCGCCCTCCTCGACGCCGTTCGGCCCGCGGAAGCGCAGACGGCGCATCAGTACGTCGCCCGGCCGCCGGAGATGTCATACGTCGCGCCGGTCGAGAACGAGCACTCCTCGCTCGCGAGCCAGCACACGAGAGCCGCGACCTCATCCGCGCGTCCCATGCGGCCCATGGGGATCCGCTCGACCATGTACTCGATGTGCTCGGGCGACACGCCTTCGAGAATCGGCGTCTCGATCACCGCCGGGGCGACGCAGTTGACGAGGACGCCCGTCTGGGCGAGATCCTTCCCGATCGCCTTCGTCAGCGCGATGACCGCAGCCTTCGACGCGGAGTAGGCCGCCGCCATCGGGTTGCCCTCCTTGCCCGCGATCGAGGCGACGTTCACGATTCGACCGTAGCCGCGCTCCACCATCCGCGGAGCCACCGCGCGGTTGCAGAAGAACACGCCGTCCGCGTTGATGCCGAGGACGCGCCGCCACTCCACGTCCGGGATCTCGGTACTCGGAAGAGACTCTCCGGGAACCCCGGCAGAGCAGACGAGCACGTCGATCGGGCCGACCTCGCACTCAACCTGCGCCACCGCCGTCTCGACGTCCGTGGATTGCGAGACATCTCCCTCTAGCACGAGGACACCGGCCGTCTCGGCGGGTCGGATGTCGAGCGAGGCGACTCGCGCTCCTTCGGCGACGAGCCGGTCGGCCACCGCTGCGCCGATCCCGCTCGCTGCACCCGTGACGAGCGCGACCCGGTCGGAAAATCGATAATCGTTCGTCGTCTTGGCCACGCGTGAGCGTCAAGCCTAAAGTCTGGGCGCATGTCCCTCGAACGGAAGCCCTTCGACACGCACACCGACTACCCGCTCGGCACGCACAGGCCTGACCTCGTGTCGACGCCAGCTGGAACACCTCTCACGGGCGTGACGCTCGAGGCGCTCCGAGCCGGGCGCATCGAGGCGGATGAGATTCGCGCCACTCCCGCGACGCTTCGTCTCCAGGCGGAGGTGGCGCGGGCGGCGGGCCGCGATCAGCTCGCGGCGAACCTCGAGCGTGCGGCTGAGCTGGCGGCGGTCCCCGACGAGCTCCTGTTGGCGTTGTACACGGCGCTGCGCCCGCGCAGAGCGACTGCGGACGAGCTTGAGGAGTGGGCTTCGCGACTCGAGGGTTTCGGTGCAGACGCGACGGCGGCGTTCGTGCGCGAGGCGTCGTCGGCGTACGCAGCGCGCGGTCTGCTCGCCGATGCGTAGTCGCCGGATCGTAGCCCGCGAGGGCCGTGAGCTCCACCGCGAGCAACTCGTCTCGCCGCTCCCGGAGCTTGGTCTCGTCGCATCCGACGGGCCGAACGACCCAGCGCCGGAGCTCGTCGTCGAGAACGGAGTCGTCACGCGCATGGACGGACGCGCGGCCGCGGACTTCGACGTCATCGACCGCTTCGTGGTCGCGCGCGGGCTCGACCTCACGGTCGCGGCCGAGGCGATGGCGCTCACCGACTCCGAGCTCGCGCTCAAGCTCGTCGACGTCGGCGTGCCACGCGCCGAGCTGGTCCGCCTCGCGCGCGGGCTCACTCCGGCGAAGCTCGCGCGCGTCATGGGGCTGCTCGACCCGGTGGAGCTCATGCTGGCTCTGAAGAAGCTGCGCGCGCGCCGTGCGCCCGCGAACCAGGCGCACGTGACCAACCTGAAGGAAAGCCCGGCGCTCCTGGCCGCCGACGCAGCCGAGGCCGCCCGCCGCGGTTTCGCGGAGCTGGAGACGACCGTGGGCGTCGCGCGCTACGCGCCGCTGAACGCGATCTCGCTGCTCGTGGGCTCACAGACGGGTCGTCCTGGTGCGATGACGCAATGCGCCGTCGAGGAACGACGAAACCTCGAGCTCGCGATTCGCGGTCTCGTCACCTATGCGGAGACGCTCTCCGTCTATGGAACGGAGCCTGTCTTCGTCGACGGCGACGACACCCCGTGGTCGAAGGCGTTTCTCGGCGCGGCCTACGCATCGCGCGGTGTGAAAGTGCGCTTCACCTCCGGCACCGGCTCGGAGGCGCTGATGGGCTACGCGCAGGGACTGTCCATGCTCTACCTCGAAGCCCGCTGTCTGGCGGCGGTCCGCGCGGCGGGCTCGCAGGGCGTCCAGAACGGGTCCATCTCGTGCGTCGCGCTCGTGCTCTCCGTTCCCGGTGGTACCCGCGCGATCCTCGGCGAGAACGTGCTCGCTGCCTGGCTCGACCTCGAGGTCGCGTCGGGCAACGACGCGATCGCATCGCACTCGGAGATCCGGAAGACGGCCAAGCTCATGGGGCAGTTCCTCCCCGGCACGGATTTCGTGACCTCCGGCTACTCCGTCATGCCTCGGCGTGACAACACGTTCGGCGGGGGCAACTTCGATGCGGACGACCTCGACGAGTGGCTCACCATCCAGCGTGACTGGCAGGTGGACGCCGGGATCGAGCCGGTGGGCGAGGACGAGCTGCTTCGCGTCCGCGAACGTGCTGCACGAGCCGCGCAAGCGGTGTTCGCCGAACTCGGCCTGCCGGAGATCTCGAACGAGGAGGTCGTGGCGGCCACTACCGGCTACGACTCGACCGACGTACCGGATCGCGACCGAGCAGCGGACGTCGAGGCCGCCGACGACCTGCTGTCGCGAGGTGTGTCTGGGCTCGACGTCGCGCTCGCGCTCGATCGCCGCGGCTTCGGCGACGTCGCCGAAGCGGTGCTCGCGATGCAGCGCCAACGCGTGTCGGCCGACTACCTCCAGACGGCGGCGGTGATCGACTCCGAGGGGCTCGTCCACTCGGCCGTGAACGACCCGAACATCTACTCCGGGCCAGGGACGGGGTACCGGCTCGAGGGCGAGCGCTGGGCGCTCCTGCAGTCGCTTCCGAACGTCGTCGATCCCGCCGAGCTGCTCGGCGCGGAGCTCGGCGACGCGCCCATCGTGACCGAGGGTGGCGATGCCGTGCCGGGCAACGACGCTGGCGAGGTAGTGGTCGCAGTTGGCCCCGCGTTTGCAGGTGCGATCCGCGCGACGATCAACGACCTGCCCCACGAGGACGTGCTGGTCGCGATCTGCGAAGGGATCCGCGAAGGTGGTGCCACTCCGCGGGTCGTTCGGGTGCGGCGCGTGGCGGACGTTGCATTCATCGCGCACGACGGCGCGCTGCTCTCGGGCTCCCGAATCGCGCTCGGCATTCAGTCGAAGGGCACAGCGGTGATCCACCGGGCAGACCTCGAGCCGCTCGACAACCTCGAGCTGTTCGGCATGTCGCCGCTGTACTCGCTCGCGTCCTACCGCGCCATGGGCCGCAACGCAGCCGGCTATGCACTCGGGCGGCGCGTCGGCCCGGTCCCGACCGAGCTCGACAACTTCGCCCGCGCGAAGCTGATTGTGCGCACGACGCTCCTGCACGCGCGCGAGACCCAGGCAGTGCTCCAAGGTGCGGCTCCCGTCGCGCTGGAGCTCGCCGTGCCGGTCGCGTCGAGCTCGACATGAGAGTCGAGCTCTACTTCTGGGAGGGCTGTCCCTCGCACCCCGAGGCGACCGAGCTCCTCCGCAACGTGCTCGACGAGCGTGGTATCGATGTGCCCATCGAGCTGTGCGAGATCCGAACGCACGGGGATGCCGTCGAACACGCTTTCCCGGGTTCGCCGACGATCCGGATCGACGGCCGCGACGTGGATGCCGAAGGGGCTACGGGCCCGCCTGCGCTGGTGTGCCGGGTGTACCGCCTGTCCGACGGGCGCCCTTCGCCCGTTCCCAGCCGCCAGCTGCTCGAGGAGGCCCTTCCATGAGCGTGATCGAGACGGCACCGGTGTTCGACCTCCCGGGTGTCGACGGCCGCAACCATGCGCTTTCCGAGTACGCGGAGGCACGTGTGTTGATCCTCGTCCAGTCCTGCAACCACTGCCCTTATGTCCTCGCGTGGGAGGACCGGATCGACGCGCTCCAGCGCGAGTACGCCGACCGCGGCGTCCGGATCGTCGCCGTCAACTCGAACGACGCGGACGCGTATCCCGACGACTCTTTCGACAAGATGGTCGAGCACGCCTCGGAAGCCGGCTACTCGTTCGACTACCTGTGCGACGAGAGCCAGGAGCTGGCTCGGACGCTCGGTTCGGAACGCACGCCCGAGGCGTTCGTCTTCGACGCCGACCGGCGCCTCGTCTACCACGGTGCCGTCGACGACAACCGCGACGAGGCGGAGGTCGCGACGCACTACCTCCGGGATGCGATCGAAGCTGCGCTCGCGGGCGAGACTCCGCCGGTGACCGAGACGCCGCCAGTCGGCTGCACCGTCAAGTGGCGTAGCTGACGCAAGCGAGAGGGTCGCCCGTTTTTCATCCTTGTGGCCGGATGGTCCCCGGCCTAGCCTGCGACCGTCGTCGCAGGCATCACGATTTCGGAGTGTGTGAAATGCAGCAGGAAACGGATACGACCGTCCGCGAGCCCGTCGAGTACACGAAGCCGGAGGTCACGGACTTCGGAAGCCTCGTCGAGCTGACAGCCGGTGGTTTCGGCGGCCCGAGGCAGGACTGCATCTGGCCGACGAAGGACGGGTGGCTCTGCAGCCGGCGTAACTTCTCGTAGTCCGCCCCCGCCACACGCTTGGCTGAGGCCGTCTAGGTCGTTTCAGCCGGGCTCTGACCCTCCAGTAGCGGGAGCGGTCGGTTCGCCACGGGAGTCGAGTGGATGATCGAGGTCGTCGTCAGCCCGTAGACCACGAAGCGGTCGAGGATCTCCTCGAGGTCGTCCATCGACTGCAGGTGAAGCTTCAGGAAGAAGCAGTCCTCGCCCGTGATTCGGTAGCACTCGACGACCTCCGGTGTCGCGCGTGCGAGCTCGGGTATTCGCTGCAGCTGCGTGCTTGCCGGCCGCACGCGAACGACGGCTGCGATCGGGTAGCCGATTGCCCTCGGGTCGATCACCGCCTGGTAGCCGGTGATCACCCCGGTTCGTTCGAGCCGCTGCACACGTTCCGCCACCGCGGGCGGTGAGAGGCTGATGCGGCGGCCGAGCTCGGCCATCGTAAGCCGCCCGTCCGAGCTCAACTCTGCCAGCAGTCGACGGTCGATTTCGTCCAGCAGCGATCCTTCGTAGGCGTTTGCTCGTCTTTTCCGTTGCTCCGTAGCCATATCTCAGGAAAGACCTTAGCTCATGCCTTCCTCGGGCAGTAGCCCCGAAGCGATCCTGTCCGCATGGCGATCGAGGCCCTGCCGTTAAGCCAACGCGCGTCGACCGCGCTTCGCCGCACCGCACCGCGCCGGGACGCGATCTCACGAAGGCTTGCAGGGGCACCACCGGCCAGCTTCTTCGTCGGCAGTGCCGTCTTCCACTACCTCGGGCCCGCCTTTGCGGTTCTGCTCTTCGCGCTGGTTGATCCACTCGGGACAGCCTGGCTTCGAATCGCTACCGCGGCCGTCGTCTTCGCGGCCTGGCGGAGGCCGTGGCGCAAGGCTCGCGCACTCGACCGGGCCGCCGTCCGGCTCTTGCTCGGCCTCGGGATCGTCCTGGCCGTGATGAACAGCTGCTTCTACATCGCGATCGATCGTCTCCCCCTCGGGACGGTCGCGGCGATCGAGTTCCTGCCCGTCGTCCTGCTCGCCGCCCTCGGTATTCGCTCTGGCAGGAACGCAGTCGCTCTCGCGCTCGCAGTGCTCGGTGTCTACGTGCTGACGGACGTCCGCTTCGAGGCCGAGCCGGTCGGCGTGGCGTTCGCCTTCGCGAACGCTGTGCTCTTCGCCTTGTACATCGTCCTCGCCCATCGGGCCTCGCGCAGTTCCACGATCGGCCGAATTGACGGTCTCGCGCTAGCGATGCTGATCGCTGCCGTCGCGATCACCCCGATCGGTGGTTGGAGCGGAGTCCCGTCTCTGCTCGATCCGGTCGTCCTCGCGGCTGGCGTGGGAGTGGGACTTGCGTCCTCGGTCATCCCGTATTCATGCGACCAGCTCGCCATGGCCAGGCTGAGTCGCGCGACATACTCGCTGATGGTCTCGCTGCTGCCGGCGACCGCTGTGGTCGTCGGGATCGTCGTGCTCGCGCAGATGCCTTCGCCCGTCGAGCTCGCGGCCGTTGGGCTCGTCGTTGCGGCGGTCGCCGTCCACCGTGAGCGCGATGCCTGACTCCGACCTAGCCGCTGCTGCAGAGGCTGCTGTGCGTTGCCTCGGGGTCGGTCCGCTCGACGCGGTCCTCGTCCTTTGCAACGAGGAACAGCTGACCATCGCAGAGTCGCTCGCCGCGGTAGCCGGTCGGTCGGCGCGAAGCGTTCGCGTCCTCGAGTACGCCGCCTTGACACGTGACGGAGAAGAGCCACCGTCGGCTGTCGCCCAGGCGATGACTGAAGCGAGCGTGATCCTCGCACCGACCACGTTTTCGATCAGTCACACCCGAGCGCGTGTCGAAGCGACCGGCCGGGGCGTGCGAATCGCGACCATGCCCGGGATCACCCCGGAGATCTTCGTGCGCACGGTGCCCGTCGACTACGACAGGCTCGAGCGAGTCGGCGCGCGAATCGCCGACGAGCTGACTGCCGCTTCGAGCTGCCGAGTCACGTCGCGGGGCCGGAACAGATCTCTTTCTCAGTCTGGAAGGGCGGACCGCGATCTCCGACGACGGCGATATACGGGCCGAGGCGGCGTGGGGCAACCTCCCGGCCGGCGAGGCCTTCATTGCCCCCATCGAGACGAGCGGCGAGGGGTCGATCGTCTTCGACGGCGCGCTCGCCGGGTACGGGATGCTGGGCGCAGGCGCACCGTTGCGCGTCACGCTCGTGAGCGGGCGCGTCGTCGACGCCGTCGGCGGGGCTGCCCGGTGGCTGCTCGACACGCTCGACGCCGGTGGTCGGACCGGTCGCTTGATTGCGGAGCTCGGAATCGGGACGAATCCGCGGGCGACGCTGAGCGGGCACATCCTCGAGGACGAAAAGGCGGTCGGAACCGCGCATCTCGCCTTCGGGACGAGCGCCACGTTTGGGGGGACCAACGTCTCGGCGGTGCACATCGACGGTGTCCTCGAGCGGCCGACCGTCGAGCTCGATGGACTCCCGCTGGTCGCTGGCGGTGAGCTGCTGGGCACTCGAGGTGCGTGACCGCTACTCGCCTGGTTTGCCGCCTTGTCCCCAGTGCTTCGCGGGAACGCCCTGGATGATCACGTGGATGTGCTCCTTGGCGGCTCCGCTGGACTCGTGCAGCGCATTCGTGAGCGCCTCGATCATCTTTGGAACGGACTCTTCGGTCACACGGCGGTCGTAGAGCCTCACGTCGATGACGGGCATCGCCCTTCTCCTCTCCTCGTTGTGCTCCGATCCTACGACGGCAGGCGAAGCTAGTTCGGCGGAGGCATCTGGTCGACTGGCCACGGCTTGCCTCCGAGGCCCCAGTTCTTCGGGTTGTGGCCCTCGACGATCACCCAGGTGTGGTCGCGCAGTCCCGGGTGTGTGGCCTCGCAGAGCGCATCCGTCAGCTTCTCGATGAGCGCGGCACTCGTCTCGTCGTTCATTCGGTAGTCGAAGAGCTCGACCCTGATCAAGGGCATCTGCGCCTCCCTTCTCGACTCGGGCGAGGTTACGGTAGTGGCAGTGTCCACGCGCCTTCAACACGTCGGGCTCGTCGTCTCCGATCTCGTACGCTCGCGGCGGTTCTACGCCGACGCGCTGGGGCTCGAGGAGGTGCCGCGTCCGTCGAACTTCGAGTTCGCGGGAGCGTGGTTCCGGTTCGGCGGCACCGAGATACATCTGCTCGCCGAAGCCGACACGACCGGCGGCGCGGGTCAGAAGGATCTCGGACCGAGTGCAGCCTTCGGGCTCACGTCCCACGTCGCGCTCGAGGTCGACGACCTCGATGCAGCCCGCGGGCGCCTCGACGAGCACGGCGTGCCGCTCGTCGGCGGCCCGATGCCGCGCGGGGACGGGTACGTGCAGCTCTTCTTCCGAGACCCGGACGGCTACGTGCTCGAGCTCTTCCAGCACACCGGGGAGGATCAGAGCGACGCGCCGCCGCGAACGCCGGTCAGGGACTAGGGCTTGACGTCACGTGCGGCTGCCCTCGAGCGGCAGCCCGGCCGCCCGCCAGCCGTCCTTGCCTGCCGCGTAATGCCGGACGTCGCGGTACCCGAGCTCGACGAGCCGCTCGGCGACCTCGACCGAGCTGTCGCAGTCGGAGTTCTGGCAGTAGACGACGACGAGCGCGCTGCGGTCGGGGATCCGACGCTCGACCGTTGAGTCCGGCGATCGGGGCGGGATGTTGATCGCGCCCGGCAGATGCGCGGCTCCGTACGAGAGAGGCGAGAGCGCGTCCACGACCACGAGGGGCTCGCCGGCCTGCATCAGTCGCCAGAGCTCGTCGGGGTCGATGTCGGGGAGCGCCGGACGCACGGCGCAAGTCTGCCTGCCGTCAGCTCTCCAGCCCGACCACGAGCTCGCGCTCGCGGCCGCTCCACCTCACGCGCAGCGATTCGCCGAGCCGCTTCATGAGCGCGACGACCGGTGGGTTGTCACCGCACACGTTCGCCAGGAGCTCCGTGATCCCGGCCGCCCGGGCGTCGGCCGCCAGTGCCGCGGCCAGCGTCGAGCCCACGCGGCGTCCCTGATACCCGTCTGCCACGGCAAATGCGACCTCGGCCGTCGAGCCCTCGCGAACCAGTCGCGCGATACCCGCCGGCTCGGTGTCGCCGTCGAGATAGCCGACGAGGACGTGGCGCTCCTCGTCGACGCGGGCCAGGAGCTCGAGCTCGCCGTCGGACAGCCGCGGCTTCGCGCCGCAGAACCGCTGCTCCCGCGACCGCTCGCCGAGACGCGCGAAGAGCGCAGCGACCGTCTCGGTGTCACCGTTCCGCAAGGGCCTGATCGTGAGCCCGTCGACGTACCGCGTCTGCATACGAGGATTAAACGCACGAACGGCCTCTCTGCTTCCCCGCCGCGCACGGCTGGTCTAAGTTCTGGTCCACCGATGGACCGACAGACGCAGAAGGCAGAGGCGTTCCGCGCGTTGCACGCCGGCGGGCCCTTCGTCATTCCGAACCCATGGGACGCAGGCTCGGCCCGCATGTTCGAGGGGCTCGGGTTCATGGCCCTTGCGACGACGAGCTCGGGCTTCGCGTTCACTCTCGGACGGCTGGACGGAAGCGTCACGCTCGATGAGATCGCAGCGCACACGCGCGCGCTCGACCAGGCGACGGGCCTGCCGGTCTCGATCGACCTCGAGAACGGCTACGGAGCGGCTCCGGAGGACGCCGCACGGGCGATCTCTCACGTCGCGGAGGTCGGAGCAGTGCGGTGGTTCGATCGAGGACTGGGATCCTGCAGGGCATCTGTACGAGCTGCCTCATGCAGTCGAGCGGGTCGTAGCCGCCGTCGAGGCCGCCCGGGCACTCGGGTTCCCGTTCACGTTGACGGCACGCGCCGAGAACCACATCCGGGACAACCCCGACCTCGCCGACACGATCGCGCGCCTCCAGGCGTTCGAGGAGGCCGGTGCCGACGTTCTCTACGCGCCCGGCCTGCGGACGGTCGAGGAGATCCGAGCCGTGTGCGAAGCGGTGTCGAGGCCCGTGAACGTGCTCGCGCTAACGTCGCTCACGGTTGCTGAGATCTTCGAGGCCGGCGCGCAGCGCGTGAGCGTTGGCGGCGGGCTCGCCTGGGTCGGAGTCGCCGCAGCCGCGGCGGCGGCGACTGCCATCCGTGACGAAGGAGACCTGTCGTCGCTCACCGTGCGGCTTCCGCTCGCCGACTGGCTCAGCGACTGAGCCGTCGCCGGCGGGCGTAGAACCAGCGCTGGAGCGACAGCGTTACGAGCACGGCGGTCACGATGCAGACGAGGTTGACCGCGAGCTGGCCGGCCGCGCCCGCGACCTCTGACCAGTCTGCGTAAGCGGCACCAACGCCGACGTTCGCTGCTGCGGGGATCGTCGTCACCGAGATCAGGACGCCCACGAGCGCGCCCGACTTGGCGGTCGAGAGCGATATGGCACCCGCGACACCGGCGAGCAAGGCGACGAGCACCGAGTACTCGTCCGGGTGCGAGATGAAGAACGTCGCGGGTCGCGAGACCTCCGGTAGCGCGTCGGGCGCCGACTCGAGGGCGCGCAGGAACAGCGTCAGCGCGAAGGCCGAGGCGATACCGAGCGGGAAGCCCACCGCCAGCGCCGTCAGCGACCGTCGCGCGAGTTGACGCTGCCGCTGGATTAGCGCGACGCAGAGACCGGCGAGAGGGCCGAACTCGGGCCCGACGACCATCGCACCGATGATCAGGATCACGGAGTCCTCGATGATCCCGAGTGCCGCGATCATCGTGGCCAGAGCCATGAAGGCGAGGAAGCTGAACGAGAGCGAAGCGCTCTCCGAGGTCTGGAACTCCACCGACTCCCAGACGACTGCGTCGGCCGGCGAACCGACGGCGGCATCCTCGGCACGCCGGGCGGCGTCCGAGACGACCGACGACACGGGCTCGAGGACGATCGAGCCGTCGCGCTCGAGCCCGAGCTCGCGAAGCTCGGCGATGACGACGCTCGCGTCCTCGCTGGCGACGTCGCACAGGATGAGGTCGCCGTTGGGCTGCTCGGCAACATCGCGAAGACGGACGATGTTCAGCGCGGAGGGGCGCCGACGCAGCATGTCGCAGGCTGTCTCTGCAAGCGCAGGGGGAGCGACGACGCGGAGGTGAATCACATCCTGGATCGTAGGGTCGCATCCGGCGAGCGGAGCCTCGACCAGCCCTCGCGAGCACATGACGTCGACACGTGTCAAGTCGCGCTCGACCGACGTGCCGCTCTCGCCGACCTCGCGCTTGGTCGGCTGACGACGCGCCCGCCGCCGGGGGAAGCGCCGGGCGCGTCAGTCGGTCACGGCTCGAACACGATGCGCGCCGGGACTTGTCCGGCTTCGACCTCCGCAATTGCTTCGTTGACGTCGGCGAGCGGGCGGATCTCCCGCGTGACCTTCGTCCTTCCTGCCGCATGCAGCTCGAAGACCTCGCGCAGGTCAGTCCGCGTGCCGACGATGGAGCCGACGACCGTGATCCCGTTAAGGACCGTCTCGAAGATCGGCAGCTTCATCTCGTTCTCGGCGGGAAGCGCGACGAACACCAGCGTGCCTCCTCGCTTGAGCGACCGGAAAGCCTGCTCGAACGACCGCGGTGAGACCGCCAGCGCGATCGCCTGGTCGGCACCGCCGAGCTCCTGGATCGCAGCGACCGGGTCCTCCTCGGCCGCATTCACCGTGTAGGTCGCGCCCAGCTCTCGCGACAGCTCGAGCTTCTCGTCGACCAGGTCGACGGCGACGACCCTGCCGCCGGCGATGGCCGCGTACTGGATCGCCATGTGCCCGAGCCCGCCGACGCCGAAGATTGCCACGAGGTCGGACGGGCGGGTGCCCGCGACCTTGAGCGCTTTGTACGTCGTGACCCCGGCGCAGGTGAGCGGTGCGGCGTCGAACGGGTCGATGCCGTCCGGCACCTCGACGACGTAGCGCGCGTACGCGGTCGCGTACTCGCCAAAGCCTCCATCGATCGAGTAGCCCATGTTCTTCTGCTCGAGGCAGAGCGTTTCCCAGCCGGAGACGCAGTAATCGCACGTTCCGCACGCGTAGCCGAGCCACGGCATCGCGACGCGGTCGCCAATCGCGACTTCGGTCACGCCCGGGCCTAACTCGGTCACGATCCCGACACCCTCGTGTCCGGGGACGAAGGGCGGCGACGGCTTCACCGGCCAGTCTCCGTGGGCGGCGTGGATGTCCGTGTGGCAGAGGCCCGACGCCTCGACCTTCACCCTGATCTGACCGTGCTCGAGGGGGAGTCTTACGACCTCCTCGACGACGAGCGGCTCGGCGAAGTCGTGGACGACCGCCGCGCGATACGTCGTCGTGGTCGAGGTCTCGGCGCGAGCCGGGAGTGTCTCCGTCGAAGGCACTTGGAACCTCCTCTGTCGAAAATCGCTGTCTGACAGCGATCTTCGCCGCACGGACGCCGCAGGCCATCGGGGAGGCGGCCGGGAGCGCCGACGGGAAACTACGGATCTCGGAGCGTCAGCTGTCCGCGTGCAGCGAGTCACCCTGCGCGCCCAGGACCAGGTCGCGCTCGGCATCCGGCACGTGGTCGCGCAGCACGGGTGCGAGCGCCTCGACGAACGTCATCCCGCCCTCGGAGTAGAGCTCGTGCTCGATGCCCGGATTCACGACCGCCACGTCACCCGCTCCCAGCACGCGCGTCTCGTCCCCGATCGTCATCGTCACGTCGCCGTCGACGATCCACATCACCTGCTCTGCCGTCGGATGTGAGTGGCGGCGAACGGTCGTCCCCGGCTCGTAGGTGACGTGGCAGAGCAGGACCTGCTCGCCGCCGATCGCGTGGAGCGTCACACCCGGGAAGAGGGTGTGACGCTCGACGCCGTTCCAGCTCCTGAACGGCGGGCTCAGGCGGGAACCTCGAAGCGCATCCCGCCGCTCGAGACCGTGTTCACGGACAGCTCCTCGTCGAACACGACCTTCTTCCCTTCGCGCTTCGGCTCGGCCTTCGCCTCCAGCGCTCGCAGCACGCGCTCGGGCGTGATCGGCAGCTCGGTGATCCACACGCCGATCGCGTCGTAGACCGCTGCGGCGATCGCCGGCGGCTGCGGATTGTTCGCCATCTCTCCGATCCCCTTCGCGCCGTACGGGCCGTCGGCCGAGGGATTCTCGATGAGGATGGTGTCGATCTGTGGCATGTCCTCCATGCCCGGGGCCAGGTACGAGCCGAAGGCGCCGCCGCGGTGCTCCACGTCCGGGTAGTAGGGGTAGCAGTTCTCGAGCACGCCGAGCCCGAGGCCCATCATCGCCCCGCCTTCGATCTGCCCTTCGACCTGCGAGGGGTTGAGTGCCCGACCGACGTCGTAGCACTGGGTCAGCCTGAGGACGCGGACCTCACCCGTCTCGTCGTCGACCTCGACCTCGGCGGAGCACGTCGCGTACGAGATCGCCGAGTGCGGCGGGAGATCGACCTGACCCGTCTCCGAATCGATGATCGCCGCGTACGGCTTGAGTTGGGCGCCGGTGCCCGTGATCAGCTCGCCGTGGTTGAACGTCGCGGCGCCCGCGACGTCCGCGACGCCGATCTTCGTCTGCGGTGCACCCTTGGCGATGACCTCCCCGTCAACGATCTCGAGGTCGGCCGGGTCGATCTCGAGCTCCTTGCCGGCGATCTCGAGGATCCTTTGCTTGCACCTGGTGCGCGGCCTTCTCCGCAGCCTTCCCGGCGACGAACGTCGCCCGCGATGCGAAGGTCCCCGTGCACATCGGCGAGGAGTCGGTGTTCGAGTTGTCGTAGGTGATCCAGTCGTACGGGACGCCGATTGTCTCGGCGACGATCTGGGACTGGATCGTCTTCGAGCCGTTGCCGATGTCGGCCGTGCCCGCAAAGACATCGATGCGCCCATCGGGCTTGACCTTGATCCAGCACTGCGACGGATCGCCGTTCTGGTTCATGCCCGTCGGATACTCGATCGCCGCGATCCCGCGGCCCTTGTGCTTGGCCATGTCAGTGATCCTCCGGGTTTCCAACCTGCGCGACGAGGTGCTCCGGTAGCCACTCGCCCGAGCGGGCCTCGTTCGTCATCGTTCGGTAGTCGGCGGACAGCTCGTGCCCGATCGACTCCGCCATCGTCTGCATGGTCGCGACGGTCGACGGGTCCGTGTACACGACGCCGTTCGGCGACGTGTCACCGATCCGGTTGGCGTTCTTGAGCCGGATCTCGATCGGGTCGAGGCCCAGCACGTGCGCGATGCGGCTCATGTGCGTCTCCATCGCGAACGAGACCGAGGTGACGCCGAAGCCGCGCATCGCCGTCGTCGGCACGCGGTTCGTGTACACGACGTAGCCGTCGAATTCGAGGTTGGGGATCGTGTACGCGCCCGTGTGGTGGAAGCTGTGCTTCGTCAGGCCGTACGGCGAGAAGCGCGAGTACGCGCCGGCGTCGTGCAGCGTCAGCATCTTGCGGCCGAGGATCCAGCCGTCCTTCGTGACCGCGTCTGCGATCTCCATGTGCCACGGGGCGCGGGTGGACGAGCAGAGGAACTCCTCCTCGCGCGTCCAGCGCCACTTCACGGGCTTCCCGGACTTCAGCGCCAGCAGCGAGCACATCGTCTCCGTCGCCGTGTCCACCTTCCCGCCGAAGCCGCCGCCCGTCGTCCCGCCGACGAACTTCAGCTTGTTCAGCGGCACCTGGAGGTGGGCGGCGACGACGCCCATCGAGAAGTAGAGCGCCTGCGTGCAGGAGTAGATCGTGAGCCTGCCGCTCGGCTCCGGGACGACCTGGCAGACCTGAGTCTCGATCGGCGCGTGCTCGATCGCGGCCGGGCGGTAGACGCCCTGGACGATCGTGTCGGCGTTCTCGAACGCCCAGGCGATGTCGCCCTTGCGGATCTGCCGGCGGTCCATCTCGTCCTCGAAGTGCGGGTACCAGTTGCCCCAGTGGTGGATCTTCGGGGCGTCCGCGTCGAACGCCTGCCGAACGTCGGTGAGCGCGGACGCTCCTCGAACTCGATCTCGATGCGCGAGACGGCCTCGGCCGCGAGCTCCTCGTCGTCCGCGGCGACGAGCGCGATCGGCTGGCCCTTGTAGCGCACCTCGTCCTTCGCGAGCAGCGGCTCGTCGGCGGGGATGCCGAGCCCGGAGAGGTGCCCGTACTCGAGCAGCGGGACGTCCGCGTGTGTGACGACCGCGTGGACGCCCTCCATCGCCTCGGCGGGCTGCGTGTCCATCCTCGTGATCGCCGCCGAGTGGTGCGGCGAGCGAAGCGCCTTCACCCAGAGCGTTCCCGGGATGCGGACGTCGTCCACGTAGGTCGTGCGGCCGGTGACGTGGGCGATCCCGTCGTAGCGCGGAATCCGTGCGCCGACGACTTTCATTCCGCACCTCCTGTCGTCATCGTCGTGTACTTGCCGACCGCGGTCTCCGTGAGGTCGAAGGAGTCGCCGCGGGCGGCCGCCGCCACGGCCTCGACGATCTTCGCGTAGCCCGGTGCAGCGGCAGACGTGGCCGCCGAGCGCCTCCTGGATCGCCTCCGCGTCGGCGCTGCCGCCGCGCGCGATGTAGCGTGCGCGGCGAGCATCATCCCGGAGGTGCAGAAGCCGCACTGGGCGGCGTAATGGTGGACGAACGCCTGTTGGATCGGCGAGAGATCGTCGGGCGTGCCGAGCCCCTCGACGGTCGTGATCTCGCCGCCGTCCGCGTAGGCGACGGGCATGCAGGCACGCGCGGCGAGGCTCGCCGTCGACGAGCACGGTGCACGCGCCGCAGCCGCCCTGGTGGCAGCCGGCCTTCGGCCCGGTGATGCCGAGCTCCTCGCGGAGCACGTCGAGGAGCGGCGTCAGCAGGCCGCTCTCGATCTCGCGGGCGCTGCCGTTGACGGTGAGCTTCATGCCGCCCCCTCGAGGTCGGTCAGGACACGACGGACGAGCACGGGCAGCACCTTCGTCCGGTACCAGGCCGACGCGAGGGCGTCGTCGTGCGGCGTGACGTCGTGCGAGCGCCGCCTGGCCCGCTGCCTCCGGGTCGTCGCAGCCGCCTCCGCCGAGGGGAGCCGCACGCCGTGGGAGCCGGCGCCCGTCGCGGCGAGCCGGATCGTCCCGTCGGCCGCACGTGCGCCGGACACCGCGAGCGCCGTGTAGTCGTGCGCGTGCGGGCGGTCGAGGCCGGCGAACGCACCTGCTGCCGGCTCGTCGTAGGAGATGGAGAGCGCAAGCCGGTCGCCGCGTTTCGGCAGGAAGTCCTCGAGCGGATCGTCGGTCGTGCCTCCGTCTCCCGCGGAGCGCACGGTGCGCGCCGAGGGCGAGGAAGGCTCCCTGGAGGTCGCCGCGCGGCGCCTCGTAGCCTTCGCCCGCGCAGAGGTTCCCACCGACGGTCGCCGCGGCGCGGATCTCGAGGTCGGCGATGTTCGCCGCGCACGGCCCGAGCGGGGCCGGAAGCCCGTCGAGCTCGGCGAGCGGCGTCATGGCGCCGATGGTGACGCGCGAGCCGTCCCGGGGATGCCGGCGAGGCCGGCGCCCTTCAGGAGCAGCGCTCGTGCGGGACGGAGCCGCCGGTACGTCATCTCCGGGACGACGATCGTCCCGCCCCCGACGACGACGACGTCGGTGCCGTCACCGAAGGCCTCGATCGCCTCGTTCTCGGAGGCCGGTTGCATGATCTCCGTCGCCTCGATCGAAGCCAGACTTGCTGTAGCCATAGCGCTCCCTCTCGCTCGCGGTTCAGCAGTGAGGCGAGTCTAATCCGGTTGGCAGGCTCGAGGAAAACGATCGATTCTCGATCAGCGCGGATGGCGCCGATGTACGCTGCGCCTGAATGGGCTTCCGCACAATCGACGAGCTCGAGGTGGCGCTCCGCGAGGCCGACTACCTGCCCGATCGAGGCCTCGCAACGGCGCTGTTCCTCGCGCTCACCCTCGAGAAGCCGGTACTCCTCGAAGGGGAGGCGGGCGTCGGCAAGACGGAGGCCGCAAAGGCGCTCGCGACGGCGCTCGACGCGCGACTGATCCGCCTTCAGTGCTACGAGGGGCTCGACGTCTCGCATGCCGTGTACGAGTGGAACTACCCGCGCCAGCTGCTCCATATCCGCGCGGCCCAGGAGGGGACCGCTCGGAAGACGAGCTCTTCGGCGCGGAGTTCCTCATTCGCCGGCCGCTTCTCGAGGCGATCGACACGGACGAGCAGGTCGTGCTGCTCATCGACGAGGTCGACCGGGCAGACGAGGAGTTCGAGGCGTTCCTCCTCGAGATCATCTCGGACTTCCAGATCACGATCCCGGAGCTGGGGACGATCCGGGCACGGAGGCGACCTGCGGTCGTGCTGACGTCGAACCGCACGCGCGAGCTGCACGACGCGCTGAAGCGCCGCACGCTGTTCCACTGGATCGGGCAAGAGTCGCTCGAGCGTGAGGTCGAGATCGTCCGGCTCGCGTGTGCCGGGGATCCCCGAGCGGCTCGCCGCGGAGGCGGCGGCCTTCGTGCGCGGCCTGCGGGGGCTCGA
>CAVTOH010000002.1:0-290949 GCA_963736295.1 uncultured Actinomycetes bacterium
TGAACGGGGCCTTCGAAGGATGCCGCGCTGCAAGTCATCGAGTCGAAGAGCGCGTCCCGTGCTGAGGCGAGGGTCACGGCCGTCGCAACCGCCAGGAACGGAGACCCATGGACATGAGCGAGGTCTTCGGCTGGATTGTGTCCCTGATCCTCGTCGCCACGCTCGTCGCTATGGTCGTGTTGACTATCGCGACCATCACGTAGTTGTTCCTAGAGACGTTCCGAAAGGGAGGTAGAGATGAACTCCAAGAGCATGGCAGGGTGGATCGGCTTCGCCGGAATCATGTTGTTGATCATCGGCGGAATCGACTTCTTTCAGGGCCTGGTCGCCCTGTTCGAGGACGAGTACTACGTCCCCACCGGGTCCGGCTTCCTCGTCTTCGACCTGACGGGCTGGGGCTGGACGATGCTGATCTGGGGCACGCTGCTCTTCTTCGCGGGTCTCGGCTTGATCGCCGGGCAGGGATGGGCGCGCTGGTTCGCCATCGTGCTCGTCAGCCTGAACTTCATCGCCCAGCTCGGCTTCCTGGGAAACACCCAGACCCCGCTCTGGTCACTGACGGTGATCGCGCTGAACATCATCGTGCTCTACGCGCTGACCGCGCGCTGGAGCGAGAGCCAGGCCGAGCTCGACACGGCCCGCTAACGAACTCACCCATGGTCTCCGACAAAGACGACCGCCGCTACCGCGTAGTTGCCTACGCACAAAGGGGTCTTCATGACTGAAATCACGACTGAAGCCGCAAGAGAAGAGACAGACCTCGACTCGTTGGGTCCCATCGACTACATCGTCGTTGAGTTTCCCGCCGCAGCCAGCAACTTCACGGGCGAGATGGCTCGCGAGTTGCTCGCGTTGGTCGACTCCGGAACCATCCGCGTGGTCGACGTGCTGATCCTGACGAAGGACGAGGACGGCACCGTCGAGGCGATGGAGCTCTCGGATATCGAAGAGCTCGGACCGCTCCAGGCGATCGCGGCTCAAACGGCAGAGTTCCTGGCGGAGGAGGACGTCGCGCACCTCGCCGCCGCCATGGACCCGGGAAGCACTGCCGGGGTACTCATCTGGGAGAACCTGTGGGCTGCGCCGTTCGCATCGGCGGTGCGGCATTCAGGCGGCCAGCTGATCGCCACCGGACGTATTCCCGTTCAAGCGATCATCGCCGCCATCGAGGCAGATGAAGCATCTGCGACGGAAGGAGACTGACATGCCTCTCGGACCAGGACGTGCAGGACGAGCCGGAGTCATCGGCCACCCCGTGGCGAAGACGGCGGTCGTTGCCAAGGCAGTGACTCCCGGCCCCGCGCCGGTTGCCAAGACCGCGGTCGTCGCCGCGGCCGTCACGCCTGGGAGGCCGGGGCGCCGCCGCCGAATCTAGCTCCGGCCACGCCTTACAACAATTCAGGAGGTACACCGTGCCCGAGAGGCCGCAGCTGCAGCGAGACGTTCTCCCGATCCCCGACGTAACACCGGTCGGGCTCACGACGTACGACGCGAAGGATCCAGATACGGCCTTCCCGCCGATCGAGCAGCTGCGGCCGATCCCGCCGAGTCCGAGCCGCTGAAGCCGACGTTCTCTCCGCGGACAGTCTCGCGAAGGTGTGAGACGTCCACCGCCTACACGGACGAGTTGTCCGTCGTGAAGCGCAGTCTCCCGACGTCGCGATTTCCGCCCGTGTCCTCGGCGGTCACTACGAGCTCGTACGCGCCGTCGGCCAGTCTGCGGGTGTCGAACGGCCGGGCGGAGAGCTTGAAGAGGAGCTTCCCGCGCTCGAACCGGTGGTGCTGGGAGTCAAAGACAGGCCAGTTCTGGTAGGTCCCGCGAGCGAAGGCGGCCCAAAATCGCTCGTTCTTCGGCACCGACCGGCGTACGTCCCAGGCTACCCGCTCGGGCACGACGATCCGGCTCGCCCGTTGGATCCTCCACGTGATCAGGGCAGGGGTCACCGGGTAGCCTCCATGCCAGCGGCCCTGCACGGGCAGAGCCGGCGCATCGACGGCTTCGACGACGAAGAAGAGGGTCCCGGACAGCCGCCGAGCAGGACCGTCCCGTCCGGCAACGCTCCTGACGCCGATCCTGAGCACCTTCGGCCGAGTCGCGTCTCGGTACGGCGTCAAGTGGCCGGGCGCGAGCGGGTTCACCGCCTTTCCGTTCTCCAGGTGTGTCAGATGGACGTGCTCGCGCAAGGGCTGAATGTGGCCGAGGACCGTCTTTCCGGCCTCGACGCGCTGTCCCACGCGCACGGCCGGCTCGATGTGCCAGTACTGGAACGACCTGCCGTTCCCGCAGGCGACGGTCACGCGCTCGCCCGGCACACGCGTGACCTTTCCCGAGGCGACTGGGTATACAGGAGTGCCGTCGGGCGCATTGATGTCGACGCCCTGGTGGAAGGAGAAGACTCCGTCGCCGAGGAGCGCCTCGTCTGATCGCGGCTTGGCGAACCTCGTCCGCGGGTCCCCGAAGTTCCCGCGGACCGGGTGCGGCTTGTTGAAAGGCTTCAGCGGCCACCGGTACGCACCGGTGCGGCCGTCACGTAGGGGCCGCACGGTCGTTGCGCACTCGGCTGCGAGCATGAGGGCGAGCAGAGCGATCAAGGACATTGTGAGCGGTTACGAGCGCTTAGTACGAGTGCGTGGTTGCAATCGACGCTCCCCCGGATCCGAGGAGTGCCTGCGTAGGCAACGCTGGTAGACTTCAAACCCCAGACGCAGAGCGGGTTTCTGGTGTGACTTCCGCCTCTGTGGGCCGAATCGATGCATGACCCCAACTGCCCTCGGCTCGACGAGCGTGCGGGAATGTCCCTTGACGCTCTGCGGCCACACCACACCGACGAGGTTTGAACTCTCTGAACGTTCTGGTGCGAAGGCCGACGTCCTCGGCAAGGGCCACTTGCCTGGCCGAGCGTGCGCGAATGTCGCTTGAGCCTCCAGCAGGATTTGAACCTGCGACCTCCGGGTCATGCGACGTCGCGTTCTGGCTCTTTCGAAAGCGAAGTTGCGAGCTAGGGTGGCCGCGTGGACGAGGAGAGCAAGCCCGAGGCCGATGACGATCGCCCGCCGATCTGCCCGGCCTGCGGCGTCACGATGGGGATCATGCTCGACGAGGACGGAGCGGCGCGCTATGCCTGCCTCGAGTGCGGATTCTCCGACGATATGACACTCCTCTCGGTGTCTGACGACCGACCGAGGGACATCGAGCGCTGATGGGTACCAACGGGCATCGGAGAGTCGTAATCACGGGGCTGGGCGCGGTGACACCGCTGGGTAACGATGCGCGGTCGAGTTGGGAGAATCTCGTCGCAGGTCGAGCGGCGGCCGGCCCGATCATGGCGTTCGACACCACCGGCTTTCAGGTCACGTTCGCCTGCGAGGTGAAGGGCTTCGAGCCGACGCAGTGGATCGAGCGCAAGCAGGCGCGGCGCATGGACCGGTTTGCGCAGATGATCGTGGCGGCGGCGCGGCAGGCGCAGGAGGACGCCGGGTTGAAGATCGAGCCGGCGTGCGACCGGGTTGGCGTCTCCTTCGGGACAGCGATGGGCGGTCTCAAGTCGTTCGAGGACACGTGCGACACCCTGATCGAGCGCGGCCCCGCACGGGTCAACCCTTTCTCGCTCACCGCGATTATTCCGAACATGGCCGCCAGCCGGGTCTCGATCGAACTCGGCACGAAGGGCCCGCTCTCCTCCCAGTGCACCGCCTGTGCCGCCTCGACCATGGCGATTGGCGACGGGCTGGATGCGATCCGCCTTGGCCGCGCCGACGTCATGCTCGCAGGTGGCAGCGAGGCGCCGATCACGCGGGTCGGGATCGCCGGCTTCTCCGCGCTGCGCGCCCTCTCACGTCGCAACGACGACCCGCAGCACGCGAGCCGGCCGTTCGACGCCGACCGCGATGGCTTCGTCATGGGCGAGGCGGGCGCCGTGCTCGTGCTCGAGGAGCTCGGGCACGCCACGCAGCGCGGCGCGAGGATCTACGCCGAGCTGCTCGGTTACGGCGTCTCCTCAGACGCGCAGCACCTGACCGAGCCCGACCCGACGGGCCGGAGCCCGGCCCGTGCCATGCTCATGGCGTTCGCGGACGCCGGCGTCTCACCCGACCAGATCGACTACATCAACGCGCACGGCACCTCGACTCCGCTCGGCGACACGAGCGAGACGCAGGTAATCAAGCGCGCCCTCGGAGAGCACATCGCCCGGAAGGTCCCGATCTCATCGACCAAGGGTGCGACCGGGCACTGCCTCGGTGCCGCGGGCGCGGTCGAGGCGATCTTCTGCACGCTCGCGATCCACGAAGGCGTGCTGCCGCCGACCATCAACTACGAGACGCCCGATCCCGAGTGCGACCTCGACTACGTCCCGAACGAGGCACGCGAAGCCGACGTCGGCGTTGCCGTCTCGAACTCGTCCGGCTTCGGCGGGCACAACGCATCGATCGTGCTCCGCCGCTTCCCTGTATAGACGGGACGGCCTACGCACTCATGCGACTGGCTACGTCGTACCTCCTCACGGAGGTCCGCTGCCCAGGGGTGTCACCGGCAGGCATTGCGTTGAGCGCATCATCGCCGCGCTTGTAGTCGTCCTCCGACTCGAAGAAGAGGATGGCGAGGGACTGCTCGCCCTCGGGGTCATGGAGCACGAGGATCTCGGTCGCGGGCACGTCGTCAGGACGGCCACCTTCGTCCATCTCGCGCTTCATCTCGTCGATGCGCTCCCGGCTGACACCGTCGAACGTCACAACACGAGCAAGGGTCATCAGAACCTCCAAGTTGGGTTGGCGATCTACCGAACCAGCATACGACGCGGTGGAGGCGCGAGACGAAAAGTGGCCACATCGACCAGACCGAGGTTGACCAGCGGCCTGCTCGCGGGGAGTCCCCGCCTGCGCGGTCCATGAAAGCGGAAGGCCCGCCGAAGCGGGCCCTCACGGTTCCAGCGGCGCTGGGTGTGCCTACTTCTGGATGTACGCGGTGATCGGTGGAACGACGCCGTGGTCTTGCATCCTGGCGAGGACTTCTGGGGACGGTGACTCCAACATGGACTTGATCGCCGCAACGTCCGCAACATCGGCTGTGACCGCGATGTTGTTGCTTCCGTCAGCGGCCACGTAGTCGGTCACATTGCTACCCGTACCCGATTCGATGGCGGCAGCGCGTCCTTCCTTGCCCTGCAACCAACGGTCAATGTCTTCAACGGCATGGGTAACCACGACTTTCGGCATTCGACTTCCCTTCGTAATGGCACGTGGGCGGCTGGCGAACAAACGCATCGCACACCACCTGGTCTTGTCGACCCTACCGGTGACCACAGGCCGCGCGTTGCCGTGGGTCGGGGCCGGGTGGGTCGACGGGGCTGCGCCGGTCGTGCGTCCGGGCGCCCGGTTCAGGAAATCTTGAATCCGAGCGTGGTGCGCGTTCTGGAGCCGCCGAGCGTCGCGGTCAGCGCCACCGTCAGGCGCTTGCCGTGCGCTCCGGCAGGGACGACGAACGAGCACCGCGCGATCGAGTCCTCCCAAGAGAGCCGGATCTTGCGGTACCGCTTTCCACCGATCCATACGGAGGCATGGAGTGACCCAGGCGCAGGAACGAACTCAACGCGGGCGACGAGGTCAAAGGGTCGCGCAGCCTGGGGCGGTCGAGGTGTCGCGGAAATGACGTCTATCCGGACGTCCGCACCCGCACCCGGCGTTGCCGGAGCGAGTGTTGTTGCCGCAGCCAACACCACCGCGCCGAACACGGCGATCCGGCTGATCATGTGATCCAGGGTACGCCTGTCCCGGAAGGAGTTCCAGCTCGTCGTCGTCATCGAGTGGCACGACGCCGTCCTCGGCCCGCCGAGAAACGGCGTCAGCGGCCGTTGTAACCTGGTCTTGTGCTGGATGTCGCAAAGGCGCGTGCGTTCGTGTCGCACCTTTCCGAGCGCATCGGCGAGCACAACCTCACACTGGTTGCGGCGGGTGTCGCGTTCTACGCGTTCCTCGCGCTCGTGCCGGCGTTGATCGCCTTCGTCTCCGTTTACGGGCTGGTCGCAGACGAAAGTGACGTCACACGCCAGGTCGAGGATCTCGGCTCCTCGCTACCCGAGGAGGTCTCGAACTTCCTCGTCTACCAACTGACCCAGATCGTCAACGCCTCGAGCGCCGGAGTATCGATCGCTGCGCTCATCGCGATCGCGCTTGCCCTATGGAGCGCGTCATCCGGGATGGCGGCGCTTGTCACCGGCGTCCACATCGCTCGCGAGCGCGACGAGCCGAAAGGGTTCGTCGCCAAGCGCAGCAAGGCGCTTGCGCTCACGTTCGGCGCGATCGTCGTGCTGGGGGTCGTGCTGTTCGTGATCGTCGCCGTGCCTCCGCTGATCCAGGACGCAGGGCTCGGGAGTGGCGCTCGCGCTGCGTTCGAGGTTCTACGCTGGCCGTTTCTCGCGGCTGTGATGGTCGTGGGCATCGGGTTGCTGTACCGATTCTCAGCGGGCGAAGGTCCGATCGGGTGGCTCGGGTTGGTCAGCCGCGGTGCCTTGGTAGCGACGGGCGGCTGGATCGTCGCATCTGGCCTATTTGCCGTGTACACCGCGAACTTCGCAAGCTACGGCAAGACCTACGGCACGCTAGCGTCGATCGTCGTCGTCCTCCTGTGGCTGTGGCTGAGTTCGCTCGTGGTCCTGGTCGGCGCCGAGGTTGACGCCATCCACGAGCCCAACCGCAGCTGACACGAGACGGTACCCAGCTCGTCACTTCCGTACGAGCCAGAGCATTGCGCGCCGGGTCACGGACTCTCAGCTCTGCGCCCACCAGGCCGCGTAGATTTCGCGTCCGTGTCCGACTTTCGCACGCCGCAGATCATTCTCTTCAGCCAGAACGTCCCACGTGCCGCCGCGTTCTACTCGAGCCTCGGATTCACGGAAACCTTCCGAGTCCCTACGGACGGCGAGCCGATTCACGTCGATCTCGTCCTGGACAGCTACAAGATCGGCATCGCCTCGGTCGCCTCGACACGCGACGACCACGGCCTCGACCCGGTGCCCGAAGGCCAACGAGCCGCGGTCATCCTCTGGACCGACGACACTCCCGCGGCGTTCGCCGAACTCGTCGCAAACGGAGCCCCTGGCCTCGTATCCCCACACGAGTGGCTCGAGCGTCTGCTGATCGCATGGGTTGCCGATCCCGACGGCAACCCGATCCAGATCGTCCAATACCGTTGAAGCAAGGAGCGTGACTCGGGATGATCATCGAGATTCTTCAGCGACACGACCGCCGCCGAACGGAAACCGCAAAGGAGATGACATGGCCGAATCGGGTGTCGACCTCGTTGCCTTGAACCCCCAACCGCTGCCGCCGGACGCGAGCATCAGGCTCGTTGCGCTGAACCCGCAGCCGCTCCCGCCGGACGCGACGATCGAGCTCGTGACGCTCAACCCGCAGCCGCTTCCTCCGGAGACGACGTTCAACATCGTCATGCTCAACCCGCAGCCGCTGCCGCCGGGCACGAAGATCAACCTGGTCGCGCTGAACCCGCAGCCGCTGCCGCCCAGGTCGACAATCGACTTCGTCGCGCTGAACCCGCAGCCGCTGCCGCCGAACGGCACGCTCGACTGCGTCGCGATCGGCGCACGGGCGGCTGAGCGGTGAGTGAGGGCGATCCAGCAGGAGGCTCTCATATGTGGCGTTGAGCCGGATGCGTCGCCAGTCGACACGGACGCACTGCGTCGGCTTGGCGGCGCTGACCGAGCCTTCAGGGTCGGACGGTACCGTTTGGGCCGTGTCCCGAAACGACGAGCTCGAGCGCTACCGCGCCGCCCTCCGGCGACGGCTCATCACAGAGTTCGTCGAGCGATGGGGCGTCTGCGAGCGGGGCCACGTTCTGACGGACCTGAACCGAGACAAGCAGGGACGCTGTTGGTGCTGCACGCGCGCACACGAGCGAGCGTTCGAGACGCACGAACCCGGGGTGTGGTCAGGGAGCCTGGGTTAGTCGCCGCCAGGGCGCGTCGCTTCCTTCCTCGCGCGAACCCGTAACAGAAGGTGGGTACCTAGAGCCGGCTTGCGAAGGTAGGCGCAGAAGAAAAATTCACCGAGCCGGTGGCGCTTTCGTCCACTCAACCCGCTGACCTTCCGCTTCCGCGTAGAGCCTTCAAGCTGAGCTTCGGCCTAGTCACGCTCCGTGCTCGGTGCGTGGAGGAAACTATGGTCGGGAGCCGGCTGGGTCAAGCCCGGCGCTGACCAAATTGGCGCAGTTTGCGTCTTCTTCGAGAAGATCCTTGCGCGCACGCACGCGCACGCGTGTGGGAGCGCGCTGACTTCGCATCCAGGCCCGCAAGCAGGCAGGCCTCCCGAAGGAGGCCGCCGTCAACCCTTGGTCGAGGTGATTCGCGCTTCGCGCGCCTGGGCTCTAGTACTTCGCGCGGTCGCCGGTCTCGTCGCCGGTCTCGTCTGACGTGTGCGTCTTCGTCTTCATCTTCATCTTCGTCTTCGTCTTGTCCGCCTCGTCGTCAGCGGGCTCCTCGGTGAGGAACTTGTGCGCCTCGACCTCCGCGTCGTCGCGAATGTCTGTCTGTTCGTCGGACATGCCGACCTCCCTCAGGCTCAGTGGCAGCTCATCCGCCACTCTCGATACATGACTCGGATCGCACGCGGGATCTTCCGCCGTTGCGACTCGAGATGCAAGGCGGCGTGAAATGCTCGCGCGGTGCGCCTGACCCAAGGGCTCATCGAGCCGGTCCACCTCTTCGCCCGGATCGCCCGGAATGCGGATGTTCGGCGGCTCGAGCTCGCGTGGGCGGCGTCGAACCTCGCGAGTCGAGCCTCGGCGGTCGCCATCGCCGTGTACGCCTACGAGGCCGATGGCGTCCGCGCAGTCGGGTTCGTGGTGTTCCTGCGGCTCGCCGTGGCTGCCGCGGCATCCCCGTGGCTCTCTGTCTTCGCGGACCGCCGCTCGCGCCGGCTCGTCATGATCGCGTCGGACCTAGTCCGCTGCCTGATGCTCGGCGCGATGGCGCTCCTTGTCGTCGTCGATGCCGCTTCGCTCTTCGTCTACGTCCTCGCTGTCCTCGTCGCGGTCGCCGAGCCGGTCTTCCGATCGGCACAGGCCGCGCTGACGCCCTCGCTCGTCCGGACGCCGGAAGAGCTCACCGCCGCGAACGTCGTCGCGAGCGCCGTGGAGAGCGTCGGCCTGTTCGTGGGACCCGCGCTCGGAGCGCTCCTGCTTGTCGTAGCCGGCACCGGCACGGTGTTCGGAGTCACGGGCCTGCTGTTGCTCGTGTCGGTTGCGCTCGTCGCCCGGATCGGCGTCGCTGGCGAGCCGTCACCTGAGCCGCACGTCGCGCGCTCGGACACGCTGCTCGCCGGTTGGCGAGCGATCGTCTCCGTGCCCGAGCTCCGCGTCGTGATCGGCCTCTTCTCCGCGCAGACGCTCGTCGCCGGGCTGGTGCAGGTGCTCGTGGTTGTCCTGGCGATCGAGCTGCTCTCGCTCGGAACTGCGGGTGTCGGCTGGCTCAACGGCATGATCGGCGTAGGCGCGACGCTCGGAGTGCTCGCCGTCGCCGGAGTCGCAGGGCAGAAGTCGATCGCGCGCTACTTCGCCGTGGGGCTGCTGCTGTGGGGCATCCCGCTCGTGTTGATCGGGGTCTGGCCCGAACCGGTGGTCGCGTTTCTCCTGCTCACGTTGCTCGGTGTCGGGAACACACTCGTGGACGTCACCGGAATCACGCTCATGCAGCGAAACGCCTCGGACGACGTGCTCGGCCGCGTCTTCGGGGCCTTCGAGGCGCTTGCGCTGCTCGCGATGGGACTCGGCGCGCTGCTCGCCCCTCTGCTCGTCTCAGCGCTGGGGTCTCGCTGGGCGGTCGTCGTCGCCGGGCTGATCATGCCCGCGACCGTTCTCCCACTCTGGCGCCGTCTCGCCGGGATCGACGCTGCTGCCACTGTGCCGGCCGAGCTCGTGGAGCTCCTGCACGGGATCCCGATCTTCGCTCCGCTACCGGCGCCCCAGCTCGAGCGTCTCGCCCGAGCGCTCGTCGACGTGCAAGTCGAGCCCGGACTCGCAGTGTTCGAAGTTGGCGACCATGGCGACCGCTTCTACGTGATCGCAGAGGGCCGTGCCGGGGTCGAGGTCGGAGGAGAGCCGGTCCGAGCGCTGGAGCCCGGCGACTTCTTCGGCGAGATCGCCCTCCTCCATGACGTGCCTCGAACCGCGACTGTCCGGGCGATCACTGAGCTGCACCTCTACGCGCTCGATCGAGAGACATTCGTCGCCACCCAGCAGCATGCGGCGAGCGGGATCGCGCTTCGCCCGGTTCCCGACCCGGTGTACGTGTTCGATTCAGGGAGCGACAAGCGACTGATCGACTGACCGGACCGCGGTCGTTCAGCGCACGATAGGCGCGGTCACTCGACAGCGCTCGGGGGCGCACGCCGACGGCGTGCGCCGGCCGTGATGGCGAGGGCCGCTAGCAGGGCGAGCAGAGCCCCCACCACGAGCAACACGATGCCGACCCAGAGCGCCGCATCGAGCTCGGCTCCGATGCTGAGCTCGGACGCGACTCCTCGCGATCCGTCGGAGTTCATGACGACCGCGCTCCAGCTCCCGTCCTCCGGCTCCCATTCGAGCGTCTGCTCGCCGGATCCGCTGGTGGACGCGACCCAGAAGTCCTGGCCGCCGGGTTGAGACGTCGGTGCGCCGCCCGGACGGTGCGAGTACTCCGGGCGCCTCCCGATATCCGTCACGACGGAACGCTCGACGCGGTTCAGATACCCCTCGACGTCAGTGTCCCGGGCGATACCGACGAAGACGTCGCGATTGCTTTCACTGCGGATGCGCACATCGCCGAGGACGGCCCGTGCGGCGCTCTCGGAGCCGCCGAAGTCCACGTCGACGCTGTCGGAGACGATCGCGTACGTCGCGGTGGAGAAGTCCTCGCTCGGGGACATCAGGAAGCCGTCGTCGTCGCGCTGGGTCTGGTCGACCACGACTAGGGCTGTGCCGCTGGCGAGCGACGCGAGCGAGAGCAGCGCTGTGATGACTCCGACGACGATGAGGACGACGCGTCCAGCTCCGCTTCGAGGACGCCGCGCGGCGGACGGCTGCTCTGCAACTGCATCGGCGGCGGGCGGCGGCTGTTCCAGTCCTGCGACCGCCACGGGCGTGGTCGGTGCTTCCGGCGCCATAGCCGCTGCTCCGGCCGGGTCGTCCTCGCCCTGGTCGAGCCGGAACGGCGGATACGCGTCCGTCATCAGACCCGCGTACGCCACAACCCGCGCCACCCAGCGGTCGAGACCGATGACCAAGTCGAAAATGCCACGCGGATACTTCCCGATGAACACGAGCGCGATTCCCGCGAAGACGACGAGCACCAGGATGAGCCCGCCCTCGTACCACCAATGCCACCCGCCCCACTCCTGGGCCCGGCCGGCCGCGGAGCCGGCGCCGCCGACGAAGATCCCGACCAGGATGTACTGCGGGATCGCGAGCAGCCACCACTTCACGAGCACCAGCCCTCGCGAGAGCCGTTCCGGGTAGGCGATGTCGAGCGTAGCGGGGTAGTCGCGTACCTCGTCGAGCGTGAACGGTGGGTAGCGGTCGGTGCCCAGCGCGCCGTACGAGTAGTACGAGACGCGCCAGGTCCAGCGCAGCACGCCGAGGTTGAAATCGAAGATGCCCCGCGGGTAGTGCCCGGTGAACAGGATCGCGAAGAAGGCGACGATCGTGAGCACGAAGAAGGCGATCCAGAGGAAGAACAGCACAATGTAGTGCGGGATCGCCAGCGCCCACTTCACGACCCAGAGCCAGCGGCTCAGTTCCGGATCCAGGCGACCTTCGAGTCGAACCGGGTAGGCGGGGCGGTCTTCCACTCCTCGAACCTCCTCGATGCCTCCAGTCAAGACACTGTTGCACGCTGGCGTGAGTCCGCGTCGCAGGCGACTCCGCAGAAGGCCCTCACTCGTCAGTGCGCTACTAGCGCAACTTCCTCAGGGCACGTCCGAGTGCCTGGCCGCCGGCGAGCACGGGCTCGAACAGGTCGCCGTGCCGTTCGACCCGCTCGAGCGCTTCGCGCATCCCGAAGTGGCGCGGCGTCACGTCCTCTGTGAGCTCGTCCCAACGAAGCGGCGTCGAGACCGGCGCGCCCGGCTTCGGCCGCACCGAGTAGACCGAGGCGATCGTCTTCCCCCGCGCGTTCTGACGGTGGTCGACGAGCACGCCCTCGCGCTTGCGCTTCAGCCATTCGGTCGTGACCAGCCCTGGGTGCCGCTCCTCGAGCCCGCGCGCCACGCGCTCCGCGAACGTGTAGGTCTGCTCGTAGGTCGCTCGGCGCGCAATCGGGACGAGCACGTGGATCCCGTCGGCGCCACTCGTCTTGACGTAGGACTCGAGCTCGAGCCGCTCGAGCTCCTCGCGGATCAGGTGAGCGACGCGGATCGCGAGCGCGAAGCCGCCACCGGGTGTATCGAGATCCGGCGGGTCGAGGTCGAAGAGCACGAAATCGGGCCGGTGCGGCTTGTCGACGCGCGAGTACCAGGCGTTCATGTCGATGCAGTTCATCTGCACCATCCAGAGCACCGCTTCCGGCGAGTTGACGAGCGGGAAGTCGACGAGCCGCGACCCGCCCTCGCGCGGGTGGGTGCGGAAGGTGCGCGTCGGGATCCAGGAGGGCATCCCCTTCGGCGCCTGCTTCTGGAAGTACACGTCCCCGCCCACTCCGTAGGGCGAACGCTTCATCGTGAACGGCCGGTTGCGCAGGTGCGGGACGAGCACCGGCGCGATCGCGCGGTAGTACTCGAACAGGTCCTGCTTCGTGATCCCTTCGTCGGGGAACAGGACGCGTTCCGGGCTCGTCAGGCGGACCGACCGCGGCGCCACGCAGCGGGTTGTACCTGTCCGATCGTGCCCATGTCGGCGCGCGCGGGTCGAGTCCTGGCGCGCGTCACCGTGTCCATGTACTCGGGACGGCGGTACGCTGCCACACGTGATCCCGTGGATCATCATCGCCCTGGTCGCCGTACCGCTGGTCGTGATCGCCTTCGTGGCCATGCGTCGCAACACGACAGCGAGCGAGCTTCCAGCGAGCAATGACGCGAGAGCGGAGATCGAGCAGGAGTTCGCCGAGGCTGAGGCCTACGAGGCGAAGTGGCACGAGGAAGACAAGGAGAGGTACCACCAGGAGCGCTTGCCGTAATTTCGCGCCGAGCGCGAGGCCTCACGCCGTGCGCCGCAGGACTCCGGAAGCGAGCTGTTCGGCGAGCTCAGCGCTTGACGGGCACGCGGCCGCGATGAGCTAGGCGAAGATCCAGGGACTACCTCCGACAGCGACCTGCGCACCTCATGTCCTCAGTGAAGGAGGAAGACGATGAAAGAAGGACGATCCCTACGAATCGGCGGTTACGTCTCCGGAGGCGTGCTGATCTTCCTCGGAGTTGCCGTCATTGTCCTGGGTGTCTGGGGATTCGCGTTCACCCGCGACCACATCGAGCGCGAGGGAATCACTTTCGGGCCGATCGAAGACCCGGCGGTGGCCGAACACGCCGAGAACTGGGCCGGAGAACCGGTCGACACGGGGAGAAAAGCGCTCGCGATGGCGGAAATCATGCGCGAGCACACCCTGTCGAGTACCGGCGGGTTGACCTACGCCGAGATGGGTCAGTATCAGTCGGCTGAGAACCCGAGTGATCCGGCGGGCACGAACGACCCAGAGGCCGCCGCGAAGGACGAGAACGATGAGCCGATCTCGAACAGTGCCAGGAACATCTGGGTCACCGAGACAGCTCTCGCGACGGCACTCGACATGGGATTCATGTCCGAGATGCTCTCGGTCTTCAGCATCGTCGTCGGTGTCGCTCTGCTTCTGACGGGCATCGGCCTGGTCATCCTCGCGATGGCGGTTTTCGGACGATGGAGGCCAGTCGCGCAGTCGGCCCCACCAGCCCCAGCGCCAGGGGTGGCAACCACATAGTCCGCCCCGAGTTATCGACGCGACCGATTATCGGGGGGCAGCCTCGGGTATAGGCTTGAGCGATGCTCGGTTTCGTCGCACGGACAAAGGCCGTAAAGCAGCGAATGCAGTCGCTCGTGCGCCTGAATCTGGAGCTGGCGAAGCTCGAAGCGAAGAAGAAGGCGAAGGCGCTCGGCGTCGCAGCGGGACTTGGATTCCTCGCCGTAGTTCTCGTCGTCTATGCAATCGGCTTCGCGTTCGCATCGGCGGCGGTGGGGATCAGCGAAGCGCTCCCTTTGTGGCTGTCGCTGCTCATCGTGGCCGGAGCGCTGCTGCTGCTCGCTGCAATCGCCGGATTCCTGGCCTCGCGCTTCGCCCGGAAGGCCTCACCTCCCAAGCCAGCGGAAGCAATCGAGGAGGCAGAGCGCACGGTAGACGCGCTCAAGAGTCATGTCTGAGCGCACCGTCGAGGGGATCCGCACGGAGATCGCTGCTGAACGGCAGCGCCTCGACGACGATCTCACGGCGCTGCAGACCGAGATCCGGTCGCTCGCAGTGCTGGCCGCGGCCGGTCTCGCTGTGATCGCGCTCGTGACGTGGCGCAGCGGGTCACGCAGAGGCCTCGCGACGGTCTGGAAGCTCGTCAGGTAATACGGCGGACTCGCTCGAGCGCCTTCAGGACGGCGGTCGTGGCGTGAATGGGCCTAGTTCGTCTCGACCCTCGCGGATGATGCCGCAGCTCGATTCGGGAACCTCGTTCCAGGCGCCCGCAAGGTCTCCGAGAGGCTCCGAGACGACGAGCCTCGACTCGTCCGACAGACGATGCAGGACCGGGTTGTCGGGGTGCTGTTGACGCAGGGTGCTCACGTCGGTGGAGTAGAAGAGCGAACGTGACTCCCCCTCGCTCGAGTAGCGGAACGCCCAGAGCTGCTCGCCGTTGGTCGTCGCCACCGTCATCTGGATCGGATGTTCGACGCCGTGCCGCCTTCCGGTCTCCTCGATGACCCCGACGGCACGCTCGACGGCGCCGGGCGGGTCGCCCTCGAGCCCGAGCGTTAGCGCCAGGAAGAAGAACAGCTCGGAGTCGGTCGAGCCCTCGATCTCCGGGTAGAGCGTGGGATCGACTGCCACCGCGAGATCGCGCTTGACCTCGTGGAACTCGCGGATGAGCCCGTTGTGCATCCACAGCCAGCGTCCGTGACGGAAGGGGTGGCAGTTCGTCTGCTGGATCGGCGACCCCGAGGACGCCCGGATGTGCGCGAAGACCATGGGCGACTCGATGTGAGCCGCAATGTCTCGCAGATTCCGGTCGTTCCACGCCGGCTCGACGCTGTGAAAGACACCCGGCGTCTCGCCGACCCCGTACCAACCGATTCCGAAGCCGTCGCCGTTCGTCGTCTCCGCACCGAGCTTGGAGTGGAGGCTCTGGTCGATGAGCGAATGCTTCGGCTTGTAGAGCAACTCATCGATCAGGACAGGCGAGCCGGAATACGCAAGCCATCTACACACGGTCAACTCCCTTGCTAGTGATGGAAACCGGAGGCGGTCGCGCGGTCGTGGACCGGCGCAGGCTGCTTCTCCAGCCGCGGCAGTTGGCGCTCGAGATCGCTCACGAGCAGATCGGCGAGGTCGTGAGTGAAGCCGCGCCGGACGACGACCCGAAGCGCGGCGAGGTCCTCCCGGTTTTTCGGGAAGGTGTATGCGGGCACCTGCCATCCCCGCTCGCGCAACGCGTTCGAAACGTCGAAGACGGTGAAGTTCTCGACGTCGTCGCGCAGCGTGAACGCGAACACCGGCAGCTCGTCTCCGTTCGTGATCAGCTCGAAGGGACCGAGCTCGCCGATCCTCCCGGATAGGCGGGTCGCGACCTCGCGCGCATAACCCTGCACCTTCGCGTAGCCGTCGAAACCAAGACGGAGGAAGTTGTAGTACTGGGCCACGACCTGCGCCCCGGGCCGCGAGAAGTTGAGGGCGAACGTCGGCATGTTGTCGCCGAGGTAGTTGACCCAGAAGATCAGATCCTCGGGCAGCGACCCGGCATCCCGCCAGACGACCCAGCCGACACCCGGGTAGACGAGCCCGTACTTGTGCCCGGAGGCGTTGATCGAGGCAACACGCGGGAGGCGGAAGTCCCAGACGACGTCCCGATCCACGAAGGGTGCGACGAAGGCGCCCGATGCGCCGTCGACGTGAACCGGAACGTCGATCCCGGTCTCGCGCTGGAAGGAATCGAGGGCATCGCAGATCTCCTTCACCGGCTCGTACGAGCCGTCGAACGTCGAACCGAGGATCGCGACGACCCCGATGGTGTTCTCGTCGCAGAGCTTCACCGCTTCTTCCGCCGAGAGATGGAAGCGGTCGCCCTCCATCGGCACGAGGCGCATCTCGACGTCCCAGTAGTTCGCGAACTTCTCCCAGCAGACCTGGACGTTGATGCCCATCACCAGGTTCGGCCTGTCTGCAGGCTCGCCGGCGGCCTTGCGCCTGTGCTGCCAGTTGCGCTTCAGCGCAAGCCCTCCGAGCATCGCCGCCTCGCTCGAACCCGTCGTCGAGCAACCCGTCGCCTCGTCTGCGTCCGGTGCATGCCAGAGCCGGCTCAAGATGTTCACGCAGCGAGACTCGATCTCCGCGGTCTGCGGGTACTCGTCCTTGTCGATCATGTTCTTGTCGAAACACTCCGCCATCAGCTTCTCGGCCTGGGGCTCCATCCAGGTGGTGACGAACGTCGCGACGTTCAAGCGGGCGTTTCCGTCGAGCATGAGCTCGTCGTGGATGATCTGGTACGCGACATCGGGCGGTAACTGACCCTCTGACAGGACGTGCCGCGGAAGGTCCGTGCTCTCGAGCGTGAACAGCGGCGACACGGACAGGCTCTCACTGGAAGCCGCAGGCGCTCTCGGGTGCTTCAGCGTCACGCTCTCCCCCTCCTCCTCGACGTGTACACGTATTCCGGCCGCCCAGCGTCGCTCGCTCAGCCGAAGCAGACTGCGCCACGCGGATCATCCTGAGCGGCGAGCAACCGCAACGTACAGTGGATTGCATCGCGGGGAGCCACTGGATCGTGCGGACAGCTCACTCTCCGGACGTGCGAGACAGCCGCTCCTCGGCGACCGTGTGACCCGCCGCGTGCGCAGCTTCGTGCCCCGTGACCGCCGCGAGGAAGTCGTCCCGGTGCAGCACGTACAGGCGGCTGTCCACTAGTGCGGTGACCGTCGCGGTTCGTGGCACGTCTCGAAGGAGAGCGATCTCGCCGAAGTAGTCACCCTCGTCGGCGGTCGTCCGCAGACCCTCCGCAGTGATCTCGAGCGCGCCATCCCCGACGATGTAGAAGCGGTCCCCGTGCTCCCCTGCGCGGATCACGACCTCGCCCGCGGGAACCGACTGCGGAGCGAGGTTCGCGGCCACTCGTTCCTTCGCCGCGACCGAGAGAGGCTCGAACATGGGAACCCTCTGGACGAGCTCCAGCTCGGGGACCGGCGCCACTTGTCTGTCGATAGCGACAAGCTTTCGATACGTCGCGAGCGCGAGCAGCGGCAGGATCGCGCCCACGACGACGAACGCCGGCCGTGGCCCGATTGCCTCGACAAGCGCGGGGGCCGCGATCGAGCCGAGCGCCACGGCACCCATCACGAGGCTCCAGACGACCCCGAACACGCGGGTCAAAATCCGGTTCGGGACCAGTCGCTGGAGCAGCGTAAAGGCTGCGACGTCCTCGACACTGTTGGCTGCGCCGACGACCGCGAGCATGAGCAGAGCGAACGGGAGGTCCGGCAACGGCCCTATGAAGACGATCGGCAGACCCCAGAAGACGAGTGCGATGCCGAAGGGGACGGCGAGGCGGTGACCTCCGAGCGCCATCGCTCCGACAGCACCGATCAGGCCGCCGACACCGATAGCGGCGGTCATGTAGCCGACGGCCCCCGCGCCCACGTCGAGCACCTGGAACGCTGCGACAACGATCAAGACATTCAGGCAACCGCGAACGAACGCCTGCGCGAAGATCAGCGACACGATGAGGCGTATGCGGGGCGTGCGCGCAACTGCGCCGAACCCCGCCGCAAGCGCTCTCCGGACATCTTCGTCGGGTGCGATGAGACTGACCCGGTCCTCGACCCGGACTCCGAGGAGCAGGAGCGCAGCCACGAGCAGCGCAGCCGCTCCGGCAGCGAAGACGATCCCGGCGTTCGCCACCGATACGAGCACGCCGGCGAGCAGCGGCCCGACGAGCGTGCCGAAGCTCTCGATCGTCGAGGTGGCGCCGTTCGACGCGATGAGCTCCTCTGGGGTGCGCGCGAGCGAGGGGAGCAATGCCTGCAGCGCCGGCCGGATGAGCGTGACCGCGAACCCGAGCAAGGCGGCGAATGCGAACACGAGGGCTTCGGAGTCTGCGAAGAAGGCGATAGCGGACGCGCCGAGCGCAACGGAAGCGACGAGCATCAACGCGAGGAGGAAGCGCTCCCTGGGAAAGCGGTCGCCCAACGACGCCGCAAACGGCGCGACGATCGCAGCGGGCAGAAGACGGACGAGCCCGGCGATACCGACGGCGGTTGGTCCGCCGACGTCGTAGGCGTAGACGCCGAACGCGACGAAATGCGCCCACTCCGCCGCAATCGCCGCGCCCCACGCCAGTTCCGCGCGCCTGATGTTCGGGTTCCGAAGAGCGGAAGCGAGCGTTCCGAGTATCTGGCGGGCGCGACTCACCCGACCAATTGAACCGACCCGAGCCTCAGGAACAAAAAAATTCACCGAGCCGGTGGCGCTTTCGTCCACTCGACCCACTGACCTTCCGCTTCCGCGTACGGCCCTCAGGTTGAGCTTCGGCCTAGTCGCGCTCCGTGCTCGGTGCGTGGAGGAACCTACGCAACGAGGTCGCGCCGGTCAAGGCCGCCCGTGACCCGTTTAGCGCACTTTGCGACGTTCTTACATCGCGACGACTGCTCCCGCGATCCCACCGCGCTCGATCAATGAGGCCAGGTAGCCCTTCGTTGTCGAGGAGCCCTCCGTAGAGCCTCGTTCATGGTGCTGCAGAACCTCTGTTGCAGCACAACTTCATTCGCGATAGTTTTGTTACTTCACTCGGTATAGCGAAGGAGGCGCGATGCCCGTCCTGGAGGAAGTTCTCGCCGCCAACGACACCTACGCCCACGACTTCGCCAAGGCTTCACTGGCGATGGCCCCGAGCAGACACTTCGCGATCCTCACCTGCATGGACGCACGACTCGATCCCGCGCGCGCGCTCGGACTCGAGGAGGGAGACGCCCACGTGATCCGTAATGCGGGAGGCCTCGCCACCGACGACGCTCTCCGCTCCCTGGTGATCTCGCATCATCTGCTGGGGACGCAGGAGGCGTTCGTCATCGGGCACAGCGACTGCGGCATGCTCACCTTCTCGAACGACGACCTCCGCGAAGCGCTGCGCGAACGGCAAGGTGTCGACGCGACCCACCTCGACTTCCAACCGTTCCCCAACTGCAAGGACCGCGTCGCCGCGAGCGTCCGGCGGATCCGTGAATCCGGGCTCCTGCCCGAGACCTACGCGGTACGCGGTTTTCTGTACGACGTGAAGACCGGCCGGCTCGAGGCCGTCGAAGACTAGACGCGGGCGATTTCGGGGCTTACGCAGGCGAGGGCACGAGGCTCCGAACGCGGCTGGACGCGTCCTCGGTGATCGCGTCGCCGTGGCCGACGCCGACGACGCGGGCATCGAGAGCGGCCATCCGCCGAATCGAGTCGGCCTGCTCCTCGGAGTTGAGCGTGAACGCCTTCCAACCGGGACAGAGCTCGGGCCACGTCGCGATCGCGTCGCCGGCGAGCAGCACGCCGCGCTCGGCCCAGAAGAACGCGAGGTGGCCCGGCGTATGACCCGGCGCGTGCAGCACCTGCAGCGGGCCGATCGCGTCGTCCGCGGCGACCGCCTCGTCGACGGGGCACGGAACGTGCTTCGGCCGGCCGAGCGCGATCCCGAGCTGGAACGGCCAGATGCGCAGCGACTGGGTCGGGCGGAGAGTTACGGGCTGGGCGCGGCGGTCACCGCTGACGATGTCCGCCTCCCACTCGTGCGCCAGAACCTTGGCCCCCGTTTCCCGCTTGAGCAGGGCCAGGCCGCCGAGGTGCGAGCGATGGGCGTGCGTGAGCACGATCCGGGCCAGATCGCTCGGGCGACGGCCGAGCGCGCGGATCCCGGCGAGCACGCCGCTCGCATCGTCTTCGAAGAGCGTGTCAACGAGCGTCAGCTCACCGTGGTCGAGAAGGAACGCGCGCACGCGACCGCCCTTCTTGCCACCGAGACTGTGGACGCCGGGCGCGAGCTCGATCACGTCGCAACCGACCTCCAGGGCGCAAACGGGTTCGCGACACCGCGCAGCGCGGGCTCGAGCTCCGGAAAGTGACGCAGGAGCACGGTCCTCATCGTCGTCTCGTTGACCCAGTCGAGGCCCTCCTGCGTGTACACGCTCGCGGTGAAGTCGCGTGTCAGGAAGCGGTCGCTCTTGATCCGGCGGGAGGCCATGAGGACGAAGACGCGGAAAGCCGTGTCGCTGAAGCCGAAGCCCTTGGGCAGCGGCTCGGAGTAGAGGCCGATCATCAAGTCGAGCCGTTCGATGTCACCGTAGATCCGGCGCAGCTCGTCGGCGTGCTTCGGGTTGAGCTCCTCGAACGAGCCGACCGGCTCCCGGTGGAAGAGCCGGCGAAAGTCGTTGTAGCGCGGTACGCCGCGCTCGCGGACGCGAAGGACATCGGTCGCCGCGAGGTCCATCGTCGTCCCGTCCGGCCGCTCCAGGTTCTGAAGGAAGCGCGGGTAGTTGTGGAGCGTGATCGCGCCCGGATGCGCGCGGCCGAACGAGTACAGGCAGCTCGCCATCCCGAGCTCCTCGAGCCGGACTCGCGTGTCGAGAACGCCGATCTCGCGGAAGGTCCGCTCCTGGAGCACGGCGTCGTTCTCGTGCGAGCGGAACACGTAGTCGTCGGGCAGGAGCGGATGCATGCGGTAGACGGCGACGAACTCCTCCGTCAGCGAGTAGGGCACGCCGTGGTGATCCGTGGGTGAGCCCGGGATGCCGCTGAGGATGTCGCTTCGGCCGACGCGGCCGAAACGGCGCCGGAAGCCCTCGCCGAGGACGCCCCACCAGTTCGCGCGCATCCCCCAGGCGGTCGTCGGGTGGGCGATGATCCCGGGAGTCCACTCGACCGTATGGATCTTCGCCATCAGCGCCGCGTTGACGAGACGCGCGGTGTCGAAGAGCCGGTCGTCGGACCAGGTCGGATGCGCAGCTCGCAGTCGATCGCAGATCGCGTTGTGCTCGAGCGTGAACAGCGTGTGCAGGACGCCGAGACCGAGCCAGAAGTTCGCGGCCACGCCGGCAAGGTCGACGTGCTGCTCGAGGTCGCGTGGCAGCAACCCGTCCGGGTCGAGCCGCAGCTTGCCGTCCTCGTTCGCGCGCAACGCCGCCGCAAAGCCGCGCTCGCTCCCGTAGATCTGCGAGCCGTCCCACCAGTGACTGTCTGCGGTGACGAAGGTCGGCGGCCCGTCGCCGGTGTGGGTCGGATCCCTACGGGTTCGGGGGATCCGCATCGGCCGCTCCGACCACGGGTCGTCGCCTACGAGCTCGACCTGCCACGGATCCTGCTCCTCGTGCTTGCCGTGGCTGAACCAGTCGTGCACCTCGAACTGGAGCCACGCGCCCGCGAGCACGTTGAGCGTCGTCGCGGGTATGAAGCGTTCCCGTGTCAGCAGCTCGCGACTGACGACGCGCGGGCTCGGCGTGAGGATCGCCGGCTCCGCATCAGGCCACGTCCGGTCGAGGGGGACGTTGCGCCCGAAGCGCGCGCCGATGGCGCCCATCGCCGGATCGGAGAGGTCGTTGTAGCTGCCGTCGAACGTTCGGGCAGTCACATGGGAGTCCCCTGATGGTGAGTCCGGAGTGAGAGGCACGCCGGTGCCGGTGTCGTAGAGGTTGCGTTCGCGGAGCCGCTGGCGGATGCCGATCAACGCGAGGACGCCGAGCGGTCGCGGCAAGTGGTCCCAGCCGAAGCGCCGGTCGAGGCGATACGACACCTTGGAAAGCAGGCCCATCGAGCTCCTCTTGCTCGTCGCGGCTAGGGCACCGGTGCCGAGTCAAGCACGATGCCGAAACGCGGTCAACCTTCCGAACGGCGGTGCTGCGGCTACGTCGCCTCTCGTGCCACGATCTCGCAGACCGGCACGTCGTACACCTCGAACGCCGGCGACCGTCACGCCGACGGTCGCGGCCAGCTGGTCGCGCATCGCGCCGCGGGAGGTCCGAGCACGCCGCTCGTCCTCGTGCGAGTCCCAGAGCGTGATCACCTTCGCCGTGCCGCTCTCGTCGTCCGTGAAGACGAGCAAGCCGCGGTAGCCGTCGTACTCGTTGAGCCAGCTCTCGATGGACTCGCTAGCCATCTCAGCGACGCCGGCCAGCTCCGGTTTGTGCCCCGCCAAGGTGGCCATCGCCGCAACCATGGCCGCGAAGCTTACGGACGCTGCCTGCACGACAGCTCCACTTGACATATTCCTATATCGGTATACGATGCCTCCATGGCTCGAGCTGCAACCACGGCAGACGCGTTCAATGCGATAGCCGAGCCCCGGCGGCGCCAGATCCTGGACGTCCTTGCCGGCGGAGAGCGGCCCGTGAACGACCTGGTGCGCGCGCTCGGGGTCGCTCAGCCGCAGGTGTCGAAGCACCTGCGGGTACTTCGAGAGGTGGGAGCCGTCGACGTGCGCGAGGACGGCCGCCAGCGCGTGTACCGGCTGAACGGCCGCGCGCTAAAGCCGATCCACGACTGGGTAAAGGACTACGAGCGCACGTGGTCGGAGCGGTTCGAGCAACTAGACGCCGTGTTGGAAGAGCTCAAGGAGAAGGAGGCAGGAGATGGCAATGACGAGTAGCGGGACGGCGACGGTGTCGCTTCCCACTGACGAGCAGATCCTCATCACGCGGGAGTTCGACGCGCCGAAGCACCTGGTGTACAAGGCGTGGACGACGCCCGCGTTGGTCAAGCGCTGGTGGCACGCCAAGCGCGGCGTGATGACGCTCTGCGAGATCGACCTACGGGTCGGCGGCAACTGGCGCTACGTGATGGTCGCGGATGGCGGCCTGGAGGTCGCCTTCCACGGCGAGTACCGGGAAATCGTCCCCAACGAGCGCCTCGTCTCGACCGAGGTCTACGAGGGGATTCCGGACGCCGAGAAGCACGCCGCGCTGGACACCCTCACGCTCACCGAGGTGGACGGGCGAACCACCCTCACGGTCCTCGTCGAGCACCCCACGAAGGAAGGCCGGGACGCGCACATCAACTCCGGCATGGAAGACGGCATGCAGGACGCGATGGACCTCCTGGAGGAGGTCGCCGTCTCGCTTCGCTGAGACGCGTCACCCGCGAGTTCAGCACTACGAGCTGAGCTCGGCAAGCGCCGTCACGGTGCGCCAGTTGCGCACCGTGACGGTCGTCGGCATTCGGGCCTTCGTGATCGCCTCCATGAGCTTCGAGCGCCCCTGCCCGTGCGGGACGCTGACGTACAGCTCGCGACCCTTCGGCGTCAGCTCGTCAGGCAGGTACGCGGACAGGTCACCGAGCCCCAGGTCGCCGAGCTTGATCCGGTCCTGGAGAAATGCGACGACGACCTTCGTCGGGTCGTCGACCGCGTACGGGCACCCCGAGACGATCTTGCGGAGCTCAGCGGCAGTCCGGATGACGACCGGGACGTCGTGACCGGTGGCCTCGGCGATTGCCGCGGCGAGCGGAGTAGCGAAGTCCTGGGAAGCCTTTCCCTTTGGCGTGAACACGACGTTTCCGCTCTGGAGGTACGTCTCGACATCCGCGTGACCGAGCGACTCGACGATCGCGCGGAGCTCCGACATCGCGATGCGCTTGTTGGGCCCGATGTTGATGCCGCGCAGCAGAGCGACGACGCGCATGAGGGGAGTGTGCCGCTCTAAGGTGCAGCATGGCCTCGAACATGGAGATCTCGGCGCAGACGACCATGGGCTCTGTGCATCTGACGGTCTCGGATCTCGGGCGCTCGCTCGAGTACTACCGCGAGGCCATCGGCCTCGGTGCGCTGGAGCAGCGACGACGACCGCGCTCGGCTGGGCGCGGGCCAACGAGAGCTCCTCGTCCTCGCCGAGGAGACCGGCGCGCGACCCGCGCACGGCTACACCGGCCTCTACCACTTCGCGCTGCTCGTGCCGCAGCGCCACGACCTCGCCCGCTGGCTCGCACACGCCGGCCGCGACGGCGTGGCTCTCGTCGGCCTGTCCGACCACTTCGTGAGCGAGGCGATCTACCTGAGCGACCCGGATAGATAAGTCAAAACATCGATTTAACCGGAGTCGCACGCTGAATGCTGAACGCGGTCGCGAACAGCCCGAGGTTCGCTGTTTTTCGCTTCCTCGGCGAATGAGTGCGCGCGGTGATTCGCGGCGAGCAAACGCTAGGCGCGGAAGCGAGTAGTATCGAGATCGGTCGCCTCCTGTTCGCAGGAGGGGCGACACCTGCGGACTGCGGCGACGCACAATCGGACCGTTGTCAGGAGGGGCAGGTGGACAAGACCAGGTACAGGTCGCGGAGACTTCCCCTCGCTGAGATCGGGCTGGCGACAGCAACCGGAATTCAGAGGAGCTCGTGTGACTCCTGAGGTACCGCCGCTCAGAAGGCAGCCGGTCGGGGAAGGGGCAATCGCCTTCGTGGCCCAGGTTCTCCGGATCGGCGGATGGAAGGGTGAAGGCCCGCCGACGCCCTCACTACCGGAGGCCGGCGCCCGGCAGCTGGCCCGCATCGTGCTTGCACAGCCTGCCGTCGCAGACGGCGTGCGCTCCGAGGAACCGCTGGCTCTCTTCGGCGCAACCGACGATCCGGGGTTGGAGGATCTCCGCTCCGACTCGCTCGGCTTTCTCCTGTCAGGTGCGCTCGCGCTGAGCATGAGCGGCCGCAGCCTCGACGAACTCGTGGAGTCGCTCCTCCACGCCGCGGTGGCGACCGACCCGGCGAGCCTACTACTGCGTCGGCGGCTGGTCGGGAAACCGTTCGGACCACCGCCCGTGGTACCCGAGTGGCTCGACAGGCTCGACAACTTCATAGGCCGCGAGTGCTACGCGGGCGTCATCGGTGCCGTGCTTGAACTCGGGAAATGGGCGGGCGGCCGCCCCGTCGCCGACGCCCAAGGCATCAGCAGCGTGGCGCCAGCAAGCGTCTGCCCGGGGGCGCAGCTGACGATCTCTGGAGGCGGCTTCGGGTCGACACAGCCGGCGGACACCAAGGTTTACGTGCCCACACGGAGCGGCTGCCGCGAGGTGCCCGTGCAGTCGTGGTCCGACACCCAGATCGTGGTCGTGGTGCCGGCCGACGTCGCGGCGGGGTGCGTCGGGTTCGTACGCGGCGGCGGTGCAGTCCTCGGTGAGCCGCAGCGGGTGACCGGCGAGCTCATGAACTGCGTCGGCGCCGTCGCGGAGGAGTGGACGCGCGGGTTCGGCAAGGTCGGCCGCGCGACGATTGTGTCCTGCCCGCCGTGCCTGCCGGGCGGGCAAAACCGGATCCAGAGCGCGGGACGCCCACACATCAACGCGTTCGGCTTCACCCCGGCGCAGGTTGAGCCTGGCGGGCAGCCCGTGCTTTCGTGGAGCGTTTCGAACGCCAGCAGTCTGCAGATCACGCAGATCGGCATGGCCGGACCGACGCTCGCGCTGCCCAGCCCCCTGCCGGCCGCCGGCTCAATCACGCTCGCGCCGGTCGGCGGGCTTGCAACGATGACCGCCCGCTACCGGCTGACGGCGGTCAACAGCTGCGGTCAGTCGATCGCCGATGCCGAGTTGACCATGACTCGCGTCCCGAAGCTCGGGGTGACGCGGATCGAGGTCGTGCAGTCGATCCAGACGGTCGGCAACACGGTCCGCCTGACCGCGAACCGGATGACCGCCGTGCGGGTCTTCGTCGACAGCGGGATCACGGACGGGTTCGACATCGGCGCCGGGCCGGGCCGCGTTTCGGGGGTGACCGCCTCCGTCCTGGCCGAGAGCTTGGACGACGGGTCGGTGCGGAACTGCGGATCGCCGTGGCCTGGCAGCCAGGCAAACCCCTCGCCAAACCGGGACGTGCTGGCTGACAGTTTCAACTTCGATGTGCCGCTCGCTGCTTGTCGGGGAAATGTCCGCTTCCGAGCAGTGGTCGAGGTGAGGGGTCCGCCTGGCGCTCCACCGGTCTCGTTTGCCACGGGATCAACCGACGTGTCGTTCACGACCAAGCCCGCTCAGGAATTCCTGCCGCTATTGATCAACGACCCGTCGAGCGCCAGCCCGGCGCCGACACTGGCCGACATTCTTCGCGAACCTCTCTGGCTTCGGCGGGCCTGCGCGCGCACATCCGTTCCCGGCAGGTCGGCTTTGCGGTGAACCCACCGCTCTCGATGACGCTGAGCGCTGCTGAGAACCTCCGGGTTGGCTTGGTGCTGGTCCATCCTCGTCGCGAAGATCTCGACCATGATCTTCCTCTTCCCGTCGACGCCGGTCGGCGGCATCCGGGCCGGCGTCGTGCCGGGCGACGGCAGCTATCCCTGGGGCGGCATGGCCCTCCCGCGGGTCGGCCTCACCGCTCCGTCGTTCATCGTCCAAGCCGGTCAGCCCCAGACGACGGCGCACGAGCTGGCGCATGCGTATGGCCAACTGCATGTCAATTGCGGCGGCGCGGCGGGGCCATTCGGCGGGCTACCGCTCACGATCTCCGATCCCGGACTCGACATCCCCTCTCGCAGAATCACACCTACCGGGTCGTCTGAGCTGATGACGTACTGCCCTCCGCAGTGGCCGTCGATCCCCCACTGGGACACGATCTTCAACAGCATTCCGGTGTCATGAGGGTTCTCACGTTCAGCGCCGTCCTTCTCGAGACTGGCGAGCTCCAGCTCGAGCCAGGGTTCGTCATCGAAGGTGAGCCGAGCAGCACGGAAGGCGAGCTCACGGTCGAGGCGCTCGCGCGCGGGAGGGTCGCTCGCGTCGACGCAGGTACCGCTCGAGGCGCCCTGCGGCTACCCGCTCGGGCCGGCGGAGCAAACTGCGCCGCGCACAGCGGTCGGCCTCGTCGAGTTCCCCGCGCGCACGGACGGCTTGCGCGTCATGCAGGACGGCAAGACGCTGTTGGAGCGCCGTGCGCCGAGAGCTAACGGAGACCCAGAGATCAATTGGCCGGACGCGCTCGAGGGTGATGCGGTTTCGCTGACCTGGCGGTCGCCGGCAGAGGACGCGCTCGGCTCGCTTGGCTACTCCAACGACGGCGGCGCGACGTGGCAGCCGCTATCGCTGCCGACCCGCGAGGAGACGCATCGTTTTCGACGCGCAGTTGCTTCCGGGCGGAGGCCGTGGCCTGCTGGAGCTCGCCGTCACCGACGGATTCCAGACAACGCGCGTGCGGTCCAGGGAATACGACGTCAAGCCGAAGGGCTGGGTGCTATGGATCCTCGCGCCCGCTTCCGGCGCGTCGCTGCGCTCGGACACGCCGGTACTCCTCGCGGCACAGGGCTACCACGTCGAGGAGCGGCGCCCGAGCTTCGACGGGATCGCATGGACATCGTCGCTCGACGGCGGGCTCGGCGAGGGCGCGCAGGTGATGGCTGCGCTTAGCGCGGGCGACCACACAATCACGGCGACCATGCTCGACGTAGCGGCCGAGGTGCGGGTCTCCGTGGCCTGAGCGCCGCATCGCGGACGAGGCGCCGTGAGCAGAACACTCGGTGTGGAAGTGAAGTAGTATCGGCAATCGGTCGCCTCCTGTTCGCAGGAGGGGCGACACCTGCGGACTGCGGCGACGCACAATCGGACGTTGTCGGGAGGGGCAGGTGAACAAGACCAGATACAGATCGCGGAGACTTCTCCTCGCTGAGATCGGTCTGGGGACAGCAACCGGAATTCTTGCGATCGTCACTCTGATCTCGCGGGAGTGGATTGAGATCGTCTTTGGCGTCGATCCGGACCACGGCAGCGGGGCGCTCGAGTGGCTGATTGTGGGAGCTCTTGCCGTGGCAACTGTCATCTTCGGCATGCTCGCCCGCCACGAGTGGCGACGACCCCAGGCCTCGCCTGCGCTGTCGACGCCAAAGCCCTAGAGGCGCGAGCACATGGCCCTCTCCTCCGGCACCGATCTCAGACGAAGGACTTGCAGCCTGGCTGCGCGCCGCGTCCTTCGTGTTCACGGGTCGAGTTCGATCCTTGGGAGAAACCAACCTCGAAAGCGTTGATCCGGAAGAGCGGATGGCGACGGTTGACGTCACCGACGTCGCGCTCGCGCCCCCTGAGCTGGGAGATCTCCGAGGCCGGACGGTCACGGTCTATCTGGAGACGACGGAGGGAGTCGAGCCCGAGCAGGAGCTCACGTTCTTCGCGCGCAGTTGGCACTACGGGCGGGACCTTGGTGTCATCGAGATCGGCCGAACGACATCGCCCGTCGCGGAGATTCGGCAGCCACTCATAGAGGAGCGGTTCGGCAACTCGACGAGTTGCTCGGGAATCGCATCCGGACAGCGGAGGTCATCATCTCGGGCCACGTCCTCGCGACCTATCCCGCCGAGGACACTGAGGGACTGCCCGGGATCATCGACGGCGTCCAGTGGTGGATCGCTGATGTGTGGATTGGCTCCGTGGAGAGGGGGTGGCCTCCCGAGGATGAGCGCATCTGGTTCCCTGTGGGTGGCGAGCCCGAATGGGCGGTCGTCCCGAAGGCCTACCCAGGGCAGACCGGCGTGTGGCTCCTACGTCCGGTGAGTGATGTCTCCGAGTCGGACGCGGAGACAACGATTCTCCGGATCCCGGCTATCCCCCGGTTACGGGAAAGCAATACGCCGAGCCTGCGTCTCGAAGGCGGTTGATGGCGGTCGATCCGCTCGACTATCAGGCGTCATCCGCGCTCGCCCGAATTCAGGCCCTGCTCTCGCTCGAAAGGAGACGTAGACGCGATGCCGCTTCGCGTGATCAACGTCGTCCCCCAGGACCGAAGTGCGGAGACTAACTACGACTCCGAGCCAAGCATCGCCGTCAATCCGTCGAATCCTGGGCAGATAGTCGTCTCGGCGTTCACGCCAGACCCCGGGGTACCGGGGGTGCCGGTGACAACCGGTCCATATTACTACTCAACGGACGGCGGCACGACCTGGGACCAGAATTCAGTCATTCCCGGTGGCACAGCGGCTTTCGGCACCAGAGACATTTCCATCCGCTTCGGCCCCAGCTCTGGTGTGCTCTATGCCGGCATCCTCCGAGGCGATGGAGGTGGCATGAACATTCTGCGCAAAGCGAACCTGACAAACCCAGACTTGATGGAGATCCTGCTTGCGCGAACACCGGAAGATCAACCGTGGGTTGAGGTTGCGGCGCAGGCGGGAACTGACCGGGTTTACGTGGCTAGCAACGACCAGACCCAGTGGCCGAACGGACGCACAGCATCCGTCGATTTTTCGCTCGATGCGGCGACAGCGGTTGCGCCCGCCGGCTTTACCACCACCGCCAGGCTCGAAACTCGCGCGAGTGCGGCACTGCCCGGAGGAGTTGGCAATCAGGATGGTCCGTCCGTACGTGTCGCGATCCATCCATCAGGGGTGCTCTATGGCGTGTTCCTTGGTTGGCGTACGTTCGGTACCGGCGGAGCCGCGAACGTGACCGACATCGTCGTCGTGCGCGACGACAATTGGGCCTCGGGGCCAACACAGTTCCAGGCGCTAGTTGACCCTCTGCCCACTGCTCCCAACCCTGGCGATGGGGTCGTCGGCATGCGCGTTGCAAGAGGGGTAAATATTGCGCCACTCGGGACGCTTGTGGGCACGCAGCGGATCGGCTCGAGCTTGGCGATCGCAGTCGACCAGCGCGATTCGCAGCGTGTCTACATCGCGTGGTGCGACGGGCTCGCAACAACCGCGTCCCCATACACAATGCGCGTGCGCCGCTCAGACGATGGCGGTCAGACGTGGACTGGCGACCTGCTAACTCGAGCGAACGCGACGAACCCCGGGCTAGCGGTAAACAGCCAAGGAGGTATCGCACTCCTCTATCAGGAGTTCGTAACCGTCGCTGGAACCGGTCGATGGCAGACGCATCTTCTGAGGTCCATTGACCGTTTCGCAACAATTTTCTCGGACACGATGCTGGCGGACGTGCTCGACTCCAGTGTCGGAGCGATGATCAATGTGATCATCGGGGATTACGAGAACGTTGTTGCCGTAGGGAGGGATTTCTACGGGGTCTTCTCGGCGCAGAACGCTCCGGTCCTAGCGAACTTCCCGGCTGGTGTGACCTACGGACGCAACGCTGACTTCACGCGACAGACGCTGCTGGCGGTGGACAACACGACGCCGGTGATGGGTGTGTCCGTGGACCACGTTCTTCTTCCACGACTCGCGACTCTTGTCAATGACTGGCGTGTCGGACGTTGCCGTTGCGCCCCTTTCGGACAAGCGGCTGGAGCTATGGGTGACAGAAGGTTCAGGTGAGAACCTGACCACCTGGAAGACGACTACCAATCCGAACGCGGACTGGGTGCCCTGGTGGGACTTCCTGGCCGCAGGCAGTGGCAACCCGGGGCCGCTTCCGAATGGAGCGCGTCAGGTTGCAGTGGCCCCGCTCTCAGACGAACGGCTCGAGCTCTGGGTAGTGGATGGAGCGGGTGGGCTCTTGACCACCTGGAAGACGACCACAGATCCGAACGCGGATTGGGTGCCCTGGTGGGACTTCCTGGCCGCAGGCAGTGGCAACCCGGGGCCGCTTCCGAATGGAGCGCGTCAGGTTGCAGTGGCCCCGCTCTCAGACGAACGGCTCGAGCTCTGGGTAGTGGATGGAGCGGGTGGGCTCTTGACCACCTGGAAGACGACCACAGATCCGAACGCGGACTGGGTGCCCTGGTGGGACTTCCTGGCCGCAGGCAGTGGCAACCCGGGGCCGCTTCCGAATGGAGCGCGTCAGGTTGCAGTGGCCCCGCTCTCAGACGAACGGCTCGAGCTCTGGGTAGTGGATGGAGCGGGTGGGCTCTTGACCACCTGGAAGACGACCACAGATCCGAACGCGGACTGGGTGCCCTGGTGGGACTTCCTGGCCGCAGGCTCGCAACCCGGGGCCGCTTCCGAATGGAGCGCGTCAGGTTGCAGTGGCCCCGCTCTCAGACGAACGGCTCGAGCTCTGGGTAGTGGATGGAGCGGGTGGGCTCTTGACCACCTGGAAGACGACCACAGATCCGAACGCGGACTGGGTGCCCTGGTGGGACTTCCTGGCCGCAGGCAGTGGCAACCCGGGGCCGCTTCCGAATGGAGCGCGTCAGGTTGCAGTGGCCCCGCTCTCAGACGAACGGCTCGAGCTCTGGGTAGTGGATGGAGCGGGTGGGCTCTTGACCACCTGGAAGACGACCACAGATCCGAACGCGGACTGGGTGCCCTGGGCGGATTTCCTGGCTGAGGTCTAGCTGAAACAAGCTGAACGACGCGATCAGCTGGGGGTGACGTGGCCACGGCGCTCTTGCTCGCCGCTGCGTGGTACTCCGAAGGGAGCCGGCAGGGGTCGCGTGCCCAACCCACGGTGCCCTCGCCGAAATCAGCGCTGGGACAACCAGGCCGCCAGTCGATCATCGCCTGCTCGCACGGCGACTTCTCTTCGGGCGCTCAGGCTTCCCCTTGAGGAAGGGCGCCCAGCACTCGGCCGGATACATGAGAGCCGGCGGGCGCTCCGGCGCACCTGCGACCACGAAGCCCCGGACCGCCATGCGGCCGTCGACCACGGGTGCCCCCGAGGCGCCCGGCGCGGTCGTGCACTCGATCTCGACCAACTTGTCCACGATCCCAACGGGCTGGATGTCGACGCGCAGCTGAGAACTCGTGACCACCCCTGACGAAATGCCGACGCGCTCGCCTGCGGCGACCGCCACGCGCACTTTCAGATCGTGCGTCACGCTACGGGGGTCTATCCGCAGCCCGGCTACCTTGAGCCCGTCTGGGACCTCCACAAGCTGCGGTCCGAAGACGTAGGAGTCGTCGCGGCGAAGGAAGCGGGTGGTCAGCCGCCGATCTTCGGCGGCGACAAGCGTGACCTCGTCGGGATCGAAGTGTCCGACATTGCCCCCGTAGCCGTCGGTCACGATTACTCGTGGGTCGGCGACGACGAAGCCGGTCAAGCCCGGTGGTCCGTCGTGGCTCGCGGACAGGCCGACGACCGATGCCATGAGATCGTCCATGGTCTGAGCCCCGGACGCCTCGACGACTGCACGCGCCGACTCGACCGCCGTGGCCTCGGTGGTCAACGCGCTCGCCAGGCCGGCGAAGAGACGCTCGAAGGTGCAGTCGGACCCGATAATCGACCTGACCTGCTTCTTGCGCGCGAGGAAGCTCGGCACCTTCTCCGGGTGTGTGAACCAGATGGATCCGTCGCAGCTGAGGACGAGCTCGCGAATGAGCTTGTCGCGCAGACCGTGTCCGACCACAAGGAGATCTCTCCCTTGCAGCACGGTGAGGATCTCGTTGCGGACGGTCCCGACCATGCCTTCCATCTCGGTGACCGTCCACGCCATGCAGCGGTAGAAGAGGTCCCCATGGAGCTTGATCACCTTCACGCGCGGACTCGGCGCTGTTGCGAGGATTCCCAGCCACTCGGTGCGGATGACCCCGTTCACGAGCACTAGATAGTCCTTCCTCCACAAGTTTGCGTCCGCAAGAGCGTCGTCGAGCAGAGGATCGAGGTTCGTTGTGAGGACGACGTCGAAGTAGTTGTCGGCGCACAGTGCGGCAAGCGCGTGGTAGCCGGGAGTGACCTCGGCGGCCTGCTGCGACTGCAAGAACCGAGCCAGAAGCCTGAAGCGCTCTGCCGTCGTGTAGTTCTTGATGTAGGTGTTGAACTCGGCGAAGTCGGCGCAATCGACGAAGCTGAATAGATCTGTCATCGCTCCTATCCCCGCCTCGACCGAGGCGCCGGCGCCCAGAAGCAATACCGGCGGCCGATCGCCGACCTCGCGCCGCTGCCGGAGGTCCCGCACGAGGTCAGCGAAAGACCGCTCAGGCATCTGCTATTCGCCTTTCTCCGCCCCTATGACCGAAACCGCTGCTCCCGAACCCGTTTGGTTCACGAGCCGGAGAGTGACCGATTACGGCGGCATCGATCTCGGGCTGCGAATTGCTCATCGGAGATGATCTCGAGGTCGCGAGGCTCATCCGTGTTGACACTCTGAGCCTAAAAGTCGTACTGTGTCATGTAGCAAGTATCACATGCCGTTGGACCGATATGTGAGAGCTGGTTCGCGCGCTCTTGCGACCTGAGGGGACAGTCATGCGCTTCTCGACTGGAGCAGTTCGCGACTACATCCCAAACGGATGCACAGGCCCCGACCTTCCGCTGACGATTCCTGAGGGTCGTGCGTTTACCGCCTGGTACGAGCTGTCGGGCCACACGGCCGTCACGCGTTGGGAGAACGGCGACGTCTGGGGCTCCGACTTTCGTGATGACGGCGGCGATGTCGATCCAAGTGGCGGAAGCGAGCTGCCAGACATCTACCTCTTCGCGGGTCACGGAAGCTGCCAGAACCCACCCGTTGCGACGAGCCCGGACTTCATCGTCGTGTGTGGGAACTTCGGCACGCCGAACCGGGTCAATATCGGTAGCCAGTCTCGCTGGGGCAACTCCCCTGGAAGCCTGAACTTCCTCTTCGTTGACGCTTCCTGTCCGATGGATCTCGTCTCACTCGCCAACAACTGGTTTCCGGTTTTCGCGGGGCTCCATGTTGCGGTTGGACACTCGGGGACCACGACGGCCGACGCCCTCGACAGCTCCGATCGCGGTTCGCAGTTCGCGGCGCGCACGGCTGGGCTTCCGGGCTTCTTCTCGTGGCTGTTTCCGCAACAGAGTGTCGGCGATGCCTGGATGGACACGGGCACGATCGACATCCAGTCAGGCTGCTCCGCTGTTGCCTTGGCCGTTGGAGTGAACCGTGACGACGCGATCGACCGACGTGAAAATGAGCGGATCACCGACGGACGCCCGGACCCGGCGGCCAACTGGGCAGCTTGGAAGTGGCGGACAGCATGAGAAGGATGCGAGATGGCTCCTGACCCGGCCAGCCAGCGCCACGTTGCTGCGCGCGAGTCACCTGGCTTGGTCAAGGGGGCGGCGCGCATCGCAGGCTTCGACCTCGGCGCGAGCCCTCGTTTCGCGACCGCGGCGAACGTCTCCGGAGTCCGCTCGCGAACGCTCATCTTCAGCAGGCGGCGGGACAGCCTCACGATCTTCGCCCGCGACGAACGGTACGGCTATGGGCGAAAGGGGGGAGCCTGGACCGGGGCCGACAGGACTGTAATCGCTGCCTGCCGAAAGGCCTTGCGGGCCGCAAAGATTCCCGCCTCAGAGATTGCGACCGTCAGCGTCGCCTCCGAGCACGGCGCCGTCGCCGAGCGACTGTCAGAAACGGAGTTCAGACTCGAGAAACCCGAGTTGCTGCGCAAGCTCGCGCGCGCCGAGCGCCAGGTCAAGGGCGTGCCGGTGTGGTCCTCCTACGCTGTCGTCGGACTGACGAAGACTGGCGCCGTAGGCGTCCTCGAGATCCACTGGCCCCACATCTCGCCCGCCGTTCTCGAGGAGGCGACGCTCCTCGTGGAGGTCGTCAAGCGCGGCTTCAAGCCAAGGAAGCTTCCCGGCGCTCGACTCGAAGCGGTCGAAGCGGGCATCATCCATTCACCCGCAATCGGGTTCTTCCTGGATGAGGTGGCGGTGATTCGCTGCAGCTATGCGGGCAATAGGCCCACGCTCGGGCGAAAGCCCGTCCTCTACCTCGATCGCCACGGCGAATTGGTTGCGCTGCCAAGAGCCATCAAGCCAGCAGGGCCAGTCGAGGCAGGCCGCGTCCAGACCACGCGGTCGTCGTAGCACGTGACCGAATCTCCGCCAGAGTCCGTCTCGGCCCAGCTGGTGCCGCTGTGGGGAAAGATCCTGCTGGGGATATTTCTCATCGTGGTAGGAGGTCTTCTCGTATACCTTCTCTTCGTTCTCTGGCCAGCTGTGCAATCAGCGACGGTCGGGGACGGAACCGCCGAGCCGGTCGAGCCCGAGACCATTTCCGTCTTCGGCGCGTCGTACTCGCCGGACCCGGAGGTGACGCTTCTCCTCCTCGTTGCGGTGCTCAGTGCGCTTGGGAGCTACGTCCACGCGGCTCAGTCGTTCGTGGACTTCGCGGGTAACCGGCGACTCGTCGTGAGCTGGGTCTGGTGGTACCCCTTCCGCATCTTGATTGGTGTCGCTCTGGCGGAGATCTTCTACTTCGCAATCCGGGCCGGTTTCTTCGGGACAGACACGCCGACGACCTTCATCAACCCCTATGGGATCGCAGCGGTGGCGGGGCTCGTTGGCCTCTTCTCGAAGCAGGCCACGGACAAGCTCAAAGAGGTCTTCGACACGCTGTTCAGCACTCCACCTGGCCAGGGCGACGACGCGCGAAAGGACCCGATTGAGCCTTCAGTTCCCGAGAGCACGCCGACCAAGCTACCGCCGTAGACATTGGCGTCGCACATGACATCTGTATTAGGACTGCGCGACGGTCCGATGCGCGAGGCCCACTCCGATGCAGGAACGACTGATTAGCTGCGGGTCCGCAATGTGCGAGGCGGAAATCCGGAGGTGGTCGATCCGGTCCTCAGGTCATCCCACGAGCGCAGCGCATCTTGTTCATGGTGTCCGAAGGCCGCGGACAGACGCTCGAGCGATCGTGGCTGGATTGCTTCTCGAACCAGCTCAGCCGACGCGAGTCATGAACGTTCCTGCCTACCGATTTCTGCGCGGCTACGTGATCGACCCGGGGTTCTCGACTCGCCTGGACACCGCCATGATCAACGAGGTTGTGTACCGGATCCCCTTCGAGCATGTTGAGCCTGGACCGGTCGGCGATTACCTCGAGGTGATCGATTTCGACCCGGCAAGTGATTGCTGGTATGAGCCGGTGGATCTGGCCGCCGAGGAAATCTCGTCGCAGAACGGGTTGGCGCCAAGCGAGGGGAATCCACAGTTCCATCAGCAGTTCGTGTACGCGGTGGCGATGAAAACGATCCGCCACTTCGAGCGGGCGTTAGGCCGAAGGATCGTCTGGGCTCCGCAGATCAAGAACCCGCCCGATCAGATCGAGTCACCCGACATGCGCCTGCCGCGCGCTTATGTTCCTCGGCTGCGGATCTACCCGCACGCGCTTCGCGACGCCAACGCGTACTACGACCCGACGAAGGCTGCGCTGCTGTTTGGGTACTTCACGGCTGCGAACCAGATCCGTGGAGCGAACTATCCGGGCGGCCTTGTCTTCACCTGTTTGAGCCCCGACATCGTCGCTCACGAAACGACGCACGCCATCCTCGACTCGATCCATCACCGCTACATCGAGGACACGAATCCGGACGTCGCGGCTTTTCACGAGGGCTTCGCTGACATCGTCGCCTTGCTTGAGCGCTTCACGTTTGGCGAGCTGGTCGAGCATCAGCTCTTCACGAGCGGAGGCCGCCTGGATCGCTACACCGTGTTGGGCGAGCTCGCGACCCAGTTCGGAGAGGCGCTCGAGGGCAATCGGGGGGCGCTTCGCAGCATGATCGGTCACTGGGACAAAGACGAGAATTGGGTCCCGCTCAAGCCCGACCCAACCGACTACGAGACCAAGCTAGAGCCGCATGAGCGCGGCGCCGTGCTTGTCGCGACGGTGTTCGACGCGTTCCAACGCATCTACAACTTCCGCACCCGCGACCTCGTTCGGATCGCGACCAACGGCACTGGCGTCCTCCCGGAGGGAAGCATCAGCCGCGACCTGGTGCACCGCCTGGCAGGGGAGGCAAGCGAGGTCGCCGAGCACTTGCTGCATGTATGCATCCGGGCGCTCGACTACTGCCCGCCGAACGACGTCAGCTTCGGCGACTACTTGCGAGCACTGATCACCGCTGACCTTGACATCGCCCCCGAGGACGAGGCCGGGTACCGATTGGCTCTGATCGAGGCCTTCCGCGCGCGCGGGATCTTCCCCGATCGCGTCAACACGATCTCGGTCGAGAGTCTCCGCTGGAGCGGGCCCGATTTCAGCACGCGACAAGCGGAAACGTTTCGCTGGCTCGCTGGAGAGCTGAAGCCACACATCATCGCCCTGCTTGAATCGAACGACAGAGAGACGCTGTACGAGCGCTCTCGGACTGCCCAGCAACGGCTGCACGACCTTCTCGTGGGGAAGCAGTGGATATACGGCGAGACCGAGTGGGAGCACTTCCTCAATAAGCTCGGCCTCACGGCACGGCCAGTCTCGCAGTTATTCGGAACAGACTCCTCCGCGGTGCGCTTCTTGCGAAACGGGCAGCGCAACAACGGCTACATCCCGAAGCTTGAGGTGCACAGCATCCGCCCGGCATTCCGTGGCGGTCGCGAAGGCCGCCAAATCGAGCAGGTACTGATCACGCTCTCCCAGCGTGTCACTGCTGACATCGGACGCGGCCGGTGCTCCCACGGCCGATGGTCTTTCGTGGCGGTTGCACGCTCATTCTCAGCTTGGGCACCCTCAACACCGTCGAGTACGTGATCCAAAAGAACATCAAGAGCTACGGGCGCTTCCAGGAACAAGCCGCATACATGAATGGGGAAGGGCCGGCGGGCGCCGGGGCCGAGAGCGCGTCGCTCTACAACGATGACAGCCGAGACTGGCAAATCAACTTCGCGCTCCTCCACCGGTACTAGTTCACCGATGAAACGCGATCGCCCGTAACCGCTATGACCTCTGCCGACATCCGGATGTACCGGCTCAACGAGCTCGGCGACTGCTTCTTGGTCACGTTCACGAGCGGTGGCCAACAGTAGCCGGCTCCTGATCGACTGCGGATCGTTTCGCAACAGCGGCCAATCGATCACTCGGATCAAGGAGATCGTTGCCGACATCACCACTGAGACCGCCGGCGCGCCCCTCGACGTCGTCGTTGGGACACATCAGCACAACGACCATCTCAGCGGGTTCGTTCACTGCGAAGCGGAGTTCAAACAGATCGGAGTCGACCAAGTCTGGCTCTCCTGGCTCGATGACCCAAAAGACCCGATGGCGCTCGAACTTGGAGAGGCGCACAACAACCTCAAACTCCAACTCGCGAGCCTGCGCGGACCAGCTCGCGGCCAGCTCAATCACAACACGTGGCCTCCGACCGTACGAGATCTTGAACGACATCCTCGGTTTCTACGGCGCGGCCGCCGCTGGAGCACCACCGGAGGTTCCCGCAAGAGGGGTAGCGATCCTTAAGGAGATCGGGGCGAACACGCCTCTCTACCCGAGACCGGGCTGCACGCTCGATATGCCCGGCCTTCCCAAGGGAACAGTCCGCGTGCATGTGCTCGGGCCGCCACGCATCGAGGGAAACGAGCTCTTGAGGCGCACAAACCCCCGTGCCGGAGAAAGCTACGACCACGCCCTTGCTGCAGCGAATGTGCAAGCAAGCAAGTTCCTCGATGCCATCAACGCGCGGGCAGGCGACGTCTCCCGGGAAGAACGGCAGTATCCATTCGGCGAAACTGCCAAGCACGACGGCAAGAACGCTTCTGCCGCCTTGGCCGCGATGATGAAACGCTACCGGCGCCGCGACGGTGCCTGGAGACGGATAGACAGTGACTGGCTCGACCAAGCAGGCAGTCTCGCCCTCTACCTCGACAGGTTCACCAACAACTCAAGCCTGGCTCTCGCGATCGAGCTCGTCGAAAGCGGCAAAGTCCTCCTCTTCGCCGCTGACGCGCAGATCGGCAATTGGCTGAGCTGGCAAGAAATCACGTGGAAAGACCCAACGATCAGCGCGGACGATTTGTTGGCAAGGACCGTGCTCTACAAAGTCGGCCACCACGCCAGCCATAACGCGACCCTCGTGGCGGCGTTCGAGAAGATGACCCGACCCGACCTCGTTGCGCTGATCCCCGTCAACAAGAACGACCCCAACATCACAAAGAAGAACGGCTGGAAGATGCCAGCCACGAACCTCTTCACGCGGCTGACAGAAAAGACAAGCAACCGCGTCCTCCAGATGGACGACGTCAACCCCGCCGAGTGTGACCCGACACGAAGCCCAGCTCGGGAATCTTGGAAGGCGATCGGCATCAAACCAAAGACGACGCCGCTCGCAGTCCAAGTGACAATCAAGGGCTAGCGTGGGCCAGCTCGAGCCTTGCCCCGCGGTGTGACCCGAGGAAGGAGCCCTCAGATGAGCACGACTCAAGACGACGATAGCGCTGCCGATCCGCTGCAGGAACAGCTCGATGCCGCAGAGCAGCTGGCACGCCTCATGGTCGGGGAGGACGACGAGCGCTTCATCCTTGTCTTCCAGTCCCTCATCAACGTGATGGACGGCTTTCAAGCCCGGTCGGCGGACGAGCAGCGAGCCCAGGCGCGCTCGGTGCTCCTCCAAAGCGCCAAGCCGCACGTCGCCACAACCCGATCGGCTCGGCGGATGGCGCTGACCCGCCCGACCGGCCCGCCGGCCGACAGCCTGTACGCGGATCCTGTCTTCCTCGAGAACGCGAAGCGCTTGATCGCTGACCGCAAGCGGATCGTCGGCGGGATCAAGACCTCCGACTATCGAGACTGTGTGGCCATCGGCAGCCTCGATGACTGGTGCTGCACCGGAACCCTCGTCGCGTCGAACGTGGTCGTGACGGCCGGACACTGTCGGGACGAGTGCGCGGCGCGTGTGTTCGTCGGCGATAACGTCGAGCAGCTCGATGCTGGAGCGGTGATCGATGTCGCGGAGGCGGTGCGTCACCCCGACTACGACGACGATCAGCTCGCGAACGACCTCTCCGTGCTGATCCTGGCCGAGGACGCTGAGGTCACGCCCCGTCCGCTCGTCGAAGCGGGAGCGCTCGAAGCAGCGCAGACGGTCCGGCTGGCGGGCTACGGGAACACGGACGTCGACAGCATGGGCGGCTACGGGATTCGGCGCATGGTCGACGTCCCGCTTGCGAGCACGGACCCGGCGTTCGGTGCCGACCCCGAAAAGGAGTTCGTCGCCGGTGCCCCGTTCCTCGACCGCGACAGCTGCAATGGCGACAGTGGCGGCCCCGCCTATGTCCGCTCAGGGAACCGCTGGTACCTGGCGGGAGCCACCTCCCGTGCCACGGACAGCGCAATTCGGAGATGCGGCGACGGGGGCATCTACACGCGCGTGCTCGCGTTTGAGGAGTGGATTCGATCAGTTCCAGGCGGGCACTGGGATTGATGCGGGTCGAGTGGATTGGAACGCGCTTTAGGCGCTGAGGCTCGACGAGCCATGGTTCAGACTGGCTTCTGATGCCGGACGACGACGACCCCGAAACGCCGAACATCGGATCGAAGGCGGGCGTCATTGCGTACCTCGGGGCGGGAGTTGCCACCGTTCTCGCTGCGATAAACAACTTTGGAGCAGAGGGAGGGGCTCTCGACGCCGCCCGGCGAAACCACATCGGCTCGCTTGTTGGCGCTGCTGCGCTCGCCGCGGTTGGCCTCGTGCTTGGGGGGACTTACACGCTAGTCCTCAACCGTGCACCAGCTGGCAGTAAGCGTCAACGGGCAGCGCCGTACGTACTCCTTGCTGGCGTCTTCTGTATCGGTTTGGGTGTCGTGGTGGGCGTTACTGCAACTGCAAGACGAGAGCCCGGACGGCCGATAATCGCGATGAGTCGAGTCGCAGAGAACGCAGTCAAGGTGACGGTGACAGGCGATGGCCTCTCGTCGGACGCGAAGTACGAGCTCCGCATCCAGGGCTACGACCAAGCAGTAGACGAACCCTCACAGCTCACGCACCTCGTGTCGGCACGGTTCTCTCCGACACAAGACGGTCGTCTTGCTTGGTCGCATGTTGTGGACATTTCTGCACCGACTGCCAGCCAGCCAATCAACTACGTGCAGGTGGTTGTGGCGAAGGAGGATGCCGAGGATCTCAGTTGTCTGAAAGCCTCCGCAGACAAGGTCGAAGAAGTTAAGCCGGCGCCAACCTGTCTCTACACGAAGTTGCCTCCGTACAACGACGCTGGCGCAACGAACACCACGGGCACGACAGACTCCCCGCCTGACTAGGCTCGCGTCCGAAATCTCCTCCCCGGGTGCGCTCGGTGCTCCGATGGAGTTCTCGACCCTGCCGGGGTAGCGAGCCCACTTTCATCCCGTAGTAGCTGCCCTGGGGCCGCGTCGATGATCTGAGCGAAATCGAAGCCGTGGCCAGGCCATTGGCAGCGAGCGTGAACAAGTTCTTGATTCCCGCGGGCTCGAGCACCGGATTGGACTTTCGGATGTCGAGCATCGCGAGCAGCCGTGCGACGTCCAACGACGGAGCCCGAGAGGTCGCCTCCGGCGTCGTCGCACTCGCAGTCCAGATGCCGCCGTAGCCGGAAACGCGCCACCCTATTCGGGGCCACCACGCTCTCTCCGATGTAGAACCGCGTCGGGTCCTCAGCAGAACTGCAGCCTTTCGGAGGCGCAGAATCCAGACGGCTCCGATGACGCTATGGCGCCGCGGTCCGCTCGTCAGGGCTGGAGTGAGAGTGCGAGCGGATCCGCTCGCGAATGGCGCCCGCCCGGAGCTCGAGCTCTACGGCCTCCTTCTCGTTGCCCTCTGCGCGGAGAATCACGACGAGCCAGTCCAGGGTCGGGGCGATCACGAGATGGTCGGGTCCGAGGCATCGCTCCTGGATCCCCAGCGCTCTCCGGAACAGGCGCTCAGCCTCATCGAGCTTGCCCTCGGAATACCTGACTAGCGCGAGGCCGGCCAGGGCAGACGCAAATTCGGGATGCTCAGCACCGAGCGATTTCTCCCGGATCTCGATCGCGCGCTCGCACAGCTCGGCCGCCTCGTCGAAGCGATTCGACCGGGTGCGGACTTGGGATAGCCCGAGCAGCGGGTACGCGACCGCGGGATGGTCAGGGCCTAGGGCATCTGCCTCGATCTCGAGGGCTCTCTCGAAGTGTGATTCCGCCTCCTCGTAGCGCTCCGTTCTGATTAGGAGCCCGCCGAGGCTGACCATGCTCCAGGCCACGTCGGGGTGCTCCGGCCCGAGCGCCTTCTTCAGGATGCGGAGCGCCTCTCGGTGCAGGGCCTCGGCCTCGTCGCTTCTGTCTTCATCGGTGTAGAGGTTGGCGAGGTTGTGGAGATTCATCGCCACTTGGCGGTGCTCCTGCCCGAGAACCTTCTCGAGGATCTCGCGTGCACGAACGTAGAGTTCCTCGGCCTTGTCGTAGAGCAATTGGTTGTGGTAGTCAACCGCGAGATTCGCCAGCGTCACCGCGACGTCCACGTGCTCCGGGCCGAGCGCAGTCTCCTGGATCGCGAGGGCCTGCTCGTTCAGGCGGATGGCCTCGGCGTACTTCCCGAGATCGCTGTAGAGGCTGGCGATCGGCTGAAGGCGCTCTGCGTAGGCGGGATGCTCCGCGCCGAAGGTCTGCTCTGTGAGCTCGAGAGCCTTGCGGAAGAGCTGCTCGGCCGCGAGGTAACGACCGGTGCTGGACTGGAGCCTTCCGAGGCCCCCGAGCGCCTCCGCCAGGTCTCCGTCGTGTTGCCCGAGCGCCGTTTCCCAAATCTTCAGCGCCTCTTGCAGGAGTTCGTCAGCCTCACCGTAGCGCGCCATGTCGAGGTACAGGGTGGCGAGCCCGCTCAGCGTCTCCGCCACTACGGGAGACTCCGGCCCGAGCGCCTTTCGGCTGGTTTCGAGCGCCTCCCGGTAGCGCGCTTCTGCGTCCTGGAACTTCCCGAGCGTCTGGGACAGACCGGCCAGACCTCTGAGGCTGTCGGCCACAAGCGGGTCCTCCGGACCGAGGGAAGCGCGGCCGATCTCAAGCGCCTTCATGAAGGCGGGCTCGGCCTCCGAGTAGCGCCCCATCGACTCGTACAGCTCGCCGAGGCTGTTCAGCGTCCCTGCAACCTCGGCACTCTCAGGCCCCAGGGTCTCCTCTCTGATCTCGCGCGCCTGGCGGAGCAGGGGCTCCGCCTCCTTGTACTTGCCCTGATGGACATAGAGTTCGGCCATGCTGCTCAGGCTCACCGCCGCGTCTGCGACACCACCAACGGAGTCAAGCGGCAACGGTCACCCCCTGGATCTTGAGCGCCCGCCGGAAGAGCTGCTCCGCCTCGTCGAACCGCCGCAGCTTCGTGTAGACCTCGGCGAGGTTGTTCAGGCTCGCAGCCTCTTCGCACCCACCGGGGTGTGTCCGCTCGGAGATCGCGAGCGCCGCAGCGTAGCTCTCGGCTGCCTTCTCGAGTAATCCCTGAACGCCGTACAGGCGGGCCAGGTTGTTGAGGCTCGCGAGCTCCCAGTCGGGCTTCTCTCGCTGACGGGCGAGGTCGCCCAGGCGAACGAAGATCTCCTCGGCGCCGCCTAGGCTGCCCTTCTCGACGAGAAAGGCGCCGTAGCGGTTGAGCGTGTCGAGGTCTGCTACCTGTTCCGAGACCGCCTCGGCGAACACCTGCTCCGCCTCGGTGATGTGACCTGCCTTGGCGAGCTGCTCGGCGCCTCGCACCAATTCGGAGCTCGATTGCTCCGGCGCTCGGGTCGCGGCCTCGAGGGCGACCTGCTGCAGCTCCACCGGAGGACTCGCGGACGCACTCTGGGGCGCGCCCGCGCCCCCTTCGTGGGTTCGCAACCACCTCGCCAGGTGGCGGCGAAGCCGCTCGCTGAACGCGTCCGCGTTGTCGAAGCTCTCGAAGAAGAAACTCTTCTCTTCCTCGAGCTTCTTCTTGAAGTCGAGCACGCCCCTGAGCTGGGGTCCTGCGTCCTTGCGCCTCTCGGAGTCGACGTCCTTGAAAAGGATCACGATCTCCCGCATGGACTTCTGGCCGTGGCACTCCAGGGCGACGGTGTACTCCTCCTCGCTCCCCGAACTGTACGGCCCTTCACCTTCGCGTTGCGGCGCCGATCCCCACTTGTCCCAGAGAACCATGACGAAGAAGTCGCACTGGCGGACGTCCTCGTTGATTAGGTGCTGCGGGCGGCCTACTCCGCCGGGAGTGTTCTCCCATCCGATCGGAAGGAAGATGACCTCCCGCTCGATCGCGTCCGAGTCGTTGTAGTTGCCGAGCACCGCGCGGAACGCCGCGCGCTCGCTCTCCAGCCCGCCCGGGGAGGCGATGAACACTCGATAGGCTGTCACGGGCTTTGGCATCAGGCGTCTGGAGCCCCCACCGACTCACTGCCGGGACGGGCGCGCGCCCGAGGACGGTCGCGAGCTCGGCGGGCACGACGCACCTATCTGTGAGTTGCTAACAGCACATCAGAGCCTGACACCGATCGATACTCGATGCAAGCAAGTAGCAGGCTGTACGGAGGTTCGCTCTCGCCTTCTACTGAACGACGGTGTCGCTGCACCCTTTGACGGAAGTTCGCGTTAACGAATGCGATATCGACCTTGAGGGCGGATTCGTCCGCGCATACAACGGCCTCGAGCACACGGTTCTCAACAAGGACAATCCGCAAGCGTCGTCAGGCAAGCGGGAGCGCGGCGCAACCGACTGAGCTCGCGGACACGAACGTCCGACCTGGAAGAACAAGCCGCCGCCCCCCGTCTTATGTGTAGCGATACAGAAGGGGGGTTCACGATGAAGGCTCGGCTTCTAACGCTCTTCGTTGTAGTCGCGTCGGTGCTGCTCGCCGTTGCTAATGGCGGGATCAGTACCAGCCCAGGCTAGGACGCATGTCGTTTTCGGGCGCGAGGGCCTGGCGGCGACCCTGAACGTCTCCGGGCCCTTGCCTTACGGTGGCGTAGGCTCCCCGTATGAGCATCCTTGATCGGATTCGAGCGCTCTTCGGCGGTAAGCGGTCCAGTGCTGAGGCTGGCGCAGCTACGGGAGGTGTGGTGGCCGCTACGTCTGGCGGCGATCGCGCAGACGAGGCCGGGTCGCACTCTGACTCCGGCTCGTATGGTGGCGGCGAGTCAGGCGGAGACGGCGGCGGAGGCGGAGGTGGCGGAGACGGAGGCGGCGGCTGAGACCGCAAGCGTTCGCCTCGCTTCGTGGTCTGCGTAATGAGAAGGCCGAAGATCGTGCTCGTCTAGCGGCGGTCTTCGTGCCGTGAGTACTGCCTACTAGGTCGCCAGAGACAACGCTCTAGCCGAAGCGCTGCTCGACGGCTTGCCGCGTCCGCTTTAGGGCCTCTGCGACCTGCGACCACGTAGCGCCTTGCGCACGCGCCTCCTCGACCGCGGCGCGCTCAATCTGCTGCAAGATCTCTTGCATCTCCGCAAGCGAGTCAAGGATCACGAGCGGCTCGTTGCTCGACCGGACACGGAACATCGCCCTTCGGTAGCGATCCAGGGTTTCCTCAGGAGTTCGCTCGATCAACCAGGGGTGAGTGAAGTCGTCTCCAGACCGAGGGTTCATGGCCCGATCCTACACGAGTACATCAGGATTGACGAGTGTTCGCGTATCATATTGCGGCTAAACGTCAAGATAACTTGATCTATTCAAGCAATCTATCTAGCATGACCGCCACACCTTCTGCACAGGAGAACCACGTGTTCAAGCTCAAGATCGTCGCCGGCGTGCTCAGCATCCTGGCCGCATCACTCGTGCTTCCCGCTTTCGCGGTGGGCGCAGCTACACAACAGCCGGTCCAGCTACAGGCGATGAAGCCTGATGGCTGGGGAGCCTCCAACTCGCTAGCGCAGTCACACCTGCGCTCGCGCTACGCGGGCATCACTTCCGTGGCTTGCGTCGGCGTGTACATGGCCGGGTACCGCAGCGAGTCCGCACGCCGCACGGGCGGCTCGACGATCTGGGACAAGAACCAGTGCTCGGGTCGTGTCCGTTCAGGCTCGCGGTTCACTGCCGTGCACGACGCGAAGAGCGGAAGTCGCTGGACGATCTACCGGCTCAAGGGCGCATCGCTGAACGAGCTTCGGCAGAAGGCTGCTCCGACGCCGACGCCTCCACCGTCCAACTGCGACCCGAACTATCGCGGGGCGTGCGTCCCGAACGTGCCCTACGACCTCGACTGTGCCGACATCGACGGCCCTGTCTACGTCGTCGGTCGCGACCCGCACGGCTTTGATGGCGATGGCGACGGGGTCGGTTGTGAGTAACCAGCTGAGGGCGCGAGCCAGGGGGTCGATTGATCGGGAGGATCCATGAGCTTCATCAAGCGGAAGTGGGCGGGTTGGAACCGCGCGCAGCGGATCGGCTGGACGACACTCGCCGTCGTGATCGCACTCGTCGCGATCGGAGCGATGGCATCGCCCAGTCCAGAGAAGGAGACGACGGCCCCACCGCCACCGCCTCCGGCAGCTACTAACCCGTCCCCACCACCTCCGTCTCAGAGCGCCGCGGTCTCCGCGTGGGCAGACGACGCCGCCTCGTGGGGAGAGACGATGGCTGAGACGTTTGCTGAGTTCTCGGGCCTGCTCGCAGATGAGAGCTTCAACCAGAGGCTGCTCATCGGAGATACCGATGCGACCCTGCAGGTTGCGACCAAGCTGGCGCTCATCCATCAGTGCTGGGCGAGCTTCCCGAAGCCTCTGGCTAATGCGAAGGCCAAGGTCATCGCAAGGACGGTGAGGGAGGCCTGCCGTCACTACACACGGGCAACGACGCTCTTCGCTCGCGGCGTGGACAACATCGACTCAGACACGATCAACGCCGGAGTTGCCGAGATGGCTGCGGGCAACCGTGTCCTCAACAGAGCCACTGCCCAGACCCGCGCTCTCGTCAATAGCTACAGCTAGATCAGAAAAGGGAGACCCATGCGCAAGTTCATCATCCTGCTCGCGGTCGCGCTGGTCGCGCTCCTCGCGCTGCCGGTTGCGGCCAATGCCTACGAGCGTGACCCCGTCCGCGTGACTGGCTTGTACCCCGACGGCTGGGGGTCATCCCTCGGTGGAGGAGTTGCGCAGGTGCGGGAGCAGTACTACCCGAGCGCCCACCGAATCTACTGCACGGGCGTGATCATGGTCGGCTACTACGAGGACTCCTGGTGGCGGGACGGCGGCACTGCTCGGTACTGGGACAAGCTCCTGTGCGCCGTCAAGCTCAACAAGTGGTCGAACGCCGCGGTCGCCTTCGTACTCGACGCGAAGAAGTCGCGCTGGGTCGTCTACCGCAAGCGGAACTTCACCTGGTGATAGAGGCGGCAGGTCAGTCAATCGGTTGGGGTTGCGAGTGAAACGCGCGCTCGTACTGCTCCTCGCTTGCGCCGCTCTCGCGGGCTGCGGGACGACAAGCGAACCATCGTCCGAGCCGTCGTCGGTCAGTAGTTCGGGGTGCGACCCGAACTACTCCGGCGCGTGCGTACCCGACGTCTCGTACGACCTGGACTGCGCTGACATTTCAGGTTCCGTGGACGTTGTGGGTTCCGACCCGCACGGCTTCGACGGCGATGGGGATGGCACTGGATGCGAGTCTTGAGACCTCTCCTCATCGTCTGCGTTCTGGGCGCACTCTCGGCTCTTCTTCCAACAGGCGCCAACGCATGGAATTCGAACTCCTTCCGCACTCCCAGCGGCAACATCCGGTGCGAGTTCTTCGGCTCTGGGATCTCGTGCGGGACGCTCAACGACGGCTACACGCTCACGCTCTATCGCTACGGCCGCACTGCAGTTGGAATCGACAACGTGTACACGTTGCGGAGAGGACCTGTACTCCCGTACGGCTCGCGCTGGCGCTCACGGTTCATCACATGCGAGTCGTTTTTCTCAGGACTGCAGTGTCAGAACAGACTGGGCCACGGGTTTTTCCTGAACCGCGATGAGGTTCAGCGCTGGTAGGCGACCTTGATTCCGGCGAGCATGCCCCAACGACCGGGGACTCCCCGCAGGAGAGCCGCGCGCCGGCATTCAGGTGCGATTCGTCGCTGCGTGGCAAGAAGCGGTGGCCCTCATACGGTGTGCGGGTGCGTCCTTATGCGGCAAAGGCCGCCGTTCTTGCGCTTGTCGTCGCGCTCGCACCGCTTGCGGCTGCCTGCAGTGGTTCGGACGGGTCTGGCGAAGCCGCACCGACAGAGACGCAGACGACGCCCAAGCCACCTCCTAGCCTTCCGGACACAATCGCTCGCGTCCGGAGCGGTGTCGTGCGCGTCAACGCCGAGACCTGCGAGGGAACGACCACGGGAACTGGCTTCCTGATCTCCCCGAGGCACGTCGCAACGGTCGAGCACGTCGTTGATGGGGCGTCGAAGATCACCCTCGACAGGAGCGGGAACAAGCTCGGCCAGGCCAAGGTCATAGGGCTCGACAAGGACCGCGATCTTGCCCTGCTCATTCTCTCGAAACCGGTGAAGGGCCATCGATTCACATTCGCAGGCAAGGCGCCGCGCATTGGCCTCGAGGTTGTGGCGCTCGGCTACCCGCTCGACTTGCCGTTCACGGCGAATCGCGGCACGGTCAGCGGGCTCAATCGGACGATCGAGATCGAAGGAATCAAACGTCGTGCGCTCGTCCAGACCGATGCCCCGGTCAACCATGGCAACTCCGGCGGTCCGCTTCTCTCGGGAGAGACCGGTGAAGTTGTAGGGCTTGTCGACCTCGGCTCGACCGAGGTGAACGGGATCGCCTTCGCGGTTTCGAGCAACGTGGCGAAGCCACTCCTCGAGGCCTGGCGAGCCGCTCCCCAACCTCACGCCCTCGCGAAGTGCTCGGACGCACTCGGAGGAGACGCTACCGGCAACCCCGGCCCTCCAACTTCGGGCGATCAGCCGCATTCGGTTGGTGTCCCCGCTGTCTACGAGGGACGTTTCACCTCTGTCGATCGTCTGCAACGCTGCTTCGCGAGCGATGACCTCGTGTACTGCGCGTCGGGCCCCTCACGTGTCGCCGCGCAGCTCGTCGCCGGAGGTGGGGTCACGAACGAAAGCCCCGCAGCAGACGCGCGCGATCACGGCGGTCCCTCGATGCCGATGGGCACCGCCTTCACAACTCCCTCGGGCTCGATCCGCTGTGACTCCTCGATCCGTGGGATCACCTGCGTCGATCGCCAGACAGGGTCGTCCTTCACGATCGGCGACTTCAAGGTGTTCATCCGTCCCGCCGGTGGAGGCGCGAGTCCGGGGTCAACGTCGTACTTCAACTCGGTCGACCGCCGGCAGCGCTGCTACATGGACGACAGCTTCGCGACCTGCACCTCGTCGACCTCAGGCCAAGGAGTCTCACTCGACGCGGGGCAAGGCGGCGCGACCTACGAGGGGGTTACCGGCTCGACCGACAGGGGTGGCCCAGCGCTCCAATTCGGGCAAACGGTCTCGAATCCGTCGGGCACGATCACTTGCGACTCGTCCTCCCGCGGGATCACTTGCCGCTCGCGGGTGAGTGGGAGCTCGTTCGTCATCGGCGACCACTACGTGCGCGTGGCAAACGGCGGCCGCGAGCGACGCTACGAGGACTAATCGTCTTGGGCCGCCACGTGCCCGGCACGAACGTCCTCATCTGTGCGAGCTAGCTTCACCATGAACGCCATGCCCCGCCTCGCCGTCATCGCCCTGCTCGGAGCGCTCGTCCTCACTCCGAGCGCTAGCGGCGCGCCGATGACCGTCTCCTCGCTCCTGCGCCAGCTCGATCATGTCGAGACATTCGTTGCCGGAGCTCAAGGCGGAAATCCAGACTCGGTAGAGGATCGTTACGAGGAGGCCCGCGAGCTGCAGGAAATGCTCGCCGGGCAGACGGCATCCGCGCGGTGCGTGCCGCTTTTGGCTGCACTTGACCGCGCTGCCTCCGCGCACATCGTCGCGACGGAGGGCTTCGACCGAATCGACCGCGCGCTCGAGCGTCGAGGCGAAGCGCTCCTCGCCTCGGCGATGACCGAGGTCGCCGCCGCTCGTGCGCGCTGCCCGCGCGGCACCCGGCTGACCGAGAAGCCAGTGCCTCTCCGCCTGTCGTTTGTTACGCCTCTTATGGGCGAGGCCTTCCACGGGAAGGTGCAGGCCCGCTGTGTGTGTTTGGCCTGGCCGACCACCATCGAGCTCCGCTGGAACGGCCGCCTCGTCGAGAGGTCGACGGTCGAAGGCCCAACGCAGTTCATCACCCGTTCCCTCGCTGGCCGAATCGCGCCGGGTCGTGGCGACCTCGAGCTTCGCATCCTCAACGACGCCGCAGAGACCAACGTGACGACGCTCGCCGAGGACGTATGGCTCCTCCCGCTGAGCGCCAACACGGTTGCGGTTCCCGAGCGCGAGGATCGCGCGCTCTCAAGACGCCTCGCCACGCTCGCCGCCGGCTTCTCGGGCTACGCGGGCATCTCCGTCTATGACCTCCCAGCCGGGCGCTACGGCGGCTGGAACGAGGACGCGCGCTTCCCCGCGGCCTCGCTCGTCAAGCTCGGTGTGCTCGTGGCCACGCTCGATCGCTTTGGGCCGCGGCCTGAACTCTCGAGCGCCGCCTACGACATGAGCACGATGGCCGCGTGGTCGTCGAACCTTGGCGCGAACCGCCTGCTCGAGCTGCTCGGAAGCGGCAACCTCGACCAGGGGCGCCGGATCGTCGAAGCTCGCCTGCGCCAGATGGGTGCAACGCGCTCGACCTACCCCGGCGACTACCGCGTTGGCACCTCAGTCGGGTCGGAGAAGGCAGCCCCGCACGAGCCACCGCTCGTCTCGCAGCGCACGACGACCGCCCGCGACATGACCCGTGTCCTGACGGTCCTGCATGACGCCGCGCATGGCTCGAGCAAGGCGCGCAGGGCGACCGGACTCAGCAAGCATGACGCCAGGGTCGGACTCGCGCTCCTTCTCTCCTCGGAGGCGCGTGGAGACAACCTCGGCCTCTTCCGGCCGGCGCTCCCGGCGGGAACTCCGGCAGCGCAGAAGCACGGCTGGATCTCAAGCGCACGCCATAGCGCAGCGATTGTGTACGGCCCGAGGGGTCCGGTCGTCGTCGTTGTACTCACGTATCGAGAGAGACTCTCGCTCCTAGATGCCCGCGCACTCGCACGGCGCGTGGTTGCCGCAATCGGACTACAGCGTCGCTAGAGAATGGGCACTCACGCGAGCCGCGGCTATGTCGCCGACGACCGACAGAGGCCGCGCGTACGTGCGTCTGGCATCGGAAGGCCGTCGACCAGGTCAGGAGAGGCGACCGTGCAGATGATCAGCAGGGAACCCCGAGGTCGCGGAGGATTGCCGCCCTTCGTCCGCCGAATAGCTGCGCCTCGCTCGGAGCGCATCCCACGTCATCGCTGCCATATCCGATCATGGTCCAAGCCTTGAACCGCTTCGAATAGGCGAGCAAGCCATAGATCTCGTCGAGCGGATCGCCTCTCTCGTCCAGCGCAGTGAAGTTCGCGATGGCGAATTTGGAATACGGCGAAGTGGCACCTGGACGCTGGGTCGATAGGCGGATGCGCGTGACCCGAATCGGCAGTACTGGATTGTCGCGCTCGAGCTCAATGAGCACCTGGCGGGTGATGTGCTGCTTCTCTCCGGCGGATGCCCTCCGCGATGCTCCAGCATCACCCGTGAGGCTGAGTCCGATTGCCGCCGACAGCAAGACTTCCGTGCAGCGTCGGGCCGTCATGACGACGACTTTAAGGCACGGAGCTGCAACAGGGCGAAGGCCCGCTCAGAACCGGTACCCGACTTGCCGAGCCCTCGTACTTGACGAGCGAGGAACTCGACGATGCGAGCCTTGCGCTCGAAATCTCGCCGGCGCTCAGGTCGCAGGTGTTGACGCTGGAATCTGGCGCTCACTAGCGCTCACTGGCGCGCAACTGGCACGCGCGTGAGGTCCGATGTGTCCATGACGTGGACCGAGGAACGCACGCAAGGCTAGGCGACGGCAGGAGGAGCGACGGTGTACCACGAAGGCGTAGCTTGACCTCGCGGCTATCCTCACCAGTAGGGAGCCAGGCTCTGCGGTCCGGGCTCCAAGATTCCCCCTCCTCCGGAACCCGGCCGTGTCGGCTCAGTGGGACGTGGCCGGCGCCTGGCTCCCCGAGAAGACCTCGGGATCTTACGCCTCGAGGCAATAGATTCGAGGCCGGGCGGCGAGCCGAACGTCGGCGACACGGGCCGACACGCAACTGCCTAGCCTTCGTCGCTCACGCTCGCAGGCGGCCGGCGGGGGACAATGAGGAATTGACGCGGTGCCCCCGATAGACACGGAGGCCTCCATGGCCCAACAAGCCGAGCGACCATTTGTGTTCGTGATCATGCCGTTCGGTCCCGATTGGACGGATCACTACGAGTTTGGCGTCAAGCCAGCGTGCGAAGCGGCGGGCGCAACCTGTGCTCGAGTCGACGAGCAGATCTTCCTTGAAAGCATCCTCGAGCGCATCTATGCGGAGATCGAGCGGGCCGACCTTATCGTCGCCGAGATGACCGATCAGAATCCGAATGTCTTCTATGAAACCGGCTATGCACATGGCCTCGCGAAGCCGGTCATCTTGCTGACGAAGTCCGTGGACGACATCCCCTTCGACTTGCGGCAGTACCCGCACGTCGTCCACGAACGAAGCATTTCGACCCTCAGGCAGAGACTCGAGGAGCGTGTTCGTTGGTGCATCGAGAACCCCGAACAAGCCAGGGCCACATTGCGCCGGCATAACGCTGCTGAGCAGGAGGAACTCGACAGAATGGCCCAGCACATCGCGACCTATCTCAGGGAAAACAACTTCACCATGGTTACCTTCGAGCGGGTCAGGCAGAACATCAACCCGGGCTACTCCGATGAGAAGCTGTCTCGCCTCATAGACCTCTCCCCGTCGGTGTTGCGCCGCGTCCAAATGAGGGGAAACCAACCGGGAATCGGTCTCGTCGGCGTATCGCTGAGGGGAGGATGACGAGCGCGAGGACGTGCATCAGGTTCATGAACGGAAGCTCGCGGGCCGCCATCTCGCCGCAGGGCCCCGATCTCTGCGCTCGACGTATCCGCGCTCAGGCCGCCTGTGTTGAGACGGCAAGCTTCGCGCTCAAGAAGTCGAGCAGCGCTCGTCGTACATCATCGGCGACCGCCTCACCGGGACGTGCCGAGATCGCTTCGAGCCCTTCTCCGAATCGCTCGGTCTGTCTACCGGGGTAGATGATCGCTGCGAACTGAACGGCGTGTGCGTCCGTCAGGTCACGGATTGCATCGCGGTACGCATGCATCTTGTCGATGTCGACCTTCTTCGGTCGCCCGTCCGTGATCTCTCCCTCGAGCTCTTCGCTTTCAAGCTTGTACTTCGGGTCGAGGATCAGTACGCGCGGCGGTCCGTCCCCGCGGTCAACCTCGATTGCGATGTCGGGTCGCTGTTCATAGCTCGCGCTTCGAAGCGGTCTGCCACTGCGGCGATAGGCCCGTTGCGGAAAGAGCTGCGCGCTCGTACCGGAGAGCGGGTCTCTGGCGATGAGCGCAGCCCGGCCACCGCCAAGAACGTGGAGGAAGAGTCCACTCGCATCGCGCCTGAAGATGCGTTCCTCGATCTGCCATCCGAGCTCGCCCGCGATCTCTGCGAAAGCCTTGATCACCTGCAACGTCCCCCACGTCTCATAGAGCGACGGCAGATTCTCGAGCGGAGCATCGAGATCAGGATCGTCCAGGCGGACGCCGACCGTTCGCCTGAACTCGAGGATTCCCTCAAGAGCAGCTCGATAGGCCGGGCGACGGAGGAGGACCATCGTCAGCTTGGTGGGAAGCACTCTTGGTGCGCTCACTTCGTCGAGGAAGTGAGCAGCGCGACGCGCGGAATCGAGCGAGCGCGAGAGTACGGCAAGCTCCTCGGCGAGTGCTTGCATTCCAGTTCGTTCGAGACGCGCTTGCAGTCGGCGGGCACGCAGGCGCACCTGATCGTGAAAGGCCCGAACGAGGCGGTTCTCGTAGACATCGGGCGTGTGCTCGACGCGGACCTCGGGCAGACGTCTCGGCATCCCGCTCTCGTCGAGATCGCGCCCGATCGCAAACGTCTGCGCAAGCCGCGCCGGATGGACGCGGCGAACCCGTTCGCGTGGAAGCCAAACCTCCGTGCTCTGGAGAACGACGTAGGGGTCGAGCGCGAGGTCGCGGAGGATGCGCGCGAGCCCCGGCCGCTTCTCCGAGCCCTCGATCGCCCGCCGTAGGCGCAGAAGCTCACTTGCAAGCGTCGACTCCGCAGGGTCCGGGAGCACGATGCCTGCGAGCGCACCTTGCCGCTGCACGGCGATCGCGATTGCTGGTGGAAGCTCTTCGAGATCGTCAACGAGCTGGAAGTAGCTTTCCCTTGAGATCTTCCGCGGCCACACCGTGACACGGTGTTCCTCGCGCGAGTCCACCTCTATGAGTTCGAGTCGGTAGTGACCGGTGCCCGAGTACGGCCACTCCGCAACCACACGCGGTGATCCAGCGAGCGGTCGCAGGTACACCTCGAGCGGCTCGCCGTTGCGTAAGAGTGACACCGTCTGCCAGCGATCGGGCGGGATGTCGACCGCCACGTATCCACGCGCCCACTCGCGCGGCGCCTCAAGCGGTTGGCCCTCTCGATCGAGGAAGCGAAGCCTAGAAATAGGAGCTGAATCCATGTTGGACGAAGCTCTCGCGCATGGCCTCGGCCTTGCGGCGACTGAGCGGGAAGTCGTCGCCTGCGAGCTCGATGAATCGCTCCAAGGAACTCCCTACGCGCGGATCGGCCCCTTTGAGCTTTGGCAGAAGCTTCTGGAACACCTGCTCGTCGAGTGCTTCTTGCCAGGTGACGCCGAGCTGATCCGCGTGGCCGAGGTAGACGCCAATCTCATCGACGATCCGGTAGGCAAAGGGGGCAACATCGCGGAGCGCGTCCCAGAAGGAAAGGAGCGTCGCTGCGTATGGCTGATTGCCGACGTGGGCTTCGAGGGCTGCGCGGTCGACGTCGAGCTCGACGAGCTGAGCACGGTCGAACACTTTGTCGGCGAAGAGATGGGTCGTCTCGTCGATGTTGACCGTGCCGATGAAAAGGAGATTCGGGTCCCAAGGTGACGACATCGTCTGGGGCGAGCTGCGCAGAAAAACCCGGACGCCGAGGCCGTCCACGTCGAAAGCCTGCCGGGGCGATCGGGCCGCGTCGAGATGGCCGCGAGAGACAAGGCTCCCCGCGACTAGTCCAGTCGTCGCTACTCGATCACGAGCTTTACGAGCTTCATCCCATCGTCGTCCTCGGCCTCGACCGTGACCCCAAAAATGAAGACACCGGCGTCCCACGTATTCGAGCTGATTGGCACGATGTCGAGGTTGTAGAAACCTGTCCCCGGCTGGTTGACCACCCCGTCGATGATGGAGAGGGATCCTCCGAAGGCGCCGAGCAGCTGGGCCAGCCTGAAGTCGGTCTCCGTGAGACCTGCGACGCCCTTTCCGTCCCGATCTGTGATCGCCAAGCAGATGCAGGCTCGCTCGCTGTTTCCTGGGGCCGCCCTGGCGATTGAGGTGATGGCTGCGATGCTCAGCTTGGCCATTTCGTCTACCTCCTCGTGTAGAACCGGATCACAGTGCAGGCTACGCCGCGTGCCCCCTTCGCGCCCCGATTTCCAGGGGGCACCCAGGGGGGCACCGTTCGTACTTCGGCGTCATACCTGACCCGGCTGACCCCCATCGTTGAGCCAAATCCGCTCAACGACAGGCCCGGAAAGGCCCATACGGGATTCGAACGCTGCCCAAGCGCAAGGCGTTCGCCTCGGGGACGAACGCGTGGCTCGGGGATCGGGATAGTCTGAGGCGATGTCTACCGCTCCGATCGACTCCGGCGTTGACATTGGCCATGTGCATCTCAAGGTCGCGGACATCGAAAAGTCGCTTGGGTTCTGGTGTGGCGTGCTCGGCTTCGAGCTGCAGCACCGCATGGGCGATCAGGCCGCTTTCATCTCAGCAGGCGGCTACCACCACCACATCGGGCTGAACACCTGGGAAAGCCGAGGCGGATCGCCGCCTCCGTCTGGCACGACCGGTCTCTACCACGTCGCTGTCCGCTATCCAACGCGCGCTGCGCTCGCCGATGCGCTTCGCCGGCTCGGGCGAGCGGGCATCCGCCTCGACGGGGCGTCAGATCACGGAGTCAGCGAAGCTCTCTACTTGCGTGACCCGGACTCAAACGGTGTGGAGCTCTACCGAGATCGACCGCGCGAGGAGTGGCCACGAGAGCCCGACGGCAGCTTTGTCATGTTCACCCGCGCGCTCGATCTCGAGTCCCTCCTCGCTGAACCCGAGCCCGAGTAGTCAGGCACTCGCCGTTGGCAGGACTGGGTGCAGTTCTTGCCCACCGCGCAGGACGATCGTAGTTCGCGCCTCGATCGGCTTGTGGGTTGCTCGCTTGCGGCCATCTGAGCGCGTGAGAATGACCTTCTCAAGGAGTCCGTGCATGAGTTGGCGTCGCTCCGGAACGGTGAGCTCGGGCCACGCTTCGAGGAGATCGCCGCTCAGCACTTCCTCGGCGACCACGGCCTGCGCGCGAAGCGCCGCGATCTTGTCGCGTGCCTCATCGACTCGCTGTTGCCTTGCCTTGACACCTTGACGGAAGGCAGAGTGGCCGATCGCGGAGACAAGGTCCGTCTCTAGGTAGAGAATGAGCTCGTGCTCAGCGGCGTCCAGGTCTCTTTGCGCGTCTTCGATCTGCTGCGATGCGTGGACAGCTTGCGCGAGAAGTCCATCTTCGTCTCGAAGCGCCGCGAGTACCTGGTTTTCGACGTAAGCGTCCAAGTAGCTCGCTCGGATTGCCGCCCTCTCGGGACACTTGCCCTTGGCTGAGCGTCCCTTGCAGTGGTAGACGGGGAAGGACTCTCCGGTCTGACCGCTCTTGTTCCCGGCAATCTTGAGCGTGAGTCCGCAGCCCCCGCAGCGAACGAGGCCACCGAGGAGTGCTTTCGAGGCCACACTGCCGTCGCGGGGGGTGAAGAGAGACGTCGTCGCTTGGGCTGCATCGAACTCCGCCTCAGTCACGATCGGCTCGTGCGCCGCGGGATTGACGACGGCACCGCTTCGCGCCTCTCCGAGGTAGACCCGATTCATAAGCAGCGTCCGTGCTCCATTCACCGACCAGGCGGCGCTTCCCTTAGAGGAGCGGACGCCATTCTCCGTCAGGAAGTCAGCGAGCTCGGTCCAGGAGGCTCCAAGCGCGCGCTTGCGGAAAGCCTCCGCGATGACGGTCGCGTCGGGCTCGACGCGGACGAGGCCACGCCTCTTCTCCCCTGCACCCACGACCTCGCGCTCATAGCCCGCTGGTGGAGTCGCAGAGATGTGCACACCTCGCTCAACCGCTGCACGCACAGCGCTCGACCAGCTCTCCTTGATCCGCTCGAGCTCGAGTTCGGCAATCAAGGTGAGGATCCCGATCGCGAAACGCCCCATCGGAGTCGAGCCATCGAAGTTGTCTTCGACCGAGACGAGCCGTGCGCCGGCCTCGTTCAGTCGTTTGATCCCCTCGAGTGCGTCGACGGCAGAGCGCGCGAAACGATCGAGTCGTGCGACCACGATCCCTCCGGTGTCGCCGCGTTCACAGCGCTCGAGTGCAAGTTGGAACATCGGTCGATCCCGCCGGGCACCGGACGCATCGAGCTCCTTCCACCACTGAACGATCTCAACCTCATGGAGCTCTGCCCAGGTCTCGATCTTCTTCCGCTGCACCTCTGGACTGATGAAGGACTCACCTTCACGACCAGCTACTCGAGAAACACGCACATAGCCGTCGGCGGTGGCTAGCGTTTTGACCCTTCGCGCATCACTGCCCTTCGTCATGTTCGGCCCCTGAGGTTGATAGGTGAGGTAGAGTCGAGATTGATCTCGACAATTTAACCCATCTAGACGGGCACGGGATCGAGATCTACTGCGACCGGCCGCGCGAGGTGTGGGACGGGCAGGTGTTCGAGAGGATCACGACCGTGCGGCTCGACGTCGACGACCTTCTTGGGGAGCTCGCCGACCCGGCCTCGGAGCCGTTCGACGCACTGCCGGACGGCACCGTCATGGGCCACGTGCATCTGAAAGTCGCCGACGTCACGGAGACGGTCGCGTTCTACCGGGACGTGCTCGGCTTCGGTCTCATGGCCCAGCTCGGGGAGCAGGCCGCATTCCTGTCAGCGGGCGGGTATCACCACCATGTCGGCGCGAACACCTGGGAGAGCGCGGGTGCTCCGCCTCCGGCACCCGGCACCGCGGCGCTCCGCCACGCGACGATCGTGCTGCCCGACGCCGAGGGTCAAGAGCAGGTGGTCGAGCGTCTCGAGCGGGCCGGGCACACCGCAGAGCCGACAGCCGACGGGCCGTTCGTGCGCGACCCGTCGGGCAACGCGCTCCTGCTCGCCGTCGCCGCCTGACGGCCGCTGCTCGAGCTCAGCCGGAAGCGTGGCGCGATTGGCCAGGCCGCGATTGACCGGCCCACGGCCGGGGTATCTAGAAGTGATCGAACGCGCCGTCATATCCGGCCGCGCGCGACGCATGTCGAGCGTCGCACGGCTGGACGTCGTCAACACCCTGCTGCGACGCTTTCCGACCTCGCTGGTCGTCGTCACGGGGTGCGTGCTTGGCGCCGCCGCTCTCGCGGGCTACTACTCCGTGCGCGTGACGGCCTGGGCGGTGATGACCGACGAGCTTCAGGTCGCGCGGCTCGCGACGAGCATCGCGGAGACCCTCTCCCCCGTCCCGACGATTCACGGCGTGTACTACGGCGCGCATAGCCAGCTCTATCCGCTGTTGCTGGCGCCGTTCTACGGCACCCTGGCCGCGCCCGCTGCCGCGACGGCCGCACACACGTTGAACGCGCTGTTGCTCGCCAGTGCCGCCTGGCCGGCCTACCTCCTCGCGCGCTCGGTGACGGGCTCACGCTGGGCCGGATATGCGGCCGCAGCGCTCGTCGCATTCACGCCGTGGCTCGCGCTCGCCTCGACGCTCCTGACCGAGAACGCTGCCTACGCCGCGTTCGTGTGGGCCGTGTACCTCTGTCATCGCGCCCTGGCCGCGCCGAGCGACGGCCGCGACATCGCGGCACTCGCCGGGCTGCTCCTCGCGTTCGCCGCGCGCACCCAGCTCGTCGTTCTGGCGATCGCGTTACCCCTCGCTCTCGTGCTCCACGAGCTCGGCTATGCGCGCCGGCAGCCCGACACCTCGGCGCGAGCCGCGATTCGCGCAGGCATCTCGCGGGTCCTCAGGGAGCACCGCGTCCTCGCCGGTGTCTACGCGGCCGGAGCACTCGCATGCGCGGCGCTCCTCGTCGCCGGGTCACTCGCCGGCATCGTGGGCAACTACGCGGTCCCGTTCAGAGGCGACCTGATCCCGCCCGGGTTCTGGCGCTCGGCAGCAGCGCACTTCGACCAGGTCGCGGTCGGCGCCGGCATCGTCCCGGTCGCTCTTGCCGTGTCCTGGGCGCTGACGACCGCCATCCGGCCGGAGAGGAAGGAAGGTCACGCCTACGCAGCGCTCTTCGTCGTGCTCGTCCCGCTCCTGACCTTCGAGGTCACGTCGTTCGACCTGCGCTTCACGCCGACCCAGTTCATCCAGGATCGCTACCTCGTCTACCTCGTCCCCCTGTTCGCGGTGGGTAGCGCGGCATGGCTCGTCCAGCGCACACAGGGGAGGCTCCGGGTCCTGACGCTCCTGGCAGCGGGTGGCGCACTGGCCGCACTCCTCTCCCTGGGAACGTACGACGACCCGACGATCGCGTTCTGGGCCTCGCCGGCGGCGGCGTTCCATCCCGCGCTCGAGGTCGGCGCGAGCTGGATCGGGCTCTCGACGGTGGCGCTGCTTCCCCTGGCGACCGTCGTGGTCGTGGCAGTGATCGCCGTAACCGCCTGGCGGTTCCCGAGAACCACGGCGGTCGGAGCGACGATGGCGGTGGCGGCATTCGGCGCATTCCAGGCCCGGTACGTGTTCGATCGCCACGCCGACCCCGCGATGACTCGCCCGCACCTCGGCGGGCCACGCGACTGGATCGACCGAGCAGTCCCGGGAGAGCGCTCGGCCGCGCTCGTCCCCGCGACATGGGGCTCGCCGACGTATTGGTGGGAAGCAGAGCTCTGGAACAAGGACGTCGACCGCGTGTTACGCGTCGGCTCCGGCCCGACCTTCACGCCGTTTCCCGCCGACACCGTCTCGATCGACTACCGAGCGGGGATCCTCAAGAGCACGCATCGGAGTGACTACCTCGTCGTGTCTGAGCGCGAGACGCGGTTTCACGTCTCCGGATCCGAGGTCGCAGTCCGTCGTCCGCTCGAGCTCGTCCGCGTCCGGCATCCGTACCGCCTCGACTGGGCCATGCGAGGAGTCACGGCCGACGGCTGGACACGGCCTCAGAGGCTCGCGACGCTCCGGCTATACGGGCACGAACGGTCCGAGCGGCGCGTGGTGGACGTGACCCTCGCGGCGTCGAGCTTCTCGCCTCGAGCGGTCGGCTTCGCCGTGCGGAGCGGACGCACGGTTCTCGCTGGCCGTGTCGACCCCGGCGGCGCGCGGCCGCCCGTCCGACTCCCGGTGTGCGTGCCGACCGACGGCTACGTCGACGTCTGGCTGACGACGAACGGAAACGTCCAGATACCCGACGGCCGCACAGTCGGCCTGCAGGTCGAGCAGCTCGAAGTGAGCGACGCGGGAGCTTGCAGGGCGCCCTGAGTCGACGACCGATCGTCGTGCAAAAGCCTCCGAGCCGCGCCGCAGGTGGCTCGGAGGCTGTTAATTCTTCACATGTCGGCGGCCGCTTGTCCAGCCCCGACAGGAGATCTACCTAGGCGGTGGCGCCTGCCTTCGTGCTAATGCCAAGGGCGGTGCCGATCAGGATCTCGCCGATGTGCTTCTCCTTGAGCTCAACTCCGGTCATGTTCTCGGCCACCCACTCCGCGATCGAGGCGTTCGCCGCCTCGGCCGCTTCAGCTGACTCCCAGGCGCTGAACGAGATGATCTCGCCGCCGGTGTCCGTCACCGAGTAGGCCTTGAACCCCGGCTTCGACTGGAGGATGGGCAGGATCCCGTCCTCAGCCTTCCGGGCTAGCTCCGTTGCGTCACCGGTGTAGCTGTACCTCGCGATACGTGCGTGCATGCACTCCTCCTAAATCGAGCCGCTCCCGTTCGCGTGGTTTGCCCACAGCGACCCGGCGACTCCCGCGCACCATTACACATACGTCCCTCTGGGCGTCGCTGGCGAGTCGTGCCAGGCGGAGGGCTAGGTCGTCCGCCGTGTGGACGCAAGCTCCTCCATCTCCGCGCGCTCGACGAGGTCGGCCCGAATCACCGCGACGCGGGAGCGGGTACGGGCGGTCAAGGTCGCCTTGCGCGTGCCGCCCTCGAGGATCGCGCGCTCCCCGACGATCGCACCCGGGCCGATCTCGCCGACCTCCTCACCGTCGACCTCGACGACCAGTACGCCGTCGATCACCAGATAGAGCTCGTCGCCTGGCGCTCCCTGCTCCACCAGCGTCTCGCCGGGATCCAGCGTGCGTCGCTTCGACAGGCCGCCCTCCATGAGGCGGCTCGAGAGCTCGCGCTCGAGCGCGGTCTCCGCACTCGTGACGAACGCCTCGGAGTCCTCGTCGCCCCAGGGTGTGTTGTCGCCGTGCGCCTCGCGGTACCACGTCTTGAAGTCGACGATTCCCGACTTCTCCGTCAGTTTGCCGTCCCGGTCGTAGACCCAGTGCCGGGGAAATGGGCTCGCGCCGATCAGCTCGTGCTCGGACGAGCCGTCGGCCCGGATCGTGAGGGCGAGCGTCGTCCAGGCCGTCGCCGAGTTGATCCGGAAGTACGGGGCGCCCTTCACGATTCGCGGCGCAGGGAAGCCGGCTCTTCCGCCGACGGTCTGCACGAACCGAACCGCATCCGCGCTCACCTCGGGGTCCGGCTGGAGGACGTCGAAGGCGACTCCGGGAATGGTGATGTCCTTCACGCCGAAATTGAACGACGTCGAGCCGACCAGCCCGCCGCCCTCGTGGCCGTAGCCGACGATCTTGCCGTCCTCGACCTCGATCCAGGCTCTGAGGTCGTTGGCCTCGCGAAAGCGGTCGTCCTCGCGCAGCTTCTCGAGGTCGCCCTCCGCAAGCTCGTCGGGTGGCGGCTCGTCGTAGTGCCCGATTCCGATCTGGAACGGAAGCTTCGGCATGCCCGAGATCGCCTCGGACGGGATCCATGAGATCGCGGTGGCCGATGATTCGATGCGCATCAGGAGCCTCCCTTGGTCGACGGTGCAACCCTAGTGCACGCGGAGAGGCTGTTTGAATCTGCCCATGGCTGCGCACGCTCGGCTCGGGTCTCGCTTCGAGGAAGCTCTCGTGTACGCGCTCCACGCGCACGACGGCCACGTCCGGAAGGGGTCCGGCGTGCCGTATGTCAGTCATCTGCTCGGCGTCTGCGCGCTCGTGCTCGAGGACGGGGGCGACGAGGACGAGGCGATCGCGGCGCTCCTGCACGACGCGGTGGAGGACGCCGGCGGCTACGAGCGCCTCGACGACATCCGCACCCGCTTCGGCGACCGCGTCGCGGACATCGTCGAGGCCTGCTCGGACTCGTTCGAGACCCCGAAGCGGCCGTGGCGCGAGCGGAAGGATCGGTACGTCGAGCACCTGGCGGACGCGTCACCCGAGGCGCTCCGTGTCTCGCTCGCGGACAAGGTCTACAACGTGCGGACGATCCTCGCGGACTACCGCGTGCTCGGAGACGAGCTCTGGGAGCGCTTCACTGCGAGCCGCGACGAGGCGCTCTGGTACTACCGGTCGCTGGCGGACGAGTTCGAGCGACTGCGTCCGGGCGCGCTCGCAGGCGAGCTCGAGCGGGTGGTCGCGGAGCTCGAGCGCACCGTCAAGGATTCGGCGGGCTAGGCCTCGGCCACTAGTGCTCTTGACCAGGCCGTAGGGCACCTACGTAGACACCCGCGAGGACGAGGGCTCCGCCGACGATCAGACCTCCCGTGATCGGCTCGTTGTCGAGCCAAGCAGAGAGCAGCACCGTCACGATCGGCGTGACCACGAACGCGTACGCCGCCCGTGAGGAGCTCCAGAGCCTGATCACCACGATGTACAGCACGAACACGAGGACCGACCCGAACACGACCATGTACGCGATCGCGAGCCACGTCTCGGCCTTCTCAGGAAGTGCGATGGTCTCTCCGAAGAGCACCGACAGCACGACGAGCAGGACAGCACCGGTGGTCATGCCGACGGCGTTCATCGTCACGGGATGCACCGGCGGGAACTGGCGCGGGATGATCGTCGCCTGTGCGAAGCACAGCATTGCGCCGAGAACCGCGAGCAGCGACAGGAGCGGAACCGACTCGCGCGTGAAACCACCCGAGATCACCGCGACGCCTCCGACCGCGAGCAGCGTTCCCGCGACCGCGGCGGCGCGCATGCGTTCCTGACGCTGAGCCACGGCGAGGAGCAGTGTCGCGAGCGGAACGAGGGCGAGCAGCGTCTGCCCGAGCCCGGCGTGGATGTCGACGAGCGCGTAGTACGCGAGGGCGAAGGCACCGCCGAGGACGACGCCGTACACGAGCGCGCCGGTTAGCGCGCGTCCGTGCGGGATCCGGAGCCTCAGCACGACCATGATCGCCGCGAGCAGGAGCGCTGCGAGCGAGAAGCGCAGGCCCGCTCCCCAGAGTGGATCGAGCTCGCGGTTGCTGAACCGCACGCCGACCGCATTACCGCCGGCGAGAATCGCCTCCGTGAGGAAGGCGATCAGCGCGATCCGCTCACCGGCTACTCGCACGATATGAGCAGCGCGCCGTTGCGGGAGTAGGAGCTGGCTACCAGCCGTTCTGCCAGGCAGTCGCGAGGAGCGCGACAGCCGCGACTGCGGCAACGAGAACGACGACGAAATTCGCGATGAGGGCGACGCCGGTGAAGCGGCCCCTCGGCGCACGTGCGCTCGCCCCTGGTCCGGGCGCGCGTGTGCCATCGTCGGGCGCCCCCCACTCCACTGCACCGGCGAGCACGCCGGTGATCAGCTGGTTCAGGCTCACGCCCTCGCGCTCTGCCATGGCGGCCAGCTCGTCATGGAGGGTTGCGGGCATGCGTACGAGCAGTCGACCGCTCCGCTCCGCCGTCCTCGTGTCCGGCGCCCTCTTCTCGGGCAGCGTCTTGGGCTGTGCGCTCACAGAAGCTTCGCCCTTCGCCAGCCCGGGGCCCCGGCCATTCACCGAGTGTACTAGCTCGGATCACGACGAACTAGAGCATGTTGAGTGATTTGCTGGCCGTTTGCCTCACTTCCAAGGCCCCTCTCATCCGTTCGAGGGAGTCTCGTATGAGGCGCGAGACCTGAATCTGCGAAAGACCAACCTCGCGCGCGATCTCCACCTGGCTCAGACCCGCGAAGAATCGCAGGTGCAGGATCCGGCGCTCGCGCGCGGCGAGCGTGCGGAAGCCTGCGGCGAGAAGCAGCCGCTCCTCGCTCGTGACGAACGCGCCGTCGACCTGCAGGGCGCCGTCGAGCTCGGCGCCGTCGCCGCCGATGCTCGAGAGCCGAACCGGCACCCTGGCCCGCTCCGTGCCGAGTGCCGCGACGACGTCCTCTTCGCACACGCCCACCTCCTGGGCGAGCTCCGAACATGTCGGAGCTCGGTGCAGCTGGTCGGCGAGCGCGCTGCGTGCAGGCCGAAGTGTGAGCGCTAGCTCGGAGAGGCGACGAGGCATGCGAACAACCGAGCTCCGATCGCGGAGATGCCTCTTGATCTCGCCTGTGATCGTCGGGACCGCAAAACCGACGAAGTCGGTACCCCGTCGAGGGTCGAAGCGGTCGATTGCCTCGATGAGCCCGATGGATCCGACCTGGACGAGATCCTCGAGCCTCTCGCCGCAGTTTGCGAACCGCCGCGCGAGACGACGAACGAGCGGGAGGTACAGCTCGACGAGCTTCTCCCTGGCCGCCGGATCCCCGGTTCGGTGGTACGCACGCAGCAGAGCTCCCGCTTCGGTGTCGCCAGAGCTCCTGTCGACCTCCCGACGCGCGGCTTCCGTCATGAGCGAATTCCATCGCGCATCGTCTATGCATGATAACGCCTTTTGATTGATAGACCAATGCTTTCAACCAACTGAGCGAATAGCAGACATAGAGAATGGGTATTTCTAGTTCGAGTGGATCGGGGAGCCGGGTATTTCGCCATGGGTGCCGCTCGCACAGGCGTGCGACGGTCGCACCGTTCGCGCCTGACGATCGTGTTCGCATCGGCACTAGCAATAGGTCTGGGAACATCTGCCCCCGCGCTCGCCGCCGACCAGCCGGCCCCTCCTCCAATCCCTTCTCCGGGAGAGGTCGTACCGGTCGTCCCCGTTCGCGAGCCCGGGTTCCCACCCCTCCCGGCCCCTGATCCGCTCGCCATCCCGGGCCCCGATCCCGTTCCGAGCCCATTTCCAGCTCCGGAGCCGGATCCAGCTCCGATCCCGGTTCTCCCCGAGCCAGGCTCTGAGCCCGCCCCGGATCCAGGCACGGATCCCGGACCTGGGCCGACACCTGAGCCAACTCCGGACCCAACTCCTGGGGTGGTTGACGCACCGGGCTCCGAGCCCTCGAGCCCTGATCCCTCGACCGATCCTGCAGCAGTCGAGCCAGCACCTCAGCCGGAGCCTGAGCCGTCACCCGAGCCGGAGCCAGCGCCGCCCAGCGACGCAGAAACGGGCGTTGTCGGCACTGGCCCTGACGTGATATCAGCGCCCGCAGAGCCTGATATCACCGCAGGCGTCGAGGCCGCTGTGGCCGAGTTGCCCGCGATCACGGACGTCGCTGAGTCGGCTACCCCTGAAGCCTCCGATCGGGAGCCCACGCCCGCTGACGCCTCGAGTTCCGGCGACGCCGCCCAGGCAGACCCGACAGGCTCGGCCCCCGATCCGCCGACGCCCGCTTCACCTCCCCCGCAGTATCAAGACGATAATTCGCAGTATCAATCCGAAACTGATTCCTCCGAACCACCTCCTGATGCTGTGGAAACCGCATCCTGGAATTGGACGTGGATTCTTACGATCTGCAACGGTCAACCGACATCGACATCGACCGAGAGTGGCGAGCCAGAGTCTCGTGACTGGGTGTGGAACTGGGTCTGGAACTGGTCGTGCGACGAGCTTCCGCTCGTTACTCCGCACACCGAATCGGACGCGGGATCGAGCCCCCAGGGAACGAGTGAAGATCGCGGGTCCGGTCTGCCGCAGGCCAGACCCGCGAATACCAACGTGAACGTGTCGGTGCGCATCCTGAGCCCGGGTGAGGACGGGCCGGTCGTCCAGACCGATGCACCACAGTCGGATCCCGCGGCAGAGCCTTCCTGGCTCTGGACGTGGAGCTTCGACTGGTGCGGTACCACGACCGAGTTCACGACCGTAGGCGGAGGGGGGACCGGCCTCGACTGGACCTGGAACTGGTTCTGGCTCTGGGACTGCGAGAGCTCGGGCGTGCCGTTGCCGCCGGACGCGATTGATACCGGCGGTGATACTGACCCGACACCCCAGCAGGCGCCGCGGCCGAGGCCGCAGTCGAGCCCGGTCGAGAGCGCGACACAGGCCAGCGACAGCTCGAGCAGCGTGCCCGCGAGCGACGCGGCGCCGTCTGCCGAGAGTGCCGTGCGGATGTTCATGTTCCCGTGGTCGCGCTTCGACACGAGCACCACGCTCGCGCCATGGTGGACGCCCTCTGCATGGACGCCCTCTGCGATTCCATACTTCGCAACGCCCAACGTCGAGATAGCAGTGGAGCTCCCGGCCGTGGAGATCCACATTCCTGCTATGACGGGGCCGGCCCTGCCGACTCGAGCGAGTCCAGCCGTGATCGTCTTCTCCCCAGCCGGATCCGTGGCGGTCGTCGTCGAGATCAGCCCTGTTGTTCCGACTCTCTCGACCAACATCGCGGCGCCGAGCACGTGGAGCAGCCCGATCGCAGATGCGGCGCCTGCCACAGGCGCCCTGCACCGGGCTCCAGACAGCGTGCGCACTAGGCCTCGGGCGACCCGCGCCGGCTGGGTTCAGAGCACCGAGATCACGCCGAGCGCCGAGCGCTCGCACCCGAGCGCCGCCCCGAGCTCTGGATCGTCGCCTCGCAACCATCGTCGGGCGCCGGTGCCGGTCAACTCCTCGGCGCCACTCCAGGCGGGAGGCGCCGCAGGCGGCGGCGGAAGCGCGCCGAGCCTGCTGGTCTTCGGGTTTGCAACGCTGATTGGATTCTTCGTTTTCGCCGCCCCTGGCCTCGGGCGGCGGATCCGGCTCGCGCGGCTACCGAGCCCGCGCGACCGGCACGACTCACCGCTGGATCGCCCTGGCTGAGAGCTGTCCGTCCATGTTCTCGGCGCCCGTGTCTTGGACGGTCACAGGCGCCATTGACAGCTCGAAGGGAGACACATGAAACGTCTTCTCCTCGCGCTGGCCACGGCCGTACTCCTGTTCCTCGTGGGAGTGGGAACGGCCACGGCGAGCCCCCCTGCGGGCCAGAGCTCCGGCCAAGCAGCCGGTAGCGACCAGGGCGCAGGGGCACTCGCCGGGACAGCGCAGCAGGGACCATCGAACAGCAATTCGCCCGTTTCGGTTCTCAGCCCGGGCGACGCAGGCTCGGTCTCACAGACGAACCAGGCCTCGTCGAACGCAACGGCTGGAAACCAGAACGGAACGGCACAGTCGGCCGGCCAGTCTCAGGGAGGTTCCGGGACGCAGGTGGCAGGCCAGTCGGTGCTGAGCGCACAGGACGCACTCGGTTTCGCAGCGACGGCCCAGAAGGGCGCGTCGAACGAGAACGCGCCTGTCCGCGACGAGAGTGAGGGCGGTGACGGCTCGACCTCGCAGTCGAACGACGCGTCCTCGGACTCAACTGCAGGAAACGCCAACGGCACCGAGCAGTCGGCCGAGCAGGCGCAAGCCGCAGGCAACTGCTGCGGTACCGGTGGCAGCCAGACCGTCGGCCAGTCGGCCGGCAACGAGCAGGACGCGGCAGCTCTCTCCGCAACCGTCCAGGAGAAGCCGTCGAACACCAACATTCCCGTCCGGGTCCTGAGCCCGGGTGACAACGGTTCCGTCCAGCAGTCGAATGAGGCCACTTCGAACGCGACTGCCGGGAACGTGAACGGAACCACGCAGACGGCCCAGCAGGACCAGGGCGGCCGCCCGACCCCGTGTGGATGCGGGAGCCAGGGCAGCAAGCAGGTCCCGATGGTCTGCGGCTGCCCCGTTGCGGGCACGCAGGTCGTTGGCCAGTCCGCCTCGAACGATCAGGATGCAGCTGCGATCGCGCTGACGGAGCAGAAGGGCGCCACGAACGAGAACATCTCGGTCCGCGTCTTGAGCCCCGGCAACAACGGCTCGGTCTCGCAGTCGAACAACGCGTCCTCGAACGCGACGGCGGGCAATGCGAATGACACCCAGCAGTCGGCCGGCCAGAGTCAGGCCGGAGGCGGCGGGAGCCAGAGCATTGGGCAGTCGGCGTCGAACGAGCAGAGCGCGACGGCACTCTCTGCGACGAAGCAGGAGCATCCGTCGAACACCAACATCTCGGTTCGGGTGTTGAGCGAGGGCGACGACGGCGACGTCTCGCAGTCGAACAACGCGTCCTCGAACGCGACGGCCGGAAACCACAACGGCACGTCGCAGTCGGCCGATCAGAGCCAGTCCGGCGGCTCGGACTCCTGCAAGTGCGGGAGCGCCGGCTCACAGGCGATCGGTCAGTCCGCCAGCAGCCATCAGGGCGCCCTCGCGGGCTCTCTGACGGTGCAGGAGGGCGCCAAGAACGAGAACATCTCGGTCCGCGTCCTCAGCCCTGGTAGCAACGGCTCCGTTTCGCAGTCGAACAACGCGTCGTCGAACGCGACGGCTGGAAACGCGAACCGGACCTCGCAGACGGCCGACCAAGAGCAGGCCGGCAACTCCTGCAAGTGCGGGAGCGCCGGACAGCAGGTCATCGGCCAGACGGCGAGCAACGCGCAGGGTGCGGCGGCCTTCTCCGCGACCATCCAGGAGAAGCCGTCGAACTCGAACATGCCCGTTCGGGTGTTGAGCGAAGGCGATGACGGCTACGTCACGCAGTCGAACAACGCGTCGTCGAACGCGACGGCTGGAAACCAGAACGGGACGTCGCAGTCGGCCGGTCAGAACCAGGCCGGCGGCTCGGGCATCCAGGCCATCGGCCAGGAGTCGAAGAGCGGCCAGCTGGCCTTCTCGGCTGCCCTGACTGCGCAACTCGGCGCCTCGAACGAGAACGCGCCCGTGCGGGTGCTGAGCCCCGGTTACGGCGGCTCGGTGTCCCAGGCGAACAACGCGTCCTCGAACGCGGTGGCCGGGAACGCCAACGAGACCGGCCAGAACGCCACCCAGCAACAGGGCGGCGCTGCAAAGGACGGGTGCTGCGGGACGGGCATCCAGGCCATCGGGCAGTCCTCGCAGAACTGGCAGGCCGCTGGCGCGCTCGCGGTCACGTTGCAGATCGGCAAGAAGCCGCCGTGCAAGTGCGGGTCCGGCTCCGACATCGGCAACAGCAACGCGCCGGTGCGAGTGTCGAGCCCCGGGAACGACGGCGATCTTCGCCAGGCGAACAACGCAACGTCGAACGCGACGTCCGGCAACTGGAACGCAACGCACCAGACCACCCGCCAGATCCAGGACGGGTGTGGCTGCAAGTCGGGGCACGCGATCCAGGCGCTCGGCCAACTGGGCCTGAGCGAGCAGCTCAGCGCCGCGCTCGCGGCCACCCTCCAGGGTGGGTCGCAGTCGCGAAAGCCGGAACGGTGGTGATGCACTCGATCGAGTAGAAGCAGGCAAACGACCGCCGGCCGCGCAGCGCAAGCCCTGCCATGCGTGACCTGCTCGGCCGGCGGTCACCACTTCGACCTGCAATTTGACGGTTTCAACAGCGACGAGTAGCGTTCTCCATGCGCAGGGAGCACGGAGCCCGGGGGAGGCTCGTGAGAATCGAACCGACCAGGCAACTGCGGAGTCGTGACCGGTGGTGGGACCGGTTCGTCGCCTGGTGAGCGCGCGGATGCCGATCGTGGCTCTCCTGGCGGCGGCCCTCGCGGCAGCGACGGCCCCCATGGGCGCTGCTCAGACGCCCAGTCCTGACCCGTACCCGTCCCAGAAGCCGCCGGTGCCCGCTGCGAAGCCCTCGAGCCCCGGGCCCGACCCGGCACCGTCGGAGCCGTCGTCGTCACCGAGCAACTCGTCAGCGGCGAACGACGGAAGCTCGCCCGCGGTCTCGCCGAGCCCGCCGCCGGCCGTGCAGACGACTCCGAAACCAGCGGTCACGCCCAGGCCGAAGCCAACCCCAACGGTACGGCCGCTCGATCTGCCGCCGGCTGCCGGCGCGCGCGCCGCGGTTGCGCATCCGAGCAACGCCTCGAAGGCCACCATCGCGCTGAAGGCTCCCGATGCGGAGACGGACGGACGCCTCCTGCTGCTGGGGGCGCTGGCGCTCTTCGCACTCGCCCTCGCGAGCGGAAGCCTGCTCCGGCTTCTGAACAACGGCGACGTGCCGTGGAGGAATGCGTGAACGCCCACGAGTATCGCGCTCCTGCCGAGTTTTGGCGTTGGCCGCTCACGCGCTCGCCGGATCTGCTTGACCGCGCCCTCCCGCCGCCGCCCGACCCGACATGCTCGCCCGGTGCCCGGCGAACTGCTTCGCCTGGCACACGTCGAACGTCACCGTCATCATGGGCCGCACCTCCGCCCGGCGTTACGGCCACAGGGTGCGGTGCGGTCACGATCTCGCAACGACACCGGCGGCACGCCCGGTGTCCTGCACGTGGTCCAACGCCGAAGGGATCCGAGGACGACGACGGCCAACGTCCGGCAGCGACGCGTCGCCGCCCTCGATCTCGGCCTCGGCCGCGCGCGGACCGGACGCGAACGGCTGGTACAACGCGGCGCTCGCGGTGCAGGTTCTCGGGCTCCGACCCCACGTCCGGGATCTCCTCCTGCTCGATCTGGGAACTACAGCGGCCCCGACACGGCGAGCGGTTCGGTTTCCGGTACCTGCACGAACGGCGCGGGGCTGTCGCGGCTCGACGTCCTTCGCGATCAAGTACGACGCGACGGCACCCACCGCCGCGGCCAAGCCGGAGCGCAGCCCGAACTCGAAGGGGTGGTACAACCGGCCAGTGTCCGTGGGGTTCCAGGGCACAGATGCCGTCTCGGGCGTCGACTCGTGTACCGCGCCGGTGCTCTACAAGGGCCCCGACACCGCGAAGACGGCTCTCTCCGGCACGTGCCGTGACAAGGCAGCGAACACGAGCGCGCCGGCTGCGTTCGAGCTCAGGTACGACACCGTTCCCCCAGGTCTGAAGCGCGTCAAGGTCGAGATCGGCGGGAAGGGCGTGGCGCTCCGGTGGGCGGCTTCGCCGGACACCGTCTCGTACGCGATCATGCGCAGCCCCGGGCTCAGGGGGAAGAAGCCTTCGATGATCTACACCGGACCGAAGCGGACGTTCCTCGACCGGCGACTCGAGAACGGCGTCAAGTACCGGTATACGGTGACGGCCTACGACGAGGCGGGGAACGGCGCCGCGAAGGTGATCCAGGCCCTACCGCGGTCGGTGACGGCACCGGTCCTCACACCGGCGACTCCAGCGAGGCCGGCGACACCGACGCTGACGAGGCCAGCTGCGGACGCACGCGTTACGGCGGCGCCGCTCCTCGCCTGGACGAAGGTGTCGAAGGCGACGTACTACAACGTCCAGCTCTGGCGGAACGGGGTGAAGATCCTCACGGTCTGGCCCAGCGACACGAGATTCCGGCTGCAGCCCTCGTGGAGGTACGACGGCCGCACGTACACGCTCACCCCGGGCCGCTATCGCTGGTTCGTCTGGCCGGGATTCGGAATCCGGTCCGCCACGAACTACGGCAAGCTGCTCGGAGCGCGCACGTTCCTCGTGGTTCGGACCTAGCCGGCGCCTAGCCGAAACGCTCGGCGCGCTTGCGCCGGGTCTCGAGGGCTGCAGCCCGCCGGGCGCGCTCTGCCGGTGACGAGGTGGCATCGACGCGGCTCCGTTGCTTCTCCCACTTCGCCTTCTCCGCAGCCGTCATCGTGCGAACCACGAGCTCACCCGACTCGATCTGCTCCTGGACGTGGTCGAGCTTCGCCTGCCGCGCCTCTTGATCTCGCTCCCGCGTCGTCTTCGCCACTTTGGAAGGGTAGCTTTTGCTCATCGTCACAAGACGTGATCGGCATCCGAGGCCGAGCACGCGAGCACGGTCGAGCTCAGGGCGTTGGCGTTGCCGTCCCGGACGGGCTCGACTCTGGCGGAATCAGCAGCAGATGGCTCTCCACGACCGCTTCCGCGATGTCGACGACCTTGCGTCCGTTGCCCTGTGAGTGTGACCGGAGCATGTCGAAAGCACGCCCCTCGTCGACCCCGTGGCGTGCCATCAGGATGCCCTTCGCCTGCTCGATCAGCGCCCGCCGCCCGAACGCTCCCCGCAGGTTCTGATACTCGGCGAAGCGCTGCAGCGTGATGTCGATTGCGCTTTGCAGCTCCTCGGGATCGCCGTCGACGATGTAGGCGAAGACCCCGCGCTTCGCGGCTTCGTGGACGTACGTGGGATCCCTGGCCGTCAGCAAGGCGATTACGGGACAGGCTGACGTGTGGACGATCTCGGCTATCAGCTCGAGTGCGTGGTCGGAGCTCAAACCCAGCCCGACGAGGGCGACGTCGGGATGCTCCCTCGAAGTCACGGCGCCAACCTCCCTGACATCGATCTCGCGCGCGATCACCTCGTGGCCGAGACCCGCGACGACCTGGGCAAGCAGCTCGAGGCGATCGCGCCGCTCGTTCGCAATCAGAACCCGCAGGTGTGGAATCTCGCTCATGACCACCTGAGAACAAATATGCCAGCTGCTCGAACGCATTGTTACACTCGGCCTGCGGGTCCCAAACATCGGCTCGCGGAGGTAGCCGGGGCTTAAGGAGAGAGCCTTGGGAGATCCACCCTCAACAACTGGGCGGAAACGGCGTTCAGTCGCGCTCACGCTCGACTGGCGGACGAGTTGAGGGAGGAACCTGATGGTGACGCGTTTCGAGGGAACAGCCACGCAGACCCGCGCGTGCGCCTCGGCACGGAACGCGTTTCGACGTCGGTGCTCTGCAGCCGTCATGTTGCCGTTGCCGCGCAGACGTATGGGTGCCTCGTCGGCGGTCCGATCATCCTCAGCGTCGATGTTTGGAGCACCGGTCGGCAGCTGGCGTTGCAAATCCGGCCACTCCCTCGGTGTGCGGCGGGAGTGCTGGGTGACCGGTGTGGTGGCCGACGTGCTCGACGTGCGGGATCCAGTGCTCTAGGGGACTGGCCTGGGTCCAGGCGCGAGAGTACGTCGGGGGGACAGCGAAGGCCCGCTTAACGCGGGCTTTCGCTCGTCAAGGCGGAATACCGTGCTAGGCTCGTTTGTGCGGGTCGCAACAATCGACGCGCATGAGATCGGCGGGGACTCAGCAAACCGCTCCCGCAAGATCCACCCTCAACGACCGGGCGGAGCGCCGTTCAGCGTGCGTGCCCTCGCCAGCGGGCACCGGAGTAGGGGAGTGGCCTGATGGAGATTCGCATCGTGGTGCCAGACACCGCGAGCGCATGCGCCCTCGCAGAACGACTGACCATCGCATTCGGCTCCGAGCACATCTCGCTCCGTGGCGATCGGAGCGAAGTGGACGTCTTGATCGATCGCGAACCGGCCATCGTGCGCGTCGTCGACGCGGTCGAGCGCTGGTTCCGGCAAGCCCGCGTCGGAACCGTCGAGCTGTGGCTCGGGGAGCGTTCGTACAAGCTTGCCCACTGGGTTGCGATGGAGCCGGTTCCTGTGGAGCCGGTTCCGGTGGAGCCGCGGTGAGGACCGAGGCCGCCGTCCGCGGATTCGGTCTGGATCGGCTTGCTCACGGTGCACGATCGCGACGCGCCCGGCTCGCCGTCACAGTCGCATCCGCAGGCCTCGCACTCGCACTCGTCGGCGTTGCTGTCCGATATTTCGCCGAAACGTCATGGCCCCTCTTCCGCGCCCACCCCGGCCTCCTCGTGGCGGCGGGAGCACTCTCCCTGTCCGCATACGTCTTCAAGGCCTTCGGGTGGCGGCAGCTCTTCGCGGCGAACGAGCGCCCGGAGGTGCTCGCGCTTGCTGCCGCAAACGGGGGCGCTGCGATCACGGCGCTCGCTCTCCCCGGTCGGTTCGACGACGTCATCCGGATCGCGATCGTCCGCCGGTTCCGGTCTTGCCCCGCAAACGTGCGGGCGGTCTGCCTGTCTCTCGGCATGCTCGGGCTGATCGACAGCGCGGCGCTGGCCCCGCTCGCGGTCGCGGCTGCTGCCCTCCCCGGCCACCCGCTCGGAGTGCGCCTGGCTCTCGCGCTTCTTGCCGTCGTTGGCATCGCTGCGGCAGCCGTGGTGTTCGCGCTGCCTCGAATCGCACGGGGCAGACACGTCCTCCGCTTCCGCATCGGCCGCTGGCTGAGCCCGCGCACGACGTCCTTCCGAGAAGCATCGTTCGCCTGGGCACTCATATCCGCATACTGGCTGACCCGCGTGGTCGGCTTGCTCGTCCTCTTCGGCGCTCTCGGGATCGGGTTCTCGTTCACGCTCGCGCTCCTCTTCCTCTGCGCGAGCTCGGCGGCAGCCGCACTACCGATCGGGCCGGGCGGGACTGCCACGCAGGCCGGCGCGGGCACCGCAGTGCTGATCGCGTCCGGCGTCGGAGTCTCCGAGGCCGTCGGTGTCGCCGTCGCCGTGCAGCTGGTGGGGATCCTGGTCGGCGGCGCGATCTTCCTCAGCGCGGTTGCCTGGCGTACCGGCTCGTGGCTGGCACTGCGGAATCAGCCCGCTCCCGCGACGGCAGCGAGCCCGGCATGACCGTTGTCGCGTCCGACATGCTCGACTGGTACGCGTTTGCTGCTGCCTACTTCCCGGGCCGGCAGCGGCACGACCTCAAGGCATTGACCGCGTACGGCGCGTACAGGCGCGGCGAGCGATTTCGGCGAGGCGAGCGCGGGACGGTGGCGGAGCAAAGCGCGCTCGAGGTTTGGGAAGACGAAGGGGGCCCTGTGGCCTAGTGGGAGGCCGCGGAGCCGGGTGAGAGGAGGCCGGCGCAGGGCGCCGGTGATCTAGGCGAAGGCCCGCTAGCGCGGGCCTTCGCTTGAAGGGGCGGTGATCTGCTCGGACGAGTTAGGCCCGATCGGTCGCCAGGGCGTGCTACGTGCGATACGCCGTGAGCTCGATCTGATGGCCCTCGGGGTCCTCGAAGTACAGCGAGTCGCAGATCCCGTGATCCCAGACCTCGTACGTGATCCCGAGCGCGTCGAGGTCGCTCTGCGCCTGCTCGAAGTTCTGCCGATCGAAAGCGAGTGCGAAGTGCTCGTTCGGATCGTCCGTCGCTCGCGGCCTCGGCGCGACACCCTCGCGGGCCGCGAACAGGGCGACGCATGCGGGTCCCGCGCAGAGAACGAGCGGATGGCCGCCCGCGACGTCCGGCCAGGCGTCGGCGTAAGCGCGCTTCATGCCGAGCACGTCCTCGTACCAGCGAGCGAGGCCCTCGACGTCGACGGCCGTGAACCCGACGTGGTCGATGCGCTCCACCTTGAACATGGGTGGATTGTGGCTGGCGTCAGGTCTTGGCGATCCGATTCGTCAAGCGCGCCGACGCCAGACCGTTTCGCCGTCCACTTCCTCATCCGTCGACTGGAGCCCAACTCGGGCCGCTACCGTCACCGAGGCCAGGTGATCGGGGTGGATGTGGGCGACGATCTCACGCGCTCCGCGCTGCACGAGCCAGTCGACGAGGGCTCGGGCCGCTTCCGACGCGTAACCCTGGTTCTGCGACTCGACCCCGATGACCCAGGCGACGTCCGCGACGCGTCCACCGTCGGTGAGCGTGGCTTGCATGGTGCCGACGGGTTGTGCATCGGAGCGTCGCCGGACGATCCAGTTGAGCCACTGCTCGTCGGGCGTCGAGGAGCCGACGGCGAGCCGGACATAGCGGTCGTGCAACTCGGTCGACGTCGCGGGCCGGCCGCCCGTGAACTCGTGCAGCCGTTCATCGTCCAACAAGGCGTGCATCTCGGCGGCATCCGCGGGTCGAAGGGGCATCAGGCTCAGCCGCTCAGTCGTGAGGATCGCGCTCACTCCGCCAGCTCGACGAAGCGGCAGAGCGCGTTCACAAGGCGCATTTCATCGACCGTCTTGCAGTCCGCCTCGAGCAGGCGCGGCGAGCACACGAGCTCGACGCGGCACTGGGCGCGCGAAGTCGCGACGTTGATCCGGTTCTTGTTGAAGACGAAGGCGAGCCCGCGCGGCGCCTCCTCCCCGCTCGAGCTCGCGAGCGAGACGATGACGACCGGCGCCTCCTGCCCCTGAAACTTGTCCACGGTGCCGACGCGCACTCCCTCGGGAACGGCCTGCCGCAGCGTCCGCACCTGGGCGTTGTAGGGCGTCACGACGAGGACGTCGTCCACCCCGAGCGGGCGGGTCGCCCCCGTTTCGTCCGTGTACTCCGTGCCGAGCAGCGCGCGAATCGCCTCGGCGGCCTCGGCCGCCTCCTCGCGCGAAAGCTGGCCGTTCGCCGCGTGCTCGACCGGCCGGTAGACGAGCCCGTTGCCAGCCGCAACGCTCCTGCGCGCGCACAGCTCCTCCCATTCGAGCCGGCCGTCGTAGTACGCCTCGGACGTGAACGCGGCGAGCTCGGGCCGCAGGCGCCACGTGCGCTCGAGGAAGATCCCGCGCTCGGGCGGCACGGTCGTCTCCTCGCCGAGGAGGTGCTGGAGGACCGAGGCCTTCGCCTCCTCCGGCATCGCACCCTGCGAGACCTGCGGCAGCTGGTTCGGGTCGCCGAGGAGGACGAGGTTCCGCGCCGCGTGCCCGACCGCGACGACGTCCGCGAGCGCGACCTGTCCCGCCTCGTCGACGATCAGCGTGTCGAGGAAGCCCGTGAAGTCGGCGCGCGCGAAGAGCCACGACGTGCCCGCGACGAGCTGCAGCTCCTCGTCGAGGAGGTCGCGCCAGTCGTCGCTCGAGTCGATGAACTCGCCCTCGTCGTAGACGGTGTCCCCGCCCGAGGACTTCTTGCGGCCGACGAAGGAGAACCCTTGCTCGCGGGCCTCGCGCTCGATCTCGCGGAGGAGCTTCGAGATCGCCTTGTGGCTGAGCGAGGTGACGCCGACCCGCCGGCCCGCGCGCATGAGCGCGACGGCCGCCTTCGCGCCCTGCCATGTCTTCCCCGAGCCCGGCGGCCCCTGGACGAAGAGGTAGCTGCCCTCGACCGAGAGCGCAGCATCGGGCACCGAGAGGTCGAGCCGCGCTCTCGGCACCCGCCTCTCCAGGATCTCCGCGACGACGCCGTTGCGCTCGCCGTGGAGGTACGCGGTCGCGAAGCCCTGGACCGCGTCGCGGTGGTTCCAGTCCGGGATCGGTCTCGGAGGAATCAGCGCTTCCGGCAAGGGCTCGTCCGCGCGCGTCTTCGCCCGCTTGAACGTCACCGTGCCCGCGTCATCGTCAGTGGAGACGTCGTACACGTTCTCCGTCTTCGGGTCGACAGATCGACCGTCGATCTTGTGCTCTTGCGCCGGGAACGTGAACGTGTAGACGAGCGACCGTCCGTCCTCTACCGGCTCGCCGATGAGCCGCATCCCGCCCATCGTGTCCGTGTCCTCGATGAGCTCGTCCTCGTCGAGCTCGAGATGGTGGAACCACTCCCAGTACTGGGACTTCGCCTCGCGCTGGTGGTAGTAGAGAAGGTGCGCAACGAGCCAGCTCGGACTCCCCTCCTCCTGCCCGTCGAGCAACGCCTCGTGCAGCGCGATCCGCGTCGCATCCCGCTCCTCGGCTTCCTCCGTCCGCTCCCGCTGATCAGGCGGCACTTGCCAGGGGAGCCCGTCCGGCCGCAGCCCGAGGAGCCACTCGTGGAGCGCGACCGTCGAGCGGCAGTCTTCCTCGTTGTACTCGCGGATGCCCTCGAGCAGCGAGCCTTCCTGGGCCTCGAGCCACTGCTCGAAGAGGACGACCGACTCGGCCCCGCCCGCGACCTCGGCCGTGCGCTCGAACCCGTACAGCTTCTCGATCTCCTTGATCGAGTAGCTCGTAACGCCGGCCCGAAGCGATTGCCTGACGACGCGGTAGAGGTCGACGAGCAGCTCCTGGCGCAGCCAGTCGTCGATCTCGCGCTCGCGCGTGGAGTGCTCGCCCATCAGGCGCCGGACCGCGGTGCGCTCGTACGCCGCGTAGTGGTAAACGTGCAGGTCGGGGTGGACGCGGCGACGCGCCTCGATCCAGTCGACGAAGCGCTCGAACGCAGCTTTCTCCCCCGCGCGGTCGAGGCCCCAGACGACCTCGTAGCGCGTGTCGCCACCGTCGCGATAGCACCAGCCGAAGAGGTACTCGAGCCCGCGCGCCGGCTCGTAGAACGGATGGCCCTCGAGGTCGAGCCAGACGTCGCCTTCTGATGGCGGCGGGAGCGTGCGGAAGCCGCGGTCGGGCTCGTCCGGGAGGAGCTCGACGCGCCGCTCGCCCGCGCGCGTGAAGTGGAGCTGGAGGGAGGCCTGCGAGCGGATGCGCTCGAACGTCTCCGGCCGGATTCGCGGGACGACCGTGTCGGGAGATGTCTCCGCGAGCGTCGTCAGCGTGGGGATCCCCGCCGCGGCGAGCCGCTCAGCGTGCAGCCGCCCGAGCCCCGCGACGAGGATCGGGTGGTCCTCTGCGGCCCGCTGGTCGCGGCAGAGGTGGCGGAAGTCGCAGATCGTGCAGTGGTAGACGGGCCACGGCCACGTGTCGCGCTGCCCCTCGCCCGCGATCGCGGTGAGCAGCCGCTGGCGCGAGCGCCGGAAGAAGGCGATGAACTCGGCAGTCCGCAGCGTCGCGCGCTCGCCCGAGCCGAGCTCGACGTGGACGTGCTCGGGCAGCCGACCCTGGATCCGCTCGAGTTGCTCGGCGTAGAAACAGAGCTGCATCGCGTGGAGCGGCTTCGCCGAGCGCGCGAGCTTCGTGTCGACGGGCTCGTACGTGCCGTCGGGCAGCCGCACGAGGAAGTCGGCGAACCCGCGCCAGGTTCCGTCCGAGAGGTAGGCCTGGTAGATGACGTCGGCTTCCGCGCTCCGGATGGCCTCCTCGGTCGCGCGCCGCGCCTCGTCGGCGTCGAAGCCCTCGTCGTCGTAGGTCTTGAGCCGCAGAACGCGTAGCCCCTGGGCCTCGAGCGACGCGAGATGCGCAGCCTCGTGCTCGTTCCCCTTCCGCATGATGATCTGCCCGTACGGGTCGATCGACGTGCGGCCGCGCGAGCTCGCCGCGCTGGACGAGGAGCTCGAGCTGCGTCAGGTGCGCGCAGGCGAGGTGGTTCGCCAGATCGGTCGGCGAGAGCCGAAGCGTGCCGTCAGCCGCGAGTCGCATCGCTGAAGTATCAGCGAGGGAGGGTCGCCGTCTTACGTTCCCGCTGGCGCCCGTAGTGTGTGTGCCAGCGCCTCAGTGGACTTGCAATCATCGGTCGCTGCTCGAGAGATCGGTGGCAATGTGAAGAGTCGTTCGCAACCACGCCCAGATTGACCACTCATCCGCGAGCTCGTCCCGGTCATGTGCGACTGCGTTGCGGAGCGCTTTCACTTCTTGTCGCAGCCGCTCGATGAACTCGTCGCCCCCTGCCGAGTACGGCGGGCGACACCTCGAAGCGAGGGCAGGGGCAATGCCCATGAACTCCACAAGTCCGATCTTGTCGTTGAACACCAGTTCCCGCGTCAACCGCATCGTGCATCGAGGACAGAGTCGAAGGAGACACGTCTCGATCTTACGGCGCCAGACAGGACGCCTTGCGGTCGTGGGCCGATGCGGGCACGCTCGGAGCGTGGAGGACGAGGAGCAAGGCATATATCGCGGCGAAGTGACGACGATCATGGGCGCGCTCGCAGATCTCCGCGTGGACGTGAGCACGAATCCTCTGGCTACATGGAAGGAGAAGAAGATGAGTGGGAAGAGGAAGAGGAAGAAGATCCCTCCGGAGACGCTTGAGCGGATTCTGGCCGCAGACGAGAACTACCAGGCGCTGCTCAACCTGATCGAGCGAGCGAAGATCGAGCTCGCGACCGGGAAGCGGCCGCCGCCGGATCCGACTGGCGCGTAAGACAACGCGACGAGCAGCGCGACTCCCTCGAAACGGAAGGAGTCGCAATGATCCAGAACCTCATCCAGCTCGGCGACCGCATGGAGCACCGCGGGATCGTCGTCACCCCGCTCTTCCCGCGCCACGACCCGGTCGCGCACTACATCACGCTCGACGAGGCGCTGCCGCAAGGGCTCCGCATCGTGGAGACGAGCGAGTCGGGCAGCGTGCCCGAGCTCGCGGTCGAGAACCCGCTCGCGGAGCGCGTCCTGCTCTACGACGGCGAGGAGCTCGTCGGCGCGAAGCAGAACCGCATCCTGAACGTGAGCGTGCTCGTCGACGCTCGCTCGAAGCTCACGATTCCCGTGTCGTGCGTCGAGCAGGGGCGCTGGAGCCGCGTCTCCGCGTCGTTCGCGTCGGGGACGCACATCTCGCACTCCGAGCTCCGGCGCCGGAAGGCCGAGATGCAGGCGGCGCAGCCGCTCGCGCGCGGTGTCGCTCAGAGCGAGGTGTGGGAGGCCGTGCACGAGAAGGCACTGCGCATGTCGGTCGACTCTCCGACCGGGGCGAGCTCGGACATCTACCGCTCGCACAGGCGGAGCTCGGCGCGCTCGAGAGCGCCTTCCCGGCACAGCCGGGACAGTGCGGCGCGCTGCTCGCCGTCGGCGGCAACCTCTGCCTCGATCTCGTGTCGCGTCCCGATGCGTTCGCCCGCCTGTGGCCGAAGCTTCGCGCCGGCTACCTGCTCGACGCGCTCGAGCGGCTCGACGGGAAGCCCGCCGAGAACTCGCAGATCGAGCATTTCCTCACTGCAGTCGATGCGGCCAACGTGTCCAGGCAGAGCTCCGCCGGTATCGGGCAGGACTTGCGCGTGCGCGCGGCCGAGGTGATCGGCTCCGGGCTCGAGCTCGAAGGCGAGTTGATCCAGCTCTCCGCCTTTCGGAGCGACGACGGTGGCCGGCGCGCGTTCGGCCGCATCGCCCGCCCAAGCCGGCGCCGCTGAGTCACTGCGGCTGCCGGCTCAGAGCGGCTTGCGGTACGTCGTCCAGGTGGCGACCACCTCGTAGCCGAGGCCGGCGTAGAGGTCGAACGCGCCGTTCGGGTTCTCGGTGTGCACGCCGAGCGCGACGTCGGTCATTCCGCGGGCGGCGAGCTCGCGGACGCTCTCGACGATCAGCGCCTTTGCAACACCGCGCCGCCGCCAGCGGCGCGCGGTCGAGATGTTCTCGGTCCAGCCGCGCATTTGACCGTGCTCCTCGTTCTCCGCCGTGTTGACGAACGACCGCACCTGGCCCGCGACGCCCTCGTCGTCCCACGCGATCTTCCAGAGCGAGAGGTCGTTGTACGGGAACGCGAGGAACCGCTGGTACGACTCCTCCGTCGGCTCGACGTACCCCCAGTGGTCGCGGAACGCCTCCACGTCGGCCTCCCAGATCGCGCGCAGCTGATCTTCGGTCACGGGGCGGATCTCCAGGCCTTCCGGTAGCGGATGATCAGGGAGGTCCTCGACGGACGGTCGCACCATCTCGGCCGCGTACGTGAGCCGCTCGTAGCCGGCGTCGCGGATCAGCGACGTCGCAGCGACGTTGGCGTCGTTGGACCACGCCTCGAGGAGCTTGTCCCGTGCATCGTGCTCGGCCGCGATCTCACGGAGCCGCTCCTCGTCCCAGGCGAGGAGCGCCGTGCCGATGCCACGGCCGCCGAATGCCGGGTCGAGGAAGCAGACACTCTTGTAGACGCGCGGGCCGTCCGCCTCCTGGTCCCACCAGACGCGCGTGTATCCCACGGGCACACCATCGACCACAGCCACGAGCAGGTCGTGCTCGGGGTCGCAGCGCTCGAGGTGCTCGTATCCGGAGGCGATTCCCTCTGCGGTCTCGACACGGTCGTTCCCCTCACCCTTCGCCGAGGCCGTGATGATCCGCGCGAGGTGCGGGTAGTCGGGCGTGCCCCGGAAGGGTCGGAAGCTCACACCCTGGACTTGCGCAGCTACGGAAATCGCCTTCACTCTTCTCCTGTCGTCCTTATGCTCGTGAGACTTGGCGGGGGCGGGGCTCCCGGGCGACGAGCACGCTCTCGTCGTGCCCGGAAGCGTCCCGCTCCTTCGTGGACTCGGGGCCTAGGCATCTGCCTGCAAGCGCCCACGGGCTCCACGGAAGAACCCGAACGTGGCACCCAGCGCGAATCGCTGCCTTCGCCTGTGCCTCCGCCCGCGAGCCTCGCGATACAGCCGCTGGGCCTGTGCCTCGCGCGTCAGCTGCTCCCGATGCTCATGGTTCCGTTCCTGAAGTGCCTCGTAGTCGTACATGGCTCCTCCTCGTCAACTGAATCGGTGAACGTTCGAGTGACCAGTCGTTCGCGACTGCCATCACGTGGAACTCCTTGCGTCGGGGCTCGACACGAACGTCGAGCCGATTTGTCGGCGTCCACCGTGGTGAGGAGGGGAAGCGACGAGCGTGCGTCGCTCCGCACCGCCCCACCGCGCGGCTACGGACGGCCGACCGAATGGGTGAGTGCTGGACGGTCTACGCGCCGGGCGCTACGCCACGACGACGAGAGGCCAGCACACACGCATGGTGTTCGGAATACGCGCCATCTGCCGACCTCCTTTTCCGTCGATCCGGACAGTTCTCTGCCCGGGAAGAATCGCGCAGTGTGGCAGGCCGCGGAGATCGTGTCAAGAAGAACGAGGTCGAGCGAGCCGCGGACCTAGTCCGCCAGGGCGAGCTCGACGGCGTCGTCGAACGCCAGCGCATGGCCCTCGGCCCAGACAGCTTCGGCCTCTGGGCCCACTGCCTCGCGTGCACCCCCGATGTAGCGCTCGAGGAGCTCGTCCCAGAACGGGACCGAGATCGACACGCCCAGCGACTCCCACAGCGCCGCCGCCGACCCGGCCAGGCGAAGGGCGTTGTGCGGGTCGGTGCCGGCGGCCGCCATCGCCACACCCTGGACCTCGAAGCTCGTCTCGATCACGTCTCCGAGCGGCAGCGCCGCTCGCAGGCTCTCGCGGTAGCGTCTCCCGGCTTCCTCGGTATCGCCGCGGATCAGCGCGCAGTCGGCGAGAAAGTGGAAGGCGAAGTGCTCGCTACGCGGGTCGTCGCCCACCATCTCGAGCAACTCACGTGAGAGCGACTCCGCGCGCTCGACGTCGCCCATCGCAACGAGCACCTGGCAGACGCCGACGAGCGCACGGGTCTCGCCGATGTGGTCGCCGAGCTCTCGGCGAAGCGCAAGGCTCTGCTCGAACGCTGCGAGCGCACCCGCGTCGTCCGCCCCGTTGTACATGAGCGTCCATCCGCGCTCGTCGAGCGCCGACGCGAGCTCCGCTCGGTCGCCCAGATCGCGCCAGAGCGTGATCCCTTCACTGAGCAAGGCTTGCCCCCCGTCGATGTCGCCGTGCCGCGCCGTGAGCGATCCCAGCGCCGTGAGCGCGCGAGCCTGAGCTCGTCCCGTTGCCGGCGAGTCGGCGAGCGCGCGAGCCAGCCGTCCGGAACCCTCGGAAAGCAGCCCGTGGGAGAGCCAGAACCAGCCGAGAGCGCCGGCGAGCTCGAGCGCGCGGTCAGCATCGTTCGCCTCCAGCCAGTCGAGCGCGGAACGAAAGTCGTCGTGATCGAGCTCGAGTCGCGCCGCCCACTCCGCCTCGGCGTCGAACCTGCGCGCATAGGCCTGCTCGGCGAGCGCGGAGAAGAATTCCGCGTGCCGCCGCCGAAGCGCCTCTGCGTCCTCCGAGCCGGCAAGCCGCTCGAGCGCGTACTCGCGGATCGTCTCGAGCATCAGGAAGCGGTCGTCGCCGATCGGCTTCACGAGGCTTGCGTCGACGAGCGCCGCGACGCCGTCGAGGTCGGCGCTCGAGATCTCCTCTGCAGCAGAGAGCGGGAAGCTTCCCGCGAAGACCGAAAGCCGTGCGAACAGCTCCTTGCTGGCGGAATCGAGCAGGTCGTAGCTCCACTCGATCGTGGCGCGCAGCGTGCGCTGGCGCTCGGGGGCGTCGCGCGCACCGCCCGTCAGCAGCGGAAGCGCCGAGTCGAGGCGCTCGAGAAGCGGCTCGGGAGCGAGAAGCTTCGTGCGGGCGGCGGCGAGCTCGACCGCCAGCGGGAGGCCGTCGAGGCGGCGGCAGATCGCCTCGACGGTGGCGTCGGGCGGGAGCTCTCGCCCGATCGACCGGGCCCGTTCGACGAAGAGCGCGGCCGCATCGCTCGCCGGGAGCGGCTCCAGCCGGTACTCCCGCTCGGCCGACACATGGAGGGGCGACCGGCTCGTGACGAGCACACGCAGACTGCCCGAGGCCGCGAGGAGGGTGCTAACCGCCGGAGCGGCGTCGAGGAGATGCTCGAAGTTGTCGAGCAGGATGAGGAGCTCTTTCCCGCGGAGGAAGCCGGCGAGGTCGTCGCGCGCCCCGATCGCCTGTGCGACCTCCGAGGACAGGAGGTCGGGGTCGGAGAGACTCGCGAGCGGCACCCAGAAGACGCCGTCGCGCAGCGTGCCGACGAGCTCCGCCGCGACCTGAAGCGCGAGGCGGGTCTTCCCGGTGCCTCCCGGCCCGGTGACGGTCAGAAGCCGCGTGCCACTCGAGAGCGCGGCGACCAGCTCACCGAGCTCGTGCGCTCTCCCCACGAGGGGACTCGCGGCGACGGGAAGGTTCGTGGCGTCGAGCGTCTTGAGCGGCGGGAAGTCGCCACCGCCGAGCTGGTACAGGCGCTCGGCTCCGATCAAATCCTTCAGCCGGTGCTCGCCGAGATCGCGTACGCCGCTGTCGCTGTCGAGGAGCCCGCGAGTCGTCTCCGAGACCACGATTTGCCCACCGTGGGCGGCCGCGGCGATCCGCGCAGCGCGATGCACATCGATCCCGACGTAGCCCTCGGCCGTGACCATCGGCTCGCCGGTGTGGATTCCCATGCGTACCCGGATCGGGCCCGGCTCGAGTGCCTGCCGAGCCTCGGCGGCCGCCGCGACCGCGTCGGCCGCCCGGGAGAACGCGACGAAAAAGGCGTCGCCCTGGGTGTCGACCTCGACGCCGCCGTATTTCGAGAAGGCGTCCCTCAGCGCGCGGCGGTGCTCGTCGAGGAGATCCGCGTATCCCGCCCCGTGCTCCTGGAGAAGCCGGGTCGAGCCCTCGACGTCGGTGAAGAGGAAGGTGACGGTGCCGGTCGGCAGCTCGGGCCGGCTCATGGCGCGATCATCTCACCGCGCCGCTCGAAGTCGTTGGGACTGCCGTATCGAGTGCGAGCGCTAGACCTTGCGGCGGGGTCTCGGCGCGCCCCACTTCGAGCGGCCGCGATTGCGCGAGGAGTACACGACCCGGGCCGGGGCGACCTTCATGCCCGCGCTCGCGAACTGCTCCGTATGGCCCGCCAGGCGCGCGACGCGGCTGACGTCCTGCTGCTGCTCGGGGAGCACGAACGTGACGCCGACGCCGCCGCGGCCCGCGCGGCCGGTTCGGCCGACGCGGTGCACGTAGCCGTCGTGCTCCTCGGGCGGGTCGAAGTTGACGACGTGGGTGATCTCGACGAGGTCGAGGCCGCGCGCCGCGACATCGGTGGCGACGAGCGTCGTCGCCTCGCCCGACTCGAACCGCTTGAGCGCGCGCTCGCGCTGGCGCTGGTTCATGTCTCCGTGCAACGAGACAGCGTCCACGCCGAGCGGCCCGAGCTTGCGCACGAGCCGGTCGGCGCCTCGCCGCGTCCGGACGAAGACGAGCGCGAGCCCTCGATCGCCGCGGAGCAGCTCGACGAGCGTCTCCACCTTGGTGTCGGCCTTGACCGAGACGAACTGGTGCTCGACCGCCTCGTGGTTCTGGCGGGACGGCGGAAGCTCGGCTTCGCAGCGGCTCGGGTTGTTCGTGTAGGCCCGCGCGAGCTCTCCGACCTCGTTGTCGAGCGTCGCCGAGAAGAACATGGTCTGTCGCTTCGCCGGCAGGCGGCGGACGATGCGGTCGACCTGGGGCTTGAAGCCCATGTCGAGCATCCGGTCGGCCTCGTCGAGGACGAGGATGCGCACGCCGCCGAGATCGACGGCCTTGCGCTCGAGCAGGTCGTTCAGCCGGCCGGGCGTCGCGACGAGGACGTGTGCGGCCTGAGCGCGCTTCGCCTGTGCGCGGATCGGGATGCCGCCGTAGACAGCGGCGACCCGAAGGCCGTTCGGGGCGAGTGCTTCGAGCTCACCGGCGACCTGGGTCGCGAGCTCGCGCGTCGGCACGAGGACGAGCGCGGCGGGCTTCCGCTCGCCGGGCTCGAGGCGCTCGAGGATCGGGATGGCGAAGCTGAGCGTCTTGCCCGATCCGGTCGGCGACTTGGCCAGGACATCGCGTCCGGCGAGTGCGTCGGGAAGAACCCGGGCCTGGATCGGGAAGGGCTCGTGGATGTCACGCGCGGCGAGCGCCTGCGCAATGCGCGCGGACACGCCGAGCTGGGAAAAGGACTGCTGCATTCGATTCAACTCCTATGTTGCTTTGGGTCGAGATCCGTCTCATTCGACCCAGTGGAGGAACCGAAGAAGTCAAACCTCACGGGATAGCGGCGCTATCCGTGCCGCCCACGGTAGCAGTAAGGCGAAGCCGCGCGGTCATTCGAGCGCAAGCCTGGCGGCGATCCAACCCAGTGTGTCCTCGTCGAGCGGACCCGCCGCCCGAATCCGCTCGACGAGATCGGCCGGGTACGTCACGAGCACGCCTTCGATCCAGAACGCTCGCGGGTCGCCACCCCAGTTCTCGCTCGGGAAGCAGAGCGCGGCCCGGATCGGCAGCTCGGTCGAGCGCCCGACCGCATTTGCCACCACGTCGACATGGCGGCCGACCTCGCCGACAGACGTTGCGCTGTCGAGCTCCGGCTCGAGCTTGCAGCGCCACTTCGAGTCGACGACCCAGATGCCGGACGAGGCGATGACGACGTGGTCGATACGTGCGCGGGCTCCAGGGACGCGCAGATCGTGGAGGACGATGGCATCGTCGGCTAGCTCCTCCTCGAGAAAGGCGCCCATTCGCTCGGCGCCAAGCTTCTGATCCTGGGGCACTCGGCCAGGGTTCCACAGGCCGGATAGCGCGCCTGCCAACGGAACGTGGGGTTCTGCCCGCGTGTTCGGCTAGTCCGTGGTCTGGGTCGAACGAACGCGAAATGTAGGGAGCCCGCCCCGACCACTGCCGGGACGGACTCCCCAAAGGTCAGCTCATTCGGTGTTCGCCCCGATCCAGGCGAGCACGTCCGGAAGGTCGATACGGTGGTTCAGCGACGTGATCCGACCGCAGATCACGCCGTCCACCCCCAAGCGGTAGCCGCCAGTGTGCACTGCGACGACCGTGTCGGTGTCGGCGAAGAGCACCGGCGACCCGGAGTCACCGCCGCAAGGGCCACCGTGCCGTGGCGACGGCGAATTCCGCACGATGAACCACGTGCGGTGAAGAATCGCACTCGGGCCGCCGTTACCCGGCGCATACTTCTGAGTTGCGATCTTGCGCGTCCACGTGATCGCGGACTGAGGCCGTCCGCCGCCCCGTATCTGCCCCTGGACGCCGTAGCCGACGTCGTCGAAGCGCTGCTGGGTCTGACCGTTGCTCTCGATGATCGGGCTCAACGCATTCGGTGCCGGCAAGTCGCCAGGCTCCGTCGTGACCGGCGCGTCAAGGTAGAGCAGCCCGTAGTCGAACGTGAACGGCCAGTCGGCATCCACGTAGTCCGGGTGCGTGACCCAGGTGGACGCCGAATACCAGGTGCCGCCGTCCGGCATCCAGTCGTCGTCCACCGACGCCTCCGGATCGAAGCTCACTTGGATCGACTCCAGGCCTTCTTCCTCGGCGAGCACGTCCCAGAAATCGGTGCAGTGCCCGGCCGTGAGGATCGTTCGCTCGGAGATGAGCGATCCGGAGCAGAACGTCAGTCCAGGTGCGAGCAGGAGGGCGACGTACGGATGCCCGTTGCCGTCCGGCTGCCCGCCAGTGATCGCCCCGCCGGGTGTCGCGAGCAAGCCCACCAGCAACGTGAGTGCTGCGACGAGGACCAGGATCTTGCGATGCATGAGACCCCCTCTGTCGGTTGCGACGCGTCGCGCGTCGCTTCTGATGGCAGCCCGGACACTACGCATCTCTCGGGCTCCGATGTGCGGTTCAGCGATCCTTACCACTCCGTGAGTGAGTCGAAACGGCTCTAGGATCCCGCGGTGGACGTCGACGAATACCGCCGCTCGAGCTTGCAGAGCTGGGACACGGCAGCAGCCGGCTGGGAGCGCTCGCGCGAGTCGCTCGAGACGGTCGCGACTCCAGTGCGCGAGTGGCTGATCCGGGAGCTCTCGCCTGCGCCCGGCGACACCGTGCTCGAGCTCGCCGCGGGACCGGGCGAGACGGGCTTCGGCATCGCGAGGCTCATCGGGGACACTGGCCGCCTCATCTCGACCGACTTCTCGCCTGAGATGGTCGAGGTCGCTCGGCGTCGCTCTGATGCGCTCGGTCTCCGGAACGTCGACCACCGCGTGCTGGACGCGGAGCAGCTCGAGCTCGAGGACGACTCGGTCGACGGGGCGATCTGCCGGTGGGGCTACATGCTCATGCCGGACCCGGCCGCTGCCTGCTCCGAGACGCGACGTGTCCTGCGCCCGGGGGGCCGAGTCGTGCTCGCCGTCTGGCGTGAGGCCGAGCGGAACCCATGGGTCTCGATCGCCGGGCGGATTCTCGTCGGGCGCGGTCTCATGCCGCGGCCCGAGCCCGGCGCGCCGGGAATGTTCGTGCTCGCGACGGAGGAACGCCTCGGCGGCCTGCTCGAGAGGTCTGGGTTCGAGACGGTCCGTACCGCGGACGTACCCGTCCTCTTCGCCTTCAGCGACGTCGACGAGTACGTCGAGCGCGCGAGGGCTACCGGCGGCGGCTTCGCTTCCGCCTGGAATTCCGCGTCGGAGGACGAGCGAGAGGCGATCAAGAGCGAGCTCGAGGACGCTTTCGAGCCCTTTGCGGCTGACGGCGGCTATGCCCTCCCGGGCGTGTCGCTCTGCGCAGTCGCGAGCTAGCGCGTGGGCGCGGAGACTCTCGAGCCGTTCGATGTCCTCTTCGAGGCGGACGGCCTGCCGGTGGTCGAGCTCCCGGGCGAGCTCCGGCGGATCCACGGCGGCGATCTCGGCTTCCAGGAGTCGCGCGTGTACGCGAACTTCGTCGCGACGCTCGACGGCGTGGTCTCGATCCCCGCGCTGCCGAGCTCGAACGAGGTGATCTCGGGCGGGAGCAAGGCCGACCACTTCCTGATGGGGCTCCTGCGCTCGTTCGCGGACGTCGTGCTGATCGGAGCCGGGGTCCTCCACGCCTCCCCGCAGGGGACCTGGCGCCCCGAGAAGGTCTATCCACCCGCGGCCGATGCGTTTGCCGAGCTGCGCCGCACGCTGGGGCGAGCGGCCGCCCCGGAGATCGCCGTCTTGACCGGATTAGGCTCGATCGACGCGCAGCACCCTTTGCTCGAGTCGGGTGCGCTCGTGCTCACGAGCGAGGCGGGAGCAGAGCGGATTGCTCCCGAGCTGCCGAGCGCCTCCACGATCGCGGTGCTCGGAAATGAATCACGATTCGACGGGCGCACCGTGGTCTCGGCCCTTCACGACCGCGGCCACCGCCTGATCCTGTCCGAGGCCGGCCCGCACGTGTTCGGGAGCCTCCTCGCCGCGGGCGCCGTCGACGAGCTCTTTCTCACGACGTCGCCCTTCCTCGCCGGGCAAGCAGGGGACGCGAGCCGCCTCCAGCTCGTGGAGGGCGCCGATCTCGTGCCGCTCGTCGAAGGGCGCGTGCTCAGCATCCGCCGCCATGGAGACCACCTCTTCACCCGCTACGAGCTGACCGGGCGCGCCTCCCAGTGACGAGAACTCAGTGACCCGGGAGGAGCTGCTCACGTTGTGCTTCGGGAACGCCGACTGGCGCCCCGGCGACGTCGTCCTCCAGGTGCGATCGGGCGACGACGTGCTCTCCCAACTCGATCTCTACTGGCGCTCGGTGGGAGTCGGCGCGACCGACGTTCCCGTCGCGGCGATCGGCCAGGTCGCGACCGACCCCGCCCACCGCGGCCTCGGCCTGGCGAGCGCGCTCGTCCGCACTGCGCACCGCGTCGCGGCCGAGCGAGGCGTCGAGTGGGCCGCGCTCTTCGGCGTCAGCACCCTCTACGCGAGAGCCGGCTACCGACACCCGGCCGAGACGACCGAGCGCGACTTCCTCGTGTGCCCGCTCGTCGAGGGCATCGAGTGGCCGGCCGGCCCGATCGACACCCGCGGCGAGTGGTGATGCGGCTCAGGCCTCGCTCGACCCGGCCCAGATGTTGATCGCACTGTCCGTCGCGTAGCGGTCGATCTCCGCGAGCTCCTCGTCCGTGAAGTCGAGGTTCGCGAGCGCAGAGACGTTGTCCTCGAGCTGCTCGACGCTCGATGCGCCGATGAGCGCCGACGTGACGCGCGGGTCTCGGAGCACCCACGCAAGAGCCATCTGAGCGAGCGACTGGCCACGCGCGGACGCGATCTCGTTCAGCGCGCGAATCTTCGCGAGCGCGTCATCGGTGAGGAGGTTCGGCGAGAGCGAGCTCGGCCAGCTCGCGCGCGAGCCCTCGGGGATCCCGTTCAGGTACTTGTCCGTGAGCATCCCCTGCGCGAGCGGCGAGAAGACGATGCACCCGATGTCGAGCTCGCCGATCGCGTCGAGCAGGTCTGGCTCGATCCAGCGGTTCAGCATCGAGTACGACGGCTGGTGGATGAGGAGCGGCGTCCCGAGGTCGCGCAGGATCGCGTACGCCTCGCGGGTGCTCTCCGCCGAGTACGAGGAGATCCCGGCGTAGAGCGCCTTGCCCGCGCGCACCGCGGAGTCGAGCGCGCCCATCGTCTCCTCGAGCGGCGTCTCGGGGTCGAAGCGGTGCGAGTAGAAGATGTCGACGTACTCGAGGCCCATGCGGGCGAGGCTCTGGTCGAGGCTCGCGAGCAGGTACTTGCGCGATCCCCACTCCCCGTACGGGCCTGGCCACATGTCGTAGCCGGCCTTCGTCGAGATCACGAGCTCGTCGCGGAACGGGCGCAGGTCCTGCTGCAGCAGCTGCCCGAAGGTCTCCTCCGCCGAGCCGTACGGCGGCCCGTAGTTGTTCGCCAGGTCGAAGTGCGTGATCCCGAGGTCGAACGCGCGCCGGACGATCGCGCGGCTCGTCTCCAGCGGACGGTCGCTGCCGAAGTTCCACCAGAGCCCGAGCGAGATCGCGGGAAGCTGGAGCCCGCTGCGTCCCGACCGGCGATAAGGCATGCGGGCGTAGCGGTCCTGCGCGGGGAGGTAGGTCACGCGCCGAGGATAGTCCCGTCGGACTATCGTAGGTTAGGAGCCTGCACCGAATGGACTGGAGGGGCCATGGCGACCACCGCAACCAAGACCGCGCGGCTCAGCGACGAGGAGCTCGTTCACGTGCTCGAGCTCGCGAAGCAGTCGGACAGCGTCGAGCTCAAGCTCACGGTGCCGGAGTCCGGCCAGCGGGCGACCGTTCGGGCGCTCGACCTCGATCCGCTGGAGGCGCAGATCCGCCAGGTGTTCTTCTTCGACACTCCGGATCTCACCCTCAACGGCGCCGGCCTCGTGGCCCGAGCGCGCCGGATCCAGGGCAAGGGCGCCGATACCGTGGTGAAGCTGCGGCCCGTCGACCCGGACGCCCTGCCGTCCGAGCTACGGGAATCGCCGAGTCTCGTCGTCGAGGTCGACGCGATGCCCGGTGGCTACGTGTGCTCGGCGACGCTGAAGAGCAAGGCGGACGCAGTGCGGGTGCGGGAAGCCGCGGCCGGGGAACGTCCGATCAGGAAGCTCTTCTCGAAGGAACAGCGCGCGTACTTCGAGGCGCATGCCCCGGATGGCATCACCCTCGACGACCTGTCCGTGCTCGGCCCGATCTTCGTCCTGAAGCTGAACTTCGTGCCTTCCGAGCTCAAGCGGCGGATGGTCGCCGAGCTCTGGCTCTACCCGGACGGCTCACGGATACTGGAGCTCTCGACGAAGTGCACCGCCACGGACGCGTTCCAGGTCGCCGCGGAGGCCCGGGCTTTCCTCACCTCGAAGGGCGTGGACGTGTCCGGAGCGCAGCAGACGAAGACGAAGACCGCGCTCCAGTTCTTTGCGAAGGAGCTCAAGGCCACGCAGCGATAGTAGGTGCGCTACGGCCGAAGCTCGACGAAACAGCGCCGAGTCAGAACTCGAGCCCGGCCTCGACGAGCGGGCTCCGGCCCCACGCGAAGCGGGTCTCGTACCACCCGGTCATCGGGACGAGCGTCGTTCCCCGGTCCGACGAGTGCACCATCCAGCCCGAGCCGGCGTAGATGCCCATGTGCCCGACCTCGCTCGGCTTCGAGCGTGTGCCGCGCGAGCCGAAGAAGACGATGTCGCCCGGCATGAGCGCGGCTCGGGAGATGCGTGCCGACTTCGGGACCTCGCCGCTCATGTCGAAGGACGTCCTTCCCCGAAGAACGCGGGTGAGCCCGAGTGCGCCCTCGAACGGCTCCAGCTTGAAGACGCGCCAGGCGAAGCCGCTGCAGTCGAACCCTCCCGGCAGCGTGCGCCCGAAGAGCTGTTGCGGCCGCTCGGACGTCCCGGCCCAGACGTACGGCGTGCCGACGAAGCGCAGTGCCCTGCGGAGCACGGTCTGCTGCCATGGCGAGAGGTCGGGAAACGTGAATCCTTCGAGCGCAGAGCGCACCGACTCCAGTTCGGCCTCCTGGAGGCTCAGCAGCCGCGCCAGCGAGTAGGCCGCCTCTGCGCGCGTCGCCGGCTGCGCGAGCTGGCGCTCGCGCTGCTCGACGTCCTTCAGGTGGTTGACGCGGAGACCGAGCATGCGGGCGACGGTCTCGGTGCCGAGCCATTGTCGCGGCGTGAGGCCCGCCTCGACCGCCGCCAGCCGCAGGTCGCGGGCGTACGGGCGCAACCCTGCAGCGCCTACGAGCTGTGCGTCGAGCTCGCGCATCGTTACGAGCCGGTCGGGGTCGGCCACGGCGATCGGCACTCCGAGTGAGGCGAGGACGACAGCGAGCTCGCTCGTGGTCAGCGGGTCGTTCGGACGGAAGTCCGCGACCGAGGGAGCCATGAGCCCTGCGTCGACGACGACCTGGATCTGGGGAGCCGCCCAGGAGCGCGGCGCGGCGCCGGTCGCTCCGCCGGCCGACAGGGCCGCGCAGAGAAACGCAAGACAAAGGGGAAGGCTGATGCGGCGCATCACGTCGATATCGGCTCCTCCCGACATGTTCGAAAGCCGGTGTTAAGGAAGTGCGAGTTGCGCCATCCGTACAGTTCTCCGGGTGAAGGCGGTCCTCGCTGTGGCAGCGCTCGTCGCTCTCGTGGCCGCCGGCTGCGGCAGCTCCACGGCCGAGGAGACGACGACTCCGGACGTCACCGTCACGACCGCGTCGGCGGGACGGCTGGCGCCGGAGGTCGAGGGCGCGAAGATCGACGGCGAACACGTTGCCCTCTCGGACTTCCGGGGACGCGCGGTGTTCGTCAACGTCTGGGCGTCGTGGTGAAGCACGTGCCAGAGCGAGGCGGTCGCCTACGCCGAGTTTCAGGAGGAGCATCCGGAGCTCGCCTTCCTCGGCATCAACGTCGCCGACACGCCGGCTGAGGCGCGCGCCTTCGTCGAGCAGTACGGCTGGACATGGCCGTCGATCCTCGACCGTGAACGTGTGCTGGCGCGGAGTCTCGGCGCCGAGTACCAGCCGCATGTGATCGCGGTCGACGCGGAGGGCAAAATCGCCGGGACATGGGAAGGGCTCGGGAACGACGAGGTCTGGTCGGCGCTCGCCGAGCGCGTGTCCTGAGCTACTGCGGCGGCTAGGCTGCTCGGCATGGCGACCGCACCCGCGAGCAAGCTCTGCCCCGACTGCCTGACGGCCTCGTGGCTCGCCGAGCGCTTCGCGGTCGACCCTGCTCGGATCGACCTCATGCGGCGGTCCGGTGAGCTCCTAGCGGTACGTGAGCCAGGCTCTACCGAATGGCGCTACCCAGCCTGGCAGCTCGAGGGCAGGCAGGCGAAGCGGGTCATCGCACGCATCACGGCTGCTGCTCGCGAGGCGGGGCTCGACGAGGCGAAGCTGTACGAGGTGTTGACCGGGGGTCTCGGGCTCAGGGGCGAGCGGACGCTCGTCGACCTGATCGCCGAGGGCCGCGACGACGAGGTCGTCGCGGCCGTGCGCAGCGCCTAGGCTCGAGTTGCCTCAGCGCTCTCGTGTCGACGGCGGCACGCGGATTCGCTTCTCGCAGCTGCGGAGGGAGTCGATCGCGTCGACGGTCGCGCGATCGCGGCCTCCCGAGCCGCAGTCAATAGCGTCGCGCTCGCCGTCGTTCGCGATGATCGAGTCGTTCCCGGCTCCGGTTACGACGATGTCGCGACCGGAGCCCGGCTGCACGAGGTCGCGTTTCGCACCGCTCCTGACGACGTCGTCGCCGTCGCCGGCCCGTATCGAGTCAGGCCCGTCGCCACTCCGGACGACGTCGTCGCCCCACTGCGACTGGATGATGTTCTGCCCGTCTCCCGCCCTGATCGAGTCCGCTCCCGAGCCGGCGATGATCACGTCGCCGAACACGGTTCCGACGATGCCGTCGGCTCGGTCCGTTCCGCCGAAGCAGCGTCCGCGAAGCGAGCCGCTCGCATCGTCGGGGAAGATGGTGCACGCCGTCGGGGTGAGTCGGCGTGGCGGCGAGCCGGGATCCGACGAGACGACGTACAGCGTCGAGCCGTCCCCGTACGTCCAGCCCACCCAGGCCGCGAACACGATCGTCGAGCCGTTGGGGGACACGTCGAAGCTGCCCGCAAGGTAGTGCTCGCCGACGAGCTCTCGGCTCCGCCTGGTCGCGATGTCCACGGCGACGAGCGGACCCGACCCGAGAATGATGGTCCCCCCGGCCACGACGACCGCGTCGTTCGAAAGCCACCTCGCCGAGACCGCCTTCGCGTGGACGCGGCGCCGTGCGGTGCCGTCACGCCGAATGACCTCGACGAACCTCGAAAAGCTGTTTCGCATCTCCGTGACGAAGCTGAGATGCGCGCCGTCGGGCGACCAGCGGATCTCGCCAGGAGTCTGCGTCAGCGAGTCGTTCGTGAGGTTGCGAGCGTCGCTGCCGTCGGCATCGGCGACGAAGACGTCGCCGTCCTGCACGAACGCCCTCCACTGGCCGTCCCGCGAGCGTGAGACATCGGGCGCGGTCGTGCCCGGCGGAGCAGGCCCCATCGCCGATCCGTCGACGCTGGCCACGTACGGTAGGAGCCGCACATTCAAGGTGCTCGGCGCATCCATGTTCGAGTCGAAGAGAATGCGGTCGTCGTCGAGCCAGATCGGATTCCGGCTGTCCGGAACGTGGGCGTACTCGATGGCGTCGGCCGATCCCGCGCAGACCGCAACGGCAAGGGCCGTGAGCGCCAGCCACGCACGCATGGGCAGAAGGTAGCCCGAAGATGTCAGCGAACGACTAAGGCGCTAGTCAGCCACGGGTGCCGCTGCTGCCGCGCGCACGATCGAGACGTCGCCGCTCACGGTCTTCACGTGTACCGGGACGACCTCGCCGGAATCATCCGACTCCTCGGCCGGCGTCTCATCGCCGACCGTGAGCTCGGACGTCATGTCGCCGGAAACCGAGATCGCGTCGACGAAGATCTTCGTGCCGCGTCCGATTCCCACGCGGGCGTCGCCCGAGACGGACTGGACGCGAAGGTCACCGCCTTCGAGCGAGCGGAGCTCTATGTCCCCCGAGGTCGTCGCGATGTGCACCGGCCCGCGCGCAGCACCGAGCACGACGTCTCCTGACACCGTTCGGAGCTCGAGCCGGCCGTCGACGGCGCCGATCTCGACATCTCCCGAGACCGTCACGAGCGACGCGTCCTCGGACTCGATTCGGCGAAGCTCGACTGCGCCGCTCGCGGTCCTGACGGCGAGCCTGCCGTCGACATCGCCGATGCGGATGTCGCCCGAGGCGGTCTTGGCCGTGACCTTCCCGTACTGGCCTTCGGCCGTGAAATTGGCCGAAGCGCCCGAGAACTCGATCTCGGCGCCGACTGGGCAACGGACGCGAACTTCGACGTCTCCACCCCAGGCGATCTGGAGCGGCCCCCACTCGATCCGGTTGCGCTGCTCGACCGTGATCACATGGCGCCCGGAGCGTTCGTGGTGCGAGACTTCGATCTGGTCGACGGCGTCGTCACCCTTGCGGCCGAGTGGGATGAGCTCGATCTCGGTGCGAGGATCCTCGATCGTCTCGATCGCCACGCGGCCGCTCGGGAGGCTGATCTGGAGCGCGACGCTGCCGGGCGTGTCGAAGGCGTGCGTCTTGCCGGTCGTCATCGGCTACCGCTCCTGCGTCGCAGAGCCGCGGCGGACACGAGTGCCGGTCGGCCGAGACCGTGCGCGCCGGCGCCGGTCGCTCGTGTCGAGGAGCTGGACGTAGTCGAATGGAAGCGGTGCGAGGAGCATGGTCCCTCCCTTCGGCCTCAGGGCTCAGCCCTGGGCGTAACCCTGCATACGGTTGCGTCCGTGTCGTCTCGTGGGCCGTCCCTCGAGCGAACGGGCGATGGTGCGGACGAGCCAGGCGTTCGTCGAGATGCCTTCCTGGTCGGCGGCCGACTCGATCGCAGCCTTGAGCGTCTCGGGAAGGCGGAGCGAGATGCGGCCCCTCAGCTCCTCGCCCGCGACGAGGTCGGTTGCGTCGGACGTCTCGTCCATGACGACGACGAGCTCGGGATCGCGGCCGGCCAGTCGAACCTCGACGCGGCCCGCGGAAAGCTGGTTGCCGATCTCGGCCGCCGCCTCACCGAGGAGGTCGAGCAAGCGGAGATGGAGCGTGGATGCGAGCGCCTCGGAGAGGCGGCGAGCGGCCTCGGCCGTCGCCTCGTCGCCGATCTGCGACGTTGCGGCCAGATCGTGCTGGATCGCCTGGATGTGTGCTTCGAGCTGCATCGTGATGTCAGTATGACGTCATTTCTACATCTGTCAAGTGTCAATTTGCATTCCGCGACGACACTGCCCGCAAAAGGGCATGGTTGAGCGGTCAAGGCAGCATCGTTGCCGAACGAACGCCGAATGAGCGACCGCGTAGCGGTGTGATCTAGGAGAGCTGCCAGACGTCGCCGCGAATGATCGGCGTCGCCGTGCCGTCACGATCGAGGCCGTCGACGTCGACGTCGGCTCCGCCGATCATGAAGTCGACGTGCACGCCCGAGACGTTGATCCCGTGCTCCAGCAGCGCATCTGTCTCGGGCGCCTCCGCGAGCGTCTCGGGGAACCCCGAGCCGAACGCGATGTGGCACGTGGCGTTCTCGTCGAAGAGGGTGTCGCAGAAGACCAGGCCGGCCTGCTTGACCGGTGAAGAGCCGTCGACGAGCGCGACCTCGCCCAGGTACGGCGCCTGCTCGTCGGTCGCAAGCTGCTGGCGGATGACCTCGGCGCCGGACTCGGCGCTGACATCGACGATCTTCCCGCCCGCGAAGCGCAGCTCGAGCCCCGAGACCCGCGTCCCCGCCGTCACGAGCGGGTACGTCGAGCGGACGACGCCGTCCGCGCGGCGCCAGTCCGGGCTCGAGAAGACCTCCTCGGTGGGCAGGTTCGGGATGTGCTCGATCCCCTTCGCTGTCGAGAAGGTGGCGCACCGCCAGCGGCCGTCGGGAACGAGCCCGAGGGTCAGGTCAGTGCCCGGGCCGCGGAAGCGCACCGCGTCGAAACCGGCGCTGTTCATCGCGTCGGCCCGCGTCTGGAGCTTCTCCGCGTGCTGCCTCCACGCGGCGACGGGGTCCGCCTGGTCGAGCCGCGTCGCAGTGGCTACGGCCGCCCACAGGCGCTCGATGTCCGGCTCGCCGAAGACCTGCCTGGCCCAGCCTTCGTTCGGCGCGGCGACGATGACCCAATTGATGTGCCTGCCCGTGAGGTTCTCGAGGTAGGCAAGGCGCAGGTCCTTCGGTTCCGCGCGGCCGACGAGCGCCGGGTCGAGGTCCGCCATGAGATCCGGATCCGGGTTCCCGGTCAAGGAGATGAGAGCGGGGTTCTCGGCACCCCACCGCCGAACCCAGTCGAGGAGGTATGGCGGCGACCAGCCGATCTCCTCCTCCGGGCCGAGCTCGATGCCAGCCCGTCGCAGGTGGTAGTCCGAGTAGAGGACGACGACGTGCTTCGCCCCCGCGCGATAAGCCTCGCGGGTCATGGCCCGAGCAATCTCCGCGTGCTCGACCAGACAGGTGATCACGACGTCCTGCCCGGGCTGGACGTTCGCACCTACGCGCACGGCAAGCTCCGCGTAGCGGCGTAGGCGCTCGCCGCCTGTGAGCGCAACAGTCGACGCCGGAACCGCGGTCACTGCCGGGGAGCTAGTCGCCCCAGTCGAAGTCGCGCGGCCGGCCCGTCCAGAGCGCCTCGTCGAGCGCCGGGCCCTCGTGAGAGTTCGGGCCTGCGTCCTCGACGGTCTCCTCGCCCGGCCACGGAAGCCGCTCGGAGCTCAGCTCGGCCGCAGGCTCGCCGTCGAGGGTCTCCTCGATCCGCGCCTGCTCCTCGCTCTTGAAGAGCGGGTGATTCTCGAGAGGGTCGCCATCGAGGTACGGATCAAGCGGCATCGCGTCATCGAGACCTGCGTTGCGCGCCTTGAGCTCGAGGTGCTCGCGGATTGCGCTCGAGAACAGGGATCCGGGGTCGAGCCCGGTTGGATCGTCGAGGTCTGACATGGAGCAGCGACGTGGGAGTCTAGCTGACGTGGCGCCGAAAACGGCCTGCTACCAGCGACGGTTGCGGCATTCGACACGTTTCAGGAGTGCCCCGGTGTGCGAGGATTCGAATATGTTCATCGCGCGGCGCATCGTCTTCGCTCTCGTGCTCGCGGCCTTCCGGATGTGGCGCCGAATGCCTCCGGAGGACCGGAAGCGCGTGCTGGACGCCATTCGCACGCACGGAACGCGTGCGGCGGCGTCGCTCAAGCAGCGTTCTCGCGGGTAGAGCGGCCCGACTACGCGGCGCCGAGCGCCTCGCGGACGATCCGGTCCTGGTCCCGGTGATGGAGCGCCGGGTAGCCCTCGCTCGGGCTCGCGCGCCAGAGCCGTCCCATGTACGTGACCCGCTCGACCCGCGGTGCCCTCGCGGCCGCCTCCTCGAGCCGATGGCGGATCGAGCGCCAGGCGCCCATGTTCTGGGGCTCCTCCTGCGCCCAGACGATCTCCCGCAAGTCGGGGTAGGCGCCGACGAGCGCGACGACCTGATCGAGCGGGAAGGGGTAGAGAACCTCGACGCGCGCGACGGCGACGTTCTGCGCGAGCTCGCGGGAATCGTGGCCGACTATGTCGTAGTAGATCTTCCCGCTGCAGAGCACGAGCCTGCGCACTGACTCCGGGCGCACCGAGTCGTCGCCGAGCACCGGCCTGAACGAGCCTGACGCGAGCTCGTCGAGGGTCGATGTCGCTTGCCGAAGCCGCAGGAGACCCTTCGGGGTCATCACCACGAGCGGGCGTGCGGTCGCGTCGAGCGCCTGGCGGCGGAGGAGGTGGAAGTACTGAGCAGCGGTCGTCGTATTCGCGATCCGGATGTTGTCCTGGGCTGCGAGCTGCAGGAACCTCTCGAGGCGCGCGCTCGAGTGCTCGGGGCCGTTGCCCTCGTAGCCGTGCGGGAGGAGCAGCGTCAGGCGCGAGGTCTGTCCCCACTTCGAGCGCCCGGAGACGATGAACTGGTCGACGACGATCTGCGCGCCGTTCACGAAGTCGCCGAACTGGGCTTCCCAGAGGACGAGCGCGTCGGGAGCGGCAACCGAGTACCCGTACTCGAACGCAACTGGCGCGTACTCCGAGAGCGGCGAGTTGTAGATCTCGAAGGAGGCCGCGGCGCTCGACAGGCCCTGGAGCGGCGCGTAGGTCTCCCCGCTCACCGGGTCGTGCAGCACCGCGTGCCGGTGGGAGAACGTCCCGCGTTCCGTGTCCTGACCAGACAGCCTGATCGGGATGCCTTCGCCGAGGAGCGACGCGAAGGCGAGGGCCTCGGCCTGGCCCCAGTCGATGCCGCCCTCGCTCAGCGCAGCCCGACGGCGCTCGAGCTGCTTCTCGAGCTTCGCGTTCACGGTGAAGCCGTCGGGAACGCGGAGCAGCTGCTCGTTCAGCTCGACGAGGCGCCCGGTCGGGACGGCCGTGACGACGGCGGCGCCGGTGTCGGTCGCCGGCGCACGCTCGGGTGCATGCTGCTCGGGCGTCGAGAACGTCGTCTTGAGCTCCTCGTGGGCCTCCCGCAGCACCTGCGTGGTGCGCGCGAAGAGCGCGCTCGCCTCCTCCTCCCCGAGCACACCGTCTGCCACCAGCTGCGCCGCGTAGAGCTCACGGACGGGAGGCGTCTGCTCGATCCGCTCTGCCTGGAGGGGTTGCGTGTACGACGCCTCGTCCTGCTCGTTGTGGCCGAAGCGGCGGTAGCCGACGAGGTCGATGACGACGTCGTGGCCGAACTCCGCCCGGAACGCGAGTGCGAGGCGGACGGAGGTGAGCGCAGCTTCCGGGTCGTTCGCGTTCACGTGGATGATCGGGACGTCGAAGCCCTTGGCGAGGTCCGAGGAGTAGCGCGTCGAGCGCCCCTCCGCCGGATCCGTCGTGAACCCGACCTGGTTGTTGGCGATGATATGGAGCGTCCCGCCGGTGGAGTAACCGTCGAGCGAGTGGAAGTTGAACGTCTCCGCGACGACGCCCTGACCCGGGAACGACGCGTCGCCGTGGATGAGGATGGGAAGCGCCACGTTCGGGTCGTGGAGGCCTGCACCTTGCGAGCGATCGGTCTGCTCCGCTCTGGCGCGCCCAAGGATGACCGGATCGACCGCTTCGAGGTGGCTCGGATTCGGTGCGAGCGTGACCTGGACTTCGCCGGTTCGCGTCTGACGCGACTCGGAGGCGGCGAGGTGGTACTTCACGTCGCCGGATCCCCCCTCCGGATCCGAGACGAGCGCGTCGATCGTGCGCTCTCCCTCGAACTCGCGCAGGATCGACGCATAGTCGCGACCGACCGTATGGGCGAGCACGTTGAGCCGGCCACGGTGCGCAAGGCCGATGACGACTTCGTGCGCGCCGCCCTCGGCGCCGAGCTCGATCGCCTCGTCGAGCATCGGGACGAGCGCGTCGAGGCCCTCGATCGAGAACTGCTTCTGACCGAGGAACGCACGCCGTAGGTAGGTCTCGAACGCCTCGACCTCGGAGAGCCGCTCGAGCAGGCGCGCCCGCTCTTCCGGCTCGAGTAGCTTGCGAAACTTCCCGGTCTCGATCGCCTGCCGGAGCCAGACGCGCTCCGCGTGGTCCGAGATGTGCTCGATCTCGTACGCAATCGTGCCGGTGTAGACGTCGCGGAGCTGCGGGAGAGCGTCCAGCAGCGTGTCCCCGGGGACGTAGAGGCGCAGCAGCTTCGCGGGTATGCGCGCCTGGAGCTCCGGAGTGAGTGGAGGACGCAGTCGCGACTCGTCGAGCGCGGGATCGCCGGGCGGCTCGGAGCCGAGCGGGTCGAGGCGCGCGTTCAGGTGCCCATGGGTGCGATACGCCTTGACGAGGGCCATCGCCGCGGCGACTCCCCCGAGCAGCTCGTCGTCTGCGACGGCAGGGACCGCGGCTTCCTCGACGAGCTCCTCGCCGGGTGCAGCAGCGGACTCGGGCTGCTCGGGCTCGGCCTCCTCATCGACCGCGACCGTGGCGGCCGGCGCGGATGCAGGTGCGGGTGCCGGCGCGGGTGCGGGGGGGTGCGGGGAGCAAGGCCACACCGCCGTTACCTCCGCGCTCCTCAGGTGTCTCGCTCTCGACGCGCGGCTCCCCGGCCGCGGTGTCGGGCACCGGCGCGAGCAGGGCGTCGTCGCCGCTCTCGAAGAGCTCGCGCCAGGCAGGGTCGACTGCTTCGGGGTTCTCGAGGTATTGCTCGAGAAGCGCGCTCACGTACCCCGCGTTGAGGTCGAGTTGCTTGGGAGTCGAAGCCACTACTGCCTTTGTACCAGCGCTGTTACGTCGATCCTTCCGCCGCAGAGTGAAGGGCGCCGCCCAGGCGGCGCCCTTCAGGTCTCCGGTGCCCCCTTGCAGCCGGCCTGAAACCGGGTTTGCCGTGATCTTCCGGCGCACGAACTGCGGTTCAACTTAAAAGGGGACGGGTATAGGATTCAGCGTCCAGACCGCCGCTCCATACCGGCGATCCCAGCGTCCACCCGGGGAGGTACGCGATGAGCAGCCGACTTCGGCGTTCCCTTGTTCTGACGACCCTGCTAGCCCTCTTGCTCGGGGTAGCCGGCGATCGGCCTAGTCGGCCGCGCGGCCAACCCGACGGACACCCCGTCGAAGGCATCGACGTCGACGCGACGACGATCCCAGAGCTCCAGGAGTTGATGGACGCGCGCAAGCTGACATCCGTCCAGCTGACGCAGTTCTACCTCGCCGCATCCACCAGCTCCACCCGAGCTCAATGCGGTGATCGGCAGTCAGCCCGACGGCCGTCGGCCAGACGCACAAGCAGCCGACCAGGCGCGACGCAACGGCGACAGCCGTCCGCTGCTCGGGATTCCGATCATCGTCAAGGACAACGTCAACACCACCGGCATGCGGACGACGGCGGCGCCGTCACCGGCGGCATGCAGACGACAGCCGGCTCCTGCGCGCTCGCCAGGAGCACGCCCGACGACGCGTTCATCGCGGAGAAGCTGAAAGCCGCCGGCGCGATCATCATCGGCAAGGCCAACCTGTCCGAGTGGGCGAACTTCCGGTCCGGCCCGTCGTCGAGCGGCTGGAGCGGCATCGGTGGCCAGACGAACATGCCCTACGTCCTCGATCGCAACCCTGCGGCTCGAGTTCCGGCTCCGGCGTCGTCGTGGCTGCTGATCTCGCGGCCGCGGCCGTCGGCACGGAGACGGACGGCTCGATCGTCTGCCCGTCCGGCGCCAACGGCGTCGTCGGGATCAAGCCGACACTCGGGTTGTGGAGCCGCGCAGGCGTCATCCCGATCAGCGCCGAGCAGGACACGGCCGGCCCGATGGCCCGCAACGTGACCGACGCTGCGGTGCTCCTCGGCGCAGCGACCGGCGTCGACCCGCTCGATCCCGCGACCGGGGCTCAGGTCGGCCACGCCTTCACCGACTACACGCAGTTCCTCGACGACGAGTCGCTCGACGGCGCTCGAATCGGCGTCTGGCGCGCCGGCACTTCGACCCTGCGCTGACGGGCTCGGTCATCGAGCCGATCCTCGACGATGTGTCGCCGCGCTCGAGGCCGAGGGCGCGACCGTCGTCGAGGGCATGGACATCGATCTGTCGGCGACCGCCAACGAGTTCCCAGCGCTCCTGTGCGAGTTCAAGACCGACATCGCGACCTACCTCCAGACGTATGCCCACGGGACGAACCCGAAGACCCGGGCGACCCGTATCCGCAGACGCTCGCCGAGCTGATCGCGTTCAATGCGGCGCCATCCGGACTGGAGGGACCCTGGAACGACGCGGTCTTCGAGGCCGCCGAGGCGACGAACGGCCGTGACGCCGATTGCGCTGCCCTCCGGGAGGCGACGACGCCGCCCGTTCAGGACGCAATCGACGAACTCATGGCCGACAACGACCTCGACGCGATCGTCGCTCTCACGAACGGCCCGGCCTGGCCGACGAACGACAATCCGGACGAGGGCGACCTCGACGGCCACTTCGAGTACTTCGTGGGCTCGTCGTCGGCGGCTGCGGTGTCGGGCTACGCCGACATCACGGTGCCCGCCGGCTACACCAGGGACTGCCGATCGGGGTCACCTTCATCGGCGGCCGCTGGGCCGAGCCGGAGCTGCTCGGCATTGCCTACGACTACGAGCAGGCAACGGACGTTCGCGTTCCGCCGCAGTTCATCCCGACGATCGGCGACGCCCTGTTCCCCGGCGTCCCAAACCCGCTGCTGGCGCTGGTGCAGCGGCAGCAGGCGACCCAGGGTCAGCGCGATCTCGTCGTTCGCTTCCGGTAGAGGCATAGTCGCAGAGACAACGAAGCCCGGCCCATTCGGCCGGGCTTCGTGCTGCTTGGCCGAGTGTGCTCGCCGCTAGAAGAGCGCGGAGTCCGTCGCGATCGCGACCGTCATCCCGACGACGAACGCGGCGGTGGCGAGTCCGACCGTCCAGGCCGCGAGCGTTCTGTGAGTCGTGCTCATCCGGGCGGCGACGATCCCGATGAGGATTGCCACGGGGGCGAGGATGCCCGGCGTGCGAGCGACCGCGATGCCAGCGATCGCCAGCGCAAAGGCGCACAGGAACCCGGCGGTCCGGTCGGCGCGCTGCTGGTGCGGCGTTGCGCTCACGTAGCACTCACGCGGCCGGACGACACTGGCACAACCGGCCTGCGAGGTCGAAACGGCGTCGGACCACGCCTGCCGCCGCGGCCACGCGCTCGCTTCCAGTCGTCCCAGCCGCATGGCGTAAGAGGCACGAGGGCTCCGTCCCCGTCTCCGTCGGCTCCAGCGCCCGAGACAGGTTCCGCGCGGATTGCCCACCACACGACTCCCGCGAGGTAGACCAGCGGGATCTTCAGCACGACGAGCATGAAGAGGGCTTCCCAGACGGAGTCCACACGCCAAGTCTAACTCCGCACCATCGAGCCAAAGGCGCAGGATTGGGCCTCGGCCTCGGTGGGCATGGTCCTTACACGGGCCACACACTCCAGCCGCTAGGGTCCCCGGACTCTTTCCCACGAGCTCTCAACAGCAACTACTCACCCGCTGAAACCGCCCAAGAATTCGTGAGACGTACCGTCCGCCTCCTCGTAGCCCTGTCCGCGCTCGCGGCACTCGTCGTGCCGGCGGCATTCGTGTCGCCGCAGGCGGAAGCGGCACAGCGCATGTGGGTCGGCTTCCACGACGACCCGAGCTACCGCTGGGTCTCGGATCGGCTCACGCGCATCGCGAGGTCGGCTGACGACGGCTCGTCGATCGTCCGACTGCTCGTGCAGTGGAACCTTGCCGCTCCTCAGCGCCCGTCGACTCCGACCAACCCGTTCGATCCGAGCTACCACCTCGACGACGTCGACGAGGCGGTGCGCGCGGCGCAGGAGATGGATCAAGAGGTGATGCTCACTATCTCCGGCACGCCGAAGTGGGCCAACGGTGGCGCCACGCCGAACCGGATGCCTCGGAACCTTCGTGACCTCACGTCGTTCGCAAGAGCGATCTCCGCGCGATATTCGGGGCGGTTCAACGGATTCCCGTATGTCCGCTTCTGGTCGGTCTGGAACGAGCCGAACCTCCAGGGCTTCCTCGCGCCGCAGTTCGACAGCCGGGGTCGTTCGGTCGCACCGGCGAACTACGCGAGGATCTACGCCGCGGCGTACGCAGGCCTGAAGGCGGGCAACCCGACCGCGCAGGTCGCCATCGGCGAAACGTCAGCTCGTGGCACCGACCAGCCTCGGGGCGTGCGCCCGACGCACTCGCCCGGCAAGTTCGCAGAGCTCGTCGCGAAGGCGAACCCGCGCCTCAAGTTCAGCGCCTGGGCGCATCACCCCTATCCGTCAGTTCCGAGCCTGAGGCCGAGCCAGCTGGTGAAGTGGCCGAACGTGTCGCTCAAGTCTCTGCCGCGCTTCCAGCAGAGCCTGAACACGTGGTTCAAGCGAAAGAACACGCAAATCTGGGTCACCGAGTACGGGCACCAGACCCGCCCCGAGGACTCGCTGGGGGTTTCGTACGCCGTCCAGTCCGCCTACGTTCGGCAGGCGATCAGCCTTGCCCGCAGCTATCCGTTCGTGGGCATGTTCATCTGGTTCGTCTACCAGGACGACCAGGGCCAGCCCTGGGACTCCGGGCTCTACACGAGATCGGGGAACGCGAAGGGAAGCTCGCCCAACCGCTTTGCGGCAAGCGCGAAGCCGCTCGACGCGCGCAACGCCATGTACGCGTTCCGCGGCGGCACGCTGACGCCGCTCGTTCGGCTTTACACGCGCCGCTACTGCGTCGGCGACACCACGGGGACGCCAATCGGCATGACCTGGCGGGTCTTCCGCGGCTCGCGGCTGATCGCGGTCGGCCAGCAGACGTCTCCGCTCCTCCGCGACTGCACCATCAACGCACGCCTGCGGTTCAACGTGGCCAAGGGCCAGCTGTACACGGCGACGTTCGCGCTGAACGACATCAACGGCACCGTGTTGAGCCGCCGCCTCACGATCCGCGGCATCTAGCCAGCACCTCCAACGGGCGAGATCTCGCCCCTACAGGTGGCTCGTCACACCGGCGAGGCTCGGATCCTCCGAGGGCGGCTCGTACCAGGAAAGGGCGTACTGACCGTCGTCGAGGTCGCGGGCGAACGTCGAGAGCCTGAGCGGCCGGAACGTGTCGCACATGACAGCCAGCTCCGTCGTCTCCGGGACGCCCAGCGACTTCTCGGCAAGGCCCGGCTGCGGCCCGTGCGGGAGACCCGAGGGATGCAGCGTGATCGAGCCGACGGAGATCCCCTTGCGCGAGCCGAAGTTGCCGGAGACGTAGTAGATCATCTCCTCCGACTGGAGATTCGAGTGGTGGTACGGAATCGGCACCGCCTCAGGGTCGAAGTCGAGCTTCCGCGGGCAGAACGAGCAGATGACGAAGTTCGGGCCCTGGAACGTCTGGTGGGAGGGCGGAGGCTGGTGGATGCGGCCGGTGATGGGCTCGAAGTCGTGGATCGAGAACGTCCACGGGTAGAGGAAGCCGTCCCAGCCGACGACGTCGAACGGGTGGTAGTCGAGGACGTACTCCTGGAAGCCTCCGCGGACGCGAACCTTGACGAGGAACTCCCCCTGCTCGCGATGGGTCTTGAGCTCGGTCGGCGGGTGGATGTCGCGGTGGTAGTACGGAGCGCCCTCGAGGATCTGGCCGTACTCGTTGCGGTAGCGGCGCGGGATCTCGATGAGGCCCGGAGTCTCGAAGACCAGGTAGCGCTGCGGCCCCTCGGGCACGAAGCGGTACGTCGTGCCGCGCGGGACGACGAGGTAGTCGCCGTCCTTGTACGGAACCTCTCCGAAGGTGGTCTCGAGCGTCCCCGAGCCCTCGTGGACGAAGATCACCTCGTCGCCCTCGCCGTTACGGAAGAAGTAGTCCATTGAGGACTCCGGGCGACAGAGCGAGATCTCGACGTCCGAGTTCCACATGAGCGTCCGCCGTCCGGAGATCTCGTCGCCCTCCGGCGCGACGTCGTACGTGTTCTGTCGACGGTGGGCATGCGTCTCGGGAACCCACTCGTCGCGCTCGATCGGCGTGAAGGAACCGAGCTCCTTCACGCGGCACGGCGACTGGAGGTGGTACAGGATCGACTCGTTGCCGGTGAAGCCCTCGAGGCCCATGACCTCCTCGGTCAGGAGCCGTCCGTTCTCGCGGAACACGATGTGGCGCTTGCGCGGCACCTCGCCGCGACGCTGATAGAAGGGCATATCCGTCCCTTTCGAAGTCGTTGGGACAGGTTCTACCGCACCGCGCCGTCGCGGGAGCGCCCGGAGTGCCGAGTGGAGCACCAGCGGGGAGCGCGAGAGCGCTCCCCGCCTGCCTCGATCGGTTCTACTCGCCGGGCGCGGCCGCGTTCGGGTCGTTCTGCCAGAGCCCGAACTCGTTTCCGTCCGTGTCCTTGAAGTGCGAGAACCAGCCCATTCCCGGAACGGGCATCGCCTCGCCGGCCTCTCCGCCGAGCTCCTTCACTCGCGCGTTCTCGGCGTTGATGTCGTCGACGTCGAAGTAGACGCGAGGAGAGCCGGAGCCGTCGTCGGCGCCGTAGATCGCCCCGCCGCTCGTCTCCGAGAATCGGGTCATGTGGTACTCCGTCGGGCTCCCGGGATACTCCTGAAACTCCCAGCCGAAGAGCGATCCCCAGAACGCGCGCGACTTCGCGGTGTCTCCAGCCGGAATCTCGAGGTGAACCATCTGTCCTGGCATTCGTGCCTCCCTGTTTGCGGCTTCGCGCAGCACCACCGCTGCGCTCCTTCATTGAATACGACGAACCAAGGTCTCCGCAGTCGACACCCGGTCGATACATTCCTTCGGTGGCCTCGAGCGGTCCCGCGGCGACACTTCGCAAGGCCGTCCCGAGGGACGCAGGTGAGGTCGCAGACATCTGGTACCGCGGCTGGCAGGACGGTCACCTCGGATTCGTCCCAGAGGAGCTCGTCGAGGCCCGGACCGAGGAGTCTTTCCGAACCCGTGCATCAGAACGGGTCGGCGACACGACGGTGGCCACTGTCGACGGAGCCGTCGCCGGCTTCGTCATGGTCGTAGAGGACGAAGTCGAGCAGGTGTACGTGTCCGCCCTCCACCGCGGGACTGGCGTCGCCGCTGCCCTCATGAGCGAAGCCGAACGTCAAGTCAAGGAGAACGGGCACACGAAGGCCTGGCTCGCAGTCGTCGCGGGCAACGCCAGGGCGCGGGCGTTCTACGAGCGAGCCGGGTGGTCCGACGAAGGGACGTTCGACTACGCCGCGGCCGCGGCGGGCGGGTCCATCGCCGTGCCCTGCCGTCGCTACACGAAGCTCCTATATGCGTGAATTCGCGGCCCTGAGCCGACGCGGGCAGCTGGGGCGCCTTCGGAAACTCGGGCGTACGGCACTCGAGCACTACGGTCTCGACGATGCACGACTGACGCCCTTGGGGTATGCGGAGAACGCGACCTTCAGAGTGAAAGCACGTAGCGCCGAGTACGTGCTGCGCATGAACCGACCACGAGTGCACACGGCAAACGCCATCGCGTCCGAGATGGAGTGGCTCGCAGCGCTGCGACGCGACACAGACCTAGGGGTCCCCGAGCCGGTTGCGGCGGCGGACGGCTCGCTGGTCGTCCTAGCTCACGACCAGGCGGTTCCCGGACCCCATCTCTGCGTGCTGCTGCGGTGGCTCGACGGGCGGTTCGTCAACAGGCGCCTGACTCCCGTGCATCTCGCACGGGTTGGTGCTCTGACGGCGCGCCTGCACGCGCATGCGGAGAGCTGGACGCCGCCGACGAGCTTCGGGCGGCCGAGGGTCGACACGCTCACCGACGCCGCGAAGGCGGACGCGTTACCTTCGGCAGCGGCGGCGCTGCCTGGTGATCATCCGTCTCGACCCGACGGCGAGCGGGCTCTCGAGCTCGTCGAGACACTCCTCGCAGCCGATGACACCGTGCTCTTTGCCCGGGCGCTGGAGCTTGTCCGCGCGACCTCGAAAGAACTCGGGGAGACTGACTCGTTCGGTCTCATCCACGGTGATCTCCACTACCAGAACTTCCTGTTCCAGGGTCACGAGGTACTCGCGATCGACTTCGACGACTGCGGCTGGGGCTTCCACATGTACGACCTTGCGGTGACGTTGTCGGAGCTCCAGAGTCGACCGCACTACGACGAGCTCCGCGACGCGTTTCTCGGCGCGTACGCCGCCGACCGTCCGTTGCCGGCGAACTACGCGACGCATCTATCAAGGCTGTTCGTCCTCCGCGTCCTCCAGATCCTCGTCTGGATCCTGGAGTCGCGCGAGCACGCTGCCTTCCGCGAGCACTGGCGCACATGGGCGCGCGAGGAGCTCGACTGGCTAGCTACCGCGGTGAACGCCTTGTAGGGACCGGTGGCTAGGATCCTGCCGGTGGCGCCAGGCGACGTTCAGGTCGCCGGTATCGGTGAAATACGTGCGGACGCCAGGCACGGTTCTCAAGAGAGGCCCCACCTCGCTCTGTGGGACCGACCATAACATCGAGGAAAGGAGAATCAAGTCCCAGAACGACGGACGGACCGGTGGCTCGACGAGTCCCGGTCGGTCCCGTCGGAATGGAGCCAGCCGGGCTCGAACCGGCGACCTTCTGGCTGCCAGCCAGACGCTCTCCCAACTGAGCTATGGCCCCACGAGCGCCCAAGTCTAGCGAGCAGCCCAGGGCGATCGGCGAGGGCGATCGGCGAGGGCGACCGCTGCTAGACGGCCGCTGCCTCGACCTCGACCGACGGCACGTCGCTCCACAGCTCCTCGAGGCGGTAGAAGCCACGCGTGTCCGGCGTGAAGAGGTGGAGGACGACGTCGAGATAGTCGGCGACGATCCAGTCGGCTTCGCGCACGCCGGCGCTCGAGCGCGGCGACAGCTTGTGCTCCTTCTTCAGGGTGCCGGCGACCTCGTCGTAGATCCCCTTCGTCTGTCGCGGGTTCCTGCCCGTCGCGATGACGAAGAAGTCCGTGAAGTCGCACACCCCGCGCATGTCGAGGATCGTGACGTCGGTCGCCAGCTTCTCCTGGCAGAGAGCGGCTGTGCGTCGTGCTTGTTCGAGCGGGGTCAGGCGGTCTCTCGTCCTTTCGGGGTCGTCAGTCAGTTTACTCGCCGCTCTCGTAGAGACCGAGGCGCCCGATTGCGGCGGCAACCTTCGGTGCGACGAGCCCTTCGATCGACTCGCTGCGCGCGACCCGCTCGCGGATCTCCGAGGACGAAACCGGCATCGACTTCATGGCGAAGAACGAGATGCGGTCGGGCGCGGGGAGTCGAGCGCGCGCCACGCGCAGCTCATCCTTGGGGACGCCCGGCCGCATCGCGACACCGAGTGAGACCAACTCGAGAACACGGGCCGGTTCCTTCCACTCGGCAAAGCTAGCCAGCTCGTCGCCACCGATCAGGAAGATCGCATTCTCCGGCCTGTGTGCCTCGAGGAAGTCGACGGTCCGCGCGTGGTGGTCGAGCTCGACCGTGACACCCGGAACGCCCTCGAAGGCGAGCTGCGTCAGCGCGAGCCTGGCTGCTTCGGGAGCCACCGTGCGCTTGTGGCCGGGATCGGCGACGACCAGCACGAGCAAGCGTTCGAAGCCGTAGTGCTCGCGAGCGGCGCGTGCGAGCTCGACGTGCGCAAGATGCGGAGGATCGAAGGCCCCGCCGAGGATGCCCGTGGTCAGCCCGCTCACTCGTGCCACTCGAGGATCTCGCCTTCGACCTCTACCTCGGCCCCGCGCTTGATACCCGCCCGCCGAAGCGCTTCCTCGAGCTCGTCGGGGGGTGGCGCCTTGCCGGAGATGCGATAGCCACGGTCCGTTCGCAGGATGCGAAAGGAGGGACCCCGCTTGGGCTGAGGGCGGTACTCGAGGAACTCCGGCAGCTCCGGCTCGTCCTCGGCCGGAGCCTCGGCGGGGCACAGCTCGAAGAGCGAGCGTCTGAGCTCGTCGATGCCCTCGCCGGTCACCGTGGACGTCGGGATGACGCGGACGATCCGCTCGTCGTCGAGAGCGAATGCCGGTGGCTCCGGGAGGAGGTCGATCTTGTTGAGCACGACCACCTGGGGCCGCAGCTCGAGCCCGGCTCCGTACACGCGCAGCTCGTGGTCGATTGCCTGGAAGCGCCCGACCACGTCCTCCCCGGAGGCATCGATCACGTGGAGCAGCAGCCGGGCACGCTCCAGGTGGGCAAGGAACTCATGGCCCAGGCCAGCGCCATCGGCGGCGCCTTCGATCAGCCCCGGCACGTCGGCAACGGTGAGCTGGCGTGCGTCGGGCCCGTCGACCGTTCCCAGAACCGGCTCGATGGTCGTGAACGGATACTCGGCCACCTTCGGCTTCGCGTTCGAGATGCGACGGAGCAGCGAGGACTTCCCGGCGTTCGGCAGACCCGCCAGTGCAGCGTCGACGACGAGCTTGAGACGTAGCGTGAGGTCGGCCTCCTCCCCGGGCAGCCCGGTCTCCGCGAATCGAGGCGTCTGGCGCGTGGGGGTCGCGAAGCGCGCGTTTCCTCGACCTCCCGCGCCACCTCTGGCGGCGACGAGCCGGGAGTCGGGCGTCGTGAGGTCCGCCACCAGGCGACCCTCGCCGTCGAGCACCTGTGTGCCGAGAGGGACTCGCAGCTCGGCATCGTCGCCGTCGGCGCCGTGCTTGCGGCTACCCCGGCCCGAGCCGCCCCGCTCCGCGCGGAGGAGCTTCACCCGTTGAAGTGACGAGAGATCGCGCAGCGTCGGATCGACCTGGACCACGACGTGGCCACCGTGACCGCCGTCACCTCCGTCGGGGCCGCCCTTCGGGACGTATTTCTCCCGACGGAAGCTGAGCGCGCCGTCGCCGCCACGGCCTGCCTCGACGTGAATCTGCGCTCGGTCGTTGAACACTGTCGGCGAGGGCGAGGCATGCCTCGCCCCTACGCGTTACTCCGCCGCAGCGACCGAGATGAAGCGCTTGTCCCCGGACCGGCTGAACTCGACCGTGCCCTCGCGGAGCGCGAAGATCGTGTCGTCGCGCCCGCGACCCGTTCCAGGCCCTGGGCGGAACTTCGTTCCGCGCTGGCGGACGATGATCATCCCCGCCTTGACGGGCTGGCCGGCGAACACCTTTACGCCGAGCCGCTTCGACTGGGAGTCGCGGCCGTTGCGCGAGGACCCGAGACCCTTCTTGTGCGCCATCTAGGACTCCTCCTTCGCGGCTATCGCAGATTCGAGGGCCTGCAGCGCGCCCTTCCGCTGGCCATGAGCCTGCTCGTACTCGAGCGCGGCCGCGAGCATCGGGGCGTTCCAGCCGGACGCCGCGGCCTTGATGTCCGCGACGGTCATGCCCTCGTAGCCGACGGGCATGCCCTTCGGGCGGTCTGCTTCCTCCGTCGTCGCGGCCGGCTCGGCGACCGGCTTGTCCGGAGCCTTGGCAGCGGGCTTCTCGGAGGGCTTCTCCGGCTTCTCGTCCTGCTTCGCCGGCTGGCGCTTCTTGCCGCCGATCGCCTCGATCTCGATCTGCGTCAGCGACGCGCGAAAGCCCGTATGACGTCGATAGCCGGTCCTCTTCTTGTACTTGCCGATCCGGATCTTGGGCCCCTTTACAGCGCCGAGCACGCGCGCGGTCACCTTGACGTCCGGCTCGAGCACCGGTGCTCCGTCACCCCCGACGAGCAACACAGTGGGCGAGAACGTCGCGCCGTCGTCCTCCGCAAGCCGGTCCACGAGCAGCCGCTCGCCCTCGCGGACGCGGTACTGCTTGCCGGCAACCTTGATGATCGCGTACGTCATGAATCTCTGAGGGTCGGCGCGGACGGGAGCCCGCGAAGCCGGAGCATGATACCGGAGGATCCGTCCTACGAGCGCCGTCGACTGTCGAAGTCCTCGATCCACTCCGACATCGGGACGTACTGCTCCGGGACGTCCTCGGTGGCACCGGTGTCCGGCGCATTCGCGTCCGTCTCTGCTCCATTCGTCGAAGGCTTCTTGCGTCGGCGGCCGCCTCGCGTCCCTCGCCGCGTCTTCTTCTTCGCTGCTGGCGTCCCATCCTGCGCTGCACCGTCACCGGCCTCTCCCGCGGCGGCTTCCTCGGATGCGCCGAGCTCTGCCGAAGGAACGTGGATCTTCGGCGAGGCAGCAGGCCGAGGCTTGCTCGCGGCCTTGGCGCGAGGCTTCGGGCCGGGCTTCGTTGCAGGCTTGGCCTTGGGCTTGGTGGGGGGCTTGGCTTCGGCCGTCGCCTGGCCTCCGTCGACCTCGACCTCCGGTTCGGACGAGCCGTCGGTGACCGCAGTCGCCTTCGCCTTGGAGCGGCTTCGGCCGCCTCTCGTGCCACGTCGAGTGCGCTTCTTCTTCGGCGCACCGTCCGCAGCGACCTCCGCCACATCGAGCTCCGCGGCTTCGGCCACGTCAAGCTCCACGGCTTCAGGCAACTCGTCCACGTCTTCGGGCGACTCAGGCTCCTCGACGTCGGGTGCCTCCCCGGCATCCGACGCAGCCGGCTTCTTCCGGGCCGGAGCTCGCGTCGGCTTCTCGGCCTCAGCCTCGAAGGTGACCCCGGCGCCGGGAAGCTCACTGTCAGCGATGGCAGCGAACGCCGTACCTTCGAGCACGCGCCCGATCGTCGCCGAGACCTTCTTCCCGACGAGCTTGGCAGCGTTCGCGACGACGACCTCGTAGTCGTCGATCTTCGCGACTCCCGCCCGGGCGTCGTGCAGGCCGACCTCCACCGGCTTGAGCTCGATCACCTGTCCTTCCTCGACCGGGGCCGTCGGCCGCAGCGCCTCGAGCTTGCCCTGTTCGAGAACTTCGACGTGATCGAGGTGGATGTGGCCGTTCACCGCGGGGGTGAGGAAGAACCGCCGCTTCGCCGCGGCCTCGATGTCCTCGAGGCGCTTCCCGCCGGGCCCGGCGAGGAGCCAGAGCACGCGCGGATGGACGGCCACGCGGAACGCCTGGACGCGCGAGCCGGATGCGACCGCGCGTAGCTTTCGCTCGACCTCGATGGCGTTCGTCTCGTCGGAGACGACGAAGCCGTCGCCTTCGCAGATCGGGCACTTCCGGGTGAGGATCTCGCGAGGGCCGTCGGTGACGTTCTGACGCGTCATCTCGACGAGCCCCAGGGGCGAGATCTCCACGACGTAGGTCTTCGTGCGGTCGCGCTCGAGCTCCGTCCGCAGCGCGTCCTCGACCGTCTCGCGGTTCTTCGGGTTCGACATGTCGATGAAGTCGATGACGATGATCCCGCCGATGTCGCGGAGCCGGAGCTGGCGGACGACCTCTTTCACCGCCTCGAGGTTGTTCTTGACGATCGTGTCCTCGAGTCGCCCTCCGGAGGCCTTGCCTCTCGAGCCTACGAAGCGGCCGGTGTTGACGTCGATGACGGTGAACGCTTCGGCGTAGTCGAAGACGAGGTAGCCGCCGGACGGGAGATTCACGCGGCGCTCGAGCGTCGACCGGATCTCCTGCTCGACGCCGGACGCCTCGAAAAGCGGCTCCTTCTCCTTGTACCGGTGCACCCGCTCGATCATGTGCGGAGACGTCTTCTTCAGATAGCTGACGATGCGGCGGTGCGTGCGATCGTCGTCGATCTGCGCGCCGGCGAAGTCCCCGGCGAACAGATCGCGCACGATTCGCAGCGGCAGCTCCGCTTCCTCGTAGACGAGGCTCGGGGCGGTCGCGCCTTTCGCGTTCGTCTGGATCGTCTTCCACAACCGCTGCAGGAACACGAGGTCGCGCTCGATGTCCTCCGCGGAGGCTCCCTCCGCAGCGGTGCGGACGATGATGCTGCCGCCCTTCGCGTCGAGATCCTTGACGATGTCCTTGAGGCGGGCGCGCTCGGCGTCCTCCAGCCGGCGCGAGACTCCGTAGCCCTCGCCGATAGGGACATAGACGAGGTAGCGTCCGGGGAGCGAGATCTCCGTCGTCAGGCGGGCGCCCTTCGACTTCATGGGATCCTTGACGGCCTGCACGAGCACCGTCTCGCCGCGCCGGATCAGATCCTGGATCTTCTTCGCGCCCTTTCGGCCTTCGAGCTCGGGGCCGACGATCTCGTCGACGTACAGGAACCCGTTCTTCTCGAGCCCGATCTCGACGAATGCGGCCTCCATGCCCGGGAGGACGTTGTCGACGACGCCGAGGTAGATGTTCCCTGCGATCGAGCGCCGCTCCGGGCGCTCGAGGTACACCTCGGCGACGCGGTCGTCTTCGAGGATCGCCACTCGCTGCTCTCCGACGTCCACCGAGATGAGCAGATCCCGCTTCGCGGCGGGAAGCGCGGCTCGCCGCGTTGCCGTGCGACGACGGCCCCCGTACTGTCCCTTCCGGTCCTGCGCGGGCTTCCGTTCCTGCTTGCGCTCGGGCCGGCCTCGGGAGCCGTCCCTCGCCGGCGCCTTGGTGGCCGGAGCCTCTGCCTTGGCCTCAGCCGAGCCGTTGCCAGCGGCCCCTGCTTGCGGCGGCTTCTTTCGTCCGCGCCCGCCACGGCTTCCGCGACGGCGCCTCTTCTTTGCCGGATCTGCTGTCTCGCCGGGCTCTCCTGCTTCCGGCCCGGCCTCGAGCTGAGTCTCGGGAGGAGACTCAGGTGCTGCTTGGGGTGCTACTACCTCCTCGACCGCAACCGCTTCCGTCGCAGCCTGCTCTTCCTTCTTTCCGAAGCGAAACCAACGTCGTGCCAAAGAACTCTCCTCTATCTATCGCGCGCGTGAAACGAGACGCCCTAGGCGTCTCGCTCGCGCTGCGTGTTTTGAAAACTGCGGCTTGCATGTGAGCCTGCGACCAGGGTATCAGTAGCCCTGCATGTTCAGTCGCGACGGAGCTCGCCCGTCGTCACGCGCCCGTTTCACGCGACTGCCGGACGCAGGCGCGAGCGCCGAGCTCGAACCGCACGCAAACGCTGGGACAGGCGCGCCCAGGCCCAGGGCTCGATCTCGCCGTACCGCGTCTCCGCCTGGCCCCGTGTGGCCTCGAGGTACTCGAACCAGGCGTCGGCCTCTTCGAGCTCTAACAGCTCCTCGGCCAGCTCCGTGTTCGGCATCGCTCCTCCCATGGCTCGTTCCGCGCCGGATGGTAGGTCCCGCGGCGGACGGACCCGGGAGCCGGGAGCCGGGAGAGCGAAATCAGGGCAGGCGATCGCCGTAGCGACGGAACGCCTCGCCGAGCAGCCACGTCCCCGCGGCGGCCACGGCGGCGTTCGTCAGCGGGCCGGGCACCGCGCGCTGCATGCTGCGCGCGGCCTCGCGGAGCACGAGCCCGAGCGCGATCGACGGCCCGACGACGGCACCGAGAGACTGCGGCGACTCACCACCGGACGCACGCCTGACGTTTCGGAGCTCGGCCAGCATGCGCACCTGCTCGAGCGTGATCAGCGACCTGTTGCCAGAACGCAGGCCGAGCCCGAGGAGCGCCGCTCGCAGGACAGACATGGCGACGGCGCTTCCGGCGACCCGCTCCTCGAGCACGGGGATCCGGCGAGCGAGCGCATCCGGCCTCTCGACGGCCCGTACGATTCGATCCGAGATCTCGGCGACCGGAAACCCGGCTCCCGCGCGACACTCGACCACGAACGGCGTGAGCACGAACGGCCGTGTCCACTCGTCCTGGGGCCAGAGCTGCACGAGGACGACGGGCACGCCCGCGCGATCTGCCTGGGCGACGAGGTCCTCGTCCTCCGACGTCGGGTCCCCGGCGATGATGTGGACGAGGGCGGAGCTCCGAGCGAGACGAGTAGCGTCACCCGTGACGACCGCACCGGGTGCGGCGTCCTCAGAGAGCAGACGCGCGAGCTGTTGGGCGAGCATGCCGCTCACGAGGAGCGGGCCGGCCAAGGAGTCGTCGAGCTCGTTGCGGTATGCGCCCACGACGCTTTGGAGCTCGCGGAGCGCGGACACTCCTCTCATGTCGTCGGCCTGCGGACGAGATTTCCACGGGCGTGAATCCCCTGGAGAATCCCGATCAGCAGGAGGTTGGCGACCAGCGACGTCCCACCGACCGCGATGAACGGAAGCGGGATGCCGGTGACCGGGGCAACGCCCATTGTCATCCCGACGTTGACGAAGACCTGGAAGAGGAACGCGAAGACGAGCCCTCCGGCGACGACAGCGGAATAGAGATCGCTGGCGACCGTCACCACGCGGAGCCCGCGCCAGACCACGAGCAGGTAGAGGAGCAGCAGGATTGCCGAGCCGACGAAGCCACGCTGCTCGCCGAGCGACGCGAACGCGAAGTCGGTGGCGTGCTCCGGGAGGTAGTCCAACCGGGTCTGGCTCGCCTCCACCACGCCCCGCCCCGTGAGGCCGCCTGACCCGATCGCCGTGATCGACTGGTTGACGTTCCAGGTCGCTCCGCTCGGATCGTGCTCGGGATTCACGAGGACCGTAAGGCGCTCGGTCTGGTACGGCTTCAGCACCTCGACGCCGAGTGCAGGCAGCCACCAGAGCACGGAAAGCGTGACCACGACGGCAGCGACGAGAAGCGCGAGCAGCTGGCGCCAGCGCACGCCGACGAAGAAGAGGATCGCGAAGAGCGCGGCCGCATAGACGAGCGCCGTTCCGAGATCCGGCTGGCGGAACACGAGCAGAATCGGCACGGCACCGAGGCCGAGGGCCTGGAAGATCGTCTTCCACCGCATCACCCTGCTCGCGCGCTCGACGGCGAACCCCGCGAGCGCGAGGACGAAGAGGATCTTGCCGAGCTCTGAGGGCTGGAACTGGATGACGCCGATGTCGATCCAGCGCCTCGAGCCGCGGATCGTGTCTGCGGCGACGAACACCACGACCATCAACGCGATCGTCGCGCCGTAGAGCACCTTCCAGTACGGCCGCACGCGTTCGAGCGGGACGAGCGCCGCGGCCAGGAGGCCGCACAGGCCGATCCCGGCCGCGATCGCCTGCCTGGTCAGGAAGTGGTTCTCGTCCCCCGGAACGTCGAAGCGGGTGATCCCGTCGACCACCCAGAGCCCGTACGCCACGAGGGCGGCCGCCGCCACCATGAGCACCCAGTCGAAGCGCCGGACGAACGCGATCGGGCTCGGAACCGCCCGCGTGCGGCGGATCGTGACCCTCGGATGATCGGCAGCCTCGAGCATCAGTCCGTCTCCACGAGGATGCTCTCACCGGCCTTGACTCCGAAGAACCGCTCGAACACCCTGAGCGCCGCGGGGGCGGCGGCTGTGGAGCCGTGGCCGCCGTTCTCGATCAGAGCGCAGACGACGATCTTGGCGTTCTCCGAGGGGCCCCAGCCGCACCACCAGGACTGATCCTCGAGATGGTCGATGGGGTACCCGGATAGTTGGACGACCTTCTCGGCCGTTCCCGTCTTGCCCGAGATCGGAACCGCGTAGTTCGCGAAGACACCGGCCGAGGTGCCGCTCGCAGAGTGCGTCGCCGCAAACAGGCCGTCGCGCACGACGCCGAGCGCTACCGGATCGAGCCCCGCGGGCTGTGGCGGTGGTGGCGCGAGGCTCCGCTCCACGACACGTGGAGAGTCGCTCCCTGCGGGCCGCTCGATGTCGGACACGACGTACGGCGTGAGCACGTTGCCGCCGTTCGCGAGCATCCCGTAGAACGCGGCCATCTGCAGCGGGGTTACGAGGAGATCCTTCTGCCCGATCGCGAGCTGGATCGAGTCGCCGGGGTTCCACGCGCGATCCCAGTCGCTCTCGAACGTCTTCTTGCGCCACTCCGGCGTGGGCAAGAGCCCTTCGGCCTCGCCGCCGATGTCGAGCCCGGTGGTCGTGCCGAAGCCGAACCGGCGTGCCCACTGCTGCATGCGCACCCGGCCCTCGGTCCCGCGCTCGTAGAAGCGATACCCGATCTCGTCGAAGTAGGTGTCGCACGATTCGGCGAGCGCCTCCACGAGCGTCATCGGCCGGTCGACGAAGGGGTTCCAGTTGATGAACTTCTGCCGGTCGAGCCCGTAGTAGGCGACCGGCGAGCACTGGAGCGAGTCGTACGGCGAGAAGACGTGGTCCTGCAACCCGGCGAGCGCCGTCACGGGCTTCCACGTGGAGCCTGGCGGGTAAAGCCCCATGACCGCACGGTTGAAGAGTGGATTGCCCGGGTTGCCGTACAGCGCAGCCAGCTTCTCGGGGTCGGACCGTCCGACGAACACGGACGGCTTGAAAGTCGGGTTCGAGGCCATGGCGAGGATCGCGCCGTCACGCGGGTCCAGGGCGACGATCGCGCCGCCGTTCGCCGCCCAGTGGTCGTTCTCGTGGGCGAGGTCGATCCCGTACCGGAGCGCCGACTCAGCCGCGCGCTGGAGACGGACGTCGAGCGTGAGGCGAAGCGCGAAGCCGGCGCTCGCCTCCCTACGAGGCTCGTACGCCCCGACCTGGCGGCCCAGCGAGTCGACCCGGATCTGACCCAGCCCCGCGCGGCCGCGCAGCTCGGTGTCGTAGGTCGCCTCGATGCCCGCCTTGCCTATCTTGTCGCCGCCGCGGTAGCCCTCCCGCCGCAGACGCTTCAGCTCCTCCGGTGAGATCTCGCCGACGTAGCCGAGAATCTGCGCCGCGAGCGACTTGTACGAGTAGTCGCGCAGGTAGGTCTGGACGATCTTGACTCCGGGGAACTCCGCCTGATGCTCGTACAGGTAGTTGACCTGCTCCTCGCGCACGGCGGTCTTGACCGTGATCGGGGTCAGCGGGTCCGAGCCACGCGAGCGAACCTCGCGGACGAGTTGAGCGGGCGGCACATTCAGGACGCGCGCGAGCGAGCGGACGATCCGGCTGCGGCGTCCTTCCGCGACGGGAAGGTCGCCGACCCAGAGCTGCACCGCGGTTCCGGCGACGTTCGAGACGATGACCCGCCCTTCCCGGTCGAGGATCGGCCCACGAGGAGCCTCGACGCGCACGAGCCGCAGTTGGTTGTTCTGGGCTGCGTTCAGGTAGTCGTCACCGGACAGGACCTGGAGCGACCAGAGGCGGAAGAAGAGGACCGCGAACACGGCCAGTGCGAACGCGCCGAGGACGCCCACGCGCAGCGCGAGCGGCGGGGTCAGGCGATAGGGCTCCCGTACCTTGGGGTCGTGCGGGAGGAAGCGGTCGGACTCCAGACGCCGCTCTCCGTACGCGCCGTCAGACAAGGACCTCCACCTCCCCGGCCGGCTCGAACCCGGCGCGGCGCTCTCCCACCACCGCGCGCACGAGCGCGTGGACGGGGAGCGCGAGGGCGAGATTGACCACGAGAGTCGGCAGGAGCGACGTGACGAGAGCGTGGCGCGCGACGACCTCGTCGCCCAGCATGTAGTGCAGCGCGAAGCCGGACACACCCGCGAGCACCGTCACGACGCCCACCGCGAGCACCACGGGTAGCCAGCGGCCCCGGGCCGTGGTCTCCGCGTAGCGGCCGGCCCAGAAGCCGGCGAGCGTGAGGACGAGCGAGGTGAGGCCGAGCGTCTCGAGCGTCAGGAGGTCGACGACGAGCCCGCCCGCGAATCCGAGCACGGCGCCGGCCACGGATCCGCGCAGCAGCCCGATCGACACGACGACGATGAGCAGCACGTCCGGCGCGCCGCCCCCGATGTCGAACGAGGCGAAGAGAGCCGCTTGGCAGAGCGCGGCCAGGAACACGACCGCGGCGCATCTGGCAGCGGTGCCGGCGCTCACGAAGGACGTTCCAGCGGCACGAGCACGAACACCGCGTCGAGAGAGCCGAAGTCCACGTACGGATCGACCTGGATCTGCTGGTAGAGGTCGGTGTCGGTCTGCCCGACGCTCGTCACCTCGCCGATAGGAATCCCCTTCGGGTAGAGCGAGCTGAATCCCGTCGCACGCCAGCCCGCTGTCACGAGCTCATCCCCAACGCGGACGACGTCCTGCTTGCGGACGCGGTCGAGAACGAGCGTCTCCCGTGTCCCCCGCGCGTGGCGGACGACTCCCGGTGAGGCGGTGCGGAGATCGACAGCGGGCACCGCAAGCTGCTGGTCGGTGAGCAGCTGCACCCGCGCGGCTCCGGGCGTGACTCTGGTCACGAGCCCGACGAAGTGGCCGTCCGGGCTCACGACCGGGTCGTTGACGCGCACTCCGTCGTCGGAGCCCACCGCGACGACCACCGCCTGGGTGAAGGCGCCCGCCGGCCAGGTCATGACCTCAGCTGCTTGGCCGCGAAAGTCCCGGGGAAACCGCGGCCCGTCACGGTAGGCGAGCGCACGGCGAAGGAAGGCGTTCTCCTGGATCGCGAACTCGTTCTGGATCGCCCGCTGCCTGAGGTCCTCGACCTCCTGCCTGAGCCTCTCCGCCTCCGAGCGAGCGGTGACGAGGCCGTCGACCCAGTTGTACGCGTCCCTGAACGGCTGCGTGATCCGCTCGACGCCGACGGCGAAGGGCCGGAGGACGGTCGCTCCCGCCGACTGGATGCCGCTGAGCGACCCGTCCGCGCCCGAGCGGAACGAGAACGAGATGAGTACGAGGGCGAGGACGACGAGCGCTCCGACGACGAGACGACGGCGCATGGCGCTCGAGCCCCGGGAATTGGAGCCACGGGCCGAGTGAGGCGTCGAAGGAACGCGCCGGACGCCAACGCCCAGCGCCGCCGGACGCGCGCTGCGGTTCCTGGGCACGACGGCCCAGTCTAGCTAGGCGGGAAGCGGGATTCCGACCTCACGGCTCCCGTTAGCACCCTTGCAACACTGAGTCGCAAGGCCAGCTCAGTAGCGCAGCAGGCCATTGCGGCGTGAGGCGCGACTGCGACTGGCCCGGTGAATCGCCTCGAACTCCTCGAGGCTCCGCCCCGAGCCGACCGCGACGCACGTCAGCGGGCTGTCGGCGAGGTGCACCGGGATCTGCGTCTCGTGACGGACGCGATCGTCGAGCCCCTGGAGCAGAGCGCCACCGCCGGCAAGCACGATCCCGCGATCCATGATGTCCGCGGCGAGCTCGGGAGGGGTCTTGTCGAGCGTCGACTTCATGGCGTCGATGATCAGCGTGACCGGCTCGTCCAGCGCCCGGCGGACCTCTTCCGACGAGATGATCACCGTCTTCGGGAGGCCCGTGAGCATGTCACGGCCGCGCACCTCTGCCTGGAGCTCTTCCTTCAAGCGGAATGCGGAGCCGATCTCGAGCTTGATCTCCTCGGCCGTCTGCTGCCCGACGAGAAGCTTGTACTCCTTCTTGATGTGGTTGACGATCGCCTCGTCCATCTCGTCGCCGCCCACGCGCATGCTCTGAGAGACGACGATGCCCCCGAGGGAGATGACCGCGACCTCGCTCGTGCCGCCGCCGATGTCCACGATCATGTTCCCGGTCGGCTCTGCGACGGGAAGGCCGGCTCCGATCGCAGCGGCCATCGGCTCCTCGATCAGATACGCCTGACGGGCGCCGGCGGAAAGCGTCGCCTCCTCGACCGCGCGCTTCTCGACCCCCGTCACGCCAGACGGCACGCACACGACGACGCGCGGGTGCGCGAAGCGGTGCTGGTGCACCTTCTGGATGAAGTGCCGGAGCATCTGCTCGGTGACGTCGAAGTCGGCGATGACGCCGTCCTTCAGCGGCCGGATCGCCGAGATCGAGCCAGGCGTTCGGCCGAGCATGCGCTTGGCCTCGACGCCCACCGCGTGCACCTCTCCCGTGCGCTGGTCGATCGCTACGACCGACGGCTCGGAGAGCACGATGCCGCGACCGCGGACATAGACGAGCGTGTTCGCGGTGCCGAGATCGACGGCCATGTCGCGACCGCCGAACCCCGTGAGGGTCTTGAAGAAGGCCATGAGAGGGGAACGGAGTCTACCTACGCCTTTTCCAGCAATTTCGGCGCATGACGCTCGAGGAGCGAGACGAGCAGCGCGCCGGGGAGACCCACGACGTTCAGGTAGTCGCCGTGGATGCGCTCGACGAGATGGCCGCCGAGCCCCTGGATGGCGTAGGCCCCGGCGCGGCCCTCCCACTCCCCGCTCTCGAGGTACCCGGCCACGGCCTCCGGCGCGAGCTCGCGGAACGTCACATCCGTGCGCTCGTGCTCGACGATCGCGAGCTCGGGGCCGACCAGGCACAGCCCCGAGACCACCGTGTGCGTCCTCCCGGAGAGCTCCCAGAGCATCCGCGCCGCGTCGTCGCCGTCCGCGGGCTTCCCGTACGTGCGGTCGTCGAGCACCACGGCCGTGTCCACCCCGAGCGTGATCAGGTCGGTCCGCGCGACCGAGCGGGCCTTGCCCTCGGCATGCGTGCGAACCAGCGCCGTTGCGTCCAACCCGGGCAGGTCGTTCTCGACGTACGTGGGCGCGACGACCTCGAAGGGGATGCGCAACTGCTCGAGGATCGCCCGCCGCTGCGGGCTCGTGGAGGCGAGGACGAGGTTCGCGGTCACCCGAAGTTGCGCGCGAGCTCGGAGCTGTACCGGCGTCCGAGCGTCTCGGCGTTGTCCGACAGCCACGCCTCGAAGCGCTCGCTGCCTAGCGGCGGCTCGTCGGAGACGAGCAGTCCGGACTCGAGCGCGAGGAGCTCGTCGCGGGTGACCACGACGTCGCGCACGAGCATCCCGGCAACGCGCGCCGCCGCGAGCGCGACGGACGTCGGGCTCCGCCGGATCCACGTCCTCGCGCGAATCGCTCGTGCGATCAGGCGCACGAAGTCCTCGTACGTCCAGCGGTCGGGCCCGGCGGCGTCCAGTGTCAGGTCGTCGTCGCGAGCCCCGGCGTCGACACAGATCCGGGCAGTGTCGTGAACGGATACGGGCTGCACCTCGTAGCGGCCGTCACCGGCGACGAGGAAGACCGGGACGTGGCGGAGGCCCCAGGCGATGTTGTTCACGAGGATGTCGTCGCCGCCGAAGACGAGTGTCGGGCGGACGATCGCGTGCGAGATGCCGGCTGCGCCCAGCGCTTCCTCGGTCGCCGCCTTGCCGCGGAAGTACGGATACGGCGACGACTCATCCGGGTTGGCAACGCTCACGTGGACGATGCGCCGTACCCCGGCCTCACGCGCGGATCGGAAGAGCGTCCTTGTGTTCTCGACCGCGCGATCGAACGTGGTCGTCCCTCGCTCGAACCGGACCCAGTAGGTGTTGTAGAGCGTGTTCGCACCGCGGAGGCTCTCAACGAGTCCGTCGTCGAATGCGAGCGGCGCGACCTCAACCCGATTCGCAAGCGGATGCGAGGGTTCCGGTGGCCGCCGCGTCAGAGTGCGGACCCGCCGCTCCCGCTCGAGGAGCGCTTCCGCGATGTGGCGACCAGTGTACGAGAAGGCGCCGGTTACGACGTCGAGTCGCTGCGCTTCCGCGTCACCCATATCTCCTCGGCGGGCCACTTTCGCGCCCAGTCGACCGGTACGTCGTTGTAGTACTCGTGCGTCTCGGCGTCGGCGGGCGCCTGCAACTCCACCAAGCGCTCGACCTCAAAACCGCTCGCACGCAATAAGTCGATCAGCTTCCCGTGGGGTAGGTGGTACTCAACGGCACCATCGTTCTCGGGCCAATCGAGTCGGTACAGCCCGAACTGCGGTCGTTGGAGCCGCTCGTCGGCCTGTCCCACGTCGGGGAAACACAGCATCACGAGCGTCGAGTTGCGGAGAAAGACGAGCCGCCCGCCGGGCCTCAGCAGGCGCGCGGCTTCGGGGATCCACCGGTGCGGGTCGGCCCAGAGCGATGCACCGTACTCCGAATGGACGACGTCGAACGAGGTGTCGGGAAGCGGCACTTCTTCCGCGAAAGCCTCTATGAGCGGAAACTCCAACCCGAACTCGGTCTGCATGCGCCGCGCGGTCTCGAGCTGGGCGGGGGTGGGATCGACGCCGACGACCTTCGCCCCCATGCCGCGCGAGGCGCGCCGAGCAGTATGCGGTGCCGCAGCCGAGCTCAACCGCGTCCAGCTCGGAGACGTCGCCGAAGGCGCCCACCTCCGACTCGGGGACTCCCCAGACCCCCCACGAGAACTCCTCCTCGGCCCACGCTCGCCGTGCGTCGGCGTCCGTGAACTCGGAGTTGATCTTCGTCCAGAGCTCGACGTTCTTCTCAGACAAGTCCGTCGGGGAAGAAGAGCGCGAGCTCGCGCCGCGCGCTCGCCTTCGAGTCCGAGCCGTGGACGATGTTCTCCGACAGCTCGAGGGCGAAGTCGCCGCGGATCGTCCCCGGTGCCGAGTCGAGCGGGTTCGTCGCGCCCATCATCGTCCGCACGACGGAGATCGCAGACTCGCCGCTCACCGCGAGGGCGAGCACGGGTCCCGAGCTGATGAAGTCGACAAGATCGGAAAAGAACGCCTTCCCCTTGTGCTCCGCGTAGTGCTCGCGTCCCATCGCCTTCGAGACCTTGAGCAAGCGGGCGGCCCGCAGCTCGAGGCCGCGGCGTTCGACGCGGGCGATGATCTCGCCGGCGAGCCCGCGGCGCATGCCGTCGGGCTTGACGAGGACGAGGGTGGTCTCGCGGGCCATGAGGCCGCGAGTCTAGAGGCTTCGACCTAGCTCGACGGCTTGCTGCGACGCGCCCTCGTGGTCGACACGTCCTCGAGAACGGGCAGCACGGGCGGCACCGGCGCAGCGCAGTACGGGCACAACTGCCACAGCGCCTCGAGCGGCTGGCCACAGGACGCACACGACTGCTTCAGCCGCGTCGTGCAGACGGGGCAGACGAGATACGTGTGCTCGACGCGAGCGCGGCACACGGGGCAGCGCTGGTCGAGCTGCGCGAGCCGCTCCTCCATGGCCTTGATCTCGAGCTCCCGCTCGCGCACGTCCTGCAGGTACTCGGGCGGCCGGAAGAAGAGGTAGATGATCGGGCCGAGGAACGGCGGGAACAGGCCGATCAGCGACGCGAGCCCGATGAGCCACGGATCCTCGATACGCCGACGCGCGTCCTTGAAGGTCCAGAACGCCGTGGCGAGCCAGAGGATGACGAGGAGCAGGATCGTGCCGTTGCGGGCGACGGTCCAGTCCGGGTCGTCGAAGAACGCTGCGAGGTGAACGCCGATGCTCACAGCAGTAGCTTGCCCACCAGATAGCCCAGTGCAAAGGCCGCGATCGCGATCGCCGCGACGACGCACGCCGCGAACGCCAGCACACCGAGTCGCTCACCCACCCTCGTCACCGACCAGCGGGCTCCGCCTGGGCGAGGTCGCCGAGGAGGTAGAGCGAGCCCGTCACGAGCACGGGCTCCCCGAGCTCGTGAGCGCGCGCGAGGGCAGCCTGCGGGTCGTCGACCACTTCGACATGCGTGAAGTGCCGGACTGCGAGGCGTGCCAGCTCGTCAGCGGGAAGCGCTCGCGCCGACGACGACGTGGTCGCGACGAGCCGCGATCCCACGCCGCGAAGCTCGCGCAGCATCGCGTCCGCGTCCTTGTCTGCGAGGACGGAGAGCACGACCGTGAACTCCTCCAGCGGGAGCTGCTCGACGAGGAACCGGACACCGTCGGGATTGTGCGCACCGTCTCGGACCTCGGCGGTGCGGACCTCGAGGCGGCCGGGGAGCCCAACCTCGACCTCGGCCTCGATCGGATGGCCGAGAAACGCCTCGGCAGCTTCTCTCGCTCCGCCGACCACGACCCGATGCCCTGCGACGAGATCGCCGTACGTGTCGTCGGGAAGCACGACGACCGCACCGTCCTTCACGACCGCGAGCTTCTCGCGAGCGATCTCCTCGACGGTGCTCCCGAGGACATCGGTGTGCTCGAGCCCGACGTTCGTGAGGAGCACGACTCGCGTGCGAACGACGTTCGTCGCGTCGAGCCGACCCCCGAGCCCGGCTTCGACGACGGCAGCGTCGACCTCGGCCTCCGCGAACGCCGCGAGCGCCGCGGCGGTCACCGTCTCGAACTGGGTGGCCTCGAGACGCTCCGCGACCGGCCGGACGAGCCCGACCGCGTGCTCGAAGTCTGCCTCTGCTCCGTCCACACGGATTCGCTCGCTCCAGCCCAGGACGTGCGGCGAGATCGTCGTACCGACGCTCAGGCCTTCGGTCAGCAGCAGCTGCTCGATCGTCACCGCCGCTGTCGACTTCCCATTCGTCCCGACAACGTGCACCGCGGGATACGCGTCTTGCGGATTGCCGAGCTCGGCGAGCATCGCGTGCATCCGCTCGAGCCCGAACCGATGCGGCCAGGGAGACAGCGAGTCGAGCCAGGCGATGCTGCTCATGCCTCCTCGAGCCTAGCCGTGGGTCTCGAGCAGAGAGGCCCACGTATCATCGATCGTCGTGGCTGAGCTCTCGCGCCGCGACCTCGTCGCTCGCGCCGGCGTCGCCGCTGCTGCGGTCGCGCTCGGACGGACGGAGCTCGCCGAGGCCGCACCGGATCTCCGCCGGTGGAGCGCAGTGCGGGCGCAGTTTGTACTCGATCCGAAGCGCATCCACCTCGCGTCGTTCCTCCTCGCTGCGCACCCGCGCGCGGTGCGCGATGCGATCGCGCGACACAGGCGTGGGCTCGACCGCGACGCCGTCACGTACCTCCACGCGAACGAAGGCCGGCTGACGAGCGACGCGCGGGCGGCTGCCGGCCGTTACGTCGGCGTGCCGGCCGACGAGGTGGCCCTCACCGACTCCACGACGATGGGCCTCGGGCTCCTCTACACGCGGCTCGCGCTCCGGCCCGACGAGGAAGTGCTGACGACCGAGCACGACTTCTACGCGACGCACGAGGCGCTGCGACTGTCGGGCGCAAGGGTACGGCGCGTCCGACTGTACGACGACCCGCGACGAGCCTCGGTGGACGAGATCGTCACGCGCCTGCGCCGTGCGGTCTCGGAGCGCACGCGCGTCGTCGCGCTCACCTGGGTGCACTCGAGCACCGGCGTCAAGCTGCCGATCAGGGCGATCGCGGATGCGCTCCCGGACCGGGTCCTGGTCTGCGTCGACGGCGTTCACGGCTTCGGCAGCGAAGCAGCGTCGGTGCGTGAGCTGCGCTGCGACGCTTTCGTCTCCGGCTGTCACAAGTGGCTCTACGGGCCCCGCGGGACCGGCGTCCTGTGGGCCAACCGCCGCGTGCGTGAGCTCATGCGACCGACGATCCCCTCGTTCGACGACGGGGCGAGCTACGGCGCCTGGCTATCGGGCACCTCGCCGGCAGGGATCGCCGACGGCGCGCGGCTGACGCCGGGTGGCTTTCACTCCTTCGAGCACCGCTGGGCGCTCACGGAGGCGTTCCGCTTCCACGAGGCGATAGGGCGAACGCGCGTCGACGCGCGAGTGCGTGCGCTCGTCCAGCGACTCCAGGCGCAGCTTTCGGACATCGACAAGGTCCGCCTGCGGACGCCGTCCTCGGGCGCCCTGTCCGCGGGGCTCGTCTGCTTCGAGGTCGCCGGTCTCGATCCCGAAGTCGTCGTCCAGCGCCTCGCGGCGCGCCGCATCGTCGCCAGCGTCACGCCGTACGCACAGCGCTACGTGCGCCTGGGGCCGGGAATCGTGAACACGCCCGCAGAGATCGATACCGCGGTGCGAGCCATCAAGGCGCTCTGACCTCGCTTCAGATCGTCAAGCGGAACCCGTGAGCGCAGCGAGCTCGCGGCGGTAGCGATCGAGCTTCGCGCGCTCGGCGTCGACCACGTCCACGGGCGCGTTCTGCACGAAGCTCTCGTTCGCGAGCATTCCCTCCGCGCGCGCGACCTCGCCCCGCAGCCGTTCGATCTCGGCATCGCGGTTTCCGTCAACCCGCGACCGCTCGGGTCGGACGACCGCCGCGAAGATACGTCGTTCGTCGTCGGAGGCGAGCTCGACCTCGACACCGCTCCGGCGAAAGATCTGCGCCGCCTCCTGGACGCGCTCGAGCGCCGTCGCGTCGTCGGCGAAGCGCGGATCCGGCTCGAGCCAGGCCGAAACGATGAGTCGCGCCTCGCGTGCCGGAAGCTGCGACCAGATCTCCTCCGTCACGTGCGGCAGGACCGGGTGCAGGAGCGCGAGCAGCCGCTCGAGCGCGGCGAGCGCGGTCGCGGCTGCGTCCTCGTCGTCCTCGTACAGCCGCGGCTTGATCGCCTCGGCGTACCAGTCGCAGAAGTCGTCGAACGTGAGGTGGTAGAGCGCGTCCGTCAGAGGCTGCGAGCTCGAAGCGATTCCACAGGTCCTCGACCTCCGCGCGTGTCGCGTCGATGCGGGCGAGGATCCAGCGCTCCTCGAGGTCGCGCGGCCGGGCGTCCGGCGTGATGCCGGTCGAGTTCTGGAGGATGAGCCGCGACACGTTCCACAGCTTGTTGGCGAGCTTGCGCCCCTCCTCGATCGTCCCGTACGAGAAGCGGACGTCCTGCGTGGACGAGTTCTTGAGCAGCCCGTACCGTGTCGCGTCGGCGCCGTACTCGTCGATCGCCTCGAGCGGGTCGATTCCAGTGCCCAGGCTCTTCGACATCCGCCGTCCGTCCGGCGCGTTGATGGTCGAGTGGATGTTGACCGTGTGGAAGGGGATCTCGCCCATCAGCTCGAGCCCGGCCATGATCATCCGCGCCTCCCAGAGGAAGATGATCCCGCGGTCGGTCGAGCTGACGTCGTTCGGGTACCAGGCGGCCAGCTCCGGCGTCTGATCCGGCCAACCGAGCGTCGCGAACGGCCAGAGCTGAGACGAAAACCAGGTGTCGAGGACGTCCTCGTCCTGGCGCAGGTCCGTCGAGCCGCACTCCCCGCACGCCTCGGGCTCGGACTCGGCGACCGTCAGATGCTCGTCGGCGCAGTACCACACCGGGATGCGGTGCCCCCACCAGAGCTGCCGCGAGACGCACCATGGGCGGATCGACTCCATCCAGTGGAGGTAGACACCGGCGTAGCGCTCGGGACGGAAGCGGATGCGACCGTCACGGACCGCCTCGATCGCAGGTGCCGCGAGCTCGGTCATCTCGCACCACCACTGCAGCGTGATCAGCGGCTCGATCCGCGAGTCACACCGATCGCAGTGGCCCACCGAATGGCGATACGGGTCCGCCGACTCGAGCAGGTCGCGATCGCGCAGGATCGCGACGATCCGCTTCTCCGCCTCGGCCTGCGCGAGACCTGCGAGCTCGCCGGCGTCCGCGTTCATCAAGCCGTCGAGGCCGATGACCGTGAGCTCCGGCAGCCCGTGGGTGCGGCCGATGTCGAAGTCCATCGGATCGTGGCCGGGAGTGATCTTGACCGCTCCCGTTCCGAACTCCGGGTCGACTCGGTCGTCCGCGATGATCGGGACGCGTCGTTCGGCAACGGGGACGATCGCCTCCTGGCCGACGAGGTGCCGGTAGCGCTCGTCGTCGGGATGGACTGCGACGGCGACGTCCGCGAGCATCGTCGGCGGCCGCACGGTTGCGATGGTGAGGTGGCCCGAGCCGTCGGCGAGCGGGTAGCGGATCGTGTACAGCGTGTCGTCCTCGTCCGAGTGGTTGACCTCGAGGTCCGAGATCGCGCTCGCGCAGCGCGGGCACCAGTTGACGATCCGGTTGTCGCGGTAGAGGAAGCCCCGGTCGTGGAGGTGCACGAAGCACTTGAGGACGGCCCGCACGTACCCCTCGTCCATCGTGAACCGCTCGCGCCGGTAGTCGAGCGAGGCGCCGAGACGGCGGGACTGCCCGACGATGACGCCGCCGTAGTGCTCGAGCCAGCGCCAGGTCCTCTCGACGAACGCCTCTCGGCCGAGGTCGTGGCGCGTGAGCCCCTCCTTCGCCAGATCGCGCTCGACGACGTTCTGCGTCGCGATGCCCGCGTGGTCGTACCCGGGTTGCCAGAGCGTCGAGTACCCACGCATGCGGTGGTACCGGATCTGGAGATCCTGGATCGAGGCGTTCAGGGCGTGTCCCATGTGCAGCTCGCCGGTCACGTTCGGCGGCGGGACGGCGATCACGAAGGTCGGGCGGTCGGAGCCGGGCTCGGCTGCGTACAGGCCCTCGTCCTCCCAGGCCTTCTGCCAGCGCGCTTCGACGCCGTCAGGCTTGTAGAGCGGATCCATCGCGGGAGAGTCTAGAAAGGAGTCGTCGCGGCGCTCGTCGGCTAGGCGCGGCGCCGCCGGGCTACCGGGGACAGAGCCGAGCCCTGTCTGGTCGCGACGCATCGGCTCAGATTAGCGTGGAAGCACCAGGATGGTGCTCGTCCCGTGGGCGCAGAGCCGCCCCGCGGAGTCCTCGACCCTCGCCTCGGTCGTCGCGACCTGCCTGCCGGGGTGGACCACGGAGCCGGTGCACGTCACGACACCGGTCTCCACCGTCAGCGCACGCGTGAAGTTCGCCTTCACCTCGAGCGTCGTCCAGCCCGTTGGCTCGTCGAGCGTGGTCACGAAAGCGAGGCCCATCGCCGAGTCCATGAGCGTCAGCGCAAGCCCTGCGTGGACGATCCCGATCGGGTTGTAGTGGAACTCCGCGGGCTGGCATTCGAAAACCGCTCGCCCGCGGCTCGCCTCGACGAGCCGGAAGTCGAGCGTCTTGGCGATGGGCGGCGGCGGCAGCTCGCCGGACGCCATCAGCTGCATCAGCTCGAGCCCGGAGCGCCCGGCCATGTTGTCTCGCAGCGAGAACGGGTCGTCCCAGCGATACGTCCGCGAGCGGTCCTCACCCATGCGGGCGGACGCTACCGGCCGACCGCGTAGCCCTGCATCCCGCGTGGGTTCGCACCCGCCCTGAGCAGCCCGTCCGGCTCGCGGGCGACCGCGCTGACGCGCCCCGCGGACCAGGCGGGCAAGAGCGTGATGTCGTGGCCGCGGCGCTCGAGGTCGGCGATCGTCCGCGATCCGAACCGGGACTCGACCGCGAGCGACCTCGGTGCGAATCCGCGCGGGAAGAACGACGAGATGAGGTGATCCGTGTGGAACTCCGGTGCGTCGATCGCTTCCTGCAAGTTCATTCCGAGGTCGACGTGGCGGAGGAAGACGTGCAGCGCCCATTGCTCCTGCTGATCGCCGCCGGGCGTGCCCCACGCGAGGTACGGCTCGCCGTTCCGGAGCGCGAGCCCGGGGCTGAGCGTCGTGCGCGGGCGCGCTCCGGGCCTGAGCGAGGACGGCAAGCCCTCCTCGAGCCAGAACATCTGTGCCCGCGTGCCGAGAGGCCACCCGAGCGCCGGGATGACCGGCGAGCTCTGGAGCCAGCCTCCGCTCGGCGTCGCCGAGATCATGTTTCCGAAGCGATCGGCGATGTCGAGGTGGACCGTGCCCCGCCCCGGTTCCCCGGAACCGGGGGTCGCGAGAGCGTCGTGCACCGACGGCAGCCGGCCGCGGCCCGGCGCGTAGTCGGCAGAAGCGTCCTCGCCTACGAGTGCCCGCCGTTCGTCCGCGTACTCGGAGGTGAGCAGGACGTCGAGCGGCACGTCGGCGTCGCCGTAGCACGCATCCCGATCGGCGAAGGCGAGCTTCGCGCACTCCGTAACGACATGGACGAGCTCTGCGTCCGAGAGCTCTGCGAGGTCGTAGCCCTGGAGGAGCGCGAGTTGCTGGAGAGCGACCGGGCCCGTTCCCCAGGCCTGCGTCTTGCAGACCGTGAGCCCGCGGTAGTCGAGCGTGACGACCGGCTCGAGGGTCGCCTCCCAGGCAGCGAGGTCGGCCCCGCTGAGAAAACCTCCCTCGGCCTTGGAGAACCGATCGATCTCGTCGGCGACGAAGCCCTCGTAGAACGCAAGCTGCGCGCGCTCGATCTCCTCCTCGCGCGACCCGCCCCGCGTTTCCTCGACGATGCGCCTGTACGTCGCGGCCAGGGCGGGATTGCGGAACAACGCACCGGCCGCGGGCGGCGGGAGGTAGAGGTCGCGCGTCCCGGGCCAGTCGCGGATCAGTTCCTCGTGCAACTCGATCGTCGCGCGGACCCGCTCGTGCAGCGGGTAGCCGTGCTCCGCGTAGCCGATGGCGAATTCGAGGACGTCCTCGAGCCGCCACGTGCCGAACTCCCGGAGGAGCAGGAGCCAGCCGCCGAACGCACCGGGGACGCAGGCGGCGAGGACGCCCGTGCCGGGGATCAACTCGTGGCCGAGCTCGCGGAAGCGCTCGATCGTCGCGGCGGCAGGAGCGACGCCCTGCCCACAGACGACGACCGGCTCTCCCCGCTCCGCCGGCCAGAGCACGGCGGGCAGCTCTCCCCCAGGCCCGTTCAGGTGCGGCTCGACGACCTGGAGCACGAACCCGGTGGCACACGCCGCGTCGAATGCGTTCCCACCCCGCTCGAGCACGGCCATTCCCGCGGCGGACGCGAGCCAGTGCGTCGACGCGACCATCCCGAAGGTGCCGCGGAGCTCCGGCCTCGTCGTGAAGCTCATCGAGCGCAGCCTATGCGGACGGAGCTACCGAGGTCAGGCGCTTGGAGAGCGTCAGCACCGAGCCCCGCTCTCCCTGGCGGCGCCTCCCCGTATCGACGAAGCCGAGCGTCTCGTAGAGCGCCCGGGCGGGCTCGTTGATCTCTTGCACATCGAGCTGGAGCTCGCTGACGCCTGCCGCGCGCGCCCAATCGACGACAGCGGCGAAGAGTGCGGTCGCGACGCCCTGACGCCGGCTGCCCTCCGCCACCGACACGCCGATCCCGACGGCACCGGCTGACCGCTCGAACGCGATGAGCTCGCCCACCAGGTCGCCGTCCCGCTCGGCCACGAAGTTCATCGTTCCGGGAGTGGCCAGGATCTCTCGAACGCGCTCGCGAACGCGCTCCCACTCGGCTTCGGAGCGCTCGAACCGGGGCCGGTCGATTCGCTCGATGAGCTCCACGATCGCTTCCGCGTCCTCTCTTGTGCCCAGGCGAACCACCAGACTCACGTGTTGAATCTACGCAGAGGTGGTCACGGACCGCGGTGGCCGACGTCTCATCGAGCTGGATTCGAGGGTCGAGATCGATCAGCGCGACGCTCGCCTCGTCCCTAGGCTTCCGTCGTGCCGACCTGCGAGCACTGCGGACAGCAGAACCCCGAGGGTGCCAAGTTCTGCAATGCGTGCGGCGCTGCGCTGGTGGAGCCCGGCCGCATCGGCGAGGAACGGCGGCTCGTGTCCGTCCTCTTCGTCGACCTCGTCGGCTTCACGTCGCAGGCGGAGCAGCTCGACCCCGAGGACGTGCGCGCGATCCTCACCCCCTACTACGAGCGCGTCCGTGCCGAGCTCCAGCGCTTCGGGGGCTCTGTCGAGAAGTTCATCGGCGATGCGGTGATGGGTGTCTTCGGCGCGCCGACCGCATACGGTGACGACGCCGAGCGCGCGGTGCGCGCTGCCTTCGCCGTCCGCGACTGGGCCGAGCAGGACGGGCTCCAGGTCCGTATCGCGGTGAACACCGGCGAGGCCATCGTCGAGCTCGAGGCCCGACCGGGGCACGGCGAGGCAATGGTCGCAGGAGACGTCGTCAACACCGCCGCGCGGCTTCAGTCGGCGGCTCCGGTGGGCGCTGTCCTCGTAGGCGAGGAGACTTACACGAGCACGCGCAATGCGATCGAGTACCGACCGGCTCAGCCCGTCCTGGCGAAGGGCAAGAGCGCTCCGGTCCGTGCGTGGCTTGCTCTTCGCGCGACCTCAGGCGTAGGTGAGCGGCCCGTGACGCCGATTCCCATGGTCGGGCGCGATCGCGAGCTCACCGTCCTCACGGGGATCTGGGATCGCGTCTCAGAGGAAGGGCGTGCGCACTTCGTGACCGTGTTCGGCCCCGCCGGCATCGGAAAGTCGAGGCTCGCGCTCGAGCTGGCACAGCTCGTCGCGACGCAGGGTGGGCGAGTCGTGCGCGGTCGCTCGACGCCGTATGGCGCGAGCACGCCCTACAGCGCCTTCGCACAGCAGGTGAAGCAGGTAGCCGGGATCTTCGACAGCGACGACGACGCCGAGGCGCGCATGAAGCTCGCTGCCGGGATAGCGGACCTCGCCGGCCCCGCAGCGGCCGAGGAGCACGCTCCGCACCTCGCCCTGCTCCTCGGGCTCGAGGATTCGAACGGCGGTACCGACCCGGACCGCGAGACGCTGGTCTTCTCGGCGCGCGTTCTCGTCGAGTCGCTCGGGATGGGTGGGCCGACGCTGCTCCTGTACGACGACATCCACTGGGCAGACGCCAGCCTCCTCGACCTCCTCGAGACCTTCGCCGCAAGAGTTCGCGAGGTCCCCGTGCTGTTCGTCGCGCTCGCGAGGCCCGAGCTGCTCACCGATCGACCCGGTTGGGGCGGCGGGCTCCCGGCGTACACAGCGCTGCCTCTGGAGCCGCTCACCGAGCGCTCGGGGCGCGAGCTCGCAGAGAAGCTGCTCTCCGAATCCGGGCAGTCGACCTCGGGTGCGCCGGCGATCGCCGAGACAGCCGACGGCAACCCGCTCTTCATCGAGGAGCTCTCGGCGTCGATCGCGGAGAAGTCGACGTCGGGTGCGCTTCCGACGAACGTCCGCTCCCTCATCGCCGCGCGGCTCGACTCGCTTCCGCTCGACGAGCGTGCCTTGCTCGTCGACGCGTCGGTCGTCGGGCGTGTCTTCTGGCGGGGGGCGCTGACGGAGATCGAGCCCCGCCCCGACCTCCCGTCCCTCCTCGGCTCACTCGAGGCCCGCGGCCTGATCGGGCGCGAGGCCGTCTCGCGCATCCAGGGCGACCAGCAGTTCGGGTTCAAGCATGGCCTGATCCACGAGGTCGCCTACCAGAGCCTCCCCCGCGCCGCGCGACGCGAGCGTCACGCCGCGGTCGCCCGCTTCCTCGAGTCGACCGCGGCCGGGCAGTCACACGAGGCGCTCGGTCAGCACTACCGCGAAGCCGGCGACGTCGATCATGCGGTGGAGCACCTGGTAGCAGCCGCATCTCAGGCCGGCCGTGGCTGGGCGAAGGAGCACGCGCTGGCTCTCTACGGAGAGGCGCTCGCGCTCATTCCCGAAGAGGATCGGGAGCGCCGCAGGCCGATCGTGCTCCGTCAGGCAGTGATGGCCCAGGCGCTGTACCACCTCCCTGACGCGGAGAGTCTTCGGCCGGGCTAGCCGGGATCCTCGGTCAGCGGGAAGTCGTCAGGCGTGACGTCGCCTGCGATCTCGTAGATCGATTCGACGACGTGATCCCCGAGTCTGGTGGCGTGCTCGCGCACCAGATCCTCGCTCGGCGCGCCATAGACGCAGAACGACTTCGGTCTCCCATCCGCGTCGACGACGACGTGGCTGTGCTCCCAGACGATCTCGGGATAGTGGTAATGACGGAGCGCCTTCGAGCGTGTGGCCACCGTCGGGACGAGGTCCGTTTCAACCGTGTACGTGCGTTCGATGAGGTATCTCGGCATGCGCGCCATCGTATAGAGGCGACCAAAGCCGAACATCGGTCGAAGCTCCTAGATTACGGCGCCCCGTTACCTATCTTGGGAAGAGAGTGATCCGCGCTATGCGGACTCTTCGGCGAGCTCGTCGAGCTCGTCGTCGGTCAAGCCGCCGCTCGTGACGAGGGTCGGCTTGAGGCCCTTCGCAATCGTCTCTCGCGTGATGACGCACTTCGTGACGTCGGTCCGCGACGGAAGCTCGAACATGACATCGAGAAGCGCGGATTCGATGATCGACCGCAACCCGCGGGCGCCAGTCTCGCGCTCGAGCGCGCGATCGGAGATCTCCCACAGCGCATCCTCGGTGAAGACGAGCTCGATCGAGTCGTAGCCGAAGAACCTTTGGTACTGGCGCGTGAGCGCGTTCTTCGGCTCGGTGAGGATCGCGACCAGATCCTCACGCCGGAGCTGGTGCACCGCCGAGATGACCGGCAGCCGGCCGACGAACTCGGGGATCAGGCCGAACGACATCAGATCCTCGGGCATGACCTGACCGAGCATCTCTGAGCTCTCCGCAGAGTTCTTCGAACGCACTTCGGCGCCGAAGCCGATCGCGTTCCTCCCCATGCGGTGCTCGATGATCTTGTCGAGCCCGGCGAAAGCGCCGCCGCAGATGAAGAGGATGTTCGTGGTGTCGATGGAGAGGAACTCCTGGTGCGGATGCTTGCGTCCGCCCTGCGGCGGCACCGACGCGACCGTCCCCTCGAGGATCTTGAGGAGCGCCTGCTGGACTCCTTCGCCCGACACGTCGCGCGTGATCGACGGGTTGTCGGCCTTGCGCGCGATCTTGTCGACCTCGTCGATGTAGATGATCCCCGTTTCGGCCTTCTTGATGTCGAAGTCCGCGGCCTGGATGAGCTTCAGGAGGATGTTCTCGACGTCCTCGCCGACGTAGCCGGCTTCTGTCAGCGCCGTCGCGTCGGCGATCGCGAACGGGACATTCAGGATTCGCGCGAGCGTTTGCGCCAGGAGTGTCTTCCCGCAACCGGTGGGGCCGAGCAGGAGGATGTTGGACTTCTGGAGCTCGACCTCACCCTCGTCGAGCCCCATGCGGACGCGCTTGTAGTGGTTGTAGACCGCCACCGCGAGCGTGCGCTTCGACTCCTCCTGCGAGATGACGTAGTCGTTCAGGACCGAGTAGATGTCGTACGGCTTCGGCAGGTTGTCGAGGTCGAGCTGTGCCGGGCCGGTCAGCTCCTCGTCGATGATCTCGTTGCAGAGATCGATGCATTCGTCGCAGATGTAGACGCCGGGCCCAGCGATCAGCTTCTTGACCTGACGCTGGCTCTTCCCGCAGAAGCTGCAAAGCAGCTGCTCGTTACCCTCGCTCGCCCTAGCCACCCGTGTCTCCTTTTACTCCGAATTCATCGTTTCGGCTAGAGGTCCGCGCTCAGCGGCGTTCGATCACCCGATCGATGAGGCCGTACTCCTTGGCCTCTTCGGAGGTCATGTAGAAGTCGCGATCCATGTCTTTCGAGACCTTCTCGATGGACTGGTTGGTGTGCTTCGACATGATCTCCTCCATTAGCCGCTTGAGGCTGATTACCTCCCGCGCCTGGATCTCGATCTCGGTCGGCTGACCGTGGAACCCCGCGGAGCCCTGGTGGATGAGGATCTTCGAGTGCGGTAGCGCGGACCGCTTCCCCTCCGTTCCGCCGGCCAGGACCACGGCCCCCATGGACATCGCCATGCCGACGCAGATCGTCTGCACATCCGGCTTGATGAACTGCATCGTGTCGTAGATGGCGAGCCCGGCGTAGACGATGCCGCCCGGCGAGTTGATGTAGATCGAGATGTCCTTGTCCGGATCCTCGGACTCGAGGTGGAGGAGCTGCGCGACGACGAGGTTCGCGATCTGGTCGTCGATCGGCGTGCCCAGGAAGATGATCCGCTCGTTGAGGAGTCGGGAGTAGATGTCGAACGAGCGCTCGCCGCGCGAGGTCTGCTCGATGACCATCGGAATCAGGGGGCTCATTCACTCTCCTTGCTGCCGGGGGTCCACAACTTCGTCTCGGTCGCAGGTTTTTCCTTGTCGGGAGTCCAGAGCTTCTCGCGCGCCTCTGCGAGGTCGGGCGCGATCGGCGTGACGTCCGCCACGAGCCGGTCGAGCGCGGCGCGCAGCCGCAGGTCCTCGCGAATCGACTCCTGCTGGCCGTGCGCCCAGACGTCCTCGATGAGACCGTCGACATCGTCCTCGCCCGCATTCGCGGCCTCCTCGCGCAGATACGCCTTCACGTCGTCGTCGGACACGACGATCTCCGCGCGCTCGGCGAGGGACTCGAGCGCCAGCTCGCGGGCGATGGAGACCGCGGCCTCGAGGATCATCTGCCGCTGGAGATCCTCTGCGCTGGTCCCACTCGCCTGGAGATAGACGTCCACCGAGATGCCGCGGCGCTCGAGCGAGCGAACGAAGCCGGTGAGGAGGTCGGCGGCCCGCGAGTGCACGAGCGGGAGCGCCGGCTGGACGTTCGACGCCTGGACGAGCTCGTCGACGGCCGCGCTTCGGAAGGCGACGTCGATCTCGGCGTCCAGTTGCTCGCGGAGCGTCGACCGGATGCTCTCGCGCAGGTCGTCCAGGGTGTCGAACTCGCTGGCGGCGCGGGCGAGCTCGTCATCGACGGGCGGCAGCACCTTCTCGTTGATGTCCCGAAGCGTCACCTCGAGGGCGCCTTTGCGTCCGTCCTGGCGTTCGACGGCTACTTCGCGCGTATCGCCTGGCGAGCTGCCGAGCACCGCCTGCTCGAGCTCGGGCGCGAGCCGGCCCGCGCCGAGCTCGACCACGGTGTCACGCTGCGCCTCGCCCTCCGGGTCGACGATGTCGACGACGACGGTGTCGCCCGCGCGAGCCGGGCGTCCCTCGACCGGGGCGAGCTCCGCGACGGACTCCCGCAGTGCCTCGACCTCGGCTTCGACGGACTCCTCGGGCACCTCCACCTCGGCACGCGGCACCTCGAGCGTCGTCCAGTCGACGATCTCGGGAAGTGGCTGGACCTCGACGGTCGCAGCGAAGCTCCAGGCCTGATCCGCGGTGCTCGGGAGCACGAACTCGTACTGCGGATCGGTGATCGGCCGGACGCGGTTGCGGGCGGCCGCGCTCCAGAACCAGCCGCCGATATGGCTGTCCACGGCCTCCGAGTAGATCCGCTCCTTGCCGAGACGAGAGATGAGGACGGGCTCCGGGATCTTTCCCTTGCGGAAGCCCGGAAGCTTGACGCTCTCCGACAGGTCCGAGACGGCGTGCTCGACCGCATGCTTCACCTGAGCGGGCGGCACCTCGACCGTGAGGCGCACCCTGTTGTCGCCGAGCTCTTCGACTGTCGTCGTGGACACTCGGCCATTCAACCAGCCCCGAGTAGGCTCACGCGTCGTGGAGCGCTACGACGTGGTCGTCGTCGGAGTCGGAGGGATGGGGAGCGCAGCGCTCTACCACCTGGCCCGACGAGGGAAGCGCGTGCTCGGACTCGAGCGCTTCGACATTCCCCACGAGCTCGGCTCGTCTCACGGCCTCACCAGGATCATCCGCCTCGCGTACTTCGAGCACTCCGACTACGTTCCGCTCGCGAGACGCGCGTACGAGCTCTGGCGCGAGCTCGAGTCCGAGGCGGACGCCCGGTTGCTGCACGTGACGGGGATCGTCGAGGGTGGGGAGCGGATCTACGACGGCGTGCTCCGCTCCTGCGCCGACCACGACCTGACACACGAGGCGATCGACGGACGCGAGGCCGGGAGTCGCTTTCCGGCCTACCACCTTCCTCCCGACATGCCCGTCGTGTACCAACCCGACGGCGGGTTCCTGCTGCCGGAGCGGTGCATCGTCGCGCACGTCGACGCGGCACGAGCGCACGGAGCCGTCGTGGACACACGGGAGCGCGTGCTGGAGTGGGAGGAGACCGCGAACGGCGTCAGCGTGCGCACCGACCGCAGGACCGTCGAGGCCGACCGACTCGTCCTCACGGCCGGGGCGTGGTCGCAGGACGTCGCGCGCCTACCCGGCACGCTCGTCCGCGGCGTCCGGCAGGCGCTCGTCTGGTTCCGGCCGACGAGACCCGAGATCTTCTCCCCGGAGCGCATGCCGGTCTTCAACCTGGTGCTCGACGGGGAGCACTTCTACGGCTTTCCGGAGTTCGACGACCCCGACTACGGCATGCCCGGCGTCAAGCTCGGACGCTACGAGCGGGACGGGGAAAGCGGGGACCCGGACTCGATCTCGCGCGAGCCCACCCCGTCGGACGAACCGCCGCTGCGGGCGTTTGCGGAGCGCTGCTTCCCCGACGGAGCCGGCCCGACGGTGGCGGTCAAGACCTGTCTCTTCGAGCTCTCGCCGGATGAGCATTTCATCATCGACCGGCATCCGGAGACCGAGAACGCGATCGTGGCTGCGGGCTTTTCCGGACACGGCTTCAAGTTCTGCTCGGTCGTCGGGGAAATGCTCGCCGACCTCGCGCTCGAGGGCTCGACGCGCCACGACATCGGGCTCTTCCGGCTCGGCCGCTTCGCCTAACGCGTAGTGCGGGCGGGAGGACTCGAACCTCCAAGGGCCGAAGCCCAACGGGTCCTAAACCCGTCGCGTCTGCCAGTTCCGCCACGCCCGCGGGGTCCCCAAGGATAGGCGCCGGTTCAGAGCGCCTGGCCGACTCGTGCCGCGCTCAGCGGTCGACGAGGATGGCAAACGTCTCGCGGACGCTCTCCACGACGAGGCCCACGAGGAACACGATGGCGAGGGTGGCGGCGGCGCCGAACACCTCCCCGGTCGCGGACAGCATCAACAGAGCCGTGAAGCTGCCGACGACGAAGAAGGCGGTCGAGACGGGCCGACGGGTATACGTGCCGAGCCCGAGCCCGACAAGGAACGCGGCGCCGAACACCACGATCCCGAGTGTCATGCGGCGAGGGTAGGACCGCCGTCGGACGGAGCTCTGCTTCCTGGTCGCGCGAAATCCCTAAAGCGCGGTCGCTTCGCGCCCGCGTGGCCGTGGCACAGCCATGCCGGTGGTAGTCCTTGGCGTCATACTCGCGCCCGTGCGCGGAGACGGCTCGCCTTCGGGGCTGCGAGAGGCGCTCGCCGTCGGATGGCGCGAGCTCGCGCTCTACCTCGCCGCCGGTGTCGTCTACGTCGCGATCGGCGTCACGTACGTGGAATTCCTCTTCTCCTGGGTGGTCGCAGCCGGCTACCTGCTTGTCTGCGTCGTCGTGCTCCCCGCGCTCGTGCGCCGCCTCCAACGCGGCCTATGAGCTGGGCCGCGCACGACCTCGAGCCCTACGTCATCCAGAAGCACATGGGGCGGAAGGTCGCGTTCGTTCCGCTGCTAATCGGCTCGTACGCACCCGATGTGCTCTCGAAGTGGTTCGTCTACGGCGTCACGCTGGCCGGCGCAGAGCTGAAGGCGGACACACCCGCCCAGTTCCATCGCGGCTGGCCCGGCGTCGGCTTCACGCATTCGCTCGCCTTCGGGGTCCTCATCGGGCTCATCCTGTACGCGATCTGGCGGAACAAGGTGGTGGCCTACAGCTTCGTGATCGGGCAGTGGGCGCATGCGCTCACTGACATGGGGGACACGGTCGGGACGATGCTCCTCTTCCCCTTCACGGATCACCTGTTCTCGGTCGGAGCGTGGGCATACGCGGGTCAGACGGGGCGCTACGTCGATGCGGGGGCGTACTTCAGCGGGCTCGGATTCGTGTGGGACGGCGTCTTCGTCGTGTGGGCGATCCTGAGCTGGCGCGTGATCACGCGCGGGTACTTCCGCGAGACCGTGGCGGTCGCCGACCCCTTCTGGACCTGGGCAGGCCGCTATCTGTCCGAGACGACCCTCGTGACGCTCTACCGAGTCTCCTTCTTCTACGGAATCGCCCGCTGGACGGCGTGGCTCGTCTGGGCGCACATCGTTCGCTCGTTCACCTTCGACCTTCGCTGGGGCGGACCGCGCTGGGTGCCTCGCGTCTACGCGGACGAGCTCAACGGCGCGGCGCGACCGCGACTCGGCTTCTACGGCGCGGTCGCAGTGTGTGCGGTCGTCAAGGGTAGGTCGGCGTCCTTGAGGAGCGCGCTCTCCGATGCGCCGCGTCGCCCCAGGCTTCGGGTGAGACGGCGATTCAAGCGACAGTAGCCACGAGCCGAAATAAGCAGAGTTATGTCCGTCCAGGCGGCCTGGGCTCGCTTCGCGTTGGCCATTGCCTTCGTCGGCCTTGGCGTGTTCGGCGTCGTGCTGCTCGCGACTCCGCCCGAGAGCGAGGTCAATCAGTTCTTCTCGCTGTGGTGGTACCAGGGGCTCGTCTGGGCCGCCGTGCTGATCGCAGCCCTACGCGCAGTGCAAGTCCCGCGCGACCGGCTGGCGTGGTCGGTGATCGCGTTCTCCCTCTCGTGCTCTGCCTTCGCCGAGATCTACTACGCGATCGTCAAGCCGGTGACCTACCCGTCACTCGCAGACGTCGCCTGGATCGCGTTCTACCCCGCCGCGTACGTCGGAATGGTCCTGCTCCTCAGACGCCGGGCGCGCTCGATCACGGGGACGCTGTGGCTGGACGGGATCACCGCCTCGGCTGCCGCCGCGGCGCTCGGAGCCGCGGTGATCGTCGAAGTCGTCCTTGAGACGACCGAGGGGAGTCTCAGCGTCGTCGCCACGAACCTCGCGTACCCGCTCGGCGACGTTCTGCTGCTGTCCGTGGTGTTCGGCGTGTTCTCGCTCGCCCGCTGGCGGCCCGGCTCCGTCTGGCTCGTGCTCGGGCTGGGCATGCTCGCAACGGCCATCGCAGACGCGATCTATCTCTTCCAAACCGCGGAAGGAACGTACGTCCAGGGCAACATCGTCGACGTCCTCTGGCCGGCGTCCATGCTCCTGATCGCCGGGGCAGCGTGGGTCCCCGAACGCGACGCACGCGGGCTCGAGGTCGCGGGCCGGCCGTTGCTCGCCGTACCGGCGGTGTGTGCGCTCGTCGCCACGGGCATCCTGGTGTACGACCACTTCAACCGCGTCAACGTCCTGGCCCTCGCTCTCGCGACGGCGACGATCCTCCTCGTGACCCTCAGGCTCGCCGCGACCTTCCGCGAGAACCGCAGGCTCTTCGAGCTGACGCGGCACGAAGCAGTGACCGACGCGCTGACCGGCCTCGCGAATCGTCGCCAGCTCGTCGAGGACCTCGAGAATCGGCTCGACGAGGAGCAGCCGACCTCGACGCTCCTCATGATCTTCGACCTCGACGGGTTCAAGAGCTACAACGACAGCTTCGGCCACCCCGCCGGGGATGCGCTGCTCGCACGCCTGGGCTCCAAGCTCGCTTCCGTTCCGGGTCCGCAGGGATCGGTCTATCGCCTCGGCGGTGACGAGTTCTGCCTCATCGCCCCCGTCGCGCCTGGAGAGGCCGAGCCGCTCATCGACCGAGCGTGTGCCGCGCTCACGGAGCACGGCGAGGGCTTCGAGGTCTCGAGCTCGTTCGGGGCGATCATGATCCCCGACGAGGCGACGGATGCGAGCGAGGCGCTCCGCCTCGCCGACGAGCGGCTCTACGCGCAGAAATACTCACGCCGCGCCGACACGGATCGCACACTGCATGCACTCCTCGACGCCCTCTCGGAGCGGGAGCCCGGAATCCAGGTTCACGCCGAAGGCGTTGCTGCGCTCGCGGTGCAGATCGGCGGCACGCTGGGCCTCCGCCGCGACGAGGTCGACGAGCTGTCGCGCGCTGCGCAGCTCCACGACATCGGCAAGCTCGCGGTGCCCGACGAGATCCTTCACAAGCCGGGCGCGCTCGACGAGCGCGAGTGGGAGTTCATCCAGCAGCACACGCTCGTCGGTGAGCGGATACTGCGCGCCTCGCCCGCGTTTCGCAGCGTCGCCACGGTCGTCCGCTCGACGCACGAGCGCTGGGACGGCACCGGCTACCCCGACAATCTGGAGGGGGAGGCGGTTCCCCTCGGCGCGCGGATCATCTCCGCCTGCGATGCGTATGTGGCTCTCGTCTCGCCCCGGCCGTACCGCCCGGCGCGCTCTCCCGAGGACGCCCTCGAAGAGCTGGAGCGGTGCGCCGGCACGCAGTTCGACCCGGCCGTCGTACGAGTACTCGCCGCGGTCGTCCGGGACGGCCTCGAGGCCGAGCAAGCGGCGTAAGCAGCGGCAGCGCGGCAGCGGGCCGCGCGCGCTACCTTCTCCGAGCCCGGCCCCGTAGCTCAGTGGATAGAGCAGCAGACTTCGAATCTGCGTGCGGAGGTTCGATTCCTCCCGGGGCCATCGCGCTCATCTAGGTTGCGGCGACGGCGGCGTCTGCCTGGCTGCCGAGGTCTTTGTTCTCGGGCACGAATTTGCTCGCGACGAAGGTCGCGCCCTGGGGATCTCTGAGAACGGTCATCCGGACCCAGGGGGCATCGAACGGCGGGACGACAACCGTGCCGCCGAGCTCGCCGGCCTTCTTGGCGGCGTCGTCTGCGTCGGCGACGGCGAACGTCAGGCCCCAATGGGCCGGCACGTCGGGCTGGTCGTCCGCGATCGGATTGAGGCTCGCTACGACATCCTCGAATCCCGTCGAGCCCCCAAACTCGGCCAGCCGCTTGCGAAGGTCGGGGTCGTCGCGCTCGAGATGGTCGCCATAGCCGGGCAGCGTCCACATCTCGAACCCGCCCTCCAGTCCAAGCGTCTCCCAGCCGAACACGGAGCCGTAGAACGACTTCGCCCCGTCCACGTCGCGGGTGTTGAGGTCGTTGAAGTTCACCGATCCTGGCTCGTTGACGACTTGCGCGCCCTTGTGCACCTTCGCTTGCCAGACGCAGAACACCGCACCCTCGGGATCGGTGAGGACTGCCGTCCGGCCGGCGTCCATGACGTCGAACGGCTCCTTCACGACGCCTCCGCCGGCATCGCGCACCTTGGACGCGGTCTCGTCCGCGCTATCGACCGAGATGTACGTGTCCCACGTCGCCCGCGGTGGTGCTGACTCGGGGATCGATCCGACTGCGGCAACGGTGCCTCCGTGCAGGCGGGCGATGAAGTACTTGCCCCCCGACCCCGGTGGCATCACGTTTTCGAACTCCCAGCCGAAGAGTCCGCGATAGAAATCGACCGCAGCCTCCGGGTCGGGTTGGCTCGTATCCACCCAGCAGGGGACACCGGCGATGTATCCGTCACGTTTAGGCATTGGTCATCCCCTTCAGTTCGCTGACACTCAGTCGGACCGTATCGGGTAATTAGGTCAGAATCTGTCCTCAATCCACGCGAGTCGATCCGACGGAGACCTTCCACCCGTATCTACCGTGGGGCAGGTCAACGAACGAAGGGAGACCGGGGATGATCAGGGGACTTCTCGCGTTCGTGGTAGCCGGAGCATTTGCCGCGACCGCGCTAACAGCATCCGCAACGACCTTCCCGCAGCGGATCGAGCTTCCGGACGGAATCCTGCCGGAGGGGATCGCGATAGCGGGCGACCACTTCTACGCAGGCTCGCGCGCCAACGGGGCCGTCTATCGTGGCGACCTGCTCACCGGCCAGGGCGCGTTCTTCGTGCCCGGGCAGATGGGCCGCGTGGCGACGGGCCTCGAGGTGAGCCGGGGCCGGATCTTCGTATCCGGCGCAAACACCGGAGACGCCTTCGTCTACGACGCGAAGACCGGAGCGGAGATCGTGGGCTACGACCTCTCGACCGGCGGCAGCTTCATCAACGACGTCGCCGTGACCCAGAGCGCAGCCTGGTTCACCGACTCGCTGAAGCCCGTTCTCTACCGGGTGCCGCTCGGCCCGAACGGCGAACCGGGGCCACCCGCCGCCGTCCAGACCGTTCCGCTCTCTGGTGACTTCCAGCAGGTGCCTGGATTCAACGTGAACGGCATCGACGTAAGGGGAAACAGGCTCGTGATCGTGCAGTCCGCGACCGGCAAGCTGTTCACCGTCTCGCAGACTGGCGTCACGAACGAGATCGTGCTCGCAGACGGTGAGAGCGTCCCGTCCGGCGACGGCATCCTGCTCGACGGCAACAGGCTCTACGTCGTCCAGAACGTGCTGAACGTCGTCGCGAAGATCAAGCTCTCCGCGAACTTCGAGAGAGGACGCGTCCTCGAGCGGATCTCGAACCCGGACTTCGACGTGCCGACGACGATCGCGGAACGTGGGACCTTCCTGTTCGCCGTGAACGCGCGCTTCGGCACGCCGCAGACTCCGACGACCGAGGCCTGGATCACGCGAATCGACAAGTAGAGGGCTAGCTCAGGGCTTGCCTCCGTACCGGCGGGCGTGCCGCGTCTCACGTGCGCGCGCCCGCCAGCGGCGCTTGAGCTCGCGGTGCTCGCGGGTGCCCTTGCGCGCCTTGATCGAGCGGAGCTCGCGCTGGAGCTTGAGATAGCTCGCCCAGCGCTCGGGGTCGAGCGCACCTGACTCGAGCGCATCGCGGATCGCGCAATCGGGCTCAGTGTCGTGTGCACAGTCGTGAAAGCGGCACTCGGCCGCAAGCTCTGCGATGTCGGCGAACGCGCTGTCGACGTCTCCCTCCCAGATCTGCAGCTCGCGCAGCCCGGGCGTGTCGACGAGGATGGACCCGTCGCGGAGGACGAGGAGCTGACGGTGTCTCGTCGTGTGCCGTCCGCGCCCGTCGTTTCGCAGGTCTCCGGTCGGCATGAGCGTGCGCCCCGCGAGCCGGTTCACGAGGGTCGACTTCCCGGTGCCGGACGAGCCCAGCAGGACGAACGTCTTCGCGGGCCGCAGCAAGGCGCGAACTTCCTCGACGCCCTCGCCGGTGACGTTGCTGACCGCCAGCACGGGGACGCCCACGGCCACAGTTCTCCGCCTCGACGATCTTCTCGAAGTCGTCGCAGACGTCGAGCTTGGTAAGTACGACGACTGGGTCGGCGCCGCTGTCCCACGCAGCGACGAGATAGCGCTCGAGCCGGCGCGGGTTGAAGTCATGGTCGAGGCCGGAGACGAGGAACACCATGTCCACGTTCGCGACGAGGATGTGCTCCTCGGCCTTGAGCCACGGCGTCTTGCGGGAGACCTTCGTGCGCCGCGGCAGGAGAGCCTCGATCGCCGCCCGGTCTCCGGGCGCATCGCAGACCGCGACCCAGTCGCCGACGGCCGGCATGCCTCCCGTGATCTCGTCGTCTCGCAGTCGTCCGCGGGCATGCGCGAGCCGGTCGCCACGCTCGCCACGGACGTAGTAGCCGCCGCGGTGCTCCGCGACGACGCGAGCGGGCTCGAAACCTCGCTCGGAATAGCTTGTGAAGGCCGCCTCGAGCTCGTCGGTCCAGCCGAGGTCGGCCAAGGTTCCATCGGACAACGCAAGACTCCTTCACTCGGTGGAAAGACCTGGCCGCGGCTCGCGGCCGCCGAGGAAGAGCTAGATGGAGGCGACGTCGAGCCGGAGGGAGATGGAGCTATCGACTTTCATGGTCTTCTCCTCTCGCTCGACGACCCCCGGAGGGTACGGCCTCGTCACCGTGCCGTCAACCGCGCGGGAGAGGTAGGAGAACGCCGCGGTATCCTGTCGCGGGCGCGGTGGCGGTAGCTCAGTTGGTAGAGCCCCGGGTTGTGGTCCCGGTGGTCGCGGGTTCGAGTCCCGTCCGCCACCCCTCTATTGCGGTCAGGCGGTAGCACCGGTCGCCTTGACCACTTCCCCGGGGCGTGCGACGCTCGCCGCGTGTCGCTCGGCAGGTTGATCCAGACGAGAGGGTGGGTGGCGTACGCGCTCGCGGCGGTCTTCATCCTCGCGGGCACGGCGGGGTTCTTCGTCGAGTTCGAGGGTTCGAACGACCGCGTGGTCTGGCTGGTGCTGCTCCTCGGAGGCGCCGCGGCGATCCTCGCGGGCATCTTCCTCGCGAACGCCACCAGTTGGCTCGCGGCGCTGCTCACGTCGCTCGGAGGCGCTGCGGGCGGGCTCGTGCTCTTCTGGACGTTCTTTGTGCCCATCGCCGTGGCCGCTCTCATCGCCCTGAGCATCACGATCGCCCACCGCGCGCCGAAGTCGGCCTAAGTGCGCCACACGCGACACGGGTGGTGGCTCGAGGAAGCCGGCGAGGTCACGCCCACCGCGCCGCTCGAAGGAGAGGTGCGCGCGGACGTCGTCGTCGTCGGGGGCGGCTACCTGGGGATGTGGACTGCGTGGCAGTTGCTCGAGCTCGAGCCGGAGCTCGACGTCGTTCTCCTCGAGACCGAGGTCTGCGGGCACGGGCCGAGCGGCCGCAACGGCGGCTTCTGCGAGACGCTCTGGTGGGACGTGTCGACGCTCCGCGAGCGTTCGAGCGATGCGGAGGCGCTCGCCGTGTGCCGCGCGTCCGAGGATGCGGTTCGCGGCATCGGAGCCTGGGGCGAGTCGAACGGAGTCGACGCCTGGTTCAAGGAGGCTCCGATGCTCAACGTCGCCACGACGGAGTCGCAGCTCGGATCGTGGGATGACGAAGTCCGCTCGTGCGCAGCGCTCGGAGTCCCGGACGAGATCGTCCCCATGAGCGCCAAGGAGGTCCGCGCGCGCTGCGACTCCCCACTCTTTCTCGGCGCGGCGTCGCATCGCCTGAACGCGACCGTGCAGCCCGCAAGGCTGGCGCTCGGGCTCCGTCGGAGGCTGCTCGAGCGCGGTGTACGGATTAACGAGCGCACCCACGCGACGCGGCTCCACGACGACGGCGGCGTCGAGACCCGACACGGGCGCGTGCACGCAGCGGCGGCGGTGCTCGCCGTCAACTCGGCGACCGCCGGTTTCCCCGGGTACCGACTCTCGCTCGCCGTCGCCTCGAGTCACATCGTCCTGACGGAGCCCGTGCCCGACGTGCTCGAGGAGCTCGGGTGGACGGGCGGCGAGGCGGTCGTCGACAGCCGGACGCTCGTCCACTACATGCGCACCACCCGGGACGACCGGATCGCGTTCGGCTGGGGCGGCGGCACGATGGGCGTCGGCGGTCGGTTGGCCAGCCGTCTGGAGCTCGACCCCGGTGTCATCGAGGAGACGCGACGGAGCCTCCTCCGCTTCTTTCCGCAGCTCCAGGGCCGGGAGATCACGCACGCGTGGGGTGGCCCGATCGACGTCTCCCCCACCCATCTCCCGATCTTCGGGAGCCGGGGTCGCGTCCACCACGGCTACGGCTTCACCGGGAACGGCGTCGGCCCCTCCTACCTGGGAGGCGAGATCCTCGCCCGGCTCGCGCTCGACCGCCGCGACGAGAGAACCGCTCTCGCGATCGTGGAGCCCGACCGCAAGCTCTTCCCGCCCGAACCGTTCCGCTACGCCGGCGGGTCACTGATCCGCCGGGCGCTCGTCCGCAAGGACGCGGCCGAGGACGAAGGGCGCGATCCGGACCTTGCGACAAGGATCGTCGCGTCGCTACCGCGCCGACTCGGCCTACGCCTTCCGCGCTAGCGACGCACGTGCTCTCCGACTTCGACGTCAATGTCCTCACGGTCTTAGTCGTGGCCGCGATCACTGCGGTTGCAACCGGCCTCGGCGCGCTCCCGTTCCTCTTGAGGCGGAATCCCGGCCGTTCCTCGATCGGCCTCGCCAACGCCCTCGCCGCTGGGTTCATGGTCGGAGCCAGCGTCGGTCTGCTCTGGGAGGGGTGGTCGCACGGAGCTGTTCGAACTGTCGCGGGAGCCGCCCTCGGTGTCCTCGCCATCGCGATCGCCCGCCGAGTCCTCGGAAGCATGCCGGAGTCCCACTTCGGCTCGATCTCGGGGGCGGACGCGCGACGGATGCTGCTCATCGTCGGCCTCATGACGGCCCACTCGTTCAGCGAGGGCGTCGCGGTGGGCGTGTCGTTCGGAGGCGGCGAGACCCTCGGTCTCGTGATCGCGCTCGCAATCGCGATCCACAACATCCCCGAGGGATTCGCGATCAGCCTCGTGCTCGTCCCGCGGGGAGTCTCCGTCGGTCGGGCCGCAGGCTGGAGCATCTTCTCGAGCCTCCCTCAGCCGATCATGGCCGTTCCGGCATTCCTCTTCGTGGAGTCGTTCGAGCAGTTCCTTCCGATCGGCCTCGGATTCGCCGCGGGCGCGATGCTCTGGATGGTCGCCGCAGAGCTCCTGCCCGAGGCGCTCGAGGTCGCCTCCGCACGATCGGTCATCCCGATCTGCCTCGGCTCGGCTCTCGCGATGCTCGCCCTCCAGGTGGCGCTTCTCTAAGGTCACACAATGGCCGAGGCCCTTGTCACGACGGTCGTCGGGAGCTACCCCCAGCCGGAGTGGCTGATCGACCGAGAGCGGCTCGGCGAGCGGCTGCCCCCGCGCGTGCGGGCGCGTGAGCTCTGGCGGGTGGCGGAGCAGTACCTCGAAGAGGCTCAAGACGATGCGACTCGGCTCGCGGTCTCCGACATGGAGCTGGCCGGCATCGACGTCATCACTGACGGCGAGATGCGGCGCGAGAGCTATTCCAACCGCTTTGCGACCGCGCTCGAGGGCGTCGACCTCGACACCCCGGGCATCGCCCTCGATCGCACCGGCCACGAGAACCCCGTGCCCAAGGTGATCGGCCCGGTACGCCGCACGCGCCCCGTCGAGGTGCGGGACGTCGAGCTCCTGCGCGCCATGACCGACCGTCGGATCAAGATCACCGTTCCGGGGCCGTTCACGATGACGCAGCAGGCCCAGAACGACCACTACCAGGACGAGCGGAGCCTTGCGCTGGCCTACGCAGAGGCGGTGAACGAGGAGCTGCGCGATCTCAAGGCCGCCGGAGCGGACGTCGTCCAGATCGACGAGCCATACCTGCAGGCGCGTCCCGAGCCCGCGCGTGAGTACGCCGTCGAGGCGATCGATCGTGCTCTCGCGGGAATCGAGGGCGAGACGGTGCTCCACACCTGCTTCGGGTACGCGCACATCGTCCACGACCGGCCCGACGGCTACCCGTTTCTCCGCGAGCTGAACGAATGCGCGGCCACGCATCTGTCGCTCGAAGCCGCCCAGCCGGATCTCGACCCGGAGGTCCTGAGCGATCTCCCGGACAAGTCCATCGTGTTCGGCGTCCTCGACCTGGGCTCGAGCGAAGCCGAGACGCCGGAGGTCGTCGCCGAGCGGATCCGGAGAGCGCTCGCCGTGGTTTCCCCGGACAGACTCGTCGTCGCGCCGGATTGCGGGATGAAGTACCTGTCGCGGGAGCTCGCGTTTCGCAAGCTTCGCGCGCTGGTGGCCGGTACGCAGATCGTGCGCGGGGAGCTGGGCCTCTGAGCGAAGGGGTCGTCACAACCGACCGTTCCCCCGCGTATCGACGCCTCGAGGAGCTGATCGCGTCCGATCGCTGCGTCGTGCTCGACGGGGGGATCGCGACAGAGCTACAGCGCCTGCGGCCGCTCAAGGGGACGATCGGGCCCGATCCCGACCTCTGGGGCACCTGGGCCCTCTATCGGGCGCCACAGGCCGTCCTCGACGTGCACGCGGGGTATGTCGCAGCCGGCTGCGACGTGGTCTCGACGAACACCTGGTCGATCCTCTCCACTCCGGAGGTCGCGCTGAGGATGCAGCCGGGCGGCGCGGAGCTCGGCCACTGGATGGACATCGCCCGCCGGGGAATCCGGCTGGCGCGGCAGGCGATCGGCGAGCAAGGCCGGGTCGACGAGTGCGCCGTGGGCTTCGCGATCTCCGAGGAGATCGACTCTCCCGAGCGGCAGCGCACGCTCGATCTCCTCGCCCGCGTCTTCGAAGACGAGCCGCCCGACCTCGTCTTGCTCGAGACGATGACGCTCCTCCGCGACCCCGGCACCTATGAGATGGTCGAGCGGCTGATCTCGACTGGCCTGCCCGTCTGGGTCTCGTTCCGGCGCTGCCGGCACGGCGTGTGCAGCGTCTACGGACAGCACTGGGGACCGCCCGAGGGCGACCTCTTCGGCCGGGCTGCCCACCGCTTCGAGGAGATGGGCGTAGGCGCGCTCCTCGTCAACTGCCTCCCGGTGGACCACGTGCCAGGGATGCTGTCTTGGCTCCGCGACTTCACCGAGCTGCCACTCGGCGTCTACCCGAACCTCGGCCATCTCGCCGGTTCGCTGTGGCGCTTCGACGACGAGATCGGCCCGAAGGAGTACGCCGAGCTCGCGCTCGCCTGGCGCGCCGAGGGCGCGCAGATCGTCGGCGGCTGCTGCGGTACCACTCCCGCGCACATCGAGGCGGCTTCCGAGGCTGTCGAGGATACGAAGCCGGGACGCGAGCGTCCCGCGGTCGCGGTTCCATACGGCGACGAGGTGGACGCCGCGGTCCCTGCGAAACCGTGGCTCGACGAGCACGGACGCGTGCTCTTCCCGCTCCCCTTCCCCGAGCTCGTCGTCGACCCGGGTGTCTTCGTGCCCACGCAAGGGAGCTATCTCGTCTGGAAGCACCTGTTCGAGAGCGGCGCCGGCGAGGGTGCCGCCTGCGTCGACGTCGGCTGCGGCTGCGGCATCCTGGCCGTCCAGCTCGCGCTGAACGGGGCCGCGAACGTGCACGCCATCGACATCGACCGGAACGCCGTCGCGAATACCCTTGCGAATGCATTCCGGAACGGTGTCTCGGACCGGGTCAGCGGCGACACCGCCGATCTCTTCGACTGGAAGCCGGAGCGCAGCTTCGACCTCGTCGTCGCGAGTCTCTACCAGCTCCCCGTCGACCCGTTCGAGGAGCCGACTGGCCACCGTCCCCCCGACTACTGGGGTCGAACGCTCCTCGATCACTTCCTGCGCCTGCTTCCGGAGCTCCTCGCTCCGGACGGCAAGGCCTACGTCATGCAGCTCTCGATCATCGGCCAGAGCTCCACGGAGCGTCTCCTCGCCCGCGCCGGCCTCGACGCCCGCGTCGTCGAGTTCAGCTTCTTCCCGTTCGGCCCTCTCTTCGAGGGGAGCCGAGCGCAGATTGAGCGCGTCGAGGGGCTCTCGGACGCGTACCACGTCACCGTCGGCGACGAGGACGTAATGGTTGCGTACCTGCTCGAGGTAACGCACCAGAGGCACTAGGCGACCCACTACAGTCGCTTTCGTATGCAGATCGGGAAGCCCGAGAGCTCGGTGAGTCACCTCAGCCAGGCCTACGCCGACCGCGTCGAGGTGCGTGGGCGCGACCTCACGGGCGACCTCATGGGCCGGCTCACGTTCACCGAGTACTTCCACTTGCTGCTGACAGGCCAGGAGCCGACCGAGGACCAGCGCTATTTCCTCGACCTGCTGCTCGTGTCGATCGCGGAGCACGGGATGATGCCGACGAACGTCGCAGCCAGGATGACGCTCGCCGCCGACCCGGGGTCGCTGCAGGGCGCCGTCGCAGCGGGGATCCTCGGCGCAGGGAGGGTCGTTCTCGGCACGTCCGAGGAGTGCGCCAGGCTCCTCGACGCCGCGCGCGCTCGTGTCGATGCAGGTGAGACGCCGGAGGCTGTCGCCGGAGGATTCGCGCGGGGTATCCACGTGGCGGGCGGCAAGGTGCCGGGGTTCGGCCATCCGATCCACCGGCCGCTCGACCCGCGTGCAGAGCGGATCCTCGAGCTCGCTGACGAGCGCGGCGTGAGCGGCCCTCACGTCCAGCTCGCGCGCTGCCTCCGTTACAGCGTGGCCGAGGCCTGGGGCAAGCCGCTTCCGATGAACGTCGCAATGCCCATCGCGGCCGTGATGCTCGACCTCGGATACTCGGTCGATGTCGTGAAAGCCGTGCCGATCCTCGCACGCACCGCCGGCCTGCTGGCGCACCTCGCGGAGGAGCAGGAGCACCCGCTGGGGTTCTTCATGGCCGGGAAGGCGGAGGAGGCGGTCGCGTACGAGCCTCCCGAGGAGAGCTAGTTGCTCGAGCCAGAGGTCGAGACCCGCCCGTGGGACGAGCAGCTCGCGGTCGACGACGAGAGCTACCGCGCCCAGCTCGCCTACCTCTTCGAACGCTCGGCGTTCTACCGCGAGAAGATCGCCGCGGCAGGCTTCTCCTCGGCGGCCGCAGCCGGTGGCCTCGCCGACATCTCGCAGCTTCCCCTCACCGAGAAGCACGAGCTCAAGGCGACGAGCACGCGTGAGAACCCCATCGGTGCCCATCTCTGCGCACCTGCGTCCGAGATCGTGCGGATCTACTCGACGAGCGGCACGACCGGGACGCCGAGCTACATCCCGCTGACGGCGAGCGACCTCGACGACTGGGTGACCGGGTCGGCCCGGAGCTATGCGGCCTCGGGCATCTCGCAGGGTCAGCGCATCGTCTCCACGTACAACGCCGGGCCGTTCGTGGCGGGAGCGGCGCTCGCGTCCTTCGACCGCATCGGCCTGTGCCACATCCCCGTAGGCACCGGGAACACCGAGCGCCTGCTCCTGGCCGTCGAGCTCCTCGAGCCCGAAGCCGCGGTGCTCACTCCCTCGTACGCAGCTCATCTCGTCGAGGTCGCGACCGAGCGCGAGGTCGATCTCGCAGGATCGAGCGTCGAGCGCGTCCTCGTGGCCGGAGAGCCCGGGGGCAGCGAGCCGGCTCTCCGCGCGAAGCTCGAGGACGGCTGGGGAGCGCGAGTCACCGAGGCGATGGGAATCGGCGACATCGGCGTCTCTCTCTGGGGCGAATGCGAAGAGCAGGACGGAATGCACCTGGGGGCCCGCGGCTTCGTCCATGCCGAGCTGATCGACCCCGGAACCGGCGAGGCACTTGCGCTCGAGGACGGAGCCGCCGGCGAGCTCGTGCTCACACACCTCCGGCACCGGGCTGCGCCGCTCCTGCGCTTCCGCACGCGCGACCACGTCGAGGTGTGGACGGGGCCGTGCCCGTGCGGCCGCACCGCCCCGCGCGTGCGCTGTGTCGGACGGACCGACGACATGCTCATCGTGCGCGGCGTGAACCTGTTTCCCTCGGCCGTCCGTGAGGTCGTAGGGGCGTTCGCCCCGGACGTGAGCGGCCACATACGCATCAAGCCGCAGGCGCCCGGCGTGAAGCAGGATCCGCCGCTCCCCGTCGTCGTCGAGCTTGCGCAGAACGCGGGCGGGCAAGAGGGGCTCGCGGACGCGATCCGTGACAGACTCAGGGACGTGCTCGTCGTCCAGACACGGGTGGAGCTCGTGCCCTGGGGGACCCTCGAGCGCAGCGAGTACAAGTCCAAGCTCGTCGAGCGGTAGCGGCCGTGCGGAAGCTCCAGACCCAGGGCGTCCACCACATCACGATCAACGGTGCAGACCGGCAGACGTCGATCGACTTCTGGGAGGGCGTCCTCGGCATGCCGTTCGTGTTCGAGCAGCCGAACTTCGACAACGCCTCGGAGAGCCATCTCTATTTCGACCCCGGCGACGGGCGGCTCATCACGATCTTCACGAACGAGGATCGCGAGCCCAGAGCGAACCCGACGCCCAGGGAGCCGGGCTTCGTCCACCATCTGGCGTTCGCTCTTTCACAGGCCGTCTTCCACCAGGCGGTCGAGCGACTCGACGAGCGCGGGGTCGAGCACTCGGGTGTCAAGGACCGCGGATTCATGGACTCGATCTACTTCGAGGACCCGCTCGGGCTCCTCGTCGAGCTCGCCTCCTACCGCTTCGAGCCGCCTGTCGGTCACACTCACACGGACGTGCTGCTAGAGGCGCACAAGCTCCGCGTCGAGCGGGGGGAGGCCAGCATCGACCGGGTGCACCTGGCCGACGCAATCGAGTCGCTCGTCACGCGATCTCAGGAATCCCTTTCCGAAGACCGGTCCCCGAAGAACCCCTACCGCTAGACACGAGGAGGATCACATGGCCACGAACACGCTCTCCATCCTCAAGCCGAGCGTCAACAACCTGACGACTCGGATCTTCGTCCGGGCCGCCGGCCTCGAGTTCGAGGAGCTCGACGTCTGGGGGAAGAAGTCGACGCCCGAGTTCCTCGCGAAGGACCCCGCCGACCTCACCCCGCTGCTCGAGGAGTCGGGGCTGCCGAAAGGCGCACTCTGGGAGAGCTGCGCGATCATGCAGTACCTCTGCAACAAGCACGGCCTCGACCGCTTCTACCCGACCGATCCTGCGGAGCGCGCGATGGTGGACAGCGCGATGTTCTACTTGATCGGAACCCTCTATCCGCTGCTCGCACGGGCCACCTACCCGGCGTTGGGCTTCCCGCAGTACCCGGGCGAGGTCGCGACGGCCGATGTCTCGGACGAACTGAAGGAGCAGGCACAGAAGGACGCCGAGGCCGCGCTTGCCGGGCCGCTCGACGTGTACCACGGGTTCTTCCTCGACGGGAAGCAGTTCATCGGCGGCGACTCACCGTCGATTGCAGACATCCGCTTCGCCGCGACGCTCGAGTTCCTGCGCGCGATCGACTACGACTTCCCGGCCTGGGCCGAGGAATACATGTCGGCGATGGAGTCGGCGCTCGGGGACGCGTACTCCGAGCCGGCGGCGGACGTGCGCGGATACATCGACTACGTGAAGTCGCAGAGCTCGTAGAGGAGAACCGCGACGAGCTGAGCTGCTCGCGGTGCATCGAAGGCCTCGACCGCCCGGCGCAGTCGACGCCGGGCGGTCGCAGCTTCACTCTCCCGTAGCCTGGGATCAGGACCTGATTGATGACGTGGATGACGCCGTTCGACGCGGCCACGTCCGTCTTCACGACCCGGGCGTCGCCGACGAAGACCTTCCGTCCTGCGACTCGGATTCGGACGGTCTGTCCGTTGAGGGTCTTGGCCGCGCGCAGCTTGACCACCTTCGCCGCAGGGACCTTGCCCGCGAGCACGTGATACAGGAGGACCGACCTGAGCTTCGCCCGGTCGGCGCCGAGCGCAGCAAGCGTCGACTTGGGCACCTTGGCGAATGCCGCGTCGGTCGGAGCCAGGACCGTGAACGGCCCCTTGCCCCGGAGCACGCCGACGAGGCCGGCTTTCTTCAGCAGCGACGCCAGCGTCGTGAACTGGCCGGCGCCGACGGCCGTCGAGACGATGTCGCCTTCCTTTCGCGCGTCCGCGGAGGCCGGCGAGCCCGCCGTCGCGACCGTGACGGCCGTGACGGCGAGGAGCGCGAGGATGAAGCGTGACTTTCTCATGTCGATGAGTCCTTTCTAGTTGTTCATTTGGCGTTCTCGGATCAGTGCGACGCCGACGAGGGCGTCGTGGGGCGGGTGAGGGCCGAGTGGCTGAGTCACCAGCGAGACGACGCCGTAGACGCCCGCGAGACCGACGAGGCCGTAGACGATCCGGCTCGCGGCGTTCGTCTCGCCGAACTCCAGGCCGAAGATCGCCGCGACGAGATCGAACTCGGCGATCGCGACGAGACCCCAGTTGAGCGCGCCGACCAGCACGAGCGCAACGGCGAGCAGATCGAGCTTCTTCACTTTCGTATCACCTCCTGTATAGAATTTGTACAGAGCCAGGAAGGTAGCACTGGACCACTCGTCTTGTCAAGGTTTCGTCTAGATTCTGTATGTTTCCGCCATGTCGGAAACGTCACATCTGCGAATCGGTGAGCTCAGCTGGCGTTCCGGCGTGAGTCCCGAGCTGCTCCGGGCCTGGGAGCGGCGGTACGGCCTGCTCGAACCCGTACGCTCGCCCGGAGGTCTCCGCCTCTACTCGCTGGCGGATCTCGAGCGTGTACGCGTCATGCGGCAGCACCTGGCCGAGGGGCTCGCTGCGGCGGAGGCGGCTGCGGCAGCTGTGCGAACGCTCCGGCGAGGACACTTCGACCGTTTCGGTCCGCACGCCTGCGGTGGTCCTCGACGAGCTCGCGGCAGCGCTCGAGGGCTTCGACGAGCCTCGAGCGCAGGCGATCCTCGACCGGCTGCTCGCCGAGACGACTCTGGACGCGTTCCTATCCGAGATCGTGATGCCGTACCTGCACGACCTGGGAGACCGGTGGGAACGGGGCGAGACCACTGTCGCACAGGAGCACTTCGCCTCGAACGTGCTCCGCGGGCGCTTGCTCGGGCTGGCACGGAGCTGGGGGCGCGGGGTCGGGCCGCGGGCGCTCCTCGCGTGCGCCCCGGGAGAGCAGCACGAGCTGGGGTTGATCGCCTTCGGACTCGCCCTGCGCGCCCACGGCTGGAGGATCGAGTACCTGGGAGCGGACACGCCGCTCGAGACGGTCGGTGACGTCGCAGACTCGCTCGGGGTCGATCTCGTCGTCGTGAGCACCGTGACGCCCGAGCGGATCGGAGGGCTTGCAACGCAACTGAGGCAGATCTCGCAAAGGCGCAGGCTCGCGATCGGCGGCGCCGGGGCCGAAGGGGTGGACACCACCGCACTCGAAGCACTCGCACTGATCGACGATCCGGTCCGCGAGGCAGAGCGGGTAACCGCCCTCGTCCTCGCACCGGAGCCCGGGCGTGCGCGATCGTCCTGACGGCTGGAGCTCGCTACACACGCAGCGGCGCGGATGGGACGTTCGACTCCGTGCAGCGCGCACGCTCCGCCCGACCCGCCGTCGAGAGGTCCGACCATGGGGCGAAGGCTGCTCGGGCGGCGGTACTGGCAAGAGACCGCTCGTGCCGGCAGGGGCGTCGTGCACTGCCGCCATGAGACCGGATGGAGTCGAGTTGCGCCTCCTGAGACATGGCCCCGTTCTCCTCAGCTTTCGACTGGCCGAGACGTCCTTCGACGACGATCGGGTGAGCTGCAGCTACGCGATCAGCGGAGGGCTACTCGCCCGCCGGGAAGGCGGCGTGTTGATCCTCTCGCAGACCGGACGCGATGAGGTCGAGCTGCGCACGACGGTGACCGGGTATGCCCCGCGGCTGGGGGCCACGCTCGGCTCTCTGCAACAGCGCATTCACGCGACGATCAGTCGGCGCTACTTCGCCCGGCTCATCTCGGGACGCGGTCGTGACGGTCGCAGTGCTGGGCGCCACAGGAGTGATCGGCAGGGCTCTACGTCCGGGAGCTCGCCGGGTCCGAGGAGGTGGTGGCCGTGTCACGTCGGCCTGCTGGCCCAGAGGTGTGCCGGAGTGCGGGCGCTCTCAGCCGACGTCACGGACGCAACGGCCGTTCGGCAGGCGCTCGAGGGCGTCGAGGTTGACTTCTACCTCGTTCACTCCTCGGCTCTCCGGACTACGCGGCAATCGACGCCTGGCCGGAGACGGTCGCCCGCAAAGCCGAGAGCGCCGGCGTCTCACATTTCGTATACCGCGGCGGACTCGGCGACGAGCAAGCCGACCTCTCGCCGCACCTCCGGAGCAGGCTGAAACGGCCTAGCGCTCTCGTCCGGTGCTGTTCCGGTCACCACGCTGCGGGCCGCCGTCGTGATCGGCCGTGGCAGCGCCGCGTTCGAGACCATCGTCTCGCTCGTCGATCGGCTGCCGGCGATGATCGCGCCGAGATGGGTGACGACACCGACCCAGCCCATCGCTCTCGAGGACGTCGTTAGCTATCTCCTCGGGGTTGCCCGCCTGCCGGAGGCTCTTGGTCAGAGCTTCGACGTCGGCGGCCCCGAGGTTCTCACCTATCGGGAGATGATTGAGCGAGTAGCCCGCGTTCGCGGTCGGCGGCGTCTCATCGTGGAGGTCCCCGTGTTGAGCCCACGGCTCTCGTCGTACTGGCTCCACCTGGTCACTCCGGTGAGGGCAGCTGTCGCACGTCCGCTGATCGAGGGACTTCGTAACCCGACGGTCGTGCAAGACGATCGTTTACGCGCTCTGCTCCCCTTCCCGCTTACCTCCTTCGACGACGCAGCCCGCGCTGCTCTCTCGCGCCCTGCGGCGTGAGGGCATTCAAGAAGTCGAGCTCTCGTCGCGATCGCCTACCGCACAGCGTCCGGCTCGAAGAGTCCGGTCTGGTAGGCAAGCACGACTGCTTGCACGCGGTCCCGGAGGCCGAGCTTCTGGAGGATGTGCGTGACGTGCGTCTTGACGGTCGTCTCGCTGATGTAGAGCTCGTCGCCGATCTCGGCGTTGGAGAGGCCACGAGCCAGCAAACGGAAGACGTCAAGTTCGCGCTCGCTGAGCTGCTCGACTTCCTTCGGAGGAGCCGGACGCGGCATGCGCGCGAACCTCTGGATCACGCGTCTCGTGATCGTCGGCGAGAGGAGCGCATCGCCCTCGGCGACAGTCCGGATCGCTGCGATCAGCTGCTCCGGAGAGTCGTCCTTGAGGACGAAGCCGCTCGCACCGATTCGCAACGCCTCGAAGACGTATTCGTCGAGGTCGAACGTCGTGAGAATGAGAATCCGCGCGCCGTTGTCGGACGCGAGGATGCGTCGGGTCGCCTCGAGACCGTCGAGCTCGGGCATGCGGATGTCCATCAGGACGACGGCGGGATGAAACCGCGCGGCCTTGTCTACGGCCTCGAGCCCGTTGCTCGCCTCGGCCACCACTTCCATGTCGTCCTCGCCGGCGAGCAACATGCGAAAACCGGCGCGCACCATCGACTGGTCGTCGGCGACGAGTACACGGATCGTCATCGTTCGTCCTGGCCGAGCGGGAGGCGCGTACTAAGGACGAAACCGCCCTCGGTCGCCGTACCCGCACTCATCTCACCGCCGTAGATCTTGACCCGCTCCCGGACGCCGACGAGACCGTGCCCGAGGCCGTCCGTCGTCGAGCTGCCCTCGCCGTTGTCCCGTATCTCGATCTCCAGCTCGTCCGGCCGATAGCGAACGATCACGTCCGCATCGCTCGCGTGCGCGTGCTTAAGCGCGTTTGTCAGGCCTTCCTGGACTATGCGATAGGCGGAGAGGTCGATCCCTCGAGGAAGCGGGAAGGGCTCGCCGTCGACATGGAGCTCGACGGGCAGTCCCGCGCGGCCGATCTCGCCGAGCAATGAGTCGAGGCCGTCGAGGCCGGGCTGGGGCAGGAGCTCCGCCTCGTCCCCGTCGCGGCGCATGGCGGCGAGGAGACGACGCATCTCGGCAAGGGCTGTCCGGCCTGCCCGCTCGACGCTCCTCAGGGCGTCGCGGTCTTCGGCCATTGCGTCCGGGAGCTTGTGCCTCACGGCGCCCACCTGGAGCACCATGACGCTGACGGCGTGGGCGACGATGTCGTGAAGCTCGCGGGCGATCCGCGAGCGCTCCTCTGCCACCGCGACGCGTGCCGCCGACTCCCTGTCGCGCTCGGCTCTGGCCGCTCGTTCTTCTGCCGCTTCGGCCTGCTCGGCACGCTCACGCATCGCATAGCCCGCGATCCAGGCGACCACGAATCGGAGGGAGATGAAGACGAAGTCGCTGACCAACACTGCACCAGGGATGTTCTGGACCACGATCACGATCCCGACGACGACGATGAGCAGGCCGGCCCCCGCTTTCATCGGATCCCGCAGGTTCCCGAGGAGGAACGCGGTTGCCAACCCGACGAGACCGAGGCTGCCGATGAACGGAATCAGCGCTCCGTCGACGTACGAGAGCCCCGCGGCCAGGAGCCAGTAGCTCGCCGGTGCGGCAAAAGGAAAGCGCCGACGCGCCAAGAGCGGCAGCACGAGCACGGCCAACATGAGTACGCCGACCCACAGCGTCGTGGGCGGCGCGCCCGGCGAGTCGCGTGCGACGACGAGCTCGAGCATGCCCGCGATCAACATGACCGCGATGAGCAACTCGAACCAGTACGTACGCGCCACGGAGCGGATCTGGATCACGAGCTGAACGTACCGCACGGTCTCACGACGCGCCTCCTACCCGAGTAGGAGCCGGAATCGTCGAGTCGTCGGAGTTCGATTCCGGCCTTCCGACGAGGCGCTCTGCGCAACCGCCTCCTAGCGTCGAGCACTGGAATCGACCTGAAAGGAGGACGCTCATGAGCGTCTCACTTCCACTCACAGCCACTGCCCGCTCCGACGCCGCAGTTTCGAGCGTCGAGATTCCGCAGCTGCGGATCGGCAGGATCTTCGCCGTCTGGGCGGCCGCCGCGCTCCCCATGGCAGCACTCGCCTGGCTCGTTGCGCCGATGCTCGAGGACCGGTTCGCCGGGGACGGCGTAGTGCCGATGGCGAAGGCGCTGATGGTGTGTCTCACCATCGGTCTCGTCTGGCAGTTCGCGCTCGTCGCGATCCTCGTTGGCCGCGAGCAGGGAACGCTCCGCTGGTCGACGGTCCGCGACGCTCTCTGGCTGCGCTCGCCGCGAAGCCCGCGGAGCGGCCGCGTCGGCGGCCGGGTGTGGCTCGTCCTCATTCCGTTGATCGTGGCCTTCGGAGCCGTGCACGAGCTGGTCCCGACCTTCGCTGCTCCCGAGAACCGCGACCTCGCCAGGCTCGTCGAGTCGGACGTCGGCAAGGCGTTCCTGGACGGCGCATGGGGTTGGTACGGCCTCCTCCTCGTCATGTTTCTCTTCAACACAGCCCTCGGCGAGGAGCTTCTCTTCCGCGGATACCTCTTGCCACGCATGAACGGCGCCTTCGGACGCGGCGACTGGGTCGCGAACGGCCTGCTCTTCACCGGCTACCACCTCCATGTGCCGTGGGGGATGCCGGGCGCGCTGTTCGACATGTTCATCCTCGCCTATCCGTCGAAGCGCTACCGAAGCGCGTGGATCGGAATCGCCGTCCACAGCGCGCAGAGCGTGGTCTTCGCGATCCTCGTGCTCACGCTCGTCGTCTGAAAGCACCGCGTCCCTGACCAGACCAAGTCCTGCGGGCAGTCGGGCTCGCAGGACTTGGTCATTTTGTGCGGGGTATCGCTGGGTGCCTCCGTCCTGAGTAGGAGACCGAATCGTCGCCGGGTCGGACTGCGAATCCGGCCTTCCGACGAGGTCGCCGCGACGAGACGCTCCTAGGGTCGAGCCATGCACTTCGACCCACTCGCACGAGCCGCAGCAGAAGGAGGAGCCATGACGCGCACACTGACCGAGAGCCGCGAGCTCGCCGCCCGCGAGAGCGACGGGATCCACGTCCTCTTGCTCTGGCACCCGGACGAGAACGCGCTGACCGTGTCTGTCGAGGATGGCCGCGACGGAGAGCAGTTCCAGATCGCGGTTGCGCCCGACCGTGCCCTCGACGCCTTCTACCACCCGTTCGCCTACGCGGCCTGAAAGGAGAACAGTCATGCCCCGCACCACGCAGACCAACCACAACCTCGCGGCCCGCATGGGTCGCTGGAGCGCCAGCCACTGGAAGACGGCCACCTTCGGTTGGCTCGCCTTCGTTCTCGTCGCCTTCGGGCTCGGAGGCCTCGCCGGTACGAAGATCATCACGAACTCGGCCGGACCGGGCGAGTCCGGCCGTATGGACAGAATCCTCGAGGCCGGCTTCGAGCAGCCCGCCTCCGAGCACGTCCTGATTCAGAGTCGGTCGGCCCGTGTCGGCACGACCGCCTTCGATTCCACGATCGCGGACGTCGTCGCGCGCGTGTCGGCGGTGGCGGCCGTCCAAAACGTCCGCTCGCCACTTGCACCTGGCTACGCGGCCCAGATCTCCAAGGATCGGCACTCCGCGCTCGTCCAGTTTCAGATCCGCGGTGACAAGGAGAAAGCGGTCGACAAGATCGCTCCGGTCCTCGCTACCGTCGCCGCCGTGCAACGCGCCCACCCGGGCTTCACCATCGGCGAGTTCGGCGATGCGAGCGCCGAAAAGGGCGTCGTCGAGTCCTACGACAAGGACCTCGGCAAGGCGGGCGCGCTCTCGCTTCCGATCACGCTGATCGTCCTGGTGCTCACGTTCGGCTCGCTCGTCGCGGCGGGCATCCCGCTCTTGCTCGCGCTGACCGCCGTGTTCGCGACCTTCGGGCTCGTCGCGCTTTCGAGCCTCGTGCTGCCGGTCGCGATGCAGGCCCCCGCGATGGTGCTCCTGATCGGGCTCGCGGTCGGGGTCGACTACTCGATGTTCTATTTGAAGCGGGAGCGCCAGGAACGAGCTGCCGGGCGCAGCGAACGGGCAGCTCTGGAAGCCGCGGCCGCGACCTCGGGCCGCTCGGTGCTCATCTCCGGCTTGACCGTGATGGTCGCAATGGCCGGCATGTTCCTTACCGGAGACAAGACGTTCTCATCTCTCGCTCTGGCCACCATCCTCGTCGTGGCCGTGGCAGTGCTCGGATCGCTGACGGTCCTGCCCGCCGTGCTCTCGCGGCTCGGCGACAGGGTCGAACGTGGGCGAGTCCCGTTCGTCGGTCGCCTCCGCCGTGATGACGGGGAAGGGCGGGTCTGGGGGGCGATCGTCGATCGCGTCCTGCGCCGGCCCGCTGTCTCAGCTGCCGTCGCAGCCGGTCTGCTGCTGACGCTCGCTGCGCCCGCGTTGCAGCTCCGCCTTGCGGCGCAGGGACCGGAGTCGTTCCCCGACTCGATCGCGGTCATCAAGACGTACGACCGCATGCAGCAGGCGTTCCCTGGCTCGGCGCTTCCGGCCCAGGTGGTCGTCAAGGCACCGAGCGTGCAGACGCCGGCGATGCAGGAGGCGATTGCGCAGCTCGAGCAGCGGGCGCTCGCGAGCGGTCGCGCGTTCGAGCCGATCACCGTGGACGTGAACGAGGAGGGGACGGTCGCGAACATCACCGTCCCGATCGCAGGCAACGGAACCGATGCTGCCTCGAACGCGTCCTTCCGCATGCTGCGCAATGAGGTCGTCCCCGAGACGGTCGGCGCCCTTCCGGACACGCAGGCCGGAGTGACAGGGCAGACTGCCGCGTGGAGGGACGAGGCAGACGCACTGAAGTCGAACCTGCCTCCCGTCGTCGCCTTCGTCCTCCTTTTCGCCTTCGGCCTGATGCTGGTCGCATTCCGCTCGATCGTGGTCGCGGCCAAGGCGATCCTGCTCAACCTGCTCTCGGTCGCCGCAGCCTATGGCGTGCTCGTGCTCGTCTTCCAGCACGGCGTCGGCGAGGGACTGCTCGGCGTGAGCTCCGCAACCGGGATCGACGCGGTGGTGCCGCTGCTCCTGTTCGTGATCCTGTTCGGCCTGTCGATGGACTACCACGTGTTCATCCTGAGCCGGATCCGGGAGACGTTCGACCGCGGCAAGAGCATGGATGAGGCGGTCGCGCACGGGATCAAGTCCACGGCCGGGGTGGTCACGAGCGCAGCGATCGTCATGGTCGCCGTCTTCGCGATCTTCGCGACGCTCTCGTGGCCGTTCTTCAAGCAGTTCGGCGTCGGGCTCGCGACCGCGATCCTGATCGACGCGACGATCGTCCGCGCAGTGCTCCTGCCAGCGTCGATGAAGCTGCTCGGGGACTGGAACTGGTACCTGCCCTCGTGGCTCCAGTGGCTTCCCCGTCTCGATCACGATGAGACGGAGGCAACGTCCGAGATCGAGCCGTCGGCTGCCTCTGCTTAGGCCTGTCGACGACCCCGGCCCACGTCAGTGGGCCGGGGTCGTTTCGGGCGGCGACGCCTGAGGATGGCCCCCTACCGAGCCTCCCCGCCCCCGCTGTGCGGCGGCAAGAAGGTCTCCGTCTCGTAGCTGTGGAGCACGGCCGCGGTGTGGAGCCCAGCATGCGCGATCGGCGCGCCGATCGGGTTGAGAGTGACGAGCGTCGGTACGCTCCAGACGACGTCTCCCACCAGCGGCTTGGTCACTTTGTCCGAGCGGAAGTCGCTGTAGCCGAAGTGATAGATGGCTGTCATCGCCAGCGAGGCGAGGAGCGCGACGAAGCCGATCACGACCCTGCCGGCGCGGCGCTGGTGCAGCCGGCTTTCCGCTAGCGCCGCGAACACGACGAGGATCGGGAAGACCGACAGCAGCAGGCCGTCCGTGATTCCGTAGACGATGCCGCGCCAGAGCACGGCGCCGACCAGCTCGAGTCCGTCCGGACGCGAGGTCGCGTCATCCGTCCGCATGACCATGACAGCCATGACGCCGGCGGCGACGAGGCCTAGACCGACAGCCAAGAGCCAGCGGCGGCGAACGGCCGCCATGAGGTCGTACCCGGTCGACCGGGACCAGAGTGCGAACAAGGTGACGACTACGAGCGCATACATGCCGTAGTAGACGTCGCGGTTGACCTCGAAGACCACACCGAAGGCCGAGCGAGCCTCCGCGAGGAGAAACGGCACGGCGAACGCTACGACGAAGCCTGCTGCAAGCCACGCCCAGTGAGCGGACACGCCCAGGCGCGTGCTGACACGCACGTCGTGGTGTCGAACAGCGTGGGTGCTCATGACATCTCCTTCCTGGATCCGATCGTCGCGCGCTCAGGTCCGCCGCGCATCGGTAACCGGGGGCAAGGGCCCCCTCGGCTTTTCCGCACACTGGTGGGCCCACCACCGCCAGCGGAGCGTCCGGTCGCGCCGAGCTCGGCCGGACGTCGAGTCGCTCCGTCGGCTACCGCTTCGTAATGACTCCGCTGCCCGAAACCTCGGTCGCGAGGCTGTTCGGGTCGCCGCCGTACACGATCACACCGCTGCCGGGCACGGATGCGGCAAGCGAACGGGTCGCATGAACCTGAATACGCCCGGATCCTGACAACGTCGCCACGACGTCGCGTGCGACGAGGTCCTGGAGTCGGACGTCGCCCGAGCCGCTCAGGTCGACGTCGAGCTGGTCGGCCGTGCCGGTGATGCCGAGCACGCCGCTGCCGGGCATGCGTACTGTCAGCCGTTCCGCGGCCAGGCCCTCGACGCGAGCGACGCCACTGCCGCTGAGCACGACGGCTTCGAGCGTCGGGACCGTCACGTCGACGCCCATGGGGCTCCGAGTGGTGAAGCTTCCGCTGGTGCCTAGCACGAGCATTCCGCTTCGGACGTCCGTCGTGACGCGGTCGATGAGGTTGTCGTCGGCATGGACGACGACCGTCTGCTTCCCGCCGACGTGAACGGTAAGGACGCTGCTGCCGGCGAGATCGATCTCGGTGAACGAGGGGACGGTGCGTGACTGCGACGCAGAGACTCCCGAGCCCTGAATGCCCGTGGTGGATCCGGAGCCGCTCCCTCCATCGGTTCGTGCGAGCAACACGACGGCCGTCCCGGCGAGGACGACGAGGGTCGCGAGAAGGATCACGTAGAGGCGACGCGGGGTGTGTCTGCTGGGCACCGGTGTGGGGGCGGTCGTCATCGGGCTCTCCCTTCTCGATTGGAGATCGTGAACCCGGACCGGATCTGACGAACTCGGGCCTGCAGTTCCTCGGGCGGCAGAGCCGGATTCAGGAGCGGGCTCGCGGCGGGGTCCGTCACTAGTCGCGCGCACGCGACTGCGCAGGCAGGATCGAGCAGCAGGTCGTCGTCTTCGAGGTCGCACGCGAGGGCCGCGAGCTCCTCCGAGACGTGGACGACTCGGGGCTCGAGGCCCAGCTCCCCCGGTTGCGCCAGCCGGGCGCGGATCAACGCTGCGAACCAGTGCCGCTTCTCCGTCGTCGCTTCACGCGATGCATAGGACCGCACCTCGGCGATCACGTGCGCGTCGCGCTCGGCCGCCAGTCGATCGAGGAGATCCCACCGGCGCCACAATGCTCCCAGGCCACGGCAGCCGACAACGACGCCTCCGAGCAAGAGCGGGATCGCCAAGGCGGGGCGAACCTGCGTGGCTACGAGCGCGAGCCCGAGCGCGAGCGCCGCAAGCGCCAGATCTTGCCATTCCTCCTGACGCAGCTCGCGGAGGCGTGCGGATGCGTCCTCAACAGCACGCGCGTACATGGCAGAGGGAACACTCCAAGCTTGTCGTGCTCGCGGCATCCGCGGCAAGACTGAACGGGCTCGCGGATTTGCCGCACAGGCCGCACACGGCATGGCTTGCTGCGGGGCCAGGAGTACCAGCCGCCGGTCATCCGAGTCACGAGGATCCGTAGAAACCCACGTACGGAACAGGGCTTTCTCGACTGTGGTCCGAGCGCGAAGTGCGCAAGCTCGGTCGACACGGACCGGAGGGGACGATGGACGCCGACAGGAAAAAGCGGGTCCTCATTGCCGGTGGAGGCGTGGCCGCACTCGAAGCCGCGCTTGCACTACAAGACCGCGCGGCCGATCGGGTCGCCGTCGAGCTCCTGGCTCCGGAGCCCCACTTCTGGTACAGACCGCTCTCGGTAGCAGCGCCCTTCCAGCTCGGCGAGGTCACACGCTTCGAGCTCGATGGGCTTGCACGCCGGACCGGCGCCAGCTTCACGCTGGGAGGTCTCACCGGTATCGACGAATGGAGACACATCGCATACACGTCAACGAATACCGAGATCACGTATGACACGCTCCTCATCGCATGCGGGGCGCTGCCATTACCAGCCATTCCCGGCGCGCTCACGTTCCGCGGCCCTGCGGACATCGAGGTCATCCAGCGCCTCCTCGAAGAAATCGCGCGTCGTGACGTGCGCTCGGTGGCGTTCGTCATCCCGTGGGGGGCCGGCTGGTCTTTGCCCGCGTACGAGCTGGCTCTCCTCACGGCTAGCCACCTCCGTGGACTTGGTGTGATGGACGCCGAGCTCACGCTCGTGACGCCCGAGATCGAACCGCTGCAGCTGTTCGGACCGCCGGCGAGCGCAGCCGCCCACGCGCTGCTTCAGGAGCACGGCGTGACTCTCCACGCCGGTGCATATGCAGGAGAGTTCGCCGACGGAGAGCTCAAGCTCATTCCGGACGGCAGCGTTTCGGCCGATCGTGTCGTTGCGCTTCCGAGGCTTCATGGCGCTCCGATCGACGGGCTGCCGCAGACCGTGCACGGATTCATCCCGGTCGACGCACACTGTCGCGTGCATGGAGTCGCCGACGTCTACGCCGCAGGCGACATCACGAGCTTCACGGTCAAGCAGGGGGGAATCGCCGCGCAGCAGGCAGACGTTGCGGCAGCGGCGATCGCGGCGGAGGCAGGCGCATACGTCACGCCCACACGCTTCCGGCCGGTGCTGCGCGGGCTGCTGCTCACAGGCCAACAGTCGCGGTATCTCCGCCGCGAGGTCAGCGCTGAACCCGACCAGCCGCCGGTCGCCTCCTACGAGCCGCTCTGGTGGCCTCCGGCGAAGATCGTCGGCCACTACCTGGCGCCATTCCTCGCGTTGCTGGTCGGTGCCGACGAGCCCACCAGTACTGGTGATCGTCCGGCCGGGGCGGTCCCCCTCGAAGTAGAGCTAGATCACGAGACGCTCGCAGAGTTGAGGTCGAGCAGGTTGAGCCTCGACGAGGCGAGTGACCAGGGACGCGCGGTCCAGGAGCTCATGACCAAGGATCCGGTCGTAGTCGCTCCCGAGGACACGCTGGGAGAGGCGGCTGAGCTACTGGTCGAGCGCGCCGCGACGGCGGCCGCCGTCGCCGAGTACGGGCACCTGATCGGGATCCTCACGGCTCACGACCTCGTCCGCGCCGGCGCCGCGCGAGTGCATCCGAGCGACGGGCGAGTGCGTCAGTGGATGACAGTCGAGCCCGTCACGGTCTCGCCGCAGTCATCCGTTGCAGCTGCCGTCCAAATCGCAAAGGAGTACGGCATCCGGCACCTCCCGGTGGTGGACGACGACCGTCCGATTGGGATGCTCCACCTGGACGAAGCCATGCAGCAGGCAGGAGTGCCGATCGGCCTCGTCTCGTGATGCGGGCCTATGCTGCTCCGAGTTGCTCCTGAGGCAGGCTGAAGGAAGGAAGACCGAAGGTCGGGAGATCTCTGAGTGCCAGCTACGAGCGTCCCAATCGAGACGGTTGACGTCATCCTGCGCGACGGGAGCACGCTTCGGCTACGCGCTCCCGTCCCCGAGGACGGGCCGGCCATCATTCGCTTCTTCAGCGAGCTCTCGGACCGCAGCTTCTACCTCCGCTTCCACGGACACCCGACGATCGACGAACGCCTCGTCGAGCCCGTCGTCGATCCCGACTGGATCGATCGTGGCGCGCTCATCGGATCGGTCGTCGAGGGAGGCGAGGACCGAATCGTCGCTCTCGCCAACTACGTCCGTCTTCGCGATCCGCTGGCTGCTGAGGTCGCTTTCGCGGTCGCGGACGCGTACCAGGGGCGCGGCATCGGGACACGACTCGTCGAGCAGCTCGCCTCTCGCGCGGCCGGTCGTGGAATCGAGCGTTTCATCGGCGAGGTGATGGCTGATAACTCCGCGATGATCAACGTCTTCGAGGGCGTGGGCTTCGAGGTCGCGCGAACGTTCTCCGGTGGCGAGGTCGAGATGACGTTCCCGATCGCCCCGACGGCCGGATACGCATCGCTGGTCGAGGAACGCGACCACACCGCGGTCGTCGCATCTCTCCGTCCGTTCTTCGAAGCGCGCTCGGTGGCTGTGCTCGGCGCCTCGTCGCGGAGGGGCACGATCGGAGGCGAGCTTTTTCGGAACATCCTCGAGGGCGAGTTCGCCGGGGCCGCGTACCCCGTGAACCGCAACGGACAGTCCGTCGCTGGTGTCCGGGGCTATGGCTCCATGGCGGACATCCCCGATCCGATCGATCTCGCCGTTGTCTGCGTCCCGGCCGTCGCGGTACTCGAAGCGGTCGACTCCGTCCTCGAGGCCGGAGCTCGGGCCGTCTGCGTGATCTCTGCGGGGTTCGCGGAGGTCGGTTCCGAAGGAGAGGAGCGGCAGCGTGCACTGCTGGCCTCGATTCGTGCGCATGGAGCGCGACTTCTCGGACCCAACTGCCTCGGCATCTCCTCGTCGGCTGTCCAGCTCAACGCAACGTTTGCGTCCCGCTCGGCGCCGCCCGGGAACATCGGGTTCTCCTCTCAGAGCGGGGCTCTTGGACTCGCGATGCTCGAGGCCGCCGAGTCGCGCGGTCTCGGGTTGTCGGCCTTCGTCTCGATCGGGAACAAGGCGGACGTCTCCTCGAACGATCTGCTCGAGTGGTGGGAGGACGACCCGGCAACAGAGGTTGTACTGCTCTACCTCGAGTCGTTTGGCAACCCTCGACGATTCGGGACTCTGGCCCGCCGCGTCGCGCGGACGAAGCCGATCCTCGCGGTGAAGAGCGGAGCCACGGGTTCCGGTGCTCGCGCAGCAAGCTCGCACACGGCCGCGCTCGCCGGGTCGGAGGCGGCTGTCGACGCGCTGTTCCATCAGGCCGGGGTCATACGTGCGGGGTCTCTGGAGGAGCTCATCGACGTGGCCACTCTGCTCTCGACGCAGCCGATGCCGAGAGGCAGGCGCGTGGCGGTGCTGACGAACGCAGGTGGCCTCGGGATCCTGTGCGCCGATGCCTGCGAAGCGGCAGGCCTGGAGCTACCGCCGCTGAGCGAGGAGACCGTGCGCGCGATCGCGCCCTTGGTGCCGGGTGAGGCAAGCCTCGCCAACCCCGTCGACATGCTCGGGTCCGCGTCCGACACGTCCTACGAGAAAGTCCTGCCGCTCTTGCTCGCCGACCCCGGCGTCGACGCGGTGATCGTCCTGTTCGTGCCCGCAGTTAGTGCCACGGCGCACGCGGTCGCGGAGGCGATCGCCCGTGCGGTCGCAGCGGCAGGAGGCGAGAAGCCGGTCCTCGCGGTCGTCATGAGCGCCGAGGGAATTCCGGCGCCGTTGCGAGGGGAGCAGCCGGTCGCGGCGTTCTCTTACCCCGAGTCAGCGGCGCGAGCACTCGGACGCGCGGCCGACCGTGCAGATTGGCTGCGGCGTCCGCTCGGGTCCGTCCAAGAGGTTGACGGCATCGATACCGACGCTGCGCTCGCGGTCGTCGAGCGTGCGCTCGGCGATGCGGAAGGCCGCTGGCTCGAGCCCGCCGAGGCGCGCGAGCTGCTGCTCGCCTACGGAATCCCGCTCGTGCCGGAGGAGCTCGCCTCATCCGCGGACGAGGCGATCACAGCCGCTGCAACCCTCGGCTATCCCGTCGTCGTGAAGACCGCGGCAGCCGGAGCGCACAAGACCGAGACGGGGGGTATTGCGCTCGATCTGACGAACGACGAGACGGTCCGCGATGCCGTCGGGCGGATCGGGGTTCCCGTCGTCGTACAGCCCATGGTCTTCGGAGGAGCCGAGCTCCTCGCAGGACTCGTTCAGGATCCCGTATTCGGGCCGCTTGTTGCCTTCGGCCCGGGGGGCGTGCTCGCCGAGCTGATCGGGCAGGCCTCCTTCAGGATCGCGCCACTCACCGACGTCGACGCCGAAGAGCTCGTCTCGGAGGGGAAGGCCGGTGTCCTCGTGCGCGGTTTCCGCGGCGCGCCGGCCGCGGACGTCACGGCGCTCATCGATCTCGTCCAGAGACTCGCACGGCTGGGACTGGACCTTCCGGCCGTCGCCGAGCTCGACCTCAACCCGGTCCTCGCACTTCCCGACCGGTGCGTCGTCGTCGACGCGCGCGTTCGGGTCGCGCGGTTCGACGCCCAGCCCCCGACGAAGGGCTGGTAGCGCCCCACGCCGCGTAGAAAGCACGCCTCCGCGGGGGTTTCTACAGATGCCTCCGCAAGCCGACTGCGGGAACCTCCCAGTGGCAAGGAGGTGTGAAATGAAGACCATCGTCCTCGGCTACGACGATACGGAGCCTGCCAAGCGCGCTTTGGCACGCACCGTTGAGCTCGCCCGTACGTACCGGGCGAAGCCGCTCGTCGTCAGCGTTGCACGGGCCTTGACGCCAGCAGGCCGCGGTATCGGCCCGATCGATCCGACGGATCCGCCCGAGCTGCATCGCGAGGAGCTTCTCCACGCGAAAGCAGTGCTGGACGAGGCAGGCCTCGAGGCTGACTACGACGTCGGTCTCGGCGATCCGGCAGACCTGATCCTGCTGGCGGCTGAGAACCGAGACGCCGACATGATCGTCGTCGGAACGGGCGAGCCTAACCTGATCTCGAGGCTTCTCGGGCTGAGTGTCAGCGAGGAAGTCCAGCGCCGCGCGAACTGTGACGTTCTGATCGTGCACTGACTACCGCTTGCCGCACGCGGCGGGGTCTCACCCCGCGTGCGTGCGGCGGCGCCGTGAAAGGAGGAACCGCGATGAAGGTGCAGGAGATCATGACGACCGACGTGCTGACGATCGGGCCGGAGGCGGAGATCCGCGATGTCGCTCGGATCTTCGTCGAGCGCGGCATCTCGGGCTTGCCCGTCTGCGGAGCAGGGCGCGAGGTTCTAGGGATCGTCTCGGAGGGAGACATCGTGTTCAAGGAGCAGGGCCTGGAGCCGAACGGACGGTCGATGCTGTCCAGTTTCGGCGGGAAGGCCACGAAGGACACGAAGAAGGCGCTCGCGGTCAAGGTGCACGAGGCAATGACCGCTCCGGCGATCACTGTCTCGCAGCATTGCTCGGTCGCAGAGGCGGCCAGGCTCATGTCCGAGCACGGCATCAACCGTCTTCCGGTCTTGAGACGTGACGAGCTCGTCGGCATCGTCACGCGCACGGACCTCGTCCGCGCATTCGTGCGGTCCGACGAGGACATCCGCCGCGAGATCAGAGAAGAAGTGCTCCGCGGGACTCTCTGGCTCGAGGTTCCGGAAGCGGTCGTCGTCCAGGTCGAGCGCGGGGCCGTTCGGCTGAGCGGTCGCATGGAGACGCGAAGCGAAGCTCTTCTGCTCGAACGACTCGTGGGCCGCGTGCCCGGCGTCGTCTCGGTTCAGCCGAACCTGAGCTGGACGATCGATGACACGACCCGCAGGGCTAAGCGTCAGCTCCGGCGGACGCACGAGCCCGCATCGAGACGCTAGCGGAGCCGCACGGCAACCGGTCGCTCCGACCGACGCGCGACCTCGCGGCCGTGCTCGCCTCCGCGGTCACCGCCGTTCGGAACCAATCCGTACTTTCCCGTGTCGGCTTCGCGGCTCCGAGCCGATTTCGGCGAGCGGCTGCCGGATGACACTGGAACGGACGACGGAAGGAGCTCTCATGGAGACACCGATTCTGGAAGCGCGGTCGCTCCGCAAGACCTATGACACCGGCGTCGTCCGCGTTGACGCTCTTCGCGGCGTCGATCTCGCCCTCGAGCGAGGCGAGATGGTGGCGATCATGGGGCCGAGCGGCTGCGGCAAGACGACGCTGCTCAACTGCCTCTCAGGGCTCGACTCGATCGACGGCGGCGAGGCCCTGATCGAGGGGACGCCGCTCTCCGAGATGTCGGATCGCGAGCGGACCGACTACCGCGCGCGCCGAATGGGCTTCGTCTTCCAGTTCTACAACCTGATCCCGGTCCTCACCGCGGTCGAGAACGTCGAGCTACCGCTCCTCGTCGCGAGAGTGCCGGGAGGCGAGGCGCGGGAGCGCGCGCTTGAGGCGCTCGATCTCGTGGGTCTCGCCGACCGCGCGGGCCATGTGCCCGACGAGCTCTCGGGAGGCGAGCGCCAGCGCGTCACCATCGCACGGTCGCTCGTCAACGACCCGGCGATCGTCTGGGCGGACGAGCCGACCGGTGACCTCGACTCCGAGAACGCCGCCGAGATCGTCGCGCTGATGCGCCGGCTGAATATCGAGCGCGGACTGACCTTTCTCATCGTCACGCACGACATCTCGGTCGGACGAAAAACCGATCGCATCGTGCGGATGCTCGACGGCCGTGTCGTCGAGGAGCAACGACTGGAGGTACCGCATGTACTCGCGAGTCACGCTGCTTGAGATCGACACGATGCGCACTGGGATGGAAGAGGCTGCAGCCCTCTTCGAGGACCAGGTCGTCCCGGGCCTTCGCGAGCAGGACGGCTACAAGGGCGCGATCGCGCTCGCCACCCCGGAAGGCAAGGGGATGATCATCACGTTCTGGGATACGGAGGAGGAAGCGCAGGACATCTCGGGCTTCGCATCTGGAGCACTCGAGCGCTTTGTGACCATGTTCAGATCGCCTCCGGGTCGCGAGCTCTACGAAGTCGCGTTTGCCGACATGGAAGGCGTATTGGTGGCGTAGGCGATGAAGGAAGTGTTCGGCATCCCGGTCGACACGCTCCTCGTGATCCTCCTCGTCGGTCTCGGCATCTCGCTGTGTGTCGTGGGAGTCCTAGCGCTTCGCAACCGAATCCTCGTCAAGCTCGCGGTGCGCAGTGTCGGCCGCCGGCGCGGGCGTAGCGCTCTCATCGTGATCGGGCTGATGCTCGGCACCACGATCATTGCCGCCGCGCTGACGACCGGCGACACGATGAGCCACACGATCCGCACCACGGCCGTCGCAACGCTCGGAGCAACCGACGAGACGATCGCGGCCAAGGGTGCCGTCGACGACATCCCCGGGGCGCTCGGTGCCGCAAGCGGGACCCGCTGGATTCCCGAGCAGTCGGTCGGGCAGGTCGAAGCTGCTGCGAAGAGCTCGGATCTCGTGGACGGCATCACAGGCGCGATCATCGAGCAGGTCGCCGTGCAGGCTCCAGCCCAAGGCCAGAACGAGCCGAGCGTCGTGCTGTTCGCGGGCGACCCGGCACGGATGCATGGCTTCTCACAGATCCGCGGCTCGGACGATGCCGAGCTGTCCCTCGGCGACCTGCGCGCGGACGAGGTCTATCTCAACACGAAGGCCGCACGCGAGCTCCGCATCGAGGCCGGAGACCGCGTCGTCGTCTGGGCGGGTACGGATCCTGTGTCGGCGCGGGTGCGCGACATCGTCCGCTTCGACGGATCTGGCACCGCAGACGCGTCCGTACTCCTCTCGCTCGCCCAGGCGCAGCGGCTCTACGACCGAAGGGGCGAGATCACGGCCGTACTGGTGTCGAACCGAGGCGGGGACGTCGCCGGGGCCGCGCTGTCGAACGAGGTCGTCGCACTGCTCAACCCAGTCGTGCACTCGCTCGACCTCGAGATCCAGACGCTGAAGGCAGACGCCATCGAGGACGCGGATGCCGCCGGGAACGCCTTCATGACCTTCTTCACGACCTTCGGCACGTTCTCAGTCGCCGCGGGCATTCTCCTCATCTTCCTGATCTTTGTGATGCTCGCCGCCGAGCGGCGCGCGGAGCTCGGAATTGCACGGGCCGTCGGCACCCGGCGCGGACATCTCGTCCAGATGTTCACCTTCGAGGGCGTCGCTTACGACCTCCTGGCCGCGCTCGTTGGCGCCGTACTCGGAGCGCTCGTCGCACTCGGGATGGTCACCGTCATGGCGAACGCCTTCGCCGCAGCCGACGCGGACGAGGGTCTGCAGATCGAGTTCGCGGTCACGCCACGCAGCCTCGTCATCGCCTTTGCGCTCGGAATGCTGTTGACGCTCGTCGTCGTAGCGGTCTCGGCCTGGCGCGTGAGCGTCATGAACGTCTCGACGGCGATCCGGAACCTTCCCGAGCCGCCGACCGGCCGCCGCCGCCGCCGGCTGGTGCTCGCGTCGATCGCGATCCTGCTCGGCTCGACGCTCACCGTTTCCGGAACGAGCTCGGGGACAGCGACACCGGTGATGCTCGGCGTCTCCCTCATCTTGCTCGGCCTCATTCCGCTGCTCCAGGTAGCCGGCGTGTCGGAGCGTGTCGCGAACACCGCTTGCGGGGGCGCGATCGTCGTGACGCTCATGCTCCCGTGGAATCTCTGGGACGCCGTTTTCGGCACGCTCGCGATGGACTTCAGCACCTGGATCGTCGCCGGTCTGCTGATCATCGTCGGCGCCGTCCTCGTCATGGTGCACAACGCCGCCGCGCTGCTCGGACTCGTCATGCGGACGTTCGGCCGCATCCGTGCCCTCGCGCCGGTCCTGCGGATGTCCATCGCCTACCCGCTGTCCGCCCGCTTCCGCACGGGAACGACCCTGGCGATGTTCACACTCGTCGTCTTCACGCTCGTGACAGGGACTACCTCGAACGGCTCATTCGTACATGCCATCGGCGTTGAGGACTTCGGCGGCGGCTTTCAGGTGCGAGCCGGAACCATCGGCGCCGCGCCGATCGACGACATGACCGTGGCGCTCCGTCGAGCGCAAGGAGTAGACGCGCGCGACTTCACCGCGGTGGGCAGTCAGTCGGTGCTTGCGGTCGAGGCAAAGCAGGTCGGTGCAGAACGTCCCTTCGAGACCTACCTCGTGCGAGGGCTTGACAAGCCGTTCCTCGAGCACACCACATTCGGCCTCGGCGACATCGCGCGCGGCTACGGGTCGGAGCAGGAAGTCTGGGCCGCCGTTCGAGAGCGACCGGGGCTCGCCGTCGTCGACAGCACGATCGCTCCGCGCCGCGACAACTGGAACTTCGGTGTGCTCCCGGACTTCCAGCTGTCGGGGTTCTACTTCGAGGAGGGCTTCGACCCGATCCCGGTCGAGGTGCTCGACAAGCAGACGGGTCGACGAACGACGCTGACCGTGATCGGCATCCTGAAGGACACGGCGCCGCTTGAGATGCAAGGGATCTCGACGTCAGAGAAGACGCTGGTCGGTGCCTTCCCCGGCCGCATCCGGCCGACCATCCATTACTTCGAGCTCGCCGCCGGCGTCGATCCCGAAGATACGGCAGCGAGGCTCGAGGCAGCGTTCATCCCGAGCGGGCTCGAGGCACAGTCGGTTCAGCAGGTCGTGGACGACGCCGTCGCCGGAAGCCGCACTTTCAACCGGCTTGTCCAGGGATTCCTGGGCCTGGGACTCATCGTGGGAGTCGCTGCGCTTGGGGTTATCAGCGCTCGAGCAGTCGTCGAGAGGCGACAACAGATCGGGGTCATGCGCGCGATCGGCTTCCGTACAGGCATGGTGCAAGCCGCCTTCCTACTCGAGTCCTCGTTCATAGCCCTCACGTCGATCCTGGCCGGGACCGCGCTCGGCCTCCTCCTCGCGTGGAACATCATCCGCGACCAGCAGTCCCAGCCGAGCTGGGAGAATCTCGAGCTCGTCGTGCCCTGGTTGAACCTCGCGGTCATCTTCTTTGTCGTCTACGTCGTCGCGCTCGCTGCGACTCTGGCGCCCGCCATTCGTGCTTCGAAGATTCGCCCCGCTGAGGCGCTGCGATATCAGTGAGGCGCGGCCGTTGACCCACACCCGAGCGGGAGCCGCACGCAATGCAGTCGTCTCGCCGTCGTCTAGAGCCAGATCACGGTGAGCACACGGTCACGTGATGATCGTCCGCCACCACTCTGGATCCGGACGAAACGGAGCGGCCGGGCGGCCGGTGGCGTCGGTGTCGAACCGGTACGCAAGGCCCGCGTTGGGTTCGGCGCGACGCTGCTCGTCACTCCAGTTCTCGGTTGCCGTCGTGACGTAGAGCGTGTTCAGCTCGGGGCCGGCGAAAGCGCATGACGTGGTTTGTGTCGCGGGGACGAGCAGCTCCTCGAGCAGTGCACCGTCACTGGAGTAGCGCCTGACTCGCCCGCCCCCGTAGACGGCGACCCACAAGTCACCGTCGGCGTCGACAGTCATGCCGTCGGGCGCTCCGACCTCTTCGGACACCGTTATCAGCACGCGGCCACCGGAAATCAAGCCCCGTTCGCCGTCGAAAGCGAATGCGTGGACGACACGCGGGCCGCTGTCCACGAGATACATCGTGCTGCCCTCGGGACTCCAGCCGAGCCCGTTGGAGATCGTCAATCCGTCGAGCATCAGCTCGCTCCGTCCGTGCTGATCGAGGCGGTAGAGAGCGCCGCCGCCTGCGTGGTGGTCATCCGCCAGCGTCCCGGCCCAGAACCTTCCCTGCGGATCGCACGCAGCGTCGTTCATCCGCGTTCCTGAGGGAGCGACCTCGGCGATCGTGCGCAGCGAGCCGTCAGGGGATAGATGGACAAAGCCCCTGCCGGCAGCCAGCAGCCATCCCTCGTCGTCCTGGACGGGCGCGATGGCGCCCACGGTCCCGGGCACCGGATAGCTGTGAGTGCGGACGAGGTCGCCCTGGCCGTCGATCCGTTCGCGGAAGACGCGCCCCGCGACGATGTCCACGCCGAGCAACTCGCCTCGGCGCGCGTCCCACCGGGCTCCCTCGCCGAGCACGGTCTGCTCGCCCGCGCAGAGCACTGCCGCGCCGTGCGTCATGCCTTGCCCTTCAACGAGCACAGCGCTACGACGACACTGCGTCTCATGTCGCATGAGCATCGCAGATCAACTCGAATCCGCTCGCAAGCCGGCGATGGGCCGCTGGAATATTGCGATTTCAGGTACTCGATGCGCCCGGGAGGATTCGAACCTCCGACCCGCGGATTAGAAGTCCGCCGCTCTGTCCACTGAGCTACGGGCGCGCTGACGGGAGGGTACTGACCGTCGCTGCCGGCTACCGCGCAGTCAGGACGAGCGGCTCACACGCAACGCCGGTCGCCTCGCGTACCGGTCGTCCGGCGGCGTCCTTGGGCGCGATCGTGATTCGAGTAGCAGTCACCCGGACCTGCGCGTAGCTGTAGACGTCGAGCGCGGCACAGCGCATACCGACTCCGCGCGGCGGCTGGGGCTTGAAGAACAACGAGCCGATCGCGGTCCCCGCGCCCGGCGAGGCCGAGCGTCGAGTCGATCTCCTTCGCGAACGTGTTCGTCGCAACCGGGCCCGTGACGACCTCCCACATGCCGGAGCTCGTGGGTGGACCGGCCAGCGTCGCGTACCGCACCTCGTTGATCAGGTTCGCGTGCGTGTCCGTGGTCAGGAAGACGACGTTCTCGACGTCCTCCAGGAAGCGGAGCAGTCGCTCCCGCTCGCTCGCGTAGCCCTCCCAGCGGTCGTACGGCAACGCGTAGTACTGCTGGATCGGGACCTCGTTCACGATCACCTTCCACGTTGCCGTCGACGCCTCGATCGCGCTCGTGAACGCCCTGTACTGACGCGAGCCGAGCATGGTGCGCCGGCTGTCCGTGATCGCGGCCAGGCACCCGGCCGGCACCGGGTTCGCGAGTGACGGCGCGAGCGATGCGAACGCCGAACGCACGGGTTGAGGCGCCGTCGGGGCAAGATCCCCGCCGCAGGCGTCGTCGACCTTGGCGGACCGGAATCGTCGCTCGTCGAGGAAGAAGAGCTCGAGGTTCTTCCCCCAGCGGAAGCTGCGGTAGAGCCCGAGGGAGCCGGAGTACGAGACCGGCGAGTAGTCCCGAAACGCCTTCAGTCCGGCACGGAAGATCGCGGAGCCGTTCTCGGGGCGGGAGAAGTCGTTGATGAACTCGTGGTCGTCCCAGTGGCTATAGAGCCCGGCGGATCGCCGTAGGCCCCGTAACGCGGGGAGCGCAAGACCGAGCCGGTACTTGGCCCACTTCTGCGGAACGGTCTGGGCTACGGGCGCGCCGCCGACCTCGCTGTCCGAGTAGATCGTGTCGCCGAGGTTGATGTTGAAGTCGTTGCGTTCCGCGGCCATGCGCGCGTACACCTGGAATCGATTGAACGCGGGTTTGCCGTTCGCACCTGCGGTGGCGTCGGCGTCGCCCGTGATCGCGAACCGCACCGGCACATGTGCGCTTCCCGCCGGCGCGGTCGTGAATGTGCCCACCGGGCTCTTCGTCTTGCCCTGGGTGAACCAGTACTTGTACGTGGTCGCGGGCCTGAGCCTCGGAACGCGCAGCTGGACCGTCGAGTCGTTCGCCGCGGTCGCGCGCAAGTCGAGTACGACGACCCCGATGATGGCCGTCGGCGAGGACACGCGCACATCGAGCTTGACGACCCCGGGCGTTGGAGCACGGGTCCACAGAACCGCCGACGTCGACGTCACCTCACCGGCGGCGACGCCGTAGCGAAAGGCCGTCGTCGCGGCATCCGCCGCGACGACGGCGAATCCCAGCGTCAGGAAAGCTGCGAGCGCGACGGCGTGGCGCATCTCGACGACCCTATGCCGCCTCGGGAGGCCGGTCAACGTCAGCGCGGCGCTCCTCCTCGGCGAGGAAGCGGAAGAACCAGAAGGCGAACACCGCGAAGAAGACCGCGGCCTGCTCGACCGACATGAGAACGCCGGCGATCTGCTGATCTTCGAGCGCGCTCAGACCCCAGAGGCGCTCGGGGGCAGCGACGTAGAAGTCGTAGATCGCGTCGGGCACGAGAGCCATGACGAGACCGATGGGGCTTCCGAGGACGAATGCCGCGAAGACGATGCCCGCGCGTCCGCCAGCACCGATGCGATGCGGCTCGTCCTGAACGACGCTCCACCACATCGCGGCGCCCGTGAGGAAGTACAGCGCGTGCTCGAGGTGGAGGAGCGTGTGCGGATTCTCGAGCGCCCTGTCGTAGAGCCAGGGCAGATGCCAGAGCATGTAGTTCGCGAGCCAGAGCGGAAGCGCGACCGCGGGATGGGTCAGCGCGCGAAAGACCGCGGGACGGATCAGCGTTGCGGCGAGTGCAGGCGGCAGGCCGAGCACCGCGAGGAGCGGCGCCCACTCGGCGAGGACGACGTTCTGGAGCAGATGGATCGTGAGCAGGTAGTTCAGCGCGAGCGTCTCGACCGGCGTGACGGTGACCGCCAGGACGAGCACCATGGCCGCGCCGAAGCAGGCGATGCGCCACCACGGCGCCGGGAAGCGGCGGAGGGCAAGGAAGTACGCGCCGGAGAGGACAGGGACGACGACGAGTGCCTCGGGATTCCACGACCACGCGTACGGGTCCACCTCGCTACGCTAACGGCGCGCGGGCGTAGCTCAGTTGGTAGAGCGCCAGCCTTCCAAGCTGGATGTCGTCGGTTCGAACCCGGCCGCCCGCTTCGTCCTCTTCGTCCGACCTAGCGGCCGCTCGCGGAGAAGTGCTGGTAGTCCTTGACGGGCGTCCAGTAGCCGCCCCAGCTCCAGCCGACGGCATCGAACGCCCGCACGACGACGTTGCCGGGGCACGCCATTCCCCGCCGGCACGGCGTCCGGTCGACGTAAGGCACGCTCGCACGGTGTGACGTCCGCCCTCCGCTGACGTAGGGGTTCTCGATCGGGTTGAAGTCGATTGCTCGGCCGTACGCATGCTCCGACCAGCGCGTCGTGCCCTCGACGTAGCGGCAATTGAACGCCGAGGTGTTGTCCGCCTCGATCGAGCGGAAGTCGCTGGCGCCATAGGCGTCGACGGGGACCATGCGCCGGATCGGGAAACGCGCCGCGTATAGGCGCCGCAGCACGGTGACGACATCCGTAGCGACGTCGCGGTGGACGATCAGCCTCCCCGTGCGCATCCGGCCGTCGAACCCGAAGTGGCGGGCGGTGACGACGCGCAGGTCACGGAGCCCCACCGGGCAACCGGGACGCCAGGAGATGCCGGTCATCGTCGCGCGCAGCGGTCCGCCGATCGGGGAGACCGTGGCCTTGAACGGCTCCGCCGCCGCGCCGGCCGACACTCCCGCCGCGAGCAGGACGAACGCGCACGAGACGGACACCAGCCGGACACGCAGCGGAAAGCTCATCTGCCCTCGTATACAGGAGACGACAGTCCGGCGCCGAACCCGTGTCCGGCACCGATCCAGTGGGAGGTTTGCGAATGACGGAGTCCCTCGGCATCCGCCTCGCGGCAGAGGCACTCGGCACGTTCATGTTCTTCTTCCTGGGGTTCAGCGGGATCGCCGCCTTGATCGACATCGGTCCCGCCGCGATCGAGCCGTTGGGCATCGCAGTGGCCTTCGGCTTCGGTCTCCTGCTCGCGATCGCCGCGTTCGGCCACATCTCAGGAGGGCACTACAACCCCGCGGTCACCGCCGGGCTCTCTGTAGCGGGGAAGTTCCCACCGCGCGAGATCGTGCCGTACTGGATCGCCCAGCTGGTCGGCGGCCTGTGCGCGGTCGGCACGATGGCGCTCGTCTTCGGCGACAACGTGACGGACGGGCTTGGAACCGCGCCCGGGGTCGGCGTCGACGACTGGGGTGCGCTGCTGCTCGAGGCGATCGTGACTGCGCTCCTCATCCTGGTCGTCATCACCGCCGCGACGGACGACCGCGCGCCGTGGAAGGGCGTGATGGCGCCGCTCCTGATCGGCTTCGTGATCTTCGCCGGAGCCGTAGCCGTCGGCCCGAGCTCCGGCGGCTCGTTCAACCCGGCGCGTTCGATCGTTCCGGCCGTCTACAACGGCGAGTGGGGCGACGTCTGGATCTACATCGTGGGGCCGCTCGCCGGCGCCATCGTCGCGGGCGCGATCGCGATGTACGTCTTCGCGCGCAAGCCCGCACCAGCCACCTAGAGCCGATCGGCCGTCAGACGCTGATCGCACGTGGAGAAGCCCCGCCTCGGCGGGGCTTCTCGGCTATCGGGGTGGCCGGATCTGAACCGGCGGCCTCCCGCTCCCAAAGCGGGCGCTCTACCAGGCTGAGCTACACCCCGAGCCCGCACAGTGTAGGCGGATAGCCTGCCGGCCTATGGTCGACGCCCCCACCCTGCTGCCGGAGGGGCGGCCCGACGACAGGACGCGGCTCGGCTACGTGATGGTTGCGACGGCGGCCACCCTCTTCGCGGTCAACGGCAGCGTCTCGAAGGTCGTTCTCGACTCGGGGCTGTCGTCGCTCGAGCTCGCACAGATCCGGGCGTCGTGCGCCGCGCTCGGCCTGCTCGCATTCCTCCTCGCGTTCGCTCCCGCTCGGCTCCGCGTCGGTCGGCGCGAGCTCGTCGTGCTGATCGCTTTCGGCCTGGTCGGGGTCGCGCTCGTGCAGTGGCTGTACTTCGTGGCGATCCACAACCTGCCCGTCGGCGTGGCACTGCTCATCGAGTTCACGGCCCCGCTGTTCGTCGCATTGTTCGCGCGCTTCGTCTACAAGGAGCAGATCCGGCGCCGCATCTGGGTCGCGGTGGCGCTTTGCATCTTCGGCCTCGCGCTCGTCGTCGAGCTGTGGGCAGGAGTCGCGTTCAGCACGATCGGCGTCACCGCGGCGCTCTGTGGCGCGTTCGGGCTCACCGCCTACCTGCTCCTCGCCGAACGAGAGCGCCGCCATCGTGACGCGGTCTCGCTCTCGTTCTACGGCTTCCTCTTCGCGGCGCTCCTGTGGGCCCTGGTTCAGCCGCTCTGGCAGTTCCCGTGGAACGTCCTCGACAACGACGTCTCGCTCCAGGGGAACCTCTCCGAGTACACCGCTCCCGTCTGGGCGCTCGTCGGGTTCATCGTCGTCATCGGGACGATGATCACGTTCTCGCTCCTTACCGGTGCGCTCCGCCACATCAGCGCGACACGCGCCTCGATCGTTGCCACGCTCGAGCCCGTCGTCGCAACCGTGGTCGCATGGTTGTGGCTGGGCGAGACGTTCGGCCCCATGCAGCTCGTCGGCGGAGCGATCGTGTTGGCGGGCATCTTCCTCGCGCAGTCAGCCCGGTAGCCTGTTCCCATGGTCGAGCGGGTTCTCCTGGCATCGCCGCGCGGCTACTGCGCCGGCGTCGAACGCGCTGTCGAGACGGTGGAGAAGGCGCTCGACCACTACGGCGCTCCCGTGTACGTGCGCAAGCAGATCGTCCACAACATCCACGTGGTGCGAGATCTCGAGGCGCGCGGCGCGATCTTCGTCGACGAGGAGACCGAGGTCCCGGCAGGCGCAACCGTCGTCTACTCGGCTCATGGCGTCGCGCCTACCGTCTTCGAGAACTCCGCACGGCTCGGCCACAACGTGATCGACGCCGTGTGCCCGCTCGTGACAAAGGTGCACGTCCAGGCGCGCAGGTACGCGGACGAGGGCTACACCATCGTCCTCATCGGGCACGCCGGGCACGAGGAGGTCGTGGGGACGACGGGCGAAGCTCCGGACGCGACGATCCTCGTCCAGACCGTCGAGGAGGCTGAGGCGCTCGCGCCGCCGGCAGGCACGAAGCTCGCGTACGTCACGCAGACGACGCTGTCGGTCGACGAGACGGGCGAGATCATCACGACGCTCCGCCGCCGGTTCCCCGACATCCGCGCTCCGCGCAAGGAAGACATCTGTTACGCGACCTCGAACCGGCAGTGGGCCGTCAAGGAGATGCTGCCCGAGATCGACCTGCTGCTCGTGATCGGCTCCGCCAACTCGTCGAACTCGAATCGGCTCGTCGAGACGGCGCGTGCGAGCGGGACTCCGGCGCACCTGATCGACGACGAGACGGAGATCCAGGAGAGCTGGCTCGAGTCGGCGAAGACAGTCGGCATCACCTCGGGGGCATCCGCGCCGGAGAAGCTGGTGGGCCGTGTCTGCGACTGGTTTCGCGCGCGCGGTGTGACCGACATCGAGGCGTATCGCCTCGTCGAGGAGGACGTGACCTTCCGCCTCCCGATCGAGCTTCGCAGAGAGCTCGAGCTCGCAGCGAATTCGTGACCTCGCACAGTGAGGGAAGAATTTGGGCGCACGACGTGGTCGATGGGTGCAGATATCCGACAAGCAATTTGAGAAGGGGGGACGAGACATGGCCTTCGAGGAGTTGAAGGCACGCCAGAGCGTGCTCTGGGGCAACGGCCCGTATCAGCGGATCACGGACACGATCACGGACATCCACGAGCGCGTCGTCGAACGACTAGCACCCGAACCCGGGGCAGAGCTGGCTCGATCTGGCCTGCGGCACCGGCGCCGTCGCCGAGCGTGCCGCTGCGGCGGGCGCGAACGTGACGGGCGTCGATCTCGCGCCGGCCTGATCGATACGGCGAAGGAACGCGCCGAGGAGCTCGAGTCTCGACATCGACTACGAGGTAGGCGACTGCGAGCAACATCGAGCATCGAGGATGCCAGCTTCGACGCGTCTCGTCGACCTGCGGCGTAATGTTCGCTCCCGACCACGAGGCAGTCGCACGCGAACTCGCGCGCGTCACGGCGCCCGGGTGGCCGCATTGCCCTCGCGAACTGGACGCCGGCGAGCGGGGGTCGCTCGGAGATCTTCAAGATCATGGCGACGTACCAGCCGCGCCGCCGCCGAGCAGCCCCTTCGACTGGGGAGACGAGCAGCGGGTCAAGGGGCTTCTCGGGGAGAGCTTCGACCTCGAGCTCGAGAAGTACATCTCCCCGCTCCAGCTCTGAATCCGGCGAGGCGTACTGGGAGCTCTTCTCCACTTCCTACGGCCCGACCAAGACCCTCGTCGAGGCACTAGGCGAACGGAGCGAGGAGCTGCACCGGGATTGGGTCGAGTACTTCGAGGAGAACAACCGCGACCAACGGCGGCATCCTCCATGCGCGGGAGTACCTGCTCGTGCTCGGGAGGCGTCGCTAGCGGGGTACGTCAGCGGCGAACCAACGCTCGAAGCTCGTCGAGGAGGCTCGGCCGTGAGTGCGGCGCAGGCGTGAGGAACGCCGCGACCCTCCCTGCGTCGTCCTCGTCGAGCGTCACCGCCGCCTTCGCCACTCCGCTCTCGTCCCAGACGCTGAATCGCACGCGGCGCTCCGGCAGGTAGCGGGACACCCGGAGCGCCCGCTGCTCGTCGTCGTCGGCTCCGGGGAAGAACTCGACGAGCTTCCGGCGCTGGGGCGCGGCGCACCATGGGCAGAAGCGGTACTCGACCGCGGTCTCACCACCGCACCGCGTGCAGTGCTCCATGTCCGCAGGATACGACGCGAGCCCGGTCCCGGGAAGGTCGCGGCTCTACGTGGTCTTCTCGACCCGGAGCTCGCCGCCCTCTGCGTCCACGGAGGTCGCAAGGGTCTCCCGAGCGATCCACTCTCGGTGCTCGAGCAAGTCGGCGTCGGACTCCGGCACGGTGAGCCGGACCCGATCCGTCAGCTCCAGGCCGGTCTCCTTCCTCAGTGTGTTGACCGCGTGAATGAGGTCGTAGACGCGACCCCGCCGAAGCAGGTCGTCGTCGAGGTGCAGGTCGAGCGCGACGGTGACCCCATCGGCGGTCGCCACGGCGAATCCCTCCTTCCCATGGCGCTCGACGAGCACCTCGCCAGCCGACAGGTCGTGACCCGCCGCCCGGAAGCCGCCGTCGGGAAGCTCCTCGAAGTCCCCTCCTTCGAGTGAAGCTCGCACGGCGCCGAGCTCCTTTCCGAGCTTCGGGCCGAGCACCGGGAGATTCGGCTTGACGCGGAGCTCGCTCGCATCGACTTGGCCGAACGAGACGGCCCGCACCCGCAACTCGTCCGCGATCTCGTCCGCATGGCTCTTCGCAAGCGGTGCTCCCTCGACGACGAGCGCGCGAAGCGGCTGCCTAAGCTTCAGTCCCGAGGTCGAACGCGCCTGGCGACCGAGCTCGACGACACGACGCAGCTCCGCGATCTCGGCCAGAAGAGCGTGGTCGGGCTCGGCCGCAGCGGGCCAGCCGGCGAGATGGACGGATGCCGGTGCGTCCTTGCACGGCGCGGTCAGCACCCGCCAGAGGTGGTCGGTGAGGAACGGCATGAGCGGAGCGACCACCCGAAGACCCTGGACGAGCGCAAACCATAGGGTTCCGAGGGCAACCGGGTCTCCATCCCAGAATCTCCGCCGCGACCGGCGGATGTACCAGTTCGACACATCGTCGACGAAGGCTTCGTAGGAACGGACGGCGTCGACGGTTCGCCAGGTCTCGAAGGCGGCCGTTGCATCGACGACGAGCGCGCGAGTCCGCTCCACGAGCCACCGGTCGAGTGGCTCCAGGTCGCCGCCGGGCCCCGCCGCGAGGTCGGCCCACTCGGGCTTCCAGCTGTCGATGTTCGCGTAGTCGACGAGGAACTTGCAGGAATTCCAGAGCGTGAGCAGCTTCCGCTGGATCTCGTGAGCAGGCCCGTAGCCGAAGAGCAGGTTCTGGCTCGGCGGCTGCGCGCAGTACTGCCAGCGCATGACGTCCGCTCCCATCCGCTCGAGCGCCTCGTCGACCTGGATTGCGTTGCCCCAGGAGCGGTGCATCTCGCGGCCCGTCTCGTCCAGAAGCTTTTCGTAGGTGAGCACACGTTGGTACGGCGAGCGACCGACGAGCGTGACCGACATGAAGGAGATGGAGTAGAACCACAGCCGGATCTGCTCGCGCATCTCGGAGATCCAGTCCGCCGGGAACCACTGCTCCCAGTAGGCGTGATCCGGCAGGTCCGCACCGGTGAGGCCAGTCGCGGCACCTGTGCCGTTTCCCGCGTGCACGTACTCGGGGCTCTGCCACCCCAGCGTGGAGAGCGGGACGATCCCCGCGTCGAGCCACGCGTCGCCGACCTCCGGGATGCGCCGCACCGCCTCGGCGCACGCCTCGCAGCGAATCGGCACCTCGTCGATCCACGGTCGGTGGAGCTCCTGGAGCTGGTCGAGCCCTCTCACGGCACGTTCCTCGAGCTCCGCCCTCGAGCCGATCACGGTCAGATGGCCGCACTCGCAGGGGTAGAACGGCAACGGCAGGCCGAAGTAGCGCTTCCGCGAGATGTTCCAATCGCCCATGTTGCGAAGCCAGTCGTCCATGCGCTTCGAGTAGAAGTCGGGCGTCCACTCGACCGTCGCGTTCGCGTCGAGCATGGGCTGGCGCACCTCGCCCGCGGAGATGAACCAGTCGTCGACGACGCGAAAGACGAGCGGAGTGCCACAGCGCCAACAGGTCGGATAGCGATGGACGACGCGGCCCGATTCGACGAGGAGCCCGCGAGCCTCGAGGTCGTCGATGACGGGCTGCGCGACATCGTCGGTGGAGAGCCCGTCGAATCCGAACCCGGGCAGCATGCGTCCCGCCTCGTCGAGCGGTGCCAGCACCTCGAGCTGGTAGGTACGGCCGAGCTCGAAGTCCTCCGAGCCTGCGCCCGGCGCGATGTGAACGATTCCGGTCCCTTCGTCGAGCGACACGTCGTCCCACGGGATGACGCGGTGCGCAACACCCTCCTGCGCCGGAAGATGGTCAAAGGGGCCTGTGTACTCGAGACCCACGAGCTCGCCGCCCAAGGCCGAGCGGACGAACGTCGCGTCCGGCTTCCGTGCGACGGCCCACCACTCGCCGTCCTCCGTGAGCCCGTAGTCCGCATCCGGGTTCACGGCCGCGGCGACGTTCGCCGGAAGCGTCCACGGCGTCGTCGTCCAGACGACGAGCGCCTCGCCGTCCCGCCCCTTCAAGGGCAGGCGCACGTAGAGCGACGGATGCTCGAGCTCCTTGTACTCGCCGGAGAAGACCTCGTGCTGGGAGATCGACGTTCCACAGCGCGGGCACCAGACCGTCGAGCGGTGGCCCTGGTAGAGCCAGCCGCGCCGGTGGACCTCGGCGAGGAAGCGCCAGATGTACTCGATGTTCGTGTCGGAGAACGTGTAGTAGTCGTTGTCCCAGTCCATCCACATCCCGAGCCGCTGCGACCGCTCGGTGATCTCCTCCGAGAACCGTGCAACGCGCTCGCGACACCTCGCGGCGAACTCGGCAAGGCCGTACTCCTCGATCTCGCGCTTCGAGTTGAGGCCGAGCGACTTCTCGACCTCGACCTCGACCCACAGCCCCTGGCAGTCGAATCCGTTCTGATACCGCTGTTCGAAGCCGCGGAGCGCCTTGTAGCGCTGGAAGACGTCCTTGAGCGTCCGCCCCCAGGCGTGGTGGACGCCCATCGGGTTGTTCGCGGTGATCGGCCCGTCGATGAAGCTGAAGCGCGGCCCGCCTCGGTTCTGCGCGCGGAGCTGCTCGAACGTCCCCTCCCGCTCCCAGAGGGCGAGTATCTCCCGCTCGAGAGCGCCGTGATCCGGCTTGTCCGGGAGCGATGCGAAGATCGGCGGCACGTTCGTCAGTCTAGGAACTGGGAAGAACGGCGGCGCCGGGGTCGTTTAAGGTCTAGCCATTCGAGAAACGAATACACGCAAGAAAGGAACACATGGCAATCGAGGTAACCGAGACGACGTTCGAGCAGGAAGTGCTGACGTCGGAGACACCCGTCCTCGTGGACTTCTGGGCGGAGTGGTGCGGCCCATGCCACGCGGTGGCGCCGGTGCTCGAGAAGATCGTCGAGGAGCGAAACGGTGAGCTGAAGCTCGTGAAGGTCAACATCGACAACGAGCAGGCGCTCTCGCTCAAATACGGGGTCATGTCCATCCCGATGATGATCCTGTTCAAAGACGGTGCGCCGGCTGCGGCCGCTGTCGGAGCGCAGCCGAAGTCGGCGCTCGAGCGCGCGCTCGGGCTCGCGGCTTAGCCCGCGACCTCCACACGTCCTCCGGTCCGAGGCGTATGCTGGCGGACGAGGCCTTAGCAGGATGTTTTGCGTTCGAGGCTTCCCCCTCCCCCTCCCCTACCGATAGGCCGGCTTAGCCGGCCTATCGTCCTTGTCGGCTTCGTCTTACTGCTCGGCGATAGGCCAGCGAGGAACGGGCCGACCCAGGTAAACGCGCACTCCTCCGGCGGAGGTAGCTCGCTCAGCGAGAACCACCGGAGCTCCGCGACGTCGTCGGCGGGAGCGGGATCACCAGCGACGATCCGCGCGCGCCAGACGAGGTTGAGGACGCTCGTCGGAGCTGGGGCCGTCGCCGTAGCCGTCGACGAAGACGCCGAGGAAGTCGCCGGGCTCGACTTCGAGCCCCGCCTCCTCGCGAAGCTCCCGCCGAAGTCCCGCGAGCGGGCTTTCGCCCTCTTCGAGGAAGCCGCCGAGGAGATCCCAGCGGCCCGATGTCCGGCTCGACTGCTCGCCGCGCGAGGAGCACCGAGCCCGCGTCGTCCGTCACGAGGCCGGAGACGGCGGGCGCGGAGTGTCGCGTAGTAGACGGAGCCGCAGGCCGGGCATGCGGCCCGCCCGTCCTGCGCGTCGAGCTCACTCGCGCAGCGCGGGCAGACACGCCATCCGTGCAGGAATCCCATCCGGGTACCGTACTGCGCCATGTCGCCCCGCCATGTCCCTGCCAACGTCGCCGAGCTCGCAACGCGTCGGACTGCTGGCAAGCCTTCCGGGCGAGACGCTCGGCAAGCTCGCCGAGCGGATGCAACGCCAGGAGGTCGCCTCGGGGACCGTGCTCATTCGCGAAGGCGAGCCGGGGGACCGGTTCTTCGTGTTGCTCGCGGGGCTCGCGGCGGTGTCGCAGTCGGCTCTCGGCGAGCGCAAGGTCCTGCGCGCGGGCGAGTACTTCGGCGAGGTCGCGCTCGCGATGCACATCCCCCGAACCGCCACCGTCACAGCGATGACATCGTGCGTCGTCGCGAGCTGCGACGAGACGACTTTCGACGAGCTGATCCGGCCGCTCTTCGCCGACTAGCCCTGCAGCTCGTCGAGCACGGCGTCCGAGAACGCCGGCCAGGCAGACTTCGCCCACTCGCCGAACTCACGGGTGGTGAGGGCAGCACACGCGACGCCCGCGTCGGGGTCGACCCACAGGAAGGTGCCCGACCCGCCGAAGTGCCCGAAGGCCCGCAGCGACACGCGGGAGCCCATCCACGAGGGCGGCTCGGTGTTCAGCTGGACGCCGAGCCCCCAGTCGAGCGGGTCGAAGCGGCCCCAGTCCGGGAGGACGCCCGTGAGCCCGGGGAAGCTCACGGAGGTCATCTCGGCGAGGGTCTCGGGAGCGACGATCCTCGGCTCGAGGAGCTCCTGTCCGATAGTGAGCACGTCCACGAGTGACGCATGCATGCCGGAGCCGGGGTCGCCTGCGGGGTCGAGCGCGATCCCGAGTGGCTCGCAGACAGCTTCGCGCACGTAGCTCTCGAACGACATGTCCGCGCGCTCGCTCACATGGAACCCCAGCGCGCGGAACCCTTCGTTCGAGTAGACGCGCCGACGACCAGGAGCGGCGATCGGGGCCGTCCCCTCGAACGGCAGTCCGGACGCGTGCGCGAGCAGGTGACGAATCGTCGAGCCGGGCGGCCCGGCCGCCGCGTCGAGGTCGACGACGCCTTCCTCCGCCGCGACGAGCACGGCGAGCGCGGCAACGGGCTTCGAGACGGAGGCGAGACGAACCGCGTGGCTCGGGTCGCCGCGCGTCTCCGTGCGCCCATCTGCGGTGACGACGCCCGCCGCGGCGAAGGGCACCGGCCAGCTCTCGATCTGGCGGAGCGCCCTCACGCTCGGCAGACTAGCCCCCTCATGGAGCGCCGCAACATCGCCGGCACCGGGGCGTACGAGCCGATCGTCGGCTACTCGCGCGCAGTCGTGGCAGGCGATCGAGTGCACGTCTCCGGCACTGCTGCTAACCCCGCCGACGGCTCCCCGCCGCCGGACGACATCTACGACCAGACCATCGTCTGCCTCGAGCTCATCGGCACGGCGCTCGAGAAGGCGGGCTCGAGCCTCGAGCACGTTGTGCGGACGCGTGTCTACCTGACGGATGCCGATGACTTCGACGGCTTCGCGCGAGCACACGCGGAAGTCTTCGGCGAGGTCCGTCCCGCGAACACGACCGTCCTCGCAGGCCTCTTCGACCCGCGGTGGAAGGTCGAGATCGAGGTCGAGGCGGTGCTCCCGTGAGTGGCGTCGCTCGCCTTCGGCTCGCTCTCGTGGAGGAAACCATGTTTCCCCCACGTTCCCCCTTCTTCTTGAAGATCGTGGGGGAACCTCCCGGTTCCCCCACACCCCCTCCACCCGCTCATGGGCGAGTAACTCGCCCATGAGCGACGGCAAGCAGGCGTTCCCACCCTCGATCACGGGAAAGGGCGCCGCGTACGGGGGCAGCGTCCTCGACCACAACTTCGGCGGCGGCGAGCCCTACACACTCGGCGTCGAGGAGGAGTACCAGCTGCTCGACGGCAACACGTTCGACCTCGTCCAGCACATCGAGACGATGCTCGCTGCGATCTCCGGACACGAGCTCGAGCCGCGCATCAACCCGGAGCTCATGCAGTCCGTCATCGAGATCACGACTCCGGTGTGCAGGAACGCCGGAGATGTGATGCGCGAGCTCATGAAGCTACGGAGCTACGTGACCGAGATTGCCCGCGAGCGCTTGATGCGCGTCGGCTCGGCCGGGACGCACCCGTTCAGCCTCTTCGAGCGGCAGCGGATCACGGCCAAGGACCGGTACCGGGCTCTGATCGACCAGATGCAGTACGTCGCCCGCAGGGAGCTCATCTTCGGAATGCACGTGCACGTCGGCGTCGACGGCCCCGAAAAGGCCATCCAGGTCGTCAACGGTCTCCTTCCACAGCTCTCGCCGCTCCTCGCGCTCTCGGCGAGCTCGCCCTTCTGGCGAGGCGAGCCCACGGGCCTCGCCTCGAGCAGGCAGATGGTGTTCTCGGCGTTTCCCCGCTCGGGACCGCCGCCGCGCTTCCGCGACTACATGGACTACGCCGAGGTGGTCGGGCAGCTCGAGCGCTCGGGGTGCATCGCCGACTACACCCACATCTGGTGGGACATCCGCCTCCACCCGCGCCTCGGCACGGTCGAGATCCGCATCTGCGACGCGGTCACGCGGGTCGAGGACGCGGTCGCGATCGCCGCGTACTGCCAGGCGCTGGTCAAGCTCCTCTCGGAGCGCTTCGACGCCGGCGAGGAGATCCCGTCCTACCACCGGATCCTCACGACCGAGAACAAGTGGCTCGCAGCGCGCTACGGCCTCGAAGCGCCCGTCATGGATCTCGCCTCGGGGCGGCGGAACCGCGTGCCGGTCGCACGCATCGTGCGCCGGACGCTGGCCGAGATCGAGCCGCATGCGCGCGAGCTCGGCTCCGAGCGCGAGCTCGAAGGGATCCTCGACATCCTCGCCCGCGGAAACAGCGCCGACCGCCAGCTGCGGATCTTCAACTCGAACCGGGACATCGTCGAAGTCGCCCGCGAGATCGCAGAGGCGACCGAGGCGCTGCCCGCAGCCGTCCAGTCCTAGCTCCGAGCTTTCGCCACCTTCCACGAACGCGTGTCCACGGTCGCGAGCGCCTGGCGCCCGCGTAGCACCGCAAGCTCACGGCCGCGGCCCTGGAGCTGCAAGCTCAGGGACCACTGGCCGTCGTAGCCGAAGCGAAGCGGCAGGTCGATGCAGAACGCCTCGCGCTTCGACGTGTCGAGCGCGTGGACGAACGGCTCGTGCCCGCGCCGCGCATAGAGCGTGTACGCCCAGCGACCGCCGGCGCTCGTGGCTCGAGCGATCGGGGCTCCGCCCATCTCGTCCTCGCCCTCGAGCCGATCGACGATGGCGCCCCGAAGGCGTCCCGTGCGGGCGTCGAAGGGACGCACGCGATAGAGCGGGTTGTCTCCCGCTCTCAGATGCTCGGTGAAGTAGAGCGTCGAGGCATCGGGCGAGATCGCGTCGAAGGACCACGAGCCGGAGAGCACGATCGAGCGCCGCGTCTCGAGCGTGCGCGAGTCGAGCACGACGAAGCGCGTCTTGCCACGCTGGCCGGGCAGCGGCCCGTACGAGCTGAGGACGAACGACTTGCCGTCACCCGAGAGGCCGCCGACGGTCCCGTTGTACGTGACGAGAGGGACGCCGTAGAAGCCTCTCACGACCTTGCTGCGCAACACCCGACCGTCGCGCGCACGGACTGCCGCGACGATCGTCGACTTCGGCATGCCGAATGCCACCAAGCGGTGCCCATCCCCATTGGCACCAACTCCCGGCCAGCCGTACACGAGTCCGGGCGAATATGCAGACCCGTTCGCCTGTGCGCCGACGGCAGCCGTTGCCGCGGCGACTACGAGAGCAAGTAGAAGCAGTGCGTTTCTCATGACTTCCTCCTCAGGGGCCGTAGACGATGCAGGCGTCGTGGGCCGCCCGCGCGACTTTCCGGACAGCGCGGACGCTTCCATTCCGATCGAGGACGCTGAGCGTCCCGCGAGCCAGCGACGGAGAGATGACGTAGTCCCAGCCGAACGTGACGTTGTACGAGCCCGGAGGGACGCGTGACTGGCGGACGAGCTCGCCGCCGAGCCGGTAGCGAAGGACGGTGCCGTCGTCACCGCTTGCGACGAACGCCTTCTCGCGGGCGAACGTGACGTGCTGCGGGGGTGCCCCCGCCGGCAGAATCCGAAGGGTGCGCTGATCACGTCCGTAGAGAGCGATGCGTCGTTCTGCCCCGGAAGTGACCCACACGGCCTCACCGTCGGGCGCAAACACGACGTCGTGCGCGAGGAAGGGCGGCGAGATCGTCCGTACGAGCTTCGGCCGGCGTGGGTTGCTGGCGTCGAGCACGGCGATGCGAGACGCAGCCGTCCCCAGCGCAGTCCAGAGCGTGCGGCCGCCCGGGCCGATGCCGATGTGCCGCGCTGGCCCGGGGACGGACGTACGCCAGATCACTCGCCGACGGTCGGCGTCCACGACCGCGATCTCCTCGGCTGCGGAGTCCGTGACGTACGCCAGCGGGACCCGCGGATGGACGGCGGTGTAGCGCGGCGCTGCGAAGCCGTCGAGCTCGCTGCGAACCCGCGCAGTCGCGGCGTCGAGCAACGTGACGACGCCGTGCTCCGTGTGCGCCACGAGTGCGATCCGGTCGTGCACGGACTCGATGCTCCGCGGGCCGGGCCCGGTGCGAATACGCGTGACGACGTCGGCCGACTCGAGGTCGAGCACGACGACATGGCTCTCGAGGTCGGCCGTCACATAGGCAACCGGCGTTCCTCCGAGCCGGGTGGCGAGCGCAAACGGCCCGCTCGCAAGAGCGAACGAGCCGGAAACCGCGCCGACCAGGAACCGTCGCCTGTCCATGCTCCAACTACGTCTTAGGGCACCGGCGAGGTCCGGGACCTCTCACCGGCCGGGATCCGTATCCCGGGCATGGACCTCTCGCGCAGGTTCGGTCGTAGTCTGGGCACGGGATGCGTGCGGGTCGTGACGAGCGCGCCCGCGTACGCGGCGCGCAGGAGGGATCGGCCTCGGATCTCGAGGCTCTCTTCCGCAACCACTGGCCGCGCGCGTTCAGGGCCGCCTACCTCGTCACGCACGACGCTCAGGCCTCCGAAGACATCGCGCAGGAGTCCTTCCTCGCGGCGATCCGGGCGCTCGACCGCTTCGACCGCAGGCGGCCCTTCGGTCCGTGGCTCCACCGCATCGTCGTCAACCGCGCGATCGACTGGACGCGGGCTCGAACGCTACGAGCCGAGGTCGAGCTCTCCGAGTCCCTGCCGGCGAGTCGGTCGTCCGAGGCTCCTGGCGACGACACGCTCTCGGCACTCGCGCGGCTTTCAGCAGAGCACCGCGCGGTGATCGTGATGCGCTACCTGCTCGAGTTCACGCCCGGCGAGATCGCGGAGGCGCTCGATCTCCCGCGGGGCACCGTCAACTCGCGGCTGCGGCGCGGGCTGGACGCCCTCGAGGAGGAGCTGTGAAGCGCGAGCTCGAGCAGATCGAGATCCCGGAAGAGCACGCTGCGAGCGAGCGAGCGTGGAGCGTGGTGCGATCTGCCTTCGACGAGCGGCCCGCGGTCGAGCACCGCCAGCGGCGTCTGTGGCCTGTCGTCGCGCTCGCAGCCGTCGCAGCGGTCGTCGCAGCGGCTCTCAGCCCTCCCGGCCGGGCTGTCGTGGACGAGATCCGCGAGGTCGTCGGCGTCGAGCGCGCGCAACCAGCCCTGTTCTCACTGCCCGCGCAGGGCCGCCTGCTCGTTTCGTCCGACGCCGGCATCTGGATCGTCCAGCAGGACGGCTCGAAACGTTTGCTCGGCGACTATCGCGAGGCGAGCTGGTCGCCATTCGGCCGCTTCGTCGTGGCTGCACGCGCGAACGAGCTCGCCGCGCTCGAGCCCGATGGCGACGTCCGCTGGACGCTGGCGCGCCGAGGCGCTCGGTCTCCGCGCTGGACCGGCACGGAGGCGGACACGCGAATCGCGTACGCCGACCGCACCGGCATCCGCGTCATTGCCGGCGACGGCACCGGCGACCGCCCGCTCGTGCCGGCAGCGCGTGGCCCGTTCGACTGGAGGCCAGGTACCGGCTTCGTGCTCGCGTACGCAGCCGCCCGGACGGTTCGAGTCCTGAATGCCGAGACCGGGCGCGAGCTCGCCAGTGTCACGCGACCGGCCGGGCCCGTGACGGCAATCGAGTGGTCCGCCGACGGCCGCAGGCTCCTCGTCCTGTCGCCGCACCACCTCCGGGTGTACGACGTTCGCCTGGATCTCGTCGGTCAGGAGGACCCGGCAGAAGGCTGGCCCGACGTGGATGCCGTTTTCCGGCCGACCTCGCACGAGGTTGCCGTGGCGCGCGTGCACGGCTCGCAGAGCACCGCCTACGTGCTGAACGGACGTGATCTCTTCAACGGAACGGGCGTCTTCCGCGAGCTCGCCTGGTCGCCCGACGGGCGCTGGCTGCTCGTCGGATGGCAGACCGCAGACCAGTGGGTCTTCGTCCGGGCGGAGGGCGGGCGAAGGATCCGCGCGGTCGCGAACGTGTCCGAGCAGTTCCGCTCCGAGACGTTCCCGGACATCGAGGGGTGGGTGCCATAAGCTCCGCGTGTGCTCGGCCCCGGCGACAATGTCCCTGACACTCAGGTCTGGGCGGCGCCCCGCGAGGAGTCGCGCCCGCTGAAGGAGGTGCTTGGTGCCGGCCTGGCCTTGCTGTGTTTCTACGTCTGGGACTGGTCTCCGACCTGAACGAACGAGCTCATGCTCCTGCGGGACAGGGGCGACGACCTCGCGGCTGTGGGTGTACGACCGCTCGCGATCTCGCGAGACTCGCCGTGGTCGCACCTCGCGTGGGCTCAATCGCTCGGCGTGGACGTGCCGTTGCTGTCCGACTGGAACGGCGAGACGACGCGCGCGCTTCGGCGTCGCCGTCGAGATCCTCGGCATGGACGACGTCGCACTCCGCACGTGCTTCCTGATCGAGGACGGCAAGACGATCAAAGAAGCGTGGATGCTCGGCCGTGAGCTGCCCGACATCGACGCCGTGATCGCCGCCGCGCGCGGGCTCGCAGCCTGACGAGCCGTCAGCTCCGGCTCGATAGGGCGGCGGCGCTGTGTCACGAGGGAGACACTTCGAGGGTCACGACCGTGACAGACAACAGGGCACGGCGCGCCTACCGTGGTCGAGGTACGCCGAAACACAGGGGGACAAAAGTGAGGCAGGCAGTCGCAGCCCTCGTATCTGCACGAGCGCTGGCGTCGAGACACGAGACAACGAGCCGAGTACCGGCTCTCCCGGACGACGAGCAGGTCACCCCCGTGGTGCACCGTCGCCGCCGGATGTCGTGGGCGTGGATCGCGTCAGTGTGGAAGACCACGCACGCGAGCTGAGAGCGCGTCCGCGTCCAGCACTCGCACTCGACCTCGCTCGAGCGAGACGACACCGCGATCCTGCTCCTCGCGGAGCACGCGGTTCACGGTGCCGCGGGCCGTGCCCGCCAGCTCGGCCAGGCTCTCCTGCGTGAGCGGCACGACGGCCACACTCCCGCCGCCGTAGACCGGGACGAGCTGGAGGAGGGCCCAGCGAACGCGCGCGTCGGCATCGAGGAAGTGACTGGCGGTGATGTGTCGGTCTGCGAAGCGAAGCCGGTCGGCAAGGAGCCTGACGAGCACGTCCTTGAGCTCCGGGTACTCGTCGAGCAAGGCTCGGTACGCATCTCCGCCGATCGAGAGCGTCTCTCCCGCCTCCAGCGCTGCGACGGTGACCGTCCGGTGAGCCGTCGCCTCGAGTAGCGCAAACTCTCCGAACGTCTCGCCGGGGCCGCGGACGGCCAGCATCGCCGACTGCCCGACCGGCGACACGACCCGGACCGCAAATCGGCCCTTGGTGATCAGGTGGAGCGCGTCGGCCGCGTCGCCCCGATGGAACACGATCTGGTCGCGCTCGAACGTGCGTCGCCGGGCCATCGCGAGAAACCGGCGCACGTCGTCGGGCGGCACGCCCGCGAGGACGCGAAACTCCATCGCTCGAGGGTAGACCTTCGCGGCCTAGTAGCGGTACCTCACATGCCCATCGAGTGGTACCCGGCGTCGACGTACAGCGTCGTGCCGGTGACATTCCGCGAGTCGTCCGAAAGCAGGTACGCAGCCGCGGCGCCACAGTCCTCCGCCTCGATCTGGCGATGCAGCGGGGCCCGATCCTCGAACATCGTCTCCATCGTCGTGAACCCGGCGATGGAGCGTGCGGCGAGCGTCCGAACCGGGCCCGGCAGAGATCGCGTTCACGCGGATGTTCTTGAAACCGAGGTCCCACGCGAGGTAGCGGACCGAGGAATCGAGCGCCGACTTGGCGACACCCATGACGTTGTAGTGCGGCACGGCGCGCTCGCCGCCCAGGTAGGTCATGGTCAGGATCGAGCCTTCGCCGCGCGCCTCCATCAGCGGCTCCGCGGCCTTCGAGCATGCGACGAGCGAGTACGCGCTGATGTCGAGCGCCATCCAGAAGCGGTCGCGCGGGGTGTCGGTGAAACGCCCCTCGAGATCCTCCGCAGCGGCAAACGCGACCGAGTGGACGAGGATGTCGAGCCCGCCGCCGAACGTTTCGGACACCTCGGAGAAGACACGCGCGACGTCGTCGTCGGAGCGGACGTCACACTCGGTCACGAGCGGACTCGAGACAGTCTCCGCAAGGTCCCGGACGCTCTTCTCGATTCGCTCGCCCTGATACGTGAACGCGACCTGGGCTCCCTCGTCGGCCAGCCGACTCGCGATCGCCCAGGCGATCGAGCGCTTGTTGGCGACGCCCAGCACGAGCGCCTGCTTACCCTCGAACCTGCGCCCTTCGGTGCTGGCGGCCACCACAGGAGCCTAAACGGATAGGCTCGCCCGCGATGAGCGAGGCGCGGGTGGCCGTGGTGACTGGAGCCTCGTCCGGCATCGGGGAGGCCACCTCGCGGGAGCTCGCGCGCCGCGGTTGGCACTGCGTCCTCCTCGCGCGACGGCAGGACCTGCTCGAGAAGGTCGCGCACGAGATCGGCGGCGAGTGGGAGCTCTGCGACGTCTCGGACCGGGTCCAGGTCGACGAGGTCGCCGCACGGGTCCTCGAGCGGCACCCGGCCATCGGGATCCTCGTGAACAACGCGGGCATCCCCGCGCGCGGGAGCTTCCTGGACATCGATCCCGAGCGCATCGAGCAGGTGATCGCCTGCAACTACCTGGGGGGCGTCTGGTGCCTACGGGCGTTCGAGCCCGGTCTGATGGCTGCGGCAAGCGCCGGCGGGGCGCATGTCGTCAACCTCGTCTCGGTCGCGGGCACCGTCGCGTTCGCGCCCGCCGGAGCCTACTCGGCGGCCAAGCACGCGCAACTCGCGTTCTCGCGATCGACGGCCGCGCTCCTGCAGCCGAGCGGCATCCAGGTGCACACGATCCTGCCCGGCTTCGTCGAGACCGAGGGCTTCCCGCAGCGCAAGGCGCTCCGGAGCGCGTTGCTGCGGCGCTTCGTCATCGAGGCGGACGATGTCGCCAGAGCGATTGCGAACGCCGTCGAGAAAGGAAAGGGAGAGGTCACCGTGCCCTGGTTCCCGTATCGGTTGATCTCGATCGCGCAAGCGGTGCTCCCGGGTGTCTTCGCCCGGCTCGGCCGGCGCGCCGGCTACCACCGGGACGAATAGCCCCTCTCTACGGACCGGACTTGCGGGCGGAGTACCAGCCGACCTCGATGTCGTAGGTCGCGCCCGGCGAGAGCCCACGCACCCGAACGCGCTCGTCCTCCGGGACGCCCGCGAGCTCGAGCCGCTTCTCGAGATCGACGCGCTCGGTGACGATCTCGGCGCTGACGAGCACGAGGTCGTTCGCGTCGAGAAATCCGCGGATGTCCGCGTCGGGGAGGAGCCGCTGGTGGCTCGGGTCGCGCACCCGCTCGAAGCGGTCCATCTCGAAGCTCCGCAGCGGGTCGACGGATCCGAGCTGGTCCATGATCAGGATCCGGCCTCCGGGGCGAGTCACGCGGGTCAGCTCGGCGACCGCGAGCTCGGGCCGGTGTACGTGGTGGAGAAGGCGCAGGCAGCCGGCGATGTCGAACGACGCGTACTCGAACGGAAGAGACATCGCGTCGCCTTCGATGATTCGGACGTTCGCGGGCGCCTGTGTGCGCGCTGCCTCGAGATACTCCGCGCGCGTATCCGCTCCGACGACCTCGGCGACGAAGGGCGCGAGCGCGAATGCGAGCGCGCCGGTCCCGCAGCCGCTGTCGAGCGCGACCTCCGAGCCCGAGAACGGCCCGAGCATCCGACGCACTCTGTCGGTGGTCTCGGTCGCCCGTTCCTCCTGGAGCGCGATCCGCAGGTTGACGCTCACGTGCCGCTCGTATCCCGAGCGAGGGTGCGTGCGAGGTCGAGCGCCTCGGCCCGCGTCGAGATCGTTCCGGCTGCTCGTTCCTCGTCGATGGCCGCGAGGATACGTCCGATCTCGGGTCCCGGTGGGAGACCGAGCTCGTCGCCGCGCACGAGTGGCTCGTCGGGATCCGCGAGTCGGGCGGCCTCGACCATCTCTCCGAGCTCGGATGCGCCGACGAACGCGAGCGCGTCGAGAGCCCACGGCTCCGTCCCACGCCGGAACCGGTGGATGCCACGCGGCGACGGCTCGGGGCGCTCCGCACGGAGCAACGCTGACGCATACCGACGAAGGTCGCGGGAGACCGGAAGCCGCCCGAGCTCTCGCCCGAACACTGCGACGAGCCGGAACCCGGGATCGTCGAAGGCCTCGAGAGGCCCGTCGAGCGTGCCGGCGAGCGGCTCCAGCAGGCCGAGCTCCCCGAGCCGTCGGTAACCCCGAGCGGACAGGCGCTCGAGCTCGCCCAGGATCCGCTCGCCGGCGGGGCTGGCCACCAGACCGACCGCCTCTCGCACGAGCGCCTCCGTCTTCTCGTCCATGCGGAACCCGAGCTCGTCCTCCAGCCGCACCGCCCGCAGGAGGCGAAGCGGATCGTCCTCGAACACGCGCTCGGAGACCGCACGGACGACTCCCGCCGCGAGATCGCGCTCACCGTCGAACGGGTCCACGGCCCCCCCACCCGCGACCGGGACGGCGATGGCGTTGAACGTGAAGTCGCGGGTCGCGAGATCGTCCTCGATGCCGTCGCGCAGCGGAGTGAAGTCGACCGTCTCCTCGGAGCCGGCCGCAATCACACGCCAAGCCCCGTGGCGCTCCGAGAGCGGGAACGGCGCACCACCGAACAGGCGAGCGAAGCGGCGCGCGGCAGCCTGGGGATCACGGCATGAGACATCAAGGTCGACGATGGGGCGCCCGAGCAGCGCATCGCGAACGGCTCCGCCGACGATCCACGCCTCCTCGTCCCCCAGGATCTCGCTGATGCGCTCGTCGTGGACGGTCATCCGCGAACAACTCTCGACGCGCGCTCCGGGCGTGAGTCGAGCCCGGTGACGAGCTCGTACCCGTTGGTGCCCGCCACCGACGCGTGGCTCTCGGCGAGCACTCCGTCCCCGATCAGAGTCACCGGCGTCCCCGGAGGCAGCTCGGCGGGTAGCTCGACCGCGAACGCGTCCATCGAAACCGTGCCCACGACACGGCGCCGCTCTCCGTCGACGACCACCTGCGTCCCCGTCAGGTCGCGGCGAAAGCCGTCCGCGTACCCGACCGGAACGATGCCGATCCACGTCGGACGCTCAGCGACGAAGCGGCGTCCGTATCCGGCGCTCTCGCCCGCTTCGAGCAGCTTGACGAGCGCGAGGTGCGATTCCCACCGCAACGCCGGCTCGAGGTCGTCGTCGGCAGGGTCGCCGTCGGACGGAGAGACTCCGTAGAGCGCGATTCCACAGCGAACGGCGTCGAACGCGGCGTCCGGGAATCCGAGAGTGCCGGCGCTGTTCGCGAGGTGCCGCGTCACGCCGACGAGCGCGTCCGTCGCCACGCGGAAGCGATCGATCTGAAGGCGCGTGAACTCCGGATCCGTCTCCGCGGCGGCGAAGTGGCTCATCACGCCGACGACGTCACGTGTGACGGACGGGAGCTCCGACAGTCCCCACCGCCCCATCCCCGTGTCGAGCTCGAGGTGCACGGAAGTGCCCTCGGGAACTCGACCGTCGGCCGCCACGAGCTCGAGCCGGGCCTGTCGTGCCTCGGCCACCTCGGCGTCGGTCACCGGGCCCATGACAATGATGCGCGCGCCCGGAAGCTCGGCCCGCAGCTCGAGCGCCTCCTGGAGCGTCGCGACGCAGAGCGCGGAGGCACCCCCTTCGAGTGCTGCTCTCGAGACGTCGAGCGCTCCGTGTCCGTACCCGTTCGCCTTGACGACGGCCCAGAGCTCGGCCGACCCGGCCGCGCGCCGGAGCCGCTCGGCGTTGTGTCGGATCGCGGAGAGGTCGAGGGTGAAGCGCGAGCGATGCATGCGGGCATTCTCCGCCATGCCCGAGGGAAGAGGCTTCTACTGGATCTGTGTCTCGCAGTGCGCGTTGAAGGTGTCGGTCCCGGGGCCTCCGATGCAGACGTCGATACCGCTGTTGCCGTTCAGACGGTCGTTGCCGGCACCGCCCACGAGGCAGTCGTTCCCCGACGCACCCACGAGGTTGTCGTTGCCGGCCGTACCGAGCACGAGCGATGGCTGGTTCCCGCCCCCGCCACCACCCCCAGACCGAATGGTCGTCAGGTTCAACGCTGCGCACTCGGGCGGCTTGAGCTGGTTTGCCGTCGGCGGCGGGCCGACGCCCGAGCCCGCATTGCTCTGCGGGACGATGTTCGTCGCGGTCGCCACCACTCCCAGCAGCAGGACGAGCGCCGCGGCGACGAGCAAGGCACGAGCGAGGCCGCGGAGCACCATGCGCGTCAGCCCGGCTGGACGAGCGTGTCCTCGAGATCCGGCGAGCGCGTCGGAAGCGAGGTCGGGCCCGTGCGGAAGCGATACGCCGTCGACCCGTCGTCGACGAAATAGACGTGCTCCGCTCCGTTCCGCCACTCGAGCACGACGCGGTCGTGGAGCTCGGAGATCCGCACGAGACCCTCGAGGTCAGCGAGATCCGTCACGACTCGCGAGCGGAGGTCGGGGGGACGCGCGATCGAAATCAACCGGTCGCCGAGCAGCGAGGCGATCCGGACGTGCTCGCTGTCGCGACGCCGGCCCGAGACGACCACGGCAGCCAGGGCAAGAAGGAAGAGCGCGATCACGAGACCGACCGCCGAATATCGCCTCGCCTGCTCGACGGCCAGCGACACCGGGCCAAGCCCCAGACTCGTGGGAACCTCGACGGTGCCGGTCTCGGCCTGTTGCGCCGACAGTGCCGGCGTCGTTCCGTCGCCCACGTCGACGCGGAGGGAGACGTCGTCCAGGAGGAACGGGACCTGGGAGGTGAACGTGTCCGAGAAAGCCTTGGCACCGTCCCGTCCGGACACCTCGACCGTGGGCTCGAGGCGCACCGAGAAGGTCGTCGTGATCGCGCCGGTCAGACTCTTCATCTCCGCGACGATCGCGGACAACTCTTCGAGGTCGAGGGTTCCCTCCGTCGTCACGCTCTGACCGGTGAACGGCTGCGGATCGGCGACCTGGAAGGTCCGCAACCAGCCTGCGCCGTCCGACACGACGGCCGAGATCGAGGACTCGCCGTGGACGGCGGAGGGCTCGTCAGCGGAGAACCGATACGCGAAGGCCACGTCGAGCGCTGGGACGAGCTGGAGGAACGCGGTCTCGCCGGAGCGCACGACCCCGTCCGGGTAGACGTCACTCGGCGTCACCGTTGCGCCGTACGAGAGCGTGCCGCGGTGCACGCGCGCCTCGTCGACCTTCTCGTTGCGAACCGGTGAGCGCGAGAACGCTGCCAGTGCGAGCAGGCCGAAGAGGCAGGTCGCGATGAGAGCCGCCGTGAGCAGCCCACGCAGCGCGCCGTCGAAGTACGTGCCGGGAGCGGTGATCGCGAACGCGTGCCGCGGACGAGTGCGACGCCTCGCGGCGCCTCCGCCGCCCGCAAGGGCGAGGCCGGCGAGCACGAACACGACGATTGCCGCGTGCAGCGGCTGTTGCGCCCATTCGATCGCCGAGCCGACGCGCGGAACGGAGAACCAGAGCGTGCCGCCCAGCTCCTCCGCGGTGGGGCGGATCTCGTCGAGGTAGTCGTTGTTGTCGCCCTTGAGGACGAACCGCTCGCCGTTCGCTCGAACGATCCTGTGAAGCACGTCCACCCCGAGGCGGGGGTGGCGATAGAGGGCGACCTTCCCCACATCCGCCTCGCCGCCCGCGCGAACGATCGCGAGGTCACCGTCGACGAGCGAAGGCGACATGCTCGTCCCGTCGATGATCGCGTAGCGGGCCGGCCCACCAAGCTCGGCGGGGCCGAGGAGGAACCAGCCTGCCGCCGCGACCACGGCGACGAGGCTGATAGTGACCACCCGGCTGACGGAGATGCGGCCCATTGCTGGCCCCGGAGGGAGTAGGGCGGAGCGTCTGTTCCGCCCTACTCGAGATCCGGGTTACTGGATGGCGATCACCCGCAGCTGGTCCACGGAGAGGACCGTCGGGTCGGGCTCGACATTGCAGCTCCAGCTGTTGCCGCCGGTGTTCGTGCAGTCGGTGAAGGTGCCGCTCGCCGCGACGAGCTTCGCCTTGACCGTTCCGGCCGGCCCATTGAGATCGAACGAGACGCTCTCGATGTTCGCCGGGTTTAGCGAGTCGAGCTGGTACGCGATGTTGGACACCGTGTATCCGGTGATGGCACCTGTGCCATCGCCAGCCTGCGAGCCAGGGACGATGTTCGCGGCCGTGAAGGCGTACGTTGCAAGTGCGAGTGCGCCCGCAGCGACGAGCACGATGACCATGCGCCGCCGCCGACGGCGGTCGTAAGTTCCAGCCATTGCCGCAGCTCCTTTTGGGTTGGGGAAGGGGGCAGGGGCACCGTCGGCGTGTCACGGAAGCACCCACATCCCCTGTTCGGGGTAGTTCGATCGAGTTAGAGACGGGGTGCGCTCAGGAGCGAACGCCCGTCTTCAGCCCTCGAGAGCTGCGGGCAACAAGGCGAGAAGGTCGCTCGCGACGAGACCCGCGCGATGCGGGGCGAGCAGCGCGGCCCGCGCGTGTGCGACCGCGGCGGCCGCTGCGGCGAGCTGGGGCTCGAGGCCCTTCGCGAGGAACGAGGCGACGACCCCGGTGAGCACGTCACCGGTGCCGGCAGTCGCGAGCGACGGCGGGCCGAGGTCGCTGACGATCACGCCCGCGGCGGGTGCAGCGACGATGGTGTCCGGCCCCTTGAGCAGGACGACGGCCCCGAAGCGGTCGGAGGCGGCTCGGACTGCTTCGAGGCGGTGCGCGTCCACCCACCCCGCGTCGCTGTCGAGGAGACGCGCCAGCTCGCCCGCGTGCGGCGTGAGCACGAGCGGCGCCTGCCGCTGCACCGGGTGCAGCGCGTACAGGCCGTCCGCGTCGACGACTGCCGGCAGCGCGAGGTCTTCGAGCAGGGTGCGGACGAGCTCCGCGCGGCCCGCTCCCCGCCCGAGGCCGGGGCCGATCGCGAGCGCGCCGGCACGCTCGGCAGCAGCAGTGATGGTCTCCAGCAGCGCTGGACCGCGCTCCAGCCGATCTTGACCGGCTCGAGCGCGATCGCCTCCGCGGCTGCCAGCGACTCCTCGGGTACGGCCAGCGTGACGTAGCCCGCGTCGGCCCGCATCGCGGCGAGCGCCGTCAAGCAGGCCGCGCTCGTCATGCCGGGCTGACCGCCGACGACGAGGACCGAGCCGGCGCTGTACTTCGTGTCACCCTCGACGCGCCGCGGGACGAGGCCGAGGAGCTCCCGGGTCGCGCGCCTGCCCTCGGTCGGAAGCTCGTCGAGCCCGATGTCCACGACGACGACCGTGCCTGCGTGGAACCGGCCCGGCGCGACGACGTGGCCGACCTTGAGCGCGTGGAACGTCACGGTCAGATCGGCCTCGACGGCGACAGCTGCGACCTCTCCGGTGGAGGCGTCGACACCGGAGGGAAGATCGACGGCGACGACCGGGGCCGCCGCGCGGTTGATGCGGGCGATGAGCTCGGCTGCCTCGGGGCGCGGCTCACCATGGAAGCCGGTGCCGAAGAGCGCGTCGATTACGACGTCGTAGCCGTCGGGCTCTGCCGCCTCGTCGGCGACGTGACCCGCCTCGCGGAGCACGCGTGCCGCAACTCTGCCGTCACCACCGTTCGAGCCTCCGCCGCAGACGCAGGCGAACCGCCGTGCTGCCGGATACGCGAGCATCGCCTCTCGGGCGACCGCGGCGCCTGCCCTCTCCATCAGCTCCGGCACGGAGGCTGGGTAGCCGGGATACCGCTCCTCCGCGGCGCGCATCTCGGCGGCGGTGTAGAGCGGCTCGAACATCGGGGCTACTCGCGCGGGGAGACGACGCAGATCGCCGCCGCGATCTCCCGGGAGTGGGTCATCGAAAGGTCGATCGGACCTGCCTCCACCTTCTCTGCGAACGCGGCAGTGCGGCCGGTCAGCTGCACACCCGGCTTCGGGCGTCCGACGATCTCGACGTCCTTCCACGTGAAGTTGATGCCGCAGCCGAGCGCCTTTCCGACAGCCTCCTTCCCCGCGAAGCGGGCGGCATAGCTCTGTGCGGGATCGGCACGAGAGTCGCAGTACTCGCGCTCGGCGGGCGTAAAGCAGCGCTCGCGGAAACCGTCTCTGAGCAGCGCTTTCCGGATGCGCTCGATCTCGATGATGTCGACGCCAACCCTCACGGACGGAAGCCGCCGGTCAGATCCTCCTCGAGGAGAGCCGGGAAGTGCGCGAGCGACGAGACAACGATGTCTGGGGCGACGCGAGCGCGCTCGAGCGTCTCTGGCCGGAACTTCCCGGTCCGCACGAGGGCGGTCTTCATGCCGAAGAGCCTGGCGCCCGGGACGTCCTCCTCGGCGTCGTCGGTCACGAGCCACGTGCGTTCGGGTTCCGCGTCGAGGGCGTCGAGGGCGGCGGCGAAGTAGGACGGGCTCGGCTTTCCGAGAACGACCGCGTCGACCCCAGTCGCATACTCGAGCCCGGCGACGAACGCACCGGCGTCGAGCAGAGGCCCCCGCGCGGTCTGCCACCACCGGTTCTTGTGCAGGCAGTAGAACGCGGCTCCTGCCTGGATCTCGGCGAACGCCCGCGCGAGGTTCATGTAGCTGAAGACCTGGTTCGGCTCGAGCGTCTCGTCGCACCCGCCGATGAGGACCGCTTCTGCGTGGTCGCCGACGAGCTCGAGACCGTCGAGGTCGGGGACGACCGCGGCCATGACGAGGGCGAGCACCCGTTTTCCCTTGAGCTCACGCGCCGCGGCGGTGGGTGTCGTCTGGAGCTCGTCGTCGTCGATCGTGAAGCCCATCTCTCGGAGCTCCTCCGCGAGGACGCCGCGCGGGCGAGTCGAGTTGTTGGAGACGAACCGCAGGGAGTGGCCGACCCGTCGCAGCTCGTCGACGGCTTCCGGAGCGCCCGGAGTCGCCTGTCCGGACACATGAAGGACGCCGTCGATGTCGAGCAGAATGTCCGCCATGGAGCGTGAGTCTATTCAGGTGACACGCTCCGTCTCCCTCCCGCGCGCTGAGCTCGAGATCAGGGTGTCGCGGTCGAGCGGCCCTGGTGGGCAACACGCACAGAAGTCGTCGACGCGGGTCGAGGTCGTGTTCGACGTCGAGGCGTCGACGGCACTGACCGAGATCCAAAAGCGGCGCGTCGTCGGCCGGGTGGGACCGGTGTTGCGAGCGGTCGCACAGGACGAGCGCAGCCAGCTTCGGAACCGGGAGCTCGCGGTCGGGCGGCTCGTCGACAAGCTGCGCTCGGCGCTCGCGGTGCCGCGTCGGCGCGTCAAGACAAAGCCGACCGCTGCAGCCCGCGAGCGCCGGCTCGAACGCAAGCAGCGGCGCTCACAGGTAAAGAAGCTCCGCCGCGCGCCGGCGGACGAGTGACGCCCGCTGTGGAAAGGCAACGCAAGTTGCAATTTGCAGCTTGGCCTCCAGGCGTCGCTGCTGCATAGGATCGACTCGTGGACGCGGTCAAACTGGCCATGCTGCTTCCGGCGTTGCCGAGCGAGCGGACGCACCTGCTCGACAACCTCGGACAGGTGCGGCGCGAGGTCGGCCCGATCACGCCGGAGCTGTCGGACGCGCTCGCCGACCACATGAACATCAGGCGAGGCGAGGTGCACGAGGTGGTTTCCTTCTACTCGTTCCTGCAGGTCCCGATCGACGCGATTCGCGTCTGCACCGGGCCGGTGTGCGACTGCTTCGGCGCCCGGGAGCTCCTCGAGCGAACGCCTGGTGCGATCGAGGTTGCGTGCCTCGGGCACTGCGACCTGGCACCGGTCTACACGCGCGGCGACGAGATCTTCCCGAGCGTGACGCATGCGGCGAACGACGGCCCGGCGACAGGGCTCGGTCGCCGTGACGAGACCCTTTCGGACTACGAGGCACGGGACGGACTCGCCGTACTGCGCGACCTGCCCTCCTCGGATCGGGTCGTCGAGGAGCTGAAAGCGGCAGGGATCACGGGCTTCGGGGGCGCCGGTTTCCCGACCGGCATCAAGTGGGAGGCGGTCTCACGAGAGCCCGCTCCGCGCTACGTCGTCGTCAACGCGGACGAGGGCGAGCCGGGGACGATCAAGGACCGCTACGTCATGGAGCTCCGGCCCCACCTCTTCATCGAGGGCGTCCTGATCGCGATGGGCTTCGCTGAGGCGGAGCACGGCTACATCTACCTCCGCGAGGAGTACGCGACAGCTCGCTCGAGGCTCCGGCAGGCGATCGACGAGTTCAGCGCGGCCGGGCTGCTCGACGGGCGCACCCTCGAACTCGTCATCGGCGCCGGCGCGTACATCGCCGGCGAGGAGACCGCGATGCTCGAGTCGATGGAGGGGCGTCGCGCAATGCCGCGGCTGCGTCCTCCGTTCCCCGCACAGGTCGGCTACCTCGGGAGACCGACCTTGATCAACAACGTCGAGACGCTCGCGCACATCCCGTTCATCCTGCGGCATGGCGGAGAGGCATGGGCTGCTCTCGGGACGCGGGGCTCATCTGGTACCCGGCTGTGGTCGATCTCGGGCGCGGTCGCGAGACCGGGCTGCTACGAGGCACCGATCGGGAGCACGGCCCGCGAGCTCGTCGAGGGCTACGCGGGTGGCTTCGTCGGCGAATTAGGAGCGGTGGTGCCCGGAGGGGCGGCGAGCGGGATCCTGCCTCCGTCGGCGCTCGACGCTCCGCTCACGCGCGACGGGCTGCAGGAATACGGGGCGGGGCCCGGCTCGGCTGCCGTCCAGGTGTTCCCGGCGTCGTACTCGCCGCTCAGGCTGCTCGCGGAGACGATGCGCTTCTTCGCAGAGGAGTCGTGCCAGAAGTGCACGCCGTGCCGAATCGGAAACCGAGCGCTCCATCACGTCTGCGTCGAGCTCGAGCGCGGTGAGGCGGCGATGACGCGCGAGAAGATCGACGAGTGGCTCCTCGCGATGGAGAAGACGTCGATCTGCGGTCTCGGCCAGGCGTCGCCGTTCCCGGTGCGGAACGCGATGCGCTGGTGGCCCGAGCTGTTCGCTCCGCTAGGGGCCGTTCCCGACTAATCCCGGGTCGCCAACGCCCAGCGTCTTAACAATCGGTGTCAGACACCAATTGTTAAGTGCATCGAGACTGCGTCAATCGATCCACGGGAGTCCGATTCTCAACTCGCGCTCCGTACGGTGGCTGCATGGGGCGACCGGCGCGAGACTTCACTCCCGGAGGGATCTACCACCTCTACGCCAGGGGAAGTAATCGGCAGTCGATCTTCACATTCGACTCCGATCGCATCGACTTCCTCGATTGCCTCGATCACGTGGTGGGAGCAAGCGGACTGACCTGCCTCGCCTACTGCCTCATGGCTAACCACTACCACCTCGTCGTCCACACGCTCGACGGGGACGTCTCGAAAGCAATGAAGGGGCTGAACGGTCGGTACGCACTCCGCTTCAACCGACGGTACAACCGCGATGCACACGTGTTCAAGAACCGCTTCGGAGCGGTCAGACAAACGACCGAGCCTCAGCTTCTCTGGACGCTTCGGTACACGGTCATGAATCCTGTCCGAAGCGGTCTCTGCGGCTCCCCGGACGAGTGGCCGTGGAGCAGCTATCGCGCTTCGGCCGGGCTCGAGCAAGCACCACGGTACCTCGACGTCAGACGACTCTTGTCCTACTTCGGAGACAGGTCCGATCGAGCCGTGGCCGCCTACCGTGCGTTCGTGCGCGGCTTCGTCGGTGTCTGACACCGACTGTTAAGCAGCCGCTGTACAGTGACCATCGTGGTCGCATTCACGCTCGACGGCCGCACGGTCAGCGCGCCCGAGGGCGAGCTGCTCGTCCACGCGGCCGCACGCCACGGGACGTTCATCCCGACGCTCTGCCACGACTCGAAGCTCGAGCCGTACGGCGGGTGTCGGATGTGCGTCGTCGATGTCGAGGGCGCGCCGCGCCCGGTGCCGGCGTGCGCGACGCGCGTGAGCGAGGGCATGGTCGTCTCCACGAACGGCCCCATCACGGACTTCCAGCGGACACTCACGGAGATGCTCCTGGCCGAGCACCTGAACGAATCACCCGGCGGCCGCCCGAACGAGCTCAGAGACCTCGCGAACGAGCTCGGCGCCGAGACACCGCTCGTCCTTCCCGACGCGAAGCGCGAGGAGTACGACGACCGCAACCAGCTCATGGGGTACGACCCGGACGCCTGCATCCTCTGTGCCCGCTGCGTCCGCTACACGCAGGAGGTCATGCAGTGCTCGGCGCTCTCACTCGAGGGTCGCGGCGGGCACGCACGCATCGTCCCGACGTGGGGCCTCTCATGGCTCGATACCGAGTGCGAGCTTTGCGGCGGCTGCCTCTCCGTGTGCCCAACGGGCGCGATCTACGAGAAGTTCGAGGAGGGTACGAAGACCCCCGAGCGCGCACTCGAGCAGGTGCGGACGACCTGCACGTTCTGCGGCGTCGGCTGCCAGGTCGACCTCAACCTCGATCCGGAGACGAAGCACATCGTCAAGGTCACCTCGAAGGACGAGTACCTCCCGAACGAGGGGAACCTCTGCGTCAAGGGGCGCTTCGCGTTCAACTTCGTCCACCACCCTGACCGGCTCACCGAGCCCCTGGTGCGCGGCGAGGACGGCGAGCTGCACCCCACGACCTGGGAGCACGCGCTCGAGACCGCCGCAGCCGGCCTGCGCGGCGTCATCGACCGGCACGGCTCGCAGGCGATCGGGTTTCTCTCGTCTGCGCGGCTGACGAACGAGGAGAACTACCTCATCCAGAAGCTCGCTCGCACCGGAGTGGGGACGAACTCCGTCCACTCCTGCGAGTCGACCTGACACGCTCCGACTCTTTACGGCCTGGTCAGGTCGTTGGGCAGAGGAGCATCGAGCAATTCGATCCCCGAGATCGAGAAGGCCCGCTTTCTGTTCGTGATCGGGTCCAACACCACCGAGGCGCATCCGGTGCTCGCACTCCGCATCAAGAAGGCGGTTCGTGACGGCGCGACACTCGTCGTCGCCGACCCACGGAAGATCTGGCTGACGAAGATCGCGACGCGCCACCTCCAGCTCCGCCCCGGCACGGACGTGTGGTTGCTGAACGCGATGATGCACACGATCCTCGCCGAGGGACTCCAGAACGAGGACTACATCCGGGAGTTCACCGACGACTTCGACGCGGTGCGCGAGGTCGTCTCGAGATACACGCCCGAGGACGCCGAGCGGGTCACCGGAGTCCCGGCCGAAGCGATCCGAGCCACCGCCCGCGAGTACGCGAACGAGCGTCACGCGGCGATCTTCTACACCCTCGGCATCACCGAGCACGCATGCGGAGTCGACAACATCTGGTCGCTCTCGAACCTCGTCCTCATGACCGGCCATCTCGGCTACGAGTCCACCGGACTGAATGCGCTCCGCGGCCAGAACAACGTCCAGGGCCTGAACGACTCGGGCGCGAACCCGCACTACCTCCCTGGATACCAGCCGGTCGACGACCCGGAGATCAAGCGGAAGTTCGCGGAGGCGTGGGGAGCCGAGGTACCGGAGACGACCGGCTACCGGCTCGACCAGATGATGAGCGGGCTCCACGACGACCGCGTCAAGGCCCTCTACCTCATCGGCGAAAACCCCGCCCAGACCGAGCCGAACGCGCACCACGTCGAGGAGGGGCTCGGCAAGCTCGAGTTCCTGATCTCGCAGGACATCTTCCTGCACGACATGACGCGCAAGCACGCAGACGTCGTCTTCCCCGCGTCGAGCTTCGCGGAGAAGGACGGGACCTTCACGAACACCGAGCGGCGCATCAGCCGCGTACGCGAGGCGGCGCCGCTGCCCGGCAACGCGAAGGGCGACCGCGAGATCGTCATCCTCATGGCGAAGGCACTCGGTGCGAGCTGGCCTGAATATCCCGACGCCGAGTCCGTCTGGAACGAGCTCGCCGACCTCGCCCCGAACTGGTACGGCGTCCGCTACGACCGCCTCGAGGAGAACGGCATCCAGTGGCCCGTCCCCGAGATCGGCCATCCCGGGACGCAGTTCATGTATGCGGACGCGCCTGCGCGAGCGGGAGGGCGCGGCAAGTTCTTCCCGGTCGAGTACCAGCGCCCGATCGAGGAGCCCGACTCCGAGTACCCGCTCGTGCTCTCCACCGGCCGAACGCTCTACCACTACAACTCGGCGACGATGACCATGCGCGAGTCCGGGATCACCGACAAGCAGGAGGACCCGTTCTTCGAGATCTCGGCGGATGATGCGACCGCGCTAGGACTGTCTGAAGGAAGCCTTGCGAGGCTCGTGTCGAGGCGCGGGGTGCTCGAGGCGCAAGCACACATCAGCGACCGCGTCTTTCCGGGTCTCGTCTGGATGGCGTTGCACTTCGCCGAGCAGAAGGTCAACTGGCTGACGCATGACGTGGGCGACCCACTCATTGGAACGCCCGAGTTCAAGGTGTCGGCCGTCCGCGTCGAAGCCGTGTGACGGATTCGCTCGCACCGGAGGTCGTCGCTCCGCACCTGCGCGGCCGCTTCGGGAAGCCATATCTGTACGAGGCCGAATGCGAGTCGACGCAAGCGCTACTGGTCGCCTCGGATCTACCCGAGGGAGCGGTCGCCGCGACCGATCATCAGACCGGTGGGCGCGGACGGCTGGGGCGCCGCTGGGAGGAGCCGGCCGGGAGCTCGGTGCTCGTGTCCGTCCTGCTCCGGCCACCGGCCGAGCGCCACCTTCCGGAGCTCTCGCTCGTAGCCGCCGTGGCCACGGCGCTGGCGATCGAGGGTGCGACAGACCTCTCGGCGCAGGTGAAGTGGCCCAACGACGTGATGCTGAACCGGCGGAAGGTCGCCGGGATCCTCTCGGAGCTGAGCGACGGTGTCGTCGTGGTTGGAATCGGCATCAACGTGAACCAGGGTCGTGATGAGCTGCCACCGGACGCGGCTACCGCACCGGGCTCGCTCCGGTCGCTGACCGGTGCCAGGTACGCCCGTGCCGCACTCCTCAGCGCGCTCCTCCTCCGGCTCGAGTGGAGCTACGACCTCTGGCGACACGCCGGGCTCGACGCCGTCTACGGGGACCTCGGCGCCCGCGACTTCCTGCGCGGCCGGCGCATCACGGTCGAGGGCGAGGCCGCCACCGTAGTCCAGATCCTGCGCGACGGGCGGCTGGAGCTCCAACCGGACTCGGGAGAGGTGCGCGCCATCGAGTCCGGCGAGGTGCTCTTCGCTCGCTGATCAGCCTGCTTGAGCATCAGCCCTGGTCGTTGAAGAAGATCGAGATCAGCAGATAGATGACGAACGCGAGGGGAACGATGACCGAGGTCAGAACCCTGCGCCAGCGCGGGCCTTCAGCTTCCTCGTCGGGCTCGAGGGGCCTAGGGTCCAAGGGCTCAGGCTCGAAGGGCTCCGGCTCGAACGTGGCCGGGTCGAGCGACTCGGGCTCGAAGGCCTGTACCTCGTACTCCTCGTCTTCGAGCTCGTAGAGCTCCGGCTCCTCGACGCTGTTCTGCAGGTCGAAGAGGCTCGGCCACTTGCCGCACTGCACGCATGAGCGGGAGCCGGGCTCGTTGATCATCCCGCACTGGGAACAGCGCCACGCGGTCTTCGCTGTCGACATCTATTTCGACATTCTGAGGGGGATTTCGACGACGTTCATGCGCGAGCCGTCCTTTGCCGAGTGCTCGAACACGATCAACGCGCCGATCCCGTCGAAGGGCACCGTATAAGGCTTCGTCGTGAAGTCGAACGTCCCGCGCGTGCCCGTCCCCGATGTCGCCGTGACGAAGTCCTCGTCGACGATCAGGCCGTCGGTATCGGTGAGCTCGTAGTTGAAGTTCGCCTCGAACGTGTTCGCTGTCCCGGTCGCCCGCAGCGGGCTCGTCACCGCTTCGAACGGAAGCGGAGACTCGACGAGGACGGGCGGGGTCTGGTCCTCGAAGTCGGCGCGCGTGTATGAGACACCGATGATCTCGACGGCGTCGACCGTCGGGAACTGTGTGAGCGTGTAGACGATCTGGGCAAGCGCCCCATCGGAGACCACCACGTCCGTGTCGAACGTCGCGACGCCGTCCTCGATCATGACCCCGGGCGCATCCGTCGCCGGAATCGCAGTCGTGAAGTCGAGGTCGGCCTCCTCCTGTGCTGTCGGGCCCTCGAACAGGCTCGCAAGCGCAGCGTCCTCGATGTCGGTGACTCCGTACGACCGGGCGGCCGGCCACACCTGGCCTTCCCGGAGCCAGTAGACGCGACCGTCCGTCAGCGCCGGCAAGGTGACCATGTCCGTGTCGGTCGCGTCCGCCTCGTCGTCGCCGCCGCAGCCGACGACGAGCAGCGAGCACGCTCCGGCCAGGGCGACAAGGACGAGCGCGTGCTTCACGGCCGCAGCGTAGATGCGTGACGCGGATCCGGGACGACCTCGGCGATACGGCGACGCACGTCGGCGTGGTCGAGCTCGTGCTCTAGCCCGAGCCGCCGTCCGGTCTCCTCCTCGAGCCCCTGAAAGAGGTCGATCGTCTCCCAGAGCCCTCGCGCGACGTCGCGGACGCTGTACTTCGCGTATGCGAACTCGAGTGCCACGAGCGCGCCCGGATCGCCCCAGCGCTCGACGAACCGCCCGCTGTGCCAGGTGTCGACGGTCGGGTCGACGGCCTTCGCGTGCCAGGCGAGCAGCGTGACCAGCCTCTCCATGAGGTAGCCGTCGAGGCAGCCGAGCGCGGTGAAGACCTCGCCGCGGCGAAGCTTCTTCGCGGTCCATAGGGCGTGGTACCAGAAGTCATGCGCGAGCTCGGTGAGCGCCGCGGCGTCCGGTGGCTCATCTGCTTCCGGAGGCGGGATATTCCGAAGCTCGGCTTCCATACCGACCTCGTCGTGGAGGACGCGGTACCCGCGCGCCAACAAGAGCCTCGCTTCCGGTGAAGCTGCCAGCTCACGCCAGGCGGACACCTCGAGCAGCGGGAAGTCGACGTCCTCGCCGGTCTCGTACAGAACGCGGCGCTCGACCCTGTTTCCGAACGCCGTCGGCTCGAGGAACGTCAGCACCGGCGTTCCGAACTCCTCGACCCACGTCGCGTCCGCCGCGAGTCGACCGGGATCGTCGACGAAGAGGCCGACGTCGAGGTCCGACCACCGGTCGGCGGGCATCTCGGCCCGCACCTGCGAGCCCACGAGGAGCACCGCGCGTACGTCCTCGCGCGACTCTCCCCAATCGCCGATCGCGGCTGCCAGCAGCTCCATCCGCGTGTTCGCGTTCAGGAGCAGCTTCTCGTCGAGTTCGGCGACATTCGGATTGACGCCGCGGAGCGACAGCTCCCCGGCAGCGACCCGCCGTTCGAGCTCCGGGACGAGCGCGCGCTCGTACGCGCCCGGAAGCGGCCCGACCTGGGAGACCGCTCGCGCCTCGGCGAGCTGCCGCAGCATCTCCGGCGTTACGCGAGGGCAGTCGACCGGCAGCACGACACACGTGTCATGGCTCGCGGCCCGCAGGCCCGCGAGCACGCCGTGAATCGGCGCCCGCTCGTCGGTGCCGTCGTCGAGCACCGGAAAGGGCACCTCGAGTCCGTCGGCGTCCTTCCCGACCGCGAGGACCTCTTCGAAGACCTCGTTCAGCACCCGCCAACCTCGCTCACCGAGTGTCTCGCGGCGAAAGTGGGCGAGCGCCTTGGGCGAGCCGAAGCGCTCCGAGGCCCCGCCGACGAGCAGGACGCCGGTGGCGGCTAGACGATCCGCCACGGCTCCGTGTAGACGGTGACCCGTCCCTCGCGGACGAACCCGCACAGCGTGACGCCCCGGTCGCGTCCCAGCTCGACCGCGAGCGACGACGGCGCACCCACTGCGACGAGGATGGGACAGCCCGCAACGGAAGCCTTCTGCACGAGCTCGAACGAGAGGCGACCGCTCACGCAGAGAACCTTGTCCACGAGCGGGAGCAGCCCCTCGCCGAAGGCCCAGCCGACGACCTTGTCCATTGCGTTGTGCCGGCCGACGTCCTCCCTGGAGCAGAGAAGCTCACCGTCGGACGAGAAGAGCCCCGTCGCGTGCAGGCCGCCGGTCGCCGCGAACGTGGGCTGGGCCGCGCGAAGCCGATCCGGCAGCTGCGCGACCAGCACGTGCTCGACCTGGAGCCGGCTCTCGACGCGCGGCGCATCGACGGCGATCGCTTCGATCGCGCCCTTTCCGCAGACGCCACACGAGGACGAGGTGTAGAAGTGCCGCCGCAGGCGTTCCGGGTCGAACCCGTCGGCCTCGACTTCCACGGTATTCGCCGCCAGGTCGTCCGGAAGCCGGACCGAGGCCGGGGCGAGACCTTCGGTGAGACAGAAGCCGAGCGCGAGCTCCTCGTCGTGACCGGGCGTCCGCATCGTCACGGCGACCGGCTCGCCGCCGACCCTGATCTCGAGCGGCTCCTCGACCGCAATCGCCTCGTCGCCCTCCGCGCCGGCCGGGTATCGCACGGCACGAACCGACGAGGTGGCGTACGGAGGCGCCGCCGCACGTGCGTCCGCGTTCACGCAGCCCAGCGTACTCGGAAGCAATCGAGACCTCGCGGGGAGAGCAACCGCCCTCCCCGCGAGTCACGAGTTCGGCTGAGAGCTCAGCTGGCCGTCGCGCAGACGGCGAACACCGTCAACGACCACGTCGCCGCGGTTGCGACGACCTCCCGCCCGGTCGCGCGGTAGATGTTGTCGTTGTCCGGGAACGACGACTGGAGAGCGACCTGCTGGCCGCCGCCGTTGAGCCGTGCGCCGCCGCCGACGAGCCGCTTGCCGGACGGGCAGGGCATCTGCGTCGACTTCGGGCTCACAGAGTTGGTCGCCGTCGTCACCTCGACACGCTCGACGCCGCTCAGTCCAGCCGGCCCCGTCGGCCCCGCCGGGCCGGCCGGCCCCTGCGGCCCCGTCGGCCCCGCCGGAAGCTGGCCCGGCGCGAAGTCGGCACGGAGCAGCGAGCGGTTGCGGACCTTGGCGGAGGTCACCGCGTTGTTCCTGATCTTCGCGCCCGTCGCGGCCCCGTTCCGGAGCTGAACCGTGCCCACACTGTTCCGAGGTACCTGCAGCACGGTTGCGAACGCCGTGCCGCCGAGCGTTACGGCGAGTGCGACGCATGCGATGACGAGCGCTGGCGAAGGTCGAAAGCGCAGCAGTCCTTTCATCACTACCTCCACGTGATCGTCGGTCTAAGGGCGGCGCCGACCGTACCAGCGGGTGGTGACGATTCCGTGAAGTGCGCTATTCGACCGTTACGGTCTTGGCCAGGTTCCTCGGCTGGTCGACGTTCAGGCCGCGGAGGCGCGCGATGCGGTAGGCGAGCAGCTGGAGCGGGAGGATCGCCAGCACGACCTGCAGGAACGCCGGCGTCTTCGGGACGTAGATGACGTCGTCGGCGTGATGCTGGATGTCCTCGTTGCCGTCCGTCGCGATCGCGATGACGTGCGCGCCGCGCGCTCGAACCTCCTGGATGTTGGAGACGATCTTGTCGTAGACGTGGATGTCCGTCGCGACCACGACGACGGGCGTCTGCTCGTCGAGGAGCGCGATCGGGCCGTGCTTCATCTCCCCCGCTGAATAGGCCTCGGTCGGGATGTACGAGATCTCCTTGAGCTTGAGCGCGCCCTCGAGCGCGACCGGGAGGCCGATGTGGCGGCCGAGGTAGAGGAAGAAGTGCGCGTCGTGGTAACGCTGCGCGATCTCCTCGATGGGGTGGTCGCCCTCGAGGAACTGCTGGATCTTGCGCGGCAGCTTGTAGACGAAGTCGAGGATGAACTCGATCTCACCGGAAGGGAGGGTCTCGCGAATCTCTGCCAGCTTGAGCGCGACGAGGTACAGCAGGGCGATCTGCGCGGTGAACGTCTTCGATGCTGCAACGCCCATCTCGAGACCGGCGCGCGTGTACAGCACGGAGTCGACCTCACGCGTTACCTGCGAGCCCATCATGTTCGTGATCGCGACGGTGCGCGCACCCTTCTCGCGCGCCAGCTTCAGCGCCTCGATCGTGTCGCGCGTCTCGCCCGACTGCGTGATGCCGATGACGAGATCGTGCTCGTCGATCACCGGGTTCCGGTAGACCCACTCGCTCGCGATGTCGAACTCGACCGGAACGCGAGCCCACTCCTCGATCACATAGCGGCCCACGACGCACGCGTGGTAGGCGGTGCCGCAGGCGAGCAGAACGATCCGCCGCAGCTCCCGCAGCTCGTCGTCGGACATGCCGAGGCCTTCGAGCACGAGCTTTCCGTGGCGGACGCGATCACCGATCGTCTCGGCGACTGCCTCGGGCTGCTCGAAGATCTCCTTCAGCATGAAGGTCTCGAAACCCGCCTTCTCGGCGCCCTCGTCGTCCCAGTCGAGCTCGACCGGCTCGTGGTCGACGACCCGTCCGTCACCGGCCCAGAACGTCACCCTCTCGGGCGTGATGGCCACGATCTCGCCGTCGGCCGGGAACTTGACCGAGCGGGTCTCGCGGAGGAATGCAGCCGCATTCGAGGCGAGGAAGTTCTCGTCCCTACCGAGGCCCACGACGAGCGGCACCTGGTGCCGCGCACCGACGAGCAGGCCGGGGTGGTCATGGTGGATGACGACGAATGCGAAGTGACCCTCGAGCTCGGCGAAGGCCTGTCGGACCGCTTCGGTCAGGTCACCGTCGTAGTGGCGCTCGACGAGGTGAGTGACGGTCTCTGCGTCCGTCTCGGAGGAAAACGTGTGGCCTTCGGCGGCGAGGCTCGCCTTGAGCTCGCGGTAGTTCTCGACGATCCCGTTCAGCACGATCGAGAGCTTCGCGGGCTCGCATCCGGCGAGCGGATGGGCGTTCGCCTCGGTGACGCCGCCGTGCGTCGCCCACCGCGTGTGCCCGAGCCCCGTCGTGGCTGTCGAGCCGTTCGAGCCCGCGCGCTCCTTCAGGTTCCCGAGCGGGCCGACGGCGCGTACGTACTCGAGCCCGTCGTCCTCGAGCAGCGCGATTCCCGACGAGTCGTAGCCGCGGTACTCCAGGCGCTCGAGCCCCTGGAGCAGAAGCGGCTTGCACTCACGCGATCCGACGTATCCGATGATCCCGCACATGAGCTCTCATTAAACGCATAAGAGCCCGGCGTGCGCCCTCCGTCGGGCGTTAGCCGAGCTCTTTCTCTACGAGCCGCGCGATCGTAGCAGACATGCTTTCGGCCTCCTGCTCCGTCTCGGCCTCGGCGAGCACGCGCACCACGGGCTCTGTCCCGGACGCACGCACGAGCACGCGTCCTCTGCCGTCGAGCTGCGAGGTGAGCCGGTCGGCCTCGTCGAGGATCGACTGCGGGACCTGTCTACGCGACACGCGAACGTTCCGCTTCGCCTGCGGGTATCGCGGCATGACCGCGGCCGCCTCGCTCAGAGTCCGACCGCCCAGCGCCGCGCAGAGAAGCAGCGCCGCGGCGAGACCGTCGCCTGTCACGTGATCGCGGAGCCAGATGACGTGGCCCGACTGCTCCCCGCCGAGCACCCCGCTCTCCTGCCGCAGCGCCTCGAGCACGTGGCGGTCGCCGACCGAAGTCGTGAGGACGCGGATGCCACGCTCGGCCATCAGCCGGTGGAAGCCAAGGTTCGTCATCACGGTCACCGCGACGAGGTCGACCTCCCTGGCCAGAGCGAGGATCGCGACGATCTGGTCGCCGTCGAGCGTCTGCCCTCGCTCGTCGACCGCGAGCATTCGATCGCCGTCTCCGTCGAACGCGACGCCGAGGTCGAGGCCATGGCTTGTAACAATTTGTTGCAAGGCGGAGAGGTCGGTCGCGCCGCAGCCGACGTTGATGTTCGTTCCGTCCGGCTCGACACCGATGGCGACGACCTCGGCACCCAGATCCTCGAATGCCCGCGGGGCGAGCTCGAAGAACGCGCCGTTCGCGCAGTCGACGCCGACCCGGAGACCCGAAAGATCGGTGCCGAAGCGCTCGAGGACGTGGCCGAGATAGCGCTCGGCCGCACCCTCCACGCGCTCGACCGAGCCGCCTCCGGGCGCTTCGGCGTCGAACAGCGCCTCGATCTGCTCCTCGTCGTCGTCGCTGAGCTTCCGGCCGTCGCCGCCGAAGAGCTTGACGCCGTTGTACTCCGGGGGGTTGTGCGACGCCGAGACGACCGCGCCCAGATCCTCGGCCAGGAGCGCGACCGCCGGTGTCGGAAGCACTCCCCCGAGCAGAGCGATTCCCCCGGCTGAGGCGATTCCCCGGGCGAGCGCGTCCTCGAGCTCGGGACCGGTGCCGCGGGTGTCCCGTCCGACGAGAACCCTCTCACTCTTCGTCCAGAGCGTCGCTGCCCTGGCGAGGCGCTCGACGAGGTCCACAGTCAGGTCGGCGCCGACCACTCCGCGAACGCCGTCGGTGCCGAAGTAACGCCGCGCCACGGCGGCGGAACCTACCTCTTCGAGAACTGCGGAGCCTTGCGGGCTTTGTGCAGGCCGGCTTTCTTCCGCTCGACGATGCGCGCGTCGCGAGTCAGGAAGCCCTGGCGCTTGAGGGCGATTCGGACCTCCGGGTCGGCCTCGACGAGAGCGCGCGCCACGCCGTGGCGAACTGCGCCGGCCTGCCCGGAGATGCCTCCACCGTGAACGCGAATCCGAAGGTCGTACGTCCCGGCGGCGCCAGCAACCTCGAGTGGCGCCAGCACCATGTTGCGATGGCCCGGACGCGTGAAGTACTCCTCGAGCGTGCGGCCGTTGATCCAGCTCTTCCCGTCTCCGGGACGAAGGATCACGCGCGCGATCGACGTCTTGCGCTTGCCCGTGGCCCGGTACTGCGCGACCTCGGCCATCAGAGCTCGAGCTCCTTCGGTGTCTGAGCGGCGTGCGGATGCTCCGGCCCGGCGTAGATCTTCAGCTTGCGAAGCTGAGCCGCGGCGAGACGGTTCTTCGGCAGCATCCCCTTTACGGCCTTGCGCAAGACCTCGGTAGGTCGGCGCTCGAGCTGCTCGCGCAGCGTGCGCTGCTTGATCCCGCCCGGGTAGCCGGAGTGGCGGTAGTAGATCTTTGTATCGAGCTTCGATCCGGTCACGGCGATCTTCTCGGCGTTCACGACGACGACGAAGTCGCCGGTGTCGACATGAGGCGTGTACTGCGGCTTGCCCTTGCCGCGCAGCCGGTCGGCGATCCGGGTCGCGAGCCTGCCGAGCGTCTGTCCCTCGGCATCGACGAGGAACCACTCGCGCTCGATCTCACCCGGCTTGGCGGTATACGTCTTCATCGCAAGAAAAGAAGCGGACAACAGCGTCCGCGGCGCCGGATTGTAGCGAATCGAGCCTCAGCGGGCGGGCTCGAAGGCCTGCGCCGGCGGGCGCTTCCGTGCGAGCGCGATCCACAGGACCGGCGTGAGGGCGACCGCAGTCGCGGCGAGTGCGAGCGTCGTCTTTCCGAAGCTCGTGTAGAGGACGCCGCCCACGAGCGCGAACGTCGCCCCGAGTACGCCCGAGAGCAGATCCGAGAACCCGATCAGCTTCCCTCGCTCGTGTGGCGCAGCCATGTCCGCCAGTTCCGCAGCAGCCGCCACGTACGACAGGTTCCACCCCAGCCCGAGCAGGAAGAGGGACAGCGAGAAGCCCGCGAGGTTCTCGGCCCAGACGAGGAGCACCGTCGAGAGGGCCATGATCGAGAGCCCGCCCAGCTCGCACCGCAGGCGCCCGATCCGGTCGATCACGCCCCCGATCACGAGCACGAGCGCGTACATCCCGACGATGTGCACCGCGATCACCGTGAAGACGTCCGCCTGGTGATGCCCGTGGTCGACCATGACGAAGCCCGTGAGGTTCATGACCGCGACCATCACCGCAAAGCTGACGAACGCGGCGATGAGCGCCGTGGGGACGCCCGGCCGGGGGAGGATCTCCCGCAACGGAGCGGGAGCGCCTTCGGGGGGACGGTTGCCGCCGAGCGCGTACGCGATCTTCTGCGGGTCCGGGCGGACGAAGAGAACGATCACGAGGCCGACGAGCATGATCGCCCCACCGGCGAGCCAGGGGACGACGAGCGCGTCCGAGTCGAGGTCCTTGCCGGCGAAGAGCGGCCGGAAGACGAGCGGTCCGAGCACGGCCCCGAAGAGCGCGCCCGAGAGGACGTAGGAGATCCCGCGCGCGCGACGCTCCGGCGGGTACATGTCGGCACCGGCTGCACGCGAGAGGAGGACGGTCCCCGAGGAGCAGCCCACGGTCGCAAAGCCGAGACCGACCAGGAGACCTGACTCGACGGCGCATCCGAGCGCGGTGATCGCGCAACCCGCCGCGCCCACGACGAAGCCTCCAGCGATCACCGGCACCCGGCCGAAGCGGTCCATCAGCCGGCCGGCGGGTAGCGCGGCGAGGGCGCCCGCCACGAGGAAGATCGCGGGCCCGAGACCGAGGATGCCCTCGACTCCGGTGACGAGCACGAGCGTGAGGGTCGAGACCGCGACCACGAGCTGCACGGTCCCCGAGAGCGCGACGAGACATGCGGCCAGGAGGACCGTGTTGCGGAGGATCGGGAACTCGCTCACGCGAGTAATTCAATCAGCGCGGCTCTGAACGCCCGCGCTCCACCGCGGGACGGATGCCGCACGTACGGGGCAGCGAGCCTGCGCTCCGCGAGCCTTCCGACGGCGATCGCCTGACGCCCGTCCGCAAGCTCGGCGAGGAAAGGAGCTGCGGCCTCGATCTCGTCAGCGCGGGGAGGCCGGTTGGAGGTCTCGGTTCCCGGATGCGTCGGGACGACGTTCCAGAGCAGCACGTGATCCTCGAGCCCGAGCTCGCGCAGCACGCGGTGAACGATCGTCGCCGTCGCCTCCGCAGGCCCGGACCCGGTGAGCTGCCGCTCGGAGGTGAACGGGATCCCCGAGATGCGCGCTCCTCGGTACCCGGCGGCCTCGCCGACCAGGAGGATCGGGGCGCTTGCGCGACTCTCGAGGTACGCGCACGAGGCGCTTCCGGCGGAGTCGAGAGCACGTGTACTGGTTGAACGTCCGGCCGATGCTCGCCTCCGCAAGCTCTCTCACGAAGGCGTCGGCGGTTACCATGGGCCGGAGCGTAAGGGGAGCCCGGGCAACCGGGCTGAGAGGGCGGCTCGACGCGCCGCCGACCCGTCGAACCTGACCTGGGTAATGCCAGCGGAGGAAGCGCATGTCGGAGCAACTGGTGGTGGTGGTCTCGGGAGGCGAAGCGCCTCGCCCGGAGAGCGCCCTAAGGGTGCCACTCGGCGCTCCGGTCATCGCGGCCGACCGGGGGCTCGAGCATGCGCTGGCACTGGGTCTCGCGGTCACGACACTCGTGGGCGATCTCGACTCCGTGACCCCGGAGTACCTGGCGGCTGCGGTAGCCCAGGGCGTGCGCGTCGTCCGGCATCCGGTAGCAAAGGACGCGACGGACCTCGAGCTCGCGCTCGACGAGGCGCTCGGGCTGCGGCCCGACCGCATCCTCGTGCTCGCCGGCGACAGCGGGCGCCTCGACCATCTGCTCGCGACGCTGCTGATCCTCGGATCGCGTCGCTACGCGGACGTCCTCGTCGACGCGGAGATCGGCGCTGCACGAGTCCATGTCATTCGAGGCGAACGCGAGCTGGCGGGGAAACCGGGCGAGTTGGTCTCGCTGCTGGCGCTGCACGGCGCTGCGGAGGGAGTGACGACGGAGGGGCTCCGGTACCCGCTCGTTCGCGAGACCCTGTGGCCAGGCTCGACCCGCGGGGTTTCGAACGTATTCGTCTCGGACACGGCCAGGGTCACCCTCCAGGAGGGCGTCCTGCTCGCGATTCAGCCCGGCCCCGAGGAGTCGGCGCCTTCGTGACACTGAGCCACAAGGTCGTCCTCGCCGCTCTCGTCGGCCTCCTCGCAGCCGGCGCCGCTGCCTGCGGTGGTGGAGACGATGCGCCGACGGAGGTCGTGCTCGTCACCCACGACTCGTTCGTCGTCTCCGACGGAGTGCGGGAGGCGTTCGAACGGGAGAGCGGGCTGGAGCTGACGGTCCTCCAGACGGGCGACGCGGGCGAAGCCTTGACGAAGGCGCTTCTGACCGCGGGCAATCCGCAGGGCGACGTCTTCTTCGGGGTCGACAACAACCTCCTCTCCCGAGCACTCGAGGGCGACCTCTTCGACGCGTACGAGTCCCCGGCGCTCGAGTCGGTAGACGAGGCGTACGTGCTCGACCCGGAGCACCGCGTCACGCCGGTCGATCACGGCGAGGTGTGCCTGAACTACGACAAGGGGTGGTTCGGTGAGCATGGAGTCGAGCCTCCGGCGTCGCTCGACGACCTCACGCAGCCCCGCTACGACGGCCTTCTCGTCGTGGAGAACCCGGCCACCTCGACACCGGGACTCGCGTTCATGCTCGCGACGATCGCGCGCTACGGCGAGGAGGGCTGGCTCGACTACTGGCGGCGCCTGCGCGAGCAGGACGTGCTGGTCGTCGACGGCTGGGAGGAGGCCTACAACGTGCGCTTCTCGGGATCGGCGGGAAGAGGCAGCCGCCCGATCGTCGTGTCCTATGCGTCGAGCCCGCCCGCGGAAGTGATCTTCCGCACTCCGCCCCCCGAGGTGGCGCCGACCGCCGTGGTCGAGGACAGCTGCTTCCGTCAGATCGAGCTCGCGGGCGTGCTCAGAGGGACGCGGAACGAGAACGGCGCACGAGAGCTCATCGACTTCATGCTCGGGAAGCAGTTCCAGGAGGACCTGCCGCTGCAGATGTTCGTGTTCCCCGTGAGTCGTGAAGCCGTGCTGCCGCCGGCGTTCGCCGAGCACGTGGTGGTGCCGGCCGATCCCCTCGACCTCCCCCCGGAGGAGATCGAGGCGAGTCGCGAGCAGTGGCTGGACGAGTGGACGCAGACCGTAATTCGCTGACCTCGCGCGCCGGGCCGTTCCTCGCCTACGGCGTGCCGCTCGCATTTCTCGCCGTCTTCTTCGCCTACCCGCTGGTCTCGATCGTCGTGCGCGGGCTCGACTCGGCAGGAGGCGACTCGGCGCTCGACGTGCTCACGGACCCGCTCACTCGCGACGTCTTGTGGTTCACGACGTGGCTCGCCGCAGCGTCGACGGTACTCACGCTAGCGGTCTCGTTCCCGGCCACGTACGTGCTGGGACGCTACGACTTCACGGGTCGCGACCTCGTGCTGGCGCTGGTCGCGGTCCCTTTCGTGCTGCCGACGATCGTCGTCGCGCTCGCCTTCGTCGCGATCCTGCCGGCCGGGCTGGAACGAGGGCCGTTCGCGATCCTGCTGGCTCACACGTTCTTCAACGTCGCTGTGGCCGTGCGCATCGTGGGAACCTTCTGGGCCTCGCTGGACCGTCGCCTGACCGATGCGGCCGCGACCCTCGGCGCAGATCCCTGGAAGCGCTTCCGCTACGTGACCCTGCCGCTCCTCGCCCCTGCGCTCGCATCGGCTGCGGCGATCGTGTTCCTCTTCTCTTTCACGTCGTTCGGCGTCGTCGTGATCCTGGGCGGGCCGGGCTACGCAACGCTCGAGGTCGAGATCTACAACCAGGCTGTTCGCTCCTTCGACCTGCACGCGGCGGCGGTGCTGTCGCTGGTTCAGCTCGTATGCGTCGCTCTCACGGTCGCGGTCGTGATGCGCCTCGAAGGGCGGCTCGCGGCGCGCGGTGAGCTGCGCCCGGAGCGGAGCGTGCTGCGCCGACCGCGGAGCGGCAAGGAGAAGCTGGTCGTGGTCGCGAGCCTCGGCACGCTCGGCCTCTTCCTCGTCATGCCGCTCCTCGCTGTGGTCGAGCGGTCGCTCGCTGCCGGCACAGGCCACGGGCTCGAGGGATACCGAGCGCTCGGGCGTCCGACCTCGGCGCTCCTCGCGACGCCCTGGGAGGCGGTGCTCAACTCGATCGTCTACGCAGCTGCTGCGACGGCGATCGCGCTCGCGGTCGGCGGCCTCGCCGCATTCGCGCTCGCGCGACCCGGCTCGAGCAGGATCTTCGACGGCATGCTCATGCTCCCGCTCGGGGCGTCTGCCGTGATGCTCGGGTTCGGGTTCGTCATCGCGTTCGACGAGGGCTGGCGCGACTTCCGCGCGGAGCCGTGGATCGTCCCGGTCGTGCAGGCGCTCGTCGCGATTCCCTTCGTCATCCGGATCGTCGCTCCGACGCTGCGCGCGATCGACCCGCGCGAGCGCGAGGCCGCTGCGCTGCTCGGAGCGCCGCCGCGCCGAGTGGTGCGCGAGATCGATCTGCCCGTGGCGACGCGAAGCCTCGCCGTCGCGGCGGGCTTCGCCTTCGCCATCTCGCTCGGCGAGTTCGGTGCCACCGTGTTCCTCGCGCGCGCGGACCGCCCCACGCTGCCGGTCGCGATCTTCCGGTTCCTCGGACGGCCCGGAGAGCTCAACGTCGCCCAGGCGTATGCCCTCGCGGTGATCCTGATGGTGGTCGCGGCGGCATCGCTCCTGCTGTTCGGGCGTGTCGGCCGCCGCCGCTCGGGTTGGTTCTGATGCTCGAGATCTCGGATGTCACGGTGACGTTCGACGCGACGGTCGCTCTCGACCGGCTTTCGCTCGACGTGCGGGACGGCGAGGTCGTCACGGTGCTCGGGGCGAGCGGATCCGGGAAGAGCACGCTGCTGCGCGTCGTCGCGGGCCTCCAGAAGCCGGACGAGGGCCGCGTCATGCTCGACGGGGCGGATCTGGCCCCGGTTCCGCCTCACCGGCGCGGCATCGGCATGGTCTTCCAGGAGCACGCGCTGTTCCACCACCGTGACGTCGCGGGGAACGTCGCGTTCGGCCCCGAGATGCGCGGCGACGCACAGGACGCGATCGACGCGCGTGTTCGCGCGCTGCTCGAGCTCGTCGGTCTTCCGGGGTTCGAGCGCCGCTCGGTCGCGACGCTCTCGGGAGGCGAGCGGCAACGGGTCGCGCTGGCTCGAGCGCTCGCACCAGAGCCTCGTGCGCTGCTCCTCGACGAGCCGCTCGGCTCACTGGATCGCCCGCTCCGCGAGCGGCTGCTCACCGACCTCGACCGGCTGTTCTCGGAGATCAGGGTGACGGCGGTGTACGTGACGCACGATCAGGGCGAGGCGTTCGCGCTCGGCGACCGCGATCGCCGTCATGCGCGACGGGGAAATCGCACAGGTCGGGACGCCGGACGAGATATGGGCGCAGCCCGCGGACGCCGAGGTCGCGCGCTTCCTGGGTCAGTCGGTGCGCGGCACGACCGCGATTCGGCCGGAGGCCGTCCGTGTGCAGGTTGCCCGCGACGGCAGGGAGGGCGACGGCGTGGTCGAGTCCGCGGCGCGATACGGCCCCACCCTGCGCCTCGTGATCCGTCTGGACGACGGCAGTACCGTCGGTGCCGCGATGAGCGCGCTCGAGCACCCGAAGCCCGGCGATCGCGTGGCGGTGGACGTCGACCCCGACGGCGTTGCGAGCTTCGAGTGATCAGACGACGGGTGATCGTCCAAGGCTTCGTCCAAGGCGTGTTCTTCCGCGACACGGTCCGCAGCCGCGCACTCGCAACGAACGTCGCCGGCTGGGTGCGAAACAACCGCGACGGGACGGTCGAGGCGGTGTTCGAGGGCGAGCTCGAGGCGGTCGAGCGGCTCGTCGCGTTCTGTCGTGAGGGACCGAGTGGCGCCCGCGTCGACCGCATCGAGGTGATCGCGGAGGAGCCGGAGAGCCTCAGCGGGTTCCAGGTCGAGTAGGGCGCTACCACCGCTCCCAGCGAACGACCTCGTCGGAGCGGCGACGCGGCTGCGTACGCCTACTCGTGACCGCGCTCCAGCCCGGATCCGGCGCCGGTACGCCAAGGGTCACGAGCGCGACGACGGTCACGTCGTCGGGCATCCCGAACTTCGCGCGGATCGCCTCGGCCGCGTCTCCCTCGACACCCGTGAGCCCCGCCGCGAGGCCTTCGTCGATCGCGGCAAGCAGGAGCAGCATGACCGCCGCTCCGGCGTCGACGAACCAGAACGGGACCGGCCAGTCGATCTCCGCCCCGTCGACGAGCTTGTCCGGGCTGCGGTAGCGGTCGTGGTAGTCGTCCTCGCGCGTGCACACGAGCACGTGCACGGGCGCGCTCTCGAGCCAGGGCTCGCGACCCTCAGGAGTGGTCCATCCGGAGTCGTCCATGATCCGCGCGATCTCGGCTCGACCTTCCGGCTCGGCGACGACGAGGAGGCGCTGACCCTGGCTGTAGCCCGCGCTCGGCGCACGGCGAACCGTCTGCACGATGCGCTCTACGACATCCCGGGGCACGGGTTCCGGCGCGTAGTGGCGCACCATGCGCCGCCGCGGGAGGATCTCCCGAAACTCCACCCGTGCGGCCGGCTACTGCTCGTCGGCGGGGTCGTCCGAGGTGTCGTCAGACGTGTCGTCGGAGGTGTCGTCCGAGGTGTCGGCGGACGTGTCCTCCTCCGGCCCCTCCTCGAGCTCGGCCTCGGGCGGCTCCTCCTCGATGTCCGTTGCGACGCTCTCTCCGCTCCAGTCGTTCTGTGCTCCGAAGCCCTCGTCTTCCCATGCTTCGCTCACGCGATCCTCCTTCTCGGTCGACGGCGAAGTCGCGAGCTTAAACGACTGTGCGCTACCGCTCCGGCGCGCAGACGCGGTCGCCGGCCATGACCTTGTCGAAGATCGCGTTGAACTCACTGTCGCGATTGCGGTCGCCACTCGTGAGGCCCGGGATCTCCACCTCCAAGACCGGTGTCACGCCGGGCCCGCTCACGGTGACACGATGCCGCTCGCCGGGCGCGGCCGGCCGCATCTCCTGGCTCGGATACCAGGCGAACGGCTTCTGCGGGACGAACGAGTGACAGAACGTCCCAGTGGCCTTGTGGGTGAGGATGCCCGCCTCGCGCTTCCAGCCCGGCCCGTACGACGAGTTGAGCGTGTCTATGTGGAGGTTCCGCCCGTAGAAGTCCTTGGGGACGCCTCGATCGGTAGCGCTGAAGCCGTGTACCGGCACGCCGAGGTACGAGAGGCGGCCGAAGATGCCCTGCCAGGCTCCGCCGTACGTCCAGTTCGGGTAGACCTCGAGCACCGGCAGCTCGCCGGAGAAGTGCGCGATGTGCAGCTCGAGATTCGTGTGGTACGGGAGCCAGGGCTCGAAGCCGAGGTTCGGAAGGCGCCGCTGCCAGGCCTGGATCGTCCAGTAGGTCCCGTCCGGCGCCTTGCAACCTGCCACGAACAGCGGCAGCTTGGGGCCGTCGTAGGCCCGGCACCGGTTCTTGAACGTCGCCCAGTACCTCCCGTTGCGGTACTTCCCCCACCCGCCCGCGTAGTCGAACTTGAACTGCACCTGGGCGACGCCCGCCGTGGGATGTCTCGCGTTCAGCGCACCCCAGACGAGGGCGTTGCGGACGCGGCCGTCGCCACGCCGATAGGAGACGAGCGCCTCGCCCTTCCCGTTGACCTTCAGGGAGAGGAACTTGACGTTCGCGTCGTACAGCGGCCGGCTGGCCGTCGTCGCCGACGCAGCGACGAGCGCGGCGGTCAGCGCGGCGAGCACGAGGAAAGCTCGGGCTCCGACCCGAGCTCCGGCACGGAGACTACGCGGCCGCGGAGGGGGCATCGACGTCGAGGATGTGGGCCACGGTTCCGTTCCGGACGAGGGTCTCGAGTGCCTCGACGCAGCTCGGGCAGAACTGCGAACCGCTCTCGCGACGCAGCTCGTCGAGCGACTCGTCGATCGTCCTGGCGGCGCTGTACACCCTGTTGGTGATCATCGAGTCGAAGGCGTCGGCGACGTGGAGAATGCGCGCTCCGAGCGGAATGTCCTGGCCGCTGAGCCCATCGGGGTAGCCGCTTCCGTCGAAGTGCTCGTGGTGATGCCTGATGGCCGGGGTCGCGTCGGCGAGGAAGCCGAGATGGCCGATGATCCTTTCCCCCTCCTCGGCGTGACGGCGCACCACCCACCACTCGTCGTCGTTGAGCGGTCCGGACTTGAGCAGCAGGGCGTCGGGCACCGCGAGCTTGCCCACGTCGTGGAAGAGCGCCGCGAACGAGAGCGACTCGAGCTCCGCGCCCTGGAGATCGAGCTCGCGCCCGATCCCGACGGCGATGGCCTGCACGCGACGAGAGTGGCCCGCCGTGTACGTGTCCCTCGCGTCAACGGCGGCCGCGAGCGACTCCATTGCCTCGGTTGCACGGTCGCGGAGCAGCAGGTTCGCCTCCGTGAGCGACGCGTTCTGCCGCTCGATGGTCTCGGCTGCCTCGCGTAGCCGGCGGACATTCTCCTCCGCATTGCCGATGTAGTCGAGCTGCGCCTTGCGGACGAGGATCAGCGGGAGCGCGAAGACGATCAGCGCGAGGACACCCGCCACGTCGTATGCGAGCGCCACCATCGCGCCGACGACGCCGTAGACGAGGTAGTGAGGAAGGAGCCACGCGAATCTCTCGCGGAACGTCTGGCCCCAACGCTCCGTGGTCTCGAGCGCGATCACGGTCGTCAGCAGGCCGATGTTGGCCGCGTAGTACGCCGCGCCGGCGAGTGCGCCCCCCGCGACGAAGAGCCAGGCGCTGCTCGGGAGAACCATGTAGATCGCAGCGCCCGCGATGCTGGAGATCACGATCGCCCCGACGTTGAAGATGGTCTGGTGCAGCGGCCCTCGTCGCGCGCTCCAGTCCACCGCGCATACGGCGATGGCAATGGGCAGGGCGACCCGTGGCCCGAACATTGCCGCTCCGGCCAGCGAGCCGACCGCGGTCAAGGAGATCGTTCCCCGTTCCGTCATCTCGACCGCCAGCGCCTGTCCCACCGCGACGAGCGCGATCAGCGCGAAGAGACCGACCAGATCCTCGCTCCCTCCGCCGAGCACGGCTGCGAGGCCCGCGACAAGCCCGGTCGCACCGACGACGCCCACGAGCACTCGCAGCCGCCGCGAAAGCGAGAGGTAGTTCGGCGTGGGCGGAGGGCTCTTGGTCACAGGAGGCGGCGCCAGGTCGGGCGGGGCGGTCGAAACAGCTGCCGCGGCCGGGCGAGCGCCTTCCAGGGCCAGCTCGTCGAGCGCTGCCGCGTCACTGGCGACGACGACCCGGTTTCGTCCCTGCGCCTTCGCCCGATACGCGGCGACGTCGGCTCGATAGATCAGCTCCTGTGCGGTCGAGGCGTGTGCCGGGAACGTGGCCACGCCGATCGACACCGTTGCCGAGACCGGCTCACTGGACGTCTCGACCTGGAACCGCTCGGCGCTGACCGCGCTCCGGATCCTTTCCGCGGTCGCCTTGGCCGCGTCCTCGGAGACGTCGGACAGGAGGAGCGCAAACTCCTCACCGCCGAACCGCGCGGCCACGTCCTCGGCGCGCACGTACTCGCGCAGGATGCGGGCAACGCCGACGAGAACGGCGTCTCCGGCGAGATGGCCGTAGCGGTTGTTGATCTCACGCAGGAGATCGAGGTCCGCGACGAGCAACGACACGGGGCGACCCAGCCGCGTGGCGCGCTCCAGGGCCTGCTCGAGCGCGTCCGAGAAGTGGCGCGCGTTGTACAGCTCTGTCTTCGGGTCCTGGCGCGCCTCAGCCTCCAGCTTCGGTAGAGCGAGCGTGCGCTGGACGAGGACGAGCGGAGCGAGTGCGAGCACGATGAGCCAGGGGTTGTCGAGCCAGACGGCCGCAGCAACGACGCCTAGCAGGGCGATGACGAGGTCGGTCGAGGCGCTCTGAACCGTGAACAGGCCGCTCTCGCGGAAGGAGTGCCCGCGCGCGAGCCTGAGCACGACCGCGAGCAGCAGGTGATTGATCGCGACGAAGGTCACAGCTGCTGCGAGCCCGGCGAGGAAGAAGACGAGATCCGGGCTTCCCACGAAGTCGTCGCCGGCTGCCGAGAACGACGAGAACGCCTGCTGGGCTCCGAGCGCGGCCAGCCCGTAGTTGGCGATGTTGAATGTCTGGATGTACCACGGGTAGCGCTCCTTGAGCCACTCGGGGATGTGCTGGACGATCACGACCAGCGCCAGCAGTGGCGCGGGGAGCAGAAGCGCTGCCGCGACGACCAGCACGGGAGCCGTGTGGTACGACTGGTTCCGCGGCGTGATGACGACGAAGAGCTGCGCGACTGCTGCGCCCGCCGAGAGCAGGATCGCCATCCGCCAGTCAGCCTGCGAGATGGTCGGCGTATCAGCGGCCGCGAGCGCGTATGCGCCGAGGGCGACGGCGTACACCGAGGCCAGGTAGAGCTGGGCCGACGGAAGAAGGCCGGCGTGCCGTCGATTGGATGTCGCAGTCGTGCTCACGTCGCAGGGGAACTCAGTGGCTGGGCCGCCTCCCGGAGCATCGGTGGCGGCACTTTCCGATACGCCCCTCGAATGGGTGAGAGGCTGAGCAACGGGCCTCGACAACCCGCATTTCGCCCCCGAAATGCGCCCAACCACTCGAACGAGCGACCCGCATCCCCCCGTCGGGGCACGTCCCGGGACGGGCGTTCCGTACGTTGCGAGAGATCGACGACTGCGGTGCCCGCAACACGCGGGCAGAAGGGTGGGCACGACATGCGGCACGAGGGAAAACGCCGCCGCCAACGAGCTACACCGGGCTCTCCCGGTGGGGCTAGAGCCAACGCGCTCTGGGGTGGCAAGGGTGACCGGCTACCGCTGCTCCTCGCCATCGTGCTCGTCGCGTTCCTCGCTGTCGCCGTCGGTCGCGTCGACGTCGCCGCGGGGGCCAAGCGCAAGGCAGACGTGCCCCAGGAGTTGCTCGATGCAGCTACCGCGAACCCGACTGCCCTCTTCAACGTCATCGTCCAGGGCCGGCGAGGCAAGTCGAGCTCCGACGTCGCCGGCGAGGTCCGTCACGCACGTGACGACGCCCCGGGCAAGGGTCTCGGCCTGAGACGCCGGTTCGCCTCGATCACGGGAACGTCAGCGCAGATCACGGGTCGCCAGCTCCTGAGGCTGGCGGAGCGGTCGAGCGTCGCCTCGATCACGCGAGATGCGAAGACAGCCGGCGAGGCGTACGGAAACAGCCAGGCCTGGCCCGCCGCGGTCGATGCCGCCTGGGCCGCACCACCGGCCGGTACCAGCTACCCGACGATCGCCGTCGTCGACTCCGGCGTCCAGTCGCGGAGCGAGTTCGGCTCGCGACTCTTGACGCAGGTGAACTTCGTCAGCTCGGGCGTCAACTCGTCCGGTGACGGGCGTGGCCACGGGACGCTCGTGGCTAGCATCGCTGCGAACGGCGGAGGCTCGTACGCCGGCGCCGAGCCGCGCGCGAACCTCGTCTCGCTCGACGTCCTCGACGACACAGGAGCAGGAGTCGTGAGCGACGTCATCGCGGCCTGCGACTGGATCCTCGCGAACAAGGACGCATACAACATCCGCGTCGCGAACCTCTCGCTCAACGCCGGCGGTGGGCCATTCCAGCTCGACCCGCTGAACCGTGCGGTCGAGTCCCTCTGGCTCAACGGCATCGTCGTCGTGGTCGCGGCGGGAAACCACGGCACCGAGGCAGGACCGAGCGAGACCATGTACTCGCCGGCCAATGACCCCTTCGTGATCACCGTCGGGGCAACGGGCACGAACGGCACGGTCTCGACCGCCGACGACTACGCTGCGCCGTGGTCAGCGTGGGGCTACACGAGCGAAGGCTTCTTCAAGCCCGAGGTCGCCGCGCCTGGACGTTGGATGCGAGGAGCTGTACCCAGCACGTCGACGATGAAGGCCCAATTCCTGGAACGGGCGGTGGGCGGGGGCAACATGTGGATGTCGGGCACCTCGTTCGCCGCGCCCGTCGTCTCCGGGCTCGCGGCCACGATTCTCTCCAAGCACCCGCAGTGGACACCCGACCAGGTCAAGGGAGCGCTCATGCTGGGCGCCCGTCCACCGGCTCTCTCCGCGACGCCGGGCCCGATGGGCGTGGGCGTCGTCAGCAGCGCCACCGCGGTCGCGTCGGCTGGCAGCGCAAATCCGAACGCCGGCCTCAACCAGTTCGTCAGCACCGACCCCACCACCGGCCTCAACAGCTTCGACGGCACGGCCTGGTTCGACACTGCGCTGCAGAACGCCTCCTGGAACAGCGCCTCGTGGTCGAGCGCGTCGTGGTCGAGCGCCTCCTGGAGCTCCGCTTCCTGGTCGAGCGCGTCGTGGAGCTCCGCGTCGTGGTCGAGTGCCTCGTGGTCGAGCGCGTCCTGGTCGAGCGCGTCCTGGAGCTCCGCTTCCTGGGCGAACAACGCGAGTAACGAGGGAGCTCCGGAGGAATAGGGAGGCGGCGCCTGCGTCAGCTCATTCCCGCGACGCAGCAATAGCTCACGCCCGCTCCCCGCGGGCTCTGGGTCACTCCCACTCGATAGTGGCGGGCGGCTTCGACGAGACGTCGTAGACGACGCGATTGACTCCGGGGATCTCGTTGATGATCCGGCTCGAGACCGTCTCGAGCAACTCGTAGGGCAGGCGTGCCCAGTCGGCGGTCATCGCATCCTCGGAGGTGACGGCCCGGATCACGATCGGATAGGCGTACGTCCGCTCGTCTCCCTGGACGCCGACCGAGCGGATCGCGGGCAGGACCGCAAAGCTCTGCCAGAGATCCCGGTAGAGATCTGCCCGCCGCACCTCCTCGAGCAGGATCGCGTCCGCGCGACGCAGGATCGCGAGCCGCTCCTCCGTAACGTCCCCGACGATGCGGATCGCGAGGCCGGGGCCGGGAAACGGCTGCCGCCAGACCATCCGCTCGGGAAGGCCGAGCTCCTCCCCCACCCTGCGCACCTCGTCCTTGAAGAGCAGCCGCAGCGGCTCGACGAGCTCCATCCGCATGTCAGCGGGGAGGCCGCCGACATTGTGGTGCGACTTGATCTTGGCGGAGACTCCGTCGTCGGAACCGCCCGACTCGATCACGTCGGAGTACAGCGTGCCTTGAACGAGGAACCGCACGTTTCCGAGCTTCCTCGCCTCCTCCTCGAACACGCGGATGAACTCCTCCCCGACGATCTTGCGCTTGTCCTCGGGATCCGCGACGCCGGCGAGCCGATCGAGGAATCGCCGCTGCGCCTCGACGTGCACGAGCGGGACTCCGAAATGGCCGGAGAACGTCTCCACGACCTGGCCCGCCTCGTTCTCGCGCAGGAGGCCGTGGTCGACGAACACGCACGTGAGTTGGTCGCCGACCGCCTTGTGCACGAGCAGCGCCGCCACGGCGGAGTCGACTCCGCCGGAGAGGGCACACAGCACGCGCTCCGTGCCCACGACGGCGCGGATCCGGTCGACCTGCTCCTCGATGACGGCGGCGGGCGTCCACGTCGGCGGGGCTCCTGCGACCTCGTACAGGAAGTTCTTGAGGATCTCCTGTCCATGCGGGGTGTGCACGACCTCGGGGTGGAACTGCACGCCGTACAGGCGTCGTTCGGAGTCCTCGAAGGCTGCGATCGGCGTGTTCGGCGAGGACGCGGTGACGATCGCACCGCTGGGAGGAGCCGTCACGGAGTCGCCGTGGCTCATCCACACCGTCTGCTCCTGCGGTAGGTCGTGGAAGAGATCCGACTCCGTCGCCTCGAGCTCCGTCTTGCCGAACTCCGAGGCACCCGTACGCTCCACGGCGCCGCCGAGATCGCGGGCCATGAGCTGCATGCCGTAGCAAATGCCCAGCGTCGGCACACCGAGTGCGAAGACCCCTTCGTCCATCTGAGGCGCACCCTCTGCATAGACCGAGGCCGGGCCGCCCGAGAGGACGAGCGCGAGCGGATTCCGTGCGGCGAGCTCTGCAGCGGACAGGCGGTGGCTGACGAGCTCGGAGTAGACACGAGCCTCGCGAACCCGGCGGGCGATCAGCTGGCTGTACTGGCCCCCGAGATCGACCACCAGGACCGGGCGTTCCTCCGCCGGCTGATCATGATGGAGCTGCTCCGGGTCCGGCACCAGGACAGGTCTGGCCATCAGCTGCGGCGGTAGTTCGGCGCGTCCTTCGTGATCGTGACGCCGTGGGGATGGCTCTCGTGCAACCCGGCAGGTGTGATGCGAGAAAAGCGTGTGTTCGTCTTCATCTCCTCGACCGTCGCGGCGCCGCAGTAGCCCATCGACTGGCGCAAGCCGCCGACGACCTGATGCACGATCGGTGCGAGCGGGCCCTTGTACGGGACGCGCCCTTCGATGCCTTCCGGCACGAGCTTGTCCACGTCCTCCACGTCTCCCTGGAAGTACCGGTCCTTCGAGAACGAGCGTGCCTTCATCGCCCCGAGCGAGCCCATCCCTCGGTACTCCTTGAAGCGCTCGCCCTGCGCGACCATGATCTCGCCGGGCGCCTCGTCCGTCCCCGCGAGCATGGAGCCGAGCATCACGACGTCGGCGCCCGCCGCGATCGCTTTCGCGATGTCACCGGAGTTGCGGATGCCGCCGTCGGCGATCACCGGGATGCCCTGGCCGTGGAGCGCCTCCGCGGCGTCGTACACCGCGGTCACCTGCGGGACGCCGACCCCAGCGACGACCCGGGTGGTGCAGATCGACCCCGGGCCCTGACCGACCTTCACGGCATCGGCTCCGGCGTCTGCCAACGCGAGCGCGCCGTCGCCAGTGGAGATGTTCCCGGCGACGAGCTCGATCTCGTGTGCGGCCTTCAAGTGCCTCACTACGTCGAGGACGCCGTGCGAGTGGCCGTGCGCGGTGTCCACGACGAGGACGTCCACCTCGGCGTCCACGAGCGCGGCGGCACGCTCGAGCGCATCAGGCCCGACGCCGACCGCCGCGCCGACGCACAGCCGTCCCTGGTCGTCCTTCGTCGCGTCCGGGTACTTGACCCGCTTCGAGATGTCCTTGACGGTGATCAGGCCCTTGAGGCGCCCGTCCGCGTCGACCACGGGGAGCTTCTCGATCTTGTTCCGGTGGAGGATCGCCTCGGCCTCTTCGAGCGTCGTACCGGTCGGTGCCGTGACGAGGTTCCGGCTCGTCATGAGCGCGGAGACGGGCTGAGAAGTGTCGGTCTCGAAGCGGAGGTCGCGGTTCGTGAGGATGCCGACGAGGACGGCTTCGTCGTCGACGATCGGGACTCCCGAGATCCGGTAGCGCTCCATGAGCTCGAGCGCCTCGGCGACGGTGTTGCCCGCGCTCAACGTCACGGGCTCGACGATCATCCCGGACTCGGAGCGCTTGACCTTGTCCACCTCGGCGACCTGGTCGGCGATCGAGAGGTTCCGGTGGACGATGCCGAGCCCTCCCGCCCGCGCCAGCGCAATCGCCAGACGCGCCTCCGTAACCGTGTCCATCGCAGCCGAGATCAGCGGGATGTTCAGCGTGATCGACGGCGTCAGGCGCGTGACCGTCGAGACGTCGTTCGGGAGGACGTGGGACTCGGCGGGGACGAGGAGGACGTCGTCGAACGCGAGCCCCTCCTTGCCGAACTTCCGCTCGAACGCGACGAGCTGCTCGATCTCCTCCTGGTGGAACTCGGTCTCCATGGAGCGACGTTAGCAGCGTCTGCCGATGGCTATCAGCTGTGTGCGATGCCGAATCGATCGACGAGCTCGCGGAATCGCACGCCGCCTGTGAGATCGCCCTTCGCGTCGAGAATCGCTAGCGCCTCGGACGCGAGGGCGCTCGCCTCGGCTGACCGATCGGCCATCGCGAGGGTCTCGGCGAGAAGCATCCGCACCCACGTCCGCATGAAGAAGTAGTCCGTGCTCTCGGCCATGTCGAGAGCGCGCCGTCCGGCCTCCTCAGCCTCGGCCGGCCGGCCCTCGCTCGCGTGCAGCGCACCCTCGAGCGCGGCGACGTAGATGAAGTTGACGAGGTCGTCCGGGGCGCTCGTGCTGAGTACCGTCCCCAGGAGCTCGGGGATCTCATCGAGCCGTCCCTGCGCGTGCAGACATTGCGCCAGCGACGCGCAGACCGTTCCCCGGAATCCGCGCTCACCCAGGTCTTCGAGCACGACCATGCTCTGGCGCAGCGCAGCCTCCCAGGCACCATAGTCACCGGCTCGTTCCTCGATCCAGGCTCTGTGCATCCCGACGCTCGCAGCAGTCACGGTCATCCCCGCATCGATGTACGTCTCGCGGGACGCCGTCTGCAACTCCCGAGCTGAATCGATGTCGCCTTGCATCGACAAGAGGCGCGCGCGCATCGACATGACGCCCGCCTGAAGCAATGGCGAATCACCGGCCTCTTTGGCCAGCTCTGTTGAGCGCCTCAACCCCTCCTCGACGTGCGCCGGGCCGAACACGTATGCAGCCCGGATCCACCAGGCGAAATCGTCGATGCGGCCTGGCCGACCCGATGCACGGGCGTGGACGAGTCCGTACTCGCATGCGGCGGCGGTCTCCTCTGCACGGCAGGTGTTCCACATCTCGCCCGCATGGCTCCACCAGTAGAGCGCAAGCCCCTCGTGGTCACCGGACGAGTCCAGAACGACGCGGGCGGCCTCTCGTCGAGCGCCTCGCTCTTCCTCCGTGAGGACTCCTTGGGTCAGCATGTCGGCGACGTTCTCGACGACCGTCGCCATGGCGGCGACCACGGGATCCGCCGATTGTCGAGCCTCCGCGAGGAGCGGCGCGGCGTCGCTGAGCTGACCAGACTCCCACAACACGAAGAAGAGGTCGGGCGCGAGCCTCAGACGGGAGGGATCGTCCGGGGGAGCGAGCTCGAGGGCGCGAAGGACAAGCGACCTCGCCGCATTGAAGTCACCCCGATCGAGAGCGCCGCGACCTGCGGCTGCGAGATGGCGCGAGGCGCGCCGCGAGAGCCTGTCCAGCTCGGGGTCGTCCGGATCGAGCTCGAGGCGGTAGCGCCGTGCCTGCTCGAGGTGATAACCGACGACTTCGTCACGCTCGACGAGGTCGTGTGTGGCGAGCCAGTCGGAGAAGTGCTCGTGCAGCTCCGCCCTGGTTGCTTTCGGTAGCGACTCGTATGCCGCGTCGCGGATAAGGAGATGCCGGAAGCGGAACCCCTCGTCCTCGGGGAACGTGGCGTCGGTCGAGCGAATCAGCTCCTTGCGGACGAGCGTCGCGAGGTGCATCTCGACACCGTCTCGCACCGGCGCGGGCGAAAGTTCGGCCACGGCGCCGCGGTGGAAGACCTCGCCCTCGACGGACCCGCGCTCCATGACGAGCCTGACATCGCCGTCGAGCGAGTCGATGCGCGCCTGCAGGAGCGCATGGATCGTCGGCGGGACGACGATCTCTCCGTCCCCGCCGTGCTCGCGGACCATCGCGAGCATCTCCTCGACATACAGCGGATTTCCGGCCGAAGCAGCCGTGATGCGCTCACGCAACCCTGCGTCGAGCGTTGCGTCGGGGACGAGGCGGCTCATGAGGTCGGCGCACTCCTCGACCCCCAACGCCTCGAGCAGCAGCGACGTCGCGTTCATCTTCCCACCGCCCCAGCCCGGCCGAACGTCGAGCAGTTCCGTACGCGCGATGCAGAGCAGGAAGATCGGGGCATCCCGCGAGAGGTCGGCGACGTGCTCCACCAGATCGATGAAGACCGGCTCGGCCCACTGCACGTCGTCGACGACGACGACCTGGGGCCGAGCGGCCGCGCGTGTCTCGAGCAGCCGTCGGAAGGCGAGTTGTGTCTCCGGCGGGGAGCTGCGGATCACCGACTCCGGCTCGACGCCGATCGCGATCAGGATCTCGACAAGCGGCCAGTACGTGATGCCCTCGCCGTAGGAGAGACAGCGCCCGCGCAGGACATCGGCGTCGCTCCCAAGTCGGACGAGGAAGTCGGCGACGAGGCGCGACTTGCCGATACCGGCCGGGCCGAGGAGCGTGAACAGGCGGCACGTGCGATCTGCGACGGCATCCTCGTAGTCGCGCCACAGCCGCTGCCGCTCGCGCTCGCGCCCGACGAGCGGCGTCTCGAGGTGGCGCGCGAGTGGGGCCGCGTCGGTGATGACCTGCACGAGCCGGAACGCAGGGACGGGCTCGGACTTCCCCTTCAGGCTGAGCGGTTCGACAGGCTCCGCACGGATCGCATCGCGGACGAGGAGCCGCGTTTCCGCTCCGATCAGGATCTCGCCGCTCGCCGCCGCTTGCTCGAGCCGCGCGGCCACGTTGACCGCATCGCCCGTGACGAGCGTCTCGCCCTCACCCCCGACGACGACCCCGCCCGTGTTGATCCCGATCCGCGCCTCGAGGCCGTGCTCCGCGATGGCCTCGCGCATCTCGGCGGCGGCACGAACGGCGCGCAACGCGTCGTCCTCGTGCGAAACCGGGATTCCGAAGACCGCCATGACCGCGTCACCGACGAACTTCTCGACGCTGCCACCGTGGCGCTCGAGGATGACCCGAAGGTCCTCGAAGTAGCGGCGCATCCGCGCACGGAGCGCCTCGGGATCGGTCGACTCGCCGAGCGCCGTCGAGCCCACGAGATCGCAGAAGAGGACGGTGACGACCTTGCGCTGCTCGCGGGCCTGCTCCGCCTCGGCGAGCGGCGCCGCGCAGGACATGCAGAAGCGTGCTTCCGGCGGGTTCTCGACGCCGCAGCTCGGGCAGGCCGTCACGCGCGGAGTCTACGAGGGTCGTGCCGCCCGAAGCCCGTCCAGGACGGCGCGCGAGCGCTCGGCCGATACCACGTTGCCTTTCTGCTCGTGGAAAGCGATCGCCTGCTCGACGGCAACGACTGCCTCGTCGACGCGCCCGCTCGCCGCGAGCACCTCGCCGTGGACGTCGCAGACGTACGCGTGCTGGCCGATGAAGTCCGACGGCTCGAGCAGCGCGTGCGCCTCTCGCACGAGCTCGAGTGCGCCCTCGTGATCACCGCGCCGAGAAAGGACACGTGCTCGTGCGCCTCGCCAGCGCGGCTGAGCATCGAAGTCGTCGGCCGCGGCGGTCGCGCGGCTCTCGTCGGCGAACACGAGCGCCTCGTCGTCGCGTCCCCGAAGGAACAGGACGTCGCTCAGAACGGCGTCGACGGTCGACCTGGTGCCCGTGTCGCCGATCGCGACCAGCAGATCGTGGCCCTCGCGGAGCACGCGCTCGGAGCGGTCGAGGTCGCCGGCGAGCAGCTCGGCAAGCCCGACGTCGATCGCGTAGGTGCCCCTGATGAGCGTCAGCTCGTACTCCTCGATCAGCGTCATGGCGCGTGCGCTCGAGCTGCGGGCGGCGACGAAGTCGCCCAGCATTGCCTGGAGCAGCGCGCGAACCTGCAGCGCCTGAGCCTCGTCCGAGACGTTCGCGACGTCACTCTCGACGAGCACGTCGCAGTAGGCGACGCCGTCGGACGCAGGAGTCGGACCGTACGCCATAGGTCGGAGCCGGCCGCCGAGTGCCGCGCGCCTGACGACATCGTCGCCGGTTTCGCGCGCGAGCTCGGCCGCACGGTCGAGGTCGATCACCCCGTCACCGCCGCGTCCGAGCATGAACCGGGCCATTCCGATCTCGAAGAACGCGGCAGCGAGACCGGCGCGATCGCCGAGCTGCTCGAGGGTCGAGGCGATCTCCAGGGCCTCGCGTAGCTCCTCCTCGACACTCGCCTCGGGGTAGATCCTGACGCGAACCGAGTTGAGCGACAGGCGCGCTCGCGCTTCGGCGGGCACGTTGCCTACTCTCCCTGCGTCGGCGATCGCGGAGCGCAGCACGAGCTCGGAACGCTCCAGCTCACCGAGGCGCATGAGCGCCCGGGAAAGGTCGATCAGCGCCTCGAGGCGCATCGGTTCACCGTCTCCGAGGAGCTCGATTCCCCGCTCGAGCAGACCCTTCGCGGCCGCGGAGTCGGCGCGGCCCAGGGCGGTCTTTCCGGCGGATGCGAGGCGCGAGCCGGCACGGGTCGCGAGCTCTGCATCCACGATGCCGAGCTCGGCACGGAGTCGGTACGACTGCTCGAGGTGGTACCCGAGGATCTCGTCACGCTCGAAGGCGGGAGCTTTGGCGGAGCTCTCGAGCCAGTCGGCGAACCGCTCATGGAGCGCCGCCCGCAGCTCCTTCGGCATCGCCGAGTACGCCGCGTCGCGGATGAGGAGGTGCCGGAAGCGGTATGCGTCCTCGCCCGGCACCAGGGAGGCGGCGGGTCGGACCAGCTCCATGCGAACCAGGCTCGACAGGTGCGTCTCGAGATCCAAGCCGATCTCGTCGGCTGCGAGCTCGGCGACGGCACCGCGATGGAATACCTCTCCTTCGATCGCCGCGCGCTCCAACACGACCCGCACGGCATCGCCGAGCGCGTCGATCCTGGCCTGGAGGAGAGCCTGGATCGTCGGCGGCACTGCAACCTCACCGCGGCCGTCACCGTGCTCGCGAACCATCGCGAGCATCTCCTCGACGAAGAGCGGATTGCCCGCGGAGGCGGCATTGATGCGCTCGCGCAGCTCCGGCGCGAGCGCGGCGTCAGGCACGAGGCGGTCGATGAGCAGCGCACACTCCTCCGCATCGAGCGGCTCGAGGAGAAGCGACGTCGCGTTCAGCTTCCCGCCGCCCCAATCCGGCCTCGTGTCGAGCAGCTCGGTCCTCGCGATGCAGAGGAGGAAGACCGGAGCATTGCGTGAGAGGTCCGCGACGTGCTCGACGAGATCGACGAAGACGGGCTCCGCCCACTGGAGGTCGTCGACGACTACGACCTGCGGACGCATCTGCGCACGCTCCTCGAGCAGGCGGCGGAATGCCACCCTCGTCTCCTCGGGCGTCGATCCGACGATGCTCTCCGGGTCGACACCGATGGGAACGAGCATCTCGACGAGCGGCCAGTACGTGATGCCCTCGCCGTAGGACAGGCAACGACCGCGCACGACGTCCGCTGAGTCCCCGACTCGCTCCAGGAAATCGGCAACGAGACGCGACTTGCCGATGCCCGCCGGCCCGAGGAGCGTGAAGAGTCGACACGACCGGTCGGCGACTGCGTCCTCGTAGTCTCGCCACAGCCGATCGCGTTCCCGAGCTCGGCCGACGAGCGGCGTCTCCGGATGACGAGCGAGGGCTGCAGCGTCGGCGATGACCTCAATGAGACGGAAGGCCTCGACGGGCTGCGACTTTCCCTTGAGCTCGAGCGACTCGACCGGCTCGACGCGCACTGCATCGCGCACGAGCAGACGCGTCTCGGCGCCGATCAGCGTCTCGCCGGGTGCCGCCGCCTGCTCGAGACGGGAGGCGACGTTCACCGAGTCTCCCGTGACGAGCGTCTCTCCCTCGCCGCCGACGACGACTTCGCCCGTGTTGACGCCGATCCGCGCCTCGAGGCCGTGCTCGGCGATCGCGTCGCGCATCTCGGCTGCTGCACGCACCGCGCGGAGCGCGTCGTCCTCGTGGGAGACGGGGATGCCGAAGACGGCCATCACGGCGTCGCCGGCGAACTTCTCGACGGTTCCGCCGTGGCGCTCGAGGACGGTGCGGAGATCCTCGAAGTAGAGGCGCATGCGCGCCCGCAGGGCCTCCGGGTCCGTGGACTCGCCGAGCGCGGTGGAGCCGACGAGGTCGCAGAAGAGAACGGTGACGATCTTGCGCTGCTCACGCGCGGGCTCGACCTCGACCAGTGCGGCCCCGCACGCGCTACAGAACCGCGCGTCACCCGCGTTCTCGTGCCCACAGCTCGGGCAGACGGCCATGCGGTGGAGTCTAGGAGCGAGCGGTCTGGAGCTCCGCCACTTCGACATCCGCGCCGATCGTGGCAGCAACCTGGGGGTCGAAGCGACCCGCACCGAGCTCGAGCACCGACGCGGCGCCGGCGGCAACGGCGAGGCGGACGGCGTAGTCCGGTGAGCGCTCCTCGACGACCGCGGCGAGGAACTGGGCAACGAGCACGTCGCCCGAGCCCGCGCCGGACACGGGCTCGACGTGTGGAGCGAAGGCGCGAAATCTCTGCGTACGCTTCCCGAACCGCATAAGGGCGAAGCATCCGTTCTCCAGCGTGATGAGCACGTTCCGAGCACCCATCTCAGCGATCGCGTCGAGCGCCATCAGGAAGTCGTCGTCGTCCTCCAGCTCCTGCCCGACGAGCTGCTCCGCCTCGCTCTGGTTCGGCGAGACGAGGAATGGTCCGGCCTCGACGCCGTGCCTGAGCGGGTCGCCCTCGCTGTCGAGGACGACGCGTACGTCGCGGCGGACGAGCTCGCGGATCGCCTCGGCGTAGAACGACGTCGACACCTTGCGTGGAAGCGACCCCGCGAGGACCACGAAATCCGCGCCTCGCGAGAGGTACTGGAGCTTCTCGCTCAGAGTCTGGAGCTCCGCCCCGCCGACTTCAGGGCCCCACTCGTTGATCTCGGTGTAGGTCCCTGCGGTCGGATCGGCGACCGCCGTGGACGTGCGCGACTCGCCGCCGATGCGGACGAAGTCGTTGAGGATCGCCTCCGCCGTCAGCTCCTCGATGATGCGGGTTCCCGTTCGGCCGCCCGCGAGCCCCGTCGCGACCACGGGCATGTCCAGGATCTTCAGAGCCCGCGCGACGTTGATGCCCTTGCCGCCGGCCAGGGTGAGCACTTCGCTCGACCGGTGGCGGTAGCCGATCTGGAACACCGGCACGGTGAGAGTCCTGTCGAGCGCGGCGTTGACGGTGACGGTGACGATCACGAGACGAGGCCCCAGAGGTTGACAGCGGTTCGCTTCGCGTACCAGGCCGCCTTGCCGAGCGCACCCGGCTCGGACACCGCCTCGGCGGCGACGAGCCTCGAGGTTGCGAGCAAGCGCTTTCCGTCGTAGATCTCGACGCGTCCGAGCGTCTGGCCACGCCGCACCGGCAGCTCGACGACGGCAGGCGCGACGACCCGCTCGACGAGCGAACGCTGCTCGTGAACCGTGCCGAGCGCCGGGCGCCGCGCGACGAGCGCGACTGGCTTCAACCCGTAGCCCGTCTCGGACTCCGCGTAGACGCGCGAGGGGTCGATCAGCGTGACCCGGCGATAGCGGCCGACGCCGTAGGTGAGCAACGACTGGAGCGCCTGGTTTCGCTGCTCTCTGGTCGCACTGCCGAGAACGGTCCCGTAGACCGTCACGCCCCGGGCGCGGGCGGCGGCGGCCTCCGACCAGCCGGCGTCGGCGGTGTGCCCCGTCTTGCCGCCGAGAAGAGGGGCCCAGCGACCGAGCAGGTCGTCCGTGGTCTCGATCCGTCGCCCTCCGGGCAGCTCGACCGAGCTGCGATCGAGTGCGTCGCGGATGAAGGGAATGCCGATCGCGTACCGGACGAGCTTCGTCGTGTCCTCCGCGCTCGACAGATGGCCGGACTGGTCGAGCCCGTGCGGGTTCCGAAACGACGTGCTGTCGAGCCCGAGCTCCCGGGCCTTCGCGTTCATCAACGCAACGAATCGCTCGACCGAGCCGTCCCCGACGTGGTCCGCGAGCGCGTCCGCCGCGTCGTTCGCACTCGCCACGAGCAGCGCCCGTAGGAGCTGCGACACGGAGAGCTGCTCTCCGGTGCGCAGGTTGGCGGTGGACTCTCCCGTCTGCGCCGAGCGGGCCGTCACGGTAACCACGTCGGACAGCCCGGCGTGCTCGAGCGTCACGATCGCCGTCATCAGCTTCGTGATGCTCGCGATCGCGCGGGGGTCGTCGGCGTTCTGCGCAGCGAGCAGCGTGCCGTCTTCCCCGACGAGGTACCAGGCTGCAGCGGGCACGTCGACGGCCGGCGTCGACTCGTCGTTCGCGGCGTGGACGGGGGCCGCCAGCGCCGCAAGCACGCAGGCCGCGGCGAATAGAGCTCTGGGCATCACCGGCGGGCCACTCTACTCAACGGGACGAACGCCGCAGATCCATCACCAGCCCGCTGCAGCCCAGACCTGGCTCGCCAGGCGCTCGGCGGCAGAGCCGGCCGCCGCACGCCAGTCCTCCTCCGTGCCGCGGTGGGCATAGATGATCGATCGCGAAGCGGTGACGATCGCGCTCGCCGGGCCACTCGTGAAGGCGCGCGCGACGTCGGCCGGCGTTGCGCCCTGCGCGCCGACCCCGGGGAGCAGCAAGAGCGTCTGCGGCATGAGCTTTCTCGCCATCGACACCGCGCGCGGATGCGTCGCGCCCACGACCGCCGCGATGCTCGAGAGCCCGTGCTCTCCGACGAGCGGTTGCCCCCACTCGTGCACGAGCTCCGCCACGTACTGCCACAACGGACGCCCGTCCGAGAGCACGGCGTCCTGGATCTCGGTCGCGCCGGCATTGGAGGTGCGAACGAGGAAGAACACGCCTGCTCCATGCCGCCGGCAGGCGGCGATGAACGGCTCACACGCATCGTGCCCGAGAAAGGGACTTGCGGTGACGGCGTCCGCGAGCGGCTCCGCGCCGTCGCGCGGCTCGAGGAACGCCGAGGCGTACGCACGCGCCGTCGAGCCGATGTCGCCCCGCTTCGCATCGACGATGACGAGCAGGCCAATCGACCGCGCGTAGTCACAGACCTCCTCGAGTGCTCTGGCGCCATCGGCTCCGAGCGCTTCGAAGAACGCGGACTGGGGCTTGACCGCGACGACGTACGGGCCGACTGCGTCCACGATCCCTTTGCAGAAGCGCGCAACCGCCGACGCAGCCGCCGCCCGGCCGAGCACGGCTTCCCCGCGAAGCTCGACCGGGAGCAGGTCAAGGCTCGGGTCGAGCCCGACGACGAGCTGGCTCCGCTTGCGCTCCACGGCTTCCGCGAGCCGGTCGGCGAAGTTCGTGACGGCCACGACCTCATCGTAGGCGCGGCGTTCGGCGGGCCGGACGAGGTGGCCTCACGCGGCGATGATCTCGGCCGGGTCGTGGCTTCGAGCCGCGAGGCTGTCCCGGTCGAGCGGGGTGATGCGGAGCTCCGGAGGAGGACGCCGGAGGAAACTCGCAATGACGAGAAGATCGTCGGCGTCCTCAGGGGCAAACGACTTCGGGCGGGCGAGCGATGCCTCGGCGACTCCGGCCTCGAGCTCGACCCGGCCTGCGCCTCCGGTCTTGAGCGTCCGCACCGCGGCGACGCGCCCTCCGGCGACGAACAGCGCGCGCTGGAAGCCGGGCTCCCGAGCGGGCGCGAGGATGCAGAGACGGGCAGCGCGCAGCCGTGAGAGCTCGGCCAGGTGCGCGACGACCTCCTCGAGCGCACGAACACGGTCGCGCAGACGAGCGGCGTCCTCGAAGCGAAGGTCGCGCGCGAGCCGTGCGAGCCGCGCACGGAGCGCCGGCAACGCCTCCGCGGGATCCTCTCCGGCGAAGTCCCCGAGAGCCCGAGCCGCGAGCTCCGCACGCCGCCTGCTCTTGATCGGCCCCAGCGGCCCGGGCTCCGCGACAGCTCTCCAGCCCTTCGCACCGTGTACGAGGTACGCGTATCGGTCGGGGCGGGCGCTGCGAGCATTTGCGGGCGGGCGCAGCTCGCGGATCAGCCGCACCTCTTCGAGCGCGGCTTCGAGCTCGGATCCGAGTACGCGCCACTCGACTCGCTCGAGCGCGCCGAGCGCCGCTTCGACCGAGTGGCCGCTGCCGGTCGCCGGAGAAGTACGAGCGGAGGCGTGCCCTCAGCTCTCGTGCCCTGCCGACGTAGAGCACGGTGCCGTTCCGGTCGTGGAACAGGTAGACGCCGGGAGCCGTCGGTGCTCCCGCAACGAGCGCCCGCTTCGAGTGCAGGCGACGCGCACGGGGAGCGGCGAGCTCGACGAGGTCGCCTACCGTTCGCGCGCCCCGCTCCTGGGCGAGGCCGATGAGCGCGACGAGGATCTCCGCCGTCGCGAGCGCGTCGGGGAGCGCCCGATGGCACGGCTCGACGGAGACCCCGAAGAAGTGGGCAAGGCGCGCGAGCGACACGCGTTTAGTCCGGCCCGTGAGAAGTCGCCGCGCGAGCCAGACCGTGTCGAGGACGGATGCCGCACAGCGCCGGCCCGTCGCTCGTTCGAGCTCGCTGTCCAGGAACGCCATGTCGAAGCGGGCGTTGTGCGCGACGAGCGGCGCGTCGCCTGCGAAGCCGAGGAACCGCCGGAGCGCCACGTCGGCACGCGGGGCGCGGAGGAGCTCCGCCTGCCGGATCCCGGTCAGCGCAGCGATCTTCGCCGGAAGCAAGGTCCCCGGGTTGACGAGCGTCTCGAAGGTGTCCGTGACCTCGAGCGCTCGTACGCGCACTGCGCCTATCTCACACGTCCGGCAGGTGCGGGCGGCGAGACCCGTGGTCTCCAGATCGAAGACGACGAGCTCGGCGAGCTCGAGCGGAGTATCCGCGTGGGGGTCTCCGGCGAGGCCGACGCGCGAGCCGAGCCAGGTCAGACGCGCGTCATCGGCGACGACGTCCGCGAGCAGAGAACGGGCGATCGCGGTTGGCGCGCTCTCGAGCGCGAAGAGAACGCGGGCCGCCTCGTCGGCCCCGACCGGCCCGTGCTTGGCCTGGACGAGCTCCACGAGGCGATCGGCGGCGTCGAACGCGAGTTGCACGAGTCGAGCGTATACGAACGTACGTTCGTATACAACCGCTGAACGTGCTGCCGAAGGGTCAACGCGTTCGAGAACGACGAAGGGGCCGACCCCTCGACGCCGAGGGCCCGGCCCCTTCCGAAGCTCTCCGATCCGGTGCTAGCCGCCCTTGACCGACGCCTTGAGCGCGCTCCCGGCCGAAAACTTGGGCACCGTCGTTGCCTGGATCTGGACCTTCTCACCGGTGCGCGGATTGACGCCCATGCGCGCAGCGCGCGCCGAGGTCGAGAACTTCCCGAAGCCAGTGAAGGTGACTGCGTCGCCTCTCCTGAGCGTGTCGGTGATCGTGTCGAGCACAGCGTCCACCGCCTTCGAGGCATCGCTCTTGCTCATGCCAGCCCTGCCGGCGACTGCGTCAACGAATTCCTGCTTCGTCACTGTCCCTCCTCCTACGTCGGGTTCGGTTCAACGGGACCGAAGGACCCTAACAGCCCTTCGGATTTGGCTCAACCGTGCTGTTTTCCGGCGGTTTTTCGCAGTTCCAGGAGTTCCGAGGCGCGAAAGAGGCACCTGAGCCGCACGCCGAGGCGCGCGAGTGCGTCCGATCCGCCTTCCTCCCGGTCGACCACGCAGACCGCATTCCGGACGACGAGCCCAGCCTCACGGAGGGCCGACACCGCCTCTTCGAGGGCACCGCCTGAGGTGACGACGTCCTCCAGAACGCACACGAGCTCGCCCGGTTCGAAGGGGCCCTCGATCCTGTTCGCCGTGCCGTATTCCTTGGTTTCACCGCGCACGATGATGAACGGCAGTCCGGACGCCATCGCTGCCGAAGCGGCCAACGCGACTGCGCCGAGGGCCGGACCGGCAAGCCGCACGGCCTCGGGCTCGCACGACTCGGCGGCTTCCGCCAGCCGCTCGCCGAGGGCCCGGAGCAATTCGGGGTCGGTCTCGAATCGGTACTTGTCGAGGTACCACGACGAGCGCCGACCGGAGCGCAACACGAAGTCGCCTTCGAGCAAGGCCCGCTCGACGAGCGCGCGGCCGAGGCTTTCCGCGGCGCTTTCCGCCGACGCTCTGTCGGTCACCGGCGCAACGCGTCGCGGGCGACGCTCGCGAGCCGCTCGAAGCCGGGGCTCCGCGGCTCCAGCACCAGCGACGAGCCGTCCGCATACGAGACGCCGGCTCGCTCGTGCGGCCCGCGCCGCCCGAGGATGAAGCGCCAGGCCCAGATCGCCAATCCGACGAGCACGGCCAGCCGGATCAGCGCTCTCATCCGGTCTGCTCCTCAGGAGTCTCTGCTCGTTTTCGCTGTCGCTTCGGCTTCGCATCTTCGATGGAGCCGAGACACGTCCGCAGGTCGTAGACGACGAGCCCCGCCGTCGCTCCACGGCCGGTCCTGGCCGCGATCGTGCGGCCTGCTTCGCACAGGACGAAGAGTCCGCCTGCGGCGAGCTCGACCTCGACGCGCGTCACCTCGGAGGGTGCGTTCGAGCGAAGCTCGAAGGCCGCGGCGACCAGGTCGAGCGCGCTCCTGGCCAGCGCCTGGGCTGCCGCGTCGTCGGAAGTCGACGCGAGCACGGAGCCATCCGCCTTGAGGACGACCGCCTCCTCGATCTGCGACGAGAGCTCGGTCAGCTCCGAGAGCGCCTGTGCAGCGTCCATGCGACGACGCTAACAGTCCGCGCGTCACCGCGGTGGCAGCGCTGCAGCGAGCGCGGCTGCGGCACGTGCCCGGTGCGAGTGCGCGGCCTTCCACACGTCGCCGAGCGTCGCGACGGTGTCCGTCTCGCCGAGAGGCACGAAAACCGGGTCGTAGCCGAAGCCCTCGTCGCCCCGCGGCTCGAGCGCCACCGCCCCGTCGAGCGTCCCCGTCGCGCGAACCTCGGAGCCATCGGGCGCCAGCACGACGAGCTCGCACACGTACCGCGCGCGCCGGTCCTCTGCCCCGTCGAGCTCCTGCAGCAGCCGCGCGACAGGGTCGCTTGCCCACCGTGCCGACTCGATGCCCGGGCGGCCACCGAGCGCGTCGACCTCGATTCCGGAGTCCTCGCCCGCGACCCACTCCTCCGGCTTCGCGAACTGCCGACCGTGCCGGGCCTTGATGCGCGCGTTCTCGAGAAACGTCCGCCCGTCCTCCACGGGCTCGTGGTCGACGTCGAGCAGCTCGATCTCCCAGTCGGGCAGCGCGCTCCGCAGCTCGCGCAGCTTGTTCGGGTTGTGAGACGCGAGGACCAGTTTCACGCGCGCGGCGCGGCCGCCGCGTCGAGCTGGGCGGCCACCAGGGCCTCGACTCCACCTGCGGCGAGGTCGAGGAGCTCGTCGAGCAGCTCGCGCGAGAACGGGTCGCCTTCCGCGGTCGCCTGCACCTCTACGAGCCGCCCGTCCCCGGTCATCACGACGTTCATGTCCGTCTCGGCTGAGGAGTCCTCCTCGTAGTCGAGGTCGAGCACGCCTTCGCCACCCACGATCCCGACGGATACGGCGGCGACCGAGCCCGACAGCGCCTTCGACAGCCCGAACTTGTCGAGCGCGCGGGCCGCGGCGATCCAGGCGCCCGTGATCGAGGCGCAGCGCGTCCCGCCGTCGGCCTGGAGGACGTCGCAGTCGAGCCAGAGCGTGCGCTCGCCGAGCGCCTCGTAGTCGCAGACCGCGCGCAGCGAGCGGCCGATCAGACGCTGGATCTCGACGGTCCGCCCGTCGGGACGCCCGCGGGCGACGGCGCGCTGCGTCCGGTCGCCTGTCGAGGCGGGCAGCATGGAGTACTCCGCGGTCATCCACCCGCGCCCGCTTCCGTACAGCCAACGCGGGACACCATCCTCGACGGTTGCCGTGCAGAGGACGAGAGTCCGTCCCTGCCCGTAGAGCACGGCGCCGTGCGGCTGCTCGAGGAAGTCCGTCCGCACGTCCAGCGGTCGGAGCTCGTCGGGTCGGCGGCCGTCGGCTCTCATCCCCGCTCCCGGGCCGGCAGAGCCGGCCCTCCGCTCCCTGGCTGCTCCGTCCAGCCCACGCAGCTCATGCCGCCGCAGCTTCGAGCGCGGCCACTTCGACGTGCTCGGCTTCCGCGATCGGGAGCTGGAGGAACCGCTGTCCCATCTCGCGGAACTGCTCCGTGTCGCCCGTGGTGAGGAAGCGGTAGCTCCCCTCGCGAGCGTCCGAGTTCTCGATCCCTTTCCGGGCGAGCGTCTCGGCCACCTCGCGAGCAGTCTCCTCCGCAGAGAAGACGAGCGTCACACCGCGCCCGAACACGCGCTGGAAGATCGGCCTGATGAGCGGGTAGTGGGTGCAGCCGAGGATCACCGTGTCGACATTCTCCGCCTTCAGCGCCGCTGCGTACTCGCGCACGGCGGAAGCAGTCTCCTCCCCGAATGGGTCGTCGCCCTCGATCAGCGGGACGAGCCGAGGGCATGCGACCGACACCACCGAGGCGCCGGCGTCGAGGGCGTGTACGAGCTCGGCGTAGCGGCCGCTCGCAACGGTCGCCTCGGTCGCGAGGAGCCCGATGCGACGGTTTCTGGTGGCCAACACGGCAGCGTGCGCCTCCGGTGCCAGCACGCCGACGAGCGGCACACCGAAGCGGCGCTGGAGATCGGGCAACGCTGCAGCGGTCGCCGAGTTGCACGCGGCGACGACGAGCTTCACGCCGAGGCCCTCGAGGTAGCCCGCGATCTCGGCGGCGAAGCGGCGGATCTCGTCGAGCGGGCGCGGCCCGTACGGCAGCCGCGCGCCGTCGCCGAGGTAGACGAAGTCCTCGTGCGGGAGGGTCACGAGGCACTCGTGGAGGACCGTGAGGCCGCCCATCCCCGAGTCGAACACGCCGATCGGCCGCGCGTCCATCGGAGTGAGTCTAGGAGACCACCCGGTTCCCGGTACCCTTCCGCACCGTGGTGAAGGCCTGGTTAGCGGGGCTGGCGGGCGCCCTCGTCCTCCTCGTCGGCGACGCGACCGGAGCGACCTTCGCGAAAACGGACGTCCTCATCGCGATGGACGACGGAGTCTCCATCGCCGCGACGCTGTACCTCCCGGCTGGCGATCCGCCGGCGGGCGGCTGGCCTGCGCTCGTCTTCTTGCACGGGCTGTCCGGCAATCGGACCCAGATGAACGCGCTCGTCGAGGGTTACGGCTTCACCGATGGTGCATACGCCGTGCTCACGTTCGACGCACGCGGCCACGGGGAATCGGGCGGGCTCGTCGGCATCGACGGGCCGCGCGAGATCGCGGACACGAGGGCCGTGCACACGTGGCTCGCCGCGCGTCCCGATGTCGCCGACGCCCAGATTGGAGCATGGGGGATCTCGTACGGCGGTGGCGCCGTCTTCAACTCCCTCGCCGCGGGTGTGCCCTGGGCGGCTGTCGTAACGGTCGAGACGTGGACCGACCTGTTCACCGCGCTCATGCCTCAGGGGCTCGTAAAGTCGGGGCTCGTCGCCGGGCTCGCCGGATCCATACCCGAGCCGAGACGTGACCCGTCGCTTGCGACGATCCAGGCTGCGGCGTTCGCGGGGAACGCGGCCGTCGTCAGACCCTGGGCGGCCGAGCGATCGAGCCTCTCGAAGCTCGGCTCCGTCACGACACCGGTGTTCATGGCACAGGGTCGCCGCGACTTCCTGTTCGGCATCGACCAGGCGGCGACGGCGTTTCGCCGCCTCAGGGGACCCAAGTTTCTCTATCTCGGCCTGCACGGCCACGCACCCTCGAGCTTCCCCGCAGGCGATACGGGAGTGCTCATGCGCAACGCCCGCGCGTGGCTCGACTGCTACGTGATCTCGGGCTGCACCCGTGCGGGCGCCGACGTGGCCATCGTTCCGGAGCGACTTCCGGGGAAGATCGTCAACGAGTACGGGCTGCCGAGGACGAGCACGACGACGTTCGCGCTTCCCGGCGCCAAGACCATTGCTCGCCGCGGCAAGGCCGTCCGCAGGACGGGGCCACTGCCCAAGGCGATCGAGGTGTTCGGCTCGCCGAGGGTGGACGTGGAGCTGGCGGCAAGTGGGGGCTGGTCGCGCCTCGTCGCCGTGCTCACGGCACGCACGCCGCGAGGGACCGAGATCGTCGTGAGCGCAGGCGGCGTCCCCACGACGAACGGCGCTCGGAAGGTCACGATCCGCCTATCGAGTCAGGCCACCTACATTCCGAGAGGCTCGCGACTGGCGCTCACGCTCGCATCGTCGTCCACAGCCCAGGCGAGCTCGAACATCCTCTACCTCGACCTCCCGCTGCAGGAGACGGCGCGAGCGCGCGTCGGCAAGGCGACACTCCGCCTCCCGGGGCTGAGAACACCCGTCACGAGATGACACGCGCCGCAGTCGCAGCGATCCTCGCACTCGTCGTCGCTGCCGGCGCGGGCGCCGCACCGGCAGCGGACCCGGGCGTCACTGCGTCGAGCGTCCTGCTCGGCGGCACCGTCCCGCTGACGGGCGAGGCAGCCGCGTTCGGCACGGTCGGCGCAGGCGCGAAGGCGTACTTCGACTACGTGAACGCCAAGGGCGGAGTGCACGGCCGCAAGATCGAGTACCGGCTGTACGACGACGCGTACGACCCGTCGAAGACAGTGCAATTGACGAGGCGGCTCGTCGAGGACGACCGGGTTTTCGCGGTCTTCGGCAGCGTCGGGACGTCCAACAACCTCGCGATTCGGGACTACCTGAACGCGCAGAAGGTGCCGCAGCTCTACGTGGCGGACGGCTCGCAGCAGATCGGCCGGAGCTTCGCGCGCTACCCCTGGACGATGGGTTTCCTCATGAGCTATCGAGGGGAAGGCGACGTCTATGGAAAGACGCTCGTCCGCACGCGGCCGAAGGCGAAGATCGCGGTCCTATACGAGAACACGGAGCTCGGGCGAGACATGCTCACCGGGCTAACCCGAGCCGTCGCGGGCAAGGGCCCGCGGGTCGTGGCGACCGAGTCGTACGAGTTCACGAGCACGGATGTCGCGTCGCAGATTGCCCGTCTGAAGGCCTCGGGAGCGGACACGCTGATGCTTTTTGCCACGCCGAAGTTCTTCATCCAGGGGGTCGTCGCCGCGAAGAAGCTCGCCTGGACGCCTCGGCTCTACATCGCGTCGGTCTCCATCGAGCCAGGGATCATGTCGATCGCACGACTGAACGCACCCGCACTGACAAGAGGGGCGCTCTCGATCGCGTTCGTCAAGAACCCGAACGACCCGATCTGGCGGAAGGATCCGGCCGTCGCCCTGTATCGCACGATCATGCGGCGCTACCACCCGACCGGGCGCGTGAGCGACGTCTATCACTGGTACGGGATGACCGTCGCCGCGACCATGGTCGAGACGTTGCGGAAGGCTGGGAAGAACCTGACGCGCGCAGTCCTCCTGCGGGCCGCTCAGACCCTCGACATGCGGTCGAATCCGTTCCTCTTGCCCGGCATCCGCCTCCGGACATCGCGGACGGACTACCGCCCGATGGAGCACGTGTACCTGTACCGCTACGACAACAAGCAATGGGTGAAGGCAAGCGGGATTCTCCTCGCCCGAGGATGAGCTCCGAAGCAACCGTGAGAGACTCGATAGGCAAAGAGGAGGGCACATGAAGCGAAGAACTTCGATGACCTTGGCCGCGTTGTGTCTGGCGGCTCTCGTCGTCGCAGTCCCGTCGGCGCTCGCGGTGTACACGAGCCCGCAGCTCGACGTACGGCTGGCCACGACAGGCGTGACGATCAAGGCCTCGCTCAACCCGGACCACGATCCAACCGCGCGCGTCGCCATCATCGTGCCGGTCGGAACGCAGTCGACGACGTCGCAGGCGCCCGGCACGGTGCTCGGCCCGGTGCGAGCACTCGTCAAGGCACTCGACCTCGGAAGTGCAGACCTGGTGCTCGAGGGGCAGCTCCGAGTCGCCGCGCCCGGACAGATCCCCGCAGCCAGCCAGGCGGCCTGCCTCGGGCCGATCGTTCCGCTCGCTTCGTGGGCGATGGTGCTCTCGGCGGCCGGCCAAGCTCTGCCTGTCATTCCCGCGTATCTCGTCGCGACGGGTGGGAGTCTGACGGCCCTTGGTCCCGCAGCGATAATCGTCTGCCTCCCACCGCCCGACGTGCCGGCGGGGACGCCGGGGCGGGCAACGTTCGGGGCGAAGCTGTACAGCGCCGAGCTCACCATCGCAGGCGTGTTCAGTTCCGCCGCGGGCGTCTGGACGTCGTCCTGGACACCGTACAACCCCGGTGTCGGCACCGTGAATGCGGCCGCAACCGTGGTCGCACCGGCCGCTGTGCTTCCGGGAGCGCTGACCGCCGCCGCGCGGAGGCTTGGCAACGGCGCGATGGTCACCGGGCGCGTGACCCAGGGACGGCAGCCGCGGGCCGGCGCGACGGTCACGATCCGGGGAGGCCCGAGGGCGAGCGCGCTCCGGCGCCTCGGGAGCGTTAAGACCAGGGCGAACGGGTCGTACAACTACCGCGCACGCACCGGGACGTTCTTCCGGGCGAGCGTCGTCGCTGCGCCCGGCGCGGCTCCTGCGGTCTGCGCGACCCTCACACCTGCGCTCGGCGGAATCCCGTGCGTGAACCCGACGAGCAACGGGTTCACGGCTACCAGCCGAACGATCCGCAAGCGCTAGCCGTGGCGCCTAGGGGCTGGCTCCGGCCGGCCCCTAGGCTCTCGTCATGCCCGCGACCGTCCGGATCGGGATCTGCAGCTTCGCCGACGAGGGGCTCGTAAAGACGTGGTACCCACGCGGCGTCTCGACACCGACGGCGCGGCTGCGGTACTACGGCGAGCGGTTCGACACCGTCGAGGTCGACTCGCCCTTCTACCACCTCCCCGACCCGGCTGTCACCGGTCGCTGGGCGCAGCGCACACCGCCCGAGTTCGTCTTCCACGTGAAGGCTCAGAAGTCGATGACGCACCACGAGGAGGCCGACCAGGCGCAAGCGTTCGCCGAGTTCCGGGCCTCGCTCGCGCCGCTCGAGCTGTCCGGGAAGCTCCGCGGGATTCTCGTCCAGTACCACCCGCGCTTCGTCAAGTCGGACGAGGCGAAGGACGAGCTCTCCCGCGTTCCAGCGCTCCTCGACCCGCTCGTCCCGCTCGTCGAGTTCCGGCACCGTTCGTGGCTGACGGACGAGGAGCGCGACGACACGCTCGCATTCCTCACACGGCACGGCCTGGCGGTCGTCTCGGTCGACGCGCCTCCGACCCGCGCCTCGAACGTCCTCCCCACCTTCGCTGCCGCGACCCACTCCGTTGCGTACGTGCGCTTCCATGGCCGCAATGTGAAGACGTGGAACATCAAGGCCGAGAAGTCCTGGCAGCGCTTCGACCACATGTACTCGGCAGAGGAGCTCACCGACTGGGTGGAGCGGCTCTCCGGGCTCGCACAGGAGGCCGACGAGGTCTACGCCATGTTCAACAACAACCGGGACGACTTCGCGCCGCGGAGCGCGGTCATCCTGCGAGGGCTTCTCGACGAAGCCGGAATCCCGGCGTCGGGAGGTAACGAGCCCCCGCCTGAGCGGCCGACGCTCTTCTGAACGGGCGCCACGCCGGAGCCGCACGTCGGAAGAAGGGTCGCATGCATCGCTACGGTCTCAGTCCGCCTGAATCGGCTGCGAACTGCACGAAGGAGGCGTCATGGCTGAGAGGAAACCTGCAAGGAAGAGCACCAAGACGTCAGCAACGACCGCTACGGGCAAGGCGTCCCGAGGATTCACGGACGAGGAACGAGCCGCGATGAAGGAGCGCGCCCAGGAGCTGAGGGCGGAAGCGCGCGCGAGCAAGAACAAGGCGGACGGGGAACGCGACGTGCTCGCGAAGATCGCCGAGATGCCGGAACCGGATCGCGGCATGGCCGAGCGGCTCCATGCCATCGTCAAGAGCAGCGCGCCGGCCCTCTCGCCAAAGACCTGGTACGGGATGCCCGCGTACGCCAGGGACGGCAAGGTCATCTGCTTCTTCCAGAGCGCGGCGAAGTTCAAATCGCGGTACGCGACGTTCGGCTTCAGCGACGAGGCGAGCCTCGACGAAGGAGCCATGTGGCCGACCTCCTTCGCGCTGACGGAGTTGACCGCCGCCGACGAGGCAACGATCGGCGCGCTCGTGAGGAAGGCGGTGAGCTCCGGCTAGCGGAAGGCTCGAGCCGGAGCTTCTCGCGGCGACGCTCTTCTGACCTCGCGGACGTACGGGCTCACGTCGACCGAGTACAGCGGGATCTGCGGCAGCGCGGGCGCCTCGCTCGGTGCGGGCCGGCCTCGCACGAAACGCCTCGTCACGGGCAGCTCGTGGTCGACGCACAGCGAGCCCATCGTCAGCGTCTCGCAACCCGGGAACAAGCACTTCTCGACGATCGGCATGACGACTTCGTACCCCCCTTCACATGTTCCTAACCAGTGGCGAGCCAGAAGGTTATCTTCGCAGGGCCTATGCGTGTGTTGTCCGTCACCCATGGCCCGAGTGTTCCCGGCGGCGTGTTCGACGACGTCGTCGAGGCAGCCGGGCATGTTCTCGAGCGCTGGGTCGTACCTGTAGGCGGGCCTCCGCGGGCTGCGACGACCTACGACGCAGCGATGGTCTTCGGTGGCTCGATGCATCCCGACCAGGACGAGGACTTCCACTGGCTCGCGCGCGAGGAGGAGTTCCTGCGCGCGACCCTCGACGAGAAGATTCCCGTCATCGGCGTCTGCCTCGGGGCCCAGATGCTGGCGCGAGCGGCGGGCGCTGGGGTCCGACCCGCGAGTGCACCCGAGGTCGGCTGGTTCCCGATCGCTCTGACGCCACAGGGCCTCGAGGACCCCGTCCTCGGCGTCCTCCCCGAACGCGTCGACGCCTTCCAGTGGCACTACTACACATTCGAGGTCCCGGCCGGAGGCACCGAGCTCGCGAGAAGTGAGATCTGCACGCAGGCCTTCCGGCTCGGCAGCGCATGGGGCATCCAGTTCCACGCGGAGGTCACGGGCGCGATGGTCGAGACCTGGGCGAGGGAGGAGGACGGCGACCTGCCCACGACCCCCGAGGCGTTCGTCGCGGAAGCGCACTCACGCATCGCCGTCTGGAACGAGCACGGACGCAAGCTTGCGACGGCGTTTCTCGAGGTCGCGGCGCAGAGCTGAGCTCGACTACGGCTCGGCTGGGAGACTCGCGTCGCGCGACCACTCGTGCCACGAGCCCACGTAGTTCCGGGCGTCGTAGCCGGCTGCTCGCAGCACCTGGACGGCGTACTCCGAGCGAACGCCGGTGTGGCAGTAGGCGACGATCGTGGATCCGTCGGGGAGCCCCACGAGCGCGCGGACGCCGTCCGCTGACGAGCATTCGAGCAGGACGTCGAGCGGGAGGTTGCGTGCGCCCAGGATGTGCCCGTGCCGGTGGTCACACGACGTTTGCGCAGTGCCGTCGAACTCGGGCACGGTGCGGACGTCGAGCACCGTCAGGCCGTCCTCGCCGAGCCGGCGTCGAAGCTCGTCAGTCGTAACGTCGTCTCTCACTCGAGGAACTCTAGAAGCACCTCGTCGAATCGCTCAGGCTGCTCGACCGTCAGGAAGTGCCCGGTGTCCGGAAAGACGACCAGCGAGCCGCGGAGGGAAGCCTCGACGAGCTCGCGAGATTCCTCGACGGACACGATGTCGTCCGCGTCGCCGACGCAGACGAGGAGCGGCCCGCCGTAGGACGCGATCACGGGCGTGAGGTCCAGCCGGTCGCGGATCGCCTCCTGCGCCACTGCGAGGTCCTCAGCGTCGACGTCCGTGTCGAGCTCCTCGGGAACGCCGTGCTGGCGGAGCTGGGCGATGTGGACATCTCGGGCGGCTCTCCTGTCGAAGGTGTCGGCAGCGGCCCGAGAGCCTGCGAGCACGAGCTTCTCGACGCGTTCGGGCGCACGCCGGGCGAGCGCGAGGGCGCAGTAGCCGCCCATTGACGCCCCGACAGCGGCGAACGGACCGTCGAAGTCGCGAATGATGTGGGCAGCCCAGTCGTCGATGGACGCTCCGCGCCCGTACAGACGCGGGGTTACGACGTCGTGCCCCGCCGCCTCGAGCACGACCGCATGCGATTCCCACATTCGCTCGTCGAGTGGCCACGCATGGAGAAGAAGCACTTTCATGTTCGCCCGATTCGCACAGCTCCGTCGACGTCCTCCGCGCCCCTCCATCCGTGTTCGGCCCCTTCGATCCCGAGCGCCTGCGCGAGCGACACGAGCAGCTCTCGCGCCGGGGGGAGGTCCGCGGCTACGGGAGCCGTCCGCGCGATCCGTCGCACGGCGGCCGGGTCGGCTCCGGTGAGCCTCGACGCCACGGTCGGGTTCGCCGCAAGACCGACGACGTCGCCGGGAGGCAGCGGGCCGTAGAACTCGGGCACCGAGAGGTACTCGTCGACGATCCTGCCCCGCTCGAAGAGGATCATCCGCACCAGGTCGTCGCGCTCGAGGCCGAGAAGGCACGTCACCGAGCCCATCCGATCGGAGATCTCGCGTGCAAGACGCCGGAGCATGTCGGGATTCCGGTCACAGACGTCGTCGTAGATCGCGATCCAACCGTTGCGTGGCGGCGTTATGACGGAGCCTCGCGAGCCGCCTGGAAGCCGGGGAACGAACTGGCCCACGGCCTGCTCGATGGCGCTCAGGTTGTCGGTCTGCACGTGGATCGAGCCGAACGACAACGCCTCCTGGCGGCCGAGCTTCGCCTCCAGATCCGCGATCGCGCCCGTCATGATCACGACCTCGTCCCGCATCCCCCACCGTCCGTACAGCGACCGAGCGACGGTGTTGGAGGCCTGGACGTCGAGGTCGATCTGCTCGACGCCGAGCGAGCGGAGTGCGCCCAGCACCTCGCGCATGAGCTCCGTCGCAATGCCGCTTCGGCGGGCGTCCCGCTGCACGTAGAGGTCGGTCAGCGTGCCGAACCCTGAGGCACGCCGGCGCGCGAGCGCGAACCCGACGGTCGTTCCGTCGTCGTCCTCCGCGACGAGCGCGACCTCGGAGTCGATGATCTCGCGGATCTCGCCGAGCTCCTTCTCCTCGTCGGCGGGGCCCTCGTGCGTCGGCGGTGGCACCTCGTGGTCGAACTGCCGCCAGAGCTCCGCGATGGCGTCGAAGTCCGCAGCGGTAGCAGGACGGACCGTCATCGGCCAAGCTTGCTTGGTCGACGGTGGAGGGGTGTGGAGAACCTGGTTTCCCCCATCAACGCGAGCCGACGGCGAGCGTTCATCCGACCATCCTCGCTCCCATGAGCAGGAACTGGGCCGACAGGTTCTGGAACGGAGCGAAGCGCTCCCCCATTGCGCGGACCTCCTTGATCGACGGAAAGCGCCCGTCAGCGTAAAACGTCCCGACCGCCTTGCGCAGGCCGAGGTCACCGGCCGGCCAGGCGTGCGGCCGCGCCAGGTGACGTGCGAGGAACCAGTCCGCGGTCCAACGGCCGAGCCCCGGCTGGGCCGTCAAAGCCGCGATAACGTCCTCGTCCGGCAGGTTCTCGAGCGCCTCGAAGTCGAGATCGGAGCGCGCGAGGGCGATGACGTAGGCGGCCTTGCTCCGCGAGAAGCCGATGGCAGTGATCTCGTCGGCCTCGAGCCCGGCGATCCGCTCGCGGGTCGGGAACTCCCACGCGACCTCGTGCTCGACGCCGAACCGCTCGACGAAGCGGCCGCGGATGGCTGCGGCGGCGCGGAGCGAGATCTGCTGGGTCGTGATCCCGATGACGAGCGCCTCGAACGGTTCGGGATTCAGCGGAGGACGGAAGCCGCGCAGAGCCGATGCCACCGGCCCGAGGACGGGATCCCGCCCCGCCCAATCGAGAAATGGCTCGAGAGCAAGCGGAAGACCGAGGAGGCGCGCGATATCGCGCTCCGTCTCCGGACCGCCTGGGCTGACGCGGACGCCCCCCGGTGCGCCCTCGACACGGTGCTCGCGTCCGGCGACGACTCGGTGCACCCCACCCTCCTGCCAGACGGTCGCGCCGTCCGAGCCGAAAAGGCGGTAGCGGGAGGTCGAGAGCTCGAAGTCGTACGGCTCTGGGATCCGCAGCAACACGGCCGAGGCACGCTAGCCGCGATTGCCCGGCAAGCCCGCTCGTGAACGGCTCTGAACGCCAGCCGCACTAGCCGAACAGGCTCGCGCCCAGGCCCACCGCAGCGCAGGATGCGACGACTGTCACCACGCCGACCCTGTAGCGCATGACAGCGGCGAACGCAGCGACAGCGAGAGCAATTACGAGCCAGTCGGGCTCACCGTCGGAGAAAGCGGCGTGACGGGCGACGAATACGGCCAGTGCGCCGATCACCCCCACGACGGCGATGGTGATCCCGTTCAACGCCGAGGCAAACGCACCCGTCGTGCGGATGCGGTCGATGAGCGGGGCGCCGCTGATGATGAAGACGAACGACGGGACGAACGTACAAAGGGTCGCGATCGCCGCTCCCATCAGCCCCCAGGCCAGCCCGCCCTCCACGTTGTACCCGGCGAGGAAGCCGACGAATGTGTTGACCATGATGAGCGGTCCTGGCGTGGACTCTCCCAACGCGAGGCCCGCGACCATGTCATCGGCGGAGAGCCAGCCGAAGCGGTTGACCGCGGCGTCGGCCACAAAGGGAAGTACCGCGTACGCGCCGCCGAACGTGACGAGTGCCGCAAGTGTGAAGAACCCCGCTAGCTCAGCGACCAGGCCTCCGGCGAGGAGCAAGAGGGAGAGCGGAATCAGCCAGATGAGGATCGCCTTGACGAACCGTCGCCGAAGCCCGCTCTCGGGTCGCGCACGGTCGAGCTCGTCGTCTCCGTGAACCGGCGGCGCTCCGAGGAGTGCCGGCTTGCCTCGTCCTACCGCGAAGCCAACAAGCGCTGCCAGCGCGATGATCAACAGAAACGGGACTCCGACGACCAATAGACCGAACGCGAGACCGGCCACCGCAATAGCCGTAGGGGTATGGATCACGCGTCCGCCGACACGAAGCACGGCTGCTGTCACCAGAGCGATCACCGCAGCGCCGAGTCCGCGCACCACACCCGCAACGGCCTCCACCTCACCGTACTCGACGTAAACGGCACTCATGACGCACAGGAGGACGAAGGAAGGGAAGACGAAGAGTCCTCCGGCCGTTATCGCCCCTCGCACGCCATACAGCGAGTAGCCGATGTACGAGGCGAGCTGCTGCGCCTCCGGACCCGGTAGCGCCATGCAGAAGTTGAGAGCGTGGAGGAAGCGGCGTTCCGAGATCCAGCGCCGCTTCTCGACGAGCTCGTCGTGCATGATCGCGATCTGCCCGGCCGGGCCTCCGAAGCTGATCATCCCGAGCTTCAGCCAGAAGCGAAACGCCTGGCTCTCCGTTGGGAATGCGACCGCAGCATCAGGTCTGGCCTCCGAAGCCGGCCGTTGCGCGCGCACGGGGGCGAAGCCTAGTCGGATCGGTGACGCGCTCTATCGCGGCACCGAGGTCCGGCGCTAGGGCAAGTACCGTTCTCGTCGATGATCTCCTTGCGACCCATCGACGACTCGAACCGCGAAGCGGTCGAAGCCCTGGACGTGGCACCTGAGCAGCAGCAGTTCGTGAGCAACGCGGCCGACTCGATCCGCGAGGCAGCCGGAGAGCCGGATGGACGCGCTCTGTACTGGGCGATCTTTTCGGACGAGACGCCCGTCGGGTTCGTGATGATCAGCGACGACGTCGGAGGCCCCGGCTACTTCCCGCAGTACCTCTGGAAGCTCTTCATCGACGAGCGCTACCAGCGACGCGGCTACGGCACGGCAACGCTCGACCTCGTCGCCGAGTACTTCCGCAGGCGATCCGAGGTCGAGATCATGAGAACGAGCTGCGGCCAGGGCGACGGCAGCCCGCTCGGATTCTACGAGCGGTACGGCTTCGAGCAGACCGGCGACATCGTGTTCGACGACGAGATCCTGCTGCAGCTGAGGATTCGCTAGCCATGCGCATCGTGATCATCGAGTTCATCAGCCTGGACGGCGTCGTGCAGGCGCCGGGCGGTCCCGACGAGGACACCTACGGCGGGTTCGCCCACGGCGGCTGGTCACACCCATTCTTCGATCCGGAGGTGGTGGGCGGCGCCTTCGACGATGCGCTGGCCAAGGCCGAGGCGCTGCTCTACGGGCGCCGCACGTGGCAGACGATGGCCGCGGCCTGGCCCGAGCGAGCCGGCGATCCCTTCGCCGACCGGATGAACGCCATCCCGAAGTACGTCGTGTCCTCGACGCTAGGCGATGACGATTTGACGTGGGACAACACGACGCGGATCCCAGGCGATCAGGCCGTCGCCCGCATTCGAGAGCTCCGCGAGACCGACGGCGGCGATCTGCTGGTCATGGGGAGCCCCACGCTCGCGCGCACTCTCCTGCGCGAGCACCTGGTCGACGAGCTCCGGCTCATGATCGAGCCAGTGATCCTCGGCGGCGGCAAGACGATCTTCCCAGGCGACGGCGTGCTTCTCACGCTCGAGCTGGTCTCCACGGTCACGAGCGACACCGGCGTGCACGTGTGCACCTACCGACCGGTCGCTTTGTAGCTAGAAGTCGATGCGCATCACGACCCTGCGGAGGGTCGGATGACTGACCTCGGCGAACCCCGCGGCGGCGAAGACGCTCCGGCTGCCTACGTGAAGCTCGCCCCACTGGATCTCCTTCCCGGGCTCCGTGAGCATCGGGTACCCCTCCAGGGCCCGGGCGCCGCGCTCCCGCGCAAAGTTGACGGCGGCGCGCGCCAGCGCGTAGGCGACGCCTTGGCGCCGGTACCCCGCACGCGTGACGAAGCAGGTCACGGCCCAGATGCTGTCGTCGGACTTGTCTTCCGCTCGGCCTTCCCAGGCGACGCGGGTCTTCAGCAGCAGGCGCGGGTAGGCCGTGCGCGGCTCGACCGCACACCAGCCGACCGGCTCGCCGTCGAGATAGGCCACGAGCCCGCTCGTAGGCCCCGACTTCGGATGACCACAGTCGGTCTGATTGCGGAACCTGAAGGCGAGCTCCTCTGCGCCAACCGAGGCCCAGGACTCCCCGGGCTGCATCTTGTACCGCTGGCAGTAGCACCTCGACGGGTCGCCACGCGACCCGAGGATCGCCTGGAGATCCTCCCAGCTCGCCTCATTGGCAGGGACGATCGTGGCCTCGGACGCATCGGTCATGCGGAGACCGTAGTGAACGGTGCCGACCCGGCCGGCTACGTATCGTCCTCGGTCGGGATGAGGACCAAGGAGGACGGGATGGCTGAAGTACTGCTATTCCACCACGCGCAGGGCCAGACGGCAGGCTTCACCGCTTTCGCAGACGAGCTGCGGCGTGCGGGCAATACCGTGCACACGCCCGACCTCTTCGACGGCCGCACTTTTGGAACGATCGACGAGGGCGTCGGATACGCCGAGGAGGTCGGCTTCGAGGAGATCATCGAACGCGGGGTGCGCACAGCGGACGAGTTGCCGAACGAGCTCGTCTACGGCGGCTTCTCGCTCGGGGTGCTGCCGGCCCAGAAGCTCGCACAGACCCGCGCCGGCGCGCGAGGGGCGCTGCTGTTCTACTCGTGCGTGCCCACTTCCGAGTTCGGGTCGGCGTGGCCGGCAGACGTGCCGGTGCAGATCCACGGGATGGACGCCGACCCGTACTTCGTCGGTGAGGGTGACGTCGACGCGGCCCGCGAGCTCGTCGAGTCGACCGAGCACGCCGAGCTCTTCCTCTACCCAGGCGACCAGCACTACTTCGCCGATTCGAGCCTACCGTCCTACGACGCTGACGCAGCTGCGCTACTGACGCAACGCGTCCTCGACTTCCTCCGGTCCCGGTGACGGCCGCGCGCGACATCGGCGAGGCTGCGAATGCGAGTGCGACCTGAAAGGCCCCGAGTTCGTAGGCGGCTGCTCGGCTCGTCGCACGCGCCGATCTAGATGATCGAGGCAGAGACGACGATCAGCCAAGTGATGGCAGAGGCGTAGTGCGTTCGCTCGATCAGTCCGAGCGCCACACGTCGAATCCGCGGGACCACGATCGCTAGTCCGGTCGCAATCGCCGTTGCGGACACGAGCCATCCCAGCGGGCCGAGGATTGCGGGCTTGCCCGTCCAGTCGAGGTGCGACGCCGCCACGGCGATCGAGACGAAGGCCGTCGCGGCGAGAAGCATGTGGATGCGACCGGTACGCGTGAGCGAGCGAAGGTTCTCCGGTTCGCGATCGGTCATAAACCCCGAGATGAGGAGCCGTACGACGCCGTAGACGTAGAGCCAACCAAGGGACTGCACATCGGTCTCTTGCCCCAGCCCGACTGCGATCAGGATCGCCCCGACGCCCTGCAGCACGACCATGGTGCGGTAGCCCACGTGGTACTGGGTCCACCCGTAGTCGCTGACGGCGTAGCGGATCGGATTGAGCCCGGTCGGCAAGAAGTGCAGCGCGACCAGGATGATGCCGGACGTTGCGATGCAGATCAGGCCGACGAGCGCGGAGGTCATGCGGCCTTCTCGCCGTCGCCGGCAGCCTCGAGCCCGATCACGTCGCGGACGAAGGACGTCATGGCTTCGACGTCGTCCATGCGCATGCCGACGTATCCGATTCGCCTGACCTGCATGCGCCAACGCTACGTCCGCCGCTTGCGTCATGCGAGCCGATCGGGTTTCCAGGCGGGCGCCTGCCTCGTGCGCGAGTGTGCGGGAGTGTCGCTCGAGCCCGTGTCGTCGGAGCTCTAGTCGTCCGGTGCCAGCTCGAAGCGAGCGATGACTCCGTGGTCGCTGCCCTCGGGTACCGGGCGTTCAGGATGGCGTGTCGCCACCCAGGCAACTCCGCGCTCCGGGTAGGCGACGACATCCGGGAAACGTTTGGTCGAGATGCCAAGCATCCTCACCGGCTCATCCGTGGGGTTCGAGAACGTGTGCAGCCCGTCTGGGCCTTCCGGGAAGTAGACGACGTCGCCGGGTGACAGCTCCTCCTCTCCCTCCGGGGTGCGCACAGTCAGCGTCCCGCTAAGGACGAAGAACATCTCCTCAACGCCGTAGTGCATGTGCAGCGGGCTGTCGGGCGCCCGTGGCAGATACTCGATCAGCGACGCCCCGAGCTTGTCGGCCCCGAACGGGTGCCCGAACCAGCGCACACGGTTGACGTCGTCGTTGACCTCATCCCAGGGGTCGTCCTGCAGAAAGTTCAAGCGGCGCATCCGCTCCTCCGAGTCCGTCGGGTCACAGCACGTGGATCATGCTCGTTGGGCGAGTGTGCGGGAATGTCCGCTCGAGGGGGAGTCGGTCAGGCGATGACGCGATAGATATGCCACGGCTCAGGCACGCCCTTCAGTTCGCGTTCGCCCACCTCCTGGAAAGAGAACCCGCTGCCGGCGGTCAGATCCTTGACCGTGCGTGAAGCGAGCACCTCCGACGGCCCCGCCATGGCCGCGATCCGGGAGCCGATCGTCACCGCGAGCCCAGCGTGCTTGCCCTCGACGATCTCACACTCGCCGGTGTGAACCCCCGCGCGGATCTCGATCCCGAGCTCCCGAACGCGATTCACGATGTCGAGTGCGCACCGGATCGCGCGCGCCGGCCCGTCAAATGTCGCATAGAAGCCGTCGCCTGCGGTGTCATTCTCGACGCCCTGCCATCGCTCTAGTGCTTCCCGAACGCAGGCGTGGTGACGACGGACCACCTCTGCCCATGCCTGGTCGCCCACGGCTGCCTGGTGTTGGGTCGAGCCGACGATGTCGGTGAAGAGAACGGTGCCCAGGACGGTGTCCGGCGCTTCGATGCTCCGCTCCCGGGCTACGAAAGCGCGCACGGTGTCGCTGATCTCGGCGCGGTTGCCGAACGGCAAGCCGTCGGGGTCACCCGAGATGAGCGCGAGCTCTGCGCCTGGGATCCTCGATTGCACATGGCGACTCTCCGCAGCGCCGGTGGACGACTGCTCGTGGTCGAGCAGAAGCGTCGGGCAGCGAAGCAACGGCAACACCGCCGTCACGTCGGTCTCGCTCTCGACATTGATCCAGTCGGCAGCCGTGGACGGTGCCATGAAGTGTCGATCGAGCCGCGCTATCTGGGTCGCAGGCGCTCGTCGCCAGCGAAGCTGGGTGCCGCGGTCATGAGGAACTCACGCGCGAACCTCGTGCTCCCGATCCCGTCCCGCGTCTCCTCCGCCTCCTTGCGATGCTCGTCGGGAGTCTCACCCCAGGGATACTCGGGCGACCATCGCCTGGTCGCCACTCCCTTGAACCACACGAGCGAGGAGACCCGGTCCGGATAGGTCGCGGCGAACACCGCTAGCGCGGCGCCCGCCGTCCGATATCCGAACAGAGCGGCGCGCGAGGACCGGATGCGATCCAAGACTGCGAGCAGGTCGCGTGCGCGTGTCTCGAGGTTGGGGAACGACGAACCGCCGGACAGTCCGGTTCCACGTCGGTCATGAAGGATCAGGCGTGAGAACGACGACAGCCGTTCGAAGAGGTCGGCGAACGCTTCGAGCTCCAACATGAGCTCGACGTTGCCCCAGCTCTCGAGCTCGAACGCGAGGTCGACTGGCCCATCGCCGATTGTCCGGTACGCGATGCTGACGCCGTCCTCGCTGGTCGCATACTGGATCTCCGAGGCTTGGGGCACGCGCCGACCTTAAGTGACCGGCCGCCGGCACGAACGGATCACGCTGGATCCCGCTCCGCTGTGCGAGCGTTCGGAACGTCCCTCGAGTGGTTCCGAGCAGGTCTACGACGTGTGCACGGGATAGCGCAGATGTGTGACACCCACGCCGGTGACGACTGTCGGGTTCCCGAGGACGGCCGGTGTGTTCGCGAGGTGGTCGAACAGCCGCACTCCTGCGCCTAGCAACACGGCAGCCAGATCGACCTGGATCTCGTCGAGCAGCCCGGCGTCCAGGCACTGCTCGATCGTTCGCGCCCCGTGCACCAGCACGGACTTCGGGCCGGCAGCCGATTTCGCCTGAGCAACGGCGCTTTCGATGCCGTCGGTGACGAACTGGACTGTCGAGCCGGGTCGTGGCCAGCCTTCGGGCACGTGGTGGGTGGCGACGAAAGCGGGCACATTCCACGGGTGCTGGCCGCCGTAGCCGTCGGCGACCTCGAACGTGCGCCGACCGATGAGAAAGGCGCCGGTCTCAGCCATCAAGCCCCTCAGGTGGTCGGCGCTCGGCGCCGAGACGCGGAACGTCATGCCCGATGTCGTGCTCGGCATGGTGATCTCGACGTCGCCCGAGGAGAAGTACCAGTCGAACACTTCGGCGACCCCGTCGTCCGCGTCGGCGACGTAACCGTCGAGAGACATCGACATGAATGCGACCACCTTGGTCATGGCGCAGCTCCATCGACGGAGGCGAGCGTCGTCGTCAGTCTCATGGGTTCGTCCTTTCTCTCGTAGTGGTCTTCTCGTTACGACCGCACCGAGGTGCGGATCTCATCGGTCGCAGCAGAGTCCCGTCCGGCCGAAACGAGTCGGGGATAGGACAACTCTTGTAGTCGCTGGCGCAACGCCTGACTATGGTTGCCGAATGAAACCTTTCAACCTCAAAGGCGACGAGTGGGACGGGACGAGGGACCGCGAGGGCTGGCGCGCCAAGGGTGTACTTGTCGGCCAACGCATCGGCGGTGAGTTAATCGGGGCGACCATGTCCGAGGTCGAGCCTGGCAGCAAGCTCTGGCCGTACCACACGCATTACCAGAACGAGGAATGGGTGGTCGTGCTTCGCGGCGAGCCGACGTTGCGTACGCCCGAAGGCGAGCACGTGTTGAAGGAGGGTGACGTCGTCTGCTTTTCTCGCGGCAAGGACGGCGCGCATCAGATCATCAACCGAACAGACTCGCCGATACGCGTACTGATGCTCTCCTCGATGATCCGCGGCGAGGTCATCGAGTACCTAGACACCGGAAAGGTTCTTGCCAAGGACGTCGAGGACGAAGACATCATGTTCGCGAGGCGCGGCCCCAACGCCGAGTACTGGGAAGGCGAGGACTAGCTCCGAGCTCCGGGCGAGCTCTCGATCGAGAGGTCACGCGAGTGGGCGAGTGAGCGGGAATATTCTTGACCGAGGCTGGGCAGAGGTGGGTCGACCGCTCTAGCCGAGCAATCGGAAGTTGACGGGTGCGCCGGCCAACCGGCGCGGCTTAGAGGCTAGGATGGTCGAACTGGCTCTGCTGCCAGAACCCGGCCGAAAGCCCGCTACCTCCCGACGCGCTATGGCGCGCGAGAGGTCAGAGCCCAGGCGAACAGGATTCGACTTGCAGGGCCAGCTCTCTTGCCTAGAGCAACAGTGAGTGGAGCGGACGGCTCGGAGGTCCTGTGAGCAAGAGTTCAGACAAGCCGAAGAGGCAGCAGAAGCAGAAGCCGCAGAAGACGCTCAAGGAGCGCCGCAGCGAGAAGCGCGCGGCCAGGAAGCTCGGCTCAGCGCCCCTGCTCCCGGCAGACAAATAGAGCCTTGAAGCTCGTCCTTGCCCCTCGCTTCGCGTGGCAATGCGAGAGCGGTCATGAGGCTCGGAGTGCGTGGAGACGCCGACGGATGCCGACATGTCTCGCCAGTCGCTGACGCTCATCGCTCAGCTTTCTGAGTTCTCGCATCTCGAGCTTGCTCAACGACGGCCAGCTACCGAAGAGAAATGACATACGGTCGTCACGATCGAGCCTCGCTTTGCCAAGCTCGGCGTCGTCGAGCACTGAAAGGTTCCGTGGAAGGTTCTCGATCACCTGGGCCGCAATCTCTCAGCGGCCCATGCGCCAGCACCGTACGGCACTTTGGCCGGCCTCTTGCCGAGTAACCCCAACCACTTCCGGATCCTCGCGGACACGCTTCCCGTGACCTGCATCAGCACCTCGCTTCCGCCGCCCTCGGCGCAGTGGCCAGTGAGGGTCAACGCGGAAAGAGAGGCTCGGGAAACGCAATGGTAGTCGAGCGCCTGAGGCTCGAGCCGTCGCCGGGTTGCTCGAAGCTGGCGACCGAGGTCGGAACCTCCCGCGGCGTTCGCACTCCTCGAGGCAAGGGCCTCGATGAGGATCAGCGTCGACACGATCTCGACCGCCGTGCCGATGGCTGTGAGAAGGGGCGCACAGCTCGTAGCGGTGCGCCCGCCCCCGAAGCTCAGACCGAAGCGACGACGCTGACGCTCTGCGCCTGCGGACCCTTCGGGCCCTGCTCGACCTCGTATTCCACCTTCGCGCCTTCAGCGAGGCTCTTGAATCCCTCGCCGCCGATCGCGCTGTGGTGAACAAAGACGTCCTTGCTCCCATCGTCCGGCGATACGAAGCCATAACCCTTGTCATCGTTGAACCACTTCACGGTTCCGGTTGGCATATCTCCACCTCCCCTCGACTGCTTCATGAACGCGCAGCGGAAGGCAATAGCCGAAACCGGTACTCGCTCTAACTCTATGGTCGTAGCCACACTACCGCTTGAGCGTGGACACGCGCCGGATGGGAGACAACGCATCCATGCGCGAGTGTGCGGGAATGTCCCCTGAGCTTGCGGCAGTTAGCGTTTCGGCCGTGCGGGAGGGCTCGGGACAGCTTGTCCTTCGCGAGATCGAAGATCGCGATCTCGACGTGCTGTTCGAGCACTGGAGTGATCGCGACGCGATACGGATGGCTGCGTTCACTTCGCCGGATCAGAATGATCGAACCGCCTTCGAGCGACGGTGGGCGCGGCTGAGGGGCGACGTGTCTACGACGAACAGGGTCGTCGAGATCGACGGTCGAGTCGTGGGTCAGATTGCGAGCTTCGACTTGGAGGGTCAGCGCGAGGTCACCTATTGGATAGGCCGTGAAGACTGGGGTCGCGGCATTGCCACGCGTGCCCTGCAAGAGTTCTTGCAGCTGGAGGCAACCCGTCCGCTTTACGCTCGCGCTGCGAGCGACAACGTCGCGTCGATTCGCGTGTTGATGAAGTGCGGTTTTCTTATCGTGGGCGAGGGGCGCGGGTTCGCTCATGGGCGCAACGAGGAAACGGACGAGGTCGTCCTCCGACTCGATGCATGACCCCAACTGCTCTCGGCTGGACGAGCGTGCTGTCGCTGGAGCGCAGTCGGCGTAAGGCAACTACGTAGTTACTGAGTGTCTAAGGGGTTGTTCCCCCGGACGGGCTTCCCCGTCGCCGCGAGGCCCACGGCCGAGATGTGGTGGGCGGACTCGTCGGCCACGGCTCAGCCCCGGTTGTGGTTGACGACCTCGACGTTGTGCCCGTCCGGGTCGAGCACGAACGCGCCGTAGTAGCCCGGGTGGTAGACCGCGCGCTCGCCCGGCGCGCCGTGGTCCTCGTAGCCTGCCGCGAGCGCGGCGGCGTGGAACGCGCGCACCGTGGCGTCCTCGCGCGCGGTGAACGCGAGGTGGACGTGCTCCGTGAGCGGCCGCTCGTCCCGGACGAGCGAGAAGCTGTAGTCCGGGCCAGACAGCTGCACGCGGCCGGGCTCGTCGTGCGCCAGGCGGAGCCCGGCGTGCGGGGCGATCGTCGTGTAGAAGCGCCGGGAGGCCTGCGGGTCGCGGACGCGGAGCCACATATGGTCGACGCGGCCGTCGGGCACGGCGTCCTCGCGGTCGGCGTGGACCGCCTCGACGCTGTTGCCGTCGGGGTCGAGCAGGAACCCGCCGTAGTACGTCGGGCCGTACTGCGTGCGCGGCCCCGGCGCGCCGTCGTCGCGGTACCCCGCGTCGACGCCCGCCTGCCAGAACGCGTCGACCTGCGCGCGGTCGCGTGCGCGGAAGCCGACGTGGAGCCCGCGGGTCACCGGGTGCTGGCGGTTCGTCGGCCCGATGTCCCAGTCGTCCCACTCGACCAGCTCGGCGTCCGCATGGCTGGGCTCGGCGCCCAGGACGCTCAGGACGGTGCGGTAGAAGCGCTCGGACGCCGCGAGGTCCGAGACGGCGATGCCGACGTGGTCGAACACCCGGCCGAGGCTACTACGGGCGATCCGTCGCAGCAGTAACCCGCCGTCGGCAAGCGAGTAAGACACTCTGGTCGAGCAGCAGCGCGACCCGATGGGTCAGTGTTCGGGATGTCCCTCGAGAAGATCACGCCGCGCTTGTCAAGCGGCAGGCTTCGGGCGCTCCCGGAACCGATCGAGATTCTCGCCCTCGATGATGAGCGCGGTCAGTCCTACGGCCGATCTCATCCCGTGCTCTTCACCGCCGTGCCAGTAAACCGCTTCGCCTGCTTCGATTGGTTCATCGCCACCGTCCGCCCCGCTCACCTCTCCCGATCCTTCGAGCACTGCAAGGATCTGCGGGAACGGACTCGCGGGGTGTCGACGGAGCCCGCCACCGGGCTCGACTCGGAAGATCGCGGCCTGGACGAGCGACCCTTCCTCGAAGGGCGCCGTCAGCGGCGCAACCGTCACGCGATCGAGTAGATCTCCGCGGGGCACGAACGCCGCCTCGGCGGCGAAGCTGAACCGTTCCACGAGCACCTCCTTGCTCGAATAGCCGTAGTCCCAAAGATCTCACCGGAGCCGAGTAGGAGGTGCGCTGGCTGCCCCGGCGTTCAGGAATCAGGTCGCCGTCACTCGGGAATCTGCGTCACTTCCTGCGCTCGAAGCCGCGCAGCTTCTTGTGCAACCTTTGCCCGGATCTCTGGGGGCACGTCGGGATTGATATCGACGAGTGCGACGGACTCGTCGACGAGTCCGAGCTCGACATCCCCGCCCGGCGGCAGCCGTCCTTCCAGGTACCAGCTCACTGTCGACTCGACGAGGCGATCGTAGCGCAGTGACGCAGACGCGAGAATGTGCGGGCCGAGGTGCGAGCGATCTTCTCCGACGCTCGCGACGCCCCACACGCCGCGAATGCCGGCGGCGGTGAGCGCGCCCAGACCGCAATCGAATACCGCGGCGAAGACGACGCCTGAGCCGGCGTCGATCTGCCGGTTCGCGATCCTCTCACAGATCGCCTGGTTGTCGTAGTCCAATGAATACTCGCTGCGAATCTTCACGCCCGGAAGGGCACGCCGCACCCCTGTTGAGAACCCTTGAACCAATGTCTGCTGTGGCGGGAAGTCCGGCTCTCCGCTGATGATCGAGACCATGTGCCGGCCACCCTTCGGCAGTGTTCGCCGCGCCTCCATGAGGCCGCTCAGGTAGCCGGCGAGATGGGCAGCCTCGCCGGCTCGTAGTGTCAGGGCAGTGGCATTGGGAGCGCCCCCGAGCTCGAGCCCCTTCGCACAGCAGTAGTCGAGGAAGACGAAACGCGTGTCGGGGTTCTGGGGGACGACCTCGTAGAACCGCGGCCCCGTGAGCCCAAGAGGCCACAGCACGAGATCGAAGTCACCGGACCGGAGACGCGCAGAAAGCCGGTCGACATCTTCCTGCGAGCCCGGCTCTAAGCCGCCCAACGGTGGGCGGCGCGGGAACAGGTCGACGATGTCCGTCTCGAGCTCGTGATTGCTCTCGGCCTGCAGAAGCCCCTCCACGAACGACCCCCCACCATTTTCGTCGCGGATGCCGAGGCCCCCTGGATCCCACAGTCGGATCAGGGCGACGCGAGTCGAGCCCCCGGAGCCCGGCAAGCCTGCATCGGTCAGGACGATCTGGCGGATAGCAATCGCCGTCACGGCGACAGCCAGTGCTCCCGCCAGGACAATCGCAGACAGTCTCCGTGCACTCGACGTCGTTGGCTGCCCGTCGCGGGCCCGCACCGCCTGCGCCGGCGTCCGAAGGTGAGGCTCCTGCCGGACGATCTGCCCCGCGAGGCGCTGAAGCTCGTCGCCCGGCCGGAGGCCGAGATCGTCTTTGAGATCGTGCCGCGTCCGCTCGTAGACCTCGAGGGCCTCTACCTGGCGACCCGAGCGATAGAGCGCGACCATGAGCTGCGCGACGAGGCGCTCGCGATACGGTGTCTTCTCGACCAGCCGGCGCAGCTCTCCCACGAGCTCGGCATGGCGGCCAAGAGCCAGATCCGCTTCGACGCGGATCTCGAACGCCCGCGAGCGAAGCTCGTCCAGGCGCTCGACTTCCGCACGGCTCTCCAGGTGCAGCGTCACATCCGCGAGTACGGGGCCGTGCCAGAGGTCGAGTGCCTCCTTCGCAATGGACGCGGCACGCGGATGGTCACCGGCGTCCAGCGCCTGGGCTGCGTGGTCTACGAGGTCCTCGAAGACCCGCGAGTCGAGAACGGCTCCACCGAGGTCGATCCGGTAGCCGCCCCCCCGTCGCTCGACTGCAACCCCGTACGGGGAGAGAACCCGGCGAAGCCGCGACACATATGACTCCAGGCTGTGCGCTGCGGAGGCCGGGTGATCATTCCCCCAGACCTCATCGAACAGGCGCTCGGCGGGCACGACCTCGTCCCTACGGAGAAGCAGGGCTGCGAGCACAGCCCGCTGCTTGCGCCCGCCGAGTTCGAGCGCGCGTTCCCCGGCCTCGGCCTCGAGCGCGCCGAGAATGCGAAACCGGAGAGGTGCTGACTCGCCCGTGTCGTCTAGCTAACCACGCTTCGCAGTTTCTGGAAAGCAGACGATTTCGAGCTTTCTGCGAGCCGGCTGCAAGGCCGCCCATGAACCTCCACGGCGACATCGGGGTTTCCCCAACGGGAGGTAGGCATGAAAGCAATACAGGCAATACTGGTTGCGCTCGCCGCGACGATCATCCTGGCGTCTGTTGCGGCGGCCGAACCCGAGGCAGCCAAACAGCGCGTGAGGATCTCGATGAAAAACCCGGACGGAGGCACGTTCGTGCTCATGCCACTGCGGGCCGGGGCGCTCAAGCGCGACTCGGGCACGGTGAGCGTCGTCTACACAGACCTCCCTGGCGTGATGCGCCAGGGGCAGCAGATCTACGTCGCTCGCAACACGTTCACGCTGAAGGGCAATCGAGGGAGCCTGTCGATTCGAGAGCGGACCGAGTGGGTCAACGTCTCGAACGAGAAGGCCCCGGGCTTCGACTTCACCCCGGGTGTCGGCATCGGCACCTGGAAGGTCGTAGGCGGGACGGGCGCGTACGCCAAGGTCACCGGAGGAGGACGGAGTGGCCACCAGGGCAGCCCCCAGTGGCTCGCGCAGCAAGAGGGCTTCCTGACCCGTCCGTAATTGCGCTGAACCAGACGGAGCGGTGTGCGAGGGCACGCCGCTTCGTCTCGGCGGGGAAATGGAGAGCGAGTTGCCCACGAATCGAGTCCACGGCGGAGGAAATAGGGGGCGCGCTGGACGCTCACGGTGTGCTCGCTCCTGGCAGGAAAGAGCACGGCGCGCCGCGCCAGTGTTCGCGAATGTCCCCTGAAGGTGGGTAGGCTCGGTCCGTGGGATGGCACCAGATGGTGGTCGAGCGTGCGGAGACTCCGGTGATGTTCAAGCGTGTCGCCGACGAAGCGAGTGCGATCAGTCGTGGCATGCAGGAGGTGGAGCAAGCGGTCGGGCTGCGCGGTAGGAAGTACTACGGCGCGTTCGAGAACAACGGCGAGTACCGCGTCTGCGTCCAGCTTCGCGAGGACGACGACCCGCAGACGCTCGGATTAGAGGTCGGCAGCTTGCCCGGCGGTCGCTACGCGCTGCAGCGTCTTACGGGGGAACCGCCCAAAGTCTATGACCTGATCGAGCCGACGTTCCAGCGGCTCTCTGAGCGCCCTGATCGCGACCCGTCACGTCCCGGCATCGAGTTCTACCGGCGTCGGAACATCATCGACCTGCTACTGCCAGTCGTCTGACCTGTCCGGACGCTGGCCGCGAGCTGGCGCGCGACTCGGCTGGGCCAGTGTTCGGGAATGTCACCCGAACGGGGCGGTCATACTCCGCGCGTGGGTGGACGCTGCGAGAGCGACCCGCCGGGGCCTGACCCGGAAGGAACCAGTCTTCGAACGGCACGGCTGAGGCTTCTCCCGCTGACAAGCCGCGACGAGTCCGACCATGCTCGTGCATCGAGGAATGCAGCGGACGCCTTGCGCGACACCCGCGCGGCCGATGTCCAGTGGCGCGAGCACGGCTTCGGCCCGTGGGCCGTCCGGGACAAGCAGGGCAGCTGCTTCCTCGGCTGCGCCGAGCTGCGTCTCGCCGGCGACGGCATCGAGGGCATCGCCCCCGACGAAGTCGAGGCGGGCTGGTGGGTGACCGAGGACCGGCGGAATGACGGCATCGCGACCGAAGCGATGGAAGCGGCGATCGACGATCTCTTCAGCCGCACCGACGTCGAGACGATCACGGCGTACATCTCGGACGGGGGAAACGAGGCATCCCGCCGCGTGGCAGCCAAGCTCGGATTCTCGGTACGCGGCCGAGGCCACGGGCGCTCGGGCGAGCCGATGACGGTTTACACGCTTCCCCGCGATGATTGGCTGCGACAACGGCCCTGAGGCAAGCGCTCGGAGTAAGGACCGTCTCGCCTGGGCGAGCGTACTTTCGCCCGAGTGTAGTAGGGGGTAATTACAAATCTCTAGTGACAGACTGTGCTCATGCGTAAGCTGCGTCCGGGTGTCTGGCATTGGCAATCGCCGCTTCCCGACTGGAGCGAGGAGCAGGAGTGGCCCGAGCTCGTTTCGTCCTACGGGATCGAGCTCGGCGACGACTTCGTGTTGTTCGACCCGCTCTCCGTTCCCGATGAGCTACGTGAGCGCGCGACCGCCGTCGTCCTGACGGCGCCCTACCACGAGCGCGATGCACGCCGGCTCGGCCTCCCGGTGCATACGCCGCCCGCGGACACCTGGCAGGACTGGGTCGAGAAGTTCGGCATCGACCCCGATCGCGTGCGCGGCATGGAGAGTGATGACCTTGCCTGGCTGCGCGCCGGCGAAGGCGAGGGACACTTTCACAGTCCCGGAGCGTGGCCGTTCGGCATCACCGCGTACGCGGGCCGCGAGGACAACGACCTCATCCTCTGGCTCCCGTCGATCGGCGCGATCGTCACCGGCGACTCGCTCTCCGACCTCGGCGACGGTCTGGACATCTGGATTGCCGATCGCAAGCACGTGACGCGCGACGATGTCGTCCAACGCCTCCGTCCGCTGCTCGACCTGCCGGTCGAGCTCGTACTGCCCGCGCACGGCGAGCCGACGGATCTCGCAGCGCTTGAGCGCGTTCTTTCCTAAGCGGCGCCGGCAGGATCCAGAGGCTCAGGAGACGTGGCGCCTTCCTGCGCCGGTGTGCCGCGATGACGCCCGAAGAAGGTGAGACTGGTTCTGGCCGAACCGATGAGTTCTCGGTGGGCTGTCGGTCTCCATTGCGCGTGTGTCCGCAGCAGGGTGAGATGCGGCCGGAGCAGGCCGCCGAGAAAGGAGTCGTGAGATGACGCGGTATCTGATCTCGTTCGATGACGGCGCAATGACGTTTCCCGAGGAGGATCTCCCCGACGTGGCCGAGGCAGCGCACGCGGTGGTGCAAGAGGCAAAGGACGCCGGCGTTTGGGTGTTCGGCGGCGGGCTGCATTCCCACGAAGAGGTGAGCGTGGTGGCCACCGACGGGACGGTCACCGACGGCCCATACCCTGAGAGCAAGGCGTACATCGGCGGATTCTCGGTTGTCGACGTTCCCTCACGCGAGGAGGCGCTGGAGTGGGCTGGCAGGATCGCCGTCGCCTGCCGTTGTGCGCAGGAGGTTCGCGAGTTCGTGCCCGGCTCTACGCCCTGATCAAGGCCATCCGCGAGAGGCGGCGGAAGGCGTTTCGCGTTTCGCCGTTCGCCCAGCATCCCCTGGGCCAGCGTTCGGCAATGTGCCCCGTGCGACCGTCCTTCAGCGAGACTGGAGCGCCTCGATACGCTCGAGGCTCGCAGCCGGCCACAGCTTCTGCGTGTCGTAGTACGTCGTGAACACCGGGGTCGACTCCGGCAAGGTAAGCCAGGGGACCTTCGACCGCGTGAAGATGTGCACATCCGGTTCCACAGCAGACGGGTCATCGAGGGTTCCGGCGCGAACGAACAGCACACTCTTGCGGGTGTACGTGCTCCAAACCGCCGTCTCGCATTGCGGGCAGCGATAGATCTGCTGCCGCTTCGACCCGGAACGGGGAACTGGCACGCGCTCGGGCGCGCCCGCGAGCAATTCGACGCGGTCGCTCTCAATCAGCACGTTGATCACAAACGCGCTGCCGGTCTGGCGCTGACAGTTGAGGCAGTGACAGCAGTGGACGAATAGTGGCGGCCATCTGAGTCGGTACCGCAGCTCACCGCACGCGCACCCGCCCTCCATCACAGCGAGCCTACCTCGCGCAGAGGTAGCACCCTCGAAGAGACAGCTGCGGCATGCGCCAGGGTTCCGGAATGACGCCTGAGCAGCCACCGGCACATTGAGTAGCCTCATTGACTGTGGAGTCCGAGGCGTCAGGATGGATGCACTTCATCCGGCCTGAATTCCTGATCGCGTTCAGCTACCCCGACCCGACGCCGGACGGTCAAGCCGTAATCCGAGACGAACAGTCTTTCAGGGACTATGCGCGAGTTCATCTGAGCTCGCGCGACCGGCGCGAGCTCTATCTCGAGATTGTGCGGTTCCATGACCTCACGCCGCAGGATGAATACCGGCAGCACAAGCTTTATCTCGAGCAGCGCTTCGGCGTCGGCTCGATTAGGCCGCTGACCGATACAAGCTTCCGGGACTGGTCAGCTTGCGCCTACGGCTTTGGCTGGACCGCAGAGGGAGAGTCGGTGGAGCGGTCGGCGCTGCTGATCCAGGTGGCGGGAGAGACCTACCGCATCATCTTCGACCCTCGCTCCGAGTTGAACGCTCGGGTGATCGCAACCATCACCACCGCCGAGTAAGAGTCGCGTCGCACGATCGTCGCGTGGGCCAGTGTTCGGGAATGTCCCCGACCGGCGCTTCCTTTCCTCTGTGCGAAACCCGAGTCTCGTTCGTTTACAGCCGCGTTTCCTGCCGTCGGCTCCGCCTCGACAACGAAGGGAATCTCCTCGGTCCTTCAGGACTCGGCGACCGCTCCTTGCCTCTCCGGGTTGGTGAGCGTTCGCGCCAGGTCGATCGCCTCGTCGACATCCATGCCGGCGCCGAATGCCTGCTCGCTCGCGTATTCGTCCGCGCCGAGGGCGTCGACGAGCCGCTGCTCGAGATATCGCTCGAGCTCGAGGAATCGCGGGGTGCCGCGGGTGATGGGTTCGTAAAGCTTGTTGACTGCGCCTTGGAGCTGCGCGGCCGATCGCGCGTCCGCCGTGTCCGCTGCGAGCGCGATTCCTATGAGCGTTGCCGGCAATGCATCGGATCGCGTGTCCGCGGAGAGGACGAGATCAAGTGACTCCGCAAGCACTTCTCTCGCCTCGCTACGGCGGCCGAGCCCGAGGGCGGCGAAGCCGAGCACCATGAGAGCGCCGATGCTCCTGTAGAGGTCTCCGATCGGCCTGACCATGCTCGAGCGCGGAGGCCGCCACGATATAGGCGGCTTCGAAATCGCGCACGTAGAGCTCGAGGTGCGCGAGACACATGCTCGTCATTGCCTCGTTCGCGTCGTCCTCCATCGCGTGGAATCGACTGCTCGCTTCCCGGAACGTCTGGCGCGCCTCCTCGTCACGACCGGCCTCCATCTGAGCCGATCGCCAGGTCTCTCAGAGCGCCCGAATAGCCACTCGTCGTCGGCTGCCTCCTCGAGCACGCGGGTGAGGAGACGGATCGCTTCGTCAAAGTCGCCCCGGAGAAGGGCGATCCAGGCGATGCTCCAGAGGGCGAAGGCGAGCGTCCGGCGCTCCCCCGACTCCCGGGCGAGCGTGACGGCCTCCTGGGCATGAGACTCGGCGCCGTCGAGCTGTCCCAGGCGCAGCTCGATGTCGGCGACGTCCCCGAGCAGCATCGCGCGCGTGCCCGCGGCGAAATCGGTCCGGGCGAGAAGCCGAAGCAAGCGTTCCTGCGCCTCGACGGCCCGGCCGCGCGGCATCCAGAACCACGTGAGCAGATCCGCCGCACGCGCTGCGTCGGGCGGCGCAGCGCGCTCGAGGTAGTCGAGGGTTGCCCGCAGGTTGTCCTCCTCCTCCCCGAACCACGCCAGCTGCTCCCGACGGCCGGGGCCCAGCATGAGAGGTTGTCGCTCCTCGAGCAGCGCGAGGTGGTAGTCGGCGTGGCGTCGGGCGAGCGCATCGGTCTCGCCGGCCTCGTCCAGCCGTTCGCGCGCGTACTCGCGGATCGTCTCGAGCATCCAGTAGCGCTCGGCTTGAGAAGCGGAGCAGGCTCTTCTCGACCAGCGACTGCAGCGTGTTGATGTCGGCGCCGCAGACCGCCTCGGCGGCCTCCAGGGTGCAGCCGGCGAAGACCGAGAGGGCGCGGAGGACGCGTTGCTCTTCCTCGGAGAGCAGGTCGTGGCTCCAGTCGATCGTCGTCCGCAGCGTCTGCTGCCGCGGGTCGGCGTCGCGGCCACCCTCGAGCAGGTCGAGACGCTGCGAGAGGCGCTCGAGGATCTGTCTCGGCGAGAGCGCCCTGGCGCGCGCGGCTGCCAGCTCGACGGCGAGCGGCAGCTGGTCGAGTCGGACGCAGAGCTCGGCGATCTCCTCGCTCGGGTCGAGGCGGGAGCGCTCACAGAACAGCGCCACGGCCTCGGGCGCGGCGAGCGGCGGCACCGCGTACTCGACTTCGCCCTGGACACGCAGCAGCTCGCGGCTCGTCACGAGTACGTTCAGATTGGCGCAGGCGCCGAGCAGCGCCGACAACTCAGGCGCGGCCTGGATCACCTGCTCCAGGTTGTCGAGCAGCAGGAGCAGCTCGCGTTCGCCGATGTGCTCGGCGAGGCCATTCTTGGATCCCAGCGTCTGGGCAATCGTCTCGCTGACCAGCGCCGGGTCGCGCAGCGCGGCGAGGCCGACCCAGAAGACGCCTGCCTTGTAGGAAGGGACAAGCGTTGCCGCCGCCTCGAGCGCCAGTCGGGTTTTCCCCGACCCGCCCGGGCCCGTCAGCGTCACCAGCCGTGCGCTGCGGATCGTGGCGAGCAGCTCGCGCAAGCTCACGCTCCCTGCCGATGAACGAGCTCGCGGGACGAGGGAGGTTGGTGTTCGAGATCGTCTTCAGCGGCGGGAAGCGCTCGCTGCCGAGCTGGAGGATCGAGACCGCTCCCGGGATGTCCTTCAGGCGATGCTCGCCGAGATCGGTGAGCGGTAGCCCGTCGACGAGCTCGCGGGTCGTCCGCGAGAGGACGACCTGGCCGCCGTGCGCGGACGCCCCGACCCGCGCCGCGAGGTGGACGTCGTCTCCGACGTAGCCCTCCTCGGTGACGAATGGGGTGCCGGTGTGCAAGCCGATCCGTACCTGGATCCGGCCCGCGGCCAACCCGTCCGTAATCGCCTGCGCTGCGGTTACCGCCGCCGGCGCCGAGCGAAATGCGAAGAAGAATGCGTCTCCCTGGTTGTCGACTTCGACCCCGCCCTCGGCCGTGCACGCACCACGCACGATCCGCCGGTGCTCGGCGAGGACGTCCGCGTACGCCTCCGCACCCAGCTCGTGCAGGAGCGTCGTCGACCCTTCGACGTCGCTGAAGAGCAAGGTGACGGTGCCGGTCGGGAGCTCCCGTCGCACAACGCAATCATCTGCGGGGCCGGACCTCACGTCCAGTCAGCGCTCGACTCCGGATAACGGATCGTCGCCTGCGCCGGTGTGCGGGAATGTCCCCTGGCGCTGTCGGGACGGCCAGGCTGAGCGACTTAGCGACGGGCCACGAAGACGTACTCGGGGCTGTTGTCGTGGAGCGGCTCGCCAGCGAATCCGCCATAGAGAGCTTCCAGACGCAGGCCCGCGACGTCCAGAAGCCCCAGCCATTCGTTCTTGGTTGCCCACCAAAGCGAACCGGTTCCACCATCGTCCAAGGTGATGTCGACTCGGTTATCGCTGACGCTGTAGTGGCTCGTGTGCGGCAACGGCGTGTCGGCATGCTGGCCGTCTATGGCGGATGCGACGTGATGGTCGAAGGCGAACGCATTCCAGGCGAAGCGGCCGTTAGGCAGAAGCGACGCCGCGACCCGCTCAAAGCAGCGGCGACGATCAGCCCAGGCGGGCAGATGCAGCAGAGACCGCCCGGGGCAGTAGATCAAGGCCGCCGGTTCGTCGATTTCAAGCTCTCGTATGTCACCTTCGCGCAGGTCGAGCTCGACTCCCTCCTCAGCCGCGCGCAGTCGAGCATGCGCGAGCATCGCCGGCGAGGAGTCAATCCCGACCACACGCCTGCCCGTTGCCTGAGCAACCGGGATCGCAACGCGCCCGTTACCAACCGCAAGCTCGACCAGTAGCCCGTCAGCCTCACGGGCAAGCCCAACGTAGAACGGGACGTCAGCAGTGACGCCAGTCGACCACTCCGCATATCGATCCGCCCAGGAGTCGTACCAGCTCGACATGGCAGACCAATCTATGCGCAAAGGAGGCGGCGTTCGGCTGTGCGAGCGTGCGGGAATGTCCCTTGACGTATGTGCGGCTTACAGCGCGGTCGTGAGGAAACGCTCAATCATGGCGTTCACCTGCTCGGGCACTTCGAGTTGGTGAAAGTGGCCAGCTCCAACAGTTATCCCGACCTCCAAGTCGGGCTTGATTGCGCGCAGCCGGACGACGTCCGGATTTGCACCCAACGTCGAACGAAGCAGCAGGGTCGGGACGGTGCAGAGCGCGAGCGCGCCAACGCCGTTCCACGCGTTGACGCCGCGGATGGATGCAGCCGCGATCGGCAACGGGACGGCGCACATGACGTCAGCGATCCAGCGCGCCAGCTCTTCGTCGTGTGAGCCCATGTCCTGGACGTATAGGCGACGAACGTCCTCGCCCCTCGGGCCCTCCAGCTGCTCCGCGAGCGTGCTGAACAGCTTGACGGTCGCCGGGAGCGGGTCGATTGGGCCTGGGTCGACGAGGATGAGCGCGCGCGGCAGCGACGGGTGGCGCGCTGCGAGCTCGACCCCGATCATTCCGCCGAGGCTATGCCCGGCGACGACCGGTTTGTCTATCCCGACCTCAGCGCAGAATCGCGCAATGTCGTCGGCCAAGTCGGGAATGTCGTAGCCGTCCTCCGGACGGTCGCTCTGCCCGCAACCCCGCAGGTCGAGCGCCGTGACGGCGTGTGTGCGCGCAAAGTGGTCGAACTGCGGCCCGAACGCATTGTGGTCGCAGCACCAGCCCGGGACAAAGAGGAGCTCGGGCTCACCGCTTCCGGCCTGCTCGTAGTAGAGCCTTACTCCGTCGCATTCTGCATACGGCATGCGATTGTGAGCCTGCCATAAGCGCCGCCGCGAGGGACGCGCGGGGCTACTTCGCCATGGACGAGGACACCGCTGTGCCCGAGCGTGCGGCAATGTCGCTTGAGTCAGTCGGGCGACGCGTAGCGGACTAAGAGGCTCTTCCTTCCCGTGTTCGTTCGCGTTCCGCTCGACCAGCCGCTATGCGTGCATCTCGAAGCTCTCGCAGTCGTTGGCGTTCGCGTGCCAATAGAGCTTCGAGCGGGGCTATGTCGGTACGGATGTTGGGCGCTACGGACTCGAGCGACCGCGCCACACTAGGCCCTCACCGACCCGCAAGCGGGGTCGCGGTTGCTGGCTGGCTCTACTACATGACGTCGACGATTGGGAAGCGAGGATCGGCGTCGAGGCACGCGGCGGCGAAGAGGGCGGTGCCGATGTCGCCGGTGAAGAGCGAGTAGCGGCGGTGGCCGTTCGCAGCGGCGATCCGCTCCGCCTGGGCGAGTGCGTGGACGGCGAAGCGGCGCGCCCGCTCGAGCCAGTGCTCATCGCCGGTGCGTGCGAACGCCTTGAGGAGGGCGAAGCCGTTGCCCGAGGTGCCGTGGCAGAGGCCGTGGCCCTTCTCGTCGCGGTGCGCGCCCGCACGCCAGATGAGCTCGGCGCCGGCGAGCAGGAGGTTCTCGTCGAGATACTCCCAGGCACCGGCGACGACACCCGGCGCGCCGGTGCACCACTGCAGACAGATCCGGCCGTCTCGTGGCCGCTCGAGCTGCGACCGCGGCGAGCCGGGCCAGTTCGCGAGGCCGTCCTCGGAGAACGCATGCCGTGAGAGAACGGCCGCGCTATCGCTTGCGACGGCAGCGTCGGCCTCGAAACGGAGCAGAGCGAGCGTGTTTCCCGCGACGCCGTGGAGCGTGCTGAGGCCGCGGTAGTCGTCGTCCTGGCGCCATAGCCCGTCGCCGCCGCGGCGCTCCCGGAGTGCTATGGCCGACTCGCGGGCAGCCTCATCCCAACGACCCTCGCCCGTCCATTCGCCCATCGCCAAAGCGGCGAGGAGCGTCCCGGGCGCACCCCAGCTGATGTCGTCCGTCGGGTTGTCGACGTTCCCGCGAACGAGCGCGTGTACGTCGTCCGCGAGCGCCGGGTCGGAGGTCAGCCGGAAGGCGACGAGCGCTGCTCCCGTCAGGCCGGACATGAGCGCACCAGGACGGTAGTGGTCGTCCGCAGAGAAGTCCGGCGTCGCCCGCTCGAACTCGACCGAGCGCACCACGGCACCGGCCAGGTCGAGCGACGACTCGGCATGGCCCCGCCTTTGGAGTTCATCGAGTGCCCAGATCACGCCGGCCGCACCGACGTACAGGCCGGATAGCGGCAACGGCTTCTCCCGCGCATCCCACTCGTGTGCGGGCCAGAGCGCTCTCGGATCGAACGCAGCGTCGGCGTCGGCGACGATCGCAGCGATCGCGTCCTCGACGCGTGCCGGAACCCACGGCTCGTCGATCAGCGCATCGAACCTCGTCGGCTCGTACAGCATCTGTCTTCCCTCCTAGTCGATCCAGCTTTCAGCAGCCGAGGCCGACAGCCACGGCTAAGGGCATGAAGTTGGGATCAACTAGGCCGGGTACGCCACGACCGCGAGTCTAACGAGCACACCCGGCCTTCGCGCCGCCGTTCTAGACGCGAAAGCTCCATAAACGGCTCCATCCAGCCCGCAGGGCTCGGATGGGCCAGCGTCATGAATGTCACCCGAGGCTCTGACAGTCGACCGGCACGGGGACTTAGTCCTCGATCTGCGCCGATCCGTTCCGCTGCAACGCATCGAGTGCGGCTCGCATGGCCTCGAGCTTCTCGGGCGAATGACCGACCCAGTCGACAAGCTCGCGAACAACGCGCAGCGGCTCGCGGCTACGGAAGGACTGCGTTGGATTCCCCGGGAACTTCTTGTCGGTCAAGTTCGGGTCGTCCTCGAACGCCCCGGTTGGCTCGACGATGTAGATTCGCCCGCGGCCCCCACCGCTGGCGAGCTCGGCGCCCCAGACCGCGGCGTCGAGAGTGGCGCTGAAGTAGACGTAGTTCATCGCGCGGCCGGTCTCGAAGTTCGATTCGCGCCCCGGGGCCAGCAGATCGCCCACCGCGAGCTCTGCCTTCGTACCGTGCAGGTACACGCCCACCTCGTACACCTCGAACGGCACCGGCTCACGCAAGGCGCTCATGCGACGATGCTAGCCCCACGCAACAGCGGCGACTGCACGGGGCCGCACCGTCCGCATCTTGACATCCGGGCACCAGCGGGTCGCCTGCCCCAGTGTGCGGGAATGTCGCTTGAGCGAGATCAGACTTGCGCGCGCCCGCGCGACTCGATCTGCTCGCGAACGCGCCTCACATACGGCACGCAACGCTTGCGTTCCCAGACCGTCAGCGCCCGCTTCAAGGCCTCCCGCGCCTCGTCAGCACGGCCCGCGCGCTCGAGCACCAAGGCGAGGTCCTCGTTGCTCCAGCCCTGGAGCCAGACGTTGTCTGTCTCTGTCACGGCCGTGGCTACGGCGGCACGTGCCCGCTCCTCCGCTTGATCGTGGGCGCCGGCCCCGCTCAGGAGAAGTGCCTCCACCGCCGAGACCAAGGTTCGCTCCACAGGGTGCCAACCTGCCATTCGAGCCGCGTCCAGTAGAGGCTCTACCTCGTCGATACGGCCCAAGTAGTAGAGGTCGCGCGCAAGCATCGACTTCCACGAGGCCATGACGCCGTCGCTGCCCGGGGGTGCCTCGTCGATGAGCTCGGCGGTGTGTCGGCATGCCCGCTCACGGTCGCCTTCCATCATCGCGATGAGCCCGAGATATTCGGCGCCGGAGGACGAGTTGCCACTCACCTCGCGCAGGTGCTCAGATCGTGCCTCCGCGAGTGGCGATGCTTCGTCGATGCGGCCGAGTATCGCGAGAAGTGTCGCCCGCCCGAAGTCGGACGCTCCCGGCGGGCGGCCCTCGCTTATCTCTTCGAATCCGTGCAGTGCCTCGTCGGCCGGACGCGGGCCGAGAATGAGCGCCCAGTCAAGCCCCGCCGTATGCGAAGGGGAGTCACCCGCGAGCCGGGCGTAGTGGAGCTCCTGCTCGGCAGCTTCGGCGTGCTCGTCGTTCTGCATTCGGAAGTTCGCGCAGCAGGCGAGCACGCGCCAGAGCAGCCTGGCCCGCCGAGGATCGCCACGCTCCTCCTCCAGTGGTAATGCCGCGCGGCAGAGCTCCTCGGGCTCCGCAATGCTGGCCGAGACGTCGCCGCCGTAGACGCGTACAAAGAGCCCCGTGGCGCGAGCAAGCATGGCACCCGAGCGATCGCTTGCGGCCTCGGCGCGCTCGGCAATCGCTTCCGCTGCTTCGGCCGCAGCGCGTCCATCGACATCCACCATGTGCCACGCCGCCTCGAGCTCGAGTGCAAGGTCGAGCCGGAGCGGACGCAAAAGGTCGACCGCTCGCGATAAGAGCGCAAGCGCAGCCCGGTCATCCAGGCGGTCGCTCGCACGTCTGCCGGCAGCGGCAAGTCGCAGCGCGGCCCGTTCGGCAATGTTCGCATCGGGTTGCCCGAGCTCGCCCATGTAACGGGCCGCCTGCTCGAGGTGGAAGCCGACGATCTCGTCGCGCTCGACGAGTGAGTGCCCGTGCTCGTCGAGCCAGTCACCAAACCGGATATGGAGATCCGCACGCACCGCCTTCGGAAGCGCGTCGTAGGCTGCGTCCCGGATCAGCAGGTGACGGAAGCGGTAACCGTCGTCGCCCGCGATCTGGGCACGGTCGGGACGCACGAGCTGGCGGCGGACCAGTGCTGCAAGCCGCGTAGTCACCTGCGTCTCGTCAGGGGCGAGCGCCTGCACGCCTCCGCGGTGGAAGATCTCGCCTTCCACGGAGCCACGCTCGAGCACGCGGCGCTCGGCCACGTCAAGTTGGTCGAGGCGTGCCGCCAACAGTGCCTTCAGAGTGGGCGGCACGTCGACACGCGCATCCTCGGCCGCCATCGCGAGCATCTCCGAGATGAAGAGCGGATTGCCGCCGGCGGCGCGGGCGATCCGCTCGCGCAGCTCGTCCGACACGGCGTCGCCGATCAGCGCGTCGGCCTGCTCCGCGGGAAGTGGTTCGAGTCGCAGCATCCCGGGCCAGCCCGGGCGTCGCTCCGCGAGCTCCGTCCGGGCCATGCCCACGAGCAGTAGCGCCGCGCCACCCGAGAGCAGCGCCGTCGACTCGACGAGATCGAGGAACGTCTCCTCTCCCCACTGGATGTCGTCGAACACCACGACGAGCGGCGCCTGCTCCTCGAGCAGCTTGCGGAACGCCCAGGCGATCTCGTCGCCGCGCGTCGCGACGTCCGACTCACCGAGAAGCGAGCGGATCGCCGCCGCTGCAGCGGGGTCGGACGGCAGCACGGCGAGCTGCTTCACCACCTCCACCACCGGCCAGTATGTAATCCCTTCCCCGTAGGGCAGGCAGCGGCCCCGAACCGTACGAGCTTCCATGGCAGCCAGTGCCTCGGAAACGAGTCGTGACTTTCCAACCCCGGCGTCGCCGACGACTGTCACGATCTCGCAGCGCTCGTCCGCGCGCACGCGCTCCCAGGCGGCGACGAGCGATTGCAGCTCGCGCTCGCGACCGACGAACCGCGCAGCGTGGCTGCGCTCGGGGGCGCCCAGCACGGAGACGAGGCGGGATGCCGGAACCGGCCGCGACTTCCCCTTCAGCGTCAATGGCTCGACCGGCTCGGCCGCGACCGCCTCGTGCACGAGCGCGAGCGTCGTCTCGCCGATCAACACCTCATGAGGGGCGGCGGCCTGCTCGAGTCGTGCCGCTACGTTGACCGCATCGCCCGTCGCGAGTCGTTCTTGCGTCCCCGTCACCACCTCGCCCGTGTTGACGCCGATGCGGCCGGCGATCCCCAGCTCGGGCAGCGCGTCGCGCATCTCGACCGCAGCACGACACGCCCGCAATGCATCGTCCTCGTGGGCCGTCGGGATGCCGAACACCGCCATCACGGCGTCGCCAATGAACTTCTCGACGGTGCCGCCGTGAGCCTCGACGATCGCCTTCATCTGCTCGAAGTAGCGTGCGAGCAGCGCCCGCAGCGCCTCGGGATCGGTCTGCTCTCCCAGCTCGGTCGAGCCGCTGAGGTCGCAGAACAGGACGGTCACCGTCTTGCGGACTTCGCGCGAGGATGACGGCGTTCCGAGAGTCGCGCCGCAGCTGTTGCAGAAAGCGGCGCCCTCCGGATTGTCGCGCCCGCAGCTCCCGCAGATGAGCACGGCGTGAGGCTAAGCCATTGCGACGCGAGTTGAAAGCGGAGGGCCTTGCCTGGACACGCGCCTGTGACGTATCCCTCGTATGTGCGAGTGATCCGAAATGTCCCTTGACGATCTGCGCCTAGCTGAAGTTCTCGAAGTCGACAAGCAGTTCGAGCAGCGTCCGGCTCTGCCAGGTGTCGACCTTGAACTGTTGGTGGTAGCTGTCGATCGGGTGGCGCGAGCTTTGCACCACGGCGTGTGCCTCTCCGAGGCTTTGCGCCTTCATGTAGTAGACGAGGAAGTCGCCCTGTTCGTCCGAGTCTAGAAAGACCGACTCGATCACCACCCCCTCATCCCGGAGAGTCGCAAGCACCTCGTCAGATCTCGTCCGAAGCTCAGTTGCCCATTCACGGACTCGGTCGAGTGAGCCCGGCTTCAACCGCACCTTGGTGCAAACAGTCTCCATGAACGGAACCTACTAACTGGTGCGGGGGAAGCCGCGCCTCCCTTGTTAGCAGCGAGGCGACTCGTTACCGTTTTCGGAGCCACGCAACCAGGAGACGAGGAGGTGGAGCGACGAAGATGACGCGCCAGGCGCTCGCCTAGTCCGGGGAGGACGCCGACGCCGGTGCGGCTGGAACGACACCTACCGGTGGGAGGTGGGGAGGCCCGCCTCACAGTGGCCGGCACAAAGGCTCGTCCGAAAGCCGGTCGTGGTCCGGATCCGGAGATGAAAGCGCTCCGGTGAAGTCGGAACCGGAAGTAATCGCCAACCCGAGAGGAACGGCGGTGAATCGGTCACTCGCCCAGCCCAGCCCGGGACCCTCGGGAGAACAGAACCGAACCCGGCGCTCCGCGGTGGAGCAACTCGAAACCGTGGAGGGCTGGGCGATCGCCAGAAAACGAGAGAACAGCGGCTTCACATGCGCGCACTGCGCCAAGGGTGTGGATCCGCTCGCGAGGGGCAGTTGCCGCAATCACTGTCCGTACTGCCTCTGGTCGCTGCACGTGGACGACGTACCGGGCGACCGAGCGTCCGCATGTCACGGCCCGATGGAGCCGGTCGGGATTGTCTACCACGCCGCGAAGGGTTTCGTCGTGGTGCATCGGTGCGAACTGTGCAGCGCGGAGCGACGCAACAAGGCAGCTCCCGACGATGTCGATGCACTGATCGAGCTGATGCGGCTCCGCTTGCCCGATGGACCGGATGCTCGGCTGGGATCGCATGGGGGCTAGTGCCACCTGCCCTTGTCGTAAGCAAGAACGACCGCGGCCCACGAGGAGACATGCAACGAGGCCCCGCGGAAACGACCGGGGAGCGATGGTGGTCGCGAACGTCGAAGCGGCGATCGTATTGCCTAGAGGGTCGATGTCTCCCCGCTCGCGCATCGTCCGAGATGTCGCCCGCCTGCCCGAGTGTTCGGAAATGTCTCTTGAACGCCGGGAGCGAGCGGCACCGTCCTTAGCGTCAGGACGACGCGCTACAGCCGCTCTAGGAGTTGAGCGTGAGAACGATCTTGCCTCCCACGCCGCCGCCGCGCCCAACAGCTCCAGGGCCTTCGGCATCGCCTCCCAGGAGAGCTCGGCGGCGATCTGAGGGTCGAGTCTGTCCTCGGCGACAAGGCGGGCGAGATAGCCGAGATCACGACCGAACGGCTCGATGCCACAGAAGAGTTCGAAGCCCTGGAGGCGGATGAGAGCGTCCATGTAGATATCGCGGACGTTGAAGGTGGTGGGCTGGTTGGAGCTGTTCCCGAACATGACCAGCGTGCCCTGAGGGTGGACCATGGTGACGAGGCGGGCAAGGGTGTCGCCGCCGACCGACTCCAGGATGGTCGAAGCGGCCACGGAGCTGGGCGACGTCGGGGACGACGTTGTGGGCTCCTAGCTCGTGCAGGCCGGGCGCGCGGGCCGGGCTGCTGACCAGTGCCGTCACCTCCGCGCCGCCCAGATGCGCGAGCTGCACCGCAAAGCGACCGACCCCGCCGGACGCGCCGGTGACGAGGACACGGCGCCCGAGAATCGCAGGCCCCAGCCGGAGGGTGCGCAGTGCGGTCAAGCCGGCCGTGGGGAGTGCCGCGGCCTGCGCGAAGGACACCTCATCTGGCAGTTCGGCCAGCCAGGTCTGCGGCACCGCCACCCGTTCGGCCCATGCCTAATCCGGAAGGATCCCGACTACGCGGGCGCCTGCCGGAGGGCCGTCCTGGATCTCGGACTGCAGAACCCCGGCGAAGTCCCAGCCGGGGCGGAACCCGTCGGCGACCGTCCCGAGCGCCCTCCACTCGCCCCGATTGAGCGAGATGGCGCGCACGTCCACGAGCACCTCGTCGCGCGTCGGCACAGGCTCGGGAACGTCGCGCACTGCGATTCGACCAGAAGTAGAGCTATCTGCGACCAGTGCGCGCATGGTTCAGGTTCTTCACCCTATGTCAGCGCCGGGCGAGACACCGCCGCAGTGCGCCAGTGTTCGGGAAT
>CAVTOH010000003.1:0-594111 GCA_963736295.1 uncultured Actinomycetes bacterium
GGTGTCGTGGGTTCGAGTCCCATCGTCCGCTCTAGGTTTCATGCGGGATCGAGCCGCCATAGACGGTCCGCTTGACACCTATTCCACGCCTAAACCCTCGTCGGTCTCCTCCTGCCCGGCAGCGAAGGCGTCAAGCCGCACTCTCGCGCTGTCCGCGCTCGACTCGAGCAGGTGGTGGTAGACGCGCTCGAGCATGGTCACGCTCGCACCGCCGAAGCGTGCAACGTCACTCGCCGGGATACCGGCCGAAAGCGCCCACGAGATCCCGCCCAGGGATTCGCAACGGGGCCGTGCGAGAGGCCGAACGCGGTTCTAAGTGCGCCCGAACTCGAGCGCACGATCACCGTGACGTTCGTGCCGTAGTCGACCCGTCGACCGAGGCGGGCGCGTTCGTTAGTTCAGCCCGCCCGCCTCGAGCTCCCGCTCATCGATCCGCAGGTAGCTCGCGAGCCGGGGTCGTTCGCAGGCTCCTCCTCCCCGTCGTCTAGTTCGCGCTCACGACGATGCCGAAGTCCTGGTCATCCGACCACCAGGGCGAACAATGACAGTCGTGTGCTTGCCTGCATCGTTCAACTCGCCCACGCTCAGAACGACCCAGGAGCCAGCCGCTCGGTCGAGGAGATCACCGATCTCGTAGACCTGGTCGGTGAGCCAGAACTCCCGATGGCCGTCGGGATACGTGATGGTGAGGGTGCGAGGCACGCCTCTCCTTCCCGCTCCGCCTGGCGCGATGGCTCAGGCTCGGGTCACGGCGGAAGAGGGAGCTGTCGGCTGCTACAAGCCGAGCGTAGCGCGATAGGGCACGCGTGAACGTTGTCCGTGCCGCGACGCAATCAGTTCCACCCGCCCGCCTCGAGCTCCCGCTCCTCGATCCGCAGGTGGCTCGCGGGCTCGGAGTGGTTACCGCTTAGGGCAATCTGTCGGTGTGGATGTGAGAACGGTCAAGGCGATGCTGGTGCAGCACTTCGAGAACGCCGGCAGCGACCCCAACCTCGCGCACGCGATGTACCACGAGGACGCAGTTCTCGAGTTCCCGCAGTCCGGCGAGCGCTTCGTCGGAGTTGCGAACTTCCGCGAATGGAGAACCAACTACCCGGCGTCGACTTCGTTCGAGTTCCGGGAAGTTCGGGGCCAAGACAATCTCTGGGTTGCAGAGATCTCGGTCCGCTACGACCAGGGGCCTGTGAACTTCGGGATCAGCATCCTCGAGCTCCGCGAAGACAAGATCGCGCGGGAGTCGATCTACGTCACCGAGGGCTGGGAGCCACCGGAGTGGCGGGCGCAGTGGAGGGCCACGCCTTAGCTGTCCTTGGGTGCGCGGTCGCTAGCTCAGCCCGCCCGCCTCGAGCTCCCGCTCCTCGAGCCGCCGCGACTTCGACGAACCGGCGGCCCGTGCCACTGCTAAAAGGGAGAAGTGTCGGACGTGATTCTCTATGTGGACACTTCGGATGTCCGTGCGGAAGCACTTGACGAACTAAAGCCCGCCATCAAAGGACTGGTGGACTTCGTCGAAGCAAACGAACCTCGGCTCATCGCCTACAACGTCTACTTCAGCGACGACGACACGCGAATGACCGTGGTGAGTGTGCATCCCGACTCCGCGTCCTTGGAATACCACATGGAGGTGGCAGGCCCGCTCTTTCGTCAGTTCGTCGATCTGGTGACGCTGTCCTCGATCCACATCTACGGCGAGCCCAGCGAGAAAGTGCTGAATCAGTCGCATGAGAAGGCACGGCTGTTGGGACGCGGGACTGTGGTAGTGGACTCCTTGCATGCCGGTTTCGTTCGTCCTGCGACGTCCACTGAGCCCGAAACCCGTACCGCGAGCGCAGGGCGCGTTCCATAGGGCTTAGCCTTCGCTACGCCCGACCGGCGAAGAGCGCGACAGCGCCGACGACCTCGATCTCGACATCGGTCAACTCGGACGCAAGCCCTTGCTCGAGTCCCCGCTCGTCGTCCTCGACGTTCGAGAAAATCCCCTTCCGGTTGTAAAGGCGCATTAGACGACGTCCGAGCAGGTTGTGGGCTACCCCGCGGCCGAGAATCGTGCTTCCGAAGAGGACACCGCCAGGGGTGAGGTAGGGACGGACGTTCGACGCGACTGTCGCCGCCTTCCACCCCAATCCGCCGGGAAGGCAGTGGAAGAGGAAGTTCGCCGCGATCGAGTCGAACCGCGCATCGCCGAGATCGATTGGATCCAACACATTCGCCTGAACCGTCGCGGGCGCATGGCGGCGGATCCGGTCGGACGCCGCCGACAACGAGTTCTCGTTCAGGTCGAGGAGGGTGATCTGCGGGCTCTCGACTGGCCATCTGCAGTGGTCGAGAAACCACCCAGTGCCGACGCCGACGTCGAGGTGACGTGCGCCGACGTGACTGTCGTACCGCTTGAGCATCCTAGAGCTGCGACATCGCCAGACGAAGCGGTTCGAGAACCCGAGGACGAAGAGGTCGTAGACCCGCAGGGTGAGCGGTGTGTAGACGCGCTGGCCGGCCTCGACTTCGTCCGCTTTCGGGCCGTTGTTGGTCATCTTGGAAGCCTACGCTGGGAGGACGCGCTCGCAGTACCGGGTCTCGGTACGGCCGTCCCCTAGTTCAGCCCGCCGGCCTCGAGCTTCCGCTCGTCGATCGGCAGGTAGCTCGCAAGCTCGGGATCGTCGCCGCGTACTCCTCGATGAAGCGCTCCGCGTCATCGCGCCGGATGAACGTCTCGACGGCGTCACCGAGCAGAGACTCGGGGCTCGACCGCTTGTCGAGGATCACGTAGACGCGCACGGCGGAAGCGATGTTGTCAGGTTCGGCCTGACGCCTACTCCACGCCTAAACGTGCCGGAACGGTACCGCGTAGCTCTGCGGGGCGCGTGTAGGCGAGAGTGCGCAATCCCGCACAACTAAAGGCTTCCCGAGCCATCCGGTACCACCGTGACAAACGCGGGCTTGGCTTCCCAAGCCAGGTGTCGTGGGTTCGAGTCCCATCGTCCGCTTACGGAAAAGAGCCGCAAACGCGGCCCTTTTCGTTCCGTCACCGCCGAGCGTCGACTCGCGTGCGCTTTGCCTCACGCAGGCGGCGATTGATGCTGCCTCGATCGTCGGGCGTGGCTGCGAGGACGGAGCCCCGGAGTGGGAAGTCGTCCGGGCCGACGAGAACGCGCAGAACCGGTCGCACCGGAACGTCGCTGACCCATTCGTTGCCCCATTCGCGGCGGAAGCTCTCGCGCGGGAGCGCATAGACGGCACCTCGCGTCCAGGCTGTCGATTCGCGCGGATCGGCACCGAAGACGGCGAACATGTAGAAGCGGCGCATCCGAGGCGCTCGGCCCAGCTGTGTGCACGCGGTGAAGACGTTGACCTCGTCGCCGTCGGTCCCGCCCTCGTGATCGACGTTTCTCTGCCGGCGGTCCAACACGGCGTAGAAGATCGGCCAGATGCCGTCGTCGGTAGCAACGACTGCGAGCAACTCGGTCCGGTAGTCGCTCGCTGGTCGCGGCTCGAGCTCAGTGAGGTCCGCATCGTTCGACCCGTGCAGGAGCAGGCCGTGCTCGACAACCAGGTAGGTCAGCAACTCGTGCATCGGGTAGGGGCACGAAGAGCTCGTCAGGCTCCCATCTCCGGATTTCGCAGCCTGGATCAGCTCCTCGAACGCCTCGCGCCGCGCGGCGTCGATCACGTACGGCGGGCCCTCGGTCGCCCCGGCAATGTCGATGCCGAGTCGCTCACCGAGTCGCCATACGCCGACCATCAAGCGCCGCTGCACGGCGAGTTTGAATCGGTCGCCCAGAGGCCCGGATCGCCGCACTCCTGAACGGTACGTGCGGGTTCTGCTCGGCAGCGTCAGGCCGCGGATGTGCGCCGCGCGACGTCGCCGATGATCGCGGCGAGCTCCTGCGGGCGCGACCACATCGGCCAGTGGCTCGTCGGCAGGTCGACCCAGGTCACGTCGCGCAGCTCGGCCAGGCCGGCGAGGAAGGAGTACCCCTCCTTCAACGCATCCTTGTACTGCTCGGAGGTGAACCCCGTGCAGACGACCGTGCTCGGCACGTCGAAGCGCGCGTCGTTCCGCAGCTCGGCGGCCTCGCGAAGCGCAGCACCGGGCTGGGGAACTGCCCGCCGCCGGAAGGTCTCGAGCTGCTCCTCGCTGAGCCCGTCGAGGTTCTCCTCCTCGGCGAGCTCCTCCGGCGAGGGCAGCGGGTGCTCCAGAGCGTCGAAGTCGGGGTCGAGCGCGCCGACCGCCGGGCCGGTGTCGACGTAGACCATGGCCGCGATCTGCTCCGGAATGCGGTCGGTGACCGCATAGCCGGGCGCACCGGCACCGCTGTGCACCGCGAGGACTACCGGGCGCCCCGCCGCCGTCACGGCCTCGCAGATCGCGTCGACGTGGTCGGAGAGCGTGATCGCGGATCGGTCGGCGTCAACGGACTCGAGACCGGGCAGCGTCAACGCCGTGACGTCGTGCCCGTCCGCGCGCAGGGCGTCCGCGACCTCGTCCCACGCCCACGCGCCAAGCCAGAACCCGGGAACCAGGATGATCGGTGTGGTGTTCATCCCCAGAACCTAGCGTCAACGCGACTCGACGGCTGCGCTCGACGGACTCATCGTCCACGCCTGAGCAACGGGCGTGCCGGGGACGAGGCGACGAGACGGCTTGGGTGGCCTTTCGACCGCCCAAGCCCCATCGTCGTAGATCTGCGGCAAGCCGGTCGACGGCCCGTCGCTACGCGCTTGCGAGCGCCTTCTGCTTGATCGCGTCGTACTCGGCCTGCGTGATCGCTCCCGAGTCGAGAAGGCCCTTCGCCCGCTCGATCTCGGCCGTCGCGCCGCCGCTTCCGGCCACGCTCCGCACGTACGCGTCCGACCGCTCCTGTTGGGCTTGTGCCTGCGCCATGGCCCGTTCCTGCATCCCGTCGTGGTTGGCGATGAGATAGATGAACACACCCAGGAACGGCACGATGATCACGAAGATGATCCAGAGCACCTTCGTAAAGCCCGACGCGTCGTGTCGCCGGAAGATGTCCGCGAATATCGTGATCAGGAGCCAGAACCAGATGATCCAGCAGAAGAAGATGAGCATCGTCCAGAAGATGTCGAGAAACGGATAGTCAGCTGCGAGCAATGCGGCGAGCAATCTGGAACCTCCTCATTCGGATTCGTCCGTACTCTTTCACAACCGCGCCGATGGACGAGCGTCCGGCGTCGATTCACCCGGGGTGACGGCGAGAGCGCCCAGGCTGTTGAATACCGCGACGTGAGCCATTCGGTCCAACCCTCAGAGCGATGATTCTCCTCTGGAGCGCTTTGATTCTCGTCGCCGCAGTCGCGCTGGCGGTCACAGCGATGCTCCTCGTCCGTCGGCGCGCACCAGAGGGAAGCTACTTCCAGGACGGCGATCGCGCATCGGGCGTCTTCGGCGTCCTCTCCACCGGGTTCGCGATCTTCGCCGGCTTCGTGATCTTCCTCGCGTTCACGACGTACGATCAGTCCCGAAACGGTGCAGAGGCCGAGGCCCTGCTCGTCGCGCAGCAGTTCGAGACCGCGCAGTTCATGCCCGCCGCGGTCCGAAGCCGCCTCTCGGGCGAGCTCATCTGCTACGCGCGGGCAGTCGTCCATCAGGAGTGGCCGCGCATGGAGGACGGAACGGCCGGAGAGGCGTTCAACCCATGGGCGGTTCCGCTGTTCAGGACACTGAAGCTGGCCGACCCGAAGTCCGTGCCGGAGCAGGAGGCGTACTCGAAGTGGCTCGACCAGACGTCGGATCGCGAAGAGGCTCGGCGCGACCGCATTCACGGCGCGGAGAACGTGGTCCCGGACTCGCTGTGGATCGTGCTGCTCCTGGCCGCCGGCGTCATCTTCTGCTTCATGCTCTTCTTCGCGGACCCGACCGAGGGTGCCGTCACGCAGGCGATGTTGATGGGATCCGTGATCTCCGTCGTGACCGTGAGCCTGCTCGTGATCCGCGTCCTCGACAGCCCGTACCGGGATGCTCCAGGTCAGCTGCAACCGGCGGCAATGGAACGCACGCTGGTCATCCTCGAGGAGGAGAGGCGGGTCGTGGGCGACGAAGCACCCCTGCCTTGTGACGAGGAGGGGCGCGGTTGAGCGACCGCGTCGAGGTCGTCGCCACCGTACTGCTTGCATGCGCGGCGGTGGCGACGGCGTGGAGCAGCTATCAGGCGAGTCGCTGGAACGGCGAACAGGCGAAGGCAGCGAGCCGGACGAACGCCATCCGCATCGACGCGGCCCGCGCGCAGGGCCTCGCCGAGGCGCAGACGGAGATCGACGTCGCGACGTTCATACAGTGGGTCGACGCCTACGTGCGCACGGAAACCGAGCTCGCCGACTTCTACTTCAAGCGCTTCCGCAAGGAGTTCAAGCCAGCGGTGAACGCCTGGATCGCCACGCGACCGCTCCGGAACCCCAACGCGCCGCTGACGCCGTTCGCGATGCCCCAGTACCAGCTGGCCGCTACGGCCGAGGCCGATCGGCTCGACGCGGAAGCCGAGGTTTCGTCGGCTCTCGTGCGACGGAACATCCAGCGTGCGACCAACTACGTTCTGGCCGTCGTTCTCTTCGCCGTAGCACTGTTCTTCGCCGGGATGAGCACCAAGCTCCGTGAGGAGCGCACGCGGAAGTTCGCCGTCGGGCTTGGGCTGCATCGTGCTCGTCGGCACCCTGATCTGGATCGCGACGTCACCGGTCAGCGTCGGGGTCTGACGCTCGCGGCCCGACGCGTGCGCGCTGTGGCCAACGACAGTCCACGTTAGGCTCACGGGATGTCCGAGTCTGCGGCTGCCACGATCCCCGCGGTCGTCGTACGGCCCTCCCGGCGACGCCGGATCGTCAAGATCGTCGCGTGGATCGTCGGGCTCGTCCTCTTGCTCGTCGTCCTCCATCTCCTCGGCGTCGACGTGTGGGGCTGGCTCGAGGAGCTCTGGAACACCGTTACCGAGATCTCACTCGGCTACGTCATCCTCGGCTGCATCTTCCAGGGGCTCCAGACGACCCTCACCGCGCTCGGCTGGTACGGGATCCTGCGGTACGCGTACCCCGGCGGCGTGACGTACATGCCGGTACTCGCCTCCTACGCGGCCGGCGTGGCGCTCAACAACTTCCTCCCAGCGAACATCGGCACCTTCGTGACGCTGATCATGTTCGTGGCGATCGTCCAAGGCGCGACGTTCCCCGGGATCCTGGCCGGCTACGTCGTGCAGAAGATCTTCTACCTCGTGATCGGGACGCTCATCTACCTCTACCTCTTCAGCCAGGTCGCCGGCTCCTTCGACTTCCAGTTCGGGAGCGAGAGCGATGCGATCCAGAACCATCCGGTGCTGACGCTCGGGATCATCGCCGGAGCGATCTTCCTGATCGCGCTGCTCCTGCGCGTCTTCTGGCGGAAGGTGAAGGTGATGTGGCAGAAGGCGAAGCAGGGCGCCGCGATCCTCGGGGACCTCCGCGCGTACGTGAAGTGGGTCCTGCTTCCCCAGATGGGCGGATATGCCGCGAAGGTCATGGTCATCGTCGTCTTCCTCGCCGCATACGGGATCCCGGTGACGTTCGGGTCGGTGATGAGCGTGCTCGGCTCGAACCAGCTCGCGAACCTGCTCTCGTTCACACCGGGCGGCATCGGCGTGAACCAGGCGTTCAACACCTTCGCCCTCGAAAGCTACACGGACGACACGACCGCCACGGCCTACTCGGTCGGCCAGCAGCTCATCACGACCGCGTTCAACGTCGGATTCGCGATCGTGCTCATCTGCATGGTCTTCGGCTGGCGGGGCGGGTCGACGCTCGTCCGCGAGTCGTACGTGGGAGCGAAAGAGAAGTCGGCGGAAATGAAGGCGAGCCGAAAGGAAGGCAAAGACCTGCTGGGGGGCGACGACGACTCGACCGCCGGCGAGTAGCGCTCGCCTACGTCGACGCGGGCTCAGCGGCGGAGCGTGCCACCTGGTCAGGCGACTCGCTCGTATCGGAGGCGAGTGAGATCACCACAGCTCCACCGAGCGCGAGCCCGAGCCCCGCGTAGGCGACGACCTTGTGCCACGTGGGCTCGGCGAGGCGCTCGTCGAGCAGCAGCGTGCCGATGACGATGCTCACCAGGGGATTGCAGACAGAGACGGTCGCGACCGACGCTGCGAGATTGCCCTTCGAGAGCGAGATCTGCTGGACGACGAATGCCACGACGCCAGTGAGCGCGAAGACGTAGGCCTCCCAGCTCGTTAGAACCGCTCCGATCCCGTCGTCGCCCAGGATCTCCATCGTCGGCTTGCAGAGGGACGCCGACAGGCCGAAGAGGACTCCAGCGCACACGCCGTAGGACGCCGCCGCTCGGGACGACGGTCCGCGCCCGCCGAGGACGAACGCGGCCACGGCCACCAGCGAGAACACGACTACGGCTAGTGCCCACTCGCCCGCCGGCGCGTTGTCGTTCCCTTCTGCGGCGTCTCCCACGACGGTGAAGAGTGCGAGCCCGAGCACGACCACCGCCGCGCCGGCGACCTCGTTCCGCCGGATCACCTGATTCGTCAGGAAGTAGCCGAGCGGAAGCGCGAAGACGATCGTCGTCACGAGCAGCGGCTGGATTACGGCCAGCCGCCCGTTGGCGAGCGCGATCGCCTGAAAGACGTACCCGGTCAGCAGCGCGACGGTCCCGAGTATCCACCACGTTTGCTTCGCGAGCTTGAGGAACGAGCTGGGCGACCCCAGCGAGACGTCCCCTATCCCGAGCGCGCCCTTCTGCTGCAGCGTTGCGGCAAGCGCGAAGAGGAACGCCGCGCAGAGAGCAAGGGTCGCCGCCACGGGTTGGGAGCCTACGCTAGCCGCGGCGCGGAGGCAGTCCGACTTCGCGGCGCGAGTCGATCCAGCCGCACTGCCTGCAGGCGAAGATCGCCTCGATCACGCCGTCAAGAGCGTGTGTCATGGCGGCAGCCTCGGCCGGCGTGACCGGATGGACGAGCTTGTCGGCCTGGTGATTCATCTGCGTGCCGCATTTTGGACAGGCGATGGCCGGCCGAATCAACTCATGCCCCGATCGTCACATGCTCTCGACCGTGGCGGAGGGTCTCGGCCATCCAGAAGAGCTCGTCGAGAAACGCGTCGATGCGTGGCAGGAACGACTCGTCCAAGAGATTTCCCTCGTCGTCGAACCGGCTCGCGACCGTCGTGAAGTTGACGTCCCAGAAGATCGCGACGAGCCCGAGCTCCCGTAGCACGGGAATCAGGTTCTGGATCACACGTGCCCCGCCGAAGACGCCCGCGGACACGCCGACGACCCCGGCGGCCTTGTGGACGTACTCCTTGAGGTTCGTGTCCAGCACGTGCTTGAGCAGTCCCGGGTAGCCGTGGTTGTACTCGGGGACGACGATGACCAGCGCATCGGCCCGATTCATCTTCTCGGAGAACTGCGCGTCCTTCGCCGCCTCCCCCGCGTCGTCGACGGGAATCGGAAGCACGGCGATGTCGATCAGCTCTGTTTCGACACCGGGGCGCTTGGCGATCTCGGCATGCATGAGCCTCGCGGCATGCTCGCTCATCCGTCCCTGTCGCGGCGTCCCCAGCACCACGGGGACGAACAGCGGCCTGGTCACCCCGAGACCGTCGTTTCGCCCCCGAGCCTGCGACGGAACACGTAGTACGTCCATCCCTGGTACAGGAACACGATCGGCACGAAGATCAACGCGACGACGCTCATCACCTGCAGGGCGTAGTGCGACGACGCTGCACCGTCGACCGTGAGGCTGTTCTCGAAGTTCGGGCTCGAGACCATCACGCGTGGGTAGAGACTCGTGAAGAGCGTCGCGACAACAGCGATCGTCGCGAGCGCGGTCATCGTGAACGCCCGACCACTTCGCCCCGTCAGGAGGAACGCGACCCCGAGCACGAGCGCCGCGACTCCAAGTGCGGCCGGAAGCGCCGGCGGGAAGAGATCCTTGTCGTTGCGGTCCATCGCGACCTTGACGGTCCATACGAGATACACCGCCGCCAGCACGGCGGCAGGAATCGCAAGCTTCCGTGCGGCGCCTTCTGCACGACCGCGCAGCTCGCCCGTCGTGCGGAGCGTCAGGAACGTCGCCCCGTGGAACGCGAATAGCGCAACGACGGCGATCCCGGCGAACACGCTGTACGGACTGAAGAGATCCCAGAGGTTGCCGGTGAAGTCGCCGTCCGAGTCGATCGGGGTGCCGTACACGAGACACGACAGTCCGATCCCCCAGAGCAGGGACGCACCAAAGCTGCCGATCGTGTTCGCCCACGTCCAGGTCGAACGCCAGCGCGGCGTCTCGCTCTTCGAGCGCCACTCGAAGGAGACGACGCGGACGATGAGGAAGAAGAGGATGAGCAGGAGGGCGAGGTAGAAGCCCGAGAACATCGTGGCGTACCACGCGGGGAACGCAGCGAACGTCGCACCACCGGCGACCACGAGCCAGACCTCGTTCGCGTCCCAGACCGGGCCGATCGTCCGCAGGGTCGTGCTCCGCTCCTCGTCCGAGCGCGGCACGAACGGGAGCAACATGCCGACCCCGAAGTCGAACCCCTCGAGCAGGAAGTACGCGGCCCAGACGACGGCGATGAGGCAGAACCAGAAAGTCTCGAGATCCATCAGTACCTCACCGCCGGGAGTGCGAACTCGTCCCCTTCACCGCCGACCTCGGGCGGGTCGATACGGGCGTACCTGCGCATGAGAACGAAGTCCACGACCAGGAGCGCGGCGTAGAGAACCACGAACGTGCCGAGGCTCGTGGCGATCGTGGCCGTCGAGACGCTGGGTGAGTTGGCATCGACCGTCTTCAGCAGGCCCCACACGATCCACGGCTGGCGCCCTACCTCAGAGAGCACCCAGCCTGCGAGCGCCGCCATGTACGGGAGCGGAATCGTGAGAACGCCGGCCCACAGGAACCAGCGCGTCGACGCGAGCCTCCCGCGCCAGTAGAGGAACGCCCCGAGCGCGAACACGAGGAAGACGAGCGTGCCGGCGTACGCCATGATCCGCATGCTCCAGTAAGTCGTACGCACCGGCGGGATGTAGTCGCCGGAGCCGTACTCGGCCTCGTCCGACTGCTGGAGCGAGTTCATCCCGACCACCTCGCCGTCGAGCGACCCGTCGCGAGGAGCGAGAGCAGCTTCGGGACCTGGATGGAGAAGGTCGGCGTTTGATCCTCCACGGTGAAGCCGCCGATCTGGAACAGCGAGAACGCGCACGGCTGGCACGTGTCCCACTGAGCCTCGGTCGAAGCGATCTTCATCGGCTGGTAGTCGGTCACCACGACGCCGAGATGGCTTCCGACTCCGAGGTTCACCGCCGAAATCGGGACGCCGACGATGAGGGCGAGCTTTGCCGCGTGCCGGAAGAGCTCCTGATTCCGGCCCCGGACGAGGTGCCAGCAGGCGACGCCGAAGATGACGGCAGCGGCTGTCGTGAGCCCGACGAGCAGCACGTGGATGTACGCCCAGATCCCGAAGCGGTTCGAGAAGAGCTCCCAAACGTCCGTCAACTCGGCACGGTCGTCGGTGACGGTCGAGCCCACAGGCCGCTGCATCCAGGAGTTGGCGCTGATGATGAAGAACGCCGAGGCCCAGCTTCCGAGCGCGAAGAGCCAGATCGTTGCGAGATGCACGCGCTTGGAGAGTCGGTCCCAGCCGAAGATCCAGAGGCCCAGGAACGTCGACTCGAGCATGAACGCTGCGAGGCCTTCGATCGCGAGTGGCGCGCCGAAGACGTCGCCGACGAACTCCGAGTAGATCGACCAGTTCATCCCGAACTGGAACTCCTGCACGAGCCCGGTCGCGACGCCGATCGCGAAGTTGATCAGCATGAGCGTCCCGAAGAAGCGGGCGAGACGTAGCCAGGCCTCGTCGCCACCGCGGTACCAGAGCGTCTGCATGACCGCGACGAGCGGCGCCAGGCCGAGTGTCAGGGGGACGAACAGGAAGTGGTAGAGCGAGGTCGTCGCGAACTGGATCCGAGCGAGGTCGACGGTGCTGATCGCGAGGCTAGTCATCTACGCGAACTCGTTCGCGATCACGTCGTCGTGCGAGTCACTTCGGATCACTGCTCACCCCCCCGTCCTGCACTGCCATCGGCATCGAGCACTCAACCCGAACCGCGCTGCCAGTATGTCATCCGCCGCGCCAAGGACGAACCCGTCGTTGTCAGTCGGTGAAACTCGAGCTCGAAAGAGCCGACCGCGTGGCACTTCGACGGCCTGCCCTCCAACGAACAGGATCTCTGAAAGACTGGCCCAGATGCGCGACGACGGCGATCTACGGCGCCACGCACTGAGGTGAGCTGATGCAGGGATTCTGGACGGTTCTCCCGATGGCCGTCGTGATGAGCGCCGGTCCGCAGATCGTCACTGCGACCTTCCTCGCGACCAGTGAGGGCGCGAAGCGGAACTCACTCAACTTCCTCGGCGGCGTCGCCGTGGCGACGACGATCGGCGTCACCGTGTTCTTCCTGCTCGGCAGCGGCATCGCCGGGAAGCAGGAAGGAGGGAAGGACTGGCTCGACTGGACGATCATCGGCCTCATCGTCGTCCTGATCATCCTGGTCTTCATCAGGCGCAAGGAAAGCGAGCCGCCGAAATGGATGGGCAAGCTCCAGCACGCCAATCCACGCTTGGGCAGGAGGATCGGATTCCTCCTCTACACCTTGATGCCGACCGACCTGATCGCCATGGCCACCGTCGGTGCCTACATCGCACGCCAGGGCGAGCCGTGGTGGCACACCCTCGGCTTCGTCGTCCTCACCGTGCTGATAGCGGGGCTCCCGTTCATCGTGGTCCTCGCGATGGGACAGCGGGCCGAGAGCACGCTCCCGAAGCTCAGGGACTGGATGACCGCGAACTCCTGGATCGTCAACGAGGCCGTGCTCTTCTTCTTCCTCGCGATGGCGCTGTTCTAGAGGCCGAGCGAGCCTGCGTGCCCGATGGGACATGCGGCGGATCGGATAGAGGGAGCGTCGAGTCATGAGTCGCCGGCGTTGGATGGCCCTCTGTTTTGCTCTTGGGTCCACGTGCTTCCTCGTTGGCCCGTTCCCCGGTTACGCGCAACTTGTCGGCGACTCGGCTGACGCCATCACCTTCTTCATCGGCTCGATCCTGTTCACGGCCGGCGGAGGGTTGCAGAGCTGGCTTGCCTGGTCCGACCGGCGCTCTCCCGGTGGCGGACGCGCCGCGTGGTGGGCCGCGATCGTCCAATCCGCCGGCACGCTGTTCTTCAACGTCACGACGTACCAAGCGATGCACACCGCATTGACGAGCGCCGAGTACGACAAGCTCGTCTGGCGACCCGATTGGCGCGGGTCAATCTGCTTCCTCGTCTCAGGCGTGATCGCCTACCGCGCCTCGGGGCGCACTGGATGGTTGCCAGTGCGCGGCGGCGCGGGATGGTGGCAGCCGGCGGTCAACCTGCTCGGCTGCATCTTCTTCGGAGTCTCTGCCGTCGCCGGCTACGTCGTTCCGTCGTCCGGGTCGATGCTCGACCAGGCGGCGGCCAACTGGAACACATCGCTGGGCGCGGCGTGCTTCCTGGCCTGTGCGCTGGACACCTTGCACACCGACAGGGCGTCGAAGATGCCCCTGGGTCGGCGGCTCCGTGAGCTCGAGCACAAGCTCGAGCCGACGTCCGGTAGTTGACCGCGCGCGAGGGAGGACGGAGGGTCTAGGAGAACACGTTCACGGCGCGCTACCTACCGCCACCCGCTCCCCAAGGCCTCGCAACGACTCTTGCGGGGAGATCCCCCACTCGCTCTCGATCGCAGCCCCCGGCTCGAGCACGAGCACGTCGTCGCCGGTTCGGAACGCGTTTGGCGCGCAGGTCATCGGCTCGACCGCGAGGCTGCGCCTGGCGACGTCGGGTCTGGGGTCGCCCGTGTACAGCATGAAGTAGCGGTAGCTCTCATCAAGCCAGAGTGTGACTGCAGTCCCTCCGCCCGGATCTCGGAGCTCGACATGGGCGATCCCGTCGTCGTCCCGCACGAGGTCGCCGAAGCAGTGGTCGAGCACCGTAGATCCGATCGGCCTTGGGTCTCGGAAGTCGAACTCCGTCCCCTCTACCGACTCCGGGCCGAACGGATGGCCACCCTCGGCGGACACGAGGATGAAGCGTGCGGGAGCACGGAGCGTCAACGCATCGACTGTCGCAGCGCCGAGCGTGAGGTAGGGATGCGCGCCCGCCCCATATGGGCACGGCGACGACCCGAGGTTCGTCGCCGTCGTCCGGACGGAGAGGCCTCGCTCCGAGAGCGCGTATGCGATCCGGAGCCCGAGCGTGAACGGATAGCCCGGTTGTGCGTGCAGCACGTGCTCGAGAACGACCCGCTGCGGCTCCCGCTCGACGACGGACCAGGACACCCACCTGACGAGCCCGTGGATCGCATTCTGCGCCTCCGGCTCGGTCAACGGCAGCTGATGTTCCCGCCCCTCGAACTCGTACTTGCCGTCCTGGATCCGGTTCGGCCATGGGATGAGCACCTGTCCGCGGCCGGAGGTGCACATCTCGTCGGCCCCATAGCCATCGAGGACATCCCGGTCACCGACCGCGTACTCGCGAAGCCCGCCGCCGACCTCTACGGCCACGAGGCGCTGGTCTTCGAACCGAATCTCGTACTGCTCACCGGAAGGAGCGCGCTGCGTCGCCATGGAGCCCGGAGTCGCGCCGGCCGTCTACTTCATCCGCTCGAGCAGGTGGTCGCCGACGCGCAGCGAGTTGGCCATCGCCGTGAGAGCCGGGTTCACCGCCCCGATGCTCGGGAAGACACTCGTGTCCACGACGTACAGGTTGTCGAGCTCGTGCGCCTTGCAGGTCAGGTCGAGCGCCGACGTCGCCGGGTCCGCTCCGAATCGGCACGTCCCGGCCTGATGCGCACAGCCGGCGATCGGGATGTCGTTCTTCATGTACGCGAAGCGGTGAATGAGATGGCCCGGGTTCATGTCGAGCTGCCCAAGGATCGACTTGACCTTCTCGTAGAGCCGCTTCTTGGTTTCCGCATTCGTCTCCGAATAGGTGAGCGTGATGTTCCCGTCGCCATCGAGGGTGACCCGGTTGTCTGGTCTTGGGAGGTCCTCGGTCGAGAGCCAGAAGTCGATCGCGTGGCGTGCCATCCGCTCCAGCGTCCACTCGGGCGCGAGCTTCGTGTCCCGCGGTCGCTCGCCGCGGAACATCGGCGCCGTCGACTTGCCGACCATCTGCACGTTCCCGAGCGGATACTCGAAGTCGTCGCTCCCGAAGTAGAAGTCGTTGAGCCCCAGTGTCTTCTGGTAGGCAGTTGCGTTCTCCTCACGCGAGAGGGCGAGGACCGCGGTCGAGTCGTGGAACATGTAGTTGCGGCCGACCTGATCGGAGCCGTTGGCGAGGCCGTTCGGATGCTTGTCGTTCGCCGATTGCAGGAGCAGCTTGGCGGTGTTCGCAGCGCCGCAGGCGGTGACGACGATGTCGCTCGCGAACCGCTCCTCGCTCCCGTCGCGCTCGACGACGACCTCGGTGACGGCAGTGCCGTCGGCGTTCGTCTCGAGCCTGACGACCTTCGCGTTCGTCAGGAGCGTGACGTTCGGGTGCTCGAGCGCCGGCCGCACGCCCAGCACTTCAGCGTCCGACTTCGCATGGACGAGACATGGAAAGCCGTCGCAGGTTGCACAGCGGACGCAGGTCGAGAACGGCGGGTTGGACTCGTCGAGCATGATCCCGCACGGCGCGTGGAACGGCCGGTAGCCGGCGGCCGCGAGGTCGTCGGCGAGCTGCTGGATCCGTGGCTCGTGCGACACGGCGGGATGCGGGTACGGCGCACTGGAAGGGGGCTCGGTCGGGTCCTCTCCCCGCGCGCCATGGACGTGGTAGTGCTGCTCCGCGAGCGTGTAGTAGGGCTCCAGCTCGTCGTAGGAGATCGGCCACGCCGGCGAGATGCCGTCGTGATGCTGCAGCTCGCCGAAGTCCTCCTTGCGAAGCCGGTACAGCGCCGCGCCGTAGAGCTTCGTCGCGCCTCCCACGAAGTAGTGCACCCCCGGCTGAAAGGGCTTGCCGCTGGCGTCGTACCACGTGTCCGGCGACACGTAGCGGTTGTCCACGAACACGCTCTGGTCCGACCAGTTCTCGAGCTCGCGCGGGAGCCAGTCGCCACGCTCGAGCAGGAGGACGCGCTTGCCCGAAGGGGCGAGATGCCGTGCGAGCGTTCCACCGCCCGCCCCGGTACCGACGATGATCACGTCATAGGAGTCCATTACGAGATCTCCTCCAATCGCTCGGCGACGATGATCCGCCCGGCGGCCTCGATCAGCGCGAGGTGGGAGAACGCCTGCGGGAAGTTGCCGAGGTGCCGGCCGGTCGCGACGTCGAACTCCTCCGCATAGAGGCCGAGCGGCGAGGCGATGCGCAGCAGCCGCTCCATCAGGTCGTGCGCCCGCTGTTTCTCGCCGACTATTGCGAGCGCGGACACGAGCCAGAAGGAGCAGATCAGGAACGTCCCCTCCTCGCCGGAGAGGCCGTCGTCCGTCTCCTCGGTGCGATAGCGAAGGACGAACCCGTCGACCGAGAGCTCGTCCGCGACGGCCAACACTGTCTGCCGGAGGCGATCGTCATTCGCGGGCAGGAACCCGAACAGCGCCGCCAGCAGCAGCGAGGCGTCGAGCGCGTCGGTCTCGTAGTGCTGTCGCAGCACGCCGCGTTCACTGACCCCGTGCTCGAGGATGTCGTCGCGGATCTCCTCGGCGGTCGCACTCCAGGTCGCCTGTAGCTCCGGATCGCCCCGAATCTCGGCGAGCTTGGCGGCACGATCGAGCGCGACCCAGCACATGAGCTTCGACGAGACGTAGTGCTGCGGAGCGCCCCGCGCCTCCCAGATTCCTTGATCCGGGTTCTGCCAGACCGTGGTCGCGCACTGCGCCTGCGCCTGGATGATCGGCCAGAGCCGACGCGGGAGCCGCTCGCTTCGGCGGGTGTGGATGAGGAAGGAATCGAGGACGGCGCCGTAGACGTCGTTCTGGCGCTGGTCGAATGCGCCGTTCCCAATCCTGACCGGGCGCGCCCCTGCGTACCCGGTGAGTTCGTCCAGCGTCGACTCGGTCAGATCGCGGCGACCGTCGATGCCATACATGATCTGCAGCGAGCCGTCCTCGTTCGCCTCGATGTCCGCGACGAACTGCATGAACTCGTCGGCCTCCCACTCCAGGTTCAGGTAGTGCAGTGCCTGGAGGGTGAACGTCGTGTCTCGCATCCAGGTGTAGCGGTAGTCCCAGTTCCGCTCGCCGCCGGGGGTCTCGGGGAGAGAGGTCGTGAGCGCCGCGACCGTCGCGCCGGTCGGCATGTAGGTCAGCCCTTTGATTGCAAGAGCCGACCGTTGGACGGGATCACGCCAGCGATGGTCTGGGATGCGGGCCCTGCCGAGCCAAGCACGCCAGTAGCGAACCGTTGCCGCCAGCCGTGCTTCCGCGTCCTCGACACCCTCCGGGCACGCCAGATCCTCCGCCCAGGACAGCGCGCAGTAGGCCTTGTCACCCGCCTGGAGGACGTGCCGTCCTCGCATCCGGCCGCCCTCGACGCCGAGCGCGAGATCGGTGCGGAGCCGGATGGTCTGCCCCGCTCCGGTCGCGTCGGCCACATGTCGATTGCCATCGATCAGCGTCCACGTCGCCGGCTCCCTTCCGTAGTCGAAGACTGGCTCGCAGATCAGGTCGACCTCGACATCTCCTTCGAGGCACTCGACCGTGCGGACGAGCATGTGGTCGGCGTCGTCGTCGGCCGGCGGGCGCGTGTGCGGCGTGATCTCGTCCTCGTGGTCCCAGGGTCCCATCGTCAGCGCCGTGCGGACGCGGATCCACCCGCTCGGCGTCTTCCACGTCGTCTCCAGGACGTTCGTCCCCGGCTCATACACGCGCGCCGTCGGATGGTGGATCGCAAACGGCGCCAGCCTGAAAGTCCCGGCCCCACGATCGAGCAGGCTGCCGAACACGCTCGGCGAGTCGAAGCGGGGCACGCAGAGCCAGTCGATCGCGCCGTCCGGTGCGATCAACGCTCCCGTGTGGCAGTCCGAGATGAACGCGTAGTCGGCGATCGGCGTGAACGGCGACGGTGCTGCGGCGCTCTGGGGAGCGCTGGCAGTCGCCGGCTTCGCGGCGCTCACGACACGATCCAGGGGCCTCGCCAGCGCCCGTGCCCCGCGACGATCTCGTCCGCAGCGTCCGGGCCCCACGATCCAGGCGCATAGACGTGGACCGGCGGGGGCGCGTCGAGTAGCGGCTGCATGATCCGCCACGTCTCCTCGACGCCATCCTGGCGCGTGAACCGCGTGCTCTGTCCGACCATCGCCGCGTGGAGCAGGACCTCGTACGGCGTCGCGCCCTCGCCGCCCTCATCGGCGAACTCCATGTCGAACTCGATCGGCCCCGCCGCGCCCATGTCCGCCCGACGGGCGTCGAGGACGATTCGTGCGCCCGTCGACGGGATCGAGCTTGACCACCAGCTGGTTCGGCTCGGGTCGACGGTCCAGCGCCGCGAAGCCGAGACGCGGCGGGTGCTTGAAGACGAGGCGAACCTCCGTTTGCGTTACCGGGAGCCGCTTGCCCGCGCGGATGAAGAACGGAACCCCCGACCAGCGCCAGTTGTCGATGTCGAGACGCAGGGCCGTGTACGTCTCGGTGGTCGAGTCCGGAGCGACGCCGTCGATCGCCAGGTAGCCGTCGTACTGGCCGCGCACGTAGTGCGCCGGATCGGCGGGGCTGACGGCCTTGTACAAGGAGACCTTCGCGTCCTGGAGCGTCTTCGTGTCTCCGCCCGCAGGCGGCTCCATCGCAGTCGCTCCGACCACCTGCATGAGGTGATTCACGACGACGTCTCGGAGCGCGCCGACCGGATCGTAGAAGTGGCCGCGGTCCTCGACGCCGAAGTCCTCGGCCATCGTGATCTGTACCGACTCCACGTAGTTCCGGTTCCAGACCGGCTCGAGCATCGTGTTCGCGAAGCGGAGGTAGATGATCTCCTCGAGGCCCATTTTCCCGAGGTAGTGGTCGATGCGCAGGAGCTGCGACTCGTCGATGTACTGGTGCAGCTCCTCGGCGAGCGCCCGAGCCGACGCCTGGTCGTGCCCGAACGGCTTTTCGACGACGACTCTCGCATTGGCCGTGACGCCCGCTCTTGCCAGCCCCCCGACGACCGTGCCGAAGAGCGACGGTGGGACCTCGAGGTAGAAGACGGGGGTCTTCGCATCCTCGATCGCTTCCGCGACCTGGGCGTACGTGGCGTCATCGGTGAAGTCTCCGTGGTGGTACGAGAGCCGCTTCGCGAACCGTGTGAACACTTCCTCGTCGAGCTGCTCACCCGTTGCCACGATCGACTCGCGAGCGCGCTGGATGAGCTGCTCCAGCGTCCAGTCGTCGAAGGCGACACCGACGATCGGGCAGTCGAGGAGCCCGCGTTGCTCGAGGCGGTACAGGGAATGGAACGTCATCACCTTCGCGAGATCGCCGGTGATCCCGAAGATCACGAAGACGTCCGCCGGCGCGGGCGTGTCGGTCGGCGACGCGGTTCTCGTCTGTGGAGCCTCGGTAACGCTCATGGATCCCCTCCTCGCTCTAGCTGTCCTCGCCCGTCTCGACCGTTATCCGGCCGGCGCGCTGGTGCGTCAGTTGGCTTCCCGCCCAATCGACGACCGCCTTCGCCCGGTCCTCGTTCGTCGGGAGGAGCGCGAGATGCACCGTGCGCCACGCGAACTGCGCTTTGTGCCCTTTCATCGTCTTGCCGCCGAGCATCTGCACAACGGCTGCGTTGCGTCCGATCGCGGCCATCATGCCCTTGTCGCGGTACGCAAACGGCTTCGTCGACTTGCCGGCGACCCGGCGGCCGATCGTCTCGCCGGCGTGCTCTCCCGACTGGAGCGCGACCGAGCCGAGCTGTGGGAGCACCTGCTGCGTCTTCGAGTCGGTGATCGCGGCGATGTCGCCCACGACGTAGACGCCCGGGTGTCCGGGGAGCTCGAGGTCCGGACCGACTCCGATGCGGTTGCCCCGCTGCAGCTCGATCCCAAGGGACTGGACGAGGCTGTTGCCCTGAAGACCTGCGCCCCAGACGAGGGTGTGCGCGGGAATCACCTCACCGGAGGCGAGCGTGACGCGGGTGGCCGAGACGGATTGCACCCGAGCGCCGGTCACGACCTCGACGGTTCGCTTCTCGAGCGCCTCGCGCGCGTATTCGCGCAGGTTCGGCTTGAACATCGCAAAGATCTCATCGCTGGCCTCGACGAGGACGACGCGCGCCTTCTCCTGAGGCAGGTTCGGATAGTCCCGGTCGAAGTTGTCCCGGTAGAGCTCGGCGAGCGCTCCTGCTGTCTCCACGCCGGTTGGCCCGCCGCCGACAACCACAGCCGTCAGCGCTCCCTCGTCGACGAGATCGCTGTCCTTGTCGGCCGCCTCCCAGCGGTTGAGGACGTGATTCTTGAGCCTGACCGCGTCGGGCAGCGTGTACATCGGAAACGCGTGCTCGGCGGCGCCCTCCGTCCCGAAGAAGTTCACCTGCGCCCCGAGGGCGAGCACGAGGTAGTCGTAGGCGATCGGCGCGAGACCGTCGAACCGGACCGCCTTGGCGTCGAGGTCGATCTCGGTCACCGGCGCCATGTGGATCGTGGCGTTGTCCTGATCCTTGACGAGATCACGGAGCGAGTGTCCTACGGCCGTCGTGTCGAGCAGCCCCGTCGCCAGCTGGTACAGCAACGGCTGGAAGGTGTGGTAGTCGTGCCGATCGACGAGCACGACGTCGACGTCGGCGTCCTTCAGCTTCTGCGCGGCACCGATCCCGGCGAAGCCACCGCCGAGCACGAGGACCCGCGGACGCCCCGCCTGGTCTTCAGGCATGAGCACAACCCATCACCGTCGCGTCGTCGAAGCCTGCTATGCCGTCCCCCCGATCTTTCCGAACGCAGCCCGAGTCTAGACCACGTCATCTTGTATACGAACGCTCGCAGGTGAAATGCTCCGGACGTGAACCGGCAGGCGAACGGTGGGCCGCCGCAGCCTGCCGACGTGCTCGTGATCTTCGGGATCACGGGCGACCTTGCGCGAGTCATGACGTTCCGCTCGTTGTACCGACTCGAGGCGCGCGGGCTCCTCGACTGCTCCATCGTCGGCGTCGCGTTCGACGACTGGGCCCTCGAGCAGCTCGTGCAGCACGCGCGTGACTCCATCGTCGCGACGGGCGAGCAGCTCGACGAAGCGGTGTTCACGCGGCTCGCAAAGCGGCTCTCGTATCACCACGGAGACTTCACCGACGGCGCCACGTACGCCCAGGTGGCGGAAGCGATCGAGGACGCGAAGACCCCCGTCTTCTACCTCGAGGTCCCGCCGTCGCTCTTCGGCACTGTGGTCGGCCGACTGGCGGATGCTGGTCTCACGAAGTCCGGGAGGGTCGTCGTCGAGAAGCCATTCGGGCACGACCTCGCGTCCGCCCGTGCGCTGAACGCCGAGCTGCATGCCCTCATCGACGAGTCGCAGCTTTACCGGATCGACCACTTCCTCGGGAAGATGTCGGTGGAGGACATCCTCTACCTGCGCTTCGCGAACACGATTCTCGAGCCGGTCTGGAACCGCCAGTTCGTCTCGTCGGTGCAGATCACGATGGGCGAGGACTTCGACATCGCCGATCGCGGCCACTTCTACGACCCGGTCGGTGCGATGCGCGACGTCGTGCAGAACCACCTCCTGCAGGTTCTGAGCCTCGTCGCGATGGAGCCGCCGACGGGGCACGGCGTCGACGTGGTCTCGAACCGCAAGCGTGACGTCTTCGTCGCGATGGCCGAGGCCGATCCCGACTCGCTACGTGCGTGGCCAGTACCGCGGCTACCTCGACGTGGACGGGGTCGCGCCGGGACTCGCAGACGGAGACGTTCTGCGCCATGCGCCTCGAGATCGACAACTGGCGCTGGTCGGGCGTGCCCTTCTTCATCCGCGCCGGCAAGTCGCTCCCGGTGACCGTGACCGAGGTGCGCGTCGTGTTCAACACCACGCCGTGGCTCGGCTTCGTCCCTCGCGATGCTCCACGCCCCGAGCCGAACCAGCTCGTTCTGCGGATCGGCCCGAAGCCGGGCGCCCGCATGCGCATGCAGGCGAAGGACGCCGAGAAGGCCGCGCTCCGCTCCGGTCCAGCTCGACATGGAGTTCGCGAGCATGGGAGGCGAGGGGCCGACGCCGTACGAGGTGCTCCTCGAGGCCGCGATGAAGGGCGAGTCGAGCCACTTCGCGCGCCAGGACGCGGTCGAGGAGACGTGGCGGGTCGTGCAGCCCCTCATCGACGCGCCACCGCCCGGTCGAGGTGTACGAGCCCGGTACCTGGGGCCCGGCCTCGGCCGACGACCTCGTTCGCGAGTATGGGGGCTGGCGCGACCCCTGGCTGCCAGCATGAGCGAGGTCGGAGCAAGCACGGGAGTCGACCTGGATCAGGCGTGCATCGCCACGATCCGGACCCTCTGTATCGACGCGATCGAGGCGGCGAACTCGGGGCACCCTGGAACCCCCATCGGAATCGCACCCGTCACGTACACGCTGTGGCAGCGGTTCCTCCGCTTCGACCCGGCCGATCCGATCTGGCCCAACCGCGACCGCTTCGTGCTCTCAGCGGGGCACGCCTCCGCCCTCCTCTGGTCGCTGCTACACCTGACCCGCGTGCAGGCGGTCGATCCCGACTACGAGATCCTCGGGCAGCCGGCGATCTCGCTCGCCGATCTGCAGCGGTTCCGCCAGCTCGATTCGAAGGCTCCTGGGCATCCGGAGTACCGCTGGACGAGCGGCGTCGAGACGACGACGGGGCCGCTCGGCCAGGGCGTCGCCACGTCGGTGGGCATGGCCGTGGCGAGCCAGTGGCTCGGCGCGCGCTACAACCAGGACGGGTTCACGCTCTTCGACTTCGACGTGTACGCCCAGGCGGGCGACGGCTGCATGATGGAAGGGATCGCCTCTGAGGCCGCGTCGTTCGCGGCGCACCAGCGGCTCGCCAAACTGTGCTGGATCTACGACTCGAACCGGGTCACGATCGAGGGGCACACGGACATCACGTTCACCGAGGACGTCGCGGCTCGGTTTACCGCGTACGGCTGGAACGTGACGACGGTGTCGGATGCAAACGACCTCGACGAGGCTGCGCGTGCATTCCACGACTTCAAGGCGGAGAGCGAGCGGCCGACGCTGATCGTCGTCTCGAGCCACATCGGGTACGGCACCGAGGTCGAGGACACGCCGAAGGCGCACGGAGAGCCGCTCGGCCCGGAGGGAGTCAGGGCCGCGAAGCGCTTCTTCGGCTGGCCCGAGGATGCGGAGTTCCTCGTACCGGACGGCGTGTACGAGCACTTCGCCGACGGCATCGGGGCTCGCGGCCGGGAGGCCCGAGAGGCGTGGGAGGCGACGTTCGAGGAGTACCGCGCTGCGCATCCCGACCTCGCCGACGAGATCGAGCGCATGCAACGGCGCGAGTTGCCCGACGGGTGGGACGCCGACATCCCGGTGTTCCCGGCCGATCCGAAGGGCATCGCGACCCGCGACTCGTCGGGTCAGGTGCTGAACGCGGTCGCCGGGAGCATCCCGTGGCTGCTCGGCGGCGCAGCCGATCTCGCACCGTCGACCAAGACTCGTCTCACATTCGACGGAGCGGGTGACTTCGAGCCGGGCGAACGCAGCGGCCGGAACCTCCACTTCGGTGTCCGCGAGCACGCGGCGGCGGCGATTGCGAACGGCCTGGCGGTGTCGAAGCTGCGCCCGTTCTGGTCCGGCTTCCTGATCTTCTCCGACTACGCGCGGGGTGCGATCCGGCTGTCCGCGCTCATGGAGATCCCCGTGCTCCACATCTTCACGCACGACTCGATCGGCGTCGGCGAGGACGGGCCGACGCACCAGCCCGTCGAGCACCTCGTCTCGCTGCGCGCGATCCCCGGACTCCTCGTGTTTCGACCGGCGGACGCCAACGAGGTGGCGGAGACCTGGCGGTACGTGCTGCAGTTGCGCCACGAGCCGGCGGTGCTGGTCCTCTCGCGGCAGGCGCTGCCCACGGTGGACAGATCTCAGACGGCGTCCGTTTCAGGACTGGCCAAGGGCGCCTACGTCCTGCTCGACGCGGACGGAGGCGAGCCCGATGTCATCTTGATCGCAACCGGTTCGGAGGTCGGGCTCGCACTCTCTGCGCGGGAGGAGCTCGCAGCAGACGGGATCGGCGCTCGGGTCGTCAGCATGCCGTGCTCGGAGCTCTTCGACCGCCAGCCACAGGACTATCGCGACGAGGTGCTTCCGCCCTCCGTGCGCGCGCGGGTCGCCATCGAGCAGGCCTCCACCCTCGGCTGGCACCGGTACGTCGGCGACGGAGGCGCGATCGTGGGGATGCACACGTTCGGCGCGTCCGCGCCGCTCAAGATGCTCGTGGAGAAGTTCGGCTTCACGCCCGACGCGGTTGCGAAGGTCGCGCGAGAACTCGTCGCGGCCGTCCGCGCAGACTCGGCAGGCGCATGACGCCACTCCGCGAACGCCCTACGTGGAAGGCCCTGGAGCAGCATTACGCCGCGATCGGCAACGCTCCACCTGCGGGACCTGTTCGCGGACGACCCCGCGCGCGGGGAGCGTCTCGCCGCAGAGGGAGCCGGCCTCTACCTCGACTACTCGAAGAACCGGGTCACGGACGAGACGCTGCGCCTGCTCGTGCAGCTTGCCGAGGAGTCCGGGCTCGCCGAGCGGACGGAGGCGATGTTCCGCGGCGACCGGATCAACACCACCGAGAACCGCTCGGTGCTGCACGTCGCCCTCCGCATGCCGGAGGGCAGCTCACTCGTCGTGGATGGCGTGGACGTGGTCGCCCAGGTGCACGAGGTGCTCGACCGGATGGCCGCGTTCTGCGATCGCGTCCGCTCGGGAGAGTGGAAGGGTCACACCGGCAAGCCGATCCGCAACGTGGTCAACATCGGCATCGGCGGCTCGGATCTCGGTCCCGTGATGGCGTACGAGGCTCTCCGCCACTACACGCGGCGGGACCTCACCTTCCGCTTCGTCTCGAACGTGGACTCGACGGACTTCGCAGAGGCGACGCGAGATCTCGCCGCCGACGAGACGCTCTTCGTCGTCTCCTCGAAGACCTTCACGACCCTGGAGACGATGACGAACGCGCGGACCGCGCGCGAGTGGACGCTCGCCGAGCTCGGCGACGAGTCCGCGATCGCGAAGCACTTCGCCGCGGTCTCGACGAACGCCGACGAGGTCACGAAGTTCGGCATCGACACCGCGAACATGTTCGGCTTCTGGGATTGGGTCGGCGGCCGCTACTCGATGGACTCGGCGATCGGGCTCTCGACGATGCTCGCTGTCGGCCCCGACGCGTTCCGCGACCTGCTCGCCGGCTTCCACGCCATGGACGAGCACTTCCGCACAACCCCGCTCGAGCGGAATCTGCCTGCGCTGCACGGGCTCCTCTGCGTCTGGTACGGAGACTTCTTCAGCGCGCAGACGGTCGGCGTGATGCCGTACAGCCAGTACCTCAAGCGCTTTCCCGCCTACCTCCAGCAGCTCACGATGGAGTCGAACGGAAAGCACGTAACGCTCGACGGACGCCCGGTCGACTACGAGACCGGCGCAGTCTTCTGGGGCGAGCCCGGAACGAACGGCCAGCACAGCTTCTACCAGCTCATCCACCAGGGAACGAAGCTCATCCCGGTCGACCTCATCGGGTTCGGAAAGACGCTCGACCCGATTCGGGATCACCACGACATCCTCATGGCGAACGTGTTCGCGCAGGCGGAGGCGCTCGCGTTCGGCAAGACCGAGGAGGAGGTTCGGGCCGAGGGGACCGCCGAGGCGGTCGTACCGCACCGCGTGTTCGAAGGAAATCGCCCGACGAACGTGATCCTGGCCGAGAAGCTCACGCCGCACGTGCTCGGAGCGCTCGTCGCCCTCTACGAGCACAGCGTGTTCACGCAGGGCACGGTCTGGAGTATCAACTCGTTCGACCAGTGGGGAGTCGAGCTCGGGAAGGAGCTCGCGAAGCGGATCGTCCCGGAGCTCGAGTCCGAGGCGGATCCCGAGCTCGCCCACGACAGCTCGACGAACGCGCTCATCCGCCGGTATCGGTCCATGCGATGAGCGACACGCGTGTCCGGCTGGTCCTCTCCGACGTCGACGGGACGCTCGTGCAGTCGGACAAGACGCTCAGCAAGCGCTCGATCGACGCCGTCCATGCGCTCCACGACGCCGGAGTCCACTTCGCGGTGACGAGCGGACGCCCGCCCAGGGGCATGGCGATGCTCATCGAGCCCCTCGCTCTCCGAACGCCGCTCGCAGCGTTCAACGGGGGACTGGTCGTGGATCCGGAGCTGGACGTCCTCGAGCAGAAGGCGGTTCCGGACGATCTCGTCGCCCCCACCATCGCGCTCATGGAGGCGCACGAGCTCGACGTCTGGGTGTACCGCGGCGCCGATTGGCTCCTTCGCGATCTCGAAGGCCCGCACGTGGAGCGCGAAGCGCACACCGTTCAGTTCTCCCCGACGCTCGTCGAGAGCTACGAGGGCGTCGCCGCGGGCGTGGCCAAGATCGTCGGCGTGAGCGACGACCACGACGCCGTCGCGACGGCTGCGGCCGCTGCCCGAGAGCGGTTCGGGGATCACGTCTCCGCCTCGCGCTCGCAGCCCTACTACCTCGACGTCACGCACCCGCAGGCGAACAAGGGCGACGTCGTGAGGTTCCTGTCGGCGACATATGACGTCGCGCCTGAGAGCATCGCGACGATCGGAGACATGCCCAACGACGTGCTCATGTTCGCGCACTCCGGTCTCTCCATCGCGATGGGCAACGCCGACCGCGAGGTGCAGCGCGCTGCCCGCCGCGTCACGACGTCGAACGACGAGGAAGGCTTCGCGAACGCGGTCGAACGGTTCATCCTGCGATCTCCATGACCTCCGAGTAGAGAGGAGCTACGCCGTGGCAACGGATACCCCCATGCAGCTCGGGATGGTCGGGCTCGGCCGGATGGGCGCAGGCATCGTCCGGCGCCTCCAGCGCGACGGCCATCGCTGCGTCGGCTACGACGTGTTCCCGGATGCGGTCAAGGCGGTCGAGGCCGACGGGGTCGCCGGTGCGATGTCGCTCCAGGAGTTCGCCTCGAAGCTCGAGAAGCCGCGGGCGGTGTGGGTCATGGTCCCGGCGGGCGACATCACCGACACGTCCATTCACGACGTCGCCGAGGTGCTCGAGCCGGGCGACGTGATCATCGACGGCGGCAACACCTACTACCACGACGACATCCGCCATGCGGCGGAGCTCGCGGAGAAGGGGATCCACCACGTCGACGTCGGGACGAGCGGCGGCGTGTGGGGCCTCGAGCGCGGCTTCTGCCTGATGATCGGGGGCGAGAAGGAGGTCGTCGATCGTCTCGCACCGATCTTCGCGTCGATCGCGCCCGGAGTCGACGCCGCGCCGAGAACGCCGGGGCGCACCGGCGAGCCGAGCATGGCCGAGCACGGCTACTACCACTGTGGCCCGAACGGCGCCGGCCACTTCGTGAAGATGGTGCACAACGGCATCGAGTACGGGCTCATGGCCGCGTACGCGGAAGGCCTGAACATCATCAAGAACGCCGACGTCGGCAAGCGGCGACATGAGATGGACGCCGAGACGGCCCCGCTCGAGGCGCCGCAGTACTACCAGTACGAGGTGGATACGACCGAGGTCGCCGAGGTCTGGCGTCGCGGCAGCGTGGTCGGCTCGTGGCTGCTCGACCTGACCGCTCAGGCGCTGTACGAGTCTCCCAGCCTCGACGAGTTCGCGGGGCGGGTGTCGGACTCCGGCGAGGGTCGTTGGACCTCGATCGCGGCGATCGACGAAGGCGTCCCGGCTCCCGTGCTGACGACCGCGCTCTACTCCAGGTTCGCGTCGCGCGGGCTCGACGACTTCGCCGACAAGCTGCTCTCGGCGATGCGCAAGCAGTTCGGCGGGCACGACGAGAAGAAGGCGTAACGCCGTGGCCCTGCCGATCGAGGTCCTCCCCGATGCCGATGCCGTGGCGGAGCGCGCGGCGGAGTACGTTGCCGAGCGGGCACAGACGCGCGATCGCCGATCGCGGCCGGTTCACGTTCGCAGTCAGCGGCGGTCGTACGCCGTGGGCGATGTTCGCCCGGCTCGCGGGCAAGATGCCGTGGGAGAAGGTGACGATCTACCAGGTGGACGAGCGCGTGGCCCCGGACGGAGACCCCGATCGGAACCTCACGCACCTGCGCGCGAGCCTGCCGCCGGGCGGAGCGGCCGACGTTCGTGCCATGCCGGTCGAGCGCGCACGATCTCGAAGCCGCCGCCGCGGACTACGCCCGGTCCCTGCCCGACCGACTCGACCTCGTCCATCTCGGACTCGGCCCCGACGGCCACACCGCCTCGCTCGTACCGGGCGATCCGGTGCTCGACGTCCGCGATCGGGACGTGGCGGTGACGGGCGAATACCAGGGCCGCCGTCGCATGACGCTCACGTATCCCGCGCTCGATCGCGCGCGGCAGGTGCTCTGGCTCGTCACCGGCGAGGACAAGGTCGACGCCCTGCGGCGGCTCGTGGACGGCGACCCGTCGATTCCCGGTGGGCGCGTATCGGCCGCGAACGCGTTCGTCCTCACCGACGCCCCTGCGGCAGGATCCGCGTCATGAGCGAACACGAGCTGCCCCACAAGTACCCGGTCGAGCCCCGGGCGCCCGCCGTGCTCGCGGTCGACGTCGGCGGGTCGAACGTGAAGGCGGTCCTGAACGGCATCGACGAGCGGCGCCGCTTCCCATCCGGCAAGAAGCTCTCGGCGCACGAGATGGTCGCCGGCGTGCTCGAGCTCACGTCCGACTGGGACTACGTCAGCGTCTCGGTCGGCGTCCCGGGGCCTGTGGACGACGGGAGGATGCTGCGCGAACCGGTCAACCTCGGCAAGGGGTGGGTCGGGTTCGACTTCGAGAGCGCGTTCGGCAAGCCGACGAAGCTGATCAACGACGCCGCGATGCAGGCGCTCGGGAGCTATGAGGGCGGGCGGATGCTCTTCCTCGGGCTCGGAACGGGGCTCGGGACGACGCTGATCCTCGACGGCGTGATCGCGCCGATGGAGCTCGGGCACCTCCCGTTCCGCAAGGCGACGTTCGAGGACTACGTCGGCGACGGAGGCCTCGAGCGGCTCGGGCACAAGCGCTGGAAGAAGTACGTCTTCGAGACGATCGAGCGGCTCTCAGCGGCCCTCCTTCCCGACTACGTCGTCCTCGGCGGCGGCAACGCACGCGATCTCGGCGAGCTTCCGCCGAAGTGCCACCTCGGGCACAACGAGGACGCATTCCTCGGCGGATTCCGGCTGTGGATCGAGCCACAAGAAACCAGGGGCTGAGAGCTCGGCCTACGTCGAGCCGGAGTCCCGGAGGAGTTCCGGCAGCTCGTACGCAAGCAGTTCGCCGATCCCCGCGACGGTGATGTCCGCCGGTGGGTACTCGGCGACGACTGCGGGGTCGGCGAACTGGCCCTGGCGCGGGAAGACGGTCGTCACGCGTTCGCCCCACGCCTGCTTCACCGCAGCCAGGATCCGAAGCTTGTCGTCGACCAGGACGTAGTGCTCGGCGGGATAGCGCCTCGCGACGTCGTCGAGCTCGTCCTCCTTGTGGATGTACATGAGGACGCCATCCACGGCCTCCGCGATCCCCGAGCGATCGACCTTGCGAGCCTGGTAGACGGCATCGCCGTCAGTGAGGACGACCGTCGGGCCCCACTCCCGAAAGCGGCCCAGCACTTCGAGCGCTCCGGGATAGACGCGCTCGGCGAACGGATAGTCGAGGAGGTACGAGGACATCGCCAGCAGCCGCATCTCCCGCGGCTCCTCGAGCCACGCACGCTGCAGTGCGCCCAGGTAGTCGCGATAGCCGAGATCAACGAAGAGCTGCTCCTGGATCGCCCAGTAGCGGTCGCGAACCTCGACGCCGAGCTCCTGCTCGAAGTGCTCTTGGATGTCGCTCCGGATGCGGTCGTTGTCGAGGAGCGTGTTGTCGACGTCGACCAGGAAGACAACGGGATGCGGAGCATGAGGCACGGTCGGCCGACTCTATGCTCACGCGACCGATGGCCGACGAGACCCAGGGATCCTCCGGCGCCGTGGTGACTAGAGGAGGGCTCGATTCGCGGCGCGAAGCTGCCTCGCCTCGATGTCGACCCGCCCGCGGCCGAACGCGTCGATCCGGCCCCAGCGCCCCGGGATGTCGAGGAGCTCCAGCTGCCCGATGCTGCTCGGGAGGGCCGGGTCGACGACGAGGTGGTCGCCGTACGGCTCGAGCCCGAGCATGGTCCGCAGGAGGAGGAGCGGCGTCCCGGTCGACCAGGCCTGCGGGCTGCACGCCGTCGGGTACTGCACCGGGTACTTCGTCTGCGTCCGCGCATAGCCGCCGAACGCCTCCGGCAGGCGGCCGCCGAAGAGTTCCGCGGCGTCGAGAATACCCGCGGCGATCTGCGCCGCCTCTTCCTTGAAGCCGTAGCGTCGCAGGCCCCAGGCGACGAACGAGTTGTCGAACGGCCATACGGTGCCGACGTGGTAGCCGATCGGGTTGTAGCGTCCCTCGCCCTCGGCCAGCGTGCGCACGCCCCAGCCGGAGAAGAGCCTCGGGCCGAGCAGGTGCCCCGCGACGGCCTTGGCCTTCGACTTCTCGACGATGCCGCTCCAGAGCAGGTGCCCGTTGTTCGAGGTGAGCGAGTCGACCTGGTTGCCGTCGGAGTCGAGCGCGAGCGCAAAGTACTCGCCGTCGGACACCCAGAAGTCGCGATTGAAGCGACGCTTGAGCTCCGCGGCTTCCTTCTCGAGCCGGTCCGCGAGCGGCGGGTCCTTCCAGACGAGCCGCGCAAGGCGTGCGCCGCGCACCTTCGCGTCGTAGGCATAGCCCTGTAGCTCGCAAGTGGCGCGAGGGAAGCCGGGGAGACGCCCGTCGCGGAACGAGATGGAGTCCCACGAGTCCTTCCAGCACTGGTTCTCGAGCCCCGTCTTCTCGTTGCGACGCTGGTACCAGACGTAGCCGGTGCCGAGCAGGTCCGCGTACTCGTCGATCCAGTTGAGAGCCCGACGCGCCTCGTGCTCGAGGTCGCGCACGAGCTTGCGGTCTCCGGTCCAGCGCTCGTACTCGTCGAGCAGCACGACGTAGAGGGGGGTCGCGTCCGCGCACCCGTAGTACGGCGAGTGCGGCCGCTCCTCGAAGGCGGTCATCTCGCCGTACCGCATCTCGTGGAGGATCCGCCCGGGGTCCTCGTCACGGAAGTCGTCAACACGGCTGCCTTGCCAGCTGCCGAGTGCTTCCAGGGTCGTCGCCGCCAGCTCCGGCGTGAACGGGAGCGCCTGCAGGCTGGTGAAGATGCTGTCGCGACCGAACATGGTCATGAACCACGGCAGGCCGGCGGCGGGAAGGCTCTTTCCGCCGGCGACCGGAGGAGCGAACCGAAGCGCGGCGAGGTCGACGAGGCTACGCCGGTACGTCACCTTCAGCTCGTCGGAGTCGCACTCCAGTCGCGGGGCCTCAGCGATCCACTTCTCGAGCCCGAGCTGCATGCTCGGCCGAGCTCGCTTCGTGCCGCGCGTGTACTTCGGCCGGACGTACGTCCCCCCGGCGCCGTGTGCGGTGACGACGTCGACGTCGGTCGTCCAGCTCCCGTGCGGTGCGATCCGGATCTTGAATGTCAGGCCGTTCTTGTCGATCCGGGCGGGAGCAGACGCGGAGATGGCCGTCTCGCGACGGAACGTCTCGCGCTCGTAGCCGAGCAGCAGACGCCCATCCTTGACCCGTGCGTAGTAGGTCCCCTTCTTCGCGAGCGCGTCCTTGACCTCGAAGAGGTCGGCGAAGTCGCAGCCCGCATCGACGCGCACCACGAGGTTCACCGGCTTCGCGTCGTGATTCAGGATCGTGAGCTCCTCGTGGAAGCCGTCTCCGACGGCGCGCTGCCGGATCACCGAGAGCTTCGCGTCGATGTAGACCGTTCCGGTCCCCGGCACGAGGAAGAAGCGGGTTTCGAAGTACTGCAGATCGTCGACGGACAGTGGGTTCAACCGCTCGCCGTTCAACGTCAGCACCCACTTCGAGAGGAAACGCGTGTCGAACGAGAAGAGCCCGGTCGGATCGGTCATCGAGGCCTCGATGTCACCGCTCGTGTCCGACACGACGAACGTGTTTCCATCGAGAATCTGGACAAGCTCGCTCACTTGGTGCGCCTCGCGTAGCCGGCGGTGTGCCTTCGGCGCGACCTCGGTGGCGCGGGCAAGAGTCGCTGAAAGAGCACGAGGAGCTCGACTGTGCCTTCGACCTCGACGGCGCCGCGCAGCATCGCCGCCAGTGCGTTCAGCTCGCCACCGAACACTGCCTCGAACGTCGCTCGGTCGCCACGCACCACGCAGTCGGCCTGAAGGTTCCGCCGCGAGACTGCGATGTCCCCCTTCCTGACGATCACGTGCCACCGCTCGAGGCGCTTTCCGTCCGTCAGGTCGAATCGAAGCGTGCCGTTCCCCTTTGCCAGAAGCGGCTCGTGCCCGCGCGTGCCGAGCTCGGCGAAGAATGCGGCTACTGCGTCGCCCGTGCTCGCTCCCCCCATCGCAGACAGCCTACCCCCGTCACAGCGCTGGGGCGGAAGCCGACTCAGTACTCGAGCGACTCGGGTGCGCCCGCTGGCTCGCTCAAAGGATCCTCTGCGGCCGGACCAGCGATCCGGGTTGCGAGGAGCGGATACGCGAGCACCGAGATCATTCCCGCCCCGATGAGCGATGCACCAACGCTCCCCGAGATGTCGCCACGCTCTGTGGCGATCCCGACGATTGCGACGATCAGCGGCAGGCCCGTGGCGCCGAACAACGCGAGTGCGAGCGTCTGTCGCCTCGGCAGCTCGCGAGCCCACAGCAGCGCGGAGGTGCCGCGGGTGACGAGCAGGAGAGCGAGGAAGAGCGCCGCCAGACCGATTCCCGAGGGAGTCAGCAGGCTGTCGAGATCGAAGGTCATCCCGGTCACGACGAAGTAGATCGGGATGAGGAACCCGAAGCCGATCCCCTCGAGCCGCATCTGCACCGCGGTTCCGTCGGGGGAGTCGAGCGCGAGCCCGACGATCATGCCCGCGGCGAATGCGCCGAGCACGAACTCGAAGCCCGCATCGGCGGCGACGAGCACGAACAGGCCCAGCAAGAAGATGGCCGTGCGCACGGCGGTCTGCCCCGTCGTGTGCACCGTCTCCTGCAGGACGCGAAGGACGTGTGGCGGACGGGCTCGCAGCGTGACGGTCGCCGCGAGAACGACGAGCGCGCTGAAGCCGAGGAGGAGGAGCACCTCCTCGACCGCGCCGTACACGCCCGTGAGGAAGACGGAGATGAAGATGATCGGCCAGAATTCGCCGGCGACACCGGTCCCGAGCACGGCCGTCCCGAGTGGCGTCGGCAGCAGGTGGGCGTCGGAGAGGATCGGCACGAGCGTGCCGAGCGCGGTCGTGGCGAGCGCGACGCCGAGCAGCCACCACTCGACATCCACGCCTGCCTGTTGCAGGACGGCCCCGATCGCCAGCCCGATCGCGAGCGATATCACCCACCCGTACGTCCCGCGCCGGAGCGCCTGCGTCGGCACCTTCTTCTCGATGACCTCGAGGCCGGCGAAGAAGAAGAGGAACGCGAGCCCCAGGTTGGAGAGGAACGTGATGTAGTCGTTCACGTCAGCGAGGTCGAGCACCTCCGGGCCGATGAGGATGCCGAGCACGATCTCGACGACGACGGTCGGCAGGACGATCCGGCCGTGCACCCTCGACAGAAGGGCGCCGAGAGCAGCAGCGAGGAGCACGAGGACGAGCGACCGGGCTTCCGCACTCGTGAGCTCTGCGGCGAGCGGCACGGGTGCGAGCGTCACGGACCTGCGCTCTCACCGTGAGTCGACGGCCCGCCCATTCCCTGTCCATCCGCCGCTCGGGCACGGTCGCGGTCGACGCTGTCGGACCAGCGCTCACCGAGAGCCGCGTCGAGCCGGCAGAGCTCGTCATCGACCGCCGCACGATGCTCCTCCCGTACGGCCTCGTGCAGCTCGAGCAGCGTCGCCCGCAGACGACGCATCACCTGGATCGACGACGCACCGTACTCCCGGATCTCCGTGACACCGAGCGCGAGATAGTCGTCCCACCGGCGGGCACGCATGACGACGGTCGTCCGCCCGCCTTCGGCGCTCTCCGCACGCCTCGCGAAGTCCGTCGCACCGATCGTGGCCAGCAGCCCCTCCAGATGGTTCAGGACCTGCACGGCGGTCGTGGGATCGTTGACCGCGGGCGACAGAGCCCTGATGGCGATATCGACCATGATCCGGATCGCGAACGCAGGGTCCTGCTCGATCGTGCGCTCGTCGCCGAGCGCGATCAGCCCCTCCAGCTCCCGCTGCGCAACGACGGGATCCGGCGAGCCACCGTACACGCGGATCAGGTGTCCACCGGACGAGACAAAGTCTCCAACTGCGCGCACGAGGACGATCGTCGCGTCGTGCTCGTCGGGCCCAGCGCACGAGACCATCGGGGTCGATCGCCTGGATCGCGCCGGACTGGCTCGCCCGGACGACGAGTGTCGGGTCTGCTGTCGTCACGTGCGGCTCCCAACGAATCTCGGGCCGGTCGGCGAGAAGAACGGCTTCGTCGAATGCCTGACGGCCGGCTCTCGCCACCAGCTCCGCGACAGCCACCGGACGCAGGCGATGGATGAAGCGATCGAAGAAGAGCACGAACAGCAGCAGGCACACGGCGACGAGCCAGCCCGCGATCGTCACGCCGAGATCCGGGACGAAGTCCTGCTCGGTCCGGCTGAGGAGCGCGAACGAGAAGGTGAGCGTCCCGATGAGCGTCGCGAGAGTCGCCTTCAGCAACCGGTCGCGGTACCACAGGCGCATGTAGCGCGCCGAGAACGTCCCGGTGGCCATCTGCACGACGAGCACCGTCACCGTGACGACGAACCCCGTCAGAGCTGCTATCGCTGCGACGACCGCCGTCAGGACGTTGCTCGCCGTCTCCGGCGAGTAGGTCCAGACGGATGGCGCATCGACGTGCTCGTCGATCTCCGACATGACTCCTCCGAGCACGGCACCGAGGATCGCGCCCAGCAGCGGGACGAGCCACAGGTTCCCCCTCACGTTCTGTCGGATGCGAAACCGCCGGCTCCAGGTCATGCGCAGGGATCTTCCTGGTTCAGGTGCCGGCTGCTCCGCAGCCGGCTCCGCGCCTCGGCAGCACGGTCCTCGGGGTTCGGGCAGCGCGACCGCGACGAGCCAGCCGACGGCTGCAGCGAGGACCGCGATGGGGGCGACGTCCGGGGCAGACGAGCCGACGAGGAGCGTGGCAAGGAGTACTGCCGAAAACGGAGTGCGAAGCACCGCCGCGGTGCCCGCGGCGAGCCCGGCTGCGACGGCGGGCGTCGTCTCGAGCCCGGGCAGGACGTTCGCACCGACCATCGCGACCGCCACCCCGAGGGCGAGCGCCGGGAACACGGGCCCACCCCGGAATCCGGCGCCCAGCGACAGCGCCCAGGCGAGACCCTTTGCAAGCACGAGCAGGGCCAGCACACCCGCTGACCCCTCCGCGACGATCGCGGGAAGCTCCTCCTGCCCCGAGAACAGAACGAGGTCGATCGGGCGGTCGGCGAGCGCACGGAAGGCGACGGCAAGCGCTCCGACGAGCAGCCCGGCGAGAACGAGCGCGGGTAGCGGTCGCGAGGTCGCTCGTGCAAGAACCCTATGACCCAGGTGTCGGAGAGCGACGATGACGAAGGCGATCAGAGCGGCGATCGCGATACACCATGCGAGGTCGGCGACCCTCACCGTCTCGTACTCGGGCAGGGACGGAATGGCGAGCGACTCCAGATGCAACCCTGGCCAGTCGCCCACTCCCGTGAAGACGAGCGCTCCGGTTCCCGCTGCGACGAAGCCTGGAAGCAACGCACGGCCGATCGCCTGGGGCGGGATCTGCCCGCCTGCCGCGGTGACCTCGAAGAGGAGGAATGCAGCGATGAGCGGTCCCCCGAAGAGTGCCGCGATCGCGGCGAACGCACCCGCCAGGACGAGCAGCTGTGCCTTCCGTCTCGCCCACCCGGACGAGTCGGACCGCGATACCGCCGAGCCCGAGCCCCAGCGCGATGAGTGGAGCCTCGGGCCCGAGCACGAGCCCCAGACCGAGTGTCGCCAGCGCGGCCAGGAGGATCCCCGGCAGCTCGATCGCCTGCACCGTGCCCACCCCGAGGCCTTCGAGGGGCGAATGTCCCCCGTGCCCGGGTAGGCGTAGGGCAAAGGCAACGATCAACCCTGCGAGGGCCGGCACCGCGATCACGTACCACCCCGGCGGCTCGGTCCAGTCGAACCAGTGCGGGACGACCTCCCAGACGAAGTGGATGACGTCGTGGATCGCGGTCTGGAAGAGGACGGCGGCGAACGCGACCGGAACACCCAGGAGCGCTGCGTAGACGAGCGTCTTCAGGTAGCCAAGGGCGCGCTCGTCCACGGCGGGACCCTACTTCCGCGGCTGGACGGGTTTCAGGAGACCAGCCTGAGCGCGGCGGCCTCGATCTCGTCCTCGGACAACAGGACAAGGCGTGCGGCGTCGCCGAGCGGAACGAACGAGTCCTTGCTCGCGACCCGCCCGAGACGGCCGTCGAAGCCGGCGTCGGCGAGCGCGGCCACGACGCCCTCGGAAACGCCGCCCGTGCGCCGTGTCTCGTCGACGACGAGCACCCGGCCCGTGGGGCGCGCTTCACGCAACACGTCGTCGATTGGCAGCGGTGCGAGCCAGCGCAGGTCGACGACCCGCGCCCGAATGCCTCGATCCTCCAGGCGCCGCGCGACGCGCAGCGACATGTGGAGCCCGTTCGCCCAGGTGACCAGCGTGAGGTCCTCCCCGTCCAGATACGTACGGGCCGAGCCGAGTGGGACATGCGTGTGAGACAGCGCTGCGCACCACTCGTCGTCACCCTCCGCGTGCAGGTCGCGCGCGTGGTAGAGCGCGATCGGCTCGAGATAGACGCACACGCTGCCGTCCACGAGCGCGGAGGCGGCACACGTCGCGAGCATCGCCGCCGCATCGTCCGGACGGGACGGAGAGGCGATGACGAGCCCGGGGATGTCGCGAAGCACGCCTACGGCGTTGTCGTTGTGGAAGTGCCCCCCGAATCCGCGCTGGTAGCCGTAGCCCGCGACCCGGATGACCATTCCGTTCCGGTACTGGTCCTGCGAGAAGAACTGAAGCGTGGCCGCCTCCCCGCGGAGCTGATCCTCCGCGTTGTGGAGGTACGCGAGGTACTGGATCTCCGGGATCGGGAGGAACCCGCTCGCGGCCGTGCCTAGCGCGAGCCCCAGGATCGAGGTCTCGTCGAGCAAGGTGTCGAACACCCGCGCAGCGCCGAAGCGTGCGTGCAGGCCGCGCGTGACGCCGTAGACACCACCCTTCACCGCGACGTCCTCGCCGAAGAGGAGTGCCTGCGGGTACCGCTCGAGCACCGCGCCGAGCGCGGTGTTGATCGCCTGCCCGAGCGTCAGTTCCTCGGCGGGCTCGAACCGCGTTGCGCCCGCGGTCGAAGCGACGGCCTCCGGGGAGCGCGGCGCGAGCGGCGCCATCACCTCCTCGGCGGACGAAATCTGCGGAAGCGAGGCCGCTTCGAGCGCCTGAGCGCGCACACGGTCGCGGGTGGCCAGGTAGTCGCCTGCAAGCTCGTCTCCGCTGTGCAGCCCCGCTCCCACGAGCCAGCGCGCCGTTCCCAGGATCGGATCGCGCAGGTAGTCGTCGCGGATGGCCTGTGGAGCGCGATAGGCCATCTCCGCGTCCGCGCCGGCATGGCTCAGGTAGCGCACCGTTCGCAGATGGAGCACCGCCGGCCGCCGCCGCTCGCGCACCCAGCCGGAGAGCTCGCGCGCGAGCGCGAGGACGGCCGCCGGGTCGCTTCCATCCACGTGCTCGTAGCGGAGCTCAGGACGTGACCGGAGTGCCCGCTCGACCCACCCGACGGGCGTCGGGACGCTGATCCCGAGGCCGTTGTCCTCGCAGACGAGGAGAAGTGGGACGGGCAGCCCCTGGAACGCGCATTGCGCCGCCGTGTTCAGCGCGGCCTGCGCGCTGGCATGGCTCAGCGAGGCGTCTCCGAAGGAGCAGACAGCGATTGCATCGCGTTTCCACGGGCATGCCACGCCGAGGCGCGCGGCACGGTCGATCGCGAGCGCCATCCCCACCGCGCGCGGAAGCTGCGACGCGATCGTCGACGTCATGGGGAGGATCGCGAGCTCGTGCCGGCCGAAGACCTTGTGCCGCCCTCCGGCGATGGGCTCGGCTGAGGCGGCCACGACCCCGCGCATGACGTCCTCCACGCCGTCGATGCCCGCCTGCGCAGCTCGCGCCAGGTAGAAACCGCCGGATCGGTAGTGCAGGAGCGCGGGATCGTCGATCCGCAGCGCGAGAGCAACGGCCGCGTTCGACTCGTGGCCCGCGGAGCCGATGGTGTAGAAGCTGCGCCCGTGCTGCTGGAGCCAGCGCGCTGCGAAGTCAGCCTGCCGGCTGTCCACCTGCGCGCGCCAGATCGCCTCCGCCTCGGGGGGCACCGACGCCGTGGGCGACTCGGGCGCGCGCAAGCGCTCTCAGTGCCCCGAGGAGATGCTCCTCGAGGGGATCGGTGTCCTCGATCACGGGCGGTGCGTCTGCCGGTCTAGGCGACGACGGGCTGCTCCAGTCCTGCCGACCACTCCCCGGCGGCAGCCAGCGCGTTCATGCGCGCGCGGTGCAGGAACGCAGCCTGCGCGGCGTCGAGATTGGCGGGCTCCCCTCCCCACGCCTGGAGCGCGGACTGCTGCAGGGCGCGCCCGTACGAGAACGACAGGGCCCAGGGCCCGCCCAGCTGGTTGATCGCGTTCAGGTTCTCGGTCGCCTGCACCTCGGACTGGCCTCCGGACAGGAAGACGATCCCCGGCACGGCTGCCGGTACGTGAGTGAGGAAGCAGTCGACAGTCTCCTGCGCGATCCGCTCCGACGACGCCTGCTCGGGACAGCCCTTGCCGGAGATCACCATGTTCGGCTTGAGCAGGATCCCCTTGAGGTCGACACCCTGGACGCACGAGCTCGTGGAAGGTCCACTTCAGCGTGCGGGCCGTGACGTCGTAGCAGCGCTCAATCGTGTTATCCGCATCCATGAGCACCTCGGGCTCGACGATCGGAACGATTCCGGCCTCCTGGCACAGCGCGGCGTAGCGCGCCAGCGCGTGGGCGTTTGCGCGGATGCATGCGACCGAGGGGATGCCCTCGCCGATCGTGATGACCGCGCGCCACTTCGCGAACCGCGCTCCCAGCCCGCGGTAGTCCTCGAGCCGCGCGCGCAGCCCGTCGAGGCCCTCGGTGATCTTCTCGCCGGGAAAGCCTGCAAGGTCGTGCGCGCCCGTGTCCACCTTGATCCCGGGGATGGCCCCCTTCGCGGCGAGCACCTCCGGGAAGGGCGTGCCGTCGTCCGCCGACTGGCGGATCGTCTCGTCGTAGAGGATGACGCCGCCGACGTACTCCTCCATGCCTGGAGCCGTGAAGAGCAGCCCCCGGTAGAAGCGCCGGTACTCCTCGGTCGAATCGACGCCGATGGAGTCGAAGCGCTTCGCGATCGTTCCCGTCGACTCGTCGGCCGCGAGGATCCCCTTGTGGTCGGCGACGATCGCGCGAGCGGTCTCGTGCAGGTCTCTGTTCTTCTCGGCTGGCGCAGACATCACCGCGCTCCTTTCGTGAGGCTCTGGATCTTCGTCAGTGGGTGGGAAGCCTGGATGCGCCGGAACGTGCCGGAGCGCGAGCGCATGACGATCGAATCCGTCTCGACCCGGTCGTGGACCACGCGCACGCCGCGGAGCAGCGCGCCGCTCGTCACGCCGGTCGCGGCGACGAAGACGTCGTCTCCCTGGACGAGGTCGTCGGTCGTCAGCACGCGCTCGATCTCGTAGCCGGCATCGAGCAGGCTCTGGCGCTCGCCTTCGTCGCGCGGCCAGAGCCTTCCCTGCATCGCCCCCCCGAGGCACTTGATTGCAGCTGCGGAGATCACGCCCTCGGGCGTGCCGCCGATTCCCATCAGCAGGTCGACCCCGGTGCCCTCCTGCGCCGCGGCGATCGCGGGCGCGACGTCCCCGTCTCGGATCAGGTTGACGCGCGCCCCTGCGTCGCGCAGCTCGGCGATCAGGTCGTCGTGCCTGTCACGCTCGAGGACGACGACCGTGAGGTCGTTGACGTCGACGCCCTTGGCCTCAGCCACGCGCTGCAGGTTCTCGGTCGGCGTCGCGTCGATGTCGATCGCGTTCGCGGCCTCAGCCCCGACGGCGATCTTGTCCATGTACAACGCCGCCCCCGGGAAGAACATGGTTCCGCGTTCGGCAACGGCGATCACGGAGATCGCGTTCGGCATCCCGAGCGCGGTGAGGCGAGTCCCTTCGAGCGGGTCGACAGCCACGTCGACATCCGGACCGGTGCCTGCTCCGACCTCTTCTCCGTTGTAGAGCATCGGCGCCTCGTCCTTCTCCCCCTCCCCGATCACGACCGTCCCGCGCATCGAGACGGTGTTGATCATCAGGCGCATCGCGTCGACGGCAGCCTGGTCGGCGGCGTTCTTGTCCCCGCGGCCGATCCAGCGTGAGGCGAAGGTCGCGGCCGACTCGGTCACGCGCACGAGCTCGAGCGCGAGGTTCCGATCCGGGATTGAGCGGTCGATCTCCCCCACGACCCATGAATCCTAGAGTGCCGCGGGAGTTCTCACATCGAGTCGGGCGCCTCGACCCCGATCAGCTCGAGCGACCGGGCGACGACGAGCTGTGTCGCCTGACAGAGACCGAGCCTGAAGCCCTCGCTCTCCGAGTCGAGCACCCGGTGCTCGTGGTAGAAGCGGTGGAAGTCGTCCGCGACGCGAATCGCAAACGTCGGGATCGCATGCGGGGCGCGTCTTTCGGCGGCCTCTGCGGCGACAGCGGGGAACTCGAGCAACCGCTTCACGAGCTCGCGCTCCTCGGACGTGAGCGGACCCGGCGAGCACGGCGTTCGGCGTCGCAGCTCCCGCCCTGCGCAAGATCCCCGCAATGCGGGCATGGGAGTACTGGACGTAGAAGACCGGGTTCTTCGTCTGCTTGGTCGCGGCCAGATCGACATCGATGTCGATCGCCTGGTCGTGTCCCCGGGAGACGAGGTACCAGCGTGCGGCGTCGACTCCGATCGCGTCCACGAGCTCGTCGAGGAACACGACGTCCCCGCTCCGCTTCGAGATCTTCTTCGCCTCGCCGGCCTCGACGAGGTGGACGAGCTGGTAGATGAGGACCTCGAGCGAGTCGCGCTCGTGACCGAGCATCTCGGCGAGCGCCTGCAGGCGCTTCACGTAGCCGTGATGGTCGGCACCGAGGACGTAGATGATCCGGTCGAAGCCCTTCGCGAACTTCCGCCGCACGTAGGGCGCGTCTGCGGCGAAGTACGTGGGTGCCCCGTCCGAGCGGATGAGAACGCGGTCCTTCTCGTCGCCGTGTGCGCTCGTGCGGGCCCACACCGCCCCGTCCTTCTCGTAGGTGTCGAGCAGCGCGATCACCTCGGGCAGCTCCGCTTCGACCTCGCTCTGGCGTTCCCAGCTGTCGAAGTGCACGCGAAAGCGGACGAGCATCTCCTCGATCTGCTCGAGCATGGCCGGCACGGGGTCGCCGGGAAGCGCAGCGAGGTCGCGCACGTAGTCGCCGCGGTAGCCGTCCTCGGGAGGCTCTTCGCCGCGCCGGACTGCATCGACGGACGCCCGGAAGCGATCCATCTGCGCTCCCGCGTCGTTGTAGTAGAACTCGCGCTCGACCGTGTGTCCCGCGAAGCTCAGCAGCCGGGCAACGGAGTCGCCGTAGGCCGCGTTGCGGCCGTGTGCCACCGTCAGCGGCCCGGTCGGGTTCGCCGAAACCGCCTCCACCTGGATGCGCTCGGGCGCCGCTGCCGAGCCGGCTCCGAAGGACTCGCCTGCGTCGAGGATCTCTCCGAGCGCGTCGGCGATCCACGCATCCGAGACACGGAGGTTCACGAAGCCCGGCCCCGCGACGTCCGCGGCCTCGACGATCCCGCGCTCGGCCGCCGCCGCAGCTATCTGCTCTGCGATCTCGCGCGGAGCCTGACGCCGCTCGCCGGCAAGGCGGAGCGCGACGGACGTCGCGTAGTCGCCGTGCTCGCGATCTCCGGGTCGCTCGAGCGACACCGGTGCCCCGGCGGCGTCGGAGAGCGCCTCTTCGAGGCGTGTGAGGGCATCGACGTGCGTTCGCGCCACGGTGCAATCCTAGGAGCGTCTGGCCAGGCGCGACCGTCGAGCGTCAGACTCAGTCGTCCGGCTCGTCTGGCTCGTCCGGCTCGTCGCCCGACGAGCCTTTCCCGCTCGAATCTCCGTCCGAGTCGCTCGAGCCGGAGCCACTGCCGCTCGAGTCATCCTCGTCCGAGCCGCCTGAGCCGGAACTACCGCCACCCGAGCCGTGTCCGCCGCCGCTCGAGTCGTCGTCATCGTCGCCGGAGCCGGAGCCGGACGACGGCCCCGAGGAGGACGAGGGGCCGGACGAGTCGTCGCCGCGATCCGGCCCGGACGAGGCGGAGTCGTCGCCACCGTTCTCGTCGTCGCCACCGCCGCCGTGACCGTCCGAGCCGCCGCGTCCATCGTCCGGCGCGTCGCCCGAGTCGTCGTCGGAGCCCGGGCCGGAGTTGTCGTCCTCGTCGCGGTCGTCCGACGCTCCGTGACCGCTCCCCGAGCGGTCGTCGGGCTCATCGTCGCCGTCCGAGCCTCCGTGCCCGCTCTGTCGGCCTTCGTCACGCTCGCCGTCGTCCGACCCGCTTCGAGTCGAGATGCTCTGAGCTGGGCCGCTCGAGCCCGAGCCGCTGCCGCCCGACACCTGCCGATCATCCGAGCTCGACTCGCCCACGGACACGATTGCCGGCCGCTCGGCACGATCCCGCGCTGCGCGCTCCGACTCGACGGACCCAACCGCCCCGACCGTGGTGACCGCGACGGCCGCCGTCGCGACCTTTACGCCGACAGGGCCGGCGGTCAGCTTCGCGAGCAGGCCGCCTCCGACCACACCTGCGGTCACGCCGCCCGAGCTGGCGGTCGCGAACCCCGGAATCGCCTGGGCGAGCCCTTCCTGGACGGCGATCGGCACCACGAGAGTCGTGGCGACGATCGGCTTGAGCCGCCGGCGCATCGCACGACGGGCCCTGAAGAGGAGCGCCTCCGTCGCCGGCCGGGAAAGGCCGAGCGCGGTCGCGACTTCTCCGTAGCGCAGGCCGTAGAGATCGCGCAGGACGACGGCTTCTCGCTGCCGCTCCGGGAGATCGGCGAGCGCCTCACGGATTGCCTCTAGCTGCGCGCTGCGCTCCGCCTCGTCGCCAGGCGTGGGAATCGCCGCGAGGTCCTCGTCCGAAACGGGCAGCGGCGTGCGCATGCTGGCCGCGATCCGCGTGCGGCTCTCGTTGCGGGCAATCGTCGCCAGCCAGGCGGCATCGCTCCGCACGTGCGCGCCGCCGAGGAGCGCGCGATGCGCGAGCAGGAACGTCTGCTGGGCAGCGTCCTCCGCCTCGTGGCCGTCCCGAAGCATCGCTCGACAGATGCCGTACACCATGCGCGCGTGCTTCTCGTAGAGACGGGCGACCCGCGCAGACGCGTCCGCGCGGGTCGTGTGGTCCCGAGGGTCGGGGTGCGACGCCGAGCTCACGAGCTCAGGTTAGTGACCGCTGCCGCCATGGCCGCCGCCGTGACCGCCGCCATGGCCGCTCTTGTCGTCATCGTCGTCCGTGGAGTCGTCGTCGTCGGTCGAGTCGTCCGTCGTGTCGTCGGTCGCGTCGTCGGAGGTGTCGTCCGTCGTATCGTCATCGGGCGGATTTGCGACCATCGTCGTCCTCATGCCTCAGGTCGCGGAGCATCCAGACGCCGAGCCGGAGGACGCACTTCATCTCGACGAACTCACCGACCGCGAAGCCGGCAAGCGTCTGCCCAGCCGGGAGGGCGCACGAGGCGGAGACCGAGCCGGACGTGACGGTCGGCGGGGACAGGGACGAGAGCGTTCCCTTGATCTCGAGCTTGCCGGAGTCGTTCGAGCTCGTTCCGGAGCCCGGGACGCTCGAGGAGCGCTTCTGCGCGGTTGCGGCGACGACGACGTTGCTGGCAAGCATCGAAGAGCTGTTGCCGCGCTGGCGAAGCGTCGTTCCGCGCAGCTCGACGCGCTGGCCGACACGAATTCGGGCCTGCGATCCGGGCACGCGCAGGATGTGCGCCATCCGGCGTGTGTCCACCCTGACGAGATGGTTCGCGGGGAGCGTCTGTGCAACCGTCCCGCGGAGCTTCAGCTTCGACTTGCCGGCGCTGCTGTCGGCGCTGGTCGCGGTCGCGGGGGCGATGATCAGGAGTGCCGCCGCGAGCGCGGCGAGGAGGATGCGGCGCATGTCGTTTCCTTTCGGAGAGAGGTCTCATCCGTCCAGAGTGAGAGCACGCCGAAAACTTGCGCCCCGATGCAGGCCCGCGGAGGCGGGCTGTCGCTGCTACTTGCTCTCGGCAGCCGCGGGCGACGCGGTGGAGATCGGGACCGACGACGCCGTCCCGGTGGAGTGCGAGCTGCACTTCCTCGCGCGCCTTGTAGATGCGCCACTTGACGGTCGCGAGCGTGATCTCGAGCGTCTCCGCGATCTCCGTGTACGAGAGCCCGACGATGTCGCGGAGGAGCAGCGCCATCTTGAGATCGGGGTTCAGCGCCTCCACGGCACGCCAGACGGCGTCGATCGTCTCGGCGCGCTCGGCCGGTGCATCGACGACCTCGAGCGGCGGGATGTCGTCGAGCGCGACGAGCGCGCGCGGACGGCGCTCCATCGCCCGCAGCTCGTCCAGCACGCGGTTCTTCGTCACCTGGAAGAGCCAGGTCGTGAACCGCGACCGGAGCGAGAAGCCCGGGAGCCCCTGGAACACCCGCAGGAAGACCTCCTGCGTGAGGTCCTCGGAGAGAACGCGGTCGCCGGTCAGCCTCAGCACATAGTTGTAGACCGGCTGCTCGTAGGTCCTCACGATGATCGAGAAGGCCCGCTCGTCGCCACGCTGGGCCTTGCGGAGGACTCCGGGATCAGGCTGCGGGAGAGGCACGGCTGCAGGAGTATAGGGCGGAGGTGGTTAGGACTTTGGGATTCGAACTTTACGACGGTGTTGCGGGAGTATCTACGCCGGAAACGGTGATCGGAAAACCGGTCATTTCCGGGGGAATCGGGAAGCCGAGAAACGCAAGGATCGTGGGTGCCAGGTCGGACAGACCCGCCCCGTCCCGCAACACGATCGTGTCGTCTGTCACGACGAGGGGGACAGGATTCGTCGTGTGTGCCGTGTGCGGGCTCTCGCCGTCGTCCTCGAGCATCACTTCGGCGTTCCCGTGGTCGGCGGTCACGAAACACACGCCTCCCGCGTCCTCGACGCACTCGAGCACGAGCCCCAGACAGCGATCCGTCGCCTCTACGGCCGCCACGACAGCCGGAATGGATCCGGTGTGTCCGACCATGTCGGGATTCGCGAAGTTGACCACGGCGAACCCGTACCCCTGGCCGATCTCCGCGCAGAATCGTTCGGCGACGTCGATCGCGGACATCTGAGGCTTGCGGTCGTAGCTCGGCACGTCGCGGGGCGACGGCACGAGGATGCGCGTCTCGCCGGCCCACTCCTGCTCGACGCCGCCGTTGAAGAAGTACGTCACGTGCGCGTACTTCTCCGTCTCCGCGACGTGGAGCTGCCGGACGCCGGCTCCCGAGAGGACCTCGGCGAGCGTGTTGCGGACGATCTGCTCGTCGAATACCACAGGGCACGGGAAGTCCTCGTGATAGCGCGTCATCGTCGTCAGGTCGGCGTCGTCTTCGATGAGCCGCTGCGACAGCTGCCTCGCGCGATCCGGGCGGAAGTTGAAGAAGATCGCAGAGTCGCGCCCGAGATCGGGCCGGGGGCGGCCATCGAGGACGACAGGCTCGATGAACTCGTCCGTGATTCCGCGCTCGTAGCTTTCGCGAACGGCCGCAACGGGATCGGAAGCGTGGTTGCCATCTCCGAGGCAGATCGCGCGGTACGCCCGATCCGTCCTTTCCAGGCGGGAGTCGCGATCCATCGCGTAGTAGCGGCCGCAGACGGTGGCGATCCTGGAGGGCGGCAGCTCGGCGAGATCGTGTTCCGCCGCTGTCGGCGAGACGTCGCGTCCGTCGGTGAAGGCATGAATCCACGTGCGCTCGGACATGCCGTGCCGATCGCCGAGCTCGAGGAGGGCACGGAGATGGTCGACGTGCGAGTGGACGCCCCCGCGCGACACGAGACCGAGCAGGTGGACGTCTCCCCCACGCTCCTGAGCGCGCAGGAACGCGGATCCGAGCGCCTCGTTGTCGAAGAACGAGCCGTCCTCGACCGCCGCGCCGACGCGGACCAGGTCCTGGAAGAGGATGCGACCCGCGCCGATCGTGAGGTGGCCGACCTCCGAGTTGCCCATCTGGCCGGGCGGCAGTCCGACGGCCTCTCCGGACGCCGCGAGCTCCGTGTGCGGGCGCTCGGTCCAGAGCCGGTCGAATACCGGCGTCTCGGCGAGCTCGACCGCGTTCCCCGGGCCCCGCGGTGCGAGGCCCCACCCGTCGAGGATGACGAGGACGCAGAGCGGGACGGTCACGCGGCTGCCTGCGAGGCGGCGATGCAGATCGCCTCGAAGCTCAATGCTTCGAGCGAGGCGCCTCCGACCAGCGCCCCGTCGACATCCGGTTGCGAGAGCAGCGATCCAGCGTTCTCCGGCTTGACGGATCCCCCATAGAGAACGTGCGAGCCGTGGAGCGACTTGATGAAGGCGTGCGCCTCCTGGGCCGTCTCGGGCGAAGCGGTACGTCCGGTTCCGATCGCCCAGATCGGCTCGTACGCGACGACGAGGCGCTCGTGCACCGGGAGTACCGAGACCTGTCGCTCGAGCACCCGCTCCGTCTCGCCGGCCTCCCGCTCGCCTTCGGTCTCCCCGACGCACGCGATGACCGCGAGGCCGGCTTCGAGCGCGGCCTCGACACGCAGCCGGACCGTCTCGTCCGTCTCGCCGAAGTGCTGTCGCCGCTCGGAGTGGCCGACGACGGCGCCCTTGACTCCGAGCTCGAGCAGCATCGGCGCCGACACCTCGCCGGTGTACGCGCCCTCGAGCTCCCAGTGGACGTTCTGCGAGAAGACGCGAACCGCGCTCCCCTCACCGAGCGATCTCACGGTCGGCTCGAGCGCCGTGTACGGCGGGCACACGACGACGTCGACGCCCGTCGCGCGGTCGGGAAGATGGCGGATCTCGGTCGCGAAGCGCGAGGCCTCGTGCGCGCCCTTGTACATCTTCCAGTTGCCCGCAATCAGCACGACGGGCGATCTTAAGGGACGACAGGCTGTTAGCCTCGTCGCTCATGGGAGCCACCGAAGGCGTGGAGGACTGGGAACAGCGCTTCCGCGCAACCGTCACGTACCTCCCCGAGTGGTCGCCTGCGGCACCCGAGCGCGTGGTCTACGCCACGAACGAGTCGGGCATCTGGCAGGTACACACGTGGGATCTCGCGACAGGTGACCGCCGTCAGGTCACCGATCACCCGGTCGGCCTGCTCGACGGGACGCCGACATTCGACGGCGAAGGGGTGCTCTGGTTCCAGGACGAGACGGGCGACGAGTCCGGCCGCTGGTTCGTGCAGCCGTTCCACGGGGGCGAGACGCGACCGTTCGTCGACGGCGTGCCGCATGGCTGGAACAGCGGGCTCGCGCAGGCCCCGGGCATCGTCGCCGTCGGGATCAGCGACCGCGACGGCTTCGCGATCTACGTCTCGCTCGACGGCGGGCCTGCACGGGAGATCCACCGCTCACCCGAGTCCGTCGAGATCGGGAGCGCTCAGGAGGAAGGTTTTCTGCGCGGGGGACTCTCAGCCGACGGCTCGCTCCTCTGCGTCGAGCACGCAGAGCACGGCGATCTCATGCACCCGGCGCTCCGGGTCCTCGACCCCCGTACAGGAGCCACGGTCGGAGATCTACGCGACGAAGGCATGTGGCTGCACGCGAAGTGCTGGTCCCCGATCGCCGGCGACCAGCGGCTCGCGTTCGAGCACGAGCTCGACGACGACGAGCGACCCGGGATCTGGGATCTCGCGACGGGCGAACGGACGAACCTCGCTCCGGAGCTCGAGGGCGCCGTCTTCGTCTCGGACTGGTGGCCGGACGGCTCGGCGCTCCTGCTCCTGAACACGTTCGAGGGGAGATCTCGCCTCTACCGGTACGACCTCGCGAGCGGCACGCTCGAGTCGGTCTCGAGCGAGCCTGGCTTCGTGTGGAAAGCGCGCGTTCGACCGGACGGCAGGGTGTGGTTCCTGCACGAGCAGGGTCATCGCCAGCGGCTCGTCCGCGACGACTCGGGCGGGGACCTGCTGACGCCCGACGGAGAGCTCGGCCCCTCCGGACGGCCGTACGAGTCCTGGCACTTCGAGAATCCGCACGGCCAGCGGGTGCACGGGTTCTACGTCACGCCGGATGACTCGGGCGGCCCGTTCCCGGTGTTCATGTTCGTCCACGGCGGCCCGACGTGGCTCGACCTCGACCGCTGGCAGCCGGAGGTACAGGCCTACGTGGACGCCGGCTTCGCCGTCGGGATGGTCAACTACCGCGGGTCGATCTGGTACGGCCGCGAGTGGCGGGACACGCTGATCGGGAACATCGGCGGGCCAGAGCTCGAGGACGTGAACGCCGGGCTTCAGGATCTCGTCGACCGTGGGATTGCCGACCCGGCGCGTGCTGTCATCGGCGGTCACTCGTGGGGCGGATACATCACGCTTCTGGAGGTCGGGAAGCACCCCGAGCTCTGGATCTGCGGCGTCGCAGGCGTGCCCGTCGGCGACTACGAGGACGGCTACGAGGAGCTTTCGCCGCTCCTGCAGGCGTACGACCGCGCGCTCCTCGGCGGGCACACGCCGAAGGAGCTACCGGAGCTGATGCGCGATCGGAACGCGATCAACTTCGTCGACGACGTCCGGGCTCCCGTGCTCTTCATCATCGGCCGAAACGACAGCCGGTGCCCGTACCGGCAGGCGATGCGCTACGTCGAGAAGCTCGCCGCGCGCGAGCATCCGCACGAGGTGTACGTGTTCGAGACAGGGCACGGCTCCTTCGACGTGGACGAACGCGTGCGTCAGGTGTCGACGGTGCTCAACTTCCTCGCCCGTCACGTTCCAGGGGTTCGCGCGCCCGTTCCGGTCTGAAGCCGCGGCTACGCGGCCGGAATCGCCGCGACGCCGGGGAGCTCCTTCCCCTCGAGAAGCTCGAGTGAGGCACCGCCTCCGGTCGAGACCCAGGACACGCGGTCGGCGAGACCGAGCTCCTCGACCGCGCGCGCGGAGTCGCCTCCGCCCACGACCGTGTAGCCCGTCCACGTCCGCAACCGCCTCGGCGACGGCCCTCGTTCCCTCGGCGAACCTCGGCCACTCGAAGACGCCCATCGGCCCGTTCCAGAAGACCGTGTGCGCTCCGCGGATCTCCGCGGCGAAGTGGTCCCTCGTCTCCGGGCCGATGTCGAGCCCAAGCCAACCCTCACGGCACCGCGTCGAACGGCGTCACCCGCGACTCGGCATCGGCCTCGAAGGCAGCCGCGGCGACGACGTCGGAGGGCAGGACCGCATCGAAGGGCAGGGCGTTCTCGTCGCGGAGCTCCTCGGCCATCTTGCCCCCGACGAGCACCGTGTCCGCGCGAGAGCCGAGACTCGCCAGCACGCCGAGCTTGTCCTCGACCTTTGCCCCGCCGGCGACCAGGACGAAGGGCCGCTCGACGTCGCCGAGGAGACGTCCGAGCATGTCGAGCTCGCGTTCGAGCAGCAGTCCTGCGTAGGACGGGAGTAGCCGGGCGACCCCGACCGTCGAGGCGTGAGCGCGATGCGCGGATCCGAACGCGTCGTTGACGAAGAGGTCGTGCCCCTCGGCGAGCCGCTCGGCAGTCGCAGGGTCGTTCTTCGTCTCACCGGGGTCGAAGCGGGTGTTCTCGAGCACCTGCACGCGCTCGTCCGGGAGCAGCTCCCGGAGCCGCGCCGCGACCGGCGCCATCTCGAACGCCGGGTCCGGGCCCTTCGGCCGGCCGAGGTGCGAGCACACCGCGACCGCCGCCGCACCGCGCTCGAGCAGCAGCTCGAGCGTCGGCAGAGCGGCGCGGATCCGCGTGTCGTCCGCGACCGCGCCGCCTTCGAGCGGAACGTTGAGATCGGCGCGAACGAGAACCCGCCTCCCCGCGACGTCCGCGTCGCGGACGGAGCGCGGCGCTCTCACTACCCCTCCTCCGACGCGAGCTCCTCGTGGATCTCGATGAGGTTGCCGGCGGGATCGCGGATGTAGATCACCCGGATCCCCCACTCCGGCTGGGCGACCGCCGGCGCGAGGAACACGCCGCCAGCGGACTCGATCCGAGCAACGGCAGCGTCGAGATCGTCGACGGAGAGGCAGAGGAGCGCACCGTCGCCCGCTGGGCGCAGGTCCGAAGCGGCCTCTTGGCCCGTGCGGACGAAGAGCGCGACGTTCGCGAAGCTCGCATAGTCGTCGCCCTGGTCGCCGAACGTCGGCTCGAGACCGAGCACGTCGCGGTAGAACCGAAATGACGCCGGAAAGTCGTCCACCAGCATCCGGACCTGGCTGAGCTTCACGCGAGGAGCTTCCCGATCACGTCGACGAGCCGGCACGAGTAGCCCCACTCGTTGTCGTACCAGCCGAACACCTTCACCGTCGCGCCGCGGACCATCGTCAGCGGGCTGTCGTAGATGCACGAGTACGGCGACTCGTTGATGTCGGTCGAGACGATCGGGTCGACCGAGTACTGGAGAAGCCCGGCGAGCGATCCGCCTGCGGCGGTCTCGAAGGCCTCGTTCACCTCGTCGACGCTCGTCTCGCGTCCGAGCTGGACGACGAGATCCGTGAGCGAGCCGGTGGCAACCGGGGCTCGTACCGAGATCCCGTCCACCTTGCCCTGCAGCTCGGGCAGGACGAGCCCGATCGCCTTTGCCGCTCCCGTCGAGGTGGGAATGAGATTGACCGCCGCGGCGCGTGCCCGCCGCAGGTCCTTGTGCGGAAAGTCGAGGATCACCTGGTCGTTCGTGTACGCGTGGATCGTCGTCATGAAGCCGGTCTGGATCTCGCCGAGCTCGTGCAGCACCTTCGCGAGCGGCGCGACGCAGTTGGTGGTGCAGGAGGCGTTGGACACGATGTGGTGCGTTTCGGCGTCGTAGGCGTCGTCGTTCACGCCGAGCACGATCGTGATGTCCGGATCCGTCGCCGGCGCCGAGATCAAGACCTTCTTCGCTCCGGCGTCGAGGTGCTTCTGGGCACCCGCGCGATCCGTGAAGATGCCGGTCGACTCCACGACGACGTCGACCCCCAGGTCTCCCCATGGCAGGGCAGCGGGGTCGCGCTCGGACAGCATCCGCACTTCCTCGCCGGCCGCCCGCAGGATCCCGTCGCCCAGCTCGACGTCGCCCTGGAACGGACCGAGGTTCGAGTCGTACTTGCAGCAGGTGGGCCATCGTCTCCGCGTCACCGAGGTCGTTGAAGGCGACGATGTCGATGTCGGCGCCGAGCTTCTGCTGCGCGCGGAAGAAGTTCCTGCCGATACGGCCGAACCCGTTGATGCCCACCCGAATGCCCATTTCGGCGCTCCTCCGTCCTGTCGAGGGATCGTGCGTCGAGTCTAACCGCGGCCCCTCCAGCACCAGTTCGGTCAGCGGCGGCCGAGCTCCTCGACCCGGCGGAGCCGGCGGTGCATCGCCGCCTTGCTCGCTGCCGGGTCCGCGCGAGCCGCGAGCTCCCTGAGCGAATGCGTCGGGTATTTCAGGCGGAGCTCGGCAGCCTCGCGCAGCGCGTGAGGCAGGCGCTCGAGCCGCCCATCGGTGCGAAGGCGACGGGCGGCCTCGAGCTGTCCCTGCGCGGCGCGGCTCGTGCGGACGAGATTCGCGTGATCGGCGTTCGCCAGCCTGTTGGCCTGCCCTCGAGTGGCCGCGAGGACAGCCCGCTCCTCGAGCGCGAGGACGATCTCGGAGGCGCCGATGAGCGCGAGCAGCGACTCGATCGTGTCCCAGCTCTTCGCATACGCGACCGCGTGCGTGCGCCGCTCGTGCGCGACCAGCGAGACGCCTTCCTGCGCTGCGAGCTCGACGAGGAAGGACGCACCTTCCACCGACGCGCTTCGCAGCTCGAGGTGCGGTGACCGCTCGCTCGTGACGGATCCGCCGCCGAGAAAGGCTCCCCGCAGGTACGCGCGCCGGCAGCAGGCCCGTGCGACCACCCTCCGGGGCGGGCGCTCGAGCGGCGCATGACGTGGGTCGAGGACGCCTGCTTCTGCGAGCACGCGCAACGGCTCCGCTCCGCCTTCGAGATGAAGTTGGAAGCGTGTCGTCCGATCGAAGGACCGGCGGCGATACGTCCTGATCTCGGAGCGAATGCCCTCGTCGCGGAGGAGCGCGAACGCCCTACGAGCTACTGCACCGCTCGCGACATCGAGATGGAGCGCCCACTCACCGCGTCCCTTGAGATGGAGGCTGCCGGCAGAGTGGAAGAGTGCCGACAGCTCGGCTCGACGGTCGCATGCGCGGGCCGGGTCGATGAGCGCGAGCTCCTCGCGCACGTCCTCCGAGGTGATCAGAGGACCACCCCCTCGAGTGCCAGCAGCCGCCTCTTGACCGCGACACCTGCGCTGCCGTAGCCGCCGATGCCACTCGCAGAGACGACCCGATGACAGGGCACGAGGAACATGAACTCGTTCCGGGCGCAGACCGTTCCGGCGGCGCGCGGCGCGTTCGGACGGCCCGCCAACGCCGCGAGCTCGCCGTACGTCACCGTGTCGCCGCGGGACACCCCCCGAAGCGCCTCCGTGACAGCGCGCTGAAACGCGGTCGCAGAGGAGAGGTCGAGCGGGACGTCCGCAAGCTCGACCGCCTGGCCGTCGAGGAACGCACACAGGCGGTCGATCACGTCGGACGCGCTGCGGCGCCGGCCGTCGTCGCCGTGTTGGCGCACATTCGTGACGGAGTGGTCGCCCAGCTGTGAAGTGTTCCCCGGTACGGTGCCGAGTGGGGGGCTTCCAGCCCCCATGGGGGGCTCTGCGGACGAAAGAGCTACGGTCAAGGCGCTCTGCGCTCGAAAAGCGGAAGTCGTTGGCGAGCACGAGACCGTCTTCGAACCAGAGCTCGCCCTCGCCCCATCCGGGAACCGTGTACGACCTCCGCTCCACCGACACTCGCCACGACTTTACAATCGACTGCATGAGTGCCCACGGGATCTTCACGCCGCCGCAGCCCCTCAACGAGCCGATCAAGTCGTACGCCCCGGGATCGCCGGAGCGCGCCGAGCTCCAGGTACGCCTGGCCCAGATGCAGGGCGAGCGGATCCGGATCCCGCTCGTCATCGGGGGAAAGGACGTCCACACCGACGAGACGTTCGAGGCGGTGATGCCGCACCGGAAGAGTCACGTGCTCGCCGACGTGAGCAAGGGAGGCCCGGAACACGTCCAGCAGGCGATCGACGCCGCCCGTGAGGCCCACGTCGACTGGTCGCGCATGCCCTGGCACGAGCGCGCGGCGATCTTCCTGCGAGCCGCGGAGCTCCTCGCCGGCCCGTGGCGCTCGACGCTGAACGCCTCGACGATGCTCAACCAGTCGAAGACCGTGCACCAGGCGGAGATCGACGCGGTCGCCGAGATGATCGACTTCTGGCGCTACAACGTGGATTACGTCCGCCGGATCTACGCCGAGCAGCCCTACTCGCCCACCGGCACGTGGAACCGGATGGAGTACCGGCCGCTCGAAGGGTTCGTCTTCGCGGTGAGCCCGTTCAACTTCACCTGCATCGGCGGCAACCTGTCGAGCTCGCCCGCGCTGATGGGCAACACGATCCTCTGGAAGCCGGCGTCGACCTCCGCGCTCTCCGCCTACTACCTCATGCGCCTCATGCAGGAGGCGGGACTCCCGGACGGGGTCATCAACCTCGTGCACGGCGCCGGGGCGACGATCGGCAACGCGGCGCTCGCAAGCCCCGAGCTCGCCGGGATCCACTTCACCGGCTCGACGGGCGTCTTCAACGGCATGTGGGAGACGGTCGGCAAGAACGTCGGCTCGTACCGCAACTACCCGCGAATCGTCGGGGAGACCGGTGGCAAGGACTTCATCCTCGCCCACCCGTCGGCAGACGCCGAAGCGGTCGCAACCGCCGTCGTTCGCGGGTCGTTCGAGTACCAGGGACAGAAGTGCTCCGCGGCCTCGCGGCTGTATGTGCCGTCGAACCTGTGGGCCGAGGTGAAGGACCGCCTGGTCGAGGACATCTCGACCATCAAGATGGGCGACCCCACGGACTTCGAGAACTTCATGGGCGCAGTCATCGACGCATCGGCCTTCAAGACGCACAGCGACGCGATCGCCGAGGCCCGGTCGACCGGTGCCGAGATCCTCGCCGGCGGGACGACCGACGACTCCGAGGGATACTTCGTCGAGCCGACCGTCATCGCGACGGACGACACCGATTTCCGGCTCCTCCGAGACGAGCTCTTCGGGCCGATCGTCACCACGTACGTGTACGACGAGAAGCGGTGGGACGACACGCTCAAGCTCGTCGACGAGACCGCACCGTATGCACTGACGGGCGCGATCTTCGCGAACGAGCGGTCGGCCATCGAGCAGGCACACGATGCGCTGCAATACGCGGCCGGCAACTTCTACGTCAACGACAAGCCGACCGGAGCGGTCGTCGGCCAGCAGCCGTTCGGCGGCTCGAGGGCCAGCGGGACGAACGACAAGGCCGGCTCGCTGTGGAACCTCATCCGCTGGGTCTCGCTCCGCACGGTGAAGGAGACGTTCCTTCCGCCGACCGACTACCGCTACCCGTTCCTCGCTCCCGACGGCGCCGGGAAGGACGGATCGGGGAGCGGAAACGGGCGCGGTTAGCGGCCGCGCGAGGCAGGTCGGCACGAAGATAGCGGCGTGACCCGCGTCCTCGACGGGATCGCCGCCTTCCTCGACCAGCTGGCCGCGGTCGATCTCCTGCCGGTGTTCCTCGCCGTGCTGGCCCAGCTCGCGAAGCTCGCGTGCACGAGCATGGCGTGGCGCAACGTGCTCGCGGCTGCCTACCCGCGCGAGCACGTGCCGCGAAGGTCCATCTACGGCGCCTACCTCGCCGGTGTCGGCGTCAACGCGCTCGTCCCCATGCGCGCCGGGGACGCGGTCCGGATTTTCCTGGCCCACCGATCGATTCCGAAGAGCACATACACGACCGTCGTCTCGAGCACGCTCGTGCTCGCGATCTTCGACATCGTCGCCGCGTCCTCACTGCTCGTCTGGGCTGCGACGACGCAGGACGCGCTCCCGGGCCTCAGCGAGCTGCCCCGGCAGCCGAGCTTCGAGTTCGGGTGGTTCCTGGAGAACCCGCTCGCCGCCGAGCTCGTGCTCGCCGGGCTCCTCATCGCAGCGGTCGTCCTCGGGATCTGGATCCACGGGCACGTCCTCGACTTCTGGGACCGCGTTCGCCAGGCCTTCGCGGTGCTCGAGAGGCCGGCCGACTACCTGCGCACGGTCGCGGTCTGGCAGGCGGGCGACTGGGCGTTCCGGCTCGTCGCGATCTGGTTCCTCCTCGACGCGTTCGACATCCCCCAGTCGCTCGAGAACGTGCTGCTCGTCCAGGCGTCCGCGAGCGTCGCGACCCTCCTCCCGCTGACGCCTGCGGGCATCGGCACCGAGCAGGCCTTCCTCCTGTACGCCTTCCGCGGGACCGTCCCGGCCTCGCAGCTTCTCGCCTTCAGCGTCGGGATGAAGCTGGTGACGGTCGGGACGAACGTCGTGGCCGGCTTCACCGCGATCGCGATCGGCTTTCGCACGCTGCGCTTCAGGCAGGCGATGGAGCCCGCAGACGAGAGCCAGGCCGACGCTCCGTAGCTAGGAGGGCCCGGCCTTGTGCAACGTGGCGTACACCGCCCGCGCGGTCTTCTGCGGGAGCCCGGGCACGCCTTCGAGCTCCTCCTGCGACGCGTCGAGGAACCGCTCGACCGAACCGAAGTGCCGCAGGATCGCCCGCCGCCGGGACGGCCCGATGCCGGGGAGCGTCTCGAAGATCGTCTCGAGCGACCGCCGATCTCTCCGCTGCCTGTGGTGGCGGAGAGCACGCCGGTGCGCCTCGTCGCGAATCTGCTGGAGTAGCTGGAGCGCGCTGCTCGTCCGCTCGAGCGCGATGGCGCTCGGGGCGTTCGGAACGAAGACCTCCTCCTCGCGCTTCGCGAGCGCGATGACGGCGACGCGCTGCAGGTCGAGCTCCTCCATCGCCGCTCGCGCTGCCGCGAGCTGCCCCTTGCCACCGTCGACGACGACGAGGTTCGGGATGCAGCCGAAGCTCTCGTCCGGGGCCGCCTGCCGCGCGCGGGCGAACCGCCGCGCGATCGCCTCGCGCATCGCCCCCACGTCGTCCTGTCCGGCGAGGCCGCGAATCGTGAAGCTCCGGTAGTGCGCCTTCCGCGGGCGGCCCTCCTGGAAGACGACCATCGAGGCGACGATCGACTCCCCCTGGATGTTCGAGACGTCGAAGCACTCGATCCGGACCGGCAGGCTCTCGAGGTTCAGGACCTCCCGGAGCTCCTCGAGGGCAGCCACCCGCCGGGCACGCTTCTCGCCTCGCTCGGCGGTGTCCGCTTCCAGCGCGAGGCGTGCGTTCTCGACGGCGAGATCGACGAGCCTCCGCTTCTCGCCCCGGGCCGGAGCCCGCACGTCGACGCGGCCGCCTCGCCGTTCTGACAGGAAGTCCGCGATCGCCCCCGTCTCCTCGATCTCGGCCGGGACGAGGACCTGCGGCGGGATGCTCGGGGAGTTGCCGTAGTACTCGATCACGAACGCTTCGAGGATCTCCTGTCGGCTCTCGCCGGCCGCGTTCTCGAGGTGGAACCCGTAGCGGTCGATCATCTTGCCGTCCCGGAGCGGGAATACCTGGACGGCTGCCTCTTCGCCGTCCACGGCAAGCCCGATGACGTCCACGCTCCCGACCGTTCGTCGGTCCGCTGCCTGGCGCTCGGAGAGGTGACGGATGGAGTTGAGGCGGTTGCGGTAGCGAGCGGCTTCCTCGAAGCGCTCCTCGTTCGACGCCTCGCGCATGCGCTCCTCGAGCTCGCGCTGAATCGACTGGGTGTCGCCCGAGAGAAAGCCGATGACCCCCTCGACGATCTCGCCGTACGCCTCGTCGGAGATCGCGCCGATGCACGGCGCAAAGCAGCGGTCGATGTGGAAGTCCAGGCACGGGATCCCCGAATGGCGGCCGGGACGCGGCCCCTCGCACGGCCGGAACCGGAACACGCGGTTCAGGACGTCCAGGGTCTCCCGCACCTTCTTCGCGTTTGCGTACGGGCCGAAGTAGACCGTCCCGGCTCGGTGCCGCTCCCGCGTGAACATCACACGCGGGTACTCGTCGGTCAACGTCACCGCGATGTACGGAAACGACTTGTCGTCGCGAAGCCTGATGTTGAACGGAGGCCGGTGCCGCTTGACGAGGTTCTGCTCGAGGTGCAGCGCCTCGGCCTCGGTCCGCGTGACGATCACCTCGACGTCGTCGATCCGGGCGATGAGCTGCGCCTGGCCGACCCTGCCGTCGCCCCGCTGGAAGTAGTTGCGCACCCGCGACCTGAGCGACTTCGCCTTGCCGACGTAGAGCACCTCGCCGCGGTCGTCGCGGAAGAGGTAGACGCCGGGGCTCGCAGGAAGCGCTCGCAGGTCTTCTTTAACGCTTGTTCGCATTCTCTCGCTAGCGTAGCCCCATGCGGACAGGCCCCCTGGCGGCGCTTTGCGCGGTGCTCGTGGGTGCCACCGCCCTCGCCATCGCTCAACCGGCCACTGCCGCTCCGGGTCTCGCGGTCGGAGCGGTCGAGGACGACATTCGCGCCCCGACGCTCGTCGAGGCGCAGTCGCGCATGATGCTCTTCCGCCTGGCCGGCTTTCGCGCAGCGCGCGTCACGAGCTTCTGGACACCGGGGCTCACCGAGCCGAGCAAGGGCGAGCTCAACGTCCTCGGGAACGTCGCCAGCGCCGCGCTGACGAACGACGTCCGGCTGTACGTCACCGTGATGCACCCGGGGTCGAGGACGACTCCCCTCACCGACGAGGCACGCGGCGAGTTTGCGTCCTATGCCGCGGCGATCGCGCGCGAGGTGCCGGCGATCCGGCATGTGATCATCGGCAACGAGCCGAACCTCAACCGCTTCTGGCTGCCGCAGTTCGGGCTCGACGGCTCGAACGTCGCCTCCCCCGCGTACCTCGCACTCCTGGCACAGACGTACGACGCCTTGAAGGCGGTCTCGCCGCAGGTCCAGGTCTACGGCGGAGCGGTCTCTCCACGTGGCGCGGACAACCCGCAAGGCACACGCCACACGCACTCGCCGACGAAGTTCATCCGCGACCTCGGTCTTGCCTACAGGGCAAGCGGGCGCAGCACCCCCGTGATGGACGCGTTCGTCATCCATCCGTACGGCGACCACTCGAGCCAGGCGCCCACGGTCGCTCATCCGCTCGGGACCGCGATCGGGGTCGCCGACTACGGGAAGCTCGTAACGCTCCTCGGCGAGGCGTTCGACGGAACTGCCCAGCGCGGCTCGACGCTGCCGATCGTCTACGGCGAGTACGGAGTCGAGTCGATCATCCCCGCGTCGAAGGCCGGCCTCTACACGGGTGCGGAACCGACGACGACGCGGCCTACCTCCGAGACGACACAGGCGGCCTTCTACGAGCAGGCCCTGGCCATGGCCTTCTGCCAACCCACGGTCGAGGCGATGCTGATCTTCCACGCGCAGGACGAGCGGGCGCGACCGGGCTGGCAATCGGGTGTCCGCTACGTCGACGGCAGCCCGAAGAGCAGTCTGATCCGCGTGACGGAGGCGCTCGACCGCACGACCGGCGGCTCGATCACGCGCTGCCCCGGTGTGCAGCTCACAGTGCACGGAGTCGGCGTCCGGTTCGGCTCACGCGCCGCCGCGCGCCGAGGGATCTTCCGGGCGAGCTTCGGGTGCGACCTGGACTGCATCTATGAGGTGCGCGTGGTCAAGGTGGGCGGAGCGACGAAGATGATCCGCCGCGGACGGGCGCAGGTCGACGAGCCGGTTGACGTGGAATTCGCCCCACGCCGTCTTGGCCCGGGCGCGTATCGGTACCGGCTCAAGCTCGTCCATCCGGTGAACCCGGCTGCGCCCACCGTCCGCAACGGCCCGGTCTTCCGCCTCTCCTAGTAGCTAGAGCGGTGCTCGAGGCGCCAGGTTCGCACGAGCACCCAGATTCCGGCGGCGAGGACGAGGATGAACGCGAGCGCGTCCCGTCCCGACGGGCCGAGGCCGATGAACATGCCGACGTCGACGACGAGCAGCACGATCGCGGCGTAGAAGAGCCACCGGTTCAGCTCCGACCAGGCCTCGAGGTCGCCCCGCCGCTCGCGCCAGAGGAGGAAGAGGAAGAACGCGATCGCGAGGAAGAACGCGATCGAGACGAGGCCGCCCACCGTCGCGAGAACGGGCTCGAGCGAGAGCACGATGACGATCACGGTGATGAGCGCGACGATCCCGAGCCCGCGGGCGAGCGGCGGGATGCGTTCCCAGATCCCCCTCATGAGCCCGTCATGTACGCGCGCACGCCGAGCGCGCCCGCCACGAGCGTCGTTCCCGAGAACCACAGGAGCCGCGGGCGGGCGACGCTCGGCGCGTAGAACCACGGTACGAGGATGACTCCGAGCGCGAACGCGCCGTACGCGTAGTGCAGCTTGTCGGGCGCCCTCCTGTCGTCGGAGAGCAGGAGCAGCCCCACCGCCGCCTGGGCGATGAGCACGGTCTGCGCGAGGACGAGGGCGTGGCTTACGAGCGAACCCGCGCCGCGCCGGTAGGCGATGAATCCAATCACCGCGGCACCGAAGCAGATCACGACGACCGCGATCCCGAGAGCCGCGTGGACGGAAACCATCGCGCGCACCCTAGCGAGGACGTCGCGCGCGTCGGCATGCAGATTCGTCTAGTGCCCGATCAGGCGGAGTCGCGCTCGATGGGAGCACAGGCGACCGACACGTCGAACTCTGCCTCCGACTTGTGCGCGTGGATGACGAGGCCACCCGCCTCGAGCTCGGCGAGCGACATGTCGGCATCGGTTTCCGAGCTCCCGTTCACCACGTTCGTCAGCGGTACGACCGGATCGCCCAGATCGTCACACGAGCCGCTGTGAACGTGTGCCGGCTGCTCAACCGCCGGCGGATTCGTCAGCGCGAGGACGATCCTCGTCCGGTCCAGGTCGAGCGGAATGAACGTCGCCGTCCCCGTCTGGCCCGATCCGTTCTGCTCAGCGAGCGCGAGCGTGAGGTCCTCGTCGGTCAAGGCCTCGTCGTCCGAGCCACCGCACGCCGCAACCGCACCGGCCAGCACACAGAAGAGAACGAGCGTGGCGCATGCGGTTCGCATCTCCACCTCCCCTAGAAGCCCTCTTCAGGTTCTTGGCAGGACGGGCGGAATCGGATTGGGCGCGCCTACTCGAGGGCTCGTTGGAGCCGCTCGAGCGTTTCCGTCCACCCCTGCCGGTGCAGTTCGTAGCGGGCCTCGGTCTTGAATGGGCCCTGGTCGAGCACGAGACGGGTGCCTTGGCCAGCCGGCTCGAAGGTCAGCGTGACCACCGTCTCCTGATCGTCGGGATCGGGCTCTTCCCAAACGAACGTGTAGACCAGACGATGGGGCGCTTCGATCTCCCGAAATTCGCCACGGAGGTGGAACGCTTCTCCCTCCGGCGGCTGCATCGTGATTCGGTACCGACCTCCCTCGCTCGCGTCGAGCTGAATGCTCGGCGACGTGAATCCGGCAGGACCCCACCACTCTGCGAGCTTCTCGGCTTCGATGCAGGCCGCGAACACGTGCTCGGGAGGCGCGGTCAGGGTCTTCTCGAGATGCAGCGTGCCCCACTCCTGCTCGGTCCCCACGACGAGGATTATGGGCCGGATCCGGCCGCTGCCCTGGCGCCCACTGCCACGTGCATGGATACGATCGCGCCACCCCAAGGAGGAGATCAGACGCGTGGCTGTTCCGGAGGCGGAGCTCAAGAAGACGGATGTCGGGCTCATTCCCCAGGGCGAGGGCTGGTTCGTGCTCAACGCGCGCGACGCATCATGGATCCGAAGCGAGGAGCGCGGGCAGGACACCGACTTCGAAGGTGGGCAGGAGTGGGCGCAGCTCGGCTTCCGCATCCAAGTCGTAGGACCCGGTCAGCGGGGCATCTACCACGGCGAGCGCGGCCAGGAGGACTTCCTCGTCGTCTCCGGCGAGTGCGTTCTCGTGATCGAGGGTGAGGAGCGACCCCTGAAGACCTGGGACTTCGTCCATTGCCCGCCGTGGACGAAGCACACCTTCGTCGGCGCGGGTGACGGGCCGTGCGCGATCGTCATGGCCGGCAGCCGCGCGGACGGCTTCGAGGTCGTATACGCCGTGAACGACGTGGCGGCAAAGCACGATGCGAGCGTGCTCGAGGAGACGTCGAACCCGGACGAGGCATACGCCCGCTTCGGAGCGGAGGAGCGGTCGGCGTATCGCGAGGGGTGGCTGCCGTCGTGAGCGACCCGCCGGCCGGGCGATCTGAAGCACCGTCGATCGAGGAAGGTAGCCCCGCTCCTGACTTCACGCTCGCGTCGGACTCGGGCGAGACGGTCACGCTGTCCTCCTTCAGGGGCGCGCCCGTCGTCCTCTACTTCTATCCGAAGGACGACACACCGGGCTGCACGGCTCAGGCATGCGGGATCCGGGACGTCTGGGGCGAGTTCCAGCAGCGTGGCGCGGTCGTGCTCGGTGTCAGCCCGGACAGTCCCGCGAAGCACGTGAAGTTCCGTGAGAAGTACGGCCTTCCCTTCGCGCTCCTCTCCGACGAGGGCCACGCGGTCGCCGAGCAGTACGGCACCTGGGTCGAGAAGAGCATGTACGGGAAGACGTACATGGGCATGGAGCGCTCGACGTTCGTCATCGACGGCGACGGGCGTATCGCGCGGATCATGCGGCGTGTGAAGCCGGCCGAGCACGCCGACGACGTGCTGGCCGCGCTACCGGGCGACTAAGAGCACTCGGCACCGTCAGCGGTATGCGGATGAGAGGACTTGAACCTCCACGCCCTTTCGGGCACACGGACCTGAACCGTGCGCGTCTACCAATTCCGCCACATCCGCGGGGAGGGCCAAGTGTAGCCTTGAACATCGCCGGCTCCCGTTCGTCTCACCTCTTGATGACTCGCCTTGCTGCCGTTGTCCTGGCCTGCGTATTCGTGCTCGCGCTCGGCGCGCTGCGGCCTAGCACTGCGCATCTCACCGGCGCCTCTGCGGAGGTCGTCGTCGCCCTTGCGGGACCATCGCTTGCCGAAGCACCGGGCAGGCGCGCGCAGCTCGACGCCGAGCAGAGGGCCTTCCGCGCCGAGCTCGCCGCACGGCTCCCCGACGCGCACCTGCGCTGGCGCTACAGGCTGGTGCTGAACGGATTCGCGGTCTCCGTCCCCGAATCCCGCATCGCCGACTTGCGCCGCGTCCCGGGCGTGCGCGACGTCTACGAGTCGGCGCGCTACGTGCCCCAGCTCGACCGCAGCCCGAACCAGATCGGCGCACGCGCGCTGTGGGGCGCCAACCTGAGCACCGCGGGCCAGGGGATCAAGATCGGGATCATCGACACGGGGATCGACGCCGCGCATCCGTTCTTCGACCCGACCGGCTACACGATGCCCACCGGGTTCCCGAAGGGCCAGGTGCGGTTCACGAGCGCGAAGGTGATCGTCGCCCGCGCATTTCCCCCACCCAGGGCCCAAGCATCCGGTGCTGCCGCCGCTTTCGACGGCGACGAGTCCAGCCACGGGACGCATGTGGCCGGGATCGCCGCTGGGAACGCGAACACGACCGCCTCGGGCGGACGGACCGTCTCTGGGGTAGCGCCCCGCGCGTACCTGGGGAACTACAAAGCGCTCGTGCGAACGGACTCCGGCCTCAGCCCGAACGGGAACGCGCCCGAGATCGTGGCCGCGATCGAGGCTGCCGTCGCAGACGGAATGGATGTGATCAACCTCTCCATCGGAGAGCCCGAGATCGAACCGAGCCGGGACGTCGTCGCACTCGCCCTCGACGCGGCCGCGAAAGCCGGCGTCGTCTCGACCGTGGCCGCGGGGAACGAGTACAACGAGCTGGGCGCCGGCTCGATCTCCTCGCCGGCGAACTCCGCGGAGGCGATCGCCGTCGCCGCCGTGGAGATGAACCCGCCGATTCATGCCGACTTCTCGTCGGTTGGGCCTACTCCGATCTCGTACCAGCTCAAGCCGGACGTCTCCGCGCCCGGTGTCGGGATCCTGTCGTCCGTGCCCGGCGGCGGCTGGTCGTCGCTCTCCGGAACGAGCATGGCTGCGCCGCACATAGCTGGAGCGGCTGCGTTGCTCCGGCAGCGACATCCCACGTGGACGATCGACGAGATCCGGTCCGCGCTCATCCAGTCGGGCAACGACCGTCTCAGGCCCGGAAGGCTCGAGCGCGATCGGTCCGCAGTTCCAGGGCGGCGGCGTCGTCGCCCTGACGAAGGCCGACCAGCCGCTTCTCTTCGCCGAGCCGGCGAGCATCTCGATCGGGTTGCTCGACGGTCGCCGCGGATTCGTGCAAAGAGAACGCATCTTGCTTCGCGACGCCGGCGGGGGCGCGGGCACGTGGATTGCCACCGTCGACGGACCCGGCCAGCCTGGCCCCGCGGGTGCGTCGCTGAGGCTGGCCGCCCAGGAGGTGACCGTGACCGTCCCCGGTGAGCTCCCCTTCGAGATTCGCGTCGGCCCGTCCGCGCAAGCGGGGGACCTCGACGGATCGATCGTGCTGCGCCGCGGGTCGGACGTCCGCAGGATTCCGTTCTGGGCGCGCGTCGCGGTCCCGCGCCTGGGCAAGCACCGCGTGCTGGCGCTGCAGCGTCCGGGCGTCCACAAGGGGACGACGGCGGGCCGGCCGGCGCTCGTGTCGCGGTACCGCTACCCGGAGAATCCGAGCGGCGTCGGCGTGACCACGGTGCTTCGCGGCAGGGAAGCCGTCTACCGCATTCTGCTGCGGCGCCGCGTCGCCAACTTCGGCGTCGTCGTGACGCAGGCGGCACGCGGTGTCCGTGTCGAGCCGCGCGTGGTCTCGGGTCAGGACGAGAACCAGCTCACCGGCTATGCCGGGCTTCCGGTCGCGCGCAACCCGTATCTCGAGGATGCCTTCTGGACGCCGGTGCCAGCCGCGGGAGCGCTCTCGCCGGAGCACGGCACGTACTCGATCGTGTTCGACAGCGCGACGAAGTCGGGCGCGGGCCGGTTTACGTTTCGGTACTGGGTGAACGACGTCACCCCGCCGACGTTGCGTCTGCGCTCCGCCTCGGTCCAGCGCGGCGCAAGCCTGATGATCGCGGCCACCGACGCGGGCTCCGGAGTCTCGCCGGATCACGTCTTCGCCAGGATCGACGGTCAGGCCGTGCGCGCGACGTTCGGACGCGGCGTCATCCGGATCGGCACCGTCGGCCTTGCGCCAGGAGCTCACCGCCTCCGGCTGCAGGTCTCCGACTACCAGGAGACGAAAAACGACGAGAACGTCGCGCGCATCCTCCCGAACACGCGCGTGCTCACGACCACCTTCCGCGTGCGCTAGGAGGGTTTGGCGAAACGTGCAAGACGGTTGACGCCGAGAACCGTCAGACCAACGAGTCCCACCGCAGCGCCAAGGCCTATGAACAGGAGCGTCACAAACCAGACGGGCGCAACGAACAGGGGCGCAACCGACCAGAAGAAGACCGTCGAGAAGACGCCTCCGATTGCGACGTACGCGCAGTTCCGCATGAAGTCGCGCCAAGCCTTCATGGCTTCAGCTTAGGCACCGAGCTAGGTCTTGCGGTCGCGCTCCTCGATCGTCGGAAGCGACTCGAGGTCGGCCTGGACGCTGCGGATGAACTCCTCGCTCTCCTCGTCCGGCGAGACGACGCGCAACTTGGACTTCCGGCGCTTCCGTTCCCGCTCCTTGCGTGCGTTCGCGCCGAGCACACGCGCGACACGTGGCGCCTCGACGGCGACGATCAGCGCCACAGCGGCCACAAGCACGACGACCCAAGGCCAGCTCACCGTCCGATTGTAGCCCCGCGCAGGCATTTCGACAGCGTCGATTCAGCTGTAGAACACCTCCATGGGCAGCGTGGAGAGGGGAAGGCCCCCCTTCGCGCCGACGAGCCACGTCTCCTGCATGTACAGGCAGTCCTCACCGTTCGCCGCGATCGCGTGCGGATGCATCGAGAGGACCATGCCCTCCTGCAGCTCCGTGTCGACCCCCTCGCCGACCTTGGGGAACTCGATCATGGTCATGCCGATGGAGTGCCCCGTCACGTGTCCGAGGTGGTATCCCCGCTCGGAGAAGCCGCTCGCCACGGCCCGATGGAGCTCGTGGCACGTCACGCCCGGCCGCATGACGTCACGGGCCGCGTCGGCGTACTCGGCGTACGCATCGAGCATCCGCTCGGTGTCCGGCGAGAGCGTCGTCCCTACGGCGGCGATCGCGCGCGAGACCTCGACCCAGTGCATGCCGGGGCCAGCCACCTCGAGAGAGGGGAGCAGGAACTTGCCCAGCACCTCCTCGCGCCGGGCGATCTTGAACTCCGGCCGGGCGAACGAGCCGGTGTCGGGATCGTCGCCCGTCAGCACCATGTTCATGGTCAGGCGACCGCAGCCCTCGGCGACGAACCACTGCTCTGCTGCCGCCATCACCTCGGCGGCCGTGCGTCCCGGCTCGTAGCGCTCGAGAAAGACCTCGAAGCCGCGCTCGTTGATCCGCACCGAGTCGCGCACCGACTCGAGCTCGGCCTCGCTCTTCACTGCGCGGGCGAGGTCGAACTCGACGTCGAAGGCGACGAGCTCGAGGCCGTCGAGAGCCAGCCGGTCGCGCACGGTCATCACGTACTCGAGCCCGTAGACGCCCAGCCGGCGCCACCCCGCTGCGCCCGCTCGCTCGGCCACGTGCTCGCCCGGTCGGTCGTGGAAGACCTGCTCGATCTCGGCGGTCCCGTGCTCGCCGACATAGCGGGCCTCGGTCGGGAAAACGACGAAGGGCTCGCCGTCCGCCGGCACGACGACGTAGGCGTAGCGATGGACGATCTGGAAGCCCGAGAGGTAGGTCACGGCCCCCTCGAAGCCCGAGTACTCGCTCCCGGACACGACGAGGGCATCGAGGTCGTGATCGGCCATCGCGGCGCGCACGCGTGCATATCGACGCTCGAGCTCAGGGGTCATCGCCAGGAGTCTTCCAGCGCGGTGACGAGCTGCGTCATGGCGTCGTTCAGCGGGGTGGGAACGCCGAGCTCCCGCCCGAAGCGCGCGATGCCGCCGTTCAGATACGCGATCTCCGTCGGTCGGCGCGCCTCCACGTCCTGGAGCATGCTCGCCTTGTGGTCGTACGCGACGTCGGGCCTCGCCGCGTGGTCGATCAGCTCCTCGGGATCCGCATCGAGCTCGATGCCCTGCGCCCCGGCGACCGCCTTGCCCTCGTCCACAAGCGCGCTCACGAGCGCGCGCAACTCGGGGCGCTCGCACACGCGCCCGTGCGTGAGACCGGTGAGCGCGCCGACGGGGTTCGTCGCGGCATTGAAGATGACCTTGCGCCACTGAGCCGGGCGCGCATCGGGGACGGCTGTCGTCGGCATACCGGCGCGAGTGCAGGCCTCCGCAAGGCGTGCGATCTCGTCGGACGCCGCAGGCTGGAGCTCGAACGGCCCGAACGTCGTGTCGCCCTTCACGTCCCACTGCACGACGCCGGGCTCGAGGATCTTTCCGGCCGGGAACGTTGTCCCGCGGATCACGCGCTCCACGTGGCGGGCGATGACCTCCTCGTTGCCGACCCCGTTCTGGACCGAGGCCACGGCGCGCAGCCGCAAATGCGTGTGAAGTCGCGACCACGGCGTCCTCTGTGTGCATCGCTTTCGTCGCGACGATCCCGAAGTCGCAGGCCGGCAGCGCGGACGCGTCCGTCGTGGCGGACGGGTGCCCGACCACGTCGCCCGCCCCGGTTAGCCGCAGCCCGTTCGCGTTTATCGCGTCGACGTGCGCCTTCGAGACGTCGTAGGCCCACACCTCGACGTCGTCGAGCCGTGCAAGGTTCGCCGCGAACAGCGACCCGACTGCGCCGCAGCCGACCACGCAAATCCTCACTTCGCCTCTGCAGGTCGCAGGCGGCCGAGCTCGGGGAGGGAGAACTCGCGACCGCCCGTGAGCCCGCCCGGGCGGACGATGAGGACGAGCGCCATGACGGCGCTCACGACGACGATCCGCGATCCCGATGGCAGGTCGATCGTCACCCCTAGCACGGTCATCCCGTCCTCCATCTCCACCAGCATCGCGTCGAGAGCGCTGACGAAGAGCGCGCCGACGACGGCGCCCCAGAGGCTCGTGGCCCCGCCGATCACGAGCATCGCGAGCGTGATGAACGTGAGGTCGAGGTAGACGGCATCGACGTTGATCGGCACGAAGTGAACGAACAGCCCGCCCGCGAACCCGGCCAGGAACCCGGAGAGCGCGAACGCAGCGAGCCGCTGGCGATAGATCGACACGCCGACAGCACGTGCGGCTGCCGGGTCTTCCCTGGTCGCCCGAAGCTGCCTCCCGAATCGGCTCCGCTGGTAGGCGAACGCGGCCGCGATCACGAGCAGAGCTCCGACCGTCGCCTGGGCGAGATCGGTCGTCTCGGGCACCGACGAGAAGGTGTTCAGCCCGGGCCCGATCTTCTCGTAGTAGCGGAGCACGTTGTTCGTGATCCCGAGCACCGCGAACGTCGCGATGCCGGCGGCGAGGCCTGAGAGGCGCATGAGAGGCAGGCCCACGAGGAGCGCGAACGCACCGCCGACGAGGCCGGCTATCAAGAGCGACGGAACGTTGCCCACCGTCGTCGAGCTCAGGAAGTCGAAGAGGTACGGCATGGTCGCCGGCTTTTCCTGCTCGGGGATCGAGACGACACCGGCGGCCCAGACTCCGACGGCGAAGAAGCTGATGTGCCCGAATGACAGCACACCGGAGTTGCCCACGAACGTGTACAGCGCGACAACGATCGAGACCGAGACGAGCGCGTTGATGAAGTAGATCTCGGTCGAGCGCGAAACGGTCGCGCCGATCAGAGCGGCCACGACGACGAGCGCCGCGGGAGCCAGCACCTGTTGAGCGGAACGCGAAATCCTCATACGCGCTCCACGAGCCCGCGATGGCGCGTGAACAATCCGTCCGGCCGCAGGAGCAGGACGAGAATCACGAGGCCGAAGAGGAATGACGGCAGGTACTGGCTCTGCGCGGTCGGGAGGGCGCCGCCGAGAAGCCCGGACACGTAGCCGATCAGGAAGCCGCCGAGCGTCGCAGACAGCAGTCGCGTCATCCCGCCGACGACGACACCCGCGAGCACGATGATCGTCTCCTGCAAGGCGAACGTCGGCGTCACCGTCGGGAACTGCACCGTGAGCATGACGGCGACGACCGCGGCGAGGACCCCGGCGATCAGCACGGCGATACCGCTGACCATGTTCGCCCGCACCCCGAGCAGCCGCGCGGTCGAGAAGTCGAGCGAAGCGGCACGCATGTGCAGGCCGATCGACGTGCGGTTCAAGAGGAGCACGAGCAGCGCGAGGCAGATCGCAGCCGTGACGATCGCGACGATCGTGATCTTCCTGATCTCCACGTCGCCCACCGACACGGGGCGGTTGAGCGCAACCAGGGAGGTCGCGGTCTTCCCGAGCGGCCCGAACCAGAGCAGCGCGATGCTCTGTAGGAGGAACGCGACGGCGAACGTCGCGATCAACATCACGGCGCCGGACTGGCTCCGCAGCGGGCGGAATACGACGCGTTCCATCGCCAACGAGAGAGCGAGAACGACCGCGAAGCAGAGTGCAATTCCGACACCGACTGGCCAGTCGCGATCCGACGCGTACGCCAACGCGAACGCGCCCGCCATGATCAGCTGTCCGTAGGCGAAGTTGACGAGACGCAACACACCGAAGACGAGGCCGATGCCCACGGCCATCAGCGCGAATACGGCCCCGAGCCCGATTGCGTCGACCTGGACCTGCAGGTCGAGCGCATCGCCAACGAAGTCGGTCAGGCCGCTGGCGATGACACTGGTCATGACAGGTAGGCGGCAACCATGCGATCGGTATCCGCAGCGTCACCAGGCGTGAGCGTCAGGCGCAGCTCGCCGTTGGCTATGACGTGCGTGCGATCCGCGAGCGCGACCGTCCGTTGAGCTCGCTGCTCGACGAGGAGAACGCCGAGACCGCGGTCCCGAATCGTTCGCAGAGTCGCGAAGACGAGATCGACGACGGTCGGCGCGAGTCCCAGCGAGGGCTCGTCGAGCAGCAGGATCGACGGCCTTGCGACGAGCGCTCGTGCAATTGCGAGCTGCTGCTGCTGGCCACCCGACAGAGCGCCGGCGTGCCGGTTCTTGAACTCGTCGAGCATCGGGAAGAGCTCGGCAACGTCGGCAAGATCCTCGCCCGTGCCGACCGAGTCAGCACGCCCGGCGAGGCCGAGACGCAGGTTCTCCTGCACAGTCAACTCCGCGAAGAGGCGTCTCCCCTCGGGGACGAGAGCGATGCCACTCCGGGCGATGGCCTCGGGAGTGCGGCCCCGGAGCGACCGGCCTCCGAAGACCACGTCCCCGGCCCGCGCCGGAACGAGTCCCATGATCGCGTGCAGGGTCGTCGACTTGCCCGCGCCGTTGGGCCCGATCAGGCCCACGATCTCCCCCGGCGCAACGCTCAACGAGAGGCCACGAACCGCGGCAACCCCTCCGTATGCAACCTCGAGACTCGAGAGCTCGAGCGTTCCTGCGTTCACTGGCTGGCCCCAGGAACTGCGCTCTCGCCGAGGTACGCGGCGGCCACGTCGAGGTTCGCGCGGATCTCGCCTGGCGATCCCTCTGCGAGCGTCACGCCCTGGTCGAGCACCTGGATGCGATCGCAGACGTCCATGATCAACGCCATGTTGTGATCGATGAGGAGCACGCCCGCGTCGTGCTCGTCCCGCACCGACCGGACGACCTCGGCGAAGGCCGGAACCTCCGCCTCCGGCAGGCCTGCCGCCGGCTCGTCCATGAGCACGAACCGCGGCGTGGTCGCAAGCGCCCGAGCGACGCCAAGACGCCGCTCGTCCCCGTGCGAGAGCGAACTGGCCGGAGCGTCCGCGTACGGCGTGAGCTGGAGGGAGTCGAGCAGCTCGCGCGCCCTCCGCCGCGCCTCTCGTGGCCTCGCACCCCCGCCGAGCGCCGCAACCTCCACGTTCTCGCGCACGGACAGGCTGCGGAACGAGCGGCTGTGCTGGAACGTTCTCGCCAGGCCCTGTCGCCCGCGGCGGTGGGGGCTCCAGCGCGTGATGTCCTGGCCCTCGAGCTCGACGGCGCCCTCGTCCGGGAGGTCGAAGCCCGAGAGGACGTTCACAAGCGTGGACTTGCCCGCGCCGTTCGGGCCGATGAGTCCTACGACCTCGTGTCGGTGGAGCTCGATGGTGACGTCCCGCAGTGCCTGGATCCCCTCGAATGCACGCGAGACACCGGCGGCCCGGAGCGAAGCTCCGGACCGCCTGGTCGGCTCTGGATGCGTCTCGCTGCCCGCCAAGGCTTCTAGATCTTCGGAACGACCTTCGCCTTGACGATCGTGATGACCTTCGGGACGTTGTTCTGCACGCGGATCACTCGATACGTACGCCCGTACACGACGTGGAGACTCTTCGAGAAGCTCACGAGCCCGGAGAGCGTGGGCACCTTCCGGAACTTCTCCATCTGCGCAGCCAGCGCACGCCCGTTCGTCGATCCGCCCGTGCGCTTCAGCGCGAGGGCAAGACCGTCGATCGCCGCCGGGCCGGTGACGTACGCACCGGTGCTCCCTGCCTTCGCGATCGCCGCGGCATTCCGCCTTGCGAGCGCCCTGACTGCCGGGACGGGATCGTCCCCGAACGCCGAGGCGAAGGTCACGTAGTAGTAGTTCGAGATCTTCGGGTCCTGCGTGTACCAATAGCTGCCATCGCCCGCCCACGAGTTGAGGATGGGCGTGTTGTTGCCGAGCGTTCTCAGACCACTCATGATCGGTACCTGCGCGCCGAAGGGCGGCGCTGTCGACGTGACGATCACGTCAGCCTCTTGCGCGTTCAGCCGGGTTACGACACTCTGCCACGACGCCGGGCTCCCGCCCGCTGACTGGTACGTCTCCTTGGTGACGATCGTCCCGCCGAGTTGTTTCCAGCGCGCCTCGAATGCCTGCACGACGTTGCGGAAGTACACGATCACCGTGTCGGTAGCCAGAGACGCTTCCCGCCAGCCTCTGCGCCACGCGAACTCAGCCATCGCCGAGCCCTCGTCCTGCGCGGCGTTCCCGAATGAGAACGCGAGCCGGCCTTTCGCGCCGAAGCGCTTGGGGCCCATCTGGTCGGTCCCGATGCACGTCGCGAGGGTCAGCTTGCCGGCGTTGATCGACTCCTGGATTACCGGAGCCGCGTAGTCGACATCACAGGTCGTGAAGATGACGTCTGCGCCCTGGCCCAGCAGCTTCGCCGCACAGGACTTTGCAATCGCCGGCTTGTTGCCCTGCGTGTTGCAGGTGATGATCCTCAGCTTCGTCGGGCTCACCTTGTTCAGCTGCTTGATCCGCTGCTGAGCGGTGACGAGCGCCGGACCGTCGTACCCCGCCATGTTCCCTATGCCGTCGTACGCCCAGCCGATGACAACGGTCTTTCCTTGCTGTGGCGCCGCTGTCCCGCCGGCGACCACCGCTACCGAAGCGACGGCTGCCGCGGCCAGCACGAGCACCCCAACTCTTGCTCTGGTCATCTATCCCTCCTGTTGAGCCTGCCGATTCTTGCCTGTCTGCCTGTTTGGCTACCACGAAGCCTGCTTGCCCTTCACGAGCGCATAGACCGCCGTGTGCAATGGAACGCGAACGTCATGCCTTTCCGCTTCGTGGACGAGCGAACCCGTGATCAGCTCGATCTCCGTTTGCCTGTGTGCGTCGACATCTTCCAGCATCGACGGGTAGTGCGCCGAGCCACGCTGCGTCGCGAGCACGTTCATCTCCCACGGGTCGTCATGGAGCTCGATGCCCGCGGCGGCCGCGACGGCTTTCCCCTCGTCGACGAGACCATGGACGAGATGGCCGAGGTCGGTCGGCTCGCCCTCCGCTGCGAAGTGCGGGTCATGTGGAAGACCGGTCAGCGCGGCCACCGGGTTGACGGCGGCGTTGAAGACGAGCTTCGACCATTGCGCCGGGCGGAGATCCGGCAGCGCCTCGGCCCTGAGCCCGGACGTCGACGATCGTGTCGGCGATGTCCTGCACGCGGTCGAACGGCGTGTCCTCGTACGGCCCGAGCCACGTCTCCGTGTCGAGGATGTACTCGACGTGCGTGTCCGAGTGCCGCGTCCCGCTCATGAACGTCACCGCCGAGACGATCGGCCAGTCGCCGTGCGCGCGAACGACCTCCTCGGCGCCGATCCCGTTGAGCACGGTCATCACCGTCGCATCGGGAAACCGTCCCTCGAGCGCACGTGCGGCCGCTTCGAGGCCCGACGCCTTCGTCGCGACGATCGCGACCTCGAACACGGGGAGCTCCGCCGGGTCGTCGGTCGCGGTCACGAGCGCCCGACGGTCGCTCTTGCCACTGACGCGCAAGCCCTCGCGGTTCAGCGTTGCCGCATGGTCGCTCCGACGCGTGAGCACGGAGACGTCACAGACCCGGGCCAGGTGACCCGCGAAGAGGCTCCCGATCGCCCCCGCCCCGACGATGCAGACCCGTCTCACGCCGCCCCGCGAGTATCTCGGCTCCTGACCATGCAGTCAACTCGTACGCGACTGGCTCTTCTTTCGGTTCACGAGTCGCCGGAACTCCGCGTCGGAGACGAGGCCGCGCTTCTTCGTCCCCATCGCCTTGACCGCCTCGAGCAGCTCGGGCTGCCGCTCCTCGGGGTATTCGAGCCCGAGGTCGGCGAGCTTGATCCGGATCGAGTCGAGCCCGCTCTTCTTGCCGAGGACGATTCCGCGCGAAGTGCCGACGACCTCGGAGGAGTACGGCTCGATCGCGGGCGGATCGTGGAACTGGGCCGCCACCGCTCCCGACTCGCGCGTGAAGAGGTTCTCGCCCGTCACCGGCTTCCAGGCCGCGAGGGCGGTGCCGGAGAGCTCCTGCACGAGGAGTGAGAGCTCTCGCGCTCGCTCGTGCCGAAAGCGCGTGGGAATGCCGTAGAGCGCCTCGAGCGCGAGCGCGACCTCGCCGAGATCTGCGTTCCCCGCTCTCTCCCCCATGCCGTTCACGGTTCCCTGGACCCACGTGGCGCCTGCCTGTACCGCGGCGACGGCGGCTGCAGTTGCGAGTCCGAAATCGTCGTGCCCGTGCCAGTGCACAGGGATGTCGGGGCCGAGTCGGTCGCTCACCTCGCCGACGAGGAATGCGGCGGCTTCCGGCGTGGCGATGCCGAGCGTGTCGACCACGACGACCTCGGCCGCGCCCGCTTCGACCGCCGCGTCGTAGGCCTGCCGGAGGAAGCCGATGTCCGCACGGCTCGAGTCGACGCCGAAGAACGCAACGCGGATTCCGCTCTCGGTCGCGTACGAGACCGCCGACCGGATCCGCTCGAGCATCGTCTCGCGCGAGACGCCGAGCGCTGCGAGCTTCCCGTCCGACACCGGGCTCTCCACGACCGACGCCTGCAGGCCGAGCTCGACGAGCGCCTCCACGTCGCCGCGCACGGCGCGCGAGAACCCCCAGATCTCGGCGTCGAGCCCCGCTGCGAGGATCAGCTCGATCGCCTTCCAGTCGTCCTCGGACACGCGTGGGAAGCCCGCCTCGATCCGATCCACTCCGGCTTCCGAGAGCGCCTGCGCGATGCGGAGCTTGTCCTCGGGGAAGAGCACGACCCCGACTGTTTGCTCGCCGTCGCGCAAGGTCGTGTCGTAGAGCCCGACGGTGACGTTCGTCTGCGGCTCGAGCGCCTTCTCATTGAGGTCTCCGGTCCAGATGAGCGAGCGGTCGACGGTCACGAGCGGACTATCGCACTCGCGCGGAATACTCCGCGGATGATCTTCGAGCCCGCGCTCGAGACGATGCGGCGCGAGGACCTGGGCAGGCTCCAGCTCGAGCGCCTCAGGGCGCTCATCGCCACCGTGAGGGAGCACGTCCCGCTCTATCGCGAGCGGCTCGAGCACGTCGAGCCGGGCGAGATTCGTTCGCTCGACGATCTCCGCTACCTCCCGTTCACGCGCAAGGACGACCTGCGCGACACCTATCCGCTCGGGATGCTCGCGACGCCGCGCCGCGAGCTTGCCCGCATCCACGCGTCGTCCGGGACCACCGGAAAGCCCACGGTCGTCGCCTACACAGCTGCGGACCTGGACCTCCTCGGGCTCGTGAACGCCCGCACCCTCGCGATGGGCGGCGCCGAGCCGGGGATGACGCTTCACAACGCATACGGCTACGGGCTTTTCACAGGCGGGCTAGGGCTGCACGCCGGCGGGGAGAAGCTCGGGCTCAACGTCGTGCCGGTGTCGGGAGGTATGACCGAGCGGCAGCTGACCCTGATCGAGGACCTGCGACCGGACGTCATCGCGTGTACTCCGAGCTACGCGCTCACGCTGGCACAGGCCTTCCGCGAGAAGGGCGTCGATGCCGACGAGATCAGCTTGCGTTATGCACTCGTCGGCGCCGAGCCGTGGACGGAGCACATGCGCGCCGAGATCGACGCCGGCCTCGGAGTGCGCTGCACGAACCTGTTCGGGCTATCCGAGATCATCGGACCAGGAGTCTCGTGCGAGTGCGTCGAGGCCCGCTCGGGCGCGCACGTGAACGAAGACCACTTCCTGCCCGAGATCGTCGATCCCGAGTCGGGCGCTCCCGTCGCGGAGGGCGAGGAGGGCGTGCTCGTTCTCACGACGCTCACGAAAGAGGCCCTGCCGCTCATCCGCTACTGGACCGGCGACATCTGCTCGCTGAGCTCGTCGCCGTGCTCGTGCGGCCGCACCCTCGTGCGCATGGGCCCGATCGTCGGAAGGAGCGACGACATGCTCATCGTCCGCGGCGTCAACGTGTATCCGAGCCAGGTCGGGCTCGGTCCTCGGACGGGTCCCGGAGCTGTCGCCGCACTTCGGGCTCGTCGTCCGCCGGCTCGGGACGCTGGACGAGGTCGAGGTGCTCGCCGAGCCGCGTCCCGAGATCATCGCCGCACTCACCGACGACAGAGTCCGGGAGCTCTCGGAGCGCACTGCGGCGCTCATCCGGGACACGATCGGCTGCACCATGGCCGTCACGCTCGTGGGGCCGGGCGAGGCGCCGCGATCCGACGGCGGCAAGATCCAGCGCGTCCAGGACCTGCGCTAGCCGCTCCCGGCCTGGCCGGCGTCGTCGGCGCGTCGCAACGCACGGCGTCTCGACGAGATCAGATACCAGGCGACGGCAACGAGCCCCGCGGCGACCAGGGCGCCGGCGAGGGTCGCGCCGCGGAAGCCCGGCGCCTCGACGTCGAGGATCCGGTCGCCCGCGTGCGCACCACTGCCGGTGCCGAGGACGATGCCGAGGGTCATCAGGTTCGGCGCGGCGAGCACCACAACTACGGCGAGTACCGCCGCGCGCCACTTCCAGGAGCGAATGAGCCACAGCCCGAGCGCGAGCGCCGCGAGCGGGAGCAGCGTGAACACGAACCCGTAGAAGAGCCCGAGAGAGGTTCCGCTGGCGATGCTTCCGCTCACCTGGTCCCCCACCCGCTGAGCCCACCACCGGGGGACGAACGCAGCACCGGCAAGGGCGATCAGGAAGAGCGCTCCGGCAAGGACGCCGGCGACGACGATCCGCCGCGACCAGTTCGGGTCCGAGTGTTGGGACTCGACCTGACTCACGCCTGGACAATCCCATCGGGGAACGGCGAGAGCTTCTCGGCGCCATCCGCGGTGATCAGGAAGTTGTCCTCGACCCGGAGACCTCCGCCGCCTTCTTTGTAGCACCCTGGCTCGATTGCAAGAACCATCCCCTCCGCGATCTCGCCACCGCCCGCCTGGTGCGCGTACGGCGGCTCGTGGGCGCGGGCCCCGACGCCGTGGCAGATCGGATGCGACGGCTGGCCCGGGAAGCCGATCTCTGCGATGCCCGCACGGATCCGGCGATCGAGCTCGGCGAGGCTCGCGCCCGGCCGTGCGAAGTCGATCGCGCTCTCGTAGACGCCCATGAGCCCCTCCTCGAGGTCACGGTACTCCGAGGTGAGCTCTCCGACCACGAGGTTCTTCGTGTGGTCGCACCAGTAGCCGTCCGCGCAGACCCAGATTTCGAACAAGGCCGGCTCGCCTTCGACCACCGGGCGGGAGGTCGTCGCCGTGAACGTCTTGATCCCAGGCCCCGACCAGACGAGCGAGAAACCGAGCGCGAGGTCGACCTTCCCTTCCCAGCCGGTCCCCTCCCCGTGCACGAAGCCCTCCCACTCCGCGGCGACCCGCGCTTCGCTCGTCCCCGGCTCGATGACACCGCGGCAGTGCTCCATCGCGGCGGCTGCGATGTCGTTCGCGAGACGCATGCGCTCGACCTCTTGTTCGGTTTTGAGAGCGCGCGCCTCGCCGAGGAGCGGTGTCGCGTCCTGGACGTCGCCGAAGGCCGTGAACCAGCCGGCCGTGAACGTCGTCGGCTCGCCGACCATCCGATCGGCCGCCTGGGTCCCGAGCGAGAGCTCGAGGCCGACGGCGCCGTAGTTACTCGCCGCTTCCGTCGCCGCGTCGAGCACCCGTGCGGTCGGCGGACGTGGGTCGACGGGGTCGTAGCCCTTGAACAGGCGTACGTCCGACGTCCAGGCCGTTCGCGCCGCGTCCTCCTCGCTCGCCTCGAGGCAGATCAGCATCGGATCGCCCTCACGGGGAAACACGCAGGCGTCGTACCCCTTCATACCCCAGAAGTTCGTCAGGTAAAGGACGTTGTCGGGCGCACGTACGACGAGCGCGTCGAGCCCGTGCTCGCCCATGAGCGCGCGCACGCGGTCGAGCTTCGCGTCATCCCGCGGCCAGCTCACACGCGGCGCCCCCACCAGTGCAACACAAGTCCGACGAGAACGAACGTGGCGAGGATGGCGACCGAGTAACCGGCAACGCCGAGGTAGCCCCCGGACTCGTCGGGATCCAGGAACGGATACGGATACCAGTCCTCGGCGGCGCCCCGAATCAGCGTGTAGACGACCCAGACGAGGGGCCATCCGAGCCAGGCGAGGACAACGCGCCGCCCGGGCAGGTTCCGCGGGGGCACGAGGATCCAGTCCACGAGCAACGCGATCGGCGCGACGAAGTGCACGATGAAGTTCACCCAGGGCTCGGGGCCACCGATGTCCGAAGGCCCGAGAAGCACCGAGTACACGACGAACGTGATCGTCATGTAGAGCGTTACGGCGCCGCGAACAGCGGACGCCAGCGGTCCCTGATCTGCCGGCGGCCGCGCGACTTCCCAGATGAGAAACACGGCGGCGGCGACGTTGCTCAGGATGGTGAAGAAGCTGAAGAAGTTCACCGCCTCGAAGGCGGTGTCCACTGAGTGCTGGAACTCGAAGGCGATCGCGACGACGATCGCCGCCGCAACGGCGGCGCGGAGCACGCGGGCCATGTCGCGATCCTATGGGCGAATCGCGCGCTCGAGCTCGGCGAATGCCGCTTCCAGCCGGTCGATCTTCTCCTCGCCGGTCGGGCTGTCGGCGAAGATCGTGCACTCGAGGTTCTGGAGGACAAGCTCGGCATCGGCGCCGTCTGCTCCACGACGCACGACGGTCGTTGTCGCATCAGGCCCAGGTTTCTCGTGGAGAAAGCACCAGACCGAGCCCTCACGCTTGAAGTCGTCAGGCGCGTTGGTCAGCTCGCCGACGATCCCCTCGACGCAGGGTCCGAACCGCTCGCTCGAGACGGAGATCCCGTTGCCGCGAAGCGCATCGCGCGCCCGGCCCTCGCTGATCGGACGCCCGTCCTCCTCCGAGCAAGGTGCTGCACTTCCGCCAGGTGCCGGTGCGTATCCGGTCCAGCCGTCGCCGAGCTCCGCGATGGTCCGCTCGGAGGCCTGCGCCAGGCTCGACTCCTGGCCGGCGCTCCCGCCGGCGGCCGCGGCGACAAGGCAGAGCAGCGAAGCAGCGATCACCACGCGAATCACACGGCCTCCCAGACGACGATTCCGTCCCGTCGCACTATGCGCCCGATCCCGGATCCGGGGTAGTGCCCGCAGACGACGATCACATCGCGGTCGACGAGCTAGGGCAGCAGGGCTCGCCGCGTCTCGGCGGACTGCGCCGGATCCCCGTCCGAGACGTAGAGCCAGTCCGGCTCGTTGAGGAGAGCCGGATGCACCGCCGTATCGGCGATCAGCACGGCCTCCGCACCGTCCGAAGACAGGCGCAGCCCCATGTGACCGGGGTAGTGGCCTGGAGCGACGAACGCCGTCACGCCCTCAGCAAGCTCGACGTCGCCCGTCACGGTCTCGAAGCTGTCGGCGAGCGGGAGGATGCAGCGCCTGACGTGCGGCCGGGTGTCCTGCGTGCTGGCGAAGGCGAGCGAGTCGCGATGGACGACGTAGCGGGCGCGAGGGAAGAACGTGACGCCGTCGAGATCTGCGTTCCACCCCACGTGGTCGATGTGCATGTGCGTGAGGAGGACAACATCCACGTCGTCGCGGCGAACCCCGAGGTCGGCCAGAGCGTCGGGGAGCAGTCCTTCCGCCTCCGCCGTCCAGTCCCAGAGCCCTGGCGGCCCGACGCCGGTGTCGATGAGGATCGTCACCCCCGCGGAGCGGATGAGGTAGCAGGTGCACGGCAAACGCCAGCTCTCTCCCGAGAAGAGCTCGGGGTAGAGCTCCCGGTATGGCTCCCAGGCCCCTCGAGGAACCTCCGGGTACGCCTCTTCGCACTCGGCGATCAGACCGACCGCGTCAGGCACAGCGACCAGCTCGATGGCGCCGACTACCACGACACCCGGGGCGGCGCCTGCTCGCCGTGCGCGTCCTGCCAGGAGATCACCGGGTTACGGAGGACGCCGATTCGCTCGATCTCGGCCTCCATCACGTCTCCGGGCTTCAGGTAGAGCGAGGCTGCGTCCGGGGAGAACCCGGCGACACCCGAGACCGTTCCGGTCGAGAGGACGTCGCCGGCCGAGTAGCCGAGCGCCGAGTAGTGGCTCAGGATCTCCGGGATCGTCACGGACATGCGCCCCGAGTGCGAGACCTGGCGGGGCTCGCCGTTTACGCGCAGCTCCATCGCGAGGTCGTGCGGCTCGGGTATCTCGTCCGGTGTCACGATCCACGGCCCGAGCGGGCAGAACGTGTCGATTGCCTTGCAGAAGGAGAAGACGCCGGAGCGCATCTCGCGGCGCTGGATGTCGCGAGCGGTGATGTCGTTGAAGATCACGTAGCCGCCGATGTAGTCGCTCGCCTCTTCCGGCGAGAACCACCTGCCGGACCTGGAGATGACCACCGCGAGCTCGAGCTCGTAGTCGAGCTCCTCGGTCAGGTGCTCCGGGTAGACGACCGGCTCGTCAGGCCCCACGATCGCGTCCACGTTCTGGAAGAAGACGATCCAGGGCGCGATCTCGTGCGTCCAGCCGACCTGCTTCGACTCCTCTTCGTGCTCACGGAAGTTCCCGGCGGTGTGGAAGAACTTCTTCGGAACGATGGGCGCGCGCAGACGCGTCTCCGCGAGTGCCACGCGTTCGCCCGTCTCGTCCGCCCCGCCGCGCTCGAAGTACTCACGCATCGTCGGGACGTCGAGGACCACGATCTCCTCGCCGTCGAGCGCGCCGACGCGCCGCTCGTCCCCGAACGTGGCGAGCTTCACTCGACAGCCTCCGCGCGCTTCCTGGCGGCTCGCAGGAGCAGGATGCGGATCAGCCCGCTGAACGGCAGGATGACGAACCAATAGCGGCGGAACTTCCGGCGGGCAGACAAATCGGCGACGCGCACGCGCGTCTCGGTGGACAGCGATGAAGGACCGACGCGCAGGTCGATGACAGCCTTGCACGTGTCCGGCCGCGAGTAGGCGGCGAACTCTTCGGCGGTGCGCGGGCCTGTGCCGTCGAGGTTGCGGCGCAGTCGCCAGAACTGCCCCGTCAGCCCGAGGATGATCCCCTCACCGGGCACGTCTTCGAGGACGACGCCCGGAAAGGCAGTCACGAACGGCTTTGTGTGGTCGCCTGTCGCGTGACCGAGCCGGCGCAGCCACCACAACGCCCGGGCGACCGGGATATCGGCGAGCGAGACCGCACGTAGCGCTTCATCGATTCGTCCGGGTTGCGCTTCGATCGCGATCCGGTGCCGCTCGGAGAATTCGTACGCGGGGAGAAAGTCGTCAAGCGGCTTCACTCGACCACCCCGCACACCTTCATCGCCGCCCGCGCGTACACCTCGGCCGTCTTGACGAGGCCGTCGATCTCCAGGTTCTCGCCCTTGACAGTGTCGAGAAGTCCCGTCGAGGTTCCGTAGTTCACGGTCGGGACGCCGTACCGCGTCAATGCCGACGCATCCGAGAACCAGCGAGTGACGTCACGCTCGGGCGAAGAGCCAAAGACCTCCGCGTGCGCCTCGTCGAGCGCGCCGACGAGCGGGTGCTCCTCGGCGATCTCGGCGCCCGGCGCGGTCACGTAGATCTCGCCCTCCACGCCGTAGTCGGGGAAGCCCTGCTGGAGGTCGCGCACGAGGTCGAGCACCTGGCCACGCGCAGTCGCCATCTCTTTCGTCGGCGGAACGCGGACGTCGAGGAACAGGTCGGTGCGGTGCGGCGTCCGCGAGACCCGCCAGCCGAAGCCGCCGTCGATGCCGCCCACGTTCACGACGGCCGACGTGCCGCGGTACGCGTTCTCGGGATCCGCCTCCCAGGCGTCGATCCACCCCACCACAGAGTCGAGGACCTCGCGCATCCGGAGAATCGAGTTGCGGTCGCGCTTCCCGACGGTGAAGGCGGTGTGGATGAAGTCTCCCTGGGTCGAGAGCCGCAGCCAGAGCGACCCGAAGTGGCCGAGCACGAGCTTCGACTCCGTCGGCTCGCCGAGGATGCACATGTCCGCGACGCCGCCGTGCGTGACGAGGTGTCGCGTCCCGGCCGCATACCCCCGGAACTCCGCGCCCTGGGCGTCGCCCCACTGCGCTTTCTCGATCTCACCGCTCACGGCTGCGATCATCACGTCGCCCGCGCAGGCGCACGCCGGCATCGTCGAGCGCACGCACCGCCTCCACGTAGCAGGCGAGCGCGCCTTTCATGTTCGAGATGCCGAGGCCGTACAGTCGCCCGTCCTCGACGAACGCCTTCGGCTGGAAGCCCGGGACGTGCGCGAGCCAGGCCTCCCGGCCCGAGTACGAGGTGTCCATGTGCCCGTTGAACATGAGGCTCGTGCCGCCACCTGCGCCGGGCCGAGTGCCCAGGACGTTTGCGCGTCCGTCCTCCACCTGCTGCCACTGCACCTGGAGCCCCATGTCGGCGAACGTCTGCGCAGCGAGCTCCGCCATCGCCTGCTCGGAGCCCGTGAAGCTCGGCGTCTCGATCGCGCGGCTCGCCCACTCGACGAGCCGGTCGCGGTCGATCTCGATCGTCACGCCTTCGTTCCGGCGGCGATCTTCGCGGAGACAGGGACGTCGAAGCCGTCCGGCGTGCGGTACTCCTCGAGGAGCTCGTCGTAGCGCTCGCGAATCGCGCGTTGCAGCTCCGCCGTCTGGCCGAGGATCATCGGGCCGACCCGCACAGAGCCCGAGATGAGGCCGTCCCACAGCTCGCCTCCCTCTTCCAGGTGGAGGCCGAATTCGACGGTTCCGACCTCTACCTCGGTGAGCCCGGCTCCCTCGAGCAGCGCGGTGAACGCGGCCTCGTCGGCGAACCTGAAGAAGTTCGGACCGGCGGGCACTTCCGCCGGCGGAAGCGCTCCCGCAGCCATGAACGCTTCGAAGAAGACGCCGATCCACCGACCGCGCGACGGCTCGTCCCACACGCTGAACGCGGCTCTGCCACCTGGTCGCAGCACCCGTGCCGCCTCGGCGACCGCGCGCTCGGGCGTTCCGAGGTGCAGCAGCAGAAACGCGGTTACGACCGCGTCGAACGACGCGTCCTCGAACGGCAGCGCCGTCGCATCCCCCTGCACGAAGTCGACGCCGGGCACGTGGGTGCGCGCGTGCGCCAGCATGGTCTCGGAGAAGTCGACCCCGACCGGCTCGGCTCCGCGCTCGGCAGCTCTGGCTGCAACGTATCCAGGCCCTGTCGCCACATCGAGGAGCCGCGTCCCGGTGCCGGCCTCGACCGCATCGAGGAGTGGCTCCGCGACCCGTGCGGTCACGCGACCGGCCAGAGCGTCGTAGGCGGCAGCCTCCTTCGTCGTCCAGCCGGCCTCCTCGAAGGCTTCGAATGCGGCGACGTCGTACTCGCTCACGACCGGAAGTATGGGAGAACCTTCTCGCCGAAGAGCCGGATCTGGTCGTGGCGCCGCTCGCCCCAGAGCTCGAGCATGACGTGCGTGCAGCCGGCGTCGCGGTACTCCTCGATGGCGGCGATGCAGTCGGACGGGGTGCCCGCGATTGGCCTGCAGCGGTCGAGCAGCGAGTCCGTCACCTCGGCCTTGGCAGCAAGCCGGCCTCCGCGCTCCATCGCCTCGGCAACCGGCTCGAGCTCCTGCATCCCGATCTCCGCGAGATCGAGCAGCGTGTCGGCCGAGCCCTTGATGTTCTGGAACTTGTTCGCGAGGTACATGCCAGCGATCTCCCGTGCGCCGTCGCGACCGGCGTCGCGATCGGTCTCGTGGATGGATGCGACGACCGTGCAGCCGATGTCGATGTCGGCAGCGACGTTGTCGCGCGTGTAGCGCACGAACGCCGGCGTCGTGATCGACGGTGTCAGACACCCGTCGGCGATCTCTCCGGACAGCGCCTGCATCTTCGGCGCGGTCGCGGCGATGTACACCGGTGGCACCTCCCGCGGCGTGTGCGCCTCCTCCTGCAGACCGGGAACCGACGCGCTCCACGTGTCGCCTTCGTACTCGAACGGCTCGCCGCCGAGCACTCCCCGGACGATGGTCACCGCGTCGCGCATCGGCCCGAGTGTCTTGTTCGTCTGCGAGCGGATGTTGTTGAGGAAGATCTTCGAGGTCCCGAAGCCGAGCAGGAAGCGTCCAGGACCTGCGGCCTCCTGGACGACGCGCGCGTCCATCGCGACCTGCACCGGGTGGCGCGTGAACGGCGAGATGATCCCCCACCCGATCGTGAGGCGTTCCGTCTCCCTGGCCATGAGAGCCGACACGACGGTCGACGACCTCGCCTCCATCCCGTGCTTCCGCCACCACGGGTAGGCCTCGGCAAGCCAGATCGTGTCCATCCCCGCCCGGTCCATGACCCGTGCCGACTCGAGCATCTCCTCGAGCGGCTCCATGGTCAGCTGCATGACGCCGATCCGGAACGGCACGGCCACGGCGATTCCCGAGCCCTACTCGCCCGAGCTGGCTTTGGCCTCGGTCACGCGCTGCTCGAGCGCGTCGAGCACCTGGCCGACCTGCTGGTTCACGATCGGCTGCAGGACACGCTGCCCCATCGAGCCGACCGGGCCTGCGATCTTCACGTCGGCCTCCCAGGCCATGGACGTGCCGGCATCCGTCTCCGAGAGCGTGAACGAAGTCGTCATGTCCATCAGCGCGCCGACGCCCTGGCCCTTGGCGCGCATCGACGAGAACTCGGGCGCGCGCTCCTCGAGCTTCTCGAACGCCATCGTCATCTTCAGCCCGCCGAGCCCCAGAGGCACCTTCACCTTCGCGGACCAGTGCTTATCGTCGACGATCTCGAAGCTCTCGACGCCCGGCATGAGCTTCGCCATCTCGGACGGGCTCGGAGATCACGCTCCACACCGTCTCGCGCGGCGCGGGGAGCTCTTTCGTACCGGAGACGTTCATCGGGACACGACCGAGACATTGGCACGCGTCGCGGCGGGATCCTCGAGCATCGACCACACCCTATGGGGCGGGTTGCAACTCGTGTAGACGATCGGTGCGCCCGCGGGCTTGAGGGCGTCCTGGATCGCAGCGCAGATGCAGTGGATCCCTCCGCCGCCGCCCTCGCCCATGCCCTTCGCGCCGAGCGGCGCGACTGGCGACGGCGACTCCATGGCACCCGTCTTGAGCGGCGGCATGTCCATCGCGTGCGGCACGTGGTAGTCGTAGAAGTTGGCGGTCAGGAGCGTCCCGTCCTCGTCGTAGACGAAGGTCTCCGAGAGCGCAGCGCCGATCGCGTGCGCGGTCGCGCCATGCACCTGACCCTCGACGATCTGCGGGTTGATCCGCACGCCGCAGTCGTCGACGGCCGCGTAGTCGACGATGTCGACCTCGCCGGTCTCGGGATCGACCTCGACGACGGCTGCGTGGATCTGCGTCGCGTAGGTGAGCGTCAGCTGCCCGGTCTTCTTCTCCGTGTCCACCATCCCGAAGTACGGGCGGCAGACGTATCGATGGTTCAGCGTCGGGTTGAACTCGGGCGGCAGAAACGCGTTGTTCGCGTTGACGATCGCGCCGAGGGCCATGAAGGGAAGCGCTGCCTCGGGAGGACCGTCCTTGATCCGCGCGAAGCCCTCCGAGAGCTCGATCGCCTCCTCCGGAGCCTGCAACACGGCGGCCGCGAGCTGGATCATCTCCCCGCGCAGCAGTTCCGCTGCACCCTTGACCGCGCCGAGGCCAGTGAACGCGAACTGGCTCGCGTACGTCCCCGAGAACCCGGCGTGGGAGTTGAACCAGCTGTCATGGCCACGGCGCACGTTCACCTGCTCGGGCGAGCAGCCGAGGATGTCGGCGACGACCTGCGACGCCGTCGTCTCGTGGCCCTGTCCCTGCGGAACGGTGCCGAGGGTGACCACGACCTCGCCGAAGATGTCGAGCTTCACGGACGCCGCCTCGTTGTTGCCGGAGAACTGGAGCTCGGGGTTCAGAAGGGTCGACTGGCCGAAGTTGTTCGTCCCCGAGTCGAGCGTCGAGCCGATGCCCACTCCGAGCAGCTTCCCGCGCTCCGCGGCTTCCTCGCGCCTCGCTTCAACCGACTCGTAGTCGATGAGCTCGAGCACCATGTCCAGGGCGGCCGCGTAGTCACCGGAGTCGTAGACGCAGCCGTTCGGCGTCTCGTACGGCATCTGCTCGGCCTTGACGTAGTTCTTCTTGCGGATCTCGACCGGGTCGAGCCCGAGCTCGGTCGCGACGATGTCGATGATGCGCTCGGTCAGCCACAGGTGCTGCATCCGCGAGTAGCCGCGGTTCGGCGAGACCGGCGACTTGTTCGTGCAGACCTGGGTGAAGTCCACGCGGATGTTCCGCCAGCCGTACATCCCAGGCGTGACCTGCGCCCAGATGATGCAGCCGAGCGGCTCGTAGCGGGGGAACGCGCCACAGTCGTCGAGCGCGCGCACCTTGAATCCCGTCATCTCGCCGTCGGCCTTCACGCCGACCTCGATGTCGAGGAACGTGCGCTCGTTCCCGTGCGCGTTCGCCGTGTGCTGGTCGGTGCGCCACTCGGTCCACTGCACCGGCCGCCCGAGCTTCCGGGCCATCAGGCAGAGAACGACGTACTGCGGGTGAAGGCAGATCTTGTTGCCGAAGCCGCCGCCGATGTCGTTGGTGACGAAGCGCAGCTTGTCGATGCCGGTGCGCAGCGCGGGCGCCATCCAGATCGCCCCGATGCCGGGCATCTGGTGGTTGCACGTCAGCGTCCACTCGCCAGTTCCCTTGTCGTACTCGACGAGCGCACCAGCGCACTCGAGCGGCGTTGACGAGAAGCGGTGGAAGTGGAGGCGCTCGATCTTGACGACGTGATCAGCCTCGGCCAGCGCCGAGTCCGCGTCGCCCCACTCGAAGACGCCCGACCAGACGACGTTGGAGCCGGCGTCGTCGTGGAGGACCGTCTCGTTCTTCAGCGACTCCTCTGCGTCGACGAGAACCGGAAGCTCGTCGTACTCGACCTCGACGAGCTCGGCCGCGTCGCGCGCGAGCTCGCGCGTCACAGCGCAGACGGCCGCCACTGGCTCGCCCATGTGGCGCACCCGGCCGACCGCGAGGGCGTAGTCCTTGATCAGGCCGCCTGGCTCGACGGACATCTCGAAGAACGGATCGGTGGAGATCGCGACCTCGTCGCCCGTGAGCGTTCCGTAGACACCGTCCAGCTCGAGCGCCTTCGAGACATCGACCGAGATGATCCGGGCGTGCGCATACGGCGAGCGCACGAAGTGCACGTAGCCCATGCCGTGGCGGCGCACGTCGTCGAAGAACGTGCCCTGGCCCTGCACCAGGCGTCTGTCCTCCTTGCGCGGGATCGACTGGCCGATGAACCCCTTCTCGAGGGTCTTCGGAGCACCGGTCTCGACGGTCGTCACGAGCGACCTCCGCCGGCAGCGACGACGGCGTCGACGATGTTCACGTAGCCGGTGCAGCGGCAGATGTTCCCCTGAATCGCGAGGCGGACCTCGTCCTCCGACGGGTGCGGATTCCGCTCGAGGAGCGCGGTCGCGCTCATCAGCATCCCCGGCGTGCAGTAGCCGCACTGGAGTGCGTGGTGCTCGTTGAAGGCCTGCTGCAGCGCAGTCAGCTCACCGTCGGCGGCGAGGCCTTCGACCGTGGCGATCGTCGAGCCGTCGGCCTGCACGGCGAGCAGCATGCAGCTCTTCACCGGCTCGCCGTCGAGGTGGATCGTGCAGGCGCCGCAGTTCCCCGTGTCGCAGCCGATGTGCGTGCCGGTGAGGCCGAGGTCGTCGCGGAGGAAGTGAACGAGGAGTCGACGGGCGGGCACCTCGAGCTCGATGCGCTCGCCGTTGACGTCCACGGAGATCACCCGGCTGTTTGCGACTCCACCCACTACGCGCCCTTCCTGCGAGCCACGGCCTGGCGCACTGCGCGCGCCGCGGACACCTCCGCCAGGTGCCTGCGGAACTCCGCCGAGGCATGGACGTCGGAGGGCGGGTCGAGCGCCGCTCCGACCCCTTCGGCGGCGGCCGCGATCGCTTCGTCTGAGAGATCGCCGTCCGCGAGCTTCTCTTCCATCTGGGTCGCGCGGACGGGCGTCGCGGCGACACAGCCGAGCACGATTCGGGTGCCGGCCTCGGATACCGACGCCGCTGCGTTGACGACGTAAGTGCCGTGCGCTCCGATCGTGAGCCCGGCGAACCCGTCGCCTGCACCGCTCGTCGGCGCCACCGAGATCTTCGTCAGGAGCTCGCCGACTCCGGCCGCGGTCATGTACACGCCGAGGAAGAACTCGTCGGCCGTGACCGTGCGCTCCCCGTCCTTGCCGCGGATGGTGAAGGTCGCGTCGACCGCGACGAGCAGCGGCGGAAGGTGGTTCGTCGGATCCGCGACGCACACGTTCCCGCCGACCGTGCCCCGGTTCCGCACCTGCACGTCGCCGATCGTCTGCGCGACCTCGGCCAGGATCGGGCGCGCGACCTCGACCTCGGACGACGCACAGAGCTGCGAGTAGGTGACCATCGCGCCGATCTCGAGCCGTCCGTCCGAGGAGAAGCCGATGGAGCGAAGCTCGTCGAGCCCGGCGAGGTCGACGAGCACCTCTGGCGACGCCGCGCGCGCCTTCATGACGTTGATCAGCGTCTGGCCGCCCGCGAGCGCCCGCGCACCGTCGTTTGCCGCGAGCAGCGAGATTGCCTCCTCGACCGTAGCCGGGCGTGCGTACTCGACCTCGCGCAGGAGCATGCGCGGGATTCAATCCGGCGCCGACGTGGCCTGTCAAGCGACGACGGATGGGGTACTTTCCGCACCGAGTGGAAAGTGGATCCGACATCGGCGCGGTCTTCGACGAGCACGTCGCTGCAGAGTTCGTCCATCTCGACCTCGAGGCGACGATGGCAACGATGACCGATGACCCGTACGTCAACCACGTGCCCGTGATGACGGGAGGCGTCGGTCGCGAGGCGGTGCGAGCCTTCTACGGACAGCACTTCATCGGAAAGTGGCCGTCGGATATCGAGATCACGCCTGTTTCACGGACCGTCGACGACCGGCAGGTCGTCGACGAGCTGGTTCTCTCGTTCACGCACGACATCGAGATGGATCAGCTTCTCCCGGGGGTCGCTCCCACGGGAAGACACGTGCGGCTGGCGTTCTGCGTCGTGGCGAAGTTCGACGGCGACAAGCTCGCCCACGAGCACATCTACTGGGATCAGGCTTCGCTTCTGGTGCAGGTCGGGCTGCTCGACCAAGCCGGGCTCCCGGTCACCGGTGTCGAGCAGGCCGAGAACGTCCTCGATCCGCAAGCGCGGCCGCTGAACGCGCTGATCCACGCCGGCAAATAGATCCCACGGCCGGCAAGCGGCAGGCAGCTCACACCGTGCCGTAGAGCGCGCGCACGATACGGACGAACTCCTTCGTGTCGTCGAAGAGACCCCGCTCGCGCACCGCTCGAGCACCCTGGTACCAGCCTGCAAGCGCGAGCCGGACGTCACCGCCGAACTCGTCCAGCTGCCAGCGCAGATAGCGAACGCCGGCGCGAACGTTCCCGCGGTAGTCGCGCGGTGTCCGGACACCCAGGAGCACCGTGTCGACGAACTCCCACGTCTCGGGCAGGAGCTGCATGACACCGATCGCCCCCACGCTCGAGACGACATCCTGCTGGAACCCCGACTCCATCCACGCGAGCGCCCGCGCGAGCGCCGGATCGACGCCGTAGAACCGCGACCAGTAGTCGATCGCGTGGCGAACGGAGTCGCGGCTGGCCGGAGGGCCCGCCGCAGCCGGAGCGCGCAACCGCGCGCCCTTCGGAAGCGCGAGTCGCTGCCCGGGCACGATCACCCGCATCAACGACAGCTGGTTGCGCCGAGCCAGCCGCCACGGGCTCACGTGGTACCGAGCGGCGATGGAGAAGAAGCTCTCGCCCGACTGGACGACATGCCAGGCAACCGGAGGTCGGCTCGCGAGCGCACGGTAGGTGTGCGGTCCTGCGATGCCGTCGGGGTCGAGTCCCCGGCGGCTCTGGTAGCGGCTGAGCGCCGCGGCCGTGCTGGCAGTGAAGCGGCCGTCGAGGGCTCCTGGTGCGAGCCCGAGGCGGCGAAGTCGAAACTCGAGCACCGCGACGTCCCAACCGACCGCTCCGATCGCGAGCTGGCGCTGACCGAGAAGCGGCCGACCGCGGGCGCCGAGCGCGCGTCGCGTCGCTCGATCGAGCGTCCCGTCGCAGTGGAGGCCCTTCTTGCGCTGGAAGGCGAGCGTCGCCTTGCGCGTCTGCGGGCCGGCGACGCCGTCCACCGGGCCGGGAGCGAACCCGTTTGCGCGCAGGCCGATCTGCAGCGCGGCGACGCGCGGACTTGCCGCGTGCCCATCGGAAGCGAACGCGAGGACGCCAATGGACACCGCGACGCCGAAAGCGGCGAAGCGACCCATGGCAAGAGGTTTCGGCAGCGATCCGCACCGTCCTTCCGGGCCTTCCCGAACGCGCGGCTACAATCTCGCGGCTGCCTTCCCCGGTAGCTCAATTGGCAGAGCATCCGGCTGTTAACCGGAGGGTTGTGCGTTCGAGTCGCACCCGGGGAGCCTCGAACGTCTCGAGCAAGAAGGGCTCATGGGGGAAACATGTTTTCCCCATGCCGAGAGCACTCCGGAAACCTACTTAACGCCTTGTTGCACTCCGCACGAGCTAGGGTGTATCGACTGGCCCTGCACTCGGGCCCCGGCCTAGAGCCCGCAAACCACCGACGCGCGGTGCGCGCGAGGCGAGGAGCTCAAGGCGACGGACTGACTGCAGGGCCGGGCTCGGTGGCGCAGGCGTCGTCTGCTCTTCGGAACGAACGTCGATTCTGCTAACTGCGGCCCTGGAAGAGCGGCGCCCCTCCCCGGCAGCTGCCTGGGGCCGCTCCACCGTTGCCCCGACCCGGGGAGCTGAGTCGCTGTCTCAGGCGATGCGGTACGAGAACTTCGCGGCGACCGTCTTCCCGCCGCTCCGCACCGTGATCGTTCCCGCAATGAGGGAGCCCGACGACCCGGCGGGCACGGCGAACGAGCACCGGGCCACGCCGCCTTGCACGCGACCCCGAGCAGGCACGGACTTCTGCTTGACCCGCGCCTTGCACACAACGGCACCGCTCGTGATCCCTCGTCCCGTGTCGGAGCGACGAACTGCGAGATTGACGATGAAGCTCCGTCCGGCCCTCGGCTTCGCGGGTATCGCGAAGAGCCGCGTCGGCGTCAGGAGGAGAGCCGGTTTGTTCGTGAGCACGTAGCGATAGAAGCCCGCGCTGTCCGGCGCGAGATCGAATCCGAGCAGCGCGCCGGCTTGCGTGTTGACGTCCAGCGTGGTCACGGCGAAGCCGAACCGTGGAGCGTTCTCGAGCTCGCTTCGATGGATCTCGAGCGTGACGACCCCGTCGGCATTCCGCACTCGAACTCGAGTCGGCGGGTCTTCGAGCGACCACTCCTTCGCCTGCGCGTCCCAGCGCTCGAGCACGAACTCGCCGCCGGCAGTCGTGAGCGCGAGCTCGGCGCCGTTGCCTCCGGTTCCGGAGCGGTTGTCTCGGTCGATCCTGATCGAGACCACGTTGTCCGCGGGAAGCTGCCGAAGGTTGGGCGTCGAGATTGCGAAGGCGATCCATCCGTCCGCCGAGTCGCGAACGTTCAGCGCGCCGATGTCAGGAGCGCCGTCGTGATCGTCAGCAAGGTCGTCGAATGTCATCTGTGCAGGACCCGCATACGCAGAGCGCCCACGATCCGGCACGTAGTCGGAAGCGATGACCGCTTCGTCACCGAGCGGTTGGCTCCGCGACGAGATTGTCAGGAGACCGAAGGTCGCCGCGTTGTCCAGGGCGGCCTTCGGAATCGCGAGTGCGAGGACGCCGGCGGTGTACGACGACGTGAAAGCGGTCGTCGGCTGTTCGACGAGCTGACTGCCGTTCCAGCGGTAGAACTGGAGCTCGCCATCCGAGAGATAGCGAACGAGTGCCTCGTCGCCCTCGTCTCCCGTGCTCTGGTCCGAGTCGAGGTCGAACCAGACGTTGAACCAGCTGTCCGCGGGCAGGCTAGGGAAATTCCCGACGGTGACGGTAACGGACAGCATCCCAGCGGACTCGGTGACGCTGACGGACCTGACGTCGGGGGCCGCATTGTTGTCACCCGCCGCGTCGGTGAACGACGACGCCGCACCGGCGAGCCCGGCGAAGGCGAGTACCGCAAGGGCAAGGGCACCTGCGACGCCCCACTTCACAACGCGCCTCTCCCGCTGGGTTGCGTCGCGATTCGTGGCCCCACTCTGGCCGAGGTCATCGCGCTTGTCAATCGAGGAGCACGCGCCTAGCGGAGCTCTGCGAGGGCCTGCCTGACCTTCACGAGATGCGCCTGGAGCTCCGTCGTCCGGGCGAGATCGGCGCCGGCGAGATCGCGCCTGAGCTTCCGCTCGCGGAGCTGGAGCAGAAGCTCGCGCCCGGTCCGCTCGTCGATCGCCTCGCGCGCGGCGGTCGCGTCGAGCTCGGCTCGCAACGCTGTCGAGTCGGGGTCGTCTCTCCCGGCGACGAGCGCCGCCCGGAAGCTGCGGTGCGGCTCGGAGTCGAAGTGCTCGGGCGTCAGCTCCGCAAGCCAGGGAACGAGCCCGGGATGCGCCAGACAGGCGGCGAGCGCGTCACGCTCGAGGCGGTCTCCGCCACCAAGCAGACGAGAGGCGTCCGTCTCGCCGCCGCGCGCTTCCTCCCGTCGAGCGGGCGCGAGCCCTCGTAGTGTCTCCTTCGGGAGATCGAGCCGATCCGAGAGCAGGCGAAGTGCCTCCTGCCGCTCGGGAGAGTCCTCGGCCTTGGCCAGCACTTCGCGTGCCCGCACGAACCCTTCCTGACGATCCGCCGAGCGGTCGAGCTCGAGCCGAACCCTGTACAGGAGGTAGCTCTCGGCGGCACCGAGCCGCTCTTCGAACCCCTCGGGAGCATCCGCGGGGTCCTGGTCGGGCGGGAGCGTCACGACCCTCACGTCGAAGCCCTGCGCGGCGGCAAGCTCCATTCCGCGCAGCGTCGCCTCCTGGCCAGCGGCATCGGCGTCGAAGCAGAGGTAGACCTTCTTCGTCAGGCGCCCGAGCTCGCGGAGCTGGCGTTCGGTGAGCGCCGTTCCCATCGAAGCCACGACGGGCCCGAACCCGGCCTGCCGGAGCGCGATGACGTCCGTGTTCCCCTCCACGACCGCCGCGCGATCCTGCTTCGAGATCGCGGTGCGGGCAAGGTGCAGGCCGTACAGGATCGATCCCTTGTGGAAGAGATCGCCTTCGGGCGAGTTGACGTACTTCCCGCGAAGGGGGTCGTCGTCGCGGAGCTTGCGTGCCTGGTAGCCGACGACTCTCCCGCGCGCGTCGCAGAGCGGGAACATCAGGCGCTGCGGGAAGTAGTCGCCTCCGCGGACGGTCGCGAGCCCGGCCGCACGAAGCTCGTCAGCGGAGAACCCCTTCTCGCGTGCCTTCTCGACGAGGCCGTGCCCCGGTGAGAGCCCCAGCCGGAACTCCTTCGCGACCTCTTCGCCGAGCCCCCGGGACGCGAGGTACTCCCGTACGAAGGCACCGCCCTCCCCGTCCCAGAGGATTCGCTCGAAGTAGTCCGTGGTCTGCTCGAGAACGGCGTAGATCCGCTCGCGGCGCCGCCGTTCGACTTCGAGGCCGGGCGACGTCTCCTCGTACTCGAGCGGCACCCGGAAGCGTTCCGCAAGCACCTCGATCGCCCCTACGAAGTCGAGGTTCTCGGTCTCGCGGACGAACGAGATGACGTCCCCGCCCTTCCCGCACCCGAAGCAGTAGTAGAGCTTTTCGACCGGGTTGACGGAGAACGACGGCGTCTTCTCCTCGTGGAACGGACAACGGCCGGTGAAGCGTGACCCGGAGGCACGTCGAAGCGAGGTTCGAGCCGAGACGACCTCGACCATGTCGGCAGCGGCAACGACCTCACGTACCGACGAGTCCTTGATCCGCGCCACGTGTTGAGACTACTCGGCGCCCACGTCGTAGTCTCTTGCACATGCCGGCCGAGATGCGGCGCGAAAGAAAGGTCGTCACGGTCGTGTTCTGCGACCTCGTCGGCTTCACGTCCCGGGCGGAGTCGATGGATCCCGAGGACGTCGAGGCGCTCCTCCGGCCGTACCACGAGCGGGTACGCGCCGAGCTCGAGCGCCATGGCGGCACGGTCGAGAAGTTCATCGGGGATGCGGTGATGGCCCTGTTCGGCGCGCCCACGGCCCACGAGGACGACCCCGAGCGCGCCGTCCGTGCAGCGCTCGCAATCCGCGATTTCGCGGTCGAGGAGGCACTCGAGCTGCGGGTCGGGATCACGACGGGGGAGGCGCTTGTCCGTCTCGATGCGCAGCCCGAGGCCGGCGAGGGCATGGCCTCAGGCGATGTCGTCAACACTGCGGCTCGTCTCCAGAGCGCTGCTCCGGTCAACGGGATTCTCGCGGACGAGACCACCTACCGAGCGACGCGAAACACGATCGACTACGCCGGCGCAGAACAGGTTGAGGCAAAGGGGAAGGCTGATCCGATCCAGGTCTGGACTGCGACAGCCGCCCGCTCGCGGTTCGGCGTCGACGTCGCCCACGAGGCTCGCGCCGAACTCGTGGGCCGCGAGCGCGAGCTCGGCGTCGTCACGGAGGCTTTCGAGCGAGCACGGCACGAGCGAACGCCGCAGCTCGTCACCCTTGTGGGCGTGCCCGGCATCGGCAAGAGCCGTCTCGTCTACGAACTCTGGCGAATCGTCGACGCCGATCCGGACATCATCACGTGGCGCCAGGGGCGCTGTCTTGCCTATGGCGACGGGATCACGCTCTGGGCACTCGGCGAGATCGTCAAGGCACAGGCGGGTGTCGTGGAGCAGGACTCGCCCACCGAGGTCGGCGAGAAGCTGCATCGCGTGGCCGCCGACACACTCCCCCAGAGCGACGCGGAGTGGGTCGAATCGCACCTGCTCGCGCTCGCAGGGCTCGCGGAGGAGAACGAGGTAGGAGGAGATCGGCGCAACGAGGCATTCTCCGCCTGGCGGCGGTTTCTCGAAGGACTCGCGGAGCAGCGGCCGCTCGTCGTCGTCTTCGAGGACCTCCACTGGGCCGACGAGAGCCTTCTCGATTTCGTCGACGAGCTCGTCGACTGGATGACCGAAGTGCCCATGCTCGTGGTCGCGACTGCGCGGCCGGAGCTCCTCGAGCGTCGGCCCGGCTGGGGCGGCGGAAAGCTCAACGCGACGACCCTCGCGCTCGCGCCGTTGACGAACGACGAGACGGCACAGCTCCTCGCCGGCGTCCTCGGGACGCCGGTGGTCTCGGCGGAGACGCAGGCCGCGCTCCTCGACCGTGCGGGTGGCAACCCCTTATACGCGGAGCAGTTCGCGGAGCTCTACGTCGAGCGCGGGTCGACCGAGGAGCTAACGCTGCCGGAAACGCTGCAGGGCATCATCGCTGCGCGCCTCGACGGCCTCGGCGTTGACGAGAAGGGGCTGCTGCTCGACGCCGCGGTGATCGGCAAGGTCTTCTGGACCGGCGCGCTCGGGCGCGATGAGTCCGAGGCGACCGCGACGTTCCATTCCCTCGAACGGAAGGGCTTCGTCCGCAGGCAACGACGATCTTCGGTCGAGGGCCAGAGCGAGCTCGCGTTTGCGCATGCGCTAGTCCGCGACGTCGCTTACGGCCAGATTCCCCGTGCAGAGCGCGCGTCGAAGCATCGGCGGGTAGCCGAGTGGATCGAGTCGCTCGGGCGCCCCGAGGACCACTCGGAGATGCTCGCCTACCACTGGCGCTCGGCGCTCGATCTCGCCCGCGCCACCGGTCACGAGGACGAGCATCTCGTGAACCGCGCGCGGCTCTCGCTCCGGGATGCCGGCGACCGCGCCTTCGGCCTCAACAACCACGCCGCCTCGGCGTCGCTGTACGAGGACGCGCTGGGTCTCTGGCCACGAGCCGATGCCGAACGGCCCGACCTGTTGTTCCGGTACGCGCGAGCCCTGCACTACGGCTACGACGAGGCGCGTCGTGAGGACGCACTCGAGCTGGCACGGGATGCGCTCGTCGCAGCGGAGAGTACGGATCTCGCTGCCGAGGCCGAGACCTACCTCGCGTACGTGAGCTGGGACCGAGGTCACGGAGAGCTCGTCCGGGAGCATCTCCGGCGTGCCGAGGCCCTGGTGGGTGGCTCCGTGTCCCCGTCCGCAGCGCGGGTGCTTGCGACCTCTGCCCGAATGCGCGTCATCGCTGATGAGTCAGAGGAGGGATTGCGGCTCGGCAAGCTCGCACTCGCGATGACCGAGACTCTCGGGCTCGACGAGCTGCGTGCCCATGCTCTGACGACCGTCGGGATGGCAAAGAACGAATTCGACGACGGATCGGGCATCGAGGACATGGAGCGCGGACTCGCGCTTGCGCTCGAGATCGACTCCCCCATCGCATCGGCAATCGTCAACAACCTTGCCGTGGAGGCGCTCGTCGCGGCAGACCTGCGACGAGCCGACGACCTTTACACCGAGGCGCATCGGCTCGCCGAGCGTTTCGGCGATGCCTCGAACATCCGCTTCATCCGTGCCAACCGCATCTGGACGGATTGGGCACGCGGGCGCTGGATCGAGGCGTACGAGTCTGCGAACGCGTTCGTGGCCGAGTGCGAGGCCGGCTCGCCCCATACACAGGAGGGGACGGCGCGTACCGTGCGCGCCTTGATACGGGAGGCTCGGGGCGACGCGCCCGGCGCGCGCTCCGACGCGCTGCGTCTCGTCTCGCTTGCACGAGAGCGACAGGACACGTTCCAGCTCCTGGGCGCACTGTCAGTCTGCGCGGCGATCAGCGCTGACCACGGAAGGACGGACGAGGCGCGTGGTCTCTTCGAGGAGCTCGTCCCTCTCGTTCGCGAGGTCGGCGTCCACGGCGCGCTCATGCACCTGGCGCTCCGAGCTGAGCGCCTCGACATCGTCGACGAGTTGCGTCATGCAGTCCAGCAGGGGCCGAGCCATCGTGCCCAGCGGTGGCGGACCGCGATCCTGGCGACACTCGCAGGCGACCTCCTACAAGCAGCTGATCTCTTTCACGAGGCCGGGTTCCCGAGCCAGGTGGCACTAATACGACTGCATGCGGGGGAGCGGCTCACCGCGGCAGGCAGTCGGGCCGAGGGTGAGGCCGAGCTTCGCAAGGCGCTGGCGTTCCTACGGCGGGTCGATGCCACGGCATACGTGCAGCGCGCAGAGTCAGCGCTCGCGGACGTTCAGAGCGAATCGGCGTAGGTGAGCGCGAAGCGGTCGGTCATCCCGGCGATGTAGTCGACGATCTCGTCGGTTTCGTCGCCGCGTTCGACGAGGTGGTCGAAGATCGCCCGCACGACGTCATGCGCCCGGCGGTGCTCCGGCTCGACCTGCGGCCCGAGATAGACGTGCTCGAACATGAACGCGCGGAGCGAGAGCATCGCCTCCGCCACCTCTGCGGATTGCCTGATCGCGCCGACCCCCTCCGACGACTCGACGATGTCGTTGACGAGCCTGTCGATGCGCGCTGATCCCGTCGGCCCGAGAACGGCAATTTCGTCCTGTGGGAGATCGTCTTCGGAGAGAAGCCCATACCGCACCGCATCGTCGATGTCGTGGTTGATGTACGCGACACGGTCGACGAGCCTGACGATCTTCCCCTCCAGCGTCTCCGGCTCCCGCTCGCCGGTGTGGGTCAGGATCCCGTCGCAGACCTCGTAGGTGAGGTTGAGCGACTGCGCGATCCGGAGGGACTGCTCGTTGTGCCGGAAGCGCCGGCCGAACCGTTCGCGCACCGCGTCGTCGAGGGCGTCCTCTCCCGCGTGGCCGAACGGTGTGTGCCCGGTGTCGTGACCGAGGCCGATCGCCTCTGTCAGGTCCTCGTTCAGCCGCAGCGCCCGCGCGACGACCCGCGAGATGGCCGTCGTCTCGAGCGTGTGGGTCATGCGCGTTCGGTAGTGGTCGCCGTCGGGGTCGATGAAGACCTGCGTCTTCCCTTTCAGCCGCCGGAACGGCTTCGAATGGACGATCCGGTCGCGGTCGCGCTGATAGGGCGTCCTCACTTCGGACGCGTCCTCGGGCAGAGCACGCCCGCGTGTCTCGTACGACCGAACTGCGTACGGCGAAAGACTCTCCTCGAGCGCTCGGATACGCGCCTCGAACGGGTCCATCAGACGATGATCGGGACGGTGCCGCCGTCGGCGCTCCAGGCCGCGCCCGTGACGTAGGACGCTCGGTCGGAGCAGAGGAAGACGATCACCGAGGCGATCTCCTCGGGACGCGCGAGGCGGCCGAGCGGACGTCCCGCCCCGACCTTCGCGAGCACCTCCTCGCGATCGCCCTGCTGCTCGGCGAGGCCGCCTTCGCCGAGCCACGCGTCGGTGGCCGTCGGGCCGGGCGTGACGGCGTTGCAGCGGATGCCCTCAGCCGCGTAGACGTCGGCGACCAGGCGCGAAAGCGAGAGCACGGCGGCCTTCGTGACGGAGTAGTGCGGCATACCGGTGGACGGACGCTTTCCGGCGGTCGAGGAGACGTTGACGATCGCGCCTCCTCCGTCGCGGAGATAGGGAAGCGCTGCGCGGATCGCCCGCACGTAGCTCATGACGTTGAGCTGCCAGTACGCGTCCCACTCGTCGTCGAGAACGTCCTCGAACCGTGCGTGGCGCGCGACCCCGACGTTGTTCACGAGGACGTCGAGACCACCGAGAGCAGCAGCGGCCTCCGCGACGGCGCGCTCCGGCTCGCCCGGCAGTGCGAGATCGGCGGAAACGTGAGCTGTCTCGCCCGTGTCGGGCGCCCCGCTTCGCCCGCACGTGACGACGCGCCCACCCTCGGCAACGAGGTGTCGAGCCGTCTCGAGCCCGATCCCGCCGGTCGAGCCCGTGACGAGACACCGCCGATTGCCGAGTTCGAGGTCCACGAGCGCGGCTAGCGTATCCGGCGTGCCGACGACGATCGTGATGGTCAGGCACGGCGAGACCGACTGGAATCGCGACAACCGCTTCCAGGGCCATGCCGATCCACCGCTCAACGACGTCGGCCGGCGCCAGGCGCGCGAGCTCGCGGCTCGGATCGGGATGGAGAACGTCACCGTCGCGTACTCGAGCCCGCTCAGGCGCGCCCACGAGACGGCCACGATCCTCGCGTCGACACTCGAGCTTCAGGTGCACGTCGACGAGGGGCTCCGAGAGGTCGACGTCGGATCCTGGTCCGGCCTCACACGCTCGGAGGTCCAGGCACGCTTCCCGGTCGGCTATCAGCGCTGGCTCGAATACGGCCACGGGTGGGACGACGGCGAGACGTACGACGAGCTCGGGCAGCGCGTCGTCTCGTGCCTGCGCCGGCTCGGCACGCTCCACCCGCGCGAGAGCGTTCTCGCAGTGACTCACGGTGGTCCGATTCGGTCCGCCCTGGCGGCGTCGGCTGGGGTCGACTTCGGCGAGGCGCGGCGGTCGATTCACGTCGTCGGCAACTGCGCCGTCGTCCGTTTCGCGCTCCGGGACGGCCAGCTCGAGCGAGTAGACTGACCCGGCTCGTGGACGACTTCACGAATAAGTACAAGGGCGAACAGGTCGAGGTCGCCCTCTTCGGAGGCGACTACCAGGAAGGGATGTTGACCGCGTACTGCTCGATCGAAGACGTCCCGCACATCGAGCTCAACGGCCACATCCTCATCCCGCTTCAGAACGTCGCCTCACTGCATTGCTCGAGCCGGTGTGATGCCCCCGAGCCCGACTGGCCTCCTCGCGGACTGACCGAGGGCGACATCGGCGAGGAATAGGGTCGCCGCGCCGAACTCGCGCATGGCAGGCGCGATCAATCTGATCAAGGCGTGGCTCCTCGTCGCGGTGCTCGCTGCGGCATTCGGCGGGCTCGGCTGGCTGATCGGAGGGAGTACCACCGCGCTCCTGTTCGCGTTCTGCGCCCTGCTCGCGGCGACCGGCGTCTACCGCTACGGGGACCGCGCGCTTCTGGGAATGCTCGGTGCCCGGCCGTTCGCGCTCGCCGAGGATCCGATCCTGCGCTCGACGGTCGATACGGTCGCGGCGAAGCTCAATGTACGGCCCCCGCAGCTGTACGTGATCGCGAATGGCTTCCCGCGGTTGTTCGTCGTCGGCCGCGGGCCCCGGAGCTCGACACTCGCCGTCTCAACCGGAGCACTCCAGGCACTTCGCCGCGAGGAGCTCGAGGCCGTGATCGGGCACGAGCTGGCGCATGTTCGACGCCGCGACGTCCTCCTGCAGACGTTCGTCGTCCTCTTCGCCTCGACGCTTGTGGAGTCGAGCCGCATCGGTGGCTTCCTGTCCCGCGCGCTCCTCTTCGTCCTCGCGCCGATCGCGTCGGCGTTCGTCCACCTGCTGCTCTCGAACAAGCGCGAGCTGCATGCGGACGCGCTCGCCGCCACGAACACCGGGTCGGCGCACGACCTCGCGGACGGCCTGCTGCGGCTCGACCGGGCTGCGGAGCTGGTCGAGTTCGCGGCGTCGCCGGCCACGGAGCCGCTCTACTGCATCGATCCGTTCGAGAGCGAGGGGATCGCGCGCATGTTCAAGACGCATCCACCGCTCGACGACCGCGTGAGGCGGCTGCGCGAGCTCGGAGCAGGACGAAACGGGCGCGGTCCGACCGCGTCAGTCGAGAAGCTCGCCCGGTAGGAGCGAGAACATCACGGAGTCGCGAACTCGCCCGTCGGGATGACGGAGATGCGATCGCAGGACGCCTTCGCGCTTGAAGCCCACCTTTTCCGCCACGCGCTGAGAGGCAAGGTTGTCGGGGTCGGTGATGAGCTCGAGCCGCACAAGCTCGAGCTCCTCGAGGCCCCACTTCGACAGGCGGCGGAGCGCGCGCGTGCAGACGCCGCGTCCCCGCGCGGGCGCGGCAACCCAGTAGCCGATGCGACCTCGGATGTCCGTGGAGTTCACACCCATCCCGATCGAGCCGACCAAGTCACCGGCCAGCGTGATCGCAAACGAGTGCTCCTCAGGTCGCACCTCCGCACGAACCCATGCGAGAGCGTCTCGTTCGGTGTAAGGCACGGGGATGAGTGGAATCCAGCGCGTGATCTCGGGGTCATTGCAGGCCTCGACGAGCGCCGGCACATCGTCCTCGGCCCACGGCCGCAGCACGAGATCGCCGTCGCGAAGCTCCACCCGACCAGTCTACGAACGACCGAGCCCGGCACCGGGGTGGACCAGCAATCGACTTCACACCCCGAAGAGAGGAGTGTTCGGGCACCACATGAAGGGGTCTGCTTGTGCGCGACCAGGATCCGCGCTAGCGGATCCTGGTCATCTGCGCAAAAAGCAGGGCGGCGTCCTACTCTCCCGGGAGCTTGCGCCCCAAGTACCATCGGCGCTGACGGGCTTAACTTCTCTGTTCGGAATGGGAAGAGGTGTTTCCCCGTCGCTATGACCGCCCAAATTGTCGAGACGCAGCGAGTGCTCGCGCGCGACCCTCAAAACTCCATAGCGGCGACGAACGTGTTCAAAGTCAAGACCTCGGGTAATTAGTACGGGTCCGCTGAACGCATTGCTGCGCTTGCACGTCCCGCCTATCAACGTGGTGGTCTACCACGACCCTTACTCCCTCTAGGGGATGGGAGGTCTCATCTCGAGGTGGGCTTCCCGCTTAGATGCTTTCAGCGGTTATCCCATCCAGGCGTGGCTAATCAGCGATGCCCTTGGCAGGACAACTGATACACCAGAGGCCCGTTCATCTCGGTCCTCTCGTACTAGAGACGAATCCTCTCAAACCTCCAACGCCCATGGCGGATAGGGACCGAACTGTCTCACGACGTTCTGAACCCAGCTCGCGTGCCGCTTTAATGGGCGGACAGCCCAACCCTTGGGACCTGCTTCAGCCCCAGGATGCGACGAGCCGACATCGAGGTGCCAAACCCTTCCGTCGATATGGACTCTTGGGAAGGATGAGCCTGTTATCCCCGGAGTACCTTTTATCCGTTGAGCGACCGCGATTCCACTCTCCACGGTCGGATCACTAAGGCCGACTTTCGTCCCTGCTCGACTTGTCAGTCTCGCAGTCAGGCTCCCTTATGCCTTTGCGCTCTACGCACGATTTCCAACCGTGCTGAGGGAACCATTGCGCGCCTCCGTTACATTTTAGGAGGCGACCGCCCCAGTCAAACTGCCCACCTCACGCTGTTCCCGACCCGGATCACGGGATCGAGTTAGAAGCCCAGAACACGAAGGGTGGTATCCCAAGGTTGACTCCACGAGAACTGGCGTTCCCGCTTCCAAGTCTCCCACCTATCCTGGACAACGTATACCGAACTTCAACGCAAAGCTGCAGTAAAGGTTCACGGGGTCTTTCCGTCCAGCCACGGGTACTCGGCATCTTCACCGAGACTTCAATTTCACCGGATCCCTCGTTGAGACAGCGCCCAAGTCGTTACGCCATTCGTGCAGGTCGGAACTTACCCGACAAGGAATTTCGCTACCTTAGGACGGTTATAGTTACCGCCGCCGTTTACCGGGGCTTGGATTCAAAGCTTCGCCCGAAGGCTAACCTCTCCTCGTGACCTTCCGGCACCGGGCAGGCGTCAGCCCCTATACGTCGTCTTGACGACTTAGCAGAGACCTGTGTTTTTGGTAAACAGTCGCTTGGGCCGTTTCACTGCGGCCCCCTCGAGCTCGCGGCGCAAGTCCGCTCACTCTACCGGGGCGCCCCTTCTCCCGAAGTTACGGGGCCATTTTGCCGAGTTCCTTAACGAGGGTTCTTCCGATCGCCTTAGTATTCTCTACTTGCCCACCTGTGTCGGTTTTGGTACGGGCACGCCCCACCTCCCTAGACGCTTTTCTAGGAGGCATGGCTTCAGGGACTTCCTCCATTTCTGGAGTCGGCTTCCCGTCTCAGGTTTAACGAGCGACGGATTTGCCTATCGCTCACCCTACGCGGTTGCCCCAGGTCGACCAACGCCTGGGATCCCCTAGCCTACCCCGTCCCGCCATCGGTGATAGCGGTGGGTACGTGGTACCGGAATATCAACCGGTTGGCCATCGCCTACGCCTTTCGGCCTCGGCTTAGGTCCCGACTAACCCTGAGCAGATTAGCTTTACTCAGGAACCCTTGGGCATTCGGCGGAGGAGTTTCTCGCTCCTCTTTCGTTACTCATGCCAGCATTCTCACTTCCCATGCTTCCACGGCTGGCTTACGCCGCCGCTTCGCGAGCATGGGAACGCTCCCCTACCACTCCGTCGAGCTCGAAAGCACGACGAAATCCGTAGCTTCGGCTCCAGGCTTGAGCCCCGTTACATTGTCCGCGCCCGACCACTTGACCAGTGAGCTGTTACGCACTCTTTAAATGGTGGCTGCTTCTAAGCCAACATCCTGGTTGTCTTGGCAATCGAACATCGTTTCCCACTTAGCCTGGAATTAGGGGCCTTAGCCGACGGTCTGGGCTGTTTCCCTTTTGACCACGGAGCTTATCCCCCGCAGTCTGACTGCCACGCTCTGGACTGTCGGCATTCGGAGTTTGCCTGACTTCAGTAAGCTGGTAGGCCCCCTAGGCCAAACAGTGCTCTACAACCAACAGTGAACGCGTGACGCTATACCTAAATATATTTCGGGGAGAACCAGATATCTCTGAGTTTGATTAGCCTTTCACTCCGACCCACAGGTCATCCGCGCCGTTTTCACCCGACGTCGGTTCGGTCCTCCACGGGGTCTTACCCCCGCTTCAACCTGCCCATGGGTAGATCACTCAGTTTCGGGTCTGCCTCCAACGACTGAATCGCCCTATTCAGACTCGCTTTCGCTACGGCTCCGTTTCCTTAACCTCGCCGTTGAAGAGCAACTCGCTGGCTCATTATGCAAAAGGCACGCCGTCACAGGACAAAGCCTGCTCCGACCGCTTGTAAGCACACGGTTTCAGGTGCTATTTCACTCCCCTTCCGGGGTACTTTTCACCTTTCCCTCACGGTACTAGTTCACTATCGGTCGCCAAGGAGTACTTAGCCTTGCGGGGTGGTCCCCGCGGGTTCCGACCAGGTTTCCCGTGCCCGGCCGTACTCAGGTACTCGCCCAGGAAGGCCGCGCGCTTTCGTCTACGGGACTGTTACCCGCTGTGGTCCGGCGTTCCAGCCGGTTCGACTAACACGCGACTTTGTAACTTCCCGACCCGCCGGCAGACGGATCAAGGCGAGCCCTACAACACCCATGTGACAACGGCTGCCGCCTATCACATCACACAGGTTTGGGCTCTTCCCCTTTCGCTCGCCACTACTCAGGGAATCGAGGTTTCTTTCCTTTCCTCCGGGTACTAAGATGTTTCAGTTCCCCGGCTTGCCTCTTCCTGCCCTATGTATTCAGGCAGGAGTACGCGCGCATTACCACGCGTAGGTTTCCCCATTCGGAAATCCCCGGATCAACGGATGGTCAGCTCCTTCCCGAGGCTTATCGCAGCCGCCCACGTCCTTCATCGGCTCTTGGCGCCAAGGCATCCACCGTGTGCCCTTTCTCTCTTGACCGGAAAGAACACGTTATGTGTTGCCGCTATGGAGTTTTCAAGGTGCACGTGAGCTCGGCTGCATCGAGCAGCGCCTCACGAGAAGAACGTCCATCAGTGGGACGGTCTCTCAAAACTCAACAGCGTGAGAACGACGAGGTCGACGTTCTTCTAGGCGAGTCGGACGCATCGGACGGCCGTGGCCATCGACGAGCTCCGACGCCTAACCGGAGTGTGAGCTCCGGTTTTTCCCTAGAAAGGAGGTGATCCAGCCGCAGCTTCCGCTACGGCTACCTTGTTACGACTTCACCCCAATCATCGACCCTACCTTCGACGGCTGCCTCCTTGCGGTTAGCTCACCGGCTTCGGGTATTGCCGACTTTCGTGGTGTGACGGGCGGTGTGTACAAGCCCCGAGAACGTATTCACCGCGGCGTTGCTGATCCGCGATTACTAGCAACTCCGCCTTCATGAAGGCGAGTTTCAGCCTTCAATCCGAACCGGGACCGGCTTTTTGGGATTCGCTCACCCTCGCGAGTTTGCAGCCCTTTGTACCGGCCAATGTAGCACGTTTGTAGCCCAGGACATAAGGGGCATGATGACTTGACATCATCCCCACCTTCCTCCGATTTGTCACCGGCAGTCTCCCATGAGTCCCCGACATTACTCGCTGGCAACATGGGACAGGGGTTGCGCTCGTTGCGGGACTTAACCCAACATCTCACGACACGAGCTGACGACAGCCATGCACCACCTGTGCACCAGTCCCGAAGGAGGGCCGTATTTCTACGGCTTTCCAGTGCATGTCAAGCCCTGGTAAGGTTCTTCGCGTTGCATCGAATTAAACAACATGCTCCGCTGCTTGTGCGGGGCCCCGTCAATTCCTTTGAGTTTTAGCCTTGCGGCCGTACTCCCCAGGCGGGGTGCTTAATGCGTTAGCTGCGGCACGGGAGGAGTCGACACCTCCCACACCTAGCACCCATCGTTTACGGCGTGGACTACCAGGGTATCTAATCCTGTTCGCTCCCCACGCTTTCGCGTCTCAGCGTCAGTACCGTCCCAGAGAGCTGCCTTCGCCATCGGTGTTCTTCCTGATATCTGCGCATTTCACCGCTACACCAGGAATTCCACTCTCCTCTTCCGGACTCTAGCCACGCGGTTTCCGTCGACGTCTGGAGGTTGAGCCTCCAGTTTTCACAACGGACCTGCTTGGCCGCCTACACGCTCTTTACGCCCAATAAATCCGGACAACGCTTGCCCCCTACGTATTACCGCGGCTGCTGGCACGTAGTTAGCCGGGGCTTCTTCTGAAGGTACCGTCACCCTCTGGGCTATTAACCCGAGTAGCTTCGTCCCTCCTGAAAGAGGTTTACAACCCGAAGGCCTTCTTCCCTCACGCGGCGTCGCTGCGTCAGGCTTTCGCCCATTGCGCAAGATTCCCCACTGCTGCCTCCCGTAGGAGTCTGGGCCGTGTCTCAGTCCCAGTGTGGCTGATCGTCCTCTCAGACCAGCTACGGATCGTCGCCTTGGTGAGCCGTTACCTCACCAACAAGCTAATCCGCCGCGGGCTCATCCTCGGCCGGAGGCCGAAGCTACCTTTTCCGACCACCCCGAAGGGCGGGCGGGCCATCCGGCATTAATCCGGGTTTCCCCGGGCTATTCCGGTGCCGAGGGCAGATAACCCACGTGTTACTCACCCGTTCGCCGCTGTCCCCAGGGCCGAAGCCCTGGTTCTCGCTCGACTTGCATGTGTTAAGCGCGCCGCCAGCGTTCGTCCTGAGCCAGGATCAAACTCTCCGTGAAGGACTTGTCGCCCCCGAGTTCCACGAGTCGGTTACCGCCCGACAGTAGCCCCGAAGGGCGTACCGCGGAGGGTGGCCGGACAAGCAGAGCCGGAGACAGTCTTTCAACTCGAGCTTGAATGCTCGATCGTCTACCCACTCCGCGAGCGCGAGCGCCCCGAAGGGACGCCGCGAGCGCGGCAATGAACTCAAGGGTTGACAGGATCTAGCCTCATGCCGGCCCGCAGGCGAAGCCTGCGAGACCTGCGTGAGGTCTCGACGTTCAAACGCTGTTGAGTTTTCAAAGACCGAGCCACAAACCCGCTGACGACAACAAAAAAGCCTCCGACTCGCGCCAGAGGCCTCCGAAAGTGATACGAGGTCGTATCCGTTTCGCTCGAAGGCACTCCAGTTCGTCGAGTGACAGGGTTCTTGCGTCGCCCTCTCGAGCGGCTCGGGGATGGTACCAGACGGGTTTCCAGTGTCAACCGAGGCCTCTAGGCCCGGGCTCGGCGTCCTAGCTCGCGAGAACGCGCACGAAGCGGCGCTTGCCGGCCTGGACGAGCGCCCCCATCAGCTGCTCGCGGGGCAGGTCGAGGTCGACGACGGGCTCGTCGTCGAGCCGCACGGCGCCCTGCGCGATCAGGCGTCGCGCCTCGCTCGTCGAGAACCCGAACCAGTCGGCGAGCGCGGCAGGCAGGTGAACGGGGTCGCCCGAGGGCACCGGCACCTCCGGGACCTCCTCCGGGGCGCGGCCCTCTCGGACGACGCGAGTGAAGTGCTCCTCCGCCGGCCCGACAGCGTCGGCGCCATGAGAGCGCGCGACGATGCGGCGGGCGAGCTCGAGCTTGGCCTCGAGCGGGTCGGTACCCCGCGGAAGCTCCTCTTCGAGGACGAGCCGGTACCACTCGGGAAGGAGGGCGTCCGAGATACGCATCACACGGCCGAACTGCTCCTCCGAAGCGGCCGTGAGCGGGATGTTGTTGCCGACGGACGAGCTCATCTTTTCGCCGTCCCAGGAGACGAGAAGCGGTGTCGTGAGCACGACCTGCGGCTCGAGCCCGTAGGCCTGCATCACCTCGCGCCCCGCGAGCAGGTTGTAGAGCTGATCCGTGCCGCCGAGCTCGACATCCGCCTCGACGGCCACGGAGTCGTAGGCCTGCATGAGCGGATACAGGAGCTCGGAGACGGAGATGGGCTGGCCCGTCGTGTAGCGGCCGGCGAAGTCGTCGCGCTCGAGCATCTGAGCGACGGTCATCATCCGCGTCAGCCCGATCACCTCCGCGAATGTGAGCGCCGACAGCCACTCGCTGTTGAAACGCACCTCGGTCTGCTCCGGAATCACGATCTGGTAGGCCTGCTCGACGTACGTCTGGGCGTTCCGTTCGATCTCCTCGTCGGAGAGGATCGGCCGCTCGGCCGAGCGGCCGGATGGGTCTCCGATCCGCGTCGTGTAGTCGCCGACGATGAGCACTCCCGTATGGCCCTCGTCCTGGAACGCCCGCATGCGCTGGAGAGGAATCCCGCGTCCGACGTGGATGTCGGGCGAGGTGACGTCGATGCCGAGCTTGACGCGCAGCGGGCGGCCGAGGCTGAGCTTCGACTCGAGCCCGCCCTCAGGGAGCACGTGCACTGCATTGCGGGTCAGCTCGGCAGTCACGCGGGAGTGCGAGGGGCGACGTGCGCGCGCGTCACCTCGTCCGGCGAGCGGCAGCCGAGCAGCGCAAGCGCGTTCTCCACCTCGTCGCGGAGGATGTCGAGCACCTGGAACACACCCTTGGCTCCGCCGTATGCGAGCCCGTACATCGCCGGGCGCCCGACGAGCACGGCGCGCGCTCCGAGCGCGAGTGCCATGACGACGTCGGAACCCCGGCGCACGCCGCCGTCGAGGTAGACCTCAGCGCGCTCACCGACCGCGTCCACGACCTCGGGCAGGGCGTCGAGCGCACGCGATCGTCCCGTCGAGCTGGCGACCGCCGTGGTTGGAGACGACGACCGCCGCTGCGCCGTGCTCGCACGCGAGAGTCGCGTCCTCGGCGGTGACGAGGCCCTTGACGATCACCGGTACATTCCACCGCTCGCGCAACTCGGTGACGTAGTCCCATTCGAGCCCGGACTCGAGCAGGCTGAGCGTGTGCGGCCCCGTCTGCTCGCCCCCGCGCGCCCGGGCGGAGACGATCGCCGGTACGTCGTCCTCGGGCGCTTCGAAGCCGAGCCGCGCCTCGCGGATGCCGGATTCCGTAGACGGGAAGATCGGCAGTCAGAACGAGCGCCGAGAAGCCCGCCTCGAGCGCCTGACCGATCACCTCGTCGCTCACCTCACGGTCGCGGAAGACGTAGATCTGGAGCCAGCGCGGCGCGCCCGGTGCGGCGGCTGCAACGTCTGCGGGCGTTGCCGTCGCAACCGTCGAAAGACACATGAGCGTGCCGGCCTCCGCAGCGCCCCGTGCCGTGCCGGCCTCGCCCTCCTCGTGCGCAATTCCCTGAAAGGCTGCCGGCGCGACCATCACGGGCATCGAGATCGATGTTCCCAGTACCGAGTGTCTCCGTCGAGACCGATGAGACGTCGACGAGCACTCGCGGGCGCAGGTGGTAGCGGGAAAACGACTCGCGGTTCCAGCGCAGCGTTCGCTCGTCGCCAGCTCCACCCACGATGTAGGCCCAGGCCTCGGGCGGCAGAACGCTCTCGGCGAGACGCTCGGCGTCGTCGACTGTGACGATGCTCTCGATTTGCTCCATGCGTCGGAGCCTAACGACCCCGCCGAAATCGACCCGAGCAGCCCGCTAGAACGGGTACGGGGCGAGGCTCCACGTAGCCGCGGCGTACCAGAGCCCGAAGGCGAGGCTGGCGCACCCGATCGCCGGAACTGCCGCGGTGATCGCGCTCGCGACGGGCCGAGCGGACAACGCCACGCCGAAGCCTGCGGTCACGATCGCCATCGAAACCGCAGTGAACAGCGCCAGCAGGGCGAGCGAGGCAAGCGCGACCGCCTCGGATGGAATCGCCGCGAGCAGCAGGACACCGACGCCCGCGCTACCTCCCATCCCATGCACCAGGCCCACGGCGAACGCCCCGAACGGTGTCCGTACGGCGTGCCGGTGGTCTTGCTCCGAGTGCGGATGGGCGTGGAGGTCGAAGTACCCGTGCCGCCAGCGGACGAGCAGGCGCAGCGCCAGGAACACGATCAGAGCCGCCACCGCGGTCTCGGCACCCTGCTGAACGCGCTCGGGCAGGAAGCGCTCCGCGAGCAGGATGGGCACTCCGAAGACGACGAGCGTGATCGCGTGACCCGCTCCCCACCAGGCGCCGAGGCGCGCGGCCGACCTCGTCGCCCGGTCTCGACCGGACGCAACGAGAGCGGTCATCGCGGCGATGTGGTCGGGATCGGTCGCGTGGCGCAGGCCGAGCAGCACAGCCACGAGAAGGACGACCGCGACCGATGCGCCTTGCGAGAGCCCTGCGAGCCAGTCGTCGAGTCCGAACATATCCCTGGTTCGCCGGCCTCGCCGAATCGGTTCGTCAGACAACGCCGGGCAGCGCCCGGGCGGTGATGACGACCCCGACCGCGAGAATCAGTGCCGCGCTGAGCGCAGGCAGCGCGCGGACGACGGGCCCGTCAAGCGAGACCCGGCCGAAGGCTCGCCGGGCGAGCACAGCGAAGAGGCCGATCGCGGTGATCGTCGCCGCAAGACCCAGGCTGAACGCCACGATGAGCGCGAGCCCGAGGCCGATGCGGTGGAGTGCGATCGCCGACAGGAGAACGACGAGCGCCGAAGGACACGGAAGCAGGCCGGCCGCGATCCCGACACCGAGGATGCCCTTGGACGTCAGGTCGTCTGCGTCGCCGCCGTGGTGGTGGTGCTGGTGTGCGCCGTGGTGGTGACGGTCGTGATGGTGGTCGTGATGGTGGTGGCCACGCCCGCGCCGGCGGCGGAGCCGGCTCCGCAGGACCGAAGCACCCACCGCGACGACGAGCAGTCCGGAAACGAGCGTCAGCCAGGGATAGAGCTGCTCCGGGACGATGACCTCGGAGAGCCCGAGCGTGACCAGGCCCAGTGCGAACACTCCCGCGGTGTGGGCGACCGTCACCGTTCCCCCCAGCGCAAACGCGTGGCGCGGGGTGCCCTTCGTTCCCACGAGATAGGCGGCGACCATCGCCTTGCCGTGACCGGGCGTCAGAGCATGCACCGCGCCCCAGAACATCGCGATGAGCAGCGAGAGGAGAAGCACGCCGAGCGAGAGGTCGTCACGCTCGATCAGCGCCTCGAGGCCGCCGCCCGCGGAGCTCGCGAACGGCTTCGGGCTCGGCCCGCTCCCGATGAAAGGGGGGAGACCGGGAGCGGTGCCGAGCTCGATCGTCGCTCGCGCGCTCGAGACGTCCGACGGCGACGCGAGGAGATCAGACGGGTAGGCGGAAAGCGCCCGGCTCGTGCTGTTCGCCGGCACGTCGGCCTCGAGCAACACTCGCGCCGTCGCGCGCCGTCACGGTCACTTCGCGCCAGCCGACGCGGCCCTCGAAGGCGCGATCCACGAAGGTGATCGCTCCCCCGCTGCTCGCAGCGCGGTACACGACGTCGAGGCGGAGCGTCTCGAGGCCGCCGGCACCCGGGCGCGCGGTCAGATCGTGCCGGACGACGCGCAGCTGCGTTCGATCTCCGTCGACCGCGAGGTCGAGGTCGCGTGCCAGTCGAGCCGCGTAACCAGGCGCCCGAACCTCGCTGCCGAGCTGATAGGTCGGGATCTCGGCGAGATCCAGCGCGTACCGCAGGTAGATGTCGCTCCCGGCGACCTCGATGCCCGCGTACCTGTTGACCGTGAAGTTGCCGAGAGGGTGCGCCTTCGCACCATCGGCCGCTGCCAGGAACGCGGCAGAGGCAAGGAGAGCGAACAGTAGGGACAGCAGCGCGCGTCTCACGGACGTGGTTCGCACAGGCGCCCGAGGCGGTTCGGGGCCGTCCCCGAAGGGACGGCCCCGCTTGCCCTACTTCGAGGAGTCCGGCTTGCCCTTCGTGTTGTCGAAGCCGGACTGTGGATCTGCGACGTACGGGAACGATCCGAGGAGCTTCCGATCGTCGCCGTCGACGCCGTCTCCGAGCGGGAGCTTCGTCCCCTTCAGGAACCCGCCGACCGCCTGCTCGGCGATGTCGATGACGTCGTCGCCGAGCCTGCGCCCGTTCGGCCAGCCCTGGTTGTCACCCGCGAGCACGCCGAGCCGCTTCGGGCTCTTCCTGACCGGGATGTTCAGGTTCAGCCGCAGGAGCTCGGACAGCCGCGCTCCGGTGAAGTTCAGCTGAGGCACGCCGGTGAGGAGGACGGCGACGAGATCGTCGCGATCCTTCTCGGGTGCGCCGAGCTTGTACAGCTTGTTGATCACAGCGGCGAGAATGGGCGTCTCGTAGTACTTGCGGAAGCGCCCTTCCTGCCACGGCTGGAGCGAGTTCCACTGATCCTTTAGGCCGGTGGGGATGATGACCTCGTTGACCAGCGGGTTCGCGAGCCGGTTGACCTGGACCCAGGCACCCGAGTCGCGGGTCGAATGGCCGCGAGTCGTGACCTTTCGCCGGTCGACCGATGCCCAGACGCCGATGGTCCCGTTCCTGGCGTCGAGCCCGGCGATCGGAACCTGCACTGCGAACGTGTGGACGCCGTAGCCGGCGAAGAAGTCCCTGCCGCCGCCCATGTTGCCGGTGCCTTTGCGGATCGCGACGAGATCGAAGATCGCGCCGATGTCACCGAAGAACGGATCGTCCCGCTGCCCGGCGAACGCCTGCGAGCGGCCGCCGTCGAACGAGACGAGCGACTTCGAGACGAGCGAGCGGTAGTTCGGCGTCGACCGGGGGCCGATGTTGTTCGGCGGGGTCGTGCCTCTCGCAACCACGGTCGCCTTCCCCGAGCGGCTTACTCGCGAGACGGTGAACGGCTGCGCGGTGTCGCCGAGGAAGAACGGCCCCGTCTTCGTCCGGAACTGGAACCGGTACGTGACGTCCGGACGCGAGTCACCGTTCGTGTCGACCTTCAGGTTGTAACGCGCGTTCGGCGAGAACGTGTACCAGTTCGGGCCGGCCGCCGGATCCTCGCCCGGAATCACGTTCGCGAGGATCGTGACCGTGTTCGTCTTGTCCGGGCTGCGGAACGCGTACACGTCCGTGAGGTCGGCCGACGGGTCCTCCGCGATCAGCGGTGCTTCGCGGTGGCTGGATGCCGCGCCAGACCCGGGCCCGAGTGTCGCAGCGCCGACGACGGCGGTTGCGGCAAGCAGTCCGATCGCAGCGACGGCTGTGATGCTCTTGCGCATCTCAACTCCTTCCGTGCTTCGTTTGCGAACGGCCCTTGTTCGCGGGCGCGCGGCACGCGGTTCGACGTTGCCGGGCCCGCGAACCGACCGCCCAGCTCGCGCGAACAATCCCGATGGAGCTGCTCGCCCCTACGCTGCTAGCGTTCGACGTCTCGAGTCCCGCCTGGACCATGCGCCGGCAGCACGCTCATCTCTCGGACGAAGCCCTGGTCGCGCTCGTCGCGCGCGGTGACGAGGCCGCCCTCGCGGAGCTGTACGACCGGGTCGGGCGGGTCGCCTACGGGCTCGCGCTGCGCATCCTGCGAGACGAGAGTCTCGCCGAGGATGCTGTCCAGGAGGGCTTCCTCGCGGTCTGGCGCACGGCAGCGGCGTTCCGGGCCGAGCGCGCCAAGGCCAGCACCTGGATCCTCACCCTCGTCCACCGCCGCGCCGTCGACCTCGTGCGACGTGAGCAGCGGCGCCGGACCGATCAGCTCCCCGAGGAGCTCCCCGTGAGACCTGGAGAGACCGCAGAGCCCACCGAGGAGGCCGCGTGGCTCCGGTACGAGCGGGAGCGCGTCCAGGCTGCGCTTGCACAACTCCCCGACACGCAACGGGAGGCCATCGAGCTCGCCTACTACGGCGGGTATTCGCAATCAGAGCTTGCCGAGAGGCTCGGTGTGCCCCTCGGTACGATCAAGAGCCGGATGTTCGCCGGGCTCGCGCGCCTACGCGAGCTCCTGGACGAATCCGCACAGGAAGGATCATGGAGACCGGAATTCACGAGCTGACCGCTGCCTACGCGCTCGACGCGCTCGAGCCCGAGCGACCGCGAGGCGTACGAAGCGCACCTGCGCTCCTGCGAGCCGTGCCAGGAAGAGCTAGCGTCGTTCGCCGGCGTCACCGAGGCGCTTGCCGTCGCCGCCTCGGGCCCGGCCCCGAGCCCGGATCTCCGGGATCGTGTTCTCGCGCAGGTCCGCGCCGAGCCCCAGGTCGTCGTTCCCTTCGAGTCGCCCCGCTCGCGTGCGGTTGGCGCTCCCTGCGGTGGCCACCCTCGCGGCAGTTGCCGCCGTGGTGGCCGTCGCGATCGGGATCTGGGCGATTCAGCTCTCGGGCGACCTCGACGACACGCGCAGCGCACTCGAGCGGCAGCGCGAAGCAGTCGCGCATCGTCGCCGACCCGGAGTCGCAGACGATCTCTCTCGCGGCCGGACAGGGTCGCCTGGTCGTCGCTCCCGACGGCCGTGCGGTGCTCCAGCTCACCGGGCTCGAACCAGCGCCCGCCGGAAAGACCTACGAGATGTGGGTGGTCGAAGGCGACGTGCCGGCGCCGGCCGGGCTCTTCTCCGGCGAAGGCCATACCGAGCTCGTTGGACGGCACGGTCGAAGAAGGCGACGTCGTTGCCGTGACGCTCGAGGACGAGGGCGGTGCCTCGACGCCGACGCCCCCGCTCCTCGTCGCGTCCGAGCCGGTCTGAGACCTCGTCTGAGACCACCGGATCTGAACACCGTGCGAATCGGGTAGCTGCAAGACTTCTCCCCTTGCGACGTCGCAGGGAGAAGGGGACGCCGCTGCGCGGGCAGCGACGTGTACGCAAGGTCCGCCTAGCGGCCTTGCTCGGCCTCCTCGTAGTGCTGGCGGGGTTCTCGTTCACGTTCGGCCTCGTGCGAGCGGTGGCCAGCGAGATCCCGGCTCTCGACCCCGCGCGCGAGCGTTCGGATGTCGACACCGTCGTGTACGCCTCGAACGGCCGCTCCGTGCTAGCCGTCCTGCGTGGTGAGGAGAGCCGTGTCCTCGTCGACACCGAGGACATCGCGCCGATCATGCGGCAGGCGATCGTGGCTGTCGAGGATCAGCGCTTTTTCGACCACGACGGCATCGACATGCGGGGCGTCGCCCGCGCGCTCTGGGCGGACGTCCGCAACCAGGCGATCGTCGAGGGCGGATCGACGATCACCCAGCAGTTCGTCAAGAACGCCTACATCAGGAACGAGCGGACGCTCGCCCGCAAGGTGCGCGAGGCGGCGCTGGCCTGGCAGCTCGAGCAGCGCTGGAGCAAGGATCGGATCCTCACGGCGTACCTGAACACGATCTACTTCGGGAACGGCGCCTACGGCATCCAGCAGGCGTCGCGGGCCTACTTCGACAAGGGCGCCGCACACCTTCAACTCCACGAGGCCGCGCTGCTGGCGGGGATCCCGGCCGACCCGAGCCGATACGACCCGGTCACGAACCGCGCAAACGCGAAGCAGCGTCGGCGGCATGTTCTCGGCGCAATGTTCGAGCAGGGCAAGATCACGCGGAAGGCGTTCGAACGAGCCGACAACGCCCCGCTTCCCGACGACGAGGACGTGCGGCTTCCCGGGACCGAGGGGCCGGCGCAGTACTTCGTGAACTACGTCAAGGACCAGCTCGTCGAGAAGTACGGCGCGGGGCGCGTCTTCGGCGGCGGGCTCAAGGTGACGACCACGATCGACCTCGAGCTCCAGCAGCTCGCGCGCACGGCCATCGAGCGCGTGCTGCGCAATCCCGACGGGCCGGCCGCCGCGCTCGTCGCGATCGAGCCCGACACGGGCGCGGTCAAGGCGATGTTCGGCGGGCGGAACTTCCGCGAGAGCCAGTTCAACCTGGCCGCGCAGGCCGCGCGGCAGCCCGGCTCGGCCTTCAAGCCCATCGTCCTCGCGACCGCCATGCGCGAGGGAATCTCGCCGCTGACGGAGCTCGAGTCGAAGAAGGTCGCGATCGACGCCGGCGACCGAATCTGGACGGTGACCAACTACGACCACACCTACCTGGGACGCGTGAACCTCTCCCGAGCCCTCGTGTCCTCCGACAACACCGTGTACGCACAGCTGACCGATCTCGTCGGGCCGAAGGCGATCGTCGAGACCGCGCACGCCCTCGGGATCCGGAGCCCGCTCGACGCCTACTTCTCCATCGGGCTCGGTTCGGTGGCCGTGAACCCCCTCGAGATGGCTCGTGCGTACTCGACGATCGCCAACGACGGCCGGCGGGTCGACGGCTCGGTGTTCGGGGACAGGCCGCGCGTCGTCGATCGCGTCCAACGGATCCGCACCGGGCGAATCGACGAGAACCTCCCACAGCCGACGGAGGTGACGGAGCCGGGCGAGGCCGAGCTCCTGACCTCGATCCTCCAGGACGTCGTGCGGGTCGGGACAGGGACGCGGGCGGCAGTGCCGGGAGTCGACGTCGCGGGGAAGACGGGTACCACGGACAACTACGGAGATGCCTGGTTCGTGGGCTTCACGCCAGAGCTCGCGGTGGCCGTCTGGGTCGGGTACCCGGACCGGCTGCGGCCGATGACGACCGAGTTCGGCGGCGAGCCCGTGACGGGTGGGACGCTTCCGGCCCAGATCTGGAAGGAGTTCGTCAGCCGCTACCAGAAGCGCGCGGAGAGCAAGGAGCCGGATGACGAGCGCTCGTTCGACGCTCCGCCGTATCTCGGTGCCTCGTCACAGTGGGTCGTCAAGCGTGGCGGCCAGTGGATGCGCGACAACGGCTACTGCCGCAGTGCGCGGCTCCTCGTCTACTTCTCGGGTCGGACGCCGGAGGACGCCGCAGACTGCAAGCCGAACGAGGTCGACGTCCCACTTGTCGTCGGGCTCACCGAGGACGCAGCGGTCGCACGGCTCGCCGCACAGCCGCTCGGCGCCACCTTCGTCTACAAGCCCGCACGCGCGGGCAGGAGACCCGGCGAGGTCGTCAACCAGTTCCCCCGGAAGGGTGGGCTCTCGGCAGGGGACGACGTCACGCTCGTCGTCACGAAGGCGCGCTACGGATTGCTTCCGAACTTCGTCGGCTCGGGCCTCGAGGCCGTCGGGCGCGAGGTGAGACGGCTCAAGCTGCGCTACGAGATCGAGACCGCCCCAGGCAATCGTGGAACCGTCCTCCGCCAGCGTCCCGCGGCGGGGGTGGCTTCTGCGCCCGGCCTCAAGGTCACGCTCGTGGTCGGGGACGGCTGACGTAGGACGATCCCCGCAGGGCATAGCGCCACGGGCGATCGGTGTCGCGTGAGATCCCGATCCGCGGCCCCTGCACCACGTCGACATCTCCGCTCGGCGCGACGAGCTCGATCCCTTCGCCGTCCAGCGCTCGCCCGTCGTCGTCCCCGCCCAGAGCCAGCGCCTGCGTCAAGCGGCCCGGACCGGAGCACAGGAAGAGCGGATCGTCGATACCGCGCCGCTCCTGCATGAGCACGATGCCCGCGGTCGGCTCGAGTGCACGCAGGAGGACGGCCGCGCCAACGCCTTCGGGCTCGCACACGACGTTCGCGCACCAGTGGATGCCGTACGAGCGGTACACGTAGAGCCGCCCAGGTGGCCCGAACATCGTCGCGTTGCGCGCCGTTCGACCACGGTACGAGTGGCTGGCCGCGTCGTCCGGCGCGTACGCCTCCGTCTCGACGACGACACCGCCCACTCCGTCGACCAGGAGAGTCCACCCGATGAGGCCAGGCGCCACCTCGTGAACGCTGCCGCGCGAACAACGACGTGTCGACGAGTTCGCGCTGCGGGGTCAGAAGAGCTGTTCGTCCTCCGACGAGCGGGCGGTGGAGGCGAGCAGCTTGCGCGCCCTCCGTCCGAGATCGCCGAGGTCGACCCGCCCGTCCTCCGCCGCGGCGGCCAGCCGCTCGGCGAGGTCGAGGGCGCCGTCGAGGAGAGCCGAGTCGCCGGCTTCGTGTCCCATGTCGTGGAGAATCGTCCGCTCGGTCCGGGCCGCGACGAGCGGCTCCGAGACACCGTCGACCCACACCCGGGTACGCCGTCCTCCACCACGGTCGTCGCCGGTGAGCGGCTCGAGCGCGTAGATCTTGTCGGCGCGCGCGTACTTGCCGAAACCGAGGAAGACCATTCGCGTAGCGGCCATCAGCGGGGATTATCACCGCTCGGACCATCGCTGGTCGGTCGCGCGAACCCGAGCGCGTACAGCGCGACGGATGCGGCGATCACGAGCGCCCACGTGACGTTCAAGCTGGGGCTCGTCGACTCCGGGATGTCCCACGAGACCCAGCCTCGCTTCACGAACTGCTCGTGCCAGAAGTCGTTCGCGATGTTGGCCACCCCGTACGCGAGCATCAGGCAGGCAAGCGCCGCGTAGATCGTCCGGAGCCGGTGGGTCACGAGACGAGGTCGTGACAGCAGCAGTGCCGTCAAGGCCAGTAGGAATCCTCCGGTCGAGTGGTGCTGCCCGAGATGAACGGCCGCCCTGGCCTCCTCGCCAGGCTCGGCGTACAGCTCGCTCGTCAGGAAGAGCCCCTGCGGAAAGTGCACGCCGACAGCGGCCGTGATCCAGGGGATCGATACGAGAGTCAGCACGACGGCAGCGACGACCCGCGCGCGATCTCCGGTGCGAGGTGGCGCGAAGCTCCAGCCGGCTGCGCGTCCCGCGGCAAACGTGAGCGCAGCTGCGAGCGCGACTCCGACCGCGGGGAGAGCGTTGACGGGGCGAGCGTCGAGGTCGTCCGCGTCGAGAACTCCGGGGACCGCGACGACGAGGCAGAGCCCGAGTGCCGGTCCTCCCACGAGCCACGCACGCCGCGGCAGCGCATCGAGCGCGAGGAGCACGAGGAGGAGGGCCGCAAGCGCAACGGGGTAGTTGAGCTGGACGAGCGCGCGGCTGAGCCCGCCCTCGAGGCCAGTGCCCGAGACGGCGTAGAGATCGCTCGCGTCGAGGACGGAGTAGAGGACGAGAACGGCGAGGAGATTTGCTCCCTGCAAGACCCAGGCGGCGAGCGCCTCGCCCTGGGACGGACCGCGGGGCATTAGCCGAGCGCCGCTTGGAGTGCTTCGGCCACGTAGGCCTGGTCTTCCTCGGCAAGCCTCGTGTGGAAGGGCAGCGCGAGCGTGCGGGAGCTCGCAGACTCTGCGACCGGGCATAGGCCCTCCGCGAAGCCATAGCGCTCCCGCATGTACGGCTGGAGGTGGATGCACGGCAGGTAGCGAGCGGTCTGAATCCCGCGCGCCGAGAGCTCGGAGATGACGGCTTCGCGATCGCTTCCCTCCGGGAGTGCGACGACGTAGACGAACCAGGAGCGCTCGTGCTGCTCGTCGTCCGGACACGGAAGCGCGAGACCAGGGATCTCGGAGAGCAGCTCTCCATAGCGCGCCGCCACGGCCGCGCGACCGGCGAGGATCAGATCGAGCTTCTCCAGCTGCCCGAGCCCGATCGCCGCCCCCACGTCGTCGAGGCGATAGTTGAAGCCGAGCCTGGCGTGCTCGAGCCAGCCTCCCCCATCCGCTCGGCCCTGGTTGCGAAGGCTCACGAGCAGGCGATGCTCCTCCTCGGAGTGCGTCGTGACCATGCCGCCCTCGCCGGTCGTGATCTGCTTGTTCGGGTAGAAGGCGAAGACGGCAGCGGGGCCGTGCGACCCCACCGGCTCGCCCCGGTAGCGCGCGCCGAGCGCCTCGCAGGCATCCTGGATCAGCGCGATCCCGTGCCGGTCGCAGACGCCACGGAGCTCGTCGAGCTCGCACGGATATCCGTAGATATCCACCGCGACGACCGCCTTCGTCCGCTCGGTGACCAGCGCCGCGACCGCCTCGGCGTCGAGGTTGAGCGTCACGGGATCCACGTCGGCGAACACGGGAGTCGCTCCCTCGTAGATCGCGCAGTTCGCCGATGCCACGAACGAGTACGGCGACGTGATGACCTCGTCGCCGGCCCCGACGCCCGAGGTCACGCACAGGAGGTGGAGGCCGGCGGTTCCGCTCGAGACGGCCGCCGCGTACGGCGCGCCCACCGCCTCCGCGAAGGCCTCTTCGAACCTCTCGATCGTCGGCCCGAGCGACAGACGTCCCGAATGGAGCACCTCGGCGACGAGCGCCTCCTCGCGCTCGTCGAGCCAGGGCGAGCTCAGCTCCACTCGCCGGGTTGCCTCCTTCACGCCTCGCTCACGCCTGGGCGATGCCAGCTTCACCTCGGGCGGGTGCCATCTCAACCGCGTCGAGCCAGTCGCTCCAGCGCTCGTCGAGCCCGTGCACGGCTGCGAGATACGCCTTCTGCAACGACATCGTCACCGGGCCGACTCCGATCTCGCGACCGTCGATCGAACGTACCGGCGCCACCTCCGCGGCGGTCCCGACCATGAAGACCTCGTCCGCGAGGTACAGGTCGGTGCGGATGAGCAGCTCCTCGTGCACCGGGTACTCGAGATCCTTCGCGATCTGGATCACCGAGTCACGGGTGATCCCGGGAAGGATCGACATGGCGAGCGGCGGCGTGTAGAGCCGGCCGTTCTTGACGGCGAAGATCGTCTCCCCCGGCCCGTCTGCGATGTATCCGTCCCCGGAAAGCATGATCGCCTCGTCGTAGCCCGCTCGACGTGCCTCCGTCGTCGCGAGCATCGAATTCAGGTAGATGCCGGTCGCCTTCGCGGCGTGCGGGATGACGTTCGGCCCGACGCGCTCCCAGCTCGAGATGGTGGTGGTGATGCCGTTGCGCTGACCGTCCTCGCCGAGGTACGCGCCCCACGGGTAGCTCATGATGACAACGTCGACGGGATTGCCCGTCGCGGCGACACCGAGCTCGCCGTAGCCGTAGAACGCCATCGGCCGGATGTAGCAGGACGAGAGCCCGTTCGCGCCCACGAGCTCGTGTGTCGCGGAGCGGATCTCCTCGACGCTGTACGGGAGATCCATGAAGAGGATGCGCGCCGAGTTCTCGAGGCGGTCGAGGTGCTCTCTGAGCCGGAACACCGCAGGGCCCTTCGCAGTCTCGTAGCAACGGATTCCCTCGAACACGCCGGAGCCGTAGTGCAAGCCGTGCACGCCTACGTGCACCTTCGCGTCGGCCCAGTCGACGAGCTCTCCGTTCATCCAGATCTTCTCGGTCTCGTGCATCGAGTCAGCGCTCCTTCGATTCGCCTCGATCACCGGGGGACTCCGCGGTGAGTTTTGTAGCCAGATCGCTAGCAAAATCGTACGGGTCGTCCTGTACCACGTCCACGGTCCGGGCACGCGTGAGCCGCACGAGCTCGGCCGGCGCCAGGCCGATCATGTGCCGCGGCGAGCCTGCACCGACCCACACGACATCGTGGCGCAGCAAGGTCGGGTGGAGCAGCACGGGGTCGATTCCGGCGTGCCCGAACGGGGCAACGCCTCCTGGCTCGAACCCGGTCGCACGCTCGACCTCGCGAGGTGAGGCAATCCGAGCTCCGCTCGCCGACGCGGCACGCGCGATCTTCTCCTGATCGGCTCGCCGGTCGCCGGGCACCAGTGCGAGCACCGGCCGCTCGTCGCAGACGAGCACGATCGACTTGACGATCTGCCCGAGCTCGCAGCCCACGGCCGCTGCCGCATCGGCTGCCGTCGGCGTGCCGTCCGCGAACTCCTCGATACGCGCCTCGGCTCCGGCAGTTCGGAGAAAGGACGACACCCGCTCGACGGGCTCCGGCCAAGCCGCTACCACGAAGGCAGCCTACCCATCACCCGAGATCGATGAAACGCGCGTCGTCGAAGCCCGACCCGCGCACACGTTCGACGAGCTCCGGCGGCGCAGGCGAGTCGATCGAGAACACCATGAGAGCCTTGTCACCGGCCTTCGTTCTCGAGACGGCCATGTTCGCGATGTTGACGCCGGCGTCACCGAACATCGTGCCGACCCGCCCGATGACACCGGGGAGGTCGTCGTATACGAGAAATGCCATCCGCGACGCCAGCTCGATGTCGATCGCAAAGCCAAGCGCTCCGGCCAGGATGAGCCGGTGCTCCGGACCGACGGTCGTGCCGGAGACCTCGATGTCCTCGTCGTCTGCCGCGATGGCTACCCGCACCAGGTTCGTGTAGTGCTGCGACGACCCGACGCGCTCCTCCGAGACCTCGATGCCCCACTCGGCGGCGATCACCGGCGCGTTCACGTAGTTCACCGCCTGGTCGACGCGATCCTGGAAGACCCCGTTCAGAGCGGCGAGCGTGAGAACGCGTGTGTCGTGCTGCGACAACGGCCCGTGCGTCGCAACGACGATCCGGCGCGGACGGCCGGATCCTTGCGTCGACGCGAGCGTTGCCGCGAGCCGCCCGAGACTGGCCGCGAGCGGGATGAACGGGCCAAGCACCTCGAGATCGGCCTGCTCGACCACGGGGATGTTGACCGCAGTCGCGACGAGGCCCCCCTCGAGCGCGGAGACGACCTGCTCGGCGATCATCAGGCCCGCGCGATCCTGTGCCTCCGTCGTCGACGCGGCGAGGTGCGGCGTGACGACCACCTGCTCCAGCTCGAGGAGCTCACCTGTGTACGGCTCGGTCTCGAACACGTCCAACGCCGCACCGGCGACCGTGCCTGCCCGGATTGCTGCGACGAGCGCGGCCTCGTCGACGAGCTCACCGCGGGCGGCGTTGACGATTCGCACGCCCGGCCGCATGCGCCCGAATGCGTCGGCGTCGAGCACGCGCCGCGTGTCAGGGGTCAAGGGCAGGTGCAGCGAGATGACGTCGGCCTGGGCGTAGACCTCGTCCAGGGTCGCGGCCGGTTCGACGCCGAGGTCTCGAAAGCGATCGAGCGCGACGAAGGGGTCGTATGCGACGACGCGCATGCCGAGGCCGAGTGCGCGCCGGGCAACCTCCCTGCCGATGCGGCCCAGCCCGAGGACGCCGAGCGTCCGGCCCGAGAGCTCGATGCCCGAGAATCGCGGCCGTTCCCAGGTCCCCGAAGTCAGCGCCGCATGTGCCTGGGGCACGTTCCTCGCGAGCCCCAGCATGAGCGCGATCGTGTGCTCCGCGGCCGAGATGACGGTCGACTCCGGAGCGTTCGCGACAACGATCCCACGCCGCGTCGCAGCGTCGACGTCGACGTTGTCGATGCCGACGCCTGCTCTCCCGATCACCTTCAGGCGCTCGGCCCGGTCGATCGTCGACGCATCGAGCGTCGTGGCCGAGCGGATCACTATGGCGTCGAAGTCTCCGATGATCTCGGCGAGGTCGGACTCGCCGTCTTCGACAACGTCGAACCGGCTCCGGAGGAGCTCGAGCCCGCCCTCGGCGATCGGCTCTCGTACGAGGACGCGCGCTCGACCGGGCTCGATTCCGTCAGCCGACACGGGCAGCGTCCCCGTACACGTCGAGCGCACGGGCCACTGCGGCGCCCCGCTCGAGCTCGACGCCCTGCTCGACGAGGAGGACCTCCACGGCGGCGAGCACCGTGGTGATGTCGAGGATGTCGTAGTAGCCGATGTGGCCGATCCTGAACAGCCTCTCACCGAGCTCGCCGTGACCACCGGCGACGGTGATGCCGAAGCGGTCGCGCAACGCGATCACGAGGTCGCGTGCGTTCACTCCCTCAGGGACGAGAATCGCGGTGACGATCGCGGAGCGCTCCTCATCCGGCGAGAAGAGCTCGAGGCCCATCGCCTTGGCACCCTCGCGGCAAGCGCGTCCGAGCGTCGCATGACGCGCGAAGGCGTTGTCGAGACCCTCCTCCAGGAGCATGCCGACCGCGACGTCGAGCGCGACGACGATGGAGACAGCGGGTGTGAACGGCGTCGAACCGGTCTCGAGCGACGCGCGGAGCTTCTCCCAGTCGAAGTAGAAGCGCGGCGTGCGCGTGCGCGACGACCGCTCCCAGGCGCGCTTGGAGACGGATACGAGCGCGAGCCCCGGTGGCGTCTGGAGCGCCTTCTGCGAGCCGGCCACGACGACGTCGAGGTCCCAGGCGTCCGTCTCCACGGGAACGGCGCCGAGGCTCGAGACCGCGTCGACGACGGTGACGGCGCCGGCCTCCCTGGACACGGCGGCGAGAGACTCGATGTCGGCGACGACGCCGGTCGACGTCTCGGAGTGGACGAGCAGCACGACCTCCGCACCCGAGTCCGCGAGTCGGGCTCGAAGATCCTCGGGGCGTGGTGTCTCCCCCCACGCGTAGCGGAGCTCGGTCACGTTCGCGCCGTAGGTCGACGCGAGCGCGGACCAGCGCTCTCCGAACTCCCCCGCAGACACGACGAGGACGGCGTCGCCCGGCGATAGGAGATTCACGACTGCCGACTCGAATCCACCGGAGCCGGACGCCGTGAACACGAGGACGTCGTTCTGCGTGCGAAACACGTCCTGCAGCCGGCCGACGCAGCGAAGCATGAGCTCGCGGAAGTCCGGGCCGCGGTGGTGGATGATGGGCTCGGCCCCCGCCGCCAGCACCTCGGGCGGGACAGGTGTCGGCCCCGGGGCCATGAGATAGCGCTTCAACGGCTGCACGGTCCCGAGCCTAGCGTCGGCGACGCCCTGTAGAGGCGAGAGCTATCTCGCCTACCGACGCGGCCGATGACCGGAGAAGGACACGACCTGCTGGAAGGTCGGACGGTTCGTCCAGCGCATCGTGTCGGCCAGGATCCCGGATGTGAACGCGATGCGCTCCGGCGCCGACGGCGACCACCAGGCGGACGGAGCCGGGCCTCGCGTCGTCTCGAGCTCGGCGGCAGCGGCGTCGAGCGCGGCCCACAGCGAGTCGCGGCAGGTCGTGAGGACGCCTGCTCCGCAGTAGCGGCGGGAGAACTCTCCGCGCACGGCACGCCCCATGAGCATTCGCAGGTCCTTGTCGACGTAGCCGTACCACCCCGCGATGTAGGCCGATCCGCCGGGGCCGGCATCGTCACTTCGTCCGTGCAGGGCCGCGAGGCGATCGAGGAGCGGCCCGAGAATCGGAGTCATCACCGCGTCCGCGAGTCGCGGCCAGGCGGCGTCCAGCACGGCGGCGCCAGGCGCATCGATCCGTCCGTCGAGCTCCCGGTCGAGCCGGCTGGCGCCGGCCTGTATCCACGTGTCGATGAGCGACGCGGCCGCCTCGGCCCGGGCGCTGGGAGCCGGACCAGTCGCGAGCACCGCCCGGATCTGAGGCCACACCTGCGTTGCACGCAGGTCCTGGGTGGCCGCCTTGTTCATCGCAGCTGTGACGCTCGCGAGCGTGTGCTTCCGGCGCTTCCCGATCTCGGCCGTGAGCAACTCGACCCTGTGTACGGATCCGTACGCGAAGTTCGAGTCCGCCGAGCCCACACCCGCGGCAGGCTTGTTGTTCCAGTTCAGGATCACGCCCGACGGCGGGTTGATCCCGCGCGCGTGGCGGGCGAACGGGAGGAACCCGCGCCAGTCGAAGTCTCCGGTGCCAACCGTCGGCAGCGCGGGATCCGTGCCCGGCGCTCGCACCGGCAAGCGGCCGCTCGAGAAGAACGCGATGTCCCGGTCGTCGGCGTAGAACCAGTTGAAGCTGAACTCGACGCCGTTCATCGTCTCGAGGAACGCCTTGCTGGAGCCGACGCGGCCCGTATTGAGCGCGTAGAACGCGGGCGCGCTCAGGATCTCGCGACCGCGCGTCGCACGCTGCATCGAGATCGCCACGCGCTTCCCGGCCACGGTCGCGTATCCGACGACGGGGCCGTGCGTCGTCTCGTAGTAGGAGATCGGCTGGTCGGGGGAGCCCTGTGCTTTGAGCGTCCCGACGAAGAAACGCCGCATGGGCTCGCACTGGTCGCGGTAGATGTAGTGCAGGTCGTCGTCGCAGAGCGTCTCGGCGAAGAGGTCGACGTTGTCGGCCTGTGACGACGTCGCGCTCCACGCGAAGTCGGGCCCGCGCCCTATCAGCACAAACGGGACGCCTGGGAACACCGCACCGCGCGTGGCGAAGCCGCCGCCGGACAGCTCCATCTCGGCGAAGAACTGCGGGAAGAAGTACCCGACCTGCGGCCCCGCGACGAAGAGCGGGCGGCCCGTCTCCGAGCGCTTGGCACCGACGAGGAGCGCGTTCGAGGCGGGCGCGGGACTATCGAGCGGCGCTCCGGTGAAGCTGCCGTCGGCGACGACCACACTCCCGGGTGTGGTCGTGCCTCGAGCCTGGTAGGGGAACGACCCGGGAATGGTCACCGGCGCCTCGGGATCGTTCGACGAGACGAGGTCGGCGAACACGCGTCGCGCATCCGCTGCGCCGAGACGGTCCTCGAGCGCGTCGAGGAACATCGCGTTTCCGACCTCCTGCCCTCCGTTGGCTCCGAACCGCGCCGCGATGAGCGCCGTAGAGGCGATGACGTCCCTCGGCGTGAACGCTCGTACAGGGATTTCCTTGGCGGCGTACCAGCGGTTGATCCCCGCCGCGTACGCATTCACGAGGGCGAGGATGCGCCGACCCGTCGGCCCCTGCGCGCGCAAGGCATCGATCTGGTTCGAGAGGAACGCCTCGGCTTCGGCGCTCGGCTCGAAGGTCTTCCCGGAGAGCGCCAGCTGAAGCGGGTCGAGGCCCGGGACGTCGAGCGCCGCAACTCGAGCGGGGCCTCGAATGAGCTGGAGGAGGAGCCCGCGATCGGCGGCGGTCACCCAGCCTGCGCCGAACGCGACGTCGAGCTCGGTCCTGCCAGTGACGTGCGCGACGCCGAAGCTGTCCCGCACGATCGTCACCCCACTGCGTGGGCGCTCACGCTTCCTTGCCCGGTCCGAGCCGAGCCCGAGCGGTGCGGGCTTGAAGAAACGGCGTAGGTCGCGGGCGGTGACGGTGCCGCCGAGCGGGGTCAGGCCGTCGTAGAGACGCGCCTGATCCGTCGTGTTGCGGTCGAACGTGACGCTCCCGTTCTCGCCAGGTGGCAGGATCGACCAGGACGCTGCCGCGTAGTCGCGCTTCGGGATAGCGGCCTCCAGCGGCGCGAGCACCAGGCCGCAGCTTGCGGCTATGACGATCGCTACCGCAGCCAGTCGATGCACGCGGCGCAGAGTACCGGAGCACAGTGCGCATAGCCATGCGGGTTTGCGGACTACCGCCCGGACTACAGTCCCGGGCGTGGACGCCCTCCTCGCCTTCATCGCAGCACTCGTGTCGCTGCGCCTCTCCGCTCAGCTCGTCCGACGCGCCCGGAATCCCGGCGGGCGCGCTTTCCTCGCCTGGTCGGCAGCCCTCGCAGCATTCGCCGTTGCGTCGGCCGCACTCGCGTGGGGCGCTGCGTGGGGCTGGAGCGACTCTCTCTTCCGCGTCTACTACCTGTGCGGTGCGCTTCTCAGCGCGGCGCTGCTCGGAGCCGGGTCGCTGCTGTTCGCGGGTCGCAGAGTCGCAGGAGGCGCTGCCCTCGTCTACGCCGGTCTGGCGCTGGGCGTCGCACTCGCGATGCCGCTGCAGGGCGAGATCTCCGGGACCGACGTGCCGGAGGCGCAGGACGTGCTGGACCTCTGGCCGGCGCGCGTTCTCGCGATCGTCGGAAACTCGGTCGGGACGGTCGCAGTCGCGGGTGTCGCGATCGCCACGTTTCGGCGCAGGCCCGCCGGGAACGCGCTCGTGCTCGCAGGCGTCGCCGTCGCCGCGATCGGAAGCGGGCTGGCAGGCCTCGGTGTTGGAGCTCTCGCACCGGCACTCGCGCTCGCCTCCGTGCTCCTCTATGCGGGCTTCGTAGCGCCTACTCGTCCGGCTCGCTGATCTCCTCGCCTGCCGTTCGCCGCCGGGCGCTCCGCTCCCGCAGCCACACGGCGACGAATATCCCGACCACTGCGAGCGCAATCGCAGACTCCGCGACAGCGCCGACCAGCCCGCCATGGGCCAGAATCGACGTCGGGATCAACCACGGGACAGGAGCCATAGCCCTCCAACGGTGAAGAGCACCATCAGCGCGAGCATCGGGTACTGAGAGCGTAGAGCGTCCGCTCGACGAGGGAAGAGCGCCACTGCTCGGTCGTGCGCGATCGCGAGGCCTGCGGCGTGGCCGACCACGAGCGCGCCGACCTGCACGTACCAGACCGTCTCGGGGGCGACGACCGTGGAGTTGGGGACGTAATCCGCCGTGCCGAAGAGATCCCAGCCGTGCCCGAGCGGGTCCGAGAGGAGTGGGATCATGAACTGGCCCTGGATGAGGAAGAGCGAGAAGTAGTGCGCAACGGTGTAAGCCGCGGCGATGGGCACGAGTGAGAGCAGGAACTCGGGCACCAGCGAGTGCTGAGCATGGACGAGTCGCCGCGACGCCGTCACCGCGAGGAGATAGGCGCCGGCCACTGCCGCGCAGAACGCCACGAGCCCGGCGAGGTTGACGAGGGAGAGCGAGAGGTCGACGCTCCACTGCGCCGCGTCGACCAGCCCTGACCGGATGTCGGCCAGCCGGTTCTGCCAGGTCGTCGTCCGGCTGAACCCGTCGAAGCTCGTCGAGCCAAGCAGAACGGCGATGACGGCGAGGGTGCCCGCTACGCGATTGGCGCCGGAGAGCCCGGTCAGCGGCCAGCGGAGCACGATCCGCCCACTGCGCTTCGCAAGTGGTGCGATGCCGGCGAGGAGCTCGAAGGCGACGGCGAACCCCTCTCCCCCACGCGTCCATGCCTCGCGGCCGTATACGGCCATGCCCGCGAGCGCCCAGTACGAGTACAGGGCGACGGCGACACCGAGCACCCGCGGGTCCGCAGGACGAGGATGTGCGAGCTCGAGCGCGACGAACGCGAGGAGCGCGAGCGCAGCGGGAAACCGGCCGAAGTGCTCCGGGTAGTCGTAGAGCGGCCGCGGGTGCCGCCCGCCCCGCTCGACGAGCCACACGATCGCGTCGGCGATCGCCCGCCAGGGCGACAGAACGCGCCAGACGTTGCCGAAGAGGACCGACAGCAGCGGAGCTCCGAGCCAGAAGATCACGTAGACGAAGGTCGGGGCGAAGTTCTCGATCGCCACGGTGGAACCGAAGAGCGCCGACCAGAGCGTGACGACCAACAGGCCCGCCGAGAGAGCGCCGAGCACCACGCGAAGCAACGTCGACTGCAGCACGCGGTCGATCGCACGCGGAACCGAGCGGCCTTCGGCGTGCCGCTCGAGCAGCGGTTGTTTCCAGAGCGCGCCGAGGGCGACGAACGTGACGACGAGGACGATTGCCGCGGCGGAGAAGAAGAACGACTCCGGAACGGGAAGGTCGCGGACCCCCCCGATCCCATGCGCTACGAAGCTCACGGCCGGACCGTCAGCTCCGCGATCGGGACCCGGCGCTCTTCGAGCTCGACCTCGAAACGACCTGGAATCGTCGCCTTGAACGCGATGCGCGCGCGACCACCGGCCGCAACGTCGCGACTGATGTCGTAGCCGTGCACGTGAACCTCATCGGCGACGTCGGACGTGACGACGAGCACGACGCGGTCGCCCTTGTCCACGGTCTCCCGCACGATTCCGCCAGCGGGGACGCCGTCCTGCACGGTGATGCGCACGACGGTCGGTCCCGGCGGAGCCGGTGGCGGAGGCGGCGCCTGCGGCGGTGGCTGAGGCGGTGGCGATGTCTCGGTTTCGGTCGTTGTGGTCGTCGTCGTTGCTTCGTCGTCACCGCCACACCCGGCGAGCGCGAGCGTCAAGCCGAGCGCCAACACGATCGCGGCGAGCATTGCTGTCTTCGATCTCATGGTCTGTCCTCCAGTTCGGTCTAGTGCCGTCCGCGGACGGCAGGCGTTCAGGCCGAATGAGGACGCGGTGGCGCGCGGCCTCGGGCACGGAAGACGACCGTGCCCGGAACGAGCGAGGCGAAAGGTGCCGCGAGCTCGAACGAGAGCCGAGGGAGCGTCCGTCGCTGCATCTCCGGCTCCGCGAGAGCCGCGAGGAGCCGGCGCGCGAGCACCCACACGAGGAGCGCGACAGGCAGTTGGAGGAGAACGCCTACCACGAGGGTGCTCGCGTCCGGCAGCCACTGGATCTGGCCGGTGTGAGCCAGCCGCTCGAGGTGCTCCTGGGCGACGAAGGTTGCGAGCGCGGCAGCGGGGAACGGCCAGGCGGCCGGAAGCCGAAGGCGCGCACCGAGCCCGGCGAACGCGAGGCTGGCGACGGCCAGCACGACGAGCACCTGCGGCGCGTGGTCGAGGTAGGCGTGCACCGAGCCGGTCGGTGTCCCCGTGACCCGGTACGCGAGAGCATGGGCCACGAGAACGCCGCCCGCGATGAGCGGCGAGACGGCGAGCCAGACCCTGGCGCGATCCACGCGCCGATGATACGGCCGGGCGATCGAGTGCGGCTAGGACGATTCGCCGGAGAGCGCTTCGCGTGCGAACGGCGCCCAGCGAACCGAGAACTCCGGGCTCAGCGCGAGTGCCCGCCGGTAGAGATCGGCCATCGTGTCGAGATCGCCCGCGCAGCCGTGTGCGTACCCGCGATGGAACAGCAGGAGCGCGTCCTGGGTACCGAGACGCGCGGCCCGCTCGAGCCACGGCAGCGCCTCTTCGCACCGGCCCGCGCGCGCAAGCGCCCAGCCGAGAACGTCGTCGCCGTAGATCGACGGCCTCGCCGCGCGCGCTCGACGCGCCAGGACGACGGTCTCCGCAGGGCGGAGGCCCAGATCCGCCCGATACGCGGCGGACTCGAGGTCGACTCGAACCCCGTTCGCACGCAAGAGCCGGTCGACGAGCATCACGGTTCCGCGTGCACGGCGCGCTTCGCGCGCGTTCCCGTGCGGTCGAGGAGGTCGGCCAGCAGCGCGACCGCCTCGATCGTGGGCACGGCCTCGGCCGCTCGGCGCGCGGACGCGACAGCTTGGTCGAGGCGTCCTCGCGCGGCGTCGACCCTCGCGAGCAACACCCGCGCAGCGGGATATCCCGGCAGGACGTGCAGAGCGGCCTGGACGTGCCGGCCAGCGGTATCCACATGCCCGCGGCCGAGCTCGAGCTTCGCGAGCTCGACGTGGGACCACGCGGTCGCCTCGACCTGCCCTCCGGCGGCGTCGAGCGCGAGCCGCATCGCCACGATCGCGCCAGGGCGGTCGCCGGTGAGCTCGCGTGCGTACGCGATTCGCGCGTATGACGCCAGGTTCGGCCGCAGAGCGACCATCCGCTCGAACGCGGCGAATGCCTCGTCGTAGCTACCGAGCTCGACGAGCGCGTCCCCGATGATCCCGAACGGGCGCGCCGAGCCGGGAAGAGCCTTCCTGGCGCGCTGACCGTACGCCAGTGCCTTCCGGAACTCGTGCTGGATCAGCGCGAGCGACCCGAGGCCGAGCGTCGCGTTCGGGTCGCCCGGGCGTGCACGCAGAGCCCGCCGGAGCGCCGCATGCGAGCGCGGCAGGTAGCTCGCGTCCGCTGACTCTCGCCAACGGAGCTGATATGCGAAGCCGAGCTGGACGAGGAGATCCGCAGCAGGGCGAGCGCGGACCTCCTCCTCGAGCCCGGCGATCGTCTGGGCCGAGACGCCTCCCGCCGTCGTAGCGAGCGCCCGGTCCGCAAGCGCCGGAGCGGCTCGAACGGCTGGAGACGACCCGGCAAACGGAGACTCGGCGAGTACGCCGCCGACGAGACCGCCGAGGGTGAGCGCCGCCGCAATGGCGCATCCCACGAGCAGTGCGGTCGAGCGTCGCATCGCCGAGTCTCCGATCCGTTCCCTTGCCTACCGGTGTCCGGTGTGCTCGTAGCCGCGGTTCGGTGCGGCGACGTACGGGAACTGGTTGAGGAACACGTTCTCGTTCGCATCCACCCCGTCGCCGACGACGTTGTTCGGCGCGAGGTTGCAGAGGCCCAGGGCGGCGGCCAGGATCGGGCCGTACCCGCAGGCGACCGCGCGAACCTCGATGTCCGTCACGTCGTCGGCCAGACGGCGTCCGTTCGGGAAGCCCTGGAAGTCACCGGCCAGGGCGCCGAGCGGGTTCGGGTTCGCCGTCGGAGCGATTGCAGTGTTCAGACGCAGGAGATCCGCCTTCCTGTCTCCGGTGAAGTTCAGGCCGGGAACGCCCGTCAGGAGCACCGCGACGAGATCCGCGCGGTTCATCGTCGGGGTGTCCGGCAGCACCGGGAAGAGCAGGTTTACGAGCCCCGCGAGCTCCGGATTCGTGTAGCTCGCGAGGAAGTTCGCATCGTTCCGCGGCTCGGACGCGTTCCAGAGGTCCTTCTTCCCGAGCGGGATCAAGACCTCGTTCACGAGTGGGTTCCCGAGCCGGGAGACCTGCACGAACGGACCGGTCGTGTCGATCGTGCCGTCCCCACGGAGGACGCTGATCTTCCGCCGGCTCGCGCTGGCGTAGATCCCGATCGTCCCGTCGGCCGCAGGCGCCTTCAAGAGATCCGCCTTCGGCATCTGGATCGCGATCGTGTGCGTGTTGTAGTTCTTGACGCCGTCCTTCCCGGCCTCGGCCGCGAGCGGGATGAGGTGCGCGCCGTTGAACGGCCGCAACCCGAGGAGGTCGAAGATCGACCCGAGGTCGACGAAGAACGGGTCGTCGCGGGGACCGGCGAAGACCTTCCGGTTCCCACCCAGGTCGGCGACGCCCATGAACGGGTCGTAGCTCGGATTCGAGCGCGGCCCGATATTCGCGGGCGGCACCGGGATGTCGGAGCCGATGACGCTCCGGTTTCCCTGCGTCACCCTCGTGATCGTGAACGACTGCTTGACGTTCAGATCGGGGTCAGTCGGAGACGTAACCGGTCCGGTGTTGTAGAGGAACGTGTTCTTGTTCCCCACGGATGTCTTGAACCGGAACTGGTACGTCACGTCGTCCCGTGCGTTCCCGTCGTTGTCGACGTGGATCTCGTAGAGGACGCTCGGGTCGAAGCGGTAGTAGTTGGGCCCGCCCGCAGGATCCTCGAGCGGGATGTAGTTCGCGATGATGGTGACCGTGTCCGGCTTGTCCGGGCTCACGAACGCGTAGACGTCCGTGTTGTCGGCCGCCGGGTCGTCGCCGATGAGTGGCGCTTCCCGATGGCTCGACGCTCCGGCACTCGACGGCCCCAGCATCCCGGTGAACGCTGCGGCGGCGGCGGCTAGAGCGACCACGGCACCGAGCGCGAGCAGCGAGATTCCCCTCGTCATGCTTTCTCCTTTCCCAGAACGGAGGACCGCCTGGTTCGGCGGCCGCGTCCGTCCGGTTCGGAGCGAGTGCTAGCCCTGGAGCTTCGACCGGACGAGCTCGGAGACAACGCGGGGGTTGGCCTTGCCGTCCGTCTCCTTCATGACCTGCCCGACGAAGAAGCCGAGGAGGCCTTCCTTTCCGCCCCGGTACGCCTCGACCTGGCCCGGGTTCGCCTCCAGGATCCGGTCCACGATCGGCTCGAGGTCGGCAGTGTTCGCCACTGACTCCTGCGCGAGGTAGGGATCCGCCGAGAATCCGGGCTCGCCGAGCTTCGCGATCGCCTCGTCGTAGGCGGCTCGCGGGATCCGGTCGCGTGCCTCGACGAGCTTTGCGAGCTCGGCGGGCGAGACGGCGGTCGGCTCGACACCCGCCCCCACGAGGTTGTTCGCGATCACATTGGCCGCGGCCACACGGTCGGCGCCGGCGGCGACCGTATCGCCCCAGAGCCCGTCGAGACCGCCCGTGACGAGCACCATGGCCCGCTCGAGGTCGAGCTCGGACTCGAGCCGTCGGATGCGCGCCGCGGGAAGCTCGGGCAGCTCCGTGCGAAGACGCTCGACGAGCTCGCGCGGCGGCTCGACCGGCACGAGGTCGGGCTCGGGGAAGTAGCGGTAGTCGTCCGCTTCCTCCTTGGAGCGTCGCGGCGTGAGCGCCCCCGAGGCCGCGTCGAAGTCGTACGTCTCCTGCACCACCTCAGCGCCGGACTCCCAGACGGCGGTCTGGCGCTCGACCTCGGCTTCGATCCCTCGAGCGATGAAGTTGAACGAGTTCATGTTCTTGAGCTCTGTGCGCGTGCGGAGCTCGTCGGATCCCTGCGGTCGGACGGAAACGTTGGCATCCGCGCGGAGCGCGCCCTTCTCCATCTCCGCGTCCGAGATTCCGAGCTCGACGACGGTCTGTCGCAGCAGCTGGAGAAATCGCTTCGCCTCGTCTGCCGACCGGATGTCAGGCGCAGTGACGATCTCGACGAGCGGGGTGCCGCCCCGGTTGAAGTCGACCAGAGAGTAGTCGGCTCCCCCGATCCGCCCGGTGCGCCCGCCGACGTGCACCGTCTTGGCTGCGTCCTCCTCCAGGTGCGCCCTTACGATCCCTATCACACGGTCGCCTTCTGCAGTTGGTAGTATCACATTGCCGCCTATGCAAGAAGGTAGATCGTACTGTGAGATCTGATAGCCCTTCGGGAGATCCGGATACGGGTAGTGCTTCCGCGAGAACATCGCTCTCTCCGTGATCTCACAGTTCAGGGCGAGGCCGAGCAGGACCGTCCATTCGACCGCCTGCCGATTCATGACCGGCAAGGCACCGGGAAAGCCCAGACACACGGGACAGGTCTGCGTGTTCTCCCCCGCTCCGAACCCGACCGCGCAGCGGCAGAACATCTTCGTCCGCGTCTTCAGGTGGACGTGGATCTCCAGGCCGATGACGGGCTCCCAGCCCATTGCGGAGCTCATCGCAGCCGCTCCGGGACGGTGTCGAAGCCGATCGCGCGCTCGAGCGCGTAGCCGACCCTGAAGAGCATGTTCTCCCCGAACTGCGGGCCGATGAGCTGCAACCCGACAGGGAGCCCGTCGGAGAGCCCGCACGGAACCGAGAGCCCGGGCAGGCCGGCGAGGCACGACGGGATCGTGAGCAGGTCGCAGGCATACATCGCGAGCGGATCGGCGGCCTTGTCGCCGATCGGGAAGGCGACGGTCGGCGAGGTGGGCGTCACGATCGCGTCGACCCCGTCGAGCGCCTCGCGGTGCTCGCGGATGAGCAGCGTTCGAACCTTCTGCGCCTGGCCGTAGAACGCGTCGTAGTAACCGGCCGAGAGCGCGTAGGTGCCGAGCATGATGCGGCGCTTCGGCTCCGCGCCGAACCCCTCGTCGCGCGTTCGCTCGACCATCTCGTCGTACGTCGCGGCGTCGGTGCGGGGCCCGTAGCGGACCCCGTCGTAGCGGGCGAGGTTCGACGAGGCTTCGGCCGGCGCGATGAGGTAGTAGCAGGGCATCCCGTAGCGGTACGAGGTCGGGAGGTCGCACTCCTGGATCTCGGCACCCAGCTCTCTGGCCAGCTCGAGGGTTCGCTCGAACTCGCTGCGGACGCCCGGCTCGATCGCCTCGAGCGACTCGAGCTGCTTCGGCACGGCGAGGCGGATGCCGTCGAGCCGCTCGCCGTCGGGGACCACAGGCTTCTCCGGCAGCTCCACCGTCGTCGAGTCCATCGGGTCGCGGCCGGCGATGATCGAGTAGAGGAACGCGACGTCGCGAACGGTCTTCGCAACGGGGCCGATCTGGTCCAGGCTCGACGCGAACGCGACGACGCCGTACCGGGAGACGGTGCCGTAGGTCGGTCTCAGGCCGACGTTGCCGCACAGCGCCGACGGCTGCTTGATCGAGCCGCCCGTGTCCGAGCCGAGACCCCAGGGCGCGAGCCCGGCCGAGACTGCCGCAGACGTGCCGCCGCCGGACCCTCCCGGGACGCGGGACGGGTCCCACGGGTTGCGTGACGGGCCCCAGGCCGAGTTCTCGGTCGAGGACCCCATCGCGAACTCGTCGGTGTTCGTCTTTCCGAGGAGGGTGAGGCCCGCCTCCTTGCAGCGAGCCGCGACCGTGGCGTCGAACACCGGGACGTAGCCGGACAGGATCTTCGAGCCCGCGGTCGTCTCGACACCCTTCGTCGAGATCACGTCCTTGAGCGCGATCGGGATGCTCGTACCGTCCGCGCCTTCGACCGTGCGCAGGTACGCGTGCAACTCGCCGTCGCGGGCGTCGATCGCCTCCAGGTAGGCAGCGTGCAGCTCTGTCGGTGTCAGCTCACGCCGCACGAGCAGGCCGATCGCGTCCTCCGCCGTCAGCCGCAGGGTGTCGACGACGGGTGCCATCAGACGGTCGGCGGCACGCGAAACAGATCGCCCTCGCGCGCAGGAGCGTTCGCGAAGACGTCGTCCAGCGCCAGCGAGTCCCTCGGCTCGTCCTCGTCCCACACGTTGACGACGTCCAGCGGATGCGAGGTCGGCGGTACGTCGGAGAGGTCGAGCTCCGACACGATCCCGACCGCGTCCAGGATGTCGGCGAGCTCCACGGTGAGGCGCCCGATCTCCTCCTCGGTCAGCGCAAGCCGGGCGAGCCGCGCGACGTGGAACACCTCATCTCTGGATATCGCCATGACGCTCCGGTTCGATGTCTCGTGGACCTGCCACGAGACTCTGCCCGAAAACTAGACGGGCTCCGTACGGAGCCCGTCTAAGGTCGATACGAGTCCGGTCAGCTCGTCGCTGCCACGACGTTCGCGGCCTGGGCACCCTTGGGACCCTGGACGACCTCGAACTCCACACGCTGGCCCTCGTTGAGGGTCTTGAAGCCGTCCATAGCGATCGCGGAGAAGTGGACGAAGACGTCGTCACCACCCTCGCGCTCGATGAAGCCGTAGCCCTTCTCGTTCGAAAACCACTTGACGGTGCCCTGCTCCACGTACGTCCTCCTACGAGCTGAGACGCAGGCCGACGAGCGGCCGACGCCGATGAACACGGAACGCGGGAACCGTAGCCGCTAGGAACCGGGCACTGCAAGGTCGAGCCGGCGATGTTTTGCGGCCACAAGCGTGTTCTGCAGCAGCATCGCGATGGTCATCGGCCCGACGCCCCCCGGAACCGGCGTCATCAGGCCCGCGACGTCGGCGACCGACTTGTCGACGTCTCCGACGATTCCGGACTCGGTGCGGTTGACGCCGACATCGATGACGGTCGCTCCAGGCTTGACCATGTCGGGCGTGACGAGGCCCGGGCGGCCGACGGCTGCGACGAGAATGTCCGCGCGGCGAGCGTGCTCGGCGAGATCGGCAGTGCGGGAATGACAGATCGTGACCGTGGCGTGCTCGGCGAGCAGCAGCATCGCCATCGGCTTCCCGACGATCTCGCTCCGGCCGATGACGACCGCCTCGCTCCCCTCGAGCGCCACCCCGTGCTCCGCGAGCATCCGCATGACACCGAGAGGGGTCGCGGGTACGTGGAGTGGCTCCCCGAGGTAGAGGCGCCCGGCGTTGAGTGGGTGGAAGCCGTCGACGTCCTTCGCAGGGTCGACGGAACGCGTGACGAGCGGCTCGTCCATGTGAGCGGGGAGAGGAAGCTGGACGAGAATGCCGTCGACGCCGTCGTCCGCGTTCAGCTCTTCGAGCAGCGAGAGCACCTCGTCCTCGGGTGTCGCGTCGGGAAAGCGGTGGTCGCGGGACTCGATTCCGGCTTCCGCGGACGCGTCGTGCTTGCGGGAGACGTAGATATGCGATGCCGGATCGTCGCCGACGAGGACGGTGGCCAGGCACACGGGCTCGCCGAATTCGCGCACGTCCTCCGCCACCTGCGCGCGCACCTTCGCCGCCAGCGCCTTGCCGTCGATGATCGTTGCCGGCACGGCCGTAGCCTACTTTCGGCGTCCTGGCTCTCGGAGGAGGATCGTCGCCCAACCCGAACGTGCCGATACGCACGGAATCGAAGGTAGGGCCGGATGCTCGTGAAGATCGTCGTATTCGCTGCACTCGTCGGCGTCGGGCTCTTCGTCGCCAAGGAGGAGCAGCTGTTCGAGAGGGTCGGCCTCGTCGGCCACTGTCAGGTCGTCCGCGGGCCGGCTGGCGACGACGGCGAGTGGTACGCGTGCAGCGAGGGACTGATGTCCGGCTTCCCCAGCCTGGTCAAGGATTCGTGCACGCGCGAGGGCCGCCGCACCGGCTACGAGTACTGGCGCTGCCCCGCATCTCTCTCGCGCAGCCGCACGAGCTGAGCCTCAGCCCGTCGTGCAGAAGGCGGCGTCTTGAAGCGCGCGCACCGCGGCCTCGAGCTCACCTGAGAGCGGATACGTGTTGACCACGAGCACGAGCTGGCGCGACGCGTCGACGGTGTTCCAGGCGACCGTGATCATGCCCTGAGCGTTGCCGGTATGGCCCCACGCCCGGCCGCAGGGGGTCGGGAACGTCGCTAGCCCCAGCCCGTAGCGCTGCCGGCCGGCCGGCACGAGCGTCTTCATCTCGCGCAGGAGCGCCGGCCCGACGACGCGTCCACCGAGCAGCGCCTTGAAGAAGCGCTGGACGTCGTCCGCGGTGGACACCATCCCAGCTGCGGCCCAGCTCCACCACGCGGCCTCGTCGCTCGTGTCCCTGGGAGCGCCCGTGACGACGCCCTGGTGGGACGGTGGGCGGTGTCCGTGCACGTGAGCACCCCGAACGAGCCCGGGCTCGAAGCTCGTGCGGCGAAGGCGGAGCGGAGTGAACAGGTGGCTGCGGAGAAGACTTCCCAGGGGCGCGCGACCCGCCTTCTCCGCGATGAGCCCGAGCACGACGTAGTTCGTGCTCGAGTAGGCGAACGCCCCGCCGGGACGGCGCTCGGGCGGATGCGCGGTCGCGAGCGCGACGAGCTCGGTCGCAGTCCAGCGCCGTTCCGGGCTCGTGAGCACGCCAGGTTCCTCGACGTAGTCGAAGAGACCCGACCTGTGCGAGAGCAGGTGCCGCACCGTGATCTTGCGTCCATTCGGAATGAGCCCGGGAAGCCAGCGTTCGACCGGGTCGTCGAGCGCCAGGTCGCCCTCCTCTGCGAGCTGGAGCACGAGCGCGGCCACGAATGTCTTCGTGACGCTGCCGATGCGGAAGCGAGCGCTCGAGCGCAGCGGATCCCGCGCATCGAGATCCGCGACGCCACGCGCCTCGCTCCGCACCAGCCCGCCTTCGCGCACGACGACGAATGCTCCCGGTGCGCCAGCCGCGACGACCTGCTCGAGCAGGTCCTCGATCTTGGCCTCGTCGCCACCCGGAGATCCTGAGCACCCGACCTGCCCGAGCGCGGCGACGGCAAAGACCAGCCCTGCTGCGAGCATCGGTCGCACAGGTCGAATCCTTGCTGAAGTCGCGCGCCGAGTGGCCTGACGCTCGCGGCTGGGAAGGCGCAGGGAGCCTGGATAGTCGTGCTAGCGAACGCTACTGCGCAGGACCTTCACGCCTGAGGCTTTGAGCCGGAAGCTTCGATTGACTTGTGTCTTGGCGGCGACGCTCGTTACCTGAGCCTTGACTGCCCGCTGCGAAACCTGCGCCGTCGCGGCGGCATCGACCTGCTGGACCGACGTGGCCGCATGAGCTCGCTGGACAGTGGCAGCAGCATCGGCGTTCTGAGGACTTGCCGCAACACTCGTCGGAGCAACGATCGCGGCTGTCGTGACCGCAATCGCCAGCGCGCCGCGCAACCCGTGCGACTCGACCTCGGGATCGTCGAGCAGGCCGGCGAGCGTGTCGCCGTCGAAGGCGAGCACCACGGCATCTCCCTCGGAGCTTCGGAGAATTGCCTCGATGTCGGCGTCGGACAGCTCGAGGGTGAGCCGGGCGTCGTCGTGGCTTTCCTGGGCGAACTCGAGCCAGATTTCGGCCGTGCCCTCAGCGGTCAGCGCCGTCTCGAGCTCAGCGCGCGAAAGCGTCGCCGCGATCGCACCGCCGCTCTCGAACGTCTCGTAGTCGACAAGATTCGCGGCTGTCGTCAGCTCGTGCATCGGCATCTCCTTGGTCGGAGCGCCTCCCGCGGGCGCGAGGCGCTGGACTCCTCGTCGCCTACAAGACAAGCAACTGGCTCCCGATCTTCCGCACGAGCTCCGAGCGATCAGGTAGAGGTGCCGAGCGGATTCGAACCGCTGTACGAGGCTTTGCAGGCCTCTGCCTAACCTCTCGGCCACGGCACCAGCCGCAGCATCGTAGCCCGCTGCTCTCGAAGATCATCCTCAGGCCGAGGCACCTAAGCTCCGTACTTTCCCGCGTGGCCGAGAAATACACCGAAACGGCGCTGCACTTCGAGTCGGAGCTCCCCGCGCTGCTCGAGCGGTCCCTCCCTGCGGGTCCGCTCGCCCTCGCCGACCTCGGCTGCGGCGACGGGCCGCTCTTCCGAGCTCTCGCGGACGGCGGGTTCATCTCATCCGGGCGCCCCGCTTACGCCGTAGACCTCGACGCCGCGAGACTCGCACGCGTGTCCACACGCTTCCCGTGGATCACCACGGTCGTGTCATCGGCGGATTCGGTGCCCGCGATCACAGATGGGACGCTCGACTTCGTCTGCTCGACCATGGTCATGGAGCACGTCCCGGACGAGCTGGCGTACCTACGCGAGATCCGCCGCGTGCTCCGGCCCGGCGGACGTGTGTACCTGACGACGGTGTTCAAGCGGCCGTGGGCCTGGTACTTCCGCAAGCGGGACGGCGAGTCGGTGCTCGACACCTCCCACATCCGCGAGTACACGGACCTTGCGGCGTTCCGTGCGCTCGTCACGAGCAGCGAGCTTCGGATCCTCGCCCTCGAAAGGAGACAGCTGTGGTTCCCGCTGCTCGATCCGCTGCTCTTCCGCCTCGGGCATCGTGCGCCGGCGCTGACGTCCCACCGTTCGCTCCTCCGCGCGCTGCGAGCGCCCAGGGTCCCGATCCCGGGCTACTACAGCCTCGAGCTCGTACTCGAGCGCTGAGCTAGCGTCTTCCCGTGCCCGCCGACGCGCTCGTACACGAGAAGCTCGATCAGGCGGTCGCGATCCTGCGCGAACAGGATGTCGACGTCTGGCTCACGCTCGTCCGGGAGACCCTTCTCACGAGCGACCCCTGCCTGGACCTGATCGCCGGGACGTACTGCGCGTGGCAGGGCGCCTTCCTCGTAACCCGCACCGGCGAGCGAATCGCGATCGTCGGGCGATTCGACGCTCCGAGCGTGGAGGAGCTCGGCGCATACGGCGAGGTCATCGGGTACGACGAGAGCATCCGACCGGCTCTGCGGTCGGCGATCGAGCGACTCGCGCCTAACTCGATCGCCCTCAACTACTCGGAGAGCGACCCCGCAGCCGACGGGCTCACGCACGGGCTGTGGCTGGTGCTCCAGGAGACGCTTGCGAGCACGCCCTACCTCGACCGCCTCGTCTCCTCCGAGGCGATCGTCAACGCGCTCCGCGGCCGGAAGTCCGCAGCCGAGGCCACACGGATCCGTGCCGCAGTTCGATCGACCGAGGAGATCTTCGACCTCGTGACCGCCGGGCTGGCGCCAGGCATGAGCGAGCTCGAGATCGCTCGGCTCATGCAGCAGGAGGTAGCGCGCCGTGGGCTCGACTACGCGTGGGAGGCGCAGCACTGTCCCGCCGTCAACGCCGGGCCCGAGAAGGAGGTCGGGCACAGCGCGCCAGGACAGCTCCGCACGCGCCGCGGCGAGCTGCTCCACGTCGACTTCGGAGTCTCGGAGGACGACTACTGCAGCGACCTTCAACGCGTCTGGTACTTCCTCGACGAGGGCCAGGCCGAGGCCCCCGCAGACGTCGCAGGCGCGTGGAGCGCACTCTGGGCCGCGGTCGATGCTGGCGCGGCGGCGCTCCGCCCGGGTGCGATTGGCTGGGAGGTGGACGCAGCGGCTCGAGAGAGCCTCGTGGCGGCCGGTTTCCCCGAGCCGATGTACAGCCTCGGCCACCAGCTAGGCCGGTCGGCGCACGACGGCGGCACGCTCCTCGGGCCTCGCTGGGAAAGGTACGGGCAAGCGCCGCTGGGCGTCGTCGAGGCCGGGAACGTGTACACGCTGGAATTCGGGACCGCAGTCGCCGGCCGCGGCTACATCGGGCTCGAGGAGGACGTCCTCGTCACGGACGACGGCGTCGAATGGCTCAGCACGCCGCAGCGCGAGCTCTGGCTCGTGTCCTAGGGGAACTCGTCGTCGGCCGGTGCGAGGTCGAGCCGGCCGCCGTCCCGGCACTCGGAGGGAACGCGGTACTCGGCACTCCCGCCGCTTCGCAGCTGGTTCTCGACGAGCTGCTGGCGCATCAGCCGGCGAGCCGTTCCTTCCGAGAGTCCGAGGCGCATGCCGAGCTCGACGCCTGACTGGAGGGCGAAGCACTCGGTCTCTCCCTCGTCGTCGGATCCGCGCAGGTGCCATGACTCGTGCGCCAGAACCGCGATCGCCCTCCCGGTCTGGCTCGACGTCACCTCGTCCTCGAAGGCCAGCCGGTAGAGGTCGTAGCAGCGCTCCGGAGTGAGGTACGCGCGGTCGCCGCCGACCAGCGCGACGCCGTCGGCATGCTGGACGAAGCCGACGTAGTCGCGTGACTCGTCGCACCGGATGTCGACCTCCTTGCCGGCGATGCGGGACCCCTCGGCGGAGATGCGGGCCGCTACCGCTGCCCTGGTGTCCCCGGCGAGCGAATCCCAGCCTGTCCGGCTCTCGACGAACCAGAGGAGCAACGCGAGTGCGGCGATGACCGCGACACCGGTGAGGAACCTGCGGACCGCCTGCCACCGCGCTCGATCCTCCTCGACGAATGCAGCGGACTCGTCGGCGTCATGCTCTCGCGCTTCGGCGATCAGGTCGTCGAGCTCGTCATCCGTCTCACCCGAGTACGGAATCCACAGCTCCTCGTCTTCGTGCTCGACGATCAGCAGGTCGTCGGCGTGCTCCTCATAGCCGAGCTGCCTGCGATCGACAGCCTGCGGCCCGCGCTCGGGCTTCGGTGCGCGAGTGCCTCGGATCGCGCCGACCAGGAAGTTCAGCTCGAGCCCGAGCGCGACGAGAAAGACGACCCAGATCGGCACGACGTCTCGCAGCTCGTCCGGCCCGAGGATCCAGGCGAGGACGAAGACGGCCAGCGCGACCCGGATCGTCGCCGGCGAGAACGGGAGGCGCTCCGCGAGCTCGTCCACGGCCACGACGGTAGCGACGTCGATCGACGTCGCTCCTGCCTTGAACTCGGGAGCGGCCAGGAGTACGGTGGAGTGGAGCCCGCCTGCGGCCGGTCGCCTTGTGCATCGGGGATCCGCGAGAAGGGGGAGTCACATGAACACGGAGCACGGTGGAGCACCGACTCTCGCCACCCTGGAGTGCTGTCCGCCGCTCGTCGAGTGCGACCCGTGCGAGACGCTCGACGTCAGCTACCGCTTGCCGTTTCGGCCGTCCGGACGCCTCGCAGCGCAAGCGCGGGTCGAGATCACGCTTAGGTTCCGACTCGTGCGCTGCGCGAAGGGCTTGACGCTCGGAGACGTCGCCTACTCGACGACGCTCCTACCCGGCGAGCAGGTCCGCCTGTTCACGAGTGACCGCCACACGAGGTTCACGTTCGACAGCGAGACCAATCTTGCGTACCGACATCAAACGGCATCGGAAGAGTCGTTCTTCATGACCGGCATGGCGAGCGCGATGAGCTCCCTCGACATCGTGGAGAACGCCAACACGCGATCGACCTTCGAGTCGTCATCTGTGAGCGGCGGGGGCAGCCTCGGCGTAGATCTCTTCGGAATCGTCGAGATCGGCGGCTCGGTGAGTGCAAGCGGCTACGACTCCACGTCAACAGGGGAGTTCGCGCGGGAGTTGAGCCAGCACGCCCAGTCATCGAGCCGCCACGTCGAGGCAGGCGTCAGGTCCGCGAGCTCGACGTCGATCGGCGAGGTCGAAAGCCGCGCGCACACGGAGACGGAGTCGAGCGACAGCTTCGAGTCGTCGTCCCGGGTGTTCTCGAACCCGAACCGGTGCCACGCGATCACGTTCTACTTCTACAAGTTGATGAAGTGCCAGTCGGTGCGCTTCGAGCTCGTCGGCATCGACCGCCGGGTGCTCGACCCCGCAGCGCCGACTGGAATCCGACCGAAGCCGCCGCTCCCGACCGGCGGGGTCTCTGTCGTTCCGAACGCGGTCGTCGCGACCGCGACGACGCGTCTGGACGCGGAGCGCCGCGCCCGGACGAGCGTCCTCGAGCACGAGCGCGGTTTCGCGGCGCTCGGACTGGCGTCGCGGGCGTTCGGCGCCACAGCGGTCGCCCTCGAGCCGGTCGCGCCCGATCTCAGGCAGAAGGTTCTCGCCGAGGTCGACCAGGACCTCGCAAAGGCCGGGCTCCTCGACGAAGCAGGCGAGGTCTCGAAGGAAGCGAAGGCGCGCTACGGCTGGGAGCGGGAGGTGCTACTGCCATCGGCCGGCGTCGTCGTGAAGGGCTGCCTCGACGAATGCGACATCTGCGAGCCCACACTCCAGAAGAAGATCGAGCTCGAGCTCAAGCTGCTCGAGCGCCAGATCGAGCTGCTCGAGAAGTCGCAGGAGTACCGGTGCTGCCCGGCCGGAGAGGTGGAAGAGATGGGGGGAGGGGGTTGAGTGGCGCCCTGACGCCACCACGGTAGAGGTTGGAGGCGGAGCGGCCCACGCCTCCGACCTCGATCCGCACGACGAGCGGAGGCCAGATGAGCAAGGTCGCGGAGCGGTCGGGACAGGTTGCGAAGGTGCCGTGGACCGAGCCCGTTCTCGACCTGCTCCGCAACTGGCAGCGGCGCGCGGCGTTGAGCCAGGAGGCGCACTACTCCCGTTCCTCACGCCTGTCGATGTACAACACCTGGCTCGGCGTGCCGGTCGTGGCGCTGACGACGTTCGTCGCCACGAGCGTGTTCGCGACACTGACGGAAGACGTGAACACGGAGCTGCGGATCCTCGTCGGGACGATCAGCGCACTCGCGGCCGTCCTCGCGAGCCTCCAGACATTCCTCCGATTCCAGGAGCGCGCCGAGAAGCACCGTGCGTCGGCCGAGCTGTGGGCGTCCATCCGCCGTGAGATCGACGAGATGCTCGCGCTCCATCCCGAGTACCTCGCCGAGCGAAGCGATCCGAAGCGGTACCTCGACGACCTGCGCAGGCGGATGGACGAAGTCTCCGCCCAGTCGCTCGAGATCGGAAGCAGTGCGCTGGCAAGGGCAGACGCCAAGGTCGTGGCGCCGACGGCAGACGACATCGCGCAAGCGACGCTGGAGGTCGACCCCTAGGTCCGCCTGGATCGAAGGCACCCAGCGGCGTTGAAGGCTGCACGCGGGCGGTGTCGAACTGGCTAGCGGCCGGGTCGGTACTGCGGCGTCCCGTTTCTCTCCCCATGGGGCGCGGATGGGCACGCCGGCCCGGCCGAAGAGTAGGAGTGGAGGGCGCCGCACCCGAGCTCTGACCCGCGGAGCCGAGTCCGACACGCACGTACGCGTACACTTGGTCGAAGACGGGACGAATACCGAAGGCGTCACTCGCGCCCTCCTTATCCGTTCATGGCAGGAGGAGACGCGATGACCACATCAGCGGAAGAGCAGGCAGGAGCCGACCAGGCCGGAGTCGCGCACCGCGTTGCGCAACGGAACGCGAACCGGCTCAAGTGCGCCGGCACCGACCTCTCGACGGACGCACAGGGCCTCGTCGAGTTCGGGTGTGAATGCACGAAGGCCGACTGCGAGCGACTGTTGCGGGTGCCGCTCGACGTCTATCGCCGCATGCTGGAAGCTGATCAGTACGTCCTTCAGGCAGGGCACCACGCGTTCACCAACTATCGGACGATCATCTCGGTAGGTCTGATGCGAATCGAGGAACGCGCATGATCGACGCCAGCGCCCGAGCGGCGCTACCCGTTGGACGTGACCATTCACATGGCAGGGGCATCTGAGAGAGGACAGGGATGGCGAGCAAGAGACAACAGACGATGTCGAAGATGACGCGTGAGCGTGAGGTCAGAGAGCGCCGCGCGCGCAAGCTCGAGAAGAAGCATGCAGCGGCAGCCGAGCGCAAGGCCAAAGCGACAGGGGTAGCGCTGCCCCTGACCGGCGAGGAGACCTAAGCGGGCTCGACGGGCAGCGCTGCGCAAGGCTGACTCGCTCGATGATTTTCCGTCACTCCTGGACCAGCGGACACGCAGAAACCCACTGTTCCAAGCGGGTTCCCAGCCCCGCTCATGTGAACCAATACGCCGCCACGGCCTGAGTCGTCTTGGCCGCTCTGGCCGGCATGTGATCCCCGCGACGCCGCGATGTTTGAGAGTGCATGCACCCCGGGCAGGGCTGTACTGGACCTATCCGACCCGTTGAGCGGTGGTGAGGAGTGAGGCTCGACATGGCAGACGAGACGGAAAGAGGCTCGGGCGATCGATTCGAGGTTGCCGTGATAGGTGCGGGCCAGGCAGGGCTCGCTTTGGGGTACTTCCTGGCGAGAGAACGTCGTCACTTCACAATCCTCGAAGCCGCCGATTCGATTGGCGCTGCGTGGCGCACTCGCTGGGATTCACTCGTGCTCTTCACGCCGCGTCGCTACGACAGTCTTCCGGGCCTTCCGTTCCCGGGCGACCCGGATGGATATCCCGGCCGTGACGAGGTCATCGACTATCTCGAGCGCTACGCGTCGAACTTCGAACTGCCGGTTCAGCTCAACAGCACCGTCCGGTCTGTCGTCCCCGCGGACGGCGGCTTCGTACTCGGCCTTGAAACTCGCAGGGTCGAGGCCGAGCGGGTGGTGGTTGCGACAGGTCCGTTCCCGACCCCGGCCGTTCCCGCATTTGCTAGCGACCTCGGGCCAGAGGTCTTCCAGACACACAGCACCGGCTACCGCCGGCCGACCGATGTCCCCGAAGGAACCGTTGTGGTCGTAGGGGGCGGCAATACGGGCTTCCAGATCGCCAAGGAGCTCTCGTCCACTCACACTGTTCACCTCGCGATCGGGTCGCGACAGACACCTCTACCGCAACGGCTGCTGGGGCGAGATCTCTTCTGGTGGCTGACGACTACGGGACTCATCAAGAAGACCGTGGAGTCGCGCATCGGACGTCGTGCACGGGACCGCGACACGCTGATCGGCTCTAGCCCGCGAGGCGTGAAGCACCACGGCGTCAAGGTCGAGCCACGCGTCGTGGGCACGTCGGGACGCACGGTGACGTTTGCAGATGGAGGCGAGGTCGAGGTCGACGCTGTGATCTGGGCGACGGGCTATCGATCCGAGTACAACTGGATCGACGTTCCCGTCTTCGACCCGAGCGGCCGCGTACGCCATCGACGCGGCGTCACCGACGACCCCGGATTGTTCTTCCTGGGACTGACCTGGCAGCACACTCGGGGATCGGCGCTACTCGGTTGGGTGAAGGACGATGCCGAGTTCATCTCTGAGCGCATCGCCGCCAACACGAACGAGCGCCCCCTTGATGTTGGACTGGACACCGAAGCGGAACCGTTGAGGAGCGTGACGTGATGAACGAGAAAGGGCAGGAGACGATCGAACGCCACGGCGACTTCCCCACGGACACCTACGGACTTCCACGTGCAGTTGCGCCGAGCGTCATCGAGCTCGCAGACGGCGATGCAACCGAGCTTCACATCGGGCCTGTCGTGAAGCGAATAGGCGAAACGGATGTTCGGATGCTCGCCTACAACGGCTCGATTCCTGGGCCGACGTTCAAGCTTCCCGAAGGGGCGACCGTGACGGTTCACGTCACGAACGAGGGCGACCTCGAGGCGACGGTGCACTGGCACGGATTGCGGCTCGAGAATCGCTACGACGGGACACATGACACCCAAGCGCCGATCCCCGTCGGTGAGACGTTCACGTACCAGGTGCACGTCCCCGATCCCGGCGCGTACTGGTACCACCCTCACATCCGCGAGGACTACGGCCAGGAGATGGGCCTGTACGGCAACATCCACGTCGTTCCGGCCGATCCGGACTACTGGCCGCCCGCCAACCGCGAGCTGCTCCTGACGCTGGACGACGTTCTGGTCGAAGACGGGAAGATCGCCGGCTTCAGCGCCTCGGAAACGACCCACGTCGCGATGGGCCGATTCGGCAATGTCATGCTCGTCTCGGGAGAGCCGGACCTCGCACTCAGCGCAACGCGCGGCGAGGTCGTCCGGTTCTACTTCACCAACACTGCCAACACCCGAGTGTTCAACGTGACGCTGCCGGGGGCACGCATGAAGCTCGTCGGAGGCGACAGCGGCCACCACGAGCACGAGAGCTTCGTCGAGGAGGTTCTCCTATCGCCGTCGGAGCGCGTCGTGGTCGACGTTTTCCTCGAGCATCCGGGCGAGTACGTGTTGGAGCACCGAACGCCTGCGCGCTCGTATCGGCTCGCATCGATCACGGTGAGCGACGAGCTCGCCCAGCCGGCATTCGCGGAGCAGTTCGCTGTTCTCCGCACGAACGACGACCTCGCAGCCGAGCGCGGGCGAACTGCCCGTTTTCTCGAGGCCGCGCCGGACAAGACTCTTGCCTTCGTCGCGGAGATGGACTTCGACGTTCCCGACGGTGCCGTCTACACATGCCCGATGCATCCGAACGTCGTCAGCGAGGAGCCGGGACGCTGTCCCGAGTGCGGCATGAAGCTGCTGCCGATCGAGACACCGCCGACGAGCTACGTCTGCCCCATGCATCCACACGTCATCAGCGACTCACCCGATCGCTGTCCGGAGTGCGGCATGAAGCTACTGCCGGCTCATCTTGTCGAAACGTCCGAGCACGCCGGGCACGCAGACCCGGCCGCCCACGGCCACGAGCATCCGCAGGACATCGAGTGGGAAGACGACATGGTCGAGGTGAATAGGCGAACGACGGCAGAGAACATGCGCTGGAAACTCGTCGACCGCGACACGGGCGCAGCGAACGCCGCGATCGACTGGAAGTTCCGAGTCGGGGACGAAGTCAAGATCCGTCTCGTCAACGAGATGGACTCGGATCATCCGATGCCACATCCGTTCCACGTGCACGGCGCCGGGCGCTTTCTCGTTCTCGCACGCGACGGTGTCGAGGAGCCGAGCCTCGTCTGGAAGGACACGGTCCTGGTCCGCACGGGGGAAACGGTCGACATCCTCCTCGAGGTCACCAATCCGGGCCGATGGATGGCTCACTGCCACATTGCCGAGCATCACGAGAGCGGGATGATGTTCGGCTTCGACGTCGAGCCATGAGCGGTGCCCCGTTAGCGGGGCTCTCGAAGCGCATGGAAGGACTCGGTAGCAGTTCTCAGGGCATAGAAAAAGCCCCGCTTGCGGGGCTTTTGTGAAAGCGGATGAACGGGCTCGAACCGTCGACCTTCTGCATGGCAAGCAGACGCTCTACCAACTGAGCTACATCCGCCAGAAGGTCGGATTATAGCGGCGGCCCTCAGGTCTCCTGACTCGCCTGGTCGAGCGCCTCGTTGACGAGGCTGTCCGCGAGCTCGTTGTGCTCGCGGCGGACGGCCGTGTAGGTCACGCGATGGATCTTGCGGGCGAAGCGCGACGCCTCGAGGAAGAGCTCCTGCAGAGCGCGGTTCTTCACCTTGTACTCGCCGCGCATCTGCTTGACGAGGAGCTCCGAGTCGGAGACGACCTCGAGCTCGGTCACCCCCGCCTCGACGGCTCGCTCGAGCCCGGCGACGAGCGCCGAGTACTCCGCGACGTTGTTCGTCGCTACTCCGATCGTCTCGCCGCGGGCGTCGAGGACCGTCCCGTCGTCCACCTCCAGTACGAAGGCATACGCCGCCGGGCCTGGGTTGCCGCGCGAGCCGCCGTCCGTGTAGAGCTTCGCCTTCACGCGTCAGCGAGCGGGTAGACGTCGTAGGCAGGCTCCTCGTACGGATGCGCGACCTGCAGGGCTGCGACGACGTCCTCCAGCCGGTCGGCCGGCACCACGGTCTCCACCCGCAGCTCCGGAACGTGCTCCTCCCTCCCACTCTCCCCGAGCGCCGGGCTCGCCTCCTCGCCTCCGAGGAACGTGCCCGTCCCGGCCGTGTACCAGGAACAGCGCTCGTACTCGCCGATCGTGCCTGCGCCCGCGTCGAAGACCGCGTCCCGGGTCGCGTCGAGGGCGTCCGCCGGAACGAACCAGACGAGCTTGACCCGGCTCACGACGCGGCTAGGCGTTGTCGATCTGCGCGCGCTGGAGCGTCCCCGAGTAGTCCACGTAGACCGACTTCCACTCGGTGAAGACGTCGAGCGCAGCCTGGCCCGCCTCACGGTGCCCGTTTCCGGTCTCCTTCGTCCCGCCGAAGGGGAGATGCACCTCCGCGCCGATCGTGCCGGCGTTGATGTACGTGATCCCGGCCTCGAGGTCGCGCATCGCGCGGAAGGCGCGGTTCACGTCACGCGTGAAGATCGACGAGGAGAGCCCGTAGCGGATTCCGTTGGAGATTCGGATCGCATCGGCCTCGTCGCGGAAGCGGATGAGCGAGAGCGTCGGCCCGAAGATCTCCTCCTGGGCGATGCGCATGTCCGGCTCGACGTCGCCGAAGATCGTCGGGCGGTAGTAGAAGCCCTTCGCGAGGTCTCCCTCGTCGGCGATCTCGCCGCCGGTCAGGAGCGTCGCGCCGTCGTCCTGCCCGATCTGCGTGTACGAGTGGATCTTCTCGAGCGCCGCCTGGTTGATGACCGGGCCGACGTCCGTGTCGTCCTCCCAGCCTGGCCCGAGCCGTAGCGACTCCGCGCGCTCCACGAGCCGCCCGACCAACGTGTCGTAGAGGCTCTCGTGGACGATGACCCGGCTCGTGGCCGTGCAGCGCTGGCCCGAGGTGCCGAACGCCGACCAGAGGATGCCGTCGAGCGCGAGATCGAGATCGGCGTCGTCCATGACGATGATCGCGTTCTTGCCGCCGAGCTCGAGATGGACGTGCTTGAGCCTCTCGGCCGCGGCCTCGAGCACCTTGACGCCCGTCTCTCTCGATCCCGTCAAGGTGATGACCGGAACATCCGCATGTCGGACGAGCCCGTCGCCGACCGCTCCCCCGCCCCCGTGGACGATGTTGACGACGCCCTTCGGGACGCCCGCCTCGTCGAGCAGCTCGACGAAGCGCTGCCCGAGTGCGGGCGTGTCGGTCGCGGGCTTGAAGACGACCGTGTTGCCGGAGACGAGCGCCGGCGCGATCTTCCACGACGGGATCGCGATCGGGAAGTTCCACGGCGTGATCACGCCGATGACGCCGATCGGCATCCGCACGGACATCTGGAACTTGTTCCGGAGCTCGGACGGCGTCGTCTGGCCGAACAGCCGCCGCCCCTCGCCGCCCATGTAGAAGCTCATGTCGATGGCTTCCTGGACGTCCCCGCCAGCCTCGGCCTTCACCTTCCCCATCTCGTGGGTCATGAGGTCCGTGAGCTCTTCCTTGTGCTCCGTCACGAGCTGCGCGAAGCGGTAGAGGATCTCGCCGCGCTTGGGCGCGGGGACGAGGCGCCAGTCCGTGTACGCCTCCTTCGCCGCAGCGACCGCGCGGTCGACGTCCTCTGCGCTCGAGCGCGGGAAGATGCCGATCGACTCGCCGTCAGCTGGGCTCGTCGACTCGAAGGTCTCGCCGGAAGCGGCGTCGACCCACTCGCCGCCGATGTAGTTCCGATGCGTGCGCGTCTCCGTGATTGCCATGAGCCCAGCCTAGCGCCAGACTTGGGCCGCGTGGACACAACCCACGACGAGCGGCTCGCCCGACTGAATCCCCGCGATCGGGAGTACATCGCCGGCCTGCCCGACGCGCAACGCGAGGTCGTCACGTCCACGATCTCGAGGTACTGGAAGGAGGACGGGCTTGGCGTGGGTGATCCGGTGCCGCGACTCGGGCTCACCGAGGCCGCAACTCTTCGTCCGGTCGCGCTGGGCGAGCTGACCGCAGACCGCCCCGTGCTGCTCGTGTTCGGCAGCTACACCTGACCGCCGTTTCGTCGCCGGTCGGGCGACGTCGAGGAGCTCCACCAGCGTTTCGCGGATCAGGCGTCGACGTACTTCGTCTACGTCGCCGAAGCGCATGCCGTCGACGAGTGGCAGATGGACTCGAACGAGGAGGCCGGGATCCGCATCGAGCAACACCGGACGCTCGACCAGCGGGTAGCCGAGGCGCGCGCGGGTGCACTGAACCTCGGCCTGTCGATGCCCGTGCTCGTCGATGGGATGGACAACGCCGTCAGCGAGGCCTTCGCCGCCTGGCCCGAGCGTCTCTACGTCCTGAGCACGGACGGTCGGGTCGCGTTCGCCGGTGGGCCTGGCCCCTGGGAGTTCGAGCCGGAGTTGGCCGCCGCGGCGCTCGCGGAGCTCCTGGAGCGCTAGCGGGCGACGTCCGGGATGACGCGGCCGTTGTCGTCGAGCTGCGCGTTCCAGCTCGTGAAGGCCGCCTCGATCTCGGCGATGTCGGAGCCGCGATCCGCGAGCCGAATGGGCTGCGGAGCCTCGGGCAGGACGCGGTACTGGTACCAGGTGATCTCCCACGCGAACGTGAGCACGAGCTCGCTGTTGACGCCGGAGAGCGGGACGATCGAGACGAGCGGCGCGCCGAGCGCGCGGGCGACGCCCTGAACGGTCCTCGTGAAGAGGCTCGCGTTGAAGAGATCCGCAGCTTCCACCAGCGCGGCTTCTCCGTCGGAGAGGCGCCGGAGCACCGGCTCCGGGACGATCGGCTCGGCGTGGCCGTTCCGCGTCCCGAGGATCTGCGCCCACCGCGAGCGCTTCCTGCGCGCGTGCGGCGACAGCGCGGGTGACATCGGCCCGCCTTCCCGCACCCAGCCGTAGTCGAGCGCGATCTCCTGGCAGAGCGGGCACACGTCGACGAACTCGACGCCGTCGGGTGAGAAGCGGAGCGCGTATTCCCCCTGGAGCAATGTGCGCTCGCAGACGGCGCACGCTCGGCGGACGTTCGCCTTCGTCACGCGCATGACGAGGACCCTACCAGGCACTTCCAGTTATCCACAGGGACCGACGGACTACGCGTTCGCGGTCTCGCGCTCCCGCTTCGCCTCGTCCATGACCTTCTGCGCCACGTGCGACGGGACCTCCTCGTAGCGGAGGAAGTGCATCGCGTAGTCACCTCGTCCTCCTGTCATGGAGGTCAGCGACTGCGCGTAGGTGAGCAGCTCGGCCATCGGGACCTCGGCGCGAATCGTGGTCATGCCACCAAGCGGCTCCATCCCGTGAAGCCGCCCGCGGCGCGAGTTGAGGTCGCCGTTCACGGAGCCGACCGCGTCGTCGGGGACCGTCACCTCGAGCTCCATGATCGGCTCCAGCAAGACCGGGTCGGCGTTCATGTACGCGTCCTTGAACGCCATCGAGCCGGCCACCTTGAACGCCATCTCCGACGAGTCGACGTTGTGGTAGGAGCCGTCCACGAGCTCGACGCGGATTCCGTCGATCGGCGCGCCCGCGAGCTCACCGTGCTGCATCGCCTCCCGGATGCCCTTGTCGACGGCCGGCCGGAAACCCTGCGGGATCACCCCGCCGACGATCTTGTCGACGAACTCGTAGCCGCCGTCCCCGATCGGCGTGATGACGATGTGGCAGTCGCCGAACTGGCCACGCCCGCCCGTCTGCTTCTTGTACCGGCCGTGCGCCCGCGACTCGCGGCGGATCGTCTCCCGGTACGGGACGCGCGGAGGATGGAGGTCGACGTCGACGCCGAAGCGCCGCTTCGCGCGATCCAGGGCGATCTCCACGTGCATCTGGCTCATACCGGAGACGATCTCCTCGCCGGTCTGCTGGTCGCGCCGGAGGTGGAGCGTCGGGTCCTCCTCCGCGAGACGCCTGATCGCCTGGGCGACCTTCTCCTCTTCGCCCTTGATCCTGGGCGTGATCGCGAAGCTCATCACGGGCTCCGGGAACCCGAAGTCGGGAAGCTCGATGGGGACCTCCTTGTCGACGAGCAGATCGCCCGTCTCGACGTCCTTGAGCTTCGCGACGGCGCCGATGTCGCCCTCGCCGTACTCGGTGGCAGGGTGATGCTCCTTCCCCTGAAGCTCGAGGAGCGAGCCCATCCGCTCCTTCGACTTCTCGCGCAGGTTCACCAGGGTCGTCTCCGGCGTGACCTTCCCGGCGAGGACGCGGAAGACGTTGATCTTGCCCGCGAAGGGATCGGCGACCGTCTTGAACACGAAGACGGCCGTGGACGCGCCGTCGACATCGATCGGCGAGCCTTTCTTGGCCGGCGACGGGACGCCCTCGACGAGCAGGTCGAGCACGGCGTGCGTGCCCAGGTTCTTCGTCGCGACGCCGCAGGCGACCGGGAAGACGTCGCCGCTGGTCACGGCTGCCTTCAGTGCGGCCGCCACCTCGTGGGCGTCGAGCTCCTGCCCGTCGAGGTAACGCTCCATCAGCCCTTCGTCGGTCTCGACGACCGCATCGAGGAGCTTCTCTCGGTACTCGGCGACGACGTCGGCCATGTCGTCGGGGATCGGTACCGGCTCGCCTTCCTTCGCGCCCTCCGGGCTCGAGTAGGCGCACATGTGCAGGACGTCCACGATGCCCGTCAGCTCGTGCTCGGAGCCGATCGGGATGTGCACCGCGACGCACTGCGCCGAGAGCTGCGAGCGGAGGCCGTCCAACGTGCGGAAGAAGTCGGCGCGCTCGCGGTCGAGCATGTTCACGAACACGACGCGCGCGAGGCCGAGATCGGATGCGACCTTCCAGGACCGCGACGTTCCCACCTCGACCCCCATCACGGCGGACACCGTGACGAGCGCCCCTTCCACGACCCGCAGAGCCGCGCGAAGCTCGCCCTGGAAGCTCGGGTCGCCCGGCACGTCGACGAGGTTCAGCTTCCGTTCCTGCCACTCCGCGCGTGTGAGCGAGGTCGAGATCGAAAGCTGGCGCTTGTGCTCGTCCTCGTCCGAGTCCGAGACCGTCGTGCCGGCCTCGACCGTGCCGAGGCGGTTGACGGCGCCCGACTGGAAGAGCAGCGCCTCGACGAGCGACGTCTTCCCCGTCCCGCGGTGGCCGACGACGGCGACGTTGCGGAGCTTGGCGGAATCGGGCATGTGCTGACTCTCCTTCTCGGGCTCGCGTTTCAGGCTCCGAGAAGCTTAGTCAGCCGTGCGCGCTCCTTACGTCTCGGCCGTCTCGCGAGGCGCCGCGCCCGCGAGGTGCGCCTTCAGGCGCAGGATCGCCTTCGTGTGCAGCTGTGAGACGCGCGACTCCGTGACCCCGAGCACTTCGCCGATCTCGCGCAACGTCAGCTCCTCGTAGTAGTAGAGCGTCACGACGAGCTTCTCGCGCTCGGGGAGCACGGAGATCGCTTCGGCGAGCGCCTCCTTGATCTCCGTCAGCTCGAGCGAGCTCTCCGGGTCCGGCCCCGTGCCGTCCTCGATCGTGTCGATCAGGGCGATCTGGTCGCCGCTGCCCGAAGGCGACCACAGCTCGTCGAGCGCCGCAACGGAGGTGCGAGAGATTTCCCGCAAGCTGTCCTCGAGCTCGTCCCCCGTGACGCCGAGCTTTTTCGCGATCTCGGCGTCGGTGGGCGCGCGCATGAGCTCGCGCTCGAGGACGGCGATCGCGCGCTCGATCTGCCGTGCCCGCGTGCGCACGGACCGTGGCACCCAGTCGAGCGAACGCAGCTCGTCGATGATCGCCCCGCGGATCCGTGCCATCGCGAACGTCTCGAACTTGATCTCGCGGTCCGGGTCGAAGCGCTCGATCGCGCCGATCAGCCCGAGGAGCCCGTATGAGACGAGGTCCTGCTCGTCGACGTGCGCCGGGAGGCTGGCCCCCACGCGGCCGGCGACGAACTTCACGAGCGGCGCGTAGGTCAGGATCAGGCGGTCGCGCACGTGCGCGTCGCTCGTCTTGCGGTACTCCTGCCACAGGGGATACGTCTCGTCGGCCGACGCCACGGGAGGAGAATACGCCGCGCGCTGCCAAACTCCTCAGACGAATTCTCAGGCGAATTCGTCAGGGAGTTCTACGAAGCGCCCGCAGGGCGAGACTCCCCATCCACAGCGCCAGAACGGCTGCGGCGAGCGCAATCACCCAGGCGCGGCCGCCCTCGAGCGCCGAGAAGACCGCGACGAGAGCGAGTCCCGCGGCGAGCGCCACGAAGAGGAGGCCGAGCGCGCGTCGGTGCACAGCACGATCTTGCCGTGTCGGGGCCGAAGTCACGTTGACCCATCGTCCGAGGTGTTCTAGGCTTGTGACGAAGAGCTCAAAGCAGCTAGGTGAAAGGAGTGGCCATGGCCAATCCTCAAGGGGCTGCTCTCGATCGTCGAAGGCTCATGCTCGGAGCCGCCGGGGCTGTCGCCGGTGCCGGTGCAGCCAAGCTCGCCTGGCCTTCGTCGACGTTTGCGGCTTCGTCGCACGTCTCCTCGAACGCGGTCTTACCGGCTCCGAATCCGATTCCGGGCGGCGCGTTCGACATCGGCCCGCCGTTGGGCCTCCTTCACGTCTTCGTACCGGGTGACCCCTCGATCACGCTCCCGTTCACGGGCGGGACACTCGCCGGCTTCGACGTCGAGCCGTCAACGATCACCGACTTTCGAGGCTCGAGCGCGGTCGCGTTCCATGTCGGCACCGCTCGCGGAAGCGACGGCAAGACGTACAACCTCGAGACGGACATTCGCGCCTACGAGGGGCGGTACGTCGTCGACGGCGTCACGCACCAGGGCGCGTTCGGCTTCGTCTGAATTGACCTCTTCGACCCCGGTACGGGGTCGCAGCTCCACGACTTCAACGGCGGCGTCCTCCCGTCGGGGCTCTTCTGGACCCTCGACGTGCGCAAGACCGCCGTCGACTTCAAGATGAACAACCGGCGCGCGGTTCTGCAGGTGAAGAACCTGCCCGTCATCGACTCGTTCCAGTTCTTCGGACCGAACGACACTCCGGCCCTCGTCGACTTTCGCGCCGAGTGGCAGGCGACCGGCCCGGCTGTGCCTCGCGGGAACGGAGACACGGTGCCGCCGACCGATCCGACCGCGTTCCTCGGTGAGATCGCTCCTGCCGTCTCGACGATCTCGTGCACCGGCGAGGAGATCGGGTTCACGTTCAAGGTGGACAAGGGCGCAAGCACCGACCCGCAGGGGTGGGCTCAGATCGGGACCGAGCGAAACGGCAGCTTCATCTGACCACCTAACCCGCCAGTCGCGCCAGAACGATCGAGGCCCCCCGAGCACCCCTGGGCTTCGTCGTTATCCCACCACAGGGAGCCTTTTCCGGCGCGGCGCGGCCATTGACTTTGGCGAGTGGCCGTAGGAGGATTCGCGCCGCATCGCACAAGCGATGTAACTGCGGCTAGAGACGGAGGGGTTGAGGATGAGCCTGCGGCGGCTTTCTTACTGGACCGTACTCGTGATTCTTGGCGCGCTCGTGTTGGGTGGCGGCGCCGCGAGAGGAACGCACCCTGGGGCCAACGGCGTCATCGCGTTCGAAAGCAAGCTGTTCCCCTGGAAGATCTACACGGTCAATGCCGACGGGAACGGGCTCACTGACCTTCTTCCGGACGCCAACACGACGCAGGACTGGTTCGCCTACCAAGGCACCGCGACAATGAACCCGACCTGGTCACCGGACGGTACACAGGTCGCATTCGACTCGGCCGTCGAAGGCGTTGATCGTCCGTCGACGGCCTGTGACCCCCAGAACGAGCTCGTCTGGAGCATCACGCCGCTGACCGGTGCGATCGAGGGCCTCGTATGCGGGTGGGAAACGACAGAGCAGATTTCCTGGTCACCCGACGGGTCGACTCTCCTCCTGGACAAAGCCACCGATTCTCACCAGAGCGATCTCTGGCTCGTCGACGTGGCGACTGGCCAGGAGACGAGGCTCTATCAGCGGCTCGAGGATGCATGCAGCTGGCAGACCCCGGATGCGGCAGCGTGGTCACCGCTCGGCGACCGGATCGTGTTCGCGATGACGTACGAGTACTACTGCCCCACGTTGACGAACGGGGCAGGGCTGTTCACGATCGAGCCCGACGGGAGCAATCTGACGCAATTGACCGTCGGGCCCATCGAGTTCGGCCCCGGCCGCCCGGACTGGTCACCGGACGCGACCAAGATCGCGTACCTGAAGCCGAAGACTGCGACGGGAGGCTACCCCGCTGTGTCCGGAGACATCTACGTCCTTGACGTCGCGAGCGGTACGTCGACACTTGTCACCTCGGTCGGCATGAGCGAACGCCCGGTGTGGTCCCCGGACGGGACGAAGATCGCCTTCGCCAACAACCGGGACGGTGACTACGACATCTACGTCATGGATCCGGACGGAAGCGACGTGCAGAAGGTGATAGATCTCGCCGGAAACCAGCTCAGCCCGTCCTGGCAGCCGATCACGGCTCCACCCGACCCGGATACGGATGACGACGGCGTCGATGACGCGATCGACACCGGCGACGGGACATTCGACGATGGCTCCGGAACCTCGGGCTCGATCGTGGACGCGAACGGCCTCGACGTGCTCGTCGAGGACGACGCGGACGGCGTCAGGATCACCGTCGGCCCGGGAAGCGGGAAGGCGACGTTCACGGTCTGCGGCTTCACGGTCAAGGTCTCGGCCGGCAGCGAGGTCGTGATCAGCTGCGCCAGCGTGATCGTCGAGGTCGTCGAAGGGTCCGCGGACGTCGTCCTCGGCGGCGGCAACGTTGTGATCGCGGTGCCCGAGGGTGGCGCGGTCGAGGTGAGCGACGACGGTGGCACGTTCTTCACCGTCGAGAACCTTGGGTCGACGGACGTCAGCGTGACGGTCGACGGGGAAGAGGCGACGCTGCCTGCCGGGGACACGACGTCAGTCAGCAGTGACGTGACCGACCCGACGGTCACGTGCAATACCGCAGCCTTCCTCCTCAACCAGCCGGGGGCGATCGTGACGGCCTCGGTCAGCGACGGGGGGTCGGGACCGGCGCAAAGCCCGGTCGGCGTGCTGGCAGACACATCCGCACCAGGCGCGCGCTCGGTGAACGTCACGGGCGCCGACGAAGCCGGGAACACGAAGACGGAGCCCTGCGGGTACACCGTCGGCTACGTGTTCCAGGGCTTCCTCCAGCCGATCGACAGCCTGCCGACGGTGAACAGCGCGAAGGCAGGGCAGACGATCCCGATCAAGTGGCGCCTGAGTGACTTCTTCGGCGTCGGCGTGTCCGATCCGGCGAGCTTCGCGAGCGTCACCTCGGGGAGTACGTCCTGTGATGCCTCGGATCCTCAGGATGCGATCGAGACGTACACCGGCAACTCGGGCCTGCAGTACCTGGGCAACGGCAACTGGCAGCTCAACTGGAAGACGCCCAAGAGCTACGCGGGCCAGTGCCGCGTGATGCGACTCAACCTCGCGGACGGCGCGACCGACCGCTTGGCCGAGTTCAAGTTCAAATAGCAAGCACGCTAGGGCGGGCTGGGCCGCACACAGCGGCCCAGCCCCCACCGAGCCACGTCGGCAGCCCGGCTACACTCGGCTCGCAGCCCAGGGGCGTAGCTCAGTTGGTAGAGCGGCGGTCTCCAAAACCGTAGGTCGCAGGTTCGAGTCCTGTCGCCCCTGTTGGGTTTCCGGCTTACCCGGACTTCACTTCTCGAACTTTGCCCGCACCCGGAGCGCTCGACAGGAGACCAACCCGCAACGCCGTGGGGTGGCAGCCTCCGTGTCGACTTGCCTGCCTGCCGGATAGCCCGTCCGTTCCTCGCGTCCTAACGTCGCGACGAACAACGAGATGCGGAGAGGGAGGTCAGCAATGAGATTGCTCGAGTTGAACAACGGCGCCGCGAGGCTCGTGATCCTGCTAGCCGCAGCGCGCTCACGCTCGGCCTGGTCGCCCTCACGTCCGCGACCGCCTCGAACGGCCAGGTGCCGTTCAAGGCACGCCTCTCGGTCACGGCCGCATTTTCGAGCGCGACCACGGTGGAGTTCCACGGAGCAGGTAATGCGACGCACCTGGGTCCGCTCGGAATCCCGAACATGCACACCGAGACGCTGACGGCGGCCGACGGCGACGAGCTCGTGATCCGGATGGTCAACGTGGGCTGCCCGACCGGACCCTTCACCTTCCACGGACCGGCCACTGGACCGTGCTCGGTGGGACCGGACGCTTCCAAGGCGTGACCGGTGAGGGAGTGAACGAGGGAAACGCCGACTTCGAGACCAGCACCTTCGCGCTCACCTTGACCGGAACGCTGTCCAATCGCTGACCTGGTGGCTCCCTGGAGCTACGCGAGCCGCTGAACGATTCGTAGCATCGAGGAAGACCCGACCCGCGTGCCGCGTCTCGTAGACAGAGACACTGGAAGGAGGTTCACGATGAAGGCTCGACTGCTAGCTCTCGCGGCCGTAGTCGCGTCGGCACTGCTCGCCCTCTTCAACGGCGGGTTCGGCTCGAGCCCCTAGAGGGCCGACTGCTCCGGCTCAGACGTGTCCGTACGAGGCGTCAAGCGGCCCCCAATGCCTAGTGGTCTGCCGGTAGGTGCCAGCGGCGCGGGGCGATGAGCTCGCTTCCCTCCGCCGGTCCCCACGTCCCCGGTTCGTATGGGATCGCTGGTGGCGGATCGTCGAGCACCGGCTGGACGACCTCCCACAGGCGCTCGATGCCGTCGGCGCGGGTGAACAGCGTCTTGTCGCCGATGAGCGCGTCGTAGATGAGCCGCTCGTACGCCTCGAGCAGCCCGTCCCCGGCGGCGTAGGAGAAGTCCATCCGCGCCTCGGTCAGGTCGAGCTCGGCGCCAGGGTCCTTCACGAGGAAGGACGCGGAGATCGATCCAGGATCGCCGAGGTCGAACGTGAGGTGGTTCGCGTCGATGCTGTCGGTGAGCACCTCCGCCCGCTCGAAGAGCTCGAGCGCCGGCTTCTTGAAGACGATCGTCAGCCCGCGGCGGGACTCCGGCAGGCACTTGCCGGTGCGGAAGTAGAACGGCACGCCTTTCCAGCGCCAGTTGTCGATGAAGACGCGTCCGGCGACGTAGGTCTCGGTGTCGGAGTCGGGCGCAACGCCGTCGAGGTCCCGGTAGCCCGCGTACTGGCCGCGGACGACGTCGCCCGGTGTGAGTGGGCGCATCGCCTCGAAGACCTTCACCTTCTCGTCGCCGAGCGACTTCGGGGTCAGCGCGAGAGGCGGCTCCATCCCGACGAAGCCGAGCACCTGGAACATGTGGGTGACGACGACGTCGCGCAGCGCGCCGGTCGCCTCGTAGAACGACGCGCGCTGCGAGACCGACAGCGTCTCCGGCACGTCGAACTGGACGTGATCGACGAACTGGCGGTTCCACACGGGCTCGAAGAGCCCATTCGCGAAGCGGAACGCGAGGATGTTCTGGACGGCCTCCTTGCCGAGGAAATGGTCGATGCGGAAGACCTGCTCCTCGTCGAGGACGGAGTGGATGCGCTCGTTGAGCTCTCGCGCGCTCGCGAGGTCCGTGCCGAACGGCTTCTCGATGATCACCCTTGCGTCCTTCTGCAAGCCCGCCTCACCGAGCCCGAGCACGATGTCGTCGAAGACGCTGGGCGGAACGGCGCAGAAGACGAGCGTGCGCCGGACGCCGAGCGCCTTGGCGGATTCGGCCACCGCTGAGGCGATTCCGGTCGTCGAGCCAGGCCCGAATCCGTGGCCGACGTAGGACAGCCGCGCGGCGAAGCGCTCCCACGGCTCCCCCTCAGGGCTCGAGCGCCCGAACTCCTCGATCGCGGACCGTGCGATCTCGCGGAAGTCGTCGTCGGAGAGCTCGCGATTCGACGATCCGATCAACCGCCACTCCTCGGGCAGGAGGCCCGCGACCCCGAGGTGGTAGAGCCCAGGCAAGAGCTTTCGCTTCGCCAGGTCGCCGGCAGCGCCGAAGAGGACGATCGTCACCGGGCCGAGCGACGGCGCTGCGCTCGGGTGGCTGAAGAGCCGGTGCTCGGTGTCGGTCGCCGTCATCGCCAGCCGGCCACTGCGTCAGGCGGCAACGCTGGGCAGACCGGCGAGCGCCATCGCGACCTCGTCCTCCGAGTACTCGTGGTCTTCGAGCTGGCCGTTGAAGTAGTCGATGTACGCCTGCATGTCGAAGTGCCCGTGGCCGCAGAGGTTGAAGAGAATCGCCTGCGAGACGCCCTCCTCCCGGCAGCGAACGGCCTCGTCGATCGTCGCCTTCACCGCATGGTTGGCCTCTGGGGCGGGAACGATGCCTTCGATCTCCGCGAACTGCACCCCCGCCGCGAACACCTCGGTCTGGGTGTACGCGCGGGCTTCGATCAACCCCAGCTCCTTGAGGTGGCTCACCATCGGCGCCATGCCGTGGTAACGGAGCCCGCCCGCATGGAACGGCGGCGGGACAAAGGTCGAACCGAGGGTGTGCATCCTGACGAGCGGCGTCAGATGGCCCGTGTCGCCGAAGTCGTACGCGTACAGCCCTTTCGTGAGACTCGGGCAGGCCGCCGGCTCGACGGCGATCACACGCAGCTCCTTCCCGTCCCGGAGCGCCTGGCCGATGAAGGGGAACGAGAGCCCGGAGAAGTTCGAGCCACCTCCCGTGCAGCCGATGACGACGTCCGGGTAGTCGTCGGCGAGCTCGAGCTGAGCCTGGGTCTCCTCCCCGATCACGGTCTGGTGCATGAGCACGTGGTTCAAGACGGACCCGAGCGAGTACTTCGTGTCCTCGCTCGTCGCCGCCACCTCGACCGCCTCCGAGATCGCGATGCCGAGGCTCCCGGTCGAGTCGGGATGCTCGGCCAGGATCGCGCGGCCCGAGTTCGTCTCCTCCGACGGGCTCGGGACGCACCGGGCGCCGAACGTCTCCATCAGGGCGCGGCGATAGGGCTTCTGCTCGTAGGAGACGCGCACCATGAAGACGTCGACCTCGAGGCCGAAGATGCGTCCCGCGAAGGCCAGCGACGAGCCCCACTGGCCGGCCCCGGTCTCGGTCGTCAGGCGCTTTACGCCCTCCTGCTTGTTGTAGTAGGCCTGGGCGACGGCCGTGTTCGGCTTGTGCGAGCCCGTCGGCGAGACGCCCTCGTACTTGTAGTAGATGCGCGCCGGTGTCTCGAGCGCCTGCTCCAGACGGCGCGCCCGATAGAGAGGCGTCGGCCTCCACTGACGGTAGACGTCGCGCACCGGCTCGGGGATGGCGATGTGCCTCTCCGTTGAGACCTCCTGGAGGATGATCTCCATCGGGAAGAGCGGCGCCAGGTCGTCAGGGCCGACGGGCTCCCTCGTCCCCGGGTGGAGCACCGGCGGGAGCGGCTCCGGGAGGTCGGCGGCGAGGTTGTACCAGGCGTCCGGCAGCTTGCTCTCGTCGAGGACGAACTTGACCTGGTCGCTCATGGCTCCTCCCTCTCCTCTCGCTGGCCCCGGCGGCAGTCCTTCAGTCTCGCAGCACTCTCCTCGGTCGGGCAAGCGCCAGACTTTCGTTACGCTCACGCGCCGATGGGGGTGCTCACGACGCAGGCGACGCGCGACGAGGCGTTCGAGCGCCGGCGCGCGTCGATGGAGGCACTCGTCGCCGAGCTCCGCGAGCGGACGACCGAGGTCGCGCGGGGCGGCGGCGAGAAGGCGGTCGAGCGGCACCGCTCCCGCGGGAAGCTCACGGCGAGGGAGCGGATCGACCTCCTCGTCGACCCGGGCACGGCGTTCCTGGAGCTGAACGCGCTCGCGGCCTGGGATCTCTACGACAGCCAGGCGCCGTCGGCAGGAATCGTGACCGGAGTCGGCGTGGTCGAGGGACGCCAGTGCGTCGTCGTCGCGAACGACGCGACGGTGAAGGGTGGGTCGTACTACCCGCTGACGGTCAAGAAGCACCTGCGCGCCCAGGAGGTCGCACGCCAGAACCGCCTTCCCTGCATCTACCTCGTCGACTCGGGCGGCGCCTTCCTACCGCTCCAGGCAGAGGTCTTCCCGGACCGGGACCACTTCGGCCGGATCTTCTTCAACCAGGCGCGCCTGTCCGCGCTCGGCATTCCTCAGATCGCCTCGGTGATGGGCTCCTGCACCGCGGGCGGTGCATATGTGCCGGCGATGTCGGACGAGACCGTGATCGTCCGCGGCACCGGCACCATCTTCATCGGCGGACCGCCGCTCGTGAAGGCGGCGACAGGCCAGGACGTGACCGCCGAGGAGCTCGGCGGAGCCGACGTGCACGCGCGCCGCTCCGGGGTCGCCGACCACTACGCGAGCTCCGACGAGCACGCGCTCGCGATCGTTCGGGAGATCATCCGGCATCTCGACCCGCCCTCCCCGTCGCCGTGGACGCTCGCCGATCCCGAGCCGCCGGAACTCGACCCGGCCGACCTGTACGGCCTCATCCCGGAGGACTTCCGGCACGAGATGGACGTCCGCGAGGTCATCGGTCGGATCGTCGACGCGTCCCGGTTCCACGAGTTCAAGGAGCTCTACGGCGAGACGCTCGTCTGTGGCTTCGCGCGCATCGAGGGCTATCCGGTCGCGATCCTCGCGAACCAGGGCGTCCTCTTCGCGGAGTCGTCCCAGAAGGGCGCCCACTTCATCGAGCTCGCCTGCCGGCGCCGGATCCCGCTCGTCTTCCTCCAGAACATCACCGGCTTCATGGTCGGCAAGGAGTACGAGGAGGGCGGAATCGCACGCGACGGGGCGAAGCTGGTCATGGCGGTCGCGTGCGCCGAGGTGCCGAAGTTCACGGTCGTCGTCGGCGGCTCGTTCGGCGCCGGCAACTACGCGATGTGCGGTCGGGCCTACGAGCCGCGGCAGCTGTGGATGTGGCCCAATGCCCGCATCTCGGTGATGGGCGGCGAGCAGGCGGCCACCGTCCTGTCGATGGTCGGCGACGCGGACCCGGACGAGATTCGCGCGACGTACGAAGCCGAGGGCAACCCCTACTTCTCGACCGCGCGGCTCTGGGACGACGGGATCATCGACCCGCTGGACACGCGCCGCGTTCTGGCGCTCGGGCTCGCGGCTGCCGCGAACGCACCGGTGCCGGAGACCACTTTCGGCATCTTCCGCATGTGATCGCGCGCGTCCTCATCTGGAACCTCCTCGAGTCGGACACGACGATCGACGGGCTCAAGGGCGCGCTTCCCGAGCTCGATCCTCCGAGCGTCTGGATCTGGAACGAGGCGAACGAGCGCTTCGGAATCGTCGTCTTCGGCGAGGAGCTCCCGGAAGGCGTCGGCTGGGCACGTGACCTGATCGGCTACGACCCCGACGTCTACGAGGACTTCGACGTCCTCGACTGACCTGCGCCGTCCGCAGGCGGAGCCGCCCAGCTCGCTATCGCGTCACATCAAGGCTCGAGAGACTCGTGCCAGTCGTCGAGCTCCTCGCGCTCCTCGGGGGCGAGCGAGCGGAGCGGCGCACGAACGTCCTCGCGAATCGGGATGCCCTGGCGCCCGAGCAGGTACTTGAGCGCCGCCTGCCGCGGGAAGCGCTCGACGACCGAGCGCATGCCGGAGAGCCTCGCCGCCCCCTCGGTCGTGGGCTCGCGGACGACGGCTACGACGTCCGCCGGGAACGCCGAGGCAAGCGCCGAGACGGCACCCACGGCGCCTGCGCTCAGGCCGTCGTGGATCAGCGCTTCGGGGCCGACGAAGATGTCCAGGCCGGGCATGAGGTATTCCGCGAAGGCGGAGAACGGCGTGTCGGACACCTTCAGCCCCGCGAGGTTCGAGGCCGACTCTTGCAGGCGCCCGATGACCGCCGGAGCGACGGCGTAGCCCGTCGTGGACGCGAACTCGTAGACGTAGAACGGGAGCGGCGCACAGGCAGTCGCAGCCGCGAGGAAGTGCGCGTACTGCGCGCTCTCGTCGAGCTTGAAGTACGGCGGCCCGATCACGACGACGGCATCGGCGCCGACCTCCGCGGCATGTGCGGCAAGGGCGATGGTCTCGGCCGTCGTCTGCGCGCCGCAGTGGACGGCTACCTGGAGGCGGCGGTCGGACGCCTGGAGGAACAGGTCCACGATGTGCCGGCGCTCCTCCTGCGAGAAGAGAATCCCCTCTCCGGCGGTCCCGAGCACGAGGATGCCGTCGAGGCCGGCGCCGACGAAGAAGTCGACGAGCGGGCCGACCGCGTCGTCGTCGATGTCGGTGCCGACGTTCTGGAGTGGCGTCACAGAGGCGGCGAGCGCGCCGCGGAGGGGCGCCATCAGCCTGCCGTCTTGCCTTCGAGGACGCGCTCGACCGTTGCTGCGATCCGGCGAGCCCGCGTCTCCGGGCGCTTCGCCTCGTCGACCCATTCGACGTACTCCCGGCGATGCGTGAACGACAGCTTGGAGAACGCCCGCGACGCAGCCGGGTTTGCGGAGAGCGCCTTGTCCAGGTCGGCTGGGATCGACACCGTGCGCGGCTCGGTGTCGAGGTCCATCCGTACCCGAACGCGGTCGCCTGCGTCCACTCCCGTCGCGGCTTTCACCCCTCGGTTGACCACGACGTGACCGACGCCGTCATAGACGCCCGGCGTCGTCCGCCAGGTATGACCACGGATCGTGACCTTCACCGGCGGTCTCGCCCGGCCGAACGCCTCGGTCAGGTCGAACGGAACGCGGAACATCGTGGCGGTCTTCTGGACCCGCTCGAGCTCCACGGTGAACGTCTTCGCCGCCACAGCGGAAACCATAGGGTGTCTCGCGTGAGCGCATTGCGGGTCGAACGGGATGGACGGATCCTCCGCATCACGCTTGCCCGGCCGGAGCGCCGGAACGCATTCGACGCTGCGCTGATCGCCGAGCTGACCGACGCGTTCGCCGATGTGGGAGACGTCCGTGCGGTGGTTCTGTCCGGCGAGGGGCCGAGCTTCTGTGCCGGCGCCGATGTCGAGTGGCAGCGGTCGTCGATCGACCTCGGCTACGAGGAGAACGTCGAGGATGCGATGCGCCTGTACGCAATGGTCGAAGCGATCGACACCTGTCCGGCGCCGGTCGTGTGCGTCGTGCACGGCCACGCGCTCGGTGGCGGCTCGGGGCTCGTCGCGGCCTCCGACATCGCAATCGCGTGGCCCGACGCCGTGTTCGGCTTCTCGGAGGTCCGGCTCGGAATCATCCCCGCGGTCATCTCGCCGTTCGTGCTCCCACGGATCGGCGCTGCGGCTCGACGCTACTTCGTTACCGGCGAGCGCTTCGACGCGCAGACGGCGCTCCAGATCGGTCTCGTGTCCGAGGTCTCGGAGGACGCGGGTGAGACGGCGGAGGCGATCGTCGAGTCGATCCTCGCGGGCGGCCCGGAGGCGGTGCGGGAGGCGAAACGGCTCGTCAGGGAACGCCCTACGGGAATCGAGACAGCTCGGATCGCTGCGGCGCGCCGGACGAGCGCCGAGGGGCAGGACGGCCTGCGCGCGTTCCTCGAGCGCCGGCCGCCAGGCTGGCTCGCGAACGCGGACTAGCTCAGGCGCGTCGCGCCATCCGCTGGCGCCGCCAGGGGCCTGGAATGAAGCCGATTCCCCAGTTCACGAGCCAGATGATGATCGTGGCGAGGATCAGTGTTCCGGCGCCGTCGATATCGATACCGTCGGAGATCCAGTTGGTGACGAGCAACGTCGCAGCATTCGCGACGAGCAGGATCAGCCCAAGCGAGGCGGCGCTCGAGCGCCTCAGCGCACCGATCACGACGATCGGGACGAGCCAGTTCACGACCGAGAAGACGACGACGGTCGTCACGAACTCCACTCCAGTGATGTCGAAGCCGTCGAGCAGCGCGGCGCAGATCACGAACGCGATCGCGTTCGCCGCCAAGGCAAGCACGAGGCGAAGGCCGAAAGCACGCACGCTGCAATCCTAGAACCCTAAGCTGCGCGCGTGCCGGTTCGGAAGCTCCTCGTCGCCAATCGCGGAGAGATCGCAGTGCGGGTCTTTCGGACGTGCCGCGAACTGGGAATCGCGACCGTGGCCGTTGCGGCGCCTGACGACAGCGGCTCGCTACACGCGAGATCGGCGGACGAGCTCGTCGAGATCTCGAGCTACCTGCACTCGGAGGAGCACATCCGCGCTGCGAAGGAGACTGGAGCCGACGCCGTTCATCCCGGCTACGGCTTCCTCGCCGAAAACGCGGATTTCGCCGAGGCTGTGGAAGCTGCCGGACTGACCTGGGTCGGCCCACCACCGGATGCGCTCAGGAAGGGCGGCGACAAGATCGAGGCGAAGCGGATCGCCCGCGAGGCCGGTGTCCCGGTTCTTGCCGACGGCTCACCCTCGGAGATCGGCTTCCCGCTCGTCGTGAAGGCGGCCGCAGGCGGAGGTGGTCGCGGGATGAGGGTCGTCCGCTCCGCAGCGGAGCTCGAGGACGCCCTGGCAGCCGCCGAGCGCGAAGCCGAAGGCGCCTTCGGCGACGGCACGCTCTACTGCGAGCGCTACCTCGAGCGGCCGCGCCACGTCGAGGTACAGCTGCTCGGCGATTCAAACGGCAACGTCGTCGCGCTCGGCGAGCGCGACTGCTCGATCCAGCGACGCCACCAGAAGGTGCTCGAGGAGGCCCCAGCTCCGAGACTCGATCCAGGCGTGCGCCAGGCGCTGCTCGACGCCGCGGTCGCATTCGGCCGAGCGATCGGGCTCCGGAGCGCGAGCACCGTCGAGTTCGTCCTCGAGGGCGACGAGTTCTTCTTCCTCGAGCTCAACGGCCGCATCCAGGTGGAGCACCCGGTGACGGAGGCGGTCACGAGTATCGATCTCGTGGCCGAGCAGCTCCGGATCGCGAGCGGGCAAGCGCTTGCAACAGACGGCTACGAAGTCGTCGGGCACGCGATCGAAGCGCGCCTCTATGCGGAGGATCCCCGGACGTTCCTGCCCCAGGCGGGCCGCGTCGAGAGGCTACGGCTTCCAAGTATCTATCTGTTGCAAAGTGGGCCGGGCGTCCGCGTCGATGCAGGCGTGGAGGAGGGGGACGAGGTCGGGCTGGCCTACGACCCGATGATCGCGAAGCTCGTCGCGCACGGACGCAACCGCGACGAGGCGCTCAGCGCTCCTGGCGGACGCGCTGGCAGAGACGGAGGTCTCGGGTGTCACGACGAACCTCCCGTTCCTGCGCTGGCTCGTCGCGCATCCGACCGTTCGCGCTGGACGCGCGACGACGGCGTTTCTGACCGAGCAGCGCCCACTCGAGCCGCTCCCGCCGGTCCGCGCACCCGAGCCCTGGCTGACTCCCTGGCGCCTGAACATGCCCCCGCCCGCCCCCGCGCCGCCGCCGGACGTCGACGAAGCGTCATTTGCCACCGGGCCGGCGCACGGCGCGAGCACCGTGACGGCGCCGATGCCCGGCACCGTGCTCCGGGTGGACGTAGCCCCGGGCGACGCCGTGGAGTCACGGCAGCCGCTTCTCCTCCTCGAGGCGATGAAGATGGAGATTCCCGTCCACTCGCCCTTCGCCGGAACGGTGACGGCCGTGCACGTCTCGGGCGGCGACCGCGTCGCGGGTGGTCACCTGCTGGTCGAGCTCGAGAGCTAGGACGAGTAGCGGATCCGACCCTGCTCGCCGACGACCTTGTCCAGGAGCCAGCCGACCGAGACGTTGACGAGCCAGACCACGATCGTCGCGCCGACGTACGTCCAGAACCCGTCGATCGAGAAGTCGGGAGTCAGCCACTCCGCGAGGGCGAGCATCGCGACGTTGATCGCGAAATATGCGAGCCCGAACGTGAGGATGATCAGCGGAAGCGTGAGGATCGCGAGGATCGGCTTGATGATCAGGTTGCCGACGGTCAGGATCAGCGCGCCGAAGAGGAGCGATCCCCAGCGGCCGATCGTCACGTTGTCGCCGAACATCCAGTCGATGACGATCAACGCGAGAACGTTGATCCCGTAGATGACGGCGAGCCTGACCCAGAGGTTCATCGCGTCGATCCCGTTCATGGCAGAGCGAGCGGCTAGAAGAGCTTCTGGAGCTTCATCGCGGCGCCCATGTCGCCCTTGATCTTGAGTTTCCCGGTCATGTACGCGGTGGTCGGGTTCTGCTCCCCGGCGACGATCTTCTCGAAGTTCTCCTCGCTCGCGGAGATGGTGACGTCCCCGTCGTTCGCACCTTCCGTGACCGTGAGCGCGCCGTCCGCGATCGCGACGGTCCAGGCGCCCGCGCCCTCGATCTCGAAGACGTAGGTGTTGTTCACGCCGGCGATCCGGTCGGCGGTCACGCGATCCGCCAATCCATCGAAGAACTCCTGCACGCTGCCCATGGTCTCGGACTCCCCTCGCTCGCGTTCGGTGGTGGTGAGCCTACCGCGCCCCGTGCGCCGATGGTAGGCGCGCGTGGCTAGCATGCCGCGGGCGTGGACCTCGACCTCACTCCCGAGCAAGAGCTCGTCCGCGACACCGCCCGCACGTTCGCGCGCGAGCGCGTTGCACCGGTGGCCGCGGAGCTCGACCTCGAGAGCCGCTTCCCCTACGAGATCGTCGCCGAGCTCGCCGAGCTCGGCTTCATGGGGTTGCCGATTCCCGAGGAATACGGCGGCGCCGGCGGTGACACCGTGTCGTACGCGATCGCGGTCGAGGAGCTGACGCGCATCGACTCTTCCGTCGCGATCACGATGGCCGCGCACACCTCGCTCGGCACGATGCCGATCCTCGTCTACGGCACCGAGGAGCAGAAGAGCCGGTGGCTCCCGGATCTCGCCTCGGGACGCAAGCTCGCCGCGTTTGGGCTGACCGAGTCCGGAGCCGGCTCGGACGCCGGTGCCGCGCGCACGACCGCCGAGGCGAAGGACGGAAGCTGGGTCGTCAACGGCTCCAAGCTCTTCATCACGAACGCCGGGACCGACATCACGTGGGGAGTGACGATCACCGCCCGCACGGGCGCGGACGAGATCTCGAACATCGTCGTCGAGAACGGCACGCCCGGCTACGCGATCTCGGCTCCGATGAAGAAGCTGGGCTGGCGCGCCTCGGACACCCGCGAGCTGTCGTTCGAGGACTGCTCGGTTCCGGAAGGCAACCTCCTCGGGAAGCGCGGAGAGGGTTTCCGGCAGTTCCTCGAGATCCTCGACGGGGGGAGGATCTCCGTGGCCGCGATGGGCGTCGGCCTCGCACAAGGCGCCTACGACCTCGCGCTCGCCTACTCGCAGGAACGCGAGCAGTTCGGGAAGCCGATCTCGTCGTTCCAGGCCGTGCAGTTCAAGCTCGCGGACATGGCGACCGAGATCGAGGCCGGCCGCGCGCTCGTCCACCGGGCAGCGTGGCTCAAGGATCAGGGTCGCCCGTTCGCGCTCGAGGCTGCCCAGGCGAAGCTGTACACAGGGGAGCTTTCGGCCCGAGCCGCCGGAGCGGCGCTGCAGATCCACGGCGGCTACGGGTACATGGAGGAGTCGGCGATCTCGCGGCTCTTCCGCGACCAGAAGATCCTGGAGATCGGCGAGGGCACGAATGAGGTGCAGCGCATGGTCATCGCTCGCCATCTCGGCCTGTAGCGCACTCGCTCTCGCGACCGTTGCTCACGCGCACGTCGTCGCAACGACGCCGTACGTCGATGCCGGGGAGACCTCCGAGCTCGAGCTCGAGGTGCCGAATGAGCGCGAGCAGGCGATGACGGGCCTGCAGGTGAGCGTGCCGGACGACTTCCGCGTCGTGGCCGCGTCAGGCCCGACAGGCTGGCAGTCCGACGTGGAGGACACGAGCGTGTTCTGGTCCGGCGGCGACCTCGAGCCCTCGTCGCTCGCGACGTTCGAGCTGACAGTCGAAGCGCCCACGGCACCTGGGCCTGCCTCACTCAGCGCAACCCAGCGCTATCCCGGCGGTGCGACCGTGCACTGGCCGGTCGCGATCACCGTCCTCCCGGCGAACGAGCAGTCGCAGGAGCTCGGACGCGCGTTCGTCGTCGGCCTCCTCGGCCTCCTCGTTCTCGGCGCAATCGGCATCCTCGTGTGGCGCCGGCGCGGCTCTGCACTCGAGGAGAAATAGCCGGCGACCGATTCCGATCAGGAGGAGCCATGCAGATCACGAGAAACGGCACCGACACGAACGTAGGGCCAGGCGACTGGTTCACCGGCGCGGTCTACCTCGACCCGATCGCGACGCCAGCGGGCTCGTCGCGTCTGAGCGCAAGCAGCGTTCACTTCACGCCCGGAGCACGGACGGCGTGGCACACGCATCCAAACGGCCAGACGCTATACGTCACCGAGGGCGTCGGACTGGCGCAGCGCCATGGCGGACCGATCGAGGTGATGCGCGCCGGCGACCGTGTCTTCTTCGAGGCGGGCGAGGAGCACTGGCACGGCGCCGCTCCAGGTCGCTTCATGACCCACGTGGCCATGCTCCAGGTCGACGAGGAAGGCAACTCCGCGACCTGGGGCGACCACGTCACCGACGAGGAATACGCCGCGGCGCCAAGCGTCGAAGACTGAGCGGCATACGGGAGCGGCTCGCACTTCAAGTGAGATAGCGGCAACCGCTGGTAGCGTCGTCGGCGTCGTGATCTTCACGCAGTTCGTCGACGACGATCTCGGCTGCGCGTCCTACCTGATCGGTGACGAGAGCTCCGCAACCGCGATCGTCGTGGATCCGGCGTTCGCCGTCGAGCAGTACCTGGAGGAGGCCGAGAAGCGTCTCGTCCGGATCGTGCGCGTCCTGGAGACGCACACGCACGCGGATCACGTCTCCGGGCACGGACGGCTCGCCCTCGAGCACGGCATCCCCGTCTCCATCCATCCGGCCGCTGAGGCCGAATATCCGCACGACTCGATCGCCGACGGCGACGAGGTTGCTCTCGGACAGGTGGTGGTGCGCTGCCTGCACACGCCGGGACACCGCCCCGAGCACTGCTGCTTCGTCGTGACCGACGGGTCACGCGGCCCCGAGCCCTGGCTCGTGCTCACGGGCGACTCGCTCTTCGTCGGCGACGCCGCGCGGCCGGATCTCGCAGTGGAGGCGCGCGAGGGGGCGGAAGGGCTCTACCACTCGCTGCACCGGCTTCTCGAGCTCGGCGACTCGGTCGAGGTCTATCCCGGGCACGTTGCCGGCTCCCTCTGCGGGAAGGCGATGAGCTCCAAGGCGTCGACGACGGTCGGCTTCGAGCGTCGCTTCAATCCCGCCTACGCGACAGGCGATCTCACGGCGTTCATCACGGCGTCGGCGTCGACCTCGGCGCCTCGCCCTCCCAACATGGAGCGCATCGTGGAGCTGAACCGCGGGCCGTTCGTCGCTGCCAGGCCGGACCCGTCCGTGCTGACCGCGCCCTCCGACGATGCCCAGATCCTCGACGTGCGACCGATCGAAGCGTTCGCCGCGGGCCATCTCCCGGGCGCCGTGAACGTCCCGGTGACCGGCACCCGCTTCTCGACGAAGGCAGGATTCGTCCTCGACCACGAAAGGCCGGTCGTCGTCGCTGCGACCGATCCCGCGGAGGCGAGCCATGCAGTTCGGGGACTTCACGCGATCGGGATGTTCGACGTCGCCGGCTACGTCCTGGGTGGCGGCCCGGAAAGGCTCGAGATCGTGTCGGTCGGCGACCTCGATCGGCTGCTCGCCGAGGGCGCCGAGCTCATCGACGTCCGCGAGAAGGACGAACGGGACGAGGGCTACATCGCGGGCAGCCGCAACATCCCGTACCGCCTGCTCGCGCTCGGGAAGGAGGACCTTCCGCGCGACAAGCCGATCATCACGATCTGCGAGACCGGCCCGAGAGCGGCGATCGCAGCGAGCATCCTCTCCGCGGACGGGTTCGACGCCCGGCCGGTCGTGAACGGCGGCATCGACAGCTGGGCGGCCGCGGGTAAGCCCACCGTCGAGTTCCGTCGCTGCGGCTAGCTCGCAGCAGGTCGCTCGTCCGGGTTCCCCCGATAGGCGTCTGGCAGGAACGGTCGCAACGCGTATGGTGAAGGAGATCTCGCCGTTGCGGCCAAGCGGGAGCGCAGTCAGGCAACCCATCGCAAGGGGGATCGATGAGTCTCAAGATTCGTTCACGAAGATGTGCTCGAACGCTCGTAGGCACCGTCACACTCGCTCTCGTCGTCTGCGCCACGGCAGGCGCCGCACCGGGTGACCCTGTCGCAGCGGACGACTTCGTAACGACGACGGCCGGAACGCCGGTCAGCTTCAACCCGCTCGCGAACGACGTCGACCCCGACGGCGAGACGCTCAGGATGGACCGGATCGGGGACTTCACGGGTGACGAGCTCCTGCTTTCACTGACCTCGGACGGCACGACGGGTGAGACCGTGTTCGAGCCACTCGCTCCGCTTACAGGGATCTTCGGGTTCCAGTACGCCGTCGCCGACGAGTCCGGCAACGTCGACAAGGCGCGGGTGTTCGTCAGCGTCCGCGCGACGGACGTCCCGACCATCGACGGGCACGGAGCGTTCGGCGTGGAGCACGGGCAGCGTACCGCGTTCGAGTTCTCGGCAGGGCCTGCTGGCGGAGGCCTCACGGGCAGCTTCTTCCTCCAGCGATTCCGTGGCGACAACATCACGTTCGAGAGCGACTCCATCGGATCCCTGACCGGCTCGGGCCCGGATGCCACGATGACCGGCACCGGAACGTTCAACGGCACGCCGGGGCATTCGTTCAGCGTCCAACTCGTGGAGAAGGGCGCGCCCGGCGGATTCAAGGGCGATCGGATCGGCGTCGAGATCCGGGATCCGAATGGCGTCGTCGTCTACACGACCAACGGGACGACCGCGATCTCGGGCGGAAACGTTCGGGTGCTGTAGGCAGCCGCTTCGACGGGAGCTCGAGCGCCTCAGGCCGGCGGGCCGAGGCGCTCGACCCCGTAGCCCGCCTCTCGCAGCGCGACCACCAGCTCCTCGCAGTGCGCCTCGTCGCGCGTCGAGACGACGAGCTCGACCTCCGTCTGTAACGCGGTCGTCGTCCGCCCCTCGCGATGGTGGTCGACCTGGACGACGTTCCCGCGGCCCTGGGCCACGAGGTCGAGGACGTTGCGGAGCTCGCCGGGCACGTCGGGGATCAACGTCCGGAGTGCGAGGAAGCGACCGGCACGCGTCAGCCCGTGCCGCATGACCGAGATGAGCGTCGTCGCGTCGATGTTGCCGCCAGAGAGGACGACGGCGACCGACCCCGCCCCGGCCACCTTCCCCGCCAGCAGCGCGCCGAGCCCGACGGCGCCGGCTCCCTCGACGAGCAGCTTCGTCCGCTCGAGGCAGAGCACGAGCGCCTCGGTGATCTCCTCGTCCGAGACCGAGACCGTGTCGTCGAGCGTCGCGTCGAGGATCGAGGACGCGAGCTCGCCTCGGTGCTTGACGGCAATGCCGTCGGCAATTGTGTAGCCCTGCTGGCAGAGGATCCCGACGATCCTGACGTCCGGCCGCTGCTCGCGGAGCGCGATCGAGATGCCGCTTGCCAGACCCCCGCCGCCGATGGGGATCAGCACGGTCTCGGCGTCCGGTGCCTGCTCGGCGAGCTCGAGCCCGATCGTCCCCTGTCCGGCGATGACGCGGGGCTCCTCGAATGCGTGAACGAGCGTCGCGCCGGTCTTCTCCACATGCGACTGCGCCGCGGCGACGGCCTCCTCGAATCCCGCTCCGACGAGCTCGGTGCCGCCGCCGTACGAGCGCGTCGCCTCGACCTTGGCCATCGGGGCGTCCTCGGGCATGAAGATCGTCGCCGCGATCCCCGCCTCGCGCGCTGCCCACGCAACCGCTTGACCGTGATTGCCCGCGCTCGCGGCCACGACGCCCGCCTCGCGCTCCTTCGGCCCGAGCGTGGCGATCGTGTTGTAGGCACCGCGGATCTTGAAGGAGCCCGTGCGCTGGAGATTCTCGGCCTTGAGAAAGACCTGGCGGCCGGTGAGCCGCGAGAACGTCTCGGTGGGGTAGAGCGGCGTCTCCCGCGCCACCCCGCGCAGGCGCTCGCGCGCCGCCTCGATGTCAGCGAGCTTCGGAGCGTCCATCGTCGACCTCGATGCGGAACACCTGCTCCATGATCTCGGTAACCGCAGTCAGTGGATCGAGCTCGCGCGCCTGCACGGCCTCGAGCAGTCGGTGGAGCTCCGTATCCTCGCGCACGGACTCCTCCAGATGGGCTCTCGCGCGGCTCGAGGCGACCGCGAAGACCTCGCGCGCGAGGTTGCGCCGGCGACGCTCCTCGAGGCGCCCGTCCTGCTCGAACCGTGCTCGGTGGCTCTCCAGCTCGCTCCAGAGCTCCGGGACGTTCTCACTACGCAGTGCGTCCGTGAGCAGGATCGGCGGACGCCGGTCGGCCGGCGCGAGCCGGACGACCGACCGCACCTCGTTGAGCATCGTCTTGGCCGTGGGGTGGTCGAGCTTGTTGATCGCGATCACGTCCGGGATCTCCATGATCCCCGCCTTCAGCGCCTGAACGGAGTCGCCCGATCCCGGCTGGAGGACGAGTAGCACGGTGTCTGCGATCCCCGTCACCTCGACGTCGCTCTGACCGGCGCCCACGGTCTCCACGAAGACGACGTCCTTCCCGAACGCATCCATGAGCAGGACGGCCTGCAGGGTCGCCTCGGCGATGCCCCCGAGCTGCCCGCGCGAGCTCATCGACCTGATGAAGACCCCCGAGTCGGTGAAGTGGTCGGCCAGCCGGATGCGATCGCCGAGAAGCGCACCGTGCGAGAACGGGCTCGAGGGGTCGACGGAGACGACTCCTACCGGCCGCTCCTGCGCTCGCAGGTGGGTCACGAGTGCCCCGATGAGCGACGACTTGCCGACGCCGGGTGGGCCGGTTACTCCGAACACGGCCGCGCGCCCCGTCTCGCCGTACAGCGCACGGACGAGCTCGTACGAGACCGGGTCACCGTCCTCGACGTGCGAGATCGCCCGCGCGAGCGCGCGCTGGTCGCCCCCCCGGACACCGGCGACCAGGTCGTCGAGCGGCCATTCCCTCCTCGCCACGATGGGCCACTCTACGCGGCGACCCGTTCGTCAGAACAGCGCTAGCGCCGGAAGCGCCGCGACTCGACCTCGCGTCGCCTCTCGATGCGCTCGAGGAGGCTCGCTATGCGCTCGAGGCCGCCCGAGGACACGTCCTCGTCCACGGGCTCGGGCTCCACGGGCCAGGCCGCGGGCTCGGGTGGAGACTCGGGGTGTGGTGAGGGGTCAGGCGCCGGCTTGAGATCGGGCCTCGAATCGGACACCGGTTTCGGTGCGGCCGCGTCACCATTGGTCCGCGCGAGCATGCTCGCTGCGGCTGCAGCGGCAGACTCGAGCGTGTCGTCCTCCTCCGCGACGTTCGCAGGCAACCAGCGCGTGATCGCCAGCGCGAGGCCGGCCGCGAACAGGTAGCCGATGCCGGCCGCCAGCCAGACCGCCCGCGCGCCGAACACGTCGGTCAGCACACCGGCGGCCGCCATCGCCAGGCCGAGAACCGCGTAGTTCGAGCTCATGATCGTCGCGAGCGCGCGGCCGCGGTAGCGATCGGGGGCGCCGCGTTGCACGAGGAGCTGGTTGCAGATGATCGCCGCGCCGTTGCCCGCCGCCCCGGCGACGATGAACGGCACCGCGACCCAGATCGACGTAGCGACCGCGGCTATCCCCCAGCCGACGCCCATCAGCGCGATCGAGCCCGCGTAGTGCCGGCGCAGGCCGACGCGACCGAGCGAGGGAGCGGCGAGGTAGCTCCCGAGAGCGAGGCCGACTCCGCTGGCAGCGACGATCACACCGAACCCGATGTCGCCGGCACCGAGCGAGTCCTTCGCGAAGACGACCTCGGCGACGTTGATCGCCGCGCTCCCCAGCAGGACCACGTTCCAGACGATGAGCACCGTCCGGAGCGGCGGAGAGGTGACGACGAGGCGGAGCCCGTCCGCGACGTCGCGCCAGTGACCGCGCGTGATGGACTCCTCCGAGCGCAGGCGCGCCTCGGGGATCCGAGCGACCAGCACGGCCGACACGAGGAAGGTCGCGGCATTCACGACGTATGGAACCGTCGGGGCCGAGACCGTGAGCATGAGCCCTCCGACGACCGGCCCCACCATCCAGGCCAGCGTCTCCACGGTCTGGAGCAGCGAGTTCGCATTCGTGAGCTCGTCCTCGGGAACCAGGTTCGGGAGCCCGGCGAAGACAGCCGGTCGGAAGAACCCGGTCGCGACGCCCGCAACTCCGGCGAGCACGACGATCCCCGCTGCGCTGTCCACGAACGGAAGCGCGACGAACACGCCGCAACGGACGAGATCGGAGACGACCATCAGCCGACGGCGTGACAGGCGATCGACGAGCGGCCCGAGCAGCAGCCCGATGAGGACGATCGGGAGGAAGTCGGCGATGAGAAGGACCGCGACCCAGACCCCGGAGTTCGTTCGGTCGTAGACGTCGACCGTCAGCACGATCGCGGCGAGGTACGTCCCGAAGCTCGACCCCGCGGTGGCGAGGAACAGGAGCCCGAACGAAGGCGAGCGGCGAATGAGACCGAGACGGCTATTCACGGCCATCGTTGAAGCTACCAGTCCCGGAGGCGCGTCTCTACGCCCATTCCAGGCATGTCCGGGGCGGTCATGGCGGCTGCTGACGGGTCGAGCAGGCGGCGGCTCCGAGGGTGAGTGGGGCTATGCGCCGCGCATCGCAGCGGCCATTCGCTTCGCTGTGAGACGCGCGAGCCTGAGCTCCTCGCCGCGGGCAACGGGAGCGAGCGCCGAGCCGAACGACAGCACCACCTGCGCGCGCGAGTGCATGAGGAAGACCAGGTCCATGACGACGGGCACCGTCACTCCCTGGCTCTCGGTCGTCAGCTGCAGCCGGTAGGCATCCGTTCGCGGGGCGAAGCGAGGAAATGCGAGCCGCTTCATCGACACGACGCGAATGCCGTCCTTCGCGAACTCGCGGCGGAGCAGATCCCGAACACACCGCTCTCCCGCGGCGCTCGTCCCTCGTCTCCACGACGTGTTGGCGTCCGCTGTCGACTCGTACACCTGCGCCGCCGACGAGATGAAGGCGAAGCCGCGCTCGAAGTTGGGCGACTCGGCGTCCCCGGTGACCGTCAGGTCGGACTCGTCGAGTGCCTTGCAGTAGAGATGCGGCTCTCCGGCCCCGCTCGACCTCGCCCTGTACGCCGGCCCGAGATCGGCCTTGCGGAGGAGCACCGATCGTGCGCGTGCACTGTCGGCCCGTGTGAGCTCCTTCTGAGGGTCGCCGTGAGTTGCGAGAGCCTCGCCGGATCCTGCGACGAGCACGACGAACAGCACCGCGGCGACGGTCCGCCACCTGCGTCTCGTGTCACGTGGTCGGTTCATAGGCGAGATTGGGCCGTAACCAGCGTTCCGCCTGCGTGATCGGCATTCGCTTCCGGCCGGCGTATTCCTCGATCTGGTCCCGTCCGATTCGCCCGACCGAGAAGTAGCGGGCCTGCGGATGACCGAAGTACAGGCCGCTGACGCTCGGAGCGGGGATCATCGCGCACGACTCGGTGAGGGAGACCTCGATGCGATCGGCGTCGAGCAGCTCGACCAGGGTCTCCTTCTCCGAGTGGTCCGGGCAGGCGGGATAGCCGAAAGCGGGCCTGATGCCGCGGAAGCGCTCCCTGATCAGCTCGTCTCCGGACAGCGACTCGCTCGGCGCATACCACCCGTGGCGCGCGGTCTCGTGGAGCCGCTCCGCGTACGCCTCGGCGAGCCGGTCGGCGAGCGCACGGACCATGATCGCCCGGTAGTCGTCTATCTCGGCAGCAAAGCGATCTGCGAGCGCTTCACTGCCGTGGATCGCGACGACGAACGCGCCGACGTAGTCGGTCAGGCCCGTCTCGGCCGGCGCGACGAAGTCCGCCAGCGAGCGATTGGGTCGCGAGTCCTCGTGGTTCGCCTGCTGTCGCAGCATTGGGAAGCGCCAAAGCTCGTCGGCCGGACCGTCGAGCACGACGTCGTCGCCCTCCGTGCGCGCGGGCCAGAACCCGTAGACGCCGCGTGCCGAGAGCAGCCCACCTTCCACGATCTCGTCGAGCAGCGTGTTCGCTGCCTCGTACAGGTCACGCGCGGCCGCACCCTTCACCGGGTCGTCGAGAATCGCAGGAAACCGCCCCTTGAGCTCCCACGCGTGGAAGAAGAAGGTCCAGTCGACGTACTCGCGGAGAACGGAGACCTCCTCCGTGGCGACGCGGGTGCCGGTGAACGCCGGGACGGCCAGGTCCTCGGCGTGCCACTCGATCGGCGTCCGGTTCGCGCGTGCCTCGGCAAGCGGGAGCAGCGGCTTGCGGCCCTTCTCGGCGTGGAGTGCGCGGAGCCGCTCCTGGTCAGCGCGATTCTCGGCATCGAGCCGGCTGCGGCGCTCGGCGTCGAGGAGGTCCGAGAGGACGCCGATGACCCGCGACGCGTCGAGGACGTGCACGGTCGACTGCGTGTACTCAGGAGCGATCCGCACCGCCGTGTGCTGCCGCGACGTGGTCGCACCGCCGATGAGCAACGGCAGCGCCAGCCCGCGGCGCTCCATCTCCTTCGCGACGTGGACCATCTCGTCGAGCGACGGCGTGATGAGGCCGGAGAGCCCGACGATGTCGCAGCCCTGCTCGATAGCGGTGTCCAGGATCGTGTCGGCCGAGACCATGACGCCGAGGTCGAGCACCTCGTAGCCGTTGCAGCCGAGCACGACGCCGACGATGTTCTTCCCGATGTCGTGCACGTCGCCCTTCACCGTCGCGAGGACGATGCGCGCCGCCGGCGGGCGCTCCTCCTTCTCCGCCTCCATGAACGGCTCCAGGTAGCCGACGGCCCTCTTCATCGCACGGGCGCTCTTCACGACCTGCGGCAGGAACATCTTCCCCGCGCCGAAGAGGTCGCCGACGATCTTCATTCCGTCCATCAGCGGGCCCTCGATCACGTCGAGCGGCCTGCCGGCCTCGCGACGCGCCTCCTCGGTGTCCTCCTCGATGTGATCGACGATGCCGTGCACGAGTGCGTGCGCCAGACGCTCGCCGACCGGAGCCTCGCGCCAGGCGTCGTCGAGCTCGCGGCGCGTTGCACCCCCGGTGACCGTATACGCGTACTCGACGAGGCGCTCGGTTGCGCCGGGATCGCGGTCGAAGAGGACATCCTCGACCCGCGTGAGCAGCTCCGGCTCGATGTCCTCGTACACCGCAAGCTGGCCTGCATTCACGATGCCGAGGTCGAGCCCCGCGCGGATGGCGTGGTAGAGAAAGGCGGCGTGCATGGCCTCGCGCACCGCGTCGTTCCCGCGGAAGGCGAAGGACAGGTTCGAGATCCCGCCGGACACGAGCGCTCCCGGGCAGCGCTCCTCGAGCAGCGGAATCGCGTCGATGAACGCCTTCGCGAACACCGCGTGCTCCTCGATCCCTGTCGCGACGGCGAGGACGTTCGGGTCGAGAACGATGTCCTCTGGGAGGAATCCTGCGTCTCGAGTCAGGAGGTCGTAGGCGCGGCCGAGGATCTCGACCTTGCGCTCGACCGTATCGGCCTGGCCTCGCTCGTCGAATGCCATCACGACGACCGCCGCGCCGTAGCGGCGGACGGTTCGCGCCTGCTCGAGAAATGCGTCCTCGCCTTCCTTCAGCGAGATCGAGTTCACGACACCCTTCCCCTGGATGCACTTGAGCCCGGCCTCGAGCGCCGAGAAACGCGAGCTGTCCACCATGATCGGGAGCCGCGCGACCTCGGGCTCGGTCGCGACGAGGTTGAGGAACGTGGTCATGGCCTCCTCGGCGTCGAGCAGGTCCGCGTCCATGTTCACGTCGAGCAGGTTGGCGCCACCACGCACCTGCTCCAGCGCGACGTCGACGGCGCCCTGGAAGTCGCCGGCTTCGATCAGCGTGCGGAAGCGAGCGGAGCCCGTGACGTTCGTGCGCTCGCCGACGATGACGAAGCCGGTATCCGGGTCGATGACGAAAGGCTCGAGGCCGGAAAAGCGAGGAAGCCGTATCGCCTCGGGTACGCGCCGCGGCGGCAAGCCGGACACCGCCAGCGCGAGCTCTCGCGTGTGCTCAGGAGTCGTGCCACAGCACCCGCCGACGATATTCACGAGGCCGTCCTCCGCGAATGCACGGAGGTAGCGGCTCGTGTCCCCGGGCTGCTCGTCGTGGAGGCCGAGCTCGTTCGGCAGCCCGGCGTTCGGGTGACAGGACGTGTACGTCGAAGCCACCTGGGCAAGGCCCTCGATGAACGGCCGCATCTCGGTGGCGCCGAGCGAGCAGTTCACACCGACGACGAGTGGCTCGGCGTGCTCCACTGAGAGCCAGAACGCCTCGACCGTCTGGCCGGAGAGATTCCGGCCGGAACGGTCGATTGCGGTGAACGAGATCCAGAGCGGTAGCTCAGGGGCCACCTCGCTGGCAGCGACGATCGCGGCCTTCGCGTTCAGCGTGTCGAAGATCGTCTCGATCATGAGCAGGTCGACGCCTCCCTCACGGAGGGCCTCGATCTGCTCCACGTAGGCCTCTCGTACCTGGTCGAACGTCATCGCTCGATATGCCGGCTCGTCGACGCGCGGGGAGAGCGAGAGCGACACGTTCAGCGGCCCGACCGAGCCGGCGACGAAGCGGGGCTTCTCCGGCGTCTTCGCAGTCCAGTCGTCGGCGGCGCGACGCGCGAGGCGAGCACCCTCGAGGCTCATCTCCCGCGCGGCCTCCTCGAGCGCGTAGTCGGCCTGGCCGATCCGGGTCGCGGTGAAGGTGTTCGTCGTCGCAATGTCTGCTCCGGCGGCGAAGTAGTCGTCGTGGATCGAGGCGACGATCTGCGGCTGCGTGAGGTTCAGGAGATCGGGATCCCCGCGGACGTCGCGCGCATGGGCTGCGAACCGCTCGCCGCGGTACTCCTCCTCCGAGAGCTCACGCCGGTGGATGAGCACGCCCCACGACCCGTCGAGCACGAGGATCCGCTCGGCGAGAAGCTCTCTGAGTTGGTCGCGAGTGTCCTTCACGCGAGTGTCCTTCAAAAAATCCGCTCCCGCCTAAAGAGGTCGGGAGCCCGGAAGGCTCCTCTGGCTCTTTAGGCGTTTGGTAACCCGGTCGCCAAGCTGCCGTTCAAAGCTCTCCGGGACTGTCTCAGGCTAGCGGATACGCCTGCCTACGATCAATTCCTGCGCTGCCGGATCGACTCAACCGGAGAACACGACGCGCTCGGCATGCTCGACCGCCTCCTCGCGCGGCGGCGGCTGGAGCATCATCTCCACGATCACCTCCACCCGAGGGTCGTCCGTCGCCCGCATCGTCTCCACGGCCGCCTCGACGTCGTAGTCCGTTCGGCAGAGCTCGACGTCCGGCCCCAACAGAGCCCAGAACGCTCCTGACCGCCCTTCGTAGGGCAGGCCGACGCTGCCCGGGCTCAGGAGCCTGATACCTGCCACGCGGCGGTCGTACTGCATGTGCGTGTGAGCAGTGACGACGGTCTGTGCGTCGACGCCATCCATGAACTCGCGCACCCGGTCCTCGGGCGTCCGCTCGGTGACGCACTCCTCGTCCGAGCGAGGAGAGCCGTGGCTGAAGCACACCGTCCCGAGACCGTCCACCGCGACCGCCACCGTCGACTCGAACGTCGCGAGGAACGCGAGGTCGTCCTTCGTGTGCATCGACGCCATCCACGGCCCGCGCGTGCTCTGCCAGTCCGTCCCGACCGCACGATCGGCGTTGCCGCGCACGAATCGGCAGGGGATCTCGATCGCACGCACGAGCGCGAGCGTCTCCTGCGGAAGCGAGCCCCAGGTCAGGTCGCCGCAGAAGACGATCAGATCGGGCTCTTCGCGCTCGACCTCCGTGAGCACGGCCTCGAGCGCCGGCGCGTTTCCGTGGACGTCGGCAAGCGCGGCGACGCGCACCGCTCAGCCGGTCGTGCGACCGGAAACCGTGAGCTGGTTCTCGGCGTGCTTGATCCGCTGCTCGAGCTGCCAGCGGTCGGCAGTCGACTCGCCGGCCTCGACCTTCTCGAGCTCCGCCTTCGCGGCTTCGAGCTGGGCGCGAGCCCTCACGTCGTCGATCTCCTTCACGTCCACGGCGTCGTCGACGAGCGCGAGCGCCCGGTCGAGCTCGACCTTGAAGAAGCCGGAGCCTGTTGCGAACTCGAGAACCTCGGTCTCCGAGAGATGGATGCGCGTCGAGCCCGCCTTCAGGGTCGCGACGAGCGGGGCGTGGCGCGCGAGAACGCCGATCTCTCCGGCCGCGCCCGGGACGATGATCATCTGAGCCTCGCCGTCGAACACCGGGCCGTCCGGCGTGACGAGAGCGATATCGAAGTTCGGGTGCCCGTCGGCCATCAGAGCGACCTAGGCAGCGACAGCTTCTGCCTGGCGCGCCTTCTCGACCGCGTCGTCGATCGTGCCGACCATGTAGAAGGCGGACTCCGGAAGCTCGTCGTGGTCGCCCGCGATGATCTCCTGGAAGCCGCGGATCGTGTCCTCGAGCTTCACGTACTTGCCGGGCGTGCCGGTGAACTGTTCGGCGACGAAGTTCGGCTGCGACAGGAACCGCTCGATGCGGCGCGCTCGCCCGACGACGAGCTTGTCCTCGTCCGTGAGCTCGTCCATGCCGAGGATCGCGATGATGTCCTGGAGGTCCTTGTAGCGCTGGAGGATCTGCTGGAGCGCGGTCGCGGTCTCGTAGTGCTCCTCCGAGACGATGCCGGGCTGGAGCGCCCGCGAGAACGAGTCGAGCGGGTCGACCGCCGGGTAGATCCCCTTCTCCACGATCGAGCGCGAGAGGGTGATGAAGGCGTCCAGGTGGGCGAACGTGTTCGCCGGAGCGGGGTCGGTGAGATCGTCGGCGGGCACGTAGATCGCCTGCACCGAGGTCACCGAGCCCGTCGTCGTCGAGGTGATCCGCTCCTGGAGCTGCCCCATCTCGCTCGCCAGCGTCGGCTGGTAGCCGACGGCGCTCGGCATGCGCCCGAGGAGCGCCGAGACCTCGGAGCCGGCCTGGACGAACCGGAAGATGTTGTCGATGAAGAGGAGCACGTCCTGGCCCTGGTCGCGGAAGTACTCCGCCATCGTCAGCGCTGACAGCCCGACCCGGAGGCGTGCGCCCGGCGGCTCGTTCATCTGCCCGAACACGAGCGCCACCTTGTCGAGGACGCCCGACTCCTCCATCTCACGCCAGAGGTCGTTGCCCTCTCGGGAGCGCTCGCCGACGCCGGAGAAGACGGAGACCCCTCCGTGCTGCATCGCGACGTTGTGGATCAGCTCCTGGATGAGCACCGTCTTGCCGAGGCCTGCGCCGCCGAAGAAGCCGACCTTGCCGCCCTTCACGAAGGGCGCAATCAGGTCGATCACCTTGAGCCCCGTCTCGAAGATCTCGACCTTCGGTGACAGGTCACGGAACGCCGGCGGGTCGCGGTGGATCGACCAGCGCTCGACATCCGCGGGAACCTCACCTGCCTCGTCGATCGGGTCGCCCGTGACGTTCCAGAGGCGACCGAGCGTCGGCTCGCCGACCGGAACCGAGATCGGCTTGCCGGTGTCGACGCAGGCGGTTCCGCGAGCGAGGCCGTCCGTGGAGTCCATCGCCACCGCCCTGACGCGATCGTCGCCAAGATGCTGCTGCACCTCCGCGATCAGCGTGCGCGAGTCACCGTCCGTGCCCGGGATGTCGATCCTCAGGGCGTTGTAGATCCCGGGGAGCTGCTCGCTGAAGACCGCGTCGAGCACGACGCCCTTGATCTCGATGATCCGACCCGTGTTCGCGCTCGTCTCGCCGTTCTCGGACATGCGTCTCCTGTGCCTGAGGTCATGGCCGCAAAGAGGTGGACGGCGGCCGGAGCGAGTCTAGCGAAGCACGATCGGGGCCAGGACGGAGAAGCGCGCCCGGAGGGCGCCTCAGAGATGTGGCTGGAGGACCGTGACCTCGATGCCCTTGCCGACGAGCCCGGCCAGCGCCAGGTTCACCTGGTCCCAGCTGTCGAATGCGATCCCGGCGGAGCCCATGGCGAGGTCCGGCGTCTCGCGGAACTGCTCGGCTGTCGAGTCGTAGTCGACCGAGAGCTGTCGCAGCGCCTCCTCGAGCTTCGTCATCTCCGGCTGGAAGACCTTGGGCGGAGTGACGCTCGCAACCTCGTTGGCCGCGTCCTCGATGACGACAGCTGCCTCCTCCATGCGGTTCGTGTACTCCTCGAACGTCTTCGCCTTGGGAATCCTGGCGAGCGCGAAATCGACACGATCGCGCTGCACGACGACGAGCTCCTGGAGCTCGGCCTGCGTCACCTCGTCGCTGCCTCCGCAGCCCGTGGCGCCGAGACCCACGGCCAGCACGAGCAGGAGGGCGAGAGACCGGAGGAGAGTCACCGTGACTGCTTTCGAAGGATCAGAGGAGCTTGACGCTCGAGTACTGGGTCGAGCGCTCGCCGACCAGCTCGAGGATCGCCAGCTCCCGTTCGAGATCCGCGCGTGTCTGGTACAGCGCGCCGGCCTCGAGACCAGATGCTTCGTTCCGCTGCGGCAACGCGCCGAGCTGCGCAGCGATGCCGGCCGCGGCGACGAACACGGCTGCGACTGCGGCTACCTGGACACGTGCGAAGGCCGGGCGGCGGAGCCTGGGGATCGCGAGTGGGCGGCCAACGGGCTCAAGCGGAGCTGCGCGAAGCTCCCGCGTGAACTCCTGGACGTCCGCCGCGAACACGCGGCAGTCCTCGCACCGGTTGAGGTGCGCGTCGAGCATGCGGTGCTCGAGCTGCGACAGCTCACCGTCGACCGCAAGCGATACCTGCGCGCGAACGCGGTCGCAAATCACCGTGGTGCTGATGGCGCTCACTTTTCTTCTGACGACGCCGGACTCGGAGAGTTAGGCGCTGAGCTGACCACCGAGTCAGCCTTGGAGTCGATGACAGTCGCTATGGGCGCGAGCTTCTCGCCGAGATGCAGCGGGCGCATGACTTCCGCGAAGTGACAGGCGACGGGGTGCGCCCCGCCGGCCCGTGGTACGAGCTCCGGCTCCTCGTCCGCGCAGATCTGCTGCGCTTTCCAGCAGCGCGTTCTGAACCTGCATCCCGACGGCGGGTTCGCGGGGCTCGGCACGTCTCCCTCGAGCACGATCCGCGAGCGCTTCCCGCGCTGGTTCGGCGACTCGATCGGCACCGCGGAGAGCAGCGCCTGGGTGTAGGGGTGCATCGGCGTCTCGTAGATCTCCAGGCGGCTGCCGATCTCGACGATCTTGCCGAGGTACATGACCGCAATCCGGTCGGAGACGTGCCGCACGACCGAGAGGTCGTGGGCGATGAACAGGTACGTGAGGCCGAACTCGCCCTGCAGCTGTTCGAGGAGGTTCACGACCTGCGCCTGGATCGAGACGTCGAGCGCCGAGACAGGCTCGTCGAGCACCATCATCTTCGGGTTCAGCGCGAGCGCGCGCGCGACGCCGATCCGCTGCCGCTGACCGCCCGAGAACTCGTGCGGGAACCGATTCGCATGCTCCGGGCTGAGGCCGACCGTGCGCAGAAGCTCCTCGACGCGGCGCCTCCCCTCGTCGCCGCGGTACAGGCCGTGGATACGAAGCGGCTCGCCGACGATCTCGCGCACCGTCATGCGCGGATTGAGTGACGCGTACGGGTCCTGGAACACGATCTGGATGTCCCTGCGCACCGGGCGCATCTGCCTGCGCTTCAGGTTCGTGATGTCTCGTCCGTCGAACACGATCCGCCCGCTCGTCGGCTCGAGGAGCTTGATGATCGTCCGACCGAGAGTCGTCTTCCCGCACCCCGACTCGCCGACGACGCCGAGCGTCTCGCCTGCGCGCACCGTGAGGTCGACGCCGTCCACGGCTCGGACCTGCCCCACGGTGTGCTTGAGGATGCCGGCCTTGATCGGGAAGTGCTTGACGAGCCCCTCGATTCGCAGAAGCTCGTCGCCGCTGCCGTTGACTGCATGCTCGGCGGGCGTCACCCCGGTCTCGGTCATGACTCGTCTCCGGCGCCCGCGCCCACACGAGCCGGTGCCGCAAGCTCCTCGGCGAAGTGGCATGCCGACAGGTGGTCGACGTGGCCGATCGTCACGCAACACGGGGAGGTCCGTACGGCAGAGCTCTCTGCTCCGGGAATGCAGGCACCGGGGATGGAAGGCGCAGCCGGGCGGCCTGTTCACGAGGCTCGGAGGCTGGCCCGGAATCGGCTCGAGCCGGTCCTGATCCGTGTCGAGCTTCGCGAGGCTCGACATGAGGCCGATCGTGTACGGGTGACGGGGGTTGTCGAAGATCGTGAACACGTCCCCGAGCTCGACGACACGTCCCGCGTACATGACGACGACGCGGTCGGCGAGCTCCGCGATCAGGCCCAGGTCGTGGGTGATCAGGACCGTCGCCGCGTTCGTCTCCTGCTGGGCCGTCTTCATGACCTCCACGATCTGCGCCTGGATCGTCACGTCGAGAGCGGTCGTCGGCTCGTCAGCGACGAGGACTGCCGGGTCGTTCGCAATGGCCATCGCGATCATCGCGCGCTGGCGCATGCCACCGGAGAACTCGTGCGGATACTGCGCGACCCGTCGCTCCGCGTACGGAACGCCGACGAGCTCGAGGAGCTCGACCGTCCGCTTCATCGCTGCGGAGTCGTTCATGCCGGGGTGGTGCGTCAGAAGCGCTTCCGAGATCTGGTCCCCGATCGTGAACACCGGGTTGAGCGACGTCATCGGATCCTGGAAGATCATCGACATCGAACCGCCGCGGATCTCCCGTAGCTTCCCCTTCGGCATCTTCAGCAGGTCCTCGCCACGGAAGAGAGCCTCCCCGCTGACGATGCGCCCGGGCGGAAGAGGGATGAGCCCGAGCACGCTCAGCATCGAGACGCTCTTCCCGGACCCCGACTCGCCGACGATACCGAGCACCTCGCCCGCGAAGAGGTCGTAGCTGACGTTCGTGACGGCATGCACGACGCCGTCCTCGGTGTCGAACTCGACCGTCAGGTCGCGAATCGAGAGGATCGGCTCGGTGCTCGAACCAGCGCTCGGCCGAGCGTTCGATCCCGAGTTCGACTCAGCGCTCGACACTGGTGATCCCCCGGCACTCTGCTACGCGTCGCGGCATCGCCGACTCACTCTACGCACGTCGGCGCTGCGTGGGATCGAGAGCGTCGCGGAGACCGTCACCGATGAAATTGATGCAGAGCGCGATGAGCACGATGACGAGTCCAGGGAAGGTCACGAGCCACCAGGTCTCGATGCCCTGATCCTGCCCGTCGTCGATGAGCTTCCCGAGGGCGGCGTTCGGTGGCTGGATCCCGAAGCCGAGGAAGGAGAGCGCGGCCTCGACGAGGATCGCGGTCGCGATGATCAGCGTCATGTTCACGATGATCGGGCCGAGGCAGTTCGGAAGGATGTGCCGCGCGATGATCCGGGTGTCGCTCGCGCCCGCAGCCTTCGCCGCCTCGACGAACTCCTTCTCGCGGAGCGAAAGGAAGACGCCTCGCACGATGCGAGCGAGGCAGGTCCAGAAGAGGAACGCGAGGATGAGGCCGATCTTGAACGGGTCACCGTTGCCGAAGAAGACCGACGCGGTGAGCAGCACCGCGAGGCCCGGAATCGTGAGGAACAGGTCCGTCAGGCGCATGAGCAGGTTGTCCGTCTGGCCGCCGTAGTAGCCGGAGATCGCGCCGATCGTCGTGCCGATGACAGTCGAGATGAGCGCGACCATGACCGCCACCCAGAGCGACGTCCTGATCCCGAAGATGACGCGGCTCAGGTAGTCGCGACCGAGCTGGTCGGTGCCGAAGAGGTGCCAGTCGGTGAACGTCGGCGACGCGAGGAGGTTCGTGAGGTCGAGCTCGTCGAAGCCGTACGGCGCGATCTGCGGCGCGAAGAGCGCGACGAGCGCGATCAGTGCGAGGATGACCATGCTCACGACCGCCAGCTTGTGACGGAAGAACCGTATGCGGGCGTACGCCCACTGGCTGCGCGCCGCGAGCTCGACGCCCGAGTCGTACGCTAGGGCGGCGTCGCCGGCGATGACGGGGTCCTGGATCGTGACCCCACCCGACGCTGGATGCGACGCCGCCGCAGGGCCGACCGCGACCTGGTCCTTCGCGAGCAGGTCGCTTCGTGGCCCGGGCTCAGTCATAGCGCACTCTCGGGTCGAGGACGCCGTACGCGATGTCGGCGACGAGGTTGAAGACGATGATCATCGTCGCCGTGACCATGAGCCACGCCATGACCGGATACGGGTCGTTCAACCCGAGCGCGGTCGATGAAGTAGAGGCCCATGCCATCTAACGAGAACACGGTCTCCGTCACGATCACGCCGCCGAGCAGCGCGCCGAAGTTGAGCGCGACGAGCGTGACGAGCGGGATCAGCGCGTTGCGGAAAGCGTGCTTCATCGTCACGGACTGCTCGGGCAACCCCTTCGCGCGCGCAGTGCGCACGTAGTCGGAGTTCACGACCTCGAGCATCGAGGCGCGCATGTACCGCGAGTACGTCGCGATGCTCGCGACCATCAGCACGATCACGGGCAACACGAGATGGTGCGCGCGATCGACCCAGAAGCTGAACCCCGTGCCCGGGTCGACCGAGCTCAGGTTCGCGATTGGGAAGATCCTGTGCCCGGTCCACTCGTACATCTGGACGACGAGGACCTGGAGCATCAGGGCTAACCAGAAAACGGGTGCCGCGAGCCCGACGAAGCTGAAAGTGGTGGCCGTGTAGTCGAAAACGGAGTACTGGCGTAACGCCGAGAACACGCCGATTCCGACGGCGATCAGGACTGCCAGGATCTCGGCGATCAGGACGAGCTGAAGCGTGTTCTTCATCACGCGCCAGAGGTCGGGCAAGATCGGCTGGTTGGTGAGGAGCGTCGTCCCGAACTGATTCGTGACCGCGTCCTGCACCCAGATCCAGTAGCGGACGGGGATCGACTCGTCGAGGTTCTTGCGCTCGCGGAAGATCTGCTTCGACTCGTCGCTGATGGTCGGGTTCCCCTCGAGGACCGCGAGCGGGTTGCCGGAGACCGTGACGAACGTGAAGACGAGAAAGCTCGCCAGGACCAGTACCACGATGCTGTAGAGGAGCCTGCGGACGATGTACGTGAGCATGGCGGTTTCCTGATTCTACGAGGAAGTCCCGCTCCCGCGAACAGCGGGAGCGGGACTTCTGTTTCAGGCCATGAGTCGTATTGGACTCGTGGTCTCCTACCTTACGAGACGCTCCACGTGTTGACGTTCCACGGGTAGCCCTCGGTGGTCGGGTTGTAGCCGAGGCCCTTCACGCTCTTTGCCTTCAGCGTGTAGCCCGGCCGCGCGAACATCGGAATCGTCGGGACGTCCGGGACCATGTACGCCTTCTCGGCCTGGTTGAGCAGCTTCGCTCGCTCAGACGCCGACAGCGTGGCCTGGACCTTCTCCGCGATTGCCGTGAACTTCCGGTTGCAGTACGTCATGTCGTTCGAGTCGCCACCGCAGCCGTACACGGGAGCGATGCTCGAGATGCCCCAGCTCGGGCTGGAGACCCACGTGAAGAGCATGAGGTCCCAGTCACGGCCCGGAAGCGTCGTTCCGAACATCGTGCCGGCGGTCTGGAACCGCGCCTGGAGCTCGATGCCGACGGACTTCAGCTGCCGCTGGATGATCTCGTACGTGAGCGCCCGAAGTGCGTTACCGGTCGTGGTGAAGAACCGGAACGACAGCTTGCCGACGCCCGGGCAGGAGAAGATGTCGTTGTTGCTCGCGCTCGGCCTGCTGGGCCCACCGGTGCAGCCCTTGGCCTTGAGCGAGGCGATGACCTTCGCCTGGTTGAACTTGTACACCGCCCAGTTCTGCTGGTACGCAGACTCGAAGGGCTTGAACATGTGGCTCTGCAGTGCGGGCAGGATGCCCTTGTAGATGCCCGTGTCCGTGTACAGCGCCTTCGCAACCTGCACCCGGTTCATGCCCGTGATCAGGGCCTGCCGGATGTAGCGCTGCTTCAGTGCCGGGTGCCCCTTCGGGCCGAACTGGACGTCGATGTGCTCGTGCGAGTAGCCGACCTTCGAGTCCACGACGAAGTTCGAGTCGCTCATGAAGCTCGCGATCTGCGGCTGTGCCTGCGACTCCATCGCCTGCCCCTCGTTGGCCTTGAGAGCCTGGAAGCGAGCGTTGGTGTCGAGGATGTAGCGGAACACGACGCGGTCGAGCTTCATCTTCGGGCCCGCGTTGTACGCCGCGTTCTTCGTCACGGTGATCTGCACGCCCTTCTGCCAACTCACGAACTTCCACGGTCCGCTGGAGACCGGGACAGAGTTGAGGAAGAGGTCGTTGTAGTTCTTGCCCAAGATCTGGGCCGCCTGAAGCGGGCCGCTCGAGACGAGGGCCTCCCAGTCGGCATAGACCTTCTTGAAGATGACCGTGCCCTTCTTGCCGGCACAGTTGACGCGGGCGATGTCCTCGTACCCGGTCCGGTCGTCGATGTTGAACTGCGGGTTCGTATACGTCCTGCCAGGTCGCGGCGAAATCGGCGCACGTGACCTGCTTGCCGTCGCTCCACTTGGCCGTCGGCTTGTACTGGAACTGGACGGTCAGCGGACGATTCTTCGTGATCTTCGGCTTGCCCGCGAAGAGCGCAGGAACGAGCGCGCCCTTCTGGTTGCGGATCTGGCCGCCATACCAGATGTTGTTGAGAACGAGCGAGGTCGTATACAGGTTGTTCCCCGTAACGTTCGTCTGCAGGTTGGGCGGCTCCTGATCGTGGATCAGTACCAGGGTCCCAGCCGACGCTCGCTCCGGTCCGGCTGTAGCGGCCGGCCCGACGACGAGGGTCGCGGCAAGCGCGAGTGCCCCGACGAGGAGCAGAAGAGTGGGTTTACGCATGTATCCCTCCATCCGAGTGGTCTCCTGCGGACTCCTTGCCGCGGCACGTACCGTGTCCACTGCCGTAAAGCCCGACGCAAGCAAGCGTCGCCAGCGAGGCCAGGGGCACGCCAGTCGATTCAGGTACGTTCATCGCCGCGGTCAAGTGCAGGATCATAGATCTGTGACGTCCCCGATGACATTTCGTTAGGAGGTGGAGATGCGAGTTCCGGGAGACGACGCAATACAGCGCGATACCAGGTATTTCGTAGCCGCCGAAGATGTCGGGCGCTTCACCGAGGAAGCGGGCCCGATCCTCGAGCAGGCAATCGGCGTCGAGTGGTACGACCACCACGGCTCGGAGGTCGACCGCGCCGCGCTGACCCTGTGCCGGCTGCGGCGTGCACGGGCAGGCGAGAAGGGCGTGCCGACCTCCGGGGACGAGGCGGTCCGTCGCGTTCTGACCGAGGTCAGCCCCGCCGCGCTCATCTGGCTCGCGAGCCGCGCGATCTCGTACATGGACGAAAGCGGCTTTCCCGAGGCCGTCGAGCCGTGGTTCAGAGAGGACGCTCTGTAGCTCTTGCCGGGTAGCTCCCCTTGCCGGGTAGCTCTTACCGGTCCCGGCGCCAGAGCAGGAGCGTGAGCGGGATGAACGCGGCGAAGGCGAGGTACGGCGCGATCGCCTCGCGGCCGCGGCGCTGTCCCTCGTCGGTCGTCGGCCCGGTGCCGAGGAGCCTGCGAGCCGTGCGTGCCGCGACGTCGACGCTCTGCTCCGGGTAGACATATCCGCGCGTCGACTCGGCGAGTCGGTCGAGGACCGCGATCGACGACGGGTCCGGACGGTACTGCGCTTCCGGCGCCCCGCGGGTGAACACGCGCTCGTCCTCGTCCCAGAAGTGGAGGAAGATCGTCTCGATCGACGGCGGCCGCCGGTAGAGCACACCGAGGCGCGCGCTCGCAACCGGAACCGACTCTCCGTCCGTGAACACGACGACGAGGCGCTTCTTCGAGGTCGGGGTGAAGAACCGCAGGCCGCGGACGGAGGTCAGGGAGTTGAGGTCTGTCGCGTTCGTCGCGAAGCTTCCGCGCGGCGGCGGGCGCTCGATCCCGATCGTCCTGTCGAGCGTCGTCTGGAACGCCTCGGCGTTGGCGCTCGGGAACAGGTGCGGTAGCAGCCTGTCGGTCATCGACGCGACGCCGACCCTCGCGGTCGAGAGCAGTCCGCGGAGCTCGCTCGCCGTCGCGCGAGCGCGGTCGATCCGGGTCTCGCCGTCCACGCCCTTGCTGGCGAGCATGGATCTGGACACGTCGACGACGAAGAACACCTCGGCGTCGGTGCGGACACGCCGGATCGACGTCTGCTCGAGGACGGGCTGGGCAGCGGCGACGCCCAGCAGCGCCGCCATCGTCGCCGAGCGCTGCCACCGGCACGATCAGCGATCGCGCCCGTGCGCGCGGCAGCCCGATGCCGCGCCGCACGCGACCGGCGCGCCTGCGGACGAACAGCAGCGCGAGGACCGGCAGGACCACGCCGACCGCGAGAAGCGCGCCGAGAGGCGTCAGGAAAATGATGTTGTCGGCGAGCATGGGCCTCTAGTAGCCGCTTCCGGGATCGCCCGCACCGGCGCCCTTCGCGCCGGCGCCTCCCGGCGACGGCCGCGCTCCGCCCGCGCCTTCGCTCAACTGGATACCGCGGCCGCGCTGGAGCGCGAGCTCGAGGTTGAACTTCGCGTCATCGTTCGACGGATCGAGCGCGAGCGCGTACTGGAGATTCGCGATCGTGCTCTCGAGCAGCGTGATCCGATCCTGGGTCTCGGAGCTCAACCGGGAGAGCCCCAGAACACCGAGCAGCCCCGCGGCCTGCGACCGCCTGTGGTCGGGCCCGTCTCCGCCGGCGATCGCCTCGAGCCTCGCCTGAGCCTCGTTTCGAAGGAGCGCGAGCTCCGGGTCCGAGACCGTCGGGTCCTCGAGTCGTGCGAGCCGGAGAGTCTGGATCGCCCGACGCAGCGCGACGTCGTCGGCGCTGCCGAGGACGAACGCACCTGCGCCGAAGGGCACCCGGACGTCGGGCTCCCAGAGATCGGGGGACTCCGCCGCCGCTCGGTAGTTCACGTCGTCCGCGGGAAGGGTGGTGCGCCAGCGTGCGACGTCCGAGGCGAGGAGGAGGAGAAACGCAGCGAGGACGAAGCAGGCAGCCGCACCGGCGATGAGACCGGCCTGCCGGGTCAGGAGGACCTGTCTCATGCGGCGCCCTCCGGACGCGGGAACCCCAGCCTGCCGCCGAAGCGCTCGTGCAGGGCGAGTGCGAGGAAGACAAGGCCTCCGAGGACGAGCAGGGCCACGGGAACTCGGCTTCTCGCCTCGCTCGCGACGGGTCGTGGGTCGCTGGAGCTCACCGGTGCTGCGAATGCCTCGTCCTCGAGCAGACCGGCAAAGAGCTGAACCGCCTCGCTCGACGGGGCGAGCGGGAAGACGCGGAGGTCGATCGAGCTCCGCCGGAGGTCGTCGATCGTCTGCGCGAGCTGCGGGATGTCGTCGGGCGCCGTCTCGAGATCGCTTACGAGCAGCACGCTTCCGTTCGTGACGCCGTCGCGCTCGAGCAGGTCCTTCGCGAGCTCGAGCGCCGCGGAGATCCGGGTGCCGGCTCGGAAGGCCTGGGACCACGGATTCACGATCGGACCGAGATCGGGCGGCACGAGCAGCCGTAGCATCGGCTTCATCTCCGATGCCGGAGTACCGGGCGGCAGCAGCTCGTACGGGACGTCCGAGAAGACGACGAGCCCGACCGGCGCGTCCTCGGCGATCAGCCGACGAAGAGCGGAGCGAACAATGGTGTAGTCCTCGTTGGCGATCGAGAGCGAGAGGTCGACGACGACGACGCCCGTCGAGCCGGGCGGAAGGAGCCCGCGCTCGCGCGTGTCGAGGCCGCGCGCCGACGCGGCAGCGGCAGCGAGCAGGACAAGTGCTGCCAGCACGAGGCTGAGACGAAGGATCCGCGTCCTCACGGCCACGCGGCGGAGCGCGCGGACGTCGTGGCTGTCGACGGCCGCGGGGCGCCGTCGCCGGATCAGCGAGGGCCTAGACCACACGGCCGTTCTCCTCCGGGTCGGCTGCCTCCAGCTCGAGATCGAGCGCGGCGCGTACCCGCACGGCAAGACCCGTCGTGTCGTCGATCTCGGGTGCCTCCTCGGACCAGGCGAGGATTCGTGCGGAGCGCGCGAGACTCTCGTCACCGTGCTCGTCGAGAGCGAGCGAGACGAGCTCGAGCGCGCGCCGCCGATCCTCGGTGCCGTTTGCGCGGGCGGCGTCCTCGAGCAGGACGAGAGCCTGCTCCAGCGGCGAGAGGTCGGGCGGCGGAGGCGCGACCGGCTCCGGTGGCGGGACGTACGCCCGGCGCGGCCAGGCGAGGTAGACGAGCATCGCCCCGAGCCCGGCGAGGACCAGTCCGAGTCCGCCCAGGAGCGCGACGACGAACCCCGGCGCAGCGCGGTAGGTCGCAGCGGGAAGCGTCGCGAGATCCGCCCGCCATGGCGTGCCGAGGGTCTCGCGGCCGTCGAAGCTCCCGGACGCGAACCGCGAGTAGACGGTCAGCACCGGCCAGTTCACGCGCAGCGATCGGCTTGCGTCACCTCCGACACCACCGGGGCGCGAGATGGTCTCGTAGGCGACCCGCGCCCGACCGAACTGGAGGGGGGCGACCTGTCCCGACGGGACGCACGGGCTGATCAGGCACCGCAGCCGATAGGTCGTACGAAGGTGGGTCATCGATCCTGCGTCGCGCCTGCTGCGGCCCGGCGTGCCCACGACCTCCCACGGCGAGAAGGCGACGCCGAGCCGGACGGAGTCGGGATCCACGCGCGCTCGATCGAGCACGACGTCGAGGTGGGCGGTGACCTGGTCGCCGAAGAACACGATCCGCGACGCGAGCGCGGCCTGCGCCGCGATGTCGGATGGCCTCGCCGCCGGCCCGCTCGGACGCACCGTCGGTCCCTCCGCCGGAGTGGGCACAGCGGGCAGCCCGGTCCGAGGAGTGGCTGCCTCGCCCCCGTCGCGGAGCGTCCACGCAAGGAGCACGACGACGAGCGCGCTCGCGAGCGCGACGGCGCCGAGGACGAGGCCGGTGACGACGCGGTTCTGCCTCACGCTCTCAGGCCCCCACAACCCGACGAACGCGCCGGAGATCCGTCCACTCGAGGAAGGAGCCGAGGAGATCGGCCGGCTCGCTGGAGGAGACCAGGATCGGATCGAGGTCGAGCGCACGGAAGCCGGTGACGAGCTCGACGATCCGGGCTTCGTTCGCCTCCCGCCGGGCAGCGATCTCCTTCGCGTTCAAGCGCACCGGGACAACTCGTCCGCTCGCAGCGTCGCGTAGCGGGACGACGATGCCGCGGACGTCGGGGAAGCTCTGCTCCCAGGTCGGATCCTGGATCACGACGGGAATGAGATCCCAGCGCTGCTCGAACGCGGTGAGCCACAACTCATTAGACGGCGGCGGGATGAAGTCGGACAGCACGAAGACGAAGGTCCCGGCCGTCGCGGAGCGGCGGTGCTCCGCCAGATGCTGGAGCGAGCGCTCGAGCCAGTCGGACGGCGCTCGGAAGTCTGCCGACTCGAGTCGCTCGTTGTTCAGCTTCATCAGCTTGCGCTCGAGCTGTGGCGGCCGCCAGAACACCTCGCCGTCAGCATGGTCGAGGTACCCGACGAAGCCACCCGCGCCCGCGGCGCTCGCGAGCACGAGCTCGAACACGTTTCGCATCGCTTTCGGCTTGTCGAGCCACGGCAGCGAGCTCTCGAAGCACGACATCCCCGGACGGCGATCGCAGACGACGACGACGCGCGGTGCCTCCTCGGCGAAGCGCTCGCGGACGATGAACTCGTCCTGCCCGCGCGCCGTGGACAGCCGTGCCGACGCAGCCCAGTCGATGGCGTCCATGTCGTCGCCCGGCCGGTACGGTCGCGAGCCGGCGATGTCGGTCCCGGCTCCGCGGCGCAGGCTGCGCATCGTGCCGAACGAGATGCCGATCAACCCGCGGCGGGGGACGAGCGGGAACGTGAGTCGGGCCTGGGCCACCGGCCGGTTAGCCCACGGGGTGCGGGCCCTCGAAGAGAGGATCCTCCTCGGAGCCCGGACGTGGCGCTACCTCGAGGCAGCCGAGGCGGAACTGCTCGATCGCCTCTTCCCAGCCGGTCGCACGTGCTCGGGCGACGAATGTCGGCGTAAACACGACCCTGTGCGCGAGCACGGGGACGAAGAGGCGCTCGATGTCCTCGGGCACGACGTAGCTCCGTCCGTCGACGAGCGCCCACGCTCGTGCTGCTCGCTCGAGCGCGAGGCTGCCGCGCACCGAGCTGCCGATGACGACGGACTCGTCGTCTCGCGTCGCGCGGACGAGCTCGACCACCCACCGGTGCAGCACGTCGTCGATGTAGACGTGCTGGGCGGCTCCGCGGAGCACGTCGATCTCCGCGACCGCCACGACCGCGCCGAGGTTCTCGAGCGGGTGGACGAAGCGCTGCTCCTCGAGAATCCGGAGCTCGTCCTCGATCTCCGGATAGCCGAGCGCGGTCCGGAGGAAGAACCGGTCGAGCTGGGCCTCGGGCAACGGAAAGGTCCCTTCGTACTCGATCGGGTTCTCGGTCGCGAGCAGGAGGAAGGGCGACGGCAGCTCGCGCGTCACGCCGTCTGCCGTGACCTGGTGCTCCGCCATCGCCTCGAGCAGCGCGGACTGCGTCTTCGGCGTCGCGCGGTTGATCTCGTCCACGAGGACGACGTTCGCGAAGATCGGCCCGGGGCGGAACTCGAAGTCCCGCGATTTCTGGTCGAAGACCGAGAGCCCCGTGACGTCCGTCGGCTGCAGGTCCGGCGTGCACTGGATGCGGGACGGGATGGCTCCATCGATGCTGCCCGCGATCGCGCGCGCGAGCACCGTCTTGGCGGTGCCGGGTACGTCCTCCAGGAGCACGTGGCCGCCGCACATGAGCGCCGTGAGCACGAGCTTGATCTCGTCCCGCTTGCCGTAGACGACCGTCTCGATGTTGTCGACGAAGCGCTTCGCGATACCGCTCGCGTCCTCAACGCGCTCGGAACTCACCTCGGTCGCAGCGACCGGCTCCATCCGGGGGATCGTAGCTTCAGGTTCGTCGCGGGTCGGGATCGCCATGCTCGGACTCAGGTACGTATACGCCCGGGAACCCGGGTTGTTAGCAACGGGTTAGGTCAGCGCCTCGGCGCCGGCGACGACCTCGAGGATCTCCTGCGTGATCTCCGCCTGCCGCGCGCGGTTCATGCTCAGCGTCAGCGAGTCGATCAGCTCCCCCGCGTTCTTCGAGGCGTTCCGCATCGCCGTCATCCGAGCGCCCTGCTCCGAGGCCGTGGACTCGAGCAGGGCACGGTAGACCTGGGTCTCGAGGTAGACGGGCAGCAGCCGCTCCATGATCTCCTCGGGCTCCGGCTCGAAGATGAAGTCGCCGCGCAGCGTGTCGGCCTCACGCTCCTCCTCGTCGGTCTCGAGGATGTCGGGAGAGATCGGGAGAATGTCCTGCTCGGTCACCCGCTGGGTGAGCGCGGAGACGTACGTGTTGTAGACGAGCACGACCCGGTCGACCTCGCCCTCCGTGAACAGCTCGCCGACGCGGTGGGCGATCGCCTGGGCGTCCTCGTACGCGGGCCGGTCGGTGAACCCGAGGTACTCGCCGGAGAGCTCACGCCGTCGGAACGTCAGCGTCGAGCGCCCCTTCTTGCCGACCGCGACCCAGCGCACCGTCTTCCCCTCCGCCTGCAGCGCTCGCTCGAGGGAGAAGGCGCGCCGCAGGATCTGCGCGTTGAATGCGCCGGCGAGCCCGCGATCGCCGGTCAGCGGGACGATCGCGACGCTCTCGACCTCCTCCCGCTGCTCGAGCAGCGGCAGCCGGAGCGATGTCGAGGCCCGCCCCACGCCGGCGATCAGCTCGTTCATCGTCTCCGCGTACGGCCGGAGCGCCTTGATCCTGGTCTCGGCCCGGCGCAGCTTCGCCGCCGCGACGAGCTCCATCGCGCGCGTGATCTTCCGCGTGTTGCGGATCGATCGAATGCGGCGCTGAAGAACCTGGACGGACGCCATCCGACTCCCGCTCGAGCCCGGCCGGCGCTAGCCGGCGAGGCCCTTCTCCTCTTCGACGTTGAACCCGTGCACGAAGCGCTCGAGCTCCGCCTTGAGCTTCTCCTCGGCCTCGTCACTCAGGTCGCCCGCGGCTCGGATCGCCTCGTAGACCGACTTCTCCGTCCGCAGGTGCTCGCGGAGCTCGTCGTGGAACCGCGGGACCTGGCGAACGGGGATCGTGTCGAGCCAGCCGTGCGCGCCGGCGTACAGCGCCGCGACCTGTTCCTCGAGCGGCCAGGGCTCGTACTGCGGCTGGTTCAGCGTCGCGACCATGCGCTCTCCACGCCCGAGGGCGTTCTGCGTCGCGGTGTCCAGCTCGGAGCCGAACTGTGCGAAGGCCTCGAGCTCGCGGTACTGGGCGAGGTCGAGTCGCAAGCGCCCGGCGACCTTCTTCATCGCCTTCGTCTGCGCGTTCCCGCCGACCCGGGAGACGGAGATCCCGACGTTGATCGCCGGCCGCACTCCGGAGAAGAAGAGCGACGACTCGAGATAGATCTGCCCGTCCGTGATCGAGATGACGTTCGTCGGGATGTACGCGGAAACGTCGTTAGCCTGCGTCTCGATGATCGGGAGCGCCGTGAGCGATCCGGCACCGCGGGCGTCCGAGAGCTTGCTCGCGCGCTCGAGCAGGCGTGAGTGGAGGTAGAAGACGTCGCCCGGGAACGCCTCGCGGCCCGGCGGTCTGCGCAGGAGCAGAGAGAGCTGTCGGTACGCGTCCGCGTGCTTCGAGAGGTCGTCGTAGATCACGAGCGCGTGCTTGCCGCCATACATGAAGTACTCGCCCATCGCGCAGGCCGCGAACGGCGCCATCCACTTGATCGGCGCTGCTTCGTGGGCCGGAGCCGACACGACGATCGTGTACTCCATCGCGCCCGCGTCGCGCAGCTTTTCCACGACCTGCGCAACGGTCGACCCCTTCTGGCCGACCGCGACGTAGATGCAGATCACGTCTCCGCCGCGCTGGTTGATGATCGTGTCGACGACGAGAGCCGTCTTGCCCGTCGAGCGGTCGCCGATGATCAGCTGGCGCTGGCCGCGCCCGATCGGCGTCAGCGAGTCGATGGCCTTGACTCCTGTCTGGAGCGGCTCCTTCACGGGCTGGCGCTCGATCACGCCCGGCGCCTTGAACTCCAGGGGGCGGCGCTCACTCGCCTCGATCGGGCCGAGACCGTCGAGAGGCTCGCCGAGCGGGTCGACGACGCGACCGAGCAGCCCTTCGCCCACGGGCACGCTCATGACCGCGCCAGTCCTCCGGACCGGCTCGCCCTCCGCCACGCGCTGCCACTCGCCGAAGAGCGCAGCGCCGACGTTGTCCTCCTCCAGGTTGAACGCGATGCCCGTGACGCCGTGCTCGAGCTCGAGACGCTCGAGGGCGACGCAGTTCTCGAGGCCGTGGATGCGCGCGATGCCGTCTCCCACCTGCAGGACGGTGCCCACCTCGGAGAGGTCGGTCTCGACCTCGAACTCGCGGATGCGGTCCTTGAGGATTGCCGTGATCTCTTCGGGGCGTAGCTTCACTCTGTGCTCCTTCGCGCTCGGTTCGGTGGGGTCAGGAAGTCGTTACGAGCTCGTGCCGGAGGCGCTCGAGCCTGCCTCGGACGCTGCCGTCGGCCCTGAACGAACCGACCTGGAGGACGATGCCGCCGACGAGCGACTCGTCGACGGAGCGCGTGGCCTCGACCTTCCGGCCCGAGGCGCGCTCGATCCTGTCGACTATCGCGGCCGCCTCCGCGTCGGAGAGCTCGTACGCCGTGGTCAGCTCGAGCGCGAGGCGGTTCTGGGCACGCGCCACGATCGCCTCGAGCTCGGCGCTCATCTCCGCGAGCTCGCCGGCACGGCCTTTCTCGACCACGAGGCGGACGAAGTTCCGCACGAGCTCGTCAGCGCCCGCGCAGATCTCGTGGAGCACGTCCGCCTTGGCGGTCAGCTCGACCTGGGGGTTGGCGAGGAACGCCGCGAGCTCGGGCACGGCGTCGAGAGCCTCGGCGAGCGCGGCCATGTCGGCGGCTACGGAGTCGACCCGGCCCTCGTCCTGCGCGGCCTCGAAGAGCGCGCCGGCGTACATGCGTTGCGCGACGGCCACTAGGTCGTCTCCTTCTCCAGCGCCGAGAAGTCGAGCTCCGCGATCGCCTCGTCGATCAGCCGCCGCTGATCCTCGGCATCGAGCACCTTCCCCGTGACACGCGCGGTCGCCTCCAGCGTGAGGTCGGCGACCTCGGAGCGGATCTGGTCGAGCGAGCGCTTCGTCTCCGCTTCGATCTGGCGCTTCGTCTCGGCCAGGCGCCGCTCGCGCTCGCTCTCCGCCTCCTGCTTCACGCGCTCGATCTGCGCGTCTCCGACCTTGCGGGCGTCAGCGAGGATCTCCGCCGCCTCGGTCTTCGCCCCGGCGATGAGCGCCCGGTGCTCCTCGAGCAGGGAGCGCGCTTCCTCGCGCGCGCGGTCCGCCTCCTCGACCGACTTCCGGATGCGCTCGCGCCGCTCGTCGATGGTGCGCTGGATCGGGCCGAACGCGTACTTCCTCAGCACGAAGAACGTGATCGCGAAGCAGATCAGCGTCCAGATCATCAGCCCCGGAACGACCTCGATCAGGCCGGTGCTGTTCTCTTCGGCTTGGGCGAGGAAGAACATCGACTAGACCAGGACGTAGGCGAGCAGCCCGCCGATGAGACCGTAGAAGACGACCGCCTCGGTGAGCGCGAAGCCGAGCCACTGGATGCCCGTGAGCTCTCCACGCAGTTCAGGTTGCCGTGCGACGGCCTGGATCATCGAGCCGAAGATGTTCCCGATGCCGATGCCGGCTCCGAGCGAGCCGAGACCGATACCGAGCGCGAGCGCGATCGCCTTACCGGCGTCCGCGCCGTCCTCAGCGGCGGCGAGGAAGAAGAACGAGGAAAGCATGCGGAGACCCTCCTTGGGCTAGTGGTCGGGCTCGATGGCCGAGCCGATGTAGATGGCGGACAGGGCGGCGAAGATGTACGCCTGGATCGAGACGACGATGACGACCTCGAAGAGGTAGAAGACCGTCGCGGCGGGAATCGAGACCACGACGAGCGTGAGGTTCCCGATCACGAAGATCAGGCCGATGAACGTGAGGATCAGCATGTGGCCGGCGAGCATGTTCGCGTAGAGACGGACGGAGAGGCTGATCAGGCGCATGAACTGGCCGAGGATCTCGAGCGGGATGATGAGAGGCAGCATCGCCTTCGGCACCTCGGGGATCCAGCTCTTGAAGTACCTGCGCACGCCGTTCTCGCGGATGCCCTCGATGTGCGTGAACATGAATGTCATCAGCGCGAGCGCCAGGGTCACAGAGAGCGTCGATGTCGCGGCGAAGATCGCGAAGGTCGGTAGCTCGACCCCGGCGATCTCGAACCGCTCGTCGGAGAGCGGGAGCGGGATGAAGCCGAGCATGTTCACGACCCAGATGAAGACCATCAGCGTCGCGACGTACGGGAACCAGCGCCCGATTGCCTTCGTGGGAAGGCCCTGCTCGGCAACCTGCACCTGCGCGATCTCGTAGATCGTCTCCCCCACGGCCTGCCGGCGGGTCGGATCGCGTCCGACCTTCACCCGCATGAAGACGATTCCGACGAGGATCGACACGACCGCGCCGAGGATGAGGTAGGCCACCGCCTTGTTGATGGACATGTCGATCGGGCCGATCTTGAGCTCAGGCCCCCAGGTCTGGAGCTCCCACTCGTGGGAGGGGTCGAACTCCGTTTCCTCGACCGGGGTCTCCTGCGCGAACGCGGCAGTAGGCAGCAGAAGTGCAAGCGCGAGCAGGGTGAACAGCAGCCGCTTCACGTCTTCGGCTCCCCGCCGAAGTAGGCGCTCAGCCCGAGGCCGAGCTCCACGGTGAACGCCAGGGCGTAGAGCACAGCCGCGGCAAGACCGACGGCCTCGTCGGAGACCGTGACCGCGACGAGCGGCACGCCGACGAGGAGCGCGCGAGAGGTTGTGCCGATGCCCCGCATCCCTGCGGCGGCGAGGTTACCCGGGTCGTCCGAGAGACGCGCCAGTAGCAGGGAGAAGGCGAGCGCTCCCACCCAGAGCACAGCGGCGAGAGCCCATCCGGCGAGCGGCCAGCCGGCGACGGCGAAAACGGGTAGCGCCAGCGCGATCACGCTTCCCCCCGCGACCACCGGGACGAGCCGGCTCGGCACAGGGCGAGGCGTCGAGAAGATTCCCGCGCTCATGTCGTCCCCTCGCGCGAGTAGACGAGGTAGACGACGACCACGCCAAGCGGAATGCCGATGAGCGCGCCGACGAGCAGGCCGATCTCCCAGGATCCGACCACCGAGCCGATGAGCGCGCCGACGAGCATCGACGCTCCGAGCGCACCGAGCAGGAGCCCGGACGCTGTGGCGAGGGAGTGCGGCGAAGGGGCGGCGCTCGCGTTCATCTCTCGAGAGGATACCACTGCTTGTAACACCGCTTTCCCGCTCAATGAAGCCGAAAACACCGAACTTCGTTACAGGAGTCGAGACACTAGGATGACGGCGTGCAGCGGATCGTCTTCGTACACGGCAGCGTCATTGCGGGCCCGGCCACCTGGAGCGCGCAGGCCCCGCTTGCAGATCGCTTCGAGCTCCACGTGCTCGAGCGGCCAGGGTTCCCGCCGGGGCCACTGGTCGATCGCGTCGACTTCGAGTCCGACGCCGAGCTGGTCGGACACGAGCTCCGGCCGGGCGATCACCTCGTCGGTCACTCGTACGGCGGCGTGATCTGCCTGCTTACGGCGGCCGCGAAGCCACGCCTGATCGCGTCGCTGACGGTGAACGAGCCTCCAGCCACCAGCATCGCGATAGACGATCCGGCGGTCGCGGCGTTCGCCGCGGGTGGTGCCGATCTCTACGCGCACGGACGGACGGACGACCCGGAGGCGTTCCTACGGAGATTCCTGTCGGCTGTGGGCTCGAGCTACGACCCTCCCTCGCCGCTCCCACCGGAGCTGGAGCAGGGCGCGCGGGCGCTCATGGTCGAGCGCGGGCCGTGGGAGGCCGAGATCCCGCTCTACGAGCTTGCGCGCACGAGCTTCCCGAAGCTCGTCGTCTCAGGCGCACATCACGCCGCCTTCGACACGATCTGCGACGTCCTGGAGCGCGAGCTTCCCGCAGAGCGCGTCGTCCTCCCCGGCTTCGGCCATACCGTCCAGCGCCACCCGGACTTCAACGCCGTGCTCGCTGACTTCGTCGAGCGCGCGTCCAGTGCCTCGCCTCGTTGAGCGCTGACTTGCTCCTGCCAGCGCTCGCGGACTAGGCCGTCATGCGGTCGGGGTCGGTCTCCGCGGCCTCGCGCTCGCGGCGGCGGATCCTCGGATTCGCGAGCTTGACGATCTCGAGCAGATAGACGACGTACACGGAGAACACGAGGGCGAAGAACGCGATGCCGAGCACCACCACGGTCTCCCAGAGGTGCCACTCGCCCTCGGCCCGAAACGGGACGAACCGCGTCGCCAGAGCGGCTCCGGCGAGGCTCGCGCACCAGAGCCACATCGTCACTGCGGCACGGCGTTGCGAGAACCCGATGTTCATGAAGCGATGGTGGAGGTGGCTCTTGTCCGCGCCGTAGATCGGCTGGCGGTACTTGAGCCGCTTCGCGACGACGAACGACGTGTCGATGATCGGCACCGCGAGCACGAGCAGCGGCAGCAGCAGGACGACCGTCGACGCGGTCTTCAGCAGCCCCTGGATCGAGACCGCGGCCAGGATGAACCCGAGGCACATCGCACCCGAGTCGCCCATGAAGATCCGCGCCGGGAAGAAGTTGTGTCGGAGAAAGCCGAGGCAGGCTCCGGCCACGATGGCCGAGATGATCGCCGCGTCGGTCTTGCCGAGAGAGAGCGCGAGGACGGCATAGGTCGAGCCGGCGATCCCGCACACACCGGCAGCGAGCCCGTCCATCCCGTCCAGGAAGTTGACCATGTTCATCACCGCGACGATCCAGAGCATCGAGAGCGGGCCTCCGATCCAGGCCGGCACGTCGACGACGCCGACAAACGGGAGCGTGAAATGGTCGATCCAGACGCCGAACGAGACCGGGATCGCGGCCGCGCACATTTGACCGGCGAGCTTTACGGGCGGCGCGAGCCCGCGAAAGTCGTCCACGGCACCTACGACGGTCGCGACTGCGGCACCGAGCAGGACGCCCCGCGTCTCGCTCGAGAGATCGAGGAACGCGAGCGACGGCACGATGATCCCGAGGAAGATCGCGAGCCCGCCCAGCCGCGGTATCGGGCTGCGGTTCAGCCGGCGCGAGCCTGGTCGGTCGACTGCGCCGAGGAGCCGCGCCATGCCCCCCACCGCGGGCGTCAACAACACGACGATCGCGAACGCGATCGCCGCCCCGTACAGGACCTCGGGAGTCGCCTTCAGCTCGTCGAACACCGCGCCACTACTTCGTGCCGTACAGTCGGTCGCCTGCGTCGCCGAGTCCCGGGAGGATGTAGCCCTTCTCGTTGAGCCCGCGGTCGACGGACGCGACCACGATCGGGACATCCGGGTGATCCCGGTGAACGCGCTCGATGCCCTCGGGCGCGGCGATCAGTGCGATGAGGCGGACGGACGTCGCGCCCGCACGCTTCACGGTCTCGATCGCAGCCGTCGTCGAGTTCCCGGTCGCGAGCATCGGGTCGAGGAGGATGACGTCCCGGTCGGCGATGTCGCCGGGCAGCTTCACGTAGTACTCGACCGGCTCGAGCGTCTCCTCGTCGCGGAACAGGCCGATGTATCCGACACGCGCCCCCGGCACGAGCGACAGCACGGCGTCGAGCATGCCCACTCCCGCGCGCAGGATCGGGCAGACGGCGACCTTCTTCCCCGAGATCCTCCGAGCCGTCATCCGCTCGAGAGGTGTCTCGATCTCGATCTCCTCGTCGGCGAGGTCCTTCGTCGCCTCGTACGTCAGGAGCAGAGTGAGCTCATTGACGAGCTGCCGGAACATCTGCGTCGTCGTCGTGACGTCCCGCAGTAGGCCGAGCTTGTGCCTGACGAGCGGATGAGTCACCTCCGTCACCGTGCCGGCGCCAGACGTGACGAGAGGAGCTGTTGGCTCCACGCTCATCTCATGCCCGTTCGCGAGCGAACGTCGGAAACGCACCGAGCCCCGGATACAGAGGACGGCGGCTGCAGAGCTCGGCGCTGCGTTCTGCGAGCTGTGCGAGATCGGGATCCGCTCCGAGAGCCTCTGCAATGATCCGACCCACCTCGCGAGCGTCGGCCTCGTCGAAGCCGCGCATCGTCACGGCTGGAGTGCCGAGACGAAGTCCGGACGCAACAGCCGGCGGTCGCTCGTCGAACGGGATCGCGTTGCGATTGGCGGTGATACCGACCTCGGCCAGCCGCTCCTCGGCGTCCTTCCCCGTCCAGCCCGACGCGCGCAGGTCGACGAGGAGCAGGTGCGTGTCCGTGCCTCCGGTGAGGACGTCGAGCCCGCTCTCCTGCAACGCGTTCGACAACGCATCCGCGTTCGCACGCACCTGGGCCTGGTACTCACGGAAGGCCTCCGACGCCGCGATCTTGAAGCACGTCGCCTTCGCCGCGATGACGTGGTTGAGCGGCCCGCCCTGCATTCCTGGGAACACGGCGCGATCGAGCGCCTGAGCGTGCTGCTCCTTGCAGAGCACGAACCCCGACCGCGGCCCGGCGAGCGTCTTGTGCGTCGTCGAGGTGACGAAGTCGCAATCGTGAACGGGATTCGGATGCATTCCCGCTGCGACGAGCCCGGCGAAGTGCGCCATGTCGCAGAGAAGCAGGGCGCCGACCTCGTCGGCAATCTCCCGAAAGCGTCCCGTAGGGACGGTCCGCGGGTACGCAGAGCCGCCACACACGATCAACTTCGGGCGGTGCTCCTTCGCGAGGCGGAGGACGTCGTCCGAGTCGACCATGTACGTCTCGGGAGAGACGCCGTAGTGGACGATCGTGTACAGCCTCCCCGAGAAGTTGACCTTGAGCCCGTGAGTGAGATGGCCGCCGTGCGAGAGCGAGAGGGAGAGGATCGTGTCGCCCGGCTCGAGACAGGCGAAGTACACGGCCATGTTGGTCTGCGCCCCGGCGTGTGGCTGCACGTTCGCGTGCTCGGCGTCGAAGAGGGAGCGGGCCCGCTCGATCGCGAGCTCCTCGATCTCGTCGACGACCTCGCAGCCGCCGTAGTAACGGCGGCCCGGGTACCCCTCGGAGTACTTGTTCGTCGGGACGCTCCCGACAGCCTCGAGCGTTGCCGGCCAGGTGAAGTTCTCGGATGCGATCAGCTCGATCTGGCCGCGCTGGCGGTCGAGCTCGTCGCCGAGAAGCGACGCGATCTCCGGATCGACGTCCGCCAGGCTTGCCGCCCGCAGGTCCTCGAACGTGTGCGGGACGACGGCCATCGGCCCCGATGCTACTCCGAGCCCTTGCCAGCCGTGCCCAACGCCGGCAGAGCGGCCTCGATGTGCTGGAGCGCCTCGGAGGCAGGCACGGCGCCCTCGCGCAGGACTCGCAACTCTGCCCCGGTCAGGTCGACCACGGTCGACGGGATGCCGGGCAACTCGCCGTCGTCCACGAGAGCAGCTTCGGCTCTGATCTCGGCCGGGACGTCTTCGAGCCGTCTCGGACTCGGCCCCCCGTGAAGGTTCGCGCTCGTCGCCGCTACGGCGCCGACCGCGTCGAGGATGCTGCGAGCGGGTCCGGAGAGCTCGGGCACGCGGATACCGATCGTGTCGGGACGACCCGCGCTGAGCCACGGGAAACGTCGCGCGGGGTTCGAGAGGACGAGCGTGTACGGCCCTGGAAGGAGCGCGCGCGCCGCCACCGCCGAGCGTCCACGCAGCTCCGGGATGCACTCGAGCACCCAGTCCAGAGAGGCACCCACGATGGCGATCGGCTGATCGGGGCTCCGGCGCTTGACCTCCGAGAGCCTGCGCACGGGATCCTCCCGGTACGGCGTGCACACGAGTCCGTAGACGGTGTCCGTCGGGATGACCGCGAGGCCACCTTCGCGGATCGCCTGGATCGCGCCGTCGATGTCGCTCACGCGCGTACACCTTCCACCACGCGTTCGCGACCGGCGAGATCGTGCGTCCAGAGGACGTCCCCGTACCCGAGCGTGCGGAGGATCTCCGCGACCCTGGCGGCGTCGCCCGCAGCCACTTCGAGCACCAACGCGCCTCCCGGCCCGAGCACGCCGGCTGCGTGCTCGGCGACGGCTTCGGTTGCGCCGACCGAGACGAGCGCCGCGCGAGGCTCCCACTCTCGCACCTCGGGCGCGAGCGATCCGAGCTCGTCGGGCAGGACGTACGGCGGATTCGAGACGACGAGGTCCCACTCCGACCCCGGAAGGCCGTCGAAGAGGTCGCCTCGAACGAGCTCGATGTCGAAGCCGGTTCGCGCGGCATTCTCACGCGCGACCGTGAGTGCTCCCGGCGAAGAGTCCAGCCCGGTCACCTGCGCACCTGGATGCTCGTCCGCGATCGCGAGCGCGATCGCGCCGCTGCCCGTGCCGACGTCGAGTACACGCGGCTCGTCGCGTCCGGCGAGAAGGGCAAGGCACCGTTCGACGACGATCTCGCTCTCGGGGCGCGGGACCAGCACACGAGCGTCGACGCCGAGCGTTAGCCGCCGGAATCCGCATTCCCCGAGGACGTAGGCCAGCGGCTCGCGGCGAGCCCGCCGGTCGAGCAGCGATGCCAGCTCGTCCTCCTCGGCGGCGGTCAGCGGCCGCCGGCTGTCTGCGTACAGACCGGCGCGGTCCGTGTGCAGGACGTGGGCGATGAGCAGCTCGGCGTCGACCCGCGGCGAGTCGCAGCCCGCCCCGGCGAGCACCTCGGAAGCACGGTCGAGGGCTGCTCTCACCGTGGCGACGGCGACGCTCACTCGGCGGCGCTCCGGGTCACGCGCCGTCGGTAGCCGCTGCCAGCGCCTGGCGGCGGTCCTCGGCCTGGAGCGCGTCGGTGAACTCGTCGAGCTCGCCCTCGAGGATGTGGTCGAGCCGGTGCACCGTGAGCTTGATCCGGTGGTCGGTCAACCGGTTCTCGGGGAAGTTGTAGGTGCGGATCTTCTCCGCGCGCTCACCGCCCCCGATCTGCGACTTCCGGGTTGCTGCAAGCTCCGCCTGCTGCCTGTCGCGCTCAGCCTCGTAGAGTCGCGCGCGCAGAACTCGCATCGCCTTCTGCCGGTTCTGGAGCTGCGACTTCTCGTCCTGCATGGCCACGACGATCCCCGACGGAAGGTGCGTGATCCGAACCGCCGAGTCGGTCGTGTTCACGCTCTGGCCGCCCGGCCCCGTCGAGCGCATCACGTCGATCTTCAGGTCCTTGTCCTCGATCTGGACCTCGACCTCCTCGGCCTCCGGCATCACCGCCACCGTGGCCGTCGACGTGTGGATGCGCCCCTGCGACTCGGTCTCGGGAACGCGCTGCACGCGGTGAGTGCCGCCCTCGTATTTGAAGACCGAGAACGCGCCGTCCCCCTTGACCGCAAACACGACCTCCTTGAAGCCACCCGCCTCGTTCTCGCTCGTGGCCAGGGTCTCGGTCTTGAAGCGGCGGTGCTCCGCGTACCGCGTGAGCATGCGATAGAGATCGCCTGCCCAGAGCGCGGCCTCGTCGCCGCCGACGCCGGGGCGGATCTCCACGATCACGTCCTTCTGGTCGGCCGGGTCCTTCGCCACGAGCGCGAGCTTGAGCTCCTCCTCGATGCGAGCGGTCTCCTCCTCGAGCTCGGACGCCATCCCCGAGAGCTCTGGATCGCCCCGTGCGTCCTCGAGGTCCGCTCGCGCACGGCGCCACTCCTCCGCGAGGCGATGCGGTCCCTCGAGCTCCTTGAGCCGCCTGCCCGCGACGGCGACCTCTTTCCGGTCGTTGTACACAGCGGGGTCAGCCATTCGCTCCTGCGCCTCGGCGTAGGAGCGCTCGAGCTCGTCCACGAGACGGTCGATGCTGCTCACCGGGTGATCGTAGTCAGCCGTGCACAGCGTGGCCGGTGCGCGGCTCGTCGCGTCGGCGAACGCGACGAGGATCGCTCAGCTTCGTATGGAGCGCCGGGTGTCCAGCACAATCTCGGGCACGCCCGCGAGGGCCTTCGAGACGGGGCAGTTCAACTTCGCCGCCTCGGCGGCGGCGCGAAACGCGGCCTCGTCCCCCCCGGGTATCTCTCCGCGAACGGAAAGCACGATCTTCGTGATGCCCTCGCCGGGGACGAACGTCACGGTGGCCGTCGTCCGCAGCTCGTCGGGCGGCGTGCCCGCCTTCGCGAGCCCGCTCGAGAGAGCCATCGAGAAGCAGGCCGCATGAGCCGCTGCGATCAGCTCCTCCGGGCTCGTCTTCCCGAGAGAGTCCTCCTCCGCGCGAGCCGCCCAGGTCACCTCGAGCTCGCCGAAGGCCTCGCTGCCGACCGTGTCGATCGTGCCTCGGCCCTCCATGAGGGAGCCGTGCCAGGTCACCTGTGCGGTGCGCTCAGCTGCCATCGTGTCCTCCTGAGTCAAGCGTCGCGTCGACGGTTACGGTGGCACTCGCCTTGATGAGCGCCGAGAAGGGGCAGCCCGCGTCCGCCGCTTCGGCTGCCTGCGCGAAGGCGGCGGCGTCGCAGCCCGGCACGGTGCCGGAGGCCGAGATCGCCGACGACACGATCCTGTGCCCCAGGCCCTCGACCTCGTCCATGGTGATCCGGCACCGGACGTGGAGCCGGTCGGGTGGAGTGCCGCCTTTGGCGAGCTCGCCGCCGAGCGAGGTCACGAAACACGCCGCGTGAGCTGCTGCGAGCAGCTCCTCCGGGCTCGTCTTCCCCTCCGGGTCGCCGACCCTCGCCGCGATGGTCGTCGGAAGCTCGAATGCCTCCGAGCTCGCAGCTTTGACGACGCCCGAGCCGCGGGCGACGGTTCCCTCCCACACGATGTCGGCATCCCGGACGATCCGCGGCACGACCGGGACGCTACTAGCTAGGCCATCACCTCGACCCGAGTGTCGAGACGCTGCTCCTCCGACGACTCGGCCTCCTCGCGCTCGCGGACACGGTTGAGCGCACGGATCGAGACCTCGACCTGGTCGTCGCTCGGCTCTCGGGTCGTCAGCCGCTGGAGCCAGAGGCCCGGAGCCAACAGTGCCATCAGCACCCGGTTCTCGCGATGGGCGCCCGCGTACCGGATGACCTCGTACGCGAGCCCGGCGATCAGCGGGAGCAGCAGGATGCGGCTCGCGATCAGCCAGTACCAGACCGGCCGCCCGACGAACGCGAAGACGAAGATCGCGATCACCATCACCCAGAGCAAAAAGGCTGTTCCGCAACGCGGATGAATCAAGCTGAACTTCTGCACGCTGGTCGGCGTGAGCTCGGCGCCCGCCTCGAGCGCGTTGATCGTCTTGTGCTCGGCGCCGTGGTACTGGAAGACGCGGCGGAGGTCGGGCAGCAGCGAGATGAGGAGGATGTAGCCGATGAAGACGCCGACGCGGATGAGCCCTTCGACGACGACGAAGGAGCTGCGTCGAGTCCACCGGGAGCCAGCTCGTGAGCAGCGCCGGGCCGACCTTGAAGAGCATCAGCGCGAACCCGATCGCGAGCGCGAACGAGAAGATGATCTGGCCGCGCCCGATCTGCGTCTTGATCTCGCCGTGCTCGTCACGCTCCTGTGAGACGACGTTTGCCGAGATCGCGAGCGCGCGGAAGCCGATCGCCAGCGACTCGCCGAGCGCGATCACGCCGCGGATCACAGGAACGCGCCAGATCCGACGTCGCTTCATCGGCGACTCGATGTCGTGCACGACCTCCTCGATGTCGCCTTCGGGCGTGCGCACCGCAACCGCCCAGCTCGACGGGCTGCGCATCATCACGCCCTCCAGGACGGCCTGGCCCGCCGTACGCGATCTTCATAGGACGTCTAGTCGCGGCGCTGCGCCGCCGGCCTTCTCGAGGCGACGCTGGAAGCGCTCCACCCGACCGCCCGTGTCCACGAGCTTCTGCTTGCCCGTGTAGAACGGGTGGCACTCCGCGCAGATCTCGACGTGCAGCTCCGGCTTCGTGGAGCGGGTCCAGAACTCGTTGCCGCAGGAGCACGTGACGTGCGCGAGGACGTAATCAGGGTGGATGTCGGCCTTCATCGGCCCGCCAGGATACCAGCCGCGATCCGCGGATCCGCGTTGCCGCCCGACACGACGGCCACGACCGGTGCGGCGTCCTCGGCGTCGATCTTGCCCGCGAGCAGCGCTCCAACAGCCGCCGCGCCGGCAGGCTCGCAGGCGAGCTTCGCGCGCTCGTAGAGAAAGCGCATGCCCTCGGCGATCTCCTCGTCGCTGACGAGCACGACCTCGTCGACCCGCTCCCGGCAGACAGCAAGCGTGCCGGTTCCGGTGAACGGTGCGTTGAGCCCGTCCGCGATCGAGCGTCGGCTCGATGCGCACGGGCTCGCCGGCCGCGAGCGCGGCGGTCAGCGTCGGCGCACTCTCGGGCTCGACCCCGATGACACGGCAGTCGACGGCAGACGCAACGCCTGCGATGAGACCGCCACCGCCGATCGGCACGACGATCGTCGCGGACGGCTGGGCACGTCCTCGACGATCTCGAGACCCACCGTGCCGTGCCCCGCCTGCGAGGACCGGGTCGTCGAACGGGTGGACGAACGTGCGCCCCGTCTGCTCCACGAACTCCAGCAGCCGCCCGTGCGCATCCGCCGGGCTCATCGCTTCGAGATCGACCTCGGCCCCGTACCCACGCGTGGCCGCCACCTTGAGCGGGTTCGCGCTCGCCCACATGAACACGGTGCAGGCGACCCCGTCCTGGGCCGCGGCGAACGCGGCGCCTTGGGCCGCGTTTCCCGCAGACCACGTGACGATCCCGCGCTTCTTCTCCTCCGCCGTGAGCGACGCGAGCTTGTTCAGCATCCCGCGCGGCTTGAACGACCCGGTCCGCTGGAGAAGCTCTGCCTTCAGGAAGACGTCCGGCCCGAGTGTTCGGCACGAGAGCGTCGGCGTGCGATGGAGGCGCCCCTCGAATGACGCCGCGCGCCCGCTCGACGTCGTCGCGCGAGATCGAAACGGCCGCCACGCGTCGATCGTACGGGAACCTTTCCGGGCGCTCGCGTGTAGTCAGAGCGTCATGCGTGTCCTGCTCGCTGCAGCTCGCGATCGCGCTCGTCGTTCCGGCGGCGGCTGCGAAGGCTCCCGCCGCCTCCGGTCGAGGCGGCGGTCGTCCAGACCGGCGCGCGCACCCTGTGGCATCGCCGCCCGCGGCGGAAGCCTCTGGATCGGCGTCTACGAAGCCGGGGCCCTTCTCATGGTCGACGACACGACAGGACACACCGATGCGCGCGTCCAGGTGGGGCGATGGGCATGCAGCGTCGCCGTCGGCCCCGCCGCCGTCTGGGTAGCGCGCGACAACGCGGGGGAGCTCGTACGCGTCTCCAGGGGGACGGGCCGTATCCAGCGACTGAAGGTCGGGACGGGAACGTTCGACGTCCTGCTCGCGGCGGGCTCGGTCTGGACGACGAGCTGGGACCACGCGGCGATCGTCCGCACCGACGCGAGGACGGGACGGCCTAGCCGCCTCTACAAGCACGGCCCGTATCCAGCCGGGCTTGCGTCCTGCGGTGGACGCGTGTGGGTGGGGCACGGCCGAGCGCGTGACGTGGCTCACGTGCGATCGATCCGAGCACGCATCGCATGCGCGTGTCTCCGTCGGCTGGCCACGCCGAGCTGGCCGGAGTGCATACGGCGGCGTCGTCTGGGTGACCACGCCCGACTCGGTCGTGCGCGTCGATCCGAGGTCGGGGCGAGTGCTCTCGCGCCTGCGCATCGGTGAGACGCTCGCGCACGCCGCCGAGGCACCCGACGGGCTCGTGTGGGTCACCGACAAGCAGCACTCGCTGGTCCACCGGCTGAGCCCGGACGGCCGAACGCTCATGGACAGCTTCCCCGCCGGCCCGGGCGCCTTCGCGCTCGCCCGAGCGGGCGACGCGATGTGGGTGACGAGCTTCGCGGGCTCCGACGTCCGTCGGTACGCAACGCCCTAGCGCAACAGGCGCCGTGCCGCCAGGCCCTCCTAGCCGTACGAGACAATGCGCGCGTGGCCACGCAGCCCGCTCGCCCGGTCCGCCTCGTCGTCGGTGACGACCTCCGCCGCAATCGGCTCACGGTCGCGTTCCGGCTGCTGCTCGCGATCCCGCACCTCATCTGGCTGACCCTGTGGGGGATCGCGGCGTTCGTCGTCGCGTTCGTCAACTGGCTCGCGGTGCTGATCGAGGGGAAGGTGCCAGAGAGCATGCACGACTTCGTCGCCGGGTACGTCCGCTATGCGACGCACGTCTCGGCCTACGTCCTGCTCGCCGCGAACCCGTACCCCGACTTCCGCGGAAGTCCCGGCTACCCCGTCGACCTGGAGATCGACCCGCCGGAGCGGCAGAGCAGGTGGACCGGGTTCTTCCGGCTGATCCTCGCCCTGCCTGCGCTCCTGATCGCGTCAGTCCTCGGCGGCGGGTTCTCGACCGGCGGGCCGAGTCAGGCCTCGACGGCGTCGACGAGCGGAGGGGGCGAAGAGACCTTCGGGTGGTACGCGTACTCGCTCGGCGGCGCCGCGACGGCGGCCGCGTTCCTCGCCTGGTTCTTCATCCTGGCGCGAGGTCGCGCTCCCCGCGGGCTGCGCGACCTGACCGCCTACGCGATCGGGTACGGCGCCCAGGCGGGGAGCTACTTCCTGCTCCTCACGCCGCGCTACCCGACCTCGGACCCGCGCCTCGCCGAGCCCTACACGGAGCTCCCGGAGCACCCGGTCGCGATCGTCGTCGCGGACGACCTCGAGCGTCCGCGCCTGACCGTGCTCTTCCGGATCCTGCTCGCGATACCGCACTTCGTCTGGATCTTCCTCTGGTCGATCGCCGCGTTCTTCGCGGTGATCGCAGGCTGGTTCGCCGCGCTCGCGACCGGCAAGCTGCCGTCGGCGTTGCATCGCTTCCTCGCGGCGTACCTGCGCTACGGGACGCACCTGTTCGCCTATGTCTACGTCATCGGCCGCAAGTTCCCCGGCTTCACCGGGCGCGCCGGCTCGTACGGGATCGATCTCGAGATCCAGCCGCCGATCAGCCAGAGCCGCTGGACGATCCTCTTCCGCGGTTTTCTCGTGATCCCTGCGTTGATCCTCGCGAGCGCGCTCGGCGGAGTCTCATTCGTGGTCGGCCTCCTCGGATGGTGGTACGCGCTCGTGACAGGCCGGATGCCCGAGGGTCTCCGGAACCTCGGCGCGTCGTGCCTGCGCTATAGCGGTCAGGCTTATGCGTACCTCTTCCTGCTGACGGAGCGCTACCCGTACGGGGCGCCCGTTCTCGCCGGGCGCGAACCGGAGCGCCTCTGGCCACCAGGGCCGTTCGCGCCGGGCGGGCTCACGCCCGGAGAAACATTCTGAAGCTCGCCGCGGCGGCAGCGCTCATCGCAGCGCTCGCTCGTCGGGGCAGTTCTTCTCTATCCCACGGACGTCCCGGGAGACCTGGCTCTGCCGCCGGTCGACGTCGACCAGATCTTCGGTGCCGCGCAAGTCGCAAGAGCCGAGCGCTTCGAGCGCTTCCACTACGCCCTCTGGGGGCTGAGCCAGGTCGTGCTGCTCGTCGTCCTCGCGATCTACGCGCGGAAGGGCGTCGCCTTCGTGCGCGAGTCGTCGGCAGGGCCGATCGGCACCGGGATGCTGCTCGGGATGCTCGGGATCGCCATCGCCTGGCTCGTCCGGATCCCGTTCAGGGTCGCTGCCCATTGGTGGAACCGCCGGTACGACCAGACAGATCTCGACTACCTCTCCTGGCTCGTGGAGGACTGGGCGATCCTCGCGGCCGGCTTCCTGTCCCTCTGCCTGGCCCTGGTCATCGTCATGGGCTTCGCACGGTGGCTCGGCGAGCGCTGGGTGCTTCCCGGAGCCGCCGCCTTCGTCGCCATCGCAGCGCTCTTCTCGTTCTCGGTCCCCTACCTCGACTTCGGCTACACCAAGCCACTGCGTGACGAGCCGCTCGTCGAAGCGGCCCGGGACTACGAGCGCCAGCTCGGACTACCCCGGATACCGCTTCGCGTAGAAGAGGTCAGCGCGAACACGGATGCAGCGAACGCGTATGCCATCGGCATCGGACCGTCACGGCGAGTCGTCTTCTGGGACACGTTGCTCCAGGAGCCGTTCACGCTCGGCGAGCAGAAGTCGATCCTCGCGCACGAGCTCGCGCACCACTCGAGCAGACACCTGCCGGAGGGCCTCGGCTGGTTCGCGATCTTCGCGGTCGCCGGAGCGTGGGTGCTCATGCGTGCAACTCGTGGCCGAGGCGGGATGGGCCGGCCGGAAGCCGTCCCGCTCGCGCTCCTCGTCGTCGCGGTCTTCCAGCTCGCAGCGATGCCCGCGCAGAGCTACCTCTCCCGTCGCATGGAGGCGGAGTCGGACTGGGTCGCACTCGAGCTGACGCGCGATCCCGACTCGCTGGAGCGGGTGATGGTGAACCTGTCCCGGACCTCGCTCGGCGACCCATCTCCGCCGGCATGGGTGCAGGCGTTCGTCGGAAGCCACCCCACGCTCGCGCAACGGGTCGCGATGGCGCGCGCGTGGGCCGAGCAGAACGACCGCTAGCGCAATCGCGGTCAGGTGGTCAGGGTCGTCAGGTGACCGTGTACTCGGGGCCCGAGCCACCCTCGGGGGGCGTGAGCCTTCCGCCCTTGGCGGTGATCGCACCGCACTGGACGCAGTTCGACGGCGTGACCTCCACCGAGACCATGCCGTCGCCGAGATCCTGCCCGACCTCGTAGACGTGCGCGGGGCACATCCACGCCCACGCCTCGGCGACCGGGCGCCGCACGCGCGTCGCGATCTTCAAGTGGCTCGGCTGATCGTCACGCGTCCGATTACCGGAAGCGAAGACGGACGAGAGCTTGTCGAAGGTGTACTTCCCGTCCGGTGCGGGATAGCGGCCGGCGCGCCCGGTCCGGATCAGCGGCGCGGCCGCGTTGGGCTCGGTCGGGCGCGCGCCACCGGGAACCCGGCCTTTCGTGACGGTCATCATGCTCGCGAGGGCACCGCCGCCGAAGAAACCGCGGTCGAAGGCCTGGCGCATGTTGCGGACCTCGTGGAGCTCCTTCCACATCGAGCTCGCGTGAAGCGCCTCGTCGTACGAGTCGAGCGCACCGACTCGATGCGGAACCTCACCGCGCTGGAGAGCACGGAAAGCGGCCTCGGCCGCGAGCCGCCCGGACTCGATGGCGTAGTGGATCCCCTTGAGCCGCGGGACGTTGACGAGACCCGGCCCCTCGCCGACGAGCAAGAGCCCCGGTGCGTTGAAGCGGCTCGGAAGCGAGTAGTAGCCACCCTCGGTGATCGTCTTCGCCCCCCAGGCCACGCGCTCCCCGCCCCGCAGGATCTTCCACACGAGCCGGTGCGTCTTGAACTCCTGGAGAACGTCGTGCACCGAGAACTCGACGTCGCGGGTCTCGAGCCCCGCGACGAATCCGACCGACACGAGGTCGTCGCCCATCGGGTAGATGAACGAGCCGCCGAACTCCCCGTACCCGGCGAACGACCTGAGCGGCCAGCCCATCGTGTGGATGATCCGGCGCAGCGGGCGCGGTACGCGCCAGACCTCCTTCACACCGAGCGCCCAGATCTGGGGATTCTCGCCCTGGAGCCCGAACCGCTCGATCGCCGCCCCGGTGAGGAGCCCCTGCGTCCCTTCCGCGAGGACGGTGACACCGGCGACGAGGTCCGATCCCGACTCGAAGTTCGGAAGCGCCTCACCCTGGCGTCCTCTGCCCCGGTCGCCGGTGCGCGCTCCGACCACACGACCCTCGTGCACGAGGAGCTTGGTCGCGGCGCTCTCCGGGAGAACGGCAACGCCGAGCGCCTCGGCCTGCTCCGCGAGGAACCGGCCCAGCTCGGATACCGAGACGATGACGTTCCCGTGATTCCGCATCGTGGGCGGAGCGGGGATGCGGAACGAGGAGCGTCGCGTCAGGACGTAGACGGCCTCGCCGGGGACCTCTCCGTACGTCGGTACGTCGGCCAGCGTGAGCCGGCCGCGGAAGAGCTCGCGTATCGCGCGTGGTGCCATCACCGCGCCGGACAGCAGATGCGAGCCCGGCTGCTTGCCCTTCTCGAGCACTGCGACGGGGACATCGCCGAGGCGCTCGCGAACCGACGGATTCTCCTCGAGCAGCTGGCCGAGACGGATCGCGCACGCCAGCCCACCCGGCCCTCCTCCGACGATCAGGACTCCGACCTCGAGCCGCTCCTCGGGCGGGTCGGTCGGCGCGCCGACCGCGTCCGTCGCACCGAAGGCGGGCGCGAAGTCGATCGGCCGTGCCACAGGCGCTCGCTACCCGCGCGCTCGGACGAGCTCGGTGAGCTTGGGAACGATCTGGTGCAGGTCGCCGACGACGCCGAGATCGCAGAAGTCGAAGATGGGCGCATTCGGGTCCTTGTTGATCGCGACGATCGTGCCCGAGCTCTGCATCCCCACCTTGTGCTGGATCGCGCCGGAGATGCCACAGGCGATGTAGAGCCGCGGCGACACTGATTTCCCGGTCTGCCCGACCTGCGTCGGGTACGGATACCAGCCGGCGTCGACGACAGCGCGAGTCGCGCCGACCGCGCCGCCGAGCGCTGCTGCGAGCTCCTCGACCAGCGAGAACGCCTCCGGTGAGCCGAGCCCGCGTCCGCCCGCGACGATCACGTCCGCGTCCTCGATCGAGGGCCCGCTCGACTCCTCCTGGGTCTGCTCCACGAGGACCGCGCGGGTCGAGAAGTCCGAGAACGCCGGCTCGAAGTCCTCGACGGCTGCGGACCCACCCGACTCCACCGGGTCGAGTGCGCCGGAGCGGACGATCGCGAGCCGCGGTGTGCTCGTCCAGCCGACGTCGACGAGCACCGTGTCGCCGAGCGCGGGCCGCTTGCCGACGAGGTCGCCGTCGAGAACGGCGAGGTCGGTGAGGTCCCAGTTGAGCCCCGCCTCGAGGCGCGCTGCGAGCCCGGCGGCGACGTCACTCGCGAGCACCGAGGCTGCGAAGAGGACTGCGTCCGCGCCTGAGCTCTCGACCAGCGGGGCGATGGCGTCGACCCGTGCCTGCGGCAGCGGCGCGGCGAGCGCCTCGTCCTCGGAGACGTAGACGGTGGTCGCGCCGTAGGCACCGGCGTCGGCAGCGACCTCGCGGGCGCCGGGGCCGAGGACGACTCCGATCGCCTCGCCCAGGGTCGCAGCCTTCGAGAGGACGCCGAGCCCGCCCTTCTCCAGATCGGTGCCGTGGTGCTCGAGGAAGACGAGAGCTTTCAGATGAGCCTCCGCTCGACGAGATACGCGAGGACCTTCTCGGCGGCACTGCCGTCGTCCTCGATCTTGACCTGGTCCCCGCGGGATGGCGGCGGCCCCAACCCGAGCACGGTGGTCTTCGCCCCGGCGGAGCCGACGAGCTCCGGCGCGACGCCGATCTCCGCAAGGCCGACGGTCTCCTGCGGCTTCGACTTCGCGCCCATGATCCCCTTGAGCGAGGGGTAGCGCGGCTCGTTGATCGCGTCCGAGACGGCCACGACAGCGGGCAGCGGGGCGCGGATGAGGTCGTAGCCGTGCTCCGTCTGGCGCTTCCCGCTCACGGCGCCGTCCTCGATCCCGAGCGAGGCGACCTGAGAGACGACGGGCGCCTGGAGACGCTCGGCGACAGCGGCCCAGAGCACGGCTCCGTCGGCGTCGTTCGAGGCTTGGCCGAACAGGACGAGGTCAGGCTCCTCACGCTCGAGCACCTTGGCGAGCGCGTGGCTCGTGCCCAGCAGATCGGATCCCGCCGCAGCATCGTCGGCGACGAGCACGGCCCGGTCAGCGCCCATCGCCAGCGCTTTGCGCAGTGACTCGGAGGCCTTCGCCGGGCCCAGCGACACGAGGACGACCTCGCCACCGTGCGCCTCTTTGACGCGAAGCGCCTCCTCGACGGCGTTCAGATCGGTGGGGTTGAGAGCCGCTTCGCCGGACCGGTCGAGGCGCTTCGTCTCCGGGTCGATGCGCTTGTGCACGGTGGCGTCCGGCACCTGCTTGACGCAGACGGCGATCTTCATCGGGCGTGACTCTAGCCGCGACGCGGAGGGCGAAGATGCCCTTACAGACGTCTGCTAGCGTCCCGCCCTTCGCGCGCGAACCGGAGCCTCACGCTACCCATGCACAGCTCACGGACGACAGCCCGGATGACGTTTTCGAGGATCCTCCTCCGACTCACTCTCGCCGGCCTTGCCGGACTCGTGGCAGTAGGCCTGGCCGCGCCGACGAACGGAGCGGAGACTCATGATGCGGCAGTTCCCAGGATCGTCTTCCCGCTCGTCGCGAAGACGCTTCTCTGGAACAACTACGGTGACCCGCGGGGCAACGGACGGCACGCGGGGATCGACATGGAGAACCCGTGGCGCGCTCCCGTCGTCGCCGCCGAGGCGGGACGCGTCGAGTACTCGGTCTCCGGCCTCGGCGGCTGCATGCTTTATCTCTACGGCCGCAGCGGGACGATGTACATGTACATCCACCTGAACAACGACGTAGGCCCGCGCAACGACGACACGGGCCGCTGCGTAAAGGGCACGGCCTACGCCGTGCCCGAACGGCGCTGCCGTCCTCGCAGGCCAGCAGATCGCGTTCAACGGCGACTCCGGTGACGCGGCAGGGAACCCTCACCTCCACTTCGAGGTGCACCCGTCGGGAGGCGCGGACGCGAACCCGTTCCCGCACTTGAAGAGGGCGACGAGGCTCCTCTTCTCCGCGCGGGAGGGCTCGCTCTTCAGCCTCGCGCTCCGCGGGCAGGTGATCGCGGCAGGCGACGAGACGCTCGAGCTCTCGGCGACGAGCGTGCGCTCCTATCCCGGAGGGCGGTGGCTGGCCATCGACCCCAGGCCCGTCGAGATCGCGGTCTCTCCGGGAACGACGCTCGCCGGCGGTGCCCCGCGTGCGGCAGGCGAGCGGCCTCCCGTGTCCAGCCTCGCGAAGCAGCAGCGCGTCGCCGTCTACACGGCCAAGGAACGCGTGACCCAGGCCGCGCTCGCGGGCGCTCCGGGAGTGCTGACCGCCAGCCGCGTGTCTCTGGGTCCCTAGACGGCGACCGCGTTTCTCAAGAAGTCGACGATGTCGCCGGTCGTCGCTCCCGGACCGAAAACGGCGGCGACGCCCTTCTCCTCGAGGGCAGCGGCGTCGTCCGGCGGGATCGTCCCGCCGACCACCACGAGGACGTCGTCGGCCTGCGCCCCGCGCAGCCCGTCGATGATCCGCGGCACGAGCGTCATGTGCGCTCCGGACAGGATCGAGACACCGACGGCGTCCGCATCCTCCTGGATCGCGGTCTCGACGATCTGCTCGGGCGTCTGGTGGAGCCCGGTGTAGATGACCTCCATGCCGGCGTCCCGCAGAGCGCGCGCAATGATCTTGGCACCGCGGTCGTGACCGTCCAGTCCCGGCTTCGCGATCACTACCCGGATCTTCCTGTCCGGCACGTCGGCAGAATACCGCGGTGCGCCTGAACGTCATCGGCTCCTCGCCGGCGTGGCCGAACCCCGGAAGCGCGCACTCGGGTTACCTCGTCGAAGGCCCGGAGCGGTTGCTCCTCGACTGCGGGCCCGGCGTCCTCGGGCGCCTACGCGAGACGGCGACGTGGCCGGACGTCGATGCGATCGCTATCACGCACTTCCATCTCGACCACTGGGGCGACCTCGTGCCGTGGGTCTGGGGCAGCTTCTACCTCTCCTCGAACGGGCCCGTGCCGCGGCCCGAGCTGTGGGTTCAGCCGGGCGGAGCGGAGTTCCTCACCGGGCTCGGAGAACGCCTCGGGTTCCCGGACATGTTCGAGCGTGCGTTCCGGCTCTCCGAGTACGCGCCGAACGAGACGTTCTCCACGGGCTCGCTCTCCGATCACGCCGGTGCGCGTGCCGCACTACACGCTCCAGACGTATGCCTTCCGCGTCGAGAACTCGACCAAGGTTCTCGCGTACTCCGGCGACTCGGCGCCCTGCGCGGAGCTCGTCACCGCAGCCCGCGACGCCGACCTCTTCGTCTGCGAGGCGACCCTCCTGCGCGGCGAGCTCGACGGGCAACCGCGGGGCCACCTCTCGCTGGAGGAGGCAGTCGAGGCGTACGAGGAGTCCGGAGCCAGGCGCCTGCTGATCACCCACAGGCCGTGTGAGCTACCGGTGCCGGACGATTACGAGCTGGCCTACGACGGGCTCGAGCTCGACGTCTGACGTAGCGACGGATCAAAAGACGGGCGTCTCGCGCCAGACGCCCCACACCTCGCGCAGCGCGTCGCACATCTCACCGAGCGTGACGTAGTCGCGAGCGGCGTCGACGATCACCGGCATGAGGTTCACGCCGTCTCTCGCCGCCGCATCCTTGAGCGCCGTCAGGTGCCCCTCGACCGCCGCCGAGTCGCGCCGCGCGCGCACGTCCCGAAGCCGCTCGATCTGCTTTTGCTCGAGCGCCTCGTCGATCCTGAGGATGGGGATCGGGCTCTCGTCCTCGTGCACGTAGCGGTTGACGCCGACGATCACCCGCTGCTCCGCTTCGACCTCCGACTGGTACCGGAACGAGGCCTCGGCGATCTCTCGCTGGAAGAAGTTGTCCTTGATCGCCGCGATCACGCCGCCGAGCTTCTCGATGCGATCGAAGTACTCGTAGGCCTGCCCCTCGAGCACGTTGGTCAGGTGCTCGACGTAGTAGGAGCCACCGAGCGGGTCGATCGTGTTCACGACGCCCGATTCGTGCGCGATCACCTGCTGTGTGCGGAGGGCGATCCGCGCCGCGTCCTCGGTCGGGAGCGCCAAGCGCCTCGTCGAAGCTGTTCGTGTGCAGGCTCTGCGTTCCGCCCAGTACCGCCGCGAGCGCCTCGAGCGCCGTGCGGACGATGTTCACCTCGGGCTGCTGGGCGGTCAGCGAGACGCCTGCCGTCTGGGTGTGGAAGCGCATGAGCAGCGAGCGCTCGCTCGTGGCTCCGAAGCGGTCTCGAAGCTCACGGGCCCAGATCCGACGCGCTGCGCGGTACTTCGCGATCTCCTCGAAGAAGTCGAGGTGCGCGTTGAAGAAGAAGGACAGGCGAGGCGCGAAGTCGTCGACGTCCAGCCCGCGCTCGAGCGCGGCCTCGACGTACGCAAACCCGTCGGCGAGCGTGAACGCGAGCTCCTGGGCGGCCGTCGAGCCCGCTTCGCGAATGTGGTACCCGGAGATCGAGACGGGATGGAAGAGCGGCATCTCCTGCGCGCAGAACTCGATCATGTCGACGACGAGCCGCATGGAGGGCTCGGGCGGGAAGATCCACTCCTTCTGCGCGATGTACTCCTTGAGGATGTCCGTCTGGGCGGTTCCCCGGAGTCGGTCGCGCGGGACGCCCTGCTCCTCCCCGACGCACACGTAGTAGGCGAGGAGGATCGCCGCCGGCGAGTTGATGGTCATCGACGTCGAGACCTCGCCGAGCGGGATTCCGTGAAACAGCGCCTCGACGTCGGCGAGCGAGTCGACCGCGACGCCCTCGCGTCCGACCTCCCCGAGCGAGCGGGCGTGGTCGGAGTCGTACCCCATCAGGGTGGGCATGTCGAACGCGGTCGAGAGCCCGGTCTGGCCGTGGTCGAGGAGGTAGTGGAAGCGCGCGTTCGTCTCCTCGGCCGTTCCGAACCCGGCGAACTGGCGCATCGTCCACAGGCGCCCGCGGTACATCGACGGATACACCCCGCGCGTGAACGGCGCTTCGCCCGGATAGCCGAGGTCTCTCGCGTGCTCGACGTCGACGTTCTCCGGCGTGTACAGCGGGTCGACGTCTATCCCCGAGATCGTCGAGAAGAGCTCCCCGCCGCGCTCTGGAACGGTGTCGAAGAGCCGCTCCCGCCATGCCTGGATCGAGCGGGACCCCTCGCGGTCTTCGATCCTCGCCATCGGCCGCATTGTAAGTCGCGACCCCGGATTGGCCGGGCGGGGGACCTGATCGCCCCTCCGAGGGATGCCGTCCCTCGAACGGGGAACCGACGACGTGAGCGTGACGGTGCGACCCCTCCTCGCGCTGCTCCTCGCAGGCCTTGCGCTCGCCGCCCTCTCCGGGGCGTCGAAGCCTGCGACGGCCGGTCGCACCTGCGCGTCAGGTGTTGCAGGCAAGAGCGGCTATGCGTACGCGGGTCACCAGGCGATGCGCAAGGGCCACGGCGTCCGTGCCACGATCAGCGCGGTGCGTGCGCCAGAGGTCGCCAGCGGCCACGTCGCCGGCTGGGTCGGCCTCGGCGGTCCCGGCCAGGGTCCGAACGGCACGGACATGTGGATCCAGGCCGGCATCGCGTCGGTTCCGGATCTCGGGACGATGCTGTACGCGGAAGTCGCACGCCCGGGCAGGGCTCCGATGTTCATGCTGCTCGAGGACAACGTCCCGGTCGGCGCAACCCGCCGCCTCGCCGTGCTCGAGATGTCGAAGCGACCAGAGCGCTGGCGCGTCTGGGTCGACGGAGTGCCGGTCACCGCGCCGATCCACCTGCGCGGCTCGTCCGAGCGCTGGGCGCCGATCGCGACCGCGGAGAGCTGGAGCGGCGGCCCTTCGTGCAACAGGTTCGCATTCCGCTTCGAGCGGGTCTCCGTGTCTCACGGGCGCGGCGGCTCGTGGTTCGCATTCAGGCCCGGCTACCACTTCCGGGACGGCAACTACCAGCTGCGGCAGCTCGCGGCGGCTCCCGAGTCCGGCGGCGTCGCTCGCCGGCTCACCGACGAGGGCCCCGCGCCATACGCCTTCGTCGCCGCATCTCGCTAGCGATCTCCCGACTTCGAGCCCCGCTTACGGCCGGGCCGCTCGGCACGTAGCTCGTTGGAGCTCGCGATTCGACGTCGCACCTCGAACTCGCACGACGGCACCTGTCTCCCAGAGCACGAGCTCGGCCCTCGTGGCGTCGCGGATCCGACGTCCGACCAGCGGCACGCCGGGCTGCGCGACGACGAATCGTGCGATGAGCGGCGCACCCGAGGCGTCGACGAACCGGCCGTCGTCGACGACGGTGGCGGGCCTGGACGGCAACCCGGAGGCAGGCTTGCCGACGTCCGCACCTCGTACCGAGACACGGCTGAAGAACTCGGACAGGGCGAGCGCTTCGCGCGTGACTGCAAGCCGGCCACAGCCGCCGTCGACGAAGAGGAACGTGACCCCGGTCCCGGCCGGGACGCTCTCGTCCAACCAGCCTCGCTCGCCGTCCAGGACCGACGCACCCCGGTCGTCCGCTGCATCCGCGGCGACGAGCCAGTTGACCTGCGCGGTGAGCATGAAGCCGGCGAGGACGACCACGGGAGTGAGCCACAGGAAGCGACGCGGCGCCATGAACGCCGCGACCACCAACGCAACCGTGACGACTACGAGCACCGAGCGGCCCGACACACCGGGCGTGTCACCAACGGCGGCGTGCACTGCCGCCCACGGGCCTGACGCGATGCCGTTGAATCGCTGCGTGCCGTCCTCGTCGGCCGCGTACGTTGAGAACGGCAGCAGAAGCGGCAGGACGACGGCGATGGCCGCACCCACGAGGGCAGCGAGAACCGGGCGCGGCGCTCCGTCGGCAAGCCAGAAGAGGAGCACGACGAGCCAGAGCGGGACGAGATAGAAGACGTACCGGTCGTGGATGCGGCCGAGCGCGAACTCCGTCGAGTTGAAGCTCGCGACGAGGACGAGCAGGAGGGCATTCGACGTCAGGAAGACGGTGAGGAACGCCGCGTGTGCTTCAGAGCCGGCTCTCGTCCGCGCGAGAAGCGAGACGACGACCATCGGCGCGACGGCGAGCGGCACGACCGCCAGGTACAGCTCGAGATTCGCCAGGTGGTAGACGAACCACCTGGCGACCTCGGTGAGGTCGTACGATCGCCACAGCGCGTCGTAGCCTCCGAGAACGGCCGCGGGCGACGTACCGCGGAGAACCGGGAGGACAACGATTGCGGCTCCGGCGAGCGCGAGCGCGAGGCCGGTCGGCCACAACCCGACGAGACCGCGTGGCGCACGCACGTGCCGCGTCGGCAGCAAGAGCCACGACAGCGCGAGGGCCGCGGCGTAGGCGGCGACGAGGGCGACGAGCTGCGGGCGCGCGGCCGTCGCCACGAGGATCGCGAGTAGGGCCAGCAGCTGCCGAGGGGCCGTAGGACTCTCGACGGCCCGCACCATCGCGTACAGGGCCCACGCGGCTGCGAGGTACGCGAGGCTCTCGGTCATCACCACGGACGCGTACATCGCCGAAGGAACGGCCACGGACAAGGCCGCCGCCACGACGCTCGGCCACTCCGAGAGGAGGCGCCGTGAGAGCAGGAATACGGGGACTGCCGTCAGCGCGAAGGCGAGGGCGTTCAGCAACTTGGCCAATCCGTAGGCCAGCTCCAAGTCCGTGGTCACGACCAGGATCGGTGCCAGGACCAGAGGGAGGAGCGGCGCGAACCGGAACGGCTCGCCGCGAACGGTCAGTCCCGCTCCGTCCGCAAGTGACACCGCTGCATCCCAGTAGACAAGCTCGTCCACGAACACCCTCGGCGACGAGATACCGGTCGCGAGAGCGGCGTACGCGCCGAACGCGACCACGATCGCTGCGGCGAGCACGAGGTGCGGAGCATGAGCGCGCAATGTCGCCGACGAGCCTCGTGCCCATCCGCCCGCAGTCTCTTCCTCGCGCGCGGACGGGAGCGGGGCGTCGACCACGCCTACAGCATCGGTGCGCTAGCGGACGATCTTGACGGGCATGCCCCGCTGGACACGCAGGCGGAGGAAGTGGATGTCCTTGTTGTGCAAGCGCACGCAGCCGTGGGAGACAGCCTGTCCGAGCAGCCAGGGCCACGGCGTTCCGTGCACGCCGACCCTGCCGCCGCCGGGCCAGTCGGTGAGCTTCGAGTACGCGCTCGTCTCGAACGCGTACTCTCCGAGGACCGCCCAGTCGGGATCGATCGTGGGATCGAACTTGTCGGTCACGTAGAAGAGGCCGAGCGGGGTCTCGGCGCCGGGCTTGCCGACGGCGATCCTCCCGCGGCGCACCAGCCGGTCGCGGTCCCAGAGCTCGAATCGCCTCGCGCCGCGGTAGATGACGAGGTGCTTGTGCACGGGTCGCAGCTCGAGCGACGCGGCGCGCACCCAGCCCTTCCGCCCGTTCGGGCGTCCGGGCACGCTCACGCGGTACCAGGTGGGCGCGCCGCTCGCGTTGTAGCGGGCAGAGAGGGCGAGCACGTACTGCGGGCGAAAGTCCGAACGGAACTGCCTGAAGATCGTGACACGCTTCGCGCTCGGGCTCGGGCTCGACCGCACGACGACACGTTCCCACGCGAGTGTCCCGGAGCCGACGACGTCGATCTCCGACCGGGAGATCCTCTGCCGCGACCCGTCCGAGGACGCGCCCGCAGGAGCTGCCGCTCCGAGCATCGCGCCCATGACGACGAGCGACAGCGCGGCAAGCACTCCCAGTGCCGCCGGTGCGCGCCAGCTCGTCATGTCAGCGTGTCTCTTCATCGAAGCCGTTGTCCACCGGTCCACTCCTCGGGCCCGGCACCGCCTGAGGGTAGCCCGCGCTCGGCGCCCGTGCGTTGGGCCCGGGTTGCGTCGCATCCGAGACTGCTGAGGGGCGGCCGCAGCTGCCCCTCAGCCTTGCGTAGCGCCCCCTCCCCGCTAAGCCGGTCGAGCGTGAGATCCGTTTGTCCGTGCCCCAGCACCGCATCTCACCCTCGTTCGCACTGTATCCCCCTGGCGGGGGGTCGCAATCCCTCGGACGAGGGCCTGCGCGGAGCCCGCGAGGACCGTCGTCGCGGGCCTCTGCCACACTCCTCCCGTGCGTGTGGTCATTGCCGACGACCATCGGCTCGTGCTCGACGGGATCCGTCGAGCACTCGAAGCGGACGGCGAGTTCGAGATCGTCGGCGAGACGCAGAACGGGACGCAGGTGCTCCCGATCGTCTCGCGTGAGAAACCGGACCTCGTGCTCCTCGACGTGCGCATGCCGCAGATGGACGGCCTCGCGTGCCTCGACGAGATCCGCCGGCGGCACCCCGAGATCAAGGTCGTGATGCTCTCGGCCTCGACGAGCGGAGACCTGATCGAGGCCGCTCTCCGGCGGGGAGCCGCCGCGTACGTGGTCAAGTCGGTGAACCCGGACGATCTCCCGGCCACGCTCCGCCAGGCACTCGAGGGCAACGTGCACACGCCGATCGGGCTCGAGAACGAGACGCGGTCCGGCGCGAAGGCCCTCGGCCTCACCGAGCGTGAGGTGACAATCCTGGGAGCGCTCGCACGAGGGCTCTCGAACGACGAGATCGCGAAGGAGTTCTGGGTCGCGCCCCAGACGGTGAAGTTCCACCTCACGAACATCTACCGCAAGCTCGGCGTGAAGAACCGCACCGAGGCCACCCGTATCGCGTACCAGCACGGTCTCGTGGAAAGCCCGATCTACGCCGACGAATAACGCGTGAGAAGACTCCTGCAGGTGGTGGAGGAGGAGCCCGTCCTCGTGATCCTGCTGGCCGGGTTCGCGGTCGTCTTCCTCGCGATCTTCCCTCCCCACCTCCTCGTCAACGACAGCTTCCTGACCCTCACAGCCGGCCGCGAGGTCTTCGAGCACGGCCTTCCGCACCGGGACGAGCTGACGACGATCGGCGCGGGGGCGAGATGGATCGACCAGCAGTGGGGCGCTCAGCTTCTCGCGTACGGCGCGCACGCCCTCGGCGGTCATGCCGTACTGGCCGTGCTCGCCGGCATCTTCGTGCTCGCAGCGTTCGTCGTCGCCGCGGTGGGAGCCCGCCACCTGGGAGCGGGGCCGCGGGCGATCGTGCTCGTGTTCTTCCCGGTGATCCTCGCCGCCCCGTGGGCGTGGACGATCCGCGCGCAGGTGTTCGTCCTACCGCTCTTCACCGCGCTCGTCTGGCTGCTCGCGTCCGAGGCGAGGCGCCCGTCGCGCAAGGTCTACCTCGCGATCCCGCTGCTCGTCGTCTGGGCGAACCTGCACGGAAGCGTCGCGCTCGGCGCGCTCCTGACCGTTCTGCTCGCGGCGATCGAGCTCGTTTCGAGCCGGGGCCGCTCCATCGGGCGGAGCGCCGCACTCTTCGTCCTCGCACCACTGGCCGTGCTCGCGTCCCCGTACGGCCCGGTCGACGCCGCTCGCTACTACCGGTTGATGCTCGTCGACCCCCCGTTCGCCGACCGCGTCACCGAGTGGCAACCGAGCGACCCGGACTGGGACACGCTCGTGTTCTACGCGCTCGCCGTCGCTGCGCTGCTGATTCTCGTCTGGTGCAGACGACGTGTGCAGCTGTTCGACGCGGCCACTCTCGCGGTCACGTTTGTCGGTGCGGTGCTTGCCATTCGCGGCATTCCCTGGTTCGCGCTCTCGTGCATGGTGCTCCTCCCGGTCGCGATCGGCACCAGGCTGGACGGGGCGGCAGCGCCCGTTCGAGCCCGCGTCAACCGCCTCCTCGCTGCCGGGGCCGCGGTCGCTGTAACCGCCGTCGTCGCCGTGTCGCTGCTGCGCGACGAGTCCTGGTACGAGCGGAGCTGGCCGACTGGCGCGCTCGAGTCGGTCGACGCCGCGGTGTCGGACTCGCACTCGCGCGTGTTCGCAACCGATCGCCACGCCGACTGGCTCCTCTGGAAGCTCCCCGAGCTCCGCGGCCGGGTCGCCTACGACGTCCGCTTCGAGATCTACGACCAGTCGTTCTTCGACCGCATCGCCACGTACAAGCGGAAGGCACCGCGCTGGAAGGACGTCGTCGCCGGCTACGACGTGATCGTGGTCGACGAGAAATCGAGCAGGTCACCTACGGACGACCTGAGGGCGGAGCCGAAGTCGCAGGTCCTGTACAGCGACGAGCTCATCTCGGTCGTGCGCCGGCGAGCGGCGTCGTAACGGCGCCACCGGGTGTCGGAACCTGTCGACGCGGAGATCCCGCCGGCGCAGCCCTCACAGCGAGCACGAACGTGACGACGGCCACCGCGAGCACGACAGCGGCCTCCGCGGTCGTCCCGTTCCCGGTGCCCGCACCGAAGCCCCACATCGCCAGAGGCACGAACCAGATCGGCCCCAGGCGCGGGCTGACGATGGCAACCGGGACGAGCAGCAGCGCGAAATAGTGGAGCCACACGATCGGCGAGCAGGCGAGCGCCGCCGCTATCGCGAGCACGAACGAGCGCATCTCCGCTCCTCGCCGAGCGACCAAGACGACGGCCGCGAGCAACGCGAGGGCAACGGCTCCCATCCCTGCGCGTGCGGCCGTCTCGCTCGCCCCGAGGTCCTGAAGGAGCGCGTCGAGCGTGTAGCCGGCTCCCGCGGTGTCCTCGTTGAGCTGCCGGAGCCGCGACGGGTACTCGAAGAGCGCTCCGAGATCGACGACAGCCCAGGTCGCGAGCGTGATCGCAGCCGCGGCGACGACCGTCCAGCCCGCAGCCGCGCGCCGGCCGACCGCCACGAGCCAGATCCAGAGCGGCCAGAGGATGAACTTGGCCGCGATGCTCGCGCCGAGGCTCGCGCCGGCAAGTGCCGGCCGATGCCGAAAGCGCCACACGAGCGCCGCCGCCAGTGCCAGCGGAATGGTGATGTTGCCGGTCTGCACGGCCGCGTTCACCGAGGGCCAGAGCAATGCGAGGGGGTAGCAACGCCAGTCGCGGACCCCTGCGATCGCGAGGACTCCGAGCGCTCCTACGATGAGCAGCGCCTTGAGCACGAGCTCGGACGCCCCCGCGGAGAGCCAGGTCAACGGCACGGCCACGAGCGCGGACAGCGGCGGGTATGCGAACTCCGGATAAGGGCTGTCGCCGGCGGCCACGATCTCTGCCGCCGCGCGGTAGACATGGAAATCGACCGGATCGACCCGGCTGCTCAGGAGATAGGCGATCGAATAGACGGCGAAGCCGACGATCACCACGCATCCGGCGGCGAGCGCCAGCGAACGTGCGCGCCTCGCGGGAGCGGTATGCGGCTCGACCGGCGGCGCGGACATCGAGACTCCCATCGTCACCCTTCCGGGGATCATGGTCACCCGTTCGGAGGACGGACGGGACCGATCGTCTAGGACGAACCGACCGATCGACCGGTTGCGGACGATGCCGTCCGACCCGACCGTGAGAGTGCCCGAATACAACGGGCTTTATGTCAACCAGGGGCGCGCTATTGGCTGCGGCCGGGGCGTTCCCGACGAGAGACGGAGGTCCCTCGAAGATGAGCGACATCCTGCTTCGCGCGGCGGTCCGGGTGCAGAGCACCATTTACGGCCTTCGCAATCGTGAGGACGGCCAGACGATGACCGAGTACGCCATCATCATCGCCGCGGTCGCAGTCCTCCTGATCGTCGCCCTGCTCTTCCTCAGCGGACGGATCGGCGATCTGTTCAGCGACACGGGCAGCAGCATCGACGACCCGATCAACCAGTAGCCAGCCACTCGAGCGCTACTGACGCCGGCCCGGAACCCCCTCGTCCGGGCCGGCGTTACCTCGTTCTGGGTGAGTTTCGGACTCGGGGTCTAGTGCGAACTGGCCTATCGGCCGGTTGCCGAAAGCGGCATCCGACCCGACCGTGAGAGTTGCCCGGACACAACGGGCTTATGTCAACCAGGGGCGCTATGGCTGCGGCCGGGGCGTTCCCGACGAGAGACGGAGGTCCCTCGAAGATGAGCGACATCCTGCTTCGCGCGGCGGTCCGGGTGCAGAGCACCATTTACGGCCTTCGCGACCGTGAGGACGGCCAGACGATGACCGAGTACGCCATCATCATCGCTGCTGTCGCCGTTCTCCTGATCGTCGCGCTGCTCTTCCTGAGCGGACGCATCGGCGATCTCTTCAGCGACACCGGAAGCAGCATCAGCAGCTAGTAAGACCCGGCTCCTTCGGGAGCCGCAAGCGCACGAACCCGACGCCGGCCCGGAACCCCCTCGTCCGGGCCGGCGTCTTCGTGTGCACGGTCGACGAAAAATGCCTGCACCGACCGACCCTCTGCCCATACTTCCCGTCCGTGCAATCGAGGGGACGAGAGCACGGATGCCAGCAGGCCTGCCGGGCGCGCCTGCAGCTCGCGCTGCCCCGGCGATTCCGGCCCGGAGCCGAGCGTGGACAGGCGATGGTCGAGCTCGTCCTCATCTCCCCGCTGCTCTTGCTGCTCGTAGGCGGGATCATCCACACGGCGCTCGCCCTCAACTTCTGGCTCGACATGCAACGCATCGCGAACCAGGGCGCCAGGTGGGCTGTCGTCGATCGCTACCCGCTGCCGGACGGCGCGCCCTGCGCCGGCTCGAGCCCCTGTGTCCCGTCGCTCCAGGAGACGCTCGAGCTCCAGGCTCAGTCGGAGGGCATCGATCCGCAGGTGTCCATCTGCTTCCCTGCCGGCGAGACGCCTGGGGACCCGGTTCGCGTACGCGTCGACGCCGATTTCACCATTTTCGGTGTCGGGTCACGTCCATCTCGGTGCCGACGCCCAGATGAGGATCGAACAGCCGCCGACCGTCTACGTAGCCACAACATGCGACTAGAGCCCCGAGCCGTTCCACAGCCGGCATTTCCCGAAGCCACGTCCGAATGGCCGGGCACGATTTCGGCGCGCAACGTCTGTTCAGGTTCGCCTCATGTAACGCCCCGATCGTGCCGACATAGGAGCTAAGCGAGGAGAGAGGTCCAACGCCGTGTCCAATACGACCCTTACCAACAGAGTTTCCGGACGAATGTCGTCCCGCGGCTGGGCGATCGCGCTCGGTGTCGGGGCGATCGTGCTCGCAGCCGTTCTGCTCGTCGTCTATCTCGACCGCTACCGCGCGCGTGTCGGCGGCGCCAACGCCCCGACGCCGGTTCTCGTGGCCAAGCAAGTCATCCCGCAGGGAACGCCCGGCGCGCTGATCGCGACGCAGGGCATGTACCAGCCGACGACGCTCCCCCGCAAGGAAGTCGAGGTCAACGCGATCTCCGACCCGCAGGAGCTCTCCGGCCGCGCGACCACCGCCGAGATCCTCCCGGGACAGCAGCTCACCCAGACGGACTTCGCAGCGACGGCCGAAGGTGGCTCAGTCGACTCGCAGATCGTCGGTAGCCAGCGAGGCATCTCGATCGCGATCGACAACGTCCACGGAAGCCTCTCGCAGGTCCAGGCCGGCGACTTCGTCGACATCTACACGGCAGCGAACGCCGAGGTGTGCCTGTTCCAGCCGAACGTGAAGGTGCTCGCCATCCCGACGACGGCCGGGCCGAGCGGCGAGGGCAACCTCGTCCTCCGGGTCGAGTCGAGGGATGCTGCCAACTTCGCGTTCGCGGCCGACAACACGCAGCTCTGGTTCGTGCTGCGGCCGGTCGCAGGAGCCAAGCCGACCGCGCCAGCCTGCGGAGATCTCGGAACCGTTACGCGAGGAAGGTAGGCGACGACTGGCATGCCGAGCCGCCCGGTCACCGCACTACTCGCGATCGAGCCCGGCGTCGACGCCGAGCAGGTCCAGGCCTCGCTTCCCGCTGATGCCGACTTCAGCGTCGTCGGCATGGTGGCGGGAGCCGACGAGGCGCTCACCTGGCTGCGCGAAAGCGCGGCGGACATGCTCCTGGTCGCCTGCGCCGGATACTCGGATCGGGCGCTGCTTCTCCTCGACGCCGTGTCCCGCCAGGTCCCGGACATCTCGGTCGTGGTCCTCGGGCACGGGTCACCGAACGGCTTCCTCCGTCGTGCGTTCGAGGCAGGCGCGGACGACATCATCATGCTCCCCGCCTCGCGCGACCAGGTCCGCTTCGAGATCCACAAGCTCCTCGCCCGCAAGCAGGGCTCGGACACGCCGGCGACGCCGGACAACTCGCGCCTCGTCTGCATCCTCGGGCCGAAGGGCGGCACCGGGAAGACGCTGACGGCGACGAACCTCGCTGTCGCGTTCGCGCAGCGGGGAGAGCGGGTCGCGCTCATCGACCTCGATCTCCAGTTCGGCGACGTCGCGCTGTGTCTCGGCCTGCCTCCGGAGCGAACGGTCTACGACCTCGCGCAGTCCCCGGGCGCCGTCGACTACGACAAGCTCGACGCGTTCCTCGCGACGCACTCGGCGGGCGTGCGCACGCTCATCGCTCCACGACGCCCGGATCAGGCGAGCGCCGTCGGCGCCGAGCTGCTCCGAGAGGTGTACGCCATCCTCCGTAGCCACTTCGACTGGGTCGTCATCGACACGCCGCCAGGCTTCACCGCCGAGGTCATCACCTCGATCGACAGCTCCACCGACATCGTGATGGTCGGGATGCTCGACTCCCTGTCTCTGAAGAACACGAAGCTGGGGCTCGAGACGCTCGACCTCATGAAGTACGACCCGGAGCGCATCTATCTGCTGCTGAACCGGGCGCACAGCCGTGTCGGAATCAGCCAGTCGGACGTCGAAGCCGTCCTCGGACGCACACCCGACGTCTTCATCCCGTCGGATCGCGAGATCCCGCGGACGGTCAACGAAGGAATTCCCATCGTTATCGCACGGCCGCAGTCGGAGCCGGCGGAGGCGTTCAGAAGGCTCGCGGATCTACTGGGAGGCCCGACGAGTGAAGAGGTGGTCCCGACGGCGGCGGTTGCCAACGGCGGAGGCCAGCGCATGCGGATCTTCGGAAGGAAGGCCTAGACCATGGAACTCCACGAGCGACTGTCGAGCGGTAGCCGCCCCTCGGCCCAAGAGCAAGAACCGTTTGCCGAGCTGAAGAACCGCGTCCACATGGCGGTGATCTCGGAGCTCGGGCCCCAGCTCTTCAACGTCGCGATCGATCCGGGCGAGCTCCGCGATCGCGTCACCGCCGACATCCGGCGGCATCTCAACGACGAGCCCGGGCTCGCGCGCGAGGACCGCGAGCGGCTGACCGCGGAGATCCTCGACGACATTCTCGGCTACGGCCCGCTCGAGCGTCTGATCGCCGACGAGTCGATCACGGAGATCATGTGCAACGGCGCCGACGACGTCTGGATCGAGCGCGGCGGAAAGCTGTACGAGACCACCGTGCGGTTCACGGACGAGTCTCACCTTCGCCGGATCATCAACAAGATCGTCTCCCAGGTCGGGCGCCGCATCGACGAGGCCTCCCCGATGGTCGACGCCCGCCTTCCCGACGGAAGCCGCGTCAACGCGATCATCCCACCGCTCTCGCTCTCCGGCCCGCTGCTCACGATCAGGAAGTTCAGCCGTCGTCGGCTTGCCCTCGAGGACATGATCAACATCGGGTCGCTTTCGAGCGAGTCCGTCGACTTTCTGTCTCGCTGCATCGAGGCGCAGCTGAACGTGCTCATCTCGGGCGGCACAGGGTCCGGGAAGACGACGTTGCTCAACGCGCTCTCCGCCGCGATCCCGAACAGCGAGCGCATCGTCACGATCGAGGACGCCGCGGAGCTCCAGATGGCACAGCGACACGTCCTCCGGCTCGAGGCGCGTCCCCCCAACATCGAGGGCGAGGGAGCCGTGCCGATCCGTGATCTCCTCAGGAACTCCCTCCGCATGCGCCCCGACCGGATCATCGTCGGCGAGGTTCGCGGCGCGGAGGCGCTCGACATGCTCCAGGCGATGAACACGGGCCACGATGGCTCGATGTCCACGGTGCACGCAAACTCACCCCGAGACGGGCTTCACCGCATCGAGACGATGGTGATGATGGCCGGGTTCGACCTGCCCCTCAGGGCCATCAGGCAGCACGTCTCGGCCGCTCTCGACCTGCTCGTTCACATCGAGCGGCTCGAGGACGGCTCGAGGCGCGTTACCCAGGTGGTCGAGGTGCTCCGGATGGAGTCGGACGTGATCCAGCTCCAGGACATCTTCGAGTTCGAGATCCAGTCCGTCGCGCCGGATCGCACGATCGTCGGAAGCCTCCGGCCCACCGGCTTGAGGCCCGTCTTCCACGAGAAGTTCCGCAAGCGGGGCATCGATCTCCCGCAGAGCATGTTCGGCGAGCGGGTCACGGTTCTCGACGACCGGCGAGGCGCGACGGCGTGAAGCTCGGTTCTCCGAGGCTTCTCCCAGGACCTGCCTCACCTCGGCTGGCCCTGACCGTCTGGGCTGCCATCTCGGTGCTCGGCGCCGTCCTGGTGACTCTCGCCGCCCCGGTGGCCGCCGTCGGCCAGTCGGGTGCTCCGGTGCTCCAGGAGGCTCCCGACTCGAGCTTCCCGGACAAGAGGTTCTTCCTCCGCCTGCCCGAGCGGCGTGCGCTCACGGCCGACAAGGTCGCGATGTCCGAGAACGGCAGCGCGGTCACGAACCTCACGGTCGAGGCCCCGGGCACCGCGAGCGGCGCCATCCTCCTCGTCGATGCGTCGAACAGCATGAAGGGCAAGCCGATCGCGGGTGCCATGCAGGCCGCGCGGAGGTTCATCGCGGTCCGGAACTCGAAGCTGCCGGTGGCCGTGGTCGTCTTCGGGCCCGACGACACCGTTCTCCAGGACTTCACGAAGTCCGAGGCCGAGCTTCGGGCAGCCGTTGCGAGCAATCCTGCGCTCGCCGAGGGTACGCACATCTACGACGCGTTGATTCGCGCCGCAGAGCTCGCGGAGGACTCCGGGCTCCCGCGGGCGACCGTCGTCCTGCTCTCGGACGGCACCGATGTCGGCTCGGACGCGAGTCGGGCGGAGGCTCTCGCCGCGCTCGAGGAAGCAAACGTCCGCGTGCTCTCCGTCGGCCTCAAGTCGAAGCAGTACGCGCCGGAAGCGCTCCGCAGCATCGCCCAGGACACGGGCGGCACCTACGTCGAGAGCGCGACACCCGGCCAGCTCGAGCAGATCTTCGGCCAGATCAGCTCGCGCCTCTCGAGCGAGTACACGCTTGCCTACCGGTCGCTGCTCCCGCCCGAGGTGAAGGCAATCGTCCGCGCGAAGGTGGCGGGCTTGCCGCCGGCGGTCGCCACGTACACGACGCCCCCACTCGGCGTCCCGGCACTCGGCGCGATCGACAAGAGACTCGGCACGTTCGACCGCTCGTGGATCGACAAGGTGATCGTGTCGCCGTTCCTCATGGTTTTCATCATCGTCTCGGTCCTCGGCCTCCTCGCCTTCGCGATCCTGACCGCCTTCGACGTTCGCTCGCGATCGATTCGGAGGCGCATGGCGCAGTACGTCAGCGTTCCGACCGAGGAGGAGTCGAACATCCGCCGGGCCGAGGTCTCGTCGATGCTCTCGACACGGGCGCACAGGACCATGGCCGGACAGCAGTGGTGGCAGTCGTTCGAGAAGGACGTGGAGATGAGCGGTTTCAAGGCCACGCCCGTGACCATCGCGGGCTGGTCGATCATCGCCGCGATCCTCGTGTCTCTCGTCACCGCCATCATGCTCCAGAACCTCCTGGGCCTCCTGGCGGGACTCGCCGTGCCGTTCATCGCTCGGTACCTGGTCAAGTCGAAGGTGTCGAGCAAGCGGCGGTCGTTCGGTGAGCAGCTCCCGGACAACCTGGAGGTCATGGCAGGAGCGCTCCGCGCGGGCCACAGCCTGATCGGGGCGATGAACGTGATGGTCGAGGGCGCCGACGAACCCTCCAAGTCCGAGTTCCGGCGAGTCCTTCAGGACGAGCAGCTCGGCGTTCCCGTCGACCAGGCGCTCATGGTCACGTGCGAGCGCATGGAGAACCGCGACATCGAGCAGGTGGCGATCGTCACCCGCCTCCAGCGTGAGGCGGGCGGCAACACGGCCGAGGTACTCGACCGGGTGGTCGAGAACATCCGCGGGCGAATGGAGATCAGGCGCCTGATTCGCGTGCTGACGGCACAGGGCCGGCTCGCGCGCTGGGTGCTCACCGGGCTGCCGCTTGTGCTCGTCGGCTTCCTCCTCGTCATCAACCCAAGCTGGCTCGACCCGCTGACCGCCACGAACATCGGCCGCGCCTTCCTCGTCCTGTGGGCGCTGATGCTCATCGCCGGGTCGGTCACGATCAAGCGCATCGTCGAAATCGAGGTGTAGGCACATGGAACTCGAGCTCATCGCTGTCATCGGGGTCCTGATGCTGGGGGGCGGCGTGATGCTTCTCGTCGCCAACTGGCGAAAGGAGCCGACATCACCGGGGATGCTCGACCAGATCGGGACGTATGGCTACGTCGCCGAGGCCGCGCGAACGACTGCCGAGGCTCCCGGCCGACGCCCGCTGGACCGGCTTGCCGGCTACCTCGGAGACCTCGCGGCGCGGAGGGTCTCCCGGTTCAGCGAGGCCGAGATCCGGATGAAGCTGCTTGCGGCCGGCATGTACACGGCGACCCCGCGGAAGCTCCTCGGCTACCAGGTCATCGTCGCGATCTTTCTCGCCATCGCCATGCTCTGGCTCGTGCCCCTCGCGGGCGGGTCCGGGCTGATGACGATCGGGCTTGCGGTCGGCGCGGGCGTGCTCGGCTGGATGCTCCCGATGTACTACGTGAACAGGCGCAAGCGCCTCCGCTTCGAGGCGATGGATCGCCAGATGCCGGACATGATCGATCTCCTCGTGGTGACCATCGAGGCCGGCCTCGGAATCCTCGCGTCGATGCGCGTCGCCGCCGAGAGCCTTGCGGATCCGCTTGGTCAGGAGCTGCGGCTCACGCTCCAGGAGCAGCGGATGGGCCTGTCGGTCAACGAGGCGATCGAGAGCCTTGGCCGGCGCGCGGACTGCCCGAACATGCGGATCTTCGTCCGCTCGCTGACGCAGGGTGAGCGGCTTGGTGTCTCCATCGGGACGACGATGCGGAACCTCGCTCTCGAGATGCGCAAGCGACGGAGGGCAATGGTCGAGGAGGCTGCTCAGAAGATCCCGATCAAGATGCTCTTCCCGCTCGCCTTCTTGATCTTCCCGGCCATGTTCATCGTCTTGCTCGTGCCGGCCTTCATCAGAATCTTCGAAGTGTTGTAGCGACGATGGCCTCGTTGACGCTCCGCCGGGAAGACGGTCGGGTCGTCTGCGAACGCTGCGTCGTGGCCGACCGCGCGCATCGCCGCATGCGAGGCCTCCTCGGACGGCGAGGCCTGAAGCCCGGCGAGGGGATGGTGCTCAGACCGGCGTGGAACGTCCACACCGCGTTCATGCGCTTCCCGATCGACGTCGTGTTCCTCGACTCGGACCAGGTGGTCATTCGGCTCGAACGAGCCGTCGCGCCCTGGCGGACGGTGTCCTGCCGCGGCGCTCGCGAGGTCGTGGAGCTCACCGCCGGTGAGTGCGAGCGACGGGGCCTCGAGGTGGGAGACCGCGTCGCGTGGGCCTCGCGCACTGCCGCCGAGATACGCGCCGACCGCGGCACGTCCTGGGCGGATGCGACGCCCGAGCCGCGTGCGCAGATACTCGTCGCAAGCCGCGACCCGCGCTTCGTGAAGCTCGCACGGTTTCTCCTCGAAGGCCGCGATCTGGAAGTCCAGGAGCTGAACGCGCCGGAGCGCCTGCCCGAGGTCGTGCTCGAGCCCGACATCGACCTCGTCATCCTCGACGCCGGGGCTACAGTGGCCGACGCGCTCAAGACGGCGAATGCCGCCCGGGTACAGCGTCCCGACCTGCCTCTCGTCGTCGCCGCCGACGCCGGAGGCCGAAGCCCGGTCGGGCTGCGCGTGTTCGACCGCTGGAACGAGACCGAGGAGCTGCTCTCGAACATCGAGCGGCTGCTCGCCGAGCGCGTGACGCTGACACCGACCGGAACCGACTGATGTCCGAGGCCGGCGCCCACCACTTCGAGCCCGCCCTCTCGCTACCCCTCCCCCGAGAGCTTCCCGCGCCGGCGCCCACCACCGACGCAGTCGATCGGCTCTCGCGCCTCCACGCCTACTTCGTCGAAGGCTGCGGCGAAGACGTGCGACCTGCGCTCGAGACGGTACTCGTCGAAGCACGGGGCGTCCGCGACGGCTGCGGAGGCGGTGACGTCGGAGACGACCTCGCCTCCGCCTGGTACGCGGCGGCCGCAGTCGTCGAGCTCGCCGCCGCGCTCGAGCTGGACGCGTCCGACGTGCGAGGAGCCGCCGCGGCCGTGGCCGAGGCCTGCGCGCTACCCGTCCCGGCGGCGCGCTACGTGCTCTTCAGCCAGACGGCCGGAAACGTACGTCTCCTCGAGCTGCCACCGCTCCTGGCGCTGGAGATCCAGCTCGACCTCCTGCTCGGGCTCGACATCCTCACGGACGCCTCCGTCTGGCGACGGACGACGAAGGGCGTCGAGTGCGTCCTCGCGCTCGGCGCGACCAGCGAGCCGAGCAGGCGAGTGCGAGCGGAGGCCAAGGCAACCCTGCGCGGCCGCTCACGTCTCTCGCTCCTCGGAGGCTCGCAGCTCCGATCCGCACGGGCCGACCGCTTCGGCGAGCCGTACGCGGCGATCGTCGGACGGTGTGGCTCGGTCTCCGTCGAAGTAGCCGACGCCTTTCTCGCGGAGACGGCCGCGTACATGGCGCCGATCCTCGAGCGAGAGCATCTGCTCGAGCACTCGAGCACACGCGAGCGGACGCTCGTCGCCGCCTCCGAGCGCAGGCTCATGCGGCTCGGGTTCGACCTCCACGACGGCCCGATCCAGGACGTCCTCGCGCTCGCGGCGGACGTACGGTTGCTCCAGCAGCAGGTCTACCCGTTCGTCCTCGAGACGCATCGCGAGGTCGCGTACGGACGCTTCGAAGACCTCACGGCGCGCCTCGTGGACCTCGACCGACACCTACGGGAGATCGCACACTCGCTCGAGACCAAGAGCGTGTTGAGCCGGCCCCTCGGCGAGATCCTTCACCGCGAGGTCGACAACTTCGCAGAGCGCACGGGTCTCAGCGCAAGCCTCGAGATCCGCGGCGACCCCGACTCGCTCTCGTCAGCTCAACGGATCACGGTGTTCAGGGCGATCCAGGAAGCGCTCGCCAACGTCCGCGAGCATTCGGGCGCCTCGTCGGTGGAGGTCCGGGTGCGCGCCCGCAGGAGCGCGATCGAGGTGCAGATCTCGGACGACGGCATGGGCTTCGAGGTCGAGCGAGCACTCGCGAAGGCTGCCCAGCGCGGCCGCCTCGGCCTCGTCGGGATCGCAGAGCGCGTTCGCATGCTCGGCGGCACCTTCGACGTGGAGAGCATCCCCGGCGGCCCGACCAGCCTGAAGTTCACGCTTCCGCGCTGGGAGCCGCTCGCTCAATAGCAGTCGTTGCTAGGCGGCCAGGCGCCGGAGCGGCGTCCGCGACGGATCGACCTCGAGCGTGAACCCGCGATCCCATCGCACGACGACGTGTCCATGCTCGTCGATGGCCTCCACATAGCCGCGGTCGCCGGCTGTCAGGCGTGGATCGTCACCCGGGCCGTCGAGCTCGACCCGCATGCCCATCCAGACACCCGCACGAATACGCGCCGCAAGCTGTCGTGCGCCTTCTGTGTCCATTCGGGAGATATCGGCTTTCGAACACCGCTTCTTGACCCTCGTTCAGCTCCGGAGGCGTCATCCGAGCCTCCTGGTGCAACACTGGCGCGGTGACGCTGATCCCTCGGCGCGGTCGAGACAGGAAGGAGTCGGCTGACGAGGCTCCCGGCGAGTCGGAGCTCGCACGGCGCGTCCTCGCTCACGCGAGCCCGGAGCAGAGGCTCGAGCAGCTGCTTGGCGTACGAAGCCTCGAGCTCGAGGAGCAGGCACGTCGCTTCGAGGAGGCAATGGCCGACCTCGAGCGACGGGAGGAGCTACTGCGTGACATGCGGGCTTCCGTGGAGCGACTGCTGCGCCTCGGGACCCGAGACCTCACGGATCGCGAGCTGGAGCTTTCCGAGCTCGGTCGTGAGTTCCTCGAGCGGGAGGCTCGGCTGAGCGCGGAGGAGGCGGAGGTCAACCGGAGGCGGAGCGAGCTCGGAGCGGTGGAGCTCAAACGGGAGGCGATCGAGCAGCGGGAGCGCCTGCTGGCACAGCGCGAGCGCGAGCTGGCGGCTGAGGAGCGCGCGGAGGCCGTCTCACCGCCCCCAGAGGCCGAGCCATCCGACGAGCCGGCCACCACCCGGGTGACGCTGCTGTTCGTCCCTGGGCCCGCCTACCGGCTCATGGAGGTCGAGCACCGGTCGCTGCAACCCGGCGAGCCGGTCGAGGTCGACGGCGAGCCCTTCATCGTTGCCCGTGTTGCGCGCTCGCCGCTACCGCACGACGTCAGACTCTGCGCCTACTTGGAGCCGAGGTCGTCGGCGTCCGAGTCGGGCGGAAGCTCGTAGACGGGCAGGCGCGCGCGCGGCGCGTCGACGGACGCGATCGTCTCCAATCGCCGCTCGGCCTGTGTCGCGAGGAACTGGGCGATCGCGATGTCGTCGTCGTTGAACCGTCGCAGGCGCATCTCATAGAGCTCGACGAGCCCCCACGAGCGTCCGCGGACACGGAGCGGGACCATGAGCATGGCGTTCATGCCGAGCTCTCTGAGGATGAACGCCTCCGCGGGGTCGACCTCGCCCTCGAGGAACGAGATCGCGCGCGGCTCGCCCGAGCGGAGCGTCTCGACAGTGAGCGGGAAGTCGGAGATGCGGTATGCCGCTTCGTCCCCGAGCGAGATCTCCCGCAGCGCGTGCTTCTCGGCGTCCACGAGATAGCTCCCGACCACCCTGGAAGCCTGGCAGCCCGTCGCACCCACGACGAACACGAGGCCCTTGCAGAGCCTGCTCAACACGTCGTCTGCCGTCTCCTCGGCCTCGATGGCCTTCGCAGCAACCAGGGCTTCGGACAGGATCGTGCCGTCCCCGCGTGGCACTCTGCGTCGATCGTCCGCGGCCGCGACGCCACTCGTGTCCTTGGCCGCCGAGCCACGCGTGACGACCTCCCTGAACGACGAGATCCGGTCCTTGCCTGCCTCCTTGGCGTAGTACAAAGCCTGGTCACCGGCGCGAAGTAGCGCAGTCGGCGTGGCACCGTCGAACGGGTACGTGGCGATCCCTCCGCTCAGCTTCAACGGGAAGCCCGCGTCGGTGAGACCCTCGGCGAGAACCCGTCGAATCTTGCCTCCGAGGGCGTCGGCGGCATCCGCACCGGCGCCGCGGAGCATCACGACGAACTCGTCGCCTCCGAGACGCCCGACCTCGGCGCCCTCCGGGAGGGAGCGCGCGAGCACGTCGGCGACCTCGCGGAGCAACGCATCGCCGAACTCGTGGCCTGCGCGGTCGTTGATCTCCTTGAAGTCATCGCAGTCGAGCACGAGAACGCTCAACGGCATGCGACGTTCCTGGGCCGACGCGAGATCGAGCTCGAGCTTCTCCTCCAGCCCGCGCCGGTTGAGCACGCCGGTGAGAGAGTCCGTCATTGCGCTCTGCCGCTCCCGCTGGAGCGCGATGGCGGCATCGAGCGACGCCGCCGAGTGCGCGGCGAGCACCGCGGCCGTGTCGAGGTGGCTCGGATCGATGCGTCCTGTGTCACCGCAGGTGGCGACCAGCGCACCGAGCTCCTCGCCATTCGCGCGAAGCGGCATCCAGATCACGGGCGGTCGCTTTGCGCCTCGTACCTTCGCCCCACGAGGCTGGATGAGCTGGCACACGACCGCAGGGTCTACGAGCGCGCGCGTCGCCTCGAGCGCGTCTGGGGAGAGCATGGGACCGTCGTACCCGTCCGCGTGCCAGGTGGCCAGCTCGACGGGCGAGCCGACCTCGTTCCAGATCCAGACCTGACTCGTCTGCACCCGCAGCACGCGAGCGAGAGAAGCGGCGGTAAGCGCGGCGATCTCCGAGGGATCGCGAAGGCTGCCGAGGTAGACGAACAGCCGGGCGAGCGCCGGCAGATCGAGGATCCCGGAAGCACGAAACGCCTCTGCGCGCGGAACGAGCGCCGCGGTCAGTGGTCGAAGAAGACGGAGCGTCCCGTCCGGCAATGGCCGTTCGGAGTCCAGGTTGAAGATGCCGACCGTCAGCCTTCCCCGGCGAAGGGGATTCGCGGCCTCGGAGACCACCGAGGGCAGAGCCTCGATGTAGTCCGTGTCGACCGTGACGTCGGGCACGAACTGGCCCCGGCCGAGTCGCACGGCGCGTCCCACGACACCCTGCCGGACGTCGATCCCGTCCGGAACGACGGCGTATCCGCGCTGCGACACGAGCCACAGGCGACCGTGCTCGAGCACGAAGACCGACGGCAGGAGGCCGTCGATCGCGCCGTGCAGCGCCTCGACGGCAGCGTCGATGCCTGCGACGGGCTCGCTCTCGGCCTCTGCCGCGTGTACGGCCTGGCGGACGGCGGCCGCGAGCAGCGCCGCTTCGATCGGTCGCGGGTCGCCGACGCGCGCAGAAGCGCGTTCCATGGCTCAAGAATCGGCTTTCCGGGGGGTTCGCTTGAGTCTCGTCAGGCGTCGGAACCGAGATACCAGGCGAGGATCTCGCCTCCCGCGAAGAGGGCCACGATGCCGCCGAGAGCGAGGAACGGGCCAAGCGGGATCCCGAGCTTCCGAGCTCGCCTTCCGTGTCTGACGAGCAGCACGAGAGCAGGGATGAAGGCGGTCAGGAAACCGATGAAGACCGCGACGACCACGGCCGAGCCGAGGCCCGCGCCGAGGTACGCCGCGAGCTTCACGTCCCCCATGCCCATGCCTCGTGGGTAGATGAGCGCGATGACGAAGAGCACTGCGCCGGCTCCGATCGCCGCCGCGAGCCAGATGAGCGACGGGTCGTCGAGCGTGCGGCCGATCAGCATGAGCACCGTCCCCGGAAGGACTACGGCGTTGGGGATGAGGCGGTGCTCGAGGTCGGTGCGGCTCACGATCACGAGGATCCAGCAGAAGATCGCGCCGAGCGCCGCTTCCAGCGTGATCCCGAACGCGAGCCCAGCGGCGGCGCCGAGGGAGGCTGTCGCGACAGCGACGAGCGGTAGCCGCCGAGAGACCGGTGTCCTCCCGAGGAGCGGCTTGTGCGCTGCGGCATTGGTTGCGAGGCGGTCGGCGACTGGTGCCACGGCGAGCCCACCGACGAGTCCGATGACGCCTGCGAGCGCGTTCACGGGCGTCGATTCCCACGCCGAGCTGCACCTTGTTCCGACCCGAGTGTCACCTGACCGGGAAGCATCACCCGTACGGACGACGGCAGGTCGGAAAACACCGCATAGAGCGGATTTCCGGTTCCGGCGGGATCCCTCGTCCGAGGGACGGGGGTCACTCGATTTGGGGCTGCCAGGCGGACCTCCGCCGAGTACGGTGGAGATACTGCGGGAGGCGAGGGGGGCGGGACCGAGGTGACGATTCGAGACAGGCGCACGACGGGTGGCACGATCGCCTGGGCAGTGACGCTCAGCGCGCTCGTCGTCGCGGGCGGCGTGACCGCCGTCCTGCTCCAGAACCACCCGGACCAGCTCGTCGGCGCTCTCTTCGCGCTCGCCGTGTGCGCCGGAACATGCGGGATCGCGCTCGACCTGCGCCTGCGCCGGGCGCGCTCTCAAGCGCTACGCGACCCGCTCACGGCTCTGCCCAATCGCGTTCTCCTCGAGGACCGGATCGAGCAAGCATTGCAGCCGGGCACGGCGTGAGAACGAGTCGTTCGCCCTCATCGTGATCGACCTCGACAACTTCAAGGATGTCAACGACGTCCGCGGCCATCGCGCCGGGGACGCCGTCCTGCGCTCGCTCGCGCGTCGCTTCGAGGCAGTCGTACGCGCAAGCGACACGGTTGCCCGCGTCGGGGGTGACGAATTCGTCGTCCTCTCGCTCGCCACCGGCGATGACGAACAGGCCGCCGCGCTCGTCGGGAGGCTCAGGCACGCGATGCGCCGGCCGTTCCACGTCGAAGGGTCGACCGTGGAGATCGACGGCAGCATCGGGTGGGCGGTGTTCCCGGGTGACGGTGCGACGGCGGACGAGCTCCTCTCGCGCGCGGACGGTCAGATGTACGCGACCAAGCGCGACACGACGGACGAGTCCGTCCTCCTACGTCGGGGTGTGGACGCGGGAGTCGTCAGGGATGTCGAGTCCGCGCTCGAGCGAAGCGAGCTCGTCGTCCTCTATCAGCCGATCATCGATCTGCGCACCGGGGAGCCGGCGGCGGCGGAGGCGCTCGTTCGGCGCAGGCTGCCCGACAACGCGCTCGCGCTCCCGGCCGAGTTCGTCCCGCACGTCGAGCGGACCCCGGTCGCCCGCGATCTCACGTTCCTCGTTCTTTCGGATGCGCTCCGAACCGCCGAGGCCTGGGCCGACCGCGGGCTCGGGCTCGGGGTTGCCGTGAACGTCCCGTACCGCCTGCTCGACGATCCGCAGTTCGTCGAGGGACTCGGTGGGCTCCTCGGCCGCTCGACGCTCTCGCCCAGGAAGCTGACGCTCGAGGTCGTGCCCGCCGGCCCCGGAGCGGGCTGCGAGCTCGACGAGACCATCCTGGCCGAGCTCTCGGCTCTCGGCGTCCGGCTCGCGCTGGACGACGGCGGCCGGGCTGCGTCGTTCGCCGCGCTACGCGTCCTTCCGCTCGCCGAGCTCAAGATCGACAGCACGTTCGTCCACGGCCTCGGGCGGAGCACGACCGATGCGGTCCTCGTGCAGGGGATGATCGACATCGGTCACGCGCTCGGCCTTACGGTCGTCGCGGAAGGCGTCGAGACCCGCGAGGCCTGGAACATGCTTGCCGAGATGGGCTGCGACCTCGCCCAGGGCTTCTACGCCGCGAGTCCTCGCCCCGCCGACGAGCTCGTGGAATGGGTCAACGGCAGCTGGCCGGAAGTCGCCTGACGATCCCTCAGCGCGAGGCGCCGGGCTTCCACAGGGGCTCGGCTCCGCCTTCGGCAGCGTTCGCGTAGCGGGCGAGGATGAAGAGGAGATCTGCGAGCCGGTTCAGGTAGGTGAGCACGAGCGGGCCGAGCTCGTGCTCCCGCGCAGCTTCTAGCGCCACTCGCTCGGCGCGACGGCATACCGAGCGGGCGACGTGCAGGCGCGCCGCGAGCTCGCTGCCGCCGGGAAGGACGAAGCTCTTGAGCCCGGGCAGGTCGGCGTTGAAGCGGTCGCAGTCCGCCTCGAGCGCGTCGACCTGGCTCTGTGCCACGCGCAGTCGACCGTCCTGCCCGACCGGCACCGAGACATCGGCACCGAGGTCGAAGAGCTCGTTCTGGACCCGCACGAGCACCTGGCGCACGGCGTCGGGACACTCGGCTGCCAGGACGAGACCGACGTGCGAGTTGAGCTCGTCCACGGCCCCGGCTGCGCCGATGCGCGCATCGAGCTTCGAGACCCGCGAGCCGTCGCCGAGCGACGTCTCCCCCGCGTCCCCGCCACGCGTGTAGATCTTCGTGAGGCGAACCGGCTCGTCGGGGTTGCGAGGCATGTGCCGTATCCGCGCTAGGAGTGGGTGCCCTGGGCGACGGGCTCGTCGCGCAGCTGCCGTCCGAGGATCGAGCGCGCGATGACGAGCCGCTGGATCTCGCTCGTGCCTTCGTAGATCTCGGTGATCTTCGCGTCCCGGTAGTAGCGCTCGACCGGGAACTCCTTCGTGTAGCCGTACCCGCCGAGGATCTGGATCGCTTCCGCCGTCTGGCGGCGGGCCATCTCGGACGCGAAGAGCTTCGCCTTCGCACCCTCGGCCGTGTGCGGCCGTCCCTGCTGCTTGAGCCAGGCGGCGCGATACACGAGAAGGCGAGCGGCGTCGATCTCCGTGGACATGTCCGCGAGCTTCCACTGGATCGCCTGGAACTCGCCGATGCGCCGGCCGAACTGCTCTCGCTCGAGCGCGTACTCCCGAGCGACGTCGTAGGCGGCCTGCGCGATGCCGAGTGCCTGCGCGGCGATTCCGATGCGGCCTCCGTCGAGCGTCGCCATCGCGACCCGGAAACCACGTCCTTCGTCGTGCAGCAGACGATCGCGGCTCACATGTGCGCCCTCGATCGCGAGGTCCGACGTGGTCGACGAGTTGAGCCCGAGCTTCTCCTCCTCCCTGGTCACGCGCACGTGCTCAGCGTCGAGAACGAAGCACGAGACGCCGCGCGCGCCGGCGGTTGCGGGGTCAGTGCGGGCGAAGAGGACGAACGTCGCCGCGACCGAGCCGTTCGTGATCCACTGCTTCGAGCCGGTCACGATCCACCCGTCGCCATCGGGCTCCGCGTGCGTCCGCAGGGAGCCCGCGTCGGAACCCGAGCCCGACTCGGTGAGCGCGAAAGCGCCGATCGACTCCCCGCGCGCCAGAGGCGGCACGAAACGCGCCGTCTGCTCGTCCGTACCGAACGCCAGGATCGGCAGCGTCGTCGCGCTCGTGTGCACGGCGACGGTCACGCCTACTCCGGCGTCGGCTCGCGACAGCTCCTCGAGAACGAGGATGTACGAGAGGAAGTCGGCGCCCGCACCGCCGTACTCCTCGGGCACGCAGACGCCCATGAGCCCGAGCTCGGCGAGCTTCGGGAAGAGCTCCGCGGGAAAGCGGTGCTCGCGGTCCCAGGCGGACGCGTTGGGGACGATCTCGGCATCTGCCAGCTCACGCGCGACGGACTGGATCTCGCGCTGCTCGGCGGTCAGGTCGAAGTCCACCGGCTGACTATAGGCCGCGTCGCACGCGCCGATACGCGCGCCCTGCCCGCCGTCGGGTCACCGTCTTGACGCCGCTCGGAGTGAGGAGCCTGCGCACCCGCCCCGGGCGGAGCTCGGCGCACAGGACTGCGGACGCCGCAGGCCCCCGAGCGCCGTAGCGGACCCCGGACGACTCGAAATTGCGCGAGGCTCGCCAGCCCTCGGCCGTCAGCTCGTACACCTCCTGCTCGCCCGACGAAAAAGCCTGCCTGCCCGTAAAGCCGTGTCCAGCCGGGCTCGTCCTCCTGCCGGAACCAGCCGTAGTCCTCGGGCTCACCGAGCGGCACGGTCACGAGCAGGCTGCCGTTCGAGCGCAGCGTGCGGCGTAGCTCCTGGAGCGCGTGCAGGCGCGCGTCGGGATCGGGCTCTCCCGCGAGCCCGTAGACCGCGTTGTCGGCACCGACGTGCTCGAGGGTCGAGACGAGCAGCACCTGGTCGAAGCTCCCGTCGTCGAACGGGAGCTCGCGAACGTCCGCCACCACGGCATCGAGGCCCTCGACGTCGCGCGGACGCGAGGTCCGCGCCGACCAGCTCGACACCCGAGCGCAGGAGCGCCCCCAGGTACGCGTTCTCCGCGAACGCGTAGCCGATCTCGAGCACGCGTCCCCGCGCTCGAAGGCGGCTCAGCACCCACGGGATCTCCACGACCCTCTCGTCCGTTCCGGGCGGCGCCTGAAGCCAGCGGATGCGCTCACGACGTGCGCGGGCGCCGAGGCCCAGCGCGACGGCGTCGTCGAGCTCGCGCACGCGGCTCGACTCGTCGCTCGTCGCGAGCTCGTGGATCAGCGTGGCACGCGAGAGCGTTCCCTCCGCGAGCTTCCCGAGCGCCCGGTCACGCGCTTCGGCGTCCGCGGGCCGCCTCAAGACGAGCCCGAATGCCGAGTCGACGAACTCCTCGTCGGGCATCTCGTGGGCGGCGAGCTCGGCGGCGAGCCGTGGGTCCATCACGTGTAGTCGTAGAAGCCGCGGCCCGACTTCCGTCCCAGCCGACCGGCCGCGACGTGCTCGCGAAGCAGCGGGCAGGGCTCGTACTTGGAGTCGCCCAGGCCCTCGTGGAGGACGTCCATGATCGCGACGCAGGTGTCGAGGCCGATGAGGTCCGCGAGAGCCAGTGGGCCGATCGGATGCGCGAACCCGAGCCTGGCGATGGTGTCGATCGCATCCGGCTCCGCAACGCCGTCCTGGAGGGCGTACACGGCCTCGTTGACGAACGGCATGAGGATGCGGTTCGACACGAAGCCCGGGAAGTCACGCGCCTCGGCCGGAGTCTTGCCGAGGTCCCTGGCCAGCTCGAAGATCGCCTGCGCGGTCTCCTCGGAGGTCTCGTCCGTGCGGATGACCTCGACGAGGGCAAGCACAGGAACAGGATTGAAGAAGTGCATGCCGATCACCTTGTCCGGCCGACGGGTGACGCCGGCGAGCGAGGAGATCGGGATCGACGACGTGTTCGAGGCGAGGATCGCTTCCGGAGGGAGGAGGTGGTCGGCCAGGCGAAACAGCTCCTGCTTGACCTGGGCGTCCTCGACGACCGCTTCGACGAGGAGGTCGGCGGGGACGGGCTCGTCGACCGCGGTTACCCGCGCGAGCACCTCGTCGGGGTCCGCCCCGCCCTTCTCCGCAAGCTTCGCGAGGCTCTTGCGCATGGTCTCCAACGAGCGATCGACGGCTCCCGGGACGGAGTCGTGGAGGAAGACACGGCGCCCCGACGCGGCGACGACCTGCGCAATCCCGCCGCCCATCTGCCCTGCCCCGACCACCAGAACGCGCTCGAAGCCGCCCACGGCGGAACAGGCTATAGCGTGCCGGGAATGACCACCGTGCGCCTCGCAACGGCCGACGACGGTGACGCGATAGGACGCGTTCAGGTCGAGACGTGGACCGCGGCGTACGCCGGGCTCCTCCCGGACGACGTGATCGGCGGATTCGACGTGGAAGCCCGGCAGCGGATGTGGAGGGAGGGGCTCGCGCGGGAACCGCGACCAGGGAGCGCGACGTTCGTCGCCGAGCTGGACGGAGACGTCGTTGGGTTCGCGACCGTCGGAGCGGCCGAGGTCGATCCCGACCTCGGGGAGCTGTACGCGATCTACGCGCTCCCTCGGTGCTGGGGTCACGGCGTCGGCCGTGCCCTGATCGAACGCGCAGAGGAATCCCTCCGCTCGTCCGGCTTCCGGAGCGCGTTCCTCTGGGTGCTCGACGGGAACGAGCGCGCTGAGCGCTTCTATGAAGCGGCTGGCTGGGTGAAGAACACGCGCAAGGAAGACACGTTCCAGGGCGCGCTGACGATGCAGCTGCGGTACGTCAAGACGCTCTGAGAATCAGGGCTCGGGCGCACCCGGAAGGTCCGGCCGCTTTCCCTTCTTGAGCCGCTGGACCGACCACCCGAGAACGAGCACGAGCAGGATGAGGCCGATCGCCACCTTGATGGCACCGCCTCTAGGCTCGCCCCCAGCGGTCACGAGAAGCCCCGGTTCGACGACGCTGCACGCGCTCCCGAGCCATCGACCTTCGGACCCGCTCGCCAGCAAGAGACCGACGGTCTCGTTTCTCTCGACGACGAGATCGCAGTCGGATCCGGAAGGGCTCTCGACGATGATGTCGCCGCGAATGTCTCCTTTGACCCGCTGCTCCACCTTGAAGGCCATGACGCGTTGAGGGTTCTCGCCCGTCTCCAAGCTCTCGAAGACGACCTTTCCGACGACCGCGGCGTCGGCGTCGTTCAGTCGATCTTGGATCGGCGCGTCGACGCAGACGCAGGCTGAGGCCTCGCCCGAGAGAACAAGCACCAGCACACCGGACGCCGCGACGCAGAGCGCCGTGCGAAAGACGCGCAGGTCAGACCTCGATGAGGAGCGCGTCGCCCTGGCCGCCGCCGGAGCAGATCGCTGCCAGACCCAGTCCCCCGCCCGATCGGCGCAGCTCGTGGATCATCGTGCCCAGGATGCGTCCCCCGGAGGCGCCGATCGGGATGGCCGAGCGCGACCGCGCCGCCGTTCACGTTCACGATCTCCTCGTCGGCGCCGAGCATCCGGGTCGAGCTCTTCGCAACAGACGAGAACGCCTCGTTGATCTCGACCCGAGCGACGTCGGCGATCGACTTGCCGGCCTTCCCGAGAGCCTGCTCGCCGGCGCCCGCGGGTGTCCGCGCGAGGTACGCGAAGTCGTCGGCGACGTAGCCCTGCGACAGGATCGTTGCGAGCGGCTCCAGGCCGCGGCGCGCGGCGAACTCCTCCGAGCACACGACCACACACGAAGCACCGTCGTTGACCCCCGGCGCGTTGCCGGCGGTCGTCGTTCCGTCCGGGTCGAACACGGGCGAGAGAGAAGCCAGCTTCTCGAGCGTCGTGTCTCGCCGCACCCCTTCGTCCGCAACGACGTCTCCCACCGGGACGAGCTCGTCGTCGAACCGGCCCGCGTCCTGCGCCGCGGCCGCCCGTGCGTGCGAGCGGTACGCCCATTCGTCCTGCTCCTCCCGCGTGATACCCAGCTCGCGAGAGACGAGTGACGCCTGCTGGACCATGTGCATGCCGTCGAACGTCGACGTGAGGCCGTCGAAGACCATGTGGTCCACGACCTCGCCGTTTCCCAGCCGGTACCCGAAGCGGGCCTTCGGGAGGAGGTACGGGGCGTTCGACATCGACTCCATGCCGCCCGTGACGACGACGTCGTGTCCGCCCGCGCGGATCATGAGGTCGGCGATCTCGACTGCCCGGATCGAAGACGCGCACACCTTGTTGATGGTGTCCGCAGGAACTTCCTTCGGGATCCCTGCGGCCACGGCGGCCTGCCTCGCGGGCGCCTGACCCGCGCCGGCCTGGAGAACCTGGCCCATGATCACGTACTCGACCTCGCCCGCCTCGAGCCCCGCCCGCTCGAGAGCCGCGCGGATCACGATCGAGCCGAGCTGGGTCGCGGGGACGCCCGCAAGCCCTCCGCCCAGGCGGCCAAACGGCGTGCGTGTCGCGGAGAGGATGACCGAGCGGGCCACGTGATTGAGCGTACCGGAGCACCTGCGCGACGAGGCCCGCTGGCAGACTCGAAGCCGTGCGCGTGCTCGTGGTCGACAACTACGACTCCTTCACCTACAACCTGGTGCACCTGCTCGAGCAGCTCGGGGCCGAAGTCCTCGTGCGCCAGAGCGACGAGATCGGCGCGGAGGAGGCAGCCGCGCTCGAGCCGGATCGGCTGGTCGTCTCCCCCGGTCCCGGACGGCCTTCCGGCGCGGGCAACTCGCTGGAGATCATCCGCGCGCTCGGGCCGACGACTCCGACACTCGGGGTGTGCCTCGGACACCAGGCCATCGTCGAGGCGTACGGCGGCGAGATCGCGCAGGCGCGAGCCCTCCTCCACGGGAAGGCCAGCATGGTCCGGCACGACGGGCGAGGGATCTTCGCGGGGCTTCCGGAGCAGATCGAAGCAGGCCGCTACCACTCGCTGGCCGCGGTCTCCGTCCCGGACGAGCTCGCGGCGACGGCCTGGACGGAGGACGGCGAGGTGATGGGCGTGCGCCATCGCAGCCATCCGATCGAGGGCGTGCAGTTCCACCCCGAGAGCGTGCTGACCCCCGAGGGCCCCGAGCTCGTCGCAAACTTCCTCGCAACGCGAGAAAACCGCTAGGCGCAGCCCGATTTTGCCCTCGGCATCGCCGGGCGTAGACTCTCACGCGCCGTGGCCGTCACGGTACTCGCCGAACCCACGCTGGTCCTCGATCGACGCTACACGGTCGTCGGGATGGGCGAGTCTGCGCGCGCGGAGCTCGGAAGGCTCGAAGGACGCAACCTGTGGGAGTGCTTCCCCGGCGCCGAGCCGCTGTTCCGCGGGTACTACGAGAGCGCCTGGCGGTCGCGCGAGCCGCTCGAGTTCGTCCAGTTCTACGACGGGCGCGTCGGTCGAGTCCGCGCGACAGCTCGAGGCGATCGGCTCGTGCTCTCCTGGGAGATCCTCGCCCAGCTCGACACGCTCACGCTCGAGGGGCTGCGATCCTCGATCGTCGAGGCGATCTCGGCGCTCGATCGAGCCGAGAGCTCGGCCCGCCGCGTCCATGCCCGAAGATCTCTTCGGCTCGTCGAGGCGGTGGAGTGAGCGTCGCGCGCTTCGACCACGATCCGAGCCCGCGGGGCGCGCACATCGTCCTCGGCGAAGGAGACCGAATCGTGCGGGTCGGCCCCGAGGTGCAGAGTCTCATGGGCCCGTTCATCGGCCACGTGCTGTGGGAGCGCCTCCCGGACGCCGAACGGCTTCTCCGCCCGCACTTCGACCGGGCTCGCCGGTCGGGCCAGCCCGTTGAGTTCACCGTCTACTACGCCGGGCGCGTGCGGAGCTACAGGGCCGTGCCGTGCGGTGACAAGCTCGCGATAGACGTCGAGCACCTCGCCGAGATCGACGTCACGAGCCTCGAGACGCTTGCGCGGAGCCTGTCCCGGGTCGAGGACGAGCTAACCGCTCGAGCGCACGCGCAACTCGATCCACCAGCTCCCGCGTCTCTGCAAGCTCTTCCCTGAGCGCCGCCAGCTCGGCGGCCTGCCCGGTCATCGCGTCCGGCGCGCGAACGAGATCGGAGACGGTCGTCTCCGTCAGCTCGGCGACACGCCGCAGCCGAGGAAGCGAGGGCATCGTGACCTGGCGCTCCCACCTGGACACGGTGATCGCCTCGACCCCGAGCTCCTCGGCCAGCTGTTTCTGCGTGAGCCCTGCGGTCCGCCGCGCCAGGCGGAGGCGAGCGCCGACTCCCCCGTTTTCCAGAGCGTCCAACGCGGCGGATCCTCTCACACTCCGAGCGATATCACCACCGACGCTGACCGTGCGGTTTGATCGCTCGCCGGCTCAGTCACCGGTTCCATCGGTCGGGCCGACCTTCACGAGCATCTTCCCGATGTTCTCGCCTCGCAGGAGCCCGACGAAGGCGTCGGGAGCGTTCTCGATCCCCTCGATGATCGTCTCGCGGTAGCGGAGCCGCCCCTCGCGCATCCATTCGGAAGCGGCGGCGAGGAACTCGGAGAAGCGGTCGTAGTGATCGCTGATGATGTACCCCTGGAGCCGCAAGCGCTTCGTCACGACCATGAACATGTTTCGCGGCCCGGCGTTCGGCTCCACGTCGTTGTAGCGGGAGATCGAACCGCAGGCGACGACCCGGCCGTGCGTCCGGAGTGCGCCGATTGCGGCCTCGAGGTGATCTCCGGCCACGTTGTCGAAGTACACGTCGATCCCGTCGGGCGCGAGGCGAGGGAGCGCCTGCCGTACGGGCTCCTCGCGATAGTCGAACGACTCGTCGAACCCGAGCTCTTCGAGCCATGCGATCTTCGCGGGAGAGCCGGCGCTCCCGATGACCCGGCAGCCGGCGATCTTCGCCATCTGGCCTGCGGCGCTCCCGACCGCGCCCGCCGCACCGGAGACGAAGACGGTCTCGCCCTCGGTCGGTTGCCCGATCTCGAAGAGGCCGTGGTAGGCCGTGAACCCCGGCATGCCGAGCACGCCGAGCGCCGTCGACACCGGAGCGAGATCGGGATCGACTCGGCGCACGCCGGCGCCTTCGGACAGTGCCCATTCCCGCCAGCCGAGTCCATGGACGACCCAGTCGCCTTCCTCGAGCGTGTCGTGCTGGGACGCGACGATACGGCCGACAGCTCCGCCGGTCATGGGCTCGCCGAGCGTGAACGGTGCGACGTACGAGCGGACGTCGTTCATCCGCGGACGCATGTACGGATCGACGGAGAAGTACGCGTTTCGGATCAACACCTGGCCGCCTGCGGGCTCCGCGACCGGCACCTCCGCGACCTCGAACAGATCGGCATCGGGAACGCCCTGGGGCCGCGCCACCAGCCGGACCTCGCGAGACGAGCGCTCCATGGGACGATGATATGCCGGTGCAATCGCTCAAGGGCCACCTTCTCGTCGCCTCGCCGGAGCTCGTCGATCCGAACTTCCGGCGAACCGTCGTCCTCGTCGGCGAGCACGCTGACGACGGAGCGCTTGGCGTCGTCCTCAACCGCACGTCGGGAGCGACCGTCGTCGAGGCCATGCCAGAGCTCATGGAGCTCGTCGACGGCGACGGGGCGATCCACGTGGGCGGCCCGGTGCAGCCGTCGGCGATCGTCGTCCTCGCGGAGTTCGAGGAGCCGGAGCGCGCGGAGACGCTCGTGCTCGACGCCGTCGGGTTCCTTCCGTCGGAGGTCGACCCCGAGACGCTCGGCGAGCTCGGCCGTACCCGAGTCTTCGCGGGCTACGCCGGCTGGGGGCCGGGCCAGCTCGACGGCGAGCTTCGCGAGGGCTCGTGGATCGTGGAGCCCGCCGCGCCGGACGACGTGTTCACCGCCGATCCGGACGAGCTCTGGAGCGAGGTGCTCCGCCGCAAGGGCGGGCCCTTCACCGTGCTGGCCCTCATGCCTCCCGATCCCTCGCTGAACTGAACATGGCGGCGCTGCGAGCGCGGGCAGACGTCGCGGCACGACGCCGACCTCGATAGGTTCGCGTCGTGCGGATTGCGTACGTCGTCGACGTCCACGACCGCGTGGACAGCGTCACGCATGCGCTCGAGAGCGTCGGCCTCGTCGACGTTCTCGTCGTCGGCGGCGACATCACGACCTTCGGAACAGCCGACGACGCGGAGCGCGCTGTCGAGGAGTTGCGCCCGCTCGCGCGGACGCTCCTCGCCGTCGCCGGGAACTGCGACTCGCCCGCAATCGACGCGCGCCTCGACGAGCTCGGCGTCTCCATCCACGGCCGAGGGATCTCCGTCGACGGCGTGGGGTTCGCGGGCGCCTCGGGCTCGCCGCTCACACCGCTGCACACTCCCTACGAGCTTCCTGACGAGGAGTACGCCCGACACGGCGCCGCGGGGCTCGCCGAGATCGTGGCGAGCCGCATCCGCGTCTTCTGCCCACACGCGCCACCCTTCGGAACGGCCTGCGACCGGCTGTCGTCGGGCGAGCACGTGGGCAGCCCCGCGCTCAGGCAGCTCATCGAGCGAGAGCGTCCGAATCTCGTCCTCTGTGGCCACATTCACGAGTCGCGGGCGATCGACGAGCTCGGCGCCTCGACGGTCGTCAACCCCGGTCCCGCGGCGTCGGGCCACTACGCCATCGTCGAGGTGGACGAGACCGTCACGGTGGAGCTCGACGGATGAGGCGCGTCGGCCGAGCCGTGGCGGAGCTCCCGAGGACCGTCATCCTCCGATCCGCCGACAGCGCGTTCCTCCAGCGCGTCGTGGGGCGCTACGGGATGCGCCTCGGCGCGGGCCGGTTCGTCGCCGGCGAGACGCTGGACGAGTGCGTGCCCGTCCTCAGGCGGCTGAACGACTCAGGGCTGCACGCGAACACGACCCTGCTCGGCGAGGCGATACCGAATGCCGACGCCGCCGAGACCGTCGTGCGTTCGTACGTCGAAATCGTCGACCGGCTCGCTGACGAGCACCTGCGCGCCAACGTCGCGCTGAAGCTGACGCACCTGGGCCTCTCGTTCGACGAAGACGTCGCCTACACCAACGTCGAGCGTGTCGTCGAGCACGGCGCACGGCGCGGCGTATTCGTGCGGATCGACATGGAGCAGTCGGAGTTCGTCGACCCCACGCTGCGGATCTACGAACGACTGCGCGCAGCCGGACACGAGAATGTCGGGACGGTCCTCCAGTCGTACCTCTACCGGACGCCTGCCGACCTCGAGCGCCTCGTTCCGCTCGCACCGAACCTCCGGATCGTCAAGGGCGCTTACCTCGAGCCTGCCGAGCTCGCGTACCCGCAGAAGCACGACGTGGACGAGGCCTACGTCGAGCTCGTGCAGCGGGCCCTTCACGCGGGCGCGTACATCGCGGTCGCGACGCATGACGAGCGGATCATCGAACAGGTGCGGATGCTCACCGAGCAAGACGGCATCGGACGCGACCGCTTCGAGTTCCAGATGCTCTACGGCGTGCGCCCGGCGCTCCAGCGCCAGATCGCAGCGCAGGGATACAAGGTTCTCGTTGCCACTCCGTACGGGCCGGACTGGTACCCGTATCTCATGCGCCGGCTCGCGGAGAGGCCTGCCAACGTCATGTTCTTCCTCCGGAACCTCATCCGGCGATGAGCTCATCGCTCCCCGACCGCGCCGACGTCGTCGTGGTCGGCGGCGGAGTCATCGGAACGAGCATCGCGTTCCACCTCGCCGAGGCCGGCGTCGACGTCTGCCTCCTCGAGCGCGCCGAGCTCGCTTCGGGCTCGACGAGCCGCGCCGCCGGCGGCATCCGCGCGCAGTTCTCGGATCCGCTCAACATCGCGATCGGCATGCGCAGCATCGACGCGTACGAGCACTTCGGAGAACGGCCGGGAGCAGAGATCGACCTGCGACAGGTCGGGTACCTGTTCCTCCTCGACCGCCCGGAGGACGTCGAGGCGTTCGAGCGGAGTGTCGCGCTCCAGGCCGAGCACGGCGTCCCGAGTCGCTTCGTCAGCCTCGAGGAGGCGCACGAGCTGTGCCCGATCGCGGGCCTCGACGGCGTGCTTGCCGCGACGTTCTCACCTCGCGACGGGCACGCGAGCCCCGAGGCGGTCGTGCAGGGATACGCGGCTGCCGCTCGTGGCCACGGGGCGTCCGTGGTGACGGCGTGCGGCGTCACCGGTATCGACCTCGAAGGCGACACCATCCGCGGCGTACAAACCGACCACGGCGTCGTGAAGACCGAGGTCGTCGTCTGCGCCGCAGGTGCCTGGTCACCGGACCTGGCGCGCACGGTGGGCGTCGAGCTCCCCGTCGTGCCCGTCATCCGCGAGGTCGGCTACACGGGGCCGGCGGAGCTCCCCGACCACATCCCGCTCACCGTCGACTTCTCGACCGGCTTCTACTTCCACCGCGAAGGGCCCGGGCTCCTCTTCGGGATGGCCGATCGCGCGCAGGAGCCCGGATTCGACATGCCCTCGGACCCGTCGTGGCTCGAGCGCGTGACCGAGGTCGCCGAGCAGCGTCTCCCGAGGCTTCTAGAGCTCGGTATCGCCGGCGGCTGGAAGGGCTACTACGAGGTGACACCCGACCACAACGCGCTGATCGGCGAGGATCCCCGCATCTCGCGGTTCCTGTACGCGACCGGCTTTTCCGGGCACGGCTTCCTTCAGGGGCCGGCGGTCGGGGAGATCGTGCGCGACCTCGTCCTGCGCCGAGAGCCGTTCGTCGACGTCACGCCGCTCGCGGTCGAGCGCTTCGCGAGCGCGACGCCGCGTCCAGAGCTCAACGTGATCTGAGCGCGAGCGAAGCTCGCGGGCGCTACTCGACCCGTTCGGTCGTCTCGCTCTCGATCTCGCCAGACATGACGACCATCCCGAACAGGTTGATCGCGTACGGATAGGACGCCTTGACGGTCACATCTCCGCCCTGGGCCCAGGTCGCGGTGCCGTCGTCGGGATTGAACGGATCGACCGAGACGGTGAGCTTCGTCGTGTCCAGGTTGACGGCAGCCTTCTCGAGCTTGGCCTTCGTCGCCGCCACCGGATCGGGAAGCGTCCGGCTGACGGCCGCCTGCCGTGCGCCCACGCGGACCGCGTCGGTGAGGGCGAGGTAGTTGTTGAAGAGCATCCCGAACTGGATGATCCCGAAGATCAGGAGCAGGAGCAGGGGGATGACGAGCGCGAACTCGACCATCGCCTGGCCCTCTTGATTCGAACGGATTCGCCGCGGTGTCGTCATGGTCTCGTGCGTCCTCGCCTACTGCGCGTCGTCGTCGATGAGGCGGGCAGCGGGCCGCGCCAGGTCTGCCGCGATCCGGGTGAAGATCTGGTTGAGGCTGCCCGGGTTCGGCTTGTTGTAGAAGCACGAGTCGTTTCCGTCGCCACACGTCTGGCTCGCCATTGCCTGGATGGCGGTGAAGGCGTCGTACCCCGACTCGACCGGGTTGCTCCCGTTCATGTGGCCGTTCGAGTCCGGCCGCCTGCACTTCTCGGGTGCGGAGCTACCGGCATCCAGGTCGTAGCCGATCGTGTAGATGATGTCGCCTTCGGCCTTTGCGTGTGCCGCAGCCTCGACTCCGGCGCCGCACGGACGGTCCCTCCAGAACCCGGAGTTCCGCCAGTGGCCGGACGGGGGCCAGTTGACGGCTCCCGGCAGCCTCGTCGGCGACGTGTTCGCCGCGCCGTCGGAGAGGAAGATGATCACGTCCTGGACGTCTCCGGTGCCGTTGCGGTTGAGCTCGTGCTGCGCCTCCTCGACGGCCGACGCGTAATGGGTCGTCCCTTCGCCCTTGATGCAGCCGCCGTTTCCGGAGCCGGGCAGGCCGATGGACTGGAACATCCAGGACGACGCATTGGGCATCCAGCCGTTCGCGCCCTGAGTGAGGTAGTTGTTCGACAGCGAGCACGATCGTGTAGTAGGAGGGACTCCCGGGCATCGGCGGGGGCGTCGTCCAACCCCAGTTCGGCCACCAGCGGTCGTACCCGTAGTACGCGGTGCCGGACGACGGCGTGTTCGGGCAGGAACTGACGGCGGCCAGGCTGTCGGCGCCGGCGGGAAGACCGCCAGCCCGACCTTGTCCATGGTCGGATCCATGTAGGTCAGGAAGGTCCGCATGCCCTCCTTCGCGTTCACGAGGTCCGTGCAGTTCGGGTCACTCGTCCCGCCGCCCGTCTGGCACATCGAGCCGGTGCGGTCGAGCACGAGCATGACGTCGAGCGGCTTGGAGCTGCACGGCGAGCAGGCCGTGGCGCTCGCGCGAACCTTGAGCTTGTCGATCCCGAGGATCTTCCCGAAGACCGTGGCCACGTTCGAGGTGGCCTTGACGTTCAATGCGTTGTACGAGTTGAGCGTCGACGAGCAGCCGGGTGCCGAGACGACGCAGCGCATGGTGACGGTCGTCGTCACCTCGGAGCCGACGTCCACCTCGTTCCGAGCGCCCGCGGACGGGCCGTAATCATTGGCGGCCTGCGTGGCCTCGGTCGGGTCCGGGAGGAACTGGGCGCCGGCGAGAGCAGCGGCATCGACGCCCGCCTGGAGCTGGCGCTGGACGAGATATGCCTTGCCAATGTCGACGACCAGGGCGACCATGACGAGCATCATCGTCATGCCCAAAGCCGCCAGAACGAGTACTTGTCCGGATTCGTCCTTTGCTGCCCGACTGCGGCTTTCGGCGCGCACTGTGTCCTCCATGGGTCGACCTTCGGGGCTCCTGACGAAGTGAACGGACGAATACGCCTGGTGGCAATCCCTCCTTCAAGCGATGCATCCCCCATCTGAGTGACGCCCGTGGCGGACACGGTCGTCTTCATCCCCGCCTGGAACGAGGAGCAGAACCTGCCGGCCGTCCTCGACGAGCTCGAAGAGCGACTTCCGGCGACCGACGTCCTCGTCGTCGACGACGGCTCGACTGACGCGACCGCGGCCGTCGCCAGGGCTCGAGGAGCGTCCGTCGTCTCGTTCGAGGAGAACCGAGGGCTGCGCGAAGGCATCGCGGCGGGATACGCCTATGCGGCCGAGCACGGCTACGCGTACGCGGGACGAGTGGACGCAGACGGCCAGCATCCCGTCGAGGAGCTCGAACGCCTTCTGCGGATCGTCCGCGAGGGCGAGGCCGACGTCGCGGTCGGGTCGCGCTTCGCAACGGGAGACGGGTACGAGGCGTTCCGGTACGAGCCCAGCCCGAGCCGCCGCCTCGGAACATCGGTGCTCCGGCGGGCGATGCGGGCCGCACTCGGGCATCCGTTCCACGACGCGACGAGCGGCATGTACGCGGTGAACGCGCGGGCGATGCCGATTCTCGCGACACCGTACGAGAGCGGCGCGCCGGAAGTCGAGTCGCTCCTCCGCCTGCGTGAGGCAGGCCTCCGTGTCACCGAGGTGCCGGTGCACATGCGAGAGCGCGCGAGCGGGGAGTCGAAGCTGCGCGGACGCCGTGCGGTCGAGCTCGTCATCACGGTGGCGGGCACGCTCGTCGTGTACGGGATCTGGCGCAGGCATCGGCGAGGGCCGCAGTGAGCACTGCGCGTTTGGTCGCCGTGCTCGGCTACTCGCACGGTCGGTCCGACTCGTTGCACGAGATCTGCGCGGCGCGACTTCGACGAGCCGAGCACGAGGTCCGCGACGGCGATGTCGTCCTGCTTTCGGGCTGGTCGCGAGGTCGGGAAGCGGTGGCCGAGGCGGAGCTGATGGCGCGTTCCTGGAGTGGCCCGTCGTCCCGGCTCGTGCTCGATCGAGGCGCCCGCTCGACCCTCGGAAACGCTGTCGCGACCGCTCGCTCGGCACGGGAGCTCGGGGCGGCCGAGATCGTGCTCGTGACGTCGAGCTGGCACGGGCGCCGCGCGCGATCACTCCTGCGAGCTGCCCTGGACGGCTCGGACGCGGCTGTCTCGGTGGCGCTGGCGGACGGGTCTGCCTCCTTCCGGCAGCGAGCCCGCGAGACGTTGTGCTGGCTGGGCGTCCCCGTTCAGCGTGCCGTCGCGCGGCGACGCGCCCGAAGGGGCTCGTTCGTGGGCGCTGCTAGGGTCGTCTAGATGAAGCGCCGGATCGTTGTTGCAGCGCTCGCCGCATGCATGCGTCGCCGTCGCCGGATGTGGCGGGGATGACGACAGCTCGTCGGCTTCGGCACCCGAGGAGTGGGCGGACTCCTTCTGCTCCGCGGTCACGACGTGGACGAACGAGCTGCAGACGATCGGAGACGACGTCACCGATCCTTCGAATCTGAACGAGGATGCCTTGCGGGATGCGGCCTCCACGCGTGAGCTCCGCGACCGAGACCTTCGTCGAGGACGTCAGAGCGCTCGGCGCGCCCGACACCGAGTCGGGCGAGGAGATTCAGGACTCGATCGACTCGCTCGCGGACACGGTCGACAGCGAGAAGGAGAAGATCGAGCAAGCCGCCGACGACGTGTCCGGCCTGGCTGATCTCGGCGATGCCATCACGACGGTCGGGCAGCGCGCTCTCCGCGATGGCGTCCGCCTTCCAGTCGACGCTCGAGACGATCGAGAACGCCGACGCGAGCGGCGAGCTCGAGTCGGCCTTCGAGAGCTCGGACGCCTGTTCCGAGCTCAGGAACTAGCGCTTCCCCGCCTCAGCCAGCCCGCACGGTGTCGCCGACGTCCGCGAGCGCGCGGAGCGCCTGCGCGAGCGCGATCGGCAGCGTCGCGAGGAAGATCGCGATCGGGCCGCCGATGCAGAGCACTCCGAGCGTCTGCCAGAACCCCTCCGCCTCGATCGCCAGGACGATCGTTCCGATCGCCGCGAAGACCATGGCGAGTATCCCAACGAGCGTGAGAAGTGCGGCCCACAGCCGTAGCGTCCCGTAGTGCGTCATCTCGAAGCTCCTCTCCGCGAGTCGATTCGTCGGCGCGAGTCTACGCAGGCCCGCCGAACATGCCCGTCGGGTCGTACGTGCGAGTGACCTGCACGAGACGCCGGTAGTTCTCCTCCCCGAAGGAGGAGCGGAGGAGCTCGTCGCCCTCCTCGAAGAGGCCGGGGAAGTTGAGGTACGCGCCGCCGGTCGAGAACGGATCGAGGTCTGCGACCGTCTCGCGCGCCCACGCGATATTCGCGCCGTCGTCCGCCTCCTGCCCCGTCTCCCAGTTCGCCTCGACTCCGACGAGGTACGGCGGACGGGCACCGAACGCTGTCGCGCCGGCCTCGACACGGCTCATCGCTCCGCCGTGGAACCAGACGTCGATCGTCGAGTGGTCCGACGGCGCTGTCGCCGCGTGCGCGGAGAGGCGCTCGACCACAGCCGGGCCAAGCTCGGAGATGCCGCTCGACTTCCAGTAGTAGCGCCAGCCGTCCGGGTAGTCCTCGTCGAGAAGCTTCTGCGCCTCGACGTACGGCATCGTCCCGCTCAGGTCGACGATCGTATCGCCGAGCTCACGCAGCGGGGCGAGGGCCGTCGCGCCCTCCTCCCCGCCTTCGGGATGCACCGCGATGATCGCGACGTAGGGCCGGCCGTGCGCCTCCGCGGGGAAGAGGTCGGCAGCCGGAACTCGGCCGAGGACGCCGAGCGGGCTGACGTCGTCGCCGGCCGAGGCCGTGTACGCGTCACAGAAGCGCAGCACCTCGTCGGCACGGTCGGCGGAGTAGAGGACGAAGCAGACGAAGACCTCGGGCCCGACCGGATGGAGCCGGTATTCCAATGATGTCACCACGCCGAGCCGGCCCCCGCCGCCGCGGAGCGCCCAGAAGAGGTCGGGGTTCTCGACTTCGCTCGCGGTCAGGACCGAGCCGTCGGCCGTGACGACTTCCAGCGACAGGAGATTGTCCGAGGAGAGGCCGTGCTTGCGGCGGAGCCACCCGATGCCGCCGCCGAGCGTGAGGCCCGCAATGCCGGTCTCGCTGACGACGCCGAGCGGGGCTGCGAGGCCGACCTCCTGAGTCGCACCGTCGAGATCGCCGAGCGTGCACCCCGCTCCCGCCGTCGCCGTCCTCCGCTCTGGATCGACGTCGGTCTCGTTCATCCGCGAGAGGTCGATCACGAGCCCGGCCTCCACGAGCGACGTGCCTGCGACGTTGTGGCCACCACCACGGACCGAGACACGGAGGCCGTTCTCGCGCGCGAAGAGCACCGCTTCGACAGCGTCGTCGGTCCCCTCGCACATTACGACGAGCGTGGGGCGCGTTTCGATCATCCCGTTCCAGACGCTCCGAGCTTCCTCGTAGCCCGCTTCACCGTCGCGCACGACCGCGCCCTGGATACGTTCGCGGAACGCCGACAGCGCCTGCTCGTCGACCGTCCCACCCATGCCCTCGAGTCTGACCCTTCTCCCACTCGCCTGCTCACCGGCCCGTTCGCTCCGACGCGTCAGCTGGCACCTCCCTGGTGGATCGCGAGCACGGCCTCGATCGTGTCGGCTTCCTCCGGGCTCTTGTCCGGGCGGTAGCCCTTGACCCGTGCGAACCGCAGCGCGACGCCTCCCGGATAGCGTCGGCTCGTCTGCACGCCGTCGAAGGCGACCTCGACGACAAGCTCTGGCCGCACGTACACCGTGTGCGAATCGCGCGACGACTCGAGCTCCAGCAGTCGCTCGGTCTGCCAGACCAGCATCGCGTCGGTCATGCCCTTGAAGGTTTTCCCGAGCATGACGAAGCCGCCCGACGCTGCGTCGCGCGCCCCGAGGTGCAGGTTCGAGAGCTTCCCTCGGCGGCGGCCGTGCCCCCACTCGGCGGCGAGGACGACGAGATCGAGCGTGTGGGTCGGCTTGAGCTTGAGCCAGCTTCCGCCGCGACGCCCCGCCTCGTAGGGAGCGCCGAGTGCCTTCACCATCACGCCCTCGTGGCCCCTGCCGACGGCGTCGGAAAGGAACTCCTGCGCCTCGAGCGCGCTTGCGGGCTCGATTCTCGGGACCCGATTTGCCTCCGGGATCCGCTCGTCGAGGATCGCGAGCCGCTCACGCGCCGTGCGATCGAGCAGATCCTCGCCGTCGACGTGCATGACGTCGAAGAAGAAGGTCGAGAGTCGTGCCTCGGGAGCACCCGAGCGGTCCGGCCTGCTTCCGAAGCGGCTCATGGTGGCCTGGAAGCGGTGCGGAGACCCGTCGTCGCGGAGCGCGATCGCCTCTCCGTCGAGGACCGCCGCGTCGACCGGAAGGCCGAGCACGACCTCGACCACCTCTGGCACGCGGTCCGTCACGTCGGCGAGGCTCCTCGTGAACGCTCGCACGTCGCGACCGCGTCGATGCACCTGCAGGCGGGCGCCGTCGAGCTTCCATTCGACCGCCGCAGGACGGAGGCGTTCGAGTGCGCTCTCGAGGTCGTCCGCCGTCTGCGCGAGCATCGGCTTGACCGGGCGCAGGACCTCGAGCGCGAACCGGGACAACGCCTGCGCATCGCCACCGAGGGCAGCTTCGGCAACGACGCTGAGGTCGCCCGCCAACATGGCGGCGCGGCGCACGGCCGCGGGCTCGAGCCCGGCGGCGCGCGCGACCGCATCGAGCATCACCCCCTCGAGCGCTCCCTGGCGAAGCTCGCCCAAGAGCAGCGACGTCAGAAAGCGCTGCTCGGACTCGGTCGCGCGCTCGAAGAGCCCGGCGAGCTCGGCTCGACGGACAGCCTGCGAGCCCTTGCCCGAGGCAGCCGCGATGTGCGAGACCGCACGGTCGACGTCGAGGAGCTCCAACGTCGGAGGAGGCTGCGCTGGCACCGGTAGCTCTCTGAGCGAAGCCCATCCCACTCCGACCGAGCCCTGCGGCAACTCGCCGGAGAGGTACGCGACCGCAACGGCCACCTCGTCGGGGCGCGCCTTGCCAAGGCAGTCGGCGAGGAGTCGGGTCTTCTCCAGACGACCGGCGGTCGCGGCCACGTCGGCCGAGGTGCGAGCGATCTCGTCGAGGAGCATGTTCCGACCTCTCACGCCCGGCTCATGCGGGACTCATCAGCGCCTCATCCGCGAGGCGTACGAATCGTCGTGTCAGCAGTCCCAGGGCAGTCATCCGAAGGGAGCGAACATGGACCCGAAGAACCCGATCGCCGCGATTATCGCCGTCCTCGTCGCCGCACTGGCGGTCGCCGCGTCTGGTGGCGGAGCAGGCGCTGCTGCGTCCGCCGACTGCCCACTGCCTCGGGGCACGGAGAACGTCAGGCTCGATCCACGCGACTTCACGACCCGGATCGACAACACCTGGTGGCCGATGCGGCCAGGAGCACGCTGGACCTACCGTGAGACAGACCCCGAGGGAACGAAGCTCCGCGTCGTCGTGACGGTGACGAAGAAGACGAAGCGAATCGCCAACGGGATCACCGCCAGGGTGGTGCACGACGTCGTCACCGAGGACGGCGAGCCCGTCGAGGTCACGGACGACTGGTACGCACAGGACCGGTGCGGGAACGTCTGGTACCTCGGTGAGGCCACGGAGGAGTACGAGAACGGCAAGGTCGTCTCGACCGAGGGCTCCTTCGAAGCGGGAGTCGACGGGGCTCAGCCCGGAGTCATCATGCCGGCGAAGCCGCGACCCGGGCTGGCGTATCGCCAGGAGCACTACACCGGCCACGCCGAGGACCGCGCCGCGATCGTCAGCCTCCGCGAGCAGGTCGAGGTCCCGTACGGCCATTTCAGGCCGGGGCGGGTCCTGATGACGAGGGATCTGAACCCGCTGCAGCCGAAGATCCTCGAGTTCAAGTTCTACGCCCGCGGCATCGGTCCCGTGCTCGCAGTGGGCATCTCGGGTGGAGCGGACCGCGAGGAGCTCGTTCGCTACTCGAGATGACGCCGGGAACGGACCCACCGGGTCTCATCGTCACTTCATCGGCCTCCGGTACCACTGATACCGACAGCAGAGCGGAGGGAGAGAGCACATGAAACGCAGACGACTGGTCATCATCATCGCCGCCGCGGCTGCCGCGCTCGCACTCGCAGGTGTGGGGATCGCCCAGGCGGTCGGAGGCAGCTCCGAGGCGCCGGTCACCGGCCCCGCAGCCGAGCAGGCGAAGGCCGCAGCGCTGAAAGCGGCAGGCGGCGGCACCGTGCTCGAGGTCGAGCAGCAGGACGGCGACGGCGCCGGGACGTTCGAGGTCGAGGTCAAGCGCCCGAACGGCTCGACGGTCGAGATCCATCTCGACAGCCAGTTCCAGCAGGTCGGATCGGCGGAAGACGACGACTCCGGCTCCGGGTCGGACGACGACCCCGGAGAAGGCGCCGAGTCCGGCAGCTAGACCGCGAGCTCGCAGAGCCAGAGAGCCGGGCATCTGCCCGGCTCTCACCGTTCTCTCATCTATCTCTCATCTGTGCTTCGGACAATGCGCCCATGCGCGTGCTCGTGGTCGAGGACGACGTGAAGATGGCGGGGCTCCTCCGACGAGGGCTCGGGGAGGAAGGGCTCTCCGCCGACGTCGCGGGGACCGGGGACGACGCACTCTGGATGGCCGCGGCCACCGAGTACGACGCCATCGTCCTGGACGTGATGCTCCCGGGCTCGAACGGGTTCGATGTCTGCCGACGCCTTCGCGAGTCCGGTGTCTGGTCTCCGGTCCTCATGCTCACGGCTCGGGACTCGGTCGACGACCGGGTCTCGGGGCTCGACGCCGGCGCCGACGACTACCTCACGAAGCCCTTCTCGTTCGCCGAGCTACTCGCGCGGCTGCGCGCACTCGTCAGGCGAGCTCCGGTCGAGCGACCTTCGATACTCGAGGTCGGCGATCTCAGGGTCGACCCTGCCTCCCGGCAGGTGTGGCGCGGCGACGTTGAGATCTCGCTCTCGACGAAGGAGTTCGCGATGCTCGAGACGTTCATGCGCAGGCCAGGCGAGGTTCTCTCCCGCTACCAGCTGCTCGAGCATTGCTGGGACTACGCGTACGAGAACCGCTCCAACGTCGTCGACGTGTACGTGCGCTACCTACGGGAGAAGATCGACCGCCCGTTCGGCCGCAACTCGATCGAGACCGTGCGTGGTGCCGGGTACCGACTTCGCCGCGCGCCCGCGACGGACGCCGGATGAGCCGTCTGCCGATCCGGGTTCGGTTGAGCCTGGCCTTTGCGCTCGCGATGGCCGTCGTCTTGGCCGCTGCCGGTGCCTTCCTCTACTTCCGGCTCGGCTCCGCCCTCGACGAGGCGATCGACGAGAGCCTTCAGGCGAGAGCTGCCGAGGTCACAACGCAGATCTCGCAGGGAGAGAGCATCGCCCCGGGCGGCGATCCTGACGAGCGTCTCGTCCAGCTCCTCGACGACGAAGGCAAGCTCGTGGCCGGGACGAGCGAGACGCTCGAGCCACTGCTCGGCCGCGCGGAGCTCGCCCGCGTGGAACGGGGAAGCCGCTGGTTCGTCGTCGACGATCTGGAGGGGCTCGATGGCCGCATGCGAGTCCTCGCGACCCCGCTCGAAACGTCACTCGGCGCGACCACGCTCCTCGTCGCCTCCTCGCTCGAGGACCGGGACGACGCCCTCGGCGAGCTGTTGACGCTGCTCCTCTTCGGCGGTCCGGTCGCTCTCCTCCTCGCCTCGCTTCTCGGCTACGGGCTCGCCACGCTCGCTCTTCGACCCGTCGAGTCGATGCGCGCCGAGGCCGCTGCAATCTCCGCCAGCGAGCCGGGACGGCGCCTCTCGGTGCCAGCCGCGAACGACGAGGTCTCCCGGCTGGGCGAGACGCTGAACACCATGCTCGACGAGCTCGAGGCCGCGCTCGAGCGCGAGCGCACATTCGTCGCCGATGCGAGCCACGAGCTGCGAACGCCGATTGCCCTGCTCAAGGCCGAGCTGGAGCTCGCGCTCCGGAGACCGCGAACGGAGGCCGAGCTCGACGACGCACTTAGGTCGGCGGCTGCCGAGGCCGACCGCCTTGCTCTGCTCGCCGACGACCTCCTCGTGCTCGCACGCTCGGACGAAGGCAAGCTCGCCCTCGACGTCTCGCCCGTGTCCGCACGCGATCTCCTCTCGAGCATCGAGACGCGCTTCGCGCGTCGCGCCGGGGAGGCCGGCCGCGAGCTCGAGATCGACGCATCCGAGACGCTGCGACTCGCGGGTGACCGGCTCCGGCTGGAGCAAGCGCTCGCAAACCTCGTGGAGAACGCGCTTCGCCACGGGAGCGGGCCGATCAAGCTCACGGCAGCGGGGCGCGACGGACGCGTCGAGCTCCACGTACTCGACGAAGGAAGCGGCTTTGCTCCGGAGTTCCTGTCGCACGCCTTCGACCGCTTCAGTCGAGCCGACGACGCGCGCTCGGGCGGCGGCGCGGGTCTCGGGCTCGCGATCGCAGACGTGATCGCGAGAGCGCATGGCGGCTCCGCGCACGCCGCGAACCGGACCCCGGTCGGCGCCGACGTCTGGATGGCGATTCCGGTCTCGTGAGCTAGATTGGCGCGAGTGCGCGCCTGGCAGCTCCACGACATCGAGACTCCGGAAGGCACGCGGTCGCCGGTCGTGCTCGACTCCGAGGACAGCCGCGCAGTGCTCATCGGCATCCAGCCGGGGCAGGAGCTCGGTGAGCACCAGGTTCGCGAGCGCGCATGGGTCGTCGTCGTCGAAGGCGAGATCGAGGTGGAGTCGGCGGACGGCGGCCTGGCCGCGCCGACGGGAAGCCTGCTCATGTTCGATCCCGCCGAGCGCCATACCGTTCGCAGCTCGGGAGGAGCCCGCGTCCTGCTCCTCCTCACACCGTGGCCCGGCCCGGGCCACTACCCGCCGGCCTAGCCGATCAGCAGCGACGCGAGCCAGGCGCCCGCCGCGCGAGCGTGCGCTGGGTCGATCTGGTGAGCAACATCTGACTCGTGGTACTCGACCGCGACGCCGGAGCTCTCGAGCATGTCGCGAGCGCGACGCGCGAAGTCGACTTCCATGATCGGGTCGTTCCGGCCGTGGGCGATGAAAGCGCGAACCTCTTGCCTTCCCGTCAGCTGCGCCTCCCATCCCGCGACAGTCGGGACGAACCCGGAGAACGCGAGGATCCCGGCGGGCACGGGTCGATCGGCGCCGAGGCCGAGCGCATAGCTCATGACCGAGCCCATCGAGAAGCCGCCGAGAACGGTCCGCTCGGGTGAGATGCCCGTGCGCCCCCAGACCTCGTCGTGGAACGCGGCGAGCGCCGCGTATGCGGCGTGGAACGTTTCGGGATCGGGAAACCCGACGCGCGGCACGACGTACCAGTGGAAGCCGGGCCAGCCCGCAAGCTGCAGCGGCCCTCGCGGCGCCACGACGTGCAGACGCCGCTCGGGATCGAGCACGTCGCCGAGCGGGAGCAGGTCGGCCTCGTCGGCGCCGCGCCCGTGGTGCAGCACGAGCAGCCCCTCGGGCTCGCCCTCCGACTGTCGCTCCACGTAGTCGCGCACTGAGACCATGTGCGAAGGATGCACCTCGAGCTCTCAGACGGCCTCGTCGCACTGACGCTCCTCGTCGCGGTGGCGGCGATGTTGGCGGTGGCACCCGCACTGCGCGTTCCGTATCCGATCCTGCTCGTCGTCGGCGGGGTCGCGATCAGCCTCGTGCCGGGAATGCCGACAGTCGAAGTCGAGCCGGAGATCATCTTCTTCGGCGTACTCCCGCCGCTCCTCTACGGCGCAGCTTTCTTCACGTCGCTCCGGGACCTCCGAGCAACCGTGCGCCCGATCGGTCTGCTCGCGATCGGCCTCGTCGTCATGACCACCTTGGGCGTCGCGGTCATAGCGCACACGTTCATCGACGGACTGACGTGGCCGAGCGCGTTCGTGCTCGGAGCAATCGTCTCGCCGACGGATCCGATCGCCGCAACTGCCATCGCTCGGCGCCTCGGCGTCCCGCGAAAACTCGTGACGATCGTGGAGGGCGAGAGCCTCGTCAACGACGGGACCGGGCTCGTGCTGTATCGGGTTGCAGTGGCCGCGGTCGTGACGGGCTCCTTCTCCGAATATCACACCGCCGGGCTCTTCGTGTTCACCGCCGGCGGAGGAGTCGCGGTCGGGCTCGCAGTGGGCTGGATCGTGAGGCAGGTTCGTCGCCACCTCGACAACCCACCTGCGGAGGTCACGATCTCGTTGCTCACGGGCTACTTCGCCTTCATCCCGGCCGAGCTGCTCGGGCTCTCCGCCGTCCTTGCTGCCGTTGCAGCCGGCGTCTACCTCGGCTGGCATACGCCTGAGCTCACGACGCCGCAAGTGCGACTGCAGGGTGTGGCCGTCTGGGAGATCGTGCAGTACCTGCTGAACGCGCTTCTCTTCGTGCTTGTCGGACTGCAGCTGCCGGTGATCATCGACGCGCTCGGCGACATCCCGGGCGCACGGCTGCTCGCCTACGCAGCACTCGTCTCTCTCACAGTCATTGGCCTGCGGTTCCTCTGGGTCTTCGCAGTGCTCAACGCTCCCAAGTGGATCGCTCGGCGGATGTCGAGCTGGCGCGGCGCCGTGTTTCTTTCGTGGTCCGGCATGCGCGGCGCGGTCTCCCTCGCGGCCGCGCTGGCTCTCCCGCTACAGACGGATGACGGGTCGGCGTTTCCCGGTCGGGACCTGATCCTGTTCCTCACCTTCTCGGTCATTCTCGTCACGCTCGTCGGGCAGGGTCTCACGCTCCCGCTCGTGATTCGCGCACTCGGGCTCGAAGACGACGGGCTCGAGGCTCGCGAGGAAGCCCAGGCGCGGATCAGGGCCGCCGAGGCCGCGGTCGCCCGGCTCGCCGAGCTCGGGGCCGAGGACTGGGTTCGCGACGACACGGCCGAGCGCATGCGTGGCTTGTACGCGTTCCGCACGAGCCGCTTCGAGGCGCGCTTCGACGACGGCGACGACGGCGAGGTCGAAAGCCGCTCGCAGGACTACCAACGCCTGCGCCACGAGCTCCTGGATGCCGAGCGAGCTGCCGTCCTCGATCTCCGTCGCGCAGGCGTGATCAGCAACGACGTCTGGCTCCGCGTCACTCGAGATCTCGATCTCGAGGACCAGCGTCTGGACAGCTGACGGCGCGAGCCTACGCCGCCCGAGCCGGGTCTGTTTGGCTCAGCTCAGGCGGCGTCGACGAGCTCGTCCCCGGCGACCTCGACCACGCCCTCGAGCTCGGCTCCGAGCTGTGCGAGCGCCTGTCGCTCCAGGCGCCGAACCCGCTCGCGCGAGACGCCGAGCTCGCGCTCGATCGCCTCGAGGGACGCCTGCTCTCCGTCGAAGCCGAAGCGGAGCTCCAGAATCCGCCGCTCCAGGTCGGGGAGCGTCTCGAGCGCCGCTCGAACGGACTGTCGGCGCAGCGCCTCTCCCGCCTCTTCGACGGGATCCACCGCCTCCGGATCGGCGAAGATGTCCCCGAGCTCGGCATCGCCGTCCATTCCGATGGTCTGGTTCAACGACACCGACGCCTCGACCACGCCGAGGGCCTCTTCGATGTGTCGCAGCTCGTATCCGCTCACCTCGGCGAGCTCCTCCGCGGTCGGCTCCTGCCCGTGCTCGACCTCGAACTGGCGGCGCAGACGCGCGAGCTTCACGCGCCGCTCGTGCACGTGCGCCGGAACGCGGATCGTCCGCGACTGGTTCGAGATCGCGCGCTGGCAGGCCTGCCGGATCCACCAGGTCGCGTATGTCGAGAACTTGAAGCCCTTGCGCCAGTCGAACTTCTCGACAGCCCGATTCAGCCCGAGCACGCCCTCCTGGATCAGGTCGCCGAACGAGACTCCATGGCCTCGGTAGCGCTTGGCGATCGAGACGACGAGCCGCAGGTTCGAGTTGATCATGCGCTCCTTGGCGCGACGGTCGCCGCGCTCGATCTTCTTGGCGAGCTCGACTTCCTCTGCCGCGGTGAGGAGATCGTGCTTCCCGATCTCGTTCATGAACAGCGTCACCGAATCGGTCGCTCCCAGCGGCTCCGACTCGAGACGCAGCTCGGGCTCGCCGTCCGCGCTCGTGTCATCTGCGTTCTTGGTGTCCTCGACGGCCGCCACCTCGACTCCGCGGGCCTCGAGCTCGCTGCGCAGCGTCGCAAGCTCCTCGTCGTCGAGCTCGAGCTCCGCGGCAAGCGACTCGAGCGCGAGCACGTCGACGACGCCCTCGGTCTCGACCTCGTCGAGGAAGGCGGTCACTTCGTGGTTCTCGAAAATGGTGCTGATCGCTCCTTCTCCTTCCCTACCTACGCCGCCGCGCACGTTCGTCGTGGCTGGCTCAGGGTGAATGCCCTTCAACTCAGTTCTCCTCCCACAGGCCTTCAGATTGCACGGCCGGCGCGGCACTCTGGCTCGGGTGCCGGATATCGCGCCGCTACCGCGCGCCACGCATTCAAACGAGGAAGGGTGCTTCTACATTCCTTCGCACCTAGTTGTACGCACTCGCGGCCAGCCTCACAGCCGGTCCGGTCGTCCACTTGAGATCGCTGCTGCCGATGTCATGCTTGTGGCAAGCGATGCAATCAGCCGTCGGTATCGGCAGCGTTCTGGCCGGCTTTCGCCTGGAATCGCTCATCGGAGAGGGTGCGATGGGATCTGTCTACCTCGCCGAGGATACGAAGCGAGGTGGGCCGGTCGCGCTCAAGTTGCTCGTGCCGCAGCTTGCGCGAGACGAACGCTTCCGTCGGCGCTTCCTCCGTGAGTCGCAGCTCGCGGCGAGCCTCGACCATCCGCATATCGTCCCGATCGTCGCCGCCGGCGAGGAAGACGGCGTCCTCTATCTCGCGATGCGGCACATCGAGGGGTCGGACCTGCGGGAGCTGCTTCGACGGGAAGGCACGCTCGAGCCGGAACGAGCGCTCGACCTCCTCGCAGAGGTCGCCGGAGCGCTCGACACGGCCCATGCGGCAGGACTCGTCCACCGTGACGTGAAGCCGGGCAACATCCTCCTCACCGAGGGCACGGGGGAGGAGCACACATTTGTCTGCGACTTCGGCCTGGCCCGGCACGTGTCCTCGGCCAGCAGCCTGACTACCGATCGCGGCCTGATCGGCACGATCGACTACATCCCGCCCGAGCAGATCGAGGGCGGCTCGATCGACGGCCGCGCCGACGTCTACTCGCTCGGCTGCGTCCTCTTCGAATGTCTCGCCGGCGCCCGCCCGTTCGACCGTGAAAGCGAGCTCTCGGTCGTCTTCGCCCATCTCAACGAGCCACCCGCGCTCCTCTCGGATCTCCGACCCGATCTCCCCGGGGCCTTCGACGCCGTCTTCGCAACCGCCCTCGCGAAATCGCCGGCCGACAGGTACTCCACCTGCCGGGAGCTGATCGAGGCCGCCCGAAACGCACTGCAGGGAAGACCTTTCGTCCGCCGGAGGCGCCGGCGACGACGGCTGCTGCTGGCCGGGGTCGGAGTGCTCGCCGCGGCAGGCGCAGCGATCGGCGGCGTGCTGCTCGCGACCGGTGGCGAGTCGGACGTCGGCCCGCTGTCGATCTCGCAGACGGCGATCGCCGGGGCGAAGCTCGGTCTCACCGCCGACGCCTACAAGCGTCGGTTCGGAAACTGGCGAGCTGTGACGCTGACCGAACCGAACTTCCCATCCTTCTCGTTCCGGGAGACCCAGGGTGGCAGTCTACTTCCCGCCAGACGGTGACGAAGGCGAACATCATCACTACCTGGAACAAGGACAACCGGACCGCGAACGGGGTCGGGCCTTGCTCGACCCTCGACGAGCTCAAAGAGGCGTACGGCCAGGAGCTCAAGCCGTCGAGTCAGGCCACGTCCCCCGACGGCAAGAAGGTGCATGCGTACCTCGTCGGCAAGAACCTGCTCTTCGCGCTCGACAACGACCTGAAAGCGGTGAAGGCGGTGGCGCTCTACGACGGGGGAGCACCGAGGGCGCACGAATTCGGTGGCTCGGAGGCGTACGCGAACTACGTCGCCCAGATCGAGACGGGCTGCGCCTGACAGCTAGCTGGGACCGGGCTCGATCGACCAGGTGAAGCGGGTGCCGCTGCCGCGAGGAGAGAGTCCACCCGGCCGCGCGCCTCCGTGGACGAGCAGGACCGGGGCACGACCGTCGCGGACAAGCGCCCTCCGCGCCTGACCGATGCCGTCCTGCCGCCAGCGCGGAGAGATGCCGACGACGATCAGGGTCGCCTCGTCGACCGCTTTCACGAGCGCCTCCTTGGTCGGCTCGGCGAGGAGCGCCTCGCTCTCGACACCGACGACCCGCTGCACTGCCAGCGACGCATCTGCGAGCAGGCGGCTCGCGTCACGCTGACCGCGCCGTAGGTCCGCCCCCGTACCGACGAGCCGGAGTGGAGCACTGGTCGCGGATGCCAGCCAGGCTCCGAGCTCGAGTGCCGCCCAGTCGTGCTCACCGCCGCCGAACGGCACCAAGACGCCGGCTCCTCGCCCCGGCTCGAGGCTGGGTCCCGTGAGCACGGCGACGTCGGCCGGTGACCGCTCGAGGATCGAGGCGAGGTCGGCCGGGAGACCGTTCGCGTCGAGAGCAGGCGGAGCATCCAGGAGCACCAACTCGACGTCGTAGATCGTCGCGAGGCGAACGACGTCGCGAGCCGGCTCGAGCGTCGTGAATACGGCTGTGCGTGCGCTCGCCTCGAGAGCTGCGCGCCGCGCGTTCAAGGCGGACACTGCGGGCCCGAGCTCGGTCTCGTCCCGGAGCAGACGGGCGATGATCAGCTCCCGCCCCGGGAGCTTTGCCAGCGGTTCGGCGATTGCAAGCAGCTCGTCCAGCCGATCTTCAGTCGACGGGAGAACGAGCAGGGCACGACCGGGGCCCTCAACAGGGGCGGGAGTAGGTCCGTCCAGGTCGAGCGACGGATCCTGCGCCAAGATGGCCCCCTCGAGCGCGTGGAGCGGCGGGGTGGGCTCGATCCCGAACTCCTCCACGAGCACCGCCCGCGTCCTTCGGTAGACGTCGAGCGCCTCTGCCTGTCGACCTGACCGGTAGAGCGCGAGCATCAGCTGTCGGCAGAGGTGCTCGCGCAGTGGATGCTCGGCCACAAGCTCTTCGAGCTCTCCGACCAGCTCCGTGTGCCGGCCAAGCATGAGCTCGGCCTCGATCCGCTGCTCGAGCGCCGCAAGACGAATCTCCTCGAGCCGGTTGATCGCCACCTGGGCGAAGGCTTCGTAGGCGAAGTCCGCGAGTGCGGCCCCGCGCCAGAGTCCGAGCGCCCGGCGAAGGAGGTCGGCGGCTCCCGCTGCGTCCCCACGCGTGAGTGCCTGAATCGCGTCTTCGGTGCTCCGCTCGAAGCGGCTCAAGTCGAGCTGATCGCGCGAGACCCGAATCACGTATCCGGGCGAGCGGGTCTCGATCCCGGACGAGGGGCCGATGACCTTGCGCAACTCGGAGATCTGCCGTTGTACCTGGGTCACCGCGGTCACCGGCGTCGCACCCGAGTAGAGGTCTTCGGCCAGCCGCTCGACGGAGACCACTCGGTTTGCGCTCAGAAGCAGGATCGCGAGGGTCGCACGCTGCTTCGGCCCTCCGAGCCGAAGCGGGCCCTGGTCTCCCACGACCTCGAGCGGTCCGAGGATGCGGTACTCGAGCACTCCGTTGGACGGTAACCGCTCGGTAGCGCCCCGGTAGCGCGGAGTCTCATCGTCGGGGGCAGTGCGTACACCGCCCATACGGCAGCCGTCGGTCGGCGCTGGAAAGGAATCGTCATGTCTCTACGCGGACGCGTTGTAGCTCTCGCCTCTCTCGCGACAGTTGTCGCGGTCTCGCCCGCGCTCGCCGGCTCGGCCGGAACGCGCGGCGGCGCCGAAGCTTCCCTGGGCAGCCCCTGCGGTGCAGGTCGGCAGCACCCCGCTCGGGGTGGGCGTCGCTCAGGGCACGAAGACCATCTACGTCGTGAACCAGGACGACAACACGGTCTCGGTCATCGACGGGGCCACCTGTAACGCCGTCCACACGCGGGGTTGCAGCCAGACCCCGCCGACGGTCGCCGTCGGCAATGGTCCCCTCGACGTCGCCGTCGACCAGGCTTCCAACACGATCTACGTCTCCAACCGCTTCGACAAGACGGTCTCGGTGATCAATGGAGCTGCCTGCAACGCCGCCGTGACCTCGGGCTGCGGCCAGACCCCGCCCACGGTGGCGGTCGGCGGCTTCCCCAACCTTCTGGCGGTCGACCAGGTCACGCACACGATCTACGTGGCGAACGGAGACGACAGCACGGTCTCGGTGATCGACGGGAATACCTGCAACGGCACCGACACATCCGGTTGCGGCCAGACACCGCCGACCGTGGCCGTGGGGTCGTTCCCGGGGGGTGTCGCGGTCAATCAGGCGACCGAAACGATCTACGTCGGGAACGCGGGCGACGACACCGTCTCGGTAATCAACGGCGCGACCTGCAACGCGACCATCACCTCGGGCTGCGGGCAGAGTCCGCCGACCGTCGCGGTGGGCAGGTTCCCCGGGTCGCTCGTGGTCGACGAGGCGACGAACACCGTTTACGCCGTCGGTGCGGCCGACAACGCGGTCTCGGCCATCAACGGGGCCACCTGCAACGGCACCGTCACCACGGGGTGCGGACAGACGCCGCCGACGGCGCCGGTCGGCAACGGTCCGATCTGGATCACGCTGAACCCGGCCACGCACACCGTCTACGTCATCAACCAGGGGGACAGCACCGTCTCCGCGCTCGATGCCACGAGGTGCAACGCGATGGTCTCCTCGGGCTGCGCCAGGACCTCGCCGGCGATGGCGATCGGATTCGACGGCGGCGCGGTCGCAGTGGACGTTGCCACCAACACCGTCTACGCGTCGAGCCAGGGCGTCAACACCGTGTCGGTGCTGAACGGCGCCAAGTGCAACGCCACTCGCACCTCGGGCTGCACCCGGTTCGCGCCGACGACGACAGTCGGCGTCGACCCACGAGGCATCGCAGCGAATCCGGCAACGAAAACCATCTACGTGGGGAACCGAAACGACCTCACGGTTTCGGTGATCGACGGAGCCTCCTGCAACGCGAGCCACGACGCAGGCTGCGGCCAGAGCTGGCCGACGATCTCGGTTGGGGACCCGCCGCAGACCCTCGCGTTCGATCGAGACACGAACACCCTGTACACGGCAAACGGGTTCGACGGCCAGAACACCGTCTCGGTGATCGACGGGGCCAACTGCAACGCCACCCACCATTCCGGTTGCGGCCAGATCCCGGCCACGGTCGTCGCGGGAGCCGGGGCCTTCGCGGTCGCGGTCAACGAGGTCACCGACACCGTCTACGTGGCCAACCGCGACGATGGCACCGTCTCGGTGATCGACGGAGCGAGCTGCAACGGCTCCAATACATCCGGTTGCGGACAGGCGTGGCCGACGGTGACCGTCGGCAGCGCCCCGCAGGCCCTTGGTGTCGATGAGCTGACCGACACCGTCTACGTGACGAACACCGGCGACCACACCGTGTCCGTCATCAACGGGGCCAGCTGCAACAGCACGAACACGTCGGGCTGCGCCCAGACCCCGGCGACGGTGACGGTCGGAAACGCCCCACGAGCCGTTGGCGTCAACCACGTCACCCACACGATCTACGTGGCAAATCGCGACGACGGGACCGTGTCGGTGATCGACGGACGCAGATGTAACGGCGCCGACAGCTCCGGCTGCGACCAGACGCCGCCCACCGTGACGATCGGAGGCTTCACCGGTCGCGGCATCGCCGTCGACGTGAAGAGGAACACCGTCTACGCAACCAGCATCCACGACTCCGACGTGCTCGTGATCAACGGAGCAGGTTGCCGGGCGGGACACACGAACGGCTGTCACGCGAAGCCGCTGAAGCTGAGGGCAGGCGGCTTTCCGATCAACCTCGTCCTGAACGAAGCCACGGGCACGCTCTACGTGTCGCACAGCGCCGGCAGCGACGTGTCGTACTACCGCGCTCGCGGATGAAGGCGTAGTTCGAGAGCGCCGCACAGAGAAACGAAAGGCCCGCGTTTGCGGGCCTTTCGCAGTAGCGGGGGCGGGATTTGAACCCGCGACCTCCGGGTTATGAGCCCGGCGAGCTACCAGACTGCTCCACCCCGCGTCGCGGCGTCGAGTATAGCCCAGCTAGAGGGCCTGGCCCAGCCGCTCGGCGGCGGCCTCGACGTTGACGCGCGCGGCGCCATAGGACGCGACGTACCCGGCCGCGCCCTCGGGTCGCCAGTGCGGGAGACCGACCTCGAGGACGACGGCGTCGTCGGTACCCGCCAGCAATCTCGCAACGGTCTCGCGCTGCCATTCGTGACGATGGGCATCGCGCACGACGATGAGGAGTTGCCGCCCGTCGGGCTCCGGTGTGGCGACGTCGCCCTCGGAGACGCTGATGACCTCCGCGTCGGGCAACACTGCGCGGAGCCACTCTCCAGGGCCAGGAGCGACGCCTGCAGCGATGCTCGGCCTCGGCTCGAGGTCGACGACGATTGGCGCTCTCGACAGGACCGCTCCCTCGCTGTGCAACGCTCGCCGGGCCGCGACGACTCCGACCTCCGGTGCCGCGTCGCCGGCACGCGGCTGTTCGGCCACCCAGGTCGCTGCCGAGGAGACGCGTTCCGCTGCCTCGACGAGCCGGGCCTCGGACAGGCGCCCGTCTCCGACCGCCTGCACGACAGCCGCCTGGATGCTCTCGAGCGCCTCCTCGGCGAGGTCGTGGCCGAGGCACAGCGCATCCGCTCCGGCACGGAGCGCGCGCACGGCGCCTTCCTCGACCCCGATGGTTCCGCTGATCGCGCGCATCTCGAGCGCATCGGTCATCACGAGGCCGTCGAATCCGAGCTCACGGCGCAAGAGGTCGTTGAGGATCACGCAGCTCGTGGTCGCCGGCACGTCGTCGAGGGCGGGCACCAGGATGTGAGCCGTCATGATCGCCCTGATGCCGCTCTGGATCGCTGCTCGGAACGGCGGCAGCGCCTGCGCGACGAAGGTGTCGAGGTCGACCCTCACGACGGGTAGCTCGAGGTGGGAGTCCGTCTCGGTGTCGCCATGCCCCGGAAAGTGCTTGGCACAGGCGGCCACGCCGGCACCCTGCATCCCACGCACGAACCCGGCGACGTGTCGGGCGACGAGCTCCGGATCTGCTCCGAACGAGCGGATCCCGATGATCGGGTTCGCGGGATTCGTGTTGACGTCTGCGACGGGCGCGAAATCGAGCCCGATGCCGACCGCTGACAGATGCGAGGCCATCGCCGCCGCGACCTGCTCCGTGAGCTCGACGTCGTCCACGGCACCGAGCGCGGCGTTTCCCGGATACGAGCTACCGGTCGTCGCTTCGAGCCGAGTTACGTCCCCACCCTCCTCGTCGATCGCAATGAGGACATCGCCTCGCTCCGCCTGCAGAGCGCGTGTGAGCCTCGCAAGCTGCGCGTCGCTCTCGACGTTCCACGAGTAGAGGACGACGCCCCCGAGCCCGCGCTCCAACCACCGTCGAATCCAGTCCGGGGGTTCGACGCCGGGAAAGCCGGGGAACAGGCACGACGCCGCCAGCCGCTCGAGCTCCGCGCTCACTCCGTGTTCATCCCTTGACGGAGCCGGCCGTCAGCCCGAACGCGATCTTGCGCTGAACCAGCAGGAAGAAGATTACGACCGGGATCGCGGTCAACGTCGATGCGGCCATCAGCGCTCCCCAGTCGGTGTTCCTGCTCGTCCCGTAGAAGTACGAGAGCCACACTGTCAGCGTCTGGTTCGACTGGTCGCTCAGGAGCACGGTCGCGAAGATGAACTCGTTCCAGACGGTGATGAACACGAAGACCGACGTCGCGACGAGCCCGGGAGCGACGAGCGGCAGCAGGATCCGGACGAAGGCCCCGAGGCGACTCGATCCGTCCACCATCGCCGCCTCCTCGAGCTCGCGCGGGACGCCGAGGATGAAGCCACGCAGCGTCCAGACTGCGAACGGCAGAAGAAACGTCATGTACGTCAGGATCAGGCCCGCGAGCACGCCGGTCGGCAGCGGTTCCTGCTGGTCGAGCAGTCCGTAACGGGCGAGCACGACGTACAGCGGAATGATGAGCCCCACCTGCGGCAGCATCAGGACCCCGATCATCAGCACGATGAAGAGCTTCCGGCCGGTGAAGTGGTACTTCGCCAGCGCGACCGCCGCGACGAACGCGATCACCATCGCGAGGACGACGGTGATCCCGACGACGAGCAGGCTGTTCTTGACGCCGTCCCAGAAGCCCGGATGCTGAACCGCGTCGATTGCGTCACGGAAGTGGTCGAGCGTCGGGCTCGTCGAGAACCAGGTCGGCGTAAGGCTGTTGATCTCCGTGTCGGGCTTGAGCGCCGTGGAGACCATCCAGAAGACCGGGAAGATCATCAGCGCGAAGACAGCAAGGCCCAGCAGGTTCCAGCCCAGCCGGACGAGGCGTTTGCGTCGGCGGCGACGGACGGCCGCCGGCCTGGGCGCACAGGTGCTCGGAGGTCGTCGCGGAGCTCACCGAGCGTCCCCTGCGCGAACCATCTGGCGGACGTAGAAGGCGCTGAGCGCCGCCACCATCACCACCATCAGCATCGAGATCGCAGCGCCGCGGCCGAAGTCGGAGTGCGCGTATCCCTCGATGAAAACGTAGACGCCCATGAGGTAGTTCGTCGCGTCCACGTGTGACGCGCCGATGAGCAGGTACGGCTGCGCGAAGACGCCGAAGTCCCAGATGATCGAGAGGCTGATCAGGATGAGCAGGATCGGCTTGAGCACGGGGAAGGTGACGTCGCGGAAGACGCGAAACGGGCTTGCCCCGTCGATCTCGGCCGCCTCGACGAGCTCGCGCGGCACCTGAGCAAGTCCGGCGTAGACGGTGATGGTCACGAACGGGATCGCGCCCCACACGATCAGCAGCGTCACCATCGAGAGCTGCGAAAAGGTCGACGCATACCAGTCGTGCTGGAAGTAGTCGCCGACGTGGAGCTGCGTGAGGATGTGGTTGAGGACGCCGTTCTGGAAGTTCGTCATCCAGTACCAGACCTGCACTGCGACGACGACGGGCATCGCCCAGACGATGACGAGCCCGGTCGTGAGCAGAACGCGCACGAACGTCCCGACGCGCACCAGCAGAAGCGCGATGAGCGTCCCGAGGACGATCGTCAGCCCGACGTTCGCTGCCGTGAAGACGACCGTGCGCAGCACGCGTGTCCCAGAAGACCCGGTCCTGTAGCACCGACGAGTAGTTGTCGAGGCCGATCCACTCGCCTCGGCGCTGGATGAGCTCGGGAAGCCCGTACTGCTGGAACGACAGCGTGACGAGCTTGTAGAGGGGGTACACGAGCGCCGCGGCCATGACGGCGATCACCGGGACGAGCAGCAGGTACGGAGTCGCGCCACCTGCTACTCGTCGCCACGAGAATGGCCGCCGCCGAGACCGGGGGGAAAGGGCCTCGGCGACGACGACCGTACTGTCTGGGACTCGGCTACTCAACGAGATCCGCGTCCCGGGAGAAGCGTTACGACTGGTTGAGGGTGAACGCGATGTTGTCGCTCGCGACCTCAGCGGCCTGCTTGATCGTCATCTTGTTCGTGAGGATCCGCGAGAGCATGGTGCGGAGGATATTCCCGTTCTCGACGTTGACCCAGTTCTTGGCGGTCGGGACGAACCAGCTGCGCTTGGCAGCTCGCTCGTTCACGCTCGTTCCGAGCAGGCTCGTCGTGTTCGGGATGTTCCCCTTCGCGCGCAACACCGTCATCGATGCGTTGTCGGTGTAGGCGCTGATCCACGCCGCAGCTTGCTCCCTGCTGCCACCGACCGGGACGGCCAGATCGGATCCGCCCAGGAACCCTGGCATCGGCTGGCCTTTCGTGTGGCTCGGCATGACGAACTGCGCCGTCTTCGGCTTGTGGTTGCCGACACAGCAGCTGAACCAGCCGGGGCCGACGATCGACGCCGCTTGACCCTGGGCGTACACGTCGAACGGCTGCGGATGGGCCTCGTCGGTGACCTTGGACGCCCTCGAAGCGGCGTTGAAGAACCTCTTGAATGCGGCGAGGCCGGCGATCGCCTGCGGGCGGTCGAGCATCCCGACCCACTTGCCTCTCTTCGTCACGGCGATCTTGCCGCCGAAGTCGTACACGAAGCTCATCGCGATGTACCAGTCCGTGCCGGCGATGTACACGGGCGAGAAGCCCCGCGCCTTGTTCTTCGCCGCGATCTTCCGAGCGCCCACCGTGAACTGGGCGAGGCTCGCTGGAATCTTGACCCCGGCACTCTGGAAGAGATCCGTCCGATATGTGACGACCCGGGACCCTGCGTAGTACGGGACGCCGTAGAGCTTCCCGCCGAAGCGCCCGGAGGCGGCGAGGCCGGCGAGCCAGGTGCTCTGGTTCGGGAACGAGATCCCGCCCAGATCCTGGAACGCGCCCGCAGCCATGTACTTCGTCATCTCGGTGTTCCCCATCTCGATGACGTCCGGCGCGTTACCGCCTGCCAAGGTCGCGTCGAACTTCTGGAGATGGGTTCCCCAGGTCTGGTACTGCACGTCGACGTCCCAGCCCGGGTTCTGATTCCTGAACTGGGCGTTCGCGGCGGCCACGACCTCCGGCCAGCCCGACTGCGCGTCGACCTGGAGCCATACGGTGAGCGTGTTGGCAGCACTGCTGCCCGTGGCCCCGCCCGCTGTTGTTGCGGCGACGGCCAGCGCGGCTACGAACGAAGCCGCAACGATATTGCGCATCCTCATGAGCATCTCCCACGGCGTCCGGGCGACCCGTCGTGGCAGTCGCGGTTAGCGCCCAGTGGTTTATACCAATCTGCCACCACCGCGGAGGCTTCCACATTCCGAGGCATCTGTCAAGAGTCAGCAGGCGCGTCGAAGGTCGTGCAATTTAGCCTGCCGAGGGGCATTGGAGCGTTCTGTAGTCCGAATAGGCATCCAGCGCCTGTGGTACTGACCACGGTGCTCTGAGGACGTGCGACGGCTACGTGGCGCTGACGGTCGCCGCGGAGCGCGAGCGCAGTGTACGCGTGCGCGTTCGCTCACGCGGTCGGTTGAGCGTCGTCACGAGCTTGTATCGGTCACCGCGGTAGATCGACTCGACGAACTCGATGATCTCACCGGTCTCCGAGTGCGTGACGCGCTCGAACCTGAACGCGGGTGAGTGAAGCGGCACACCCAGCGCCGCGGACTCGTCCTCGTCCGTCACCGTCGGCTCGATGGTCTGGTGCCCGCCGACGATCACGATTCCGTACCGGTCGCTCAGCAACTCGTAGAACGAGCGCTCCTCGAGATCGCGCTGCGTCAGGCCACGGACATGCGATTCGCGAACGTGGAGCGTCTCGATGGCCATGCTCTCGCCATCCGCGAGCCTAGACGCCGAGCCAGCACCACGGGCTCCGAGGGCGAGACGTGAAGCAGTCTCCCGAGCCTGGCTCCGGCGGGGCTCACGCGCAGCTCGAGCGTCTCGCTCGACGGGCTCATTCCGCGGCGCTGCATGTCGTCGGTGAAGGACGTCATCGTGAGCTCCTGGGTGATCTTCGGCTCGCTCACGAACGTCCCGGCGCCCCGACGACGGACGAGGTAGCCCTCGCGCGCGAGGTCCTCGAGAGCCGCACGGAGCGTGAGCCGAGAGACGCCGAGCTCGGCGCTGAGCTGCCGCTCCGAGGGGATTGCGTCCCCCACGTCGAGGCTCTCGATGAGATCGAGGACGAGCTCGCGGGTCTCACTCTGCTTGGTCATGGGCTGCCCATCCTAGTCGACGAACACCTCTGGTCAATACCAGGCATGTCGGAGGACATCTGGCTCAGGACGCCGTCGCGATCGGGTCTCCGACCTGTTCCCGCGGGCTCCCGAGAAGACTTGCACCCGTTTCGGCGTCGAAGAAGTGGAAGCGGGCGGGATCGATCGCAAGCAGTACACGTGAGCCGACGCGAGCGCTCGTTCGCGGATCGACCCGGGCGTTCACGAGCGCGTTCGACTCGTCGACGAGCGCCTCCGCAGCCGGCTTCGACTCCAGACTCTCCGGGGTCACACGTCGTGTCGCGAGGCGGAAGAAGACGTGAGCGTCCGAGCCGAGCTCCTCGAGCACGACGACCTCGGCTTCGAACGCCGGAAGATCTGACGGAGCAAAGGCTGCGTCCTCGAAGCTCTCCGGCCTGATGCCCACCACCACGCGGCTCGAAGATCCGGCGCGGGGCCTCCGTCCTGGATCGAGCGGCACGCGGAGCCCACCGAACACGACCTCGTCCCCGTGCACCTCGGCCTCGAGCAGGTTCATGGCCGGCGACCCGATGAACCCGGCCACGAACAGGTCCTGCGGCTCTCGATAGAGATGCTGCGGCTCGTCGACCTGCAGAATCGCCCCATCTCGCATGACCGCGACGCGCTGCCCGAGAGTCATCGCCTCCACCTGGTCGTGCGTGACGTACACGGTGGTCACGCCGAGCTGCCGGTGGAGCTGGGCGAGCGACGCGCGCATGTCCACGCGCAGCTTCGCGTCGAGGTTCGACAAAGGCTCGTCCATGAGGAACGCCTTCGGTTGCCGCACGATCGCCCGACCCATCGCGACGCGCTGCCTCTGGCCTCCGGAGAGCTGGGCCGGCCTGCGCTCCATGAGCTCGGAAAGCCCGAGCATGGCCGCCACCTCGTCCACACGACGCACGATCTCGGCCTTCGGCGCCCGCCGAACCTTGAGACCGTAGCCGAGGTTCTGGCGCACGGACATGTGCGGGTAGAGCGCGTAGCTCTGAAAGACCATCGCGATATCCCGATGCCTCGGAGCGAGGTCCGTGACGTCCCGACCGTCGATCGCTATCCGCCCGGCGGTGATCTCCTCGAGCCCGGCGATCGAGCGGAGCAGCGTCGACTTGCCACAGCCCGACGGCCCGACGAGAGCGATGAACTCCCCGTGCTCGATGCTGAGGGACACGTCGTCGATGGCGGCAACGCCTCCCGGGAAGATCTTCGTCACGCGCTCGAGCTCGATCTTGGCCATTCGGGCAACTCACCTCACTCGTGTCAGCGGGTCCGGAGGATAGAGCGTCGGACGGTGCGGATAACACCGAATACCACATTCTCACCTGAATTGGTATTGACCACCGCCGTCCAACATGAATAGACTCGGGAAATGGCCCCCTCTTCGAGGAGCCAGCATGGCTCGCCGCCCGCCGCTGCACCGAGCGCTGGGCTGCGCGTGCAGCCCAGCCTCGACGACCTGCCGACCGAAGCGGGCGGCGAGCCTCATGCGAGCTACGAGCTTCTTTCCACACGAGAGCTCGTCGAGCTCATGCGACGCCGCGCCGAGGCGGTCCTTCCTGCCGTCGAGGAGGCGTCGGCGAGCATTGCCGACGCCATCGACGCGATCGCGGAGCGGCTCGAACGAGGTGGCCGCCTGATCTACGTCGGCGCCGGCTCGTCGGGACGGATCGCGGCTCTCGATGCGGCCGAGTGCGAATCGACCTTCGGGGTGCCGCCGGACCTCGTCGTCGCGCTCGTCGCGGGCGGGGAGAGCTCGCCACCGCTCGTGCAGGAGGCGGCGGAAGACGACGCCGCGGCCGGAGCTGCGGACGTCACGGCGGTCCGTGTAACCGAGGCAGACGCCGTGGTAGGCGTCAGCGCGAGCGGACGCACGCCCTACGTCCTCGGTGCGCTCGAGGCAGCACGGAGCGCGGGTGCGCTCTGTGTCGCCATCGTCTCGGTTCCCGATGCGGAGCTCGGAGCGCTCGTCGAGCACGAGATCGCGGTCGTCGTCGGACCGGAGTTCCTCACCGGCTCGACGCGGTTGAACGCCGGCACGGCCCAGAAGCTCGTCGTGAACACGATCTCGACGGTCTCGATGATCCGGCTCGGCAAGACATTCGGCAATCTCATGGTCGACGTCGTCGCGACGAACGACAAGCTCCGCGCGCGGGTCCGGCGGATCGTCGTGGACGCGACGGGATGCCTCGCCCGAGCAGGCGGACGACGCGCTGGCCACGGCGGACGGAGACACGAAGGTCGCGATCGTCTCGCTTCTCGCCGGAGTCGATGCGGAGCAGGCTCGCGCACGGTTGGCCAGCGCAGGGAACGACGTCCGCCGCGCTCTCGACGAGGCGCACGACGCATGAGGCTGGGCGTCGAAGCGGCATTCGTCGGCGGGCGCCACATCCGCGGTGACGTCGAGGTCGTGGACGGCCGAATCGCGGCCGTCGGCCTCTCCTCGCCCAACGGCCGCGGGCTCGCCGCTCCAGGGTTCGTCGATCTCCAGGTGAACGGTTTCGCCGGCGTCGACTTCCTCGATGCCGACGCGGACGGCTACCGGAAAGCCGGCGACGCCTTGCTCGAGACCGGCGTCACCGCCTACCTCCCGACGTTCATCACCGGCACGGAGGAGCGGATGGTCACCGCGTTGCGATCGGTGCCGCGCGGTGCGCCGACCGACGGCCGGGCAGGCGTGCCTGGGCCTCGGATCCTCGGAGTCCATCTCGAGGGCCCGTTCCTCTCCCCGTCTCGCCTCGGCATACACCCCGAGAGCGCACGGCGCGACCCGGACGTGCAGCTTCTAGCGCGCCTGCTCGAAGCCGGGCCGGTCCGACTCGTCACGCTGGCGCCCGAGCTGCCCGGGGCAGACGGCCTGATCGAGCTCCTGCTCCGGCACGAGATCGCGATCTCGTGCGGCCACTCGGATGCGACGAGCGAGCAAGCCAATGCCGCCTTCGACAGCGGCGTGCGGACGGTCACGCACATCTTCAACGCCATGCGGCCGTTCCTCCAGCGGGATCCGGGGATCGTCGGCGCGGCGCTCGCACGCGACGACGTGGTCGTGCAGCTGATCCTCGACGGCGTACACGTCGCCCCCGAGACGGCCACCATCGTGTGGCGGGCCGCGGCCGGGCGGGTCGCGCTCGTCACCGACGCGATGGCTGGCGCGACGCTGGCGGATGGTTCCTACCATCTGGGTGGACTCGAGATCGTGATTCGCGACGGGGTCGCGCGCGGCCCGACCGGTGTGCTCGCAGGCAGCACGCTGACGATGATCGACGCCATCCGCAAGTCTCGTCCGGGTCGGAGCGTCTCCGGCAGAGGCTGTCGAGGCTGCGAGCGAGGTGCCGGCCCGCGTTCTTCGCCAACCTGCGGTCGGGCGCCTCGCGCCAGGGCTTCCGGCAGACGTGGTCGTGCTCACGGACGAGCTCGAGATCGATCGTGTCCTCGTGGAGGGCGTCGACCGTGTCGCCCTCTGAGCCTGCGCCGATCCCCGAGCCGCAGCCCGCGCCCGGGACGCGCTTTCTCGCCGAGATTCGAGAGCAGCCGTCCGCTCTCGCACGGCTGCTCGATCAATCGGACGTGATCGCGACCATCGCGTCGTCGATTCGCGAGCGCGGCGCGACGACGGTGCGGATGGTCGGGCACGGATCGTCGGACAACGCAGCGTCGTACGGCGTCTACGCCTTCGGCCTCCTCCCCGGGTGGACGGCGCTCAGGGACTCGATCTCGTTGACGGTCTACTACGGCGCCGAGCTCGACCTCTCGAGCTCGACCGTCCTTGCCCTCTCCCAATCCGGCAGGACACCCGACGTCGTCCAGTACGTCGAGCAGGCACGCAGAGCGGGGGCGTACACGGTCGCGGTCACGAACGACCCGGCCGCCGAGCTCGCACAGACGGCCGAGGCCGTCCTCCCTCTGGGCGCGGGGATCGAGCAGGCCGTCGCAGCCACGAAGACGTACGTCAACCAGGTCGCTGCCCTCGGCCTGCTGGCCGCCCACGCGGCAGGCCGAGGGCAGTGGTTCGAGGACGAGCTCCGAGCGGTGATCGACGCCCTGCGGGCCACGATCCCGAGCCTCGAGGCCAGGATCACGAGCGTGGCCATCCCGTTCGCATTCGCCGGCCGCATGTTCGTCGTCGGCCGCGGGACCGAGTTCGCGACGGCGCGAGAGATCGCGCTCAAGCTGCTCGAGACGTGCCGCGTGGCCGCGGAGCCGCTGACCGCGACCGATCTTGCTCACGGGCCGGTCGCGGCGCTCGATCCGCTCTTCCCCGTCTGGGTGATCGCCGCGGACGATGAGACGCTCCCAGCTGTCCTCGAGGCCGCAACGCGAGCCGCCGAGGCTGGCGCGACGCTCATCGCCAGCGGAAGCGCCGCGGAAGCCGTCACGGGCGCCGACTACGTGCTCCCGGTTCCGACTCCGCCCTCGTCGCTACTCGGGCCACTGCTCTCCGTCGTGCCCGGCCAGCTCTTCGCGTGGGCTCTTGCGATGACGAAGGGGCTCGACCCGGACGAGCCGCGCGGCCTCTCGAAGATCACGCTGGCCCGCTAGGCGGCGCTAGCGGCCGGCCGCCACTGGCTCGCGCGTCTGCGTGGCGACCTTGTCGAGGATCGCCTCGAGCAGGCGGCCGGACGAGAGGACGTGCTCCCGTGCGAGAACGCGCGCTCCGTCCGCGCTCCGGGCGGCGATCGCCTCCCTGATCGCCCGGTGCTGGCGCTCGTTCTTGCGGTAGAGCTCGTCGAGATCCGCTCCCGTCGCCCAGACTGGCTTGACGAGGAACGTGCGGCGGGCTGCCTTCGCCATACGCTCGATCAGCGGCACCTGCGCGGCGTCGTAGATGACGTCGTGGAAGGCGTGGTTCGCGTGCAGCCACTCCCGGGCGAGCTCGAGATCCTGCCGGCCGGCGTGGCTCATCTCGACGAGCTCCTCCGTGGCCCGGCCGAACCGCGACTCGGCCTCCGCGAGCGCCTGGAGATCGCCCTTCGTCATCTTCGGCGTTGCGATCGCTGTGGCCAGGCTCTCGAGCTCGGCACGGGCCATGAATGCTTCTCGGAGCTCGTCACGCGCGAGCATGCGGACGCGAACGCCGCGATTCGGCTCGAACGTGACGAGCCCGAGAGCCGCGAGGCGCCGCAAGGCCTCGCGAACCGGGTCCTGGAGACGTCGAACTGCTCCGACAGGTGCTCCTGGCGGAGCACGCTGCCGGGTGGAATCTCACCCGAGACGATCGCCTCCTCGAGCGCGAGGGCGATGTCGTCGGCTTTCGTGCCGTCGCTCACGAGGCTTCGTTCTCCAGGAGCTGCTCGTAGGCGGGCAAGGTGAGGAACTCGGCGAACTCGTCCGCCAGCGCGAGCCGCTCGAAGAGAGCGCGCGCCTCCCCGTACACGGGCTCGGAGGGGAGCTCGCCCATCACTTCCGCGATCGTCTCCTCGACGTCCTCGCGGGTGACGCGGCCGTGCTTCACCCACTGCCAGACCTGGCCGCGCGAGATCTCGGCGGTCGCCGCGTCCTCCATCAGGTTGTCGATGGCAGCCGCACCGACCCCGGAAAGCCAGGCCGCGATATACCGGATCCCGACCGACACGTTCGTACGCAGGCCGGCCTGCGTGATCTCGCCAGGAGTCGCCGCGACGTCCAGGAGCGCTGACGCCTCGACCGACACGTCCTCGCGCAGCCGCTCGAGCTGGTTCGGCCGCTCGCCGAGCACGTCGTCGAACGCACGCATCGCCGTCGGGACGAGATCCGGGTGCGCGACCCAGGTCCCGTCGAATCCGTCTCCCGACTCGCGCTCCTTGTCCTCACGGACACGCGCGAGCGCGATCTCGTTCACCTCGGGATCGCGCCGGCTCGGGATGAAGGCGGCCATGCCGCCGATCGCGTGCGCGCCGCGCGTGTGGCACGTGCGCACGAGGAGCTCCGTGTACGCGCGCATGAAGGGCACCGTCATCGTCACCTGCACGCGGTCGGGAAGGACGAAGTCCTCGCGGCCCGAGAACTTCTTGATGACCGAGAAGATGTAGTCCCAGCGCCCTGCGTTCAGACCTGCGGAGTGCTCGCGGAGCTCGTACAGGATCTCTTCCATCTCGAACGCCGCGAGGATCGTCTCGACGAGGACGGTCGCCTTGATCGTGCCCCTCGGAAGACCCACGCTGTCCTGCGCGAAGCAGAACACGTCGTTCCAGAGCCGCGCCTCGAGGTGGCTCTCCAGCTTCGGAAGGTAGAAGTACGGGCCCGAGCCGCGCTCGAGCAGAAGCTCGGCGTTCCGCTGGAAGTAGACGCCGAAGTCGAAGAGGCTCGCCGACACCGGGCGGCCGTCGAGCTCGACGTGGCGCTCGAGGAGGTGCCAGCCGCGCGGCCGCACCAGGAGCACGGCCACCTCGTCCTCCAGGCGGTAGCTCTTGTCTCCGGACTCGACCGAGATCGTCCGCTCGATCGCGTCGGTGAGGTTCTGCTGGCCTCCGACGACGTTCGCCCACGTCGGAGAGTTCGCGTCCTCGAAGTCGGACATGTAGATCCGCGCGCCCGAGTTGAACGCGTTGATCACCATCTTGCGGTCGCCGGCAGGGCCGGTGATCTCGACACGCCGGTCCTGGAGGTCGGCAGGCACCGGCGACACCCGCCAGTCTCCCTCGCGGACGGCGCGCGTCTCCTCGAGGAAGTCCGGGAGCTCCCCGGCGGCGATTCGCTCCTGGCGCTCGGCTCGAGCCTCGAGCAGCTGCGCGCGGCGCTCTCCGAACTCCTGCTCGAGCGCCGCGACGAGCTCCAACGCCTCCGGCGTGAGAACGCCGCCCGGATCCGGTGCGCGAACGGCGATTCCGGCTCCCGAGCGCCGCCCTACTCACCCGCGGCGGCCACCTCGAACTGCGCTTCCTCGGTCGAGCCCTTCAGCGCCAGGGTCGAGCTCTGCCCGCCCGTGACGGCCTGGAGCACGGCGTCGAAGTAGCCGGCTCCGACCTCCCGCTGATGCCTCGTTGCCGTGTAGCCGAGCTCCTCGAGGGCGAACTCCTGCTCCTGGAGGCGGACGTACGCGCTCATCCCCTCGCGACCATACCCGCGCGCGAGATCGAACATCGACGTGCACACCGCGTGGAAGCCGGCGAGCGTGACGAACTGGAAGCGGTAGCCCATGCGCGCGAGCTCGCGCTGGAACGTCGCGATCGTGCGGTCGTCCAGGTGCTTCTTCCAGTTGAACGACGGCGAGCAGTTGTACGCGAGCAGCTTGCCGGGGTACCGCTCGTGCACCGCCTCGGCGAACTCGGCGGCCTCGTCGAGGTCGGGCGTCGACGTCTCGCACCAGATGAGGTCGGCGTACGGCGCGTAGGCGAGCGCCCGCGCGATCGGCGCCTCGATGCCCGGCTTCACGAAGAAGAAGCCCTCGGGGGTCCGCTCGCCGGTGAGGAACTCTTGGTCGCGCTCGTCGACGTCGCTCGTGAGCAACGTCGCCGAAAGCGCGTCCGTGCGAGCGACCAGGACGGTCGGCACGTCCATGACGTCGGCCGCCAGCCGCGCCGAGACGAGCGTGCGGACGAACTGGCTCGTCGGGACGAGGACCTTGCCGCCGAGATGGCCGCACTTCTTCTCCGACGACAGCTGGTCTTCGAAGTGCACGCCCGCGGCGCCGGCCTCGATGAACGACTTCATCAGCTCGAACGCGTTGAGCGGGCCGCCGAAGCCGGCCTCCGCGTCGGCGACGATCGGAGCGAGCCAGTACGTGCCGTTCTTGTTCTCGGCCGAGTCGATCTGGTCGGCGCGGAGCAGCGCAGCGTTGATGCGCTCGACGAGCGCCGGTGCGCTGTTCGCCGGGTACAGGCTCTGATCCGGGTACGTGTGGGGAGAGAGATTCGCGTCGGCCGCGACCTGCCAGCCCGAGAGGTAGATCGCGTCGAGCCCGGCCTTCACCATTTGCACGGCCTGGGCACCGGTCATCGCGCCGAGCGCGGCGACGTACGGCTCGTCCTGGAGGAGCTGCCAGAGTCGCTCTGCGCCGAGACGCGCGAGCGTGTGCTCGATCTTGAACGAGCCGCGCAGCCGGGCGACGTCGTCGGGCGTGTACGGCCGCTCTATCCCGTCCCAGCGGCCTCGAGTGCCGTTCTGCTCGGGTTCGCCCGAGACGTGGCCGTTCGCCGCACCGTTCTGCTCCATCTCCCCCTCCAGATGTTCGGATTGTGTCCAAAGTAGTCGAGGGTCGGATCCTAGATGTGGAGTCGGACGTTGTAAACCCTCACTTTGCTCACGATTACCCACTGTCTGGGATCCGAAACGGTAGCGCATTGGATCCAGTCTGACGGCGAGGGATGTGGCCGAGCCGTTGGTACGATCGGCCGCGATGGTCTGGGCTGCGTTTGTCGTCGGCCTGCTCCTCGCGCTCGCCGCGTTGGGGCTTCTCACCGTGCGCGGCATCCGTCTCTACCGTCAGTTCAAGCGCACGAGCGCGGTGCTCGCGGCACCCCTCGCGTCCTTCGAGGCCAAGGCGGCCGAGGTCGACCGCCACCTCGACGCCTTCGAGGCGTCGAGCCGCGAGCTCGAAAGGCGCGGGAGCGTCTGCAGGCGCTCGCGGGCGCAGCTCCAGGTGCTCCTCGACGCGATCGAGCGCGCGCAGGCACAGACGCGCTGGTTGCGGGCTTTCCTCCCCGGGTAGAGCGGTGACGCGAGTCGCGGCGGTCGACCTCGGGACGAACTCGACCCGGCTCCTCGTCGCAGACGTCGAGGGAGACCGCCTGGACGAGGTCACACGCAAGCTCACCATCACGCGGCTCGGCGAGGGCGTGGACGAACGACGGCGCCTCCTCCCCGTCCCGATCGCCCGAGTCCGCAACTGCCTCGCGGAGTACCGGCGGGAGCTCGAGGAGCTGGGCGCGACGCGCACGCTCGCGATCGCGACGAGCGCAGTGCGAGACGCCGAGAACGGCGAGGCGTTCCTCGGCGAGATCGAGTGGAGCTACGGGTTCGTGACGCGCCTGCTTTCGGGAGGCGAGGAAGCCGCGCTGATGTACCGCGGCGTCTCCGCCGGCCGGCCACCGATCGACGGCGCCCTGATCGTCGACATCGGCGGAGGCTCGACAGAGCTCGTCCTGGGAGCGAACGGACGGCCGGAAGCCTCGACGAGCCTCGACATCGGCTGCGTGCGGGTCACCGAGCGCTTCCTCGCCTCCGATCCGCCGGCGCCGACAGAGCTCGACGCTGCGGCAGAGTTCATCCGCTCGATCCTTCCGAAGTACGAGGCGCGACAGGCAATCGGCGTCGCCGGGACCGTGACGACACTCGCGACTCTCGACCTCGGCGACGCCGAGTACGACCCCGCCCGGACGCACGGCCACCGGCATCTCGTCGGCGGCGGTCGAGGCGCAGCTCGAGCGGCTCGCAGCGATGACCACGGAGGAACGGCTCGCCGTCCCGGGGATCGAGCCCGGCCGCGCGCCGGTGATCGTCGCCGGGATCGTCGTCCTGCGGGAGATCATGGCCGCGTACGAGCTCGAGGAGATCGAGGTCTCCGAGCGCGACATCCTGCACGGAGCCGCGTTCGCGGCCGCCGAGCTCCCCGAGCCCGAGGAGGGCGCCGCTCCTCCGGGCGCCTACACCTGCTGCTGAGCTCGTCACGCGGCCGTGCGCGGCGAACGGCACGGCGCCCAGGCGCTCGAAGACGGCCTCGCCCTCGCGCCGAGCGCCCTCGTCGCCGGCGCAGCGCCCGAGCCCGAGCAAGGCGTACGCGCGCTCGACGACCGATCCCCACGCCTCCCAGCCCTCTGCCGCCTCCGGTAGAGGCTCGCGGCCTCACCGACCTCCCCACGCGCCTCGCAGAGAACCGCCCGCGCCGACGCGACAGCACTCCGAGCAACCGGCCCAGGCGCAGCGGAGACCACGTCGAGAAGGCGCTCGACGCACCTCCGCGCGGCCCGCCGCGGCACAGATTCGGGCGACGGCCGGAAGACCCCCGAGGACGTCCACCCTCATGCGATCCGAGAAGCTCGCGTACTCCTCCACCAGGCCGACTGCGTGCGTCCAGCCTCCCGCTGCAGCGCCGACACAAGCGCGGCCTGGATCAGCGCGGGGCCGACCGACTGTGGATCACCGACCTCGCGAGCACGCGGCAGGAGGATCGCGATGTCTCGTCGCGGCCTCGGCGAGCCTGCCCCGCTGCGCGAGGACCGGAACGGTGGCGGTGAGCGCCATGAGCTCGATCTGCGTGCCCCCGTGCTCACGGTCCCAGCGAACGAGCTCGTCGGCCTTGCGGAGGAGGTCGTCCCACTCGCCGAGCTCGTAGAGGTACGACGAGCTCGGCCCCTCTGGCCCACATGACGTTGTGCGTCAGGCCGCGACGCTCCGAGAACTCGATCGAGGCCCGCGCTAGCTCCCGACCGGCGGCGAGGCTCTCGAAGACGGCGACCATCTCGCCGAGGTTGAGGTAGCAGATCGCAGTCTCGATCCCGAGGCCGAGCCGAAGTGACAGCGCGAGCCCTTCGCGGAGGTCCTCGAGCCCGTCGAAGTCGCCGGGGTTGATGCGTGCCAGACCGCGCATCTGAAGGCTGCGGGTGATGTTCTCGACCCCCGTTTGATCCGCGAGAGCGATGGCCTTCTCGGCCCACGCGATGGCATCGGCTCGGATCGCCCGCCGATCGCGTCGGCGGCTGCAGCCCGCTCGTACGCAGCGACAAGCTCCGGGCCAGGATCCTGCTCGAGAATCGCGATCGCTTCGAGAGCCACCTCGCGAGCGCGATCCGTGTGCCCGTGGCGCCAGAGCGCGCGTGTCAGGCCGAACATCGCAGCAGCGGCCGCTCGATCGTCGCCCGCGAGACGGAACGCACTCGAGCGCCTCCTCGTACGCCTGCTCGGCCTCGGGAAGGCGGCCCTGCTCCTGAAGCGCATTGGCCAGATTGACCAAGACGGCTGCACGCTGCTCTTCGTCAGCCGACAGCTCCAGCGCACGCGAGTACGCGTTCTCCGCGGCCGTGATGTCGAGCCGCATCGCACGGTCGCCGGCCAGGACGAGCACGCGAGCGCAGCGCATCGCGAACGTCGCCGCCGTCCCCGCCGTCCCCGCCAGCGGCTCGCGACAGCTCGAGCGCCTGCTCGTAGTGGTGCACCAGGATCTCGGCGTGGTCGCCGACGCGTTCTTGCGCGGTCTCTTCGATCCAGGCCGCAGCGGCGACGTGCTTCTCGGCACGCCGCGCGCGCGGGATCTGCTGGTAGGCGACGTCGCGGACGAGGGCATGCCAGATCGAGAACTCGTCCTGCCCCTTCACCGAGGAGACTCGTACCGGACGCACGAACTCCCGCCGGACGAGCTCGCGGAGGCCAGCTTGTACGGCTTCCGCGTCGCGTCCGCCAATGGCCGCGACGGCTCCTGTCCAGAACGTCCTGCCGACGACGCTCGCGTCCTGGAGGAGCCCCTTCGTCTCGGCTGGGAGCGTGTCCAGCCGGGCCGCGATCAGCGCCTGCACGCCCTCCGGCAGGCGCAGCTCGGACACGTCTCGCCCGCTCGGAGAGCATCCGGGCGAACTGCTCCGTGTACAGCGGGTTGCCGCCGGCGCGCTCGAGAATCGAAGCCTGGGTCTCGGCGGGCAGCAGCGCGCGCTCGAGGAGACCTTGCAGGAGACGCGCGGTCTCCTCCGAGGAGAGCGGCGACACCGAGATCGTCGTAGCGTTTCGCTTTCCGCCGCTCCATCCCGGACGCCGGTCGTACAGCTCGGGCCGAGCGGTGGCGACCACGAGCAGACGGAACCGGCGCGGCCCAGTCGAGCAGATGCTCGAGGAAGTCGAGGAGCGCCTCGTCCGCCCAGTGCACGTCCTCCGCGACGAGCACGAACGGACGTCTCGCAGCCATCGCCTCCAGGAAGCGGCGCCAGGCGGCGAAGGCCTCGTCGCGACCGACAGCTACCTCCGTCGCCGGCGGCGCCGACGAGCGGCGCGAGCCTCGACGCGAGCCACTCGCGCTCGGAAGCATCTTCGAAGAGAGCGGTCACGGCCTGCTCCAGCTTCGCCGCCGCTTCGTCCTCGTCGTCGGACTCCAGGATCCCGGCCTCGGCCTTGACGACCTCGCCGAGCGCCCAGAACGTGATGCCTTCTCCGTACGGCAGGCAGCGGCCGTGGCGCCAGGTGACGATCTCGGCGCGATCGTCGAGCGTCGCCCGGAGCTCCGTGACGAGCCGGCTCTTTCCGACGCCCGGCTCTCCGACGATGGTGACGAGCTGGGTCGTGCGACTCGCGCTCCACCCGCAGGAACGTCTCCAGCAGCAGCGCGCGCTCGTGCTCGCGGCCGACGAACGGCGTCGCGGTCGCTGTCTCGGGCTGCCCGACGCGGCTGCGTGCTTCGAGCGCGCGCCAGACCGCGATCGGATCCGCCTTCCCCTTGGCGACGACGGGCTCGAGCGGCTCGAAGACGATCGCGCCGTCCGAGGAGCGCATGGTGACCTCGTCGACGATGATCGTCCCGGTCGCGGCGGATCCTGCAGGCGCGCCGCGGTGTTCACGACGTCGCCCGCGACGATCGCCCTCTCCGCGCTCGGGACGCGCGCCGAGGGCGACGACCGCCTCGCCCGTGGCGACGGCGGCTCGTACCGCGAGCTCGAGCCCTTCTCCGCGGAGCTCCTCGATCGTGTCGAGGACCCGGAGTGCGGACCGAACCGCGCGCTCGGCATCGTCCTCGTGTGCGACCGGGGCGCCGAAGACCGCCATGACGGCGTCGCCGATGAACTTCTCGACGGTTCCCCCGAAGCGCTCGATGTCGGCCTTGACGCGCTCGTGGTACGGGCGCAGGGTCGCCCGGACGTCCTCGGGATCCGCTCTGTCGGAGCGGTTCGTGAAGCCGACGAGATCCACGAAGAGGATGGAGACGACCTTGCGCTCCTCGCCCGCCGGCGCCCCGGCCTCGAGACCCTGTCCGCACGCAAGGCAGAAGCGGGCCCGCTCGGGGTTCTCCTCGCCGCAGTGCGGGCAGACCACCACCCGCGGATCTTCGCAGCGAGGCGGCTAGGCGTCTACGCGGCGGACGGAAGGTCCGGCGGCTCGTCGTCGGGCGGTTCCTCGTCCTCGGCCAGCCGGCGCTGGAGAACGCTCCGCGAGAGGACGCCGATCAGGCGGCCGTCGTCGTCGACGACGGGGATGCGCTCGAGGTCCCGCTCCTCGAGGTACTGGAACGCAACGTCGAGCGGGACCTCGGGGTCGATCGTGTGGTCTGGCGGCTCGGCGATCGCCCCGAGGTCGGTCGACGTCGGATCGCGGCCCGCCGCGACGACCTCGCGCACGAGCGTCTTCCGTGTCACGACCCCGACGAGACGCTCGCCGTCGGTGACGTAGACGGCCCGTACCTCCGGCCGCTCGAGGAGCTCCCCAGCGGCCTGCGCCGAGGCGTCGACGGACAGATGGCCCGGCGCGGGCACCATCCCCTCGCGAGCAGTGCTCAAGGAAAGATCCCCCGAGCCTCGAGCGCGGCTGCGACCTCCCGGATCCCGGAGACGAGAGCGGCAGTGCGCAGTGCGATGCCCTGTTCCTCGTGCAGGTCCCACACGCGGTCGAACGCATCCGAGAGCTTCTCGGCGAGCTTCGCCCGGATCTCCTCGCGCGTCCAGAAGAGCCTCCCGAGATCCTGGACCCACTCGAAGTAGGACACCGTGACGCCGCCCGCATTCGTGAGGACGTCCGGCAGGACGGGGATGGCGCGCTCCGCGAGGATCGCGTCGGCCTCGAGCGAAGTGGGGCCGTTCGCGCCCTCGGCAATCATCCGCGCTCGCACGAGCGGCGCATTGTCGGCGGTGATCTGGTCCTCGCGGGCGGCAAGCGCCAGGATGTCGCACTCGAGCTCGAGGAGCTCCTCGTTCGTGATCCGGCGGCCCGCCTCACAGCCCTCGAGCGACCCGTTCTCGCGAACGTATTCGTGGAGCGCTGCGACGTCGAGGCCGCCCTCGGCGTGGAGGCCGCCCGAGACGTCGGACACCGCGGTGACCGTCGCTCCCAGCTCTGCGAGCTCGAGGGCTGCGATCCCGCCTACGTTGCCGAACCCCTGCACGACGCACCGCTGCTCGGCCAGGTTCCAGCCGAGACGCTCGCAGGCGCGCGCGATCACCATCACGACGCCGGCCCCGGTGGCTTCGTGCCGGAACACGGAGCCTCCGATCGCGATCGGCTTCCCGGTCACGATCTCGGGGACCGCGAACCCGCGCTGCATGGAGTACGTGTCCATCATCCACGCCATCGTCTGCTCGTTCGTCGCCATGTCCGGCGCCGGAATGTCCTCCTGCGGGCCGATGATCGGGAGGAGCTCCGAGGTGAAGCGGCGCGTCAGGCGCTCGAGCTCGCCGGTCGACATGGCCCGTGGATGGCAGCGCACGCCGCCCTTTGCGCCGCCGTACGGGAGGCGCAGGAGCGCGCACTTCCAGGTCATCCACATCGCGAGCGCAGCGCACTCGCCGAGTGACACCTCGGGGTCGTAGCGAATTCCGCCCTTCGTCGGGCCGAGAATGCTCGAGTGCTGGACGCGGTAGCCGGGGAAGACGACCCGGTGCCCCTCGTCCATCCGGACCGGGATGCTGACGATGATCGAGCGCTCGGGGAAGCGGAGCCGTTCCGCGATGTCCTCGGGGATCTCCGCGTACGGGACGGCCTGGTCGAACTGCGCGACCGCGGTTCGGTAGAGCGGCGTGTCCCACTCGAGCGGTTCATGGGCAAGCGCTTCCGGTGGGCTCGCCACGGCGCGCCGAGTGTACCGGGGCAGCGCGGAGATTCCGTGATTACGCTGCTCGCTCGCGCCTGAGAGGAGAGACGTGGCCCAGACCGACCCGTCGGACGTGGAGTCCTACGAGGAGAAGCTCGCCAGGTTCGTGATCGGCGACATCCAGTCGATCAACCGGCCGATCGAGATCCACGACTACGACCCGGACTGGCCGGTTCTCTACGCTCGAGAGGAAGCCCGGATTCGGGGCGCTCTCGGCGACCGCGTGATCCGTATCGGGCATGCCGGGTCCACCTCCGTGCCCGGCCTTCCGGCGAAGCCGGTCATCGACATCGTGCTCGAGGTGCCCGATTCGACGGCCGAGCCCGCCTATGTCCCCGATCTGGAAGCGGCGGGATACGTCCTGCGCATCCGCGAGCCCGAGTGGTTCGAGCACCGCCTCTTCAAGGGACCGGACACGAACGTCAACGTGCACACCTACTCCGCCGGCTGCGACGAGGTGGACCGCATGCTGCTGTTCCGCGATTGGCTACGGGGCAACCCCGGCGATCGCGAGCTCTACGCCGCTGCGAAGCGAGAGCTCGCTGCGCGTGACTGGAAGTACGTCCAGCAGTACGCGGACGCGAAGTCCGAGATCGTGCAGGAGATCATGGCGCGCGCCGCCCAGGCCTCTCCGGAGCGCCGGCACGAGACCTAGAACTAACGGTTCAAGTCATCGTTGCGCTCGATCCTGCAATGAGTCCCGAAGCCAGGGATCCCGACACACACGTATGCGCCGATTCCGGTGATCCGGGTCACCGTGACGTTGAGCTCCAGCTTGACGGGCCGAGTGCCGACGACACCCTGCTCGGCTGCAGCCGCGAGCGAGCTCGAGATGATCGCTCGGCCGAACGACTCGGCCGTGTGGGCGCTCGCGCTCAGGACCTGCAGGTCGCGACTGGGCTTCTTGGCTTCAGCCACTTCTGGCTCCCTTCAGCCGCAGATCGACGACGGACGTTTTGTTGCCGGGCGGCGAAGGCCTCGGCAACAACCCGATTGTCGTCTGTGCCGCAGGGGCGGTCAACAGTGATCGGCCTAGCTCGTGCCGCCGAGGAGCCGCATCGCACATGAACCGTCGCGCGCCATTCACGGCGCCGTAGTCCAAGCGCCGACGGGAACGAGTTCACCAGGGCGAGCTTCGGTGCTCGGCTCCACGTAAGCGCACCGCCTGTGATCCGCCGGAAGTGGCGAGGACTTGAGGCACGCCACGACGTACGTCTGGCCGTCAAGGTCAAGGGCGGATCCGACGGCGAGGGTCTGCGGCTCGATCTCCAGCAGGCGATATCCGGGGCCTGCCAGGAAGAGGAGCGACACCGAGCCATCCGGGTGGTTCGGCCGTATCCCCGCGGCCCCAGTCGAAGTTCCGTTCACGTGCTCCGCGAGCAGCGCTTCGGCCGCCGCCAGCTCCTCCTCCCGGGCGGCCAGCACGCGCTCGCGCCGCTCGAGGTCCTGCATCGCCTCCTCGAACCGCTGTCTCTGCTCCTCCAGCTCGCGACGACGTGTATCCAGAAGTTGCTCGAGCCGCTCGACCCTTTCCTGCTTCAAGTAGAGGGCGAGACCGCCTAACGCAACCAACAGCAGCAGGATTGTTGCTACGAGCCCGCCCATAGCGCGTGACTGGCCAGATGGTGCCAGACCGTCCGAAGCGAGGCGGACGGCTTCCCAGCCTCAGGAAGTCGAGGCACGACGGCGCGGAGTCCCGTCGCGGTGCAGCGCGCTTCCCGCGGGGCATCTCAGGTGCCGGGGGCGGGACTCGAACCCGCACGCCCCCAGTGGGGACACCCGCTTTTAAGGCGGGCGCGTCTCACCCGTTCCGCCACCCCGGCGGTTCCAGTGTAGGAGCGAGCGGGGGCTAGTTGCCGCCGGGGAGGAGCATGTCGGACGTGAACGCCTCCGGGCCGCGGAACTGGAAGCCCGCGAGGAACGCGGCGAACGCGCCACGGTCGAAGCTTCCGCACTTCGCGAGGTAGGCGGTCTCCTCCTCGCCGTCGCGAACCCACGCGCCGAGCGCGATCTTGTCGCCGAGCTTCGGATACGGAGCAAGGACGGTTCCGTTCTTGTGGTCGTCGTAGAACCCCTGGAGCTCGGCGATCGTCTCATCGCTCACGTCGTCCCCGTAGAGGACAAAAACGCCGCCGTGCTCGAGGTTGTGCACCAGACGGGCGGGCTGCACGGGCTCGGTGTACGACCCGAAGATCACGGTGCCGGGCGTCCCGTTGGCGTTGAACCCGAAGTGCGGGCCGCTCGTCGGCGGGTCGGTGTTCCACTTCGCCCGCCCGTCGGGCTGGAGCGAGTGCTTCGCGGGCATGGCCTCGACCGCCTGGAACGTGCAGCCTGCGGCTTCGAGATCCCCGCGGATGTCGTCGGGGCTTGGCGTTCCCCCGGCTCCGAGCAGGAAGAACGCACCTCCCGCCACCGCGATCGCGGCCGCGATCGTGCCCCCGACGACGAGCAGGCGACGCTTGTCGGAGCCTTCGTCCGACCTCGAGGATTCGCGGCGCTTCGGCGCCTTGACGCGCGGTTTGTCAGCCATGAGAGCGCGCCCACGTTAGCAGCGTGCTCCGTCCGCTCCGCTCTCTACGGTTCGTCGACCCATGGTCGTTAGCGCTCTCTTAATCGGGCTGTTCTTGGGCTCCCTCGGGGTCCTCGTGGCTGTCCGCCCCGCTCTCCTCGAGCGCCGTCGCCGCGTCGAGCAGGTCGTCGTGCTGGAACGCGACCTCGCCGAGGCACGCGCAGAGCTGGCCGCTGGTGAGCGAACGCTCGACGAGCGCGTCACAGCGGCGATCACGAGGATCTCGACCGAGGCCCTCGACGCGAACAGCGCGCGCTTTCTCGAGCTCGCGGAGTCCCGGCTCTCGGGCTACGTCCGGCCGCTCAAGGACTCGCTCACGCAGATGGACGCGCACCTCAAGGGCGTCGAACGCGTCCGGCAAGAGGCGTACGGCGCACTGCAGACTCAGGTCGCGACCCTCTCCGAGCGCGCTGGGAGCCTGAGCAACGCACTTCGTACGCCGCACGTGCGTGGGCGCTGGGGCGAGACACAGCTCCGCAACGTCGTGGAGTACGCGGGGATGGTCGAGCACTGCGACTACGTCGTTCAGGCAACCGCAGCGACGGAAGACGGAGCCCTGCGGCCGGATCTCGTCGTGCGGATCCCGGGTGGGAAGCACGTCGTCGTCGATGCGAAGGCACCGCTGAGCGCGTACCTGGACGCATTCGAGACGACCGACGAAGGCGAGCGCGACCGCCTGCTCGCCGACCATGCCCGTCAGGTTCGAGAGCACGTCACCAAGCTCTCGGCCAAGGGGTACTGGCGCCAGTTCGAGCCGTCGCCGGACCTGGTCGTGATGTTCTTGCCCGACGAGTCGTACCTCCGTGCAGCCCACGAGCATGACCCCTCGCTCCAGGAGTACGCGTGGAGCTCGAACGTGATCCTCGCCTCGCCGAGCACGCTGATGATCCTCCTACGTACGGTCGCGATGACCTGGCAGCAGGAGACGGTCGCGGAGAGCGCCCGCGAGGTGAGTGAGCTCGGCCGCGACCTCTACAAGCGCATCGCGACGATGGGCGCGCACTTCGCGCGGATGGGCAAGTCGCTCGACGGGGCAGTGAAGGCGTACAACGAGACCGTGGGATCCCTCGAAAGACAGGTTCTTCCACAGGCGCGGCGCTTCGAACGTCACGGGATCACCGGCATCGAACTGCCGGAGCCGCAGCCGGTCGAACGTCAGGCGCGCTCGCTCCAGGCAGCCGAGCTCGTCAGCAGCACGCCCGAGTCCGACACCGCCCTCGAGGTGATCGCGGGCGCCGCCGACGTCGCGTGAGGAACCGTTGAGCCGGAACACAGTCATCACGCCCGGCGTTCACACGTATGTGCCCTCCGGGAAGCGCTCCCGCGAGGGCTAACGTACGAGTAGGAGCATTTCTGTGAACGACGTCCGCGACGTGATCATCATCGGAGGCGGCCCTGCCGGCTACACGGCCGCGCTGTACACCGCCCGCGCCAACCTCTCCCCGCTCGTCATCGAGGGGTTCAACTGGGGTGGGCAGCTCATGATCACGAGCGACGTCGAGAACTACCCGGGATACGCCGACGGAGTCATGGGGCCGGCGATGATGGCCGACTTCCGCCGGCAGGCCGAGCGCTTCGGAGCCGAGTTCCTCACGGACGACGTGACGCGCGTCGACCTGTCGGAGCGCCCGTTCCGCGTGTACGTCGGGGACGACGAGCATCGCGCGGACTCCGTGATCGTCGCCACGGGGGCGAGCGCGCGCCAGCTCGGTCTTCCTTCGGAGCAGGCTCTCCAGGGACGAGGTGTCTCGTACTGCGCAACCTGTGACGGCGCGTTCTTCCGGGAAAAGACGGTTGTCGTGGTGGGTGGCGGTGACTCTGCGATGGAGGAGGCGACGTTCCTCACCCGCTTCGCAGACAAGGTGATCGTCGTGCACCGGCGGGAGGAGTTCCGGGCGTCGCCGATCATGCTCGACCGGGCTCGCGAGAACGAAAAGATCGAGTTCGTCGTGAACGCTGTCGTCGAGGAGATCCTCTCGCTGGACAGTGGCCACGTGACGGGCGTCCGGCTGCGCGACGCGGTGACCGACGATGTACGCGAGATTCCCGCGGACGGCGTCTTCGTCGCGATCGGGCACGACCCCACCACAGCGCTCTTTCTCGACTGGCTCGACCACGACGACCAGGGCTACCTCGTCACCGAGCCGCGTTCCACGAGGACGAACATCCCGGGCGTCTTCGCCGCCGGGGACGTCCAGGATCACACGTACCGGCAGGCCGTCACCGCGGCCGGGTCGGGAACGATGGCCGCGCTCGACGCGCAGCGCTTCCTCGAGGACCAGCACCATCGTCCCGAGGTATCCGCCGTCCCGGCCTGAGCGACGGCTCCGACCGGAGCCAGCGCTAGCCTCGCGTGCCAGTGGGCGCGCGCTGGATCGACCTTCTCGACCCGTCTCGTGACGAGCTGCTGAATGCGCTTCCGGGCCACGTCGACCCCGAGGTCGTAGAGACGCTCGCCTCGCCGGCCGCCGCCGGACGCGAGCCACGGCCGCTACTCGAGAGTCACGGGGCGTACGTGTTCGGCGTCTTCGTCGTCATTCGACCGGTCGGCGACGGCGAGGTGTCCGCGCAGGAGGTCGACGTCATCGCGACCCCGGAGCTGGTCGTGACGGTACGGAAGACGCCACCCGGCGGCACGGCGTTCGACGCATCGCCGCTCGACCCCTCGCACGAGTCCGATGCTCCCGCCGGCGTGCTCGTCCATCGCCTGATCGACGACGTCGCGGACTCGTACCTCGACCTGCTCGACGCCGTGTACGCGGAGATCGACGAGCTCGAGGACCACATCGACGAGCTACGGCCGACGCGCGTCCGGTTGCGCCTCCTGGAGATCCGGCACGAGCTTCTCCACCACCGGCGACTGGTGTCGGCGACGCGCGCCGCCGTACGGCGAGTGCTGGACGGGCGCGTCGAGATCGGTGAGCACGCCCTCTTCCCGCCTGCAGTCGAGCGCTCGTTCGGGGACACGTACGACACGCTCGTCAGAGCCACGGAGGACCTCGACATCGCACGCGACCTGCTCGCAGGAGCGCGCGACCATCTCCAGGCGAAGGTCGCAGAGACGCAGAACGAGGTCGGGAAGAAGCTCACGGTGATCGCATCGCTGGTGCTCGTCCCGTCACTGATCGTAGGGTTCTACGGGCAAAACTTCGAGGAGGCGTTCTCCGACAAGTACTGGTCGCTCGCCGTCTCGACTGGGCTCATCCTGACCTCGACGATCATCCAGCTGGCGCTCTTCCGCTGGCGCCGCTGGATCTGAGCGCGGCGCCTGGAAGCAGAGCCTGGCGCCGAGGTAGGTTGTGCCCATCATGCGTGCCTTCGCCGCAGGCGCGGTCCTTGCGCTCGTCACTGGCATCGCGGCCGCAGCACCTCTGCAGGAGAGGCCGCACAGCGTCGTCTTTCGGGACACAACAGGCGAGAACGCCGCCGGGCCCGATGTCACGACCGTGCGCGCGTCGAGCGACGGTAGTGCGCTCACCCTCGCTGTCGCGGTTCCGAGCACGCCCACATTCACGGCCGACATGCGCCTGCGGATCTGGCTGGACGTGGACGACGACCGTCGCACAGGGCTGGACGCCGAGGGCGAAAGCACCACCGGCATCGACCACTTCGTGCTTGTCGATCCGACGCTATTCCCGCTCGGCGAGGCGCGTCTCTACGGCTGCGGAGAGTCCACGTGCAGCACGATCGGCATGCCCGACCCGTATCCGCTCGCGTACGCGAGCGGAGCGACACTCACGCTCGAAGCGGGCGCCCTCGGCCTGCGACGTATCGAGCGAGTGGCGTTCTCGGTGGTCGTCACGCAGGGAATCAGATACGAGCCGGTGACCGGGTACGACTTCTCGAACGCAAGCATCGACTTGGCGCCGGACGGCGAGATGTGGACCTACGATGCTCGCGCGCTGCGGGCGACGAGCTTCCACGCGAGCCCTCTGCGTCCACGCGCTGGGCTGCCGTACGCGCTCTCCATGACGACGGTCCGGACGGAGACCGGAGCGGCGCCTGCCCGTGCGAAGGCGGACTGCTCGCTGTCCGTCGGCGGCACGCCGGTACCGGGCTCGGCTCGCGTGATCGGTGGGACGGCGCGATGCTCTTTCGTGGTCCCGACGGGGTCCCGCGGAGATCGTTTCCGGGCGACGATCCGCGTCCGCGCCGCCGGGTCGACCGTCGCGCGCTCGGTCTCCGGCCGCGTCGTCGACTAGACGTCCACCCGGCTCGCCGGGCAGAGATCCACGAGCACGCACTCCTCGCAGCGCGGGCTGCGGGCATCGCACACGCGTCGCCCGTGCCAGATCAGGAGGTGCGGGAACCGTGCCCAGTCCGGACGCGGTACGACGCGCTGCAGGTCGCGCTCGATCTTCACCGGGTCTTCGTTCCGCGTCAGGCCGAGCCGCTGGGACAGCCGGCGCACATGCGTGTCCACGACGATGCCCTGGGCGTGCCCGAGCTCGGCCGCGACGACGTTGGCGGTCTTCCGTGCAACGCCGGGCAGCCGTACGAGGTCTTCGAGACGTCTCGGCACGTCGCCGTCGAACTCCTCTATCAGCATGCGCATGGTGCCGCGGATCGCCTTTGTCTTCTGCCGAAAGAAGCCGGTTGCGTAGATGTCCTGCTCGAGCTCCTCGACCGGAACTGCCAGGTAGTCCTCCGGTCTCCGGTACTTCTCGAACAGTGCGGGGGTCACCTTGTTCACGTTCACGTCCGTCGTCTGCGCCGAGAGCATCACGGACACGAGCAGCTCGAGATCGCTCCTGAAGCGCAGCGCGATCTCGGCGTCTGCGTGTTCGCCCGCGAGCCGTTCCACGATCGGGCCGATGCGCTCGCGGCGCCGTCCGAGCCCTCGCCAGCGGGCCTCGCGGACGTAGCTACGTGGCACGCTGGCTCTCGAAGAACTCGGTCGCCTCGGCCGCAGATGGTGGATCGAGCAGTCTGCGAACCGAGTCCTCGTCGCCGGGCGCCGACTTCCGGATCGCGGCGGCCATTTTCTCCACGTCGTACTCGGTGCGCCGGAGCTCGACGTCCGGGCCGAGCAGCGCCCAGTACGCACCGGTCCGACCCTCGTACGGCATGCCGACGCTGCCGGCGTTGACCACACGGAGCCCGCTCTCCAGCCGCCGGTCGAATTGCATGTGCGTGTGGCCCACGACGACGACATCCGCACTCGAATCCCCGAGCATCTCCTGGACTTCGCCGTCCGGCGTGATGCGCGTGAGGATCGGCTCGTCGGCGCTCGGAATCGCGTGACAGAACAACACCCGGCCGAGTCCATCGACCTCGAGCGACACGGTGAGCGGCCACGTCCGGACGACATCGAGGCGCGCCTCGCCGAGTCGCTCTCGCTCGGCGCTCCAGTCGACGCCGTACTCGCCGTCACCTTCGACCACCAGGCGATCAGCATTTCCGCGCACGAAGCCGGCGCTCGGAAGCTCGGCGAGGCGGTCGAGGACCTGGGCTGAGAACGGGCCGCTCACGACGTCGCCACCGACCATGACGACATCGACGCCCTCCTGGTCGATCTCGGCGAGCACTGCATCGAGTGCGGGCAGGTTGCCGTGGATGTCGCTGATCGCCGCGACGCGCACGGCGCGAGGCTATCGCGCGACCGCGAGGCGCGGCCCGGCACAGACGAGATCGAGGGCCGGGCACCCGTTGCAGGCGAACTCGCTCGGCGTCGGCCGGAAGTCCCCGGCTCGAATGCGCGCGATGGCGGCCGAGAGCTGCGTCTCGAGCTGCGGCACGTCATCCGAGGTGAACGTTGCCGACACGACAGCGTCGGGCTGCTCCAGGAACTGGTACACGACCTCGACGGTCTGTGCGCCGTCCCGCAGGCACGCGAGCGCGTAGACGAGCCGCTGGAGCCGGTACTCCTCCTCGACGATCGTCCCGGGATCGGCTCCCAGGAGCTCGTTCGACTTGTAGTCGACCACCAGGGCGCTCAGCTCGTCTCGCGAGAGGACGTCGAGACGGCCGTGCAGGAGCACGCCATCATGCGCGAAGGTGAACGGCCGCTCCGGGCGGGCGGTCGGGAGCAGCGCGAGCCGAGCAGCGAGCTCCGACCGGCAGTAGGCCGCCACGAGAGCCTCGATCCGCTCGAGCTCGCCCTCGCTGACGTCCGGATACCAGCCTCGTACGAGAGCCTCGAGCTCGGGTCGAGCGGGTGTCTTCGGATCGTGAAGCGGGATCACCTCGAGCAGTCGGTGCACGGCGTCACCGATCTCGGTCGCCGCGAGACCGCGAACCTCGCCCTGCGCGCCCGCCTGGCCGTTTCGTTCCGGGGGTACGGGAGCGAGGCCGGCGACCCGCTCGGCGAAGTACCGGTACGAGCAGCGCTCGAAGAGGGCGAGCGAGCTGTACGAGAGCCGTCGAACGTCGTGCATCGGGGGCGCCGCGACGTCCTCCAACGGAGGAAGCTCGATGCCGAAGAGCGCCGCTCCGGAGTGCAGGTCGCCGAACAGCGCGAGCTGTCCGTCGGTCTCGATCGGCTCCGGATCGCGCGAGAGCTCCGCGGCAGGCACGTGCCGCGCGACCCGGAGCAGGAACCGCGCATCACCGCGCTCGAGCTCGAGCGGCTCGCGTCCGGCCGACCCGACGATCTCCCGAGCATCGAGCCGCTCGAGAACCCAGCCGATCGGAGTCTCCCGGTCAGCGGTTCGCTCGATGTCGACGGCACCGGACACGATGAGCCGGTCGATGGCGCGCGTCATCGCGACGTAGTAGAGGCGCAGTCTCTCCTCGCGCTCCTGGACCCGCTCCGCTTCGCGCACCTCCTCGAAGTCGAAGACCGGCTGACGGTCACCGCTTGTCGGATGCACCATCCGGAACCCGAAGCGCCCGTCCGAGAGAGCCACGATCTCGTCGCTGCTCCGAGGGCCCCCGAGGTCGCGTCCGGCGTCGGCGACGATTACGACGTTGAACTCGAGCCCCTTGGCGCCGTGGATCGTCAGCAGGCGCACCGCGCCTGCGCCTTCCTCCTCCGCGACCGCCTCGAGCTCCTTTGCTCCGACCGCCTCCTGATCGGCGACGAAGCGCACGAACGCCTCGAGATCAGCTCCCCGGACGCCTTCGAACTCGCGCGCCAGCCGCCCGAGCTTGCGGAGGTTGGCGAAACGGCGCGCGCCGTCCCACTTGGCGAGGACGGCGAGGTCGTAGTCGTGCTCGGCGAGGACCTGCTCGCAGATCCGTTCGAGCCGAGCTCGCTCGGCGAGCTTGACCAGCCGCCCGTAGCGCTGGCGAAACGCGCGCAGGAGACGCTCGTCCTCGGCGGCGACGCCCTCCGGCACACCCCGCTCGAGAGCCGTGTACAGCGGCCGTCGCGGAGCGGCCCGCCGGAGCAGCACGAGCGTGTCGTTCGAGACACCGACGAACGGCGACGCGAGCACCGTCGCAAGGGCGACGTCGTCGTAGCGGTTGTGCAGGAGCCTCAGGTACGCGAGGAGGTCGGCGACCTGTTGCTGGCCGAAGTAGCCCCGCCCCGTGGCGCGATAGGTCGGAAGCCCGGCCCGCCGGAGCTCCTCCTCGTACACCTCCGCGTCGGAGCCGGCGGCGAAGAGCACGGCGATCTCGCCGGGCTCGGCCTCCCCCGAGTCGACGAGCTCACGCACTCGAGCGGCGATCGCACGCGCCTCCCCACGCCGCCAGTGCTCGCCCGTGCCCCGATACGTGGTCTTGTCGACGACGAGCAGCTCGACCGGGTGGCCGAACACAGGATCCGCGAACTCGGCCGACGCCGCGAGCGGCTGGAACTCGTCGCCGAACGCCCCCTGGAAGAGGTAGTTGACGGCCGCGAGCACCTGCGGGCGCGAGCGATAGTTGTCGCGGAGCGTGAGCAGGTTCTCCGCACGCTCCCTCCTGTCCCGGAACACCTGGACGTCCGCATGGCGGAAGCCGTATATGGACTGGAACTCGTCGCCGACCGTGAAGACCTCGGTGAGCTCGGGGTGCGCGACGAGCTCGATGAGCTCGCACTGGAGCAGGTTCGTGTCCTGGAACTCGTCGACCATGACGAGGCGGAACCGAAGCTGGGTGTCTTCGCGGACGTTCGCGTCGTTGCGCAAGAGGTCGCGCGCGGCAAGCTGCAGATCCTCGAAGTCGATGACGGACTCGCGTCGCTTCGCAGCCGCGTACTCCTCGGCAAAGAGCTCGAGCAACTGCTGGAGGAGATCCCGGTCCAGGGTCGCCAGCTCCTCGAGAGCGGCGAGCTCGAGGGCCTTGCGGGCGCGTTCGTAGCCTGCCGCGCGCACGCCTCGGGCCTGGAGCGACGAGAGATCGACAACGCGCTCGGGAGTCGCCCCGGACGCCGCTGCCCGGACCGCTTCTCGCGCGTTGCCGCGTTGGGTCTCGGTTGCATTTGCTTCCTCGAGGAGCGCTTCCGCTTCCCGCCTGAAGTCGGCGAGAGCCTCCTCGAAGCCGGGCCGTTCGCCGAGCTCGAGCGCTAGCTCGCGACCCGCCGACCGCAGCGTCTCGTAGACGCCGGTGAGCATGCGCCGAAGGCCCCGCGCACGGTAGGTGGCGAGCAGCCGAAGGCGCTCCGGCTCGGCGTTTGCGCAGAAGGACTCGAGCGCCCGCTCGAAGGCTTCGCCGCGGAGAACGGCGGCACCGGCCTCGTCCAGCTCGCGGAACCGCGGGTCGAGGCCGACTGCGAACGGATGCGTCTTGAGCAGGCGGTTGCAGAACCCGTGAATGGTCGAGATCCAGGCGCCGTCGAGCTCTCGCGCGAGATCCTGGCGGCCACGGCCTACGAGCGCGGCGCGAATCCGGCTGCGCAGCTCGCCCGCGGCTTTCCGCGTGTAGGTGATGACCAGGATCGACTCGACGTCGACTCCTCGGTCACAGACTGCGCGAACGTACCGCTCGACGAGCACCGAGGTCTTCCCCGTTCCTGCGCCGGCGGACACGAACGTGCTGCCCTCGGCCGTGACGGCGGCGAGCTGTTCGTCGTTCAGCGCCGTTCGCTCTTCGACCATCGTCATGACCGCGGCACCCGACAGACCGTCCAGAGATCGCACCACGACGGGCAGCCGTCACCTTTCGGATCGTGAAGAACGTCGCCCGCGCGGATGCGGTTCGCGTAGTCCGCTGCTCGCCCTCGGGCTGTCTCCGCCTGTGCCCAGAACTCGTCGTCGTCGAGGTAGTCGTGCCGTGCGAAACCGGGAAGGTCGTCCTTGGCCGACTCGCGCAGCATTCCCCGCGTCACCCGTCGCCCCGACAGCGATCGATAGACGCCGCCGAGCGGCTCGACGCCTACGAGGTCGCGGAGCACGAGTACGTAGAGCGGAATCTGGAGACGGAGCTCACGGTCGATGTCCCGGGCGGAGTGCGCGCCCGCCCCCGACTTGTAGTCCTGGACGATTCCGCGCGCGCTGAACGGATCGACATCGATCCGGTCGATCTTCCCCGAGAGCCATAGCCCGTCGGCGAGCGGGAGCCCGCGCTGGAGCTCCGGTGCCGCTCGCTCGGATCCGAAGGCCACTTCGAACCGCCGCGGCTCGAAGGCGACCTCAGACGTCGCCTCGTCGCGCATGAAGCCCTCCAAATCCGCGATGAGGGTCTGCCGGAGCTCTGCCGTCTGGAGTGGCGTGAGGTCGAGCCGCGCTCCCGACTCGATCGCGGCGTCGAGGCACCGGCGAACGAGCCCGAGTGCGGCTTCGAGATTCTCCGGAGTGACGCGATCGGCTGCCAGCTCCTTCGGCAACGTGGAGTAGAAGCGGTTCAAGGTCGTGTGCACGATCTGGCCCCTCAGCATGGGGTCGGGCTCCGCGTCGATGGTCTTCGGGTCGATCACGCGCTCCACGAGCCAGGCGGAGGAGCAGTCGGCGAACCGTTCGAGCTCGGTCGCGGCGAACATGGTGCGCCCGCCGAGCCAGCCGAGGACGCCGGAGCTCGTGAGGGCGGTCTCCCTGTCGAACGCGGTACGGGCACGGTCAAGCCGTCGTGTCCAGCCGTTCGCCGCGGCGAGAGCGGAGGCGCTTTCGCCGTCGTCGACGGCGAGGCGGGCGACCGCACGCAGGCGCTCCCGCTCGCTGGGCGCCGACTCGAGGGCCCAGGTCAGCCGAGAAAGCGGGCGGCGCTCGGTCGCCCGAGCCACGTCACCCGGGTCGAACAACGACCGGACGTCGTCCCAGAACGGGCTCGGCTCTCGTAGCACCCCTTCGTCGTTCGCAGCCTCGCGGACGAGCACCAGCCGACGACTCGCACGAGTGCAAGCCGTGTAGAAGAGATAACGGTCGTACGCGATCGAGTCGACTCGGTCGAGCCGGTTGCCGAGCGCGGCGCGAACGTCGTCTCCGAGGAACGGCGAAGGGCGGTCGCGTCGCGGGAAGCTCCCCTCGTCGAGGCCGAGAAGAAAGACAGCGTCGAACGACCGCGTCCTGGCCCGCTCGAAGTCGAGGACCGGGACGTATCCGGCCTCCCCGGCGCCGACCGGCCGCACCGTCGTCCGCTCGAGAGCTGCGACGACGTCATCGGCGCCGATCGGCGCTCCGTCGAGCGCCGCGAACGCCGCCAGCTCGTCCAGTGTGCGCACGGCGGCCTGGTAGGCGCGCGCGTCCGCTCGAGCGTGGCTCGACGTCGGCGGGGCCTCGAGGCCCCAGGCGTTCCTCGACATCGTCCTCACGAGCTCGCGGGCGGCGTCGACCGGGTCACTCGCCGCTCGCAAGGCGTCGAGCGCAGGAAGTGGCGCGCCCCTGAGGCGCTCCCCCTCCTCAGCGACGCGAGCTGGGTCGGCGATCGCTCGCCCGCGAAGGCGCCCCTCGACGAAGTCGACGGCGCGCCGCTCGACCCCCGAGTACGGTGAACGCAGATACCGGAAGAGCTCTCCGCGGCGCCCCTCCAGCCATGCGAAGCGCATGACCCCGAGCGCGGCGCGCCCGAACGGCGTGTCTGTGAACCGCGCGCGCAGCTCGATCGAGTACGGGATGCCCAGCGCGTCGAGCACCGTGTCCATCGTTGTCCTGTAGCGGTCGATCGAGTCGCAGACGACACCGATCGCCTCGGGCGGAGTGCCGCCTCGGACGAGCTCGAGGATCTCGGCTGCGACGAGCTCCACCGTCCCCCGCGCGCCAGCTCCTTCGAGGAAACGCAGCGAGCCGTCGAGTGCCGGTCCCTGCTCAGACTCGTCCTGGAAGAGCTGGCGCTCGAGATGCGCAAGAGCCTCCGGCACGTCCCGAGTAACCGGTCGCTGGAGCTCCTCGACCGCGCCGGCCGCGAGCCCCGCAAGGTCGCCGACCGTACGCTCGAGCGCCGAGAATGCGGCTCGGCCTGGCTCGTACGGGATCGACACGACGACTTCGGTCCGGCCTGCGAGGCCTTCCACGAGCGCCCACTCCGCACCGGTGAGGTCTTCGAATCCGTAGGCAAAGACCGGCTCGCCGTGCCAGGCTTCGAAGTCCGATGCGAGCCGTTCCACGCCTCGGCGCCTCAGCCGGTCCCGGTCCTCGAGACCCAGGCGGTCGAGCTCCGCCTGGTAGGCGACTGCAAGCCGACCGAAGTCCCCGTCGAGCCGCTCAGGCTCGACCAGCGCAGCTTCGACCTCTCCGAGAGCCGTAGCGAGAGCGTCGGCGAACCCGCTGGATGAGGCGGACGCCGAAAGCCCCTCGAGCGACGTCCGTGCGATCGCCTTGCGCAGCGCCAGCACGCGTTGCATCTCGGACGCGACCTGGCGCTCCACCGGCCCCGACTGCGCGAGCTGCTCGAACAGGTCGTCGAACGTCCCGATTCGGCCGCCGAGCAGCGCCGGGCGGCGCTTCAGAAGGTCGTGCTCGACCCGCTCGACGTCCGCGCGGTTGGGAACGACGAGCCAGGGATCGTCGGCGAGCACGGCGACGTAACGCTCGAGGAGCAGCGCAACCTTGCCGGCGTGAGCCGGCCCTACGACGAGCGAGAGCGCCATGTGCCCATCGTAGTCCTGGGTTCCGACGCACTTTCGTACGCTCCCCGCGAACTCAGTGCAAAGAGCGTGAAATCAGGGCGGTGCCGCTAGACGGCAGCTTTCGGTCGGCGACCCCTCCTCGCGACGGCTTGTCCTGGCATGTTTCCGGCGCACGAATCACACAGATCTGCTTGCTTCGAGCCTCGTCGAGCGTCCGTGAAGTTGATGCGCATCACGGCCCCTTTGCCTTCGCCTACCTCACTCGAGCACTTATCACATATGAGGATCGTCTTTCTTGCCACCATTCCCCCTTTGCTTTCGCTCGTTGGCGCGACCGAACACTAGAAAATTCCAAGGCACAATTCAACCATCGGCTGAGCGGTCGCTTTTCTGGCCACGATGCGACGCAGTAGGATCGTGGCATGGAGACCATCGTCGTGCTCGAAGGGGACCAGACCGGACAGGAGCTCCTCGAGGAGGCACTCCGGGTTCTGTCGTCCGAGGTTACGGGGGTCGAGATCGCGTTCCCGCGCTTCGACCTGTCGCTCGAGAGTCGCCGCAAGACGCAGAACGGCGTGGTACACGAGGCAGCAGCCGCGATCCGCGAGCACGGCTTCGGGCTCAAGGCGGCCACCGTCACACCCGAGGGCGCGGGCGACGTCGGCTCGCCGAACCGCATCCTGCGCGAGGAAATCGGCGGCAAGGTCATCGTCCGCACCGGACGGCGCATTCCCGGCGTCGTTCCACTCGGCGGTGTCCATGCGCCGATCTCGGTGGTGCGGATGGCGGTCGGCGACGCATACGGCGCAACGGAGTGGCGCGAGGGCGAGGGCGACGACGAGGTCGCATTCAGGACGGAGCGCATCGAGCGGAGCATCTGCCACGCCGTCGCGGAGTTCGCGTTCCGGCAAGCGGAGCGAATGGAGGCGAAGGTCTTCGGCGGGCCCAAGTACACCGTGAGCCCGATCTACGAGGGGATGTTGAAGGAGGAGATGGACGAGGCCGCCGGCCGACACCCGGACGTCGTCTACGAGCCGCAGCTGATCGACGCGACGTTCGCGCTGCTCATCTCGTCGAGCGGCGCGCCGATGGTCATCCCGGCCCTGAACCGCGACGGCGACATTCTCTCCGACCTCGTGCTGCCGCTCTTCGGCTCGATCGCCGGATCGGAGTCGCTCCTCGTGGCGTTCGGGGACGACTACGTCCCGAGCGGGCTCATGGCCGAAGCGGCTCACGGCACCGCACCGTCCCTCGAGGGAAAGGACGTCGCGAACCCGATGGCGATGATCCTCGCCGGTGCCGCGCTCCTGTCGCATGCCGAGAGGGACGAGCTCCAGGAGGCCGGGCGGGCGATCCGCGAAGGGTGTCTCGAGACCGTCGCGGACGGCATTCGGACGTCGGACCTGGGCGGCCACCATGGCACCCGCGCGTTCACGGACGAGGTGATCCGGCGGACGAAGACCAAGCTCGAGGTCTGGTCCTCGCTGTAGGCGCGATCCATGTCTCGCTCCTGCGGGGGCGAGGGGAAGTACCCTCGACGCCCGCTCGACGGCGTCCATAGAGTCTCATCCGCCATGCGAGTCGCGGTTCCGAGGGAGACGGCTGCGGGCGAGCGCCGCGTGGCCCTCGTCCCCGAGACCGTGTCGAAGCTCACCGCTTCCGGCTTCGAGGTCGTCGTCGCACGCGGCGCCGGAGTCGCGGCCGGCTACGACGACGACGCGTACGTCGGTGCCGGTGCGACGCTCGGCGGCGACGACGACGTCGCATCCGGAGCGCAGGTCGTCGTGCGGGTCGGACGCCCAACGCCCGACGAGGTGGCCGGCCTCGAGCCCGGAACGGTGCTGATCGGGTTCCTCCAGCCGCTGACCGACAGCGAAGGGATCGCCCGGCTCCGCGACCGGGGCGTAGTCGCCTTCGCGATGGAGTCGATCCCGCGGATCACGCGTGCGCAAGCGATGGACGCGCTCTCGTCCCAGGCGACCGTCGCCGGCTACAAGGCCGTCGTGCTCGCGGCCGACCGCGTTCCGAAGCTCTTTCCCATGCTCATGACCGCCGCCGGGACGATCGCGCCGGTTCGAGCCCTCGTCATCGGAGCCGGAGTCGCCGGGCTCCAGGCCATCGCGACCGCCCGCCGACTCGGCGCTGTAGTCGCGGCCTTCGACGTCAGGCCCGCGGTGAAGGAGCAGGTGGAGAGCCTCGGCGCGTCCTTCCTCGAGCTCGGAGTTCGTGCCGAGGAGACCGCGGGGGGCTACGCGAGCGAGCTCACTCCCGAGGAGCAGGCGAAGCAGCAGTCGGCCCTCGAGGAGCGCATTCCCGACTTCGACGTCGTGATCGCCACGGCGGCGATCCCGGGCCGCCCGGCGCCCAAGCTCATCCCCGCGAGTGCCGTCGCCCGCATGAGCGCGGGCTCGGTGATCGTCGATCTCGCGGCGGAGACCGGCGGCAACTGCGAGCTGACGTCACCGGGCGAGGTCGTGGAGCGGAATGGAGTCACGATCGACGGGACGACGAACCTCCCGTCGCTGATGGCGCACCACGCCAGCCAGCTCTACTCGCGCAACGTCGCGGCGCTACTCCAGCACCTCGCGCCGGAGGGCGAGCTCGTGCTCGACTGGGAGGACGAGATCACGTCCGGTGCGTGCGTGACGAGACCGGGGACGGATCGTTGACGGACCTGCCGCTCGTCATCGAGCTGACGATCCTGGTGCTCGCCGCGTTCCTGGGCTTCGAGGTCATCGCCAAGGTGCCCACGATGCTCCACACGCCGCTGATGTCGGGCGCGAACTTCATCCACGGCATCGTCATCGTCGGCGCGATCATCGTCCTGGGAGGCGCCGAAGACACGTTCACCCGGGTTGTCGGATTCGTCGCTCTCGTGCTCGCCTCCGCCAATGTCGTCGGTGGCTGGTTCGTGACCGACCGGATGCTCGGGATGTTCAAGCGGCGGCCGGATCCGCCGAAGGAGCGCGACGAGTGATCTCCGATCCGGACGTCGTCGCTCTTCTCTACCTCGTCACGATCGTCTGCTTCATCGTCGCCCTCCGCTTCCTCTCGTCTCCGAAGCACGCGCGAAAGGGAAACTGGGTCGGCGGGGCCGGGATGCTCGTCGCGATTGGAACGACCCTCGCGCTGGACGGCCTGGGCAACTGGGGGCTCATGGCCGCGGGGCTCGTGATCGGAACCGTGATCGGCGTCGTCGGCGCGCGAAACGTGCGCATGACCGCGATGCCCCAGATGGTCGCGATCTTCAACGGAGTCGGAGGCGGCGCGGCCGCGCTCGTGGCGCTCGCGGAGTGGCACAACACATCGGATCCGGCGAGCGACGCGACCGTGTCCATCGTCCTCTCCGCGCTCATCGGGTCGATCTCGTTCGCGGGCTCGGCCGTCGCGTTCGCGAAGCTCCAGGAGCTCGTCAGCGGACGACCGATCGTCTTTCCGGCCCAGAACGTGTGCAACGCGCTGGTCCTGCTGGGGGCGATCGCCCTCGGCGTCGCGGCGATCGCGGGCGCGTCCGAGCAGTGGGTGCTGCTCGCACTCATCGGGCTAGCCCTCCTGTTCGGAGTCCTGTTCGTGCTCCCCATCGGAGGCGCGGACATGCCCGTCGTCATCTCGCTCCTCAACGCCTTCACCGGGCTCGCCGCGTCGGCCACGGGCTTCGTGCTCGACTCGACCGTGCTGATCGTCTCGGGAATGCTCGTCGGCGCGGCGGGAACTCTCCTGACCCTGCTCATGGCAAAGGCGATGAACCGCTCGATCGCCAACGTGCTCTTCGGCGCGTTCGGCCAGGTGCAGGTGGGCACCGGGACGGCGCGAGCGGACGACGGCCGCACCGTGCGGTCGACGACGGCCGAGGACGTCGCGGTGCAGCTCTCCTTCGCGCGCAAGGTCATCGTCGTCCCCGGGTACGGCATGGCCGTCGCGCAGGCTCAGCACGACGTCCGCCAGCTCGCGGACGCGCTCGAGGAGCGAGGCGCCGAAGTCCTCTACGCGATCCACCCCGTCGCCGGCCGCATGCCGGGGCACATGAACGTCCTCCTCGCCGAGGCGAACGTGCCGTATACGCAGCTGCGCGAGATGGACGAGGTCAACCCCGAGTTCCCTCAGACCGACGTCGCGCTCGTCATCGGAGCGAACGACGTCACGAACCCGGCCGCACGCAGCGACCCTGGGAGCCCGATCTACGGCATGCCCATCCTCGACGTGGACAAGGCCGCGAGCATCATCGTCATGAAGCGCTCGATGAACCCGGGCTTCGCGGGCATCGACAACGAGCTCTACCTCGACCCGAAGACGACCATGCTTTTCGGAGACGCCAAGGACTCCGTGCTGAAGCTCATCTCGGCCGTGAAGGCAGCGTAGTCGCTCCGAATAGGCTGCGCCCGTGACGCACGTCTTCAGCGCTGCGGACGTCGAGCGAGCCGTCTCGCCGCTCGAGGCATACGACGCGGTACGCGACGCTTTCGTCGCCTACGCGCGCGGCGCGTGGACGATGCCGCCCAAGGTCTACGTCACGAACTACCCGGCCGGAGACTTCCGCGCGATGCCCGCGATCGGAGGTGGCCACGCTCTCCTCAAGTGGGTCACGTCGTTCCCGGGCAACCCCGCTCGCGGCCTCCCCACCGTCACCGGCCTCGTGCTCCTCTCGGACGCCGAAGACGGTCGCCTGCTGGCAGTGCTCGATGCAGCCGCGGTCACCGCGCTGCGCACTGCGGCGGCGGCAGTGCTCGCCGCGGACACGCTGTGCCGGACGGACGCGACCTCGTACGCCGTCGTCGGCTGTGGCGTGAACGGCGCCGAGACAGCTCGAATGCTGGTCGCGCGCGGGCTCAGGCCGCTCGTGTGGGACGTGGACGAGCAGCGCCGTGGCGCGGTCGCCGCCCGACTCGACGTCGACGCGGCCGAGAGCGCCCAGCACGCGCTGGCATCCGACGTCGTCGTGACGGTGACTCCGGGGTACGAGGTCTTGTACCCGGCCGGCTCGCTCCGACCAGGCCAGCACGTCTCGCTGATGGGCGCCGACGGGCCGGGCAAGGCCGAGGTCGCGGTCGAAGAGCTCCGTCGCGCGCATCTCTTCTGCGACGACTGGGAGCAGGCGAGCCACGGGGGCGAGCTCACGAATGCGGTGGAGGCGGGCATCGTCACGAGGGAGCAGGTCACGGAGCTCGGCGCCGTGCTCGCCGGCACGGCCGAGGGCCGCCGAGACGCGGAGGACATCACGCTGTTCGACTCGACCGGGCTCGCGCTTCAGGACCTCGCGATCGCGAAGGCGGCCCACGCGAAGGCCGGTGAGCTCGACCTCCGAGAGCTCGAGCTCTAGACGGCGCGCGATGCTCGGAGTGCGGCGGGGCAGCCGGCAACCGGCCGCCCCGCACTCACCCCACCGCTTACTTCTTCAGAGGCGCCACCGTGAGGTGGTAGGTGAGCGACCCTTCGAAACCGAACTCCTCCGACGCCGCGGAGACCTCGATCTCGTGCTCACCTTGCGACAGCGGTCCCACGAGCGCTCCGATCGCGTCCGACGCGAACGTGATCGAGTCGTCCAACTCGACGCCGAAGGCGAACTCCCAGAAGCTGTCTTCCGCGAGCGGCAGCTCGAAGATCCCGGTCTGCACGCGGTACGCCTGAAGTGCCGCGTTGTCCAGTGTCACGCCGTCGACGCGCAGCTCCAGCTCGACGATGCTGAAGATCTCGTCCCCAAAAGCGAGGCACTCTGGAATGGGCTGACCGTCGATCTCCTCCGAGCAGAACCACTGGAAGACCGGGACGTAGAGCACCGTGCCCTTGGGCACGGCACACCGCCGCTCGAAGTCCGAGGTCAAGCTCGGCGCCGTCTCGAGGAACCAGACCTTGCGACTCGTCTGACCGATGCTGCAATCCACGTCGCCGTCGTCGAGCGCGGGATGCGACCCGTCCACGACTGAAATCGCGCCGTCGTAGAAGAAGAACCGCTTCGTCCACTTGGTCAGCGTCGCGCCGTCGACTTTCGCCGTCGGCGCCTTGATGTCCGATGCGACCGATCCTGCGGCCTGCGTAACAAGGCCGAGCCCGACCGCGACCGCAATGACCGCGATGAGTATCCGCATTGCCCCGAACTCCTCCCCTTGGACGTCGCGGTCGATCAGATCACGCCTGCGCGGCATGTGTCAATGCTCTCGAGGGCCTCCCGTTCACGTTCAGCCCAGCAGCCGCGCGGGCTCGAAGAGATCGAGCAGCGGGTCTCGGTCGCCACGGATCGCACGGGCGACGAGCCTGCCGCACGCGAAGCCGAGGACGTTGCCGTGACCCGAGTAACCGCCCGCGACCCACACTCCGTCGGCCTCTGGCACCGGTCCCACGACCGGGAGGAAGTCGAAGACCAGCCCGAAGATCCCTGCCCAGCGATGGTCGACGCGGAGCTGCCGGCCGAACAGCGAGCCGACGAACTTCTCGAGCGCGGCCTGGACTGGTGGCGTGGTCTCGTCCTCGGCCGTGAACTCGTCCTGGAGCGAGACATCTCGGAACCCGCCCGCGACGACGCGCCCGTCCGGCCTCTGGTGCCAGTAGTCGAAGCCGTGCCTTCCGTAGTGCGGAGTCTCGAAATACAGCTCCGGTACCGACTCGGTGGCGATCACCTGGCCGCGCGTCGGGACGATCAGTCCCTCGAGCGATCCGAGCAGCCCGCTCGGGTACCCGTCCGTCGCGACGACGACGGTCTCCGCGCCGGTGTCGGACGCCGCCTCGACACGCGAGTGCTCGTGAATCTCGACGCCGGCATCCGCCGCAAGGCGTGCGATCCGCCGGACGAGGCGGGCCGGCTGGAGAACGCCGTCGGGAGGATGGAGGATCGCTGCCGGATAGCGGCCCGCGAGCGGCGGCTCGAGCTCGTCGAGCCACTCTGCGTCGAATCCGTCCTCTCGGAGGGCCGCGAACTCGGCAAGAAGCTCGTCGCGTTCCTCGTCGTCGGCCGCCAGTCGGAGGCTGCCGGTCAGCCGGAAGGCGTCCCCGGCGATCTCCGCCAGGTCGGCCACGGCGGCCTCGGTCCAGCGCCAGAGCTCCCTCGCTCGCTCCCGACCGATGGCGTCGATGATGACCGGGTACGGGGCGGCGCCTCCTCGCAGAGCAAAGCCACCGTTCCGCCCGCTCGCCCCGCCTGCGATCTCCCGCTCGTCGTAGAGGCGGACCCGCAGACCCGCCTCGGCCAGCGCCAGCGCGCACGAGCAGCCCGTGATACCGCCACCCACGACGGCGACGTCCGGCGGACCGTCGAGCTCCGCACGCGGCAAGGGCTCGTGAGGCTCCACGAGCCAGTACGAGGTCATGGGCACGGCACGCGATCCTACGCGGGGTCAACGGAGCGGTCACGAAGGAGGCGGTACCTCATCTCCACCGGACCGAGTCGGCTCGGCCGGCTGAGCCCGTCGTACGCCCAACCTTCGCGCTCATAGAATCGCCGCGCGCGGGAGTTCGCCTCCCCCACCCAGAGAAACGGCGATCCGGCACCCGCTCGCTGAAGCGACTCGACGGCCACGGCGATGAGGCGTGTCGCGACACCAGTCCCCCACGCGACCGGCACCACATGGAGGTCCTCGAGCTCCCCGTCGCTTCCCGCCTCGCACCGCCAGACAGCCATGCCGACGATCTCTCCCTGGACCTCGGCCACGAGCGTTTCGCCGTCCGGGTCGTCGAGCAGCCGCTGGCGGCACTCGTCCAGTCGATCGGCCAACGGGAAGACGTCGGCGAAGCTCCCATCCACGAGCTCCTCGAACGAGGATGCTGATGCTTCTTCGTGAACCCGAACAATCGCCTCGGCGTCCCCGAGCCGCGCCGGACGAACAGCGATCTCCACGAAGTGAGCCTAGACGGATGCTCGATAGACGCCGTCTTCCAATACGACGCGGCGCGAGAGCTCGAGCTCGACGAGCGCAGCCGCGGCCGCTGCGGCCTGGACTCCCGAGGCGCGCACGAGCTCGTCGCCCGTCAATGCGCCGTCGCGCAGCTTCGCCAGGACGGCGGTTGCGGCTTCCGAGATCGACTCCGGCTCCGGTTCGAGCGGCTCCAGGTCGAACAGCTCGAGGACGTCGCCCGCGCGGGTCACGGGCGTCGCGCCCAACCTCAGCAACGCATTGGTGCCGGCGGAGAGACCGCTCGTGATCTCTCCCGGGACCGCGAGCACGTCTCGCCCCTCCTCGAGCGCGAAGTCGGCCGTGATGAGCGCGCCGCTGCGCTCCCGAGCCTCGACGACAACGGTCGCCTTGCAGAGGCCGGCGATGATGCGATTACGAGCGGGGAAGCGCCATGGCGCGGGCTCGACCCCCGGCTCGTATTCGGAAACGACGAGCCCACGCTCGCAGATCCGGCGCGCGAGCTCCGCGTGCGCCGCCGGATAGTCGCGGTCGATCCCGCACCCGAGCACGGCAGCAGTGACGCCGGCGGGCTCGAGCGCACCGCGATGCGCCTCGCCGTCGATGCCGCGGGCCATCCCGCTCACCACCAGGAGCCCGGCGCCTGCGAGCTCGCGGCCGAGTGATCGTGCAACGGACCTGCCGTACGCCGAGCAGGCCCGCGCTCCAACCACGGCCACGGCGTCTCTTGCGAGCAAGTCGGCTTCGACCTCCCCTCGGATGTAGAGCGCCGCGGGCGGATCGTGGATCGCAGCGAGGAGCGGCGGGAATGCTCGGTCCCCGCGACGGACCACGCGGATCTCGCTCACGCGGGAAGCTCGGCGGGCATCCGATACGAGAGCGCCTCCGCAATATGCGCTGGCTCGACCTCGTCGGCGAGGGCGAGCGCGGCGATCGTCCGGGCGACGCGCGCCACGCGAACGCGGCCGCGGCCGGAGAGCGGAAGTCGCTCGACGGCACTTGTAAGGAGCTCCGAGGCCGGCCCCGTCCGGCGCGGCAGCGACGTGTGCAGGCGATCGCGCGCCGCGACGACCCGCTCGCGCACTGCAGCAGATGCCTCGCCAGGTGGCGCCGCGAGCTCGACCGCGCGAGGCCGGGGCATCGCGACGGCGAGATCGAAGCGATCGATCAGCGCACGCGAGAGCTTCTCGCGGTACGCGGCGAGCCTCTGCGCGGTACAGCCACACGTCAGAGCGGGATCTCCCCGTGCGCCGCACGGGCACATGTTCATCGTGCCGACGAGCTGGAACCGCGCGGGGAAGACCGCGTGACCGCCGGTGCGCGCAACCGACACGATTCCGTCCTCGAGCGGCTGGCGCAGCGCCTCGAGCACCGAGCGCGGAAACTCGGGCAGCTCGTCGAGAAGTAGGACGCCACGATGCGCTAGCGAGGCCTCACCGGGGCGCGGGCTCGGGCCGCCGCCGACCACCGCCGGTGCCGATGCCCCATGGTGCGGCGCGCGGAAGGGAGGCGTCGAGAGCAATGGCCGCTCGCACGGGAGCAGGCCGACCACCGAGTGGATGCGCGTCACCTCGAGCGCCTCGTCGCGTGAGAGCTGCGGAAGGATCCCGGGAAGGCGCTTCGCGAGCATCGACTTGCCCGTACCGGGCGGCCCTGCCAAGAGGAGGTTGTGGGCGCCGGCAGCCGCTATCTCCAGTGCCCGGCGAGCCCGCTCCTGGCCGCGGACGTCCGCGAGGTCGAGCGACAACTCGGGCTCGAGAGCCTCCGCCGGAAGTGGGTCGAATGCAGGAGCCTCGATCTCGCCGCGGAGATAGGAGACCGCCTCTGCGAGATGCCGCACGGGAACCGGCACGACGTCCGCAAGTGCGACCTCCGCCGCCGACTCGGCGGCGCACACGATCCGCGTGATCCCGGCCCTACGCGAGCCCTCGGCGACGGCCAGCGCGCCGCTGACCGGACGCACACGGCCGTCCAATGCCAACTCGCCGACTGACGCATGCTCGGCGAGCCGCTCTGGCGGAAGCTGCCGTGTCGCCGCGAGCACCGCGAGCGAGATCGGCAGGTCGAAGCCCGAGCCCTCCTTGCGCAGTGCGGCCGGGGCGAGATTGACCGTGATGCGGCGGTTCAGCGGCCACTCGAGGGACGCCGAGACGACCCCGCTGCGGACACGGTGCTTCGCCTCCTGGCCCGCTCGGTCGGCGAGGCCCACGATCGCAAAGCCCGGGACTCCGGGCTGGAGGTGCGCCTCGACCTCGACGCGACGAGGCTCGAGGCCTACGAGCGCCTGGGTGACGGCACGTGCGAGCACCCATGCGACGGTAGGCGTGGGGGCGTCACACGAGAGTCACGCCTCCACGCCGATTGTGTGTCGCTACGTGCCGGGGGTGTAACAGAGCGCGTAGACGGTGAACGTGCTCGACTGGTTGGTGTCGTTCCCGCCTGTCCCCCGCCAGCCGATCACCTGGTTCGTTGCGTTGAGGACCGGCGTCAGCCGCTGGGTGAAGAGCTCCAGGTCGTCGTCGTTGTCGCTCCAGCCGGTGCCGCCGGAGATCGAGAGCTCGCCCGAGGAGCAGAGCGCCTGGGTGGTCCCGGTGTCGTAGGAGCCGTTCTCCGCGGTTCCTCCGGGAACGAGGACGGTCGCCGTGCGAACCGTGATGGCCGTGATCGCACCGGCAGGCCCGCGCGGCCCGGCTGGCCCTGTCGGCCCCGTCGGACCTTGCGGGCCGGTCGGCCCGGCGGGAAGCTGGCCCGGCGCGAAGTCGACGCGGGTGAGTGAGCTGTTCTGCACCTTCGCGCTGTTGATCGCGTTGTTCGCGATCTTCGACCTCGTCGCCGTGTTGTTCGCGAGCTTCGGAGAAGTAACGGCCCTGTTCTGCAGCTGCGCTGTACCGACGCTGTTTCTTCCGAGTTGGGTGACGGCTGCGACGCTCGTTCCCCCGAGTGAGACGAGCAGCGCGAGGCAGGCGATGATCATTGCCGGCGACGGCCGCCGGAGGAATACGCGCATGACTACCCCTTTCACGGGTTTGCTTTCTTCGAGGCTACCCAGGCCATCGGTGGACAACCGCTCGCGCCTGCACCCTCTAACGGTTCCCCTACTGAGCAAGGGTTCCGGAGCGGCTGGCCACGAAGATCGACTCGAAATACTCGCCCGCGCGTCGTCCCGTCCGCCGGTTGACGTGGCGTTCGAGACGCTCGACAACGCGGAGCCCGGCGCGCTCGAGGATCTCCGGGTACAGATCGCGGCGGTCGTTGACGACCACGATCACGGGCGCTCGGTCGTCCACTGCCGGGAGGCAGTTGCGGAGGACACCGAGGATCCCGGCGGAGTAGTCGGCGATCGCAGACCGGCTCGTTCCCCGGGCGGCGGCGCCCAACTCGCGCTCGCGGCGGTCGTCGAGGCCGAGCAGCTCGTACGCGTACCGATGCTGCTCGTGGTAGTCGATGAGTCCCGGGTACGGCGGTGACGTGAGGAGAGCGTCGAATCGGCGGCCGACGTCGATTTCCCGCGCGTCGCCGTGCAGGACGTCGGCGGCTCGGGACACAGCTCGAACGCGCTGGAACTCCTTGATCCGAGCGAGGGTGTCGAGGATGTAGCGTCGCAGGAACTTGTCGGCTTCCGCGACGGGGGAGCAGGTCCGGCGGTGCTTGTGGCACCAGTACGGCTCGCGCTGCGGCGTGCGCGGGAAATCGAGGTCGAAGTGACTCGTCTGGCGGGCCGAGCGCGCGGCCCGCGCCAGGACGACGCGCAGCACGTCGGCGTGCTCGTAGTCGTCCACGATGCCGCGGAAGTGCATGAGCTCGGCGGCGGCTCGCGGGGAGTACCACTCGCGCACGTAGCCGCCGGGTCGTGCTCGCGAGCGTCCTCGCCGTGCGAGTGCGTCGCGCAGCTCGGTCTCGAGCACGAACGGGTCGTAGCGGCTCGTCTTCACCTTCATCAAGAGAGCGTTGAAGGCAGCGATGTCCACGCCCACCGCGTCGTACCCTGACTCGAGCGCCTGGACGAGCGTGGTCCCCGAGCCGGCGAACGGATCGAGCACCCGGCCGCCCGGAGGGACGTAGCGCACAAGCAGCGCCTCGACGAGCTGTGGGATGAACTTCCCGAGATACGGGTGGAGGCGGTGGACGTGCTTCGTGCGCTCCCGCTCCGGCAGCTCGCTCTCCGACCACGAGAGCTGGAGATCCCCGCCGATCTCGCCGTACAGCGCGCCTGGGTCGCCACGAGGCGGGCTTCGCCGCAACGAGCGGCCCTCCTGCTGCAAGGCTCAGAGCAGCGGGACGCGCTCGACGCGACGGCCGCGAACGCCGACCGCCTCGAACGAGAGGTCGAGCTGCGAGCACTCCGGCATCGAGCCCAGCCAGGCGCTGGCAGCAGCCAGGACCCGCCGGACCTTCTCCGGTGAGACCATCTCCAGTGGATCCCCGTACGTCTTTCCGCTCTTCTCCTTAACCTCCGCGACGACGAGTCGCCGTCCGCGCCGCACCACGAGATCGAGCTCGTAGCCGCCCGCGTGCACGTTCGCGGCGACGAGGTGGTACCCCCGCAGCCGGTAGTGACGGAGAGCGCGCCGCTCGCCGGAATTCACGCAGCGTCCAACGACGCCGACCAGCTCGGATCCTGCCAGCTCGGATCCTGATAGCAGGCGGCGTCGAAGGAGCGGCGATGGAGATCCGACGGCCCGAAGGCACGCACGGCTTCGGAATGGGCGGGCGTGATGTAGCCGACGTGGGACATGAACCCGTACCGCGGATAGAGCGCATCGAGTCGTCGCATGACCCGATCGCGCAGGACCTTCGCGACGATCGACGCCGCAGCTATGGCCGCGCTACGCGTGTCCCCGTCCACGATGGCGGTGTGCGGCGGAGCGGTGGGGCCCAACCGGAAGCCGTCGACGAGACACGCCTCGGCAGGTGGATGCAGCTCGCCGAGGACGGCCCGCAATCCCGCGAGGTTGGAGCGATGGAGGCCCGAGCGGTCGATCTCGGCCGGCGAGAAGACGCGAATGCTGATCTGCGAAGCGCTGGCGGAGACTGCGCGGAAGAGCGACTCGCGGTCCTCGTGCGGAACCTGTTTCGAGTCGTTGAGCAAGGCGAGCGGCCGGACACAGGGCCCGCGCAGCGCCTCGTAGTCGAGCAGCACGCCGGCGACCACGAGTGGGCCCGCGAGCGATCCACGACCCGCCTCGTCCGCGCCGGCGACGAAGCGCACGCCGAGCCGCCGATCGTGTGCGAGGAGGCGCTGGCCGCTCGAGCGTGGCACCGCTCGAGGATAACCCCTAGCCCTGCCGGAGCTCCCGGACGCGCGCCTTCTTCCCCACTCTCTTTCTCAAGTAGTAGAGCTTGGCGCGCCGGACGTCGCCGATGGCGGCGACCTCCAGAGTCTCGATCTTGGGCGAGTGAAGCGGGAACGTGCGCTCGACTCCGATCCCGAACGACTGCTTCCGAACGGTGAACGTCTCCCGGAACCCCGAGCCCTGCCGCTTGATGACGATGCCCTCGAAGACCTGAACGCGCTGACGGGTCCCCTCGATGACCTTGAAGTGCACGCGCACCGTGTCCCCGGCCTTGAAGCGGGGCAGGTCCGTGCGCAGATGGCGCTGCTCGAGGCTCTCGATCGTCGTGTTCATGAGAAGAGGCGGTCGCCCTGAATCGGCTCGACCGGGTCGGAAATGCTAGCGGAACGCCGTCCCTAGCGGAACGAGATGCGCTGCGGAGGCCAGTAGGTGAGGAACACCTTCCCGAGGATGTTCTCCCGAGGCAGGCCGCCCCACTGCCGCGAGTCGCACGACGACGAGCGGTTGTCCCCCATGAGGAAGTACTGGCCGTTCGGGACCTTGAACTCCTCCTCGGGGCCGAACGCCCTCCGCGAGGACTGGACGTACGGCTCCTCCAGTCGGCGGCCGTTGATGTACACGTATTCGCGGCCGCGGATCAGGCGCAGCTCGACGTTCTCGCCCGGCAGCCCGACGATCCGCTTCACGAACGTGCCGCCCGCGCTGCACTTCCGCCTGACGGCGGGGGTCGTCTCGAAGACGACGATGTCGCCACGCTGCGGGTCCCGGAAGTGGTAGATGAACCGATTCGCGAGGACGCGGTCCGAGAACCGGGCCTCGCAGCCGGGTGCCGGCCGCGCGCAGTGGAGGGTCGGCTCCATCGACGACGACGGGATGCGGTACGGGTTGACGACCCACGCCTTGATCGCGAGCACGATCGCGATGGCACCGACGATCGTGACCACCCAGTCGACCACGATGCGCACCCGGCGCGGCAGCCGCCCGGTGACGCGGTCGAGCGGATGGTGGAACTCATGCTCGGCCGACTCGTGCTCGCCCGCCGCTCCCGCTGTAGCCGCGTCATCGGGCACGAGCACGCCTTCAGGCGCTTCCGTTCCCAGTACCCCGTCTGATCCTCCGGCCGGATCGGGTCTCTCGGCCGGGTCCGGCCAGCCGGTCGGGAGGCGGGGAGGCGTCTCGGGCTCGCTCACGAGACGCTCCGGACCCGCTCGCGCCGCCACTCGTCGATGCGGCCGTGGTCGCCGGAGAGCAGGATCTCGGGAACCTCCCAGCCACGGAACGCGGCCGGGCGCGTGTACTGCGGATACTCGAGGCCTCCGTTCAGGGCAGGTGAGAAGCTCTCGAGCTCTCCCGAGCCCTCGCTGAGGGCCCCGGGGAGCCTGCGAGCCACCGCGTCGACGAGCGCCATCGCTGGGATCTCCCCTCCGGAGAGCACATAGGGGCCGATGGACACGCTGTCCGAGCAGAGGTGGTCGAGGATCCGTTGGTCGAACCCCTCGAAGCGGGCCGAGAGCAGCGTGAGCGTCGGCTCCTGGGCAAGCTCCTCGACGAGCTGCTGGTCGAGCTGGCGTCCCTTGGGGCTCAATGCGACGACGCGGTGCTCGGGCACACCGCCGTAGACGGCTTCGAACGCCGCTGTGACGACGTCCACACGCAGGACCATGCCCCGGCCGCCGCCGTACGGCTCGTCGTCCACCTGGCCGGCGCTCAGGGGCGTCGTGTCCCGGTAGTTGAAGATGCGGAGCTCGAGCTCCTTGTCGAGGATCCCGGCCAGCGGCCGCCGCTCGCGCATCCACGCGAACGCATCCGGCACGAGTGTGAACACGTCAAGGCGCAGAGGCACCGGGCGAGGTTACCGGTCGTCCGCGAATCCGCGGGCAACGAGGATCCGCCGCGCGTCGATGTCGACGGAGAGGACGCACGCTTCGACGAGCGGTAACAGGAGCCCCGAGTCGAGCTCGAGGGCGTCGTTCGCGGGCGCCGGATGCACGTCGAGGACCGCCCCGAGCTCTCGGCCTCCCTCTTCGACGACGGTCATCCCCAGAAGATCCGCGACGTAGTAGCTGTCCGGCTCGAGCGCGGCGAGCGCCGAGCGGGGAACCGCGAGCTCGGAGCCGCGCTCCACCGGCCGGTCGAGCTTGATCGCAAGCCTCCCACGCCCCACCCGCCGCGAGACGGTGACTGTCGCGCGCTTGCCCTGCACGAGCAGCGTGGCGCCGACGTCGAACCACGACGGGTCGTCACTCCCCGCCTCGACGACGAAGGCTCCGTCGGTCCCGTGCGGTCGTCCCACCCGCCCGACGAGAACGACGTCATCGTTCAACTGCTCGTGCTCGGAGCTCAGTCGGCGATCTCGAGCAGGAACCGGCGGTCGGCTCGCGCTCCCGCCGCACGGACGAGGCTGCGAAGCGCACGCGCCAGGCGTCCTCCCCGGCCGATCACCTTCCCGACGTCGTCGGGGGCGACGTGCAAGTGGAAGACGACTGCGTCCTCCCGCTCCTCCGTCTCGACCCGGACGGACTCGGGGTCGTCGACGAGACGCCTCGCGATCCACTCGAGCAGCTCGGCCACTAGGCGCTTTCGGCGTCGGCGTCGGCGTCGGCGCCGGGCGCAGTGCCGGACGCCGCTGCGCTGATGAGCCTGCGGACCGACTCCGTGGGCTGTGCGCCCTTCGAGAGCCAGTCGTCGATCTTCGCCTGGTCGAGCTCGATCGTGGACGGCTCGGTACGCGGGTTGTAGCGACCCACGATCTCGATGAAGCGGCCGTCGCGCGGCGAGCGCGAGTCGGCCACGACGACGCGGTAGATCGGGTTCTTCTTCGACCCGACTCGCGTCAACCTGATCTTCACTGCCATCGTTCTCTACTGCCCTTTCTCATGGGATTGAGCCGGAAGGCTAGCTAGCGCGCCCAGCTAGCGCGCCCAGCTAGCGCGTTCCGGGCGGCGGCCCTCCGGGGAGAGCGGGCATCTTTCCCTTCCCCATCTGCTTCATCATCTTCGCCATCTGCTTGCGGGCAGCCATCAGCTTGTTGACCTCCTCGATGGTCGTCCCGCTCCCGGCCGCAATTCGCCGCCGCCGTTGCATCGAGATCACGTGCGGGGTCGCCCGCTCGTGCGGCGTCATGGAGAGGACGATCGCCTCGACACGCGCGAGCTGCCCTTCGTCGACGTCGAGCCCCTGCATCTGCTTGCCGAGCCCCGGCACGAGCTTCAGCACCCCTTGCAGCGGCCCCATCTTGCGCAGCATGCGATAGCTCGTGAGGAAGTCGTCGAAGGTGAACTCGCCGGCGCGCATTCGGCGTTCGAGCTCCTCCTGCTCGTCCTCATCGACGGCGGCCTCGGCCTTCTCGATGAGAGTCAGCACGTCTCCCATGCCCAGGATCCGCGACGCCATGCGGTCGGGATGGAAGTACTCGATCTGGTCGAGCTTCTCGCCGACCGAGGCGAACTTCACCGGCCTCCCGGTCACGGCCTTCACCGACAGCGCCGCGCCGCCACGGGCGTCGCCATCGAGCTTCGTGAGCACGATTCCGTCGAAGGCGACGCGCTCCTGGAACGAGAGCGCCACCGACACTGCCTCCTGGCCGGTCATGGAATCGAGGACGAGCAGAATGTTCGTCGGCTTCGTGGCGTCCCGGACACGCTGAAGCTCGTCCATCAGCTCCTCGTCGACGTGGAGGCGACCCGCCGTGTCGAGCACGACGACGTCGCGCCCGTCCTTACGGGCGGCCTCGACCCCGCCTCGGGCCGCTGCCACCGCGTCGTCCTCGCTCGGCGCGAAGACGGGGATCTGGATCTGCTTTCCGAGCTGGACGAGCTGCTCGACGGCGGCCGGCCGCTGGAGGTCGCAGGCGACGAGCGCGGGGTGCTTCCCTTCCTTGCGCAGGAGCAGCGCCAGCTTGGCGGCAGTGGTGGTCTTGCCCGAGCCCTGGAGCCCTGCGAGCAGGATCACGGTCGGCGGACGCCCGAACGCGAGCCGCGAGTCGCCGGACCCCATCAGCTCCGTCAGCTCCTCGTGGACGATCCGCACGACCTCCTGGCCCGGCGTGAGGCTCTTCGTCACGTCCTGGCCGAGAGCACGCTCTTTGACCGTCGCCGTGAAGTCCTTGGCGACCTCGAAGTTGACGTCGGCCTCGAGCAGCGCGAGACGGATCTCGCGCATCGCCTTCGAGATCGACTCCTCGTCGAGCTTTCCCTTCCCGCGCAGGTCGCCGAGTGCGGATTGCAGCTTGTCACCGAGCGTGTCGAACACGGCCGGACAGTGTACGCAGCGCGAGTCGGACTCCTAGACTCGCGCGGATGACGACGACACGCCCACCGAGGGCCGACCTGCCGGAGGGCACGGTCACGCTGCTGTTCACCGATATCGAAGGTTCCACCCAGCTGCTTCGCAGGCTCGGCCCGGGCTACGCGGACGTCCAGGAAACGCATCGCCGCCTGCTTCGCGCGGCATTCGCGCGGTACGGGGGCATCGAGGTCGACACCCAGGGCGACGCGTTCATGATCGCGTTCCGCGGTGCGGCGGACGCCGCCGCAGCTGGAGTCGAGGCTCAGCGCGCACTCGCAGCTCACGCCTGGCCCGAAAACTGTCGCGTGCCCGTGCGCATGGGCCTGCACACGGGCGAGCCCGAGCGCGGCCCGGAGGGCTACGTCGGGATCGATGTGGTCCGTGCGTCCCGTATCTGTGCCGTCGCACACGGCGGTCAGATACTGATGTCACAACTCACCCGCGACCTGCTCGCCGATGCGGGCATCCAGACCGTCGACCTCGGACGACACCGCCTGAAGGACATCGCCGAGCAGGAGCGGCTCTACCAACTCGTCGCGGAGGGCTTGCAGGATGCGTTCCCACCTCTGCGCACGCTCGGTGGTGCAAGCCTGCCCGCGCTCCACCATCGGCTCGTCGGCAGGCAGCGCGATCTCGCAAACATCAACACCCTGCTAGCTCGACCGGATGTCCGGCTCGTCACGATCACGGGCGCGGGTGGTGCGGGCAAGAGTCGGCTCGCGCTGGAAGCCGCGGCGGCGGCTGCTCGCGAGCGACCCACCCATCTGATCGGCTTGGCGCCCGTCTCCGATCCGGCGCTCGTGCTCGTGGAGATCGCTCGCGCCCTCGGGACCCGCGAGGCGCCGGGACGGCCGATCGTCGAGGGCATCGCCGACGTGCTCCGCGGCACGCGAACGCTCCTCTTCCTGGACAACCTGGAGCACCTCACGGAATCCGCTCGCGACATTTCGATGCTGCTCGACCTGGTAGCCGACCTGGACGTGCTCACCACGAGCCGGACGCCGCTCCGGCTCTTGGGCGAGCACGTGCTGCCGCTGGACCCACTCCCGATCGACGATGCGTCGACGCTGTTCATCGAGCTCGCGGCCGCGCGTGGCGTCCTCCTGCGAGACGACGCGCAGCAGTCGATTCGGGAGATCTGCCGCCGGCTCGACGGCTTGCCACTGGCGATCGAGCTGGTCGCCGCACGCCTCGTCGTCCTGCCTCCGGCGAGGGTGCTCCAGGCGCTCGACGAGGGCCTCGCACTCGAGATGGAGGGCCCGGTCGATCTCCCCGAGCGACAGCGCACGCTGCGGGCGACCATCGCCTGGAGCTACGGGCTCCTGACCGAGACCCAGCAGGAGCTCCACGACGCCCTCGGGGTCTTCGCCGGAGGGTGCACACTCGACGACTTGCGGGCGGTCGCGCGGGCCGGCTCCGATTTCTTTCGCGACCTCGAGGCGCTCGTCGCCTGGAGCCTGGTGCGCAGCGACGTCGCCGACGGCGACGTACGGCTGTCGATGCTCGAGACGGTCCGGGAGGACGCAGTCGAGAGGCTCCAGGCCGACGGGCGGCTCGACGAGCTCAGACGCGCGCACGCTGCGCGGTTCGTCGAGCTCGTACTCGCCGCCGAGCCCGAGCTTTCCGGTCCCGATCGCGGCCAGTGGCTCGACCGTCTCGAGCCCGAGCTGGACAACCTTCGCGGCACGCTCGACTGGCTGCTCACGTCCGGCCAGGTGGAGGACGCGCTCAGGACGCTCTCCCGACTCGAGCGCTTCTGGCGCGCGCACGCCCACGTGAGCGAGGCACGGCGCTGGCTCGACCTCGGGCTCGGGCTGGCCGAGAACGTGCCGGCCGACGCTCGCGCGGCTGCTCTGCGCACGGCAGCCCAACAAGCAGCGGCGCAGAGCGACTGGGGTGCTGCCGAGTCCATGTTCGCGGAGGCACGAGACCTCTACCGGTCGGTCGGCCTGGCTTCGGAGGAGGTGCTCGTGCTCGCGTACTCGAGCTTCGTCGCGCTGCGGCGCGACGAGCTCGCCCGGGCGGAAGCGTTTGCGGAGGAGGCAGTGGCGATCGCGGACGGCATCGACGATCTCCGGGCGTCGTCCGGCGCGCTGTCCGTGCTCGGCGACATCTACTCGACTCAGGGACAGCACGAACGCGCCATCGCGCGGTACGAGGAGGCGGTCGCGCTACGGACGCAACTCGGCGATCCGCTCCTCGTGACCGACGCCGTCTACAACCTCGGGATGGCCTGTTTCCGCGCCGCAGACCTCACGCGCGCCGAGAGCGAGTTCGTCGACGCGCTCGCGCAAGCTCGTGAGCTCGACGAAGCGCCGTACGTCGCAGCCGCTCAGTTCATGCTGGCCGTGATCGCACTCGGGGAAGGCGGTGCAGACGAAGCCGCGACGAGAGCGCGCGAGAGCCTTGCCCTGTACTCGCAGCTCGAGGACGACCGCTCCCGCGCTCGCTGTCTCCTCGTCCTCGCGGCAACCGCAGTGGAAGACGGGTCCTACGAGACAGCCGCGCGCATTCTCGGCGCCGCAGAGGCTGCACGAGGCGACGATGAGCCGGACGAGTACGAGACGCCGATTCTCGAGCGTTACCTCCCGGAGCTCGCCGGACACGTCGACCCCGAAGACCAGAGCGCACTGATGACCGAGGGGCGAGCGCTTGGTCGCCAGGCGCTGGCGGCCGCCATTGTCTCGACTGACACCGAGGCGTAGGATCGCGCCGACAACGAGCCGGAGGTGATCGATGGGCACCGTGCATCCAGGCGAGCGGCGTGAGATCTTCGTGGGTGAGGCAAGGGCCGAAGGGCATGATCCGCCGACGCTGAACGAAGCACTCGAGAGCGCCGCGGGACAGGCGATCGAAGCAGGGATCATCGGCGGCGACCAGACGGCGTGGTTCGACATCCTGTCCGTCGAGGTCGAGCTCGGCAATCAGCACCCCCGAACGTTCAGGGTCAAAGTGGCGGAGAAGGGCGGCAGCTAAGAGGATCTCGTACGTCGCGGCGGTGGCCGCGAGCCCGAACATCGGCACATAGACCATCTCGCGCGGACTCCAGCGGTCGGGCCGCGGTCCTGCCGAGCACGTCGCGGGCCCGGGAGAGGAAATAGTGAGCGAGCTCGTCGCGGAGGGCGCACGCACCGGCCATGGGGCTCCTCCACGGGATTGTCACTGTGGACACCGTGGAGTAACCTGCCGCCGCGGGTACTCACATACTTCGAGCGAGAGGCGCTGAAATGGGCAAGCGGTCCGGAAAGTCGCTGGGAAAGGCCTTCCAGGGCAATTCGACGTTCGTCAACGACGAGAACAAGGCCGTCCTCGAGGACGCCTTCGAAGAGGCGGCCAGGAGGGCGGCTGACCAGGGGTATGGGCCGAACACCGAGTTCGACGTGGCCGTTCGGGTCAAGGTTCGGAAGCACAACCAGCACGTGAGGGTGTACTCGGTCGTACTCACCCCGCACGGCTGAGGTCGAAGCCCTACTCGGCCGGGGAAGCCGTGCCCGTGGCGCGCGTCTCGTTCATCGCCTTGAACCCGCCGAGCTCCGCGACGGTGACATCCGCCGCGACGGCTGCAAGGCCGAGGAGCGCTGCGACCCTGCGACGCGTGAGGATCCCGAGCAGCAGCAGCCCCCAGCCCGCGAGCCCAACCGGGCCGAATGCGATCGTCACGTCGCGCTGCTCGTCCACGCGCGCATCGTAGCGACCATCGCCCGAGGTGGCGCGACGCCAGGTCCCGCCACCTCTCAGTGACTGGTACGCCCCGCTAGAGCGACCAGGCAGCGACCGCCGCGGGCACCGAGAGCGCGCCGATGCGGTCGATCATGTCCGGGTCCGCCGCATACAGGTTGTGCAATGGCGTGAGCGTGACCTCCGGCTCGCCCGCGACGTCGACCTCGCGGGCCGCCGGCAGAAGGCGATTCTCGAGGAAGCCGTAGAACGCCTGCTCCGTCTGCCAGACGTCGCAGATCTCGAGGCCGTCCTCGCCGAACGTCGCGAGGTGCATGACGCCCCCAGCGGCGGGAAAGGTGTCGAGCTCGAGCTTCGCCATCATCGCGTCGTACTCGCCAGGGGTCACCCCGGCCCAGCGCAGATACATCGCGACTGCCATCCCCAGTTTCCTCCTTCCCATCCTTCTCCCAGATCGGGCACCGCGTCGCGTCGGAGCCTCGGTCACACCATACGCACGACGTCGGAGGGTGCCAAGCGAGTCACCCCGCGACGAGCGCGCGCGCGTAGTCGTGCGCGTCGAACGGCCGCAAGTCGTCGATTCCCTCGCCGACGCCCACGAGCTTGACGGGCAGCCCGAGCTCGAACGCGATCGCGATCGCCACGCCCCCGCGCGAGCTTCCGTCGAGCTTCGTGAGCGCGACGCCGGTCACGCCGACGACTTCCCCGAAGAGCCGGGCTTGCTGGAGGCCGTTCTGCCCCGTCGTCGCGTCGAGCACGAGCAACGTCTCCTGCGGCGCGCCTTCGACCCGGCTCGAAATCACCCGCCGCACCTTCTCGAGCTCCGCCATGAGGTTTCCCTGCGTGTGGAGCCGGCCCGCGGTGTCGACGAGGACGACGTCTCGGCCGCGAGCACGCGCTGCCTCGACGGCGTCGTACGCCACGGCGGCGGGGTCCCCACCGCGGGGAGCTCCGACGAAGTCGGCCCCGGCACGCTCCGCCCAGATCTCGAGCTGCTCCTCCGCGGCTGCCCGGAACGTGTCCGCTGCGCCGACGAGGACGCTCCGGCCGTGCTCGCGGAGCTTGAGCGCCAGCTTGCCGATCGTCGTCGTCTTGCCGGTGCCGTTGACGCCGACCACGAGCACGACCGCCGGTCGCCCGGAGAGATCGAGCACAGGCGGTCCGCCGAAGAGCTCCGCGACGTCGTCCTGGAGCGCGGTCTCGAGCTGTCCCGCGCTGCCGCGAGCCTCCAGGCGCCGCACGAGCTCGGCCGTCGCGGGAACGCCGACGTCGCTCCGGATGAGCGCTTCCTCGAGCCGCTCCCATGCCGCATCGTCGGATGCGTCGAACCCCGCCGTGGCCAGCTGCTCCGTGAGAGCTCGACGGCTCTTGGACAGCGACTCTCGCAGGCGGCCGAACACGCCAGTCCGCTCGAGCTCGTCCTCCGCAGTCGGCTCGTCGCCGAGCAGCTCTGCCCAGGTCAGGCTCACTCGTGCAGCCTAGGCGGCTGACGCTGCGGCGGGCTGCTCGCGAGGCAGGCGCCGGGAGACGACCTCGGACACGCCCGCGGAGCCCATCGTGACGCCGTACAGGACGTCGGCGGCTTCCATCGTCCGCTTCTGGTGCGTAACGACGACGAACTGCGCGCGGTCGGAGTACCGGCGCAGCAACTCCACGAAGCGCGCGATGTTGGCGTCGTCGAGCGCGGCCTCCACCTCGTCCAGGAGATAGAACGCGCATGGCCTCGCGAGGAACAGCGAGAACAGGAACGCGATCGCGCCGAGCGCCTTCTCGCCGCCGGACAGGAGCGAAAGTCGCGTGATCCGCTTTCCGGCGGGCCTGAGCTCGACCTCCACGCCCGCTTCGGCGTCGTCTGATTCGGAGTCGGCCACTTCGACACCGGCCTCGACGAGGCGCAGGCGGCCCTCCCCGCCGGGGAACAGCGTCCCGGCAACCTCTTCGAAGTGTGTCGAGACGGCGGCGTACGTTTCGGCGAAGCGGCGCTCGACCGTCTCCGAGAGCTCCGCGCGCAGGTGCTCGAGCTCCTGCAGGCTGCTCTCGAGGTCCTCTCGCTGGACGCGAAGGTCGTCGAGGCGCTCCTTCTCCGCGTCGTACTCCTGCTTCGCGAGCGGGTTCACCATCCCGAGCGCGACCCGCCGCGCGTCGAGGCGCTCGGCGCGTGCAGCGAGCTCGTCGCGGTCCTCGCCGGAAGCGGGCTCGACCTCGGCCTCTGCCTCGAGGCGGCGTTGCGCCTCCTCGCTCTCGGCCGCCAGCCGGGCGAGCTCGACCTCGGCCTGGGTAGTCGCGACGTTCGCGTCCTCGAGCTCCCGCCGAAGCTCGACCTCCGCGGCACCGAGTCGGCGCAGCTCCTCGCCAAGCTCGCCCGAGCGCTGAGCACCGGCGTCGACCCGTGCTCGCAGCGGAGACTCGAACCGCGCGGCAGTCGCCTGTGCCGCCGCGACCGTCCCCGCAAGCCGGTCCGCCACGCGAACGAGGCGACCCAGAACGGCAGCGTCGACCGCAGGCCGCCGTTGCGCCGGGCCTGCCTCCGCGAGAGCGGCGTGCGCTGCGTCGGCCGTCTCCGTGGCGCTCGCCGCGCGGAGTGACGCACCGGCGGCTCTGGCATCGAGGTCGTCTGCCTCCGTCGAGAGCTCACGTTTGTGCGCCTGGAGCTCGAGCAGGACCGCCTCGGCGGTCTCGCCCGCGAACCAGAGCTCGCCCCGCGCGGGGTCGTAGCCGAAGCCTTCACTGGTCACTGACGGCACGGTCGCATCGAGGAGCGAGTCGAATGTGACGACGGGGAACTCGCGAACGAGAGCGTCGGGCGAGCGACCGACGAGGACCGTGAGGCTGCCGAGGCCTGCATCCCGAGCCTGTTCGAGCAGTCTCAGCCCCGCGTGCGGATCCGTCGCGAGCACGGCCGACGCTCGAGAACCGAGGGCTGCCGCAACCGCTCGCTCGGCGCCGGGTTCCACAGTGAGGTTCGCCAGCGCAAGCCGCTCCCCCTGTTCGGCGAGCGCGCGGGCCGCAGGAGGCAAGCCCTCCTGCTCGGCGAGCACGCGCTCGACAGCTCGAAGCCGCTCTCTCGTCAGCCGAGCGCGGTCGGCGAGCTCGTCACGCTCGCGACCGGCCTCGTGCGCACTTCGAGCCGCGTCGCGCGATACGCGCTCGAGGTCGGAGACACCGGAACCCGGTTCCAGTGCCGAGACCGCTTCATGCTCTGCGCGAAGTCGAGCCTGGAGCGCCTCGACCGGCTCAGCGCGAAGAGCCAGACGCTCCGTCGCGCCGCGGAGTCGGTAGAGCTCCGACAGCGCACGCTCCCGGCGGCCTGCTGCATCGGACAGCTCGTCCTCCGCCCGCGACCGGTCGGTCAGGAGACCCTCGAGCCTTCCTTGCACGCCTCGCCGGACTAGCGCCGCAGCGTCACGGCGCTCCTCCGCCTCGTCCCGATGAGCGGCGGCGAGGTCGAGGTCGAGCTGCGCGATCCGCGCCCGCAGCGCGGACAGCTCTCCGACGAGCTTCTCGGCGCGCTCGGCGGCAGTGGCCTGAAGCGCAAGCGGACGCAGGCGCTTCCGCACCTCGTCCTCGACGTCGCGCGCGCGCTCGACCTGCACCGCGACGCGCGCGAGCCGAAGCTCGGCGCGATGGCGGCGGCGCTTGAACTTGCCGAGCCCGGCTGCCTCCTCGATGAGCGCACGCCTGTCCTCCGGACGCGAGGCGAGCACCTGCTCGACCTTCCCCTGGCCCACGATCGAGTGCATCGCGGACCCGAGGCCCACGTCTGCGAGGAGCTCGACGAGGTCGGTGCGCCGGACCGGCGCGCGATTCACCAGGTACTGGCCTTCCCCGCCGCGCACGAGGCGCCGCGTGACCGAGACCTCGCTGTAGTCGAGATCCTCGAACGCGCCGGACTCGTTGTCGAACACGAGTTCCACCTCGCAGTGCTGCGACGGCTTCCGGTCGCCGCCGCCCGCGAAGAGCACGTCGTCCGGCTTCTCGGCGCGAAGCTCCGACGGCGTCAGCGAGCCGGCCGCCCAGACGACCGCGTCGGCGATGTTCGACTTGCCGGAGCCGTTCGGGCCGACGATGACGGCGACCCCCGGCTCGAGATTCAGCTCGAGCGTGTCCGGGAACGACTTGAAGCCGCGGATGCGGATGGACTTCAGGTGCACCGAGGCGAGATTCTCGCCGCGCCGACGGACGGCGCGACCTCCACGCTTGCAAAACGACGCTAGATCCGGTCTGGGACGACGCCGAGCGCCTCGAGCGCCTGGCGGGCAGCTTCCTGCTCCGCGGCCTTCTTCGTCGAGCCGCGGCCAGTCCCGAGCTGCTCGCCGCCCACGTGCGCGGCGCAGGCGAAGCGGCGGTCGTGAGCCGGTCCGTCGACCTCGAGGACCGTGTAGTGGACCTGGCTCCCCGTGCGCGCAAGCGCTTCCTGGAGCTCGGTCTTGTAGTCGACGTGGCTCGAACGCGCGTACTCGATCTTCTCGCTGAAGGCGGCGACGATCGCAGGCTCGATCTTCTCGAATCCATGCTCGAGATAGAGCGCCGCGAGGGCCGCCTCGAGCAGCGCGGCGAGGACGTTCCGGCTACGTGAGATTCGCTCGAGCTCTTCCGGCGACGTGCCGCCCGCGTGCTCGGCGAGCGCCTCCCCGAGGCGAAGCTCCTTCGCCAGGACTGCACAGCTCGCCCTCGAGACCACGTGCGCGCGGATCTTGGCCAGGCGCCCCTCCGACGCCTCGGCGAAACGATCGAATACGGCGTGCGCGATCGCGAGCTCGAGAACACTGTCGCCGAGGAACTCGAGACGCTCGTACGAGTCCGAGCGGTCGTCGGCCCACGACGCATGCGTGAAGACCTGCTCGAGCCGGTGCGGCGGGAGAGCCGCGATCAGTCGTCCGAGCTCGGAAGGCCCGTCCAGCTCCTTCGAGGCTTTACTCCTGGTGTGCGATGACGTAGTCGATCGCCTTACCGACGGTCGTGAGCCCGCGTGCATCCTCGTCCGGGATCTTGAGGCCGAACTGGTCCTCGAGATCCATGACGACCTCGACGAGATCGAGTGAATCGGCGCCGAGATCCGCTTCGAAGGACGCGTCCTCGGTGATCTCGCTCTCGTCGATGCCGAGCTTGTCGCTCAACGCGCTCTTGACCTGCTCGAGAATCTCCTCACGCGAGTGTGCCACTTGAAAACCTCACTTCTCTGCCGTCGGGGTCGTGGAGCGCGCCGATGCTACCACGCGATCGGGCAGCCGCTCTTCCAGACGTTCGACCACTCGATGCTCCACCCCACGCGCGGCGAGCCGGATCGCATTGGCGATCGCTACGCGTGAGCTGGAGCCGTGTGCGATGACCACGAGGCCGCGCAGACCGAGGAGGTACGCACCGCCGTAGGTCTCCGGATCCAGGCGCTGTCGGATGCGTCGCGCAGCCGGTCGGATCATCAGCCCTCCGAGCCTTCCCCGAGTCGACGACTCGAGCTCCGTACGGATCCCGTCGAGCAAGCTGCGAATTGTGCCCTCGAGGGCCTTGAGAGCGATGTTTCCGGTGAACCCGTCGGTCACGACGACATGGGTCTCCCCCTCCAGCAGCCGGCTGCTCTCGACGTTCCCGCCGAAGCGAAGGTCGCTCTCGCGGAGCAGCTCGTGGGCCTCGAGCGTGAGCTGGTTGCCCTTGGCGTCCTCTTCTCCGATGGAGAGCAGCCGTACCTCGGGGTCGGCGATGCCCAGGATCTCCTCCGCGAAGACGGCCCCCATCTGGCCGAACTGGAGCAGGTGCTCTGGGCGAGCATCCGCATTCGCTCCCGCGTCGATGAGCACGGTCGGTCCGAGCCGGCCGGGAATCACGACTGCGATGGCGGGCCGCAGAACGCCTCGGAGCCGTCTCAGTCCGAAGAGCGAGGCTGCGAGAATGGCGCCCGTGCTCCCGGCCGAGAGGATGACCTCGGCCTCGCCGTCCGCCACCGCGCGTACCGCGCGCACGAGCGAGGAGTCCGGCTTCGAACGCACCGCCTCGACCGGCGCCGACTCCATCCCGATCGTCTGCGACGTCACGACGTGTGTCAGGCCGTGGGCAGCGAGCGTCTGCGGACCGAACAGGATCGGCTCGATGTCCTGCGATGCAGCGGCGGCAGCTCCCGCAACGATCTCCTCCGGAGCGCGGTCTCCCCCGAGCGCGTCGACGGCTACCCGGATCATGCGCGGGAGTATCTACCGAGGAAAGGGACTACGGAGCCTGGATGCGGAGCGGCTCGATCTCACGGCCCTTGTACGTCTTGCAGTTCGGGCACATGCGGTGAGCAAGCTTCGGCTGCCTGCAGTTCGGGCATACCTGCACGTGCGGCGTCGGGATCGAATGCGTCGCGCGTCGCTTGTCGCGCCTCGACCTCGAGGTTTTCTTCTTCGGGACGGCCATGAGCGGCTGCGGAGTATAGCCCGAGCCGTAAGTCACGAGCCAGATCCATGCCGTTCGGGATATGTACGGCCTTGTAAGAAGTCCGCAAGGAACGTGATCCTGAGGGCGCCGACCGCGTCATAACTCCCGAGACTCGAAGTACGGCGAAGGAGGGATGACCATGGCCCGGAGCACCGATACATCCGGCCACCCACGTCTCCGCACACGTTCCGGGCTCGCTCTCGTCATCCTCACCGTCACTGCTGCAGGGCTGCTTCTGCCCGTAGCGGCGTCGACGGCCGAGGCTGTCGAACCACGCAACACGGGCGAGCCGGTGATCAGTGGTCGCGCGGAACAGGGCAGGACGCTGTCAGCATCGAGAGGGCGCTGGACCGGCACTGAGCCGATCTCGTACGCCTTCCGCTGGGTGCGCTGCGGTGCCGACGGCGGGCAACCGGACGGGAGCAACTGCATCCCGATCTCGGGCGCAACCCGGAACACCTATGTCGTGACGAGGGACGACGTCGGGTTCCGCCTACGTGCACGCGTGACCGCGACGAACTCGGATGGGTCGCAGACGGTCGCCTCGAATCCGACGGCGACCATCGTCGGCGCGCCCGTGCTCACGGGCCAGCCCGCGTTTCGCGGCACGTTCCTGACCGGGTCGGTCGTGACCGCCGAGCCGGGAACCTGGATCGGCCGACAGCCGATCGACTTCAGGTACCGCTGGCATCGGTGCCCGACGACGCAAGGTGGCTCGTGCGTCGTGGTCGGTGGAACAGGGCGCACGTATCGACTCGTCGCGGCCGATGTGAACCATCGGCTCAAGTTCGACGTCACCGCGCGCAACGCCATCGGCTCCACGACCGCGTCGTCCGGCGAGTCGCCGGTCGTCGGCGCGCCCCTTCCTTCGGGCGCGGTGCGGCTTCCGAGCGGGGAGATCTCGATCCCCGCGTCGAGCGTGCCCAGCACCCAACGGCTAGTGGCCGCCGAGGTTCGCTTCTCGCCAAAGACGGTGACGAGCCGGAAGCAGACGATCGTGGTTCAGGTCCGGGTGCGTGACACCCGGTCGTACGTCGTCCGCGACGCATTCGTCTTCGTGCGCTCGACGCCCAGGGTCACGACGGGCGGAGACCGGCGACTGACCACCGCGGACGGCTGGCTGACCTACGAGCTCGTTCCCCTGGCGAGCTTCCCGACGAAGGCGAAGACCGCCGTTCAGTTCTTCGTCAAGGTCTACCGGGGTGGCGACCCCTCACTCGGCGGCGTCTACGGGTCGAGGCTCGTGCAGATTCCGGTTCGACTCACGTGAGCCTCGCGGCGAAGGGAGGCGACTCGCAACCCGCCTCCCTTCGCCGCTTCCGCCACCGACAGCGAGCTCCCGCGTCGGCGCAACTCGTTCGAGGAACCGCCTGTCGTGCGAGACGACGACGATCGTCCCGGCGTACCCCTCGAGTGCCGCCTCGAGCTGCTCGACCGCCTCGATGTCGAGGTGGTTCGTCGGCTCGTCGAGGACGAGGAGGTTCACCTGCAGCGACTGGAGCTCCGCGAGCTGGGTGCGCGTGCGCTCGCCGGGCGAGAGGGACGAGCACGGGCGACCGACGTGGTCGGCGCCAACCCCGAACTTCGCGAGCAGCGTGCGCGCGGGCTCGGGGGCGAGCCCGGTGCGCGACCGAAAGACCGAGATCAGGGTCTCGTCCCCGCCGTAGGCGTCGCGATGCTGAGCGAGCGTCCCGATGCGAGTTCGTCTGCCGACGCGTCGCTCTCCCTCGACGAGCGGGATCTCGGCAAGGAGCATCCCTAGGAGCGTGGACTTGCCGCTCCCGTTCCGGCCGATCACAGAGAGGCGCTCGCGGGGGACGAGGTCGAGGGAGACGGGCCCGAGACGAAACGCGCCCCTCACCGCGACCGCGCCGTCGAGGCTTGCGACGAGGTCGCCGGAGCGTGCGCCAGCGTCGAGCGTCAGCCGGAGCTGCCAGGGCTCGAACGGCTTCTCCGGGAGCTCTGCCTGCTCGAGGAGCCGTTCCGCCTGTCGCACCTTCGTCCGCAGTGCCTGGGTAGCGCGGCGGTCGGCGCCGCCGGTCGACTTGCCGAGCGAGTCGCCCAGCCCGTGCGCCTCGGTTCTGCGCTTCGCGAGGAGCTCCGCGACCTTTCGTCGGCGCGCGAGAGCCTGTTCGTGCCGAGCGGAGGCAGCCGCCCGTTCCGTCTCTCGTGCGGCCGCGAAGTCGCTCCACCCACCGGACCACTCACGCACCCTGTGGCTGTCCGGCTGGATCTCCACGACGCGAGTCACGGTCCGGTCGAGCAGCTCGCGGTCGTGCGAGACCACGACGAGCGCGCCCGCGTACGAGCCGAGGAATCGCTCGAGCCGCTCGAGGCCGTCGAAGTCGAGATCGTTCGTTGGCTCGTCGAGCAGCAGCATGTCGTGGCGGGACAGGAGAACCGCGGCAAGCGCTGCTCGAGCTCTCTCGCCGCCGGAAAGGGCACGCGCCGAGTGGCCGAGGTCGGCTGACAGCCCGAGCTCGGCGCAGATCGTTCGAGCTCGGGCCTCGAAGTCTCCTCCGCCGAGAGCGAGAAACGCCTCGAGCGCGGCCGAGTACCTTGCCGCGGCGGTCGCGTCACCAGCGGTCGCGAGCGCGGCCGAGGATGCCTCGAGCTCACGCTCGGCCTGCGCAACCCCGGTTCGTCGCGCGAGAGCCTCGAGCAGCGGTTCCCGCTCGTCGCCGAGCCGCTCCTGCGCGAGGAAGCCGGCAGTGAGCCAGCGCGGAGCGCGCACCACGGAGCCGGCGTCCGGCTCCTCGCTACCGGCGACAATCCGCAGAAGTGTCGTCTTGCCCACACCGTTCGGCCCTACGATCCCCACGCGCGCGTGCGGGCCGATAGTGAGATCGACCTGTTCGAGAACGACCTGGGCGCCGTAGCGCTTCGAAACTCCGGCGAGCTGCACTCGCACTGAGAGGACCTCCTGACGGATCGAACGGGCGCGCTCGGAGCGCGCAGGCGAGGTTTGGTCAGGTCAGTCCGTCATGGGATGGCGCCCAAGCGCCTCCGGGATCGTACCGGCTGACACGAGCAGCCGCAGGCATGAGTGCAGGCGTCTTGGCCCACGTAAACCTTTGGTAAGTCCTCCGCAAGTCTGTGTTCGAGACCTGCCTCGTCGGGGCACCACCCATGCGTACGAACGAGGGCGGCAGGTGCAGCGAACAGCCGCCCACTCGAGCTAGAGAGATGGCGCGAGCGGCCCCGCGCCATCTCCTGGCGCCGCAGACCGCCGGTGCCAAGGCGGCATCCGCCGGGGGGAAGCGCCGGCGGTCTGCGGGGCCGGTGGGCCCACGCCGGCTAGAGATCGTCGCGAAGGCCGCGCAGCGCGTCCCAGCGGGGATCGGTGCCCTCGTCGACGTGCTCGTGCGGCTCGACGTTCAGGTCTTTCCCGCATACCGGGCAGAGACCGGCGCAGTCGGGATCGCAGAGGATCTGCTCGGGGACCTCGAGCGCGATCGCGTCGCGAACCCACGAGTCGAGATCGAGCGTGTCGTCACGCACGTAGTCCGAGCGAACCTCGTCGTCAGGTGCCGACTCGGGGTCGTGGAGCTCTCGCGCAGAGACGGCGATCGGCACCTCAGCGTGCCCGAGACAACGCATGCACGGGCCTGCGAGGGTGGTCTCGAAGCGGAGGTCGAAGACGAGTGCTCCCGAGGCGCGGGACGTGTCCACCGTGACGGTCACGTCTTCAGGATGCGACTCGTAGCGCTGGCCACCGAGGTGGAACGGCTCCACCGGCACGCCGAGCTCGACCCGGTGGGATTCGCCGGGCCTGAGCCGGAGACGGCGGAGGTCGATCGAAGTCACAGCAGGAGCGTAACGCGGCTCGCCCCTGTGGCTCTCGATCGCTGCCCGATAAGCGACGCTGCTGTTACCATCGAGTTCGATCATGGAAGCTGATCGCTGGCTAGGACTCGACCTGCGCCACCTCGTCGCGCTCAAGACGATCGCCGACGAGGGGTCCTTCGGGCGTGCCGCGACTCGCCTCGGCTATACGCAATCGGCCGTATCGCAGCAGATCGCCGCACTCGAGCGGATCGTCGGCCTGCAGCTCATCGAGAGACCCGGCGGCCCTCGACCGATCTCCATGACGGAGGCAGGTCGAACGCTTCTGCGCCATGCGGAAGCGATCGAGGCACGGCTGCACGCCGCCAAGGCCGACATGAAGGCCCTGGAGGCGGGCGATGCGGGGCAGCTCCGGGTGGGGACGTTCCAGAGCGTCGGCGCCCGCATCATCCCGACGCTGCTGCGCCGCTTCACCGAAGCGCACCCGGCAGTCGAGGTCGTGCTGCGGGAGTCCCAGGACGAGAGCGAGCTGCTCGAGCTGATCGCGCGCGGAGAGCTCGATCTGACGTTCTGGACGCTGCCCGTCGGAGAGGAGCCCTACGAGTCCGTCGAGCTCCTCCGAGACCCGTACGTGCTCGTCGTCCCCGCCGGCTCGCCGCTAGTCGCTCTGAAGCGCACGCCGACTCTCAAGGAGATCGCGCTCCAGCCGCTGATCGGGTTCAATCACTGCAGCGCAATGGATCAGGTCGAGTCGCACCTCGCCTCGACGGGACGCAGCCTCAACGTCGTGTTTCGCTCCGACAACAACGCAACCGTGCAAGGACTCGTCGGTGCCGGAGTCGGCGTGAGCGTCGCACCGCGCCTGACCGTCGACGATGACGACCCCAGCACCGAGACGATCGACCTCCAAGGGCGCATCCCCGCACGGGTGATCGGCCTCGTCTGGCATCGCGACCGCCATCGGAGCAGCGCGGCGGACGCGTTCATCGAGTCGGCGATGACCGTCTGCCGCGAGCTCGCCGACGAGCCCGCAGCCGCCTAGCGGGGCAACTTCTCGAGCGCGGGCCGAGCTCTTAGATCCGCTCGAGCTCTTCGGACTCGAGTGGTTCCGGGCCGATCCCCGCGACGACCGTCTCCTGAGAGCGCTCGTGGAGCCTCTCCCGGCCGCGCTTGACCGCAGTGAGGAACTTGTCGAGGTTCAGCTCGAGCGTCGAGAGGATGCTGTCGGCCCAGTCCTCCATCTCGAGCCGCGTCTCCCGGGCCTTCCGCCGCGCGTCGTCGACGATGTCCTCCGCCTGGTGCTCCGCGATCCGAACGATCTCCGTCTGGGAGGCCTCGCGGATCGCCTGCTCGCGCGCCTCCTGGATGATCCGGTCGCACTCCCGCTTCGCCTCGGCCAGCATCTCCTGCCGCTCCTTGACGATCCAGCGAGCCTGCTTGATCTCCTCCGGGATCGTCGCGCGCATCTGGTCGAGGATCTCGTAGATCTCCTCGCGGTCGAGCCGCACCTGGTCGGTCAGCGGCACGGCTTTCGCGTTGTGCACGAGGTCGTCGAGCTTGTCGATGAGAACGAGTACGTCCATGGGCGCGCAGTTTACTCAGAGGGTGAGACGGGGGCCTTACCTTGGCGCGAAGCCGGATTCCGCTCGCGCGGATTCCGGCCGCGCATCGATCATGAAGGCAGCGACCGGCGCGCTACTCCTGAGGTGAGACCGGAGCACCGGGGCGCCCATCCGGGTACAGCTCGGAGAAGCGGCGAGCGACGGTCTCGGGCACGAGCTCGTCCACCTTGCCGCCGAACGAGGCGATCTCCTTGACGCCGCTCGAGGACACGAAGCTGAACTGCGGGCTCGACATGACGTAGACGGTCTCGATCTCCGGCGCGAGCACCCGGTTCAGATGGTTCATCTGGAACTCCCACTCGAAATCCGAGATCACGCGCAGGCCCTTGACCATCGTCCGCGCGTCGTGCTTCCGCGCGAACTCGACCACGAGCTCCGAGAACACGTCGACGACGACGTTGTCGAGACTCGAGAGCGCCTCCTCGAGAAACGCCACGCGCTCCTCGACGGTGAAGAGCGTCGCCTTGTGCTGCGGGTTCTGGACGACGCCGACGACGACCCGGTCGAAGATCGCGGCCGACCGGCGGATGACGTCCACGTGCCCGTTCGTGACGGGGTCGTAGCTCCCTGGGCAGATGGCAACGATCATCGTGAGAACACCGTGATCCGCGCGGAACCGTAGCGGCGCGTGGTCACGAGGGCGAGCGGAAGCTCGGGAGTCACCCGTGCATCCGTCTCGACGACGACGAGCCCGTCCTCGGCGAGCACGTCGACAATCGCTTCCGCGAGTGAGGCCTCGTGTGCCTTCCAGTCGTCGTACGGCGCGTCGACGAGGACGAGCTCGTATCGTCGTCGTCGAGCACGCTCCTCTCGAAGCACGGCGGCGACGTCGCCTCGCACGACGACGCCCGACGTGAGCTTGAGCTTCGCAAGGTTCTCCGAGATGACCCGACATGCGTCCCGGTCGCGCTCGACGAAGACCGCTCGCCGCGCGCCGCGGGAGAGAGCCTCGAGGCCGAGCGCGCCAGACCCGGCGAAAAGGTCGAGCACGGTGGCGTCCTCGACGGAGCCGATCAGCGCGAACGCCGATTCCCGGACACGGTCTCCGGTCGGGCGCGTGACGACACCGCGAGGCGCCGAGATCCGGTGACCCTTCCGTGAGCCGGCGACGATTCTCATTGTCTACGAGTCGCCGAGGTGCTCTGCCTCGCCGAGCAGGCGGTCCACCTCGTCCGCGAGCAGCCCCTCGTCCTCGACGGTCGGCGCGGCGTCGCGGGCCTGCTCGAGCAACTCCTGATCGCGGCGCAGACGGACGAAGCGGAGGTCGGAGTAGCCGGACTGCCGCGCACCGAGTAGCTGACCCTCCCCACGAATCTCGAGGTCGCGCTCCGCGAGCTCGAACCCGTCGGTGCTCGCGACCATGGCCTCGAGCCGCTCGAGCGCCGTCTCGGACAGCTCCTCTCTCGCCCGCGAGACCAGCAGGCAGTACGACTGCTCGGCGCCGCGTCCGACGCGGCCCCGGAGCTGGTGGAGCTGCGCGAGCCCGAAGCGGTCGGCCTCCTGCACGATCATGATCGTCGCGTTCGGGACATCGACGCCGACCTCGATCACAGTCGTTGCGACGAGGACGTCCAGCTCGCGCGCCTTGAAGCTCGCCATGACGCTCCGCCGGTCGGCGGGCCGAAGACGACCGTGCAGGCACCCGACGCGGTATCCGCGGAGCTCGGCCGCGCGAAGCCGCTCGGCCTCGGCCTCGGCAGCGCGTGCCACGCGTGTCTCCGACTCCTCGATGAGCGGGCACACGACGTACGCCTGGCGGCCGTCGTCGAGATGCCGGCGCAACCTCTTGTACGCCTCGGAGCTGCGGTCCTCGGTGACCCACGCCGTTATCACCGGCTTCCGGTCCGCGGGCGGGCTGGTGAGCTCGCTCACCTCGAGGTCTCCGTACACCGTGAGGGCGAGCGTCCTCGGAATCGGCGTCGCGGTGAGGTGGAGAGCGTGCGGGCTGCGGCCCTCGATTAGCGCGCTTCGCTGGGCGACGCCGAAGCGGTGCTGCTCGTCGACGACGGCCACGGCGAGGTCCCGGAAGTCGACCTCCTTCTCGATCAACGCGTGGGTCCCGACGACGATCTGTGCGTCTCCCGAGGCGATGACCTGGCGCGCAGCCGCATGCTCCTTCGCCCGCAGCGAGCTGGTCAGGAGCGTGACCCGTACGTTCAGTGGCGCACAGAGCTCGTCGATCGTGAGGAAGTGCTGCTCTGCGAGCGTCTCGGTCGGGGCCATCAGCGCGCCCTGTCGGCCGAGCTCGACGGCGCGCAAGAGCGCATGGAGCGCGACCACGGTCTTACCCGAGCCGACCTCGCCCTGGAGGAGCCGCTGCATCGGGACCGAGCGGGCGAGGTCGACGTCGATCTCGGCCATTGCCCTCTCCTGATCCGGGGTGAGCACGAAGGGCAGGGACTCCCGATAGCGAGACAACAGCGCACCCGGTCGCCCGAGCGGGACGGCAGACGCCTGCTCCCGCAGAGCCGCCGTACGAGCAAGCGCGATGCGCAGGACGAGGAGCTCGTCGAAGGCGAGCCGCCTCCGACCCACCTCCGCCTCGGCGAGCGAGTGAGGGCGATGGACCGCGGCGAGGGCGTCGGCCCGCAGGGGCAGCGCCTCGGCTGCGAGCAGCTCGGCGGGCACCGGATCGCCGACGGCTCGCACCAGATCGAGCGCCTGGGAGTGGAGTTCGCGAAGCTTCTTCTGCGTGAGGTCCTCGGTCGCCGGATACACGGGCGCGTAGTCCGCGGTCTCGGCCTCGCCTTCGAGGTCGTAGGAGGACACGGCGATCCCGAAGCGGTTGACGCGGCCCCGGAGCCGCACAGGAGTCCCCGGCACGAGCTTCTTCTCGAGCCACGACTGGTTGAACCACGTCGCCTTGATCTCGCCGGTGTCGTCGGCGACACGCGCGGTGAGGATGTGCAACCGGCCCCGGCGCCGGGACGTCGCCGACCTGACGACGACCTCGAGCGCGACCTCCTCGTCGCCGAACAGATCGCTGATCCGCTTCGTCGCGACCGGCTCCTCGTACCGTCGGGGGGGTTGCCACAGAAGATCGCCCATGCACTCGATGCCGAGGCGGGCCAGGCGACGTGCCATCGTCGGGCCGACCCCCTGGAGGGTCTCCACGGAAGCCGCGAGCCGCTCGGGGCGAGGCGCGCTCGAGGTCCTCGGCCAGACCTCGGGCGGACCGCCGCCGGCGAATCCGACCGGAAGCAGGAGCATTGCTCGCGACCCTCGTCCACCGCCCATCCCGGGCCACTATAGGTCCCGGTCCGGCGGCGGCGCCGCTCGCGATCGCCTCAGTCGTCCTGGAACCAGAAGAAGCCGACGGTGCCCGGGCCCGCATGGGTGCTCACCACGGCCCCGAGCGTGGACGTGAACTCGATCTCCGCACTCGGTCGCACCCTCCAGACGAGCTCGCTCAAGGTTCCCACCCACTCCGGTGCGTCCGCATGCGCGACCGCGACGCGCAGGCCGGCGCGATCCTCCGTCGCTGCAGCAAACCGCCGCTCGAACTCGGCGAGCGCCTTCTGGCGGCCGCGGACGCGCGCCACGGCGACGACCTCTCCATCCTCGATCGAGAGGATCGGCCGGACGTTCAGGAGCGAACCGGCAAGGGCTGCGGCGCGCCCGATGCGGCCTCCGCGCTGAAGGTACTCGAGCGTCTCGAGCGTGAAGACAACCGCGCAGTCGCGCTGGAACCGCTCGATGAGCGCTTCGATCTCGTCATCGGTGGTGCCGCGGGCGAGCCGGCGCTGGATCGCGTGGGCGAGCATCGCGATCGCGAGCGAGGCAGTCGTCGAGTCGACCACCCGCACCTTGTCACCACCCAGCTCCGCGGCCGCGAGCGCCGCGCTCTGAAATGTCCCGGAGACCTTCGAGGAGACGTGGAGCGAGTAGATCCGGTCGTACTGTGCGAGCTCCCCGTACGCGTCGAGGAAGTCTTGAGGAGTCGGCTGCGAGGTTGCCGGTAGGACGGGTGAGGTCCGTAGCTTCGCGAAGAAGTCCGCCGGGCCGAGCTCGACGTAGTCGCGATACGTGTCCTCCCCGAAGCGCACGTACAGCGGCACGAAGCGCATGTTCGGGAACCGCGACGGTGCCTCCGGGTAGTCCGACGTCGAGTCGAGGACGATCGCAGTGTTGTCGCTGGTCAGGTCCACGTGGGGTTCCTCAAGTCACCTTCGAGCGGATCGCGGCGAGCAGCGCATCGACGCCCTCGTCCTTGCGAACGAATGCCATGCCCGCGATTCTCGCGGTTTCTCGCTGCTCCGTGCCGGCGGATGCGCTGAGGACGACGATCGACGTGTCCGGCCGGCTCTCGAGCATCTCCGAGGCGGCCGAGATGCCGTCCGTTTCGGGCAGGCGGTAGTCGACGACGGCGACGTCGGGGCTCAGCTCGACGCACGCCCGTACCGCTGCCGACCCCTCACCGACCGCGCCGACGACCTCGACGTCGTCGTAGCGGCCGAGGAGGAACTCGAGCGTCTCCCGGTACACCTCGTTGTCCTCGACGAGCAGCACCCGGATGGGCGCGGACATGCGCCGTCACTCCGCGACGACGAGCAGCGGGTAGTGCGGCTGGCCTCCGTCGTGCTCTTCCACGTCGACCTCGGGATGGGCCGCCCGGATCGCAGCGACGATCCCGTCGACCGGCGGAGCATCCTCTCCGACGAGAAGCCCCAGCCACGCGCGCTCTCCGTCGAGCACTCTTCCGACGACGTCCAGCGCGACCGCTTCGAGATCGCCGCCCGAGATCACCGCCGAGCCGTCGACGAGGCCGAGGTACTCGCCCTTCGAGACCTTCAGCCCGTCGACGGACGCGTCACGGGACGCGACGGTTACCTCTCCGGTGGATGCGGCGGCGAGCGCCTCCAGCATCGCGGTCTCGTTCTCCTCCGGCGAGTTCGTCGAGATGAAGCGCGTGATCGCTGCGAATCCCGCCTGAACGGAGCGCGAGGGGATCACCCGAGCCGGCCGCGTAGCGAGCTCGACTGCCTGCCGCGCGGTCGAGATCACGTTCGAGTTGTTCGGAAGCACGAGTACTTCTTCGGCGGGCGTCGCGTCGATCGCCTCGACGATCTCCGCCGCCGAGGGGTTCATCGTCTGCCCGCCCTCGATGACCGTCGTCGCACCGAGCTCCCTGAAGAGGCGGCGGTTCCCCTCGCCCGGACAGACGGCGACGACGCCCGTCTCTGCCGTGGCGACCGAAGCGCCGGGATCGGCGAGCAGGCGACCCTCCCGCTCGAAGGTCTGGGCGTGCATGTTCGCGATCTCGACGCGGTCGACGACTCCGATGGCCGTCGCCGCGGTAAGCGCCGCCCCCGGATCGTCGGTGTGCACGTGCACCTTGAGCGCCGTCTCGTCGCCGACGACGAGGAGCGAGTCGCCGAGCAGCTCGAGCGAGCTCTCGAGCTGCGCCTGGTCGAGGCCGTCGCCCTCGACGACGAAGCCGGTGCAATAGCGGAAACGGGAAAGCTCCAGGTGGATCGCCTCGAGACCGAGTGCTTCGCTCGCTACTGCGACGTCGGGCAGCGGCTGGCCGGTGACACCGAGCAAGACGCCTCGAACGATCTCGACGAGCCCTGCGCCGCCAGCGTCGACGACGCCCGCCTCGCGCAGCACCTCGAGCATCTCCGGCGTCCGCGCGAGCGCATCCTCGCCGCGCGCGACCACGTCCACGAGGAGCCCGGAGACGGTCGTGGACCCGGGTGCCCGTTCCTCGGCCTCCTCGGCCATCTCGCGGATCACGGTGAGCATCGTCCCCTCCACCGGCTCTCGAACCGCCCGGTACGCGGAGTCGCTCGCCGCACGGAAGGCCGCGGCGACATCGGCGGCGCCCGGGGAGTCGGCAGCCCCGAGGACGTCTGCAAAGCCGCGGACGATCTGCGAGAAGATGACCCCGGAGTTACCCCGTGCTCCGAGGAGCGCAGCGCGCCTGATCTCGTGAGCGAGCGCGGCGCTGTCCTCGGCCGACGAGCTCTCGACCGCTTCGACCACGGATCGCAGCGTCAGCGCGAGATTCGTCCCCGTGTCGCCGTCTGGCACCGGGTACACGTTGAGGTCGTCGATCCGTTGCCGGTGCGCCTCCAGGTTCTGGAGCGTCGCACGCGCGATCTCCCTCACGGAGTCGAGATCCACGGAGCGAGCTTAATCGGCGCGGAGGCGCCGGGACGTCTCAGAGAGCCTTCTGGACCTTGCCGGCCTTGAGGCAGCGCGTGCAGACGTATGCCCGCGTCGCACGGCCCTCGAGCAGCACGCGGACGCGCTGCAGGTTCGGGTTGAACCGACGCCGGGTCGCCACCATGGAGTGACTCCGGTGGTTTCCGAACCCTGGCTTCTTGCCGCAGATGGCACAGACCTTGGACATGCGGCCGAGCAGTCTAGCGGTCAGCGCGCCGCGGCCGCGCGGAGGTGAGAGAAGACGTCCGCCATCTCGAGTGCCGTACGAACGGCCTCCGCGCCCTTCTCGATGCGAGGGTCGGCCTGCTCGATCCGATCGAGCGTCAACACGCCGAAGGACACCGGGACTCCGGTCTCGAGAGCGGCGAGCTGCAGTCCGCTGGCGGCCTCGTTTGCCACGTAGTCGAAGTGCGGCGTGTCTCCGCGGATCACGCATCCGAGCGCGACGATGCAGGCGAACCGGCGGGTCTTCGCGAGAGCCGTCGCAGCGAGCGGAAGCTCGAATGCACCCGGCACGACCATCACGGTGATCGCCTCGCGGGAGACGCCCGCCTCCTCCAGCTCCTCGAGCGCGCGCTCGAGAAGGCGCGACGTCACCGCACCGTTGAACCGCGCGACGACGACGCCGACCGCGCGCCGCCCACCGTCAGCGACGCCCTCGAGCACCGCGTACCCGTCGGGGATCTCGAGCTCGCCTACCGCGTGCTCGTGGGAGGGAACGACACTGATCGCGGCGTCGCCGCTCTCGTCCACGGCGACTTCCTCTTCGACGTCGACCGACTGCGGCTCGGAGACTCCCCATGCTGCGGGCTCGGGCTCGTCCTCTGGCTCGGGGTCGGGATCGAACTCCGTTGGAGCGCCGGCGCCCGGCTCCTCGACCGACGATCGATCGAATGGCCCTTCCGGCGGCGTGGCTGCTTGGGCCTCGTCGTCGATCGCGAGCGCAGACTGCTCCTCGGAGAGCATGTCCTCGTCCTCGGCGTCGTCCCCGGCCACGCGCCGCGACCAGTCGGCGATGACGTTCTCGCTCGAGTCGTCGATGTCGCGATTCACTCGTCGCCCTCGGACGGCGCCTCAGGGTCGAGGCGTGCACCCTGGTGGTGGAGCCTCGATGCAAGCGTGTGGCCCAGCTTCTCGCGCTTGGTCGCGAGATAGCGGGCGTTCTCGGCGTTCGGCTCGACCTCGATGGGCACCTGCTCGATCACGGTGAGACCGTACCCGTCCAGGCCGGTCAGCTTCCGGGGATTGTTCGTGAGGATGCGAATCGTCGTCAGGCCGAGGTCGGCCAGGATCTGGTTGCCGATCCCCCACTCCCTCGCATCCGCGGGAAAGCCGAGCTCGACGTTCGCTTCGACGGTGTCGAGCCCCGAGGCCTGGAGCTCGTATGTCTTGAGCTTCGCGAGGAGGCCGATGCCGCGGCCCTCCTGCGACATGTACAGGACGACGCCGCGACCCTCTGCCTCGATGCGAGCGAGCGCCAGCTCGAGCTGCTCTCCGCAGTCGCAGAGCAATGAGTGAAATACGTCGCCCGTGAGGCACTCCGAGTGGACGCGGACGAGCACGCTCTCCACTCCGACGACATCGCCCTTGACGAGCGCGACGTGCTGCTTGTCGGTAAGGAGCTCGCGGTAGGCGATCGCCTGAAACTCGCCGTACTCCGTCGGAAGCCGGACGGAAACCACGCGCTCGACGAGCTTCTCCCGACGGCGCCGGTACTCGATCAGGTCGGCGACGGTGATCATCTTGAGCCCGTGGCGCTCGCAGAACGCGCCGAGATCGGGCACGCGGGCCATCGTCCCGTCCTCGTTCATGATCTCGCACACGACTCCGGCGGGGTTGACGCCCGCAAGCCGGGCGAGGTCGACCGCCGCCTCCGTCTGTCCTGCGCGCTGCAGGACGCCCCCGGGCTTGGCGCGCAGCGGGAAGACATGGCCGGGCTGGACGAGGTCGCTCGGCCGCGATCCGGGGTCGATGGCGACCTGGATCGTGCGCGCGCGATCGTGGGCGGAGATCCCGGTGGAGACCCCCTCCCGCGCCTCGATCGAGACCGTGAATGCCGTCCCGAGAGGCGTCTCGTTCCGCTCGGTCATCGGCCGCAGCGCCAGCTCGTCGCAGCGCTCCGGCGAGAGGCAGAGGCAGATGAGGCCGCGTGCATGGGTCGCCATGAAGTTGATCGCCTCCGGCGTCACGAACTGGGCCGCGATCGTCAGATCGCCCTCGTTCTCGCGGTCGGCGTCGTCGACGACGACGACGAACTTCCCGGCGCGGATGTCCTCGATCGCCTGTTCGACGGTCGCGAACGGCGTGGTCTCGGGTGCCTCGGTGTCGACGGTCACGATTGGATCCACCAGGAGATCGTAGCCCTGCTAGGAGCCTCGGACGGCCTTGCGCGCGTACTTCGCGAGTACGTCAGCCTCGAGGTTCACCGCCTTGCTCGGCACGAGCGTCGACAGCGTGGTGCCGGCGATCGTGTGCGGGACGAGTGCGACCGCGAAGCCGTCCTCGGCGACCTCGGCAACGGTCAGCGAGACCCCGTCGACCGCGATCGACCCCTTCTCGACGCAGTACTCGAGCACGTCGTCCGGAGCGTCGATCCAGACGCGGAGGCCGTCGCCCTCGGCCTCGACCGACTGCACGCGCCCCAAGGCGTCCACGTGACCCTGGACGTAGTGGCCGCCGAGCGGATCGCCCGCGCGGAGCGCCGGCTCGACGTTCACCTCGCCGCCGAACGGCTTGACGCGCCCGAGCGTCTCGGGCACGACGTCGAACGTCAGGCGACCGTCGAAGGGTGCGACGACCGTCAGGCAGACGCCGTCGATCGCGACCGAGTCGCCCACCGCGGCCTCGATGGGAGTCTCGACGACGAGCCTCGCCCCGTCGAAGGAGACGACGCGGCCCACGTCGCGGACGATCCCCGTGAACACGCCCGAACCGTAGCCCGTACCGCTGTCACGGCTCGTGGACATACGCCGTGAGGAGCACGTCCTCGCCAACGGGCCGCGCGGTCATCCGCGTCAGCGAGAGAGGATCAGCCAGGCCGGCGAGCATGCTCGGGCCCTCGCCGGACAGCTTCGGGGCGACGAAGACGAGGATCTTGTCGACGAGACCGTGCTCGAGGAACGCGGCCGCAAGTGTCGGGCCGCCTTCGAGGAGCAGCGACTGGGCGCCGTCGGCGGCCAGCGCCTCGAGCTCCTCCTGGAGCGGGCCGCTTCGCAGCTCGAGCTCGGATCTCTCCGGGAGCGGGCCGCGCCCGAACGCGATCCGGCGCGGCTGCCCGTGAGGCGTCGGGACGTCCCGCGCGTCGAGCCGCGGGTTGTCCCAGCGGACCGTCCCCATCCCTACGGCGACGGCGTCCGATGCCGCACGCAGCTCGTGCACGACGCGTCGCGACTCCTCGCCCGACACCCAGCGCGAGCCGGGAATCGCGATGCGTCCGTCGAGCGTCACGGCGACCTTGTAGGTGACGAACGGACGCTCGTGCGCGACCCATGTCCTCCAGGCCTCGAGCTGCTGGCGCGCCCTGAACGCGAGCTCACCGTCAGCGAGCTCGACGTCGACCCCCGCGAGCTCGGAGCTTCTCGAGCCCGCCGCCCTCGACGCTCGGGTTCGGGTCGTCCTGTCCGGCGACGACGCGCGTGATTCCCGCCTCCAGCACCGCATCGACGCAGGGCGGCGTCGAGCCGTGGTGCGCGCACGGCTCCATGGTCACGTAGAGCGTCCCGCCGCGCGCCGCCTCGCCTGCCGCATCGAGCGCGACCCGCTCCCCGTGCCGGCCAGCCTGGCCCGCCTCCGTCGCGCCCTCGCCGACGACCGTGCCGTCCGCGGGAGACGACGACCGCGCCGACCGTCGGCTTCGGGTGGGCGCGCTGCCGCGCCTCCGCGGCGAGCTCGAGCGCGCGCTCGAGGAAGCGAGCGTCCATGCAGGTGATCCTAGGCGCGCCCGACCGTACTCTCCCGCGATGCGTCTTCCTCGCGACCTCGTCAGGACGTGGAGCCACGAGCCGGACTGGCTCGCGGCGCTCCCCAGCCTCGTCGCCGAGTGCGCCGCGCAGTGGTCGCTCGAGCTCGAGCAGCCGATCGACACGCCGCACTCGCTCGTCGTCCCCGCAGGAGACGTCGTGCTGAAGCTCAACGCGCGCCAGCACTCGGAGGCCGATCACGAGGCGGACGCGCTCGCGGCCTGGAACGGAGCGGGCGCGGCTCTTCTCGTCGCGCGGGACGACGAGCGGCGCGCGCTGCTCCTCGAGCGCTGCCGACCCGGCACACGACTCTGGGATGTGGACGTCGACGAGACGGACGTCATCGGCGGGCTACTGCCAAGGCTCCAGATCGAGATCCGCGAGGGTGGCCCATTCGACCTCGTCGCGGACGAGGCGGACCGCTGGGCCGAAGAGGTCCCTCGGTGGTACGAGACTGCCGGCGGGCCGTTCGAGCGGGCGGTGCTGGAACTCGCGGTCGACGTCTACCGAACCGTCGACCGGGCAGCCGCGCACCTGGTCAACCAGGACCTGCACGGCGGGAACGTGCTGCGCGCGGAGCGCGAGGCCTGGCTCATCATCGATCCGAAGCCGCTCGTCGGCGAGCGGGAGCTCGAGGCGAGCGGGCTGCTCCGGAACGCCGACGACGTCTCACGCTGGCTCGACGTCCTCGCCGGCCTCGGCTTCGACCGCGAGCGGGCTCGTGGCTGGGGCGTCGCGCACAACCTCGCGTGGGCCTGGGACGAGCGCAGCGGGTGGATCGATCAGCACGTCGAGGATGTACGGCGGATCTTTAGCGCGAGATGAGACGCGCGATGAAAAAACCCGACGTGCCGTGGATGTGCGGCAGCGTCTGCAGGAACTCCGGCCGGTGCGGGTGGCGGAACTGTGGCCAGCTCTCGCCGAGCGAGGCGTCCACCGCAAGCCCTGACGCGTCCACGACCGCCTCGCACTCATCGGCGTTGACGGTGCACACCGAGTAGACGACTGTTCCGCCCGGCCGCACTCGCATGGCGGCGGCCGCCAGCAACTCCTGCTGGAGCTCCGGCAGCGGCTCAGCCCGCCAGCGGAGGTCCGGTCGGGCGTTCAGCACGCCGAGGCCGGAGCAGGGAGCGTCGACGAGCGCGTGGTCGAAGCCGTCGAGGGTCGGCGGGAGCTCGCGGCCGTCAGCCACCACGACCTCGACGTTGCTCGCGCCGATGCGCCGCAGGGTCTCCTCGAGCTCACGCGCACGCGCCTCGTTGACCTCGACAGCGGTCACCGCGCCCGCGAGCATCGACGCCTTTCCTCCCGGTGCGGCACAGACGTCGAGAGTTCGCTCGCCGTCCTTCGCCTCGACCGCGAGCCCGGCCAACTGCGAGGCGCGGCTCTGCGGCCAGATCCGGCCTTCTGCAACGGCCGCCTCGTCGACGCGGTCCACGTGCCAGGCGCCAGGCACGTCCCTGTCGGGCGTCCCGTCGAGCTCGCCGCGTACGAGACGCACGACGCGCTCCGGCGGCTCGTTCTGGGCCCACATGAGCGCGAGCGCGTCGTCGCGACCGAGATCGCGCCACCAAACTTCCGCGATCCAGTTCGGGTACGAGTGCTTGAGCGCCGCCTCGGCAGGCGTCGCATCGCGGAGCCCATCGAGAAGCCCGCGCAGGCCGTCCGCCAGCCGGCGCAGCACCGCGTTCGTGAACGGCACCGCCCGCTCGAGGCGCGCAGCTCGGACGAGCTCCACCGACTCGTTCACCGCCGCGTAGCGAGGCACGGCGTCGATATAGCCGAGCTGGTAGGCGCCGAGCCGGAGCGCGGCACGCACGGGTGCGTGGAGCCGATGGAGGCGGCGCTTGCCGAGCGTCTCGATCGCGTAGTCGAGCGTACGAACGCGCTGGACGGCGCCGAACGCGAGCCGCTGTGCGAGTGCGCGGTCCCGCGCGTCGAGCCCCTCGGCCGCGGCGCGGAACGCGCGGTCCGCATACGCGTCGTCCTCGAAGACGCGCTCGAGGACGCGGAACGCCGCTCGCCGAGCCGGGCTTACCTGAGACCGCGGAGCCATGCCTCGTACTCCATCCTCCGTCCGCCGTCCGGCTGGACCTCGAGAGGCTGGAACGAGCCATCCTCGGCCACCGCGGCGCGCCAGATCGTCACCGGCCTGCCCTCGAGCTCCGTACGACCTCCGATGTGGGGAGAGAGGGCGCGCACGGTGTCCACGAGCTCGCGAGCGGGTCGCGAGAGGTCGAGCAGGCGGTCGTCAGGGCCGATCTTGTCCGCGTACGTCACACCGTCGTCAGGTTGCGGACGAAACGCGCGGTCCGGGTCGGCGAGCACGTCCTCCAGGAGCTCGACCGCCGACACGGCTGCCTTCGCGTAGACGTCTCCGGCGTCGTCCTCCGGCTCGATCAGGAATGCCTGCTGAGCGGCGATGGGACCGGCGTCGAGCTCGTGGACTGTCTCGTGAATCGTCACGCCCGTCTGGACGTCGCCGGCCATGAGCGCCCGCTCGACGGGCGCCGCCCCACGCCACCGCGGCAGCAGCGAGGGATGGACGTTGAGCCACCGCCGCTCGGCGAGCAATTCGTCCGGGATGAGCTTCCCGTACGCGACGACAACGACGGTCGGCGCGCCGAGGTCGAGGCCGGGTTCGAGGCGCTCCGGCTGCACAACGGGAATGCCGTGCTGCGCCGCGACCTCCTTGGCGGGCGGAGCGGTCAGCCGACGACCTCGCCCGGCGGCGGAGTCGGGCCGCGTGAGAACGGCGGTGATCTCGTGCTCCGTCGCGAGTCGTTCGAGGACGTCGGCGCCGAACGGAGCCGTCGCCGCGACCGCGATCGGCGAGCTCATAGGCCGGCTGGCCCGAGCGGCGTCACCTGGCGCCGAGGACGGGCTGCGGCCTCAGCGCGGCGAGCGCGCCCCGCCGGGACTCGTCGTCGGTGCGGTCGATGATGAGCACGCCGTCGAGGTGGTCGAGCTCGTGCTGTACGACTCTCGCGCCGGGAAGCTCCAGCTCGTATCGCACCGGCTGCCCCTTCACGTCGAAGCCTTCGATCGTGACCTCGGCATGGCGCTCGACAGGAACGAGGACGTTCCGCAGCGAGAGGCAGCCTTCCTCGTCGACCACGGTGTCGCGCGAGCGGTCGGTGATCGTGGGATTCACGAGGACTCGGTCCTCCCCGTCCACGACGAACACGAAGAGCCGCCGGAGAACGCCCACCTGGTTCGCGGCCAGGCCGACTCCCTGTGCCTCGTGCATCAGGGCCGTCATCCGCTCGACGAGGCGCTCGAGGTCGGCGTCGAAGTCCTCGACCTCGCGGGTCTTCATGCGCAGCGCAGGATCTCCGTACTGGCGGATCCTCGAAAGCGCGAGCAGTCGCCGCGCCTCGAGCTCGAGCGCGGCATCGTCCTGAGCGAGCTCCGCGTGGTCGTGCTCGTCGTGGTCGTGACCGTGCTCGTCGTGGTCGTGATGGTCGTGCATCGCGGGCGAGTCTAGCCCGCCAAGACTTGTCAGCCGCCCCCGAATCCGGTCGACTGGCGGTCGAGCTCATTCCCCCGCACATCGAGCGCAAGAACCGCGATGGGCCCGACGCCGCGCTCGAAGTCGCTCGGATCGAACCTGTAACCGAACGCCCGGTAGCTCCCCGCAGTGGTGGCCACCGCGATCTCCCGGCGCACCGGCACTGCTCTGCGTGTCCCATTACTCATGAGCACCTGCACGGTGGCAACCTCGCGTGCGAGCAGCCCGATCAGCCGGGCATCGGTGACACGCTCCGTAGCCGGACCGCCCTCGTACGAAAGACTGGCCGAGAGCTTCCGTCCCGCGAGCGGATCGTCGATGCTGTCGCAGCCCCCTTGTCGTTGCTGGCTGCCTGCAGAAGGGCCATCCCAGAGACAGAGGAGTCCGCTGGCTGTCGTCTGGACGAAGACACCACGAGCCGGCCCATTCCCCGCGGCAGGAATGTCCGCGATGCGCACAACCGGCGCTTCGCGCTCAGCCGCGATGAAGCTCTCCGGGTCGTCGACGCCTCGAAGCTGCGCGGCAATCACACCTCCGGTGACAACACCGGCAAGTACGAGAGCGAATGCCAATGCGGTCCAGCGCTTGGTCGCACGAGTCATCCCGTCTCCTCCTCTAGCTCATCCAGCAACTGCCCCAGAAGCCCCACGTATGGGACTTGCAGTGCCCCTTGTCGGTCAGCCCGTAGGTCGAGTACGTCTCGGTGACCGACTTCGTGTTTCGCACGGTGTTGTGCCAGCTGTACGACCTGTTGTCGATGAAGGTCACGGTCTTGTCGTAGCCGGAGCCGTACGTGCTGAAGTGGTTAGCAAGCCAGCTCGGGCTGAACGTGCTGCTATAGCCCTCGCCGGGCGACCACTGCTTGGGTCCCGCGTATGTCGTTGCACCCGCAATGGCCGCGCTCGCAACGACGAGTGAGACGAGCGCCAGGGCAAGGGTTGCATGGAGTCGCTGCATTGGGATCCTTCTCGTCGTGATGCCGAGATACAGCATCTGGTCTATCGCGCGGCGGGCCGGCGCACAATTGGCCGAAAGGGACAGTGCTGGCCGTTGGAGACAGGTTCGATGCGGCCTAGAGCGACTGCGGATCGACGTCGACGACTGCCTGTAGCCCCCGCTTTCGCATGGCCGGCGCCGCGGCCGCGAGGAGCGCCGCGGCCTTCGTCGCGAGGGCGCGCGGTGCGTCCGTCTTCGCCAGGAGTTGTGCGCGATGTCTACCCCGCAGCCTCAGCAGCGGAGCGGGCCCGAGCAGGCGCGCAGTCGAGGCCGCGAGCGCGGCTCGGACCTCCTCGAGGACCTGGAGGGCCGCGCGCTCCTCGGGTCCCGCGACGACGATCGACACTAGGTGCAGGTACGGCGGGTATCCGAGCTCCTCGCGCCGGACGAGCTCCTGCGCGAGGTAGCCAGTGACGTCATGCCGCACCGCATACGCGAGCGGCGTCGCATCCGGCTGGAAGGTCTGGACGAGCACGGTGCCGGGCGCGTCGCGACCGCTGCGACCCGCGAGCTGTGTGACCAGCTGGAACGTCCGCTCCTCCGCCCGGAAGTCGGGCACCGCGATGCCGGTATCGGCATCGACCACTGCGGCCAGGGCCACGCCGGGAAAGTGATGACCTTTTGCAACCATCTGCGTCCCGATCAGCACCGCGGCACGAGCTCGCGAGAATCGCTCTAGCGCATCGCGCAGCGCCGACGGGCGCGACGCGGTGTCCGCGTCGAGGCGAATCCGCTCGAGCCCCGGCACTCGACGCGCGAGCTCCGCCTCGAGCCGCTGCGTCCCGGCTCCGATCCGCGCGAGCTCGACGGATCCGCACTCCGGGCATTGCTCCGGCAGGGCCTCCGTGAAGCCGCAGTGATGGCAGTGAAGACGCTCGTCCGAGTGAAGCGTCAACGCGACGTCGCAGCTCCCACAGCGTCGGGAGACACCGCATGCTCGGCAGTGCACCGCTCCGGACACGCCGCGGCGATTGAGCAGGAGAATGGCCCGCCCCCCGCTCTCCTCGAGCGCTGCGAGCTCGGCCAGCAGCGGCGCCGAGAGCGGATATCCGGCCTCGCGACGGAGGTCGATGAGCCTGACGTTCGGCATCGGCGCTCCGATCCGGGACGGAAGCTCGAGCCGTTCCAGCCGCGCCCAGCTCTCGGGACGAGGCGTCGCGCTGCCGTACACGGCGACGGCGGACTCGAGCGCTGCGCGTTTCGCCGCAACCGTGCGCGCGTCGTAGCGCGGATCGCTTTCCTGCTTGTACGAGGCGTCGTGCTCCTCGTCGACGACGACGAGGCCGAGGCTCTGGACGGGCGCGAAGATCGCAGACCTGGCGCCCACGACGACCCGCGCGTCGCCCGCTCCGATCCGCTCGCGCTCGTCCCGCCGCTCGGCCTCGGTCAGCGCCGAGTGAACGACGGCCACCTGGTCGCCGAAACGCTCGCGGAACCGGCCGACGGCCTGCGGCGTGAGGGCGATCTCGGGCACGAGGACGATCGCGCCGCGACCGCGCTCGAGCGCAGCTGCGCACGCCTGGAGGTACACCTCCGTCTTTCCGCTGCCCGTCGGGCCGTGCAACAGGAGATGGGCACCGCCTTCTTCGAGCGCGGTGACGATCCGGTCGACGGCCTCTGACTGAGCTGTCGTCAGCTCCGCCGGCGCCGGCTCGCCCGCGAGCGCGTCCCGCTCGGATGGGCGCCGCGGTTCTCCGCGACGAGCGCGCCTCCTCGGCGCGACCAGCGCGAGCGCCCGTGCCGGCGTCGACCCGTAGTAGTCGGCGACCCAGAGCGCGAGCTCGACGAGCGGCGCCGGGATCCTGTCCACGACATCTCCTGCAACCGCGACGTCGACGCCCTGCGGCGCGTCGACTCCGAGCTCGACGACAACCCCTCGAGTCATGCTGTGCCCCAGGCGGATCGAGACGACGTCGCCCCGAGCGACCCCATCTGCGACCTCGTAGGTGAAGAGGCGACCGAGCGTACGGGTGGTGACGAGCGGATAGATCTCTGCCAGGGCCACGAGCCGAGAGCGTACGCAGCCTCTCGGCGACGCGAGCTTCGCCGTCGGCCTAGGATGATGGTCGTGGCTGGCCACAGCGTCGACGAGTACCTGGAGACGATCTACTTCCTCGCCTTCCCGATCGGCGAGTACAGGCCGTCGACGGGCACCACTGCCATCGCTGCCCGGGTCGCCGAGATGCTCGGCGTCTCGCGGGCGTCGGCGGGTGAGATGCTCAAGCGGCTCGAGGTCGACGGGCTCGTCGAGCGGGGAGAGCAGAAGGAGGCCATCCTCACCCCAGAGGGTGCCGAGCGTGCCAAGCGTGTGGTCCGGAAGCACCGCATCATCGAGCGCTTCCTCACCGACTTCATGGGCTACACGGCCGCGGAGTCGCACGTGCACGCCGACGAGCTCGGCGACACGTTCACGGACGAGATGATCGACCGGATCAACGACCGGCTCGGGCACCCGGACCGCTGTCCGCACGGCTGGCCGGTAGACACCGAGTTCGAGCAATCGGAGAACGCCGAGCTCGTCTCGCTCGCCGAGCTCGAGGCAGGGAGCGGCGCGGAGATCGTCAGGCTCGCGGAACACGACGGAGAGCTGCTCCACTGGTTCTACGACGAGGGCCTCGTCCCCGGGACGGCCGTCGAGGTACGCGGGACCCAACCGGCGGCGGGGCAGCTGACGATTGCGGTCTCGGGCGCGGAGCGCACCATCGCCGAAAAGGCGGCGGACGGCATCTACGTACGCGCCGCGTAGGCCCACGCGGCCTTAACGGAACCCTGAATTCCCCTTCACGGGCTCCTGCCACGATGCGAACGTACGAGTGCAAGTGCAGGCTGACAACCGAAAAGGGAGTACGGGAAGCATGAGACTGAATCGAAACGCTGTCGCGGCGCTCGCAGGAGGGGCCGCGCTCCTCGTCGGAGGAGGGACCGCTCTCGCGGGCCAGGAGAGCGCAAACCCAGGCCAGGGGGACCGCATGGCCCGCTGCCAGGCTCTCGTCGCGAAGATCGCCGAGAAGCGCGGTGTCTCCGTCGAGCAGCTCGAGGCCGACATGAAGGAGAAGGCGAACGCGCACGTCGATGCTGCGCTCGCTGCCGGCCGCATCTCGGCCGAGCAGGCGGCGAAGCTCAAGGAGCGGATTGGACAGTTCGAGCTCTGCAAGCAGGCAGCAGCGCCGAAGGCCAAGCTCGCCAAGCGGCGCGGCATGCTCGCCGCGGCGGCGGACTTCCTGGGGCTCGACAAGGCTGCGCTCAAGGCACAGCTGCCCGGCACTTCTCTCGCGGCACTCGCGAAGAAGCAGGGGAAGACGCTCGAGCAGCTCGTCGACGCGATGGTCGAGCCGGCGCAGGAGCGGCTCGCTGCCGCACTCGAGGCCAAGAGGCTGAGCCCTGCGCGTGCCGAGCGCCTCCTCGACCGGGCGGAGCGAATCGCCAAGCGTCTGGCCGAGCACAAGTTCCCCGCGAAGCCGTAGCCACAAGTCAACGGCTGGCTCTTAGCCTCTTCTTAGGAAGCTCTCACACGCGTCTCACGAAAGCGCGAGAGGGTCGAGAAACGCAGATCCCTCTCTCGGAGATGCCCTCCAACCGAAGGCCCGCAGGATCGAGCTCCTCGCGGGCCTTCGGCGTGAAGAGGTCGTGGAGCCTCAGACCTCGACGGGAGCGGCCAGCCCGGCGGCGGCACGGAGCGCGTCGGCCTTGTCGGTGCGCTCCCATGTGAAGTCGCGGTCGTCGCGCCCGAAGTGCCCGTACGCGGCCGTCTTGGCGTAGATCGGTCGGAGCAGGTCGAGGTCGCGGATGATCGCCCCGGGTCGCAGGTCGAAGTGCTCCGCGACGAGCTGCTCGATGCGGCCCAAGGGGATGGACTCGGTCCCGTAGCAGTCGACGTTGACGCTCATCGGGTGCGCCACGCCGATCGCGTAGGCCACCTGGATCTGACACCGGTCTGCGAGTCCCGCCGCCACGACGTTCTTCGCGACGTAGCGGGCCGCGTACGCGGCCGAGCGGTCGACCTTGGTCGGATCCTTGCCCGAGAACGCGCCGCCGCCGTGCGGCGCGGCGCCGCCGTACGTGTCGACGACGATCTTCCTGCCCGTCAGCCCGGTGTCGCCCATCGGCCCGCCGATGACGAACTTCCCCGTCGGGTTCACATACAGGAAGTCCCTGGCGTTCAGCCGCTCGGGGTCGAAGAGGCCTCGTGCGTCGGCGTGGAGGATCGGCTCGACGACATGCTCGAGGAGGTCCGGCTTGAGGAGCGTCTCGACGTCGAGGCCGTCCCGGTGCTGGCTGGAGAGGAGCACCCGCTCGATCTCGACCGGCCGCTGGATGCCGTGCTCGTCGATCTCGTACCGAATCGTGACCTGGGACTTTCCGTCCGGGCGGAGGTACGGCAGCACGTTCGCCTTGCGAACCTCGGCCATGCGCTTCGCGAGCTTGTGGGCGAGCATGATCGGCATCGGCATCAGCTCGTCCGTCTCGTGGGTGGCGTAGCCGAACATCATCCCCTGGTCGCCGGCACCGAGGAGATCGATCGGATCTGTGTCCCCGTGCTGCGCTTCGTAGGACACGTCGACGCCCTGGGCGATGTCGGGCGACTGCCCATCGATCGCGACGACGACGCCGCAGGTCTCGAAGTCGAATCCGTACTTGGCCCGCGTGTAGCCGATCTCCGCGATTCGCTCGCGGACGACCGCGCGAATGTCGACGTACGTCTCCGTCGTGATCTCGCCCGCGACGACCACGAGCCCGGTCGTGATCAGCGTCTCGCAGGCGACGCGGCCCTGCTGGTCGTCCGCGAGGACGGCGTCGAGGACGGAGTCGGAGATCTGGTCGGCGACCTTGTCCGGATGGCCCTCCGTGACCGACTCGGACGTGAACGAGAACGAGCGGACTCCCATGGCGCCGAAGGCTACACGCGCGCCGGAGGCCTGCCTGTCACTCGGTCGTCGGCTCCCGGGTCATGAGCTGGGTGACGAGCTCGGTGAGCTCGGTCCCCTCCAACACGGCGCAGACCCCGTCGGTGATGGGGAGCTCGAGGCCGAGCCGGTGCGCGAGGTCTCTGAGGACGGGAGCGGTCGTGAGCCCCTCGACGACCATGCCTATCCGAGCAACCGCCTCGTCGGCGGTCGCACCCTGTGCGATGAGCTCTCCCGCTCGCCGGTTCCGCCCGCTCGGTGACCAGCAGGTGACGATCAGGTCGCCCATTCCCGCAAGGCCTGCGAACGTGTCTGGCCGCGCGCCCTCGGCCTCCGCCAGACGTCGCATCTCGGCGAGCCCGCGCGACACGAGCGCCGCCTTGGCGTTGTCGCCGAGACGTAATCCGTCCGCTCCGCCGGCGGCGAGGGCGATCACGTTCTTCGCTGCAGCACAGAGCTCGACGCCGACCATGTCGTCGTTCACGTAGACGCGGAAGACGACCGAGTTGATCGCGACCTGGATCCGCACGGCGAGCTCCAGGTCGTCGCTCGCCACGACCGTGGCCGCAGGCAGGCCCCGCACGACCTCCTCGGCGATGTTCGGCCCGGAGAGAACGGCGACCGGGCGGCCCTCGACGAGGCTCGTGAGCCGGGCGCCGGTCGAGGGGTCGAGTCCCTTGCTGAGGCTGAGGACCGGCGAGGTCCCGGGCAAGGCGCTCACGACCTCGCCGAAGACCGCGCTCGGCACCGCGACGATGACGAGATCGGCGTCCTCGACGGGCGCGTCGGCGACGATCGCGGCCTCGATTCCGCTCAGATCCGCGCCGGGCACGTAGCGCGGGTTACGCCCCGTCTCCCGGATCGCCCGTGCTTGCTCCGCGTCGCGGGTGGCCAGCGTTACGTCGTGGCCGCGGTCCCGGAGGAGACAGCTGAACGCCGAGCCCCATGAGCCCGCGCCGACGACGACGGCCTTCACTCGACGGCTCTCACTCCGAGGTGACGAAGTCGATCGAGACCGGCACGCCCTCGAGCGTAAACCGTCGGCGCAGCTCGTTCTCGATCCAGTAGCCGTAGTCACGCGTTACGAGACTGCGGTCCGACACGAAGATCCGGAATCGCGGCGGCCGGGTCGCAACCTGCGTCCCATAGAGGAGGTTCAGGCGCCTGCCCCTCCGGCCCGGGGGCTGCCTTGCCTCGCGCAGCTCCTGGAGAGCGCGGTTGAACGCGGCCGTCGGAATCCTCGTCGTGTAGCGCGAGAAGACGTCCTCCACCGTGTCGAGCAGGCGCGACAGCCCACGGCCAGTTGCAGAGGAGACTGCGAGTATCGGCGGCCGCTGCCGCAGCCGCACGGTGAGCGCCGGCTTCACATCCTCGACCCGCACCACGGACACATCCCACTTCGAGAGGACGACGACGGTCGCGCACCCGGCTTTCCGCGCGACGTCAGCGACCGTGAGGTCCTGCTCGACGACGCCCTCGCTGGCGTCGACGAGGACGAGCGCGACGTCGGCTCTCTCCGCTGCCTCGAGCGCGCGGAGCTCGGAGTAGTACTCGATCCCCTGACGCTGCCTGCGCTTCCGTCGGAGGCCGGCCGTGTCTACGAGCACGAAGGTCGTGTCCTCCCGCTGCAGCACCGTGTCGATCGAGTCTCTCGTCGTGCCGGGGACGTCGGAGACGATGACGCGCTCCTGGCCGAGCAGGGCGTTCAGGAGCGACGACTTGCCGACGTTCGGTCGGCCGAGGATCGCGACCTTGATCGCCGCCTCCCCGACGGGGATCTCGCCGGTGCCCGGGAGCCGTCGCACGATCTCGTCCAGGAGATCCCCGGTCCCGTACCCGTGGATGGCGGAGATCGGAAGCGGGTCGCCGAGCCCGAGCCTGTGGAACTCGAATGCCTCTGCGTCCTTGCGCGGATCGTCGAGCTTGTTCGCGAGGACGAGCACGGGCCGGTGGGCCGTGCGAATGATCTCGGCGAGCTCCTCGTCGCCGGGTGTGATTCCCGCGCGCGCGTCGACGACGAGCAGGACGAGGTCGGCCTCCTCGATCGCCTGCCGCGCCTGAGCGGCGACCTGCGGCCCGAACGGGCCTTTGTCGGCGCGGTCGACACCACCCGTGTCGATCAGCCTGAAGCGCGTCCCGGCCCAGTCGGCGATGAGCTCCTTGCGGTCGCGGGTCACGCCCGGCGTCTCGTGGACGACCGCAGTTCGCGATTCCGTGAGGCGGTTGAGCAGCGTCGACTTTCCCACGTTCGGGAACCCCACGATCGCGACGGTGCCTGCGATCCCCTCTTCCGGCGACTCGGTCATCAGGCCGGCGGCGTGGCCTCGCGCGGCCGGCCGAGCTCGTGCAGCTCCACCAGCCAGTCCCACAGCTCCCGGATCTTCCGCTCGACGACGAGCGACGCCTCCTTGTAGCCGCGTCCGCCGCGAGGGAGCCCCTCGAACGTCATGGGCTCTCCCCAGGCGATCGAGACCGGGGCGAAGTTTCCGATGTGCCAGCGCTGGCTGCCGTGGATCGCCGCGGGGATCAGCGGCACCTCCTCGTTGATCGCAACCATGGCCGCGCCAGGCTGCACCGGCCCCGGAATGCCGCTCTGCTGCCGGGTGCCCTCGGCGAACATCCCGAGCGCGTGACCCGACCGGACGATCTCGCGCATCGTCCGGACGGCGTCGCGGTCGGATTCCCCTCGGCGCACGGCGAAAGCCCCGAAGGAGCGCATGAGCTGGCCGAGACCCGGCACGCGATGCGCCTCGACCTTGGCCATGAAGTAGAGCGTGCGCGGGCTTGCTGCGCCGAGAGCAGGCGGGTCGACCCAGCTGAAGTGGTTCGCGGCCACGACGAGCCCGCCTTCCATCGGCATGCGCTCGGCGCCGTAGACGCGCATCGGCGCGAGGATTTTCACCGCCCCGCCGATCGTCGGCCGCCCGATTGCCCAGATCGCATCCGTGCGGTTCAACCGCGGCGCTCCTCGACGAGCTCCGAGATCCGCGCGACGACCTCGTCGATCGTGAGCCCGGTCGTGTCGAGCCGCACAGCGTCGGCCGCCGGCTGCGTGTTCAGGGCATCGCGCTCGTCTCGCGCCCGGAGGTCGGCTGCAGTCGTGTCCACGCCGAGCCCCGGGCGATCTGCCGTTCGCCGGCGCGCGCGCTCTCGCTCGTCGGCCACGAGGAAGACCTTGACAGCGGCGTCGGGCACGACGACAGACCCGATGTCGCGGCCCTCGATGACCGCGTCACCGTCCTCGGCGAGCGCCCGCTGCCGCCGGCGCATGACTTCGCGAACCGGCCCGTGTCGCGCGACGACGGGCACCGAGCGGTCGATCTCGGTCGCGCGGATAGCCTCCGTCACGTCCTGGCCCGCGATGTCCACGCGTCCAGAAGCATCGAACGTAACGGGGCTCGACTCGGCCAGCGCGGCGAGGGACTCTCCGTCGTCGAGCTCGACGCTCTCGCGGAGGGCGAGCCAGGTCAGGGCGCGGTACATCGCGCCGGTGTCGAGGTAGCGAAAGCCAAGTCGCTCTGCGAGCCGAAGCGCAACGGTGCTCTTACCGGAGCCTGCAGGCCCGTCGATCGCGACGATCATTGCGCGAGTTCTATCCGGCGGGAGCTGTTCATCAGGCGCTATTCACTCGGACCGGCCTCGAGTTGCTCGAGCACGTCGAAGAAGCCGGGGAAGCTCGTGGCGACCGCCTCCGCCCCCTCGAGCTCGACGCCCTCTCGAGAGGAGACGCCCGCGACGGCACCCAGCATCGCAAGGCGATGGTCTCCGCGGGTGTCCATCGCACCGCCGCGGAGTCGCGTGGGAACGCCGCGGATGCGAAAGCCGTCGCGCGTCGCGCGCACGTGGCCCCCGATGCGGCGGAGCTCCTCGACGACGGCCTCGATCCGGTCCGACTCCTTCGCGCGCAGCTCCGACGCCCCTCGTACAACGCTCTCGCCACGCGCGTGACTCGCCGCGAGCGCGAAGAGCGGAAGCTCGTCCACGAGTGCGGGAACGTCGCCAGGTGACAACGCCGCGCCGACGAGCTCCGAGGAGCGGACTTCGACGTCCCCCGCCGGCTCGTTGCCGATCGAGCGCCGGTTGTAGACGGCGATCCTTGCCCCCATTCGCTCGAGCACGTCGAGCAGGCCGATGCGCCGCGGGTTCAGGCCGACGCCGTGCACGGTGACCTCCGAGCCGGGAACGATCGCCGCCGCGACGAGCAGCGGGGCAGCGGAGGAGAAGTCCCCCGGGATCTCGACGTCGCCGACGACCAGCCGCTCTACAGCCGAGACGGAGACGCTCGAGAGCCCGCGCCGGATCGGTGCACCCGCCTGCTCGAGCAGCCGCTCCGTGTGGTCGCGCGTGGGGATGGGCTCGACGACCGTCGTCTCGTCGCCCTCGGCGAAGAGACCGGCGAGCAGCACGGCAGACTTCACCTGCGCGGAGGCGACAGGGAGCGTGTAGTCGATCGGCGCAAGTGGGCCTCCCTCGACCGAGAGCGGCGCGTGACCGTCCGTGGTCTCGACCGCCGCGCCCATCCGGCGGAGCGGCTCCGCAACCCGCTCCATGGGTCTCGACGACAGCGACTCGTCGCCGTGGAGCTCGAAGCCACCGCTCTGCCCGGCCAGAAGGCCGCAGAGCAGGCGCATGAGCGTGCCCGCATTGCCGCACTCCAGAGGACGACCGGGCTCGCGGAGACCGCGGAGCCCGACTCCGTGCACCACGAGCGTGTCGGCGTCGAGCTCGTCGACCTCGACGCCGAGCTCGCGAACAGCGGCGACGGTCGCCTCCGTGTCGGCTGCACGCCCGAATCCGGCTATGCGCGTCGGGCCGTCGCAGATCGCGCCGATCAGGACGGCGCGGTGCGAGATCGACTTGTCCCCGGGCACTGCGACATGCCCCCTCAAGGCGGGCATGGGGTCGACGCGCATAATTCCGGCCGCCCGCCGTCTACTCGGGGTGCTCGCCGGCCTCAGCCGACGGTCTTTCCCATGAGCGCGACGATGGTCCCGACCTCGTCGGCGAAGCGCGCGAACTCCCCGACCCGGATCTGCTGCGGGCCGTCGCAGAGCGCGTCCTCGGGCTGAGGATGCACCTCGACCATCACGCCGTCGGCCCCGGCAGCCACGGCTGCTCGAGCCAGCGGCAGCACGAGGTCGCTCCGCCCGGCTGCGTGAGACGGATCCACGAGGACGGGCAGGTGAGTTTCACGCTTGAGGATGGGCACTGCCGAGAGGTCGAGCGTGAACCGGGTGGAGCGCTCGAACGTCTTGATGCCGCGCTCGCAGAGGAGCACCCGTGCATTGCCCTCCTTCGCGACGTACTCGGCCGCCATGAGAAGCTCCTCGACCGTCGCCGACGGCCCCCGCTTCAGGAGAACGGGCGTCTGCACCCGACCGACCTCTGCGAGCAGGTTGAAGTTGTGCATGTTGCGGGCGCCGATCTGGATCACGTCCGCGACCCCTGCGACCTCCTCGACGTCGCGCGGGTCGAGCAGTTCCGTGACGATGGGGAGGCCTGTCTCCTCGCGCGCCTCGGCGAGGATCTCGAGCCCCTTGCTGCCGAGCCCCTGGAAGGCATAGGGAGACGTTCGGGGCTTGAACGCGCCGCCGCGGAGCATCGTGGCGCCGGCCGCGGCGACGGCGCGCGCCGTTTCGAGCGTCTGCTCCCTCGTCTCGACCGTGCACGGCCCGGCGACGAGGCCGAAGAAGCCGTCGCCGATCCTCCGACCGCGCACCTCGACGACCGTCGAGTCCGGCGTCAGCTCCCTCCCGACGAGCCGGTAGGGGAGGAGCTCGGTCGAGCCGGTGACTTCCATCGCGAGTGAGTCTAGTTGCGGTGCGCCGCCACGCCGGTCCAGGGAGAATCTCGACGTGAAGATCTTCTCGGGAATCAGGGCTTCGGGCGACAAGACGCTCGGCAACTACAGCGGCGGCTTCCGCCAGTACGCGACGACGCAGGAACAGGGCGAGGCCTACTTCTGCATCGTCGACCTGCACTCGATCACGACGGCGTACGAGCCCGCCGACCTCCGCGAGGCGAGGATGTCGCTCGCGGCGATGCTGTTTGCCACCGGCCTCGACCCGCAGCGATCGACCGTCTTCTGCCAGAGCCAGGTCACCGCGCACGCCGAGGCCGCCTGGCTGCTCGGCTCGGTGGCGAGCTTCGGGGAGCTGCGGCGAATGACGCAGTTCAAGGACAAGTCGTCCGAGCAGGAGTTCGTCTCCGCGGGGCTCTTCAACTACCCCGTGCTGATGGCGGGCGACATCCTCCTCTACCAGGCCGACATCGTGCCGGTCGGCGACGACCAGCGGCAGCACGTCGAGCTCACGCGCAACATCGCCGAGCGCTTCAACGGCCGCTACGGCGAGACGTTCACCGTGCCGCGTGGCGTGTATCCGGAGGAGGGCGCGCGCATCAAGAACCTCCAGGAACCCGATCGACTGATGTCGACGTCGGCCGGGAATCCGCAGGGCGTCGTTCGGCTCGTCGACGAGCCCGACGTCATTCGCAAGAAGTTCAAGACGGCTGTGACCGACTCGGGACGCGAGGTACGCCACGATCCGGTGGAGAAGCCGGGGATCGCGAACCTGATCGAGATCCTGTCGGTAGCGACAGGCGAGTCGCTCGGGGCGATCGAAGGCCGTTACGACGGCGCCGGGTACGGCGACTTCAAGAGCGACGTCGGCGAGGCCGTCGTCGAGCTGTTCGCGCCCATCCAGGCCCGGTACTCCGAGCTTCGGGCGGACGAGGCGGAGCTCATGCGGATGCTCTCCCTCGGGGCCGACAAGGCACGCACCGCGTCAGCGCCCACGCTGGCGACGATGTACGAGCGCATGGGCTTCGCGCGCCCGTCGTAGGGCGCAGGCGCGATGTCTCGCCCTACAGCCCCGCCGCCCGCCTGAGTGCCGCGACCTCGTCAGCTGTGAGCTCCCTCCACTCCCCGAGCGCGAGCTCGCCGAGCTCGAGACCCGCGTAGCGGCTCCGGTGGAGCCGGCGTACCGGATGGCCGACGGCCGCGCACATCCGCTTCACCTGGTGCTTGCGGCCCTCGTGGAGCGTCAGCTCGAGCCGGCTCGAGCCTTTCCCACCCTCGAGCACCCGCGCTTCGGCCGGGGCGGTGCGTCCGTCGTCGAGCTCGACGCCTGCCCGCAGCGCGGCGAGGGCGTCCTCGCTCGGCGTTCCCTCGACCACGACCTCGTAGACCTTCTCGACGCCGTAGCGCGGATGGGCGAGCCGGTGGGCCAGCTGACCATCGTTCGTCAGGACGAGCACACCGGTCGTGTCGGCGTCGAGCCTTCCGACGGGGACGACGCGGGTCGGTTGCCGCACGAGGTCGACGACCGTTGGGCGGCCCTGAGGATCCCGCGCCGTCGTAACGGTGCCGCCCGGCTTGTGCAGGAGCACGTAGCTCACGGCCTGCAGTGCGACCCGCCGACCGTCGACCTCCACGAGGTCCTCCGATCCGACCCGCGAGCTGAAGGCGCCGAGCTCCCCGTTCACGAGGACGCGGCCGGCCGCGATCAGCTCGTCGGCGCGGCGCCGGGACGCGACACCGGCTCGAGCAAGGTAGGCATTCAGCCGCATGAGGTGATTGTCACTGCCGATTGTCCCCGCGATAGTGTGCTCGCGTGCCGCAGACAGAGCAGATCGAGGAGTGGGAAGACAAGCTCGCGGACCTCGCCGTCTTCGGGGCGAACGTCCAGCCGGGGCAGCTCCTCGCGCTCACGAGCTACATCGGAAAAGAGCCGCTCACGCGGAAGGTCGCGCACGCGGCGTACCTCCGTGGTGCGCGGTACGTCGACGTCGTCTACTTCGACCAGTGGGTCAAGCGCGAGCGCATCGCCCATGCGGCCGAGGACACGCTCGACTACATCCCGCCGTGGATGTCCGAGCGCCTGCTCTACCTCTCGGACGAGCATGCGGCGCGCATCACACTCTCCGGTCCGCACGCACCGAACGCGCTCGAAGGGCTCGACCCAGCACGGGCCGGACGCGACCTCCTCCCATACCTCCCGCAGACCGGCGAGATCGTGAATCGCATGACGACGAGCTGGTGCATCGTGCCGGCTCCCACACATCCCTGGGCGAAGGTCGTCTATCCGGACCTCGAGGGCGAGGACGCGTACCGGAAGCTCTGGGAAGCCATCGCGCACATCTGCCGGCTCGACGCCGATGATCCGGCCGTCGCCTGGGAGGAGCGCTGTGCAGTGCTGAAGGCGAACGCCACGCGGCTCACCGAACGCAACTTCGACGCACTGCGGCTCCATGGCCCGGGCACGGACCTCACGATCGGGTTGCTGCCATCCGCCCACTGGGCGGCCGGTGACCTCATCACGATCGACGGGCGACGTCACTCGCCGAACCTCCCGACCGAGGAGCTGTTCACGACGCCGGATCCCGATCGCGTCGACGGTCACGTGAGCTCCACGATGCCGCTCGAGCTCTACGGGTCGGTCATCTCGGGGATACGCGTCGAGTTCTCGGGCGGTCGGGCAGTGAAGATCGAGGCCGAGCAGGGCGCGGACGCGCTGCGAGCCGTCGTGGCGATGGACGACGGCGCCTCGCGCCTCGGCGAGATCGCGCTCGTGGACGGCGAGGGCCGCATCGGCCCGCTGCAGACGGTCTTCTTCGACACGCTCATCGATGAGAACGCGGCCACACACATCGCGCTCGGTAACGCGTACGACCATCCCGTCGAGGACGAGGCGGACAAGGCGCGGATCAACCTGAGCCGGGTCCACGTCGACTTCATGATCGGGAGCCCGGAGCTCGCGGTCGACGGGATCATGCGGGACGGCGACGCCGTGCCTGTTCTCCGCAACGGCGCCTGGCAGATCTAGGCGGCACGCCACGACGCAGTGGCGTTGCTGTGACAATTGAGGCCGTGCGCACCCCGGCCGGGACGGAGATCCGGTACGCCTGGAACGGCGAGGTTGCTCCCGACAGTCCGGTCGCTTCTCGCACGCTACCGGTGTCGAGATCGACACGATCGGTGACGGGTTCTTCGCCGCGTTCGACGGACCTGCGCGCGCGGTGCGCTGCGCTCAGGTCGTCCCGCTGATCGAGCGCCGAGCTACGAGGCGCGGGCCTCGGCGACCTCCACGAGCCGCGAGCGGAGCTCTTCCTGCGTCTCCGCCACGTCGTCCAGACGCGGGAGCGCCGCGAGACTCTCAAGGCCGAAGACGCGCTCGAAGAGCGGCGTCGTGCGGTACTGGATCGCGCCTCCGACGCCTGCTTCCCGGCCCGCCTCGGCGATGAGCCCACGCTCCACGAGGCTCGCAACTGCGGAGTCCGCGGCGACCCCACGAATGCGCGCGATCTCCGGGCGCGAGCACGGCCCCAGGTACGCGACGATCGCCAACGTCTCGAGCGCGGCTTGCGACAGGCCCCGCTCGACCGGGCGGTCGAACAGGCGACCGCAAGCGTCAGCGGCGTCCCGCGACGCGCGGAACGCGTAGCCCCCGGCCACCTGCTCGAGGACGATTCCGCTTCGGCCCTCGTGATAGCGCTCGCCGAGCAACGAGAGGGCGGTTTCGACGCGTTCGGAGTCGTCGCCCGCGGCGGCAGCGAGGTCCGTGACGGAAAGCGGGGTCGAGGCCACGACGAGAAGCGCCTCGATCGCGCGTGCGAGGTGGTCGACCGGGCTGGTCGCGATCAGGCGGAGCGGGCTGTCCATGCGGGCATCCTTTCGGTCTCGGAGCGGGAAACGCGTATGGGCGCGAAGGGTGCGGCCTGGTCGAGCGCGATCTCGCCCGACTTGCGCAGCTCGAGCAGCGCGAGGAACGCGACGGCCTGCTCGACGCGGGAGAGCCCGGTGACCTCCGAGTCGAAGTCGAACCTCCGCCGGCGTTGGAGCAGCGCCCGGAAGCGCTCGAGGAACTGGGAGACGGGTGGAAAGCGGAGCGCCATGTGGCTCAGCGACACGTTCGGCGGCGGAGCCGCCAACCCTCGCAGCGCATCCGCGAGATCGGACGCCTGTTGTGGCGCCAGTCGGCGCTCAACTCGCGGAGCGAGCGGCGCGGGGCCGAGCCTGAACCAGCGGTCGCTTTCCGCGACGAGACGCTCGGTGAGCCACACCGCCGCCTCCTTCATGCGGCGGTACTCGGCGAGCCGCCGCGCGAGCTCCTCCGCGGCCTCCTCCGGCTCGAGCCCCTCGAGCTCCGCGGCCTCCTCGGGGAAGAGCGCGCGGGCCTTCAGCTCGAGCAGCGCGGAGATGAGAACGAGAAACTCGCCGCACGCGTCGAGATCGACCTCTCCCCGTTCCTCGAGCAGTTCGAGGAACGAGAGCACGATCCCGGCCATGTCGATCTCACGAGGCTCGAGCGCCTCCTTGAGGAGGAGGGTCAGCAACAGGTCGAACGGGCCCTCGAACGCGTCGAGATCGAGCTCGAGCTCGCGCACAGCTGTAGAGGACATGGAGCCCCGCACGCGGGTGAGGCTAGCCTCGCGGTCGGACGCGGCTGTTCCACGGAGAGCTACCGCAGCGACGATGCGATCTCGAGCGCCTGCTCCTTCGAGAAGTCGCCCTCGAGCCTCGTGGCGACGCCGTCGCGCTCCCAGACGAGCACGTTCCGCGCGAGCCGCAGGCTCTCCTCGACCGGGTCGCCGAACTCGTCGAGGAGCATCACGATGTGCCATTTCCCACTGATGAAGAACCCGCGAGCGCCGTCGACGAGCACGGGCTCCACGTCCGTCTCCGGACCAGCGAGCTTCTTGAGGATCAACTCCTCGTCCACGTGCAGCAGCGGCGTCTGCGCGACGAGCAGGCGAACGTTCTCGGGCTCGCCGTAGGAAAACCAGACCGTGCCGCGTTCTCCGAGGTAGACGCGGTCGGGGCGCTCTTCCAACTCACGCAAGTCGAATCCCGCGACTCTCCGGGCCTCGGCGGGCGAGATGCGCTCACCGAGCGTGAGCTCGAGCTCGAGAGGGTCGCTCGCGACCTCGGGGAGCTCGTCGACGAGCTCGATGCGCTCACCGCCGATCGAGAAGAAGCGGAAGAGCGCCGAGCGGGCATCCGGCACGGCCAGCGCCGCCGCGACCAGCGCGAGCGCGGCGATCGCGATCGCCAGCGCGAAGCGCCGCCTGCCCGGCCGCCATGCGGCGCCCCGTCCGCGGGGCTCCAGCCGCGAGAGCACGGCGGGCACGGCATCGGGCGCGTCCGGAACGTGGAGCTCCCGACCGAGGGCGACGAGTGCGCGTTCGAGCTCGTTCACAGCTCCACGTCCTCTCGCAGCCTGGCAAGCGCCCGCGAGGTCCGGGACTTCACCGTGCCTCGCCGGACTCCGAGCGTCACCGCAGTCTCCTCTTCCGACAGCTCCAGGAAGTAGCGGCACACGAGGACATCCCGATCGCGCTCGTCGAGCCGCTCGAGTGCGTGTAGAAGCTCTTCGCGCCGCTCGTGCTCGAGCGCGGCACCCTCGGGAGACGAGGCCGCGCCTCCCGAGGGATCTCCGTCGGGCTCGGACGTGGTCGCGCGCAGTCGCAGGTCGACCCGCCTCACCGCGGAGCGGCGCCGGTTGTGCGCCTCGTTCGCGACGATGCGCAGCACCCACGGCTTGAACGAAGCGCCCGCCCGGAACCGCGGAAGCGCCTGCCACGCCTTCACGAAACCCGCTTGCACGGCGTCCTCCGCGTCGGCGCTCGAGCCGGTAAGCAGGTACGCCGTGCGAAAGGCAAGACGCTGGTACATGCGCATGAGCTCCTCGAACGCACGCTCGTCCCCGTGCTTCGCACGCTCGGCGAGCGCAACGTCATCCGGCGGCCGGCCTTCCACCGCACTGTTCTACACCCGCCGGGGAGCAGAGGTTCCACGCGGTGGAGGCACCGAGCGCGCGCTAGCCACCCGCTGGGGTCGGCCGCGAGATCCGGCGTGCTCCGAACGCAACCGCCACGAGCAGCGCGAGAACGAGTGCGACCAGCACAGTCGGCACGAAGGGAAGCTCGTCCGCGCCGACGATTCCGCCGGGTGCGTCATCGATCGCGACAGGCCCGAAGCTCAGATCTCCTTCACCCCACCAGCCGGTTTCGACGTGCACGAACCACTCGCCGGACGTCGGGAAGACGACCTCCGCGGTGTAGACGCCCGTCTTGTCCGTCTCCGTCGCCGTGAACCGACGCTCCGCGCCACCTCCCGGCTCGCTGATCGTGAGCGTCGGGGTGAGGCCACCGAGCGGCGTCTCTCCGTGCTGGAGGACGGTGATGTCCGGACGCCACGTGTCGCCGGCGCTCGTGCCGTCCGGAAGCGGCGCGACGCCGACGGTCGCCCACCCTCCTGCCTGTGCTGATGAAGCGGCGACCAACGCAGCCGCCAGCGCTAGAAGTGCGACTGTAAGACGCATGACTCCTCCTCGTCGGGTACGGAGGAGGTACACCGCACCGCCGCGTGCGGTTCCGGGGAGCGAAGGTCAGGGTCTGGCGCGCTGCTTCGGAATCGCCATCGTCTCCGGCTTCTTCGGCGCGGGGCCGCCGCGATGCCAGGTCCGCTGCCAGTAGACGAAGAAGGCCGCCGAGGCGACGATCGCGAGTCCGGCGACGTACGCGTTGAGCCGCACACCGGCGATCTCGTGCGACGGATCCACGCGGAGCAGCTCGATCCAGAGGCGTCCGATGCTGTAGACGAGCACGTACAGGGCGAAGAGGTTGCCCGGCCGCAGCCGAACGAATCGCTCGACGAGGAGGAGGACCCCCGCGGCCGTGAAGCACCAGAGCGCCTCGTACAGGAACGTCGGGTGGAACGTGTCGCTCTCGACGTGCTCGATCGGCCGGTTCTCCGGGTCGATCTCGAGCCCCCACGGAAGGTCGGTGGGGCCGCCGAAGAGCTCCTGGTTCCACCAGTTGCCGAAGCGCCCGATTCCCTGCGCGACGAGGAGTGCCGGCGCGACGCAGTCGGCGAGCTTCGCGATGTCCGCTCCCGACCGCCTCGCCACGATGGCTCCGACGATCACGCCGAGGCCGATCCCGCCCCAGACGCCGAGGCCGCCTCTCCAGATCGCGACCGGTCCCCACCACTCGTCGGGCAGCTCGTTCCAGCTCGTGATCACGTGGTAGAGGCGCGCGCCGACGATCCCGGACGCGACTCCCCAGACCGCTACGCGGAAGATGAGGTCCCAGTCGCCGCCCCGCCGGGTCCACCTGATCCCCGTTATCACGACGGCGGCGACGATCGCGACGAGCAGCGTCAGCCCGTAGAAGTGGATCGAGAGCGGCCCGAGCTCGATCGTGCTCGAGCTCGGCGAGGGGATCGAGGCAAGCAGAGTCGTCACGGGCGCCAACATCGGCGCCCATTGTGCCGATGCGGCCATGTCGGGGTGCGATGAACTGCGCGTGAGTGAGTTACGGGGGGTACGCCTCACCCACGAACCCGAGAGGCTCACCCGAGGACAGTGCGCGAAGGGCACTGCCCCGGGCAGGGAGGGGGGATGCCCAGGGCAGTGCCGGCGCGCTAGAGGAGAATCTGGAGAGCGAGATCCACCGTGCAGCCGCGCTTCAGGAGATTCACGGCCTCGTGCAGGTCGACATCGTGGCTTGCCGCCAGGACGAGCGCGCTTTCCGGGTCGTATCCGGCGCGGGCGAGCTCGGAGTGCCGCCAGCTCTCGACCCGATCCGTTTCCGTGCTGTACATCATCTCGAGTTCTGCCGCAGACATGACGCCGCCCTTCCGCAGTGGGTGATTTGTCTCACTCGCTATTCGTCCACTGAGACGTATCGGTCGTCCCCTTTCTGGGGGGATTGCGTTGAGGGTCCGTAAACGTTCGATGAACGCTGCCCCGGGCGGGTGTCACTCCTAAGAGGCAAACTCGTTACCGATGCCCGTCTGCCCGCAGTGCGCTACGGACAACCCCGACATCGCGAAGTTCTGTCTCGCGTGCGGTGCTCCGCTCGAGACCGCACCCGCGCCACAGGAGGTACGGAAGGTCGTGACGATCGTGTTCTCCGACCTGAAGGGCTCGACGAGCATGGGCGAGCGGCTCGACTCCGAGTCCCTGAGAGAGGTGATGACCCGGTACTTCGACTCGATGCGTGCGGAGCTCGAGCGTCACGGAGGCGTGGTCGAGAAGTTCATCGGGGACGCGGTCATGGCCGTGTTCGGCCTGCCGAGGCTGCACGAGGACGATGCGCTGCGAGCCGTCCGGGCAGCCTCGGGGATGCAGCGCGCGCTCGCCGAGCTCAACGACGAGCTCGAGCGTCACTTCGGCGTGCGGCTCGCGAACCGGACCGGCGTCAACACCGGTGAGGTCGTCTCCGGTGACCCGACCACCGCGCAACGCCTCGTGACCGGCGACGCCGTCAACGTCGCCGCTCGTCTCGAGCAGGCTGCAGGCGAGCAGGAGGTCCTTCTCGGCGACCTCACGTACCGGCTCGTACGCGACTACGTCGAGGTCGAGGCGGTCGAGCCGCTGGAGCTGAAGGGAAAGGCCGAGCCGGTGCCCGCGTACCGCCTCGTCTCCTTGCACGAGAGCGGAGAGCGGCCACGGCGGCTCGACGCACCGATGGTGGGTCGAGATCGCGAGCTCGGCATGTTGCACGAGGCCTTCGCCGAGGCAGCAGCCGAGGGCCGACCGCGACTCGTCACTGTGCTGGCGGAAGCCGGGGTCGGCAAGTCGCGGCTCGTGGACGAGTTCATCCGCTCCCTCGAGGGCGAGGCCACCGTCCTGCGTGGTCGCTGTCTCGCCTACGGCGACGGCATCACCTTCTGGCCGCTTGCCGAAGCCGTCCGTCAGGCCGCCGAAATCATCGAACGCGACACGTCCGATGTAGCGCACGCGAAGCTCTCGGCGCTCGTCGACGACCCCGATGTCGCGGCACGCGTCGCTTCGGCGATCGGGCTCTCTCAAGAGCCGTTCCCGGTTCAGGAGCTCTACTGGGGGGCTCGCAAGCTCGTCGAGGAGCTCTCCGCGTCCCAGCCACTCGTCGTCCTCTTCGACGACATCCACTGGGCAGAGGAGACGTTCCTGGAGCTCATCGAGCACGTGGTTGCGAATGCGGAAGCACGCCTCCTCGTCGTCTGCCCGACGCGTCGCGAGCTCATCGAGCGCCAGCCCGAGTGGTCGGTAGCACCTCCGGCGCGGCGCGTCGAGCTTGAACCGCTCTCGGACGACCAGACCGGCGAGGTCGCCGAGTACCTGCTCGGGCAGGCGGGCCTCGCCGACGAGGTACGTGCTCGCGTCGTCGAGGCCGCCGAGGGAAACCCGCTGTTCGTCGAGCAGTTGCTCTCGATGCTCATCGACGAAGGTCTCATTCGCTTCGAGGACGGGTGCTGGCGCGCAACGGGAGCGGTGGCCCGCGTATCGGTGCCGCCGACGATCCAGGCCCTCCTGGCGGCGAGGCTCGATTACTTGGACGCCGACGAGCGTGCAGTCATCGAGCCTGCGGCGGTCATCGGCAGCGTCTTCGTCAAAGACGCCGTGGAGCACCTGACGACGGAGAGCTTGCGACCTGCTGTCGGCGCGCAGCTGCAGGCGCTGACGACCAAGCAGTTCGTGCGCGAGGACCGCTCACGGCCGGAAGAAGATGCATTCCGGTTCCACCACATCCTCATCCGCGACACGACCTACGAGGGAATTCTCAAGCGGGGACGCGCGACGCTGCACGAGCGATTCGTCGAATGGGCGGACGGCGTGAATCGCGAGGGCGCCGTCGAGTACGAGGAGATCCTCGGCTACCACCTCGAGCAGGCTCACCGCTATCTCTCCGAACTCGGCCCCCTCGGCGACCATGGCCGTGCGCTCGGCGAGGACGCCGCGCGTCGGCTCGCGGCCGCCGGCCACCGAGCATTCGCCCGCGGGGACGTCTCGGCGGCCGCGAACCTCTTCGGCCGCGCTTCGACCCTCATACCCGAGGACGCCCCTGCACGGCTCGAGCTCCTCCCCGAGTACGGCGAGGCGCTGCTTCAGACGGGTCGCTTCCAGGAGGCTGAAGCTGTCCTCGAGGAGGCGATCGAACTGGGCGGGAAGGCCGGCGAGGCTGCTGTCGTGGCGAACGCCTCGCTGGTGCGGCTCCTCGTTCGCCTACGGGTGGGTGATCCTCAGGGCTGGCGCGAGGAGGCCGCGGTGACCATTGCCGAGGCCATGGCGGTCTTCGAGGAGTCCGGCGACGACGCAGGACTCGCAAAAGGTTGGCGCCTGCTCGCCTGGTCACATGGAACCGCATGCCACTTCGGAAATGCCGCCGAGGCGTCGGTACGTGCGCTAGAGCACGCTCGCAGAGCCGGGGACTCCCGACAGCAGACAAGCGCGGCGACCGCCTATGCGGCCGCAGCTGTCCTGGGCCCCACCCCAGTCGGGGAGGCCGTCGCGCGCTGCGAGCAGATGGTGACCCAGGTCTCGGGGGATCATGAGTCCGAGGGCATCCTGCTCGCCCTGCTCGGAAGTCTGTGCGCGATGGAAGGATCGTTCGATACGGCCAGAGAGCTATCCGCTCGGAGCCGGGCCATGCTCGAGGAGCTCGGTCTCGAGCTGAGGATTGCCAGGGCGCTACAGGAGGCATGGCGCGTCGAGATGCTCGCCGGCGACGTCGAAGCCGCAGAGCGCGTGCTTCGAACCGCATACGACCTTCTCTGCGCGCTCGGCGAGAGGTACTTGCTCTCCACCATCGGAGGGCTCCTGGGCCAGACCCTCTACATCCTGGGAAGGCACGACGAGATCGAGCCGCTCGCAGCGCTCGCGCGTGAGCTCGCATCCGAGGACGACGTCGACAGCCAAGCGCTCTGGCGCTGCCTCACCGGCAAGGTCCTCGCTCAGAAGGGATCGACCGAAGAAGCCACGGCCCTGGTCCAGGAGGCGGTCGAGCTGCTCGGAAGCACGGACGCCGTCCTCTTCAAGTACGGAGCACTGCTCGACCTAGCGGAGGTGCACCGCCTCGCCGGTCGGGACGAGCTCTATCGGGAGGCGATCGAAGCTGCACAGCTCCTCGCACGCGAGAAGCAAAGCCCCGTGATGGCCGACCTGACCCTGACGTTGCTCCAAGCCCCGACTGGTGGCTCAGTCGGGGCGTAGAGCGCAACTCGTCGCTATCCGAAGTCCCAGGAGCCGTTCTTCGACGACTCGACGACGACGGTCGTGATCCCCTTGAAGTTCTCTCTCTTGATGCGCACGACGTGCGGGTCGTCGCGCTGACGCTCCGAGACGAGGACACCGTCGTGGAAGACCTTCTTGATCTCACCGGAGAACGAGTTGTTGTCGAGGACGAACGTGAACGTCGCGAGAGGCGAGAACACGAACGGCGTGCCGCCGCACCCTGCCGGCATGCAGATCTCCGAGCTCTGCGGCGCGATGCCCGGGTCCCCGGGCGCCCGTGGAGTCTCTTCGACCGCAACCGGGAGCCCATCCTCGGGGATCGCGGCGCAGACGCTCGTCGCCAGCGGGTTGTTGGGGCCGATCGTCGGGAAGGTGAACACCGTCGGGTCCGAGGGGTCGGTGCAGGCCGATAGGGGATAACCGGCGACCTTGTTGGGATCGTCTGTGGCGAGGAGGCCCGTCGCGAACCGGGCCCATCGGGAACGTCTTCGACCCGACCTGGAAGAACGCGCTGTTCGTCATGCACGTCGACGGTTCGGACGGGCAGTCCGAAGACGCTCCCGTGGCAGGGGTCTTCCACACGATCCGCACGGTGCGCGACTCGCCGCGCGGGAGCTTTGCGGCCACGACACAGCTGAACTGGGCCGGCGTCGACGTCCCGGAGCAGCTTGCATCCTGGAAGGTCGCGTCGAGTGTCTCGCCGTCCGCCTCGGTCGTGGGAACGGGGTTCACGAACCTCACGTTCTTCAAAGTGGTGGATCCGTTGTTGACGATGGTCGCGTCATAGGCGGCGTTTCGGCCGTAGGTCACCTCGTCGAGGCCGGTGACGACGCGCATCTCGGCCGTCGGAGGTGTGCCGCTCGCGGGCGCGTTCGTCGCTACCCCGAACAACGCGATCGCGACGGCGCTGCCTGTCGCCATGACCGCTGCAAGCCGAACCCAGCTTCGGGCGTTCACTGCATGTTCTCCCCTCGTAGCCGACCCCACCGGGGACGAGCGTGTCGCCCCTCGACCAGACATCGAATCAGAGCCGAGGGGGCGCGTCAATGCCCACACGTCGTCGCGCGGCTCGACACCGGGCGTATTAGGATCGCGTCGTGCGACTCGGACGAGACGCAAAGGTGGAGCTCCTGAAGTCTGTGCCGCTGTTTGCGGGGTGCTCGAAGGCAGAGCTTCGGCGACTTGCGGCCACGGCCGACGAGATCGACGTCCGCACGGGTTTCGTGATGATGCGCGAGGGTCGGGCCGGTCGCGAGTTCTTCGTGCTCATCGACGGCACCGTCGAGGTCACGAAGCAGGGCAAGAAGCTCTCGCAGCTCGAAGGCGGCGACTGGTTCGGCGAGATCGCGCTCCTCACGAAGGTCCCGCGAACGGCGTCGGTCACAGCGACCTCGGCTGTCCGGGCGCTCGTGGTCACCGATCGGGCGTTCCGTCACCTCGTCGAGGAGATGCCGTCCATCGGGATCAAGGTGCTCGCGAGCGTCGGCGACCGCCTCGCCGCGGACGCGAAGCGCCCGTAGGCCTAGACGAGCGCTGCCTCGCCGAGCAGCGCCCTGGCCTCGGCGAAGAAGTCCGCGTTTGGCAGTACGCGGTATTCGGGACCGAGCGCGAGAGTCTTCTCGCCGAGCGAGGTCTCGAGCGCGACGTACACGGGGGCGTCCCCGGGGAAGTCGCGAACGAGAGAAGCGAGCTCGTGGATCAGTCCTGCCGGGGCGACTCGAGCATCGATTCGCAGACGTACCTCTCGGCGCTCCGGGACCGCTTCGAAGGGCGTCACCTCGAGCGCGACGATCTTCGTCTCCCCCGCCTGCTTGTGGTCGACCCGGCCCTTCACGACGAGTATTCGATCCTCAATCAGATGGTCGCGTGACGACGCGTACGTCGAGTTGAACACGACGACTTCTGCACTTCCGGTCTGGTCGTCGAGAGTCGCGAAGACCATCGGCTCGCCGCGCTTGGTCGTGACCTGCTTGAGACCCGACACGATCCCGCCGACGCTCACGACCTCGCCGTCCCGTCGACGCTCCACGTCCGCGAGCATGCAATCCGTCTTCCGCCGGAGCTGCGCGTGCACGCGCTCGAGCGGGTGCTCGGAGACGTACAGGCCGAGAGTCTCCTTCTCCAGCCGGAGCAGCTCCCGCTCGTCGAACTCCCCCGGCGGAATGGCCGGATGGTGTCTCTCGACGGTCACCTCCGCAGCGTCGCCGAACGCGCCGTCGAAGATCGAGGCCTGCCCTGCGAGCCGATCGGCCGCCTGCCGCTGGCCGTGCGCGAGAGCGGATTCGAGGATCCGCTCGTCGAGCATCCCGAGCCGGGACGCTCCCGTCGAGTCGAGGGCGCCGCACTTGACGAGCGACTCGAGGGCCCGCCGGTTCATCGCCTGCGGGTCGACGCGCTCCGTCATGTCCCAGAGGTCCGCGAACGGCCCTCCCTCCCCGCGCGCGCGGACGATCGCCTCCGCCGCGGACTGACCGACGTTCTTCACGGCGTTCAGGCCGAACCGGATCTTGCCCTCGACGATCGCGAAGTCCGTGTGTGACGAATTGACGTCCGGCGGAAGCACCTCGATCCCCATCTCGCGGCAGGCGTTGACGTAGAACGGGACCCGGTCCTTCGTGTTCATGACCGAGGAGATCAGCGCCGCCATGTACTCGTGCGGGTGGTGCGCCCTGAGCCATGCGGTGCGGTACGCGATGAGCGCGTAGCACGCGGCGTGGGCCTTGTTGAACGAGTAGTCCTTCGACTGCTCGAGGTCGCTCCAGAGCTGCGAGGCGACCGCAGGGGTGACGTCGTTCGCTGCGCAGCCGTCGACGTACTGCTGCTTCAGGGAGGCCATGAGCTTGTGGTCTTTCTTGCCGATCGCCTTGCGCAGGGTCTCCGCCTCGGCCGGCGTGAACCCCGCGAGCTGCTTGGCGATCTCCATGTACTGCTCCTGGTAGATGCAGATCGCGTACGTCGTCCCCGTGATGCGCTCGAGCCGGGGATCGGCGAAGGACACCTGCTCGCGGCCGTGCTTCCGCGTCGCGTACGTCGGGATGTAGCCCATCGGCCCTGGCCGATAGAGGGCGACGAGCGCGATGAGATCCTCGAACTCGGTCGGCTTCACGAGACGCAGCGCCTCGCGCATGCCCGAGGACTCGAACTGGAAGACGCCCGTCGACTCCCCCCGCGCGAGCATCGCGTACGTCTCCGGGTCGTCGAGCGGGAGGGTGGCGATGTCGATCCCACCGACCAGCGAGACCGCCTTGTCGATGACGTCGAGGTTGCGGAGTCCGAGAAAATCCATCTTGAGCAGCCCGAGGGCGACGACGTCGTGCATCCCGACCTGCGTCACGACCTCCTGGTCGGAGCCCTTCTGCTGGAGCGGAACGACCTCGATGAGCGGCTGTGCGCCGATGACGACTCCCGCGGCGTGGATCGAGTCGGCCCGGGTCAGGCCCTCGAGGGGCTTCGCGAGCTCGACGATCTCCTTCGCCACCGGATCGGAGTCGACGGCCTGGCGGAGCTCCGCACCCCGCTTCAGGGCGTCGTCGAGCATCTGACCCGGCCCCTCGGGGACGAGCTTCGCGATGCGGTCGACGACGCCGTACGGGATGTCGAGGACGCGGCCGGCGTCACGGATCGCGGCGCGGGCGGCCATCGTCGAGAACGTGATGATCTGTGCCACGCGGTCGCGGCCGTACTTGTCGGCGACGTAGTTGATGACGCGGTCGCGGCCCGCGACGGAGAAGTCGATGTCCATGTCGGGCAGGTCCTTGCGGGCCGGGTTCAGGAACCTCTCGAAGAGGAGCCCGTAGCGCAGCGGGTCGACGTCGGTGATCTCGAGGCAGTACGCGGCGAGCGAGCCCGCGGACGACCCGCGCCCCGGCCCGACGCTGACCCCGTTCGTCTTCGCGAAGTGGATGAAGTCCCAGACGATCAGGAAGTAGTCGGCGAAGCCCATCTCCTGCACCGTCTTGAGCTCGAACCGGAGACGCTCGGTGAGCTCGGCGGTCACCTTGCCGTAGCGCTTGACGAGCCCCTTCTCGCAGAGCTCGACGAGGTAGTCGAAGGCGTCGCGCCCGTCCGGCACGGGGAACGACGGGAGCAGAATCCGCCCGAGCTCGAGCTCGACGTTGCAGCGCTCGGCGACCTCCAACGTTCGAGCGAGAGCGTGGTCGAGGCCCGGGAAGTCGAGCGCGATCTCCTCCTGGGTCTTGAAGAAGAACTCGTTCGTGTCGAAGCGCCAGTGGTCCGGGTTCTTGAGCGTGTCACCGGACTGGATGCAGAGCAGCGCCTCGTGCGGGTAGGCGTCGTCGGCGTCCAGGTAGTGCACGTCGCCGGTCGCGACGAGCGGAAGGCCCGTCTCCTCGGCGAGCGCGATCAGGTCCGGGTTGATGCGCAGCTGGTCCTCGACGCCGCCGTTCTGGATCTCGACGTACGTCGAGTCGCGCCCGTAGATCTGGGCGAGCCGGTCGAGGTCCTCCCGCGCGTCCTTTCCCCGTCCCTCGCTCAACGCCTTCGAGACACGCCCGGAGAGGCACCCCGAGAGCGCGATGAGACCCTTCGCGTGTTGGTCGAGCAGCTCCCAGTCGACCCTCGGCTTGTAGTAGTAGCCCTCGAGATAGCCGAGCGAGCAGAGCTTGATGAGGTTCGCGTAGCCCTCGTTCGACTCGGCCAGGAGCGTCAGGTGCGCGTAACCCTTCGTCTGCGCGCGGCGGTCGTCGGCGACGTAGACCTCGCAGCCGACAACGGGCTTGACGTCACGCGCACGAGCCTCGCGGCACAACTCCACGATGCCTGCAAGAGAGCCGTGATCCGTGAGCGCCACTGCCGGCATCTCGAGGCGCTGCGCCTTCTCCACGAGGGCGGGGATCCGGCACGCGCCGTCGAGGATCGAGTACTCGGAGTGGACGTGCAGATGGACGAACGGCGCGGGAGCAGGCACGGGAGGGCCATCGTACTGCTGTCACGAGACGGACTCCGAAGCGCCCGCTCGCACGCATTTTCGCGCCGGTTACCTCGTCCCAGGGACGTCTCTCAGCCGGCCGACTCGGAGTGCCGATAGCGCTCGCATGTCACAGATCGACACCGAGACCGACCTCTTTCGCGACCGCGCCCTCGTTCTCGCCGAAGAGCTCGGTCTCGACCAGAACGCCTGGTACCTGCGCGTGCTCGCCGACTCGCGGGAGACCGGGGCGCCGACCGATCTCGGTGTGCTGGTGCGGGCCTACTGGGAGCTCCAGCGCGTGACGAACCGCTCCGACCTGCGCGCCGAGTGGCGGCGCCTCGCGGACTCGCTCGGGCAGACCGACGCCGCGTAGCGCTCCCGCCTTAGGCAGACTCGCAGGCGCGATGCGCCCGCCCACGTGGATCGAGCAGGATCGCCTGCTGGCCGGTCGCCATCCCTGTGCGGCCGGCGACAACGCCGACACGAGCATCCAGGGCCTTCTCTCCGCAGGTGTGACCCTCTTCGTGGACCTCACCGAGGAGGGCGAGCTCGAGCCGTACGGCCACCTCGTGCGGCCGCCCGCACGGTGGACGCGACATCCGATCCGCGACTTCTCGGTCCCGACGGCCGGCGCGCTGGCCGAGGTGCTGGATGCCATCGACGCCGAGCTCGCTGCCGGCGGTGTCGTCTTCGTGCACTGCTGGGCCGGGTGCGGACGCACGGGCGTCGTGGTCGGGTGCTGGCTCGTCCGGCACGGTGTGACTCCGCAGGACGCGCTCAGGCGCGTCGCGAGAGCGCGAGGCTCCGGCTGCCCGCAGACGCTCGAGCAGCAAGCCGCGATTCTCGAGTTCGCGGAAGCCGGGGACGAGCCGGCGGCGGCAGCGCCGCGAAGTCACTGAGACGAGGTACCAAGGAGGAGCATGCTTCCTCCGATAGGCGACTCAGAGATGTCTGCTGCCGCGACCTCCGCAAGGTTCGGCGCCCTCGGGCGAGCCTGGTCCGTGCAACGCAGGCCCCGAGGTAGACGAGCCGTCGCGTGAGCGACAACGAAGGCGAGCTCTCCGAGCGCGTCGACGCACTCGCGGCCTGGATCAAGGAGCTCGAGGCACAGCTTCGCGCGAGCACCGCCGTCTCCGACTCGAAGTCGCTGAAGGAGCTCGGGAAGGCCCTCGAGGCCTGGAACAAGCACGACCCGAAGCTCGAGAAGAGGCTCACCGAGCGCGTCGACGTCCTCGCGGACCGCTTTGCGACGCTCGCCGGCACCGTGAACACGACAGCCGCGTCACTCGCGGGCAAGGACGGCGAGATCGCGGGCCTCCGTCGGGCTCTCGAGGAGGGCAACGCGAGGATCGAGTCCATCGTCGGCGAGCTTCGGCAGCACGGCACGGGCTCCGACGTAACGGAACTCCGCCGAGCCGTCGCCGAGCTCTCGTCCGAGCGGCGAGGCTCTTCCGGCGACCCGCGCATGGACACGATCTCCAGCGAGCTCGACGTCCTCGCCCAGCGCCTCGACACCCTTTCGAAGACCGTCTCCACCACGGCGGCGGGGCTCGCCGGACGCGAGGGCGAGCTCATCACCCTCCGTGCTCGCGTCGACGAAACGGAGATGAGAGCCGGCTCCGTCGTCGACGAGCTCCGGCGGTCGCTCGAGGACGTCGCAGGACAGGTCGAAGGGCTCGGCGAGCGCTCGGGCGACTCGAGAGCCGTCGAGCGCTTCGAGGGCTACGTCGGCGATCTCGCGCGGCAGATCCAGGACCTCGCCAACAACCTCGACGTGGTCTCGGCGGGCGTTACCGAGGCCGCCGAGAGCATCGCCGTGAACGAGAGCGAGATCGCATTGCTCGGAGCGCGCTTCGACGAGGCCGGCGAGCGAGTCGAGGCGATGATCGTCGAGTTGCAAGAGTTCGTCGCCGCGCTGCCTACGAGCGACGCGCTGGATACCGTGGTCGAACAGCGCATCGCGGATCTGGGTCGTCAGATCGAGGCAGTCACGGGGAACATCGCCGAGCTCGAGACGTCGCTCACGGCTCAGATGACGGCCGAGCGAGACGAGAGCGCCAGCTCCGCCGCGGCGGTCGCCGCACTCGAGCTGCGCTTCGACGAGGCCAGCCGCCACGTCGACACGATGATCCTCGAGCTGCGGCAGGCGGTGGACGCACTTCCGGCGAGCGGCGTCATCGACGCAGAGCTGGCGGCCCGGCTCGACGAGCTCGGACGCAGGCTCGACGGGATGACCGAGAACATGGCCGAGATCGAGACGACGATGACGGCACAGTGGCGCGAGAGCGCGAGCTCGGCAGCGTCGCTCGACCACGTCATCGCCGAGATCTCGTCGCAGCTCGAGAACGTCGAGCGTGACCGTGACGCCACTCTCGCGAAGGTCGATCGCACGACCGAAGCCTGGATCGACGAGCGAGCGTGGGTTCGCGACCAGCTGGCAGAGCTCGCGTCGGCGATCGACGGCAACCGCGTCGACGAGTCACTCGGCCCGCGCCTCCACGAGCTTGCATCCAGGGTCGAGGCCATGGAGCACGGCCAGGCGGCGGTCGACGCCGAGATCGCCCGGGTCGCCACGGCCTGGGACGAAGAGCGAAAGCAGTTGAGAGGCGAGCTCGAGGCGCTCGCCACGACGGTCGGATCGCTCCCGAAGCTCTCGGAGCTTCCGCCCGCGGAGCCCAACGTCGAGGCCGAGCTCCTGCGCGAGGTCTCGCGCCGGCTCGACTCGATGGAGCAGGAGCGGGCGCTCGTCGCCGCAGAGATCGCGAGGAGCCAGGAGCTCTGGAGCACCGAGATCGGCTCGCTCGGCGCGAGGCTCGAAGAGGTCGTAGAGGCGAGCCCCGTGGTCGTCCCCGAGCCGGATCTCGAGACCGCCGAGCGGCTCGAGGAGCTCGCGCTCCGCCTCGAGGCGATGGAGCGCCAGGCGATCTCGTCGACGGGCATGCCGGGCGGCGTCCCGACCGAGCCTGCCGTGACGGAGGAGCTCCATGACCTGCGCGTCCTCATGAACGGCCTGCGAATGCGCCTCACCTCCAGCGAGAAGGAGCTCGCGACGCTCGCGAGCCAGGGAGATGTCGTCTCCCGGCTCGACGACATCAGCCTTCGCCTCGCATCGCTCGAACACAGCACCTCGACCTTCGTGGCCGCTCCGGTGGCGAGGCCCGGAGACGGCCGCTTCCGGGTCGAGCTTCGTGGCCTCGAGCAGAAGATGGAGCAGCTCGAGTCGTCCGCCCGGGAGAATCGCGACGCCGTGCTGATGCAGTTCGAGCGGCTCGCGTCACGCCTCCAGTGGCGCCTCCAGCAGCTCGAGCTGGAGAGCGTCGATGCCGGCCACAGCACGAAGGCCACGCCTGCGCCGCTCGGCCAGGTCGTCCCGCTCAGGGGCGAGGGCTAGGCACCGGCGCGCCCGGGTAGCCACGGCTATGCGGCAGCTCCGGGACTACCTCGTCTGGCGGTTCGGCTCGCGCGGCCGCGGCCCGCTCGTCTACCAGCTGCTCGCGAGCATCGTTACCGCCGAGCCCGCGCCCGTAGCACGACGAGCTCCTACACGCGCTCGACGTCGTACGCCATGAGGATCGCGTCGACGTACCCGCCCTCGCGCTCGTAGTGCCGCTTGCGGTAGCCCTCGCGCTCGAAGCCGAACGACTCGTAGAGCGCGACCGCGGGCTCGTTCCAGGGAAAGACGTGGAGCTCCAGCTTGAGCACGCCCGAGGTGCGCGCCCAGCCGACGGCCTCCTCGAGCAGCCGCCGCCCGATGCCGCGTCTCCTGTACGCAGCATCCACCATCAGGCCGAGATCGGCGACGTGGCGGCTGGACGGATGCACGTCCCTTGCGAGTGAAAGGCGGGCGACGATGCGCTGGTCGATCTCCGCGACGTAGACGGCCGCGTCGGGATGTCGGCGGGCGGCGCGCAGGTAGCGGCGCTCCTCCGAAACGGACCGCCACGCGTCGGTCGTGAGTATCCACCCGCCCTCCTCGCGTCCGACCTGCTCGGCGAGAGCGACGAGGGCAGGGGCGTCCCCCACCTGGGCCCGCCGGACCGTGATCACGACACGACGAGGCCGGCCCCGCCACGGCGAGGATCGCCCGCTGCGCGAACGGTTCCGTCCGCGGTCGTCTCGACCGCCTGGACCCCGCCGAAGAAGAGATTGAGCCCTTCCCAGCGCACGATCTCGAACGAGGAGGACGTCGGAACGACGTCGCTCGGCCAACCGCCTTCGAGATGAAGCGTCGAGCCGTCGACATGGAGTCGCGGCGCGTCGATCGCCTCGGCAACGGGCGTACCGCCGAGGACCCTCCAGGCGACCTGGGCGATCGCCCCGGCGAGGCGTACCGAGCCAGCACTGCCGACGACGAGTCGCGGTCTGCCGCCCTCGAGGACGATCGTCGGCGCCATCATGCTGAGCAGCCGGCTCCCAGCCGCGCTGTCGCGCGCTCCGATCACGTCGAGCTCGCCGAGCATGTTGTTGAGCTGCGTGCCCCCGCGGAAGACGCCCGAGCCGGACCCGAGCGTCGAGGAGAGCGCCGCGGCCGTGCCCGCCGCGTCGAGCACCGAGATGTGCGTCGTCCCGGTCAGCGCTCCGGCCCACGACCGCTCGTAGGCGGTACCGACAGCCACAGCCTCGCGCTCGAGTGTCCACTCGTCGAGCTCGGCCAGCGCCCCGAGGATCTCGAGGATGATCGAGCCGCCCCTCGACGGTGGCGGCGCGGTCAGGACGGAGACGCCGAGCAGCTCGCGTGCCAGGGGGTCCACCGCTGCAACGCGATACGCGTCAAGGTCCATTGCGAGCTCCGGCACGAGCTCGGCGACGGACCGAGAGCCGGCGTCGCGAACTCGTTCGAGCGTGGCCACGAGCTCGTCGATCGCGACGACGTCGGGGTCGCCGTAGATGCGCGAGCCCTCGTCGCTGCGCAACAGGACCTCCGCAAGGATCCCGTGCAGAAATGCGCGCGGCGGGTCGACCGGAACCGATCCGGTGCGGGCGAGGGCGAGTGCAGGCTCGAAGAGCGTCTCCCACTCCCACGTGCAGAATCGCCGGTGAGCCTCCTCGAGCCCGTGGACGAGCCCGGGGACTGCGACCGACCCCTCGCCGACCTTGAAGACCTGGGTGCCTGCGTCCTCGAAGTCGACGACGACCTCGTCGAGCTCGCCGAGCGGTTGCGAGGGCACGGAGAAGAAGCAGTCGAGGACGACAGCCTCGCCGTCCGGGCCTGCCACGAGCAGGAATCCTCCCCCAGCCGGCCCGGTGAGCGGGCCCTCCGCGACCGCGGCCACGAACGCGGCCGCGATGCACGCGTCCACGGCGTTCCCGCCCGCAGCGAGCACGCGGGCGCCCGCCTCCGCAGTAAGCGGGTGGCCTGCCGCTATCGCCCCATGCGTCGGCCGGGACATCGGGAGAAAGTACGCCGTGGAGAGCCGGCGTGTCGAGTGATCTCTAGCCGGAGCGGAGGAAGCTGGGTAGCTCGGAGCTGTCCTCGGTCCCGCCGGACGTCTCCCGGCTGTCGGTGAACGTCGGTGCTGCCGCGCGTCTCCGCGATCCCGCTATGCCCGTCGCGACGACGGTCACCCACACCTGCCCCGTGAGCCGCGAGTCGACCGTCGCGCCGAAGATGATGTTCGTCTCGTCGGTCGCCGTCGCGCGAACGACCTCCGCCGCCTCGTGCACCTCGACGAGGGAGAGATCGTCTCCGCCCGCGATCGAGAGCAGGATGCCGCGAGCGCCGACGATCTCCGTATCGATGAGCGGTGATCCGAGGGCGCGCTCGGCTGCCTCTCGCGCCCGGGTCGGCCCGGTCGCAAACCCGATTCCCATGAGCGCGGTACCGGCGTCCTGCATGACCGTGCGCACGTCCGCGAAGTCGAGGTTGATCAGCCCCGGTGTGGTGATCAGGTCGCAGATGCCCTGCACTCCCTGACGCAGGACGTCGTCGGCGATCTTGAAGGCGTCGACCATCGACGTCGACCGGTCGAGCACCTCGAGGAGCCGATCGTTCGGGATGGAGATGACGGTGTCGCACGCCGCCCTGAGCTCGTCGACACCGTGCTCGGCCGCCGTGCGGCGCCGTGTCCCCTCGAAGCGGAACGGCGTCGTCACGATGCCGACGGTGAGCGCGCCGATCTCGCGCGCGATCCGCGCGACGACGGGCGCCCCGCCCGTACCTGTGCCTCCCCCCTCGCCAGCTGTGACGAAGACCATGTCGGACCCGCGGAGGGTCGCTCGCAGCTCGTCGGCGGCCTCCTCGGCGGCCCGGCGCCCGACCTCGGGGTCCGCGCCCGAGCCGAGCCCGTGCGTGACGCCCTCGCCGATGTGGATCTTCACCGGCGCATCCGAGACGGCGAGTGCCTGCATGTCCGTGTTCACCGCGATGAAGTCGACCTGGGAGATCCCGGCGTCCATCATCCGGTGGAGCGCGTTGAGACCGGCGCCGCCGACCCCGACCACGCGGATCGTCGCGATGTATGCGGCGCCTCTCGGCGGAGGCACCTTGTGCAGCCGGGGCGCAGGCTCGAGCATCGCCTCGAAGTAGCGAGCGGCCGCACGTGATGCGAGCGCCTCCGGCGCGGGCTCCGCAGCCGGCTGCGGCGACGGTGGTGCGGGCTGCTCGACGAAGTCGTGCACGTGCTCGACCGTCTCCTCGAGCGCGGCCTGCTGGCGCCGCTCGTCGAGCAACGTCGGTTCGGAGCCCTGGGTTTCGGTGGTCGGGCTCTCGGCGCTCGGCGGATCTTCGGCGCCTTCGTGCTCGACGTCTTCCTGGCCGCGCTGGGCGGCCTCGGTCCGCTTGAAGAGCTCGGCGAGCGGCCCCTCACGCATGCTCGCGCGCTTTCGCGCCATCGAGCACCTCCTTCGCCAGGTCGCGGTATGCCTGCGCCGCCGGTCCCGATGGCTCGTAGCGGAGCACGGAGCTTCCCTTCACGGGCGCTTCCGCGTAACGCACGGTCTTGCGGATGCGCGTCTCGAAGACGAGGTCGCCGAAATGCTCCTCGAGGATCTCGATCGCCTCGCGTGCGTGCAGCGTGCGGCCGTCGTACATCGTCGGGACGATCCCCTCGACGCGGACCGACGGGTTCAGGTTCTCGCGCACCATCGCGAGCGTGTTCTCAAGCTGGACGAGTCCCCGGAGCGAGAGGTACTCGCACTGAACGGGAACGATCACGCCGTCGGAAGCCACGAAGGCATTGATGGTAAGGAGGCCGAGGGACGGAGGCGTGTCGATGAGGATGTAGTCGTAGCGCTCTCGCACTTCGACGAGCGCCTTGTCTAGGGCGCGCTCGCGCCCGATGAGCGCCGACAGCGCGAGCTCCGCGCCCGCGAGGTCGATCGAGGCGACGGCGATGTCGACCTCGACGGAATGGATGACATCCGAGATGGGGACGCGATGCACCAGCACGTCGAACATCGAGCGCTCGATCGCATCGGGGTTCATCCCCTGACTCATCGTGAGGTTGCCCTGTGGGTCGAGGTCGATGAGGAGGACGCGACGCCCCTGTTCGCCGAGCGCGACGCCGAGATTCAGCGTCGTGGTGGTTTTCGCGACTCCGCCCTTCTGGTTGGCGAACGCGATGACTCTGGCGGTCACAGCCGCCTCGGGGACGGCCGAGAGAAGCGGTGTGGGAACGGCGTGCAGCTTCGGCGAGTCCGTGGGCTCGTCCTCGGGCTTCGGCTTCTCGGGGCCGGTGCCGTTGCGAGGCTGTCCGGACCGCGGTCGGATGCGGGAAAGACCCATGGCCGCATCACCTTCCCGGCACTGCGCGAAAGTCCTTCAACGTGGGGCACGGTAGCCGAGGGGCCAGCCGACACCCGGCTTGCGGTCACTCCTCGCCGTCCAGGTAGTCCAGCTGCTCGCCGACGCGCGTGATCAGGCCGAGCCCGCGGATGTAGAGCTTCCTCGAGCGCGGGTAGAAGCAGATGTCGTTCGGGTCGCGCGTGCCGTACATCAGCAGCGACATGCCGTCGTCACCTGCGCGGAGCGCATGGGCAACTCCCGTGCCGGCCGGTCTCGCCACGACGGATCCTTTCCGCACGTCGTGCTCGGAGACGCCTTCCGCCTCCCAGAGCAGGAGGTGGCCGTCGCCCGAAAGCACGATGAAGATCTCCTCCTCGGCCGAGTGACAGTGCGGCGGTGCGTGCATCTTCCCTGCGGGGACCTCGGCGACGCGGAGCCCGGTTCGCTGCGAGCCCGCGGCCACGCCGAGGTTGCGCACACGCCGTCCGACCGTCGTGAAGACCTGCTCGACCTCTTCGACGTCGGCGACGTTCACGACGTTCGAGGGACGCTCGGAAACCGTGGTCACCTCAGGGGGACCGGCAGCGGCCTCGCGCGCCCAGGGATGGTCGTCCTCGGCGCCGACGGGCGCCCAGGTCTCCCCGAGCCACGCGACTCCCGCGCGCGGGAGCCAGGTGATGCCGTTCGCATGCGTTCGCTGCCCGAAGGCGAGCACGTCGAGCCCGTCGTCCCCCGCCTGCACCGTGTGCGCGTTCTCGAGCGCCAGATGGACGAGGCAGTCGCCCTCGCGCACGTCGTAGGCCATCGTCTCCTCGCCCTCCCACTGGACGGAGAGCCCCGAGCCGCCGAGCACGTAGAAGATCTCCTCCTCCGCGCCCTCCAGGTGGAGCGGCGTCGCCCACATGCCCGGGTCGACCTGGATGCGCTTGACGCCAACCGTTCGCGAGCGTGGGCCCGTGAGGGAGTGCCACGTCCCGGCGATGTGGCCGCGCTCGCCACGCCAGTTGCGCGCGTCGTCCCAGTGCGAGATGCCGGTTTCGGCCATGCCGGCGATCCTAGACCGCACGGTCGGTCCGTGTCAGCCGCGGCCTGTGCGGCGCAGACCCCGGTCCGCGCGCGACGCCGATCGTTCCAGGTGCCGTGTTCCAGGTGCCGTACTGCGGCTGGCGTAGTCTCGGACGGTGGACGGCAGCCTGATCGTCTCGATCGTCGCGCTCGGCATCGCGCTCGGCTCGCTCGCGCTCGCCCTCCGTGCGGACAGGCGCGCGAGTCGCGCCGAGTCACACGGCCTGCGAGCCCTCCTCGTCGTCGAGGTGCGAGGCTCTTCCGGGAGCCCGAGCGGCCGCCGCTTCGACTTCCATGTGCGCAACGTCGGCCGCGAGGTGGCGCGCGACGTCGACATCTGGCTCGAGGACGAGTCCGGACGACTGGTTGCGGGCTCCGATGGCGGACTGGGGCCGACTCTTGCCCCGGGCGAGAGCCCCGTGGAGATCTCGCTGACGGTTCCGGATGCCTCGCTGCCGCCCCCACCGGTGACGTTCTCGGTCTGGATCTCCTGGACCGACCGCACGGGCCATCACGATCGGGCTCCCGCGGGCATCGACGTCTCGACCTGACCGGCCGTCCCGCGACGTCCGTCCAGCCGCGACCGCCGCTCAGGCGGTGACGGCGTCGCGCTCGAGCGCGGATCGCAGCTGTGCAACGGCGCTCTCCCCGGCCTCACCCCCTTCGGCCCGAGACCACTCCTCCGCCTCGCGAACCAGCAGTCGCAGCTCCTCGAGCTGGCGCGCGGGAGGCGCCCCCGTACGGCGCAGACGATCGATGCTCGCGAGTCGCTCCAGGATCGCCTGCGCTTCCTCCATGCGTTCGACGGTAGCGGCAGACCCGTCACCGATGGTCAACGCCTGGATCAGAGATGTGTGTCAGACGGCGGCGCTAAGCGCGGCTCTCGACCCGAGCCCCAGAAGCTCGCGATCGAGGTCGTGCACGAGCGTCACCCGGTCGCGCGAGCGGAGCACGGCCACGAGCGCACGGCGCGCGGCGTCGAGGCTCGCGCTCCCGGCATGCTCGCCCCCCGCGAGCGCACCGAGCTGGCCGTAGAGCTCCTCCCTCGCCTGAGCCTCGTCGAAGAGCAGGACGCTCGCCCGCAGTGGCCACGTGTCCCCGAGCAGCGCGTGAAGCGCAGCCCGGATCTGCTCGGCGCGGAAGGGCTCGTTCTGGAACAGCGAAAGCTCCCAGCGATCGAGCGCCTCCGCGAGCGCAGGGTCGCCGTCGGCATCGCCGAGCGCTGCGAGAACCTCCACGGCAATCGGTGTCCGGAACGCGTCGAGCCGAGACGGCTCGCCCGGCGGCTGCGTCGCCGCGATCGGCAGGACCGGCCGGATACCGAAGGGACGCCCGTCGAGCGTCTCGAAGAGCACCGGGCCGGCGGACAGCGCAGCCGAAGTGGTGAGTCGGAGCGCGCTGACGGCGTCAGCGATCTCCGCAGGAGCGTCCGGCGGCCCCTCTCCGGCCTCGAGGTCGCGGCGGAGCTCGAGGACGGACATGCGGTCCGGCTCACGACCGAAGTCCGTGGGAAGCAGGCCGCGAGACTCGGGCCAGTGAGCGGTCAGCTCGTCAGGCGACGCCGAGCGGACGAGAAGCCCTTCAGCGAGCTCGGTAACACCGGTGCTCGACAGGCCGACGAGCGGGGCGACCGCGGCGTAGCGGCGCGTCTCGTCGAAGAGCGACGCCTCGAGCTGCGCGTACGCCCGCTCGAACGCATCGTCGTCCCAGTCGAAGCCGCCGCAGGACTCCGCGGTCGCCACGAGCAGGCCGAGTAGCACCGTCCGGAAGAGCGCGTCGTCCTCGGTCGCATGCGGTCCCGCATGGGCCTGCGCGAAGATCGCGGCCGCGGGCTCACGCGCGAGCTCGTCGAGGGCGAGGCGCGCGTCCTCGCGGTCGCGCAGGAGCTGCTCCCGCTCCTCGATGAACCCACGGACGAGCGGCCGGAGCTCGTACAGAGCCGGCCCACTGCGCCCGACATGCTCGTCGAAGGCGAACGGAAGCTCGGCCCCCTCCTCCAGGTCGCGCCCGAGGACCACGAAGGCCCCGAGGACAAAACCGCGAAGCAGCGGGTAGAGGTGCGGCGCGCGCACGGGCATGAGTCCCGTTACGCGGCCGGCGCAGCCTCTCCTCTCTCGGGATTACGAGCGGAGCACGGCGCGACGAGGGCCGGCCAGGAAGCCGGCCTCCACGAGCAGCTCCAGAACGTCGGACTCCACCACGGGCTCCCCGTCGAAGCGCTCGACGGCCAGTCGCTTCGCGCCTCCACCCCGGACGTGCGCCACGAGTGCGTCCAGGGCGGGGCGCAGCCAATCCGCCTCGGGCTCGCGCAGCGGTACGAGCGATCGGCCGCCGCGCTCGACGTAGAGCACCGCCTGGCCGCCCGAGAGCACGACCCAGGCGCCCGCGACGCGCGCCGCGCGCGCGCCGGCCCGGCGAGGCCATGGGATCGCCGCTCCGTACGGCTGTGCAGGGTCGGCTGCTGCGAGGACGAGCATGTGGGGGCCCTCCTGACCCGGGGCCGCTCCCCTCAGCTCACGGAGCCGCTCGACCGCTCCCGGAGACGCGAACTGCGCGCCACCCAGTCCCTCGACGAAGTAGCCGCGCCGCGCGACGCCGAGCGTCTCGAGCGTGCGGAGCTCTCCGTAGACGGCGCCGTAGCCGCCGCGCACGCCCTCGGCCCGGACTCCGTCGCGCGTCACGATTCCCTGCCGCTCGAGGAGAAGCTCGGCGAGCGCGCGGCGGTCAGGGCCCTGCTCCGAGCCACCCGGCGCGAACAACGCCGACGCAAGCGACCACCGACCTTGTGTGGGTGAGGGCACGGTCGCGCGGGCCCGTGAGAACCGGCGCGCACGGCGTTCGGGGCGCGGTGCCTCGTACCGCCGTGACGCACGCAGCGGCGCCCACGAGTCGTTCGTCACCTCGCCTGCCCAGACGAGATCCCAGAGAGCAGCCAGCGCCTCCGTCGGGTCGAGTCCCGTCGCCGCCACGAGGTCGGCCCAGAAGAGCGCACTTCCGGCCAGCGCCCTGCGAATGGCCGCGTGTGCGTCGCCCTCCGGCGGGGCCTGGGCCGGCGGCGCGCCGAGAACGGGAGCGTCGTCACGGAAGTACAGGGCGACGCGGTCGAGTCCGGCCCCGACCCAGACGACCTCCCCGGAAGCACACAGGGCGTCGAGGTCGGCACCGCGGTACGCCTGTACGCGGCGTGGCAGCACGTCGCTTTCCCACAGCGACGCCGGCAGCGGCAGCGCCTGGAGCGGGACGAGCGCCTCGCGGAGCGTCTGCCGGCGGCCGATCCCGTGCCATGAGGGGAGGAACCGACCGAGCGCCGACTGCTCGGCCGGCTCGACCTCGCGCCGCAGCACGGCGAGGGTCGCGCGGCGAATCCGCCTGAGCACCTCGGGGTCGCACCACTCGCGCTCGGTGCCGCCCGGACGCAGCTCGCCGCGGACCAGGCGATCATCGGCCTCGAGCCGCACGAGCTGCGTCTCCACCTGCGTTGGATCGAGCTCGAAGTGGGTCGCGGCGGCCGCGGTAGTGAATGGCCCTCGCGTCCTCGCGAAACGGCGCAGCAGCCCGCCGAGCGCGTCTTCGACGGGCTCCAGGAACGCAGACGGGACGCCGCCTGGAGGGACGATCCCGAGTGCGTCCCGATACGCACCTGCGTCCTCGGCCGCGATCAGCACCTCACCGCCTCCGAGCCGCACCAGCAGCGCACGCCGCTCGCGCAGGAGGGTCTGGGCGAAGCCGGCGTCGGCCTCCTCCTCTGTCAGATGCCCTGCTCGGCGAAGCAGGTCGTGGAGCTCGTCGGCGTTTCGGGGCGACGGGCGAAGCGACGACTCGACCTGCTCGATCGCTCCGGCATCGAGCAGCTCCCGGAGCTCCTCGATCCCCATGAGCTCGCGCAACAGGTCGCGGTCGAGGGAGAGCGCCTGCGCGCGCCGCTCCGCAGGGGGTGTGTCGTCCTCGTACATGTAGGTCGCCACGTACTCGAACAGGAGCGACGACGCGAAGGGGGAAGCGGAAGCCGTCTCCACCTCGACCAGATCGAGCGTCCTCGTCTGCATCCCGTGGAGCAGCTTTCGGAGCGCAGGCAGGTCGAAGACGTCCTGGAGGCACTCCCGGTAGGTCTCGAGGACGATCGGGAACTGCGGGTAGCGGCGGGCGACCTCGAGCAGGCTCTGGGCCTTCAACCGCTGCTGCCAGAGCGGCGTCCGCTGTCCTGGCCGGCGGCGCGGGATCAGGAGCGCGCGAGCGGCGTTCTCCCGGAAGCGCGCGCCGAAGAGCGCCGACTGCGAGAGCTCGGGCAGGAGAAGCTCCTCGATCTCCTCCGGCGCGAGCAGCAGGTCCGCGATGGAGGGCGGCGTATCGGCATCGGGGAAGTGGAGAGCGATCCCGTCGTCCGACCAGAGCGACTGCGCCTCGACCCCGAGCGCGTCGCGAAGCCGTGCGGCGAGCGCCAACGCCCATGGGGCGTGGACCCGACCCCCGAACGGCGTGAGGATGCAGACGCGCCAGTCGCCGATCTCGTCGCGGAAGCGCTCGACGACGATGACACGATCGGACGGGAGAACGCCCGTTGCAGCCTCCTGCTCCCGCAGGTACGTGACGAGGTTCTTGGCGGCCCTCCTGTCGAGGTGGTACTCGCCGACGAGCCGCTCCGAGGCGCCCTCGTCGTCGAGCGCCGCGATCTCCCGCGTCGCGCGGCCGATCCGCTCCCCGAGCTCGGCCGGGCGGCCGACGCCCTCGCCCTTCCAGAACGGAGCCACGCCGGGCACTCCCGGCGCCGGTGAGACCAGCACGCGGTCGCGGGTGATCGACTCGATCCGCCAGGTGGATGCGCCGAGCAGGAATGTCTGGCCCTCGCGCGCCTCGTAGACCATCTCCTCGTCGAGCTCGCCGACCCGCCCGCCTCCGTCGACCAGGAACACTCCGAAGAGCCCGCGGTCCGGGATCGTCCCTGCGTTCGTGACCGCGAGCCTGCGTGCGCCGAGGCGCCCGCGGACGACACCTGCCACCCGGTCCCAGACGATGCGAGGCCGCAGCTCGGCGAACTCGTCCGACGGATACCGGCCGGCGAGCATGTCGAGGACGTTCTCCAGGGCTGTCCGCGAGAGATCGGTGAACGGGTAGGCGCCGCGCACGAGCGAGTGGAGGTCGTCGACGGCAATCTCCTCGTCGGCGCAGATCGCCACGATCTGCTGCGCGAGGACGTCGACGGGATTCCGCGGGATGTGCGTCTCCTCGATCTCGCCTTCGCGCATCGCCCTCGCGACGACGGCCGACTCGAGGAGGTCGCCACGGAACTTGGGAAAGAGACGCCCCTTGGAGACGGAGTCGAGGGAGTGGCCGGCGCGACCCACGCGCTGGAGGCCCCGCGCAACCGACTTCGGGCTCTCCACCTGGATCACGAGGTCGACCGCCCCCATGTCGATCCCCAGCTCGAGCGAGGAGGTCGCGACGAGGCAGGGGATCTCCCCCGCCTTCAGGAGCTCCTCGACCTGCACCCGCTGCTCGCGCGCGAGCGACCCGTGATGCGCGCGTGCGAGCTCCTCGCCGGCGAGCTCGTTGAGCCGGAGCGCGAGCCGCTCCGCGAGTCGCCGGTTGTTCACGAAGACGATCGTCGACCGGTGCTCTCGGACGAGCTCGAGGATCGCCGGGTAGATCGACGGCCAGATCGAGCGCGAGGTCGGCCCCGTACCGGTCGTGATGTAGCTGCCGTCGACGACCGGCGGCTCGCTCGACGAGATCGTCGCGTCGAGCTCCCGCATGTCCTCGAGCGGAACGACGACCTCGAGGTCGAGCTCCTTTCGCCGCCCGGCGTCGACGAGCTCGATCTCGCGTCCCGTCCCGGCGACGAAGCGCCCGATCTCCTCGAGGGGTCGCTGGGTTGCGGACAGCCCGATGCGTTGCGCAGGCCTGTCTATGAGCCGCTCGAGTCGCTCGAGCGAGAGCGCGAGGTGCGCGCCGCGCTTGGTACCGGCCACGGCGTGGACCTCGTCGATGATCACCGTCTCGACTCCGCGCAGCGTCTCGCGCGCCTGCGAGGTGAGGAGCAGGAACAACGACTCGGGTGTCGTGATGAGGATGTCCGGCGGCGTCTTCTGCATCCGGCGTCGCTCGTCGGCAGGCGTGTCTCCCGTCCGGACCCCGACCGAGAGCTTCGAGCCGAGCCCGGCGAGCGGGCTCCGGAGGTTGCGCTCGACGTCGTAGTTCAGCGCCTTGAGCGGGGAGACGTAGAGCAGGCGCAGGCCTTCAGCGGGCGCGGCAGTCAGGCGGTCGATGCCGATGAGGAAGGCGGCGAGCGTCTTGCCGGAGCCCGTCGGAGCCTGGATGAGGACGTTGCCGCCACGGGCGATCGCGGGCCAGCCGAGCTCCTGCGCGGCCGTCGGCGCGGCGAACGCGCGCAGGAACCAGTCTCTGGTCGGCGACGAGAAGACGTCGAGCGCGCCCACGTCGTTGAGGTTACAGCGCGCGCCATATGCTCCCGCGATGCGCTACGACGCAGTCGTCGTGGGTGGAGGTACGGCGGGTTGCGTCCTCGCTCGACGGCTCACTGAGAACCCCGATCGGCGGGTGTGCCTCATCGAAGCCGGGCCTGATTACGGGCCTATCGCAGACGGCCGCTGGCCTGCGGACCTCCTCGACGCGCGCTCGATAGCGCAGACGCATGGCTGGGGCCCTGGAGGCGAGGACGGACGGAGTCTCGGTGGGCGAGTCGTCGGCGGCTCCTCGGCAGTGAACGCCTGCATGGTCGTCGCGGGAGCTCCCGGAGACTACGACGAGTGGGGCGAAGGCTGGTCGTACGAGGAGCTCTCCCCCTATCTCGAGCGAGCTCGATCATCGCTTCGCACAGCCTCCGCGAACACCCCCCAGCCCGCGTCCTACCATGCTGCGTTCCTCGACGCCGCACAGACGGCCGGGTTCCCGCTCCTCGGCGACCTAGACGATCCGCTGGCTCCGGTCGGAGTCGCCGCCTTCCCGGCGAACGTCGTTCGAGGACGCCGCTGGAGCGCCGCGCTCGCCTACCTCGACGACGTACGTCAGCGCCCGAACCTCGAGATCGTGCCGGACACGCTCGTCGATCGGGTCGACCTCGTCGGCAGGCGGGCGGCAGGGGTCACGTGCGCAGACGGATTGCGGATCGCCGCAGACAAGGTGATCCTCGCGGCAGGCGCGTACTTCTCCCCCGCGATCCTGATGCGCAGCGGGATCGGCCCCGAGCCGGACCTCGCGCAGCTCGGGATCCCGCTCGTCGAGGACCTGCCTGTCGGCAACCGGCTGCTCGACCACTGCGGGACGGACGTCACCTGGGCGCTGACCACCGAGATGCAGCGCACGACGGTGACCGAAGCTCGGGAGTCCGGCATCTACGCGGCGCATTCGGTCGTGAGGGCGGCCAGCACGACTTGTGCCGAAGGCAGCTGGGACCTCCACGTCCTTCCGTGGATCTATCCGTCCGGTGAGCCCGAAGGGTTCCAGGCGAGCGCGATCGTTTTCCACATGAAGCCGCTGTCGACCGGCCGCGTCCGTCTGCGATCGGCCGATCCGAACGACTTGCCGGTCGTCGAGCGCGGGTTCCTGTCCCGATCCGAGGACCTCCAGCCTCTGCTCGAGGGCATCGAGCTCGCGCGAGCGATCGCCGAAGCCGAGCCGCTCCGAGACGGCATTGCCGAGGAGCTCGCACCAGGCGGTGCCGAGCTCGAGGGCTACGTGCGGGACACCATCCGGAACTACTTCCACCCGGCAGGGACCTGCGCATTGGGCGACGTGCTCGACCCCGCATGCCGCGTCCTCGGAGTCGACGGGCTCGTGGTCGCGGACGCGTCGATCATGCCCACGATCCCGCGGGCGAACACGAATCTCAGCACGACCGCGATCGCCGAAAGGGTCGCCGCACTGCTCGCGTAACTCCATCACAGTCGGTTGCTAGCCTGGCGCGTCGTCGTCAACCCCAGGAGGGATCTGCCGTGCGTCTCGTCAAACTCGCCGTTCTACTCGCGTTGCTCTCGATTCCGCTCGTCTTCACATCGTCCGCTGCAGCGCTCGACCTCTGCGACGCACCCGAGTGCCAGCCGCCATCGGGGGAGCAGAACACGTCGTACGAGTGGGCGTTCGAGACCGAGGAAGGATGCGTGCCGTACCGTGCCGCCTACCAGAACGGAACGCTTCCCCCGGGCCTGCGTGTCACGACCGACGGCAAGCTCGTAGGCACGCCGACGGAGGCAGGTACGTTCGAGTTCTGGGCGACACTCGACGACAACTCTGGCCCCCACAATCCGGCCTGCCAGGAGGTCTCTCCGCAGTCGCAGGGGAAGTTTTTGATCACCGTGCTGCCGGATCTCGCGGTGACGACGGAGTCCTTGCCGCGCGGAGCTCCCGGGCAGGCGTACAGCGCACAGCTCCAGTTCTCGAACCCGGAGGTCGGCTGGCCCGTCATCTGGGACATCACGGCGGGGTCCCTGCCCGCAGGGCTCTCGCTCTCCGAGAGCGGGCTGATCTCGGGCACGCCGACTGGCCCCGACGTCAAGCAGGTCACCGTCCGGGCACGCGAGCCGTTCCGGCGCTCCGGCGAGAAGCAGCTGACGCTGGCCGTCGGCGCCTCGCTCCAGGCGAGCGCTGTCGTCCGTCCCGGCGAGGTCGGCCTGCGCTACAGCGCCGCCATCCGCGCGGCCGGCGGCCAGGCGCCACTCGCATGGTCGATCACGAGCGGCTCGCTCCCGCGCGGGCTCGCACTCAACATGGCGACCGGTGCGATCACGGGAATCCCGCGCGCGGCAGGCTCGTCCGCGGTGCGATTCGCAGTCACCGACGCGGCCGGCCAGAGCGTCTCGGTCGCGACGACTTTCCGCATCGCAGCGCGGGTTGCGGTCGCGACCCGGCAACTTCCGGCCGCAATCACGGGCAAGCCCTACCTCGCGCGATTCAGGGCAGCCGGCGGGCTCGCGCCCACGCAGTGGCGGATCGTCCGCGGGTCGCTCCCGCGCGGGATCAAGCTCAACGCGCGAACGGGGTACCTCACCGGGGTCGCACGCCAGACCGGGAGCTACCGCGTGGCAATCCAGGTCACGGACCGGCTCGGTGCACGCTCCACGAGGTCGTTCAGCCTCTCGGTGGTCGGCTGACCGAGCGCGGCTGAGCAGACTCGTGGAGGCAGGCACGGTCTACCATCTAGACCGTGCCTGCTTCTACCGCGCCCGACGCTCTCCACTTCACCGGTGACCCCGAGGCGGACGCGCTCATCGCGCACGATCCGCTCGCGCTCCTGATCGGCTTCGCGCTCGACCAGCAGATCACCGTCCCGACCGCGTTCTCCGGCCCGCTCAAGCTCAAGCGACGCCTCGGCGCACTCGACGCCGCCGAGATCGGGTCGATGGATCCAGCCCGCCTCGAGGACGTCTTCCGCGAGAAGCCGGCGATCCACCGCTTTCCCCGATCCATGGCACGTCGCGTCCAGGAGCTCTGCGCGTTCGTCTCGGAGCGCTACGGCGACGACGCGGCGGCGCTGTGGGCGACGGCCGGGAGCTCCGACGAGCTCCGCGCGCGGATCCAGGAGCTTCCGGGCTTCGGCGAGATGAAGGTCAAGGCCCTCGGCGCCGTCCTCGCCAAGCGCTTCGGGGTCGCAGTCGCCCTGCCCCTCGCACCGGACCATCCGACGCTCGGCGACGTCGACTCGTTCGAAGCGCTCGAGGCCTACCAGGCCGAGAAGCGGGCCTATAAGAGCGCCCGTCGAGAACAAGAACGAAGCGCCTGAGTATCCCCTCTGCGAAGCGATCGGACAGCCGGAGCGAACGCTCTGATCCGACATTCGAGCCGGGGAGCTAGCGCCCCTCGCTGTCGAGGATCGCCATCTGCTCGGCCTGGTAGCGCTCCCCGGCGGCGGCATCTGCCGGAATCGCCTCCTCGATGCGCGCCAGGTCGGACTCGGTGAGCTCGACATCGAGCGCGCCCAGTGCCTCTTGGAGCCGCTCACGGCGCCGAGCACCCACGAGGGGCACGACGTCCTCGCCCCGCGACAGCGCCCACGCGATAGCGATCTGCGCCACCGTCGCGCCCTTAGTGTCGGCGACAGCCCGCAGGGTCTCGACGAGCTCGAGGTTGCGTTCGAGGTTGGCCCCCGTGAAGCGTGGCGCCGAGGCGCGGAAGTCGTGCGGCGCGAGGGTGTCGGCGTGCTCTTTCGACCAGTGGCCGGAGAGGAGGCCGCGGGAGAGGACGCCATAGGCGCTGAGGCCGATCCCGAGCTCCCGGCAGGTGGGCAGGATCTCGTCCTCGATCCCGCGCGAGAGGAGCGAGTACTCGATCTGTAAGTCGGAGATCGGATGGACAGCGTGCGCACGCCGGATCGTCTCGGCACCGACCTCGGACAGTCCGACGTTGCGGACGTAGCCCGCGTCCACCATCTCGGCGATCGCGCCGATCGTGTCCTCGATCGGGAGATCGGGGAAGACCCGGCCGGGCCGGTAGATGTCGACGTAGTCGGTGCCGAGCCGGCTCAGCGTGTAGGCGAGGAAGTTCCTGACCGCAGCCGGACGGAGGTCGTTACCCACGACCGCCCCGTTGGGTGCACGCATGAGCCCGAACTTCACGCTCAACACCGCCTGTTCGCGCTTCCGCCCCCGGAGAGCGTCGCGGATGAGCAACTCGTTATGCCCAGCCGCGTAGTAATCGCCCGTGTCGAGCAACGTCATCCCCGCATCGAGGGCGGCGTGAATTGTGGCGATGCTCTCCGCTTCGTCGGCGGGGCCGTAGAAGTCGGACATTCCCATACAGCCGAGGCCGAGCGCAGAGACGGTCGGGCCGGTGGAGCCAAGCGGTCGCGTGATCATCGAGCGAGCCCTCCTCGGTACGCCGTGAGAGAACGACAACTACCAATGGTCAACTGTCTTTCGTCCTTGCTACGGGGAGGCGCGATACCCTCGGGGGACGTGACCATCAGAGCTCGCGAGCGTCGTGAGCGACAACGCGCCGGAGGAGCTCGAGCAATTGCCGTCGTTCTGCTGCGGAGAGCGGCTCGAGAAAATGGCGCTCGCAGCCTTCGAGCAGCTCGGCTGCGTCCCGCTGCACGGAGGAACCGCTCTGCGTGAGCTCGAGCGCGTACGCGCGCCGGTCGCCCGGGTTTCGACCGCGGCGCACGTAGCCTCTTCGCTCGAGCTCGTCGACGAAGGCGACCATCGTCGAGCGGTCGACGGCGAGGATGTCGGCCAAGGCCTGCTGGGAGACTGGGCCGAGCTCGCTAAGCACGGCGAGGACTCCGTAGTGGCGCCCGTCGATGCCGAGAGGGGCGAGGGTAGCCGCGCCGAGCCGCGTCATGCCGGCCGTCGCGCGGACGAGCATGAAGCCGAGACGCCGCGACAGCGCGGCGGGCAAGAGGGCCTGCTGCTCCGACTGTGACGCGACGCTCATACCCCGTAGTGTAGGCTCGTCAACAGTTGCGTATCCATCGTATTGCAGTTTCGGTTCGCAGCGAGCCTAACCCGACCGCCCGCTCGCTGCCTACCGCCTGCCTGCGACACGCTTTCAGAGGCTGATGGCCTACTTCGACCTGCACATCGCGGACTTTCGGGCAGAGGGGGGCTCCGCGGACCTGTTCGACCGCGTCCTGGCCGCAGCGGAGGCGGCCGAGCAGGCGGGCTTCGACGCTGTGTCGGTCATGGACCACGTCCACCAGATACCGCCGTACATGGCTCGCACCGACCCGATCCCGGAGGCGTACGTGCTCCTCGGCGCGCTCGCCGCGCGTACGAGCCGGATCCGCCTCGGCACGCTCGTCACCGCTGTCACGTACCGCAACCCTGCGCTACTGGCGAAGATGGTGACGACGCTCGATGTCGTCTCAGGCGGGCGGGCATACCTCGGGATCGGCGCCTCGTGGCAGGAGGACGAGTACCGGTCGTACGGCTTCGGCAATGCGCTCCTGCCGATCGGCGAGCGGTTGGACCGGCTCGAGGAGGCGCTCGAGGTCTGCAAGGCGATGTTCACCGAGACGGAGGCGCACTTCGAGGGTCGCCATTACAGACTCGACGGAGCCCTCAACGTCCCTCGGCCCGTGCAACAGGGCGGGCCGCCGATCCTCGTGGGCGGCGCCGGCGAGCGGAGGCTCTTGCGGCTCGTCGCACGCTACGCGGACATCGCCAATGTCTTCGGCGACCCGGCGACCGTGCGGCACAAGCTCAGAGTGCTCGAGCGGCACTGTGAGCAGATCGGCCGCGACCCGGCCGAGATCGTGAAGACGCGCACCGGCATGCTGATCGTCGCCGACACACCCGCCGAAGCCGAGCGGCGCGCAGCCGCCGCCCGGCAGGCAATCGGGATGGACGCGGATACGTTCCGTTCGCGGTGCATCACGGGAGACCCGGACGAGGTCGCCGAGCAGGCACGGCCCCTGCTCGACGCGGGTCTCGACGGGCTCATGTTCTTCACGACAGGTCTCTGGACGACAGAGGACGTCGCGTTGGCGGGAGAAGCAATCGGGAAGCTTCGTGGATGACGCTCGGTCTCCCACGGGAGGAGAAGACGAGGAGAACAGGAGGATGAGATGAGAATCGCAGTGCTAGGGACAGGAATGGTCGGCCAGGCACTCGCAGGCAAGCTGGCCGAGCTCGGCCACGAAGTCGTGGTGGGGACCCGGAATCCGGAGGCGACTCTTACAAGGAGTGAGCCCGACTCCCTCGGCAACCCCCCCTTCGGCGTCTGGCGCGAAACGCACCCGCAGGTCGGGTTGGGCACGCCCGTCGAGGCTGTGACCACAGCCGAGCTGATCCTGAACGCCACGAACGGCGCCGGCTCGGTCGCGATGCTCGAGTCAGCGGGCGAGGAGAACCTGGCCGGGAAGGTGCTGGTGGACGTCGCCAACCCGCTGGACGTCTCGCAGGGGCTCCCCCCCTCGCTCTTCGTCTGCAACACGGACTCGCTCGGCGAGCAGATTCAGCGGCGGTTCCCGCAGGCGCGGGTGGTGAAGGCACTGAACACGATGAACTGCGAGGTGATGGTCGACCCGGCCAAGGTGCCTGGCGAACACGACGTCTTCCTCTGCGGCGAGGACGCCGCCGCCAAGCAGCAGGTCACCGGGCTGCTCGAGAGCTTCGGCTGGCCGGCAGCTCGAATCCGTGACCTCGGCGGTATTACCTCCGCGCGTGGCACCGAGATGTACCTCCCCCTCTGGATCCGTCTATGGGCGGCGCTCGGCACCGGACACTTCAACATCGCCGTAGCGCAGGCTCCGGCACGCTCGTCGTGATCATCGGATGCGCATATAGCCGGCTTCGCCCTCAGACTCCGGGCCACGAGGGTTCGCACGGCTGAACATCGGACCATCACGCTTCGCGACGGCCGCGCGATCCCGCAGCTTGGCTTCGGCGTCTTTCAGATCGCTCCGGGCGAAGCGACGAAGCGGGCGGTCGAAGCAGCCCTCGCGGCCGGATACCGACACGTCGACACCGCCGCCGTGTACCGCAACGAGGCCGAGGTCGGTGCGGCGATCCGAGCGAGCGGCCTTGCGCAGGGGTCGGTCTGGGTCACAACGAAGCTCGCGAACCCGGACCAGGGCGCCGCGACCGCGCGCCGCGCCTTCGAGGCCTCGCTCGGACGGCTCGGGGTGGACGCGGTCGATCTCTACCTCCTGCACTGGCCGCACGAGCTCCGCCTCGAGAGCTGGCGCGTGCTGGAGCAGCTCCACGCCGAGGGTCTCGCGCGCTCGATCGGGGTCTCGAACTTCCTCGTGCGTCATCTGGACGAGCTCCTAGCCCACGCCTCCGTGCCACCGGCTGTGAACCAGATCGAGCTGAGCCCCTTCCTCTACCGCTCTCGCGCGGACACCTTGCTCCGCTGCGCCCAGGAGGGAGTCGTGGTCGAGGCGTACAGCCCGTTGACCAAGGGGCGCCGGCTGGACGACTCCACCGTTTCGACAATCGCCGCCGAGGTCGGCCGGACGTCGGCCCAGGTGCTCATTCGCTGGTCGTTGCAGAAGGGGTTCGTCGTCCTTCCGCGTTCTTCGAACGCCGGTCGCATCGCCGAGAACGCCACCGTCTTCGACTTCGCACTCGACGAAGCGCAGCTCGCGGCGCTCGATGCGCTCGACGAGGGCCTGACGACGGGATGGGACCCCGCGAGGCAGGCCTGACAGCGGCTAGGCCACTCGAGCACGTGAGCAGCCAAGTGAACAGCAGGTTGTCGTCGTCGAGTGGTCTACTTGGGCAAGCGATGGAGGGCTTTACTCGCGGCGAAACGGGCCTACAAGAGCGCCCGTCGAGCGGAAGCTCAGAGCGTCGAGTCACACGGGGCATAACGGCTCCGACTGCCTACACCACCTCGAGCCCGACGTAGTTCTCGGCGAGCGACGTGGCGGCGGCGTGCGAGGTCGTCACATATCGCAGTTGCGAGAGCTGGAGTTTCAGGTCGAACGGGTCAGCGTCCTCCGGGCGGTGGAGCATGTGCGTCATCCACCACGAGAAGTGCTCGGCGCGCCACACGCGCCTCATGCACGTCTCCGAGTAGGCGTCGAGGGCGCTCGTGTCTCCCGACCGGTACCAGGCGGCGAGCGCGTCTGCGAGCACGCGCACGTCGTGGAGCGCGAGGTTGAGCCCCTTCGCGCCGGTGGGGGGCACGATGTGCGCGGCGTCGCCGGCGAGGAACAGGCGCCCGTAGCTCATCGGCTCGCAGACATAGCTGCGCATCCCGGTGATGCCCTTCTCGAGAATCGGCCCCTCGGCGAGCGTCCAACCCTCGAGGCCGAGCCTCGTCTGCAACTCGTCCCAGATGCGGTCGTCGGGCCATTCCACAAGGTCCTCGTCGGGGCGGCACTGGATGTAGAGGCGACTGAGCTCCGGAGAGCGAAGGCTCAGAAGAGCGAATCCGCGCTCGTGGTGGGCGTAGACGAGCTCGTCGTTCGAGGGGGCGACCGCCGCGAGGATGCCGAGCCAGCCGAACGGGTACTCGCGCGAGAACTCGGACAGCACGCCCGCCGGAATGCTCGAACGGCAGATCCCGTGGAACCCGTCGCAGCCCGCGATCACGTCGCACTCGAGCTCCTCGTCGCGGCCCTCGTGCCGGTATCGGACCAGCGGACGCTCGGTCTCGAGGTCGTGTACCGAGACGTCCGCCACCTCGAAGTGGAGGGGCTGTCCGCTCTCGAGGCGAACGCCGATCAGGTCCTTGACGATCTCGGTCTGACCGTAGATGACGATCGACCGCCCGTCGGTGAGGTCGGTCAGAGGGATCCGGTGGCGCTCGCCTGCGAACTGGAGCTCGATTCCGTGGTGGACGAGGCCTTCGCGCTGGAGTCGCTCTCCCGCGCCCGTCTCGAGCAAGAGGTCGACGATGCCCTGCTCGATCACACCGGCGCGAACGCGCGCCTCGACGTACTCGCGGCTCCGGTCCTCGACGATCACCGTGTCGATGCCCTCCAGGTGCAGGAGATGGCCGAGCGTGAGCCCGGCTGGACCGGCTCCGACGATGCCGACCTGCGTGCGGGAGCGGATCGAGCTCGCTGAGCGTCGTCCTCGCGAGGCGAGCGTCGCTGCGCTCAGATCGCGAAAGCGCCGTTGGCCGCGGGAACACCGCAGTAGACGGCGCACTGGAGCAAGACCTCCTTGATCTCGTCCGGGGTGAGCCCGTTGCGGAGCGCGGCCCGGACGTGCATCGCGAGCTCGTGCTCGCGACCGGTCGCGACGAGCGCCGTGATCGTGATGCAGCTCCGCGTGCGTCGATCGAGGCCCGGCCGCGACCAGATCTCGCCCCAGGCGTAGCGGGTGATGAGTTCCTGGAAGTCGGCCGTGAACTCGGTCGTGCTTGCGACCGCGCGGTCGACGTGCTCGTCACCGAGGACCTCGCGTCTCGTCTTCATCCCGTCGTCATTCACGCTGCCACCTCCTGTCCGAGATGCTCGAGCAGGGCTTCGGTGAAGGCGTCCGCCCGCTCGACGTTGGCGAGATGCGCCGCGCGCTCCAGGGCAAGGAGGCGAGCGCCGGGTATCCGCGTCGCGACGAGCTCGGCGTGCTCGACCGGCGTCGCCCGATCATCCTTCCCCGCGACGACGAGAACGGGCGCGGCGATTGCGGAGATGCGCTCGCGCGCGTCCCAGGCACCGACGGCCTGGCAGCAGCGCGCGTAGCCCTCGGGCGGGGTTGCGGCGAGCATCGCGCGGAAGCGCGCGACGGTCTCCGGGTCGTCCTGCGCGAGCTCCGGTGTGAACCAGCGTCCGACCACGGTGTCCGCGATCGCCACCATCCCTTCGGAGCGAACGACGCCTGCGCGTTTGTCCCACTGCTCGGGCGGCCCGAGATATGCGGAGGTGCAGGCAAGGACCAGCCGGTCTACGCGCTCGGGAGCCTGGAGCACGAGCGCCATCCCGACCATCGCTCCGAGCGAGACTCCGCAGAGCGAGACGCGCTCGAGCTCCAGCTCGTCGAGGAGCCCGAGCAGGCCGTGCGCGAACCGCTCGACCGTGGGCGTGTCCTCCGGGAGCTCAGACGCGCCGTGGCCGGGGTGGTCGTACGTGAGGAGGCGGAAGCGCTCGGCGAGCGCGGGAACCTGGCGCTCCCAGAGGTCCTGGGTCGTGCCGAGCGAGTTCGACAGCACGAGGACAGGCGCGCCCTCCGGGCCTCGGAGGCGATGGTCGAGCCCCTTCACCGGGCGCCCTCGTACTCGGCGAGCGCCCGGTCGACGAGCGCCTCGGCTGCGCCGAGGTAGCCGGACGGGTCGAGGAGCGCATCGAGCTCGTCGGCGGACAGACCCGTCCGCTGGTCGGCAAGGAGCGCCTCCCGGAACGACGGAGCGCGCGCGGCCGCGGCGACGACCTCGTGCGCCAGGCTGCGGCCGAGGCTGGAGGAGAGCGCGAACGAGATGCGCTCCGCGACGACGACGCCGCCGCTCGCCTGGAGGTTCGCCCGCATCCGCTCTTCGTCGATCTCGAGGTCGCTGACGGCGTCTGCCGCGGCCGCAGCCGACCCGCCGGCGAACGCAAGCGCGCCTGAGAGCGCCTCCCACTCGGCGTGCCAGCCGCCGACCCCGCGCTCGTGCTCGTGAGCGAGGTCGCTGAGCAGGACTCCCGCGTGGGCGCTCGCGAGGCGCGCGCACGCCACCGCGACGGTGGAGCGGACGGGGTTGCGCTTCTGCGGCATCGTCGACGACCCTCCGCCCGACGCCTCGGCGACCTCGCCGACCTCGCTCTGCGCAAGGAGCGTGATGTCGAGGCCGATCTTCGCGGCCGCGCCCGCTGCGGCGGCCAGCGCCGCACCGAGCTCCGCGACGCGCAGGCGGTTCGAGTGCCATGGGACCACGGGCTCCGCGAGGTCGAGCTCCTGTGCGTAGAGGCGGACGACCTCGAGCGCTTTGTCGCCGACTGCGGCGAGGGTCCCCGCGGCACCGCCGAGCTGCGCTGCGAGCCGCTCGTCGCGGACGGCGACGAGCCTCCGACGGGCTTCGAGCACCGCGACGAGCCAGCCAGCGGCCTTCAGCCCGAACGTCGTCGGTACCGCCTGCTGGAGGAGGGTGCGCGCCGCCAGCGGAGTCGAGCGGTGGTCACGGGCAAGGGCCGCGCACCCGTCGGCGAGCCGGTCGAGCTCGGCGACCACGAGTGCGACCGCGCGACGGGAGACGAGCATTGCCGCCGTGTCGACGATGTCCTGGCTCGTCGCGCCGAAGTGGACGTAGTCGGCCGCCTCGTCGCCGACCGCGTTGCGTAGCTCGCGGACGAGCGGCTCCGCCGGGTTCCCGACCGCGCGGCCGTCGTCTGCGAGGCGAGCCGTGTCGTAGAGCTCGGCGCGGCAGGCCTCTGCGATCCGAGAGGCGGCGCCCTCCGGAACGAGGCCGACTGCGGCGCCTGCCTTCGCGAGGGCGTTCTCCGCCTCGAGCATCCCCAGCAGCCACGCGCGATCCGAGACCGCGTCTCGCAGCGCCTCAGGGACGAAGATGGCCGAGAAGGGCGTCACACCGCGAAGAACGTCGTCTGCCGGGCGCCCTGGAGCACGATGTCGAAGCGGAGACCGCCGCCCTCGGGATGCGCGATCAGCGTCGCGCGCTGCTCCGGCTCGAGGCCGAGAAGGACGGGGTCCTCCGCATTCGCGGCCCCTTCGTCGGGGAAGTACATGCGTGTCGCGACGCGCTTGAGGAGGCCGCGGGCGAACACGCCCACGACGAAATGGGGCGCCTGGAGGCGTCCATCGACCCACGGCACTCGCCCGGGCTTCACCGTGACGAACTCGAAGCGGCCGGCGTCCTCGGTTCCCGAGCGACCGAAGCCGGTGAACCCGTCCTCGAGCGGGACCTCCTCGCGGCTGTCCGCCGGGTGCCCGTAGCGACCTGCTGCGTTCGCCTGCCAGATCTCGACCAACCCGTCCGGGACGGGGTCTCCAGCACTGTCGAGGACCACGCCGGAGATGCGGATCGCGCGCGGGTCCGCATCCTTGACGAGACGGTTCGAGATCGGGCCGCCGAGGAGCCCGATCTCCAGGTACGGCCCAGTGGTCTGCGACGGGGTGAGCTCAGCCTCAGTGAGCACTGCCTCAGTCGTCATGCGGCTCCTCGAGCGGTGTCGCCTCGCGGCCGCCGAGGACGATGTCGAATCGGAACCCGAGCGCCCAGTCGGGCTGCGTCAGCTCCATCTCGAACCTCGAGACCAGCCGTTGTCGAGCCCGATCGTCACGGATCGAGTTGAAGATCGGGTCGAACGGGAAGAGCGGGTCGCCCGGGAAGTACATCTGGGTGACGAGTCGTTCGGTGAATGCGCGGCCGAAGAGCGAGAAGTGGATGTGCTTCGGCCGCCACGCGTTCGGATGGTTCCCCCAGGGGTAGGCGCCGGGCAGGATCGTCACGAACCGGTACGACCCGTCGTCGCCCGTCACGCAGCGCCCGCAGCCGGTGAAGTTCGGATCGAGCGGCGCCTCGTGCGTGTCGACTGCGTGCCGGTAGCGCCCCGCGGCGTTCGCCTGCCAGATCTCGACCAGCTGGCCCCGGAGGGGCGTCCCGTCGGAGCCGAGGACCCGCCCCGTGACGACGATCCGCTCACCGAGCGGCTCGCCGGCATGCTGGCGCGTGAGGTCGGCGTCGGCCTCCGAGATCGCACCGTCTCCGAGCACCGGGCCGGTCAGCTCCGAGAGCGAGGACGGGAGGATGACCAGCGGGTTCGTCGGTGCGCGACGTCGCGTGCCCACATAGTCGGGGTAGAGAAGCGGCGGGTCGACCTCGGTCAGGGCTGCGTCCGGGATACGGGCGAAGGCCGTCTCAGGCTGCATGGCGATCCTCCAGGTCGACGTCGATGGGCGCGCCCGTCGCAGCCCGGACCTGCTCCACGGTCGCGTCCCCGAGCAGCTCCGTGAGAACGAGCGCTCCGTCCCGCAGCCGGAACACGGAGAGGTCCGTGATGACGATGTTGGCGGCGGCGCGCGCGGTGAGCGGGTACGTGCACTCGGGGACGACCTTCGGCTCGCCCGCCGACGACGTCGCGGTCATCGTCACGATCACGCGGCGCGCCCCTACGACGAGGTCCATCGCGCCGCCGACGCCGAGCACGTCTTTCCCCGGCACAGCCCAGTTCGCGATGTCGCCGCCGATCGAGACCTGAAGGGCGCCGAGCACCGCGACGTCGATGTGGCCCCCGCGGATCATCGCGAAGCTCTGTGCGCTGTCGAAGTACGCAGCGCCGGGGAGCGCGGTAACCGGTTGCTTGGCGGCGTCGATGAGGTCCGGGTCGAGCTCGTCGTGGCCCGGTCGCGGCCCCACGCCGAGGAGCCCGTTCTCCGTGTGCAGGAAGACATTCGTGCCGTCGCCGAGCAGTCCGGGAATGAGGTTCGGGATGCCGATGCCGAGGTTGACGATCTCGCGAGGCCGCAGCTCCTGCGCGGCGCGTGCCGCGATCGCGGTCTTGACGTCGCCGGTCATCGCGAGAGCACCAGTTCGTCGACGTACAGGTGCGGCGTGTGGATCGACTCCGGCTCGAGCTCACCCGCTGACACGATCTCTCCCACCTCGGCGATTGTCACCCGTGCGGCCGTCGCCATCAACGGGTTGAAGTTGCGCGCCGTGCGCCGGTACCAGAGGTTGCCGAGCTCGTCGCCGCGCGCCGCGTACACGAGCGCGACGTCTGCGTGGATCGGCCGTTCGAGCACGTGCGGGACGCCGTCGACGACGTGCTCCTCCTTGCCCTCCGCGAGTGGCGTGCGTGCGCCGACGGGCGTGAGGAAGCCGGCGATCCCGGCACCGGCCGCGCGGATAGCTTCGGCGAACGTCCCCTGCGGGACGAGCGTCGCCTCGATCTCGCCGGCGTTCACCGCCGCTACCGCCTCCGGGTTCGAGGTGAAGAACGACGAGATGCCGCGCTTGATCCGTCCCTGGCGCAGCAGCTTCCCGAGCCCACGACCAGGCTCGCCGATGTTGTTCGAGACGATGGTCAGCTCGTCGACATCGGAGCTCTCCACGAGAGCGTCGATGAGTGTGAGCGGCGCTCCGACGAGCCCGAACCCGCCGACCATGACCGTGTCGCCCGAGCGAACAGCCGACACCGCCTCCTCGGGCTCGATGGGGCCGTGCGCAACCGCCATCCCTCACATCCCTTTCGTTGCAGGAGTCGACGGAGCCTAACCGCGCTTGTATGCAAACGTAGAGCGCATGAACACGCCGAAGCGGTCGCTGGACTCGACACAGCCGGTGTTGTATACATGCGCCGATGTCCTCGCGACGGGCTCGTCGAGCCGCTGGGAGTGTCTCGTCGGTTCGAGCAACCACGAGAGCGGTCCGTCGTCGGAGATGTCGACAGCATGTGGAGGGTCGGCTCAGGTTGGACTGACGGGTCGGGGCGAGAGCGTCTCGTCGCGGTCCGGCTAGTCCCCTAGCAGGCGTGACGGAAGGGAGGAAGGTGTGAAGCGGTACAGATTGGTGACTGCCGTCGGCGCCGTAGCGCTGCTCGCCGCCGCGATGAGCGGATCAGGCGCGTACGGCGGATCGAGCGCACCCGCACAGGGAAGCCCGATCAAGATCGGCGTGCTCACGCCGTTGACAGCCAACTTCGCGCCGTGGGGCATCCAGGTGCGCGCAGGGGCGGCCCTTGCGGTGAACGAGATCAACAGGACGGGCGGCGTGAAGGGACGCGGGCAGGGGCGGAAGCTCAATCTCGCCGTCGCGGACGACCAGTCCACGAACACCACCGCGGCCATCGACGGTTTCAGGCGACTGACACAGCAGGAGGGCGTCGTCTCGGTCGGGGGCATCATCGGCAGCGGGATCGGGCTTGCGACGACGCGGCTCGCCGAGGAAGGAAAGATTCCGTTGTTCCTGGTGAAGTCGGGGAACAACGAGATCCTTACGCAGTCGAGCCGCTACACGTTCCGCACCTGCTTGCCGGCCGCTGCCATGGTTGCTCAGTCGGTCGTGCGGCTCGCACAGCGACGTGAGATCAGGAGCGTCGGGGTGATGATCGCGGACTACGCGTGGGGCCAGTCGTTCAAGTCGTCGCTCGAGGATGCGGCCAAGTCCGCGCCAAGCATCAGGTTCAACGTCCAGGTCGCGCCGGTGCCGACGACCAACTTCACGCCGTACCTGCGTGCGTTCGGCGACGTGTCGTTGATCGTCGCGACGGGCCATCCGCCGGGAGCGCCGCTGGTTCTGGCTCAGGCAGGTCAGCTGGGCCTGAAGGCACCGGTGGTGGGCGCAGATGGGCCGTGGTCGCTCACTGCGAAGAGCGCGACGACGGCGGCGTTCGGCCGCTACAGCGACTTCAAGTGCATGGCCACGGCGACCAAGGAGTACAAGGCGCTCGCGAAGCGCTACCTCCGGACGTTCCCGCAGAACGAGTTCATGGAGGACGACGCGCTGGCGGGCTACGCGTACGTCAAGATCGTCGCGGAGGCGATCAGCAAGGTCGGCGCCAACCGGCAGAGGATCGCCGCCTACGTCCACGCGAACACCTTCAACATCCCCGGCTACGCGTGGCCGCTCAGGTGGACGCCGTGGGGCGAGATGATCGGGGCGCGACCGCAGTACGCCATCCTGACCAAGGGCGCACCGCCGGAGCGCGGCTTGAACACCGCTTCGACGACCTTCTGGCCGAGAGTGATATTCAAGTCGCCGCCGCTGGCGCCGTATCGTCCCCCGTCCTAGCCGTGGAGACCGGATCTGCTCCTCGAGGTTGACGACGTCACGAAGCGCTTCGGCGGTCTACCGGCCGTCGACGGCGTGACATTCGGGATCGACGACGGCGACATCGTCGCCGTCGTCGGTCCGAACGGGGCCGGGAAGAGCACGCTCCTCAAGCTCATCGTCGGACTGGAGCGACCGACGCGCGGCAGCGTGCGGCTGAACGGAGCGAGGATCGACGGTCTGGCCGCCCATCAGGTGAGGCACAGAGGGATTGCACTGGCCATGCAGCGACCGCTTCCCTTCGGGTCGATGACGGTTCTGGAGAACGTCGTGCTCGGCGCGATGTTCGGCGGCACCGAAGGCACCGTCGGCGAACGGGAAGCGAGGCGTCGGGCCACCGAGTCCTTGGCGTTCGTCGGGCTCGAGCAGCGAGCCGGGCAGCCGGTCTCGAGCTTGAACCTCCACCAGCAGCGGTTTCTCGAGCTGGCCAAGGCGCTCGCTGGGCAGCCCAAGGTGCTGCTGCTGGACGAGGTGATGGCAGGGCTCAACGAGGCGGAGCTCGCCGCCTCGGTCGAGATCGCCCGGAACGCCCGCGACAGGCTCGGCATGACGATTCTCTGGGTCGAGCATGTGATGAGCGCGGTCATCCAGCTCGCCGAACGAGCCATCGTCCTCAACTTCGGCCAGGTCCTGGCGGAGGGCGTGCCCGAGGTCGTCATGCGGGACCCGCGGGTCGTCGACGCGTATCTCGGGCAGGCGCGCGTTGCTTGAAGTCGAAGGGCTGGCGGCCGGGTACCTCGGCGAGCGTGTCATCGACTCCATCGACCTCGAGGTCCGCACCGGTGAGGCGGTGGCGATCATCGGCTCGAACGGCGCGGGCAAGACGACGCTGTTCCGGGCTATCGCCGGGCTGCTTCCGACGATGGAGGGTCGTGTCCTTCTCGACGGGAGGGATCTCAGGCGCCGCCCCGCCCACCGGATTGCGCGCGCAGGAATCGCGTACGTGCCGGCCGAGCGGCACCTGTTCCCGGCCATGACCCTGAAGAGCAATCTCGTCCTCGGCGCGTATCCCAAGCGGCCGGACAGGGCGACGCTCGAGCTCGTCTACGACCTCTTCCCACGGTTGAAGGAGCGGGAGCGCCAGCAGGCGGGAACCTTGAGCGGCGGTGAGCAGCAGATGCTGGCGGTCGGTCGTGCACTCATGGCGCGACCGCGGCTACTCATGCTTGACGAACCGACGACCGGACTGGCGCCCATTGTCGCGCAGGTCGCGTTCGAGGCGCTCGAAGGGCTCAAGAGCGATGGAATGACGCTTCTGATCGCAGAGCAACAGGTGCCACTTGCGCTCTCCGTGGCTGACCGCGGCTACGTGCTCGAGAACGGTCGAATCCGACTGAGCGGGACCTCGAAGGAGCTCGACCAGAACCCGGAGGTACGACGGGCATACCTGGGTGTCGCATGAGCCGCAGGCTCGACGGAGGCGGCCCTGCAGCGGCTTTGCCGGCGCCGGAGCGGACATGAGCCGTAGGCTCGACGGAGGCGACGAGGGAGCGGAGGTGCCGGCTTTGCCGGCGCCGGAGCGGACATGAGGGCGGTCATCCTCGACGGCATCGTGCTCGGCCTGGCCTTCGGCCTGCTCGGCGTCGGCATGACGCTCGTGTACGGCCTCGGCGGCGTCATCAACCTTGCGTACGGCCAGATCGTGATCGTCGCGGCTATCGTCGCGTCGCTCGTCATCGAGCGAGGCCACTCCCAGGCTGTCGCCGCCGTCGTGGGCGTGCTGGCGGCAGTCCTTGTGTCCCTCCTGCTCGACCTCACGCTGATGCGACCCGTCTATCGTGAGCAGGGCGAAGAGCGAACACTCCTGGGCCTCCTGCTGACGCTGGGCGCCGCGTTCGTCATCGGGGGACTGCTCGCTTGGCGGTACCCCGCGGGCGCGCTGTACATCTTCGTCGGCGGCGACCCGATTTCCGTCATCGGCGTCCCGATGGCGGTGGGGAGCATCTGGGCCTCCGCGATCGCGCTCGTGGTTGCGGTGGTTCTCCTGCTGTTCTTCGGCGCAACGACCTTCGGGCGCGGGGTCCGCTCCGTGATCCAGGACGAGACCGGCGCGCGACTCGTGGGCATCAACCCGTCGTTCGTCCGCACTGTCATCTTCGCGCTGAGCGGCGCACTCGCCGGCGTGGTCGCCATCGCGCAGTCGATGAGCGGGCCGCTGACGGTCAACGCGGGCTTCGAGCTCACCACGTTCGCGCTGATCGTCACCGTCGTCGGCGGTCTCGGCAGCGTCGCCGGAGCCTTTCTCGCCGGAATTCTCCTCGGAGTGGTGAACAGCCTGAGCGCCCACTACATCGGGCAATACATCACGACCATCATCCTCCTGGGTGCCGCCGCCCTGACGATCCTCATCCGACCTCGCGGGCTGCTCGGCCGATGACCGAGATGGAGAAAGCGAGAGGTCTGCCGCGTCTCGGCCGGATCGGCTGGGCCTTCCTGCCGATCGTTGTCACCGCAGCGATCCTCGCGGTACTCCCGCCGGTCTGGTTCGGCGACTCGCCGTTCACGACGTCGTTGGCCGTGCAGGCGCTCGTGTTCGGTTCGTACGGCGTCGGCTTCAACCTGATCTTCGGGAGCACGAACCAGCTCTTCCTCTGCGTCGGCGCCCTGGCCGGTGTCGGGGGCTACGGCGCGGGCATCCTCGCGAACGAGACCTCGCTGCCAATGGTCGTGGGCGTCATCGTGGGAACGGCGAGCGCGGCGATCGTGGGCGGGCTCTTGAGCTGGATCGCCGTGCGGCGCTCGCTCGGCATCATCTTCACCGGCATCGTCACGCTCGTGTTCTCGCTCGCGTTCACGAACCTCCTCCTCGGCCAGCGCGATCTGACGGGGTCCGAGACCGGTCTCGTGGTGGAGGGGGCCCCCGCCAACATGGCCGACGACAGCGTTGGCGGCTACTACGTCTTCGCGGGCCTGCTCGTCGCGTTCCTGATCGTCTTCCGCGCGCTCCAGCTTTCGCACGTCGGCTGGGCGTTTCGCGCCCTCCGAGACGACGAGGTGGCCGCCGAGCTTGCGGGTGTGAACGTCGCTCGCTACCGGATCTACGCGGCGACGGTGGGCTCGGCGATGATCGGTCTCACCGGAGCCCTCTTGGCGTACAGCGTGGGCTTCATCAGCCCGGCGACGTACAGCTTCGAGCGCGTGGACGTGCGTGTTCTCGTGCTCGTGGCGTTCGGCGGTCTCGGCACGCTGCTGGGCCCGGTGGTCGGCGCAGCGGTCTTCGCAGTGCTGGACGAGAGGCTGACGGCGAGTCTCGAGCTGCGCGAGGTCCTGTACGGCGTCTTCGTCATCGCGATCTTCCTCTTCTTCAGACGGGGGGTGGTGCAGGCGTTCGTCACCCTGTACACGCGGCTCTTCCGCTCTGGCCGCAGCGAGCCGGCACTGAACACGTCACGCGAGTAGTACGCGTTGTCGCGAACGCACGCCACGACGGACGATCTCTAGTGTGGTCAGTGTGTTGCGTCGTCGTGGTCGAGGAACGACTCGACGTCGATCTCGCGCTTGAGGATCTTCCCCGTTGGTCCCTTCGGCAGCGACTCGACGAACAGGACGTGGCGCGGGTACTTGTACGCGGCGACGTGTTCACGCGCGTACGTGCGCAGGGCGTCGGCATCGGCCTCGGACCCGGGCCGCCGCACTACGAGGGCGGCGACCTCTTCGCCGAGCGTGGGATGCGGCACTCCGACGACGGCGGCCTCGAGGACGGACGGGTGCCCGTACAGGACCTCCTCGATCTCGCGCGGGTAGACGTTGTACCCGCCACGGATGATCACGTCCTTCTTGCGGTCGACGAGGAAGAGATACCCGTCGCCGTCGACGTACCCGATGTCCCCCGTCGAGAGCCAGCCGTCGGCGGACAGCGCAGCCGTCGTCGCCTCGTCGTCCTCCCAGTACCCCGGAATGACCGATGGGCCGCGGAACTGCACCTCGCCCGGCTCATCCGCCGGGAGGACAACACCGTCGACCCCAACGACCCGCATCTCCGTCGTTGCGAGCGGCATGCCCACGGAGCCGGGCTTCCGGGGCTGTCCCGGGAGGTATGTCGTCGCGATCCCTGACATCTCCGTCAGTCCGTAGCCTTCGTACACTTCACCGCCGAACGTTCGCTCGAAATCCAGCGCGACCTCGAGTGGCACTGGGGCGCCTCCGACGTGCGCGATGCGCACCGGCGGCAATTCGGCCGCGGAACGCGCCGCCTCGCACAGCGCGATGCACATGGTGGGAACGCCGAGCAGGATCGTCGTGCGGGTCTCGCTCATCAGGCGCAGGGTCGCGTCGGCTTCGAACCGCTCCACGATGGCGACGGCTGCTCCGGCCGAGAGCGTCGCCACCAGGCCTGTCGTTTGCCCGAGAACGTGCGAGAACGGAGCTGCACCCAGCACGACGTCACCCGGAGAGAGCGCGAGTGCGGCCGAAGCCGCGTCGGCCGCAGCGCGGATGCTCCCGTGGGTGAGAACCGCACCCTTCGCTCGCCCCGACGTGCCCGAGGTGAAGAGGATCACTGCCGCGTCTCCGTCGTCGCGTGGGACCGGCGTGACGTCTGCTGGGATGACTTCGTCGAGCACCTCCCACGTCTCGACGAGGAGTCGTGCCTCCGAGATGCGCCGCCGCTCGTCCACCTCTCGTTGGGCGAGCAGCGGGTTCAGCGGCACGACGATGGCGCCGAGCCGCAGCGCACCGAACCACACCGCGACGAAGTCCGGTCCGTTGGGAAGAAGTACGGCCACGCGGTCACCCGTCTGGACGCCGAGTTCGCGAAGGCGCGTCGCGCTGCGCGCCGCTCTACTCTCGAGTGCCGCGTACGTCTCCGAGCGGCCGTCGTACTGGAGTGCGGTCTGCGTGGCATACCGCCTGGCGCTCTCGGTCAGGAGGGCAGCCAGATTCACATCAGTTCGGTGCGAAGCGGCACGGGTGCTCGCAGTATTATCAGGGAACCTGATTCAAGCGAAAGGATGAGTCTAAAATGGGTGTCCTCGACGGGAAGGCCGCGATCGTAACGGGCGGGGCGAGAGGGATCGGGCGGGCGACGGTCGAGCTTCTGTGCGCGCACGGGGCGCGCGTTCTCGTCAGCGACCTCGACGGCGAGATCGCCGAGCAGACCGCGTCGGAGATCGAGGGCGATACGGCCGTGTTCGTGGGCGACCTCACCTCCGACGGGGCCCCCGAGGCGCTCGTGCAAGCGGCCGTCGATGCGTTCGGTCAGCTCGACATCGTCGTCAACAACGCGGGCTATACGTGGGACGGAATGGCGCACAGGATGAGCGACGAGCAGTTCCGGGCGATGCTCGAGATTCACACGGTCGTGCCCTTCAAGATCCTCAGAGCCGCATCGCCGTACCTGCGCGATGCCGGAAAGAAGGATCGGGAGGACGGGCTCGAGGTGTTCCGCAAGGTCGTGAACGTCACGTCGATCTCCGGGACGCAGGGCAATCTCGGCCAGGCGAACTACGCGGCGGGGAAGGCCGGCTTGGTCGGCTTGACGAAGTCGCTGGCACGGGAGTGGGGGCCGTTCAAGGTGAACGTCAACGCAGCGGCCTTCGGATTCGTCGACACCCGTCTCACCGCGTCCGCGGAGGAGAGCGAGACGATCGAGCGGGGTGGTCACGAGATCAGACTCGGTATCCCGGCGAGGATGCGCGAGCTCGCAGGGACGATCATCCCACTCGGACGCCCTGCGACACCCGAGGAGGCGGCGGGGGCAATCTTCTTCCTCTGCTCACCGTGGTCGAACTTCGTTCACGGACAGGTGCTGACCGTCAACGGCGGCCAAACGACGGGGATGACCTCGTGAGCTTCGATCTCGACGCAATCGGGCGTCCGACCGAGGAGCAGCGGTACGAGGTCACCGATTCGGCGCTCCGCGCGTACGCGGATGCGACGGACGACCGCCCTGGCGGTCCGGTGTTCGCGATCGTCCCGGCTGCGACTGCGATTGCACTCGCGTCGCGCTCGGTCGCCTCCGACGACGTCCGCTCGCGCGTCGTTCACTACGAGCAGGACTTCGTGCTCCATCGGCCGTTCGAGCCCGGAGCGACGGTCGTGTCGCAGGCGACGCCCGTTTCCCTTCTCACACGACCGAACGGGACCTCCCTCGTGATCCATGTCACCACGCGAAGCGAGGACGGGGTGCCTCTGAGCGAGCAGTACGTCACGGAGTTCTTTCGCGGCGTGGAGGCGCCGCTGTCGATCGGTGAACGCGCGCCCGACCACGGGTTCGAAGTGGACGGTCTGTCCCCGCTCGCCGAGATCTCATACTCTGTGGCCGACGATCAGACCGTTCGTTACGCAGCCGCCTCGGGCGACCACTTCGCCATTCACCTCGACGACGACTTTGCGCGCTCCGTCGGTCTCCCCGGGAGGATCGTCCACGGACTCTGCACCATGGCCTTCGCCGGCCGGGCAGTGCTCGAGGCGGCGTCCGTCGACGATCCACGCGCGATCCGCCGGCTGGCGGTCCGCTTCTCGGCCCCGCTCTTCCCGGGCGACACGTTGACGACGGAGGTGTGGAGGATCGATGACAAGACCCATGGTTTCGTGGCGGCGGGTTCGGACGGCACTCCCGTGATCAAGGACGGGCGCGCCGAGCTCCGATGACGATCGACCTCGCCTCCGTCGAGGCAATCGACGTTCACGTCCACGCGGAGGTCGGGCGTGCGGGCGAGGACGGCATGCGACCCGATTGGCGCGCGGCGGCGGGCGCGTACTTCGGGGAGCATTCGGTCCCGACCGCAGAGGAGGTCGCGGAGTACTACCGAGAACGGCGCCTCGCGGCGGTGATCTTCACCGTCGACGCCGAGACCGTCACCGGACGCAAGGCCGTACCGAACGAGGAGATCGCCGAGGTCGCGGCGGCGAACGCCGACGTGCTGATCCCGTTCGCCTCGATCGATCCGAACAAGGGGAAGCAGGCGGTGGAGGAAGCGAAGCGCCTGATCCGCGATCACGGAGTTCGTGGTTTCAAGTTTCATCCGAACGTCCAGGCGTTCTTCCCGAACGACAAGGCGTTCTATCCGTTCTACGAGGTCATCGCCGAGTCCGGGCTGCCCGCGCTCTTCCATACCGGCCATTCGGGGATCGGGTCCGGTCTTCCGGGGGGCGGGGGCATCCGCCTCAAGTACTCCAACCCGATGTACGTCGACGATGTTGCCGTCGACTTTCCGGAGCTCACGATTGTCCTCGCCCACCCATCCTTCCCGTGGCAGGACGAAGCGCTGTCAGTCGCGCTGCACAAGCAGCAGGTCTACATCGATCTCTCCGGCTGGTCGCCTCGATACTTCCCTCCGCAGCTCGTCCGCTACGCGAACACCCTGCTACGCGATCGGGTCCTGTTCGGCTCCGACTTCCCGCTGATCACGCCCGACCGCTGGCTCGCGGATTTCGCAGAGGCCGACTTCAAGGACGACGTCCGGCCGCTGATCCTGAAGGAGAACGCCGCCCGGATGCTCGGGCTCTGAGGCTCACTCGCTCTCGCGCCCGAGTCGCGCCCAGGCTCCGCGGACGCTGCCCACGATGCCGGGGAGCAGGCCGTTCGGGAAGAAGAGCATGATCGTGATCAGGAGCAGGCCGAAGACCCCGAGCGAGAGGATCGACGGGCCCTGTGGCGGGAGATCCCAGCCGAGCAGCGTCTCCCGCGTGCCGAGGTCGCGGAGCTTGTGCTCGACGTAGACGATCGTGACCGCGCCGACGACGGCGCCGTAGACGCTCCCGAGGCCGCCGATGGAGACCATGACGACGAAGAGCAGGCTGAGGATGATCACGAAGTCCTCGGGGCCGAGGAACTGTGCGTAGAACGTGAACAGCCCGCCCGCGAGCCCGGCGAGCGCGGCCGCGAAGACAAAGAGCTGGAGCTTGTAGAACGCAACGTTGATCCCCGACGCCGCTGCGGCCGGCTCGTTCACCGCGATCGCCTGCAGCGCGCGGCCGACCCTCGACGCGACGAGGTTTGTCGAGAGCAGCAGGGCGAGCCCGACGATGCTCCAGACGACCGCGGCATGCCCGGCTCCTGTGAGCTCGTGGCCGAAGACCTCGAGCCGCTTGATGACGTTGATGCCGTACTGCCCGCCCGTGAACCGGTCCTGCGCGTACAGGAGCGACCAGGCGATGAGCGCGAACGCCAGCGTCGCGAAGGCGAGGTAGTGCCCTCGCAGGCGCATCAGCGGCACGCCGATCACGAGCGCGACCGCCGCGCTCACGAACGGCGCGGCGGCCACGGCGAGGAGGGGGTCGATCCCGGCCTCGGGGTCGACCAGCCGCCGATCAGGGTCGAGCCCGACCGTGAGCAGCCCCGACGTGTACGCGCCGATGAGGAAGAAGCCGCCCTGCCCGAGCGACACCTGGCCGGCGAAGCCCATGAGGAGCGTGAGCCCGATCGCGACGAGCGCGTAAAGACCCATCCGGTCGTAGAGGCCGACATCACCGCCGTCGAGCTGGAACGGCAGCCAGCAGGCGAAAGCGGTGGCCGCGACTACGCCGATGACGCGGACGGCCGTGGCGCGGCGCCGGCGCTGCGCGCGCTGCTGAATCATGCTCATACCGCGAGCTCACCCCGCGAGCGCCAGCCGATGAGGACGAGCATGACGACGAGGGCGATGATCAGGTTGTACTGCGGGTCGACGTAGCCGACGACGAGCTGCTCGACGATCCCGAGCGCATAGCCGCCGAGCAGGGCGAGCCGGATGGAGACGAGCCCGCCGAATACGGCTGCCGCGAACCCGTTGATGGTGATCGTCAGGCCGGAGCTGTACACCACCGGCACGGTCGGGGCGAGGAGGACGCCCCCCAAGGCGGTGAGCGCGCCGGCGATCGCGAAAGCGATGACCGCGATCGAGCGGAGGTTGAGGCCGATCAGCTCTGCGGCCCGCGGGGAGTCTGCCGAGGCGACGAGCGCCTGACCGACGATCGTGCGGCGCAGGAAGAGCGTGAGCCCGAACGCGGCTGCGAGGGCGACGACAGCGAGCGCCGCGTACTGCGGCTGCACGAGCACGCCGCCGATGTTCCATGCGTGGTCGGAGATCGCCGAGTACGAGCGCGGGACCTCGCCGAATGCCGCGAGCAGCACGGCCTCCGCGAGGATCGCGATCCCGACCGTGATGATGAGGCTCGCGAGGTGCGTCGTGCGACCCCGGATGCCGACGGCGACGACCGCCACGACGGTCGCGACGGCCGCCGTCGCGAACACCGCGAGCACCCCAGCGAGCGGGAGCGGCACGTGCTGGCTGATGGAGTACGTCAGGAGCCCGCCGAGGACTGCGAACACCCCCTGCGCGAAGTTCACGATTCCGGTCGCCCGGTAGACGAGGACGAGCGACATGCCCACGATGGCGAACACCGAGCCCGTCGAGAGGCCGACGACGACGAGCTGGAAGAAGGTCGTCAAGACGCCTTCTCCGGCCCACCGCCGAGATACGCGCTTCGCACCTCCGCGCGTCCCACGAGATCGCTGCTTGCGCCCTCGAGCGCGATACGGCCCGTCTCGAGGACGTAGGCCCGCTCGCAGAGCGAGAAGGCGAGCGAGGCGCTCTGGTCGACGAGCAGGATGGCGACGTCCTCCTCCTCGTTCAGGCGCACGAGGAACTCGGCCAGCGACTGGACGAGGACTGGGGCCAGCCCGAGCGAGAGCTCGTCGATCGCGAGCAGGCGTGGGCGCGCCATGAGCGCGCGTCCGATCGCGACCATCTGCTGCTCGCCGCCCGACGTCCGCCCGGCGGGTCGCTCGCGAAGCTCCCGGAGCTTGGGGAGCAGGTCGTAGATGCGCTCGAGCTGCTCGCGCACCTCTCGCTTCGAGCGCAGGTAGCGGAGCGTCGAGGAGACGATCTCGAGGCGGAAGACGCGTCCGTACGCGCCGAGCAGGAGATTTGCCTCCACGGGCAGCGTGGCGAACACGTGTCGTCCCTCGGGCACCTGGCTGATCCCTCGCCGGACGACCGCCGCCGGCGTCGTCCCGGTGACGTCCTCGTCGTCGATGCGGACGCGTCCTGCCGCCGTGCGCACGACTCCGCACGCTGCGTTGAGGACGGAGGTCTTGCCGGCTCCGTTCGGCCCGATCAGCGCCACGCGCTCGCGCGCGGCCACGGACAGGGACACGCCGTCGACCGCAACGGCCGCTCCGTAGCGCACGGTGACGTCGTCGAGCTCGAGCAGCGTCACAGCGTCGCCGATCCCAGGTAGGCGTCGACGACCCGCGCGTTCTCCCGCACCTCGGCCGGCGTGCCGTCGGCGATCACGCGCCCGCGGTCAAGAACGACCACGCGCTCGGCGAGCGAGCTGACGAACGCCATGTCGTGCTCGACGAGGATCTGCGTGAGCCCCCGCTCCTTGAGCGCGAGCAGCGTGTCCGCGAGACGTGATTTCTCGGCGCCCCGCAGCCCGGCGGCAGGCTCGTCGAGCAGGAGAACCTGCGGCCGCTGGCTGAGGGCCCGGGCAACGGCGAGCAGGCGGAGCTGGCCGAGCGGCAGCGAGCCGGCAGGGGCGTCAGCCCGGTCCGCGAGGCCGACGAGCTCGAGACCGTGGTACGCCTGCTCCTCGATCTGCTGCTCCTCCCGGCGCTGCCACGGCACGCGGAGCATCGCCTCGACGAACCCGGCTCGCGTCCACCGATGGCAGCCGACCATGGCGTTTTCGAGGACGTCGAGGTGCTCGAGGGGGCGGGTCGTCTGGAAGACCGTGCCGAGACCGGCCTCGGCACGGCGGTGGGCAGTCCAGCGTGTGACATCCTCGCCCTCGACCACGACGGTACCGGCGTCGACGCGCAGCAGGCCCGAGATGCACCCGAGAAGGGTCGACTTGCCTGCGCCGTTCGGGCCGATCAGGCACGTCAGCGAGCCGCGCTCGATGCCGACGTCGACGTCGTCGACCGCCGCGACGGCGCCGAACGACTTCGTGACGCCGCGGACCTCGCAAGCGAGGTCCGCGGCGTCGGTTCCGTTGTCGGAGGACTCGGTTATCGCCGGAACGCAGCCCCGAACAGAGCCCTCGGCTTGCACTGGACGATTCTTCCGGCCCACATGCTGTCCATCTGGACACCGCTGTGGTTCCCGGGCCCGAAGTACAGGCGGCCACCAGGAGTCGGGAGCCCGCGGAGCTTCGTCTCGAGCGCGGTGTTGATGCCCGCCCGGGTGAATCCTCCTCGTTCCATCGCAGCCTTCAACGCGAAGAGCGACGTCGATGCGTCCACGTGGAAGACCGAAAGGGGCTTGCCGATCACCCGCTGGGTGAGTTGCGCCCGCGCCCGGATCGGATTGTTACGGGGGAGCTGAGCCCACACGACCCCGAGGAAGCTGTTCACGAGGGCTCCGTTGACGTCCGGGCACGTCGCCTCGAGGAACTGCGACGACAGGTTCCCGCCCGTCAGCACCAGACGCTGGGGGAGCTGGAGCTGTCGAAACTCCTTGACGATCGTGTTGCCGGCGGGAGTCACCGTCCACATCCAGAGCGCCTGAGCGTTCGAGTTCCTCACTCTGGTGAGCTCGGCCGCGAAGCTCGTCGAAGTGGGCGAGAAGATGATCTCGTCGGTGATCGTGAAGCCGTACGTGCTCGCGAGGGCCTTGACCTGCGCGACACCGTCGCGCCCGAAGCCGCCGTTGTCACCGATGAGCGCGATTCGCTGGATGTTCAGGCTCTTGAGGTACTGAGCCATGCTGTAGGCGTACAACCGTCCGGTCGGAAGGGCTACGTAGACGTACGGACGGGGCGGAACGACGAGCGGCGTCGGGGGCGAGAGCGGGAGGAACGGGATCTGGCCCGCCGTCGCCAATGGTGCCGTCGCAATCGCAGCGGCCGCGTTCCCCGAGCCGAGGATCGCGACGTACTTCGAGTCGGCGACGAAGCGCTGGACGTTCTGGACGGCTTGCGACGGATTGGAGGCGTTGTCGCGAATGTCGACCTGGATCCGCCGGTTCTTGAAGGCGCCCGCCCGATTCCAGAACCGCACGAGCGCGGTGACAGCCTCGCGATCGCCCTGGCCTACGATCGCCTGCGGCCCTGTGAGGGGAGCGTCCATGCCGATGTAGATGGTTCGCGCCTGCTGTCCGGTCGAGAACCCGGCCGGCACCAACGCGACCGAGCATGTAGCAACAACGGCCGTCGCGAGTACGAGCAGCCTTCTCATCGATGCCCTCCTTGTGGGACGTGTGGCCCGTGCGCTAGGAGGCACGGTCGCCTGCCACTCCGGGACCTTCTCTGTGCCTGCCGGTCAAGGGCACCGTCGCCATGACGGGACGTGAGACGCACGCAGCTCGCTGCATGCGAAACGCCCACCGGCTGCTTCACCGGACGTTCCTCGACACGTAGAGGCATCGCAACGCGGCTTACTTATATCAGGCTACCTGATTGTACTCAAGGCGCCCGTGTGCTGATCGCCACTGAGGCGTTTCCGTCGGACGGCAACCCTGCGTGGAGGGCCCGGACGCACGTCGTGAGCCAGTCGCGGAAGGCCACGCGTTCCGCAGGCTCGAGCGTGGCGAGCATCTCCTGTTCCATCGCCTCAACGACGGCGTCGCACGAGGTGAGGACGCGCTGACCTTCCTCTGTGAGGCTCGCGGGGTACACGCGGCGGTGATTCGGGTGCGGCTCTCTTCGGATCAGGCCCTTCGTCTCGAGGGCTGTGAGGACCTCGATCATCGCCTGCGGCGTCATGTACGCACGCCGCGCCAGCTGGGCATTGGACAGCGGTTGTCCTCGCGACGCGAGAACGCTCAGCGTCGTGTACTGCAGCGTCGTCAGCCCGTGGGGTCGAAGGCGCTCGTTGATCGTCGCCCTGATCGCACGTTCCAGCCGGGCAATGACGTAGCTGATCCTCGGCTCTGCGGAGACCGACACGGCGCCCCTAGCACTGTCGTCGGCATCGGTCATCTCCACGGAATCCTCGCACACGCTCGGGCCACGACCTCAGGTGGTTGCATGCAGAACGAGCCTTCGAGGCGTCTTCTGCGAGGGGGCAGGTCTCGATTGCACGCAACACGGCTGTGTCTGCGGTTACGCTGGCGGTCGTGCCACGCGGGAACCACGCGAACTCGCAGACCACGAAGGCGACGCTCGGGCTCCGCGAGCTCCTGCTCAACGGAGTCTTCAAGCCGCGCGAGCGGGTTCCCGAACTGCGTCTCGTCGAGGAGCTCGGCGTGTCGCGGACCCCGCTCCGAATCGCCCTCATGACACTAGAGCACGAGGGGCTCCTCGAAACACTCCCGGGCGGCGGGTTCGTCGTACGTGAGTTCACGCGCACCGACATCGACGACGCGATCGAGCTGCGCGGCGTGCTCGAGGGCACAGCGGCGCGCCTCGCGGCGGAGCGGCTCGAGTCGGATGACGAGCTCGAACCGCTGCGCAAGTGCTGTCGGGAGCTGGACGCGATCGTCCGGACGCAGAGCATCGAGACGTTTATGGAGTACCTCCGCCTCAACGAGGAGTTCCACCAGGGGTTTCGCGAGCTCGCCAAGAGCGCGCAGCTCGGACGCGCCCTCGAGCACGCGCTCGCGCTGCCGTTCGCGCCGCCGAGCGCCCTGCTGATGGTGCACTCCGCGCTACCCGAGTCGTGGGAGATCCTGCTCGTGGCGCAGCACCAGCACCATGCGCTCATCGACGCGATCGGACGACGTGAGGGAGCGCGTGCGGATGCGATCGCGCGCGAGCACGCGCGCATCGCACGCCGGAACCTCGACGTCGCCCTCGAGAACCGCCACCTGCTCGAGCACCTCCCGGGCTCGACGCTGCTGCGGCTCCCCGCGGCCTGATCCCGCCTGGCGCGAGGCCTTCGCGGTCAGACGGCGGTGGCTTTCGTGCGCCAGCCTTCGTGGTACGAGCGTGCGACCTGAGCGTACGGACACGGGCTCACGAGGGCACGGATCTCCGCCTGCCCGTGCCGCTCGACGACCGGCTTCGCGGAGCCGCCTGCCTCCTCGCCCCATACGAGCGTCACCTCGGTCCCGAACTCGACGTCGACGTCGACCACCGCCAGGGACAGGTACGAACGCTCGTTGTAGCTGTAGCCCGAGAACGTCGAGACGCCGACCATCTCGCCATCGCGCAACACCCTGTCGTTGGGCCACGTCGCGTAGTTCGACAGCGGGACGTCGATGTACTTCACCGGATCTCCAGGCTGGAAGAGGGTTCCCATCGCGTTCGCGACGTCCTCGCCGTTCCAGGCGAGGGTCACCTTTCGCCGCCGAGGCTCGTCTCCCATCGCCTGGAGTACATCGCGTCCGACGAAGTCGTGGTCGAACTTGACGAAGGACCAGTACCCGAGGTCGTGCGGTGTGAGGTAGTAGTCGGTGATGTCGTCGGAGTAGAGGCTGCCGCCGAGCGATCCGGAGCCCTCGTACCCATCGGCCGGAAGCCACTCGCGATAGGCCGTCATGTCGTCGCCCGCGAAGACCGCGGGGAGCGGGCAGGGGATCCAACCCGACTCGAGAGTGTTGGTCGCGTAGACCCTCGACCCGACCTGACGCAGTCCGAAGTCGTGGCCAGCCTCGACGATCGCCGCCCGTACGTCTTCCCGATCCTCCCACGGGCCGAAGAGCTCGAGCCCCGGCACCCCGGACATGCCGTGGTGCAGGGCGCGAACCTTGTGGCCGGCGAGCGTGAGTTCGCCCATGTTGAAGAACTTGATCTCGGGCAACGCGCCACCGTTCGCCTTCGTCAGGACGTCGAGCGCCGTCGGGCCTTGTACCTGGAATCGGTAGAGCTCGCGTCCGCCTGTCGGATTGACGGCGGTCCGCTCGTCCCGCGAGACCGCCACGTCGTAATCGCCCGTCTCGGCGTGGTACTGAACCCAGTTGTGAGCCGACGGCCGCCCGACGAGGCGCACCTTGTTCTCGTCGAGGAAGAAGAGAATGGCATCCCCGATGACATATCCGTCGTGGTTGCAGGCGACGAACTGCTTGGCCTTGTCCACCCGGAAGGTCTCGAACGAGTTGACACCGAGGTCGGACAGGAGCCTGATGACGTCGGGGCCTTCGATCTGGAGATCGGTCATGTGGTGGGATTGATCGAAGAGCGCCGACGTCTCGCGCCAGGCCACCTGTTCGTCGCGCCAGTTCGAGAACTCGGCAGGCACGGCCGGATAGACGTACGGCCCGATCTGCGAGTTCCGCGCCATCTCCACGGCGCCGCCGGCTGCCTGCAGCTTCTCCTCGAGGCTCGTGTGACTCATGTCGAGGTACCTCCTCTTTCCCGATGTCCGTGGAAGATCCTAGATCGGCCCGGCGCCTGGTGGTCGCGGGCGAGGGCGTCGCGGAGCGAGGGCACGTCCTCAACCCGTGCCGTCGATGTCGGGCGTGCCGTACGTGTGGAAGCTCTCGATCGTCTGCACGCCCCAGAACTGACCGCGCCCGCGCTCCTCCGCGGTCCACGTGATCGGCTCGAAGTCCGGGTCGTACACGAAGTATCCGCCGGTCGTCACCTCGATCCGGTTACCCCCTGGCTCGAACACGTACAGGAAGAAGCCCTGCGCCACGCCGTGCTTCGACGGCGCCGCCTCGATGGGGACGCCCGCGTCGACGAAGATGTCCGCCGCCCGCAGGCACTCCTCGCGCGTGTCCACCCAGAAGGCGAGGTGGTGCAGGCGCCCCGTCGCCGCATACGCATCCGCGACGTAGATCAGCTCGTGCGCGGCGATCGAGAGGCTCAGCCAGGCACCGGCCTCGGTCCCGTCGTCGAGCTCGATCCGCTCGTACAGGCGGTAGCCGAGCACGTCCTGGGCGAAGGTGCTGTTCGCGCGAACATCCGCCGCCAGCAGGTTGACGTGGTCGAGCCGTTTGACCGCCGCGCCCCGGCCGACGTAGCGCTGCGGCTGATTCCTCCACGACGGCCGCAGGTGCTCGGGCGCCTGGTAGCGGTCGGCCTCGTAGTAGAGCTCGAAGACGTGCCCGTCCGGGTCCGTCAGGCGGTACGCCGGGCCGTGACCGACGTCACCGTCGATCCAGCCGAGCCCGCGGCCCGTGGCTTCGACGGCCGCGACCCGGCGGTCGAGCGCCTCGGGGCTCCACGCTCGCAGCGCGACGTGCTCGAGGCCGGCCCGGGGCGACTCCGTGAGCTTCAGGCTGTAGCGGAGGTAGTCGCCCCAGCCCCGCAGGAAGACGGACTGTCCGTCGCGCGCTTCCTCTTCCATGCCCAGCACGTCGACGAAGAAGCGGAGGCTCTCCTCCGGCTTCGGGGTCAGGAGCTCCGCATGCCCGATCCGTGCGAGGTCGTGGATCGGCTCCGTCATCCCTCAACCAGCCGTCGCAAGCCGTCGAGGTCGTACGAGAGCTCGCCCGCCTCGAGCTTTGCGCGCTTCTCTCGCTCGCGCTCCGCGCGCGCGAGCCCCGCCGTCAGAACCTCGTCCACCCGCTCCCGCTCGACCACGACCGCGCCGTCCGCGTCGAGCACGACGACGTCGCCCTGGCGGATGCGCGCGCCGGCGACCTCGACGGGCTCGCCGATCGCACCGGGAACGCTTTTTCCTGCTCCGCTCACGCGCACGTACCGCGCCCAGATCGGCAGCCTGACCTCACGGAGCTCCTCGAGGTCGCGCACGGCGGCGTCCACGAGCAGCGCGGCGACGCCCGCGACCTTCGCCTGCGTCGCGAGCAGCTCGCCGACGAGTGCGACAGGTCTGGGCTCGGGCATCGTGACGACGAGCACCTCGCCCGGCTCGGCCTCGGCAACCGCCGCGTGGACCATCAGGTTGTCGTCCTGGCCGCAGCGCACGGTTCGCGCCGGGCCGGCCGCGCGCGAGCCGGCCACGACTTGGACCAGCTGCATGTCGACCACCTGAGCGCGCCCCGCCGCCTCGTGGACGGTCGCGGAGCCAAGCCGAGCGAGCTCGACGAAAGGGTCCGTCACAGCGCGCTCACCACGTGCGGCGTCACGCGCTGGAACGCCTCGGCGTACCGGATCGCCTGGTTTCCGGAGGAGCGCCGTGCGTGGTTGGCACGCTGCTCGGCGCGCTGCGAGTAGTACGTGTGGAGGTAGGACTGCGCCTTCATCTCCGCCATCGCGGCATTCTTCTGCTCGATCACCGGCGTGATGTCGACGAAGGTCGTCGGTACGAAGTTGCAGAGCTCGGGCTGGTGCGGCTCGAAGAGCAGCAGCTCGGGCGGCTCGACGGTCTCGAACGCGCTCGGAACGCCCGCGCCGGCGGCGAGCGCACGAGCCTTCTCGACGGCGAAGTACGCGGCAGCGTGGTCCGGGTTGAAGGGGTCCCGGTCCGTATGCGTGAGGACGACGTCGGGAGTGAACGCACGGATCCTGTCGGCGATCGAGACGAGCGCGTCGCCGTCGATCTCGAGGGGGTAGTCCCCGAGATCGAGACACTCGAACTCGGCGCCGAGCACGGCCGCCGCCCGCACCGCCTCTCCGTGACGGATCTCCTTCACGCGCTCGACGGTCTGCCCCTCTTCCTTCCAGAGCTCGCCGGACTCGCCACGTTCGCCGTAGGACAGTGCGAGCACGCGTCCGGCGCCGCCACTCGACGTCGCGACCGCAATCGCGCCGCCCGCCCGCCACACGAAGTCGGCGGAGTGAGCGCCGATCACGAGGAGCTTGCGCGTCATGCCGAACCGGCCAGCTTCCGCGACTGCCCGACGATCATCTCGCGCACCTCGCCCTCGTCGAATCCGCCGTCGAGTAGGCGGTCGGCCCAGAGTGCCAGCCCGTCCTCGACCGGCGGGTAGTCCGGGTTCCCGCAGTCGCTCGAAAAGAGCGTGCGCTCCACTCCGACCGCGCGGACGCCGTCGAACACGTGCTCCCAGTCGGTCTTCCCGCTCAGCGGCGTGCTGAGGCAACGCTCCAGGATGCACCCGCGCTCCGCGAGAGCGCGCTGATCGTCGAGCGAGAAGTTCTGACAAGGGAACTCCGGATGTGTGACGACGATGTGCGCGACCCCCACCTCGAGCGCCCCGTCGACGACCGCGAACGTATCGTCGCGGGCGAGGTGGCCCGTGGCGAGAATCAGGTCGTGGCGGGCGATCGCCCGTAACACGTCTCGCGTCTCGGGCAGAAGCCCTCCCTCGTGGTCGGTGACGTGCACCGCGTCCACGCTCAGCCCGAGTCCCCGCAGCTCGTGCTGGAGTCGCGCCCACTGGGGAACCTTGTCCCCGTCCTTCGGCTCGGTCCTCCCCGCCGTCTCCGCGGGCGAATCGACAGTCGGCATCCAGACGATCCGCGCGCCCTCGCGCGCGGCGATCTCGACGGCGAGTGCGTTCATGCCGCCGACGGCCCAGTTGAGGGCCAGCGTGCCGACGACCTCCACCTCCCGGAAGAGAGCCGACACGACCTGCGCTCGCTCGGCGGTGGAGGTGTAGTGCGACTTGAGGGCGAACCCCGCCAGCCCGAGCTCGGCGAAACGCTGCGCGAGCGTTCGATCGTCGATTCGCCGCTCAGGCACGTCCGGAGCGACGTGGACATGCAGGTCGTACGCGCCCTCCACGAGAACTCGTGCGCGGTCACTCGGTGACGTCGTCACAGCATTCTGTGTCGTCACGATCTCATCCCCTCGCGACCCACCGGCTCGCTCGCAGCCAGCTCGGCGAGCTGCGCCGCGCTCGCTACCGCTATCCGCGGCTCCATCCCGAGCTCGAGAAGAAGATCGCGGGCCGCCTCCATCTCGTCCACGCGCCTCGCCGCATGCTTCCGGCTTCCATCGAGCGCACGCTCGAGAAACGGTCGGCCGATCATCGCTTCGATCTCCTCCGCGAGCCATTCCGCGTGTCCCGCAGCTTCGGCCGCCTGCATGCTCTCGACCACGGCGGCGGCCAGCCCCTTCATGAAGACCGAGCGCACGAGCTTCAGCGTGGCCGCGTCCCCGGCCACTTCGGAGACGACGGTGACAGGCATCCCGACGGGCACAAAGATGTCCGCGAACGCCTGCGCACCGACTCCGGAAGCGAGCACAGGAGCGCGAAGCCCACGCTGCGGGATCGGTCCGAGCAGCGCCACGTCGGCGAAGCGCCCGCCCGCTCCGGCGACTAGTGCCGCGATGTCGCGCTTCAATGCCGGTGACGCGGTGTTCAGGTCCGCGTAGATGGCGCTCTCCCGAAGCGCGCGGAGCGAGGCCTCCGCCGCGTCGAGTGCTGCGCGCGCCGTGTTGACGCTGAGCACGACGTCGCTCCCTGCCACCGCAGCCTCGAGATCGGGCGCCCGGGTGGGAACGCCCACCACATCGGGAGCGTTCGGGTCGTACCCGCGAACGTCCAGCCCCGCGGCCACCAGGTCGGCGGCGAGTCGACTGCCCGCCTCGCCGAGCCCGAGGACCGCGACCACCGGCGCGCTCACGGTCCTGAGCTCCGCGCGATCGGTCGGAGTGCACGGCGATCCACGTCCGACATGAAAACAGAATTGTTGACGATCTTCGCGACAATCGGGCAGTATGCGTGTCCCACGATGGCGGTCACCTCGACCTACGACGCCCTCCGCGAGGCCATCGTCCGCGGTGACATCGCTCCAGACGCCCGCCTCATCGAGTCCGACATCTCGACGACGTTCGACATGTCGCGCGGCGCCGTGCGGACGGCGCTCATCCGTCTCGAGCAGGACGGGCTCGTCGTTCGCGAGCCTCATCGAGGCGCCCGCGTGCGGCGCGTCAGCGACGAGGAGGCGGTCGAGATCCTGCAGGCGCGCGCCGTCCTCGAGGGCCTTGCGGCCCGCCAGGCCGCCGAACGAGTCGACGATGCGGGCGCCGCCCGTATCCTGGAGTGTCTCGCGCGTCAACGTGAGCTCCTCGAGCACGGCGATCTCCTCGGGGCATCGGAGGCGAACGCCGACCTGCACGCGACCGTCCTTGAGCTCTCCGGTCATGCGACCGCAGTCCGTCTCATCCACACCCTGAACGCGCAAACGGTGCGCTACCAGTACCGCACGATCCTGATCCCGGGCCGCCCGGCGGCGTCTGTCGCCGAGCACACGGCGATCGTCGAGGCGGTGGTTGCAAGGCGCGCGGCCGAGGCCGAGCTCGCGATGCGCAAGCACCTCTTCAACGTGGCCGACGCCGTGAGGCGCGGCCTGCTGCCGGGCGGCATCGACAATGCGAGTCGCGGTGTCCTCTAGCGATGTGAGCAAACCGAGTCTCGAAGACCTGCTGGCGACGGCCGAGAGCCCGGTCGAGCTCCTCCGCAACGCGACGGCGGGGCCGAACGTCTACCCGGGGGTGCCGCCGGAGTTCACGAACTGGCGCGACGAGCAGCGAGCGTGGCAGGAGACATGCGTCCTCTTCGATCTCTCGTACCACATGAACGACCTGACGGTAGAGGGCCCGGACGCGCTCAGGCTGCTCTCAGACCTCGCGGTCAACAGCTTCGACGGGTTTACGGGCGCGCGAGCCAAGCACTTCGTGCCGTGCAGCCCCGACGGCTACGTCATCGGTGACGTGATCCTGTTCGCAGCGGGCGACGGGCGCTTCAACCTCGTCGGCCGGGCTCCCGCGCTCAACTGGATCATCCACCACGCCGAGACGGGCGGATACGACGTCGCGGTCGAGCTCGACGTGAGGTCCGCGCTGCGTACCGATGGCAGGCGCCGCTCGTACCGCTTCCAGGTGCAGGGCCCGAACGCGATGCAGGTGATCGAGAACGCGCTCGGCAGCCCTCCGCCCGAGCTCCAGTTCTTCCACACGACGGCGGTGACGATCGCGGGCAAGACCGCTGGCGCTCTGCGCCACGGCATGGTCGGTCAGCCGGGCTGGGAGCTCTTCGGCCACTGGGACGACGGCGAAGCGGTGCGTGAAGCGCTCGTGACCGCCGGAGAGGAGCTTGGCCTGAGACAGGCGGGTGGACGTGCGTATTCGTCCAACACGCTCGAGTCCGGATGGATCCCCTCGCCGCTTCCGGCCGTGTACTCGGGCGAGAGCATGAAGGCGTACCGCGAATGGCTGCCGGCGGCCGGATACGAAGGGTCGGCGTCGATCGGCGGCAGCTTCGTCTCCGACGACATCGAGGACTACTACTTCACGCCGTGGGACCTCGGGTACGGGAGCTACGTGAGGTTCGACCACGAGTTCGTCGGCCGGGAGGCGCTGGAGAAGATGGGCGGCGGGGATCACCGCCAGAAGGTCACGCTGGCGCTCGACGACGAGGACGTGACCCGCACGATCGGAACGATGTTCCAGGAGGGCGAGCGGGCGAAGTTCGTGGACTGGCCCTCGGCCGTGTACTCGATGCACCAGTTCGACCGGGTCACCGTCGACGGGGAGACGGTAGGCGTTTCGACGTGGATCGGCTACAGCTCGAACGAGAGCAAGATGCTGACGCTCGCCGTTCTGGACGCCCAGCACGCGGAGCCCGGGACCGATGTGACCTTCGTCTGGGGAGAGGAAGACGGAGGCACCGCGAAGCCCACCGTCGAGCCCCACGTGCAGGTCGAGATCGGCGCCATCGTCTGTCCGGTGCCCTACGTCGAAACGGTGCGCACGTCGTACGCACCTGGCGGCTGGCGCGCGTCGGGCGCCTGATCGAGCGGCGCGGCGGCTCGCAGCCTTCGAGTACCTTGGGCCAGTGGGGCCGTCGATCGAGCTCACGCTGCTGACGGACGGCGGTCAGTCCCCGTCCTCGATCGCTCGCGAGACCGCCGCGTTCCTCGGCGGGGCACAGCGAAGCCTCGACCTCGCGCTCTACGACGTGCGCTTCGAGACGGACGCCGGCGGACTCGTCCTCGCTGCGCTCCTGGCCGCACAGCAACGCGGAGTCGCCATCCGGCTTCTCTACAACGTCGACCACCCCGGGCCGATACCGGTGCCACCGCCGCCGGAGACGAGGCCGATCGCGCTCGAGGCTCTTCCCATCGAGACGCTCCCGGTCCCGGGCGTCCCGGATCTCATGCATCACAAGTTCGTCATCCGCGACGACGCCGACCTCTGGTCCGGCTCGACGAACTGGACGGACGACTCCTGGTCGCGGCAGGAGAACGTCATCGTGCGCGTGCTCGGGGCGCAGGCGCTCGCGCACGCGTTCCGCCTCGAGTTCGACGCGCTCTGGTCCCGCCCGGTCGTCGAGGACTCGGGCCTGGTACAGCCGCGGCCGGTCAAGGTGGGCGACGTCGAGATCAGGCCGTGGTTCACGCCAGGACATGGGGAGGCGCTGTCGCACCGCATCGCGAAGCACCTGGGGAGAGCTCGCGAGCGGATACGCATCGCGTCCCCGGTTCTCACCTCGGGGCCGATTTTGGGAACGCTCGTCGAGATCGTGAACGAGGGCCGCTGCAACGTCGCCGGGATCGTGGATGACACGCAGGTCGACCAGGTGTTCCATCAGTGGGAGACGAACGGCGTCAGCGCGTGGAAGATCCCGCTGCTCCAGAGCGTGCTGGAAGGTGCGGAGTTCTCCGGCAAGGTATCGACGCCGTGGACGCCCGAGTCCGTTCACGACTTCATGCACGCGAAGGTCGTCGTCGCCGACGACATTGCGTTCGTCGGCAGCTTCAACCTCTCCAGGTCGGGCGAGCGGAACGCCGAGAACGTGCTCGAGATCCGGGACACCTCGACGGCAGACCGGCTCGCGACGTTCATCGACGACGTTCTGGCGCGCTACCCGCGCGCGACGCCTCCGGTCCCGACTGGCGCCTGAGCGAGGTCCCGCCAAGAATCGTGGGGCCAGGCAGAGCCGGCCCCACGATTCGGCGAACTCTCTTGTCAGTCGTCGTGCTTCTTCTTCTTTGACGTCTCGAGCTGGTCGCGGATCGCGCCGCTCGGATTCACGCTTGTGTGGAGGTTGACGTAGTAGTCCTTCGGCTTCGTGAGAATCGCCTGCAGCAGGGCCGGAGAGACGCTGCTCACCACGGCAGTGACGTTGCCGTCGCCGTCCGCGTCCGTGAACGCGGCGACCCCGGAGTCGACCACGATCGCCCCGTTCGCCTTCTTGGCGCCCTGATGGACGTGGAGGCCGGTGACCGTCACCGAACTCGGGAAGTCGTAGTTGAAGTAGAAGACCGCCTCTCCTGACGTGATCGCTCCGGAGCTGTCGCGCGTCACATCGAGCGTCAGGTTTCCGTCGGCGTGCGCCCGGAGCCCCTTGATCCTCGGTACCTCCTGCTTCGGCTCGAGCCGGAGGTCGAAGACCGTGACAGCCGCGCTGCGCTGCTTCTTCTTGCCGCCGCCGTTGCCACCGCCGCGATCACCGCCCGCCGCGGCTACGACCACGAGCGCCGCGGCGGCTACGAGCAGGAAGGTCGTGAGCACTGTCTTGTGCTTCATCTCGCACTCCTTGTCGTCGGTTGGAGCACCAACTGCTGGGTTCTCCGAGCCTGATCGACCCCGAACGCTCGGCGGTGGCATCCGAACGGAATGCTTACCGGCGCGTCACAGACTGCACAAACAAAGGCAACGGCTCGGTGTCTGACTTCGCCCGTACCCGATCAGGAGGGTGAGTCGTGAGAGGTTTGCTGCTGATCGCTGCCGGCGGAGCGCTAGCCGTCGGCCTGCTGGTGACGACGGCCGTCGCCGGAAACCGCGGGGAGCCGGGGGGCGCCGTCACACGAGCCGACCTGCGCGGCGTCAACTTCATCGAGAGCTGCCGCTTCAGCCATCGAGGGCCGGACGACCCGATCGTGTTCCCGTCGAAGCCGGGCGCGTCCCACGACCACACGTTCGTCGGCAACCGCACGACCAACGCGTTCTCGACCTACGACTCGCTTCGCTCGTCCGCCACCACGTGCGAGCGCTCGGCTGACACCGCCGCGTACTGGGTTCCCGCGCTCTACGACGGAGCGACTCTCGTTCCGCCGCAGGGTGCGACGATCTACTACCGGCGCGGCACGTTCGCTTCGGTCACGGCGTTCCCGAACAACCTGCGAGTGATCGCCGGTGACGCGACGGCGACATCGCCACAGGGCGGACGCGTGACGTTCTGGAGCTGCGGCGTGCTCAGCGGCGTCCCGCCGTCCAGCACCGTGCCCACGTGCCCGAGCACGCGTGGCTCGTTCCTGCGGCTCCACGTGCGCTTCCCGAGCTGCTGGGACGGGCGGAGACTCGACAGCGCGGACCACAAGAGCCACATGGCGTACGCGATGGGTCGCCGATGTCCCTCGACGCACCCGATCTCAGTGCCGGAGATAGCGCAGATCTACCGCTATCCGAGCCGCGGGGGCGAGGGCTTCACGCTCGCGTCAGGCGGGCAGTTCTCGGCACACGCAGACTTCGTCAACGCGTGGCGCCCGGCCGCCCTCGCGCGGCTCGTGGACGGCTGCCTGAACGCGCTCGTCCATTGCGGACGGGCCAGGGCAGGAGCCCTGGGCAGATAACTCAGGCCTGGCAGCCGGCGGCTGCAGCCGGCAGCACAGGCCACGATCGAGGCGCCGGCGGGCCGCACCGCCGGCGCCTCACGACGCCTAGGACACTCCGCTCAGCAGGAAGGCGCGCGACTCCCGGAGCATCTCGCGCGCGATGACGAGACGCTGGATCTCGTTCGTCCCCTCGTAGATCTGCGTGATCTTGGCGTCGCGCATCATGCGCTCGACCGGGTACTCGCTGATGTAGCCGTACCCGCCGAGGATCTGGACGGCATCGGTGGTGACGTCCATGGCCGTATCCGTGCAGAAGAGCTTGGCCATCGCCGACGCCTTCGTCAGCTCCGCGTCATCGGCGCCCTCGTCGACCATGCGACCGAAGCGGTAGAGGAGACCTCGCGCAGCCTCGCAGCGAGTCTCCATGTCGGCAAGTTTTCCGGCAATCAGCTGATGGTCGGCAATAGCCTTGCCCATCGTCTCGCGTGTTCTCGCGTACTCGAGCGCGTAGTCCGTCGCGCCCTGCGCGATACCGAGCCCCTGCGCCGCGACACCCGGCCGGGAGCGGTCGAGCACGCGCATCGCAACCCTGAACCCCTCCCCCTCCGCTCCGAGGAGGTTCGCCGCCGGGATGCGCGCCGAGTCGAAGGTCAGCTCTCCCGTCGTCGAGCCGGCGATGCCCATCTTCGGCTCGAGACGCGCGACCTCGAAGCCCGACGTGTCCGCCTCCACGACGAAGGCGGAGATCCCCGGGTGTCCGGCGTCCGGGTCCGTCTTCGCGAACACCGTGTACAGGCCCGCAACCGCGGCATTCGTGATGAACCGCTTCGAGCCGTCGAGCACGTACTCGTCGCCCTCGCGTCGCGCCGTGGTCCGCATCGCCGCAGAGTCGGAGCCCGACCCCGCTTCGGTGAGCGCGTACGCGGCCAGGATCTCCCCCGATGCGAGCCGGGGCAGGAACCGCTCACGCTGCTCGTCGGACCCGGCGAGCTTGAGAGCCAGCGACCCCAGCTCCTGCGCCGCGAGGATGAGCCCGCTCGTCGCGCAGACCTTCGAGACCTCCTCGATCGCGACGAGCGAGAGCAACGTTCCGGTGCCCGTGCCGCCGTAATCCTCAGCGAAGAAGAGCCCGAAGATCTCGTGCTCCCGGAAGAGCTCGACGACGTCCCACGGGAACTCGTGCGATGCGTCGATCTCGGCCGCACGAGGCGCGATCCGCTCCCGGGCGAGCGTGCGCACGAGCTCGCGGATCTCGAGCTGCTCGTGGCTCAGCGGCTCCCAGGACACCGTCGAAGTCTAGGTCGGTGCCAGGTGACAGACGGCCTCGATGTTGTTGCCGTCGGGATCGAGGACGTAGGCCGCGTAGTAGTTCGCGTCGTACTGCGCGCGAATCCCGGGAGCGCCGTTGTCTCGACCTCCCGCTCCGAGCGCGGTCTCGTGGAAGCGATCGACGGTCGCGCGGTCCGGGCACTCGAACGCCACATGAGCGCCGCCCACCGGGTCGCGCCGGCCCACGCCGAAGTCCAGACCGCCGGCGTCGGCAAGGTACGCGAGCGCCCCCGGCTCCTCGTACACGACGCGGTACCCCAGCGGCCCGAGTACAGCCTCGTAGAACTGCTTCGCGCGCTCCCACTCGCTGACGTTGACGGCGACGTGCGCGACCGTCATTGCGGCTTCTGGCAGACGGCCTCGATGTTGTTCCCGTCTGCGTCATGGACGAAGGCGCCGTAGTAGTTCTCGTGATAGTGCGTCCTGATCCCGGGTGGGCCGTTGTCCTTCCCGCCCGCGGCGATCGCAGCTTCGTAGAACGCGTCGACGGTCGCGTGGTCCGGGCATTTGAAGGCGACATGCGCGCCGCCGACAGGATCGCGCCGGACAACGCCGAGGTCCATCCCGCTCGCGTCTGCGAAGCCCATGAACTCGCCGAACTCGAACGCGAGCGAGTACCCCAGCGGCTCGAGAGCCTTGGAGTAGAACGCCTTCGCAAGCTCCTGATCCGAGACGTTGACGGCCGTGTGGTCGATCATCGCCACTCCTTCCTTCGTCGCTACAGTCGCCGCGCATGATCCTGGAGAACGGCCTCATCCGCACGATGGAACCCTCGCTGCCGACGGCGCGGGCCCTCGCGATCGCCGGCGAGCGGATCGCCGGAGGCGTCGGCACGCACGAGTCGGTCCTTCCTACCCCGGACGTCGTCGACCTGGGTGGCCGCTGCGTCGTGCCGGGGTTCACCGACTCGCACACGCACTTCCCCACCTGGTCGCTCGGACAGCGCGACGTGAGCCTGGACGGCATTCCGTCGCTCGCCGAGGCGCTCGAGCTCGTGCGCGCCGCCTCGCCGCGCGCAGGCTGGATCCGCGGCCAGGGCTGGCGTGACGCGGGCTGGGAGACGCCTCCGTCGAAGGAGGCGCTCGACGACGTCACCGGCACGACACCGACCGCGCTTTGGGCGAAAGATCTCCACTCGCTCTGGCTGAACTCCGCGGCGCTCGACCTCGCTGGCGGTGACCTCGAAGTCGACGGTGGCGTCGTCGAGCGGGACGAGTCCGGCGAGCCGACCGGCGTGCTTCGGGAAGAGGCCGCCTGGAGGTTCCGCGAGCGATTCCCGTCCGTGTCCGAGGACGAGTGGCTCGAGGTCACCAGCGAAGGAGTCAAGGTCGCAAACAGCCGGGGGGTCACGGCGATCCACGACAAGGACGGCTGGATCGGCGCCCCCGAGATCTTCCAGCGGTTGCACGAACGCGAAGGGCTCACGCTCCGCGTCTGGCAGTCGCTCCCGTGGCGCAAGCTTCCCGAGATCGAGGGCCTCGGTATCCGCTCGGGCTTCGGCCACGACTTCCTGCGCCTCGGCTACCTGAAAGTGTTCATGGACGGGACACTCGGCTCGCGTACCGCGTGGATGCTCGACGGCTCGGGAGTGCGGATCACGGACGGCGAGGAGCTCGCCGAGATCGTGCGACGCGGCGCACGAGCGGGCTGGCCGGTGGCGGTCCACGCCATCGGCGACCGCGCGAACCGCGAGGCGCTCGACGCCTTCGAGGCGACGCGCGAGGACTGGGAGCCCGCGGGGCTCCGGCACCGGATCGAGCACGCGCAGTGCCTCTCCCCCGAGGACCTTCCACGCTTCGCCGAGCTCGGAATCACCTGCTCGGTGCAGTTCTCGCACGCCCCCTCGGACCGTGACCTCGCGGACCGGTTCTGGGCCGGCCAGGTCGAGGGCGCCTACGCCTTCCGCTCGCTGCTCGAGTCGGGCGCAGTGCTGGCCAACGGCTCCGACGCGCCGATCGAGGACCTCGACCCGCTCGCCGGCATCCGCGCGGCGGTCACGAGGACGATCGACGACCGGCCGGGCTGGCGCATGGAAGAGGCGGTCACCGTCGAGCAGGCGCTCCATGCAACCACCGCCGCCCCAGCCTGGCTCGCGCGGGACGAGCGGACGCGCGGCAAGCTCCTCCCCGGCTTCCTCGCCGACCTCGTCGTCCTGAACCGCGACCCCGTCGACTGCCCGATCGACGAGCTCGAATCGGTCGAGGTCGTCGCCACGATGGTCGGAGGACGCTGGGTGCACAACCCGCCACCGTGGAGCTGAAGTGACCCCGCGGGAGCGATGGCTTGCCGCCTTGTGGCCGATCGTCCGCGCGAATCTTCCCGCACCGCCGGCGGAGGTTGTCGAGATCGGCTGCGGGCCGCTCGGCGGCTTCGTTCCGATGCTCCTCGCGGCGGGGTATGGAGCGATCGGCATCGACCCGCACGCGCCCGCCGAGAAGAGCTATCTGCGGAGCGAGTTCGAGACAGCCGAGCTTCCGGAACGCGTCGACGCGGTCGTCGCCTGCACGTCGCTTCACCACGTTGCCGACCCCGCCTTCGTGGTCGATCGGATCGGGCAAGCGCTCGCCGGCGACGGCGTGGTCGTCGTCGTCGAATGGGACTGGACGGAGTTCGACGAGGCGACGGCGCGGTGGTGCTTCGAGCGCCTCGGCTCGGACGACGAGAACGGCTGGCTCCGGCGACGACGCGACGGCTGGGCGGAGTCGGGGAAGGGATGGGACGCCTATTTCCGGGAGTGGGCGGACACGGCCGAGCTGCATTCCGCACGAGCGCTCGTTCGGTTGCTCGATGAGCGGTTCGACCGCACGTACCTCGCGCATGGGCCGTTCGCCTTTCCCGAGCTCGCAGGCACGAGCGAGGCGGACGAGGAGGACGCGATCCGCCGCGGGACGATTCGAGCAACCCGCATCGACTACGTCGCGACGGCCGCCTCGAGGTGAGCGACAGAGAGACGATCGACAAGGGCGAGGGCCGCGTGCTCTTCGGCTCCGACCCGGCCGCGTACGACTCCGCACGACCGGGCCATGCAGATGGCGTCTACGACGTCCTCGTCGAACGCTGCGGCCTCGGCCCTGGAGCGCGGGTGCTCGAGATCGGCCCAGGCACCGGCCAGGCGACCCGTCGACTCCTCGAGCTCGGCGCTCGTCCCCTTGTGGCGATCGAGCCTGACCCCGCGCTCGCCGCCTACCTGATCGATGCGCTCGGCGATCGGGTCGAGGTGCGCCTCAGCGCGCTCGAGGACGCGCTGCTCGTCTCGGAGTCGTTCGACCTTGCCGTCGCAGCGTCGTCGTTTCACTGGGTCGACGAGAAGGTCGGACTGGGGCGGATCTCCGCTGCGCTCCGTCCGGGCGGCCACGTCGCGCTCTGGTGGACGGTGTTCGGCGACTCGTCGCGCGAGGACCCGTTCCGTGCCGCTGTGGACCCACTCATGCAGGAGCTGGCGCGTAGCCCATCCCACCCGACGCAGGACGGGCCGCCCTTCGCCTCCGACGGAGGCGCCCGCGTCGCGGCACTGGAGACCGCCGGGTTCGAGGACGTGACACCGAGCCGCCTCGAGTGGGCTTACACCTGGGACACCGACGGCATCCGTGGGCTGTTCGGAACCTTCTCACCGATCCTCGCCCTCGACCCCGAAGGACGCGAGACGCTTCTGGACGCCGTTGCGCGCATCGCGGACACCGACTTCGGAGGCAAGGTCACGAGGCCGGTCGTCACGGCTCTCTACACAGCGCGCAAGCCCGGCAGAGCGACCCGCCGTACAATCCGGTCGTGACCAGTCGCACGATGCTCGCCGTGCATGCCTCGGGCATGTGCTCGGTCGCCACGACCGCCGAGATCGTCGGCTCCAAGTGGACGGTGCTCATCGTCCACGACCTCTCCGAAGGCCCGCGGCGTTTCACCGAGCTCGAGCGCTCGTGCAAGGGCATCAGCCCACGGACGCTTGCGGAGCGCCTGCGCTGGCTCGAGAGCGAGGAGATCGTCGTCCGCCGCAGCTACCCGGAGTCGCCCCCGCGCGTCGAGTACGAGCTGACCGCGAAGGGACAAGCGCTCCTTCCGATCGTGCACGAGATGCGTCGCTTCGGCCACGAGTGGCTCGGCTGCGGCGTCCACGACACCGCCAAGGACTAGCTAGTCCGCGAGGTTCTTGGCGCGGAGCTCTTCGAGCGCCCGCTCGGACTTGCCGAGCCCCGCGAGGCCCATGCCGTCGAGGACCCGCGGCGTCTTCGTGAACTGGATGTCGCGGTAGTCCACGACCTGCCAGTGGTTGCCGGACGGGTCTAGGAAGTCGTGCCGGCCGACCAAGCGGGCGCCGGCGTCGCGGGCGCGCGCGAGCGTCTCCTGCGCGTCGTCGACGACCAGGCCGAAGTGGCCGGCGGTCACGGGCTCACGACCGACGGCCTCGAGCGCGACGAACTGGTCGCCCATGTCGACGAACGCCATGTTGCTGCCGCGACCGCGTAGCTGGACGTCGTCGAAGATCCGCGAGAGAAACGCGAGCATCTCGTCGATGTCGCCGACCTCGACGGCGATGTGGTTGATCCCGACGAGCCGCGGCACCCCGCCAGCGTAGCCTCGGTGCTCGCTGCTAGGCCGGCTCGGCCCAGACGCCGGCAAGCTCGACGATCGTCGCCGCCGCCGCGGCCATGTCCTGGACGCTCGCCCACTCGCGGACCGAGTGGTACTCCTGACCGCCCGTGAAGAGGTTCGGCGTCGGCAGACCCCGAGCCGAAAGGACGGCTCCGTCGGTCCCACCGCGCGTGATCGCGAGCTTCGGCTCGACGCCGACGCGGCGGATCGCCTCCAGGGCGGCGTCGACGACGCGCGGGCTCGTTTCGATGAACGGCTTCATGTTGCGGTACGAGTCGAGCACCTCGATCTCGACGTGCGCCCGCGGTTCGCGCGCCGTCACCTCGTTCGCGAGGTCGCGCAGGAGCTCGGCGTGCTGCTCCAACAGCGCGTCGTCGTGGTCGCGGACGATGAAGTCGACGATGGCCTCCTCGGAGTTGCCGGAGATCCGATGCGGATGGACGTACCCCTCCCGGTCCTCGGTCGTCTCCGGGGACAGTCGGCCGGCCGGGAGCGACATGACGAGCTCCGATGCCAGCTTCACTGCGTTCACGAGCTTGCCCTTCGCGGTTCCCGGATGCACCGAGAGCCCGCGGATCGTGACTCGAACCGACTTCGCCGAGAACGTTTCGACCTCGAGCTCGCCGAGACCCGATCCGTCGAGCGTGTAGGCGGCGTGAGCGCCGAACGCCTCGAGGTCGAACCCCTCTGCGCCGCGTCCGACCTCCTCGTCGACCGTGAACGCGATCCGAAGCGGGGCCCGCGGTCGCTCGGGCTGTGAGAGGAGATGGGCGACCGCCGCCATGATCTCGGCGACCCCGGCCTTGTCGTCGGCCCCGAGCAACGTCGTGCCGTCGCTCGTCACGATGTCGTGCCCGACGCGGGCGGCGAGCGCCGGAAGCTCCGCTGGGTCGAGAACCTGCCGCGCGTCCCCGGGAAGCTCGATCGTGGACCCGTCCCAGGCGCGGTGGACGATCGGGGAGACGCCAGCGCCGCTCACGTCCGGTGTCGTGTCGACGTGCGCGATGAGCCCGACCGCCGGCACGCCGTCGGCTCCCGGGAGGCTGGCGAAGACCGTCGCCCTGTCGTCGAGGCGTGCGTCCTCGAGCCCGAGCGCTCGGAGCTCCTCGACGAGCACGCGCGAGAGCTCGAGCTGCTTCTCGGTACTCGGACGCTGAGCCACGCGGTACGCCGCCTGCGTGTCGATGCGGACGTAGCGCAGGAAGCGCTCGAGCACGTCCCCCGCAAGCTCCTCGGCCAGCGGGCTCGCAAAAGGCGCGCTACCCGCCAAGCGCTCCGAGGCGCACGAAGACCTCGCGCATGGTCTCGACACCCACCTCGATCGTGTCCTCGGGGACGTTCTCGTTGGGAGCGTGCGCATTGCACTCGCTCTCGATCCCGAACCCGGTCGCGAATGTCGGCAGCCCTCTCGCCACCAGGCTCGCGTAGATCGGGAGAGTGCCGCCAGCCCTGATGAGGAACGGGCGTGTCCCGAGGACGTGCTCGAACGCGTCGCCCGCAAGCTTGATTGCCGGAGAGTCGGTGGGTGTGAGGGCGGGATGTGCGCTGTTGCGGAGCTCGATCTCTAGCTCGGCTCCCGCGGGCAGCGCCTCGCGGAGAAGGCGCTCGAACGTCGCACGAACGGTTTCCGGGTCCTGGCCGGGCGCGAGACGCAGCGACACGTTCGCCCGCGCCTCGACCGGAAGAACCGTCTTCACGAGATCCGGAGAGCCGCTTGCGATCCCGTTCACGTCGAGCGACGTGTCGGCGAACGTCCGGGTGTAGAACTCGTCGGCAGCGCCGGGAACGATCGGCGCGGCACCCTGGAGCGACAGCTGTTCGGCCCCCGCGGGAAGCTTCGCCCACGTGTCGAGCTCCTCCGCCGAAGGAGGCGCCACTCCCTCGCGGAGCGCTTCGGGCAATCTCCCGTCGGCTCTCGGGACGACATTCGCAAGAGCGGCCATGAGCGCGTGCGTGGCATTCAGAGCCGCTGCTCCGAACATACCGGAGTGCATGTCGGTCGTCCCGGTGCGCACACGCAGGTGGGTGTAGACCATCCCCCGCACGCCGACCGTGAACGACGGCTGTCCCCGTCTGACCATGGCGCCGTCGAGGATCAGCGCCAGATCGGCCGCGCCGCGATCCTGGTCGACCCATTCGACGATCGAGTCGCCGCCGATCTCCTCCTCGCCGTCGAACGCGAAGCGCACGTTGACCGGAAGCTCACCGGCCGCCGCGAGCTGCCGCACCGCCTCGACGAGCAGAAACAGGTTTCCCTTGTCGTCCGCGATGCCGCGCGCGTAGAGCCGACCGTCCCGCTGCGTCAGCTCGAAGGGAGGAGACTCCCAGAGGTCGAGCGGGTCGGGCGGCTGGACGTCGAAGTGCGCGTAGCACAGGACGGTTGGCGCGGACTCCGGACGCTCGGATGCGGCGACCGTGCCGATGACCAGTGGCCTGGCGCCCCAGGGCACGAGCTCCGCCGTTCCTCCGGCAGCGCGGATCCGCTCGGCAACCCAGGCAGCAGCTGCCTCGATGTCGTTCGCATGCGCCGCGTCGGCGCTCACGGAGGGAATCGCGATGAGCTCGGCGAGCTGGTCGCGGAGCGCGGCGGACGGCTGTGTCACGGCCGCGGAGTCTAGTCAGGCGTCCAGCACGGGGTACGCAGCACGTGCGTCGAGACAACTCGCGAGGAAGAGCGCCACGCCGGGGTCACCGGTGAACAGCGAGTAGCGCCCTCGTCCACGTTCCGCTCGCTGACGACGAACCTGCGCGAGCGCATGCACGGCGAAACGACGCGCGCGCTCGAGCCAGAGCTCGTCGCCCGTGCGCTCGAACGCGTGCAGCAGCGCGTAGCCGTTCCCCGCTGTGCCGTGGCAGATCCCCGCTCCTTTTGAGTCGCTATGAGCAGCCGCACGCCAAACGAGCTCCGCTCCCGCTAGCACGAGCTCTTCGTCGAGATAGGGCGCTGCGCCACAGAGGATCCCGGGCGCGCCGTGGCACCACTGCAGCCGGATCTCTCCACGCGTGTTCTCCAAGCGCTCGCCCTCCTCAGGCGGCCAGTTCGCGAGGTCATCCGCGATGAACGCGGCGCGTTCGAGGATGGCGGTCGTGCGGCGCACGAGAGCCGACCGGCGCTGCGCGTCGAGGAGCGGTGCGAGCGCCTGGACGTTTCCGACGAGGCCATGTACGGGGCCGAGGTAGCGCGTCGCGTGCCCGTGGAGCCGCTGCGTCCATTGTCCTTCGGGATCGCGCCGCGCGAGAACGGCATCCGCGCTCTCGTCCCAGGCTGCTCGCCACCGCAGTTCTCCTGTCCAGCCGAGCATGAGCCGCGCAGCGATGAGGGTTCCGGGGGCGCCCCACATGATCTCGTCGGCCTCGTTGTCGACGTTCTCGCGAACGCGCGTGTGCAGCGTCTCGGCGAGCTCCACACTCGGCGCAACCCTGTATGCGACGAGGAGGATTCCGGTCTCACCGGCGAGGAGTGCCGACTCGCGCGGCTCCGGAACGTCAGTCCAGCTCCTGAGGTCGGGCCGGGCGCGGTGCCGCTCGAGCACGCGGAGAGCGAGATCGCCCAGATCCAGAGCCGTCTGGGCGTGCCCGCGATCGCGAAGATCCGCCAAGCGCCCACAGCACGCCTGCGGCACCGCAGTAGAGATCCTTCAGCGGGCTCGTCGCGCGCCAGCGATCCCAGCTCTCCGCTGGCCAGAGGAGCTTCGGCCCGCGCAGCGCGGCATCCGTGTCGGCGACGATCTCGCGGATCCCGTCGCGGATGTGGCCCTCGTTCCAGGGCTCGTCGACGAGTGGCTCGAAGTCCTCGCGGCGGTAGAGCACTAGGGACTACGCGACGTCGCGGACGCGCTGGGCGTCGGCAAGCGCCCGGAGCTTCTTCAGCCCCTGGTGTTCGATCTGGCGTATGCGCTCGCGGGTCACGTTGAAGGCGCGTCCGACCTCGTCGAGCGTGCGGGGCTGCTGGCCGTCGAGGCCGTAGCGGAGCTCGAGAACGCGTCGCTCGCGCTCGGAGAGCGCACCGAGGATCGAGCGAAGCGCCTCCCGTTGCAGCGTGGTCTCGGCGAGCTCCTCGGGCAGGGGGGTCGTCTCATCGGCGAGAAAGTGGCCGAACTCCGACTCGTCGTCGTCGCCGACGGGCTTCTCGAGCGAGACGGGCGTCTGGGCGCTGCGCCTGATGTGCTCGACCTCCTCGCACGGCATCTCCAGCTCGCGCGCGATCTCGTCGATCGTCGGCTCCCGGCCACGCTCGGCCCGCAGCTTCCGCTCGCAGCGCAGGATGCGGTTGAGCTTCTCGACCACGTGTACCGGCATGCGGATCGTCCGACCCTTGTCGGCGATCGCGCGTGCAACTGCCTGCCGGATCCACCAGGTCGCGTACGTCGAGAACTTGAAGCCTTTGCGGTAGTCGAACTTCTCGGCAGCGCGCACGAGCCCGATCGTCCCTTCCTGGATCAGGTCGAGGAAGGGCAGGCCCTGATTGCGGTAGCGCTTCGCGATCGAGACGACGAGTCGGAGGTTCGCCTCCACCATCGCCTGCTTCGCGGTGTGGTCTCCGCGCTCGATCCGCTTCGCGAGCTCGACCTCCTGCGCCGCGGTGAGCAGCGGCACCTTGCCGATGTCCTTGAGAAAGAGCTGCAGGGCGTCGGTTGTGATCTCGCCCTGGGGAGCAGCCTCGGGCTCGCTCTCGGCTTCCTCGGGCTGAACGACCTCGATCTGGGCCTCGTCGAGTGCTGCGTAGAACTCGTCGAGCTGGGCGGCGTCGAGCCCGAGCTCGTCGAGTGCGACGGCGATCTCGTCCGCGTCCAGCTTGCCGGACTGCTGACCGGATTCGAGCAGGCGTTGCGCCTCGTCCGTCTGCAGCACCTCCTCGATGGGCGCTCGACGGGCCTTGCTCTCCGGTTCGGTCGCGGCCAACCGCCCCCCTTGGTCGATCAAGCCGTCACACGGTAGTCACGGGAGCGGCCGGCGTCAAAGAAACCCCTACGACCTCGCTTGGCGGATCGTTCGCAGGTAGCGATCCGCCTCACGCGCTATGGGTGACCCGGGTCGCGTTGCCGAGGCGAGACGGAACTGACGCTCGGCCTCGTCGATCCGCCCGGTCCAGAGAAGAAGCAGGCCGAGATGGAAGCGCACGGTCGGGTCACCCGGGAACACTCTGATGAGCGGCCCGAGCCGTCCGAATGCGGTTTCCGGATGCTCCTTGTCGAAGCTCCCGACAGCCGCCGCGACGCGCGCTTCGGCCTCGTGCGGGGCCAGCGCGGCCGCTCGCTCGAACGCGACCTTGGCCGATACGGGCATTCCGACACGCTGGAGCCCGACGCCGTACAGCAGCCAGTCGCGGAACCCGCCGCGCTTCGCGCGCCTCTCGAGCGCGCTGAGCTGCCGGCCGGACGGAAGCCGGGTCACGTCCGCGGGCGCCGAGAAGGACGGCACGAATGCGGGCAGGCCGCGGGGCAGCTTCGGAAAGACGAGGTTGCCGGCGAGGATCGCGTACGGGCTGTCCGGCTCGCCTTCCGAGACCGAGCGCCATGCGGCCACCGGGTCGCCTTCTTGCACCCAGAGCCGCGCTAGCCCGAGGTGCAGCTGGACGACTCCACTCTCCGGATAGAGCTTCGATAGCTGTTCGAGACGGTCGAGGGTCGACGTGGGCCATGCGCTGAACGCGAGCCCCACCTTGGCCTCGAGCGAGCTCCACGCGGCGAACCGCTTGCCGGCGGCGGCGAGCATGCCGCGGCCGTACAGGGCCTGTCCGCGCGCGAGGTCGCGGGCCTCGGGGTCGCTCCGGAAGCCCAGGGCGAACGAGAGGGGAGGGCGCCCGGGGCGAGGCTTCGGCTGGGCGGCGGGGCCAGACGCAGAATCGCGTGCGGAGACGACTGCAGCGGCCACGATCGCGACGGCCACGGCAGCGACGAGCGCCACGAGCAGGACGACGCGGCGGCGAGCAGCGGACACGGAGCGACGATAGCCGCGATCGTCGACCGAGATCTCTGCGATCCGGGTAGGCGGCTCGAAGCTATAGTTCGGAAAGTAATGGCCGGGTATCGAGAGCTGCTCGCGCACGTCAAGGGGGAGATCGACGAGATCTCGGCCGTCGAGGCGCACGCCCGTCACGAGCAGCCGGACGCTTCGCTGTTCGTGGACGTGCGTGAGCCGGACGAATGGGAGGAAGGCCACATCCCGGGCGCGGTGTACACAGGACGTGGCCGTCTCGAGCAGCGGATCGAGGGGCTCGTGCCCGACAAGGGCCGTCCTCTCGTCGTCTACTGCTCCGCCGGCTCGCGATCGGCCTTCGCGACGAAAGTCCTGCTGGAGCTCGGATACGAGGACGTCGTCAACCTCGCGGGCGGGTTCTCGGAGTGGAAGCGCTCGGGCTACGCGGTCGAGATGCCGCGCACGCTGACGTCCGAGCAGCGCACCCGCTACAGCCGCCACCTCCTGATCCCCGAGGTCGGCGAGGAGGGACAGCAGCGGCTCCTCGATGCACGCGTCCTGCTCGTGGGCGCCGGCGGCCTGGGGTCGCCCGCCTCGCTCTACCTGGCTGCTGCGGGCGTAGGCACGCTCGGGATCGTCGACGCGGACGTCGTCGACGAGTCGAATCTCCAGCGTCAGATCGTCCACGCCACGGAGCGCCTCGGAGAGCCGAAGGTGCTCTCGGCGAAACGGACGCTCGAGGGCCTGAACCCCGACGTCGACGTCAAGACGTTTCAGGAGCGGCTCACCTCGGAGAACGTCGAGCGCATCCTCTCCGAAGGCTGGGACGTGATCGTCGACGGCGCGGACAACTTCCCGACCCGCTACCTCGTGAACGACGCGTCCGTCTGGCACGGGGTACCGGTCGTGCACGGCTCGATCTACCGCTTCGAGGGACAGGTGACGGTCTTCGCGCCCGGCGCGGGCCCGTGCTATCGCTGCCTCTTCCCCCAGCCTCCGCCTCCCGAGCTGGCGCCGAGCTGCGCCGAAGGTGGCGTGCTCGGGGTCCTGCCCGGCATCATCGGCTCGATCCAGGCGAACGAGACCCTGAAGCTCGTTCTCGGCAGGGGAGACTCGCTCGCCGGCCGCCTTCTCCTCTTCGACGCGCTCGGTACGACGCTCGACGAGGTGACGGTGCGCCGTGACCCCGACTGCCCCGTGTGTGGTGAGAGCCCGACGATCACCGAGTACGTCGACTACGTCGAGTTCTGCAACGCGCCGTCGGTCTGGGAAGCATGACTCGCGTTCGCATCCCGCCGACCTTGCGCTCCGACGTCGGCGGCGCCCGAGAGCTCGACGCTGCCGGGGACACTGTGGGCGAGGTCATCGACGACCTCGTCGAGCGCTTTCCGTCGCTGCGTGGACAGCTCTTCCAGAACGGCGGCCTGGGCTCGTTCGTGAACGTCTACGTGGGCGGCGAGGACGTGCGGACACTCGATGGCCTCGACACGGCCGTCCACAATGGCTCGACCGTCATCCTCCTGCCGGCGATGGCCGGTGGAACCTAGGCTCGCGGGCACCCTCCTCGACCTGATCGGCTCGACGCCGCTCGTCGAGCTGCCGCGGCTCTCGCCGAAGCCCTCCGTCCGCCTGTACGCAAAGCTCGAGGGACAGAACCCGACTGGCTCGATCAAGGATCGCGTCGCGAAGGCGATGATCGACGCGGCCGAGGCGTCGGGGGAGCTCGAGCCGGGCCGCCCGCTGCTCGAGCCGACGAGCGGCAACACGGGCATCTCTCTCGCGCTCGTCGCGAAGTTGCGCGGATACCCGCTCACGTGCGTCGTGCCGGCGAACGTCACCGAGGAGCGGCTGCGGCTGCTCCGCCTCTACGGGGCCGTGATCGTCGACTCTCCACCGGACCAGGGCTCGAACGGAGCCGTGAAGCTCGCCCTCGACCTCGCCGAGAGCGATTCGTCGTTCTTCATGCCGTTCCAGTACGCGAACGACGCGAATCCGCGCGCCCACTACGAAGGCACGGGCGCCGAGATCGCCGAAGCGCTCGAGCGGGTCGACATCTTCGTCGCGGGCCTCGGGACCGGCGGAACCCTGATGGGGGCGGGCGACCGTCTCCGCGAGAGCTTCCCGGATGTCGCCGTCGTCGCCGCAGAGCCGCTCCCGGGCGATCAGGTGATGGGCCTCCGCTCGCTCGACGACGGGTACGTGCCCCCCATCCTCGACGTGTCGCGTCTCACCCGGAAGCTGCTCGTCTCGAACGCGGAGGCGGTCGTGGGGCTCCACGCCCTGCTCGAGCAGGAGGGCGTCTTCGCCGGAGTCTCGTCCGGCGCCGTCGTCCACGCTGCCAGGCGTGTCGCCGACGAGCTCGACGAAGGCGTCGTCGTCTGCGTCCTCGCGGACGGCGGCTGGAAGTACCTGTCCGCCGACTTCTGGGAGGCGGACGACGTGGAGTCGGCGATGGAGCGGACCGTCTGGTGGTAGTGCCCGAGGCGGTTCGCCGGACGCTCGCGGCGCACGCGGAGGAAGAGCGACCGAACGAGGCGTGCGGGCTCGTCGTCCTCCGTGACGGGACCGCCGAACGCTACGTCCCGGGTCGTAACGCCGCCGCGTCGCCGTACCGCTTCGAGCTCGACGTCGATCCGGAGACCTGGTTCCTCGAGGACGAGGGCTACGAGCTTGCGGTCTTCCACTCGCACGTGTCGGCGCCGCCGCGCCCGTCCCGGACGGACGTGGAGAACATCGGCCTCTGGGCCGGACGCCCGTATCTCATCTACACGGTCCGCACCGACGAGCTCGCCGCCTGGCGGATCGCGAACGGCACCATCGAGCCGCTGCCGCTCACAGCGGGCTAACGCTCGCCGGTCGAGAGCCCTGACGCTTCGATGGCGTTCCGGGCGAGCGCGTCATCGTCTGTCCCCGCAAGTCCGCTGACGCCGATTGCACCGACCCGCGTCGATCCCTCGAAGACGGCGACGCCGCCCTGGAAGAACGTGAAGAACGGGTCGAAGCTCGCGCGCTCGGCCGCGTCCTCACGCGCCTTCGCCGCAAGCTCGGCGGTGGAGCTGGCGTCGCTCCGCGCTGCCGTATAGGCCTTGCGCTGCGCGTTGAGACGAGTGTCCGGAGCAGCGCCGTCCATCGTCGCCGCGGCGACGAGCTCTCCGTGGTCGTCCGCCACGAAGACGGAGACGGGTGCAGAGGCACGCTCGACGACGAAGCGGACTTGCGTGAGCGCCTGCTCGAGCCTCATCCGCCTATCTTGACTCCAATCCCGCGAGCGCGAGGACCTCGGTGAGCCCGCTGACCCCCTCCGTCGCGCCGACGACCGTCGTGGCAAGAGCACCGGCGGCGCACCCCATCCGAACCGACTGCTCGAACGACCAGCCTGCGAGCCTCCCGTAGAGCACGCCGGCGGCGAAGGCGTCCCCGGCGCCGGTGCCGTCGACTGCCTCGACCGCGGGCGCGTCGACGACCCCCTCGAAGCCCTCTCCGGAGGCGTAACAGCCTCGGGCTCCCATTGTCAGCGCCACCTCGCGCACACCGCGGTCGTGCAGCCACGCCGCGATGCGAGGCGGATCCTGCTCGCCCGAGAGCGCCTCGCCCTCGGCCAGCCTCGCCATGAAGAGATCGAGATGCGGGAGGCACGGCTCGAGCCGAGACCAGCGCCCGGTCGGATCCCACACGGGGTCGAGACTCGTGAAGACGCCACGGCGCTGCGCCTCTGCGGCCACGCGAGCGAACGGCTCGCCGTCGAGCTGCTCCATGACGAGCGCCCCCGCGAGATGCAGCGCCCGTCCTGAATAGACGAGGTCGAGATCGAGCTCCTCGGCGCTGAGGGCGTCGTTCGCGCCCGGCACGTGGAGAAACGTCTGCTCGCCGGCGGAGTCGACGAGGACGACCGTCGCCGACGTCGGAGTGCTCCCGTCCCGAAGGACGCCTTCCCGCTGGACGCCGCGCTCGTCGAGGAGGCGGAGGATGAACTCGCCGAAGGGGTCCTCGCCGACCTTGCCGACGACCGCTGCTTGCGCCCCGATAGCGGCGAGCGCACTCGCCGTATTCAGGGCACACCCTCCGCCGCGGACGACGATCTCGTCGACGAAGGCGAGCGAGCCCGCGGGTGGTGGCTCGTCGACGGGGCGTGCGATGACGTCCGCGACCAGGATTCCGAGGCAGACGACGTCCACCTAGACCGCCGCGTCCGGGCCAACGCACCGGAGCACCCTCATGTCGCCCTCCGCACGAATGCGCTCGGCGCCGGCAGGCACGACGAAGGCAGCACCGGGACGCGCATGAGCGCCGTCGATCTTTCCTTCGCCCTCGACGACGAGGAGGACCGCGAAGCGCCCGGTCGCCTCGACCTGCCAGTCCGCGTGGAAGAACGACCGGGCCTCGGGCGGCAGCCGCAGGAGCGGCTCGTGCGCGTTCAGGTCGAGCGCACGTATCGCCTCGCTCCAGCCGAGGCCGAGGTGGCTGTCCTCCGGCCGGATCGGAAAGCCACTCCACTCGCAGAGGAACGAGAAGTCCGTGGGCTCCTGGAGCTCGGCGATGAGCACTCCCGCTCCGAGCGCGTGCGGCACTCCTGCCGGCACGTACACGACGTCGCCGGCGCGCACCGGGATCCTGTTCAGCGACTCGAGGAGACGGTCGGCATCCTGCTCCGTGATCCACTCGAGGTAGCGCTCGGGCTCGACGGTCTCGCGCAGGCCGACCCACACCTCGGCCTCCGCATCGCGCGTGTCCAGCACGAACCACGCCTCCGTCTTGCCGAACGGCGAGTCGAATGCCTCGCGCGCGAAGGCGCGGTCGGGATGGGCATGAACAGGGAGCCGCTCGGCGGCGTCGAGCAGCTTGACGAGAAGGCCGGTCGAGGTGCCGAAGCGGGCGACGTGTTCCTCCCCGAGCCACGCGCCGGGATCGGCTTGCACCACATCGCGGAGGAGGCGGCCGTCGGCGAGTCGCGAGAGCTCCCTCCTCCTCCTCGTCTCGACCGGGATTTCTCGCCGAGGTCACGGAGCCGATCCAGTCCTCGGGGAACCACCCGTCCTCCTCGGCCTCGCCGCGCAGCCGTCCGAGGAGCGCTCCCCCTCGATAGAAGCGGTAGACGCGGGTAGGCAGCAGGCGCTCGGCGCGCATCGGCGGAAGTATCGAGAACAACGCGCTCCCGGCCAAAGCTCGAAGCCGTTCGCTGCCGCAGGCGCAGTACCATGAGCGCGCTATGAGCGCGCCTGCCGCCGTCGGCGTCGACAGGCCGACCTTACGTATCAGGGGGACGTCGTACCCCGTCCTGCTCCCGACGCTGCGCGACCCTCGGCTTCACCTCGCGGGCGTGATCGTGTCGCTCCAGGTCCTCGGGCAGGTCGCGTTCGACTTCCAGCTCTCGATCGCGCAGATCCTCGTGGCCCTGCTCACGTCGGCGATCCTCGAGATCGGGATCGCCTTCCGGCGCCAGCAGGTGCTCATGTGGCCGGCGAGCGCGCTCCTGACGGGGAACGGCGTCGCGTTCATCCTGCGCGTCCCGGGAACCGAGCACGGCGACTGGTGGAGCATGAACGGCTGGTGGATCTTCGCGGGAACCGCCGCGATCGCCTTGCTCTCGAAGTACCTGATCCAGTTCCGAGGCCGCCACATCTTCAACCCGTCGAACTTCGGTCTCGTCCTCTGCTTTCTGGCGCTCGGCCCGGAGCGCGCGGATCCGCTGGCGTTCTGGTGGGGTCCGTTGTCACCTGCGCTCGTGGTCGCGCTGGCGATCATCGTGGCGGGCGGCTTCGCGATCCTCGGGCGGCTGCACCTCACCCATATCGCCGTGGGCTTCTGGCTCTCCTTCGCGGCCGGCATCGGCGTGCTCGCGGCGTCCGGTCACACGATGACGGCAGCGTGGCACGTGGGGCCGATCGAGGGCTTCGAGTTCTGGTGGACGCTCGTCTCGTCACCCGAGATCCTCGTCTTCCTCTTCTTCATGATCACCGACCCACGAACGATCCCGACCGGACGCTCGGGGCGCCGTGTGTATGCCCTCGGCGTCGGCCTGCTCGCGACGCTCCTGATCGCGCCGTTCACGACCGAGTTCGCGACCAAGGTCGCGGTTCTCGGAGCGCTCTTCGCCGTCTGCGCGGCGCGTCCGATCCTCATTCTGCTGAGCTCCACCCGCGTCGTCGCGCTGCCGGCACGGCTGTCGGCCGGAGCTCACCCGAGCCGCCCCGCCCTCGGTGCGATCGCGCTCGCAGGAGTCCTGGTGTTCAGCGGGCTCGTCGTGGTCGCCGGTATCCCCGCCCGCCCGGAGACCGCGTCGGCGACGCCGGCGGTGAACGGGCCTGGCGGACTCCCTGAGATAACGATCGTCGCGGCCGGGGACGTCGCGCCGATCGGCCGGAGCACCGGGCAGCGGATCGCCCGCGACGTCGTCGCGGACCTTCGGAGCGAGGCTGCCGCGTTGCGCAAACGCGATCTCGACCTGGCGGAAGTAGGCGCCACCGGCGAGTGGCTCGCGGAGCTCTGGAGGCAGATCCGCGCGTCGGCAGACGCCATGATCGACGTGCCGACCTACGAGGTCAGGACCATGCGGTTGACGCTCGAGCCGGGAGAGGATCAGGCTCCGCCGACGATCGAGGCCGGTCTCGTAGGCGTGGTGACCGTGGCGACCCACGGCGATGCGGCGCAGGTCGTGAGCAGTCGTGGCCCCGAGCCTTTCCGGAGAACCGTCGAGCTCACCCTCGACCGTGGCCGATACCGGATCGCGCGGTCACGGGGCGGCGTGCCGGCCGTGAGGTCCAGGCCGCCTCTCGCGCCAAGTGGGTCGGAAGTGCTCGGAGGCGTTTCGTTCGAGAACGTCGCGGCGAACGTCGGATTGAGCTTCCGCCACGGCGCATTTCGCTTCGGCATGTCGAACGACCCGACGGCGATGATGGGCGGGGGCGTCTGCTGGCTCGACTACGACGCAGACGGCTGGCTCGACCTCTTCGTCGTCAACTCCTACGCCGATACCGAGTTCGCCGACTGGGACGCGCGCGGCGGACCGCCCCGGACCGCGCTGTTCCGGAACGTCAACGGGACGTTCGAGAACGTGAGCAGCCGCGCGGACGCCGACCTGCCGCTGCGCGGGAACGGATGCGTCGCCGCGGACTTCGACCTCGACGGCCACACCGACCTCTACGTGACCACCGCCGGATACAACGTCGCCACGGACGGATACGACGCGCTCCTGTGGAACGACGGAGACGGGACGTTCACCGAGGGAGCCCTGGAGGCCGGGATGACCGCGCCGGGCTGGCACGCGGGAGCCGCGGTCGGCGACGTGAACGGAGACGGGCGTCCCGATCTGTTCGTGGCGTCGTACGCGGATCCCAACATCATGGTTCCGTCGGCCTCGGGCTTCCCGACGAACCACCTCGCCGTGCGCGATCTCCTGTACCTCAACGAGGGCACGGGCGCGAACGGTCGCGTGCGCTTCCGCGAGGTCGCGAAGAAGGCCGGCATCGAGAGCAGCGGGGTCGCACACGGCCTCGGAGCCGTGTTCACCGACTACGACCGCGACGGTCGCCTCGACCTGTACGTGGCCAACGACGCCGATCCGAACCAGCTGTACCGGAACGTCCCGCGCTCGGGAGCACTCGGCTTCGGCTTCGTAGAAGTCGCAAGACGAGAGGCCGTCGACGACCCGAACGCCGGCATGGGCATCGCGGCCGCGGACTACAGCCTCGACGGCAGGACCGACCTGTTCGTCACGAACTCCCGCCGGCAGCTGCACGCGGCGTATCGAAGTCTGCCGGCGCGCGTGCGCGTGCCCTCGTTCGCCGACGTCCGGCCGCAGCTCGCGGCCGTTCTCGGCACGCGCTCGACGGGCTGGGGTACATCGTGGGCGGATCTCGACCTCGACGGAGACCTCGATCTTGTCGTCGCCAACGGCGCCATTCCCGTCACGAACCTCGCCCGAGACGCGCAGCGGGTGCGCGTGCTGGAGAACGTCGCGCCAGGGCGCCACGCGGTTCGTAGCGGCGGACCTCGGCGCAGGGCTCCGCCGCACACCGCGCGTCAACGGCCGCGGCCTCGCGACGGCCGACTACGACAACGACGGGGACGTCGACGTCGCGATCAACTCGATCGGAGGACGACTCCTCCTGCTCCGCAACGACGGCGCACGCGGCCACTGGCTCGAGGTCCAGCTGCGCACGTTCGCTCCCGGCACCGTCGTCACGGCCGTGCTCCCCGACGGGCGCCGGCTCGTCCGCGAGGTGCTGGCGGGCAGCAGCTACCTCTCGTCCGAGGATCCTCGCGTCCACTTCGGACTCGGAAACACCTCGGTCGTCGAGCGGCTCACGGTCCGGTTCCCGGATGGCACCACGAGGCGACTTCGGAACGTCGCGGCCGACCGGGTCGTCGACGTCGGCGCGCCTGCGAAGTAACGAGCGCAGCCGACTCAGCGACCCGAGCGCTCCTGGAGCCGGCGCGCGATCGTGTCGAGCGTCACCGCGGCGAGCAGGATGACGCCCGTGACCACGTAGATCGTCCCGGTTGAATAGCCGCCGATGTTGAGGCCGTTCGCGATCGTCGCAATGATGAGCGAGCCGAGGAGGGCGCCGCGCACCTCGCCGCGGCCCCCGAACAGGCTCACGCCGCCGATGACCGCGGCCGAGATCGAGTCGAGCAGGAGCGTGCCGCCGCCGACGTTCAGGTTCACAGACTGGAGGCGCGCCGCGAGGACGATCCCGCCGACGCCGGCCATGATCCCGGAGATCATGAAGACGAGGATCCGAACCCGCGCGACGTTGATACCGGAACGCCTCGCCGCCTCAGCGTTGCCGCCGACCGCGTAGACGTGGCGCCCGAAGGACGTGCGCTTTGCCAAGAACGTCAGGCCCACGAGGAACGCGAGCATGAGAACCGCGGCGAGCGGGAGTCCCAGAGGCTGCGTGCAGTTCACCGTCAGCGGCGTGCCCTCAGGACACGCCGCCGGCCTCGTCGCATGGGTGCAGATGCCGACGACGCCGAAGGCGAGGATCGCGACACCGACGACCTTCACGATCGTTGGCAGCGGACGGACCTTCAGGCCGGCCCGTTTCTGGCTCACGATGCCGCTCAACGCGACGAGAAGGTAGAAACCGGTGATGCCCGCGGCGATCATCCAGCTCACGCTGGCGGAGAAGTAGTACGTCGCCGTCTTGTTGATCCAGTCCTCCTCGATGATGATCACGCCTCGCACCTGGAGGACCTTCAGGATCACGCCTTGCCAGATGAGCAGTCCTGCCAGCGTGACGACGAACGACGGCACACCGACCTTCGCGACGAACGTGCCCTGCGCGGCACCGATCAGGGCCACGACGCCGAGCGCGATCAGGATGCAGAGCCAGCCCGGGTAGTTTCGACCGTCGGGAAGCTGCAGCTCGGCGGCGGTCAGCGCGGCAATGCCGCTCAGGAAGCCGATCGACAGATCGATCTCCGCGATCAGCAGCACGAAGACGACACCGAACGCGATCATCGTCACGCCCGCCATCTGGAGGATGATGTTCACGAAGTTCGACGCCGTGAAGAAGTTCGTCGCGGTGAAGCTGAAGAACCCGACGATGAGCGATCTCGCCGATGACGACGGGCAGGACGCCGAGATTCCCCGACTTGAGGTTTCCGATCGCTCGCCGCCAGACGCCCTCCTGCTCGTCGGAATCCGGCGGGCCGAGCTCGGAGGCGGCGACGTCGACCGTGCTCATGCCACGACCCCGGCGTCCACCTCGGCGACACCGGCGACCTTCGTCGGGATTCCCGCGGTGATCGCGTGCACGACCTCCTGCTGCGTCGTCTTGGCGCGCTCGTAGATGCCGACGTTGCGGCCGAGGCGGAGGACGGTGATTCGTGTCGCCGTCTCGAAGATGTCGTGCAGGTTGTGCGAGATGAGGACGACAGCAAGGCCCTGCTCGGCGAGCCGGTTGACGAGTGCCAGCACCTGCTCGGTCTGCGCGACGCCGAGCGCGGCCGTGGGCTCGTCGAGGATGACGAGCTTGGAGTTCCACATCACCGCCCTCGCGACGGCGACGGACTGGCGTTGCCCCCCCGAGAGCGTCGCGACCGCCTGACGGATGGATTGGATCGTCGTCACCGCTAGAGACCCTTGAGCGTCTCCGACGTACGCTGCTCCATCGCAGGCTCCTTGAGCCGGAAGAGGATGTCGTGGATCTCCCGGCCGAGGTACATGTTCTGCACGACATCGAGGTTGTCGCAGAGCGCGAGGTCCTGGTACACGACCTCGATCCCGAGATTGACCGCGTCCTTCGGCCCGTGGATGGTGACGGGCTTGCCGTCGAAGAAGATCTCACCGGAGTCGTGGCCGTGGATGCCGGCGATGCACTTGATGAGCGTCGACTTGCCGGCGCCGTTGTCGCCGACGAGCGCCATGACCTCGCCGGACCGCACCTCGAAGTCGACGTCGGTCAGCGCTTGCACCGACCCGAACGACTTCGGTCAGGTCGCGGATCTCGAGGAGTGGAGTGTCGCTCACGAGTGAGGCGGGTCCTACGAGAAGCGCTGGAGGCGCGCGACGCGCGCCTCCAGCGCCTGCTTATCCGGCTACTTGCAGTACTTCTTGTACTCCCCGGAGCACACCTCGCTCCGCTTGAGGAACTTGTCCCTGAAGAGCCGCGTGTAGTTCGCCTTGGTGATCGAATACACCGGGATCACCATCGTCGGCTGCTTCCTCTTGCCGTTCGGCCGCGTCGAGTTGGACGGCGGCTTCTTGCCCTTGTACAGCGCGATCGCGGCCGCTATGGCAGCGTTCGCCTCGTCGGGCACGTACTTGTAGACCGTGTTGGTCTGCCAGCCGGAGATGATGTTCTGGACGCCCTGGACGGTCGCGTCCTGCCCCGACAGCGCGATGGGCTTGAGCCCCTTCGCCTTCAGCGTCGCGACGACTGGCGCCGGCGATGTTGTCGTTCGCGCCGATGACGCCCTGGATGTTGTTGTTCGTCCGAGACGAGGAACTGCTCGAAGATCGTCTGCGCGTTGCTTCGAATCCCACTCGCGGGACGAACTTCGCGGGGCCCTTCTTGACCTTCTTCGTCCTGAAGAGCGGGTTCAGGATGTCGTCGTTGCCGCTCTTGAACCAGAAGGCGTTCGCGTCGGTCGGGCCGCCCCAGAGCTGGGCAACCACGCCGTTCGGACCGTACGTCTTCTTCGCCTTCATGCCTGCGAGCACGCCGCGAGCCTGGATGGCGTCCCACCTGGTTACCGTCGAACGAGACGTAGACGGAGCCCGTGCCGCCGACGATCTGGCGGTCGTAGTCGATCGTCTTGCCACCGGCGGCCGTGAATTTCTTCTGGATCGCGATCGACGTGCCGGTGTCGAGCGAGGTGATGATTCCCACCTTGGCGCCGCTCGCGATGCACTGCTCGGCCTGCGAGAGCTGCTTCTGCGGGTCGTTCAGCGCGTTGACGACTGTGGCCTTGATGCCCGCCTTCTTGAAGGCCTTGACGAACGCCGGCTTGTCGAACTGCTCCCACCGGACCGACGACTTCGTGTCCGGCAGGAGGACGCACACCGAGCCCGTCTGGGCCGGGCGTGCGGTTGCGCCGCTCGCAGCGATCGCTACGGCGACTGCGGCAGCGGCAACTCCGAGGAGGAGCGTCGCTGTCCTACGTGGATCTGCCTTCACTGCATCCTCCTTGACGAGGGGGTTGCCTGCCGGGGGACTCTAATACGAATCGGCACCGGTCAATGCGTTACGACGTCCGGTATACGACCGACTCACGCTTCCCGGTTTCTCCGACGAGCGGACGATCGCATCGCAGACCTCCGCCGCTCGGTAGCCGTCCTCGAACGTGGCTCCGTGGGGAGCAACATCGGTGTCACCCGCGATCGCCGCCAGCACGTGGTGCAACTCGTGGACGAACGTATCGCCCCAGCCGATGATGTGCCCTGGCGGCCACCAGTGCTCCCAGAACGGATGGTCGGCTTCCGAGACGAGCACGGTCTTGAACCCGCGCGCTCGTGACCCGTCCGCACGGAAGACCTGGAGCTCGTTCAGACGCTCCATGTCGAAGTAGAGCGATCCCTCGGTGCCGTTGATCTCCCACTGGAACGCGTTGCGCCGGCCGAGAGCGAGGCGTGTCGCCTCCAGCGTGCCGACAGCGCCGTTGTCGAACTCGACGGTCGCCTCGACCGCGTCGTCCACCTCGCGTCCCGGGATGAACGTCCGCACCAAGCCTCCGACGGTCTCGAACTCGCCGACGAGGTAACGCGCGAGGTCGACGACATGAGCCGCGAGGTCGCCGAGTGCTCCCGAGCCGGCGGCCGCTCGATCGAAGCGCCACACCTCTGCGGTGGTGTCGCCCCAGTCCTGCAGGTAGCGGCCGCGGAAGTGCCGGATCTGGCCGAGCTCGCCCGCGTCGATCATCTCTCGCGCGAGGCGCACGGCCGGAACGAAGCGGTAGTTGAACGCGCACAGGTGCTTCACGCCGGTGGCGGCAACCGCACGCCAGATCTCGTAGCTCTCGTCCGCGTCGCGCCCGAGCGGCTTCTCGCAGACGACGTGCTTGCCGGCCTGCGCCGCAGCGATCGTCGGCGCGGCGTGCAGCGCGTTCGGGCCGAGGTTGTCGAGCAACCCGATGTCGGGGTTCGCAACGAGCTCCTCCCAGCTCGTCGTCCAGCGCTCGAAGCCGTAACGCTCCGCGGCTTCCGTGACCGCGCCCTCGTTTCGGCCGGCAATCGCGACGAGCCGCGGCCTCAACGGTGGCGGCCAGGTCATGTAGCCGATCTTCCGGAACGCGTTCGCGTGGGCCTTCCCCATGAACGCGTAGCCGAGCATGCCGATCCCGATCTCGCGCCGGTCGTCAGCGGTCACCGAACCTCCTTCACGACTCGTCTCCCGGATTCGCGCGTGATACTAGGCCCGGCATGAAGACCTCGCTGGGTATCTGGGCGCTCGGGCCCATGGTCACACGCTTCGTGCCCGGCGGGTACCAGCCGCAGTGGGCGGGCGAGACGACCGCCGCGCGGGTGCGGCGAGCGGTCGAAGGACTCGGAGACCTGATCGACGGTTACGAGTTCCACTACCCGCAGGAGCTGAACCCGGAGAACCTCGACGAGGTGCGGGGCGCGCTCGACGGCCACGACGTCTACTGCCTGGCGACGGGCCTCCATCTCGACCCCCGGTTCGGCAAGGGCGGACTGATCTCGCCCGATGCCGCCACGCGAGCCGAAGCCGTGAACCGGACGCTCGACGCGATCGACTTCTCCGGCGAGCTCGGCGCCCACTTCATCATCTGGCCGGGAATCGAGGGCTACAACTACCCCTTCCAGACGCCGTACAAGGAGAGCTGGGCGTGGCTCGTGGACGGCATCGGGGAGGCCGCACAGCGGTGCAAGGACCACGGGATCCTGCTCTTCCTCGAGCACAAGAACTCGGAGCCCGCGATGAAGATCCTGATGCGGAACATCGGGATGACGCTCCACGTGATCCACAAGCTCCGCGCCCAGGGCCTCGACAACGTCAAGGTCAACATGGACTGGCAGCACCTGCTCATGAACGGCGAGAGCCTGGGCGAGTACGCGGCGATGCTCGCCGCGGAGGGCGTCCTCGGCCACCAGCACGCGAACTCGGGCTGGGGCACGTTCGACGACGACAACATGGTCGGCGCGACCGCATTCATGGAGACGGTCGAGCTGGCCGTCGAGCTACGGAGAGCAGGCTACGGCGAGAACGGGGAGAGACTCGGCTTCGACCTCTATCCCTACACCGAGGACGCGATCGCGGCAGTGAAGCGCAGCGTCCTGCACTGGCGGTTCATCGACTCGGTCGCCGCCAGGATCGACGGCCCCGCACTGCAGGAGGCGCAGATGCGCAAGGACGCGGTGCGAGCGTACGAGCTCGTGTACGCGGCGCTCGGCGCAGGGTGACGCAACGCTCTCGTCGGCCTGGACGTCGGGACGACCGGCGTCAAGGCGATCGCCATCACGCAGGACGGAGAGGTCGTCGCATCCGCGGAGGAGGGCTATCCGCTCATGACACCGCAACCCGGCTGGTCCGAGCAGGACCCCGACGACTGGGTAGGCGCCGGCGAGAAGGTTCTCGGCCGTCTCGGCGTCGAGCGCGCACGCCGTCGGCTTCTCGGGCCAGATGCACGGCCTGGTCTGCCTCGACGAGCGCGACCGCGTCCTCCGCCCCGCCATCCTCTGGAACGACCAGCGCACCGGGGCCGAGTGCGCGGAGATCGAGGAGCGCGTCGGCCTCGAGCGGCTGATCTCCCTCACCGGCAACCGGGCGCTGCCTGGCTTCACGGCTCCCAAGCTGCTGTGGCTGCGCCGGCACGAGCCGGACGTCTACCGGCGCATCCGCCGGATCATGCTGCCCAAGGACTACGTCCGTTTCCGGCTGACCGGGGAGTGGGTGATCGACGCGGCGGACGCCTCCGGCACGCTCCTCTTCGACGTCGCGCGCCGGCGCTGGAGCGACGACGTGCTCGACGCGCTCGAGGTGCCGCGCGAGTGGCTCCCGCCGGTCTCCGAGTCAACGGAGATCGCCGGCGCCGGCGACCAGCAGGCGGCGGCGCTCGGGGTCGGGGTGATCGAGACGGGCATCGTCTCGGTCGTTCTCGGCACCTCGGGTGTCGTCCTCGCATCCCTCCCCACGTACGCCCACGACTCCCAGGGGCGCGTCCATGCCTTCTGCCATGCCGTTCCGGAGACGTGGGAGGCGATGGGGGTGATGCTCAACGCCGCAGGCTCCCTTCGCTGGTTCCGCGACGCGCTCGCACCTGCGGCGTCGTTCGAAGAGCTGACGGCGGAAGCGGAGAGCTGGTGCCCTGGGGCGGAGGGCCTGTCGTTCCTCCCCTATCTCCAGGGCGAACGGACGCCTCACGTCGACCCGGATGCCCGGGGTGCCTTCACGGGCCTCTCTCTGCGCCACGATCGGGGTGCGCTCGTCCGCGCCGTGCTCGAAGGTGTCGCCTACGGGCTGCGTGACTCGCTCGAGCTCCTTCGGGAGCTCGGCGTCGCGCCCGAGAAAGGCCGCGTATCGGGCGGCGGCGCGCGCAGTCGACTCTGGCTGGAGGTCGTCGCCTCCGTGCTCGGCCTGCCGGTCGAGCTCACAGTCGTGGAGGAGGGCTCGGCGTACGGAGCAGCACTCCTCGCCGGAGTCAAGCACGGGACCTTCGCGGATGCGCAGGAGGCGGTCTCGGCCTGCGTGCGAGTACGCGAGTCCGTCGAGCCGAACCCTGGCTGGGCGGCGGCGTACGAGGAAGGCTACGCTCGCTTTCGCGCGCTGTACCCCGCCGTCCGAGCAGTGGAGGAACGATGACGGATCTCGATGGAAAGGTCGCCTTCGTCACCGGAGCGAGCCGCGGCATCGGAGCGGCCGTCGCGCAAGCGCTGTCGAGCGCGGGCGTGCGACTGGGACTCGCCTCGCGCAGCGGAGACGATCTCGAGCTGCCCGACACCCTCGGCCTCTCCTGCGACGTTCGGCATCTCGATCAAGTCGAAGCCGCGGTCGAGAGCACGGTGGAGCGGTTCGGCCGGCTCGACATCTGCGTCGCGAATGCCGGCGTCGGCTCGTACCACACGCTCGCGGACACGCCGGTCGAGCACATCGAGGAGATGATCGACGTCAACCTGAAGGGGACGATCTATGCGATTCGTGCGTGCGTCCCGCACCTGATCGCGAGCGAGCACGGCGACATCGTGACCATCGCGTCCGAGGCCGGTCGCCGCGGACTCCCCGGGGAGGCGGTCTACTGCGCGTCCAAGTTCGGCCAGGTCGGCCTCACTCGCGCGCTCGACCACGAGCTGCGCGAGCACGGTGTCCGCTGTACGAACGTCTGCCCCGGAGGTGTCGCGACGGACTTCGCGCTCGCGGAGGGATACGGGCGACCGCGCGAGGTGCTGGCCGGGATGATGTCGGGCGACGACGTCGCGGCGGTCGTTCTCTTCTGCCTTACGCGCCCGCGCAACCACCGCATACTCGAGACGGCGCTCAGGCCGGTGACGGAGGCGTCATGGGGCTAGTCCGCTTCGGGATCATCTCGACTGCGCACATCAACCGGCTCGTGATCCCGGGCATGCAGGAGTCGGACAAGGCCGAGCTGGTCGCGGTCGCGAGCCGCGAGCAGAGCCGAGCCGAGGAGTACGCGCGCGAGTGGGGCATCGAGCGGGCGTACGGCTCCTACGACGCCCTGCTCGAGGACCCGGACATCGACGCCGTCTACATCTCGCTGCCGAACACGATGCACTGCGAGTGGTCGATCAAGGCCGTCGAGGCGGGCAAGCACGTCCTCTGCGAGAAGCCGCTGAGCCGTCACCCTGAGGAGGTGGAGCAGGCGTTCGACGCTGCCGAGCGCACCGGCTACCTGCTCACCGAGGCGTTCATGTACCGGCACAACCCGCAGGCGAAGAAGCTCGTCGAGCTCCTGCACGAAGGCGCGATCGGCGAGCTGCGACTCGTCCGCTCCACGTTCAGCTACTCGCTCTACGACGCCGACAACATTCGCCTGCGCACGGACGTCGAGGGCGGAAGCCTGATGGACGTGGGTTGCTATTGCGTCAGTGGCTCGCGTCTGCTCGCCGGCGAGCCGGAGGAGGTGCACGGACGCGCCTTCATCGGATCGAGCGGCACCGACTGGGTCTTCGCCGGCAGCATGCGCTTTTCCGGGGACGTCTTCGGCCTCTTCGACTGCGGCACGTCCCTGCCCAACCGCGACGAGCTCGAAGCCGTCGGCCGTGAGGGATCGCTCTTCCTCGACGATCCCTGGCACGGCCGGACCCCCGTGATCGAGCTGCGCACCGACGGCAAGGTCGAGCGCATCGAGCTCGACCCAGTCGACTCGTACCGACTGGAGGTCGAGAACCTCTGCGACGCGATCGGCGGCAACGCCCCGCTCCTGCTCGGCCGGGAGGACGCACTCGCACAGGCGCGGGCGCTCGAGGCGCTCCACCGGTCCGCCGAGACCGGGACGAGCGTGACGTTGGCCTGACTCGCCGAACGAAGAGCTAGCCCGTTACTTCGAAGCTCCCGTTCATCGTGCTCGCGTGCGGGTCGCAGACGTAGTCGTAGGTCCCCGCGACGAGCTCGAGCGGCCACGACACCTCTTCGACCGCACCGACCGACGTGGACGCGTCGACGCCTCCGGGGCCCGTCAGGTGGAAGTTGTGGGCGGACGACATGTCGTCGACCTCCACGGTGTAGCTGCCCGCCGGGAGGCTCGTGACAGCTGCGCCATCCGGGGTCGTGAGGCTGATCGTGAAGCCGGGACCGACCGTCCCGATAAGCGTGTCTCCGGTCGCACCGGTGGTGGTCTCGGTACCGGTCGTGTCGGTGGTCGTATCGGTCGTCGTCTCGGTCGTCGTCTCCGTGTCCGAAGCCTCGTCGTCGCCGCCTCCACAGCCGGCGACCGCGAACGCGGCCAAAGCCAGAACCGCGAAGACCATGAGCAATGTCCTTCGCATGCTGTTCCCCCTTTCAGCTCGTTCGTTTGCCTGAACCGAACATACGCGACGTGGCCGTCCACCGGTTCTCTAGGGTGCTGCCGTGGACGTGCTGGAGATCGGCCCGACGCTCTGGCGTTGGACCGGATACCACCAGGAGTGGAAGGAAAACGTCGGCAGCGTCTACTGCGAGACGGCAGACGGCGTCGTGCTCATCGACCCGCTCGTCCCGGCCGACGATGCCGACCGCTTCTGGCGAGCGCTCGACCGTGACGTGAAGCGGGTCGGCGGTGACGTGCACGTGCTCGTCACCGTCTTCTGGCACACGCGGGACGCCGCGGAGATGGTGGACCGGTACAAGGCGCGCGTGTGGGCACCGAGTCGCGCACGGCCCGCGATCGAACGGCGCGCGGGGACCGTGACCGACGTGTTCCGGCCGGGGGATCCGCTTCCGGGCGGACTGCAGGCCTTCTCGACCGCACGGGCAGGGGAGGTCGTCTTCTGGATCCCGGAGCAGCGGACGCTCCTGCCGGGCGACGTGCTGCTCGGCGCGGACGGAGGTGGGGTTCGTATGTGCCCGGTCTCGTGGCTGCCCGAAGGGCGTACTCATGCGCAGCTCGCGGAGTCGCTCCGGCCGCTGCTCGACCTGCCCGTCGAGCGCGTCCTCGTGTCCCACGGCTCGCCGGTGCTCGAGAAGGGCCACGAGGCGCTCGCCGCCGCACTCGACGTGTAGTTTGGCCGACGGTGCTCTGGCTCTGGATCCTCCTCGGCGTCCTGGTCGTGCTCGCGATCGTCGCAGCGCTCGGGTACAACCGGCTCGTCCGTCTGCGCAACGAGGTGAACACGGGATGGGCGAACATCGACGTGCAGCTTCAGCGCAGGGCCGATCTGATCCCCAACCTCGTCGAGGCGGTCAAGGGCTATGCGGCGCACGAGCGAGGCGTCTTCGAGGAGGTCACGCGCGCCCGGGCGGCGGTGCAGCAGGCCGGCGGCCCGGCATCCGCAGCCGAGGCGAACGACATCCTCACGGCCGCTCTCGGCCGACTCTTCGCCGTCGCGGAGGCCTATCCGGAGCTCCAGGCGTCGGAGAACTTCCTGCGCCTCCAGGAGGACCTCACCGACACCGAGGACAAGATCAGCGCCGCACGCCGCTACTACAACGCGACGGTCATGGAGCTCAACACGGCGATCCAGAGCATTCCCTGGCTGCTCCTCGCCAAGCCGTTCGGCTTCCGCGAGCGGGAGTTCTTCTCCGCGCAAGGTGACACCGCGGTACCCGAGGTCTCGTTCGCCACCGGCGCATGACCCTCCAGGAGCAGATCCGCTCCAACCGGCTCCGCAGTGTCATCGTCGTCTTCGGCTTCGTGGTGCTCCTGCTGCTGCTCGCAGGCATCGTCGGTCTCGTCTTCGACCTTTCCCTCGGGATCGCGGCGCTTGCGATCGCTGCTGTGTACGGCGTGTTCGCGATGTTCCGCTCGCGGAGCATGGTCGCGCGGATGACGCACGCCTCGGAGGTCTCCGAGAGCGAGCTGCGGCCGGTGCGGCGCCTGCTCGAGAACGCCTCGATCGCAGCGGGGCTCCCGGTGACGCCCGAGCTCAGGCTCGTCGACGACGCGACGCCGAATGCCTTCGCGGCAGGCCTGCGGCCTGCGAGCAGCTACGTCGGCGTGACGACGGGGCTCCTTCGGACGATGCCGAAGCGCGAGCTCGAGGCGGTCATCGCACACGAGGTCGCGCACATCCGGCACCGCGACACCTACCTGATGACCATGGCCACCGTGTTCGCGGGCGTCATCGCGCTGATCGCCGACCTCGGTATCCGTACTCTCGCGTTCGGCGGCGGAGGCGCGGCCGAGGCCGCGGCAACGCCGCAGGCGTCATCGGGTTGGTCGTCGCGATCGTAGGCTTCGTCCTGGCGCCGTACGCCGCCCTGCTGCTCCGAATGAGCCTCTCCCGCCGGCGTGAGTTCCTCGCCGACGCGGGCTCGGCGGAGATGCTCAACGACCCGGAGGCGATGGCGCTCGCCCTGCAGCGGCTCAAGCTCGACCCGACGACGCTTCGCTACGCGGACGCCTCGGTCGCCCACCTCTGGGTGGAGAGCCCCACCGATCGCGTCGATTCGGAGCGCACGGGCGTGATGGCGCTCTCGAGCCTCTTCAACACGCATCCACCGCTCGACGCACGGATCGCCGCGCTCGAGGAGGCGGGAGGATTCCGGCTTTCCGACACGCCTCCGCAGGACGTGCCGTTCGCAGTCGAGATCGGGCTCGCATAGGCGCTAAGAGCCCGATTCGCAGGGGGGTCTAGGACCTCTCAGGTTCGAGGCCGATCCGGTCGATAAACCATTGGCCGTGAAGCTTGCGCCATTCGGCCGGCGTAATCGCGCCGTTGCCTACGAGCTCTCCGGCCTGAGTCCACTCGAGGCCGCGTTGCATCCTGCCCTCGAAGCCGGCCGCTGGCAGGTCCCCGATCGGTTCAACTTCACCCGGGACGTGATCGAGGTCCTGGCCGAGGATCCGAAGCGGCGAGCCCTCATGCGGCTCGGAGCCGAGGGTGTCATCGAACCGCGCACGTTCCACCAGCTCGCGGAGGGCGCCTCCCGCTGGGCAGAACAGCTCAGGGAGCGCGGAGTGAGCCCGGGCGACTGCGTGCTCGTGCTCGTGGCGAGCAAGCTCGCGTGGATCGAGGTCATGCTGGCCGGCATCAAGGTCGGCGCGGTGACCGTGCCCTGTCCGCACAAGCTGTCGGCCGCCGCGCTCGAGGTCCGCATCGCGAGCACGGGAGCGAAACTCATAGTCGCCGATCGAGCCTCTGGACTGGAGCCAGTCGAATCCGAGGGGCGACCTGCGGTGCTGTACGTCGAAGACATCGACAACCTGCCGCCGCAGCGCGATGCGGACGAGCCGTCAGCCGACACGTCGGCGCGCGATCTCGCGTTCGTGCTGTCGACGTCGGGCACGGCGTTCGGGCCTCACGGCGTCGCACACACGCATGGGGCCGCCTACGCTGCACGCGCCCAGGCCGAGCACTGGCTGGACGCGGGCGCGCACGACGTCGTGTGGGCCACGTCCGATACCGGCTCCGCGCTCTCCGTATGGAACGTCCTGCTCGGCCCGTGGTCACAGGGCGCTGAGATCGTGATCCACGACGGAGTGTTCAACGCCGACGAGCGGCTCGACCTGATCCGCCGGCTCGACGTCACGATTCTCTGCCAGACCCCCGCCGAGTACCGCGCGCTCGCCGAGAAGGGGAGGGAGGTCCTCGAGCGCTACCGGGCACCTCTCCTTCGCCGACTGGTCTCGACCGGCGACGTCTCGAGCCCCGATGTCGCAGTCGCCTTCATGGACGCCTGGGGACTCCCGATTCACGACGGCTATGGCGCTGCCGAGTGCGGCATCATCGCCGGTTGGGGCGCCGGAACCGAGCCGCGAGCCGGCTGCGTCGGGATCGCGCTCCCGGGCCAGGACGTCGTGGTCGTCGACGCCGGCGGCAACGAGCTTCCTCCCGGCACGGAGGGTGACCTCGCCGTGCGCGGGCGGCCGCCGACGATGTTCTCCGGCTACTGGCAGGCACCGGACGAGACGAAGGCGACATTCCGAGGCGACCTCTACGTGACGGGCGACATCGCGACGATCGACCAGGACGGACGTATCCGTGTCGTCGGTCGCGCACAGGACGTCATCTCGAGCGGCGGCCTGCGCTTCAGCCCGACGGATGTCGAGGACGCACTGCGCACACATGAGGTCGTCGCCGACGTCGGAGTCGTCGGCAGTCGCGACCTCGAGCGCGGCGGGCAGTACGTCCGTGCGTTCGTTGTGCTCCGGCCGCTGGTGCAGGGCACGGATCGGCTCGTCGCAGAGATTCGACAGCACCTGCGAAAGTCGCTGCCCGAGAGCATGGTTCCCCGCGAGGTCGACTTCGTCGACGCGCTTCCTCAGGACGCAGGACGGCAAGCTTCGTCGCGGCGAGCTCCGCGAACGCCCGATCGTGAGGGCACAGCCGGCATGGACGGGCGCAGGCGCAGAGCCCGAGCACTGGAAGCCGCAGCCGGAGATCGCGCCGGAGCCCGAGCCCATCGTGATCGAAGAGGTCGAGGAAGAGGACGAGCTCCTGCCCGACTACGTCGTGCCGCGCGCGCAGACTCTCGCCGCGTCACTCGAGCCGGAGCCGGTCGCCGAGGATGGGACAGCGGAGCGAGGATCCGACGACGAGGCTGGAGGCGAGCTCCCGGACTACATCGTGCAGAGCGAGCCCGAGGACGACCCGCTGCCGGATTACGTCGTGTCGTTCCTCCGCTCGGAGCCTCTCACCGACATCGAGCATCCCGCTCCGATCGACACGCCTCGGACGTCTCTCCCGCGGCTCGCGCCCGACGGGAAGTTCGAGACGACGCCCGAGCCGCAACTCGACCCGAGGCCCCTGCCGACGACGCCCGAACAGGATCTCGAGCGGATCATGTTCGCGCCGGCGGGCGAGGCCGCGCCGGTCTCTCCGTCGGACTCGCCCGCAGACCCACCCGAGCCCGAGAAGCCGAAGTTCACGGTCATCCCGAGGCCGATCGAGGAGCCTCGACCGTATGCGAAGCGCCCGACCGAGCCCAAGGCGAAGCCGAAGCCAGAGCCGGAGCCCGAGCCGGTGCCGGAGCCTCCCGCTCCGCGCGTCGCTGCTCCTTCACCAGGGCCGCCGCCGCAAGACGCCTCGGCTGGTACTTCACCTCCCGCTGCCCGGCCTCCGTCCGCGGCGCGTCCCCCAGCACCGTCGCCGGCTCCCCCCGAGGATCCCGCCCCGCTACCGCCCAAGCCGAAGGTCGTGAAGCCGAAGCCGCCCGAAGCGGCCACGCCTCCGGAGAAGGCAGAGGTCACGGAGAAGCCGGCAGCCGCAGCGAGGCCCAAGCCTCCCGAAGCGGCCAAGCCTCCACAGGCGGCCAAGCCTCCCGCAGCGGCCACGCCTCCCGCAGCGCCCAAACCTCCGGAGAAGCCCAGGGCTGCGCAGAAACCGCCGGCGGCCGCAAGGCCCGCGCCCAAGCCCAAGCCGCGGCCGGCGCCGAAGCCGGCTGCGCCCCCCGCGTCCGCTACCGGGTCGAAGCCGGTGCCCAAGCCGGTGCCCAAGCCGACCCGGAAGCCCGCGGCGAAGCCGGCTCCGAGAGCCAAGCCCGTCGTGGCCGCGGCCTCACCGCCCGCACCCGCCGCTCCACCCCCCTCCGTCGCGCCACCCCAGCCCGAGCTCGTCACGGCGCTCGACCCGACACCGACGGTCGCGAAGGACGAGGCGAAGCGCGGCCGCCGCGGCCGAAAGAAGAAGGAAGCGGCGGCCGAGACGAAGCAGCGGTCACGTTTCAGCCGGTCGGCGCCGGAGCCGGGGATGGAGAACCAGGATGTGAGCTTCATGGAGGGGCTCTCATCCCGCCTGAGCGCCTACAGCGTCTCGGCCGACGAGGAAGTAGCCATCCCGGCGGCCAAGCCGAGCGCGGACGCAGAGCCCGACGGAGACGACTAGCAGCTAGGCGGCATGGCGGCGCTCGATGCCCTCGAGCACGCCGGCCAGCTCCTCGAGGCTCGCGACGTCGTGGCCGGGTAGGAAGCGGTCGACGAACGGAAGCGCGGCGCGCATCCCTCCCGCCAGCGGCTGGTACTCGGGATCGCCCTTCAGCGGGTTGACCCAGACCACGGCATACGCCGCTCGCGCGAGCTTCGCCATCTCTCGCCCCACGAGCTCGGGGTCCTCCCGCTCCCAGCCGTCGGAGACGATCACGACGACAGCTCCGCGGGACAGGGCACGGCGCCCGTAGACGTCGTTGAACTCCTTGAGCGACCCGCCGATACGGGTCCCGCTCCCCCAGTCCACCGCGGTCGCGGTCGCACGAGCGAGCGCCGCCTCCGGATCGCGCGCGTCGAGGTCGCCGGTGAGCCGCGTGAGCCGGGTGCCGAACCCGAACGCCTCCACACCTCGCCCGCTGCCGACCAGGGCGTGCAGGAAGAGCAGCAGAGCCCGTGCGTAGGCATCCATCGAGCCAGAGACGTCACAGAGCACGACGAGCTTGCGGGGGACCATCTTCCGTGCCTTCCACGGCTGATCGACAGGGTCCCCGCCGGACCGGAGCGAGCGCCGAACCAGGCGTCGCATGTCGAGCAGGTCGCCGCGGGGGTCCGGCGTCCGGCGACGCGACCTCCGCCGGGGCCGTGAACGAGCGATCGCGGCGAGCAGCCGGCGGGCGCGCTCGAACTCGTCCGGTGTCATCTCGGCGAAGTCCTTCTCGCGCAGGACCTCATGAGCCGATGCGCCGAGCTCCTGCGACGCGCCGTCGGTCTCGGGCTCGCCGCCGCCCTCCGCGATCGAGCTGCGAGCGACGCTCTGGACGATCTGTCGCGGCCGCCGCACGCGGAGGAGCGGCGCTATCGGCCCGCGTAGAAACCAGGCGTCGAATGCGCGATCGAAGAGCTCGAGCTCGTCGTGGCGTGAGACGAGCGTCTGACGGAGCGTGAAGTAGACGTCCTCCTGCCGCGTGAGGTCGACGACGCCGAGCGCCCGCACCGAGTCCGCTATCCGGCCCGGACCGACCTCGATTCCGACCTCGCGGAGCACGCGGCCGAAGGTGACGACGTGGCGCACGATCGCCGACCCCGCCATGACCGCTATCGGTCCGCGGTGGCCCGCGCCTCGGCGATGAGGCCGACGAGCGTCTCGTCGCGCACGGCCTCGATGTCCTCGCGGTACTTGAGAACCGAGCCGAGCGTCTGTTCCACGACTTCGGCGTCGATCTCCTCGCGACCGAGCGCGGCGAGCGCCTGTGCCCAGTCGATGGTCTCCGCGACACCCGGGGGCTTCGCGAGCTCGAGCCCGCGCAAGCCCGCGCACGAACGCCGCTGCCTCCGCCGCGAGCCGCTCGGGGACACCGGGGACGCGCAGACGGACGATCTCGACCTCGCGCTCCAGGGACGGATGCCCGATCCAGTGGAAGAGCGTGCGGCGCTTCAACGCGTCGTGCAGCTCGCGGGTGCGGTTGGACGTCAGCACGACCGCGGGCTTCCTCCGCGCACGGATCGTCCCCAGCTCAGGGATCGTGATCTGAAAGTCCGAGAGGATCTCGAGGAGGAACGCCTCGAACTCCTCGTCAGCCCGGTCGACCTCGTCGATCAGCAGCACGACCTGCTCGTCCGTGTCGATCGCCTCGAGGAGCGGGCGGCGAATGAGGAACTCTGCTCCGAAGAGCTCCTCTTCCGAGACGGTCCCCTCCTGGGCTGCGCGGATGTGGAGCAGCTGACGCGGGTAGTTCCACTCGTATACGGCATGGGAGACGTCGAGCCCCTCGTAGCACTGCAGGCGGATCAACCGCGCGTCGAGAGCCGTCGCGAGGGCCTTCGCGGCCTCCGTCTTCCCCACTCCCGCCTCGCCCTCCAGCAGCAGCGGCTTCTCGAGAGCAAGCCCGAGGAAGAGAGCGGTCGCAAGACCGCGGTCGGGCAGGTAGTCGGCCGCGCGCAGGGCCGCGTCAAGGTCGTCGATCGTGCGGAAAGCCACGCTCGCAGCGTACACAGGCGCTGCCGGCGCTTCGCTCGCGGCACCGGCGCTCCGCGAGATCCGTAGTTTCCCTCAACGCGACCCCGCCGCCTCCCCGATGCCGCTGCGCGTTCACGCGGACAGGATCGGTACGCAACGATCAATCGAGAGGAGACCGTGGTGACTACGATCGAAACGCGTCCGTCTCCAGCCAAGGGCGGTGCGCAGACGACGTACCGCGCGGCGGTCGTCCACGACTTCGCCGAGCCGCTCGTCGTCGAAGAGGTTGTACGCCTGCCGCTCGAGCCCGGCCAGATCCGGGTGAGGGTCGAGGCTTCGGGTCTCTGCCACACCGACATCCACGCCGCACACGGAGACTGGCCTGTCAAGCCGTCCCCGCCCTTCGTCCCCGGTCATGAGGGCGTCGGGATCATCGCGGAGCTCGGGCCCGGGGTCACCGAGGTCGCAGTCGGCGACCGGGTCGCTATGCCGTGGCTCGGCTACGCGTGCGGGACGTGCGACTACTGCGTCTCCGGGTGGGAGACGCTCTGCCTCGAGCAGAAGAACATGGGCTACTCGATCGACGGCGGCTTCGGTGAGTACGCGACCGCGTACGCGAGGTACGTCGTCAGAGTGCCGGAGAGCATCGACCCGTTCGACGCCGCACCGCTCACATGTGCCGGCGTCACGACGTACAAGGCGCTCAAGGTCGCGGGCACCCGCCCGTCCGACCTGGTGGCGATCTTCGGCGTCGGCGGGCTCGGGCACCTCGCCATCCAGTACGCGGCGATCGCCGGCGGCAGGGTCGTCGCGGTCGACCTCGTCGACGAGAAGCTCGAGCTGTCGCGAGAGCTGGGCGCGCAGTACACGGTGAACGCAACGAAGGAGGACCCGGTCGCGGCGATCCAGAGGCTCGGCGGCGCGGATCAGGCGATCGCGCTGGCGGTCTCGCCGCAATCGTTCGAGCAGGCCTATCGGTCGCTCAGGCGAGGCGGGACGCTCGTGTTCGTCGCGCTGCCGGCGGAGAACGAGATGAAGCTGCCCATCTTCGAGACCGTCCTGAACGGGATCACCGTGGTCGGCTCCATCGTCGGCACGCGCACCGACCTGCGCGAGGTCTTCGAGCTGCACGCGGCAGGAAGGACGAAGGTCGCGCGGGAGATCCGCCCGCTCGCTGACGTCAACGAGGCGATTGCAGAGGTCGAAGCGGGGCACGTTCCGGCTCGGATCGTCTTCGAGCCGTAATCGACCGAAGCGCCGTCCGTCCCCCCGCGGACGGCGCTTCGCACCCTCCCGTTCGCCGAAGGTCGACCTACGATCCGCGGCGTGATTCATCTGCGAGTCGTCGCACCCCCCGCTCTCGCCGAGCCCGCGCACAACGTGTTGCTTGCCCATCCGTCCGCGCTGAACGTCGTCCGTCTTCGCAATGTGGCCGAGCGCCCCGACGGCGACCTCATCTTTTGCGACGTCGCCCGCGAGGATGCGAGCGTCGTCGTCGCCGAGCTTCGCGAGCTCGGGCTCGAGCGCCACGGCTCGATCGTCCTCGAGCCGGTGTCGTCGGTCGTCTCGGACGCCGCGAGGCGCGCCGAGGAGGCAGCCGTCGGCTCGCCGGCCGATGCCGTCGTCTGGGAGACCGTCGAGTTCCAGACCTCCGAGAGCGCCGCACTCTCGTTCAGCTTCCTGGCGTTCATGGCCGTGGCCACGATGATCGCCGCGCTCGGGATCATCGAGGACTCCGTGATCCTGATCATCGGCGCGATGGTCGTCGGCCCCGAGTTCGGCCCTCTCGCCGGTCTCTGCGTCGCGCTGATCCAGCGGCAGCGTCGACTCGCGCGGCGATCGCTCGCAGCGCTGGCCGTCGGCTTCCCGATCGGGATCGCGTCGGCGTTCGCACTGACGCTGATCCTGCGCGGAGTCGAATCCGCACCCGACGCGCTGCCGGAGGTCACGCGCCCGGCGACGTTCTTCATCTCGCACCCGGACGAGTATTCGGTGCTCGTCGCCCTGCTCGCCGGGGTCGCAGGGGCGATCTCACTTTCGACCGCGAAGTCCGGCGCGCTGGTCGGAGTACTCATCTCGGTGACGACCATCCCAGCGGCCGCCAACGTCGGCGTCGCGGCCGCGTACGGCGACTGGTCGGAGGTTGCCGGAGCAGCTCTCCAGCTCGGCGTCAACCTCGTATGCATCGTGACCGCCGTGCTGGTGACGCTCTCGCTCCAGCGCTGGTTCTACGCTCGGCGGCGCCGGCTCAGTCTCTGAGCCAGTCGCCGAGCGGAAGCCGCACGGAGAGCGGCGACAGGTCGCCGTTCTCGCGGATCGCGGTCGCCGCGGAGGCGGCTGCGGAGACGGCCACCCACGCGAGGCCGCCACCGACGCTCACGCGCTGGGCACCGGCTTCGACGATCTCGCCGATCGACAGCGACGGCAACGCGAGGACGTTCACCGGCTTCGACACCGCGCCGCACACCGCTCGGATCTCGTCCACGGATCGCAGGCCGGGCGCGTAGAGAACGTCGGCACCCGCTTCCTCGAACGCCTGGAGGCGCGCGATCGTGTCGGCGAGGTCCTGGTTGTCACGGATGTGGTTCTCCGCCCTCGCGGTCAGCGTGAACGGGAATCCGACTCCGCGTGCCGCCTCGACAGCAGCCACGACGCGCTCGACCGCGTGCTCTCGTTCGTACAGGTGCCCGGCGGGGTCCCAATCCTCGATCGACCCGCCGACGGCCCCGGCCCGTGCGACGCGAGTGATCGCGAGCGCGGCAGCCTGCGGAGCCGCGCCGTAGCCGTTTTCGAGGTCCACCGAGATCGGCAGCTCGGTCGCGCTAACGAGCGCCGACACGTGGCCGACGGTCTCTTCGAGAGTGACGCTTCCGTCGAGTCGCCCCAGGGTGAAGGCGAACCCGGAGCTCGTCGTCGCGAGAGCCTCGAACCCGAGCGCCTCGAACATCCGGGCCGAGCCGGCATCCCACGGATTCGGGATGACGAACGGCTCGCCGGCGTGCAGCGCGCGGAACGTCTCGGCTTTCTGTGACTGTCCGTCCACTGTCACCTGCCAGAACCTAGAGCACGCAGGCGTACGTCGCACGGCTCGCAGCCCCGCACGGGAAGTCGAGGAACGGCTCGAGCGTTGGAACTCTTCGTATGCAGACGCGCTACGTCAACGGGCTCACGATCCGGCAACTCGGCAGCGGCGACACCGAGACCGTCGCGGCTCTCTTCGAGCGCCTCGGCGAGCGGTCGCGAGCGCAGCGGTTCTGCGGCGCAAAGCCACGTTTGTCCGATAGCGAGCTGGCACTCCTTGCACGTGTTGATTCCCGCCACCACGTCCTGGTCGGTTACGTCGACGGAGATCCCGAACCGGCCGGAATCGTACGGCTCGTCCGGGAGGGGTCGTCGGCCGAGGTGGCATTCGCTGTCGCGGACCGCTACCAGGGACGCGGGATCGGCGCGACCCTGGCGCTCGAGCTCGCCGCGGACGCCCGCGCGGCCGGAATCGCAGAGCTCGTTGCGAACGTGTGCGGAGACAACCCTCCCGTGGTCGCGCTCATGAAGCGCCTCGGCGACTCGCTGCGTGTGCGCTGGCAGGGCCGCGAGCGGGAGCTCGTCGTGGGGCTGGAGAGCTAGCCGCAGGCACACTTGCGCGGTGAGTGCCGCGCTTCGCGAGATCGCCCGCGACGAGCTCTGGGAGAAGATCCGGAGCGACGAATCGCTGGTCGTCGTCGATGCGCTCTCGCCCCTCTCGTATGCAGGGGCGCACCTGCCGGGTGCGATCAACATCCCCTCGCACACGCCGGACACGACGATCGAACGGCGAATCCCGGACAGGGACACGTCGGTCGTCGTCTACTGCGCGAACCCGAGCTGCGAGAGCTCGGTCGAGGTCGCGGAGCGGCTCATCGAGCTCGGCTACCGCAACGTCCGCCACTTCGCCGGTGGCAAGGAGGACTGGCGCGACGCCGGCCTGCCGCTCGAGGGCGGCCGCGTCTGAGGCAGTCGGTCACGAGCGGCAAGCAGCGACGAGCTTTCCGTCGCGAATCAGCAGGGACCGATCGAGCTCGACGGTCGGCCGGAGCACGACGCCGTCGATATGCACCGTCGAGAGGTTGGTCCCGCCGAACGAGGCACTCGTCCCGAAAGCGAGGTGCGCGGTGCCGACCGCCTTTTCGTCTTCGAGGATGCGCCCGGTCAGCGTCGCCTGCGGGTTGGTACCGATTCCGAGCTCTGCGAGCACTCGACCTGTAGCGCCACCGGCGTCGAGCGTGTCGAGCAACCACTGGGCGGCCCCGCCGGTTGCGTCCACGGCCCGCCCGCGTACGAGAGTGACGTGCAGCGGTGCGTCGAGCATCCCGTAGCCGGCGAGCGCTCCGTCGAAGACGATCGACCCTTCTCCGCTCGTCTCTAGTGGTGCGATGAACGCCTCTCCCGCCGGAAGGTTCCCCCACGCCGCGTCTGCCCGCAGGTCGCCGTCGTCGGAGATCGCCGTGCGCCCCTCCAGGCTGAAGACGACATCCGTACCGGCCGGCGACGTCACTCGGCAGGACGCCGCCGCGCTGAGCTCGGCCGCGAGCAGCGACCCCGTTCGCGCGAGGTTCTCGTAGTCGACCGGCACGGTTCGGGCGAAGGTCTCCTGCGTGATGCCGGGCATGGTCGCGATTCGAGCGCCTCTGTCCGTCGCATCGATGCGTGCACGCGTATGACTGATCGAGAAGGTGGTCGGCGCCATGATCACCGTCACTTCTGCCATCAACTCGGCGATCGCCGCCGGTGGCTCTTCTCCATCGCGCGTCAGTTCGGGGTATTCGACGAGGCGCACGTTTCGCGCATGACCCCCGGCAGCCAGGGCGAGCGATGCCGCGATCGCGCGCTGGGGCTCGTTGCAGAGAACCAGGACGTCGTCATGCCTCCCGACTGCGAGCCGCCGTACGGCGGCTTCGGCGGCGGTTGAGAGACGGGGATCAGACACCGGGCTCCCGATGCACCGCTACGGCTGCGACCACGAGTCCGACTCCGACGATCTCGGTGGGCGAGGGGACCTGGGCGAGAACGACGACGCCGACCACCGTGGCCGTCGCCGGCAGGAGCGAGACCATCAGCGAATAGGTCGCGCGGCTCAACCTGGCCATCGCGAGCTGGTCGCAGACGTACGGGATGACAGACGACGTAAGTCCGACGCCTACCCCGGCGGCCACGACGACCGGATCGACCAGGGTCTGGACGGCACTCGGACCGCCGATGGGAGTGATCACGAGGGCCGCGATCAGCATTGCCGCAGCGAGACCGTCCAGGCGGCCGATTGCGGAGCTCCGCGATACGCGATGGGCGAGAACGATGTACAGGGCGAAGAGGCCCGCGTTCGCGAAGCCGAAGGCCACGCCGATCGGCTCTGCCTCCAGCCTCACATCCACCAGCGCATACACGCCGACCACGGCGAGCACGAGAGCGACCACGTTCCTCGGAGACCGAACACCGAGAGCGGCAAGGAGGATGACGGGCAAGAACTCGATCGCGGCGACGGTTCCGAGGGGGAGTCGGTCGATCGCGATGTAGAAGCAACTGTTCATGACCGCGAGCACGAGCCCGAGGCCGATCACCAGCCTCCAGGCTGCCGGATCGAGGCCGCCTGCCGTGCGCCACGGTTTGCGCCAGGCTGCGAGCAGAGCGCCCGCACTGACGACTCGGAGCCACGCGACGCCGAGCGGGTCGACCCGAGCGAAGAGCAGCACGGCAAACGCAGGCCCGAGGTAGTGGAAGACCGCGCTACCCACGAAGTAGCCTGCCGGCGGCACCGTCACGGCACGGCTGGCGACGGTCGAGGGCTCGGCGGACATGGTGAAATGCTCGCTGGCAGGGCGGTGCACGTGGAAGGGCCGAGCTAAGGTAGTTTTCCCGTTGTGCCTACGGAACAACGGAAGAGACGGGCAAACGCCTACGAAGAGCCGCTGCTGGATGAAACCGACCGTCGACTGCTGACAGAGCTGGCCTCGGACGGGCGCCTCACCATGGCGGAGCTCGGTCGACGCGTCAACCTCTCCCCACCCGCCGTGGCAGAACGCGTGCAGCGGCTCGAACGAAGCGCTGTGATCACCGGCTACCACGCGGCAATCGATGCGACCGCGATCGGCTACCCGCTCGCAGCCGTCGTGCGTGTGCGACCGGCGAGCAGGCAGCTACAGAGGATCCCCGAGCTCGCACGCGCCACTCCCGAGGTCGTGGAGTGCTATCGGATCACCGGCGAGGACTGCTTCTTCCTGAAGCTCCACCTTCGGTCGATCGACGATCTCGAGGAGATCCTCGACCGCTTCGTGGCCTACGGGCAGACGACGACGTCGATCATCCACTCGACCCCGGTGGCAAGCCGCCCACTGCCTCTCCTGGAGACCCGCGAGTCTTCGGGAACACGCTGACAGCCCGGCGATCGACGATCGCCGGTCGCTGCCTGCGCTAGCTCGCTACGAGAAGTTACGCCGGCTGCAGAGCCAGCCGTCCTTCGTCGGCCAGATGCAATCCTGCCTCGGGCCGCCGAAGCCGCCAGCGGTCAGCTCGACGAGGCTTCCGAAGTCGGTGACTTCCGGCTTCGCGTACTCGACGGGCTCGCGGACGTTCGTGTCCTTTTCCTGCTGCATTTCCCACACTCCGGATCGTGATGCCTGCGACGACGGTCGCAAGGTAGGGCCTTCACGACCCGGCCACAAGGATGAAAAACGGACGAGACCGCGGTCTCGTCGCTCAACTACGCCATTTCACAGTGCAGCCGACCGGCGGCGTGTCGGTCACCGCTGGCGTGTCGCCGGCAAGTGCGGCCTCGATCGCGTAGCGCAGATAGTGGCTCGTGACGTCCGCCTCGTCGCGGTTGTCGTCGACGGCGCCGTGGTAGACGAGCTGCCGTTCGGCGTCGAAGACGAACGCCTCGGGAGTTCGCTCCGAACGGAGAGTGCGGGCGATCTCCTGGCTCTCGTCGTAGAGGTAGTCGAAGGAGTAGCCAGCCTCGGCGGCATGCTCGACCATCTTCTCGAAGGAGTCGCCGGGAGAGACGGCGGCATCGTTCGAGTTGATCGCGACGATGCGGACGCCGCGGTCAGTGTACGCCCGCTGGAGCGCGTCGATCCTTCCCTCCCACGCGAGGACGTACGGACAGTGGTTGCACGACTGGACGAGGACGAGGACGGACGCGTCGGAATACTCCTCGAGCGTGTGGTTGCGCCCGTCGACGCCCGGGAGGTCGAAGACCGGGGGACTTTCGATGACGCTCATCGCAGGGCCTCCTCGAGTTGCGCGCGGCTGGGGACGGGCGATGGACGACCGTCGGGAAGACGGTACACGCGGCAGGCGAGAGCAGGCGAGTGGGTCGCGCCCTCCGGGTCGACGTCACGACCGTCGATCCGGATCGTCGGCGACCCGGGGAACGCGTGCTCGACGGCCTCGGCGTGCGTCCTGATCTCGCGCAGCTCGATTGGCGCCTGGATCCCGCGCTCGTCGAGCACCTGCCGGAGGAGCTCTGTCGCCTCGGGATACGACGGGCATTCCTCCCAGAAGTAGAGCTCGATCTTCACGGCCGCTAGCGCATCACCACGCCGCCGTTGACGTCGAGCGTCGCGCCCGTGATGTAGCCGGCGTCGTCGGACACGAGGAAGGCAACGAGGGCGGCGACCTCCTCCGCACGGCCGAGCCGGCCGACGGGGATGTCCTCGAGCTTCTCGTCGAGCCGGTCGCGCAGCACCTCGCGCGCGAGCGGGCCGTCGATCGCCGCAGGAGCGACCGCGTTGACCGTCACGCCGTAGGGGGCCAGCTCCGTCGCTGCACGACGCGTGACGGCGACGACGCCGGCCTTCGACGCTGCATAGTGCGCACCCGAGCCGCCGCTGGCAGCAAAGGCGGCGTCGCTCGCAAGGTTCACGATACGGCCGGCGCCGCGCTCGCGCATGTGCGAGCCGAGGACGCGGCAGCCGAGATACGTCCCGCGGAGGTTCGTCGCGAGCACGTCGTCCCACTCGGCGAGGTCGATGTCGAAGAACCCGCGGAACTCCGTGCGCGCCGCGTTGTTGACGAGCACGTGGACGTCGTCGAGCTCGGCGGAGAGCCGCTCCCACGAGTCGAGATCACGGACATCGTGCTCGAACGCCCTTGCTCCCAGCTCGTCGGCGATGCGCGCGACGCCTTCGGCGTCGATGTCCGTGAGGGCGACGGCGTAGCCGTCGCCGTGAAGCCGTCGCGCGATCGCCTCGCCGATCCCACGGGCAGCGCCCGTGACGATCGCGACGGGCACTACTCCACCTCGACGTGGATGCGCTTCTTCGCGTCCTTCAGGAAGCCGCCCTCGCGCCGCCCGCGCACGGCGAGGATCTCCGCGAGGATCGAGAGCGCCGTCTCCTCCTGTGTGTCAGCGCCGATGTCGAGGCCGCACGGGCCCATGATTCGCTCGAGCGCGGCCTCCTCGACACCTGCCTCGAGGAGACGCTCGCGGCGCCGCTCCTGGTTTCGGCGCGAGCCCAGCGCGCCGATGTAGAACGCCTCGGTCTCGAGCGCACCGATGAGCGCCGGCTCGTCGAACTTGTCGTCGTGCGTCAGCACGACGATGGCCGTCTGGTGATCGGGCTGCACCTGCGCGAACGCCTCGGGCGGCCACTCGACGATGAGCTCGTCCGCCGACGGGATCCGCTCACGGGTCGCGAACTTGGCGCGGGCGTCGGCCACGATCGTGTGCCAGCCGAGGAGCTTCGCCCCGCGGCACATCGCCTCCGCGGTGTCTACTGCGCCGTAGACGAGCAGACGCGGTGGGGGCCCGTACCACTCGGCGAACACCTTGGTCCCGTCCTCGAGCTCGAGCAACGTGTTCCGCCCGCGCCGGATCAGCTCGTCGAACTGGGCCGCGGCCTCTTCGGGGCCGGCTCCGAGTCGCTCGCCGCTCTCGAGCACGAGCAGATTCGAGCCTGCCCCGTCGCCTTCGACGACGGTGAACAGGATCCCGCGCTCGCCGGAGGCGGCGAGGGCGGCCAGCCGTTCGACCAAGCTCATTCGAGAGGTTCGACGAACACGTCGATCTCGCCGCCGCACGGAAGCCCGACGCTCCACGCCAGGTCGTCCTCGATCCCGTAGCTCACGAGCTTCGGCTCACCCGTGCGGAACACCTCCAGGGCGTTCTCGTAGACGTCGCTCTCGACGCAACCGCCGGAGACCGAGCCGCACATCTTCCCGGACTCGGAGATCGCGAGGCTCGTGCCGATCGGACGCGGGGCCGACCGCCGCGTTGCGACGACGGTTGCCACGACGACCTTCTCGCCAGCCTGCCTCCACGCCTCGATCTCGGGGAGGATCTCCTTCACACGGCGCATTATCACGATCGCAGCCCGGTGACCGCCGCGCGGCGTCGGTATAGCCTCCTGGAATGACCGATCAGGCGGCCGTCAGCCTCCTGCGCTGGCTCCGGCGGCAGCTTCGGCAGCCGACTCCCTTCCGCGAGCATCTCGAAGCCGCGGTGGCGAACGACGACCCGGCGGAGGCGCGCCGGCTCGTCGCCACCGTCCCTTTCACGGATGCTCAGCGGCGACACGTCGACGGTCTCATCGACCGCTGGGAAGCGGGAGTGCGTGCCGGCAGCCGATAACGCGGCAGTCGTGCGGAAGATCTTCGACGCGTTCGCCCGGAAGGAGGGCTTCGCGCTGCGAGGGCTCTTTGCGGAGGATGCCGTCTGGACCGTCCCGGGCGGGAGCGTGATGTCGGGCGAGTTCCGAGGTCGGGACGCGATCTTCCGCTTCCTCACCCGTCTTCCGAAGGAGACCGACGGAACGTACGCGTCGGAGCTTCGCGACGTGCTCGCGAGCGACGATCGTGCGGCCGCCCTGTACCGCGCTCGGGGAGCGCGGCACGGGCGCACGCTCGAGCTCGACCAGGTGTTGCTGTTCCGTATCGAGGACGGGCTCGTCCGCGAGGTGCTCGCCCTTCCGAGCGATCCCGAGGCCTTCGAGGCCTTCTGGGCGCCGTAGGCTTTCGAGAGTGGGTATCGACGCCGCGTTCGTCGCCGAGTTGCGAGGAGCGCTCGGGCCGGAGCACGTGTTCACGGAGCCGGAGCAGCTCCGCGTCTACGAATGCGACGGGCTCACGGGGCATCGCGCCGTGCCGGAGCTCGTCGCGCTGCCAGGGTCGACCGAGGACGTGCAGGCGGTCGTCCGGGCCTGCCACCGCGAGCGCGTTCCGTTCGTCGCGCGCGGCGCCGGCACTGGGCTCTCCGGTGGAGCGACGCCCATGGCAGGCGGCGTCGTCGTCTCGCTCGCACGCATGAACCGGATCCTCGAGATCGACCTCGAGAGCGAGCGGATCGTCGTCGAGCCCGGCGTCGCGAACCTCGACGTCTCGCGCGCGGTGGCCGCCGACGGCTACTTCTACGCCCCGGACCCGTCGAGTCAGCAGGTCTGCACGATCGGCGGGAACGTCGCCGAGAACTCGGGCGGCGCCCACTGCCTGAAGCGCGGCTTCACCGTTCACCACGTCACGGGTGCGACGCTCGTGCTGCCCGACGGAGAGGTCGTCGAGCTCGGTGGGAAGTCGCTCGGAAACGACGGGATGGACCTCCTCGGCGTCGTCGTCGGCTCCGAGGGAACCCTGGGCATCGTCACGTGCGTGACGCTTCGGGTGGTCCGCCTTCCCGAGACCGTGCGGACGCTCCTCGCAGCGTTCGAGACGATGGACGCCGCGGGCGCCGCTGTCTCCGACATCGTCTCCGCAGGAATCCTCCCGTCCGCGCTCGAGATGATGGACCGCCTCACCATCGAGGCCGCGGAACGTGCTGTCGCGCCGGGCTATCCCGCCGGTGCGGGTGCGGTGCTGCTGGTCGAGCTCGACGGCGTCTCCGCGCAGGTCGACGAGGACGCCGTGGCGGTCGAGGCCATCTGCATCGCCGCCGGTGCGTTCGAGCTCCGCACCGCCACCGACGACACAGCCCGCGCGCTTCTCTGGAAGGGCCGGAAGTCGGCCTTCGCGGCGATGGGCCGGATCGCAACCGACTACTACGTCCAGGACGGTGTCGTTCCTCGCACCCGGCTGCCCGACGTGCTGCGGCGTATCGAGGAGCTGTCCGCGGAGCACGGCCTCCGCGTCGGAAACGTCTTCCACGCAGGCGACGGAAATCTCCATCCGCTCGTGCTCTACGACGCGGAGCAAGGGGAGACGGAGCGCGCCCGCGTGTTGGCGGAGGCCATTCTCGAGGCATGCCTCGACGCCGGCGGGTCGCTGACCGGCGAGCACGGAGTCGGCATGGACAAGGCCTGCTCGATGCCGCGCATGTTCTCGGAGCGGGATCTCGAGGTGTTCACGCGGCTGCGGGGGGCGTTCGACCCCGAGGGGCTCTGTAACCCGGGGAAGGTCGTGCCGACACCGAGGCTCTGCGGCGAGGTTCCCGGCCCGTACCGCGCTCACCCCCTCGAGAGGATCGGCGTTGCCGAGCGTCTCTAGCCTCGAGGAAGCATCCGCGCTTCTGGCGGCCGCGACCGCCTACAGCCGCCAGGTGCGAATCGGCGACGACGTGATCACGACCGGGCTCGACAGGATCCTGGAGCACGAGGCGGGCGACCTCACGTGCACCGTCGAGGCGGGAGTCCGGTTGTCGGCGCTCACCGCCGCGCTCGCGGCGCACGGACAGCGGCTGTCGCTCGACCCACCGGGTGACCCGACGATCGGAGCGCTGCTCGCGACGAACACGTCGGGCCCGCTTCGTCACCGGTTCGGCACTGCCGCGCGACCTGGTGCTCGGCGTGACCCTCGTGCTTGCCGACGGCACGATCGCGAGCGCGGGCGGGAAGGTCGTGAAGAACGTCGCCGGCTACGACCTCGGCCGGCTCGTCTGCGGCTCGGAGGGCCGCCTCGCGCTGATCGGCCGCGTGAGCCTGCGCCTGCACCCGATCCCGAAGGCCGCCCGCACGCTCGTCATCGAGGACGAGGCACCGGCCACGGTCGCGGGCGCGTTGCTCCGGTCGCAGCTCGAGCCGAGCGCCGTCGACGTCCTCCACCCGGGACGAGTCGCCGTGCTCTTCGAGGGCTCCGCGTCAGCCGTGGCCGCCCAGCTCGAGTCCGCGCGGTCGCTCGTCGGCGGAAGCGAGCAGAGCGGCCCCGGGGCCTGGGAAGAGTCCCGCGAGCGTCAGGCTGCCGCGGCGGGAACGCACCGGTTCCCACCGGGTGAGCTCGAGAGGTTCCTCGCAGGCGTTCCCGAAGCGGTCGTGCGCGTCGGCGCAGGGGTCGCGTACACGGCGACGGACGCACCAAGCAGCTCAGAGCCACCAGGGGACGGCGAGCTGGCGCTTCGCCGGCTCCACGAGAGCGTGCTGCGCGCGTTCGACCCCTACGGGACTCTCGCCGGATGATCCGCGAGCTCACCTCCGACTGCGTCCACTGCGGCTTCTGCCTGCCCACGTGCCCGACGTACGTGCTCTGGCACGAGGAGATGGACTCCCCGCGCGGACGCATCCACCTGATGGACGCGCGGCTCGACGGGACGATCTCACTGACGCAGGCCGTCACGACGCACTTCGACCGCTGCCTCGGCTGCATGGCGTGCGTCAGCTCGTGCCCGTCGGGCGTCCGCTACGACCGGCTCATCGAGTCGACACGCGACACCGTCGAGCGGGAGTACGACCGCCCGTTCGGAGAGCGGCTCCTCCGGGGCCTCATCTTCAGCGTGCTTCCCCACCCCGGCCGGATGCGCGCGGCGCTCCGCCTCGCGCCGCTCGGGCGAGCGCTGCCACTGCCGGGTCGGTTTCGACCGCTCGTCGAGATCGCTCCACGCTGGCGAGGAAAGGGCGACGTGCCACCGCTGACTCGGGCTGCCGGCAAGCCACGCGCCAGAGTGGGCCTGCTGACCGGCTGCGTGCAGCAGGCCGTCTTCCCGGACGTGAACGCCGCGACGGCGCGCGTACTCGCCGCGGACGGCCTCGAGGTCGTCGCGCCGCCTCAGGGCTGTTGCGGCGCGCTCTCGGTCCACGCGGGCCGGCTCGAGGAAGGCAAGCGCTTCGCGCGCGCCCTCGTCGAGGCTTTCGACGACGTCGACCTCGTGGTCGTCAACTCGTCGGGCTGCGGGTCGCACCTGAAGGAGCTCGGCTGGCTGCTCGGCGACGAGCGCGCCGAGGCCTTCTCGTCGAAGGTGCGGGACGTCGGGGAGCTGCTCGCGGACGTGACTCCTCGTGCGATGCGGCATCCCCTGCAGCTGACCGTGGCGCTCCAGGACTCGTGCCACCTCCGCCACGCCCAGCGGCTTCCACTCTCGTCGGCCTCGTCGCTCGCGCGGATCCCGGGTCTCGAGGTCGTCGAGCCCGCCGAGCAGGATCTCTGCTGCGGGTCGGCCGGCATCTACAACGTCGTGCAGGCGGACGCCGCACGCGAGCTCGGGGACCGCAAGGCTGCGAACGTCCTCGCGACCGGAGCGAGTGTCTACGCGAGCGCGAATCCGGGCTGTCTCGTCCAGGTCTCGAACGCGCTCCACCGCAGGAAGCGGCCGCTGCCGGCGCTGCATCCGATCGAGCTCGTCGACGCGTCGATCAGACGGGAGCCCGCGGCACGCGTGCGTACCGAGGCACGCAGCTAGGGCGAGGCGGCGACGGGTCTGAGGTCGTCGAGGCGATCGACCTGTGCGAGCGCCGGGAAGAGCTTCCACCACACCCCCGCGACGACGATCGTCGCGACACCTCCGATGACGACCGCGGGCACGGCGCCGATCAGGGCTGCCGCGACTCCCGACTCGAACGCACCGAGCTCGTTCGATGCGCTGATGAAGACCATCTCGACTGCATTCACGCGGCCCCGGACCTCGTCCGGCGTCACCAGCGGCAGGATCGTGGAGCGGAGGACGACGCTCACGAGGTCGAATGCGCCACCCAGCGCCAGCGCGACCATGGAGAGCCACATCTCGCGCGAGAGGCCGAAGACCACCATGCACGCTCCGAAGCCCGCCACGACGACGAAGAGCTTGGGGCCGGCACGACGCCGGATCGGGTAGCGCGCGATCGCGAGCGCGGCCAGGAACGACCCGATCGCGGGCGCAGTGCGCAGGAAGCCGAGCCCGGTCGGCCCGACCTCGAGGATGTCCTTGGCGAAGATCGGCAGCAACGCCACGGCACCGCCGAGCAGGACCGCGAAGAGGTCGAGCGAGATGGCGCCGAGCAGGACTCGCGTCCGGCGGATGAGCCTGACGCCTGCGAGCACCTCGCCGAGATCGGCGGTGCCCTCCGTTGCGGGCTCCCGCCCTGCGCGGAGCGCGATCACGCACACGAAGGCGATCAGCGAGAGCCCGATCGCCACCGCGTACACAAGCTCCGGCTGGATCGCGAACAGGATGCCGCCGACGGCGGGGCCGGCGACCATCGACAGCTGGAAGGCGATCGAGCGCTGCGCGAGGGCGCTGACGAGGATCTCCTGCGGTACGAGCGACGGGGTCAGCGCCCGTCCCGCGGCAGCCCCGAACGCGCCACCCGCGCCGGTCAGGAACGCGAGAACGAAGAATGGCCAGACGCGGTCGGCGCCCTGAAGCGTGACGGCGAGGAGCCCGCACAGGACGACGGCGTCGACGAGGACCATCGCCGCATACACGCGCCTCCTCGGGAAGCGGTCAGCGACGTGCCCGGCGGGCAGCGCGAACAGCAGGAGCGGAAGGAACTCCGCGAGCCCGATGAGGCCGAGGTCGAGCGGATTCTCGCGCACCGAGTAGACCTGCCACCCGATTGCGACGGAGGCCATGGTCATGGCGAAGCCCGCCGTTACGAGCGCGACCCAGAAGAGCGCGAAGTCGCGGTGCTGAAACGCCGAGCGTCGAGCAGGCTCCATCCCGCGAACCTACTTCAGAGTCAACGCGGCCTACGCCGCTTCGGGCGCGCCGGCAGGCGTCTCGTCGCTGCCGAACTCGACCTCGATGCGCCCGATCCGCGAGCCCTCGACCTCGAGCACCTCCAGGCGCAGCCCGTCGACCTGCACGCCGTCGCCGACCTCGGGCTGGCGTCCGAGGGCCCCGAACACGAGCCCGGCCATGGTGTGGTAGTCGCCCTCCTCGAGCTCCGTGCCGAACGCCTCGTTGAAGTCGTCGATCGTGTACGTGCCCGTCGATCCGGATGTGCGTCTCGTCGATCGCGCTCGACAGACGTGTCCGGGAGGTCGAACTCGTCCTCGATCTCGCCGACGATCTCCTCGAGGAGGTCCTCGAGCGTGACGATGCCCTCCATCGCGCCGTACTCGTCGACGACGATCGCCATGTGCTGCTTCTCGCGCCGGAAGTCGGCGAGGAGCGCGGCGAGGTCCTTGGTCTCCGGGACGACGAACGCAGGCGCGGACGATCGACTCGAGCTGGACGGATGCGATGCCGAGGTCGTGGATCGCCGCGAAGAGGTCTCGCACGTGGAGGACGCCGACGATCTCGTCGAGCGAGTCGCGGAACACCGGATAGCGCGTGTACGGCGAGTCGACGACCGTGGCGAGCGCGTCCTCCGGAGTCATGTCGACCGAGATCGCGACGACCTCCGGTCGCGGAACCATGACCGCGACGACCTCCTTCGACGCGAAGTCGAAGACCTTGTACAGCATCTCCTCCTCTGCCTCGTGCAGCTCGCCGACGTCCTCGGCGGCGGCGACGCTGTGGCGGATGTCCTCGCGGGTGTAGGCGATCATCCCCGCCGGAGCCGGCTTGACCCGGAGCACGCGCAGCACGAGGTTCGCGGAGACCTGGAGCAGCCACACGAGCGGGTACGCGATCTCTTGCGAGCCAGTCGAGCGGAACGGCAAGGACGATCGCGATCCGCTCGGCCTTCTGGAGCGCGACCGCTTTCGGCACGAGCTCCCCGAGCACGACGGAGAGGTACGTCAGGATCGTGAACGCGATCAGGAAGGCGACGGCAGCGGAGAGCGGAGGCTCCATCAGGCTCGAGAGCAGCGGCTCGCCGATGGCGCCGAGCAGGATCGCCGAGACGGTGATGCCGATCTGGACGGTCGAGATGAACCGGACCGGGTCGTCCATCAGCCGCAGCGCGGTCCGCGCGCCGAGGCCGCCCCTCTCCGCGCGCTCCTCGAGGCGGCTGCGTCGAGCCGTAACGAGCGCGTACTCCGCAGCCACGAAGATCGCGTTCCCGAGCACGAGCAGGAAGATCACGACGATGCGCAGCGGAGTGCTCATGTGCCGCTCCGAGGAGCGAGGGCACGTCGCTGAAGAGGCTTCCCGGGCGCCCCGCCCAGCTCGAGGGCGAAGGCGCCGGTACTAGGCGGTTGCTCGTCGTCCATCGATCAGGCCGCAGTATAGGTAACGACCCCGTCGTCCTCGTTTCGCCGAGCGCCTTCCGTTCGGACGAGGCGCTCGAGGTGGGAGAGCGTCTCCGCGACGGCGAACCGCCGGGCCGCGGGCTTGAGGTCGTCGCCGAAGAGCGGGAACGAGAGCTCGTATCCGGTGCGAGGCTCGGTCCCGAGCGTGGCGATCGTCTCCTCCAGCCTCACGCGATGGTGCTCCTGGAGCTCCCGCACGCGGCTGACGGGATCGTCCATTACGTCCCCGTGGCCGGGGAGCGCGATCGCCGGCTCGAGCTCGACCGTCCGCTCGAGGGCGCCGAGATAGTCGCCGAGCGGGTCGGCGCGACTCGCCGGCCAGAGGCCGACGGTGGGCGAGATGCGCCCGAGCACGTGGTCGGCCGCAACGAGGACACCGTCCTTCAGCAGGCACAGCTGGCCGTCCGCGTGGCCGGGGGCGTCGACGACCTCCCAGCCGTCCAGCTTCTCGCCGGCATCCACGAGGATCGGGTCGCGCTGGTAGCGGATGAACGGCCGGTAGACCGAGCTCTGACCTGCGAGCTCCTCTGTGACCGCGTCGGGAACGCCGTGCATGCGGAACCAGTCCACGATGCGCTCGGACCAGGCCGGATTCCCCCAGACGAGCTCGCACTGCGCGTAGTCGAGCGTCCCCTGGTAGACGGGCGCGCCGGTGAGCTCGTGCAGGTCTGCGGCAGCCCCCACGTGGTCGGGGTGGAAGTGCGTCACGAAGATTCGCGCAACGCGCCCTCCGGCAGCTTCGAGCTCCGCTTTCCACCGCTCCTTGGCGTCCGGGAGGCCGAGGCCGGTATCGACGAGAGTCCACCCGTCGTCACCGGGCAGCAGATAGGCGTGCACGTGCCCCGGCCGTGTCGGCAATGGCATCGTCACCTGGCGGATCCCCCCGGGGAGCGCGCTCACTCGCGCAACGCTAGCGGGGTTATTGGTCGCCGCGAAAGTCGGCCGCAAGCGGTCGCGCCACGGTCAGTGCACCGGCGCCCGTCAGGACGATGCCTAGCGCAAGCACATAGAGCCACTCATCGCTCTGGTCCGAGAACTCGAGCCCTCGAGCCAGTACGAACACTCCGATTGCGACCTGGATGACGAATGCGACCAGCGCGGATCGCCAGCGCCCCTGAGGAGCAAGACAGACATCACGATGGCGACGACGAGCAGGCTCCGGCAGCAACAGCTGCTGATTGCGTTGGTCTATTGCTTCGGAGTCCAGGTTCTCCGTCAGCGCGCTCCCAAGCCAGCCCATGTATCCCACGAACAAGCAACCAAGGACATACGCCGAAAGGAGTAGTAGAGCGGGGCTGTTGTGCGCATCGGTACCGATTATCGGCTCGCTCGCGAGTCGCACATCGAACGTATGTTCTATACTCGACCAGTGCGCGTCGAGTACCGGATCGAGCCGTGCAAGTCAGCGCTGAACCCGGTCAAGGGCATGCCGTTCGCGTGGTCGCTCAACCCGTACATGGGTTGCGCTCATCAGTGCACCTTCTGCTACGTCCGCGCGTTCGAGAAGCGCGCCGACCGACCTTCGGACGATGGCTACGGCCGCTCCATCCGCGTGAAGTCCAACGTCGCCGAGGTGCTCCGCTGCGAGCTCGCGCGCAAGTCCTGGGCTCGCGACGAGGTCGCGGTCGGGACGGCGACCGACCCGTACCAGCCCGCCGAGGGCCGGTTCCGGTTGACGCGCGCGTGCATCGTCGAGCTCGCGCGGGGCCGGACGCCGTTCTCGATCATCACGCGCGGGCCGCTCGTCGTGAGGGACATCGACGTACTGCAGGAAGCCGCGACGAGGGTCGCGGCGAGCGTGACGGTGTCGCTCCCGACGACTGACGAGCAAGTGTGGCGCACGACCGAGCCCGGCACTGCGCCGCCGCGGAGCCGCCTGGCCGTGGTGCGCCGTCTGGCCGACGCCGGAGTCGACGTCAGCGTCGGGCTGGCTCCGGTCCTGCCCGGGCTCTCGGACCGGCCGGAGCAGTTGGAAGCGGTCGTGCGCGCGGCCAAGGAGGCCGGCGCGCGGACGGTCTGGGCCGCTCCGCTCCACCTTCGCCCAGGGGTTCGGGAGCACTTCTTGCGGGCGCTCGCGCGCGACTGGCCCGAGCAAGTCGACCTGTACGAACGGCTCTACGCGGGCGGCGCGTATCTCCCCTCCGCGGTCGGCACACCGATCCGTGATCGCGTGCGCCAGGCCGCACGACGCACTCCATTCCCCGAGCGCCGACGTCGCCCGATACGCCCGCGAAACGCAGAGCCCGTGCAGCTGACATTCGCTGTCTAGCGTGCTTCGGGCGCATATCACCCTTTCCGGTAGGAAGGAACCGGCCGGACCGCCTCGTAGACTGGCCGCGTGGCCGAGGAGATCACCTGCCTCATCGCCGACGACCACGAGGTCGTGCGGGAAGGGCTCAGGCTCGCCCTGTCGCGCTCGCCTCGAGTTCGTGTGATCGGCGAGGCCGCCGACGGCCGGTCGGCGGTCACGCTGACGGAGCGACGGCGCCCGGACGTCGTGATCATGGACCTGCGCATGCCGGACATGGACGGCCTCGAGGCGACCGAGCAGATCCTCGCGAAGATGCCCGAGACCGCGATCCTGATCTTCACGGCATACGGGGAGAGGTCCCTCCTCCAGCGCGGGATGGAGTCGGGCGCGCGCGGGTACATCCTCAAGGAGACGCCGCACGAGACGTTGCTCCGTGCGATCGAGAAGGTCGCTGCGGGCGAGCAGTTCGTCGACCCGGGACTGATGTCCGAGTTCCTCGCCGGGAAAGGCCAGATGGACGTTCTCACGCCGCGCGAGCGCGAGATCCTCCAGCTGCTCGCGGACGGCATGTCGAACGTCGACGTTGCGGCGAAGCTCTTCATCAGCCAGGAGACCGTGAAGAGCCACGTCCGTCACATCCTCGCGAAGCTCGAGGCCGACACCCGCACGCAGGCGGTCGCCATCGCGCTTCGTGAGGCGATGATCGATTGACCCCGCCTCCCGAAAGCACCGAGCGAGCGCTCCTCGCCGAGCGGATCCTCGCCGAGCAGGACGAGCGCCGCCGCCTGGCCGAGCTGATCCACGACGGTCCTGTCCAGCACCTCTCCGCCATCGCGCAGATGGTCGATGCCGCGCTCGAGGCAGTTCGTACACACGAGCCCGAGCGAGCTGCCGAGATCCTCGCGCGGGGGCTGAGCCTCTCCCGAGAGGCGGCGCAGGACCTCCGGTCGCTCTGCGAGGACCTCGAGCCACGGGCCCTCCGAGAGCTCGGCTTCGCCGCCGCTGTGACAGCACTCGCTCGCCGCGTGTCGACGCGCAGGGAGGTGGAGGTCGTCCTCGACGTCGACCACGGCGACAACCTCGGCGAACATGCCCAGACCGGTCTCTTCCAGATCGTGAGCGACGCGATCGACCAGGCCGTCCGCCGGGGTGCGCTCACGAGGATCGAGGTCGCGGTGCGCGCGGTGGACGGAGGTGGCGCCGAGCTCGCCGTCTCGGACGACGGACCGCCCGAACGCAGGAGCGCCGTGCACGAGCTGCTCGCCGAGCGCGCGGCGAGCCTGAACGGCAAGTTCACGTCGGAGGCCAAGTGGCCCCGCGGGTCGGCGTTCCGCATCGAGCTTCCGCCGTCCTCCGCGCGCCGCTAGCGCGGCGACCCGCGCTAGGATCGGCGACGTGGAGGGGAACGGGCAGCGGGGCTACCTGCTCTTCGTCTGGTCGACCGCCGGTTACCGGCTGGTCGAGCAGGCCGGCGAGCCGCCGAAAGTCGGGTCCGAGATCGAGGACAGCGAGCGGCGGTACCGCGTGGTCCAGATCACGACCTCGCCGTTGCCGGGCGACGCACGCCCGTGCGCCTACCTGCTTCCCTCGTAGCGGCTACTCGAGCGGCTCGTTATGGACGTCGTTCTCCTCGGCGTACTTGTCGACGAGGGGATTGATCTTCGCCGCGTCGGGAAACGCGTAGTTGATCTCGACGAACGCGTTCCACTTGTCGGGCAGCGCGTCCTCGGGAAAGATCGCCTCCACCGGGCACTCCGGTTCGCATGCCCCGCAGTCGATGCACTCCTCGGGGTCGATGATGAGGATCCGCTCGAACACGTGGATGCAGTCGACCGGGCAGACGTCGACGCACGAGAGGTCTTTGATGTCGATGCACGGCTCGGCGATGATGTACGTCACGCTGCGCGAGTCTAGCGAGGCGGTCCGGAGCTCAATCTCCTCTACCCGAGCTAGTGCTAGGACACGCCGATGAGCTCGTCGACGAGCGCCGAGGCCCGCTCGACGAGTGCGGACTTCACGATCACCTGGTCGAACCCTGCGGTGTGCGCTCGCTGGAGACCGGCCCGGTCCGTGTGGTTCGTGAAACCGACGATCGGGACGTCGGGCCAGGCGTCGACGACCTCGTCCGGGTCGACCCGAGCGATGTCGGCGATGACGAGATCGGGCGCGTCCACGCTGTCGGTCGTCACCAGCCGATGGCCGGGCAGTAGTCCCTCGAGCTTCCCTCGGAAGAACAGGTCGACCCCGGCCAGCAGGATCGTCGCCACGGGCCGACACTAGCACTCCTCCCGGACGCGGATAATCGTGCGAATGGGACTCCAGCGCGGTCTCGAGCTGATCCGGGAGGGCTCCTACTTCGAAGCGCACGAGGAGCTCGAGGACGAATGGCGCGATGCCGCTCCCGACGAGCGTGACTTTCTCCAGGGACTCGTGCACGTCGCCGTCGCCTGGCTGCACGCAGAACGCGGAAATCGCCCGGGTTGCGAACGCCAGCTGGCGAAGGCTGCCCGCCGGCTCGGTCCCTACGCGCCGACGCATCGGGGCGTCGACATCGACAGCGTGCTCGCGCAGGTCGAGGGAGCTGCCGCCAAGGTCGGCGCAGACGATCTCGCGCTGAGCCCGGTAGAGATCTAGAACGCGGGCTCGAGGCCGAGCCACTCCAGGAACCGGTTCACGTACACGCGAAGCACGTAGAAGCGCTCGAAGAAGAGCAGGAGACCGAGCGCCACCATGATCGCGCCGCCGACGACCTGGATCGCGCGGTAGTGATCCCGAAGCCACCGGAACGCTCCCATCGACCGTGTGAAGAGCGCTCCCACGAGCACGAACGGCACCGCGAGACCGAGCGAGTACGCCATGAGGAGCACGGCGCCGTCCGCGACCGTGTCCGACGAGCCGGCCAGCACAAGGATCCCCGCGAGCACAGGACCGATGCACGGAGCGGCGCAGACGGCGAAAGCTCCTCCGAGCAGCACGCGTGAGCCCCGGCTCGACGCACCCCGGAGCAGTCCCGCGCCAACGAGCCGCTCGGGCCACGGCAGAAGGCCCATGAAGGCCAGGCCGAACACGACCAGCACGAAACCCGCGATCTTCTCGAGCAGGAACTGGTCTTCGAGCAGCCGACCGCCGACGAGCGCCGCGCCGACGCCGAGCAGGACGAAGACACCGGTGAAGCCGAGGACGAACGGAATGCTCGAGGCAACCACCCGCCGGCTCGTACCGGGCTGCCCGAGCTTATCCGCGTCCACCGCCGATACCGCCGATAGGTAGCCAGGCACGAGCGGCAGGACACACGGTGCGAGGAACGAGACCAGGCCCGCGAGAAACGCGATCGGGAGAGAGCCGAGATCCACGGCGGTCAGCTGTCGAGACGCGCGAGCTCCTCGTCGAGCCGGCGCTCGAGGTCCGGGTCGACGGGCGGCTCGACTTCGGGTACCGACCCTCGTCGCCGGCTCCAGCCACGGATGAGCAGCGCGAGCACAGCCGCACCCCCGAGAACCGCCGCGAGCGGGATAAGCCACGCAAGGAGCCCGAAGCCGCTCGTACCCGGCGTCGCGAGCACGCCCGGCCCGAACTCGGCGACGAGCGCGTCCTTGATCTGCTGCTCGGTGTCCCCGGCTGCGATCCGCTGCCGGATGAAGAGCTTCATGCGCACGGCAACGGGTGCGTTCGACTGGTCGAGGGTGGTCTCGCAGACCGGGCAGACGAGCTCGGCCTCGAGGTCGGCGGCGCTGGGCGGATCCGCCGCGAGCGTCTCCGGCACCGCGAGCAGCGCGGCGACGACTACACAGGCAGCGACCGCAACCAGGCGGGAGCTCACGACCGATGCTCGAGCGCGCGCTCCACCGCCGCCTCGAGCCGCGCGCGATCATCGTCCGTGCTCACAGCGCCGACGAACGCCTCGAGGACACGGCCCTCGCGGTCGACGACGAATGTCTCGGGGAAACCCGTCACGCCCCAGTCCGGGACGGTCTCACCCGGCCCGTCGAAGACCAGCGGAAACGTGAGGTCGAACCGCCGCGCGAATCCCCGCGCGTCACGCCGGAAGTCCTTCGCGTCGAGGCCCAAGACGACGAGACCACGGTCCCGGTTCTCGGTCCACAGCTGCTCGAGATACGGCGCCTCTTCCTTGCATGGCTTGCACCACGATGCCCAGAAGTTGAGCACGACGGCTTTCCCGCGCAGCGACGAGAGGCTCAGCTCGGCATCTTCGTCGAGACGCTCGAGCGTGAAGTCGGGAGCCACGGGACGCTCGCCGCGCGCCGCGGCGTTCGCGATCCCACCGCCCTCGTCCGCGACGAGCTTCCACAGAAGCAATGCGAAGAGCAGCACGACAAGCCCGACGGCCGCGCCCTGCGCGACCCGGAGCAGCCGGCGCTGCGGCGTCACCGAGGAAGGATGAACACGGGCGTGCCCACCTTGACCCGCTGGAACAGCCACTCGGCATCGGGAATGCGCATGCGCACGCACCCGTGCGAGGCGGAATATCCGATGGAGGCCGCGTCGGGCGTCCCGTGGATCCCGACGTACGGGGCCGAGATACCCATCCAGCGCGTACCGAGGGGGTTGCCCGGGCCCGGCGGGACCGGATCGGAGTCAGCCGCCCAGTCGGAGGGCGGCGGATACCACCACGGATTGCGCTGCAGGTTCGTGATCTCGTAGTCGCCGGTCGGGGTCGGATACGACGACTGCCCCGTCGCGATCCCGAATCTCCGCACGAGCTTGTCCTTCTTGTACAGGAGCAGGCGCTTGGAGTCGCGCAGGATCACGACCGACGCCCCGAACACGGCACGCTTGACCTTCGGCTTCTGCACGACGAACTCGAGGTCGATCGGCTCGCGCTCGTTCTTCGCGAGCGCGACGCGGAGTGCCAGCCCGGTCCGGAGCACCTTGAGGACGCGACCTTCCTGTGCCTCGATCTGGCGCGGCCTGACTCCCTTGAGGACGACGCCCGCGTCGACTGCTTCGCGGTCGAGCCTCTTCGCCGTCCGGGCGACGTAGCCGCGCAGCTTCGTCCGCGACACATCGACGTCGAGTGGAATGGTCACCCCCGCACGCGCGCTCCTTGCGCGCCTGATGGCCTTCTCGATCTTTGCCTGCGCGCCGAGCTCGACGGGAGTCGCACGCTGCCGCTCGGTCTCGCTCGCCACGAGCACGAGCGGGCGCCCAAACGACCGCTGAACGAGCTTCGTCGCGCTTCTCGGCGTCATCCAGCCGACCGCGACATCCGCGACCATCACGCCCGGCTCGATCAGTCGTTTCGACGGCGGTACGGGCGGTGGTGGTGGTGGCTCCGCGGGTGGCGGTGCAGGCGGTGGCGGCTCGGTCGTCGGAGGCGGCGGCTCGATCGTCTGAGCCGGGCCTTGCCCGCCTGTTGACGAGGCGATCGCAAAACCGGTCGCGAGCCCGAGCAGCGCAAACGCTGCGAGCAGGCCGGCGCCGATGGCAAGCACCCCCCGTTTCACGTTTGCAGTGTAGAGACGAATATCGATGGATTGTTCACTACCAGCGCGTCGACCCCTGCACGCTCGAGCCGGTCGTAGTCACGCGGGTCGTCGACCGTCCATGCGACGACAGGCACTCCGCGAGCATGCGCACTTCGAATCGTCCGCGCGGTCACCAGCGCGTGGTGGAGAACGACAGCGTTCGCCCCGGACCGGGCGAGCAGCAGCCGCACCAGCAGTGGGGTCACCGCACGAAGCGCTCGCAGCGCGACCCGAACCAGAGGGTCGGTACCTCGGCGCCCGGAGATCCCGAGCCGATCGCGAGGGAACGACGCGCCAGTGCGCACGCTCCCCTCGACGCGGCCGAAACGCCGAAGCGCGCCGAGGTGGAACGAGGTGACGAGCGCCCGCTCGCAGAGCTCGAACCGGCGGAGCGCCGCGACCAGTTCGTCCACCGACTCGCGCGACTTCATGTCGAGGTGGACACCCACGCCGCGGGCCTCCTCACGGAAGTACTCGAGCGCTTCGGCGAGCGTCGGCAGCTCGGGTGCAACTTCGCGGAGCTCAGCAAGCGTGCGGTTGCGGACGGTCCCTTCCGCCAGTCCGTGACTGACCTCGTAGAGGTCGTTCGAATGGGCGACGACGAGCTCCCCGGTCGTGAGCTGCAAGACGTCGAACTCGACCAGGTCGACTCCGGCCGCAACCGCAGCCCTGAATGACTCGAGCGTGTTCTCCGGAGCCAGGTCCGCCGCTCCGCGGTGCCCGATGACGAGCGGACGCCCGTCCCGGCGTTCGAGCCCGATCACTTCTGCGGACGCGTCGGAAGGTAGTCCTCGTCGAGCCTGCCTCCGCCGACGGCATAGGACACGATCATCCGGTCGGTGACCCACTCGACCGGGGCCCGGTCGTCCGTCCACGCCCGCCCCGCGGCCGCGAGAGGACGAGCGTCGGCAGCAAGGAGATCCCGCAGGGGCGCCAGCGCCGCAGGCCCGTCCTCGAGCCGACGCGTGCGGCCGTCCTCGGACAGCGGCTTCGTGAGACCGAGGACGATCGTGTTGAAGCGCAGGGCGGGCCACTCGAGAACCTGGGGGAACTCCGCGTCGAGCGTGGTCCCGATCGCCGTCACGAGCCGCTTGTCGTCGGGGACCGCTGCGACGTTCAACGCGACGATTCCACCGGGCGCGAGGCGCTCGCGCACGAGCTGGAAGAACTCCCGGGTCGCAAGGTAGAAGGGGACATACGGCTGGTGGTACGCGTCGACGACGATCAGGTCGTAGCGCTCGTCGGTCCGGCGCAGGAAGGGACGCGCGTCCGCATCGTGCACGGTGAGACGCGGGTTGTCGCCCATCCCGAAGTAACGGCGCCCGACGCTGCTCACGGCGGGGTCGAGCTCGACGCCGTCGACGGACGCGCGCGGGTAGTAGACGCCGAGCGCCCGGGCGGTCGTCCCGGCGGCGTTGCCGAGAATCGCGACCCGCTCGAGATCGCGCCCGAGCAGCGGCGGAACGGCGAGAAATGCGTCCCAGACTCCGCCCGTCAGAACCGAGCCCGGCCGCCACACCGAGTGCACGGCGACCCCTTCGTTCAGGTAGAGCAGGCGCCGGCCGTCGTCCTCCTCGACCACCTGGATGTACTGGTGGTACGACGTCTCCTCGTGGATGAGGCCGGCCTGGCCCTTGACCGCACCGGGCGGAATGGCTACCAGAGCAGCGAGGGCTGCGGCGACGAGCAGGTAGCGCGCGCCCAGGAGGAAGCTCGCCGAGATCGCGAGCAAGGCCGCGATGACGAGAAAGGTCCGTTGCGTGCCAACCGCGGGGATGAGTACGAGCGCCGGCAGGAAGGTCCCGAGGAGCGAGCCCGCCGTCGAGAGCGCATAGAGCCTCCCGGCGACAGCCCCGGCCGTCGCGATGCTCGAGACCGCGAGTCGGACCGCGAACGGCGAGACCATCCCGAGAAGCACGACAGGCGGCGAGCAGAGCAGCATGACCGCGAGGAAGCTCCCGACGACCGCTCCCGCCGAGGCGTCATCGAGGCTCTCGACGGTCCGGTCGAGAAGCGGCTCGGCAACGAACGGGATCGCGGCGACCGTAACCGCGGCCGCGAGCACGATGAACCCGAGCAGTGACGGCTCCGGCCTTCTGTCGGCGACCCGGCCTCCGAGCCAGTATCCGACCGCCAGGGCTGCCAGCACGATGCCGATCAGGTTCGCCCAAACGATCGTCGAGGAGCCGAAGTACGGCGCCAGCAGCCGCGAGGCGGTGATCTCGGTAGCGAGCGCGCCTATCCCGGCCCCGAACACGAGAGCGCCCAGCGCTCCACGACGCTGCGCCCGGCGACCCCGTGTCCCCTTCACGTCCTCCATCGGCGGTTCCTGCCGGCCTAGAGGCCGAAGAGGCGCTCGATCTCACCAAGCGTTCGTGCTGCGAGGAACACCGCGGCCGCGAGCACGAGCGCGAAGACGAGCCAGAAGCGGAGCCCCGCCCAGCGGCGCTCTCGATGATGGCGCTGGCGAGCCGCCCGTCGCGCGCGATGGAATCGGTACGCGCGATGGACGGCCTCCGGATCGACTGGAGGCGCGTCCTCTGGAGCGGTCGTTTGCCCTGCTCTTGCCACGCGCGAAGTGTAGGACGAAGAGCGCCGCGGGGCTTGGTGGAACGGGCCTCGCTGCGGACGTCGACGCCATCCTGGTCGGTAACTCGTGCCGAACCCCGGTCCAGGCAATAGTGTTCTCCACATGGAACCCGCCGAGGGACGGTCCGGCCGCGGACGACTTCCATTCGGCACCCGTGCCATGTCCGGGTTGAGCGGCCGCCTCGTCTTCCTTTTCGGACTACTCCTCGCCGTGTCGGCGTTCACCGGCTGGTATACCGGTGAGGGCGAGGGTACGACCGTGTCCATCATGGGCTGGGACACGGGCAACCTCGGAAAAGTCGTCCTGGTTCTCGGCCTCCTCGCCGTGCTCCTCGTCGTGCTCCGGGAGTTCGGCATCGAGCTCCCCGCCAGCATCCCCGAAAGCCTCGTCGCGATCGCGATCGGGTCGATCGCGACCGTCCTCGTCCTCGTGCGGCTGATCTCCAAACCGGACGAGTTCTTCTTCGCAAGCCGAGGAATCGGCATCTGGATCAGCCTGGTGTGCGCGATCGGGATCATCGTCGCCGGACTGCTCGAAGCGTCCGAAGATCTGTAGGAAGACGCTTTCGCCCTACGGCTGCGTGACGGTCACGGTGACCGTCTTCATGGGCGGGTCTTGTGGTCGCGGGGTAAGCGTCCGAACGGTCGTCACCGTCCCCCCCGGGTCGGGTCCGTCGTCGAGCGCCTGTCCGAACGCGACCCCGATGACGAAGACCGCCGCCAGGAGCAGCACAAGTGCAGCGAGGCGCAGGACGCGCCGACGGTCGCTCCTCGTCGGGTGCCTGTCGCGGCCGGTGCCCCCGCCATCGCTCACGGCTCGTAGTCCTGTGCGCTGCGCGAGTAGACGTGAAACGCCGCCCCTTCGACGATCGACAGCGTGCGCGGCCAGCCCGGAGTGGGCGCTCTCTCGGAGACGACCCCGCGCACCCAGGAGTCCGAGCGGACGTACTCGTTCGCAAGCTCCTGGAGCGTGAAGCGCCTGCCGACGCGCTTCGTGAGCTCGCCGAGGACGAGGTCGAGCTGGACGTGCATCCGCTCCTGCTCGACGCTGCCGAGCGCGTCGTCCCCCAGGCGGCGATACGCGTCTTCCCACTCGCGCCTCGCGTTGTCCACTTCCCCGGCCACGACGCCGGAGGTTAGCTCGGAGCGCGGAGATCGTCCGAGCAGCAACTGCGGGTTTGCCACGGCGGATCGACCTCTCGCAGGATGCGGCGGCCCAGCTCGTAGTCGGGATGGACGAGCGCGTACGCGACGTGTGCGTGCAGGCACTTCAGCTGGCGTGGGTTGCTCGACCCGCCGATACCGAGGCGGAGCGAGGCGCCCGCGTCACGACCGGTCAGGCCTGCGGCGAGCTCGTGGCGGATCCGTCGCTGCTCCGCCGTTGCCCGCTCGAGCGAGTCGCCGAGCTCTGCGTCTTCCGCCGCTGCCCTGCTCCAACGCTCGACGCCGCCCGCAGCCTCGAGCCGCGCAATCGCCGCGACGAGGTACCGGCACGTGAGGTAGTACGTGGTCGGGAACGGCTCGCCGGCCGCGTCGTAGGGACTTTGCTCCGTTACCGCCGGTGCGCCGAACGGGCACCGCGCCACGACCTGCCGGAATGCGCGAGGCGGCCTGCCCAGCTGGCGGGCGACGAGCTCGGCGTCATCCATCGCCTCGCACACTACGCGCGTGCGCATGGCGCCACGCAGGAATGCCCTTCACGATGAACAGCTGCTCGCCGCGGCGCACGTAGCCCATGCGCCGGGCCTCGCGGCGGGTCGCTTCGAGGCTCGTCGAGAACGCCAGGCGCTGCTCGAGCCGCACCTTCGTGGCGCGGAGCACTTCGACCTGGGTGCGGGACTCGGCGAGATCGCTCTTCGTCTCGAGGTACGACGAGAGCGGGCGGTAGTAGAGGTACACCGCGATCGCGACCATGCCCAGCAGCCACACGACGCGGAGCCGCCGGGCTCGGATCGGAGAACGCGCGACGCGCGTCGCGCGCGAACCGGCTCTGGTCTTGCTTCCCGCCACGGCGCTAGGTTCACCGACGGGATCCGTTCCCCTGCCGCCCAGAGCAGGCGGCCCAGCAGCTCAGGCCGTCTCGACCTTGATGACGTTCGTCGAGCCGGGAATGTTCACGGCCGTGCCGGCCGTGAGCACGACGCGGTCGCCGGCCTCGACGATGCCTGACGCGCGTGCCGCCTCGATGGAGTTGCGCCAGAGATCGTCCACGTCCGTCGACTCCGGGATCTCGAGCGGCGTGACGCCCCACTCGATCGCCATGTGCTGGAGCGAGACGGCGACGTGTGTCAGGGCGACGATCGGACGCCGTGGGCGAAGACGCGCGACCGCCGAGGCGGTTCTTCCGGTGAAGGTCGGAACGAGGATCGCCTTCGCTCCCAGTGACTCGGCCAGGTCGCACGCCGCATTCGACATCGCCCGACCCACCGTCGGCTCGTCGGCAGCGGTCGGAAGCTGGTGCCGGTAGTCGAGGCTCGGCTCGACGGCACGCGCGATGCGGGCCATCGTCTCGACCGCCTCGACCGGGTACGAGCCGACGGCCGTCTCCGCCGACAGCATCACTGCCGAGGTCCCGTCGAGGATCGCATTCGCGACATCCGACGCCTCGGCCCGCGTCGGCTCCGGGCGCTCGACCATCGTCTCGAGCATCTGCGTGGCCGTGATCGCCGGCTTCCCGCGGTCGAGTGCCGCGAGGATGATGTGCTTCTGCAGCAGCGGAACCTCGGCGACGCCGATCTCCACGCCGAGATCGCCGCGAGCGATCATCACGGCGTCCGCCTCGTCGAGGATGTCGTCGAGAGCCGCGACCGCCTCCTTCAGCTCGATTTTCGCGATGACCCATGCCTGCGAGCCGGCCAGCTCCAGCTTCGCGCGAAGCGCCGCCACGTCAGCGCGGGAACGCACGAACGACTGCGCGACATAGTCGACGCCCAGCCCGAGCGCGAAGTCGAGATCCGCGAGGTCCTTCTCCGTCAGCGAGGGCACCGGCAGGACGACACCCGGAACGTTGACGCCCTTGTGCTCCTCGATCGCGCCGCCGGTCACGACCTCGCAGCTCGCCCGTCCCCCCTCGACGCGATCGACGCGGAGCCGGACGCGACCGTCTGCAATGAGGACGTCGTCACCTGCCTCGAGCACGGAGCCGAGGACCGCCGGCGCAACGGGCAGATCCCCGTCGCGGGCGGCGCCCTCCCCGGCCACGACGACCTTGTCCCCGGGCTGCACCATGACGGGCGCAGGGAGATCTCCCACGCGCAGCTTCGGCCCCTGGAGATCCGCGATCAGCGCAAGTGGACGCCCCGCAGCGGACTGCGCAGAGCGAATGCGGCTCGCGCTCTCGCCGTGGTCCGCGTGCGTGCCGTGAGAGAAGTTGAGCCGCGCGCCGTCCATTCCGGCGTCGATCAAGCGAGCGAGGACGTCGCCGTCCGACGAGGCCGGGCCGATCGTGGCCACGATCTTCGTGCGCCTGGGCGTGACGGACACGCGGCCCAGGCTAACGAACGGTTCCGCTAGCGGCGGGCGCGCGGGAACGCGGCCCAGCCCGGGTACACGGCGTCCGCGCCGAGCTCCTCCTCGATCCTGAGCAGCTGGTTGTACTTCGCGACGCGATCCGAGCGCGACGGCGCGCCGGTCTTGATCTGCCCCGCGTTCGTCGCCACTGCGATGTCCGCGATAGTCGTGTCCTCGGTCTCGCCCGAGCGATGGGAGATCACCGTCGCGTAGCCGGCGCTCCGCGCGAGCTCGATCGTGTCGAGCGCTTCGGTCAACGTCCCGATCTGGTTCACCTTCACGAGGATCGCGTTCGCCACTCCCTCCTCGACGCCCCGTTGCAGGAACCTCGTGTTCGTCACGAAGAGATCGTCTCCGACGAGCTGGACCTGCTCTCCGAGCACGCTCGTGAGCGCTCTCCAGTCGTCCCACGCGTTCTCGTCGACGCCGTCCTCGATCGACACGACGGGGTAGCGCTGCGCGAGGTCGTCGTAGAACGCGACCATCTCATCCGGCACGAGCGTGCGCCCTTCGCCCGCGAGCTCATAGCTGCCGTCGCGATAGAGCTCGCTGGCGGCCGGGTCGAGCGCGATGCCGACACGGTCACGATGACCTGCACGCTCCGCGGCCTCGAGGATCGCGACGACGACCTCCTCGCTCGAGGAGAGGTCGGGAGCGAAGCCGCCCTCGTCCCCCACGCCGGTCGCCAGCCCGCGCTCGTGGAGGACGCTCTTCAGGCAATGGAACACCTCGGCTCCGAGGCGCAGCGCCTCGGAGAACGTCTCAGCGCCGGCAGGGACGACCATGAACTCCTGCAGGTCCAGCCGATTCTGCGCGTGTGCTCCGCCGTTGATCACGTTCATCATCGGGACGGGGAGCGTCCGCGCATCGGCTCCGCCGATCCAGCGGAAGAGAGAGACGTCATGGTGTGCCGCGGCCGCCTTGCTCACGGCGAGCGAGCAGCCGAGAACCGCGTTTGCGCCGAGCCGGCTCTTGTTCTCGGTGCCGTCGAGATCAACGAGCGCGAGGTCGATCTCCCGCTGACCATCCGCGTCGAGCCCCACGAGGGAGCCGGCGATCTCGACGTTGACGTTCGCCACGGCCCGCGTGACGGCCTTGCCGAGGTACGCGCTTGGGTCCCCGTCGCGCAGCTCGACCGCCTCATGCTCTCCGGTCGAAGCCCCGGACGGCACCGCGGCGCGACCGAACGCCCCCGACTCGAGCTGCACGTCGACCTCGACCGTCGGGTTGCCGCGCGAGTCGAGGATCTGGCGAGCGTGGACGCGCGCGATGGCCGTGCCGCTCATCGCGCAGCATCCTTCGCCCTGTCGAAGTACCGGTCCTGTTCGGCGAGCGGGAGAGACGCGAACGCGGCACCGTCGGCCGCCGCCATCTTCTCGGCTTCCTCGACTCGCTCCACGAACCTGTGCACCGTCGCCCTGAGCGCGAGCTCCGGGTCCACGTTCACGTGCCGTGCGAGGTTCACGAGAGCGAAGAGAACGTCGCCCAGCTCCTCGAACACGCGGCGGTCCGGCTCGGTCTCGGCCGCCGGTCTCCCGGACTGGTCGAGCGCGTTCCGGAGCTCGTCGATCTCGTCCACGATCTCGGAAAACGCCTCTTCGGGGCCCGGGTAGTCGAAGCCGACCGTCGCGGCCCGCCGTCCCGCCTTGCGCGCGTAGGTCAGCGACGGCAGCGACGAGGGCAGCTGATGGAAGATCCCCTCACGCCCCTCCTGCTCGGACTTGATCTGCTCCCAGCGCTCGCGGACACGGCCCGCGGTACGCGCGTCGGCGTCGCCGAACACGTGCGGATGGCGGCGGACGAGCTTCTCGTGGGCGTTACGCGCGATGCTCTCGAGATCGCCGGCGCCGCGCTCCTCGAGGAGCAACGCGAGGAAGTAGACCTGGAAGAGGAGGTCGCCGAGCTCGTCCTCGAGCTTTTCGTCGTCCTCGGAGGAGACTGCGTCCGCGACCTCGTAGGCCTCCTCGATCGTGTGCGGGACGATCGTCTGCGGGGTCTGCTCTCGATCCCACGGGCAGTCGCGCCGGAGCCTTCGCGTCAGCTCCTGGAGATCGAGGAGCGTCTCCGCGAGCGACATGGGAGAGACGTTACTCGGTCTCGGTGGTGGTATCCGTCGCGTCCGGGAGAGCCGGAGGCGCCAGACCGGCCGCGTACGTGATCTTGCCCTCGTAGCTCTTCTGGAGATCCTCGAGCCACTTGGTGGCGACCTCGTTTTTCTCCTGCGTGCCGAGGGACGCCTTGATCGACGCCTTGACCTTGGCGAAGGGGGTCGTCGTCGCCGGGGTCGCATCCTTCAGCGGCTGGATCAGGTGGTAGCCGAACACGGTCTTCACGGGCTGCGAGATCTCGTTCGTGTCGAGCTCGAAGGCCGCCTTGTCGAACTCGGGCTGCGTTTGGCCTTTCACGGCCGTGTACTTGCCGCCGTCCTTCGCACTGGCCGTATCGGCCGAGAGCTCCTCGGCAAGCGACGCGAAGTCCGCGCCGTCCTGGAGCTCGGCGTAGACGCGGTCGGCCTCCGTCTTGCTCTTCGCGAAGTCGACGTTGCCTTGCGCGTTCTTCTCCGCGATGAGGATGTGCCGCACGTCGCGCGACGCAGGTGCTCCGTACTGATCCTGGTTCTGCGTGTAGTACGCAAGCGCCTCTGCATCGGTGACCGTCACGTCCTTCGTCACGGACTCGTAGATCCGCTGCGAGAGCACCGAGTTCCGGAGCAGCTTCACGAGGAGGTCCTCGCTGACGCCCTGGGTCTCGAGGTCCGCAGCGAGCTTCTTCTCGTCACCCTGGTACTTGCTGTCGAGGAGCTCCTTCCGCGCCTTGTCCACATCGGCATCGCTCACCACGATGTCCCGTTCCTCGGCCTCCTTCTCGAGCTGCGCGCGCTGGACGAGGAATGCCACGAGCGACTGCTGGAGAGTCTGGTACTCGGGCGTCCCCACCTTCGGGAACTGGTCCTTGTAATTCGCCTTCGCCTGCGTGATGAGCTCCTCGAGATCCGACCGGGCGATCTCGGTGCCGTCCACGACGGCGACCGCGCTGGAGGGGACGTCACCGGACCCGCCACAGCCGACGAGCGCAAGGCCCGCTGTCAGCACGGAGAGAACGAGGAGGATCGATGCGCGCTTCATGAGCCTGTCCCTTATAGCCGAGGAGGTGTTAGGCAGAGGTTGCGGGTGGTTCGGTTTCGGTGGTCGGATCGGTTTGCAGCGCCGGAGAGCTGTGCGAGGAAATCCCAGCAAAAAGGCCGCAATCATGCGGCCAGACGCGCGCGGACTATAGCATCGGGCAGCTCCAGCGCAGCCTCGAGATCATCGACGCGGAGCGACACCTCCCGCTTCTGCGTCGAGAAGATCGCGGTCGGAACGGCACTCCGGAGCGACTGCAACTCTGCCGATCCGAGCGCGAGCGGGCCGATCGTCGCACGGCCGCCGCGGTACACGAGGTAGTCGGCTCCCAGCCGAGCGAGCTTCAGCTTGGCCGTCTGGATCGCGAAGAGGTTCGCGACCGGCTCGGGCACCGGGCCGTACCTGTCCTCGGTCGCGGAATGGAGCTCGCGAAGCTCGTCCTCGTCCTCCGCGAGGGCGATCCGCCGATGAAGATCGATCTTGAGTGCCTCGCTCGCCACGTAGGTGGCCGGCACGTACGCATCGACGCGCGCATCGACACGAACCGGGCGGGCGGCGACCCGACGCTGGCCGGACAGCTCCGCGACCGCCTCCTGGAGCATCTCCACATACAGCTCGAAGCCGAGCGCTGCCACGTGACCCGACTGCTCGGGCCCCAGGAGATCGCCGGCCCCGCGGATCTCGAGGTCCCGCATCGCGATCTGGAAGCCGGCTCCGAGCTCCGTGTGGTCGGCGATCGTCGTCAGCCGTGCTCGAGCCTCTGGCGTCAGCTCCCTGGCATCAGGGTAGAAGAGGTACGCGTGGGCGAGCACGTCCGACCGGCCGACGCGCCCGCGGATCTGGTACAGCTGCGCGAGCCCCAGCGTGTCGGCGCGCTCGATGACCAGCGTGTTCGCCTGCGGGATGTCGATGCCCGACTCGATGATCGTCGTGGACACGAGGACGTCGGCGTCGCCCGCGAGGAATGCGTGCATGCGCTCCTCGAGGTCGCGCTCCGACATCTGTCCGTGGGCGACGAGGAACCGGAGCCCCGGGCACAGCTCCTGGAGCTTGAGCGCTGCTTCCTCGATCGTCTCGACTCGGTTGTGGAGGTAGAACGACTGCCCTTCGCGCTCGTGCTCCCGATCGAGCGCGATCTTCACGAGCTCCTCGTCGTACTCGCCCACGGTCGTGCGAACGGGCAAGCGGCCGTGTGGCGCGGTCTCGATGATCGAGATGTCTCGCAGCCCCGAGAGCGACATGTGGAGGGTGCGCGGGATCGGCGTCGCTGAGAGCGCGAGCACGTCCACCTCGAGTCGCAGCGAGCGGAGGAGCTCCTTCTGGGCGACCCCGAACCTCTGCTCCTCGTCGAGCACGACGAGGCCGAGGTTCTTGGGCACGACGTCACGCGACAGGACCCGGTGTGTCCCGATGAGCACGTCGACCTTCCCGTCTTGGAACTCCGCCAGGATCCGCTTCTGATCCGCACGAGAGCGGAAGCGAGAGACCATGTCGACCGTGACCGGGAAGTCCTGGTACCGGCCGCGGAACGTGTTCCAGTGCTGCTCGGCGAGAATCGTCGTCGGCGCGAGAATAAGCGTCTGCTTGCCGTTGAGCGCCGCGATGAACGCCGCCCGCACGGCCACCTCCGTCTTGCCGAAGCCGACGTCGCCGCACACGAGACGGTCCATCGGGCCCGGTGCCTCGAGGTCCTCCTTCACGGCCTCGATCGCCTGCAGTTGGTCGTCGGTCTCGCGATACGGAAACGACGCCTCCAGGCGCTCGAGCCAGTCGCCACCGACCTCGAACGCAAAGCCGGAAGCCTGCTGGCGTCTCGCGTAGAGCGCAAGCAACTCGCCCGCGAGCTCCCGGACCGACGCGCGCGCCCTGCTCTTGAGGTTCTGCCAGGCCTTGCCTCCGAGCTTCGACAGAGCGGGCGCCTTCGCATCGGCGCCGATGTACCTGCCGACCTTCGGAAGCTGCTCGTGGGGGACGTAGAGCCGGTCGTCTCCGCGAAACGCGACGAACAGGTAGTCGCGCGTGACGCCGGCGACCTCCTTGGTCTCGAACCCGAGCAACCGCCCCACCCCGTGGTCTTCGTGGACGACGTAGTCGCCCGTGCGGAGATCCGCGAACGACTGCAGCGCACGTCCCAGACGAGCGTCGGCGCGGGGCGGCCGCTTTCGGAAGACCTGCACGTCCGGAAGCAGCGCGAGCCCGAGATCTCGCCAGACGAAGCCACGGCGAGCCGGGCTTACGACGAACCGGAGTGCCGGCTCGGTCGGCAGGCTCGATTCGTCCTCTCCGAGGACGGCGTCGACCCGCCGAAGCAGGTTCTGGGTGCGTTGGGCTTCGCCGCGGTGCGGGAAGGCGACGACGACGCGGCGACCCTGGCGCAGCATCGCTCCGAGCTCGTTCTCGGCTTCCGCGAGCCCCCGCGCGGCAATGGCAGGACGCTGTGCCTCGAACGTGTGCGCCTGCCCGCGCGGGAACGGGTCGAGCTCCGAAGCGCCGGCGAGCGTCGGGCTGCTCAACGACTCCTCGGCCCAGACACTCGAGACGTCGTCCGGCTGCCAGACGAAATCCACTGTCGTTTCGAGAGCGGGGACGAGATCCCGGAGCCGCACCGGCTCGGCCTGCTCCGCGCGCGCTTCGAGATCCATCAGATCCTGTCGGCGCTCCGCAGCGGGATAGACGACGACCTCCGAGACGGGGTGCAACGTCCGCTGCGTGAACGGCGAGAACGCCCGCAGCTGCTCGAGCACGTCACCGAAGAACTCGATCCGAAGCGGCTCGCGGCCGGTGCTCGGGAAGACGTCGACGATGCCTCCGCGGACTGCCAGCTGACCCCGCTCCTGGACCCGCTCGGCGCGCTCGTAGCCCGCGAGCGCGAGGACTTCTACGACCTCGTCGAGCTCGACCTCGTCGCCCTGGGCGAGCCTTACGGGCGAAGGGCGCTCCTCGAGTGGCGGCATCCCCTCGGCGAGGGCGCGCGCCGATACGAGCACGAGCCCGCCTGCGTCGAGCACCGCGAGTGCCCTCGCGCGCTCACCAACGAGGTGCGGAGGGGGCTCGAGGCCCGAGTCCCAGCGGACGCCACGGCTCGGAAGGAGCCCGATCCGCTCGGGATCGATGTACCAGCCGACCGCGTCGGCGGCATCTCGCGCATGCTCGTCCTCGGGCAGAAGGACGACGACCCGGCGATCGAGCTGGTCGTACAGCGCCGCGACGACGAGCGGCAGAGCCGGCTCGGAGACGCGCGCGTGCGCAGGTAGGTCTTGCACGTAAGCCTGGAAGGGCCCGCTGGCTACGAGCTCGGCGACGAGTAGGCGAAGCGGCGACGGGTCCATGCGATCGGCGGGACGGGGTCCCGCGCGGCCATCGTAACGGCGGTCGGTCGCCCTACACGGCTCGCGGATGCGAGCGCAGTGCCCGTCCACGCGCACCGCCCGCTCACGGACGTCCCCCCACGCGCCCCCAGGGGTACTCCCGTACCCCTACGAGGACCCTAGCCGCGCCCCGCGCGCACCTGGTTCACGCAATGCGCCAAAAGCGTGCCAATCGATCGGTGCGGGTCGAACCCGTGTCAGTTGAAGCGCTGCTGGGCGACGACGAGCCCGTCACCGAGGATGACCTCGACGGCATCGGAGGCACGTTCGACGATCGCCTCGGCGTCGTCAGTCGGGCCGAACGGCTCGAGCACGTAATCCGCAACGGCACGTGGATCGCCTCGCCCGGGGCGGCCGACGCCGATGCGGAGACGCAGGAAGTCCTGGGTCCCGAGCGCTTGCGAGATCGACCGCAAGCCGTTGTGCCCGGCCAGGCCGCCGCCCGGCCGGGCCTGCAAGCGGCCGAGCTCCAGGTCGACGTCGTCGTGCACGACGAGAAGCGCCTCCGGATCGATCTTGAAGTACCGGGCGCCGGCGCCGATCGAACGACCCGACTCGTTCATGTACGTCTCGGGCTTCAGCAGCGCGACGCGGCCGTCACCGATGCGGGTCTCCGCAAGCTGCCCGCTGAACTTCGAGCGCCACGCGCCGCCATGACGCCGGGCAACCTCGTCGAGCACCATCCACCCGACGTTGTGGCGGTCGCGCGCGTGCCTTCGCCCCGGGTTCCCGAGGCCCGCCACCAGTAGGTCGAGGGTCGAGGCGCGGGAGCCCCGACCGAAGAAGCGCACCTACTCCTCGCTGGGGGTCTCGCCGGCGGCCTCGTCGCCCTCGGCCGCTGCCTCTTCCTCGGCGCCCTCGACACCCTCCTCGCCCTCTTCGACCTCGGGCTCGGGCTCGACGATCGCGCGAGGAGCGGAAACCGTCGCGATCACCGTGTCGTGAGGATCGTCCAGGAATGTCACGTTCTCGATCGGCGGAATCTCCTCGAGCCGAAGCGCGTCACCGATCTCGAGAGCGGAGATGTCGGCGTCGATGTGCTCTGGGATCTCCATCGGAAGCGCCTCGACGTGCAGCTCCCTCGTGACGACCGTGAGCACTCCGCCCACCTTCGTGCCCTCCGCTTCGCCGACGACGTGGATCGTCACCGTGGCCTGGATCGGCCGGTCGAGCCGCACCTCACGGAGGTCGATGTGCGAGACGGTGCCCCGGATCGGGTGCTGCTGGATCTCGGCGAGGACGGAGGGGTGAACCGACGACTCGCCGTCCACGACGACATCGAGGATCGCATGGAGCCCAGAGGGGCCGGTAACCGCGGTCCGCAAGTGCCGTTCCGCGACGACGATCGCGCGGGACTCCCCGTTGCCGTAGAGCACGCCGGGCACGAGCCCTTCGGCTCGCAGCCGCCGCGTCCGCCGCGATCCGCGCGTGTCCCTCTCCTGCACCTCGAGCTTGAACCTGTCCCCTGACATCGGCGGCGGATTGTAGCGAAGGGCTCGACTCGGCCCACGGCTCGTAGCGCCGGACGCGATCGACGGAGCGCGCTAGAAGAGCTGGTTCTCGCCGGCGAAGATCGCCGACACGGAGTCGTCGGCGAACACGTTGCTGATCGTCTCCGCGAGGATCCCGGCGACGGACAGCACCTCCACGTTCTCCGGCTTCGTGCGCGGGTCGACGGGGACCGTGTCGGTGACGACGAGCTTGTCGATGGCGCTGCCCGCGATGCGCTCCAGAGCAGGCCCGTTGAAGAGACCGTGCGTCGCGCACGCGTAGACCTTCACCGCACCCGCCTCTTTCAGCGCGGCGGCGCCGGCGGTGAGCGTGCCGGCGGTGTCGATGACGTCATCGGTCATGAAGGCGACCTTGCCCTCGACGTCACCGATGAGCGCCGTCACCCGGGACTCGTTGTGGGCCGGACGTTCCTTGTTCAGGACGACGAGGTCGCCGCCGATCATCTCGGCGAACTTGCCGGCGAGCTTCGTCCGCCCCGTGTCGGGCGACACGACCGCGACGGAGTCGCCGAGCTTGAGGTCGCGGACGTACTGGGCGAACATCGGCACGGCGGTCATGTGGTCGACGGGGATGCGGAAGAACCCCTGCACCTGACCGGCGTGGAGGTCCATCGTCAGGACTCGGTCCCCCCTGCCGCCTCGAGCATGTCGGCGACGAGGCGCGCCGTGATCGGCTCGCGCGGGCGCGACTTCTTGTCCTGCCGCGCGTAGAAGTACCAGGGGATGACCGCCGTGATCCGCTTCGCGGAGGCGAGTCTCGCCGCGTTGATCATGATCAGCAGCTCGACGAGGTGGCGATCCACCGGCTCGCACGCCGTCTGGACGATGAACATGTCCGCTCCGCGGATGGACTCCTCGTACCGGCAGTAGGTCTCGCCGTTCGAGAAGTTCTTCAGGTTCACGCGCCCGAGCTCAATATTGAGCTGCTCCGCGATCCGGGCGGCGAGCTCGGGGTTCGAGCGCCCGGTGAAGAGCATGAGCCGCTTCTGCGGCGAGAGCGCGATCGCGCGCCCGACCTCGAGCTCGGGCTGCGGTGTCATCGTCTCGAGCCCCGGCAGGGCCTGCTCAATCGTCCCGCTCTCCACCTGTGTCCTTTCGTTTCCGGTCCTTGGTGACTTGACGCGCACGGGCGATCGCGAGCGCATCGGGGGGCACGTCCTCGGTGATCACGGATCCGGCAGCAGTCCACGCACCATCTCCAACCTCGACGGGAGCGACGAACACAGTGTTCACTCCGACCCTGACGTCGCGCCCGACTGTCGTCTCGCCCTTTGGCAGTCCGGGCTCGTGCGCGAAGTTCGCAGTGATGGATCCCGCGCCGATGTTGGTGTCGTCGCCGACCTTCGCGTCTCCGACGTACGAGAGGTGTGGAACCTTGGCCCCCACTCCGATCGTGGCGTTCTTGATCTCGACGAACGTGCCTGCTCGCGAACCGGCCTCTAGCACCGTGCCGGGGCGAAGGTAACAGAACGGGCCGACCGAAGCCCGCTCACCGACAGCGGCGTCGAGGAGCACCGCGTGCGGGCCGATCTCGGCCCCGGTGGAGATCCTCGACGACCCTCGAATGACGGTGAACGGGTGCACGACGACGTCCGGCTCGATGGTCACGTCAGCGTCGATCCACGTCGATGCCGGATCGACGATGGTGACCCCGGCGTCCATGTGGGCTTCGTTGATGCGATCCCGCAGGCGGGCCGCGGCCTCGGCGAGCTCGGACCTCGTGTTCACTCCGATGGCCTCCTCCGGATCGGGTGACAGGTGGACAGCAACGGTGCAGCCTTCCGCGACGAGCAGCGACACAGAGTCGGTCAGGTACAGCTCTCCTTGCGCATTGTGCGGCTCCAGCCGATCGAGCACAGGCCAGAGTCGCTCACTTCGAAAGACGTAGATCGACGAGTTCACCTCTCTGACGCCGAGCTGCTCCGGCGTCGCATCGACGGCCTCGACGATCGCATCCAGCGTCCCGTTGCCGTTCCGCAAGACCCGCCCATAGCGCCCGGGGTCGTCGAGCTCGAGTGAGAGGACGGTCGCGTCGGCTCCACTTTCGCGGTGCTCGGAGATCAGCTCGCGGAGAAGGTCCGCCGAGACGAGCGGCGTGTCGCCCGAGAGCACGAGCACGTCGCTGGACTGTCCGTCCAGGAGCGAGCGTGCGCTGCGGACGGCGTCTCCGGTTCCGAGCGGCTCTTGCTGGATCGCAACCTGCTGGCCCTCGAACGCATCGGCGACCGAGGCTGAAGAGACGACGACGAGCGGATCGACACCCGCGTCGCGTGCGGCCGCGACGACCCAGTCCACCATGCGCCGCCCGAGCAACGGATGGAGGTGCTTGGGCACGCTCGAGCGCATGCGCGTGCCGAGGCCTGCGGCCATTACGACTGCTGCGAGCTTCGTCTCGTCCATCACGCGATCGGTGGCTGGGGCGCCAGGATTCGAACCTGGGATCACGGGACCAAAACCCGTTGCCTTACCACTTGGCCACGCCCCAGAGAAGGTGCCAGCAGGCGCAGTCTGCCAGTCCGGGCACCCGGGCTACTCGATCACGGACTCGACTCGCTCGCCGCCACGGGCCGGATGACCCACGTCCTCCCCCGAGTGGCGAGCGCTGTGGCCGCACCCTCTGCGGAGCCGCGATCCTCGAAGAGGGCGTAGACGGCAGGTCCCGCGCCGGTGACGTCCGCGCGGAACGCACCGAGCTCGACGAGCTCGTCGGCAGCCGGTGACGACGCGAGATCGTTCCGAGGGAAAGCGGCCAGATCAGACGGTCTCCTCATCTGACCCAGCGCATGCTCCAGAGCGGATCGCCGGTCGGTGAAGCCCTCCGCTCCGTTTCGGCCGTCGAATGCCTCGTAGACAGCGCCGGTGCCGGCCTTCACCACGCCGACCGGCAGCAGGAGCACGACCCAGAAGTCGAGTGGTAACGAGACGCCTTCGAGCTCCGTGCCGTCGCCCGTCGCGAGCATCGGGCCGTCCTCGAGAAAGAAGGGCACATCGGAGCCGACGCGCGCTGCGAGCGTTCGCAGCGCACCCGGAGCGAGCGGCGGGGAGCTGAGCTCGTTGGCGAGCCGGAGCGCCGTCCCGGCGTCGGAGCTCCCGCCGCCGAGCCCGGACGCGACCGGGATGCGCTTCTCGATCGTTGCCTGCCAACCGTTCGCCTGATCTGTTTCGCGAACGAGCTCGCCGAGCGCCTCGTGCACGATCGTGTCGTCGAAGCCGGCGACCGCGACACCCGGGGACGGCGTCGACTCGACCTCGATCGTGTCGTGCAAGTCGACGCGGATCACGACCGTCGCGATTTCGTGCTTGCCGTCGGGCCGATGCGGGCCGACCACGAGCCCGAGGTTGATCTTGGCGAACGCATCGCCGCGAGCTGCGCTCACGTGAGCTCGCTCGCGAGCGCGACGAACTCCTCCGGAGCGAGCTCTTCGGCGCGAACGCCCGCGCCTCGGCCGATGGCCACGAGGGCACTCTCCGCTCGCGTGCGCGTCGCAAGCCCGGAGATGGAGACCGAGTTGGCGAGCGTCTTCCGACGGTGCGCGAACGCCGCGTCCACGACCGGTCGGAGAACGCCGTCGGGCGGCGCGTCGGCGGTGCGCTCGAACGCGACGATCGCCGACTCGACCCGCGGCCTGGGGCGAAAGGCGGTCGGCGGAACACGATGGAACCCCACGCGCCGCGCGTGCAGCTGCACCATGACGGAGACAGCGCCGTACGCCTTCGTCCGCGGGCTCGCGAAGAAGCGGTCGGCGGCCTCGCGCTGGACCATGACCACCCACCGCTCGATCGTCGGGATGCGTTCGAAGCTCTCCACGACGACCGGTGTTGCCACGTTGTAGGGAAGATTCGAGACGAGCTTCGTCGGGGAGGGCTCGAGCGACGAATAGTCGAAGGTCACCGCGTCGCCGAATGAGACTCGAACGTTGCCCGCCTGTCCGATTGCCTCGTTCAGCGCCTCCTCGAGAGAGCGGTCGAGCTCGATTGCGTGCACCACGCCGACGCGGGGCGCGAGGTAGCCGGTCAGCATTCCAGTGCCCGGCCCGACCTCGAGCACGACATCGCTGGGCTCCAACTGCGCAAGGCGTCCGATGACGCCGAGCAGGTTCTCGTCGACGAGGAAGTGCTGCCCGAGCCGCTTCTTGGGCCTCGGCCTCGTCGTCACGGCAGCGAGAACGCCGCAGCAGCGTTGGCGTGCGTCTGCTCGGCGAGCCGTGCGACGTCGACGCCGCGAACGGCAGCCAGCGCCTCGAGCGTGTGCGACAGGTACGCGGGCTCGTTGGGACGCCCGCGAACCGGCTGCGGCGCGAGGTAGGGCGAGTCGGTCTCGACGAGGATGCGCTCGTCGGGTACCAGGCTCGCTGCGTCGCGGAGCTCGGAAGCCTTTGGATACGTCGCGTTCCCTGCAAACGACACGTAGTAGCCGCGGTCTACTGCCGCGGGAAGAAGGCCGGGCGACGAGAAGCAGTGGAGGACGACCGTCCCGACGAACCCTGCGAGCGCCGCGGCTGTCTCCTCCGCAGCGTCGCGGCTGTGGATCACGACCGGGATGCCGAGCTCGTCAGCCAGCTCGAGGTGCGCGTCCAGGAGACGTCGCTGATCCTTCGGCGGGGCGTGCTGGCGCGCGTTGTCGAGCCCGGTCTCGCCGACCGCAACTACCTTCGGGTGCACGAGCAGCTCGCGGAGCTCTTCGATCCGACCGGCCTCGGGCGTTGACGCCTGATGCGGATCGACGCCCAGGGCCGCAAACACTCCGTCGTGCTGGTCCGCGAGTGCAAGTGCGGCGCGCGACGACGCGATCCCCGTTCCGATGGTGACGATCCTCGTGACGCCGCTCTCACGAGCGCGCTCTACGACGTCGTCCGGCGCCTCGCACGCGTCGAGGTGCGCGTGCGTATCGGTCACGCCGCGGGCGCCCGCTCGTCGCCCTCGTCTTCGCCGGCAGCGTCGCCGGCCGCAGACTCCATCCGCCTCAACTCGTCCGCGACGACCTGCTCCGCGTCCAGCTTGGTGAAGAGCGGCATCGGCTCTCTCAGCACCTGCCCGGCCGGGAGCGCGCTGGGCTCCCACCGACCGACCCACGACTCGTATTCGCCGGTAAGCACGACATGCTCGATTCCGTCGTCCTGGACGGTACGGAGCTCGAGCGGGCCGGCGATCTGGCCCTCGTATCCGAGGAGCTCGTGGAGTCGCTGCGAGGAGAAAGGAAGGAACGGCGTGAAGATGACCTTGAGGCTGTCGATCGCCCGCAGCGCCACGAAGAGAACAGTCGACGCCCGCTCGCGATCGGACTCGAGGATCGCCCAGGGAGCTTCGGAGGCCACGTACTGGTTTCCGAGCCCCGCCAGCCGCATAGCCTCCTGGAGCGCGCTCTTGAAGCGTGTCGCCTCGATCTGCCCACCGACGGTCTCGAATCCCTGTTCGATGTTCTCGAGAAGGTCCGAATCCGCACTGGTGAGCTCTCCGGGCTCCGGAACCTGACCGAAGTTCTTGTAGGCGCTCTGCAGCGTCCGATTGACGAGATTGCCCCAGGTCGCGACCAGCTCGTCGTTGTTCCGCCGCACGAACTCGGACCACGTGAAGTCGGTGTCCTGTGTCTCCGGGCCTGCGATCGAGAGGAAGTACCGGAGGGAGTCCGGGTCGTACCGCTCGACGAAGTCACGGATGTGGATCACGACGTTTCGACTGGAGCTGAACTTCTTGCCCTCCATCGTGAGGAACTCGCTCGACGCGATGGTGTCGGGCAATTCAAGTGGGCCGCGCCCGCCGCCGAGCTCGCCGCCCGTGCCGTAGCCGAGGAGCTCGCTCGGCCAGATAACCGTGTGGAACACGATGTTGTCCTTGCCCATGAAGTACACGTGCTCCGCCTCGGGGTTCTGCCACCAGTCGCGCCACGCGTCGGGATTGCCGCTCATGGCGGCCCATTCGACCGATGCGGATAGGTAGCCAATGACCGCGTCGAACCAGACGTAGATCCTCTTGTCGTCCCGCTCGTCGTAGCCCGGAACGGGAATCGGGACACCCCAGTCGAGATCGCGGGTAATCGGACGCGGCTTGAGCTCCTTGACGAAGTTCAGCGAGAAGCGCCTGACGTTCGAACGCCAGTGGCTCTGCGACTCGATCCAGGCGGCCAGCTGGTCCTTGAAGGCCGGAAGGTCGAGGAAGAGATGCTTGGTGGTCTTGAACACGGGAGGGGCTCCGTCGACCTTGGAGCGCGCATCGACGAGATCGGTCGGGTCGAGCTGATTCCCGCAGTTGTCGCACTGGTCGCCGCGAGCGCTCTCGTACCCGCAGATGGGGCACGTGCCCTCGATGTAGCGGTCGGGCAGCGTGTGGCCCGTCGTGGCGGAGAACGCACCGAGCGTCTCCTGCTCGATGACGAATCCCTTCTCGTACAGCGTTCGGAAGATGTCGCGGGTGACTTTGTAGTGATTCGGGGTCGTCGTGCGTGTGAAGAGGTCGTACGAGAGACCGAGCCTCAGGAGGTCCTCGCGGATCAGCCCGCTGAAGCGCTCGGCGGTCTCACGCGGCAACTCGCCCGCCGCGTCCGCGGCGACCATGACCGGCGTGCCGTGCTCGTCGGTGCCGCTGACCATCAGGACGTCGTCGCCGCGGAGACGGTGGTACCTGGCGAACGTGTCCGCCGGCACACCGAATCCCGCGACGTGGCCGATGTGGCGCAGGCCGCTCGCATACGGCCATGCCACGGCCACGAGTATCTTCTTCGGAGCCCTCGTCCCGTTCACGGCTGCGAATCATAGGGAGTGCCTCTCTTCGGCCCAGCAGGGCGAAGAGCGCCGCGACGACGCCGATCACGAGGAGCACGGCCGCGCCGACTGGCCCCGATTCGACGACCCAGTCCAGGGTGCGGGCCGCGCCTCCACGGGCGTCACCTGGCTGCCGTCCGGGGACAGCGAAGGCGGACGGCGCCTCAGCGCCGTCGGAGAGCCGCCCCGCATCCTCGCGTGCTGGGCCGTCGACGATCGAACGGTGCCGAGCCCAGACCGGGGACGGCGTGCGGTCAGTCGCCGAGGAGCCGCCAACACGCGAGGTCGTTCCGTCCCCGCCGGACGTGACCATTGGCCTCGCTGAAGCGGAGGCAGCTCGCGGTCCTGGAATCTGCGCGGCGCGAGTCGGAGAACCGGTGCTCTGAGAGCCTGGTGCTCGACCGCTCCGCGGACGTGCGGAGCCCGTGAATCGCCGATCCACGTCTTGGTCAGCCCGCGGTCGACCTGACGCACCGCGACGGGGTTCGCCGGCGGGACGCGCACGAGGTCGTCTCACCGACTCGACGGGATTCGATGTCTCCACTTCGGCTTGCCCCGAGGGCTCAGGCTCTGCCGGCAAGTCCGACGCAGGTGGGTCCGATGGCGGTGGCACAGCAGGCGGAGGCGGCGCCGAGCTCACAGTGGGTGGGGTCGTCGAGCTCGGCGGCTGGGGAGTTGGCGCGGGCGGCGCCACGGGATTCGGCGGAGCGCTTGGCGGAGGGGTGGGAGGCTCCGCCGCCCGTGGCGGAAGCAAGGTGAGTGGATCGACGTACTTCTCGCTCTCCCCCACGCGCACGCCCAGATGGACGTACGGCCCGTCGTGCTCGGGCTCACCGGACGGCCCGACGGATGCCACGGCGTCGCCTTCCGCGACCGGCTCCCCGCGCCCTACGAGCAGTGGCCCGACGTGGGTGAGCGAGATCTTGTGACCGTCCGACGTCGTGATCGTGACCGTCTGGCCATGGCTCGGCACCTGGCCGGCGAAGGTAACGCTTCCGGACACAGGCGCCGAGATCGCACGGCCGTCGACGATGCCGATGTCGACACCGCGGTGCTGTCCGCCGGCATAGGGGTTGTCGCCGAGGGAAAACTCGCGGAGCACGGGCCCGTCGGCCGGCCACGACCACGCCGACGCCTCTCGAGCCGACGCCAGGGAAGCGAGCACGAGTGAGGCGAGCATGAGAGACGCGACCAGAAATGCCACGATCAGGAAGGCTCGTGTTGCCCGAGAGGCGAACATGAGTCGACGGTAGCGAGGCGACCCGAGAGGGTCAACGGATAGTGCGAAGTTGTTACAGAGAGGCCCGGTAGAGCGAGTTCCGGGAGGCGCCGGTGAGCCGCGACACGAGGTCGACCGCCTGTCGGCGCGGGATACCCGCGCCCACGAGCTCGGCGATGGCGTCGACTGCCACGTCAGCGCCGGCGCTGACGGGCTCGTGCGCCCCGAGGACGAGGGTGATCTCGCCACGCGCAGGCTCTGCGAACGTCTCGGCGAGCTCGGGGAGCGTCCCGCGGACCACCTCCTCGAAGCGCTTCGTCAGCTCGCGGCACACCGCAGCTCGACGGTCGGGCATGGCCTCGGCCAGAACCGAGAGCGTCGCCGAAAGGCGGCGCGGCGACTCGAACGCCACTACCGCCTCCGGCCGCGCCGCGAGCTCGGCGGCCAGCGCCCGGCGCTCCGCGTCACGTCGCGGGAGGTAGCCGACGAACCGATAGCCGTCGGAGACGAGCCCGCTCGCGACGAGCGCCGTCTCCACCGCCGACGCCCCCGGCAGCACGACGACCTCGACGCCGGCGTCCAGAGCCGACGCGATGAGGCGGGCTCCCGGATCGTTGATTCCCGGAAGACCCGCGTCGCTGACGAGCGCGACCCGGTCTCCACGGCCGAGCCTCTCGAGCACCGACTGCGACCGCGTCGCCTCGTTGTGCCGGTGGTAGCTCTCGAGCCGAGCGCTCACGCCATGTCTCCGGAGGAGGATCGACGTCCGCCGCGTGTCCTCGCAGAGAACGAGGTCGGCCTCCCCGAGCTCCCCGAGAACTCGCAGGGTCACGTCGGCGAGGTTCCCGATCGGTGTCGCACAGACGGCGAGCCCCATGACCGACCCGCTACCGGGAGCCGTCGAGAGCCTCGAACGCCACGAGCGCGGCGCCGATGAGGCCGGCGTCGGTCCCGAGCTCGGCGCTCAAGACTCGGAGCCGCGCATCCGCGGGCGAGACCGCCTCCTCCCGCGCGGCGACCTCGGCTACGTCGAGCAGGAAGCTCTCCGCCGCCTCTCCGAACCCACCGCCCACCACAGCGACCTCCAAGCCGAAGGCGTTCGCGAGCGATCCGATCGCCGCCCCGAGCAGCCTCCCCACCTCAGCGAGTGCCGCCTGGGCTTTCGCATCGCCATCCTCTGCCGCGTCCACGAGGGTGCGAGCATCGGCACCCGTTCCGTACAGGCGGGCAGCGAGCCCGTCGGCGGCGGTCCCGGAGACGAACGCCTCGATGTGCCCGTGCCCGTGGCAGTTCCCGTGGCAGGGCGGGCCGCCCGCCTGCAGCACCATGTGGCCGAGCTCGGCCCAGCCTCGGTAGAGCTGCCCGTCGAGCACGAGGCCACCGCCGACCCCGGTTCCGAGCGTCAGGACGACGATATCCGTGGCGCCCTTTCCCGCACCGAGCTTCCACTCGGCGAGCGCCGCCGCGTTGCCGTCGTTCTCGACCCCCGCGGGCAACCCGAACCTCGACCGTGCGTGCCCGAGGAGGTCGAAGTCGTCGAGGGGCAGGTTCACCGCTCCGAGGATGCGGTACGTCCCGCGCTCGAGGTTCGAAGGCACGCCGTACCCGAGGGCGACGACCCGGTCGTCGAGGAACCGCTCGACCACGGCGTCGAGCGCGGCGACGACCTCCGACTCGGAGCCCGCAGGCGTCTCGACCTCGTGGCGCGCATGAATCGTGCCGGTACGGTCGACGACGCCGGCGAGCGTCTTCGTGCCGCCCAGGTCGACGCCGATCACGAGCTCGGGTGGGGCGCTCACAGGCGCGGGCTACCATAGCGAGCCGCATGGCCGTCGGAGACAAGCCCTATCGGGTGTACCGCGGCGGCCGCAAGAAGGGAAAGGTTCCGCTCCGGCAGACGACGCGCAAGCCGGCGTCGCCGAAGACACCGACTACGCCGAAACGCCGCCGCCGCTGGTGGGTCTGGGCGCTCATCGGGGTCGCCGCACTGCTCGTCCTCACCCTCGCCTGGGGGGCACTTGGCTACCTCTCGTTCTCGAGGGGCGTGGACGAGGCGAACGACCGTCTCCCGCGGCGGGCGCACAACCGCCTCGCGACCCTCGACGGCTCACCGCTCACGACGCCGTCGACCACGCTCGTGATCGGGACGGACGGAGGCAAGGCTCCGGGCCGAGGCGACGCGCGCCGCTCCGACTCGCTGCTCTTGATGCGAACCGACCCCGACAAGCACCGCATCTCGTACCTCTCGATCCCGCGCGATCTCCGCGTGGACATCCCCGGCTACGGCTCGGGGAAGATCAACGCGGCAAACCAGGTGGGCGGCCCGGCGCTCACCCTCGCCACGGTGCGGAGCCTCACGGGCCTCCCGATCCACCACGTCGTCGTCGTCGACTTCGACGGCTTCAGGGACCTGATCGACGCGCTCGGCGGAATCGAGATCGACGTCCCGAAGCCGATCCTCTCGAACAAGTTCGACTGTCCGCATCGGCCGCAGCGCTGTGAGACCTGGGAGGGGTGGCGCTTCGGCAAGGGGGTACAGCACATGGATGGGCGTCGGGCCCTCATCTATTCGCGGATCCGCACGAACCAGCTCGACCCGTCGGAGACCGACGTCACGAGGACCGGACGACAGCAAGCTGTCGCCGAGGCCGTCGGCAACGAGATCGCGAGCTTCGGGACGTTTCTCCGCCTGCCGTTCATGGGCAGCTCCCTCGCAGCGCCGCTGGCGACCGATCTCTCCGCCGGGGAGCTCGCGAAGCTCGGCTGGGTGCGATTCCGGGCAGACTCGAAGAACTCGCTCCGCTGCCGGCTCGGCGGGGAGTCGGGGACGATCGGCGGCGAGTCGGTGATCATCGGCGGCGAGGACAACGCAGGGGTCGTCGCGATGTTCCTCGGGCGCTCGGCGCCGGTCGCACCAGCGAAGGGGGATCTGTACGGCGCCGGCTGCACGCGGCGTCGCTAGGCAGCGCTACCCGGCGTCCGCAGTGGGCTTCTTGTCGCCGGAGCCCTTGTCTCCCGAGCCCTTGTCGGCCGTGCTCTTCTCCGACTTGTCCGAGGACGTGCTGCTCGTCGTCGACTCGCCCCCGTCCCGGGAGGCCTTCTTGCGCCCCTTGCCGTAGTCGGTCGAGTAGAAACCCGAGCCCTTGAAGTGCACCGCGACGGGGAAGAGCAGCTTCTCGACCGGACCGGCCCCGCAGCTCGTGCAGGTCTCCACCGGCGCGTCGCTCATCTTCTGGAAGACCTCGAACGTGTGCCCGTTCGGGCAACGGTACTCGTAGATCGGCACCGGCGAAAGGCTAGCGCGCGTCCCGGGCGGCTACGTGTTCCTGATCGAGGAGCTCCTGGTAGCACGGCGCGCTCTCGAACGCCGCGAGGCCGCGAGGCCGACCCCGGCGCTTCTGGATCCTCCGGCGGCGATCCACGGCGGCAACGGCCGCGGACGCACCGAGCAGACCGCCCAGGAGAAACGTGCGGAGACTTCCGCGCCGGCTTTCGCCGTCCATGGTCAGATCTTACGATCACGCCCGTGCTCGTCTGCACCCTCGGCGATCTAACGCTCGACGTAACCGTCCGCATCGGGACGCAGATCGCATACGGAGGCGACACGGAGGCGACCACGCAGGTCGGCTCCGGCGGCCAGGCCGCGAACGTCGCAGCGTGGGCAGCGAAGCTCGGCGCCCGGGCGCGCTTCGTCGGCAAGCGCGGACGCGACGAGGCCGGCGTCATCGCCACGACCGGGCTTGCGAGCCGCGGCGTCGAGGTCGTCGGGCCGACCGGCGCTCGCGGCGGCGTCATCTGCTCGCTCGTCGACGCACACGGCGAGCGGTCGATGCTCTCGGATCGCGGCGACGCGCCCGACTTCCACCCGGCTGAGCTCGACCCCGGTTGGCTCGAGGGCTGTGACCACCTCTTCGTGTCCGGGTATGCGCTCCTTCGCGAGCCGGTTCGGGCCACTGCTCAGCGCTGCGGTTGAGCAGGCGCGGAGTGCCGGCGCTCGCGTGAGCGTCGACCTCGCTTCCTGGAGCGCGATCGAGGAATCCGGCGTCGACAGCTTCCGGGCACTGCTCGTGGAGCTCGCCCCAGACATCGCGTTTGCCAACGAGGACGAGGAACGCGTCGTCGGTGGGGCGATTCCCGGCCCGCTCTGGATCCTCAAGCGCGGATCGCGCGGGTGCTCCTTCGGTGGCGTGGAACGAGCTGCGCTCCCGGTCGACGGCGTAGTCGACTCCACGGGCGCAGGTGACGCCCTGGCAGCGGGCTACATCGTCGGCGGCTCCGACCTCGCGCTCGAGGCAGCTGCCCGCTGCGTGACCCGGCTAGGGTCGATGCCGTGAGATCGTCGATCGGTCATCTGAGCATCGCGCCGATGACAGGCGCCGAGGTCGTCGCCCTCGCGGACTGGCGCTACGAGCCGCCGTACGACTTCTACGACGGCGACGCCGAGCCCGTTCTGAATCCGGAGCGCTACTTCGTCGCTCGCAACGAGACTGACGAGCTCGTCGGTTTCTACTACTTCGAGGAGAAGGACGATGCGCTGGAGTACGGGCTCGGACTTCGCCCGGAGCTCGTGGGCCATGGCCTCGGTACCGACTTTGTCCACGCGGGCCTCGAGTTCGGTCGGAAGCGGTTCCGGCCCCAGCGCGTAATCCTCAGCGTCGCGGCCTTCAACGAGCGGGCGCGGCTCGTGTACGGGCGCGCTGGATTCCACGAGGTCGGGCGCCACATCCGAAGCTTCCAGCGGTGGGGCGACGTCGAGTTCATCGACATGGCGGAGCAGTGATCGCGGTCGCCGACGATGTCCGCGCCGCGCTCGAGGAGGGGCACGCGGTCGTCGCGCTCGAGACGACGCTCGTCGCGCACGGCTTCCCCGCTCCGGAGGGTGTCGAGGTCGGGCTCGCGAGCGCGGAAGCGGTACGCGAGGCCGGCGCGGTGGCAGCCACGATCGGGGTGCTCGATGGCCAGATCCGTGTCGGGCTGACGGAGGATGAGCTCGCTCGCTTCACTCCCGCCGCCAGGAAGCTCGGCCCGCGAGACCTCGCGGCCTGCGCGGTTGCCGGCGAGATCGGCGCGACGACGGTCGGCGGCGTCCTGGCCGTCGCGCGTGGGCTCGGGATCCGGTTCCTGGGCACCGGTGGGATCGGCGGCGTGCACCGCGGGTATCCGTCCCCGCCCGATGTCTCGGCGGACCTCGTCGCGCTCGTGTCGTCGCCGGTGCTGGTCGCCTGCTCGGGCCCGAAGTCCATTCTCGACATCCCGGCGACCATGGAGCACCTCGAGACGCTCGGGATTCCCGTGCTCGGCTTCCGGACCGAGACGCTCCCGCTCTTCTACTCGGCGACCGGAGGGCCGCCGCTTCAGCACTCCGTCGGCGACGCCGAGACCGCTGCGCGTGTTGCGTCCGGGCACTGGGAGCTCGGGGGCTGCGGGCTGATGCTCGCCAACCCTCCGGCCGAGAGCCTCGATGTCGAGCCGCTGATCGAGGAGGCCGTCGCCGAGGCGAGGGACCGCGGCGTCACGGGACAGCAGATCACTCCATTCGTTCTCGCCTTCCTGCACGAGCGAAGTGGCGGCCGCACGCTCGAGGTGAACCGACGGCTGATCGTCGACAACGCGCGGCTGGCTGCAGAGGTCGCGGTAGCGTTCGCCGCCCTATGACACCGACCGGGAGCCTGTACGAAGCCGTTCGGGAGCTTCCGCTCGAAATCGAGAGCTACGAGCTCGAGCTGCTCGAGCTCCAGGCGCGCGCGGACTTCCTCCGTAAGACGACCGTCGTCCGCCTCCGGGGTAGCGGCGAGGAGGGAATCGGCGAGGACGTCACGTACCACGGCGAGGAGCACGACCGCCTCCAGGAGCGCGGGCCCGACCTCCCGCTCGCCGGCTCGTGGACGGTCCACACGTTCTCCGAGCACCTGGCGACGCTCACGCTCTTCGAGCAGGAGCCCGCACAGCACGCCTACTACGACTACCGCCGCTGGGGATTCGAGAGCGCCGCGCTCGACCTGGCGCTTCGCCAGGCCGGCCGGTCGCTCGGCGAGGCGGTCGGACGCGAGGCGAAACCGGTGGAGTTCGTCGTCTCCATGGGCCTCGGCGACCCGCCGTCGACCGAGCGCGTCCACGCGTGGCTCGAGCTCTACCCGGGCCTTCGCTTCAAGCTCGACGCGAACCCCGCGTGGACGGACGAGCTCGTCGCCGAGCTCGTGGCCACGGGAGCGGTCGACTCGATCGACTTCAAGGGTCAGTACCGCGGGACCGTGGTCGACACGCCTCCGGACGCCGCGCTCTACCAGCGTGTTGCCGAGGGGCTACCCAGCGCCTGGCTCGAGGACCCGGCTCTGACCGAGGAGACGCTCGCGGTGCTCGAGTCGTATCCGGACCGCGTCACGTGGGACGCGATCATCCACGCAGTCGAGGACATCGAATCGCTGCCGTGGCCGCCGCGCACGGTGAACGTGAAGCCCTCGCGCTTCGGCTCCGTGGAACGCCTCTTCGCGGCTTACGACTACTGCGACGCGCGGGACATCGGCGCGTACGGCGGCGGACAGTGGGAGCTCGGACCCGGGCGCGGCCACATCCAGCTGCTCGCGTCGCTCTTCCACCCCGGCACACCGAACGACGTTGCGCCGCGCTCGTTCAACCTCGAGCCGCAGCCAGGCCTCCCGGAGAGCCCGCTGCTGGTCGAGCCGAGGGCAACCGGATTTCTCGCCCTCTAGGGGCGAGATGTATCTCGCCCTACTCGAATCCCGACAGCAGCTCGTCGACCGCGATGAGCGGGAGCGACTCGAGGTGCGCGCTGCCGCGCGAGCCGAGCGCCAGCGAGATCTTGGCGATGGTGACGTCGTCGGGCGCCTCGACGATGTTCACGAAGTCGTACTCGCCGAGTGAGGCCCACTGGTGCAGCACCTTTCCGCCCATCTCCTCGACGTCGCGGTTGACCTCACGCAGGCGGGCGGGATTCGCGTGCAGGGTCTGGACTCCCTTTTCGGTTAGTCGCGTCAGCATCAGGTACGTGGCCATCTCGCTCCTCTCCTCGATCGTGACGCGAGCCTAGCCGAGCCTTCTGGTCGACGTACAGCAGCGCGCCGCCGAGAAACAGGAGCGGCGAGACGACGAGCGAGGCGAGCGCGGCCGCGACACGCTGGGTGTTCTCGGCGTACTCGCGGAGCACGAAGAAGAGCGCCGCCTGGGTCAGCAGCACGATCAGGGCGAGCGCGGCGATCCCTCCGAGCACGTGCACGTAGTCGGCTCGCGCAAGCTCGAGCCCACGCGCCAGCGCGCGTCGGAGGGACAGCCTCTCGACGAGAGCTGCCGGCACGGCGAGGCCGAAGAGCGCAAGCCAGGCGAGCCCGGGCAGGACGAAGAGCGTGACGAGGAACGGGAACGGGGCAAAGACGAGGACTCCCGTGACGTACGCCGTGATTGCGCTGCGCCGACCCAGCGGAGCGCCCGATGCGATCGCCGAGGCCGCGACGAAGCTGACGGGCATGAGGAGCGCCGAGGCGAGCGCGATGGCCATGCCTCGGTCGAGCTCCGGGCCCGAGCGACCCGAATCGGTCCACGCGAGCGCATTCACAACGACGACGGGCACGCCGAGTGCGAGCCCTTTCCAGAAATTGCCGCCGTACAGCCGGATCGTCTCCGCGACGAGCTGGCCGACGGTTCGCCGCTCGGGAGGGAGCGGCGGCGGTAGCTCCCGCGACGTGGAATGGCGCTGTCGCACGGGGCGAACGCTAGACGGACGAAGCGCGGAGCTTCTCGAGCAGCGCCGGCAACGTGGCCGCGAGGAGACCGAGCGCACCCGTGAGATCCCACCGAGCGCGATCCTGCTCTCCGATCTCGTTCGAGACGATGCGGATCTCGACCGCAGGGACCCCTGCCAGGCCGCAGGCGCGCAGCACTCCGAAGCCCTCCATCGCCTCGACCTGGACGCCGTTCGCCTCCAAACCGGCGAGCCTGCCGACCGCTGCGCTCGTGGCGATTGGCAGCGCGAGCGCCCCAGGAAGCGCTCCGCGCACGTCCGCGAGCAGCGCGGCATCGGGCGCGACCCTCGAGACGACCGGGATCGCGGCGGAGATGTCGGCGTAGAGGCTCTCGGTGCCCACGACGACCGTCCCGAGCTCGAGCCCCCGCCCGCCCGCGAGACCGACGTGCACGACTGCCCTGGGCAGTTCGAACGCGATCGCGCGTGCCGTCGCCGATGCCGCTTCGACCGGGCCGACCCCGCAGGCAAGCCCCGGTTGCCCGCACAGCTCCGGCTCGGTCGCGGCGATGACGAGGATCTCTGGCATCTCGGCTGCCGGATCCTACGGTCGCGCCCGCTACTCCGACCGCTCGAGCCTGAAGACGGGATGGCGAGGCGCCTCTGCGACCCAGTCCTCGTCCGAGGACGTCAGCGAGACGTCGAAGAACGGTCGCGTGACGCGACCCTGGCGGTAATAGTCGCGGAGTACTGGCGCGGCCTCCGCGGCCGGGACCTCTGTGACCGACCATCGCTTGCGCGTCCGGCCACGGCGCAGCTCGACCCAGCCCGCGGCGCGGGCGTTCCTCACCCAGTTCCGGTCTCCGTATGGCGCGACAAGCCACCGCTCGTCACCGTGCTCCACGATCGAGACCGGCGTCGACCAGAGCTTCCCGCTGCGGCGACCAGGCACCGTCAGGAGGTGCGTGCGAGGGCCGGTAAACCCGAGCCGAGCGAGCGGGCGAACGAGGGCGTTGATCGCACGCCGCACCGGACTCAGGCGATACGGCTTCGGAGTCCCGCTCACGGGAGAAGTAAAGCCGCACACAGACCGCGGCCGCCCTGTGGGGCGGCCGCGGTCCCTTCGGGTCGAGAGCGACCCCCAATCAGTGTGCGAGCGGGCGGTTCCGGGTCATCCGCATCGCCACGAAGAGCCCGGTGGCGAGGAGAAGGCCGAGACCGAACGCGATCCCGAGCTGCGACCAGTCGAGCTCATTTCCCGAACCGGTCGCTTCGGTCGACCTCGACACCGTGCCCTGGGGAGGCGCGCTCCGCTCGTGGGCATCGGTGTACGCCGTCGGGACGATCGTGTTGATGCGCCGGGCACGGTCGGCCGCATCGATGTAGCTGCCAGCGTCCGAGCTGACGATGTCGTGCGAGTCGGGCCTGCTCACCTGTGGCACCGACGGCTGGACGACGATGTCGTGGGAGTCGGGCCTGCTCACCTGCACCACTGAGTCCTGTGGCTCGATCGAGCCGGCCAGTCGGCCTTCGGCGAGTGCGGTCGGGACACCGAGAACGAGCGCCGCTGCGGCGACTCCGACGATGAGAGAGATCTTGGGGGTCATCGCTCCTTCTCCTTCTGCTCCTGGTGGCCCTTCTGACCACCTACTTCGAGGCTAGGGAGCTGGCGGCCCTGCCGAAACGGGCGAGTCCCCCGTGTTTGAATCGGCGATCCCCCCTGTTTGAAACACGGCTCTCCGGCTTCGGACGAACGGAGCCCGGGTGCGCCGCGACCGCCCCTTTCGGGGCGGTCGCGGAGGCTGGTCGGGAAGGGATGCTGATCAGTGTGCGAACGGCCGCTGGCTCGCCGTGCGGATGACGAGCGCGAAGCCGAGAACCAGGATGATCCCGACTCCGAGACCGATTCCGACTCCAGGCCACTCGATGTCGCCGTTGGAAGTCGCGAGCGACGTCGGCATGCGGCCCACGGGCGGGTTCGACCGCTCGTGTGCGTCGCGGTAACCGTTCCCGCTCGCGAACTCACCGAGCCCGTACATGCGGTTGAGCCCGATGCTGCGAGCCTCGAGGGCCCCGAGCTCGGGCGACTTCGCCTGCGGCGTTCCGGCGAACTCGCCGAGCCCGTACTTGCGGTTGAGCGCCTCGCTGCGGGCGGCGAGCGCCTTCAGCCACTGCGGCTCACCCTGGTTCACGCTCGCGCCGGCTCGTTCGTGCGCGTCGCGATAGTTGCTGATGGCGACGTCGCCTGGCTCGATGGAGCCGGCGAGGCGTCCTTCGGCGAGCGCCGTGGGGACTGCGACCATGAGCGCCGCGACTGCGACGCCGACGATGGTGGAGATCTTGCGGGTCATTGCTCTCTCCTCTGCTTCCGGGTGGCCCTCGTGACCACCTGCTTCGAGGCTAGGGAGCGACCGGGCCTGCCGAAACGGGCGATTCCCCCGTGTTTGAGTCGCCGGCTTCCGGGGTTTGAAACGCGGCGAGCGCGCGCGGTAGCTCGGCACGGTGCTTGATTCCGAGCTTCGCGAACACGCGCGAGAGATGCCCCTCCACGGTGCGGTCGGAGAGGAAGAGCGCGGCGCCGACTTCCTTGTTCGTCTTCCCTTCGGCGACGAGGGCGGCGACGCGCTCCTCGGCGGGGGTCAAGGCGTCCGGCGACGCGGCGCGGCCGCTGATTCGCTTGAGCTCAGCCCGCACCCGCTCGGCCCAGAGAGCCGCACCGAGGCGTTCGAATACCGCAAGCGCCTCGTCGAGCGTCGCTCGCGCTTCCTTGCGGCGCTTTGCACGCCGCTGCGCCACACCGAGCGCGAGCAGGGACCGCGCCCGCTCGAACGGCGTGTCGCCGGTCGAGTACAGCTCGACTGCCGCTTCCAGCTCGCTCAGCGCAGATTCGACGTCACCCGACGCGGCAGCGAGTACCCCGCGGAGCCGTCGAACGGCTGCAATGCCCCGGCGGCGGTCGAGCCTCCGGGCCGCCGACTCGTACGAGTCGAGCATCTGGTTCGCCTCGTCGAGGTGCCCGCACTCGATGTTCGCCTCGATGGCATCCGGAAGGAACGGGAGCGCGCCTGGTTCCTCGATCCGCTCTCGCCGATGGTGCTCGACGAGCGGGCGGAGGACCGAGACCGCTTCCTGCGCGTCCCCACGGGCGAGAGCCAGATGACCGAGCGCCCACGTGGCGAAGATCCACGCAGGCGCCCCGCTCGTCTCGCGAGCAAGCTCGAGCGCGCGAGAGCCCGAGCTCAGCGCCTCATCGACGCGGCCGAGGAGCGCTTCCGCGACCGCCCGAACCGCGAGCCCGTAGGCGACGAGCGCCGTCTGGCCGGCCTGCTCGGCGATTGCATGTCCCTCCTGCGTCTCGGACAAGGCCTTCTCGAAGCGACCGAGGGCGCAGTCGATCTGGCCGAGCATGACGTAGAGGTACGGAAGCGAGCTCTCGTCGCCGAGCTCCCTAGCAGCCTCAGCGATCGTCTCGTAGGCCTGGTGCGCTCCCTCGAGGTCGTCGTGCCAGAAGCGTACGACCGTCACCGGGAAGACTGGCTGCCGCAGCACCGGACGATCGGCGCAGGCGGGCTGCAACAGAAGAGCCGCCTTGGCAGTTTCATCCGCCTCGGCCAGACCGAGCGCGGCTTCGGAGACAGCCTTCGTCGCGAGCGTTTCCGCTTCGAGTTGCGGCACGCCCAGCCCGTACGCGGTGGCCGCCGCCTCCGCCGAGACGGCTACCGCCTCGTCCAGCCGTTCGCGCAGGCGGAAGAGCGTCCCGCCGAGCCCTTCTTGCGCGTACGCCTCGACGAGGGACCCGGGCGCCGCTTCTGCGATCGCCTGCCGGTAGAGCTCGCTTGCTCCTCGAACGTCGTCGTCGTACGACCGTATGCGCGCAAGTGCGACGAGGAGCCCGGCCCGGTCAGGGCCGGGCGACGTCCTCCCGAGCGCCGGCTCGAGAAGCAGCCTGGCGCGGTCCGTGTCGCCCGCCGCATGATGCGCGTAGACCGCCGAGACCGTCCGTCTTCTGCAGTCGGACTCGGCGCCCTCGGGTGTGAGGTCGGCTGCGCGCTCGAGCAGGAGCGCAGCCGGACGCGGGGCGCCGCGGGCGCGCGCACGCTCGGCAGCCTCCTCGAGCGCAGCTGCCACGGCCTCGTCCGGAGCGTCGACGGAAGCTGCTAATTGCCACGCTCGTGCTTCCGGGTCGTCGAGGAGGTCGGCCAGGCGCGCGTGTATCACGGCCCTGCGCAGCGGATCGGCGGTCTCGTATGCGCCTGCTGCGAGCAGAGGGTGGGTGAAGCGGATCCGATCGCCGTCGAGCACGACGATGTCGGCTTCGAGCGCAGGTCGCAGACCGGCGTCGCGACCGATCCCGGAAGCTGACTCCGTGATGGAGATCGTCGGATGAGCGTGCGCCGCCGCGGCGAGCGTGAAGTCGCGGCTCTCCGGCGACAGCGCCAGCAGGCGCCCGTGAACGAGGTCGTGCAGCGACTCCGGCACGGGCAGCGGCGAGCCGGCCTCCACCGAGACGCCCGTCCGCTGCAAGGTTCGGATGATCTCGAGGGCGTAGAACGGGTTTCCGCCAGCCGCCTGGTGCACCTCGGCGAGGAGCGGGCGCGGCACGACCACACCGAGGTGGTGCTGGACGACGCCGTGCAGCACGCCTGCGTCCAGCGGACCCACGTCGACGCCGGTCAGGCGGTCGGCCGGCAGCGAGCGTCGGAGCTCCCCGACCAATGTGCTCTCGAGCGGCGTCCTGCGCGCAACGAGCACGCCGACGTGCTCCGTCTCGAGACGGCGAGCGGCGAACGCCAGTGCAGCCGAGGATGCCTCGTCGAGCCACTGGACGTCGTCGACCGCGACCAGGAGCGGCTCTTCGCCCGCGAGCTCGCGAATCGCGCCGAGCATGGCAACCCCGACCGCGTGCGGATCGGGTGGCGGCCCTTCGTCGTCCTCGAGGACGAGCGCGCGGGAGAGAGCCCGCTTCTGCGCGGCCGGAAGGCAGCCGAGGGCGCGCTCTAGCACCGGATCGAGGAGGTCCCGGACTCCCGAGAACGAGAGCGTCGTCTCGCTCTCCGACGGCCTCGCTCGCAGGACTCGGAAACCTGCGTCCTCGGCTGCGACGAGCCCTGCTGCCCAAAGCGTCGTCTTCCCCATCCCGGCCTCGCCTTCGAGGACGAGCGCCGCCGCTCCGTCCGCGACACTCGCGGCGAAGTCCTGGAGGGACGAGAGCTCGGCGTCCCGGCCGACAACGACCTCGGGCATGACGGGCCGATCGTACGCGCCGACACAAGCCGAGAACAGCCCGCGAACGCTTTCGCTTCGCGATACTCCTCCCGTGGCCTACACGATCTTCGACAGCTCCGCGCTCGAGTGGGAACCGCGCGGAGACGAGAGCGGGCGGACGATCGCCTCGCTGTCCGATGCGCTGACCCAGTCGCGCGCGAACATCTGGCGCTACCCGCCCGGCGCGCGAGGCAAGCGCCACGCCGACAGCGCGCAGGAGGAGGTCTTCGTCGTTCTCGACGGAACGCTGACCGTCGACCTCGGCGACCCGCCCGAGCGGCATGAGCTCGGACGCGGAAGTGTCGTCGTCGTCGAGATGGGGACAGCCCTCCAGCTCCGAAACGCCGGAGACGAGGAGCTCGTGCTCTTCATCTACGGCGCGCCGCCCGTGACCGGGCAGGCCGAGTTCTTCGAGCCCGTTCCGTAGGGCCTCAGACCGGGGCGGCGTTCGCGATCTGAGCGCGCTCGAACACGAGCTCGCCGTCGCGGACGTCGACGAACACCGTGTCGCCCTCCGAGAACCGCCCCTCGAGCAGCTCCCGCGCGAGCGGGTTCTCGAGCAGTCGCTGGATCGCGCGCTTGAGCGGGCGCGCGCCGTAGACCGGGTCCCAGCCCTCGTTGGCGACGAGCTCCTTCGCGGCGTCCGTGACCTCGAGCTCGATCCTGCGGTCCGCGAGCCGCGCACCCAGTCGCTCGAGCTGCAAGTCGACGATCTCGGTCAGCTGCTCGCGTTCGAGGGCCGAGAACACGACGATCTCGTCGATCCGGTTCAGGAACTCGGGACGGAACTGCTCGCGCAGATTCTCGGGCGAGCGGATGTTCGACGTCATGATCACGACGGTGTTCCGGAAGTCGACCGTGCGGCCCTGACCGTCGGTCAGCCGACCGTCGTCGAGCAGCTGGAGGAGCACGTTGAAGACCTCGGGGTGTGCCTTCTCGATCTCGTCGAGCAGGAGAACCGCGTACGGCCGGCGGCGCACCGCTTCCGTCAGCTGCCCTCCCTCCTCGTAACCGACGTACCCTGGCGGCGCGCCCACGAGCCGGGCGACCGTGTGCCGCTCCTGGTACTCGGACATGTCGAGGCGGACGAGCGCGCGCTCGTCGTCGAACATGAACTCGGCGAGCGCCCTGGCGAGCTCCGTCTTGCCGACGCCGGTCGGGCCGAGGAAGACGAACGAGCCGATCGGCCTGTTCGGATCCTGGAGCCCGGAGCGTGCGCGCCGCAATGCGTTGGAGACGGCCTCGACGGCCTCGTCCTGACCGATCACGCGCTGGTGGATCCGGTCCTCCATGTGGATGAGCTTCTCGACTTCTCCCTCGAGGAGCCGCGCGACCGGAATGCCCGTCCACGAGGCGACAACCGCGGCGATGTCGTCCTCGTCCACCTCCTCCTTGACCATCGGCGCCTCGGTCGGCGCCTCGCGCTCGGCGAGCTCTTTCTCGAGGTCCGGCAGGACCCCGTACCGGATCTCGGCTACGCGTGCGAGGTTCCCGAGGCGCTCCTCGCGCTCGGCCTCCATGCGCAGCTCGTCGATCTGCCGCTTGATCTCGGCGACTCGCTGGAGGGAGTCCTTCTCGCGCGACCAGCGGGCGCCGAGCTCGTCACGGGTCGACTTCGCCTCCGCGAGCTCGCGCTCGATCGGCGAGCGCACGGTTTCGGGCTCGTTGGCCATCGCCGCCAGCTCGATCTCGAGCTGGCGGGCGCGGCGCTCGGCCTCGTCGAGCTCCACGGGCGACGAGTCGATCTGCATGCGCAGCCGCGACGCGGCCTCGTCCACGAGGTCGATCGCCTTGTCGGGAAGGAACCGATCGCTCACGTAGCGATCCGAGAGAACGGCCGCGGCGACGAGCGCAGAGTCCCGGATCTCGACGCCATGGTGCGCCTCGTAGCGCTCCTTGAGGCCGCGCAGAATGGCGATCGAGTCCGCCACCGAGGGCTCGCCCACGTAGACCGGCTGAAAGCGGCGCTCGAGTGCGGCGTCCTTCTCGATGTGCTTGCGGTACTCGTCCAGCGTCGTCGCACCGACCGCGCGGAGCTCGCCACGAGCGAGCATGGGCTTGAGCAGGTTGGCAGCGTCCACCGCACCTTCGGCGGCACCTGCGCCGACGATCGTGTGCAGCTCGTCGATGAAGAGGACGATCTCGCCCTCGGCGTTCTGGATCTCAGCGAGGACGGCCTTCAGCCGCTCCTCGAACTCGCCGCGGTACTTGGAGCCGGCGAGGAGCGCGCCGACGTCGAGCGCCCACACGCGCTTGCCCTTCAGGCCCTCGGGCACATCGCCGGCGACGATCCGCTGCGCGAGGCCCTCCACGATCGCGGTCTTGCCGACGCCGGGATCGCCGATGAGAACCGGGTTGTTCTTGGTGCGTCGCGAGAGCACCTGGATGACGCGCCGGATCTCCTCGTCGCGCCCGATCACCGGGTCGAGCTTCCCCGACTCCGCGAGCGCGGTGAGGTCACGCCCGTACTTCTCCAGCGCCTGATAAGAGCCCTCGGGATCCTGGGAAGTGACCTTCTGGCCGCCGCGGACGTCCTGCAGCGCAGCGAGCAACGCGTCGCGCGGGACGATGTCGAGCGCGAGCAGGAGGTGCTCGACCGAGACGAACTCGTCACCGAGCTTGCGCATCTCGTCGAAGGCGCGGTCGAGCACGCGGCTGAACCGCGCCGACACCTGGGGCTGGGCTCCGCTGCCCGAGACCGACGGCTGCTGAGAGAGTCGAGCTTCGGCCTCGGCCCTGAGGTCGGCGGGCGCGTGCCCCGCGCGCTCGACGAGCGTGCGCGGGAGCTCCTGGTCGAGCAGGGCAATCGTCAAGTGGTCGGGCATGAGCTCGGGATTGCTCATGCGCCGCGCGAGCTCCTGCGCGCCGCCGACGGCTTCCTGGCTCTTGAGCGTCAGCTTGTTGAAATCCATCTCAACTCCTCGTCGCGGGCGACTGCGGCGTCCGGTAGAGCACGACGTCGCGGCGATACGAGCGGTGTACCGAGGCGATCTCCGCACGCAGCTCGCGCTCGACTCGCTCCATCCGCGATCTCAGCCGCTCGATCTCGTCCTCGAGCCGGAGCACCTGCTCGACCCCGGCCAGATTCAGCCCGAGCTCGGTGGTCAAGCGCTGGATCAGCCGCAGGCGCGCGACGTCCTCGTCCGAGTACAGCCTCGTCCCGCCAGGGGTGCGCGCAGGACGCATGAGCCCCTTCGCCTCGTACATCCGCAGTGTCTGCGGGTGCATGCCCACGAGCTCTGCGGCGACGCTGATCATGTACATCGGGCGGTCCGCGCTCATGTCGACCTCGCGGCCGCAAACCGCTCACGCGGGTTCTCGCGAGACACCTTCTCGTACCCCTCGAGCGCCTCCCGCTCGGCCTTCGTGAGCTTCTTGGGAACGGTCACCTTGATGCGCGCGAGCAGATCGCCCCGGCCGTTCCCCTTGAGCTGCGGCGCACCGCGTCCCTTGACGCGCAGCAGCTTCCCGCTCTCCGTTCCCGAGGGAATCTTGAGAGACACGGGCCCGTCTGGTGTCGGAATCTCGACGCTCGAGCCGAGGGCCGCCTCGGCGTAGGTGACGGGAACCTCGAGAACGAGGTCGGAGCCGCGCCGCTCGAAGAGCGGCGAGGGCTCGACCTCGACGACGACGAACACGTCGCCCGCCGGCCCACCGTCGTGCCCGTGCTCTCCCTTGCCCTTGAGCCGGACGCGGGTCCCGGTCCGCGCACCGGCCGGGATCTTCACGTTGTACCGGTGCACGACTCGCTCGCGGCCGGCTCCCCGGCAGCGCTTGCAGGGCGACTCGACGATCGTGCCGTTGCCGTGGCAGCGGGGGCAAGGCTGCGAGAACGCGAACAGCCCCTGCGCGTCGGACACGACTCCGCGACCGCCGCACTCCGGACAGACGATCGGCGAGGTCCCGGGCTCGGCGCCCGTGCCGTGGCAGACGGAGCACACCGCGTCGCTCTCGACTGGAACCCGAACCTGGACGCCCCTGAGCGAATCGTCGAACGAGATCTTCACGCGCGCCTCGAGGTCGTTCCCGCGAGTCGGACGGCGAGACCGCTGCTGAGCCCCACCACGGCCGAACATCCCGCCGAACAGGTCGCCGAGATCGCCGAAGCTGAACTCCTCGAAGCGCATCCCGCCGAATCCGCCAGGCCCACCGTCCGCGCCGCGTGGTCCCGTGGCACCGAACGTGTCATAGGCACGCCGCTTCTCGTCGTCGGACAGCAGGTCGTACGCCGCCTGCACGTCCTTGAAGCGCTCCTCTGCGCCCGAGTCGCCCGGGTTGCGGTCGGGGTGGTACTCACGCGCAAGCTTGCGATACGCCTTCTTGATCTCGTCGTCAGGGGCCGACTTCGGCACCCCGAGCACCTCGTACGGATTGCGCACGTCGACCTACTCCGCCACGATCACTTTCGCCGGCCGGAGCACTCGGTCGCCGACTCGGTACCCGCGTTGGACGACCTGGAGAACCGACCCCGGTACAGCACCGTCCTCGGCCTGCGTGAGCAGCGCCTCGTGCACGTGCGGGTCGAACGGGCCGTCGGTCTCGATCTCGACCAGGCCCTCCTTGCGGAGCGCCTTGCGGAGTGACTGCTCGACGAGCTTCACGCCGTCTACGAGCGCCGCCTCCTCGTGCCTCTCGGCGGCCTCGAGCGTCCTCTCCAGGTCGTCGAGGATCGGTAGGAGCTCCTGCACCAGCCGCTCGTGGGCGTGCGCGACCAGACGCTCCTGATCGCGCGCCGCCCGCTTGCGGTAGTTCTCGAAGTCGGCCTGGACGCGCTGCGCAAGCGCGAGGTACTCGTCCCGCTCGGCCTCGAGCCTCGCGATGTCGTCGATCGGGGTCGGGGTCAGACCCGTGGGGTCTGACCCCTCAGTGGCGTCGTCTTCGACGACATGTTCCTGACGGGGAGGCATCACGACTGCTTGGCCTCGGCCTCTTCGTCGATGACCTCGTAGTCAGCATCCTCGACGACCTCGTCGTCCGCGGAAGCGGCGTCACCGTTGCCGGACGGCTGTGACTGCGCCGCGGCGGTCGCCTGTGCGTAGACCGCATCGGCGAGGGACCGTGATGCCTCCTGAAGCGCGTCGGTCTTCGCCCTGATGTCAGCGAGGTCCGAGCCCTCGACGGCCTGGCGGAGCTCCATGATGCGGCCCTCGATCGTCGACGCGTCGGCCTCGGGCAGCTTGTCCCGGTGCTCGGCCAGCGCGCGGTCGGTCTGGTACGCGAGTTGCTCACCGAGATTGCGCGCGTCGGCGAGCTCATGGAGCGAGTGGGCCTCGCCCGCGTGCGACTCGGCCTCCTTGATCATTCGCTCGACCTCGTCGGAGCTGAGCCCCGAGCCGCCCTCGATCCGGATCTGCTGCTCGTTGCCCGTGCCGAGATCCTTCGCGGAGACGTTGATGATCCCGTTCGCGTCGATGTCGAACGAGACCTCCACCTGTGGCAGTCCCCGCGGCGCCGGCGGGATGCCGACGAGCTGGAACTTCCCGAGCGTCTTGTTGAAGCTGATCATCTCGGACTCGCCCTGGCCGACATGGATCTCGACTGACGGCTGGTTGTCCTCCGCCGTCGTGAACACCTCGGACTTGCGGGTCGGAATGGTCGTGTTGCGCTCGATCAGCTTCGTGAAGACGCCGCCCTTCGTCTCGATTCCGAGCGAGAGGGGCGTCACGTCGAGGAGGAGTACGTCCTTGACGTCGCCCTTGAGGACGCCGGCCTGGATCGCTGCGCCGACGGCGACGACCTCATCCGGGTTCACGCCCTTGTGCGGGTCCTTTCCGATCAGCTCCTTGACCTTGTCCTGCACCGCCGGCATGCGCGTCATGCCGCCGACGAGGACGACGTGATCGATGTCGGAGGTGGAGAGCCCGGAATCGGCAACCGCCTGCTTCGTCGGCGCAACTGTGCGCTCGAGCAGGTCGTGGGCGAGTTCGTTCAGCTTCGCGCGCGTGAGTTGGAGGTCGAGGTGCTTCGGCCCCTCCGGCGTCGCAGTGATGAAGGGCAGGTTGATCTGCGTCGTCATCGTGGACGAGAGCTCGATCTTCGCCTTCTCACCGGCCTCGTAGAGGCGCTGGAGCGCCATCGGGTCCTGCCCGAGGTCGATCCCCTGGTCGCGCTTGAACTCGGAGATCATCCAGTCGACGACGGCCTTGTCGAAGTTGTCGCCGCCGAGATGGTTGTCGCCGTTCGTGGCCTTGACCTCGAAGACGCCGTCTCCGAGCTCAAGCACCGATACGTCGAACGTCCCGCCGCCGAGGTCGAAGACGAGGATCGTCTGCTCCGCGCCCTCCTTGTCCAGGCCGTACGCGAGCGCGGCCGCGGTCGGCTCGTTGATGATCCGGAGGACGTTGAGGCCTGCGACCTTGCCGGCGTCCTTCGTCGCCTCGCGCTGCGCGTTGTTGAAGTACGCGGGGACGGTCACGACCGCGTCGGTGACCGGCTCCCCGAGGTACGCCTCTGCGTCCGCCTTGAGCTTCTGGAGGATCATCGCCGAGATCTCCGGCGGTGCGTACTCCTTGTCCTCGGCCTTCACGCGGACGTCTCCGTTCGCGCCCTCGAGGACCTCGTAGGGGACGATCTTCATCTCTTCCGAGACCTCGTCGTACTTGCGGCCCATGAACCGCTTGATCGAGAAGATCGTGTTCTGGGGGTTCGTCACCTGCTGGCGCTTCGCGGGCGCCCCCACGAGCCGCTGCCCGTCACGCCCGAAGGCGACGACGGACGGCGTGGTGCGCCCGCCCTCGGCGTTCGGGATGACGGTGGGCTCGGATCCCTCGAGCACGGCCATACAGGAGTTGGTCGTACCGAGGTCGATCCCGATGGTCTTCGCCATGTGTGGTGTCTCCTTCCGATCTGAGTCTTGACGTATCGAAAATCTGCGCCTTACCGTAGCAGATCGACTCTGAAGGAACGTCGGGCCTCGGTGAGAACTGGGAAACCGTGCAGTTGCTGTCGGAACGCCGCCTGGCCAGGATCAACCGCGCAGTCGTCTCCGGCCGGATCCTCCCGTACCTCGCAGGCGTGACTCTGCTCATCACGTTGGCGTCAGCCGTCGCGGTCCGCTTGCTGGCGTCCGGCGAGTTCGAGACCTTCGGCGAGTCGGCCTGGTGGGCCGCACAGACGGTGACGACCGTGGGGTACGGCGACGTCATCCCCGGGACGGCCTTCAGCAAGGTCGTGGCCGTCTTCGTCATGTTCTTCGGGGTCGCCGCGGTCTCGCTCACAACGGCGATCGTGGTGTCGGCCCTCATGACCGCGTCACAACGCCGGCTCGAGGCTGAGTCGCCGCACGAGGATCCGCATTACGCCGCGCTCAAGCGGATCGAGCAGCGGCTCGAGGCGATAGAGAAGCGCCTCCTCTAACGGAACACGCCGATCAGGATCGCGCCCGAGACGACGAGCGCGGCGCCGGCGAACAGGCGAAGTCCCACGCGCTCCGATCGCCCGAGAACGATCGCCGCAAGCCCGACGCCCCACAGGGACTCGGTTGCCACGAGGGGCGAGACCACGGTCACGAGCCCCCGGTAGTACGCCTCGAACAGACAGATGTACGACAGGCCGAAGAGCACACCGGCCGGCGCGAACGCGCGCGCATCATGGGCGCGGAGCGGAGCACGGCCGACGACGACGAACACCGTCATCAGCGCCGCTCCCGCCGCGAGCGTGGCAATCGCGGCGACACCGGGCGGCGCGTCGGTATCGATCGAGAGCCAGCGGACCAGGTTGTCGCGACTCGCAAAGACGATGGTCGCCACGAGCGCCAGCACGAGTCCCCGTAGTCGGAGGTTCTCCGGCCGGTCTCGCTCGCTGAGGAGCAGGAAGCCACCGGCCACGATCAGCAGGGCGCCCGCGACGAGCGCAGCCTTGAGTGGCTCGCCGAGCAGGACGACCGCGATGACGATCGAGAAGAGCGGGCCGGTGCCGATGACGACCGACGTCCTCGCGGCACCGGCTTCCCGAACTGCGAACGTGAACAGGAACTGCGAGAGCCCGGGGCCCAGCAGGCCGGCGACGAGGAACGGCCACACGCTCGTCGTGAGACCGCCCTGCGCGGCCGCAAGGGGAAGCACGACGCCGATCGCAACGAGCACGGTGAAGAGCGCGCCACCTTCCGCGAGGGCGCCGCTGCGAAACGCGACCCGCATCGCGACCGTCGTCGCACCGAAGAGGAAAGCGGACACGAGGCCGAGGAAGACGGCGTCCACTCAGCCCGCCTCCCGTGCGTGAGCGCCTCTCGCGAGGTTCGGAATTCGGTGTAGACGAGGCACGAGGGGGGTATCAGCCTGACAGCCTCGCAGCTCGGGGGGCGGGTCCTCCTGAAGTGTCTTCGAGGCGAAAGGAGGCCGTCATGCAACCGAAACACGTCGCCAGGCTCGGTGCCGCGGCGATTGTCGTGCTACTCGTCGTCGCCTTCGGCGCGGTCGCCGCGCAGGCACGGGTCGCGGGGAGCGCCCAGACGACGACCGTCACGCTCGCGGGCTGGGCGTCGAGCCCGGAGGAGACTGCGGCGCTCAACAGGACGATTGCACAGTTCGAGCGGCTCTACAGGAGTATCGACGTCGACTACACGCCGATCTCGGGCGACTACGACGCGGCGATGCTGGCGCGCTTCGCGGCCAACCGTCCGCCCGACGTCTTCTACGTCGACTCGCTCGACCTGTTCGACTACCAGCCGGCCCTCGAGCCGCTGAACGCGTACATCCGCAGGACGCGGAACTGGTCGACGCGCCCGTTCTATACGCGGCTCCTCAACGGGTTCAGCGTGAACGGCCGGATCTACGGGTTCCCGAAGGACTGGTCGCCGCTCGGGGTGATCGCGAACACGCAGATGCTCCAGCGGGCCGGCGTCAGGGCGCCAGCCGCTCCGATGACGTGGGGGCAGTTCGCGCAGATGCTGCTGCGGCTCCGCTCGACGAATGCGGTCCCGGGCGGCGCCCCGGCGTGCCTCAGCCTCGACTGGGCGCGCATCCTCCCGCTCGTCTACCAGAACGGCGGGGCCTGGGTGAACCCGGCGAGAACACGATCGGTGATCAACTCGCCGCAGAACCGCGTCACGCTCACCACGTACCTCGGGTGGCTCCGGAGCGGCCTCGCCCAGACGCCGGCTCAGCTCGGGGTCGGCTGGTGCGGCGAGGCGATCGGGAAGGAGAAGGCGGCGATCGTCTTCGAGGGCAACTGGATCTACGGCTACCTGCAGAAGGACTTCCCGAGCGTGCGGTTCGCCGTCTACCCCATGGTCCGCACCGCGAAGGGGCGGGGCAACCTCGGGTTCACCGCCTCGTACTCAATCGGCAAGGACTCGCCGAACAAGAAGGGCGCCTGGCGGCTGCTCCGTTTCCTCGTTGGGAAGCAGGGACAGGCGGTCTGGGTGAAGAACTCGGGCTACCTGCCCGGACGCAGCGACGTCACTGCGCCGCCCGGCAGGGCGAACTTCCTGCGCGAAGCGCCGTACGCACGGCCCTGGCAGTTCGTCAAGGGCTTCCAACGCGTGCTCGACTTCGCCGGGAAGGAGCTCGACGCCGCGTACAACGGCGATCAGACGGTCGCGCAGATGCTCGCAGACATCAACCGCGAGACGCAGGACGCGATCGACAGAAGCAGATAGACGATGACTACGGCGACCCCGGGCTCGGCGTCCGGGGTCGCCGTAGCTCGAATCGGGAGGCGCGATGGCGGACGCGGCGGGTAGCAGGCGGCGGGTCCCCAGCCTCGGCGGCGAACGGCTGCGCGAGGCCGGGGTCGGGTACGCCTTCGTGCTGATCCCGCTCGGCATCTTCGTCCTCTTCCAGCTCTACCCCATGGCGTACGCGTTCTACGTGAGCGCCCATGAGTGGGGCGGGATCACGGGAAACGAGGGCTACGTCGGGCTCGACAACTACCGCGAGCTCTGGCACGACCAGGAGTTCTGGACCTGGCCGCCCGAGCGGGCGACTGCGTTCTGGAACACCGTGTACTACACGCTCCTCGTCGTTCCCCTACAGATGGCACTCGGACTGACGATGGCCCTTATCGTCAACCAGGCCATTCGCGGAAGGACGTTCTTCCGCTCGGCGTATTACTTCCCCGCACTCGTCTCGTCGGCGGCGATCTCCGCGATCGCGCTCTACCTCCTGAGCGCGGACGGGCTCGTCAACGCGGCCATCAGCGCGGTCACCGGACAGGAATTCATCCATCCCTGGTTCGGCGACGCCGACACCGCGCTCGAGTCGATAGTCGTCCTCGACGCCTGGACGACATCGGGGACGATGATGCTCTTCTACCTCGCCGCCCTGCAGTCGGTCCCGCTCGACGTCTACGAGGCGGCTGCGATCGACAAGGCCGGGACCTGGCGGACGTTCTGGAGGATCACGTTCCCGCTGCTCAAGCCGGCCCACTTCTTCGTCGCAGTCGTGTCCGTTATCGGAGCGCTCAAGCTGTTCGACCAAGCGTTCATCATCTCGACGGGCTCGGGCGGGCCGGCGGGGTCGACCATGACCGCGGTCATGTACGTCTACACGATCACGATCAAGGGGTTCGACTACGGCTACGGCGCGACTATCGGCGTCGTGCTCTTCCTGATCATCTTCACGATCACGCTCGCCCAGCGGCTCGTCTTCGGCAGAGCTGAGATCGGATACTGATGGCCGACCGCGAGGACGTCGCCGCTCCTCCCGTCGCCGCCGTCCGCGAGCTCGCCCTCGAAGGCGAAGCCGCAGTCGGAACCCCGCACGGGATCCCGCCGAGGACGTTCGGCGAACGTGCTCGTCGGGTCGTGGTCTACGCCCTGATGATCGGCCTCGCGCTCCTTTACCTCGTCCCGTTCGTGTACACGGTCTCGACGTCGTTGAAGACACAGGCGGGGGCGGCGGCAGGCTTCGATCTCTGGCCGGACGATGCGAGCCTCGCCGCGTACCGGGAGATCTGGTCGCGTGAGGACCTCTCGTTCGTGACGTTCTTCAAGAACAGCCTCATCCTCTCCGCCTCGATCACCGTCATCACGCTCTTCCTGGCGACGCTCGGCGGCTACGCCTTCGCGCGGCTGCGCTTCCCGTTCCGCGAGGCGCTCTTCCTCCTCGTGCTCGGGACGCTGATGATCCCCGACCAGCTGCGGCTCGTCCCCGTCTACCTGATGATGATCGACTTCCCACTCACGGGCTGGAACCTGACGCAGACGCTGCACGGGTACGTCTTCTTCGGCAGCAGCATCGCGCTCGCCACGAGCCTCTTCCTGATGCGCCAGTACTTCCTGACCATCCCGAAGGACTACGAGGAGGCGGCGAAGCTCGACGGTGCCGGCTACTTCAAGACGTACTGGCGGATCATGCTGCCCCTCGCTGCGCCCGCTGTCGCGGCCGTTGCGATCCTCACCTTCCAGGGCATCTGGAACGAGTTCTTCTGGGCGAATCTGCTGCTCACGGGCGACAGCTCGAACTACACCGTCCAGATGGGGGTCGTCCAGTTCCGCTTCCAGTACCAGACGCTCTGGCCCCAGCTCATGGCGGCCGCGACGCTCGCGATCATCCCTGTGGTCGTCGTCTTCATCTTCTTCCAGCGCTACTTCGTGGCGGGCGTTGCGGCCGCGGGAGTCAAGGGGTGATCGCCGCGGCTCCAGTCGTGCGGCCGCCGGGCATCGGCAGGATCCTCCGCCTCGCTGTCCGTGACTTCTACGAGGAGTCCTGGCGACTCGTCGCGCTGAACTCGGCGCTCTCGGCGTACGTGCTCGCGGTGCTCGCGCTCGCTGCGTTCGTGCCGGCCGCCCTCGTGCTGCTGCTGGGAGCAGGCGCGATCGCGGCGGCGCTCGTCTCGGCCGCCGTCATCGTCGTCGAGACCGGTTCCCTCACGTTCCTCGAGATGGCGGGGACGTTCCGTCGCTGCTGGCTCCGCGGGCTCGAGTTGGCAGGCGTGGTCGGGCTCGCCGTCGTTGCCACTGTCATGGCGATCCGCTTCTACGAGAGCGCCGGGACATTCGCGTGGCCGCTCGCCGTGCTCGTGCTGTACCTGGGAGGGATCTTCGTGCTCTACCAACTCGTCCTCTGGCCGCTCGCAGTCCTCGACCCCGAGCGGCCGTTGCGCGATGTGGCGACGGATGCCGGCTTGGCGCTCGTTCGGCGACCGGCCGCGGTGGTCGCTCTCGGGCTCGCGCTCCTCCTGATCAACGTGCTGGGGATCGCGCTCGCCGTGCTCCCCTTCCTCACCATGACCATCGCGTACTCGGCGCTCGCGGCTGCGCGTTTCGCCGTACCGCCGCGCGCCTTCGAGGAAGTCTGATGGCCACCCTCACGTACGAGCACGTCTCCAAGAGCTTCGACGGCACGCCGGCAGTCGTAGACCTCTCCCTCGGCATCGCCGAAGGAGAGTTCATCGTGCTCGTCGGCCCGTCCGGCTGCGGCAAGAGCACCGCGCTGCGCATGCTCGCGGGGCTCGAACGTATCGACAACGGGCGCATCCTCATCGACGACAGAGTCGTGAACAACGTCGCACCTGCGGCGCGCGACGTGGCGATGGTGTTCCAGTCCTACGCGCTCTATCCACACATGACCGTCTTCGACAACCTCGCGTTCGGGCTCCGGAACCAGGGCGTCCCGAGGCGGGAGATCGACGAGCGCGTCCAGCGCGCCGGGGAGATCCTCCAGCTCTCCGAGCTGCTGAAGCGCAAGCCGAAACAGCTCTCGGGAGGACAGCGCCAGCGCGTGGCGCTAGGGCGGGCAATCGTGCGCGAGCCGGTCGCCTTCCTCATGGATGAGCCCCTCTCGAACCTCGACGCGAAGCTGCGAGTCGAGACGCGCGCGGAGATCCTCAAGCTCCAGCGGCGCCTCGGGACGACGACGATCTACGTGACCCACGACCAGGTCGAGGCGATGACGATGGGAGACCGAATCGCCGTCCTGCGCGATGGCGTGCTGCAGCAGGTGGGAACGCCCGAGGACCTCTACGTCCGCCCGAAGAACGTCTTCGTCGCGGGCTTCATCGGCTCCCCTGCCATGAATCTCATACCGGGCAACGTCATCGGAGGCGCCGGTGGCTCGGGGCAGACGGTCGGGTTCCGCCCGGAGCACATCCAACTGGGTGGCGGCGGATCGGACAGCGTCCAGTTCGCTGCGCGCGTCGACGTGGTCGAGTACCTCGGCGACGAGCAGCTCGTCCACTTCGTGGTGAAGGACCACGTGCTGCTGGCGAAGCTCCCGGTCGAGCCTCGGATTGCGGCGGGCTCGAATCGTGGAGCTGACGGTTCCCCGGGACCGGCTCCATCTCTTCGATGCCGAGAGCGGAGAAGCACTCAGGCGGAGCTGACGCTCTCGCCGCGATCCCGCCCGACGAGCCGCCGCAGCGCATTTGCGGCGGCCGGCTCGGCGACGATGATCCCGCACATCATCACCGCGCAGCCGGCCCAGCCGGCCCACCCCAGCACCTCCTCGGCGAGCAGCACGCCTGCGAGCGCGGCGAAGGGCGCCTCGAGCGTGAACACGAGCGCCGCGCGCGCAGCAGTCGTGCGCGCCTGTACCCACGTCGCGATCAGGTAGCCGAGCGCACCGGCGAAGATTCCCGTCACGAGCAGTGCCCCCCACACGGTCGCGCCGCGCGGCACTTCGAGCTGGCCGAGCGCGAGCGCGATGACGATGAACCCGACGAACGAGGTCGCCATCTGCAGGAATGTCAGGGCTCTCGGGTCGTAGCGGGGCGCGTACCGCTCCATCGCGGTGATCTGGCACGCCTGGAAGACGGCGTTGCCCAGGACGAGAGCATTGCCGAGCGTCGATCCACCGGGGACGCCGTTCAGAAGGAGCAGCCCGACGACGGCAAGGGCCACACCCACCCACAGCGCGCGGGGCACGGCCGTGCCGAAGAGGATGAGCGCGAGGATCGGCGTGAAGACGACGTACATGCCGGTGATGAAGCCCGTGCTCGCGACCGTCGTCAGCTCGAGCCCGGCTGTCTGGAGGCCGTACGCGGTTGCGAGGAGCGCGCCGACCCCGATGCCCGCTGCGTATCCCGATCGCGGCAGCGTCCTGAGCGAGCGCCAGGCGAACGGCGCGAGCACGACCGTCGAGATCGCGAACCGCACCGCCAGGAACGCGAACAACGGATACAGCGCGAGCGCGTCCTGCACCTGGACGAACGTGACGCCCCAGACGACGGTGACGCCGACTAGGAGCAGCAGCGGGGAGGCGCGCACGCGAGCAGGCTAGAGGCTTGATGTGGGTTGTGAGTGCGTTTCGGGGAGGGCATGCGCCAAGCAGCGGGGACGGATCGCTGCTCGGCAATACCCGAAGGTATTGGTGAGCAGCGAGTCGGCCGCGATGCGCCGTGCGCAGGCCCCCAGCCGGGCGTGCTCACAACCCACATCAAGCCTCTAGATGGCGTGGCCGGCCGGACCAAACGAGAGGCGCCCCCCCAGGACGCCTCTCTTACGCGGCGAGTGGGCAGGCTTACTAGCGCCGCGCGTCCTGCTGAGCTTCCTTCCGTTCCTCGCGATCGTTGAAGACCTCGCTGATCTCGTCCTTCAGGCCCTCCCAAGCGTCGGAGGCCTTCTCCTTCGCCTCGCCCCACTTGCCCTGGACGCGGCCCTCGGCCTCGCGGCTCTCGTCGCCCGTGATCTTGCCTTCGAGCTCCTTGGCCTTTCCTTCGATGCGATCGGTTTCCATTGCGCGTCTCCGTTTTCGGATGTCTGGAGATGGTTCCCACGTCTTGCGATGTGAAAACCCGGCGGCGCGTTTCTCTACCCTTGCTGTTGTGGCTGTGTTGGACACCGCCGGGCGACCGCTCCGTGACCTTCGGATCTCGGTCACCGATCGCTGCAACTTCCGCTGCGTCTACTGCATGCCGAAGGAGGTCTTCGGGCGCGACTACCGGTTCCTTCCGCGGCGCGAGCTCCTGACGTTCGAGGAGATCGAGCGCGTCGCACGGGTCTTCGTCGACCTCGGCGTCCACAAGCTGCGCATCACGGGAGGCGAGCCGCTTCTGCGGCGCGACCTCGAGGAGCTGATCGCGCGACTCGCCGCGCTCGGGAACCTCGACGTCACGCTCACGACCAACGGCGCACTGCTCGCGCAGAAGGCGAAGGCACTCGCGGACGCAGGGCTCAGTCGCGTGACCGTCAGCCTGGACTCGCTCGACGACGAAGTGTTCCGCGCGATGAACGACGTGGACTTCCCTGTTGCCCGTGTGCTCGGCGGGATCGACGCGGCGGCGGCGGCGGGCCTGCCCGTCAAGGTGAACGTCGTCGTCAAGCGCGGCCTGAACGAGGGGTCGATCCTCGACATCGCCCGCCGCTTCAGGGGGACGGGACACACCGTGCGCTTCATCGAGTACATGGACGTAGGCGCGACGAACGGCTGGCGGATGGACGACGTCGTCCCCGCGGCCGAGGTCGTCGCGACGATCGGCGCCGAGTTCCCGCTCGAGCCGGTCGAGTCGGCGTATCGCGGAGAGGTCGCCGAGCGCTACCGCTACCTCGACGGTGCCGGAGAGATCGGTGTCATCGCGTCCGTCACGCAGCCCTTCTGCGGCGACTGCACGCGTGCCCGGATCTCGGCCGACGGAAAGCTCTACACCTGCCTCTTCGCGGTGCGCGGCCACGACATGCGTGCACTGCTCCGCTCCGGCGCCGCCGACCCCGAGCTGGACGCCGCGATTCGCGCCGTCTGGGAGCGACGAACCGACCGCTACTCGGAGCTCCGCACCGAGAAGACGTCGCAGCTGCGCAAGGTGGAAATGTCCTACATCGGCGGCTAGCGGATCCGCGCCACTCAGGTCGGGCAGCCGCCGGCCGTGTACTCCTCGTCCAGGTCAGGGTAGATCTCCGTTCGGTAGAGCTCCTCGAGCTCGGCGCCGGCGGGCGCCGTCACCCCGAATCGCTTGGCGAAGGCCGCGAGACTTCGTATCGCCGAGCATTCGACCTCGGCCTCGTCCGCGTCCGGCAGCAGGAAGTGCTGGATCTCGTGCGCGAGCGTCTCGATCGAGTCCGCCGCCTCGATCCGATCGTCTCGATTCCAGGCGCTCACGTCCCCCTGCTGCACGCGCGAGATCGCGTTGCATGCTTCGAGCACGAGGTGGATACGGTCCAGGTCGTCGTCCGACCAGCCGACGAGCTCGTTCGGATCGGTGCTCTCATCGGCCCACGCGTCGTCCTCGGTGACGACTTGCCTCCACTCTTCGTCGGCCCAGCACCGAACTTCGACAGCTCGCTCGACGAGCTCGGACGCGACCGCCGAGAGCCCGATGTCGGCCCGACTCCCCTCGCTGACCCCGGTTCGCATCTCGAGCGGCCGCTCGTCGCGGAAGTAGCGGACGACGAGGGCATCCGCATCCTCGATCTGGTCGAAGGCGCGCCGTCGCATTCCCTCGCGAGCGAGGAACGGGCAGATTGCGGGCGCGAGGTCGGCCGCCGGCTGAAGACGTTCTGTGGGCGGAGTGCCGATCTCCTCGAGCCGATCCCGGCATGCCGCCACCGCCGAGGATCCCGACCGCCACTCCTCCTCGTCGTCGTAGATCTCGATCGTCCAGCCGCTGTACGCGCGGATCCAACCGAGCTCCGCGGCAGTCAGCGTGGACGTGTCGAGCGGGGCGGCCTCGTCGTCTCCCCCGCTGCAGCCCGCAAGCGTGAGAATGAAAAAGGAAGCGACGACGAGCAGTCGACACACAGGGCGTTCCTACTGCCTCGGACTCCCGGCAAGCGACTGGTCAGGCGGTCGGCTCGGACGCAGCCGCGGCTGCTATGGGCCGGCGTCTGAGCAATCCGCGTCCCGGCTCGACGCGCGTTGCGCTCGAGCGGACGATCAACGCGACCGACACGACGACCGCGGCTCCGGCGGCAATCATCTGCACGCTGATCTCCTCTCCGAGCAGCGCCCAGGCGAGAACCACGGCGACGATGGGGTTCACGTACGCGTACGTCGAGACGAGAGACGTCGGCGCGACGCGCAGAAGCCAGACGTACGCCGTAAAGCCGATGAAGCTCCCGACGACGATCAGGTAGCCGACGGCGAGAATCGCGTCGCGTGTCCAGACGGCGGTTCCCAGCTCTCCGGTCACCGCCGACGCGACCGTCAGAAGAATCCCTCCGCAGAGCGAGGCGAGACCGGCCGAGGCGAGCGGATCGCGCGGGAGCGGCGCGCCCCGCGAGTAGAGCGATCCCGCGGCCCAGCACACTGCGCCCAGGACGATCGCGAGCGCTGCGATGCGATCGACCGAGCCCTCGCCGAACGGATCGAACAGAACCGCGAGACCGACGAACCCGACTCCGAACCCGACGTACGCGGAGCGCGCGAGCCGCCTGCCGAAGGCGACGCGGTCGAGGAGCGCCATCCAGATGGGAATGCTTCCGACCAGCAGCGCCGCAACGCCCGCGGGGACGGTCTGCTGAGCCCATGCGAGCACGCCGTGTCCGGTCACGAAGAGCAAGCCGCCGAAAACGAAAGCAGCGAGCACCTGCCGCCGACCGATCCTCTCCCTCGTGCGCGTGCGGCGTGTCCACGCGAACGCAAGGATCAGCGAGCCGGCGACGAGGTGGCGCATGGACATCGAGAGCAGGGGCGGAAGATCCCGGACCGCGATGGCGAGCGCGATGAACGTGGAGCCCCAGGCGAGGTAGACCGTTCCGAGGGCAAGCCATACACGCGGTCCGTAGCTCGCCGCCATGGAGCCAGCATGCGGACCCCGGGCGATCAGCTCAAGTCGAGTTCCGACCCGGCTTCATCAGCGAAGCTGATCTTGGCCGCGCCATAGCCGGCCCTGGGGACGAACCGTTCGGCGAGGTCGACCCGTCTCGTTAGAATCGGGCGGTCGTGTCGACTGCCGTCGCCGAGATGTCGCGTCGCCTGCCCCGCGGTTGGGCACATCTTGCGTTCCAGTTCGTCATCTGGATGGGCTTCTACGTCGCGTACCAGGTCGCACGCGGCGCCGCCGATCGCGACGTCGTCACCGCGTTCCGGAACGGTGAGTGGGTCGCTGAGACCGAGCACGGAGCCGGCGCGCTCTTCGAGCCCGCGCTCCAGCGCGTGGTCGACACGTCGTCGATCCTCGTGTTCCTCACGTCGTACACCTACTGGCTCTCGCAGTTCGCCGTCGTCGGCGCGACGCTGCTCTGGGTGTACTTCCGCCATCACGAGCGGTTCGCCGGCTTCCGCAACTGGATCATCGTTGCGAACCTGGTCGGCCTCGTCGGGTACGTCCTGATGCCGACCGCGCCGCCGCGCATGTTCCCCGAGTGGGGGTTCATCGACACGCTCTCCCAGTACTCGTCGATCAACCACGACAGCGGCCTCATCTCGTTCGCCTCGAACCCGTACGCCGCGATGCCCAGCCTGCACGCGATGGACGCCCTGATCGTGGGCATCGTCATGGCCGGGCTGTGCCGGAGCTGGGCAGCGAAGGCGCTCTGGCTCGCGTGGCCGGCCTGGGTCGCTTTCGCCGTGATGTCGACCGGTAACCACTACTGGCTCGACGTCCTCGCCGGGTTCGTGCTCGCGATCCTGACCGGCCTCGCTCTCCGGCACGTCCGCATGTTGCGCGCCCAGCGCGCATGACCGAGGACGACAGGCCGCCTTCGGGCGAGCCCCCGAGGGTCAGCCAGCTCGACCGGGTCAAGCAGGAGTACACGCAGGCTGCGCGCGAGATCCTCGTGCGCTCGATGCGCGGCGTCGCGAAGACGAAGCTGACGCCGGACATGCTGACGCTCGCGGGCGTCTCCCTCTGCCTCGCGGGCGCAGTGCTCGTCGGCTTCGAGGAGCGGAACGAGAAGCTCTTCTTCTGGCTCGGCGGCTTCCTGTTCGTAATCGGGTCGATCGCGGACATCCTCGACGGAGCGCTAGCGCGCGCCGCGAGCAAAGGAACCGTCTTCGGCGCGTTCCTCGACTCGACGTTCGACCGGCTGGGCGAGGCCGCGATGCTCGCCGCGATCGGCCTCGTGTTCATGCGCGACGGCAACGAGATTGCGCTCGTGGCGACCTTCGCGGCCGTGATCGGCTCGTTCCTCGTGAGCTACACGCGCGCGAAGGCCGAGGCGCTCGGCCTCCGCGGTGACGTCGGGTTCGGCTCGCGCGTCGAGCGGGTCGTGCTGATCTCGATCGGTCTCGGCCTCGCGCCCTGGGGACTCCTCCAGTGGCCGATCTACGCCCTGGCCGCGATGGCGTGGATCACCGTCTTCCAGCGGATGCTCTTCGTCCGGCGACAGCTCCGCGAGCTCGCCGAAGCCTGACGTTCAGCGATATCCGGGGTTATGCTCGCTCGAGTGACGCGCCGTGTTCCTGCCATACGGGCACGACATATGGGAGCACTGCTCGGCCTGGGCTGCCTGCTCCTCGTCTCGTCACCGGCCGGCCAGGCCGCTCCCGCGCGGACGCAAGCCACCCCACCCTTCAAGTACCTCTTTCGCGTGACGGCTCTCACGATGACGTCGACCCTGACGTACCAGCAGTCGACGGCCACCACGACGTACCGGCTCGAGCGACCGTCGGAATCGCGCTGGCTGACCTACCTCGGCAGGAAGCCGCTTCCAGGAGCACGCCCTCGGTTCACCGCTGCCCCTGTCCTGCCCGTTGTCGCCAAGGCGACGTACTCGAGCGCCGACCCGACCTGCACCAAGACGATCGAGTTCCGACCATCGAAGCGACGTCCGCTCCAGGCGAGGCTCTTCCTCGGACAGTTCGGGTCGCAGGTTCGCGTGCGAATCACCATGGACAACGTCCCGCTCGCAGCGCCCGCTCCGGGAAAGGACAGCGGCGATCCCAACCAGACAGGTCGGTGCGGCAAGCCCGTCTTCGACTGGTTCGACAACGCGGTCGACGTCGTTCCGGCAAGCCTGCTGTCGAAGCCGAGCTTCACGATGAACTTCCAGCGCAAGGAGCGCTTCACCGATCCAGGAATCGAGTCCATCGACTGGACCGTGAAGATGGTCGTCCAGCGCGTGCGCTACCGGACGATCGACTGCGCGAAAGAGCCGGGCTGCTGACGGGCTAGCGGTGCGACTGCGGACGGTTCCGCCGAGCTTGCCTTCGATCCTGGCTGAGTTCACGCTTCGGGAATGGCAGTCGAAGTCGTCGGACGCGAGCGAGAGCTCGACGCGGTCGCGTCCTGGCTCGACGACTCCGCGATCGGGAGCGTGATCGCCGAGGCCACCGCGGGGTCATTTCGGGATGCTGGCACCCTGGCGATTGCGTCCTCTGACCACGATCATCTCCTTCCGAGATCCGATAGCGAGGCAGCCCAAGGAGGTCAGAAGATGTGGAAGCCACTCATCGGGAAGAAACCCAGCTCCGAGGCGAGAAAGCTACACCTCGCACAAACGCCTGGTACGCTCGCTCCCCGAGCAAAGGAGGCATCAATGGTCGGCCGAACGGGAGTGCCGACGGGCGTTCTCGTCGTTGCGGCCGGGGTTTGTACGCTCGCCGCTCTCGTCTTTTTCGTCTCCTCTGCGGCGTCGCAGAACCAGCCGCCCCGAGGGACGAAGGCATTCCACGCGACAAAGGACTGCTCGGGGTTCACCGGGCTCGTCGGCGCCTACTGCACGATCAGGTCCTCGAACGTCAAGGCGCTCAAGGTGGGCTCGAAGATCTTCTACGTCCAGGAGGCGGGTAAGACCGCGCTGGACAGCGACACGGTCATCTACGTGAAGCGGGGCAGCGTCGCAACCGGCCATTGCTTCCTTCGTCACGCGACCGGGGTCGGACTGTGCACGATGTCGGACGGCACGGGAACGCTTGCCGGGTTCCGACTCCGTGTGCGTGTCAGGGCCGATTCGTCGATCCCGGGGCTCTTGCACTGGGACGGGACGTACAGCTTCAACCGAGGCTAGCTCAGGTGGAGGAACGGCCGGTGACCGAGCGGGTCGCCCGGTGGCTTTCGTCCCTCTCGGCCAAGTACATCGCCGTGTGCGCGCTGCTGGTCGCCGTTCCGGTGATCTGTACGAGCGTGTACCTGCTCTCACTCGTCCTATCGGGACAACAAGCGCGCGTTGATCCGGCTGCAGCAGGAGAAGGCGAAGTCGGTCGCGGTCACGATCGAGCGGTACTTCGCAGACCGGACCAAGCGAATGGAGGCAATCCAGGGCCGGTTCTTGTCCTTCACCGCACTGGGCGCGGCGCTTCAACCCCTGCTCGAAGATCACGCGACCAATGCGTTCTACGTCGACAGTACCGGGCGCAAGACACTCGCAAGCGCGGGCGGCGGGCTCACCGTGGTCAAGGGGAACTTCTTACACGATCGCTCGGTGAAGCAGGCGCTCGCGGCCGGGGTCTACTTCGGTCCCGTGTACGCGCCACGGCTCCTGTCCAACCCCGGAGCAAGATCGATGGAGGTCGTGGTGAGGGAAACCGGCACGCGTCGTCGGCTCTCCGGAAGGAAGACACATACCAGGATCCGGAGTCATTGGCGAGACACTCGATCTCCGGGTGATTCAGGACCTTGTCAGGCAGACCCGTCTCGGGACGTCCGGATACGTCTACGCGATCGACGCCAGAGGCGTACCCATCGCGCACCCGAACAGCGCTGCTTTCACGAATCGTTCCTTGGCTCTTCCCCAGGTGACCAGGGCGCTCGCCTCGTCGCAGACCGGATCGACGGTCGGCCGCAACTTCCGCGGACGAGAAGGTGCTGAGCACCTGGGCGACCGTCGGGCCGGTCGGCTGGAAGGTGTTCGTCGAGCAGCCCGAGAGCGCGGCGTTCGCGCCGGTCCGCGGAAAGATCTGGCGGACGGCGCTGCTGCTCGCGGCGTTTCTCGCCGCCGGGATCGGCCTGAGCGTGTTGCTCGCCCGCCGTCTCGTCCGCCCTGTGAAGCAGATGCGGACGGCAGCAGCCCGCATCGGCGCGGGCGCCTACGACGAGCGGGTGGAGCTCCGCCGGCGAGACGAGCTGGGTGGACTGGCAGACGAGTTGAACCGGATGGCCGCGAGCCTGCAGGCTTCGGTCGGGGGCTTGGAGCAAAAGGTCGAGGAACGCACGCAGAAGTTGCAGCAGGCGCTCGCAGAGCTTTCGCGAAAGGGCGGCGAGCTCGAGGTCGCAAGCCGGCACAAGTGCGACTTCCTGGCCAACATGTCACATGAGCTGCGGACGCCGCTGAACGCGATCATCGGCTTCTCGCAGGTGCTGCGGCAGCGGTTGTTCGGCGAGATCAACGCCGAAGCAGGAGGAGTACCTCGACGACATCCTCGCGTCGGGAAACCACCTCCTGGACCTGATCAACGACGTGCTCGACCTGTCCAAGGTCGAGGCCGGGCAGATCGAGCTGGAAGTCGCGACCTTCTCGCTCCGCGAGGCTCTGGAGCGCGGCGTGGTGATGGTGAGGGAGCGGGCGACGAAGAATGGCGTGCGCATCTCGCTCGAACTAGCGACCGACGTCGATCTTGTCGACGGTGACGAGCGCCGCGTCCGGCAGGTCGTCTTCAACCTGCTCTCGAACTCGGTCAAGTTCACGCCGAGGGACGGAAGCGTCGTCGTCGCGTCGGCGCGAGAGGACGGAGAGGTGCTTGTGTCGGTGACGGACACCGGGCCCGGTATCGCCGTAGACGACCAGGAACGGATCTTCGAGGAGTTCCAGCAGACGGACGTCGGCGTCGAGCAGCGGGAGGGGACGGGCCTCGGCCTCGCGCTCTCTAAACGCCTGGTCGAGCTGCACGGCGGCCGCATCTGGGTCGAGAGCGAGACCGGGCATGGCAGTCGCTTCGTCTTCACGCTTCCGATCGAGAAGGCAGGCCGCAATGGCGGGTGAGCGCATCCTCGTCGTCGAGGACAACGAGACGAACATGAAGCTCGTCCGCGACGTGCTGCAGGCCAAGGGGTACAGCACGCTCGAGGCGACCACGGGCGAGGATGCGGTCGAGCTCGCGCGGACGCTCGACCCGGCGCTCGTGCTGATGGACGTGCAGCTGCCCGGGATCGACGGCATCGAAGCCCTCGCGCAACTACGTGGGGACGAGCGAACCTCCGCGATCCCCGTGGTCGCGCTGACCGCGCAGGCGATGAGAGGCGACAGCGAGCGTTTCCTCGATGTCGGATTCGACGGCTACCTCTCCAAGCCCGTCGACGTCGTCGAGCTGATCCGGGTCGTCGAGAGCAGTGCGATCGCGAGTGACCGGCCCGCAAAGATCCTCGTCGTCGACGACGTACCGGAGAACGTGCGCTTGCTGGAGGCGGTGCTCGTCCCTCGGGGCTACGAGGTCGTGACCGCGACCGACGGCCTGGCGGCGCTCGACCTCGTCGAGACGGAGGAACCCGACCTGATCCTCCTCGACGTGATGATGCCCGGCCTCGACGGCTACGCCGTGTGTAGCCACCTGCGTGCGAACGACGCCACCGCGGTGCTCCCGGTGATCATGGTCACGTCGAGCGTCGGCCAGGAGAAGAGAAAGGCGATCGAAGCCGGCGCCGACGACTTCATCCCGAAGCCGTTCAACCACGACGAGCTGCTCGCGCGCGTGCGGTCGCTGGTCCGGATCAAGCGCTACCACGACACGATCAAGGCGCAGGCGGCGGAGCTCGCAGAGCTCAACCGCACACTGGAGTTGCGCGTGCAGACCCAGGTCGGCGAGCTCGAGCGCCTGCGACGGCTGCGTCGCTTCCTCTCCCCGCAGCTCGCCGATGCCGTCGTCTCCTCGGGAGACGAGACGATCCTGCACAGCCACCGCCGACAGGTCGCGATGTTCTTCGCCGACCTGCGCGGCTGGACGAGCTTCGTCGACGCCGTCGAGCCCGAGGAGCTGATGCGCGTGCTCGGCGAGTTCCACGGCGCCATCGGCCGCCTCGTGAAGCGCTTCGACGCGACCGTCGGATTCCTCGAAGGGGACGGCGTCCAGCTCTTCTTCAACGACCCGATCGAGATCCCGGACGCGGCGCTCAGGGCGGTGCGGACCGGATGCGCGTTACGCGAGGAGATGGCGGAGCTTGTGCCGCAGTGGTCGAAGCGTGGACACGACCTCGACTTCGGCGTGGGCATCGCCCTCGGCTACGCGACCTGTGGCGAGGTGGGCTTCGAGGGCCGATCCGACTACGCCGCGATCGGAGCGGTGACGAATCTCGCCTCGCGCCTCGCCGACGAGGCGACCGGCGGTCGAGTGCTCATCTCGCAGCGTCTCTACGCCGAGGTGGAGTCAGACGTCGACGTCGAGCCGGCCGGCGAGTTCACCCTCAAAGGGTTCGGGCGCCCGGTCGCCGCCTTCAACGTCGTCGCGGTTCGCTCGCCGTGAAGGACCGGCAGATCGAGGAGCTGCGTGCGTCGCGGAAGCGGCTGGTGCTGGCCGCCGCGGCCGATCGCGGCAGGATCGAGCGCGAGCTGCACGACGGCCCCCAGCAGCGCCTGGTCGCGCTCGCGGTCGAGCTGCAACAGGCTCGGAGGCTCGTCGACGTCCATCCCGCTGCGGCGGGTGCACTGATCGACGAGATCGCAGGCGAGGTAGCGGAGGCCCTGGATGAGCTGCGGGCGTTGGCGCACCGAATCCATCCTCCCCTGCTCGAAGCGGGCGGGCTCCGCGCTGCGCTGCGCACCACCGCGGCGATGCTCGGCGTGCCAACGCGTCTGCAGGTTCCAGAGGGAGCAACCCTTCCGTCCGAGCTTGCCGGGGCCGTGTACTTCTCCTGCGCCGACGCACTCGAGCACCTCGGCGAGAGGGCGAAGATCGCGATCACCGTCCGCCAGGAGGAGGGGACGGTCGTGTTCGAGATCGTCGCGGAAGGCTCCGACTCGGCCACGGCCGACGCCGACCTGACCCCGATGCGCGACCGCCTGGAGGCGCTCGGCGGCCGGTTGACGATCGAGTCGGAGCCCGGGCACACCGGCATCACCGGCTCGCTGCCGATCTCGGGATGAACCTAGCCGTTCTCCGCGAGGTAGAGGATCACGGCCTTGACCCGCCGGTGAACCGCCGGCTCCCACGTCAGCCCGAACTTGAGGAAGATCGAGTGAATCACCTTCTCGACCGAACGCTCGGTCAGGAAGAGCGTCTCGGCGATGGCCGCGTTGTTCTTCCCTTCGGCCATCTCGCGCAGCACGTCGCGCTCGCGCGGCGTCAGCTCGTTGAGCGGGGAGTCGTCGCTCCGACCGCTCTCCGCGACGAGGGCCTCGACGACCTTGGCGTCGATCACGGAGCCGCCCTCTGCGACCGCGCGGATTGCGCCGACGAACTGGTCGACGTCCTCCACCCGCTCCTTGAGGAGGTAGGCGCGACCCGCACTACCGCGATCGAGGAGCGCGAGGGCATAGCTCGGATTCGCGTACTGGCTGAGCACGACGACGCCGACGTCCGGGTGCGTCTCGCGCAACCGCTCGGCAGCCTGGATCCCCTCGTCGGCGTTCCCGGGCGGCATTCGGATGTCGGTGACAACGACGTCCGGCCGCTTCGCGTCGACCGCGTCGAGAAGGGAATCGAGATCGTTGCAGACGGCGGCGACCTCGACGTCGGATACCGGCTCGAGCACGCGCTGTACGCCTTCGCGGACGAGGTAGTGATCGTCCGCCAGCACGACCCGAATCGGCACGGGTAGAGAATACGCCGGTGCCCGATCCTCCTCAAAACGGGCGGGGGCTGGAATCCCGGCTCGTCCTGATCGTCGACGACGACGCGAGGAACCTGAAGCTCGCTCGGGACGTGCTGCTCGCCGCCGGATTCCGGACGCTGGTTGCCCGGAACGGCGCGGAGGCGGTCGCGCTCGGCGCCGAGCATCTTCCGGACGTCATCCTGATGGACCTCCGACTGCCGGACATGGACGGTGCGGAAGCTGCCAGGATCCTCGCGGACGGGGCGCGGACAGCGGCGATCCCCGTGGTCGCGTTGAGCGCAGTCGCGTTCGAAGGAGACATCGCCTGGCTCACGCGTGCCGGATTCGCCGGCTACATGGAGAAGCCGATCGACGTCGAGAGCTTTCCGCACCAGGTACGCCGCTTCTGCGCCTGACGCGGCGTCACCGTGCTGGCACCCGCGTCGAACGGGGGCTGGCACCGCAGACGCAGCTCGGCCCCGGTGCGACGCTGGGGTCGTTGGCCTGCAGGCACCCGCAGCAGGCGACAAACCAGGGAGTCCGAGGAAGAGAGCAATGAGAGGAAAGGAGCAAGGAAATGCGTAGAAACGAGATCCTCAAGCGCTTCGCGGGGCTGATTGCGGTCTTCATGCTGGCCGCAGGCATTACGGCAATCTCCGCGCTCGCGGTTGCGAGCAAGGGCAGTAACCCGCCGCGGAGTGGTGCTCTCCACGTCACGAAGGAGTGCTCGGAGAACACGGGCCAAGCCTTTTCCTTCTGCACGATCACGTCATCGAACGTCAACGCGCTTTCGGCCGGCTCGAAGGTCGTCTACCTCCAGGCTCCCGGTGCGTCCTCACTGGACAGCGATATCGTCATCGTCGTCGGGCCCGGCAAGTTCGCGCTCGGCCACGTTCTGCTCGATTTCGCGACCGGAACCGGACAGCTCACGATCTCGGGCGGGATCGGCCCGTTCAGCTCGTTCCACGCCAAGGCAGACGTCTCGTACCTCGGCGGCCCCGACTGGGCCTGGGACGGAAGGTACCGCTTCGGCCATTGAGCCTCGGTCTACGTGCCCAAGGAGGAGCGCAGCCTCTGCCGCTTCGAGGCCCGCGACTCCGAGGCCGTGCGCGAGGCGAACCGCCGCGCCGACGTCGCGTTCTGCGCGTCGTCGGCGCGGTTGTCTCGACCACTGACCCGAGTCACGACATCTACCGCGCTCACGAGCACTGAAACAGCGACGGAATCGAGGTCCACGATGACACTGAGACACATCCAGCTCGAGCTCGCAGCGAGGTACACGCGAGCGTTCTCACGCGAGGCGGAGCGGCTGAACCGCCTGGTCGACACGGAGCGGGCGCAGCACGAGCGTCGCAGCTCGGCGCTCAGACGAACACCATTGCTTTTCGCCGTAGCCGCGCTCGCCGCGCTCGGGGTGTGCGTCGGCCCGGCGGCGAGTGTGTCCACACAACTCCAGCCAGATGCACTCCAGCCCGGCGACATCCTCGTCATCGATCCTGAGGTCCCTCTCACCGCAGTGCTCTTTCGGGTCGACCCGCAGACGGGTGCTCGCACGATCGTGAGCGACTTCGGCGGGAGCAGCAGCCCCAGCGCCGTCGCGGTCGAGGCGGACGGGGGCATCCTCGTGACTGACACGAACGCGGGCACTGACCCGAGCGGCGGAACGAGCGAATGGGGTGTGCTCTACAGGCTGACTCCCGACCCGGTCACCGGAGACCTCGTCCGCACCGTCCTAACCGACTTCGGTGTTGGCGCCGACACGGGGCGCAACCCGCGAGCGGTGACGGTCGAGGCGGACGGGCAGATTCTCGTCACCACCGGGCTCCCCGGCACGTTGAATGACAAGCCTTTACTCGTCCGGGTCGACCCTGCCACCGGCGCCCGGGCGATCCTGAGCGATTTCCGGGACAGCAGCCAGGGCGTCCTCGGGATCGAGCCTCGCGGTATCGCGATCGAGGCAGGTGGAGCGATCCTCGTCATCGACGCACAGGGCGGACCCAACGCGCTGGGAGAGCTCTTCCGGATCAACCCGCAGACCGGATTCCGTACCTCCGTCAGCCGCTTCAACACGCCAATTCTTGGATTGACCCCAACCTCGGTGGCAGTCGAGGCAACCGGCCAGATTCTCGTGACCGACGAGGGGCACCAAACGACTCCCCTCGGGCTGCTCTTCCGAATCGACCCCCAAAGCGGTCTCCGCACCGTCCTGAGCGACTTCAACACGGGCGCGAACACCGGCAGGGAGCCGGAAGGGGTCGCGCTCGAGGCGGACGGGCAGATCCTGGTCGTCGACAAGCACGCCGGTCCGCTCACCCGAGGGATGCTCTTCCGGGTCGACCCGCAGACCGGCGCCCGCGAGATCGTGACCGATTTCGGAACCGGCGCCAACCAGGGAAGCGATCCTCTCGCACTCGCCGTCGTCCCGCCTACCCAAGGGACGCTGACGGTGGTCACCGAAGTCGTCAACGACAACGGCGGCACCCTCGGCCCGAGCGACTTCACGATGAGCGTCACGGGCGGCAACGCCTCGCCGGCGAGCTTCCCCGGCCAGGGTCCACCCGGCCGGGAGGTGACGCTCGATCCCGGTAGCTACGACGCCGGCATCGTGCCGCGGGCGGGCTACACGATCACGTCGTTCTCGCCCGATTGCTCGAGCACCATCGCCGCCGGCGAGACGAAGACGTGCACGATCACCGCCGACGACCAGCCGGCGAAGCTGGTAGTCGTCACCGAAGTCGTCAACGACAACGGCGGCACCCTCGGCCCGAGCGACTTCACGATGAGCGTCACGGGCGGCAACGCCTCGCCGGCGAGCTTCCCCGGCCAGGGTCCACCCGGCCGGGAGGTGACGCTCGATCCCGGTAGCTACGACGCCGGCATCGTGCCGCGGGCGGGCTACACGATCACGTCGTTCTCGCCCGATTGCTCGAGCACCATCGCCGCCGGCGAGACGAAGACGTGCACGATCACCGCCGACGACCAGCCGGCGAAGCTGGTAGTCGTCACCGAAGTCGTCAACGACAACGGCGGCACCCTCGGCCCGAGCGACTTCACGATGAGCGTCACGGGCGGCAACGCCTCGCCGGCGAGCTTCCCCGGCCAGGGTCCACCCGGCCGGGAGGTGACGCTCGATCCCGGTAGCTACGACGCCGGCATCGTGCCGCGGGCGGGCTACACGATCACGTCGTTCTCGCCCGATTGCTCGAGCACCATCGCCGCCGGCGAGACGAAGACGTGCACGATCACCGCCGACGACCAGCCGCCCGCGGTGCCGACGTGCGACGGCAAGGTCGCGACCACAGTCGGCACGGCAGGGCCAACCGAGATCCGCGGCACGAGCGGAAACGACGTGATCGTCGATCTCGACGGCGACAACGTCGTGCGCGGCCGGGGTGGGAGTGACACCATCTGCACCGGCGCAGGTAACGACCAGATCATCGCCGGCGATGGCGCCGACCTGATCATCGATAGCGGTGGCCAGAACATCGTGCAGGCGGGTGCGGGCGACGACAGCATCCGCACCGGCGGCGGCGCCGACACGATCAATGCCGGCGCGGGCGCCGACACGATCGTCGACACGGGAGGCAACAACAGTGTCGAGGGCGGAACGGGTAACGACAGCGTCACCACCGGCGGCGGCGCCGACACGGTGAACGCCGGTGCCGGCAACGACATCGTCACCGCCGGCGACGGCAACAACACTGTCAATGGCCAAGGCGGCGACGACACGATCACAACCGGGGCAGGCGACGACCGGATCGACGGTGGCGTCGGCTTCGACACGTGCAGCCCGGGCTCAGGCGTAAACCAGATCAGACGCTGCGAGGCATAGGACGGAAGGTCGCGAGACACTGAAATCTCATCGCGGCTGCCGCTCGTAACTCCGCAGATCTCAGCGAGCGGGCATCCTGACGGGTGCCCGCTCCGCTGGTCGTACTTAGCCCGGAGTCGAGAGCGCCTTTCCGGCCCCGGCGATTACAAAGTCGTGAGCGGGATCGCGAACTCTGGTAATGTGCTAGCACTTTGGCTGCTAGCAAACCTCAAAGAGCGGGCATCCTGGTCAGGATGCCCGCTCCATTGAAGGAGGCACTTGTCCGCGAGACGGCCCGCCGTGGCTCCAACGTGAACGATGTAGCCGCCGGGATTCTCGCCGAGGAGTTCGGCGTCGACTACGTCCCGAGCGGGCGCCGCCGCAAAGTGCTAGCAGGCTCCAGCCCCGTCCTCCTCCTGCGCGTACCGCAGGAGCTGAAGGACAAGATCCACGCGGAGGCGTCGCGACGCGGCTCCAACGCGAACGACGTCATCCTCGCCGCGCTCGCCGACGGGCTCGGCGTCCCATCGGTGAGCAATCGGAAGGGAAAGGAACCAATGGCTAGCACGAACGGCTCGAAGAACGGGCGCGCGAAGGACAAGGTGCGCGTCGCGATCGTCGGCGTGGGCAACTGCGCCAACTCGCTCCTACAGGGAGTCGAGTACTACAAGGACGCGAAAGCGGAGGACTCCGTCCCCGGCCTCATGCACGTCGACCTCGGCGGGTACCACATCTCGGACATCGAGTTCACCGCCGCCTTCGACGTCGTCAAGGGGAAGGTCGGTGTCGATCTCGCCGACGCGATCTGGGCGCACCCGAACGACACGATCAAGTTCGCGGACGTGCCGAAGACGGGCATCACGGTGTCCCGCGGGATGACGCACGACGGCATCGGCAAGTACCTCGCGCAGGTCGTCGAGAAGGCGCCCGGCAAGACGGACGACGTCGTGAAGATCCTCAAGGACACCGGAACCGACGTCGTCGTCAACTACCTTCCCGTCGGCTCCGAGGCAGCGACGAAGTGGTACACGGAGCAGATCCTCGACGCGGGCGTCGCGATGGTGAACTGCATGCCCGTCTTCATCTCGCGCGAGCCCTACTGGCAGGAGCGCTTCGAGGAAGCCGGCGTCCCGATCATCGGTGACGACATCAAGTCCCAGGTCGGCGCGACGATCACGCACCGCGTGCTGACGACTCTGTTCGGCGATCGCGGCGTGCACCTCGACAAGACGATGCAGCTGAACGTCGGCGGTAACTCCGACTTCCTCAACATGCTCGAGCGCGAGCGCCTCGAGTCGAAGAAGATCTCGAAGACGAACGCGGTCACGTCGATGCTCGACTACGACATCGGCGACAAGAACGTGCACGTCGGGCCCTCGGACTACGTGCCGTGGCTGACCGACCGCAAGTGGGCGTACATCCGCATGGAGGGCTCGTCCTTCGGCGACGTGCCGCTGAACGTCGAGCTGAAGCTCGAGGTCTGGGACTCGCCGAACTCGGCCGGCATCGTCATCGACGCCGTCCGGCTCGCGAAGCTCGCACTGAACAACGGCATCTCTGGCGCGCTCGAGGCGCCGAGCGCCTACCTGATGAAATCGCCGCCGAAGCAGCTCCGCGACGACGAGGCGCACGAGCAGATCGAGCGCTTCATCGTGAAGAACGCGGTCACGAAGACGAAGGCGGCTGCCAAGGCGTGACCAGGATCAGCCTGGCACGAACGTTCTGGATCAGCGCGGCGGGGATCCTCATCCTCGCCGCGCTGATCGCCATCTCGGCCCTGCTGAGGAGCAACTTCACCGAGACGGATGGCCACATCCTCCTCACGCTGCTCGCCCTGCTCGTGTCGAGCGGCACAGCCGTCGCGGGGCTCACGCTCGTCGAGCGGCACGGTCATGCCGCGCTCGGCTGGGGTGCTGTCGCGGTTGCGGTTGCGAGCTTCATCGTAATCTCCATGGCGACCTGGAACGACTACGACGACGAGTCGCTCTGGAAGCTCGGCGCCACTGCCGCGATCGCGCTGATCGCCACCCTCCTCGGGACGACTCAACTCGTGCTGAACCGAGGCGGGCTTACGGCCGTCGTCGCCGGGACCTGGCTCGTCCTCGGCCTGGCGGTCGTCAGCACCACGATCGGGATCTGGGACGAGGCAGGGGAAGACAGCCTGTGGAAGGCCGCTGCCATGTTCTGGATCCTCGGCCTCCTCGGCTGGCTCCTCCTCCCCGTGCTCCAGCGCTTCACTGCGGCCGGAGCGGCGCCAGGCGACGCGCGTGTTCTCGCGAGTCTCGATGACGTGGAGCTGGTCGCGATCCGCTCGGCGCAGGGGATCGACGTCAGTCTCGCGCCCGGCGAGCGCCTCGTCCTTCGTCGTCGCGCCTAGCTCGAAACGCGCGGCGCCGAGTCGTCGGCGACGAAGCAGGCCTCCCTGTGGCTCTTGTCGCAGAAAGGCTTCGTCTGGGACTGCCCGCAGCGGCAGAGGACGATCGACTCGCCCTCCGGCAGCGCGAACTCGTTTCCCTCGGCGTCGACCACCCGCACGGGGCCTGTGACCCTGAACGGGCCATTCGCGCGCACCTTGATCTCCACCTCGGCCACCCAGCCAGTGTAGGGCGAGATATCTCGCGCCCCTACGGGGCTAGACTCGGTCGATCGTGAGCCTCCGCATCTGCTTCGTCACGCCGTTCGCGTGGTCGCAGCCACACGAGGTCAACGCGCACGTCAACGGAGTGGCGGACGCGCTGCGGCGACTCGGACACGAGGTCACGGTGCTCGCGCCCTCATCGCGTGCTCGCGACCTGCTCGACGGCCGGCGGGCACTCCAGCGAGGCCTCGACCGAGAGGTGATCGCCGTCGGCCCGTCCATTCCGATCTCCCGGCGGACGAATCTCGGAGTTCCCGTCGGCGTACGCGCAAACCTCACGCTCGCGCTCCGCCGAGGCCGCTTCGACGTCGTGCACGGTGTCGAGCCCGGGCTGCCGAGCCTCTCGTACGTGGCGCTCACGTCGGCGGACACGCTGACCGCCGCGACCTTCTTCTCCGCGGAGCGGCTCGGCTATCCGGCTCGCAGGTCACGGAGAGATCGGTTGCGCATCCGCGTGGATGCGCTCCTCGCGACGTCTGACGAGACCATGGTCGCCGCGGCCCAGCGGTTTGACGGGGACTATCGGCTCATCCCGATCGGCGTCGATACGGCGGTCTTCCACCCCCGGAAGAAGCGACCCGTGATCGCGCTCGAGCTCGAGATCGCAGGCAGGCCCGCAACTCGGTCTCTGATCCGGTCCCTGTACGACTACGACGGCTGGGAGCTGCACCTCTTGCACACCAAGCCGCTCGCGTACCGGCCGGCAATTCCACGCGCCCTCCGCGACCGGACGCACGTGCGCTCGGTCAGGCGGCCCGACCAGCGAGCGCTTGCGCTCGGCGACGCGACGATCTTCGTGCCGGCTCCAGGGGGCGAGGAGCGCCTCGCGCTAGAGGCCGCAGCCTGCGGAGCCGCGATGGCGGACGTCGACGAGGTCGCGGACCTCGTCGCGGACGAGAGCCGCCGCACCGAGCTCGGAGCGAAGGAGCGCGCTCGGGCGGAACAGCAGAGCTTCGGCATCGTCGCCGGCGAGCTCGCGGCCGTGTACACGGACCTCGCCGAGAAGCGGCGACCGCGGCGCAAGACCGAGCCGGACGATCCGCTCGCCGACCGCGACTGGATCAGCGTCGACCTGCACATGCACACGAGCTGGTCCCACGACTGCTCGATCGAGGTCGAGGAGCTCATCGACCACGCCGAGGGCATCGGCCTCGGGGGAATCGCTGTGACGGATCACAACGCGTTCGGCGGGGCTCTCGAGGCGGTCGAGCTCGCCCAAGAGCGCGAGCTCGTGGTCATCCCCGGCGAGGAGGTCAAGACAGACGACCAGGGTGAGGTGATCGGCCTCTTCCTCACTGAAGAGATCCCGCGCGGGATGCCCTTCGGCGACACGATCGCTGCGATTCGCGAGCAGGGCGGCCTCGTCTACCTCCCCCATCCCTTCGACCGGATGCATGCCATCCCGGACCCGGCGACCCTCCACCGCCACCTGGCCGAGATCGACGTGTTCGAGGTGTTCAACGCGCGGCTCCTGCGCGACTCCTTCAACGACGAGGCGCTCCGCTTCGCCCGCAAGTACCGACTGCTCCAGGGCGCGGGCTCCGACGCGCACGTCCTCCAGGGAGTCGGGACCGGAGCCGTTCGCATGCGCCGTTTCGACGGCCCCGAGGAGTTTCTGCTCTCACTCCGCTCGGCCGAGATTCTGCGGCGCCCCAAGTCCCTCGCGTACCTGCAGTCGCTCAAATGGGTGGCTCAGGTCAAGGAAAAGGTCCGCTGACGCGGAAGATGAGCCGGACCTCGTGTCCGCCGCCGTGCCCACCGACGAGATCTACGAGCGCTATCTCAAGAAGGCAATCTCCGAGATCAACGAGCTCGGAGACGAGCTTGCGCGCGCCGGAGACGAGCTGCGCGTGCCGGTGCTCGGCTCCGGCCACCCGCTCGGCGACATCTTCCTGCTGAAGTTCACACCGCAGCCCGCGGAGATCCAGGAGGGAGTCGCATTCTTCGGACGGGCCGGCGCGGCAATCCTGAAGTCGCTACAGCGCCTGCACGTCGATCCGCTCGCCGTCTACGGGACGAACTGCCTCAAGTTCGGCACCGAAGATCCCGCCGACGCGGCCTCCTGGCTCACACGCGAGCTCCACATCGTCCAGCCGAAGCTCGTGGTCGCCATGGGCGAGCGCGTCGTCGCGTTTCTCGACGATCTGCGGTTCCCGCTCTCCGAGCCGCTCTCGGGTGACCCGGCCGGGGAGCTCCGTCGCTACACGCCGACGATCGCCGCGCTCGTCACGCCGGACATCGACGAGTCGCTCGACGAGCAGAGGGAGAAGACCCGGTTCTGGAACGCTTTCAAGGCGCTCGGCCCCTGGTGGGCGGAGCAGCCCCCGTACTAGGTCTCGGGCGCGGGCGAAAGCTCGCGCTCGTCGGTCTCCTCGCGTCGGTCGCCGCGTACGGCGCCGTCGCGGAGAGCCTCCCGGAGCTTCCGGCCCGCGTGGATCTCGCGGTCGTCGCGCTGCTCGTGCTCCCCGCGTCTCTGGCCACGATCTGGCTCGCGCTGCCGCTCGTCCGAGTCGAGCGCGCGTATCTGCTGCTGATAGGAGCAGGAGTTGCGGCGCTCGCCTTCGGTGGGTTGGAGCTCGTCGGCGCCGGATCCACGGCGAACGTCGCGAAGCTCGCCTGCTTCGCGCTCGTCGGCTTCTGGTTCGTCTCGCTCTTCGAGGAGCTGTGGTGGGTCGCCCTCGTCGCCGTGCTCGTCCCCTGGGTCGACGTGTGGTCGGTGATCTTCGGGCCGACTCGCTATGTCGTGGAGGAGCAGCCCGGCTTCTTCGAGCGGATCTCGGTGGCGTTCCCGGTCCCTGGAGACTCGGGAACGGTCAACCTCGGCCCGCCCGACATCATCTTCTTCGCGCTCTTCCTCGCGACCGCGCTCCGGTTCTCGCTGCGGATCGGGTGGACCTGGCTCGCAATGACGGGCGCGCTGGCAGTCACGCTCGTCCTCGTGTGGGAGTGGGACGTCGCCGGCCTGCCCGCGCTTCCCGCCGTCTGCGCAGGCTTCGTCGTCGCCAACGCCGACCTCCTCTGGCGCCACGTCTCGAGCGAATGGCGAGCGCGCCGGGCCCCGGAAACCCCGTAGGCCGAGTATCTCGACCTACGGACGCTCGAGCAGCGAGACGCTCTCCACGTGCGGCGTGTGGGGGAACATGTCGACCGGCAGGCAGCGAACGAGCTCGTACCCGAAGTCGTCGCGGAGCACCTGGAGATCGGAGGCGAGCGTCGTCGGGTTGCAGGACACGTACACGATCCGGCCGGCCTGTAGCTCGCCGGTCCGGCGGAGAGCCTTGCCCGCGAGCCCGGCCCGCGGCGGGTCGACGACGACGACGTCCGGCTGGCCCGCATGCTCGACGAGCTCCTCGAGCGACTGCCCGACGTTGCCGGCGAAGAACCGTGCGTTCTCGATCCCGTTCAGCTCGGCGTTCTCGATCGCGCAGGCGACCGACTCCTCGGAGATCTCCACTCCCCATACGGTCTGAGCAGCGCCTGCCAACGCGAGCCCGATCGTCCCCGTGCCGCAATAGAGGTCGAACACGTTCTCCGTGCCGCGGAGCCCGGCGAGGTCCCGTGCGATCTCGTAGAGGCGCTCGGCCATGTGCGTGTTCGTCTGCAGGAACGCACCTGGCCTGATGCGGAACCGCAGCCCGAGGATCTCCTCCTCGATCGCGTCGTCGCCCCACAGGAGCTTCGAGGGCAGATTGGTTCGCTCGGCGGGCGTGTCGTTCACCGCCCACTGCACGGACCGCACCTCGGGGAAGCGTCGCAGCACGTCGACCAGGTAGCCGGCCTCGAACCGCTCGCCTGGCGCGGTCACGAGCAGCACGAGCACCTGGCCGGTGTTGCGGCCTTCGCGGTACACGAGGTGCCGGAGATACCCGGAGCCGGTCGCCTGGTCGTACGGCTCGAGCCCCTCCTCGCGAGCCCAGTCCCGCACCGCCAGCCGAACTGCGTTGCCCAGCTCGGTCGTAAGCAGGCACTCCTCGATCCCGATGACCTCGTCCCACCGCCCCGCTCGGTGGAAGCCGAGATCGACTTCCTCCTCGCCCTGCGCGAACGAGTACTCGAGCTTGTTGCGATACCCGTACTCGGACGAGGCGGGAACGATGGGCTCGACGGGCGGCTCGGCGAAACGCCCGATGCGGGCGAGCGCATCCCGGACCTGCTGCTCTTTCGCGGCGATCTGGGACTCGTAGGCAAGGTCCTGAAAGCGACACCCGCCGCAGATACCGAAGTGCCTGCACGGTGCGGCGACTCGGTCGGGACTCGGATCGAGGACCGCCTCCGTCACGGCTTCGGCAAAGCCGCGCTTCGTCTTCGTCACCCGTGCTCGCACGCGATCGCCCGGAAGGCCTCCTCTGACGAAGATCACGAACCCGTCGAGACGAGCGACTCCGTTCCCGCCGTAGGCGAGCGAGTCGACCTGGAGCTCGAGCTCCTCTCCTTTGCGGACGGGTGCGGCCACGAGGGCCAGCGTATCCCGTACCGACGTGTCCTCAGGTGACGTCGCTACGCGAGAACCGCATGTACCCGAGCCCAGCGAACGCGACCGCGTAGCCGACGCCGACGAGACCGCCGACCGCGGGCGAGAGCTGATCCTCCACGCTTCCGTCGAGCGCACCCAGCGCGCTGCCCGGCAGGAAGTCGCGAACTCCCTCCAGGTCGGCGAGACCGAGCAGCCCGACGACGAGCCCCTCGACGAGGACGAACCAGAGGATCGCGGCGACGATCGCGAAGGTCTGGCCCTTGAGCAGGGCGCCGACACCCACCCCGATCGCACCCCACAGAGCCGATGCGATGACGACCTGCGCCATGCGCAGCGCGACGTCCGTGTCGAAGTCGAAGCTCGCGTCGCGTCTCCAGAGGATGACGATGGCGACTGCGAGGACGACGACGATGGCGATAACGGCGGCGAGCGCGCCGATGAAGAGCCCGATCAGCTCCTTGGCGGTCAGCACACGCGCACGACGCGGAGTCACGAGCAGCGTCCTCGTCATCGTGCCGTGCCGCCATTCGGCGGTGACCACGACGATGCCGACGAGCAAGGCGATCAGGCCCGCGATGGTCGCCGCCGACACGATGTCCGCGCTCAGATCGTCCGCCGCGTCGAAGAGCTCCACCGTGCCGGTGTATCCGGCCGAGACGATCGCCGCCAGGACGACGAGCGCTGCCGTATAGCCCATCCAGGCACGAGTCGTGCGTAGCTTCAGCAGCTCCGCGGCGAGAAGCGCGCTCACTCCGCCGCCTCGCCTGTGAGCTGGAGGAAGACTTCCTCGAGCGTCGCGCGCTCCGCGGTCAATTCGTGGAGGACGATCCCCGCTGCGGCCGCGACCTCACCGACGCGCTCGGGCGGCGCTCCCACCGCCAGGCGATCGTCCCCGACCGCACGAACGTCGATGTCCTCTCGGACGAGCAGGGATGCCAGTCGTCCGGCGTCCGGGCTGCGGACGGTCGTCCCTCCCGCCGCCATCGCCTCGACGTCGACCATCGCGGCCTGGGAGATGAGCCGCCCACGATGGATGATCACCACGTCGTCGACCGTCTGCGCGACCTCTGCGAGAACGTGGCTCGAGATCAGGATCGTTCTCCCTTCGCCCGCGAGCGAGCGCAGGAGGTCGCGAAGCCAGCGCATCCCCTGGGGGTCGAGGCCGTTCGCCGGCTCGTCGAGGACGAGCACCTCGGGGTCGCCGAGAAGCGCGGCGGCGAGCCCGAGTCGCTGCCTCATCCCGAGCGAGTAGCCCCCCGCCCGGCGTCGGGCGGCGTCGCTCAGCTCGACGAGCGCGAGCACCTCGTCGACACGCGAGTGCGGTACTCCCGCCGCGGTCGCGAGAACGCGCAGGTGATTTCTGCCCGATCGGCCGGGGTGCGCGTCGAACGCCTCGAGCACCGCGCCGACCTGCGTCCCGGGGCGCTCGAGCTCCGAGTACGGCTTCCCGAGGACCGTCGTGCTTCCCGTGTCCGGACGGACGAGGCTCAGGATGGCACGGAGCGTCGTCGATTTCCCGGCTCCGTTCGGGCCGAGGAAACCGGTGACCCTGCCGGGCTCGACGGTGAAGCTCAGGTCGTCGACGGCGAGCGTCGAGCCGTATCGCTTCGTCAGCCGCTCGACCTCGATCATCCGCGGCTCACTCTACGGAGGTTTCGAGCGCGCGCTAGGCCAGAACGCTGATGAAAGCGGAGCGGTCGCGTGGCCCGTCGAACTCGCAGAAGAAGATCCCCTGCCACGTGCCGAGCGCGAGCCCCCCGTCGTCTCGGAGGGGAACGACGACACTCGGTCCCATGAGGCTCGCCCGGATGTGCGTGGGCGCATTCTCCTCTCCCGGCTCGATGTGCTGCCACGGCCACCCGTCTTCGACCATTCGCTCGAGCGCAGCCTCGAAGTCGCGTGCAACCGCGGGGTCGGCGTGCTCATTGATCGTCACTCCTGCCGTCGTGTGCGGGACGTACACCAGCGCGGCGGTCCCGCGCTCGCCCGCGATGGCGTCACGCACCTGCTGCGTGATGTCGACGAGCTGACTCCGCCTCTCGGTTCGCACTTGGATCTCGTGCACGGACTCGTATGCTAGGCGCGGTGCCGACTTCGGCCGCAACGGAACTCGAGCTCGACGCGTACCGGCTCGAGCTCGAGCGCTTCTTCGCGGAGCGCGAGGAGGAGTACTACCTCCACTTCGCAGGGCACAAGCAGACACTCGAGCTGGAGCCCGTCTACGAGCGCTACTCCTCGCTCACCGACGTCGAGACCGTCCAGCGGATCGGGAGCGCGGTCTCGGGGTCCAAGAACCGCGAGCTCTACCGATTCGGCTGCGAGGCAATCGTCGACAGTCGGAAACGCGCGCTCGCAGAGCAGGTGGCGGAGCTCGAGGCTACGCTCGAGACCACGCGCGACGGCGAGACGATCGGCTACCGGATGCTCTCGCCGACCATCGCGAACAGCCCCGACCGTGCGCGACGGCAGGCGCTCGAGGAAGCGCGCAACGAGCTGAGCGAGGAGCACCTGTGCCCGCCCCTGCTCGAGGCGCATCACGCGGTTCGCGAAGCCACGCGCGACCTCGGCGGGGCGAGCGTCGTCGAGCAGTACCGCGGCCCGTTCGGCTTCGACCTGGACGGGCTCGCCGACCAGTGCCGGGCGCTCCTCTCCTCGACGGAGGCGCTGTGGGAGAGCGCGATGGACCGCAGCCTGCGCGAGACCGTCGGAGTCGGCCTCGCGGAGGCGCAGCGCTGGGACATCCGACGCTGGCTGCGATCGACGGACTGGGATGTCGGCTTTCCGGCCGATCGGATGCTCCCGGCGCTCGAGGGCACGTTGGCGGGGCTCGGAATCGACCTCGGCGCCCAGTCGAACGTCGAGCTCGACATCGAGCAGCGGCCGACGAAGGACCCACGAGCGTTCTGCGTCGGCATCGAAGTGCCGGGGCGAGTCGTGCTCGTGATCCAGCCCATGGGCGGCGTCGACGACTGGTTCGCGCTCTTCCACGAGGCCGGCCATACGGAGCACTTCGCGCATACGAGCGCCACGCTGCGTGCGGAGGAACGTCTGGCCGGCGACAACGCCGTGACCGAGGGTTGGGCCGCCCTCTTCGAACGCCTCGTCGTCGACCCGAGCTGGTTGACGCGTCTCCTCGCCTTCCCAAAACCGCACGAGTTCGCACAGCGCGGCGCCCTCCAGGACCTCTACTTCGCGCGGCGCTACTCGGCCAAGTTGCTGTACGAGCGGGAGCTCTACGAGGCGGACGATCCTGCCGCGATGCGAAGCCGCTACGTAGAGCTCCTCGGCGACGCCGTGAAGATCGAGCCGAGCCCGACCGACTACCTCGCCGACGTCGACGACCACTTCTACTGCACGGCGTACCTGCGCTCGTGGGCGTTCGAGACACAGATCGCGATGTACCTGCGAGAGCGGTTCGGCAGCGACTGGTTCGCCGACCGACGCGCCGGGTCGCTCCTCCGCGAGCTCTGGGAGCTCGGCCAGAAGCCGACCGCCGACGAGCTCCTGCAGGACGTGATGGGAGAGCGAATCGAGTTCGCGTCGGTCGCCGAGTCGATCCGCGCCAGGCTCGCCTAGAGCGCGCCGCCCGCCGCGGGCGGAGCGCCGGCTTCGAGCGGGTTCTCGCCGCCCGACTCGCGGCTCAGATACTCCTCGACCTGAAGCAGGTTGCTCTTGCCCCGCTCCACGATCTGCAGGAGCTCGGTCATCGACGAGACCTCCTCGCGCTGCTCCTGTAGGAACCAGTGCAGGAACTGCTCGCCGACGAGCTCCCCTTCCTCCCGTGCGAGCTTCACGAGCTCGACGATCTGGCCCGTGACGCGCTTCTCCTGGTCGAGTGCGAGAGCGACCGGAGCGACTGGATCGGCGAACTCCGTTTGCGGCGCCGCAACCCCGGGGATGACGACCGGCGCGTCAGCGTCGAGGAGGTACTGGACCATGATCATCGCGTGGTTCCGCTCCTCGACCGCCTGCCGGTAGAAGTGGGCGGCGAGCTGGGGAAGCGCCAGGTCGTCGTAGTACACGGCGACAGCGATGTACTGCTGGGACGCGCCGAACTCGTATCCGATCTGCTCGTTGAGCGCCTCTGCGAAGGTCGGCATGCCGCGACTCTATCCAAGTTGCAAGTTGCAACTTGCCGTCCACATCGCGAATCGCGGCCGACGAAAGCGCAAGTGTCAACTTGTACCTTGCGCTCATGGCCGGCGTGCCGGAGACGCTGAAGGGACGGAGCTTCACTCGGGTTGCCTCCTGGTCTCGGGACGAGCTCGAGACACTGCTCGGCCTCGCCGACGAGCTCAAGACGGAGCGAGCGCGACGCCGCGAGTTGCGTGTCCTTCCCGGGCCGCGCTGTCTCGCGTGGGAGCAGGCCGAGAACCGGCTGCACACCCAGAAGGCGCTCATGGCACTCGTGATCCGGTGACGTTCGAGGAGCACGTTCGCGCCTCGCTCGACTCGCTCCCGCCGAACATCGCGGCGGCGCTCAGGAACGTCGCCGTTGTGGTCGAGGACGAAAACCCCGAGGACCCCGATCTCTTCGGCCTCTACCACGGCGTGCCGCTGACCGAGCGCGGCGACGGCGTCGGGCTCCTCCCCGACAAGATCTCTATCTACCGCATCCCGCTCGAGGAGTGCTTCCCGGACCCGGTGGAGCTTCGGGAGGAGATCAGGATCACGGTCCTGCACGAGCTCGCCCATTACTTCGGGCTCGACGAGAACCGCATTGCCGAGCTCGGCTACGAGTGAGGTTTCAACACGCCTACAGGCGGGAATGTCGAGCTCCGGGAGGCCGTTCTAGACAACGTGACCATCGCGGATATCCATACCGAGATCGAAGACCTCTCGGAGCAGCGGCAGGAGCTCTGGCACCGTCTCTCCGACGGGCTCGATCTCACTACTCAGGCCGAGATCAAAGATCTCGACGCGAAGCTGGTAGACCTCTGGGAGACACTCCGGCTCGAGAAGGCGCGCATGCGGTTCGGCGAGCGAGACGAGATCGTTCGTCGAGCTCGCGCTGAGGAGCGCCTCGAGCGCGCCGCATAGCGCGGCCGCACCGGACAACCTCGGACGTCCGACGCCCGCTTATCATCGACGCATGGTCCGAATCGGCCGCCGAGACGAGCAGCCCGTCTCCATCCAGACCGAGCAGCAGCGGCTGCACGCCATTCGCGTCGCCGCAGAGCAGGAGCTCGGACGACTGCGCACCGAGCTCACCGAGCGGGTCGCTGCTGTCGAGCGCCGCGAGCGCGAGCTCGCCGACGCGATAACGAACCTCGGGAAGGGCAAGTCCGTCCCGCTCCCCGCGGGGAGCGAGGAGGCACTGACACACGCGCAGGTCGGGCTCGCGGCGCGCGCGCAGGAGCTGGGAAAGAAGGAGTCGGAGCTGGTCGCGCGGGAGAGGGCGATCGTGAAGCTCGAGACCGATCTCGCGCGCCGCGCCGCAGGCGAGGCGATCAACCCTGAGGAGCGGCTCGCCCAGCTGGAGGCGCGTTTGAAAACTCTGCAGGAAGCGGAGAAAGCGTTTGCCCGCACGCAGGCAGAGCTCGCGACGGCGAGCGACGAGCTCGCCCGCCGTGAAGCCGCGCTCGCCGAGCGAGAGCGCTCAGGTGGAGGAGGCGCCGTCGCCGGCGCTTCGGCGGGCATGAGCCGTGCCGAGCTTTCCGATCTCGAGGACCGCCTGCGTCGTCTCGAGCAGGAGACGCGCGATGCGACGGTCGAGCGAAGCTTCGGCGACGGGTTGCGAACGCTCGAACGGCGCGGTCTTCGCAGAAACCCGCCGAACGCCTGAGCCTTCGTCAGCCCAGGCGCTCGAGCTTCGCGCGAACCGAGGCGACCGCACGCTCGGCTCGGGCCTGCTCGGTCTCGGCCGCGCGCACGGCGCGCGAGGCCTCGGCAAGCTCCTGCTCCGCTCGCTTCAGGTCCTCGCGCAGCTCGGTCACGCGCTTCTGCCGTTCGGCTTCCTTCTGGTTCGCCTTTGCCGCTGGGCGCCGCTGCCTGCGGGCCGCCGGCGCTACCGACATGCCGGCGAAGGCGTCGAAGCCCGTGGCTCCTTCTTCCTCGAGCAGCGCACCGCGCGTGAGGCGCTCGCGAGTCTCGACGGTGGCGACCGCTCGGCGAACGAGATCGTGCACTCGCCGTCGCATCGCCTCGGTCGGCGCGCCCTTTCCCGAGCCGACGTGGGCAAGTGCGACCTCGCTGAGAAGGTCGAGCGGCTGCTCGAGCTCGCCGAGCGCCGCCCTGAACTCGCCGGGGTCGCCTCCAACCTGCGCCTTCTCGAGCTGGCCCGCGGCAGCGGCCGCATCGCGTGCCGCATTCGGTCGATCGCGTGCCGCACGGTTCACCGCGAGGACGACTGCCGACGGCTTCGACATGCTCGCGACCGCGGCAGCGTCCTCGGTGCGACCTGCGTCACGCAGCTCCCGGGCCAGGCGCTGACGCTCTGCGACGAACTCGTTCGGTTTGAGAGCGAGCAGCCTTTCCGACTCGGGCGGTAGCTCGATCACGGCCGCTCACCTTAGCGCCGCTCTCCTGGAGCCCCTCTACACTTGCGGGCGCAGTTCTGCTGGGGGCGTTAGCTCAGCTGGGAGAGCGCCGGCTTTGCAAGCCGGAGGTCACCGGTTCGATCCCGGTACGCTCCATGGTTTAACCAAGCCATTTTGGAGCGCTTCGAAGGTCCGAGCAGAGCCTCGGACCTTCGTTTTGGTCAGATTTGGTCAGATCGCGGAGCTCATGCACTGAATGCGGCAGTGAGTCTCTGTGCGATGTCGTCAGTGCCGCGGACCTCTTCGAACTCGTGTGCGTAAATGTCGAGCGTGATCGAGGGCCGCGCGTGACCCATCTGGCGGGCTGCACGGACCGGGTCGGGCGCTCGGCTGCGCGAATGTACGCGAATGTACCTAGGGCGAATCGCTAGTCGTGCGGGAAACCCGGCCCCGGAACGAGTTCGATCTCATCGTTGGCGAGAACCGGTGTGCCCTCCGGCACGAGCGCTGCAATGACAGGCGTCTCGCTGCCTTTGACTCGCAAGAGCCGCATCGGATCGGCACAGAGGTAGTGATCGCCCCACTGCCGCAAAGCGTTCAACGCGGTGAAGAGGTCAGAGCCCTTCTGCGTGAGTCGGTACTCGAACCGCGCGGGACGCTCGCTGTACAACGCGCGCTCGAAGATCCCCTCCTCGACGAGCCGAGCCAAACGCTCGTGAAGCACGTTCGGGGCAATCCCGAGGCTATCTCGAAACGCTCCGAACTTCGAAAGCCCGAGGAAGGCGTCACGGATCAAGAGCCAAGTCCAGCGGTCTCCCACGATCTCGAGCGTCCGCGCGACTGAGCACGACTCCTGTCCGATGTAATCGCGCTTGAGCACGGACGAAGAGTACGCGATTAGTTGCGTGAAGCTAGTGACTCTTGTAGGGTCGGTTGCTCCACGCAACTGACTAGCCGAGGAGGCGAACATGGCGAGCGACTCCGCGCCAGACACGATCGTTCTGATCCACGGGCTCTGGATGACGCCCAGGAGCTGGGAGGAGTGGGTCCCGTACTACGAAGGCAAGGGGTACAGGGTCATCACGCCGACGTACCCAGGATTCGATATCGAGGTCGAGGCGCTGCGCGACGATCCTGCGCCGATCGCCACCGCCGCGGTGCCGGCAACCGTCGCGCACATCGCGGAGGCGATCACGGGGCTCGACGCTCCACCGATCATCATGGGCCACTCGTTCGGCGGGACGCTGACGCAGCTCTTGCTCGACCGAGGCTGCGGAGCGGCGGGCGTCGTGATCGATTCGGCACCGACGGAGGGCGTGCACGTGTCCCCCCTCTCACAGATCAAGTCGCTGTTCCCGGCTCTCAAGGATCCGCGGAACCGGCACAAGGCGTTCGGGTTCACGCCCGACGAGTTCCACTACGCGTTCACGAACACGCTCAGCGAAGAAGATTCGCGGAAGGTGTACGACCGATACCACATCCCGGCCCCCGGCAACTGGATCTGGGCCTATGGCCTGATCGCGAACTTCAAGCCCGGGCACCAGGAGACGTGGGTCAACTACAAGAACGCACACCGCGCGCCGCTCCTCTTCATCGCCGGCGGCGAGGATCACATCATGCCGCCCTCGGTCAACAAGTCGAACGCAAAGCACTACAAGGGCCAAGGCACGATCACGGAGTACTTCGAGTTCGAGGGTCGCGACCATTGGACGTGTGGCGCTGCTGGGTGGGAAGCAGTCGCGGACTACGCACTCGAGTGGGCGGTGGCGCGCGCCATCGGCGCTGAAGTGGCGATTGCAACGCCAGCGTAGGCGCTACTCGCCGACAGGGAGCTCGCGAGAGGGCCCGGAGACGGGTCCTTTCGCTGCCCGAGTTGGCAGGAATGTCGCTCGAAGGCCGCGCGCCCTGGCGGCTCGGCCTCCCATCGCACCACCTACGAGGCCGTTGGCGAACCGAGCGACGTATTCTCGGAGGCGGACAACGGTGACTCGCGAGCTCCTGGATCCCGAAAACAAGGCCGGTTGGAGATGACGCTCTCCCGACGAGTCGCGCGCTTCAACAAGCGGGTCACTAACCGCATTCAGGGCCTGTACGCATGGCTCGTGCCGCCGTGGGCGGTCATCCTCCACCGCGGTCGACGCTCGGGCCGCGAGTACCGGACGCCGCTCTTTGCGTTCAAACGCGACCGGACGCTGGTGATCGCTCTCCTCTACGGCCAACAGTCGGATTGGCTTCGGAACCTGCGCCACGGAGGCGGCCACGTCATCCGTCGGGGACACACCTTCAGCCTTGCGCCGCCCGAGATCGTCGACACGAGCGAGGCCAGTCAGCTCCTTGCACGCCTCTCACGGCCGGCGCGCGCATACTGCGGCCTCGCGGAGGCGTTGGCGATCCTCGAACTCGGCGAGCAGCTGCCAGGTTTCGGTCCCCGCCGCCGCAGCGTCAGCGAGACTTCGTGATGCGTTCGAGCACCCGGGCCGCGAACGGCATGTGCCGAGCACGCCAGACGTTCCGCTTCTCGTACGGCCACGCGTAGATCGGGCTGCCGTCGCGAACCACTCCGAGTAGGCGCGGTTCGTCGAGCTCGTCGGCGGACCACTCGTACAGCCGCTGCAGTCGCGGCACGATGACCGCGTAGTCGAGCATTCGACCGAGACGTTGTTCGTCTGCGATGTAGCTCTCGACGTCTTGCTCGAGCGGGTAGCGGTTCGGGAGCACACGCCGGAGCGAGAGGAACGCGCCCGCCATTCCGAGCCGTGGGTCGCCGACCACGCGAGCGAGCGGAGCGAGCCGCCCCAGCGCCAGACGCGGCGCCGCCACGAGAGTGTGCGCGTACAGGACGCGTGCGAGCGCGACGTTCATGAAGAACCGCTCGGGGACACTCTCCGCCTCGGCAAGCGTCTGATTCTCCAGGTATCCGCCGACGATGCTCGCGTTGTGAGCGCGGTACCAGTTGCCTCCGCTCGGTCTGTCGATGAAGTCGAGCCAGAGCCGTACGGCCGGCGACGACGGCGCGCCCGATCGGCCGCCGAAAAGCGCGACCGCTTCGCATCCGTCCCGAAGGAGGCGGTCGTTGACCGTCCGCCACCAGACGCTCCCGGCCGGCGATCCGTCGAGCGGGTTGAGCAGACCGCGCCGCGCCTGCCAGTGCATGAACGACAGTGCAGCCCGTCGGAACGGTAGGTGTCGTGGTGCCCGTCCCGTCGGGCCGTGGTACGTCCGCTCGATCAGGGCAAAGCGCGCGGCGGGATCGTCGCGCGCGGCCGCCACCTGCGCCTCGGCGTAGGCGAGCGCGTCTTGGTGCTCGGTCATCGCCGTCCGGAGAACGGCTCCATGCGCCAACGCTACTTCTCCGAATAGAGTCGTCGCGCGCTGGTACCTCGCCGCTCGCGATCTCATCCTCGACTGGAGCGAGACGCGATCGCTCGGTGCGGACGAGGCGCCCGAGGAAATGGATGGATGAGCCTCCTCCGCTTGATGCTTTCGAGACGCTCGTCTTACCTCACGTCACCCGCTTCGCCCGCGGCGGGGAGGTGCTCCTCAGCCCAGCGGGTGATCTGCTCAAGCGCCGGCAGCAGGGCGCGGCCAGCGTCGGTGAGCTCGTAGGCAACGGAGATGGGCGGTCCCGCTTCGACGGTGCGGGTCGCCAGCCCGACGTTGCAGAGCTCAGTGAGTCGGTCCGAGAGCACCGAGTCGCTGATGCCTTCGACGGCGCGCGAGAGGGCCCGGAACCCTGCCGGGCCGCCGCTCAGCGTTCCCAGTAGGACTCCCGTCCAGCGCCTGCCGAGGAGGTCGAACGCGCGCACGAGCGCGGCGTCCGCGCGCGCGCACGTTTCGGCGTCGACGGGCGGCCGTCGTTCAGGAACCGCGGCCATGGAATATCACTAGCACTGTCGCCGTTACTACTCCTATCGTAGTGACTAGCTCTGTACAAGTCCAGAAAGAAGTGATGGCGATGGAAGATCTATCGCAACGGGTGGACGAGCGCCTGGATTACGGCCATCCGCTCGGGTTCGGCTACTTCCTCGTCCCGACGCCGCCAACCCGCAGGGCGTCCTCGAGACCCCGCGCCCGGTCGACAGCGATGACGACAGCTCGACGCTCGCCGCGGCGTCGCCGACGCACTCGGGATAACCAGCGCCCGGAGATCGCCGAGAGCAATCTCCGCACGAAGGAGGATCACGATGAGCACGACGCACGCGCCTGATCGCTTCACCACGCCGCCCGACGACCGGACGCTCGCGGACACGGTCGTCGCGCTCGAAGAGCACGGATTCAGCGTCGAAGTCGTCGACGACCTGAACGCCGCGCGCGAGGCCGTCCTCGCCCGCATCCCCGAAGGTTCGTCGGTGATGACCAACACCTCGGTGACACTCCAGGAGACCGGGATCGCCAAGGCAATCGACGACGACGGACCATACGAGTCGGCGCGCAGCACGATGATGGCGCTTGACTTCGCGACCCAGCTGCAGGAGATGAAGGCGATCGCCGGGCAGCCCGACTACGCCCTCGGTAGCGTCCACGCAATCACGAGCGACGGAACGCTTGTCATCGCCTCGGCATCGGGCAGCCAGCTCGCCTCCTATGCCTGGGGTGCGGCCAACGTCATCTTCGTCGTCGGCGCGCAGAAGCTCGTCGACGGCCTGGAAGAGGCGCATGAGCGAATCGTCGAGCACAGCCTGCCGCTCGAAGACGCCCGCGCGTATACCGCCTACGGGCAGAACAGCCGGGTCGGCAAGGTCCTCGAGATCCACCAGGAGGACCCCGGCCGCATCCACGTTGTCCTCATCCGGCAGCCGGTCGGCTTCTGAGAGGCGGAGACGCGATGTCCGAACTGGAGGCGTTGAGCGAGTGAATGCGATCTGCGCCCACACCGACAGCATCACGCTCACCGAGTTGCCTGACGAGATCGCCGGGTGCGCGGACTGCCTTGCGATCGGCGGCACCTGGCTGCACCTGCGCATGTGCCAGTCCTGCGGCCACATCGGGTGCTGCGACAGCTCGCCGAACCGGCACGCCTCCGCCCACGCCCGGAGCGCCGGACATCCGATCGTTCGCTCTGCCGAGCCCGGGGAAGACTGGAGCTGGTGCTACCTCGACAACGTCGCGTTCGTCGCCACGAACCCATGACGCTCCCCGAGCTGCACCTGGCCGGCTGGCGCCCGACGAAGGACACGCTGCACCTGTACGCGCAGATCGTCGGCAAGATCCGGCTCGCCACGACGGCGCCGCGCAACCACTGGTGGAACGCACCCGTGTACGTCGACGTCCGCGGGCTCACGACACGGCGCCTGCATCATCGCGGGACGACCTTCGAGATCAGGATCGACTTCCTCGATCACGCCCTGCTTGTGCAGACCGGCGACGGGCGCCACCGGGCGTTCGAGGTCCGCGACGGGATGCCCGTCGCGGACTTCGACGGCCGCCTCCACGCGATGCTCGCCGAGCTCGGCATCGACGTCGAGATCAAGGAGCAGCCGTTCGGGGTCCCGATGACGACGCCGTTTCCCGAGGACGTCGAGCACGCCTCGTGGGATCGAGAGGCGATCGAGCGCTTCGGACGCATCCTCGACTGGTCGGACTCCGTGTTCGAAGAGTTCAGCGGCTGGTTCAGCGGCAAGACGAGCCCGGTGCACCTCTTCTGGCACGGCCTCGACCTCGCGGTCACGCGCTTCTCGGGCCGACCTGGCGCCGCGCTCGACGCCGATCCCGTCACGCAGGAGGCGTACTCGCACGAGGTCATCTCGTTCGGCTTCTGGGCGGGCGACGACACGGTCGGCGATGCCACCTACTACTCCTATACCGCGCCCGAGCCGGAGGGACTCCGCGAGCAACCGCTCTCCGCGGGCAGCTGGATCGAGTACGGGGCCGGCTCGTTGGCGGTGCTTCCCTACGAGGCCGTGCGCACCGCACACAATCCCCAAACGACGCTGCTCGCGTTCTGCCAGAGCGCCTACGAGGCTGGCGCTCGCCTTGCCGGCTGGGACACCACCAGCTTCGAATCGAAATGGTGTCCGACCCCTGGGCAGCTGAACCAGCTCCACGCCACCGCTGCCGCCGAGTTCGGCCGTCCGAGTGCGCGCTCCTAGTTGCCGAGCCTGGCGCATAGCGCTGTCCTCGACAGAAGATGCAGCGAGGCGCACATACCAAAGGGAATGGGAGGAGAGATGAGTAGACCAGCGCATGTCGCCGTCATCTACTACAGCGCCACGGGGAACGTACATCGGCTCGCACACGCGCTCGCCGAGGGTGCGGGGGCCGAGGCGGCGGAAGTGCGCCTCCGCCACGTCGAGGAGTTCGCGTCGGAACTGCTGATCTCCCAGAACCAGTACTGGGGAAGGCACCGCTCCGAGGTCGAGGACGAGCCGGCTGCGGCGCTCGACGATCTCGAGTGGGCCGACGGGGTCGCCTTCGGGACCCCCACCCGCTTCGGCAACGTCTCGGCGCAGCTCAAGCAGTTCATGGATCAGGCGGGGCGCCTGTGGCAAGAGGGCAAGCTCGCAGACCGGGTGGGGACTGCCTTCACCGCCTCGATGACGGCGCACGGAGGACAGGAGTCGACCATTCTCGCCCTCAACAACACCCTCTACCACTGGGGCATGCTCATCCTCCCGCTCGGGTACACCGCGAGCGAGGTCTTCAACGCAGGCGGCAATCCGTACGGCACCTCGTTCACGAGCGGGAAGGCGGTCGATGGCCCGGATGCGAAGGCGCTCGCGGTCGCCCACTATCAGGGACAGCGACTCGCTCGCTACGCGACCGTGGTCGCGGCGGCGCGCGAGGAGGATGCTTTCCGTGTCCGAAGGCCAAGGCCCGAGCGCTTCCACGCGGCCGCGCTCCGATGAGTCGCGGCGGTACGAAGCGTGGCTTCACTGTTGGTTCCAGCTCAGGAAGACGGACGGGATGCCACGCTCGTTTGCGCCAGTGATCGGGAATGTCGCTTGAGCGGGCGACCAAACGCTCGGGTCGGGGCACTGACCCCCGACCCGAACGAATCTGAGCGCGACGACAGCGCTTCTCCACCTCGAACGCTAGGTGCCGACCGCGGCAGGGATCGTCGCGCCGATCGCCGCCTTAACGAGTTCGGCCACGGCTCCGGGCTGCGAGACGTAGATCGAGTGGCTGCCCGCAACCTCGGTCACGGTCGAACCCGCCCGCGCAGACATTTCGCGCTGGGCCGGTGGCGGGATCATCCGGTCTTCGGTCGTGACGAGATACCAGCTCGGCTTGCTCTGCCACGCGGCCTCGCTGATCTCACCGCCCAGGGCGCCAAGGCCCCACGGGACTTGTGAGTCGGCCATGAACGCGGCCTGTTCGGCGCTCAGGTCGCCTGCGAATGAAGCGTGGAACTTCTCCCGGTCGAGTAGGAGGAACCCGTCCTGCGGCGGCAGGATCGGCGGCTGTGGGCCATCGGTCGGGAAGCCCGCGATGAGGGTGTTCACCGACTCGCCCTTGTCGGGCACGAAGGCTGCGATGTAGACGAGTGCGGCAACCTTGGGATGGTTGCCCGCCTCGGTGATGACCGCCCCGCCGTAGGAGTGGCCGACGAGAATGACCGGTTCGTTCTGCGCGTCGATGACCCTCTTGGTCACAGCGACATCGTCGGCGTGCGAGATCGTCGGATTCTGGACGACACTGACGTCGTAGCCGTCCTTGGTCAGGTGCTCGTAAACACCCTGCCAGCCAGAGCCGTCCACGAATCCGCCGTGGACAAGAACGACAGTTGGAGTTTCCTCGCTCATGAAGAGCTCCCCTCTGTTGGATGTTGATCCCCGGTGGGGTACGCGCCGTCGCTCGGTGACGTTCACCGGCGTCGCAGCGCGAAACCAGGCTCTCGTGATTCGGCATCGGCGGAGCCCTTGATGGTGGTGGGCGGCCGCTTCTCAAACGAGACCCCCTCGTTGGCGGCTCCACCAGATTACGCCGATCGTGCGGGAACGTGAAGACCGACGCACCACCCGGTCACATCGGGCCCGGCAACCTCGGCCGACTCCCGGTAAGCCTCGGTATCAGGCCGGTGAGCGGAGCGAACGTGTCTGTGCGCGAGCTTCGCGCCACCAGATGATTTCGTAGGCGTGAAGTCCGACCCAGACGAGAGCCACCAGCGTGAGCGCGAGGAGCGCCGGCACCATGATGGCCACCGGCCAAAGCAGAGCGAAAGCAATCGCGGCGATCAGGCGTCCACCGCGAAGCGTGCGTGACACGCGGAAGCGGAGAGCCACGAATGCGAACAGGTACAGGGCAGGACCGCCGCAGAGTCCGAGCGCCGGGACGGTGGCGAGCTCGGCCCCGACGTCAGCAAGCGTCGTCTTCATCGCGTAGGCAAAGAGGACGATGCCGGCCACCATCGGAAAGTGCAGGTACGAGTAGACATCGCGAGCGAGCGCGGCGCGCTCGGCGCCGCTTCGATCGGCCAGCAGCCGGTGGGCGCGAACCGTGAAGAAGTCGAAGTACGCCAGCCAGAACGAGGTCGTGACCGCAAAGCCGAGCACGGCGGCGACGATCACCTCGGTGCTGAGGCCGCTGACTGCCTCACCCAGGCCGATCGCAATCAAGGACTCCCCGATCGCGATGATCACGATCAGCCCGTGACGCTCGGCGAAGTGCGCCGGTTGCACGCGCCAGCCGCTGATCCCAAGAGCGAGTGGTGCGACGAAGACAACGGCGAGCGCGGTCAGCCAGAGGATCGGCTTGAGGCCGCCGTCGACGAACCCGGCGACGATGATCAGCGAAGCGCCGACGAGGGCGGACGGAACGATGTGCAGAATCGCCCCGAGCAGGTCGGGGTCACGGCGTGCCGAGAGCGCGTACAGCGTCAGATGCATGACGGTCACGATCATGAACGCCACCCCGAACAGGACGCCGTGACTCCCGAAGGCGTCCGGGACGGCGAGCGCGGCGACGAACATCGCCGCCATCGCAACCACCATCGCAGCCGACACCGCTCCGAGGCCGGGATCGACGGTGTTCGTCAACCAGGCGTAGGACGCCCACGCCCACCAGAGCACGCCGAGAATCAGGAGGGCGTGGCCGAGACCACTCCACGTCGGATTGTCCGATAGCACCGTTGTGACCTGGGTGAACGCGAACACGAACACGAGATCGAAGAAGAGCTCGAGCGGCGTTACGCGCTGCTCACGTTCAGCGTGCACCTCACCCACAGACCGACGCTAACGCGAACCGATCGGCAGTGGGAGTCAGGACCCCGACAACCTGGCAGTCGAGGCGGCGGCTGCCTCGAGGACGAGGGTGAGAACCTCACGTCGTCGACGCAGGCCCAGTCGAAACGTCGGCCCGCTGATCCCGAGCATCCCCACGAGTACTCCGTCACGATCGCGCACGGGCGCAGAGAGAGAGGTGAGACCGACCTCGAACTCGTCGACGATCGCCGCCCATCCTCTATGTCGCACGCGTCGTAGCTCCTCTCGAAGCGACGCCTCGTCATCGATCGCCAGATCGCCGCCCTGCATGTGATCCGTAAGCCAGGCATCCACCTCGGGCTCCGACAACTCGGCCAGAAGCAGCTTCCCGGCCGAAGACGCGTGCAACGGCGGGTAAACCCCGACCCAGTCCGTCACTCCGACGATATGCGACGCGTCGAGTTGCAGGACGATCTCCATCTCAGTGCGGCCCAACGGAACCGCAAGCAGCGCCGACTCGCCGGTCGCATCGCGGAGCTGATCGAGCGGTCGCCCGGCTGCGCGGATAACCGCTCGGAAAGGGTCCGCTCCACGCGCCAGCCTCACCAGCTCGTAGCCGAGCATCCAGCCGCCATCGACTTCGTCGACGAGCCCTGCGTCCGCGAGGGTTCGCAGCGTCCTCGTCACCGTCGCCCGGGGCAGTCCCGCGGTGCGGGCAACCGTCGAAGCCGAGGCGCCTGGTTCGTCGGCGACGGTGTGCAAGACGGACACCGCACGCTGCAGCGCCTTTGTTCGTGGGATGCCGGGAGACGATCTGCTCATAGAGTGAGCAGGATAGCTCACAATACGGTCAGACGTAGTAAGGTTTCGCTGTGCTCGTCGACTGCGACATTCATCTCGGCTACGACTCTCTGACCGATCTCCTTCCCTATCTCGATCCGCCGACCCGCGAGCTCGTCGTGCACTCGGGCTCGCACGGGCTTTCGATGCCCACCTACCCGTGGAACCACCCCACCGGCTGGATTCGACGCGATCTCTACGCAGACGACGACGGCAACCACTCCTCCGACTTCGTCGCAATCTCCCTCGAGACACTTCGCGAACGTCATCTCGATCGCTACGGCATCGACATCGGGATCGTCGAACCGGACGAAGCGGCCGTGTTCTCGCTTCTCCCAAACGCGCAACTGGCTGCGAAGCTCTGCTCGGCCTACAACGAGTTCCTCCTCGAACGATGGCTCCAGGAAGAGCCACGGCTGCGGGGGATGCTCGTCGTCCCAGCGCAGTACCCGCAGGCGGCCGCCGACGAGATTCGAAGGATGGGCGGACGCGACGAGTTCGTCGGCGTCTTCCTCCCCGGAGCGGCGCGCGTTCCGTACGGCAACCCGATGTACGACCCGATCTGGGAGGCGGTCAACGAACTGGGGCTGGCCGTGGCCGTTCACACCCACTTTGAAGGGGTCGGAATTGCGGGGCCATTAACCGCTGCCGGCATGCCCGACTACTACGTCGAATACCACACGTTGTGTGGCGCAGGCATGTACGGGCATTTCGTGTCGATCCTCTGCCATGGGATCTTCGAGCGCTTTCCGAACGCCCGTCTCGCCATGGTGGAAGGCGGGCTCGTGCCGTTCGTGGGTCTCCTCTGGCGTCTGGACACCAACTGGAAGTCGTGCCGGACGGAGATTCCGTGGTGCCGGCGCCAACCCTCCGAATATGTCTGGAAGCACGTCCGTTTCGCGTCGCAGCCGCTCGAGAGCCCCGAGGACGCAGAGCTTCTGGCGCCGGCGATCCAGGGGCTTCGGCCATGGGACACCCTGATGTTCGCGAGTGATTTCCCGCACTGGGACTTCGACGAGCCAGAACAGACGCTGCGGCAGCTGCCAGAGGAGTGGCGTGACGTCGTCCGCTCAAAGAACGCGCTCGAGTTCTTCCGACTTCCGGCGGCAGCTCCGGCATGAGAGAGCGCGAAGCTCGCTTCTCGAGGGACGTGTTGCCTCAACAAGGAGAGGTACGGATCGTCGAGATCGGTACGCATCGCGTCGGGCTCTATCGGATCGGCGAATCCGTGTACGCGCTGGCCGACCGGTGTCCCCACCGCGGGGCGCCGCTCTGCGCAGGGGCTGTCGCTACGCCCGTCGGAGTTGAGAACGGCGAGCTCACGGTGGGCAAGTCCGACAGCGTCGTGCGATGCCCTTGGCACAGGTGGGAGTTCGAGATCGCAACCGGTCGGTGCACGGTCGACGAGCGCCTCCGCGTACGACAGCATGCGGTTTCCATCGAAGGCGACGACGTCGTCGTTAGCCTGGACTCGCCGCACCGGTCACCGTCTACGTGAACAAAGCAGTTCCAGGTCGTCAGCGTGGAGACGCGCTGAGCTGAACGTCCCCTGGGCTCCCCCGACGTACGCGGGGTGGGCCCGCCACACAAGCGACATCAGCTGACGTCGACCAAAACCTTGCCGACGGCGCCGCCCTCGACGGCATCGTGCGCGTCTGCCGTGCGCTCGAGTGGAAAGCGGTGTAGTGGAAGCCCGACGTGCTCTCCGACTTCGAGTGCGCCGTCGGCAACCGCGCCGGCCACGTCGTCGACTGCCTGGTCTTTCGCCGCGCGCGGAACCGTGTAGACAAGGACGAACTGGTAGCGAAGGTTGCGAGACATCAGTTCACGCACGCTCAATTCGAGCTCGGCGCCGCCGTCCGTCGCGTAGACGGCAACGGTGCCGTTCGGGGCGAGCACGGCCTGATCGAGGACGGCGTTTCCAGCAGGCGCGACTTCGACGATCACGTCTACGCCTTTCGGTACGAGCGCCCGGATCTCGTCCGCTGCTTGGCCCGCCCGATAGTTGACGGCCTGCTCGGCTCCGGCCGCTAGGGCGAGCCGTGCCTTGTCGTCGCTGCTGACCGTGCTGACCACGCGGGCGCCTGCCCAGCGTGCGAGCTGAATCGCAGCGTGGCCTACCGCCCCCGCTCCTCCTGCCACGAGCACGGTTTGACCATTGAGAGCTCCCGGAGCGAGTTCCTGCGGGCCGAGCTGCGCGGCAGTAAGGCAGCGGTGCGCGGTCAGAGCGGGGATCCCGAGGCTCGCACCAACGTCCATCGAGGTTGCATCGGGCAGTCGCACCGCTTGACGGCTCGGAATGACGACCAGCTCCTGCGCCGTGCCGTCCGCGCGTTGCCAGGCCGCCTCCCAAAGCCAGACGCGCTCCCCGATTCGCTCCTTCGGGACGCCATCGCCGACGGCGTCGATCGTCCCTGCGCCGTCCTGGTTGGGGACGAGTTCTGGAAACGGAAGCTCGGCGCCGGCATTGCTCCCGCGGCGCGCCTTCCAGTCGGTGGGATTCACGCCCGAGACCTGCATCTTGACCCGTACCTCGCCGGGCCCCGGTTCGCGGACAGGTCGCTCGACGAGGCGAAGGACCTCGCGCCCACCCGTATGGGAATACACAACCGCTCTCATCCGCCACCTCGTTCGCCGGGCTGTTGACGCTACCGGGACTGTGAGCCGTACGGCTGGCGCGCGGTATCTCCGAGCCGGGCTCGCCGGCCACACGTGCGTGTCAGATTCTTGTCAGATCACACCGGCCCAGAGGGACAAACGCTGACCGCCTCTCGTTCTCGACCTCCCTTGCTTGCGGGCACACGACCTCCCGAGAAGAGCCAAGACCAACCCTCGACAGAATTTGCAAGCCGGAGGTCACCGGTTCGATCCCGGTACGCTCCATGGCTTAACCAAGCCATTTCTGCTCTTCTGACGAGGGCTCGGAAACGCTCCGAGCCCTTGATTTGTCGGGTTTGTCTGATGTCGCGACCCGCAGTTCGGGGTCGCCGGCACCGCCTGCGGGCTGTTCCCTCAGGTTCGGTCGGGGAGTCGACGCTCCTAGGAGTCGGATGAGCGCGAAAGCATCGCCTCGAGGCGGCCCAGACGCTCCTGCAGATCGTCGAAGCGCGCGTGGACGGCCTCGGAGGCGGTGTCGTCCTGCAGGGCGACTCGCTCGCGCTGTGCACGTTCCACGAAGATCGACGTGATGGCTGCGGTGAGGATGGACAGCAGGGCCAGGCCTTCGAGCATCACGAATGCCGCAACGATCCGGCCGGAGGTCGAGGTCGGCGTGACGTCGCCGTAGCCGACGGTGGTTACCGTCTGCAACGCCCACCACATGCCCAGCCAGATGTTCGGGAACTCCTCTCCGTCCAGCAGGCGCATGAGGGCTCCGCCCAGCAGGACCAGGGCCAACGTGACGGCGACGATCGTGCGGGTTGCGCTGCGCACGGAGATCGGCTCACGCAGGAACCGTGACATACGCCTCTCGATCAACCGCGGACCCGTCACGAGCTGACCTCCATCACCTTCGCGCCCGCACGTGTGTGCGCCGTGGCGCTCACACGGGCTACGCCCGGGTGTGGGCGGGTCAAGAGCGTCGCGCACCAGATCAATGCTCATATCGCGATGCTCACCGGCGACGTCGCGACCCAGATCAACGTGCCGAGAAACACGACGTACCCGAGCGCGAGAGTGAGTGTTCGCAGGCGGATATCGGCGAGCTTGGTGCTCATCCCCGCGAAGAAGAGCGCGACGGAGAAGAGGACGACACCGAGGATGTAGTTCGACGCGCGCTGAATGTTGCGGCGTACCTTCGCTGCTGACAGCTCCGCCTCCGCGTCCAGTCTTTCCGCCTCAGCCGCGGCGGCGAGCTCGTACTGAGGCATCGCGAACGGGGTCAGCGGTGCTTTCGGGTTCTGGAGCGGCCTGGTCGCGAGCCACGCCTCCACGGCTGGCCGGAACTCCGTGCGGAAGCGCCTGAAGTAGAAGTCCTCGAGTTGCGTGTCCTCGTGCGCATAGGCATCGGCCCACTGAGTGAAGGTTTCGACGTCGACCAGCGTCTGCGCCTGGGAGAGTCCTTGCGCCCGGGCCGCGTCGATCCTGATCGCATTCGTAGTGCCCGAGGCCTTCGCCTGTTCGCCGTTCCAGCGTGTCGCCTGGTAGCCGCTCCAGGCGGTTGCAACCGCCGCGACCGCGAGGAGGACCGTCGCGAGGACTTCGAGGCGATGCGTCCGACGGTGTTCCTTCCTCGTCACACGGGAGAGGAGCGGTGTGGTTCACGATGTCTCGCGCCTGGTCGAGCAGGACGAGCGAACGCTCCATGGCCACCGGCTCGAGGCTCCCGACACCTGGCCGGTAGGGGTTGTCGAGCGCGTGAATCGCGAGCAGCGTCGCCGCGACGACCGCTGTCGCCGAGCCGATCAGCATCGCCTGCGATTTGGCACGCTCGGCGCTGTCGGCAAAGAACAGCATGAACACGAACACGATGCCCGCCGTGAACAACAGGACGAGCCAGATCGAGTTGGGAACGATGCCGGCGGCACCATGGAGGCGGTCGCGGCG
>CAVTOH010000004.1:0-2153350 GCA_963736295.1 uncultured Actinomycetes bacterium
TGGCTTGGGAAGCCAGTGCTCTACCAACTGAGCTACGTCCGCGCGCCCGCTCGATTCTAGCTTCGTCATGACAGTGCCTTCACACGCCGGTCGTACAGTCGTGGCCGTGCGCGGCTTCTCCATCGCAGTCCTTGCCGCGATCGCGATCGCGTGCACCGGCGGAACCGCGGTCGCGCCCGCCCAGGAGCCGGCGGGGTCGGTGTTCGGAGGCCTGGGGACCTGGGTGGACATCTACGACGGTGGCGTCTACTCGGCGCCCGAGCGCGTGGCGAGGAGGATGGCGGCTCGCGGAGTGTCGACGGTGTGGGTCGAGACTGCGAACAACGGGGCTCCGGTCGACGTCGTCAAGCCGGGGCCGCTCGGCCGGCTCGTGGACGCTCTCCATGCGCAGGAACTGAAGGTCGTCGCCTGGTATCTGCCGGGTCACGTGAACCACGGTCTCGACATCCGTCGCGCCCGCGCGATGCTCTCGTTTCGAACGCAGACCGGCCAGGCGTTCGATGCCGTCGGCCTCGACATCGAGTCGACGAGGGTACGGAACGTCAAGCTCCGCACGAAACGCGCCGTCGACCTCGCGCGCAGGCTTCGGTCCGCTGCCGGGGCGACGCCAATGGCGGTCATCCCATTCAATCCCAGAGGGCTCGAACGCCGGCCGGGCACCTGGCCGAGCTTCCCCTGGACGCAACTCGCCGAGGTCGCCGACGCCTTCGCGCCGATGGTCTACACGGGCGGCGCCCTCGAGGGCTTCGATGCGACCTACGGGTACGTGACCCGTGCGCTGCGCCTGCTCCGGGCGCACACCGGCGATCCGGAGGTTGCGATCCACGTCGCCGGCGGAGTCGCCAACAGGCTCGGGCCGGAGGAGCTCGCAGGCTTCGCCGCGGCCGTCGAGGATGACGACGCGACCGTCGGAGTCAGCCTCTACGACTGGGCGACAACGCCGCCGCGAGCCTGGCCCGTTCTCACCGCGCTCACGCGCTAGGCCGGACAGGGCGCGGGCCGCCGAGTGGGCGGCCCGCGCCGTTACTCGTGCAGAGCGCCTAGTTGCCGGCTGTGCCGCCCGCCGCGGTGGGATCGGGCTCGTCGCGCGGCGCATTCGTGTCGAACTGGCCGTTACAGGTCAGCACATGCTGGCCGTTCGATCCGTGGGTGCTCTTCCAGAACGGAAGGTCCACGGATCCGATGGTGAAGTCGAAGTACCCACAGTTGGCACCCGTGTTCTTGGTGCTCAGGACCGTGTGTGGTCCTGCATAGTCGTCGTTCGCCTTGCACTTGAGCACGGACTTGCCGGTCGCGTAGATCACGAACGACGAGTCTTCCGTGAAGAGGAACCCGTCGGGTGTGATCATCCCGCACAGGAATCCATCTGCCTCGTAGAAGGTGTCCGTCGCCGTGGCGCTACTCGCCAAGGCCGCAGCTGCGATCACTGTTGCGATCGCGGCAACGAGCTTCTTCATGCCTGCCCCTCCTGTTGTTCGCGCGGGTCCCCCGCCCGCGATCGGTCGCAACCGTCTCATGTCGGCTCGTCACGTTCAACCGAGAACCGCCGCAACGAGAACGGGCCGCCTTGCGGCGGCCCGTTCGCTACCTCTCTCGCCGAGCGATTCTCGGCGAGCCGTACTTCCGACTAGCCGGCTCCGACTGTGCCCGTAGCTGCCGGAGCGGCGTCGCCGTTCAGATCGAGCTGAGTGACAGTACAGCTGGATCTCGCCGTTCTTGCCGACCCGGTTCGTCGAGTTCGTCGTAACGCCGAACGACCCAAGGCCGCACAGGAATCCGCTGAACACGACGATGTTGCTCCCCGGCGTTCCGTCTGCGATGCAGCGGAGCGTGACCTTTCCGCTCGCGAACAGGATCAGGCGGGAGTCGGTCGTAAGCACGAGGCTCCCGTCACGATCGATGGTGCCGCAACAGAACCCCAGACACGTCGTACTCAGCGGACCTGTCGCGGTTGCGGTGGTCGCGAAACCAGCCATCGCGAACACCACGAGTACTACTGCTACCAGCTTCTTCATTGCCTGCCCCCTCCTCCTGTCTGTGCGGGTCCCCTCCCGCATCAGATACGACTCTCGCACTTTCGAGGGCACGAGTCAACCCGCACGAAGTCCGACTCGTAAACGCGCGGATACAGAGGCGTCTCCAGGGTCACGGCCATACGCTGCGCAGCCGGTCGCGCGTCGCCAGCAGATGCTCCGGGAGCACCTTCACGTCGGCGAGAACCGGCATGAAATTCGTGTCTCCCGACCACCGCGGGACGACGTGGAGGTGGACGTGGTCGACGATTCCGGCACCTGCGACGCGGCCCAGATTCCAGCCCAGATTGAAGCCGTCCGGCTCGTAGATCGAGCCGAGGGCGTCGATGGCCGCGACCGAGAGCTCGTGGATCTCGGCGGCCTCCTCGGCGGTGAGCTCCGCGAGGCCGCCGACATGCCGGATCGGCGCGACGAGGAGGTGCCCGGACGAGTACGGGAACTTGTTCGCGATCACGAGTGCAGCACCGGCGCGATGGACGAGCAGCGACTCGTCGCCGGAGATCTGCGCAGCGGCCTCCGCGCAGAGCACACAGCCGACTGCCTCGCTTGCCTGCTGAACGTACTCGAGTCGCCAAGGAGCCCAGAGCGGCTTGGTCATCTGCCGTTTCTACCACCGCGAGGGTTGCGCTTCCGATGGGGGCCGTCGTAGACTCAAGTGCTGTGAGGTATGCCCTCAAGCTCGGTGGCGCCGCGATTGCGATTCTCGTACTCGGAGTCGTCGCCATCCTGATCTTCGACGCAATCTGGTTCCGAGTCGGCTTCGGCGCGGCGTTCGCGATCCTGGCCGGGTTGCTGCTCTTCATCGCGTGGCGGTCCGACAAGAAGGCCAAGGAAGCCCGCGCCGGTCTAGATCAGATCTAGGAAGACACTCAGCCGGATACAGCAGGGCCTGGACGTACGATCGCGGCTGAGAACGTGTCCCGTTCAGCCCCGTCTGTCGTGCTCGCCGCCTTGGTGGTCGGCCTGGTCGTCGCTCTCAGCGCGGCGAGCGGCGCTTCGCCGTCGTCGACGACCGCCGTCGTCGAGCGGATCGTGGACGGGGACACGTTGGTGGTGCGGGGCGGCGCGCGCGTTCGGCTCGTTCAGATCGACTCGCCCGAAGCCGCCGGTAGCGAGTGCTATGCGGCGGCTGCGACCCGTGCTCTCGGTCGTCTTGCCAGGCCCGGGTCGCAGGTCGTCCTCGAGCCTGACCCCCGGCTGGACACCGTCGATCGCTACGGAAGGCTGTTGCGATACGTGCGTGTCGGCCGGGCGAACGTGAACGTGGAGCTCGTCCGCCGAGGCGCGGCGACACCGTGGTTCTACGACCGCGAGCGAGGCCGTTACGCCGCGCGACTCCTCCTCGCCGTAGACGGCGCGCGCAACGCGGCCCGCGGCATGTGGGGCGCCTGCCGCGTCTCCTGGACTCCGTTCGGCCCGGTCGAGACGCGACCGCGCTAGTCGCTGCGTAGCTCCCTCGGTCGAGGGAGGTTTCGCCTGCAAACCAGACCTTTGGTCCGGGCCCTCTGTACCTCAAGCGAGGCCACGAGCGCGCGCGCGAGAGCACGCTATAGCGGACAACGCGTAGACGAAGGGGGACCGGTGACTGCGGCCCAGTTCGAGACCATCGATGAGACAGAGGCAGAGTTGATCCTTCGCTGGCGTTTCGATGAGCTCATCCGAGCCGGATACGACATCGGCTCGGCGCTCCTTCTCGCCTCGCACGTCGAGATCGACCTGCACGACGCGTCGGGACTCACGCGACGCGGATGCCCCGCAGAGACGGCGGTACGAATTCTCCTCTGACGACGGCGGACGTCGACACTCGGGGCCCCGGTGCGGCGGGGGCCCCGGGTGTCGATAGTCACACGGCCGGATCGACCGCCGGCGCCGTCATGACGAGGAAGACCAGGACGACGAGCGCGGCGACGACCAGCGCGAGGAATGTCTTGCGCAGGACGCTCGACACGGTCCCACCTCCTTCGAGCTGCATCAGACGCACTGGCGGAGAGTCAACCGCGCCCGTGGCTCGGCCGCGATGCCCCGAAAGGGGACTCTTTGGAGCGCAGAGAACTCGCGCAGCTGAGCGTGAAGCACGTCGACGTGCTCACGATTTCGGCTGGCGGTTCCGTCCCTCCCCAGGTCGAGAACCGCCAGCACTAGCTCGTCAGACGCCGGCCTGGGGCATTCGCTAGCCCTCTTCACCGTCTCTGAACCCGAGCTTCGCGAGGTCTTCGTCGTCGACTGCCTCGCGAGTCGAGGGAGTGCGCGAGAGTCAGGGCGACAGGAGACGCCCGGGCGCGACGGTCAACCTCTGAATGCCTCTGCGGCCAAGGCACCGTGTTGCCCGGACGCCCGGGCGACAACGACGCTAGCGCGGATCCCTGGTACGAGCATGACCTGAACGGGTGACATTCGGCAGCCCAGGGCGAGCGGAGGTCGCGAGAGACGAGGAGACCGGAGTCTCCCCGTCCTCGCCGACCTCACTAGCCGAGCTCTACGGAATGTTGGAGGTCGTCTCGCACCAATCGGCGACATCGTTGCCAGCGCCACCGTTACAGCTGTCCGAGTTCGGGTTCGGGTCCTCGAACGACCCCGGCTCCTCGGTCTCGGACATGTCCGGCGGGAACGGCAGGTCGCCGTTCAGGTAGTCCGCGCCGTCGTCGCCGAAGATCGAGTCGTCGCCGAACGCGCCGTAGAGGACGTCGGCATTGCTGTCGCCATGAACCGTGTCGTTCCCCGGCCCACCGATGGCGGTGTCCTCGCCGTGCCCGCCTCGAATGAAGTCCGTTCCCTGCATGCCCGCAATCAGATCCGCGCCGGAATCGCCGTGCAGGTCGTCAGCGCCTTCCCAGCCGAAGATCTCGTCGTCTCCGGAGCCGCCGCGAATCAGGTCACGCCCCCCGCCTGGAACTCCGAAGGAGATGTCTCCGAAGGCGAAGTCGTTACCAGTGCCAGCCTCGATCTTGTCGTTGCCGAGGCCGCCGCAGACGAGATCGTCCCCGCCCGATGCGTTGATGACATCGTCGCCGTCGAGGGCAGCGATGACATCGCTGTCATTCGTCCCTGTCAGCTTGTCGGGCCCGTTGGTCCCGACGATGGTGGCCTCCACGTCACCGCAGAGGACCGGCTCCTCTTGCGCGAACGCCGCCGAGACACTCAGCAGCGATACGAGCGCACCGAGGAGAAGCAGCATGACGCTGTGCTTCTTCATCTGACTCTCCCGTGTTCGATCGAACTGAACATGCCCGTCTCCACTCCCAGGCCTGCCCCGACTGTAACGCGTATGCCGAACGCGGGACGCCGCTAACGGCTTAGGGAGCGGTCCTCTGCGATCGTCGCGTACCAATGACGCACGCGCTCGAGGAACCAGTCGCGAGGAAAGTTGGGTCCGGGATCCCAGTGAGTTCCCCTCTTGAAAGCGACGTTCACGTCGTTGTGAGTCGTTAGGCCGCGTCCGTCTCGCAGAAGGTCGCCATTCGAGAGCCAGCGCCGTGGGATGTCGTACAGCCAGCACCACTTGGCGACCTTTGCGGCCGCGCGATCGAGCATCGGTCGGTTCGCCTTCGAGAGCCAGGTGGAGCGCGCCCACCCGGCGCGTCCGCAGATCTCGATGTGCAGGCCGTCCGAGTTGGCTCCGCGCGCGCCCCAGGGGATCACGAGATCCGGCAGCATCCGAACGCACGAGTCGCGATCGACGGCGAGCTGCGTCGATGCCTGCGTCGATTCGAGCGCGAAGAAGTAAGCGACCCCTTCCGCGGTGTTGTCCGAGCCGAAGGAGTCGGCTCCCTCGGCGCTATGAATGACGACGAGGTCGATGCTGGAGGCACGGCGTATGCCCGAGTCGTGGGCGGCCCGAGGACCGGCTTTGCAGGGTTGGTCGTACAGGGGCTTCATCGGGGATCCTCCTGACGGCCATGCTGGTGTGGTCCCGGTGTGGTCTGGAGCGCGGGCTACCTGGCGCAAACCTGCATGGTTCCTCAGAGCCAGCGCTTCCAGCGGAAGAAGCCGAGCGCGGCAGCGGCGAGCACGACGAGCCCGGCGATGATCGCCCAGAAAGCGGCGCGCGACCCTTCTCCCGGGAAGAGGACGTTCATCCCGAAGATCCCGGTGATCAAGGTCAGCGGCAGGATCGTCACGCTGATCACGGTCAGAAGGCGGAGGACGTCGTTCTGGCGATGCGTCAGCACGGACTCGTTCGTCGATTCGAGGCCGTCGACGACCTCCTTGTAGTTGTCCAGGAGGTCCCAGATCCGCTCGGCGGCGTCCACGATGTCGTCGAAGTAGAGCTCGAGCTCCTCGGGGAGGAACGCCTCGACACGCCGCTCGAGCACCCGTAGCGTCGAGCGCTCGGGCTTGATGATCTTGCGGTACGAGATGATCTCCTGCTTCACGTTGGAGATGCCGCGGACGACCTCCTGAGAACGCCCCTCGAACATCTCGTCCTCGATCCCGTCGAGCTTGTGCGCGATCTTGTCGAGGATCGGGAAGCAGTAGTCGAACAGGTCGTCGAGGATCTCGTACAGCAGGCGGCCCGAGCCGCGGGCGAAGAGTTGATCGCGGTGCACCTCGTCCTCTTCGCAACGTACGAAGAGCCGGGTCACGGGGTGGAGCTCGCGGTTCGGAATCGTGACGACGTAGTCGTGCCCGATGAAGACGTCGAGCTCGGCGGCGTTCAGCCGCTGCACCGACTGGTCGTACGCGGGGAAGTGGAGGACGGCGAACAGGTACCCCTCGTCCTCGTAGTCGTCGACCTTCGGCCGCTGCCGCTTCGAGACGATGTCCTCGACGTCGAGCGGGTGCCAGCCGAAGCGCGCTGCCAGGTCTTGCGCCGTTGCGACGTCGGGCGAGACGACGTTGATCCAGGTGAGGCCGCTAGCTTCGAGCTCGTGGACGACCGGGGCCGGGCGTACGACTGCGATCCCCGCGCCGCGGGAGCGGGAGCGCCGGATGCGGGGCAGGCTCGGCATGGGAACTGAGGGGGTCGTCCAACGTCGGAAGCATGTTCGCCATGGTACCCCCGGTGCCTGCCAGGTGCCGCTTCCGCCGCGGCTACGCGGACGCCGGCGTGGGCGCCGCTGCAGGCGTCGGGATCGGGGTGCGGCGTGCCTGTGCCGGCAAGGTCGTCTCCACGCGGAAGGCAAGCAACCCGCCGAGCGCGCAGAGTGCGGCTGCTCCGAGCCAGACGGCGTTCGGCTCGTACTCGAGCACGAAGCCGCCGACGGCAGGCCCGAGCGCGAACCCGACCTGCCACGAGAGCGCCGAGAGCGCCATGTACCGGCCGAGGAGGCGTGGCTCGGCAAGGTCGGAGACGAGCGGAGCGTGGACGACGCCGTGTAAGCACTCGCCGACAGCGAAGATCGTCATCGCGACGATCAGGAGGAGCGTCGCCGCGGCGGCGGTCTCGGAGCCGGCGATGGGCACGATCAGCCAGGCGGACGCCCAGAGGAGGCCGAGCAGACCGAGTGCGGGCATCCGGCGCCGGCCTTGCGCGAGCCGCGCGATCGGGAGCTGGAGGAGGACGATGACGATCGTGTTCACGAGGAACACGAGACCGATCTGCGTCTCCGACACCGCTGCCTCGTTCTTCGCGTAGACGGGTAGGAGCTCGAACCCCGAGAAGCCGGCGAAGATGAACAGCGCGTTCAGCCCGATCACGGCCACGAACGCGCGATGCCGGAGCACGTCACGGTACGAGCCTGCGCGCTCGGCCGTCTGCGCTTCGGCCCCGCCGCCGCGCCCGAGCTCCGGCGACGGCACGAGCGCGAGCATCACCACGCCGTAGACGAGGAACGTCACCGAGTTGAGCAGGAAGAGGACGGTGAACGAGCCCGGGGACTCCGTCGTCGCGATGAGGCCGCCTGCGAGCGCGCCCAGGCCGATGCCGAGGTTCATCACGACCCGCTGCATGGCGAACGCGGCGGGCCGATCGGACGGCTTCGTCAGACCGGCGATGAGCGTCGACTGCGACGGCCAGAAGCCGCCGACGCCGACCCCGGTGATCGCGGCGACGAGGAAGCCTTGCCAGGCCTCGTCCACGAACGGGTAGAGCGCGTACCCGGCCGCGAGAATGCCGAGCGCGGTCGCGAGCATGCGACGGCCCCCGATTCGATCGATCAGGACGCCGAAGAGCGGCCCCGCGACGATGCTCACGACCGCGTGCAGGCCGACGATCAGACCGACGATGCCGAGCGCGATCCCGCGGACGTTGTGCAGGTAGATGAAGAGGAACGGCAGCGTGATGCCGTTCCCGAACGCGTTGACGAGCCCGCCGACCTGAAGCGTCGTCACCGACCTGGGGAGCGGCGGGAAGTACATCCGGAGGATCCCGCGCACCGTGAGACACTATCGGCCGATGCGCGGCGACTTCCTGCTCGACCGCGAGGTCGCCTACCTGAACCACGGCAGCTTCGGCGCCTGCCCGCGGGCGGTCTTCGACGAGTACCAGCGGCTCCAGCGCGAGCTCGAGGCAGGCCCGACGAACTTCTTCACACGCCGTGTCGCGCGCTGGTTCTGGGACGGCGGCGAGCTGCCGGGCGAGCTGTTCGAGGCTCGAGCGGCTCTCGCGCGCTTCGTCGGGGCGCGGGCGGAGGACCTCGTGTTCGCCCCGAACGCGACCTCCGCGCTGAACGCTGTCATCCGCTCGCTCCGGCTCCAACCGGGCGACGAGGTGCTGACGACCGCGCACGAGTACGGAGCTGTCACGAGGACGTGGGAGTTCGCGGGGGCGAGCCTCGTTGTTTGCGAGCCCGAGGAGATCGTCTCGCGGATCGGGCCGAGCACGCGTGCCGTCTCGCTGTCGCAGGTCACCTCTCCGACCGCGCTCGTGTTCCCGGTCTCCGACATCTGTGCCGCGGCTCGCGGGGCCGGTGTCCTCGCGATCGTCGACGGAGCACACGGGCCTGGCCACCTCGAGCTCGACCTCGATGTGCTCGGTGCGGACGTGTACGCGGGCAACTGCCACAAGTGGCTCTGCGCACCGAAGGGAGCCGGCTTCCTGTGGGCTCGCCCCGAGCACCAGGAGTGGATCGCGCCTCTCGTCGTGAGCTGGGGCTACCGGGAGGACGCCGACTTCGGCGAGCGGCACGGCTGGGCCGGCACCCGAGATCCCGCGGCGTACCTCACGGTGCCGAAGGCGATCGAGGTGCATGCGACCTTCGATCCCAACGGCCAGCGCGCACTTGCGGACGAGGCCGAGCGACGGCTCGGCGAAGCGGGGTTCGCGCGGATTCCGGGAGAGCCCGCGCCCTACATGCGGGCGGTCGAGCTGCCCGCTGGTGACCCGGAAGAGCTCTGGGCACGGCTGTACGCCGACTTCCGCGTCGAGGTGCCGGTGTACGAGTGGGAGGGGCGCAGGCTGCTGCGCGTCTCCATCGGCCCGTACAACGACGAGGACGACCTCGACCGCCTGCTCGCCGCGCTGACCTCACTCTTGTAGCTCCTTCCCGGGCGGGTTGAACCGCCACCGCTCCTCGCTGCGAAAGGCACCCCGTCGTGCAATCAGTAGAGAGGAGACACTCATGACAGCTCGACTCGTTCGAGCCGGCGTCGTTCTCGCCGCGCTCGTGCTCATGCTCCCGCTCGCCGCCGGTGCGACCGGTGGTGGAGGCCAGGGAAACGCAAACGGCAAGTCGGTACGCGCGGACTCCGGTCAGCGGATGCTGTTCGCGACGGACTCGGCCGGCAATCTGCTCCGCTTCCGGGCGAAGTCGCCGGGAGCCGCGAAGTCGAAGGCGATCACCGGGCTTCCCGCTGGAGTCATCCTGAAGGGAATCGACTTCCGGCCCGCGACCGGTGACCTGTACGCGCTCGGAAGCGACAGGGTCGTCTACCGCCTGAACCCGTGGACGGCCATCGCCGTCGCAGAGGGCCCGGCGTTCGAGATGGCCCCGTCGGCCCTCGTCGGCGACCGCATCGGGTTCGACTTCAACCCGACGGTGGACAAGATCCGCGTCACGAGCGACGCGGACGACAACCTGCGGCTCGATCCCGATCCCGGCAGCCTGCTCGCGAAGGACACGAGCCTGACTCCGGCCGGTGTGACCGTGGTCGGGTCCGCGTACACGAACTCGTCGTTCGTGGCGTTCGCGAACCGCCCCACCGCGACGATGCTGTTCGCGCTCGACGTGGGGGCGAGCCCGGACCAGATCTGGCTCCAGAACCCAGCGAATGCGGGGACGCTCATGAACCCGCTCTCGCTCGGTCTCGACCTCGGCGTCGACGCGGGGTTCGACATCGCAGGCGCCGGCAACGTCGGGTACGTGGCGGGCACGCCGATGGGCCGTGACGGGGCTCGGCTGTTGCAGGTGGACGTCATGACCGGCAAGACGCGCCAGCTCGGCCGCATCCGCGGGAACGTGACCATCACCGGTCTCGCGGCGGTGCAGGACTGACGATCGCGCTTCCACGAGGTGGGCCGGGAATTGCTCCGGCTCACCTCGTGAACCGAACGCCGAACCGATCACGCTGGGTCGTGCGAACACGCGACATCGCCGCTGTCGCCGGAACCGTGGAGAGTCTGCACCGGGCGCACGTGGAGCTCGTGGAGCGCCTCGCGCACGCGTCGGCGCCGGACGATCGCGAGCAGTCGCTCTCGGCTCTCTATTCGGCCTACGGGCGCCAGATCTACGGACTCGGAGTGCATCTCCTCCGAGACGCGGGGCTCGCCGAAGACCTCGTCCAGGAAACCTTCATCCGGCTTTGGCGCTCGGCGCACCGGTACGACTCGACGCGCTCGTCGGTCCGGACCTTCGTGTTCACGCTCGCGCGCCGTGCGGCCGTCGACCTCTGGCGCAGGCGTGGCGTTGCCGTGCCGCACGAGCTCGTGGAGCCGGAGGCCGAAGGAGCCGCCGGCAACGAGGCGTTCGAGCATCTGCTCCTCCGGCTCGCAGTCGGAGAGGCGCTCGCGGAGCTCAGCCCGGCTCACCGCGAAGTGCTCGAGCTCGCCTATCGCGAGGACTTGACCCAGGCCCAGATCGCCGAGCGGCTGGGTATCCCGCTCGGCACCGTCAAGACCCGTTCGATGCACGCTCTCCGCGCTCTCACGCGCTACCTCGACGAGCACGATCTCCGATGACCGACTCCGGCAACCACAGCGACCTCGAGCTCCTCGCCGCCGTGCGCGACGCGATCCCGCCCGTCGTCCCGCCGCAGGCGCTCGAGGCGCGCGTCCTCGAAGCGATCGCGCGCGAGGCCGCCCCCGAGGCCCCGGCCGGACGGCGCTGGTCGCTCCGGTGGCCGCGTCTCGTCCCGGCTATGGCCGCTGCGGCCGCGCTCGTGGCGGTCGTGGTCGTCGTCGCGACGTCGCTCCGCGGCGGTCAGGCGGGCATGCTCGAGCTTCAGGCCGTGCTGCACGCGCCGACGGGCCAGGCCGCGGCAGCGGTCGAGGTCCGCAAGACGGGCATCGGCCGCGTGATCACGTTCGATAGCGACTCGCTGCCGATCCTGCCCAAGGGGGACTACTACGAGCTCTGGTTCGTCGGCCCCGGCGATCGGCCGGGTAAGCCGAATCGCATTTCCGCCGGGACGTTCCACCCGGACGAGGACGGCCGCTCGGACGTGCACTTCGCCGCCGCGGTCGACCCGGCCCTGTATCCCGTGCTGAGCGTCACAGCCGAGCCTGGCGACGGCGACCCTCGGGCGACCGGGCCGGAGGTGCTCCGCTCCCGCCGTTGAGCTCCGCTGGCTACGGGCCCGGTCGCCTCCGCCACCCGTGACCGAAGGCCCGGAGCGCGGTCGTGAAGACTCTCTCCTCGCTCCGATGCGGGAAGACGTGATCCGCAAATGGGAAGTCGGTACCAGCGACTCGCACGACCGCGAGCGGCTCGACTGCGTTCGGGGCTGCCCACTGGCCCGAGTCCAGGACACCCCAAAGCGGCGGCTCTCTGCGGAACGGGTCGCGCGGCAACAGATAGAGCCAGCCCGCTCCGAAGCGGTCGTTCCGCTCGGCTCCGACGTTGTGGGAGAAGTAGTACCAGCGCGGGTAGAGGGGGTCTGCGAGCCCGATCGAGCCGTTGCGCGTCGAGTGGAACCCGTTATCTCGACGAAGGGTGGCGAAGTAGATCGCCCACACCGGGTCGCTCGCGGCGAAGACTGCTTGCTGGTCGCCGAACGGCGACGCGTCCCTGGTGAGTCGAATCGGCTCCAGCGTCTCGAGGTCGCCGCGATTCGATCCGTGGAAGAGGACATCCCCCTTGGCTGCGACCCAGCGCAGCAGCGTGACGAACGGCACGTCTGCTGGCCGTTCGCCGGATCTCAAGAGCTGCTCGGCAGCAGCTGCGAACCGCGCCCCCGTCTCGGGGCCGACCTCCACGGGGTCGAGTGACCGGAGTCGGGAGGCTCGAAGGAGCGTGCGCGCGAGCCGTCTCTTCACGCGTTCGGTGGGCGACATCGCGTCCTTTCGATGGAACGGCGACACTCTTGCGCGACTCATGATCCAGCAAGCAATCCAGCAGCTTCTCGACGGCCGCGACCTGGGGCGCGAACGGTCACGCGAGGTCATGGACGAGATCATGGGCGGTGAGGCGACTCCAGCCCAGATCGGCGGCTTCCTGGTCGCGCTCCGGGCGAAGGGCGAGACCGCCGAGGAGATCGCCGGCTGCGCGGAGGCGATGCGCGAGCACGCGCTCGTCGTGCGGCCGAGTCGCGACGACCTCGTGGACACCGCCGGAACCGGTGGGGACGGGGCGCAGACGTTGAACATCTCGACCGCGGCGGCGATCGTCGCAGCTGCCGCGGGTGCGGCGGTCGCAAAGCACGGCAACCGGGCAGTGTCGTCTGCTTCCGGCTCGGCGGACGTGCTCGAGGCGCTCGGCTTTCGGCTCGAGCTCTCGCCCGAGCGGATCGCCCAGTCGATCGACGAGCTCGGGTTCGGATTCATGTTCGCCCCGCTCCATCATCCGGCGATGAAGCACGCCGCCCCCGTGCGGCGGGAGCTCGCGACGCGTACGGTGTTCAACGTGCTGGGTCCGTTGACGAATCCGGCCGGAGCCCGCGCGCAGATCGTCGGCGTCTACGCGCCTGAGCTCGTGCGTACGCTCGGGGAGGTGCTCGCGAGCCTGGGTGCCCGGCGCGCGTTCGTCGTCCACGGCGCGAACGGGATCGACGAGCTCTCGCCCGCAGGGCCGAACCTCGTCTGCGAGGTCGTCGACGGCGGCATCTCCGAGCGCACGATCGACCCGCTCGACCTCGGTGTTCCGCGCTGCGATCCGGACGAGCTGCGCGGCGGGAGCCCGGAGGAGAACGCCGACGCGATCCGCGCGCTTTTCGCAGGGGCCGGCGGCGGCCGCCGGGACGCAGTGCTGCTCAACGCCGCGGGGGCCATTGCGGCCGGCGGCCTCGCAGAGGACCTCGGCGCAGGGCTCGAGGTCGCGCGCGAGGCGGTCGACTCTGGCGCAGCCGCGACCCGCCTCGACGAGCTCGCGCAGTTCACGCATGCGGTTTAGGGACGCACTCGCAGCGCCCGGCCTCTCGGCCGTCGCCGAAGTGAAGCGCCGCTCGCCGTCCGCGGGCGACCTCCGGCCCGACGCCGATCCCGCAGGGCTCACAGCAGACTACGAGCGCGCCGGAGCCGCAGCCGTCTCGATCCTCGTCGACGACCACTTCGGCGGCTCCTGGGACGACCTTCGCGCCGCGCGGGCGGCGTCTCGCTTGCCTCTGCTCGCCAAGGGCTTCTTCTCGACAGAGCACGACCTCCGCACCGCCCGCGAGGCGGGTGCCGACGCCGTGCTGCTCCTGCTCCGCGACCTCGACGACGAGGCAGCCAGGCGACTTCTCGGCGCAGCCGACGGGCTCGGCCTCGACACGCTCGTTGAGGCGCACGACGCGGGCGAGCTCCAGCGTGCCGAGCGCCTCGGCGCGCCGATCATCGGGCTGAACGCCCGCGACCTCGGCACGTTCGAGATCGACCGGCGGGCGCAGCTCGAGCTCGTCGCCCGCGCGGCCACCGGATTCCCCGGCGATCGGATCGTCGTCGCCGAGAGCGGGATCGAGTCCCGTGCGCAGGGAGCCGAGGCCGAGCTCGCGGGAGCGGATGCGATCCTCGTAGGGTCGGCGCTCATGCGCGCTCCGGATCCCGCGGCCAAGCTCGCGGAGCTCGTCGCACGCCCGCTCGTGAAGGTGTGCGGCCTGACGCGTGAGGAGGACGTGGCAGTCGCGGCCGAGGCCGGGGCGGACATGGTCGGCTTCGTTTTCGCTGACGGCAGCCCCCGTCGCGCTCCGAGCGTGCTCAGGGTGTCTGACACCTTGCTCACAGTTGCGGTCGTCGTACATGACCCGAATGGCCACGGCGCGGACCTCGTTCAGCTCTACCCGGCCGAGGAGGGAAGGGTCCGCGGACGCGATGCGGTGCTCCTGCGGGACGGCGAGGAGGTCGCCCGCGTCGTCGACCTCCCGTGGCAGGCGGACGACCCGACGCACTTCGATCGCGCGCTGGCGACTGAAGGCCGAGTGATGCTGGCCGGAGGGCTCGGGCCGGAGAACGTCGCCGCGGCGATCGATGCCGTACGGCCCTGGGCGGTCGACGCGAGTTCGAGCCTCGAGCGGGAACCGGGCGTGAAGGACCACGAGCGGGTGCGCGCGTACGTCGCGGCGGCGCGAAGGTGAGCTCGGCGGTCGGCAGGTGGGCTCTACGGGGAGTACGGCGGCCGCTACGTCCCCGAGACGCTCATCCCGGCCCTCGACGAGCTCGAGCGCGGCTTCGAGGATGCCGTGGCGGATCCTGGGTTCGCCGGCGAGCTCGACGAGCTTGCGACGCGATACGTCGGGCGGCCGACGCCGCTGTACGACGCCGTTCGCTTCGCTCCCGACGGCCGCCGGATCCTGCTCAAGCGCGAGGACCTCTGCCACACGGGCGCGCACAAGATCAACAACGCAGTCGGTCAGGCGCTGCTCGCGATCCGGCTCGGGAAGCGCCGAATCGTGGCGGAGACCGGCGCGGGCCAGCACGGAGTCGCGTCCGCGACCGTCTGTGCTCGGTTCGGGCTCGAGTGCGTCGTGTACATGGGCTCCGAGGACATGCGCCGCCAGCATCCGAACGTCGAGCGGATGCGGCTCCTGGGAGCCGAGGTGCAGCCGGTCGAGTTCGGAACCCGCACGCTGAAGGAGGCGACGAGCGAGGCCATCCGCGACTGGATCGCGAACGTGGAGACGACCTACTACCTGATCGGGTCGTGCGTGGGGCCGCACCCGTATCCCGCGATCGTGCGGCATCTGCAGTCGGTCATCGGGCGGGAAGCTCGGGCGCAGGCGCTGGACACGGCCGACCGGCTTCCGGACGCGGTGGTCGCATGTGTCGGTGGCGGGTCGAACGCAATCGGGCTCTTCGCCGGCTTCGTCGAGGACGACGACGTCCGGCTCGTGGGAGTCGAGGCGGCCGGTGCGGCGAGCCTCGCGGCCGGCCGGCCGGCTGTTCTCCACGGTGCTCGCTCGTCCGTGCTCGCCGACGGGGACGGCCAGATCATGGACGCGCACTCGATCTCGGCGGGGCTCGACTATCCCGGCGTGGGCCCGGAGCACGCGTACCTGCGCGACTCCGGGCGCGCGGAGTACGTCACCGCAACGGACGCGGAGGCACTGGCAGCGTTCCACCGGCTGGCCGAGACCGAGGGCATCCTGCCGGCGCTCGAGCCCGCTCACGCGCTCGCGCGTGCGCTCGACCTGGACGCGGAGGTCGTGCTCGTGGGGCTCTCCGGGCGCGGCGACAAGGATCTCGGCGAGGTGCTGGCGACCTGAAGAAGGCGCTTGTGGTGTATCTCATGGCGGGCCACGAGACGCCGGAGCTCGCGGCCGCAGTCGAGGCGGGTGGGGCGGACCTGCTCGAGATCGGGTTTCCCTTCTCCGATCCGCTCGCCGACGGTCCGGTGATACGGCGAGCGGCAGAGCGCTCGCTCGCCGCGGGGATGCGGACATCGGCGTGTCTCGACTGTCTGCGCGACGTCCGCGCGCGCATCGGTCTCCCGCTCGTTCCGATGACGTACGCGTCGCTGCTCGAGGCCTACGGCTGGGAGCGGTTCGCCGCCGATGTCAGAGAGGCCGGCGCGCAGTCGATGATCGTTGCGGACCTCCCGGCGGACGAGCGTCCGGAGCTCACGCGTGTCCAGCTCGTGGCCCCGACGACGACCGACGAGCGGATTGCGCTCGCGGCGGAGCGGACCGACGGGTGGCTCTACCTCGTCACCGTCACCGGGACGACCGGCGCCCGCGCCGAGCTCTCGCCCGCGCTCGCTCCACTCGTCGGAAGGGCGCGGAAGCTGACCGACGTTCCGCTGTACGCGGGGTTCGGAGTATCCACTGCGGCGCAGGCCGCGGCGGCCGCCGAGCTCGCGGACGGCGTCGTCGTCGGCTCGGCTGCGCTCCTCGCGGCCGAGGACGGGCCGAACGCGCTGGAAGCGTTCGTCGCTCAGCTCCGGGCGGCACTCGCGTAGCGCAGGAGCCACTCGCGCGCGATTCGCCACGCCTCGGAGCCCGCGTCGATGTGCTCGAAGTGCCCGGTTGCCGGGAGGACGGCGAGCTCACACGTGTCTCCTGCCTCGCGGGCGTGGCCCGCATAGGACTGGGCAATTCGCAGCGAGACGGTCTCGTCTCGCTCTCCGTGGAGCACGAGCTGCGGTACTCCGAGGGGAAGGTGCTCGATGGGCGAGGCGACCGCGTAGGCGTCCGCGCTCATCTCCGGATCACCGAGCAGCGCACGTGTGGGCTCCGCGGAAGGTGAGAGCGCGGCGCCAAGGCTCAGGTCGAGGACCCCTGCCTGCGAGACGACGGCTCCGATCCGGACGCGCGGCTCCGCTCCGGGCGCGCCGAGGGGAAGCTTCGGTCGGGCCGCGGCCCAGGCCGCGAGCTGCCCGCCCGCCGAGTGACCCACGGCGGCGACTCGCTCGAGATCGAGCGGTGCAGGGAGCTCGGCAAGCGCGTCGACACCGTCGGCGACGTCGAGGAAGGTCTCGGGCCAGCCGCCTCCTGCACCGACCCGTCGGTACTCGAGATTCCAGGCTGCGACGCCGTGCTCGGCGAGATCAACGCACAGGTCGTTCATCAGCGAGCGGTCGTAACGTGCCCGCCAGAAGCCGCCGTGCAACGACGACGACGACCGCGTACGGCCCTGCGTCTGGCGGGAGGAACAGCTCGCCGACCTGACTCGGATCGGAGCCGTACGGATGCACGGTGGTTCGCCCGGGCGCGACGATCAGCTGCTGAGTTGGAGGTGGACGCGCCCGAGGATCGGCAGGCGTGCATCCGGGAACGGGTACTGCGCGATCACACGGCCGCGCGGCACGATCGAAGAGCTCGTGCGAACTACGCGGCCCAAGAGGCAATTCGCGCCGAAGAGCTTGCGCTGCGCCTCCCTCAGTCGCGCTCCCCGCACGTCCGGCACTTCACAGGGCTCGTCGAACGGGCGTGGCGTGTCCCATGTCAGCGTGAACCTGCCGGTCCGCGCACTCCCGGTATCGACGGCGATCCGGTACTCCGTTCCCTTGGTCGTGATGAACACGGCCCGGCTGCGTTCGTCGCACTCGTCGTCGGCCTCGTCGATCACCGCTGCCCGCGAAACGGATTTCCCGCGATACACCGTGATGACCGTGTCGAACTCGGCTGCTCTGCACGTCGCGAACGACATCGCCATCAGCCGCGGAGCGCGCCACCGATACCAGACGGATGCCCAGGCGGATTCACCGGCCTCCGCAAGAGCGCCCGAGTTCGTGCCGGTGGTCGACCCGCGCGGCCCGCGGAGGATCGTGGCAGCGACGAAGTCGTCGTTCCGCGGGCTCGACGCGCCGAGCCACGAGAGCCTGATCCAGCCCATGGCCGCGTTGACGCCGAAGACTTGGAGTCGATACTCGACGCCCGCTCGGGCGCCGAAGCGGATCCGGCTGTGCGGATCGCAGTCGTCGTCGTCCCGGGCGAGTAGGCGAAGCTCGCCAACCGACGATCCGGCATACGCCGCAAGGACGGTGTCGAAGCTGCTCCCGCACGTCTCGAACGTCACTCCGCCGGTGAACGGCGCTGTCCAGCTGTACCAGACGGTCGCAGCGCGGGCCGGTGCGGGCTCGCCCGCCTCGGCCCGGGCGCCGAAGCTCCGTCCGGTCGCGGTGCCGGCGACGGCGGAGATCGCCTGGGGGGAGCCGAAGTCGTCGTTCTGAGGCCGGTCGAGTTGCTCCCACGACAGTGTGAAAGGTCCCCCGCTTTGGAATCCGTCGACCGCGATCGAGTAGGTCCGGCCGGCGATGGCGGCGAACGTGAGCAGGCTTCGGTCCTCGCAGCTGTCGTCGTTCCGCACAACTCTCCTGAGCGCAGCGACGCTCGATCCGACGTAGACCGCGAGAACGGTGTCGGTCGACGCGCCGCCGCAGGTGTCGAAGACGACGCGACCCGCTGCCGGCGCCGTCCAGCGGTACCAGACCGCCCGTCCGGCGCTTTCAGGGAAGTGATCCGGCTCGCCTTCCTCCTGGGTCGCATCGACGTTCGTGCCGACGATCGATCCCACTGGGCCGGAGATCGTCTGCGCTTCTGAGAATTCGTCGTTCGCGGGCGGCGCTGCCTGGGCGGACGTCACGAGGAGCGCTGCCGCTACGGCGCCGAGAGCGAGCGTGCCTCGAGCCTTAAACATCAGCCTCCAGTCGGGCTGCCGTCATGGGGGACAGTGCGCCCGGCAGGAATCGAACCTGCGACCTCGCGCTCCGGAGGCGCGCGCTCTATCCCCTGAGCTACGGGCGCTCGAGCCGCGCAGTCTAGCGCCATCTCCTCGAGGCTCCGGGGCCCCGAGGTCGTAGTCTCCGGTCGTGCCGCTCGCCGACGTTGCCGAGACCTACACCGACCTCGTCACGACCGTCTTCTCGTCGACGATCGCGGCGAAGGCCTGGTTTGCTAGCGCGGCACTCGCATTCGTCGTGGTGCAGCTCGTGACCGCAGCGCGCATCTACGGCCGGCTGAACTTCCTCCCGGAACGGGGAGCGACGGTAGCCACGCTGCACCGCTGGTCGGGCCGGATCGCGTTGGTTCTGACGCTTCCCGTCTTCTTCCACTGCGTCACGATCCTCGGCTTCCAGACGCCGGACGCTCGCGTCGCGGTCCACTCACTCGCAGGCACGTTCGTCTATGGCGTCTTCGCCGCCAAGGTGCTCATCGTGCGGGATCGTGCGCTTCCGGGCTGGGCGCTGCCCACCGCCGGCCTGACGCTCGCCTCCACGCTCGTCGTGATCTGGCTCACGTCGAGCCTCTGGTACTTCACGACCGTGAGATTCGGCTTCTGATGGCCGGACTCTGGAAGCCGGTCCTCGTCGGCGCAGCTGTCGCCCTGGGAGCATTCGCGCTTGCCAAGGCGCAGATCTTCGAGCCGTCGGCCTCGGCCGACGGAGCAGCGGCGGCAGGGGACGTGGCGCGCGGCGCGGTCGTCTTCGAGGCCGAGTGCGCGGCCTGTCACGGCGCCGGCGGCGAGGGCGGCTCGGGCCCCGCGCTCCAGGGGACCGGGCTCGAGGCGGCATTCGTCACGGAGCGGATACGGGCGGGTGCCGGGATCATGCCCGCCGGGCTCGTGACCGGTCAGGACGAGACCGACGTCGTCGCGTACGTCGTTTCGATCTCCTCGCCGTAGCGTTGAACTAGTCTCACGGGCATGGAGGTCGAGGCCCGGATCGTCCGCCTGGAGCTCGCCGAGACCTTCGTCATCGCGCGCGAGGCCACCGACTACGCGGACGTCGTCCAGGTAGCGGTGACCCACGACGGCACGGTCGGCTACGGAGAGGCGGCGCCCGTCGAGCGCTACGACGAATCCGCGCGCTCCGCGAAGCGGTTCGTGGACGAGCACACGGAGCTGCTCGGAGACGACCCGTTCGCGCTCGAGGCGATCGGCGAGACGCTCGCCGGCATGCCGGGCGAGCAGGCGGCGAAGGCTGCGCTCGATGCCGCGCTGCACGACCTCCAGGGGAAGATCCTGGGGCTGCCCACGGCGCGGCTCCTCGGACATCCGCGCTCGGGGCCGCCGACGTCATGGACGGTGTGGCTAGGAGACCCAGACGACATGGCACGTCGCGCCGAGAGCGCGGCGAGCGGGTACCGCCGGCTGAAGCTCAAGCTGGGGGGCGGTGACGGGCTCGACGTAGAGCGGGTCCAGGCCGTACGTTCGGTTACAGACCTGCCGCTGCAGGTCGACGTGAACGAGGCGTGGACGCTCGAGGAGGCGCTCGAGGCGCTTCCGCAGCTCGACGGGCTGGGAGTCGCCTACTGCGAACAGCCGCTGCGGGCGGGCGACGACGGTGGGCGGACGCTGCGCGATCGCTCGCCGGTGCCGATCTACGTCGACGAGGACTGCCACACAGCCGCCGACGTCGCGCGCTGCGCCGAGATCGCGCACGGGATCAACATCAAGCTCGCGAAGTCGGGTGGGATCCGGGAGGCGATCCGGATGGTCCATGCCGCGCGGGCGCTCAGGCTCGGCGTGATGCTCGGGTGCATGCTGGAGTCGGGCCTCGGGATCGCCGCCGGGTGCTGCGTCGCCCCGCTGTGCGACTACGTCGACCTCGACGGCAACCTGCTGCTCCGCGAGGACCCATGCCCGGGCGTCGAGCTGAACGACGGCGTGCAGGTGCCGTCCAGCGCGCCCGGTCTCGGCGTAGCGGTGAGCTGGGAGTGACGAAGCCCAGGCGAGTCCTCGTCCTCGGCGAGGGGTTCTCGCACGATCCCCACTACGGCAAGACGATGCGCGGGATCATCCGCTACGGCCGCGACCCGGTCGTCGCGATCCAGGACTCGGGACGGGCAGGAGAGCTGCATGACGGGATCCCGATCGTCGCGAGCGTCAACGACGCGCTCTGCTTCGATCCGACGGTCGCGATCGTGGGCGTCGCCACGCAGGGCGGCCGCTTCCCGCCGGCCTGGCGCGATCTCCTGAAGAGCTGCATCGCGAAGGGGCTCGACGTCGAGAGCGGGCTGCACGAGTTCATCTCGGAAGACCCGGAGCTGTCCGAGCTTGCCCGACGCCACGGCGTCGCCCTGCGCGACCTCCGGAAGCCCCCGGCCGGTCTCAGCGTGCCCACCGGAGCGAACCTCGAGGTCGATGCGAACATCGTGCTCACGGTCGGGTCCGACTGCGCGATCGGAAAGAAGACGGTGGCAGTGGAGCTCGACCTCGAGGCGCGACGTCGGGGCATCGAGTCGGTCTTCGTGCCGACCGGCCAGACGGGCATCGCGATCGCGGGCTGGGGGATCGCCGTCGATGCGGTGGTGGCCGACTTCCTGGCCGGTGCAGCGGAGCGGCTGGTCGTCGAGGGAGCCGAGCGCGGCGGGAAGCTCCTCTTCGTGGAGGGCCAGGGCTCGCTGATCCACCCGCTCTACTCAGGCGTCACCCTGGGGCTCGTCCACGGCTCCGTGCCGCACCTTTTCGTCCTCTGCCACGTCCCTGGGTCGACCGAGATCGAAGGCTCGCCAGGGCATCCGATTCCCCCGCTCGACGTCCTCGTCGAACTGCACGAGCGCATGTCGCTGCCGCGACGTCCCGCGAAGGTCGCGTGCATCGCTCTGAACACATCTCGGCTCGAAGAAAGCGCTGCACAGGACGCGATTACGAGGACGGAGGCGGAGATCGGCCTTCCCGCCGACGACCCCGTCCGGTTCGGTCCGACGAAGCTGCTTGACTCCCTGCTCGCGCGACTCTAGGCTGGCGAGCCGCCGGAGGGCGGTACGGAGCCCTGAGGCGGTCAGAAAGGGCAGGAGAGGTTGGGATGCGACGTATCGCTGTGGCAACGGTTCTCATCGTGGCGCTCCTCACAAGCGTCTCGGCTGCCCCTGCAGCGAACGTCGGCGCGAACGACGACTCGGGCAAGTTCCTCTCCGACCACGGCGTGGGCATGTACGGCGAGATGGTCGGGCTCGGGCTCAGGCAGATCGTCCTGACGAGCCGATACAAGCCGAGCGATCCGCTCACGATCCAGGACAAGGGCCACCTCGACCGGACCATTCCCGCCGCGATCGCGGCCGGTCTACGAGTTGTCCTCTCCGTCTACCCGTACCCGCCGAGAGAAGTCGAGACGGGTCTCGCCACGCCCCAGGCGTTCGGTGCCTATGCGGCATCGCTTGCGGCGGCATTTCCCGAGGTCCGTCAGTTCGTCGTCGGCAACGAGCCCAACCAGCCCGCGTTCTGGCGGCCCCAGTTCGCACCTGACGGGTCGAACGCCTCGGCCCCGAGCTTCGGGCCGTACCTCGCCGCCGCGTACGACGCCCTGAAAGCGGTCGACCCGGCCATTACCGTGGTCGGTGTCGGGCTCTCTCCGCGCGGCAACGACCGCCCGCAGGCGAGGAGCAACGTGTCGACGTCCCCCGTTCGCTTCCTGCGCGCGCTCGGGGACTGGTATCGGGCGAGCGGGCGCTCGCGGCCGCTGATGGACGGCTTCAGCTTCCACCCGTACCCGAATCGGGCAACCGACCCGCTCGACCGCGGCTACTCGTGGCCCAATGCGGGCTTCGTGAACGTCGACCGCATCAAGCAGGCGCTCTGGGACGCGTTCGAAGGAACCGCCCAGCCGACCACGCTGGAGGGCCTCCGAGTCCATCTCGACGAGGTCGGCTGGCAGGTGGACACGTCCGGTGCATCCGGCTACGAGGGCCTCGAGAACGTCGTCGTTACCGACGAGCTGACCCAGGCGGCGGTGTACGGCGAGCTCGTGCGCCGGGCAGCGTGTGACCCCGACATCGCGGAGGTGAGCTTCTTCGGCTTCCGCGACGACGGTTTGCGGACGGGCTTCCAGGCAGCCCTCCAGCGCCTCGACGGCACCGCACGGCCGGCAGCCGAGGTCGTGCGCGCGGCGATCGCCGACGCCGCGTCCCGCTGTGTCACTCCGGCAACCGCCTGGGCGCCGGCGACGGACGTCCTCGACGCGAGCGTCGCTGTGGCAGGCGCTGTGGGCCTCAAGAGGGGCGTCCTGCTTCGGACGGGCGAGGACGCGCGCGGACGGGTCTGCTTCGCGAAGAAACCTGTCGCGGGCATCGTGCGGAGCGGCTCGAGCCGGTCGCAGCTGAAACGCTGCCGAGCGGTCGCCCTCACGGGGCTGCGTCCGTTGCAGATCCCGTTCCTCATGCCCGGACGGTCATCCGCGAGCCTGCGCGCGAGCCTCGACGTGGCTGTCGAGTTGACCGCCGAGGCGAACAGGGCACGGAAGACCGTCGTGGCGGTTCGCGCCGAGTAGTCCGCCGGAGCCTTGACACGCGAACACGTGTTCGTGCATACTCGAACACGTGTTCGTACGGATCGCCATCGTGCTTGCCGTTGCCGTCGTCGTGTGGGCGGTGTTCGCACGCGACACTGGCGCGACCGGGCCCGAGCGCTGGTACCACGTGCGAACGGGGGACACGCTCTGGTCGATCGCCGAGTCGAACTTCGCAGGTGATCCACGGGAAGGCGTCTGGGAGCTCCAGCGCCGAAACGGGCTAGACGGCACGACGATCGTGCCCGGCCAACGGCTCCGTTTGCCGTGAAGGGGGGAAGCCTTGGGTTTCCCCCCTTCACTTTCCCCCCTTCCACCCGGCACGGCAGTGCCGCCTTGCGTCAGGGTGCGTCGCGTAGGGTTCGCGGCACATGGCGAGCGAGCGCATCCTCGAGCTCCTGCGACGGCCGGTCGACGTCGCCGAGTACGACGAGATCCGCGAGCTCTGGAAGACGCACTCGATCGCGGAGGACAACCGAGACCTGCCCGGGCTCATCTCGACGCTGACGGAGGACTGCGTGTACGAGGTGGTCGGGACCGGCGTCCGTTGGGAAGGTCACGAGGGCGCTACGCGCTTCTACACGGAGCTCCTCACGGCGTTCCCGGACATCCACTTCGACCTCGACTACATCGTCATCGGCCCGCAAGGGGTCTGCGAGGAGGCCGCCGTCACTGCGACTCACGAGGGCCGCTGGCTGGACAACGAGCCGACCGGCGAGCGTCTCGAGTGGCGGAACGCGATCTTCTTCCCGTGGGACCGCGAGGCGCGGAAGTTCAAGGGCGAGATGGTGTACACCGACCTCGCGCTCGGGCGCGTGCCGGCAGTTACCCGCTAGCGCCAGTCTGACTCAGCTGGCGGCGACGGTTGCGGCGGGCTGAGCCGGAGGCAGGACCTCCGCCGGGCGGCGCTTCGCGACGTCCGTGAACGCATCGACGACCGCGGGATTGAACTGCTTCTCACGGCACGTGCGAACCTGCAGCAGGGCGTCGTTCAGCGAAAGCGCCGCGGCGTACGGGCGGTCGGTGGTCATCGCATCCCAGGCGTCCGCGAGGCCGATAATGCCGGCCTCGAGAGGGATCTCGCTTCCGCTCAGGCCATCCGGGTAGCCGAGACCGTCCCAGCGCTCGTGGTGGTGCCGCACGGCGGGGACGGCGTCGTGGAACGACGAGACTTTGGCGACGATCTCGGCGCCTCGCGTCACGTGCTCGCGCATGATCGCGGCTTCACTCGGCGTGAGCGGGCCGGCCTTCGTCAGGATCGAGTCGGGAATGCCGATCTTCCCGACGTCGTGGAAGAGCGCGGCCGTCCCGAGCGATCCGAGCTGCTTCGAGGACAGGCCGAGCTCGCGACCGATCGCCAGGGACACACGCCGCACTCGTTGCGAGTGTCCTGCCGTGTAGGGGTCGCGAGCCTCCACCGCCGCATTGAGCGTCTCGACGGTCTCGAGCAGGCTCTCCTCGAGCCGACGGGTCGACTCGAGGAGGTCCGAGGAGCGCACCTGAAACGCGTCGTTCTGACGCGCGAGCCGTGCCGACGCGCCGCGAACGAGCAGCACGATTGCGAGCCAGAGGGCACCGAAGACGACCGCCACTGCGATCCACACGGTTCTCCTCGCGTCGCCCAGGCTCGAATCGAGCCTCGTCGGATCGAGGGTCATCTCGACCACTCCCGCTGGACGGCCGCCACGCGAGCGAAGCAGGGACCACGTGACGATCTGCCGTCTCGTGCGGGCGGACCCGCCTGGCCTCGTCGCGATGTCGTCGATCGTCGCTCGCGGCCGCCCGGTCCGGAGGACGTCGCGGAGATCGTCTCCTGCTGCCGCCGCCGTGCGACGTCTGTACGTCGACGCGAGGAGCTTGCCGGTGCGCGACCAGATCGTGATGCCCGTCAAGCCGTCCCGCCTGCGGACACTGCTCCGCAGAGCGCGCCGCGCGCGAGGGCTCGCGACGACGTTCCTTCCGCGTACGAGCGACGGCGAGAGGACGCTGTCGGCATAGAGCGCGAGGTGACGTGCGTTGTCCTCAAGTGCCTGCTCGCGGAGGCTCGAGCTCACGAGCGACGTGAGGCCGTAGGCACCTACGACGAGAATCGCCGCCGATGCGAGCAGGAGCGTCCAGAGCAGCGTCAGCGACCGCGACAACCCAGCCGAGCGGTAGGCCCGGGGAGCCATGCGACGTCTATCGGCAGGTGCTCGTGCGAGTTTGAGCGTGATCGCACACACTCCGCGAGAAGGCGCACAGCCATGCGGTCTAGAATCGCGGGCAGTGGACCTCGACGTCGTCTTCCTCGGGACGTCCGGGGCCACGCCCACCGCCCAGCGCGCCCCGGCTGCAACGCTCGTTCGTCGTGGGGGAGACCGCCTGCTCGTCGATTGCGCCGAAGGAACGCAGCGGCAGCTGCTGCGGTGCGACGTGGGCCTGCTCGAGCTCCGCGAGGTGTTCCTGACCCACTACCACGCTGATCACTATCTCGGCCTCCCGGGCATGCTCAAGACGTATTCGCTGCGCGGACGGGAGCTGCCACTGACCGTGTACGGGCCGCGCGGGCTCCGCGAGCTGCTCTCGACGCTACGCCGTGTCTTCGGTCGCCTCGACTACCCCCTCGAGACCGTGGAGCTCGAGCCGGGCGACGTTCTCGAGCGCGAGGGCTACAGGCTCGAGACGTTTGCGGTGAACCACGGCGTCGCCGCGGTCGGATATGCGCTCGTGGAGGGCAGCCGTCCCGGTCGCTTCGACGTCGAAACGGCGGAAGCGCTCGGAGTCCCGGACGGTCCGGCACGCGGTGTTCTCCAACAGGGCACACCGGTGACGCTCCCTGACGGGACGACGATCTCCCCCGAGCAGGTGCTAGGCCCTCCGCGAGCCGGCCGCAAGCTCGTGCTCACGGGTGACACGGGCGCAGCGCCCACGGTCGTCGAAGCCGCCGCCGGGGCGGACGTCCTCGTCCACGAAGCAACGTTCCTCGCGGACGAGCGCGAGCGAGCCCATGAGACGCTGCACTCCACGGCCGGCGAAGCGGCTCTCGTCGCGCGCGAGGCGGGCGTGCGGCTCCTCGCGCTCACGCACCTGTCCACCCGTTACTTCGGCCACGAGGTGGTCGAAGAGGCTCGGACGATCTTTCCGGAGACGGTCGTGCCGCGCGACTTCGACGTCGTTGACGTCCCGTTTCCCGAGCGCGGGACTCCGGAGCTCATCCGGTCGGGTGCACGTGCTGCCTCGGTAGCTGCGGTAGTGTCCGAGGGGTCGTGACGCGGCTCGTTCAGGTAACCGTCGCGGGGGACGTCGCAGAGGCCGAGCAGCTCCAGGAGATGCTGTCCGCGGCAGGTATCGAATCCTCGCTCGAGGTGGCCGTCGAGCACGACCCCGGCGCGATGGACGACCCGCCGCTCAAGGTGCTCGTCCCCGAGACGAAGGTGGAGGAGGCCAGGGACGCGATCGAGCGGCTCGCCGAGTCCGAGGAGGACGACGAGGCGGAGTAGGGAGACCGTCGCGGCGGCCCGCTAAACTAGCTCGACCTTTAACCCGGTCCAGTGAGGCCGGAAAGGAGCTCGGTGTCGACGCAGCACCCCAGCCCTCGGGCAGCGGCTACGAACGGTGACGCCTCTGCGAGGCCCGTCCTCGACGCAGAAGCGATCTCGAAGTCTCTCTCGCGGATCGCCCACGAGCTCGTGGAGCGCAACGACGCCCAGCGGGACTCGCAGCGTGACTCGCAGGATGGCTCGCTCGGTGACTCGCTGGGCGACGTGGCGCTCGTCGGCATCCAGACTCGTGGCGTCCCGCTGGCCGCGCGACTGCGACGCCTCGTCGCGGAGCGGAGCGGGGTAGAGCTCGTGCTCGGAGCGCTCGACATCACGTTCCACCGAGATGACGTCCACGTTCGCGACGGAGGCCGTGCTCCCGGTCGTCAGCCGGTCGTCCGCTCGACGAGCATCCCGTTCTCGCTCGAGGGAAAGACGGTCGTGCTCGTGGACGACGTGCTGTACACGGGCCGGACCATTCGCGCCGCGATCGACGCGCTGCTCGAGTTCGGTCGACCCGCGCGCGTGCAGCTGGCCGTCCTCGTCGACCGCGGCCACCGGGAGCTGCCGATCCGACCGGACTACGTCGGCAAGAACCTGCCGACTGCGCGGACGGAGCGGATCCAGGTCGAGCTCGTCGAGGTGGACGAGGTGGACCGCGTGCTCCTTCTGCGCGAAGCGGAGGACTCGCATGCCTGAGCTGCGCGTCCCGGCGGAGCCACGCCGTCACCTGCTGTCGGTGCGTGACTTGAGCGGAGACGACGTCGAGCGCGTCCTCGAAACCGCCCGCAGCATGGCGTCAGCGCTCGACCGGGAAGTGAAGAAGCTGCCGACGCTCCGTGGGCGCACCGTCGTCCATCTCTTCTACGAGTCCTCGACCCGCACGCTCGCGAGCTTCGAGCTCGCCGCCAAGCGGCTCTCCGCCGACACGATGTCGGTCCGCTCGTCCGGATCCTCCGTGGACAAGGGCGAGTCGCTCAAGGACACGGCGCTCACGCTCTCCGCGTACGACCCGGACGTCATCGTCGTCCGCCATCCGTCGATCGGGGCTCCGGGGCTCGTGTCGCGTGTCACCGACGCGCACGTGGTGAACGCCGGCGACGGGAAGAACCAGCACCCGACCCAGGCGCTCCTCGACCTGTACACGATCCAGACGGCACTGGGTCGCCTCGCTGACGTGCACGTAGCGATCGTCGGTGACATTCTCCACTCACGGGTGGCTCGCTCGCTCGTGCAAGCACTCGATCTCGTGGGCGCGCGGGCGACTTTCGTCGCCCCGCCGACTCTCTTGCCGCGTGGAGTCGAGACGTTCGGCTGCGAGATCTCGACGGACATCGCCAGCATCACGGACGCCGACGTCGTCTACGTCCTTCGTATGCAGCGGGAGCGCATGCAGCCGGGCGAGGCCTTCGTCCCCTCGCTCCGCGAGTTCGCAGCCCTGTACGGGATCACGCCGGAGCGCGTGCGGCCCGGTCAGGTCGTGATGCACCCCGGGCCGATGAACCGCGGCGTCGAGATCGATGCTCGCGTTGCCGACTCGTCTGCCGCGCTCGTCACCGACCAGGTGCGCGCGGGGCTCGTCGTGCGCATGGCCGTGCTGTACGACCTGCTCGCCGTGGCCCCGGTGCGAGCTCCGGAAGCGGTCGAGGTCGCATGACTCTCTTCTGCCGAAACGGCCGCGGCGACTCGCTCGTCGTCGAGGGGCGCGTGGTCGCGCCCGCGCAGGGGATCGATGAGTGCCTGTCCGTCACGGTCGAGAACGGTGTGATCACGCGGATCGACTCTGCCGGCGCCAGTGAGATCGTTGTCGCTCCCGCTTTCGTCGACCCCCACGTGCACCTGCGCACACCGGGGCGCGAGGACGAGGAGACGATCCAGTCGGGCACCGAGGCAGCCGCGGCGGGCGGCTACTGCGCGATTCTCGCGATGCCGAACACCGACCCCGTAGTCGACTCGGCAGCCGTGCTCGGAGCGCTCGTCGACCGCGCGCGCGACGAGGCCGTGATCCCGACGGGCTTCATGGCCGCGATCAGCAAGGGTCAGGACGGCGCTGAGCTCACCGAGATGGCCGAGCTCGCGTCCGCCGGTGCCGCCGCGTTCACGGACGACGGCCGGCCGGTCGTGTCCGCGGGCCTCCTGCGCCGCGCCCTCCAGTACAGCGAGATAGCGCACCGCCCGCTGGCGCTTCACTGCGAGGATCCCGACCTCTCGCGCGGAGGGCACGCCCACGAGGGAGCGGTCGCCGCGGAGCTCGGGCTCGGCGGCTACCCCTCGGTCGGGGAGAGCGTCATGGTCAGCCGGGATCTGGCGATTGCGGAGTTCGAGAGCAGGCCGCTGCACGTCATGCACATCTCCGCGCAGGAGTCCGTGGTCGCGCTTCGCGCCGCGCAGGCCGCCGGAGTGCCCGCCACGGGTGAGGTAACGCCGCACCACCTGTGCCTGACGGACGATGCGCTCCACTCGCTCGACCCGAATCTGAAGATGAACCCTCCGCTCCGCGCCGAGGAGGACCGCCAGGCGCTCGTCGATGCCTTGCGCGACGGAACCATCGGCTCGGTTGCGACCGATCATGCCCCGCACGCAAGACATGAGAAGGAGGCTCCCTTCGAGGAGGCGCCATTCGGCGTAACCGGTCTCGAGACCGCGTTCTCGGCCCTCTACACGCGTCTCGTGCTGCCGGGGGTGCTCACGCTCGAGACGGTGCTCGAGCGCATGTCCTCCGGTCCAGCGCGCGTCTTCGGGCTCCCGGAGCCGCGGATCGAGGTCGGCGCCCGTGCGAACCTCGTCGTGCTCGATCTCGACGCCGACTGGGTGGTCTCGGAAGACGGCTTCCGCTCGCGGTCTCAGAACTCGTGGCTGCTCGGGCAGACGCTGCGCGGGCGAGTCGTCCGCACGGTCGCGGACGGGCGGGAGGTGTTCGCCGCGTGACCGCCGGCTACATCGTGCTCGAGGACGGGACGCTCTTCCCTGGCACTTCGGTCGGAGCCTCGGGCGCCGCCTTCGGCGAAGCCGTCTTCACGACGGCGATGACGGGCTACCAGGAGACGGTCACCGACCCGAGCTACGCTGAGCAGCTCGTCTGCTTCACGGCCCCCATGGTCGGCAACTACGGCGTCGGTGACGAGCGCGGTGAGTCCGACCGCCCGCACGCGAAGGCCGCGATCATGCGGCAGCTCGGGGGTCGAGCGTGGGCGAGCTGGCTGCGTGACAACGGGCTCGTCGCGCTCGATCAGGTCGACACTCGCGCGCTCGTGCTCCGTCTTCGCGAAGGCGGCGCGATGCGCGCTGCGGTCGTCGCCGACGACGAGGCGCTGCCGTCCGCGGACGCGCTCTCTCAGGTCCGCGCGCAGCCGCTGATGGAAGGGCAGGCGCTCGTGGCTCAGGTATCGGCCAAGGAGCCGTACGTGTTCCAGGAGGCCGACGGTCCAAATGTCGCCGTCGTCGACTACGGAACCAAGCGCTCCATCCCCCGTCGGCTCGCGAGCGCTGGCGCCCGGGTCAGCGTGATGCCGCACACTGCGCAGGCCGACGAGCTCGCATCCTTCGACGGAGTCGTGCTCTCCAACGGGCCGGGAGATCCGGAGCCGCTACACGCGGAGGTCGCCGTCGTCCGCGACCTCCTCGGGCGTACGCCGATCCTCGGCATCTGCCTCGGCCACCAGCTGCTCGGTCTCGCGACGGGCCGCAGGACGTTCAAGCTGCCGTTCGGCCACCGTGGAGCAAACCACCCCGTGCTCGAGCGCCGCACGGGCCGCGTGCTCGTCACGAGCCAGAACCACGGGTTCGCGGTCGAGCCGACCGACGCCGTCGAGGCAAGCCATGTCTCCCTGTACGACGACACGGTCGAGGGGCTCGAGTTCCCGGACCTCCGGGCTCGCTCCGTCCAGTTCCATCCCGAGGCCGGTCCCGGTCCGCACGACGCGTGGCCGATACTCGAGTCCTGGGTTCGGGAGCTCGAACGCTGATGCCCGCGCGCCGCGATCTCGAGAGCATCTGCGTCATCGGCTCCGGCCCGATCGTGATCGGGCAGGCGTGCGAGTTCGACTACGCGGGCTGCCAGGCGTTGAAGGTGCTGCGCGAGGACGGCTACCGGACGATCGTCGTCAACTCCAACCCGGCGACGATCATGACCGACCCCGGGTTCGCAGACCGGACGTACATCGAGCCGCTCGACCTCGCGAGCGTCGCGTCGGTGCTCGAGCGAGAGCGCCCCGATGCGCTTCTCCCGACGCTCGGCGGCCAGACGGCGCTGAATCTCGCCGTCGCGCTCAGCGACGCAGGTGTCCTCGACGAGCTGGAGGTCGAGCTGATCGGGGCCTCGGTCGAGGTCATCAGGCGCGCCGAGGACCGTGAGGAGTTCAAGGAAGCCGTTGCGAGCTGCGGGCTCAGGATGCCGGCGTCGAGGATCGTCACGTCGCTCGACGAGCTCGTCGACGTCCGGCTGCCCGTGGTCGTCCGTCCCGCATTCACGCTCGGGGGACACGGAGGCGGCTTTGCGGAAGATCTGGCGTCCCTGCACCGGCAGGTCGAGAGGGGTCTGGCGGAGTCCCCGATCCGGCAGGTGCTCGTCGAGGAGTCGGTTCGCGGGTGGGACGAGTTCGAGCTCGAGGTGATTCGCGACCGCCTCGACAACGTCGTCGTCGTGTGCTCGATCGAGAACCTGGACCCGATGGGGGTCCACACGGGCGACTCCGTGACGGTCGCGCCGCAGATGACCCTCGCCGACGAGGCGTACCAGGAGCTCCGAGACGCCGCCGCGGCAGTCATCCGCGCCGTCGGTGTGGAAACGGGTGGCTCGAACATCCAGTTCGCCCGCGAGCGCGAGAGTGGCGAGCTTCGCGTGATCGAGATGAACCCGCGCGTGTCGCGCTCGTCCGCTCTGGCCTCGAAGGCGACCGGCTACCCGATCGCGAAGGTCGCGGCGAAGCTCGCAGTCGGCTACACGCTCGACGAGATTCCCAACGACCTCACCAAGACGACCCCCGCGAGCTTCGAGCCGACTCTCGACTACGTCGTCGTCAAGTTCCCACGGTTCGCGTTCGAGAAGTTCCCCGGTGCCGACGCGACGCTCGGGACCCAGATGAAGTCCGTCGGCGAGGCGATGGGCATCGGCCGGACGTTCAGCGAGGCCTTCCTCAAGGCCCACGGCTCCCGTGAGCTCGAGCCGGGCGCGCCCACTCCCTGGCCGAGCCTCGACGATGCCGCGCTGCCCGAGGGCCTTCATCCGTGGTTCCGCGAGCAGATTGCACTCGCCCGAGCGGAGCTCGAGTCAGGTGACATCCGCCGAGCGAAGCGCGCCGGCTGGGGCGACGACACGATCGGGGCCAGCCTCGGTCTGACGGGCGGCGAGGTGCGGCGACTGCGCCACGAGCAAGGGATTCGCCCTGTCTTTCGGCGAGTCGACTCGTGCGGCGGCGAGGTCGAGGCCGCGTCGAACTACTTCTACTCGACCTGGGAGGAGGAGGACGAAGCCGCGCCGTCCGCCACGAAGCCGCGGGTCGTCATCCTCGGCTCGGGGCCGAACCGGATAGGCCAGGGCATCGAGTTCGACTACTGCTGCGTGCACGCGGCTCAGACGTTTCGCGCGCTCGGCTTCGAGGCCGTCATGGTCAACTGCAACCCGGAGACCGTCTCGACGGACTACGACACGTCCGATCGGCTCTACTTCGAGCCGCTCTCTCCCGAGGAGGTGCTCGCGGTCTGCGACCGGGAGCAGCCGGTCGGAGTCGTGACGCAGTTCGGCGGGCAAACGCCGCTTCGACTCGCGAGACACGTCGAGGAGGCCGGCTTCAAGATCCTCGGGACGCCGCACGCTGCGATCGACCTCGCGGAGGATCGCGAGCGGTTCGGATCTCTCGCAAGCGAGCTCGGCATCCGGTGCCCGCCATGGGCCACCGTCTCCGGCGAGCGCGAGGCCATCGCAGCGGCAGAGGAGATCGGGTACCCCGTGCTGGTTCGTCCTTCCTACGTCCTCGGCGGTCGCGCGATGCGCATCTGCTACGACCGGGCGGAGCTCGAGGCCGCGATGTCGGCTGTCGACGGTCCTGTGCTGGTGGATCGCTTCGTCGAGCACGCGATCGAGCTCGACGTCGACGCGCTCTGCGACGGCGAGGAGGTGTACATCGGCGCAGTCATGCAGCACGTGGAGGAAGCCGGCGTGCACTCCGGCGACTCCGCGTGCGTGCTCCCTGCGCCGTCACTGACGCTCGCTGCTGCGCTCGAGGTCGAGCACATCATGAAGCGGCTCGGGCCCGCGCTGGGCGTGGTCGGCCTGCTCAACGTCCAGCTTGCGATCGCCGACGGAGTCGTCTACGTGCTCGAGGCGAACCCCCGGGCGTCTCGCACGGTCCCCTTCGCGAGCAAAGCGATCGGCATCAACCTCGTCGACGCCGCGTGCCGCCTGGCAGCCGGCGGAACTCTGCGCGAGCTCGACCTGCCAGTTCCGCGGCCGACGCAGGTGAGCGTCAAGGCGGCAGTGCTGCCGTTCGCGAGATTCCCGGGCGCGGATCCCGTGCTCGGCCCCGAGATGCGTTCGACAGGAGAGGTGATGGCGAGTGCAGCAGACCTGCCGACCGCGCTCGCGAAGGCCGAGCGTGCCGCCGGCCGGCCGCTTCCCACCGCGGGAACCGCCTTCCTGTCGGTCCGCGACGAGGACAAGCCGGCGGCCGTCCCGGTGGCCGCCGCTCTAGCCGGTCTCGGGTTCGAGCTCGTCGCGACCGAGGGGACGGCGCGGACGCTGCGTGCGGCAGGGCTGGACGTGGCGGAGATCGCGAAGGTCGTGGACGCCGCCGCCGGTGATCCCACCGTCGTCGACCTCGTACGCGAAGGCCGGTGCGACCTGATCGTGAACACGCCGCAGGGGAGCGGAGCGCGCGCCGACGGCTACCTGATTCGGGAAGCTGCGCTCGTCGCCCGCGTGCCCTGCGTGACCACGATCTCGGGCGCAGCCGCGGCCGTGCATGCGATCGCGAACGCCAGGGCCGAGTCGGCGCTCTCCCTCCAGGAACGCATCGGGATCGTCGCGTGAGCCTTGCGGCCCAGAGCAGCAGGGCGCTCGGCGAGGTTCCTGCTCGTGAGCTCGTGTCCGTGCGCGGTACGGATGCCGTCGGGCCGTACACGCTGCTCCGCGTCGCGCGCGGCGAGCTAGAGCCCGGTGTCCCCGGGCAGTTCTTCATGCTCGAGGCGCCAGGCCGGATCCTCCCGCGGCCGATGAGCCTCTGCCTTGCACCCGACGACGAGCTGGCCTTCCTCATCGACCCGATCGGACCAGGCACGCGTGCGCTGTGTGCGCTCGAGCCAGACGAAGAAATCCACGTGTTCGGGCCGCTCGGGAACGGCTTCGACCTCGATGTCGAGCGCCCGCTCCTCGTCGGCGGCGGGATCGGCATCGCGCCCCTGCCGTACCTCTCGGAATCGCTCGGGCACCCACCGGCACTGCTCGGTTTTCGGACGGAACTCCACGCTGTCGCGGCGTCGCTCCTGCCGCAGGCCGAGGTCGTGGTCGAGCCGCGGCTCGTGACGGAGCTCCTGCCCGAGGACCCGGGGGACGTCCTCGCCTGCGGACCGGAGCCGATGCTCGGGGCGCTGGCAACGCTCGTGCCGGGCGCACAGCTCGCATGGGAGGCCCCGATGGCCTGCGGCTACGGGGCGTGCTACGGCTGTGTCGTCGAGATCGAAGGGCACTACGAGCGCCTCTGCCTCGCAGGCCCGGTACTGGGAAGCCAGTGACTCTCCCGATCCTCAACGCCAGCGGCTGCCTCGACGCGCTCGCCGCTCCCGAGGTTGCGCGGAGCCTCGACGCCTTCGTCACGAAGACGGTCACGCCGCACCCGCGCGAAGGGAACCCGCCGCCGCGCTTCGCGGAGACGCCACACGGCATGCTGAATTCGATCGGCCTGCAGAACCCCGGAATCGAGGTATTCGCGCGAGACCACTTGCCGAGGCTGCAGGCGCTCGGCATCCCGATCTGGGTCTCCGTGGGCGGGTTCTCCGCCGAGGACTTCGGCGACGTCTGCGGGATGCTCGACGGGCACGAGGGCGTCGAGGTCGTCGAGCTGAATCTCTCGTGCCCGAACGTCGAGGAGGCTCCGGAGACAGCGGCGGAGCTGGTGCAGGCCGCACGCGCCGCGACGACGAAGCCGCTCTACGCGAAGCTCTCGCCTGCGACGTGGGACATCGCGGACACCGCCCGTGCCGTCGTGGCCGCCGGCGCCGACGGGTTGTCGCTCGTGAACACGATGCGCGGGCTTGCTCTCGCCGAGGACACGCTCCGACCGCGACTCGGCACGAGCGTCGGCGGGTACTCCGGGCCTGCGCTCCTGCCGATCGCGCTCGCCTGTGTTCATTCGTGCGCAAACGCAGTCGATGCACCGATTGTCGGCATGGGCGGAGTGACCCGCGGAGTGGACGCACTCGCGCTGGCTGCCGCGGGCGCCCACTCGGTGGCACTCGGGACGATCCTGTTCGCGGATCCCGGGGCGCCGGTCCGGGTGCGCGCCGAGTTGGCGGACGAGACGGCGGCTCGTGGCATCGAATCCGTCTCCGACATCCGCGACGTTGCGCCCGAACGAGGGGTCGCTCGATCCCCGTCGACAGTTTAGGCAACGCAAAAAGCCCTGCAAATCGCGCAAAACGTTGCCGCTTGACCCAGGGAGCGATCTTGGTAGACTCGTGCGGCTCATGGTCACGTCGAAGACGCATGCCCAAGCCCCCGCCCGTTCGCTCGACCAGAGGATGGAGGCGCTCCAGAGGGCAAACGACGTGAGAGTCCGCCGCGCTCAGCTGAAACGCGATCTCAAGGCCGGCCGCGTGCACATCGAGGCGATCCTGCTCACGCCGCCGGAGTTCGTGTCGACGGCAAAGGTGTTCGACATGCTGATGGCAGTGCCGAAGTTCGGCAGGGTGAAGGCAGCTCGCCTCTTGAATCAGTGCCGCATCAGCCAGTCGAAGACGGTCGGTGGGCTCTCCGAGCGCCAGCGCACCGAGCTCGTCGAGCTCTTCAACCACCGCTCCTAGCCACGTGGTCGCTTCGCGGCCCGTCTTCGTCGTCACGGGGCCGTCCGGAGCGGGCAAAGGCACGCTCATCAAAGGGCTGCTCGAGCGGATCTCGGCACTCGAGATCGCGGTGTCCGCCACGACACGGCCCCAGCGGCCGGGTGAGCTCGACGGGCGCGAGTACTGGTTCCTGACGGACGAGGAGTTCGAGCGCCGCGTTCGTGCCGGAGAGTTCCTCGAGCACGTCGACTACGTCTCCGGGCGCCGCTACGGGACCTTGCGCTCGGAGATGGAGCGCATCGCCGGTGAGGGCCAGGTCTGCGTGCTGGAGCTCGAGCTCGACGGCGCGTTGAGGGTTCAGGAGGACGTGGCAGGCAGCGTCACGGTCTTCATCGCGGCGGACCTTGCCGAGCTCGAGCGCCGCCTCCGCGAGCGAGCGACCGAGAGCACCGGCGAGATCGGCGAGCGAATCGAGCTCGCCCGGAAGCAGTTCACGCAGGCGCACCTCTTCCGCTACATGGTGCGCAACGACGACCTCGAACGCGCGACAGCGGCGCTCGCGGCGATCGTCGAGTGCGAGTTGGCGCTCGCAGGTACCATGAGCCGGCCATGATCCATCCCCGCATCGACGAGCTGCTCGAAAAGGTCGACTCCCGGTACGCGCTCGTCATCGTTGCCGCGAAGCGTGCGCGGCAGATCAACAACTACCACCACCAGCTCGGCGAGGGCATCGGCTTCGAGGAAGCTCCGCCGCCACTGATCGAGTCCCGCTCGAAGAACTACCTCACCATGTCCATGGAAGAGGTCGCGAGCGGGAAGATCACGTACCAGTATCCGCCCACCTAGGCGGGCGCCCGCAGATGGCACGCATCCTGGTCGGAGTCACCGGCGGGATCGCGGCCTACAAGGCCTGCACCCTCGTGCGGCTGCTCGTCAGAGCCGGCCACGACGTCTATCCGCTCCTGACCGAGGGCGCCGAGCGCTTCGTATCCGCGCAGACGTTCTTCGCGCTCGCCCGGAAGTCGGAGAGCGAGGACGCCTACCCTCACCTGCACCACGCCGACCTGCTCGTCGTCGCGCCGCTCACTGCGAACACGCTCGCGAAGCTCGCGCACGGCCTGGCTGACGATCTGCTGACGGAGAGCGCTCTCGCGCACGCCGGCCCCGTGCTCGTCGCGCCGGCGATGAACGTCCGCATGTGGGAGCACCCGGCTACGCAGGCGAACGCCGCGCTCCTCCGCGCGAGAGGGATCGAGCTCGTCGGACCTGCTGAAGGAGAGCTCGCCGAGGGCGAGAGCGGCATGGGGAGGATGGTGGAGCCCGAAGAGATCGCGGCGGTCGTCGAGCGGATGCTCGGAGGCGCGGCTCGGAACGGTGTGCTCGAGGGGCTCCAGGTCGTCGTCTCCGCCGGAGGCACGCGAGAGCCGCTCGACGCCGTGCGGTTCGTGGGTAACCGCTCATCGGGTCGAATGGGCTTCGCCCTCGCCGAGGAGGCGAGCCGCCGTGGTGCGGCGGTCACCGTGCTCGCCGCGAACGTCGGCCTGCCCGCGCCACCTGGGCGTCACCGTGGTCGAGACCCCGACGGCCGCCGACCTCGAGCGGGAGGCCCTTGCTCGCGCGGATGCCGATGTGATCGTGATGGCTGCGGCGGTCTCCGACTACCGTCCGGCGGCCGCGGAGCCTGGCAAGCGACCGAAGGACGGCGAGAGCTGGACCGTGGAGCTGACCCCGACAACGGACGTGCTCGCCGGGCTCGGAAACGCACGGAGACCGGGCCAGGTTCTGGTCGGCTTCGCTGCCGACGCGGCAGGCACCGGTCTCGAGCGCGCCCGGGAGAAGCTGCAGGCGAAGAAGCCGGACCTCATCGTCTTCAACGACGTGAGCCGGAGCGACATCGGCTTCGACACCCACGACAACGAGGTCGTGCTCGTGAGCCCAGACGGCGAGCGGCATGTCCCGAAGGCGTCGAAGAGCCTGATCGCGGCAGCGGTCATGGACGAGATCGAGCGCATCGTCGCGGAACGGTCGAACGGCTCATGAGCGACCCGAAGCCGGTTTCCGAGGCCCGAGAGTCGGTAGGCGCCGAGATCGTCGAGCGGGTGGTGGCGAACCTCGAGGTCGTCGTCCGCGCGCCGCGCGACACCCTCGAGCTCTGTGTTCTCTGCCTTCTGGCCGAGGGCCACCTCATGATCGAGGACTTCCCGGGCGTGGGGAAGACGGTGCTGGCCAAGTCTCTGGCGCGCTCACTCCACCTCACGTTTTCGCGGCTGCAGTTCACCCCCGATCTCCTGCCGACGGACGTCACCGGCGTGAACGTGTTCAGCCAGAAGACGAACGAGTTCGAGTTCAAGGCGGGCCCCGTCTTCGCGAACGTCATCCTCGTCGACGAGATCAACCGGGCCTCTCCGAAGACGCAGGCGGCGCTCCTCGAGGCTATGCAGGAGTGCCAGGTGACGATCGACGGCGAGTCCTATCCACTCCAGCCACCGTTCATGGTCGTCGCGACGCAGAACCCGATCGAGTACGAGGGCACGTACCCGTTGCCAGAGGCGCAGCTCGACCGCTTCACCGCGCGCCTGTCCCTCGGCTATCCGCCACTCGCGGACGAAGCGCGGATGCTCGCCGAGCAGACGACTGCGCCGCCGCTCGACGACCTTCGCGCGGTGGCCGACCGCGAGGAGGTGAGACTTGCGATCGAGGCCGCCCGCGACGTGTTCGTCGAGGAGAGCGTCGGACGGTACGTCGTCTCGCTTCTGCGGCACACCCGCGCCAGCCGGCAGCTTGCTCTCGGGGCGAGCCCGAGGTCGGGTATCGCCCTCCTGCGCATGTCGAAGGCGCGGGCGGTCGCTCGCAGCCGTGACTACGTCCTCCCGGAGGACGTCCAGGCCGTCGCGCCGTGCGTTCTCTCACACAGGCTGATCCTCGCACCCGAAGCCCGCGGTTCCGGGATCGGTGCCGAGGAGACGGTTCGGCACGCCCTCGACGAGACTCCCGTTCCCGTGTGATGCGCCGGGGCGGAGCACTCGTCCTCGGCGGCGTCGTGCTCGCTGCGGCGATCGTCTTCGCCTCACGCCCGCTCGGTGTCGTCGGCTTGGGCCTCCTCGTCGCGGCACTCGTCGGGCGGGTGTGGCTGGTGCTTCAGGACGTGCCGGCAGACGTCCGCCTGTCGCTCTCGCCCGCGGTCGCAACCGAGGGGGACGAGGTCACGCTTCGCGTCGCGGCTCGGCGGGGCACGCGAGCCACACTCGGAGCCGCGACGGTCACCGGGACGTTCGACCGCATCGGCCACTTCGCGTGCCGGCTCCGTCGTCAGAAGGGGGAGCTCGCAGGCGAGGTGAGGTTGGCAAGGCTGCCGCGAGGGCTGTTCGCGTGCGTCGACGCGAAGGTCGAGCTTCGTGATCCGCTCGGGCTCGAACACGCCGCTCACGCGCTCGGCATGCCTGTCGCAGTTGTCGTCCATCCGCGTCTCGTCGAGCTCGAGGGGCTCTTCAGCGAGTCGGGACGGACGCTCAGCGACGGCCGCAGGCTCCTTCTCCGGCAGCACGCCGGGTTCGACCTTCACTCCGTCCGGGAGTACGAGCAGGGGGAATCGCTGCGCCGGGTGCACTGGCCGACGACCGCGCGCCGGGGGCTGCTCATGGTGAAGGAGCTGGAGGATGCACCGCGCGAGTCGATCGTCGTCGTCCTGGACTGCGATCCAGCCGGCCAGGCGGGCGAGCCGCCGCGTTCGAGCTTCGACACCGCGGTGCGGGCGGCCGGATCGGTTCTGCGGGCTCATGTCCAGTCCGGGCGTCGCGGTGCGCTGCTGACGACCGGCCACGGAGCCGAGATCGTCCCCGTGGCTTCTCCGGGTGAGCTCAGGACGGCTCTCGACACGCTGGCGGCAGCGAGCCCCGACGCGCCCCGCGAGCTCGGATGGCTTCTCGCCCGTCCGCCTGCGCCGGTAGCGAGCGCAGGCGAGATCGTCGTGGTGACGGCGGTCCTGGGAGCGGCGGCGACGGCGCGGCTGCTGGATCTCGCAGCGCGGCGGCTGGTTTCCGTCGTGTGGATCGACGCGCCGAGCTTCGCCGGGCGGCCGACTCGAGTCGATGCGAGGCTGCTCCAGCTCTCCGCCGCCGGTATTCCTGTCGCAGTCGTCCGCTCCGGCGACGACCTCGCGACCGCGCTCGGGGCCTCCCGGGAGGGAGCGCGTGCGACGTCCTAGCCGACTAAGCGCGCCGTGGCGCGGACGCGGGATGGGGAGCCGGGGCTGGACGGACGCTCGCCGCAGCCTGCTTCCCGCGCTCGTCGTCGCCTGGTCGTGGGGGGCATTCGAGGCTCCGAGACGATCGCTCGAACTCGTGCTCGTCGCCGCGATCGCGCTCGCGTCCGCGCTCGTACGCCCCGGGGTTGTGCGCGCCGTGGTGGCCCTGGGGTCGCTGGCAGCGGTCGCCGCTTTCGCGTTCGGCACTGAGCCGTGGGAGCTCCTGCCGTACCGGGACGAGCGCGTCGTCGGGCCGCTCAGCGATGCGGCGACGACCGGCCTGGGGGACTACTACGAGGTCCTCCTTCCCTTCGACCCCGCACAACGTCCGGAGATGCACTCCGTCCTGCTCGTCGCCGTCTACGGCTTCGTGCTCGCCATCGGCTGGCTGATCGCGGTCCGGCGACCACTCGCAGCGGCTGCGGTGACGATTGCAGCGGCCGGCTGGCCTGCGACCCTGGTCGACGGGGGAGCCGTAGCGGCAGGGGCGCTCGCGCTCGGGGCAGCGCTCTCCATCCCGCTCGTTCTCCGCGCCCGGTCCGTGCCGGCGCTGGCAGCAGGCGCCGCGATCGCCGCCTTCGTCGTCGGCGGAGCTGCGTGGGCTGCCTCTGCAACCTCGTTCACCCGTGATGCGGTCGTCGACTGGCAGACCTGGAGCGTCGGCGGGCAGCCGCCGCATACGCTCGGTGTCCGCTTTGTCTGGGAGGGGCAGTACGACGGAATCGCGTTCCCACCCATCGCGACGGTCGTGCTTCGGATCTCCGGAACCGAGCGCGCGCAGTACTGGCGTGCGTCCACACTCGACTCGTTCATCGGCGGCCGCTGGTACGAGGATCTCTCGTTCGTCCTCTCACGTGGCCCTGGCGGGTCGCTGCCGCTCGACGCGCTGTCCCCGCCTGGCGCTCGCGACGAGACTCGCTGGCTCGAGCAGCACGTCGAGGTGGATGCACTCGTCGACGACCGGCTCGTCGCCGCGGGTACGCCGGTGGCGGTCGACGCGCCGTCGCTGGGCACCCTCTTCGCGTTCGCCGGCGGCATCGTCCGCGCCCAGCGAATGCTCACGAACGGGACGAAGTACCGCATCTGGAGCTACGTCCCGGATCCCTCGGTCGAAGATCTCGCCGCTGCCCGGGCGCGCTATCCGGCTGCGATCAGGCCGTATCTGACTCTCTGGGGACAGACTTTCCCACGGTTCGGAGCCCCGAACCGTGGCCGGCAGACCCGGGCGATTCTCGACGATCCCTCGTACTCCGAGCTCGGGAGGTACGGCGTGCTCTACGAGCGCGCCCGCCGGGTGACGTCCGGCGCGAGGTCGCCCTACACGGCGGTGCTCGCGCTCGAGTCCTGGCTCCGGCAGCGTGGCGGGTTTCGCTACGAGGAGCGCCCCACCGTGAACCGGGGGCAGCCCCCGTTGATCGACTTCGTGACGCGGAGCAAGGAGGGCTACTGCCAGCACTTCGCCGGTGCGATGGCCGTCATGGCGCGACTGCTCGGCATCCCCGCACGGGTCGCCGTCGGATTCACGCCCGGTCGTTTCGAGAAAGGAACCTGGACGATCACCGACCACAACGCGCATGCCTGGGTGGAGGTCTGGTTCGCGGGTCACGGCTGGATTCCCTTCGACCCGACGCCCGGTCGTGGGAGGTTCTCGAGCCAGTACTCCGTCGCGTCGAACTCTGCTGCGACCGTGGACGCGCTCCGCCGCGGGAGTCTGAGCGACGTCGTGCGCGGCGAAGAGGCCGGCGACCTCCTTGCGGACCAGGCGACGGGGATCGGTCGTAGCGGCGAGCGGCCCTCGATCCTCTCGATCGCAGCGGCCGTCGCAGTGTTCGGAGCACTGGCGATCGGCATGGCCAAGTGGCTCCGCCGCCGCTTCCGGTATCTCGCGCGGGATCCGCGGAGCGTCGCCGGGGCGACGCGCCGGGAGCTCGAGGCGTTCCTGCGCGATCAGGGTGTCACGGTGCACCAGAGCGCGACGCTCGACGATCTGCGCGGCGCGGTGGCCGCCGAGGTGGGGCTGGACGCGAGCTCGTACGTCGCGGCGGCAGCACGCGGGCGCTTCGGGCCTCCCGAGGATGTGGCCGCCGCAGCGCGGAGAGCGCGGACGGAGCTCCGGACGCTACTCGGCCACGTTCGAGACGAACTGTCGCTTTGGGCGCGGTTCCGGGGATTCGTCTCGTTGCGGTCGATCCGGGGCTGGCAGTGACCGAGACGTACGACCTCTTCCAGCAGGGCCGCGCGCACCTGCGGGCCGGACGCCCCGCACAGGCCACGGTCGCGCTCGAGAAGGCCAAGCGCCGAGAGCCGCGCTCGCGATCGATCCACGAAGCTCTCGGCATCGCCTACTTCCGGCTCGGCCGCTTCAGCGAGGCGGAAGCGGAGTTCCGAACGCTGGTCGAGCTCGCCCCCGCGGACGAGTTCGCGCACTACGGACTGGCGCGTGCCCTCGTCAATCAGGGTCGTCGCCACGAGGCGAAGCCGCACATCAAGCTCGCTCGCTTCTTCCGCCGCGGAGTGGACGCGCCAGCATCGGGCGACGCGTTGCCGCCGGAGGAGCCTGTCGGCTAGCGACGGTCGCCGACGACGCGCTGGACCTCGGCGAGCGTCGTCACGCCTTCGAGGCAGAGCCGGTTGCCGTCGTCACGGAGCGCCCGCATGCCACCGGCCACGGCGGCGCGGTGGATCTCCATCGTCGAGGCTCCGGTCGCAACGAGCTCGCGGATCTCGTCTGTGAAGCTGAGCACCTCGAACAGGGCAAGCCGACCGCGGTAGCCCGTGCCGCCGCACGCGGTGCAGCCCCGGCCGGTTGCGAGAAGACGCTTTCCCGGCCGCTCGCCCGCCTGCCCGAGCGCGACGAGCTCGTCCTTCGTCGCCTTGTACGTCTCGCGGCAGTCCTGGCAGACACGGCGCGCGAGCCGCTGTGACACGAGGCATGTCAGGGTCGCCGCGAGGAGGCCGGGCTCGACCCCCATGTCGGTGAAGCGGCGGATCGCGGACGCTGCGGTCTGCGAGTGGATGGTCGAGCAGACGAGGTGCCCGGTCATGGCGGCACGAATCGCGATCTGCGCCGTCTCCTCGTCGCGGATCTCGCCGACGAGGATGATGTCGGGGTCCGAGCGCAGGATCGTCCGGAGCCCGCGGGCGAAGGAGAGCCCGGCTCGGGGGTTGACCTCGATCTGATCGACGCCGGGCGTCAGGTACTCGACCGGATCCTCGATGGTCATCAACGTGCGCTCGGGTGTGTTGAGCTCGTTGAGCGCCGCGTACATGGTCGTGGTCTTGCCGCTGCCCGTCGGGCCGCACGTGATCACGGCGCCGAACGGCTGGTAGATCGCATCTCTGAGCGCCGCCTCGTCCTCCGGCGCGAGGTCGAGCTCCGCGAGCGAGCGTGGCGCGGAGGCCTGGTTGAGGATGCGCAGCGTGATCTTCTCGCCGAACTTCGTCGGGAGCACCGCGATGCGGAGGTCGACGGTGTGGCCGCCGGAGCGAACTGCAACGCGACCGTCCTGCGGAGCCCTGCGCTCGGCGATGTCCAACCGGCCCATGACCTTGAGCCGGCTCGTGACCGCGGCCTGCTGAGAGGTCGGTATCGAGCCGATTCTGCGCACGACGCCGTCGACCCGCGCGCGGACCTCGAGGACGCGCAGCTGGGGGTTGAAGTGGATATCGGATGCACCAAGCGTGAGCGCGCGCTGGATCGTCTTGTTGACGAGCTGCACCGCAGGCGTGTCGAGGTCCGCGTCGTGCACATCGACGATGCCGGCGGGCTCGGCCGAGCGATCCTCTTCCGCATCGACGATGTCCAGCTTCTCCTGGTGCACGAACTCGATTGCCGCGTCGATCGCCTCGGGTGACGCGACACCGAAACGGATGGGAACGCCGAGGGCGAGGCGGAGCTCGTCCCAGTGCAGCACGTTGGTCGGGTCGGCAACTGCGACGAGGAGAGAGTTGTCGGGTAGGAACCCCACGGGCATGGCCGAGTACCGGCGGGCGAGCTCTTCGGGCAGCAACGCAGCGGCCTCGGAGTCGACCTCCGACTCCTCGAGCTCTACGAGCGGCATCTCGACCTGCTCGGCGAGGAGGCGGGCGACCTGGTTGCGCGTAACGCTTCCCCGCGCGACCAGAATCTCACCCAGCCGCTTCCCCGAGATGCGCTGCTCGTCGAGCGCGCTCTGAAGCTCGTCGTCGCTGAGCAAGCCGTCCCGCACGAGCAGCGACCCGAGCGCAGGCCAGGGCTGATGAGCGGCTTCCATCCGGTCGAGATATCGGCTCGTCCTGCCCCTGACGTGAGTCGCTCGCTATCAATGTCGGCGTGCGAGCGGTAGTGCAACGCGTGCGCGAGGCCTCGGTGACCGTCGAGGGGCGTGTTGTTGCCACCGTAGGCGCAGGTCTCGTCGTTCTCCTCGGTGTCGCGGTCGGTGACGACGAGGCAGGCGCGGATCGTCTCGCAGGAAAGATTTCACGCCTGCGCGTGTTCGAGGACGAGGCTGGCCGCCTCGATCTGTCGCTGCTCGACGTCGGGGGCGAGGCACTCGTCGTGAGCCAGTTCACCCTGATCGCCGACACGCGCAAGGGCAACCGGCCGAGCTTCACGGAAGCGGCGGAGCCGGCCGTGGCCGAACCGCTGTACGAGTGGTTCTGTACGGCTCTCGAGCAGGAGGGCGCGAAGGTTGCGCGAGGGGTCTTCGGAGCCCGCATGGCGCTCGCGCTCATCAACGACGGTCCGGTCACGATCGTCCTCGATGTCGACCCGCGTGAGCGATCCTCGTACTCGCCTAGGACGACGCCAACCTGATCCCTTCGCCGCGACATCTCGCCGCTTGTTTCATGCGATCGCCGTGGAACCGAACAGGGAGCGCCCGGCGCGGCTCGTGGGGGCGGTACGCGTGGTTGACGGCGTCGTTCTCGTGGTCGTGGCCTGAGGGATCCGCGGACAGACGGTGCTATCCTTCGCGAACCACATTTCACCGGTTTTGGAGAAATGGGCGCGTCGCGCCCGTTTTTTTTGAGAGGGGCTCGTCCCGCATGACGACCGTGTATTCCCGAGAGCAGACGTTGTACGACGAGATCGCGCCAGCGGTCGAAAACGGCGTGCCCGACGTCGAGGTTCTCGCGGTGGAGCTCGTCTCGCCGACCCGGTTCTGCGTCTACGTCGACCACCCGGACGGGGTGGATCACGGGCTCTGCGAGCGCGTCACGGACGTGCTTCGGTCGTACCTCGACCGCTTCACGATCGAGGTCTCGTCACCGGGGCCGGAGCGCCCGCTCCGCACGCAGCGCCACTTCGCGTCCGTGCTCGGGCAGCGCGTGGCGGTCCGCACCGAGCGTGACGTGGACGGCCGCAAGCGTTTTCGAGGGGAAGTGGTCTCTGCAGACGGGAACGCGCTCGCGCTCGCCGTCGATGGAGCCGAGCCGCTGCGCATCCCGTACGAGGCAATCGTGCGGGCCAACCTGATCACCACAGCCTGATCGACGAGGGGTAGACCATGAGCCAAGAGATCATCGAAGGAATCCAGGCGATCGAGAAGGAGAAGGGCATCGAGGAGGGCGTGCTCATCTCTGCGCTCGAGGACGCGTTGCTCGCCGCCTACAAGAAGACGCCGGGTGCCACTCGGCACGCCGAGGTCCGGCTCGGCCACGACGGGGAGTTTCGCGTCGACGGCATCGAGATCCCGGACGACGTCGAGGTGCGGCTCCTCGACGACGCGCGCGAGGCGCGCATCGCCGAGCTCGAGAAGATCGAGGAGGAGACGGGGGAGCGGCAGCACACGCTGGTCGCCGACGAGGACCTCGACCTCGACTGGTCGCAGGTTCCACCCGGCCAGATCGTGCGCACCGACGTCACCCCGGACAACTTCGGCCGAATCGCCGCCCAGACCGCCAAACAGGTGATCCAGCAGCGGATCCGCGAGGCCGAGCGCGCGATCATGTACGAGGAGTACGTCGATCGTCAGGGCGAGGTGGTCACCGGCATCGTCCAGCAGGCCGGCGACCGGAACAACGTTCTCGTCGATCTGGGCCGGGTGGAGTCGCTCCTGCCGCGCTCGGAGCAGGTCGACGGTGAGCGCTACGAGCAAGGCTCGAGGATCAAGGCCGTCATCGCCGAGGTCCGCTCGGGGACGAAGGGCCCGCAGGTCATCCTCTCCCGGCGTGATCCCGAGCTCATCCGAGCCCTGTTCGAGCTCGAGGTCCCCGAGATCGCCGACGGCCTCGTCGAGATCCGGGGCGTCGCCCGCGAGCCCGGCTACCGCTCGAAGATCGCAGTCGAGTCGCACATGCAGGGCGTGGACCCTGTCGGAGCCTGTGTTGGTCCGCGCGGCTCGCGCGTACGGATGGTCGTCTCCGAGCTCCGCGGCGAGAAGATCGACATCATCCCTTGGAACACGGAGCCGGCACGGTTCGTGGCCAAGGCGCTCTCGCCTGCGAGGGTGCGCGAGGTCTACATCGACGACGAGACGCGCGAGGCGACGGTGATCGTCCCCGACGACCAGCTCGCGCTCGCGATCGGCAAGGAGGGGCTGAACGCCCGCCTCGCCACCCGGCTCACGGGCTGGAAGATCGACATCCAGTCCGAGTCCGAGTTCGCCCGGGCGGAGGCGGCTGCCGCGTTTGCCGGCGCCGACGACGACGAGAGCTACTCGGACCGCTGCGCCGCCGTTCTCTCGAACGGCAAGCGCTGTCCGAACGCGGCTCTCCCGGCCTCGCGCTACTGCGGTGTGCCCGCTCACCAGGAGCTCGCGTCGGCCGAGCCGCCGAAAGCAGAGGCTCAGCCTGTTGAGGTCGAGGACGCGACGAACGGCAGCCTGGCGGAAGAGCCCGTCGAGGATCCCGTCGACGAGCCGGTCGAGGCACTCGCCGAGGGTGTCGAGCCGGTCGAGGAGTCGACCGAGGAGGCAGCCGAGCATGAGATCGCCGTCGTGGGTCAGGACACCGAGGATCCGGGAACCGAGGAGTAAGCTGACGCCCGATGGCCGACGGACGTAACCGACCGAACCGCCCGATTCGTCCCCGCACCGGCCCGGGTGGCCGCAAGCGGCGCGTCGTCATCGAAGGCGGTGGCGCGCGCGGGCGGGACGGCCGTCAGGCCCGCGACCGCGGTCCGGCGCCGCCTCCGCGTACACAGCAGCCCGTCGCGCCTCCGACGGGGCCCGTCACGGTCGAGTCCGGCGTCATCGTCAAGGATCTCTCCCAGGCACTTGGCGTCCCGATGCCCGAGCTGATCAAGATCCTGATGGGACTCGGGCAGATGCGCACCGCCACGCAGTCGCTCACCGATGACGAGGTCGAGGTGATCGGCGTGGAGCTGAAGCGCGAGATCACGATCAAGCACGCCGCCGAAGAGGAGATCGAGCCGGAGGAGTTCGACGACGCGGATGAGGACCTGCTCGCGCGACCGCCGGTCGTGACCATCATGGGCCACGTCGACCACGGGAAGACGACGCTGCTCGATGCGATCCGCGAGACCTCCGTCGTGGAGACCGAGGCGGGCGGGATCACGCAGCACATCGGCGCCTACCAGATCGACGTCGACGGTCGGAAGATCACGTTCCTCGACACTCCCGGCCACGAGGCCTTCACCGCCATGCGAGCCCGGGGAGCCAAGGTCACGGACATCGCCGTCCTCGTCGTGGCGGCAGACGACGGCGTCATGCCGCAGACGAAGGAGTCGATCTCGCACGCGCGAGCGGCCGAGGTGCCGATCGTCGTCGCGGTGAACAAGATGGACATCCCGGACGCAAACGCCGACCGGGTGAAGAGCGAGCTCGCCGCCGACGGCCTCCAGCCCGAGGACTGGGGCGGAGCGACGCAGTTCGCGGAGGTTTCGGCGAAGGACAAGACGAATCTCGACGACCTGCTCGAGCGAATCCTGCTCGTGGCCGACGCCGAGCTCGATCTACGCGCCAACCCTGCTGCCGACGCATCCGGATTCGTGATCGAGTCACGCCTCGACGTCGGGCGCGGCCCGGTCGCCACCGTGCTCGTGCTCCGCGGCACTCTCCGGGTCGGCGATGCGATCGTCGCGGGCGATGCGTCCGGCAAGGTCCGCGCGCTCCAGGACTACCACGGGGAGCGTGTACAGGAAGCGAAGCCCGGCGACCCGGTCGAGATCCTCGGCTTCGACCGCCCGCCGCCCGCGGGCGAGTTCTGTCGCGTCGTCGAGCACGAGCGCCAGGCAAAGCACCTCGCCAACGTGCGTGCCGAACGGCTCCGCCGCGAGCAGTTCGCGCAGCGCCCGCGCCGCCTCGTCTCCCTCGAGACGCTCTACGAGGATCTTCAGGTCGGCGCCGTGCAGGAGCTCAACATCGTCCTGAAGGGCGACGTGCAGGGCTCGGTCGAGGCGCTTCTCGGCGAGCTCCAGAAGATCCAGCACTCCGAGGTCCGGGTGAACGTAATCCACACCGGCGTCGGTGGGATCACCGAGAACGACGTCAACCTCGCGTCCGCCTCGAACGCGCTCGTCGTCGGCTTCAACGTCCGCCCGAGCGCCGAGGCCCGGCAGCTCGCGGAGCGAGAGGGTGTCGACATCCGCAGCTACCGCGTGATCTACCAGATCACCGACGACATCGAGCAGGCGCTCGTCGGCATGCTCGCGCCGGTCGAGACGGAGGAGATCCTCGGCGAGGCGGAGGTGCGCGCGCTCTTCAAGGTGTCCCGCCTCGGCACGATCGCCGGCAGCATGGTCACGAGCGGAACGGTCAGGCGCGGCGCGAAGGTACGCGTCATCCGAGACGGCACGGTCGTGCAGGACAGCTCGATCGCCCAGCTCCGGCGTTTCAAAGACGACGTGCGCGAGGTCAGTGAGGGCTTCGAGTGCGGAATCCTCCTCGACGGCTTCAACGACGTGAAGGAGGGCGACGTGCTCGAGGTCTACGAGACGCGTGAAGTCGAGCGCACCGACCTCGCCGAAGCTCCCTCAGCTGCTCCAGCGCCAGCCGAGGCGCCGTAGGACAGAGGGCCGTCGTGGCCGCAGGCTACGTCGGGATTCTGTCCGCGGAGCTCCACTTCCCGGAGGCGGGGTCGCTCAAGGGGAAGCGGAAGCACGTGCAGTCCGCGAAGGCACAGCTCAGGCAGCGCTTCGGGGTCTCGGTGGCGGAGGTCGACCACCACGATCTCTGGCAGCGCTCACGGCTCGTCGTCGCCTGCGCAGCGGAGGGCCATCGAGAGCTCCAGGAGCTCCTCGACGCTGCCGAGCGCTACCTCTCGGCACAGGACTTCGAGCTCGTCCTCGTCGACCGAGAGATCGTGGTGCCCGGTGAGTAACCGGAAGCGTCGCGTGGACGAGGCGATCCGACAGGTGCTGTCGGACGTGATTCCCACCCTCAAGGATCCCCGCATCGGCTTCGTCACGGTGACCGGCGTCGAAGCTTCGAAGGACTTCGCCTACGCGACCGTCTACGTGAGCGTGCTCGGGAGCGAGAAGGAGCAGGAGCGGACGCTCGACGGCCTGACGGCCGCACACGGCGTGCTACAGGCGCAGATCGCGCGCGAGCTTCGTCTGCGACGAACCCCGGTCCTGACGTTCGAATACGATCCGACGGTCGAGCGCGGCGTGCGCCTGACGCAGATGATCGACGAGCTCGCGCCCGAAGACACACCTACTCCGGAGCCCGATGACGCAACACGCGAATGACGTAGCTGCCGTCGTGGCGGCACTTCGAGAGCACGAGCGCTTCCTCGTCGTGTCGCACGAGAATCCGGACGGCGACGCGCTCGGGTCGCTGCTCGCCATGCACCTCGCGCTCGGGCAGCTCGGCAAGGACAGCGTCATGTTCCTCTCGGGTCCGGAGCGCCCGCTTCCGGCCGAGTACACGTTCCTCGCGCTCGACGAGGTCGTTCGCGAGCCGCCGGCGGACCACCCGGAGCGCGTGCTCGTAGCGGTGGACTGTGCGAAGGAGGAGCGCATCGGGCCCGACCCGTCCGTGCTCGAGCGGGCCCCCCTGACGCTCGACATCGACCACCACCACGACAACACCCGCTTCGGAGACGTGAACCTCGTTGTTCCCGTTGCGTCGTCGACCGGCGAGATCCTCGCCGACCTGTTCGCGGAGCTCGGCGTCGAGATCACTCCGGAGATCGCGGAGCCGCTGTACACGGCCGTCGTTACCGACACCGGCCGCTTCCAGTACGCGAACACGAGCCCGAAGGCGCTGCGGCTCGCGGCCGACCTGATCGAGGCCGGCGCGGACTGGCACAAGGTGTTCCAGACGGTCTACGAGAACGTCCAGTTCGCGAAGCTCAAGCTCCTCGCGCGGGCCCTGGAGCGGGCGGAGGTGCATGCGGGCGGTCAGCTCGTCATCTCGTGCCTGCTCAAGGAGGACTTCGTGGCCGCCGGCGCGACCGAGCCGTACGCCGAAGGGATCATCGACTACTTGCGGGCCGTCGAGGGCGCTGTCGTGGCCGCGTTCATCCGCGAGCCGCCGACCGGGAGCGGGCCGACTCACCGCGTGTCGCTGCGATCCTCCGTCGACGAGGTCGACGTGTCCGTGATCGCACGGAAGAGCGGCGGCGGCGGCCACCAGGCGGCGGCCGGCTTCTCGAGCGAGCTCGAGCTCGAGGAGCTCAAGCGGTTCATCGTCTCGGAGTTCGAGCAGGCCACGGCCGCACGCCGGGGTCGGGCCTCCGAGGCCTGATTCCGGACGGCGCATGCCTCCGCGCGCCCTCACGCCCAGCGGGATCATCCTCGTCGACAAGCCATCCGGGCCCACGTCGTTCGCCGTGGTCGCATCCGTGCGCCGGCGTACCGGAGCTCGAACCGGCCACGCAGGGACGCTCGATCCATTCGCGACGGGGCTCCTCCTGCTCCTCTCGGGCGCGTCGACGCGGCTCCAACCGCGTTTCGTCGGGCTCGACAAGCGCTACCTGACCGATGTCGACCTCGCTGCGCGCACATCGACCGGAGATCCGGAAGGCGAGGTCATCGCGACACACGAGCCGCCCGAGCCCGATGAGCTGGCGGACCTCCTGCACGGGCTCCGCGGCGTCGTCGAGCTGCCGATTCCGGCGGCGTCGGCCGTCAAGATCGACGGCGAGCGTGCGTACCGCCTCCACCGCAGGGGTGTGGTCGTCGAGATGCCCGTGAGGCGGATGACAGTCCACTCCATCCAGTTCGTCGAGTACACCGGCGGGGTCGCTCGCCTCGATCTGCAGGTGTCCTCGGGGACCTACGTGCGGTCGATTGCGGACGCCCTCGGCGGACACTGCCGCAGCCTGCGCCGGATGGAGATCGGCCCCTTCTCGGTCGAGGAGGCGGATCCGGAGCACATAATCGCGCCCGAGGACGCGCTCGCACGGCTGGCATGAACGTCGCACATGCTCCGGCCGATGTCGAGACCAAGCCGCGGGCGGTCGCGATAGGCACGTTCGACGGCGTTCATCGCGGACACCGCGCTGTCCTCGACGCGGTGCGAGACACCGGCCTGGCGCCGACGGTGATCACGTTCGACCCGCACCCGCGCCTCGCGCTCGGCAACCGCGTGGACATCCTCACGACGCTCGCGCGGCGTCTCGAGCTGCTCGCCGCCGCCGGCATCGAGACGACTCTCGTCGCGCCATTCGTGCCCGAGCTCCAGCGGCTTGCTCCCGAGGACTTCGCCGAGCGTTTTCTCAGCGCGATCGGCACCGAGGCCGTCGTCGCCGGCGAGGACTTCCGATTCGGAGTCAGGCGCTCCGGTGATCTCGAGCTCCTCGAGCGGCTCGGCTTCGCGATCGCGGTCGCGCCCGAGGTGGAGGGCGTGTCGTCGACGGCGATCCGCTCGGCGGTCGCCGAGGGTGACGTCGTATCCGCCGCGACGATGCTCGGTCGGCCGTTCGAGCTGGACGGCGTGGTCGTCGCAGGAGACCAGCGGGGCGGCACGCTCGGCTTCCCGACTGCAAATCTCTCCGTCGATCCGCTCCTCGCGATGCCGCTCTTCGGGATCTACGCGGGCTCGGCCCTCGACCACCTGGCGGCCATCTCGATCGGCACCAATCCGCACTACGGTGGCACGGAGCGGCGCATCGAGCCCTACCTCCTCGACTTCGAAGGCGACCTCTACGGCAAGCGCATTCTCGTCGAGGTCTGGGAGCGGCTGCGCGACGAGGCGCGCTTCGAGTCCGAGGCGGAACTCGTCGCTCAGATCGCCCGGGATGTCGATGCGACGCGCCGGGCACGACGTCCCGTGACCTAGGGCCGTTCATCTAAGTTTGTGATCGTGAGCGAGCAGAACGGCACGCCGCTCATCCAGGCCCGCGGGCTCGTCAAGCGGTTCGGCGAGCTCGTCGCCGTGGATGAGATCGACTTCGACCTCCACCGCGGGGAGGCGTTCGGGTTCCTCGGCCCGAACGGCGCTGGCAAGACGTCGACGATGCGGATGATCGGATGCGTCTCCCCGGTAACTGCCGGGACGCTGAGTGTCTTCGGGCTCGATCCCGCGCGCGACGGCGTGGCGATTCGCGGCCGGCTCGGCGTTGTGCCGCAGATGGACACCCTCGACATGGAGCTGACCGTTCGCGAGAACATCGTGATCTACGGCCGCTACTTCGGCCTCCCTCGGCGCCAGCTCGGCCCTCGCGCCGATGAGCTCCTCGACTTCGTCCAGCTCACCGAGCGGGCCAACGACAAGGTCGAGCCGCTCTCAGGAGGCATGAAGCGCAGGCTCACGATCGCGCGCTCGCTGGTCAACGACCCGGAGGTCATGCTGCTCGACGAGCCGACGACCGGTCTCGACCCGCAGGCGCGGCACGTCGTCTGGGATCGGCTCTATCGGCTGAAGCAGTCAGGGGTGACGCTCGTGTTGACGACCCACTACATGGACGAGGCCGAGCAACTCTGCGACCGGCTGGTCGTCATGGACAAGGGGAAGATCGTCGCGGAGGGGTCGCCGCGGGAGCTCATCGAGCGCTACTCGACTCGCGAGGTTGTCGAGCTTCGCTTCGAGAGCGCGCAGCCCGACGACCTGAGCCACTGGACGGACGGCCACGTCACCCGGGTCGAGTCGCTCCCGGATCGCGTCCTCCTGTACACGGACGACGGAGACGCAGCGGCGCACACGCTCCACGAGCGCGGCCTCGTTCCGGACAGCGTGCTCGTGCGGCGCAGCTCGCTCGAGGACGTTTTCCTGCACCTGACCGGCCGCAGCCTGATCGACTGAGCATGAGCACCGTCGTCCTCGCACTTAGACCGCTCGAGTTCTTCTTCGCGCAGTACAAGCGCGTCTGGCGCGGTACGGCGGTCACGAGTGTCGTCACACCGGTCGTCTACCTGCTCGCGCTCGGGTGGGGGCTCGGCCAGTTCCTCGAGGACGTCACCGTCAACGGCCAGACCGTCGACTACCTCACCTTCGTCGCGCCCGGCCTGCTCGCGGCGACCGCGATGCAGCTCGCGACCTTCGAGTCGAGCTGGCCCGTGCTCTCGGCGATCAAGTGGGACCGCCAGTACCACGCAATGCTCGCGACGCCGCTCAGGGTCCGCGACGTCCTCATCGGGCACCAGTCGTTCGTCGCGGCGCGCCTGCTCATGACGTCGACGGTGTACGTCCTCGTGATAACCGCGTTCGGAGCGGTCGAGTCGCCGCTCGCGATCCTGTCGATTCCGGTCGCTGTTCTCGTCGGGCTGGCGTTCTCGCTGCCGATCGCAGCGTGGGCTGCCCACACCGAAACGGAGGTCTCGTTCGTCGCGATCTTCCGCTTCGTCATCCTGCCGATGTTCCTGTTCTCGGGGACGTTCTTCCCCGTCGAACAGCTCCCCGCGGTGCTCGAGGCGGTCGCATATCTCACGCCGCTGTGGCACGGGGTGACTCTGTGCCGCGACCTGACGCTCGGCGACGTCGCCGTCGGCAGCGCCGTGTTGCATCTCTCGTACCTGCTGGCCTGGATCGCGGGCGGCCTGGTCGCCGCGCTCTTCACGTACCGCCGGAGGCTCGTGCTGTGACCGAATACGTCGTCCGCACGCCGCTCACCGCCACCGCGCGCCCGCGTCCAGCGGGGCTGCTGCTCATCGAGCGGAACGCGATGGTGTATCGGCGGACGTGGATGATCCTCTTCTCCGGTTTCTTCGAGCCGGTGTTCTACCTCTTCTTCTTCGTTTATCCGCTCCAGACGTTCTACGGCGGCGAGGTTAGTCTCGGAGGAACGACGATCGAGTATGTGGCGTTCGTTGCACCGGCGCTGCTTGCCGCCTCCGCGATGAACGGTGCCTTCTACGACGCGACGAACGTCTTCTGGAAGCTCCGGTACGGGAAGGTGTACGACGCGATGCTCTCGACCCCGGTCGGGCCGAAGGACGTGGCCGTCGGGGAGACGCTGTGGGCGGTGGTCCGCGCGATGCTGTACTCGGCGGCATTCCTCGTCGTCATCACCGTGCTGGGCGTCGTGGACTCGTGGTGGGGACTGCTCGTGCTGCCGGCCTGCTTCGTGATCGGGTTCGGATTCGCCGGGGCGGGAATCGCTGCGGTGACGTGGATGCGGAACTGGAAGGACTTCGACCTGATCCAGCTGATCATGCTCCCGATGTTCATGTTCTCGGCGACCTTCTATCCGATCTCCGTCTATCCCGAGGTGCTCGAGTGGATCGTCCGCGCCCTGCCGCTGTACCACGGGATCGAGCTCGTGCGCTCGCTCACGACCGGGACCGTGGGCGCCTACCAGCTCGTCAACGTCGCCTATCTCCTCGTCATGGGAGTGATCGGCATGGCGATCGCGGGCCGGCGCATCGACGGCCTGCTGCTGAAGTAGGGGCGAGACACATCTCGCCCGCCCGCCCGGTCACAGGAGCAGGGCGGCGCCGTTCCGCCGTGGGTCGCCCGCAGCTCCAGTGCGGCCGACGCAGCTGACCCCGCCGAAGTAGTGGTGGAGATGTTCCCAGCGGCGGACGGTCAGGCCACGCCCTTCGAGCGCCTCGAGGGCTTGCTCGTCGACTCCGGGCTCGGCATCGACGACAGCTGGAGTGGGGTGGACCCGCGGCCGGGCGACCGCCTCCTCGGGCCCGAGGCCCTCGTCGAGGATCCCGGCCATGACGCCACAGAGCGCTGTCCGTAGCCGGGTCGCCCCCGCGGAGCCGATGGCGAGCGCGAGGCCGTGGTCGTCGAAAGCCAGGCTCGGCGCCATCCTGCTCTCGAGATGGTCGCCCGGACTCGGCTCGCCGAACGCGATATCCGACTCCCCGAGCAGGTTGTTGAGCTGGATGTCGAAGCCCGGCACCCACACGCCGGCTCCCACACCGAGGCTGTGGGTCAGGACGCAGGCTCTGCCCTGCGCGTCGACGGCGGCCATGTTCGTTGTGTGCTCGCCGCTCTCCTCGGCGACGCCCAGCGCGTCGACGAGCCGTAGGACCCGCTCGGTCTCGGCAAGGCCTGCGAAGCGGGGGAGTCGGGGAAGGAGCTCGGGGACGCCGGACAGCCCGCTCCGCGTTGCGACGCGGTGCGCGCCGAACGCCGCGTACGACGGGCTCGCGCCAGCACGCCCGATAGCGGCGGAGGTCGTCGGCGCTGACGACGACTCCATCCAGAGCGAGGAGAGCCTCCGCGAGCGAGCCGCTGTAGACGGTCGCGGAGCCTTCGGCGAAGATCGCCTCGAGAGCCTGGACGAGACCCGGCTGCACGAGCATGTCCCCTGCGCGAAGCGTGCGCCCGTTGCGTACGAAGAGCTCCGCTCCGCGCTCGCGCGAGTACACGTCCGCGAGCATCTCGAGCGAGCGTTCGTGCATCTCCGGCAAGAGCACGCCGCCTCGCGCGAGCTCGAGCGCGGGCTCGACGAGCCGCGCCCAGGGCAGCCGTCCGTGCGCGCTCCAGAGCTCGCCCAACGCCGCCGGAAGTCCGGGAACCGCACACGAGGCGGGGCCTACCGAGTACACGACGATCTCCTCGCCGAAAGCCACCGGAAGCTCGACGAGCTCGGCCGCGCCCGTCGGCACCGCGGCGAACCCGTCGAGGTTCATCGTGCGCGAGCCGTCGAAGACGATCGCGTGGCAACCGGCGAGGAGCCCGCTGTACACCGTCTCCGAGACACAGGAAGCGAGGGCCATGGCGACGACCGCGTCCATGGCGGTTCCACCCTCGCCGAGGATCTCCGCCCCGGCCTCGGCCGTCGCCGGGTGCCCGGCAGCCACTCCTGCGCGCATTGCGGAATCCTGCCCAGGAATCGTGCCGAAGGAATCGTGTCCGGGAATCGTGCCCAGGAAGTGCGCGGCACTTCGGAGCAAGTATCAAATTGATACAAGGCGTCGTCGGCGGCTGGTAGCCTTCCCGGAGACCGCGGTCGCGGCCCACCCGTGTCACTTCCTTCACGGCGGGCGGGGACGGCGGAGTCGTCTATCGAGGAGGAATGCGTGAGCCTCACCAAGGAAGCCAAGTTGGAAGTAATCGAGAAGCACGGCAGGTCCCAAGCCGACACGGGTTCGGCGGAGGTACAGATCGCGATGCTGACCCGCCGCATCAACGATCTGACCGAGCACCTGAGGACACATCCGAAGGACCACTACTCGCGGCGCGGACTGTTGCGCCTCGTGGGGCGCCGGCGCCGCTTCCTCGACTACATGCAACGGAAGGACATCGAGGGCTATCGCGCCCTCATCAAGGAGCTCGGCTTGCGGAGGTAGGCGCGAGACTCCGAAATCGGAGGGAGGTGGAAGTTTGAGCGAGCTCCTCGCGACAGCAGCGGCCGGAGCTGACTCAAACCTCCACCTTCCGAACACGGAAAGGTGAAGGGATACCTCACATGAGCACAGTTACAACCGGGCCCGGCACAAGCCGGAGCGCCCAGGTTTCCGTCGACGTGGGCGGTCAGGAGATCGTCTTCGAGACGGGCAAGCTCGCCAAGCAGGCCGACGGCGCAGTCGTCGTCCGCTCGGGCGAGACGATGATTCTCGCGACTGCCGTCGGCAGGCCCGACGCGCGGCCGGACGCGGACTTCTTCCCGCTCACGGTCGACGTCGAGGAGAAGATGTACGCCGCCGGGAAGATCCCAGGAGGGTTCTTCAAGCGGGAGGGGCGCGCCACCGAGCGCGCGACACTCACGGCACGCATGATCGACCGCCCGATCCGGCCGCTCTGGCCGAAGGGCTTTCGCAACGAGGTGCAGGTCATCTGCACGGTGCTCTCCGCCGACCTCGTGACGCCACATGACATCCTCTGCATCAACGGCGCCTCGGCGGCGCTCCAGATCTCGCCGCTGCCGTTCCTCGGCCCGATCGGCGCTGTCCGAATCGGGCGTATCGAGGACGAGCTCGTCATCAACCCGACGCTCGAGCAGCTCGACGAGTCGACTCTCGATCTCATCGTCGTCGGCACGAGCGAGGCGCTGACCATGGTCGAAGCGGGCGGAGACCAGATCCCCGAGGACACGATCCTCGAGGCGCTCGAGCTTGCGCACGCGGAGATCCGCAAGATCTGCGCGGCGCTCGAGGAGCTTCGCGAGCAGGTCGGCAAGCCGAAGTGGGTCGACGTCGACCTCACGGCCGAGCTCGAGGCGGCACACGGCGAGACTGTCCGCGCTGCCATCGCCGAGCACGGGATCCGCGAGGCCGGCACGGTGGTCGAGGCGCTCCAGGAGGAGCTCTCTCCGGCAGTGTCGATGACCTCCACCGAGGACGACATGACGAAGCGAGCGCAGATCCGCGCCAGCTTCTCCGCGATCCTCGAGAAGGCACGGCTCAGCGCCGTCGAGGGTCCGCTCCGCGAGCAGTTCCTCTCCGATCTCCGTGAGCTGACGGATGCGGAGCAGGACTCGAAGGAGCTTCGCTCCGCAAAGCGCGAGCTTCTGTTCAGCAACATCCTCGAGGCGATCGAGCTTCCGTTCCCCGTCGGGCCTGTTCCGGCCGAGGGCGAGCCCGCGGCCAAGGACTCACAGACGAAGCAGTACGTCAAGCGAGCGTCCGAGACCGTCTACAAGGACCTCGTCCGCAAGAAGATCGCCGTCGACAAGCGCCGGCCGGACGGGCGTGGGGCGGAGGAGATCCGGCATGTCGAGTGCGAGGTGACCGTTAGCCCGCGCACGCACGGCTCCGCGCTCTTCACGAGGGGTCAGACGCAGATCATGTCGCTGCTGACGCTCGGGACGATGAAGGAGGGGCAGAAGATCGACGACCTCTCCCGCGAGCAGAGCCGTCGCTACATGCACCACTACAACTTCCCGCCTTTCTCGGTCGGGGAGACGGGCTTCATGCGGGGCCCGAAGCGGCGCGACATCGGCCACGGGGCGCTCGCGCAGCGTGCACTCCAGTCGGTCATTCCGACGGTGGAGGAGTTCCCGTACACGATCCGGATCGTCTCCGAGACGCTCGAATCGAACGGCTCATCGTCGATGGGCTCGGTGTGCGGCTCGTCACTCGCGCTCATGGATGCGGGTGTGCCGATCGCGGCGCCGGTCTCCGGCATCGCGATGGGGCTCGTCAAGGAAGGCGACGACTACGTCATCCTGACCGACATCCAGGGCGCCGAGGATCACCTCGGTGACATGGACTTCAAGGTGGCCGGAACGCGTGACGGGATCACCGCCATGCAGATGGACATCAAGATCACCGGCGTCACGCAGGAGATCATGCGAGCCGCGCTCGAGCAGGCGAAGCGGGCGCGCATCGCGATCCTCGAGACGATGCAGGGCGCGATCGCCGAGCCGCGGACGGCCCTTGCCGGGCACGCTCCGCGCATCTCGTCGATCAAGATCGAGCCCGAGTTCATCGGCATGGTCATCGGCAAAGGCGGCGAGACGATCCGCGCGCTCGAGGCCGACTACGAGGTGCAGATCGACATCGAGGAGGACGGCACGATCCTCATCTACGCCACTGAGGGCACGAAGGCCGAGGCGGCGATGGCGGCCATCCACGCGCTCACCAAGTCCCCGGAGGTCGGCGACACGTACACGGGCAAAGTCGTGAAGACGACCCAGTTCGGCGCGTTCGTCGAGCTCAAGAAGGGCACCGACGGGCTCCTTCACGTCTCCAACGTCGGTCCGGGCCGGGTGGCCCACATCGAGGACGTGATGAGCCGCGGCGACGTCGTGGACGTGCTCGTCCAAGAGGTCGACAAGGATCGCGGCCGGATCGGGCTCAAGCTGATCGCCAAGCACGAGAACGGCGGTCTCGTGATGCCCGAGGAGCTCATCGAGCGGGCGAAGGATGCCCCGCCGCGCGAGGACCGCGAGGACCGTCCGCGCGGCGGCCGCCCTGGCGGCCGCGACCGCGGCCGTCCGCGCGAGCGCGAGCGGAGCTAGTCGAGCGGTCGAGCCCTGATCCGTGCGCGGACGTGCACGGATCAGGGCCGGATCGCGTCTACGATCACGCCCGTGGCGAAGCACGAGCTGACGAAGCTGTCGGGCGGGGAACGCGTGATCAGCGAGCGCCTTCCGGGCGTTCGCTCCGTCGCGTTCGGCTTCTGGATCGGGTCGGGATCGCGGGACGAGCCGGACTCGAAAGCGGGCGTCACGCACTTCATCGAGCATCTCCTGTTCAAGGGCTCTGAGCGGTACACGGCGCTCGAGATCGCGGAGCTCTTCGACGAGCTCGGCGGTGAGTTCAACGCGGCGACTTCCCGCGAGTCGACGGTCGTCTATGCGCGGGTTCCCGATACGAGGCTCGAGCACGCGCTCGACGCGATGGCGGACATGGTCTTCCGCCCCGTCTTCGCGGACGTCGACTCCGAGCGCGAGGTCGTGCTCGAGGAGATCGCAATGGTCGAGGACACTCCGCACGACCTCGTGCACGATCTCGCTGCGACGGTCGTATTCGGCACGCATCCGCTCGGGCGACCGGTGCTCGGGCGGGCGGACGTGATCGCGACCGTTTCGCCGAGCGCGCTGCGCTCGTATCACCGGCGGGCATACGCCGGTGAGCGCGTTGTGCTCGCGGCCGCCGGCAACGTCGCGCACGAGCGGCTCGTGGCGCTTCTGGACGAGCGCAGAAACGGCTCCCCGCACAGCGGCCGGCCCTTACCGCGCAAGCTCGCCCGGCGCGTTCCGCGGGCCGGGCTTGCCTTCCAGCGCAAGGACACCGAGCAGTACCACGTGTGCCTGAGCGGGCCGGGAATCCGACTCGGCGACGAGCGACGGTACGCCGCCGGCGTGCTCGACGCGATCGCAGGCGGGTCGGCATCGTCCCGCCTCTTCCAGGAGATTCGCGAGAAGCGGGGCATGGCCTATTCGGTCTACAGCTACTCCTCCCGGTTCCTCGAGACGGGCCAGGTCGGCATCTACGTCGGCACGCGGCAGGAGAACCTGCCGGCGTGCCTCGAGATCGCGGTTTCGGAGCTCGGGGACATCGCCAACGGAAACGTGCGCGTGGACGAGCTCATGCGGGCCAAAGAGAACCTGAAGGGCCGGCTCATGCTCTCGCTCGAGTCGACGGCGAACCGGGCCGTCCGGCTCGGGAGGGCGGTGGTGAACGACATGCCGATCATGCCCTTCGACGAGGTGCTCGCGGGCTTCGACGCCGTGAGCGCGGACGACGTCTCCGCGTTGGCGCGGGAGCTCTTCGCTCCCGAGCGCCTCTCGGCTGCGGGCATCGGACCGGACGAGAGCTCGTTCCGGGCTGCTGTGGAGCGTGTGAACCCAGCGCTCCTCGGGGCGGCGGCGTGAGGGTCGCGGTCTTCGGGACGGAGGGGAAGGTCGGAGCGGTGGTGGTCACCGCCCTCCGCGAGGCGGGCCACGACGTGATCGACGGACGGTCGGACACGCTCGAAGGCAGCGACGCCGCGGTCGACTTCACCCGCCCGGACGCGGTTGACGACAACGTCACCCGCTGCCTGGACGCAGGGATTCCCGTCGTCATCGGGACTACCGGCTTCGACCTCGAAGCGGTCGACAACAAGGCGACCGGCGCGGGAATTGCGTGCTTTTACGCGCCCAACTTCGCGCAGGGCGCAGTCCTGATGATGCGCTTTGCCGAGGAGGCGGCGCAAGGTCTTCCCGCGCGCCGAGATCGTCGAGCTCCACGCGGAGTCGAAACGAGACGCTCCCTCGGGCACGTCCAAGGCGACGGCCGAGCGCATGGGCACGAGCCCGGCGATCCACTCGGTCCGGCTGCCGGGGCTCGTCGCCCATCAGGAGGTCATCTTCGGCGGAGTAGGGGAGACGTTGACCATTCGGCACGACACGGCCTCCCGAGAGGCATTCGTCCCGGGCGTCCTGCTCGCGCTCGAGAAGCTGCGAGAGCTCCCGCCCGGCCTCACGGTCGGGCTCGAGTCGCTCATGTGATCACGTTCGTCGTCGGCGACCTGACGGCGCAGGAAGTGGACGCGATCGTGAACGCGGCGAACGAGTCGCTCGCCCCGGGTGGCGGCGTGTGCGGTGCGATTCGGCGAGCAGGCGGCGACGAGATCTTCGACGAGTGCGCGGCTCTAGGCGGATGCCCGACGGGAGACGCGAAGGCGACCGGCGCCGGACGGCTCCAAGCGAGCTACGTCATCCACGCGGTCGGCCCGGTCTGGTCGGGCGGAGGCTCTCAGGAGGCGGAGCTCCTCGCTTCTGCGTACCGCCGCTCGCTCGAGGTCGCCGCGGCGCTCGACTGCCGGACGGTCGCGTTTCCCGCGCTCTCGACCGGGATCTACGGGTATCCGCCGGAGCTTGCGGCACCGATCGCCGTCGAAGCGGTCCAGCCGCACGCAGACCGGTTCGACGAGATTCGCTTTGTCTTCATCGACGAGAAGCTCCGGACCCTCTTCGAGACGGCGGTGCGCGAGTAGGAGGGGTTCGTCGCGCAGCGAACCGGGCGTAAGATGCCAGGCGTGCTGGGCGAGATCCTGACCGCGATCGTCACGCCCTTCAAGGCGGACGGCTCGGTGGACCTCGAGCGCTTCCGGGCGCTCGCGTCGCATCTCGTCGACAACGGAAGCGACGGGCTCGTGGTGAGCGGAACCACGGGCGAGTCGCCGACCCTCTCGGACGACGAGCGCTTCCAGCTCTACGCCGCCGCCGTAGACGAGGTCGGCGATCGCGCGACGATCGTGGCGGGCACCGGGACGTACTCGACGGAGCACTCGGTCCACCTCACGGCTCGTGCGCACGAGCTCGGCGTGCACGCGTTCCTCATCGTGACGCCGTACTACTCGAAGCCGCCCGTGCGTGGGATCGTGGAGCACTTCAAGGCGATCGCCGCCGTCTCCGACAGGCCGATCGTCGCGTACAACATCCCGGGCCGCGTCGCGCTCAACCTCGAGACGGATGCGATCGCGCAGCTCGTCGAGATCCCGACGGTACGTGCGGTGAAGCAGGCGAACCCCGACCTGGAGCAGGCTCGCGCCATCGTCGAGCTCGGGCTCGACCTGTACGCCGGGGACGACGACCTCGTCTTCCCGTTCCTCGAGCTCGGCGGCCGCGGTGGCGTCTGCGTGCACACGCATGTCGTCGGGCCGCAGGTGATGGAGATGGTGCGTCTCTACCGCTCCGGCGACGTCGAGGCCGCGCGGGCGCTCGACCAGGAGCTCGCGCCGTCCATCGACCTCCTCCGCGTCGTCGTGAACCCGATCGCGATCAAGTCCGCGCTGAATCTCCTCGGACACGACGTCGGAGGGCTTCGGCTTCCGCTCGTCGAGGCGAATGCCGAAGAGCGCGAGGCCGTTCGCGTCTGCCTCGAGCGCCTCGGGCTGCTCCAGCCTGTCGCGGCGTAGCAGCTCCACGTCCCGCGCGTCGCCGCCGCGGGCTGATCCTCAGGAGTTCCTCGAGAGTGCCTTGCGAGAAGCGGAGGCCCGCCGCCGCCCTCGAGACGCCCCCGGAGTTGCGCCCGTAGACTCAGCGGAGTGAGCGATTCCCTCCGCATCATCCCGCTCGGCGGGCTCGGCGAGGTCGGGAAGAACATGACCGTGTACGAGGCAGCCGGCGAGATCCTCGTCGTCGACGCCGGTCTCGCGTTCCCGCGGGACGAGCATCTGGGCGTCGACCTCCTGCTTCCCGACGTGGGCTACCTCGAGGGGAAGCGGGTTCGTGCGGTCGTGCTCACCCATGGGCATGAGGACCACGTCGGCGGGCTTCCCTACCTGTTGCGCGAAGTCGAGGTGCAGACGGTCATCGCCACGCGCCTCACGCTCGGTCTGATCAAGTCGAAGCTCGACGAGCACGGGCTCGGCTCTGCGGCCGAGCTCGTCGATGCCGAGCCGGGCGACGAGCCGCTCGAGCTTGGGCCCTTCAAGCTCGAGCTCGTCCGCGTGGCGCATTCGATCCCGGACTCCGTCGCACTAGTCATCGAGACGTCTGCGGGGCGTGTCGTCCACACCGGAGACTGGAAGCTCGATCACACGCCCGTCGATGGGCTGAAGACCGATGTCGGGAAGCTCGCGGAGATCGGGAACCGCGGCGTCGACCTCCTGCTCGGGGACTCGACCAACGCCGAACGTCCCGGCTCGACCGGCTCCGAGCGGCTCGTCGGGGAGGCGTTCAGGACGCTCTTCCCGCTCCGCCAGGGACGGATCCTCGTCGCTTCTTTCGCGTCGAACATCCATCGAATGCAGCAAGCCGCGGACGTCGCGATCGAGTGCGGCCGCAAGGTCGTGGTCGTCGGCCGCTCGATGCGGAAGAACCTGAACATCGCCCGCAACCTTGGATATGTGGAGATTCCCGAGGACGCGCTCGTAAAACCCGACGAGGCCGTGCTGCTGCCCCGGAACAACGTGCTGGCGCTCTGCACCGGTAGCCAGGGCGAGCCGCTCTCAGCGCTCACGAGGATCGCGTACGGCGACCACCCGTCGCTCTCGGTCGATCCGGGAGACACGGTCATCATCTCGGCGAAGCCCGTGCCCGGAAACGAGCTGCGCGTCCACGACTCCATCAACCAGCTCGCGCGAGCCGGGGCCGAGGTGCTGCACGAGGAGATCGCGCCGGTCCACGTCTCGGGGCACGCGTGCCAGGAGGAGCTCCGGACGATGCTCTCGCTCCTCCGGCCGCGCCACGTCATGCCGATCCACGGCGAGTACCGGATGCTCGCCGCGCACGCGAAGCTCGCGCGCGAGGCCGGCGTCCCGGAGGACAGGATCCTGCTCGCCGAGAACGGCTCGGTCGTCGAGCTTTCCCGCGGGGGTGCCCGTCTCGTCGACCAGATCCCGACGGGAGTGACGTTCGTAGACGGGCTGCGGGTCGGGGACGTCCAGGACGTGGCGCTCCGCGACCGGCGGCGGCTGGCCGACGACGGCGTCCTGATCGTCGTCACCACGCTGGCGCAGGGCGACGGGGGAAATGCCGCCCCCCCGGAGCTCATCGCCCGGGGGTTCGCGGAATCGGACGACCTCCTCGAAGAGCTGCGCGAGGAAGCAGGCCGGGTCGTCCGCGAGCTCGTGTCCGAGCACGCGACGGAGATCAAGCTCCTCCAGGAGCACATCCACGACGCAATTGGGCAGGTGGTATACGACCGGACGCGCCGACGACCGATGATTCTCCCTGTGGTGATCGAAATATGAACAACACTCGCCTTCGGCTCGCGTTGATGGGGGAAACCATGTTTCCCCCATCGGCCCCCTTCTTCTTGAGAGCGTGGGGAACCTCCCGGTTCCCCACGCCCCTCCACGCTCATAGGCCAACCGAGGTCGGCCTATGAACACGGGTTGGAACACCGTGATCGAAGGCAACGCCGCGAGCGAGATCACGGCGAGACGTCTCGTGAACCAGCTCCAGGCGTGCCAGGTCTCGGCGCTTGCCTTCTGCCGGCTGCTCGAGCGCTGGGGGAGAGGTGAGCCCGTGCCCTCGACTCCCGGCAAGCGCCAGGCGGCGCTGCGTCGCGCGGCCGATCGGATCGAGACCGCGCTCGCCGGTCTCGAGGCGCCGCTGTCGCAGTACCTCCTCGAGCTCGAGCCGGAGTTGGCCGAAGGCCGGTCCTGGTACCTCGGGCCGGGAGCAGCCGAGCTCGTGGAGTGGCGCCCGATCCTCGACCGCGCGGGCGTTCGAGTCTGTCCCAATCGGGTCGCATCGGCCTACCTCGAGCTCGCCGTGCTCGTCAGAGCGCTCGAGGGCCTGACGGTCGCCGCAAGCCTCGATGCGTCGCCCGACCGATCCTCGCTCTGGGCCGGGCTCTTCGATCTCCGTGACACGCTGCTCGGCTCGACGGTCGAAGACCTGCGCGCGCTCGCGGCCTAGCCGCCGATGCCGTACTTCCTCGTCCTGCTGCATCCGGTCGCGGGTGCGGAGGAGGAGCCGCCCGAGCACGAGCCGTTCATTGACTGGCTCGACTCGCTGAGTCTCGTCGTTCTCGGCGCTGAGCTCGACGCGCCGGCGCTCGGAGCAGAGGTGGCCTACGTCCTCTCGTGCGGTTCCCTCGCGGACGCTCAGGAGCTCGTCGTCTCGGATCCGCTCGTCTCCTCGGGGTACATGCGCGCCGATGTTGTCGAATGGCAGGTCGTGGGGCTGAATCCCGCCGCCGTCGAACCAGGGCTCCTCTCGCGCCCCAGCGGGGCATGACGCCCCGGATCGTCGCCGTCGGCTCGATCTCAGCAGTGGCCCTGGAGCCGGGGACCACCATCCTCATCTGAGTCTTCGTACCGAGGATGGGCCGTTGCCGCTCTCCCGAAACTGTGTTATCGAGGAGTTGAGCAACTCATGGAGGGTCGGTGGACGAGGCGACCAGGGAGCGTGCCGCGCATGTGGTCGGCCGAGAGTCAGAGCTTGCCGAGCTCGACAAGTTCGTAGAGGACTCGTCCCGCCGCAGCCTCGTGCTCATAGGCGAGCCGGGGATCGGAAAGACGACCCTCTGGGAGGCGGGAGTCGATGCAGCGCGCGAGCGGGGCATGTGGGTGCTTTCGGCGCGGCCGAGCGGTGCGGAGGCGGAGGCTTCATTCGCGGCGCTGACAGACCTCCTCGATGGGATCGACTCGGAGGTGCTGGCCGACCTTCCGGGGCCTCAGCTGCGCGCGCTCGAGGTCGCTCTGTTGCGCGCGGAGCCGGCACGTGTGCCGCCGGAGCCGCACACGATCGCAGTCGGGTTCCTGAACGCGCTGCGCGCGTTGGCCGCCGACGCGGCGCTCTTGGTTGCGGTCGACGACGTGCAGTGGCTCGATCCACCTTCGGCTGAAGCTCTCACGTTTGCCGCGCGGCGCCTGGAGGGCGAGGAGGTCGGCTTTTTGCTGGCCACACGACCCGCGGGCCCGTCTGCGCTCGAACGCGCACTCGAGCGAACGGGACTGGAGCGCCTCGAGGTTGCCCCGCTCAGCCTCGGGGCCACGCGCCGGCTGCTTTCCGAACGGCTCGGCTTGGCCTTGCCACGGCACGTCCTGCGCAACGTGTTCGACTCATCGTCGGGGAACCCGCTGTTTGCGCTCGAGCTCGGGCGTGGGCTTGTCGAGCATGGGCTGCCGGAGACCGGCGAGGACATCCCCGTGCCGGACGCCGTCGAGGACCTGCTGGGCATCCACGTCGCGCGGCTGCCGCGCCCCATACGGAGGCTGCTGCTCGCCGTTGCGCTGAGTGGCGATCCGCGCGTGTCCGAGGTCGAGGCATTTGCGGATTCCGGCGCGGTCGAGGACGCAGTCGAAGCGGGCGTGCTGGTCCTCGACCGGGATCGTCTCCGACCATCGCACCCGCTGCTTGCCGCGGCGGCGAGGAAACGCTCGCGGGCAAAGGAGCGGCGGGAGCTCCACCTCGAGCTCGCGGGCGCAGTCGCCGACGGGGAGCTGCGGGCTCGTCACCTTGCCCTCGCGACGCTGCATCCGGATGCGGACCTTGCGGACACGGTCGCCGCGGCGGCGGCAGCGGCCTCGGTGCGAGGCGCGGTTCAGGACGCGGTGTCCCTGGCGGAACACGCGCTGCGCCTGACGCCGCGGGGAAATGTCGAGCGGAGCGACCGGGTGCTCGCGCTCGCCGACTACCTGGACGTGGCGGGCGAGTCGCAGCGGTTGAGCAACCTGCTGCTCTCGGAGCTCGGCTCACTCCCCGGTGGTGCGGCTCGTGTCCGCGCGCAGCTGCTCCTGTTCGAGTGCGCTGCCGGCGTCGCCGAGTGTCTCGAGTGGCTCGAGCAAGCCCTGGTCGAGGCTGGTGGCGACCCCGCTCTACGTGCCCACGTGCTGGCGAAGATGTCGATCTACGCCACGACCGTGCAGATAGCGCGGATCCGAGAAGCCGAATCCTGGGCGTTGGAGGCACTGTCGCAATCGCATCGGGCCGGGCCGGACGTCGAGCGCCTCGCGCTGACCGCCCTCGCCTGGGCACGCTACCTCGCCGGACGCCCGGTCGACGATCTGACGACGCGTTTCCACGCTGCCTCGGACGCCGCCTTTCACATCGCCGACTCGCCCGATCGGACGGCCGCATGCCGCCTCATCTCGCGTGGCGAAGTGGCCGCCGCACGAACGAGCCTCACCGGCTTGCTGCGGCTCGCCGAGGAGCGCGGCGAGCCGTGGTCCGTCGTCGTGCTCCGCCGCCATCTGTGCGAGCTCGAGGTGCGCGCCGGAGAGTGGGGGACGGCATCGCGGCTTCTCGACGAGTGGGACGAGTCCCCCGACCGCGAGTTGATGGGGTCCGGGTCGTACCCGCGGCTCCGCGCCCAGGTCGCCGTGGGACTCGGGGTTCCCGACGAGGCGAAGCGGTGGGCGGCGGCGGCAGTCGCCAACGCCGAAGCGGCCGACGAGCCTTTGCATCTTCTCGCGGCGGTACGAGCGCGCGGGAGCGCCGAGCTCATCGCACGCGAGCCTGCGCGCGCGGTCGAGAGCCTGGGCGCAATCTGGGAGCACATGAAGCGGGAGGGAATCGACGATCCGGGCCAGTTCGTGCTTCCGCCGGATCTCGTCGAGGCGCTGCTGGAGGGGGGCGACCACGCCGTTGCGCTCGCGGTGACAGATCGCCTGCGGGAGCTAGCCGAGCGGCACGAGCACCCGTGGGGGCTCGCGTCTGCCATGCGGTGCGACGCCCTCATCCGGCTCGCGGCGCAGACGTACGACGAGGAGGCAGCCGTCGCGCTCGGGCGGGCGGCGGACGCATACGGGGAGCTCGGGCTGCGTTTCGACCGTGCGAGGTCGCTGCTCGCTTTGGGCCGGGCGCAGCGCCGGCTGAAGAAGTGGGGGGCGGCCCGGCGGACGCTCGAGCAGGCCGCCGCCGCGTTCGACGAGCTCGGCTCTTACGGGTGGGTCGAGGAAGTACGCTCCGAGCTCGCGCGCGTCGGTGCCCGTCGTCCCGCGCCGGCCGGCGATCTGACGAAGTCGGAGCGACGAGTCGTCGAGCTGGCAGCGGAAGGGCTCTCGAACAAGGAGATCGCGCGGACGCTCTTCGTCACCGTGCACACGGTCGAGGTTCACCTCTCGCGTGCGTACGCGAAGCTCGGCGTGCGCTCGCGGAGCCAGCTGGCACACCGCCTCTCCGAGGGGTAGACGGCTCCAAAGTGTGAGGGTTTCCGGTATTTCGGCGACGCCTTCGCGGGCGTACCGTCGGCGGCATGGTCGAGTTCCTGGTCGAGATCTACGCCTCCCGCACCGACGCGGCCGCGGTCGAGCGCAGCGCCATTCGCGCAGAGCGGGCGGCTGAGGAGCTGACGCGGGACGGGACGCCCGTCCGATACCTGCGCTCGATCTTCGTTCCCGAGGACGAGACGTGCTTCTTCCTGTACGAAGCCGGCTCAGCCGACGCTGTGTACGAGGCGCTGATGAGGGCGTCGCTCCTCCCGGGACGAGTTCGCGAGGCGGCGGGATCGAGATGAGCCGTAGGGTCAGCCGCAAGCGGTTCCTCGGAGCGGTGGGCATCGGTGCCGGAGCGATCGCGCTCGATCCGGCGAGCGCGGTCGCGGGGCCTGACCGTGCCGAAGTCGCCCACGCTCATGCAGCCGTGCGCCCTGAGAACTTCGGGCGTATCTTCCGACTGCCACCGTTCGCGAAACCGAGTGCGAAGGTGGAGGCGGCGCTGCGCGAGCTGGGCAAGCCGGGCGGGCTGCTCGACGCGAAGGATCAGCTTGCGGCCGGGCCGAAGGCGCTGATCGTCGACCTGTCGCTGAGCGCGAACAACCCGAACAACCCGACCCAGCCTGCGGGCACCACCTTCTTCGGCCAATTCCTCGACCACGACATGACCTTCGACGCGAGCTCGCCGCTCGGGCGCGCGACCGCACCCGAGCGCTCGCGCAACTTCCGCACGCCCGCGCTCGACCTCGACTCGGTCTACGGCGCGGGACCGGTCGCGCAGCAGGAGCTGTACGACCCCTCCGACCACGTCAAGCTCAAGGTCGAAAGCGGCGGACTCCACGAGGACCTGCCGCGCCGCGCGGACGGCGGGGCGATCATCGGCGACCCGCGCAACGACGAGCACCTGATCATCTCGGCGCTCCACTGCGCGTTCCTGCGCTTCCACAACCGTGCGGTCGACCACGTTCGGCAGCAAGGGCAGCTCCGCGAGCCGTTCAACGTCTTCGCAGAGGCGCGCCGGCTCACGACCTGGCACTACCAGTGGCTGATCGTGCACGAGTTCCTGCCGCTGATCGTCGGCCGGCGGATGGTCGAGAACGTGCTGCGCCGGCGGCGGTTCTACAAGGCGGGCCGCGGCGAGGCGTTCATACCCGTCGAGTTCCAGGCCGCCGCCTACCGCATGGGGCACAGCATGGTGCGTCCCTCGTATCGCGCCAATCTCGCCGGCGACAACGGCCAGCCCTTCTTCGCGTTCGTCTTCGACCCCTCGCAGGGCGGCAAGGCCGACCCGGACGATCTCCGCGGCGGCGTGCGCTCGCCCAGGCGGTTCGTCGACTGGCAGACGTTCTTCGACTTCGGCGACGGCGAGGTGAAGCCGAACAAGAAGATCGACACGAAGATCTCGACCGCGCTCTTCGACCTTCCGCTCGGCGCGATCGCGAGCCACGATCCACCGACCGCGCTGCCGCAGCGGAACCTGCTCAGGCACCTGACCTGGCAGCTCCCGTCCGGTCAGGTCATGGCCCGTGCCATGGGCGTCCGGCCGCTCGCCCTCGCCGAGTTGCGGGAGCTCGCTCCGCTCGGAGTCGGCTTCGAGCGGAGCACCCCGCTCTGGTACTACGTGCTCAAGGAGGCCGAGCTCCGTGCCGACGGGCTCCGCCTCGGCCCCGTCGGCGGGCGCATCGTCGCCGAGGTCTTCATCGGCCTGCTGCAGACCGACCCGGGCTCGTACCTCTCCGTCCGGCCAGGCTGGCGACCGACGCTCCCGAGCAAGGACGGGACGTTCCGGATGACGGACTTCCTGATCTTTGCCGGCGTCGATCCACAGTCAAGGGGCCACTAGTGAGCGGTCTCCGGCTGATCGGGCTCCTTACGATCCTCGTGCTCGTGGGTCTTGTGCCCGCGGCCGAACTCGCGTCCGCATCGACCCAGACGTTCAGGAATCCAACCCCGATCACGACTCAGCCTCCAGGGGGCGACACAGGCCCGGGGGCGCCGTACCCGGCGTCGATCGTCGTGAGCGGCATGCCCGCCGCTATCACTGACGTCACCGTGACGTTGCACGGCGTAACACATTCGAGACCGAAGGACGTGGACATAGTGCTCGTCTCTCCGAGCGGTGTCACCGTGAAAGTCATCGGGGAGGCGTGCGGGACGGCCGCGATCACTGATTTCACCTGGGTCTTCGACCAGGATGCCCCCTCGACAATGCCCGAGGACGGCCCTTGCGGCGAGTCCATCTACAAACCGACCTCGAGAGACGTCGGGAACGCGCCTTCCCCGGCGCCGTCGGGTCCCTACGGCGCCAGCTTCGACGCCTTCAACGGTGGTCCGGCGAACGGCACCTGGAGTCTCTACGCATACGACTTGGTGCCCGGGAAGTTCGGTGGGATCTTGCGCGGCTGGTCGCTGACGGTGACGACGGCGTCCCCCGACACGGTGATCCCGGCGACGGGGACCTCCGGTCCGGCAGCCCCCTATCCGGCGGTCCGGACGCTCTCGGGCTATACGGATGTGATCACCGACGTGATCGTGTCCGTCGAGGGCGTCACGCACCAGCGTCCAGACGATCTGGACCTGTTGCTGGTCGGCCCGCAGGGCGAGAAGGTCGTGCTGATGTCCGATGCCTGCGGCACCCGCGAGGCCGCGGGCCGCAATTGGTTGTGGGACGACGAGGCGCCCGCGCCGATGACCATCGGCGACGACTTCAGCACCTGCGGTCAGCGCAGACACCGACCGACCGACGCCGAGCCCGGGGACAGCTGGCCCGCACCGGCTCCGTCCGGCCCGTACACCACGACACTCTCGGTTTTCGACGCCACTGACCCCAACGGCGACTGGCGTCTGTTCGTCAACGACGACGCGAGCAACAACGTTGGCTTCATCGCCTTCCGTTTCAAGCTCTCGATCGCGACCAGGTCCCGGACGCCTGTCGCGTTCACCGAGAGCGCCGTCGAGGTACCCGAGGGTGCCACCCGCACGCTCACCCTCAAGCGCTCGGCGCCTACCTCGCTCGGGGTCGGCTCCGTGACGGTGACCAGTGCCCCCGCGAGCGCGAGATCGGGCATCGACTTCACACCAGTCTCGACCGTGGTCCGGTTCGGTCCTGGTGAGACGGAGAAGACCGTTCGGATCAGAGCCCTCACCGACGCCGATCGCGAGCCCGCAGAGGCGTTCGCCGTCACGATCGGCTCTCCGACCGGAGACGCCGCAACAGGCACTCCGTCGAGCGTCTCGGTGACAATCCCGGCCAACGACCCCGGGCCGCCGCGGCCGGGGCCTCCACCGCCTCCCGGCTCGGGCGAGGATCGTACGGCGCCGAGGCTGGCCGCGCTGTCACTCACTCAACCGCGCTTCCGGGCCGGGGGGCGTGCGCGGGGGGTGCCGCGAGGGACCAGGATCCGTTTCATCCTTTCCGAGGCGGCTACCGTCGACGTGGCAGTTCAGCGCGCCGTCACTGGCCGACGGGTGAACGGCAGGTGTCGGGACACCGGCCCGTCGAAACGGCGTGCCACACGCTGCACCCTCTGGCGACGGGTGGGCTCGTTCCGGATCGTCGGCCACCTGGGCGCAAACGCGAAGCCGTTCTCCGGCAAGCTCGGGCGCCGCACCCTGCGCCCCGGCGGCTACCGCCTGGGCCTCGTGGCCACCGACGCGGCGCGGAACCGCTCGCACGAGAAACTCATCTGGTTCACCGTCCTACGCTGATCGAGGCCAGTCGAGTCCGGGGGCGACTCAGCGGGCGCGGTGTTGCGGTAACGGCGCTCGCACACGACCGTGGCGGAACGGGTTCCACGGACGCGCTGGCAGGATCCCCCCGATGGCAGCCCCGAGGATCACCGTGGTCGGCTCTGTGAACCTCGATCTCGTCGCATCCTGCGAGCGGCTGCCGCGAGCAGGCGAGACCGTGAGCGGCGCGACGTTCGCGCGCGTCCCGGGAGGGAAGGGGGCGAACCAGGCCGTTGCCTGCGCTCGGCTGGGTGCGGACGTGACGCTCATCGGTGCGGTCGGGCGCGATTCATTCGGGGAAGCGGCACTCGGCTCACTCCGGGAAGTCGGTGTGAACCTGCAGGTGCGGACCGTCGACGAGCCGACCGGAGTTGCGCTGATCTACGTCGATGCGATCGGTGAGACCGAGATCGTCGTGGCGCCCGGCGCGAACGGCGACGCTCGCCGACGTCGAGCTCCCCTCGCACGACGCGGTGCTGTGCCAGCTGGAGATCCCGGAGGAGGCCGTCGTCTCCGCGTGGGAGCAGTGCACGGGCCTCTTCTGCCTGAACGCGGCGCCGGCGCGCCCGTCGTCCGTGGATCCGGATCTGACGGTCGTGAACCGGCTCGAGCTCGAGGCGCTGTCCCGCCGCGACGGCCTCGTCGCGGTGACGCTCGGGGCCGAGGGGGCCGTGCTGCTCGACGACGGGGAGGAGATCGCCCGGGCAGCGCCGCCCTCCGTGCAGGCTGTTGACGGGACCGCCGCTGGGGATGCGTTCACCGCGTGCCTGCTCGTTTCCCTGCTCGAAGGACAGGAGCCCGAGGGCGCTCTCGAGCGGGCCTGCGCTGCGGGCGCGCTCGCAGCCTCGCGCTCTCGGCGCCCAGCCGTCCCTGCCGACGGCGGAGGAGGTCGACGCGATCCTCGCGCTGTAGCGCGAGATATCGCTTGCCCCTACGACTCCTCGGCATCCAGGATCGCCACGAGCCCCTTCGGCGCGACGATCCGGTAGCTCTCCTCGACCCAGTCCCGAAGCACGGCGAGCGTCACTCCCTCACCACGCAGAGGGACGGTGACCCAGCCGGAGTTGCCGAGCCCGTAACCCGTGGGCTCGGCGCCCTCGACGGAGAGCGCGTGCGCGTGCGACTCCTCGAGCTTGACCGTCATGCGGCGCGTCCTCGAGCCGCTCGAGCCGAGGAAGACGAAGATCTTGCCTCGCACCTTCGCGACGTCCTCGCCCCAGGGGTGGTCCTCATAGGCCTCGGGGAGCGAGAGCGAGAACTCGCGAACCTTGTCCCGGACAGACGCCACGAGCGCCAAGATAGCCCCATGGCGACACCGGTCATCCTGGACTGCGACCCGGGGCACGACGACGCGATCGCGCTGCTCCTGCTGCTCGGAAGCCCAGAGGTCGATCTGCTGGGCGTTACGACGACGTACGGCAACCAGACGCTCGACAAGACGACGGCCAACGCGCTCCGCGTCCTCGAGCTCGTCGGTGGAGACGACGTCCCCGTGGCCGCGGGGGCGGAGCGGCCGCTCGCCCGCGAGCTCGTCGTGGCGTCGCATGTCCATGGCGAGAGCGGGCTCGACGGCCCGATCCTTCCCGCGCCCGTACGATCCGCTGTCGCCCCGGACGCGGTCTCGTTCATGGCGGAGCAGATCCGCGGCGCCCCGGTGCCCGTCACGCTCGTCCCTACGGGGCCGCTCACGAATGTCGCCCGCTACCTCGTAGACCACGGAGGCGAGGGGATCGAACGAGTCGTCGCGATGGGAGGCTCGATCGCCGAGGGGAACATGACTCCCGCCGCCGAGTTCAACATCTGGTGCGATCCCGAGGCCGCGGACACGGTCTTTCGGAGCGGCCTCGACGTCACCATGATCGGGCTCGACGTCACGCACAAGGCGATCCTGGGCCCGGAGACCGCAGAGCGGCTGCGCGCAGCCGGACGCGTCGGCTCCTTCGTGGCGGAGCTCAACGAGTTCTTCAGCCGCTACCACCGGAGGACCTACGGGTGGGACGGTGCGCCCATCCACGATGCAGTCGCCGTGGCTCACGTGATTCGAGGCGGGCTCGTCGAGACCCGCTACCGCAACGTCGAGGTGGAGCTCGAGTCCGAGCTCTGCCGCGGACGCACCGTCGTCGACCTCTGGCAGCGCACCGAGCGCGAGCCGAACGCCCATGTCGGTATCGACCTCGACGCCGAGGCGTTCTTCGAGATCCTGGTCGAGCGCATCGCAACTCTCGGTTAGCCTCCGGTGGTGGCCGAGGTAGTCGTGTTCGTGGAGGTGCCGTCGGGCTCGCGAAACAAATACGAGCTCGACAAGGAGTTGGGAGCGGTCGTCCTCGACCGCAGGCTGTTCACCTCGATGGCCTACCCGGCCGACTACGGCTTCATCGAGGGCGCGCTGGGCGGCGACGGCGATCCGCTCGATGCGCTCGTCCTCGTCGGCGACCCGACGTTTCCAGGCTGCCGGATCCGCGCACGCGTCGTCGGCGTCTTCCACATGGCGGACGAGAAAGGGCCGGACGAGAAGATCCTGTGCGTGCCGCTCAAGGATCCGGCATGGATGCGCGTGACGGACGTCCACGACATTCCAGCCGAGCTCAGAAACGAGATCGAGCATTTCTTCCAGGTCTACAAGGACCTCGAGGAGGCGAAGACGGAGACCTACGGCTACGGCAACCGCGCGGACGGAGAGCGCGTCGTCGCCGAGGCGCGCGCGAGAGCAGCCGGCTAGGCCCGCCGCCGGCGAAGGATCGGCCGCCTGGGCGGCGAATCGACGCCACATGGCTCGCAGGAGGAAGAAGCGGGCGCTTCGGCCGCGCGTCCCTGCACGCGTGAAGACGCGGACGAGGCGAAAGCGCTCCCAGCACGAGAACGAGCTCTTCGGGCTCGGGCTCGCGGCGCTCGGCCTCGTGCTGTCCGCGATCCTTTATCTCGGCATCGACGGTGGAGCCGTGGGGTCATGGCTCGCCGACGCGCTGACAAAGATCATGGGCGACGCCGCCTACGTGCTGCCATTGGCTCTCCTCGCGCTCGGCGCTCTGCTGCTCGCCCGGAGCGAGCTCCTCGACGTGCGCCCGTTCCGACTTGGTGTCGGAGTGGGGTTCCTGGGTCTCATGACACTGCTCGGAAAGGACTCGGGCGGGTGGATCGGCATGGCGATCGGCGGCACGCTCGCCGCGCTCATCGGCGAGACCGGCGCCGCGATCGTAGGCGGAGCGCTGCTGATCGGAGGGCTGTTGCTCGTGACCGGTGCGTCGACCGGCGCGATCCTCCGCCGGACCGGGCACGTCGTGCAACGCGCGAGCTCTGGCGCCAGACGCGCGTTGCCGGGGGCGCTCGACTGGGCTTCGAGTGAGTCGCAGACGACGGACGAGACGGTCATCGAGCCTCCGCTGCCCGAGGAGCCGGAGAGGCGCCTCCTGGACGGCGCAGAGGCCTACCCGGACGTCGTCGGAGCTCCATCGCTCGAGCAGCACCGCCTGGTGCCCGAGACCGAGGATGAGCTCACGAGTACGGAGAGCGTCTTCGAGACGACCGTGGAGAACCCCGAGTACCGGCTTCCAGACAGGGGCATCCTGCGCGCCTCCCCTGCGACGCCGGCCTCGAACGGTGACACCGGTGCTCGCACTGCCGACCTCCTCGTCCGCACGCTCAAGGAGTTCGGTGTCGACGCCACCGTTAGCGGGCAGATCTCGGGCCCGCGTGTCACGCGCTACGAGCTCCAGCTTGCACCCGGGACGAAGGTCTCGAAGGTCGCCGCCCTCCGCGACGATCTCTCGTACGCGCTCGCGACCACCGAGATCCGCATCCTGGCGCCGATTCCAGGGAAGCAGGCCGTCGGCGTCGAGGTCCCGAACCTGTCCCCGCGCCTCGTGACGCTCGGGGACATCTACGACGATCTCCCGGCAACGGCGAGCCCGCTGTCGGTCTGGCTGGGGAAGGACATCTCGGGGAACGCGATCTGGACGGATCTCGCGCGCATGCCGCACCTCCTCATCGCGGGCACGACGGGCTCCGGTAAGTCGGGCTGCATCAACACGATCCTCACGTCGACTCTCCTACGCGCGACGCCTGACGAGGTGCGGATGATCCTCATCGACCCGAAGCGAATCGAGCTCGGCTACTACGAGTCGATCCCGCACCTGCTCACGTCTGTCGTGTCCAGCCCCAAGGAGGCGGCGACCGTGCTCATGAACGTCGTCGCGGAGATGGAGCGGCGGTACGAGCGTCTCTCCTTCGTCCGGGCGCGCAGCCTGCCCGAGGCGAATCGCGCCCTCCGCGCGCGCGGCGAAGCGACATTGCCGTACCTGCTGGTGGTCATCGACGAGCTCGCCGACCTGATGATGGTCTCCCCGCAGGCGGTGGAGGACTGCGTGATCCGGCTGGCCCAGAAGTCGCGTGCGGTCGGCATCCACCTGGTGCTCGCAACCCAGCGGCCGTCCGTCGACGTCATCACGGGGATGATCAAGGCGAACGTCCCGTCCCGGATCGCGTTTGCGGTCTCGAGCCAGACGGACTCGCGGGTGATCCTCGACACCGCGGGCGCGGAGAGCCTGCTCGGTCAGGGCGACATGCTCTTCAAGCCGCTCGGAACCTCACGTCTCCAGCGCCTGCAGGGCGCCTACGTGAGCGAGGAGGAGATCGCGCTCGTCGTCGAGCAGTGTCGCTCTCAGCGCGGTCAGGAACTCGACGAGTCCCTGCTCGAAGCGCCGGAGACCGCCTACGAGGAAGATGGGGAGGACGTCGAGTTCGATCCCGACGAGGATCCGCTGCTCGACCGCGCGATCGACATCGTCGTCCAGACCCAGACGGCCTCGGTTTCGCTCCTCCAACGCAGGCTCCGCGTCGGGTACACGCGCGCGGGCAGGCTGATCGACATGCTCGAGCGGCGCGGGATCATCTCCGGCTACGAAGGGTCGAAGCCGCGGCGCGTGCTCGTCTCGGAAGCCGAGCTCGATCGGGCCTGACCGCGGGGTTAGGCGGTCTTTACACACTTGCTGAGAGGCCCAACTTGCGGTTAGATCAAGCGTCCAAGTAGGGCGGCAGGTCTATTTCGTAAGGAGGGCACGTGAGAGTACGTATCAAGTTGACAGCCGCGTTGGCGGTGATGCTCGCTGCGCTGGTGGCGATCACCGCGCTCGCGACGACAGGCACCGCAGCGCCGAAGCAGGAGCCGTTCTTGGCTGCGTTGATCAGCGACGTCGGCCGCTTCAACGACAAGTCGTTCAACCAGAACCAGCTTCTGGGGCTGACGCGGGCGAGGTCAGTGCTCGGAATCCAGATACTTCCGCTGCAGTCGAACTCGGACGCGGACTACATCCCGAACCTGACGACCGCCCTCCGACGCGGCGCGAATGCCATCGTCTGCGCCGGATTCCTGATGGCTGACGCGTGCGCGCAGGTAGCGAACACGGACGAGGGCAAGCAACGCGAGTTCGCGATCACGGACTACCCGGTGCAGGCTCCCCCGTTCAACAGGAACCCGAACGTCACCGGTTTGACGTATGCGTCGCAGGAGTCCGGGTGCCTCGTCGGCCACATGGCGGCGCTCATGGTGAAGCGCCAGGGCGGGCCGCAGGTGATCGGCGCCGTCGGCGGGATCAAGATCCCACCGGTGGACACCTGGATCGCCGGCTACCAGTTCTGCGCCAAGCGGGCGAACAAGAAGATCAGAGTCCTGGTCGGCTACTCGCAGGACTTCGTCGCCTCGGACAAGTGCAAGACGGTGGCTGAGGGTCTGATCGCCCGCAGGGCGAAGGTCCTCTTCCAGGTCGCCGGCCAGTGCGGGCTCGGCACGCTGAAGGCCGCAGACGAGGCGAAGATCTGGGGCATCGGCGTCGACGTCGACCAGTACCGTCTGGCGAAGCGCGTGCTGACCAGCGGTATCAAGCGGGTCGACAACGGCGTGTTCCGGTTCGTCAAAGCCGTGAGGACCGGTCAACCGACCGGCGCGGGCAACCTGTTCTTCGACCTCGAGAACGGCGGCATGGGCCTCGGCAAGATCAACCCGGCCGTCCCGAAGACGATCATCGCGAGCACGAACAAGCTCAAGCAGCGGATCATCGACGGCAAGGTCAGGCCGCCATTGGTCGTCACGAGCTAGCTCGAGCGAGATAGAACGTAGCGAGGGGCGGGCGACGAGTCCGCCCCTCGTGCTTCCCGCGGTCGGTCGTCATAGAATCCCGGCCCACATGGCGAGCTTCCACACGTGCCTCCCCGCTCGGCGGCCGGAAGGCGCCCGATGAGCCAGCAGCCAACGCTCCTCGAGATGGAGGGGATCGTCAAGCAGTTTCCGGGCGTCCTCGCGAACGACGACGTCAACTTCGAGCTCCGGCGCGGCGAGGTGCATGCGCTCCTCGGGGAGAACGGAGCGGGGAAGTCGACGCTCATGAACATCCTGTACGGGCTCTACAAGCCCGACCAGGGAGCGATCCGCGTGAACGGCAAAGCCGTGTCATTCGGCTCCGCCAAGGACGCGATCGCATCCGGGCTCGGGATGGTGCACCAGCACTTCATGCTCATCCCCGTGATGACCGTCGCGGAGAACATCGTGCTTGCGATCGAGCCGACGGAGGGAGGCGTATTCCTGGATCACGAGCAGGCGCGTCGTCAGGTCCGGGACCTCGCGAGTCAGTTCGGCTTCGCCATCGACCCCGATGCGCGGATCCAGGACATCTCGGTCGGTCAACAGCAGCGTGTCGAGATCCTAAAGGCGCTCTACCGCCGCGCGGACATCCTCATCCTCGACGAGCCGACTGCAGTGCTGACGCCGCAGGAAGCGACCGAGCTCTTCACCATTCTCAAGAACCTCCAGCGCGAAGGCATGTCGATCATCTTCATCAGCCACAAGCTGAACGAGGTGCTCGAAATCGCCGATCGCATCACCGTTCTCCGGCGCGGGAAGACGATCGACACCGTTCCGCGGGAGGGTGCCACGGAGGCGGGCCTGGCGCGGATGATGGTCGGCCGCGAGGTGCTCCTCCGTGTGGACAAGCCGCCCGCGACCCCGACCGATGTACGCCTCGAGGTGAAGGATCTGCACGTCCAGGACGATCGCGGGCTCGAGAGGGTGCGCGGTGTCTCGTTCTCCGTGCGCGCGGGCGAGATCGTCGGCATCGCCGGCGTGGACGGCAACGGGCAGACCGAGCTAGTCGAGGCGATCACCGGCCTGCGGCGGCGCAAGAGCGGCGCCGTGGCGGTCGGTGGTAAGGAGACATCGCTCCACGCGACTCCGCGGCAGATGCTCGAAGAGGGTCTTGGGCACATTCCTGAGGACCGTCACCGCTACGGCCTTGTGCTCGACTTCACGCTCGCCGAGAACGTGGCGCTGCACGACTTCCGCTACCCACCGGACTCGCGGTTCGGATGGCTCTTCCCGAGCACGCTGGTGCAGCGCGCCGCACGGCTCATCAAGGAGTTCGACGTACGAGGTGGCGGCCCGCAGACGAAGGCCCGGAACCTCTCCGGCGGAAATCAGCAGAAGCTCGTGGCAGCACGCGAGGTCGACCGTGACCCCGTCGTCCTGATCGCCGCCCAGCCGACCCGAGGTCTGGACGTCGGGGCGATCGAATACCTGCATCGCCGGCTCGTCGAGGAGCGCGATGCGGGCAGAGCGATCCTCCTCATCTCACTCGAGCTCGAGGAGGTGCTCTCGCTCTCGGATCGCATCCTCGTCATGTACGAAGGCGAGATCGTAGGCGAGCACGCTTCCGGCGTCTCCGAGGAGGTTGTCGGGGTCGAGATGCTCGGCGGCCGGCGCGAGGACGTCGCGTGACCGATACGCCGCCACCGCCCAATCCCGAAGAGGGCGAGCCCACCACGACTGCCGGCCGGCTTCAGCTCCGGCAGCGTGCGGGCGGAATCGTTCCGCCTCTCCTCACCGCGGTCTTGGCGTTCTTCATGGGCGGGCTCGTCGTCGCGGCCACCGGTCACGATCCGATCGACACGTATCTCGGGATCCTCGACGGCTCGGGCCTCAACTGGTTCTGGGACAGCTTCGGGAACACCGACGTCTTCGACCTGACGACGTTCAACCTCACGCAGACGCTCCTGCGAACTACGACCTTCGTGTTCACCGGGCTCGCGGTCGCCTTCGCGTTCCGGTGCGGTCTCTTCAACATCGGCGGCCAGGGCCAGTACACGATGGGCGTGGTCGTCGCGGTCTGGGTCGGTGCGTACTGGGGCAACGCGCTGCCGAACGGCCTGCATCTCGTCGTTGCCATCGTGCTCGCGTCCCTCGCGGGTGCGATCTGGGCAGGCATCGCCGGGATCCTCAAGGCGACCGTCGGTGCGCACGAGGTGATCACGACGATCATGCTCAACTGGATCGCCTACTGGTTCGCGAGCTATTGCTTCGGCCAGGGAGGGCCGCTCCAGAACACGACCCCCGGACAGGAGTCGGTGCCGATCTCGGACGACGTGTACGAGGAGTCCGGCTTGACCATCCCGATCCTCTGGGGAGACCAGGGGCTGCAGGCGCTGCACTACGGCTTCTTCCTCGCGATAGCCGCGCTCGTCGTCTTCTGGGTCGTGCTCAACCGGACGACGCTCGGCTACGAAGTGCGCGCAGTCGGGTTCAATCCCGAAGCCGCGGCTTACGGCGGGATCAGCGTGAAGAAGAACTTCTTCCTGGCGATGGCGATCTCGGGGCTCTTCGCCGGGATGGCCGCTGCGACGGACATCTTCGGCTGGAAGTACGACGCCGGCACGCTCGACGTGCAGGCGTCGGCGGTCGGCTTCGTCGGCATAGCCGTCGCACTGCTCGGGCGCTCGACGGCCGTCGGGGTGGGACTGGCTGCGCTCGTGTTCGGTGCGCTCGACTACGGGACGACGCGCGGTCTCGATCCAGAGAAGTTCGACCCGACCCTGGCCGGCAACCTGAGCCTCATGATCCAGGGCCTCGTCGTCCTCTTCGTCGGCGCCGACCTCCTGATCCTCTATCTCTGGAGCCTGCGGAAGAAGCGGTTCGCGAGCCCGCGCATGTCGGGGAGGGGCGCATGATCAACGCTCGCCTTGGGCTCGTGCCCCTCCCCGACCATGGGCCGAGGGTGGGCCCATGATCGCCGTCGCCGAGCAGGCACGGGCATCGCTCGTGACGCCGAAGCGCGTGGGCGTCGCCGGAATCGTCCTCGGCGGCCTCGCCTACTGGGTCGCCCTGCCGCCCATCCACGCGAGGTCGCTAGCCGGGCCCGCGATCCTCGCGGCTATCGGAGTCGCCGCCGGCGCGTATGCGGTCTACAAGGGATCCGTTCGCGTCGGCTGGAGCGCAATCGTCATCGGAGGGCTCGGGGTCGGCCTCGCCTACCTTGCGACACGCTCGAGCGTCGAGAACCTCGAGATCGCCTTCACCTGGTCGAGCTTGATCGCGACCATGTTCGTGTTCGCCACGCCGCTCGTCTACGCGTCGATCGGCGGGATGTTCTCCGAGCGGAGCGGAGTCGTGAACATCGGCCTCGAGGGGATGATGCTCATGGGGTGCTTCTGGGGCATCTGGGGCGCGGACAAGACGGGCTCGTGGATCACCGGCGTGCTCATCGCCATGGCCGCGGGAGGGCTCCTCGGGCTTCTGCACGCATTCTTCTCGGTTCAGCTGCGTGCGGACCAGATCGTCGGCGGGACCGCGATCAACCTGCTCGCGATCGGGATCACAGGCTACTTCTTCATCGACTTCTACGGGGACCAGAACATCCCGGCGGGCGTCTCCGAGATCCCGCGGCTCGACCTGAGCTTTCTCGAGCGGATCCCGCCCGACTCGCTCGGCAACTTCCTGTTCCTGGCTTTCGGGCGGCTCAGCGTGATGATCTGGATCGGGTTCCTGCTCGTCGCGGTGTCGCACGTCGTCATGTTCAAGACGCCGATCGGGCTTCGGATTCGTGCCTGCGGGGAGCACCCGCGGGCGGCGGACACGGTCGGGATCAGCGTGTACGGGGTCCGCTACGGGGCGGTCACGCTGTCGGGAATGCTGGCGGGTGCCGGTGGAGCGTTCCTGTCCGTCGGGGTCGTCAGCACGTTCAACGAGGGAATGACGGCCGGACGTGGGTTCATCGCCCTCGCCGCTTTGATCGCAGGGAACTGGCGACCGCTCCCCTCCTTCGGATTCGCGTGCCTGTTCGGCTTCTCGACCGCGCTGGCATTCCAGCTCGCCGGCGCGTACAGCGAGTCCGTCGCCGGGCTGGACGTCCTCGTGCAGATGCTGCCGTACGTCCTGACGCTCATCATCGTGGCGGGCGTGATCGGCAAGTCCTTCCCACCCGCCGCCGTTGGCCGTCCGTACACGAAGCAGTAGCGGCCGCGGCGCCGCCTGGGCGTCGGTGGCGGCGGGGATCGCGTCGGTCGCGACGCTCCCGATCGCCGTGTATGCGACGCGCTGGAGCGACGCATACGAGCTCCTGCACGCTGGGCTCGCGATTCCCGTTGCCGCAGCGCTGGCGTTCGCGGCGCTCGGCCTGGCGAACCGTGCGCGGCGCCAGGATCCGCTGCGTCTGGGCCGCCGCTCCGGGCGGATCGTGGCCGCTGGCCGCGTCCTGGGGCTTCTCGGCCTCTTCCTCGCCGCCAGCGCACTGGTCGCGCTCGGCGTGTACGCCCTGCTCGAGTACGCCGGCACCCGCTCGTAGGGCTTACCGAAGTCCCAAGTCGGTCGCGCCACGACCGTCTACAATCCGCTGCTCGTGTTCGACATCGGCTCCAGCCTCCGCGAGGCCCGAACGCGCCAGGGTCTCGACTTTCCAGAGCTCGAAGAGCTCACGAAGATCAGGCCCAAGTACCTGCGCGCGCTCGAGGACGAGAACTTCGACATCCTGCCCGCGCCGACATACATTCGCGGCTTCCTGCGGACGTACGCGGGTGCGCTCGGTCTCGACGGGCAGCCGTTCGTCGACGAGTACAACTCGCGCTTCGCGGTCGGCGAAGACGAAGCGCCCATCCGGGCCCGGACAACACCTCAGGCGCGGTCCAGCCGGACCACCCGGGAGTCGCGCATGGCAGTTGTGGCGATCGCGGGAATCGCCATTCTGATGGCCCTCGTCATCGCCGCCTGGCGCTTCGGTGCGCCGGAAAGCGAGCGCACGCCGCCGGGCCTCGCGGGCGACGGGCCGGAGACGAACGCCCCGGTCACGAAGGCCCGGGGCCGCGTCGTCCTCGTGATCCGGGCGAGTCGCGGCAGCTCGTGGATGGCGGTACGCGCCGGCTCGTCCTCGGGCAAGCTCCTCTACAGCGGGACGCTCGAGCAGGGCCAGGTGAAGCGCTTCGAGGCGCGACGCCTCCAGCTCGCGCTCGCCGAGCCGCAGAACGTCCTCGTGCGCCGGAACGGCAACCGCGTCGAGCTGCCGGCCGGCTCGTCGTTCGTCGTCACCTCACGGCAGATCGCCCTGGCCTCCTCGTAGCGTGAGCCGTCCACGGGCGGCAATCGTCGTCACGGGCTCGGAGCTCGTGCGTGGCGAGCGATCCGACCGGAACGGGCCCTTTCTCGCCGCGGAAGCACTTCGGCTCGGCCTCGAGCCCGAGCGGATCACGATCGTCGGCGACCGACCAGACGACCTCGCTGCCGTGCTCGCGCAGGCGTTCGACGCCGACCTCTGTCTCGTTTCGGGCGGTCTCGGGCCGACCCACGACGACCGCACGGTCGAGCTCGTGGCCCGTACGGCAGGACAGGCGCTGGTCGTCGACCCCGACCTGGAGAGTGAGATCGAAGCGGTGTCCCGGATGGTCGCGGAGCGGCTTGGAAGACCGTACGAGGAGTTCGCGACGGGTGTTCGAAAGCAGGCGACCCGCCCTGAAGGCGCAAGCTCCCTGGGGCTCGCGGGAACCGCTCCCGGCCTCGTGCTCGAGGCAAGCGGGTGCGTCGTGGTCGTCCTGCCCGGGCCGCCGCGCGAGCTTCAGCGACTCTGGGAGCGGGCGCTCGAGGCCGAGCCTGTCCGGCGTGTCCTCGCCCGTGCGCCGGATCGCGGCCGGAGAACGCTGCGCTTCTTCGGCACGCCGGAGTCGTCGGTCGCGCAGGTGCTCGCAGAGGCAGGCGGGGATGGCGACGGCGTCGAGGCCACGATCTGCGCGCGCGAGTTCGAGATCCACGTCGACCTCGTCGTCGAGCCGGGGGCCGAGCAACGCGCGGACGTGCTCGCGGACGCATTTCGCTCGGCACTCGCCCGCCACCTGTTCAGCGAGGACGACCGTTCGATCGCCGAGATCGTGCTCGACCTGGCGCGGGCGAGAGGGCTGTCCGTGGTCACGGCGGAGTCGTGCACGGGCGGACTCGTCGCGGCGCGCCTGACCGCCGTGCCCGGCGCGAGCGACGTGTTTCGTGGTGGGGTCGTCGCATACTCGAACGCCGTGAAGGAGGCCGAGTTGGGCGTTTCGCTCGACCTGCTCGAGGCGCACGGCGCCGTGTCCGCTGAGGTGGCTCGGGCAATGGCGGAAGGGGCGCGGGCGCGGCTCGACGCAGACGTCGCCGTCTCGGTCACCGGCGTGGCCGGACCGGATGGCGGAACCGCGGAAAAGCCCGTCGGGCTCGTCTACCTGCATGCAGTCGGCCCAGGCGGCGACGAAGCGCGGAAGATCGACCTCCCGGGCGACCGCGAGATGATCCGCGGCCGTGCGACCGCGGCGGCGCTGCATCTCGCGCGTCGTCTGTTGACACAGAACCGTGACGAAGGCGCGTGAGCGAAGCCGGTACTCTCGACACCGGTGGCTCGCTCCGGCTCTTCCACGCTCTCCTGCTTCCATCCGAAGTCGGAACGAGTCTCGAGCAGTGGAGCGAGCTCCATCTCAGAGGAGGCCGGCGAGTCGAGAGCTTCCACATCACGCTCGCCTTTCTCGGCGCCCGGCCCCGGTCGGAGCTCGACGGTATCGTCAGTGCGCTCCGCGACGCGGCGGCACAGTCCGACCCGTTCACGCTCGAGGTCGCGCGCTATCGCGAGACGCGCTCCGTGGGCATGCTCGTCCTCGGCGATCCGACCGGAGAGGCCGGGCGGCTCGCGAGCAGGCTGCACGGTCGCCTGGAGGAGCTCGGCTCGTACCGGCGCGAGGCCCGTCCATGGCTCCCGCACGTCACCGTGCTCCGATTCCGGGAGCGACCGCGCCTGTCGCCACCGCTCGAAGCGCTCCGTAACGAGGTCGGCCTCTTCGCTCCGTCCGAGGCGGCTGCTTTCGTTTCACGCCTGCACCGGTCCGGTGCACGGCACGAGATTCTCGAACGATGCGTCTTAGGAGGATGAGTCGATGAGTCGCGAGGAAGCGCTCGACACAGCGCTCGGGCAGATCGAGCGTCAGTTCGGCAAGGGGTCCGTGATGCGGATGAGCGATCGCCCGCAGGTGGCGGTCGGGGCAATCTCGACAGGGTCGCTCGCGCTCGACGTCGCGCTCGGGATCGGAGGCCTTCCGCGAGGCCGCATCGTCGAGATCTACGGGCCGGAAGCTTCGGGGAAGACCACCCTCGTGTACCACGTCATGGCCGAGGCGCAGCGACGCGGCGGCATCTGCGCGTTCATCGACGCCGAGCACGCGATGGACCCCTCCTATGCGAGGCGGATCGGGGTCGACATCGACCAACTGCTCGTCTCCCAGCCGGATACGGGTGAGCAGGCACTCGAGATCGCCGAGCTCCTCATCCGCTCGGGCGCGCTCGACATCGTCGCCGTGGACTCCGTCGCGGCCCTGGTGCCGAAGGCGGAGATCGAAGGCGAGATGGGCGACAGCCACGTGGGCCTGCAGGCGCGGCTCATGAGCCAGGCGCTGCGGAAGCTCGCAGGGACCCTGAACCGGACGGACACGATCTGCATCTTCACGAACCAGCTCCGCGAGAAGATCGGAGTCATGTTCGGGAACCCGGAGACGACGCCGGGCGGGCGGGCGCTGAAGTTCTATGCGTCCGTACGACTCGACATCCGCCGGATCGAGACGCTCAAGGACGGCGCAGAGGCGATCGGCAACCGCGTACGCGTCAAGGTCGCCAAGAACAAGGTCGCTCCGCCCTTCAAGCTGGCGGAGTTCGACATCGTGTACGGGTCCGGCATCCCCTGGGAGGGCACCGTCCTCGACGTCGCTCTCGAGCGCAAGATCGTCCAGAAAGCGGGCTCGTACTTCAGCTTCGGCGACGAGCGGCTCGGTCAGGGCCGCCAGAACGCCACCGCATTCCTCTCCGAGAACCCCGACCTCGTCCAGCAGATCCTGGCACGAATCCAGGCCGAGGCTCCCGACGAGCAGGTGATCTCCGCACGGCTCTTGCCGAGCCAGGCGGGCCAGTCTGGACCGGCAGCGAACGCGGACGGAGAACCGGCAGATGGAAAGCCGACTGGCGAGGACAACGGCGCAGGCGAGGTCGCCGAGGATGCCCAGGGTGCCGATGACGAGGCGGTGGCGAGCGCGGCCAGAACTGGCGCTCGCGAGAGCTAGATGGGCGACGTCGACGCCGTCGAGGCGGCGTTGCGTGCGCTCAGGCACCGCGATCTGAGCACGGCCGACCTCGAGCGGCGCATCGCCGGACGTGGGTACGACGAGGCGGAGCGCGCCGAGGCTGTCGCGACGCTCGAGCGCACGGGGCTCCTCGACGATCGCCGCTATGCGGAGTCGCGAGCGCGAGCGCTGGCCGGGCGAGGGGCCGGAGACGCCCTCGTCCGCCACGATCTCGAACGCGCCGGCGTCGCCTCGGAGCTCATCGATGACGCTGTCGCCCTGCTCGAGCCCGAGGACGACCGTGCAAGGCAGATCGTCGGGCGGCGCGGGGCAAGCCCGCGGACGTCTCGGTACCTCGCGAGCAAGGGCTTCTCCGAGGACGCGATTGCCGCGGCGCTCGAGCTCTAGGATCTCCTAGCCCGGCGTCCGTTGCGCGAGAGGGCGACAGCGCGTTAGGATGAGTCCGCTCCACTCGACGTTTTTCCTGCTCTCACGCGATTCTGAACCTGTGTCCACGAATTTCGCTCTTGACGACCATCACGAAGGGCCGAAGACCGGCCTGGAGCGGACGCTACGGCTACCCCTGGGCGGTACTGCAAGACGCAGAACTGCCACGCTCGGCGCTGTGACAGCGGAGGCGTAGCGACAGATTCGAACGCGGCCGAGCGAGGCCGAGCGGCGGGTGTGGGCAACCGCGGTGGAACCGCGGTCAATCGACCTCTACGGAGGACACATGCTCACGGTCGCTGCGGTGCTGGTAGGAGTCGTTCTCGGGGCCCTCGTGACGACCGTGCTCCTCCTCGCCTCGTCGCGGTCGCGTGTCAGAGCGGCGGCTTCGGAGCGCTCCCGGATCCTCGCGGATGCGGAGAGGGAAGCCGAGGCCGTTCGCCGAGAGGCCCAGGTGGACGCTCGCGAGCAGTCCGTCTTGCTTCGTGCGGAGATCGAAACGGAGGTCGCGGACCGGCGCGTGCAGATCGCGAAGATCGAGGAGCGCATGCTGCAGAAGGAGGGGGAGATCGACGAAAAGCTGACCGATCTCGACCGCCGCGAGCAGGGCCTCGGCGACCGCGAGGTACACGTGAAGCAGCTCCAGGAGGAACTGCGAGAGGCCAAGGCGGAGATACTCGGCGTGCTCGAGCGGCTGTCAGGGCTCACAGCTCATGAGGCGAAGCAGCAGCTTCTCGAGCGTTCGAAGGATCTCATCCGTCACGAGCTCGCACGGGACGTGCGGCACATGGAGGAGGAGGCTCGAGCGGACTCCCGTAGACGAGCGAGGGCGCTCGTTGCGGACTCGCTGCAGCGCGTGGCGGCCAGCCACACGGCAGAGGCCACGGTGACGGTCGTCGAGCTTGCCTCCGATGACCTCAAGGGGCGCATCATCGGCCGCGAGGGCAGGAACATCAGGTCGCTCGAGCACCTGACGGGAGTGGACTTCATCATCGACGACACGCCGCATGCGGTCGTGCTCTCCTCATTCGATCCGCTTCGACGTGAGGTCGCGCGGCTCACCCTCGACAAGCTCATCGAGGACGGCCGTATCCACCCAGCCCGGATCGAGGAGATGTACTACCAAGCCAAGGCCGATCTCGACGAGCACGTGCGTCAGGCGGGCGAGCAGGCGGTCTTCGAGGCCAACTGCGGCGAGCTGCACGAGGAGCTCGTGAAGGTCCTCGGACGGCTCCGGTACCGGACGAGCTACGGCCAGAACGTGCTCAAGCACACGCTCGAGGTCGTCCATCTCGGCGGATTGATGGCGGCCGAGCTCGGAGCCGGTGTGAAGACGACGAAGCGGGCCGCGCTGCTCCACGACATCGGGAAGGCGATGAGCCACGAGGTCGAGGGCTCGCACGCGGTGATCTCGGCGCAGCTCGCGCGCCGGCACGGGGAGTCCGAGGGCGTCGTCCACGCCATCGAGGCGCATCACTACGAAAAGCAGCCGCAGACAGTCGAGGCGGTCCTTCTGATCGCAGCCGACGCCATCTCGGCGTCGCGGCCGGGGGCACGCGGCGAGTCGCTCGAGAACTACATCCGGCGCCTCGAGTCGCTCGAGCTCATCGCGACCGGAAAGCCGGGCGTCGCGAAGGCGTATGCGCTGCAGGCGGGACGGGAGATCCGCGTGATCGTCGAGCCGACCGAGGTCGACGACGACGGCGCTGCGCTGCTCTCGCACGAGATCGCGCGTGAGATCGAGGACCAGCTCGAGTACCCCGGTCAGGTCAAGGTCATAGTGATCCGCGAGTCGCGCGCCATCGAGGTGGCGAAGTAGCGAGCTACCTCCTGCCCGAGGTGGTGGAGACCGACCGTCTCCTGCTCCGGACGTGGCAGCTCGAGGATGCGGAACGACTCGACGAGATCTACCGGCAGCCCGAGTACCTCGAGCACATGCCCCCGGCAAGTGGCGCCGCGCGTGTCGCGGACTACCAACGCCTCTGGGAAGAGACAGGGTTCTGCACGTGGGCGGCATGCGAACGGGGGACCGGTCGGCTCATCGGTCGCATCGGGCTCATGCGACACGACGACTGGCCACTCGCTCCCAACCCGGTCGAGGTCGGCTGGACGCTCGACCGGGCGTACTGGGGTCGTGGTCTCGCGACTGAAGGCGGGCGTGCAGGCATCGACACATGGCGCACCCATCTTGCCGACGAGACGCTCTACAGCTTCACCGTGCCTGAGAACGCGCGCTCCCGCTCGGTGATGGAGCGGCTCGGGATGGCGTGCGGCGGAAGTGCGCTCTGGCACGGCCTCGAGCACGTCTGGTACTCGCTCGGTCGCGAGGCCGCTTCGTAGTGGACACGCGAACCACGGCACGTCGCTGGGCCGACGTATGGTCGCGCGCCTGGCCGGAAGCCGACGTGGCCTCGATCGCGGCGGAGGCTGGTCAGCTTGCGGACGTGTCGAGCTGGCCGACGAGCAGCACGTAGCCGTCCGGATCGAAGAGCCTGAACTCGCCGGACGGCATGTAGAACGGATACTCGATCGCACCGGGCCTCAGACCGGCGGCCTCCAGTTCCTCGTGCAGGCCGCGGACGTCCTGCGTCCAGCAGTAGAAGAGCACGGCCTGATCCGAGGCGACGATTGGCCCGTCGGCAGCCGCCAGCATCAGTCGCGCGCCTGCGTCGTTTGGATCCGCCGCCGCGTTGGTGACGAAGGCCCAGACCAACACGCCGTCCACCTCGTGGCTGTTTCGAGGGTGGAGGCCGAGGTGCCTGTAGAAGTCGACCGATCGCTCGACGTCCGCGACATGCGCGTAGGAGTGAGCGCGCGGATCGGCACCGAGGAATCCTTGCAGTGGACGGCGGTCGGATGCCGACGAGCAGATACCTCGCACGTCCCGGGGGTACGCTGCGGCCGTGCGCAGGTACCACGTCACGACCTTCGGCTGCCAGATGAACGCCCACGACTCGGAGCGGATCAAGGGCATGCTCGAGTCGCTTGGCCTGGGTGAGGCGACTCAGCCGGACGATGCCGACGTGCTCGTCTTCAACACCTGCACCGTCCGCGAGAAGCCGGACACGCGGCTGGCTGCCTATCTCGGAAACGCGAGCGCCCGGAAGCGGGAGCAGCCCGATCTCGTGATCGCAGTCGGCGGCTGCTATGCGGAAGCCCAGCGCGAGCGGATCTTCGAGCTCTATCCCGCTGTAGACGTCGCCTTCGGACCAGGCTCGATCCCACACCTCGGGCAGTGGATCGGCGCCGGCGGATTCGCCGTGCCGCGAGGGAAGTTCGGAACGCACGAGTCCTTCGCGGCGGACCTCCCAGCTCATCGGGAGCAGCGTTTCCAGGCATGGGTCCAGGTGTCGATGGGCTGCAACTCGAAGTGCGCGTACTGCATCGTCCCGGCAGTCCGAGGACGAGAGCAGAGCCGACGGCCGGGAGAGATCGTCGCCGAGGTCACGCGACTGGCGGCTGACGGCGTGCGCGAGGTGACGCTCCTCGGGCAGAACGTGAACTCCTGGGGAAGAGACCTCGCTCCCGATATCCGGACGGAGTTCGGCGAGCTGCTCCGCGCGTGCGATGCGGTCGACGGCATCGACCGCATCCGGTTCACGAGCCCGCACCCGAAGGACTTCCGCGACCCCGTCATCGCAGCGATGGCCGAGTGCGCGAGCGTCTGCGAGCACGCGCACCTGCCCCTGCAGTCCGGCTCATCGGCCGTCCTCAAGCGGATGCGCCGGACGTACGACCGCGAGCGGTACCTGCGGCTCGTCGACCGGCTGCGCGCGGCGATTCCGGACCTGGCGCTCGGCAGCGATCTCATCGTGGGCTTCCCGGGGGAGACCGAGTCCGATTTCGTCGAGACGCTCGAGGTCGTCGAGGAGGTTCGGTTCGAGAGCGCGTTCACGTTCATCTTCTCGCCGCGTGCCGGTACCGAGGCGGCGGCGATGCCGGAGCAGGTTCCGGACGAGCTCAAGCACGAGCGTCTCGAGCGGCTCGTCGAGGTCGTGCAACGCATCGGCGCCGAGCGAAACGCCGAGAGAGTCGGCATCGTCGAGGAGGTCCTCGTCGAGGGGCCGAGCCGAACCGATCCATCTCTGCTCCGCGGCCGGACGCGCAGGAACACGACCGTGAACTTCACCGGGTCGGCTACACCGGGCGAGCTCGTCGACGTCGTCGTCGAAGGGTCAACGTCGACGACGCTACGCGGCCGCGAGCGGACAGCGATCGCTGCGTAGCACCGCGCTCCATGTCCTTGCCAGAGGTGATCGCCGTGTTCGGGCCGACGGCATCCGGTAAGACGGCCGTGGCGGAAGCCCTCGCGGACACGATCGGTTGCGAGGTCGTCTCCGTCGATTCGATGCAGGCGTATCGCGGACTGCCGATCCTCACGAACCAGCCCACCCGCCCGACGTTGCTCGTCGGGATCTGGCCTCTCTCGCACGAGGGCTCGGTCGGAGAGTTCGCCCGGCTTGCCCACGACGCCATCGACGAGGTCGTGAGCTCGTGCGGCACCGCCGTCGTCGTGGGTGGTACGGGTCTGTACCTACGGGCCGCCTTGGCGGACCTCGGTCTCCCTCCGGCCCCCGAGACGGAGGCTCGCCGGCGCTGGGAGACCGCCTACGACGATGATCCCGACGAGGCATATGCCCGGCTCGTCTCGGCGGACCCCGGGGCGGCGACGCTTGTCCACCCGAACGACCGCCGGCGAGTCGTCCGGGCGCTCGAGCTCGCGGAAGCAGGGTCGTCGCTCGTCCCGGAGGAGGACCGTCTCTGGACAGGCGACACTCGTAGGACCACGCTCGTCGTCGGTCTCGACGTCGAGAGCGACGTGCTCGAGCGCCGAGTCGTCGAACGCACCCAGCAGATGTTCGACGGAGGCGTCGTGGCAGAGGTTCGCGCTGCCTGCTCGAGCGGAGCCGTCTCTCGAACAGCCGAGAAGGCGCTCGGGATCCGGGAGGTCGTCGAGCTCGAGCCGGAGGTCGCGCAGGAGGCGCTCGCTCGCCGCACGATCCAGTACGCGGCGTATCAGCGGAAGTGGATGCGGCGCATTCCGGGCATCGTCATGATCGACGCGGACCGGCCCCCGATCGAGGTCGTGGATGCAATCCTCGAAGTGGCACGCGCTCGGTAACGCGTACGTCGTCGTCGACCTGGAGGGCGGGGACGCCCTGACGGTCGACACGGCGGCGGAGCTCTCCCGAGGCGCCGACGGCGTGCTCGAGGTGCTCTCCACCGGTGAGGACTCGCTCGACATAGTCGTCTGGAACCCCGACGGGTCACAGGCAGAGCTCTCCGGGAACGGAACCCGGATTGCCGCAGCGTGGCTTGCCGAACGAAGCGGCGCGACGGCGATCACAGTACGTGTCGGAGCCCGAGAGGTCGTCGCTCGCGTGCTCGACGGCGGGCGCATCGAGCAGGATCTCGGGGAGGTCCACGTCGGCGCTCCCGAGCGGATCGCAGGGGTCGACCTCGTCCCGGTCGCCGTGGGGAACCCGCACGCCGTCGTCGAGGGCGACCCGGCGGACGTGATCGTGCTCGGCCCGCTCCTCGAGACGCACGAGCGGTTCCCCGTGCGCACGAACGTCCAGGTCGCACGCGTCGACGGGCCGGGAGAGGTAACGGCGCGTGTCTGGGAGCGCGGGGTGGGCGAGACGTCGTCGTCCGGAACGGGTGCCGTAGCCGTCGCCGCCGCGACCCACGGAGAGGGCGAGGTGCTCGTGCACTTCCCCGGCGGCGACCTCCACGTGCGGCTCGAGGGCGGCCGCGCGTACCTCGTCGGCCCTGTCGAGCGGTTGTCCTAGCGGCCACGTGGGTAGGGAATGAGGCCCCGCGGGCGTATTTAGGCCCGTGGAGGAACGCCTCGTCAGTTTCCGGGCGCGCTCGATCCTTGCCGTGCTGGGGATCGTCGTCGCCTTCGCGATCGCCCTCCAGGCGCTCTGGGTCACGCGCGACGTGATCATCTGGGCGCTCGTCGCGGTCTTCCTCGCGATGGCGCTGAACCCGGCAGTCGACTTCATCCAGCGGCGAGGCGTCGGACGCCGCTCCATCGCCGTCGCGATCGTCTTCGGCGGAGCGATCCTCTTCATCGTCGCCCTTTCGGCGACCTTCGTGCCGCTGCTCGTGAGCGAGGTGAACGACTTCGCGGCCGCGGTCCCCGACTACGTCGACGACCTGACGCGCGGTCGCGGACGCCTCGGCTTCCTCCAGCGCGAGTACCAGATCGTCGACCGCATCCGCGAGGCGATCGAGTCGAGCGGCGTCGCGGGCGCTCTCGGGCTTTCCACGACGGCGATCTCGGTGACGAAGAGCGTCCTCACGGCAGTCGTCGCGGTCGTGACGATCGCTTTTCTGACGCTCTTCATGCTGCTCGAGGGACCGACCTGGGTCGAGCGGGCGTACTCACTCCTGCCCGAGCCCTCCCAGCCGCGGTGGCGGAAGGTCGGTCGAGACATCTACCGGACCGTGGGTGGATACGTGACCGGAAACCTCCTGATCAGCGTCGTCGCCGGCATCGCCTCGACGATCGTCCTGCTCGTGCTCGGGGTCCCGTTCGCGGTGGCGCTCGGGCTGCTCGTCGCCATCCTCGACCTCATCCCGCTGGCGGGCGCGACGATTGCGGCCATCATCGTGTCGACCGTGGGCTTCCTGGACTCCGTCACGGCCGGCGTGGTGCTCATCGTCTTCTTCGTCGTGTACCAACAGTTCGAGAACCACGTGCTGCAACCGATGGTGTACAGCCGAACGGTGCGGCTGTCGCCACTCGTGATCCTGTTCGCGGTCCTCGTAGGCGCGAAGCTCGCAGGGGTCATCGGCGCTCTCGGTGCCATCCCGATAGCCGGGAGTATCCAGGTGCTCGTGATCGACTGGCTCGAGCACCGGCGTACACGGATCACCGAGGGCGTCGTCGCGACCTCACCCTCATCCGAGCTCTCTCCGTAGAGCTGGTTACGCCTGCGCGAGCTCGACGAGACGTCCGTCGGGGTCTCGGAGGTACGCCGAGCGGCCCCACGGGTAGTCACGGGGCTCGACCAGGAACTCGATGCCCTCCGTGCGCAGACGTGCGCAGACGGCGTCGAGGTCATCGACCGAGAGCGCGAAGTGGTCCTCGTTCGGAGGACCGCCCTCGGGCGCTCCGGCACGCTCGTGCACGAGCACCCTCGCCCGGCCCACTGAATAGATGGCGCCTCCCGGCCACTCTGCCTCCGGCGCCGCGGCGAGCAAGCCCGCGTAGAACTCCTTCGCAGCCGCCACGTCGTCCGTGAACAGCGCCACCTCGGTAACAGCCCGCTCGCTCCCTGAGTTCTTCACTGGGCGATCTCGAACTCCCGGAGAACGTCGTTCAGCGACGTCTTGAGATCGGTCGAGGGGCTCCGCTGGCCCACGATGAGCGCGCACGGGAGGTCGTATGTCCCCGCGGGGTAGCTCTTGGGGCGGGTTCCCGGGAGCACGACCGAGCCGGGCGGCACGTGGCCACGGTGCTCGACAGGCTCTGCGCCTGTCACGTCGATGATCGGGATCGACGCGGACAGCACGACGTTCGGCGCGATGACGGCTCGCTCGCCGACGACGACTCCCTCGACGAGGATCGCCCGCGATCCGACGAACGCCCCGTCCTCGACGATCACGGGCCGTGCCTGCGGAGGCTCGAGGACACCGCCGATTCCGACCCCTCCGGAGAGGTGCACGTCGGCGCCGATCTGCGCGCAGGACCCCACCGTCGCCCAGGTGTCGACCATCGTCCGCGGGCCGACCCAGGCTCCCACGTTCACGAAGCCGGGCATGAGGACGACGCCTTCGGAGAGGAACGAGCCGTAGCGCGCGACTCCTGGGGGAACTACGCGGACGCCGAGTGCCGCGTAGTCGGCCTTTACGGGGATCTTGTCGAGGAAGTGGAGCCCCCCGACCTCCATGGGCTCGACCTTGCGCAAGCGAAAGTAGAGGAGGATCGCCTTCTTCGCCCACTCGTTGACGACCCACGAGCCATTGCGCTGCTCGGCCACCCTAACTTCGCCGCGATCGAGCCGCGCGATCGCGTCCTCGACCGGCCCCGCATCCAGGTGGTCGCTCTCCCACATGGCCTCGATCGTCTCGGCGAGCTCCATCAACAGGCATCTTCTCCGATCTCGAGTCCCAGAAAGCGCGCGAGGGTCTCGTAGGCGTGCACGAGCGCCTCGATCTCGACGAGTTCGTCCGCGCGATGCGCGTAGCGCGTGTGGCCGGGGCCGAAGTTGACCGCCGGAATGCCTGCAGCGGTGAAGTCGGCGACGTTCGTCCAGGCCTGCTTCGGCTCGATGCGGGCGGCACCCGCTTCGAGCAGCGCTGCGACCAGCGGGCCATCGGAGACGACAGCGCCCGCGTGGGCGTGACTCACGATCTCGAGGGTCGCCCGGTCAGGGACGAGAGACCGCAGGTGCTCCTCGGCCTCGCTCGCGGTCCGGTCCGGCGGGTACCGGAGGTTCAGAGTCGCTATCGCGCTCCCGGGAATGACGTTGTCCGCGATCCCCGCCTCGAGCCGCGTCACCGAGAGCACCTCCACGAAGGGAAGTCCCTGGACCTGTGCCCTCCTGTGCGCGACCGCGAAGAGCGGCGCCAGCCCCTCCACGGCCCGCTCGATCGCGCTGTCGGCGTCCCAGGGCCGGGCCGAGTGGCCGCTCCGGCCGTGGAACGTGAGGTGGGCGATCACGTTGCCGAGACAGCCGGCGTGGACGAGACCGTCGGTCGGCTCGAGGACGATCGCGAGCGCCGCCTCGTGAGTGAGCTCAGAGCCCGCGAGCAGTGCGGGGAGCGGGTCGTGCTCCACCGGCAGCTCCTCGCGCCCGAAGAGCAGGAGAGCCACGTCGAAGGCTAGTGAGGGCTGGCGTGCGATGTCTCGCACGAGCTCGACGGCGACGGCGAGCCCGCCCTTCATGTCGCTGGCTCCCAGCCCGTGCACGGCTCCGCCGTCGACGCGACCCGGGAGGTTGTCCTGCGCCGGGACCGTGTCGTAGTGCCCCACGAGCATCACGAGCGGCATGCCCGCACGGCGCGTGGAGGCGAGGAGGAACGCCTCGTCGCCCGCGGCCTCCACCGCGAACGCGTGCTGGGACGAGCTCGAGGAGGTGCTCGCGGATCGCCGCCTCGCTCCCGCTCTCGGAGGGGATGTCGACGAGCTCGAGCGTGCGCCCGGCGAGGCGCTCGGCGAGCGGGGTCACCGCCTGAGCGTACAGCGGCATAATCCGCCTGTGACGACGCGCCAGCCCGATCCCACCCCGGGAGCGGAGCCGGAGCGCGGGTTCGTTCTCGGCGTTTTCGCGAAGGGCGTGGACGGCGAAGAGGAGCTCGCCGAGCTCCGCGAGCTCGCGCGGACCGCAGGGGTCGTGCCCGTGGCCGAGCTCGTCCAGCACCGGAATCGCCCCGACCAGCGGACCTTCGTCGGCAAGGGGAAGCTCGTAGAGCTGAAGTCGGAGTACGCGGAGAGCGACGCGGAGGTCCTTCTCGTCGACGAGGAGCTCTCTCCCACACAGCAGCGGACGCTCGAGGATGCGCTGAAGGCGCGCGTCGTCGACCGGACCCAGCTCATCCTCGACATCTTCGCTCAGCATGCGAGGAGCTCCGAGGGCAAGCTCCAGGTCGAGCTCGCGCAGCTCGAGTACAACCTTCCACGCATGCGTGGAATGTGGCAGCACCTCGAGCGGCTCGGCGGGGGTGTCGGGACACGCGGCCCTGGTGAGTCCCAGCTCGAGACCGACCGGCGAATCGCGCGGACGCGAGTCTCGCTGGTGAAGAAACGCCTGCGCGACCTCGGAGCCGAGCGTGCCGTACGCCGCAAGGAGCGGGAGCGCTCCAGCGCCCCGACGATCGCGCTGGCCGGCTACACGAATGTCGGGAAGTCCACGCTCCTCAATGCGCTCACGGGCGCGCACGCGGCCGTCGACGACCGCCTCTTCGAGACGCTCGATCCGACGACCCGGGCGTTCGAGCACGCCGGCAAGCGCTACCTGGTGACGGACACGGTCGGCTTCATCCGCCGTCTGCCCACGCAGCTCGTGGAAGGTTTCGCGGCGACGCTCGAGGAGACGCTCGTGGCCGACCTCGTACTGCACGTCGCGGATGGCTCGCTCGCTGAGGCGCGGCTGCACGAGACCATCGCCGCCGTGCGCGCCGTGCTCGACGAGATCGGCGCTGACGACGTCCCGATCGAGCTCGTCCTCAACAAGGTCGACCTCCTCGACCCGCTTGCGCGACAGCGCCTCCGGGCCATGTTCCCGCGTGCGCTCCAGCTGTCCGCGCAGACGGGAGAGGGACTCGACGACCTCAAGGAGCGCGTCTCAGAGCTCTTCTCCGACCGCTTCGAGGACGTGCGCCTGCTCGTGCCGTACGAGGACGGGCGCGCGCTCGCCCAGCTCTACGACCTCGGCGCGCCGATTGCAGAGCGCCAGGACACGCCCGACGGCGTACGCGTGCGCGCACGCCTGCCCCGTCGCGAGGTTTCGCGTTACGCCCGCTTCCTCGTTGCGGGCGAGGCCGAGGCCGGGACGTCGGCTGGATGATCGAGGTCGCCATCCGGCGCCTTCGCGGCGATGCCGTGCTACCGGTACAGGCGTACGACGGCGACGCCGGCCTCGATCTCGCCGCCTGCGATGCCGTCACGCTCGGCCCCGGCGAGCGAGCGGTCGTGGGGACCGGGCTCGCCGTCGAGATCCCCGACGGGTACGCCGGCTTCGTCCAGCCGCGCTCCGGGCTCGCCTCCCGACACGGAATCGGCGTCGTCAACTCGCCCGGCCTCGTGGACTCGGGCTACCGAGGGGAGATCCGCGTGGTCCTCCTCAACACCGATCGCAGCGAGTCCTTCACGGTGGAGCCGGGGATGCGCATCGCCCAGCTCGTCGTCGCGCCCGTGGCCTCCGTGCGTCTCGTCGAGGTCGACGAGCTCGCGGTCAGCGAGCGTGGAGCGCGAGGGTTCGGATCGTCGAAAGCGTGAGTGCCGGAGAGCCCAGAGTCCGTGTGTCGGCGATCGTGCGCTGGCGTGCACGCATGCTCCTGTGCCAGCACGCGAAGCTCGGTGAGGACGTGTGGCTGCTCCCGGGTGGAGGCGTGAACCCAGGCGAGAACCTGCTGCAGGCGTTGCGACGTGAGCTCTGGGAGGAGACTCGGCTCTTCCCCGACGGCGAAGAGGGACACTTCGAGGGCCCGGTCGCGCTCGTCGACTCGATTGCACCCGACACGAGCCCGAGTCGGAAGCACGTGATCCATGTCATCTTCGCAACCGACGTCGCAGACGACTCGCTCGAGCACGTCGCGTCCGAGGACCAGGCGGTTGGCGGCCACCGGCTTTTCCACCCGAACGAGCTCGACGACGTGACGCTGCACCCGCCGATCCAGAGGTTCCTCCAGCGCTGGCAGCCCGGCGATCCGGCCGTGTACCTGGGCGAGATGTGGGTGCCGTAGCACCCCGACGCTTCCAAACTCTCGGCACGGTCCGCGTACCAGCCATGCGCTTTTCCTCGTTATGCTCGCAGTGGGTGGTGGGCCGGGGTGCCCCACCTAAAAGCCGCTCTTCAGCGCCTTCCCCCGCGGCTCCGCGCCCTCTCTGCCGCCACTCGATGTGCCTCGGTCGCGAGCTCGTCGTCGAGGGGCTCGAAGCGGGGCGGAGGGGCACCTGTCCTGTGCGCGACGGCCTGCGCGATGAGCCAGTCGGCGAGCCAGGGATTCCGGGGCAGCAAGGGTCCGTGGAGGTACGTACCGATAGCGCTCCCGACGCGGCAGCCCTCGAATCCGGAGCTCCCGTCGTTTCCGAAGCCGTACAGCACCCGCCCGAGCGGGATTGCGTCGGGGTCGAGCATCGTCCGCCCCGCGTGGTTCTCGAACCCGGCGACGGTGCGCCGCTCGCCCGGCTCGAGCTCACACTCGAGCAGCACGTCGCCGATCATGCGTGTCGTTCCGGCCACCGTCTCGTGCGGGAAGAGGCCTATGCCGGGCATGACGGAGTCGCGACCTCGATATCCGCGACCGAGCAGCTGGTACCCGCCACATACCGCGAGCAGTGCGGCGCCGCCGCGGACAGCTGCCTCGATCGCCGGCCCCTTCGAGACGAGATCCGTGGCGACGAGCGCCTGCTCGCGGTCCTGGCCGCCGCCGATGTAGTAGAGATCGTGCTCGCCCGGCGTCAGCTCGTCCTCGAGGCCGAAACCCGCGATCTCGAGCTCGTGACCGCGCAGGGCGGCACGCCGGGTGAGAACCGCGATGTTCCCGCGGTCCGCGTAGATGTTCAGGTACTCCGGGTACAGGTGGGCGACGCGGATCACGAGCGCGGCACCTCCCAGTACGCGGCGACCAGACCACGAGCTGTCAGCACTCCACGCAGCGCGAGCATCGCTGTGTACGTGGGGAGGACCACGAGCGCGTCGCCCGCGTCGGTCAGCCCGAGGCCGTGATCGAGCGCGGTCTCGAGATCGGGCACGACCTCGAGACGTTCGGCCGGCAACCCCCCGTAGAGCAGTCGGAGCCCGAGCTCGGCCGCACGGTCTCCGCTTGCCACGACGCGTCGAGCATGGGGGAGGAGCGGCTCGAAGTCGACGTCCCAGATCCAGGAGACGTCACGACCGTCCGCGATAGCGTCGTTCAAGGCGACGAGCAACACGTGTGGAATGCCCGTCTCGAGCGTTCGCAGCACCTCGTTCGCGCCCGCCGGATTCTTGACGAGGAGCATCACGACCGTCTTCGAGCCGACACCGATGCGCTCGAACCGGCCGAAAGCAGCGCTGAACCGCTCGAGTCCGATCCGGATCTCTTCCAGCGCAACGCCGAGCGCGAGGCCGAGCGAGGCTGCTGCAGTGGCGTTGTAGACGTTGTAGAGGCCTGGAAGGGCGATCTCGATCCGTGTCTCGCCAATCGGAGTGACGAGCGTGAAGCGCGAGCCCTGCAGCCCGGAGAGCTCGATCTCGGATGCGCGGACGTCGAGTCGTGGGCGAGAGTGGCCGCAGGCCGCGCACCGATAGTCCCCGAGATGGCCGACGTACGCGGCCTCGTAGAGGTACGGGGCTCCGCAGCGCAGGCAGTACTTCGAGTCGGCTGCGTGCTGGAGGGACGCTCGCCCGTGACGGTGATCGTCGATGCCGTACAGGAGTACGTGCTCCCGTCCTACGCCGAGGTCGCCGACGACGGGGTCGTCCGCGTTCAGCACGAGGTGTGTCTCCCCGGGTAGCGCGCCTACGGCCGCCCGCCATCGTTCCGCCACGATCTCGAGCTCGCCGTAGCGGTCGAGCTGGTCGCGGAAGAGGTTCGCGAGCGACACCACGCGTGGGCGAGTTCGGGCGACGGCCTCGGGGAGGGCGGCCTCGTCGACCTCGAACAGGCCGAGCGTCGCGTCGTTCGCCGTGAGCAGCGCCGACGCGATTCCGGACAGCAGGTTCGCCCCGGCTCGATTCCACGCGAGGCGCTCCTCGGTACCCAGGATGCGAGCCGCCATGGCTGTCGTCGTGGTCTTGCCGTTCGTTCCAGAGTGCAAAGCGACGCCGTGAGCGAGCCGAGCCGCGAGCGCGTCGACTGCCTCGGGATCGACCTTCCACAGGAGCTTCCCCGGGAGGGTGGTGCCCCCGCCCTTGCCGGTGACGCGGGAAAGCCGACCGACCGCGCGAGCGGCGGTGGCCTCGAGCTGATGACGTACGTTCACGCTCGTCCTCTCAACCGCGCGAGGGTAGCGGCCGGCACGGAAGGAGGGAGGGGGGCGCGTGCTCTGAACTACTTGCAGAATTCACAAAACGCTCTAAGCTGATTGCACGGATGGCTCGGCCCCGATCACGCAGGCGTGCTCGCGTGCGCATCGACGAGGCGGAGCTCGCCGCGTTCCGTGCGGGGCTGCGCCGCCGATACACGAACGAGGAGATCCTCGAGGAGCTCAAGGGAGCAGCGAAACGGCTCGGGCGATCGCCGACGATGCGCGAGTTCGCGCGGGACCCCGAGGCCCGCGTGCACCCGCAGACGGTCATCGAGCACTTCGGCACCTGGAATGCGGCGAAGCGCGCCGCGGGCCTCTTCCCGCGGCGGTTCCTCACCCGCGACGATCTCCTGGCCCAGCTCCGCGCGCTGGGTGAGGAGCTGGGGAGAACGCCACGCACGAGCGATCTCACGGCTCGGAGAGGATCGCTCCCCTCGGCGTCCACGTACACCCACACGTTCGGCTCGCTCGCGAACGCACTGCGCGAAGCGGGGTTCGACCTGCCGGTGGGCGAGGAGCGGCTCGAACGCGCCGTGACGCAGGGGACGACGCTTGCGCGCGAGCTCGGACACCTGCCGAAGATGACCGACTGGGCCGAGGCGCGGCGCGCGGACGAGGCGCTGCTCTCGGAGTGGCAGGTGTATCGCCTCATCGACGTGCCACGAGGCGCGTGGACCGCGTTCCAGTTCCTCGTGCGTGAACGCCTGCGGGAGGACGGGGTCGAGGTTCGCCCTGACGGAACGCTCGGCGTGGGCTAGGCAGCCGCGGCGGTGATCCGCGCGAGCTCAGCGAGGCAGGACACCGCCTCGTGCGGCGAGTGCACCGGTGAGACGATCTCGTCCTCGCGGTAGCTGCGATCCGGACGAAAACGCCGCTTGCGCGCGATCCTGCCGGCGACGACCTCGACAAGCCGGCCCTCGCGGAGCTGTCGCGCATCGAGCCGGACGTGGAGCGCGGCTTCGACGATCGCGAGCGCGCGGCGCGTCGAGGCGAAGAACAGATCGCCGTCCGCGCGGCCGAGCCAGAGTGGCCGGGAGATTCCGCGTGCCAGATAGAGCCGGTCCGACTGGCGCTCGTCGAGCCAGGCGGCCGCCATCGTCCCGCGCAGCTCGCGAAGTGCCCGCGGGTCGTGCCGGCGCCACTCCATGAGCGCGAAGATCGCCTCGGAGTCGACGGTCATCTGCTCGTGGGAGCGTTCGAGTCCGTAGCGCGCGAGAAGTGCGTCGTCGTTCTCGATGACGCCGTTGTGCACGCCGACGACCGCGCCGTGCCGGATCGGATGGTTGTTGACCTCGATGTCCGGGTGGCCCTTCGTGAAGTCGCGCACGTGCAGGATCACCTGCGACGCCTCGTCTGGCACGAAGAGCTCGTCCAGGAGTGCACTCGCGCCGCCGCGGAGCTTCGTGATCGCCACGGGTCCGTCTCCTGCGCTGTGGGCGTATCCGACCGCGTCCGCACCGCGCTCGGCGATCCCGGCGAGCAGAGCCTGGGCTGCCAGCGTCCGCTCGACGGACGAATCAGGGCTCAGGCTGTAACCGGCGATGCCGCACATGAACGGTGTGTAACTCCTCGATCGGACGCTGTCTCAGAGTAGACGACGGGGATGAAGTCTCTGTTTGCCGCACGTTGCGCTGCGTTCTGGAACCGAGGTCGGATCCCTCGTCCGCCGTGTCATCCCTCAAGCGGGTCAACCTGGGAACCGATACAAGCGCCGTGGAAGGTGCGGCCGAACATCTCTTCGACTCCGCGGACGAGGAAGCCTCTCAGCCCGAGGAGATCGAGTCAGCCCCGAAGAGGGCATTCTCCGACGGCCCGACCGCGGACGACCCGCTGAAGCTCTATGTCCGGCAGATCGGCGACGGCCGGCTGCTGACGCCTGCCGAAGAGCGCGAGCTCGCCCGCCGCAAGGACGAGGGCGACGAAGCTGCGAAGCGCAGGCTCATCGAGTGCAACCTGCGGCTCGTGATGTCCATCACACGCAACTACACACGTGCGGACGTCCCGCTCCTCGACCTGATCCAGGAGGGCAATCTCGGCCTCATCCGTGCCGTCGAGAAGTTCGACTACAAGCTCGGCTTCAAGCTCTCCACGTACGCGACCTGGTGGATCAAGCAGGCGATCTCGCGAGCCCTCGCAGAGCAGGGGAGGACCATTCGCCTGCCGGTCCACGTCGCCGACCAGGTGCGAAAGGTCACGAAGACCCGCCGTCTGCTCGGACAGAAGCTCAACCGTGACCCGTCGCTCGACGAGATCGCGGCCGAGATCGAGATCACGCCCGAGCGCGTGCAGGAGCTCCTCGACCTCGTCCAGGACCCGGTGAGCCTCGAGACGCCGATCGGCGAAGGCGACAGCATGGTCGTCGACCTGATTCCCGACCTGAGCGCGGATCACCCCGAAGCGATGACGGCCGATCGCGCGCGAGCGTCGGAGCTGCTCGTCGCCCTGTCGAAGCTCCAGCCACGTCAGCGGCGTGTCGTCATCGAGCGCTTCGGTCTAGACGGCGTCCGGCCGCGGACACTCGAGGAGGTGGGCGCGAACCTCGGCATCACCCGGGAGCGTGTCCGCCAGCTGGAGGCACGCGCGCTCCGAGAACTGCGCGCCTTCGCCCCGGGGCTCGAGCTGTACCTTCGAAGTTAGCTCGACTTACGCCGAGTCGACCGATTCCATCTCGCGAAGCCCCGCGAGGCGGCGGAGGGACTCGAGCTCGATCTGCCGCACGCGCTCTCGGGTCAGCCCGAGGCGGCGGCCGATCTCCTCGAGCGTTTGCGGCTCCGCACCGGTGAGGCCGTAGCGCATGACAACGACCTCGCGCTCACGCTCCGGGAGCGCGGCGAGGGCCCGACGGAGCGCCTCGCTTCTGAGGTTCAGCTCGACGGCCTCCTCCGGCAGAGGCTCGTCACCGGCCACGAAGTCGCCGAACACCGCGTCGTCGCCGTCACCGACGGGTGCATCGAGGCTCGTCGACGCACGCGCGGCGGCCCGCACCTCGAGCACCTGCTGCACCGTGAGCGATGCCTCGTCGGCGATCTCCTCGAGCGTCGGCTCCCGGCCGAGCTGCGTCCAGAGCAGACGGTCGGCGCGGTTGATCTTCTGGAGCCGCTCCACGATGTGCACGGGCATCCGGATCGTCCGAGCCTTGTCGGCAAGCGCCCGGGCGACCGCCTGGCGGATCCACCACGTCGCATACGTCGAGAACTTGAAACCGCGCCGCCAATCGAACTTCTCGACCGCCCGGATCAGCCCGAGCGTGCCTTCCTGGATCAGGTCCAGGAAGGGCAGCCCCTGGTTCCGGTAGTTCTTGGCGATCGAGACGACGAGTCGGAGGTTCGACTGGATCATGTGCTCCTTCGCCTGCATGTCGCCGCGCTCGATCCGCTTCGCGAGCTCGACCTCCTGGGCCGCAGTCAGGAGCTGGTGGCGTCCCGCCTCACGCAGGAAGAGCTGGAGGGCGTCCGTCGTCGTCTCGACGGGGGCCGTGATCTGCGCGACGACCTCGGAGTGGGGGACGGGCAGCTCGACGATCTCGATTCCACGGTGATCGAGCTCCCGGAGCAGTGCGTCCTGCTCGAGCTCCGTGAGCTCGTACGTCTCCGCGATTTCGGCAAGGTCGGACGCGCGGATGATCCCGACTTGCTCGGACTGCTCGAGCAGCTGTCGGATCTCCTCGACGACGAGGATCTGGTCGATGTCGATCTGGGTCACGCGCGGCGGAAACGCAGGGAAGGATGAAGCTCTACTCTCTCGCGTCCGGCGCCGCATGTCTAGGGGTCGGGTCGAATTCCCCTCCATCGGGTGAGGGATGCCGATACGCGCGATTCACCGGGGGGCTCACGAAGGAGTTGGTCAGGCGCGGGGCGGGGGCGTATGCTCGAGGGAGTCGACCGCGTTTCGGCGGGGCTGCCAGGTAGGTCCGTCAGGTAGGCGGAGTACCGTCTTCAGGTAGAGGGAGCGACGGCCGCACGTCGCTCCCTCGTTCGTTTCTCCGTTCGCTCTCATCCTGGGCGCAGCGATCGGGAATATGCGGATTCAGTAGCATCGCGCCGTGCGCGAGCTGCGTCCGGGACTGTGGCACTGGCAGGCACCCCATCCGGGCTGGAGGTCGAGCGAGCCGTGGGACCAGAACGTCTCGTCCTACGCGATCGTCGACGATGAACGCCTGCTGCTGTTCGACCCGCTGGGCGTGCCGAGCGAAATCGAGGCGCTTGCGGCCGACCGCGAGACGGCGATCGTGCTCACCGCGCCGTGGCATGAGCGCGACGCAGAGGGCCTCGTGGAGCGGCTCGGCGTGCCGGTGTACACGCCCCTGCCCGACAGCGCGCAGTTCCTCATGGACACATACGGCCTCACCGCCGAGCAGGCCGGCGACGGTAGTCCCGATGTCGTCTGGCTGCTCCGCGAGGGGAAAGGCGAGGCACGCCCGTACTCGGCAGGCGACCGGCTGCCGCTCGGTGCCGACGTGTTCCCTGGGCACAAGACGAACGACACCGTGCACTGGGTCGCGAGCCAACGCGCGGTGATCTCTGGCGACACGCTCGTCGACTTCGGCCAGGGCCTCGAGATCAACGAGAGGTGGCTCCCCCCTGGCGTGACGCGCGAGGAGATCGCCTCGGGGCTGCGCCCGCTGCTCGAGTTGCCGGTCGAGCACGTGCTTGCAACACACGGCGGGCCGACCGACCGTGCGGCTCTCGAGCGCGCGCTCGCCTGAGCGACGGACGCAGCGAAGGAACTCGTCGACCCCAGCGGATTCCTCCTTCTTGCATACGGCTCGTCAGTCGTCGGTGAGCAACGACTCGATCTCGCGATGACCGAGGAGCCGTGCATGCTCGAGAGGCGTCACGCCGTCCTTGTCGGCGATCGACGCGGCTGCTCCTGCCGCAAGCAGAAGGCGCACGATCTCGTGGTGCGCGGGGCCGCCGTCGCCGAGGAGCACGGCCTCGAGGAGAGCGGTCCAGCCGAGATCGTTGACGTGGTCAACATCTACCGCGGTTCGCTCCGTGAGAGCGCGAACCATTTCGACGTGTCCTCGGTCCGCCGCCGGAATGAGCGCCGTCCCGCCAAACCGATTCGTCTTCGTCACGTCCGGAGTTCCGCGAAGGACCTCGTCGAGCACCGCCACGTTTCCCGTCTCTCCGAGCGCGAGGAAGGCATTCGTACGGACGTCGTCCTGGAGGTCGACCTCTGCGCCCGCGTCCACGAGGACGCGCACCGTCTCGGCGCTGTCCGCGTAGACGGCCGCAGTCACGGCGGTTCGGCCACTTGCGTCGCGCTCGTTCACATCGGCACCCCGGTCGAGCAACTCACCAACGGTCGCGGAGTTGCCCCGAGCGGCCGCCTCAACGAGCGCGCCCGGCGCGATCGAGTCGGCCTCGTCGGCGCAGCCCGAAATCACGACGAGCGCAAGCAGGGCGAGCACACGCACATCATCGCGAAGTCCAACGGCCATTGACTTTGCGCTCGCGGCGATGGCCGGGCGTATCACGCGCTGGCTCGTTTTCTGAATAGACGCCGCGTCCTGAGTCCTGGCGGTGTCCGCCGTGCGTTTGGACGAAACGGAATCCGAGTCCTAGAGCCAGGCGCTCCTTGAATAACGTGCGGACTAGTGCGTTCCGACCAGGCGCGGGACGAAGCTACGCTGGGCGCGTGGAAGAGGAGAGCAGGGGCCCGACACGGATGACGAGCGGCCGCCGATCTGCCCGGCCTGCGGCGTCACGATGGGGATCGTCGTTGACGAGGACGGAACGACGCGGTACGTCTGCCTCGAGTGCGGATTCTCCGATGGCCGCCCAGCTCGCGAGCTGCCTGGGGATCGAGGGGCAGTCAATGCTCTTGTCATCTGCAGCGCTCCGTTCAACGCACGATAACGTGCGTTATGTCAAGTTGGAACGCGAGACGCCCTTAAGCAAGCGATCTGGCCTCTGCCCCAACCCGACACTTGCTCCCGGCTACTAGGAACGAGAGCCCTCGTCTGGGCCACGCTTGGCGCGCAGGGCACCACGCGCCTTCGGGGCCTACTTCATGTAGTCGTGCAACTGCCAGATCTCCGGACGGCCAGGCGGTCGCGGCACTTCGGCTGCGTCGAAGGCCGGCATTAGGCGCTCTTCTCGGAATCGCATCGCGTCCTCCTGTGACTCCCATACTTCGAGCACGCGCCAGCCGCCGTTCGGGCTGGGTCCGGCCGCATGGAAGATCCCGCCAGCAGGGCCTTCCAGCCCTAGCTGCGCACGAACCTTCTCGTAGATCTCCTGCGACCCCTCGGGATTGTCAATCACCAATGCGATAGCCACGTCGGCCTCCTCCACCTCGGGTTGTACTCGATTCTATTTCCGTCAGAACTCGGACTAAACACCCCGCGCACCTGCGGATCGAGGTGCGGGAGCTCGAGGCGGGCGGGCGGAACTAGCTGGCGCGTGACGGACCTCGGAACCCCCAGGCGCTGGCTCGTCGACCCCGCGTAGGCCGCTCTCGAGCGCGTTAAAATCGCCGCCCGTTGTTTAGCGTCGGCTTCAGGGAGATCGTCCTCATCGTCGACGACGTTGAGGTCGCGACGACGTTCTACAGCGATGTCGTCGGGCTCGAGATCGCGAGTAGGAGCCCCGATTGGACATGGTTGTACGCAGGCGACGCCCACCATCGCCAGTGGGTGGCGCTGCACAAAGGAACACTGCTCTTCGAGGAGCAATCGGCTGCACCCGAGGGCGAGCGCTGGGGGTCGGTCCATTACGCATTTCGCGTGCCCCGTAGGAAGCTCGAGGCGGCCGCTGACCACGTCCGAAGCAAGGGCGTAGAGATCTTCGGTCCGGTCGACCCGGCCTTGGGATACTTGCCAGAGGGCGATCTCGACGAGACCGCCGCGCTGGCGTACTACTTCTACGACCCGGACAACAACCTGCTCGAGTTCTACGCCTACCCTGACGAGTGACGGGAGGGCGCGCGCGCTCTGTGGTGGGGACACGCCCGCCCAAAAACGAGGCGTGCCCCCGAGGAGGTACGTGCCGACGATCCCCCGGATCTCGCGGCCTTGCTGCGGGATCGAGGAGCGGGAGCTCGAGGCGGGCGGGGGGAACTAGCCCGTCTGCAACGTGAAGTCGTGCTCTGTCGCAAGTAGAACGCCGACATCGTCCTAAGGACCTGCTGCGTTCTCGAGAGGGCATTACTCCAATGCTCTAGGTCCACGCTCGCAATGGGTAACAAGAGAAGGGCCCCAGATTGGGGCCCTTCTGCTTGCAGCTACACACCCCTTGACCGTCTCAGTCGTCGCAGTGGCCGGGGCCGATCTCGCCGTTGTTGTAGTCGTCCAGGAGATCTGCGTATGCGATCGCCTGGTCGCGCAGTGCCTTCGTCAGCGCCGACGATGGCGTGTACGTCGAGAAGAACGTCGTTGCCCAGGCCAGCGCTGCGTCCACAGCCGGGGTCGTCGCTGCTCCGTCGAGGACGTTCAGCCTCGCCGCCATGTACTGGTGCGCGAGGATGATGTACGCGTTGCCGCCCTTCGGCGGAGTTCCGAAGAGCGTGAGCCAGCTCATGCCGCTCGAGAAGAACGCCGCGTTGGGGCCACCGACGAGCGCCCATGTCGGGTCGGCCTTCTTACCAGTCGCGTGGTTCTTCCAGTAGCCCTGCGTGTGCGTGCACCCCGCCGGTGGCGGTGGCGTGCACGTCACGTTGACCGAGGCTGAGTCCCACTGTCCGGTCTCTACGATCGTCGCCGTGTTGTCATGCGTCCCGGCGTCCTCATCGCAGGTGAATGTCCGCGTATAGCTGCGCGAGCCGGATGTGCTGAACATCCAGGACATCCCGTTCGTGTCGGTGACGTTAATCGAGTCGTTGAGCGGCGACGACGCGGGCGGCGTGAACGGTGCTTCCGCACTTGGCCCGAGCGGAGTGCCGGGCTCGCGTGCGTCGTTCAGGATCGTCGCCCGCGCCTCGTTCTGATAGTCGAGCGCGGTCGCTACCAGCTCGAACGGGAACGAGTACGGGTAGCAGTACGACTCACCCGGATCGAGCACGGGGTTAGCCGAAAGGTCGAGGAAGCCCTTGTCGATCACCTCCGTGTTGCCGTTCGACTTGTGCGCGACGATGCGGTCGAAGATCGCGAGCCCTTCCGTCGCGACCGTGCCGTTGTTCTTGACGCACACCTCGCCATCGACCCACATCTCGTCCACGGCCGCGCTCTTCGTGACGGAGACCGTGTACGTGCTGGTGCCTGACTGGCCGGTTTGAAGCGAATGCGACGCCGGTGTCACGGACTTGTCGATCGTCCACTCGAACGATCGCCCTCCGTGCGCAGTCGCGGTCTTTGAGATCTCCAACGGTGTCGTAGCGAGCGCCGTCGGTGCAAAGAACGCAGCGAACGCAGCCGCGACGACCGCCAGCAGAGCAGCCTTTCGGAAACTCCCCATCTGAACCCCCTGTTGATATCCCCAGTTGCTGGTGCTGCTGAGGCGCAGCACCACCTTCGCTCTCCCTCCTGAGGAAAGCACCCAACCCAAAGGGAACGGAGGATTAGCTATCTGTCAAGGGCGGCCAGGAGGCCGCCGGAGAGCGGCCTCCTGCGCCACACATCACGCAGCCAGCGCTGCGCAGGCCTCGGCGACCCTGCCCGAGATGTCGTGACCCGGCTCGTGTACGACTTCGCCGGTTTCAAGGTTGATCTTCAGCGCGCCGATGAAGTCGAACGGGACCTGCCCGACGATGGACAGGATCGGGCCCTGCTTCGTCAGCTTCACATGGTCGGAGCCGACGTCGCGGAACCGATAGGTGTTGCCGTTCGCCATCGCAGTCAGGGCGAAGTTGAGTGTGTTGACCGCGACCGTGCCCTTGTTCCGGTCCGGCCACTCCCGGATGATGATGTGTCCGCGCTGACGCGTCATGACGTCGAACCCGCACTCCGCGGTCAGGAAGTCGTCGTGGAACGTGATGTCGATGTCTATGCGCTCTCGGACGGGCGGGGCAGCCCAGACGCTCGAGGCCATGACCGCGACAGCTGCAAGCGCGACGCCCAGCGTCACGGTCGCCTTCGCATATCCCCTCATGATCTCCCTCCTCCATTGTCGGAGGGGGAGGAGCACTGTGTGCCCCTCCCCCTCCAATTGTCGGTCGACTACTGGCGCCGTTGCGGCGACGATGCGAGCCACGTCTCAGGTGAGATCTCACGCAAGATGAACTCGTCGTAGCCGAAGAGTGTCGCGGTGATCGACGAGATCAAGCGCGCGCCGTCGAGCGGCGTGAGATAGCTCTTCTCCACCGACAGCTTCACCTCTTTCAAGAGGCGCTCGCCGACCTGCCACTTCGGGTCGATCGTCGGTCCGAACTCGGTCGGCTTCATCGAAGCGAACTGTTGGACCATCGAGTGAGTGACCGTCGCTGCCATTCAAAACACCCCCTGTGACTGGAGGACGGTTACGCATCGACCGTAGACCACCACTCTCCCTGCTCGTCAACCTCGAACCACGCAGTTTGCGGGAAATTCGGCGCATCGGGCGAACATACGTTCGTGACCGCCGAGGCCAATGCTCAGGTTCGCTTCCGCCGAGCGATCGAGCGCCGAACCCTCTGGGCCGCTGAGGACGCCGCACGCGAGTTGCCGAGTCTGTCGCTCGAGGACGCACTCCAACTCGTCCACCTTTACGCCGAGCGGGAGTCGCCCAAGTTCGAGCCAGGCTGCGAGGCGCTGGCTCGTGAGGTATCTCACCGAGGGTTCACCGGGGCTGCTGGACATCGCCCAGGTCACTGCGAGCCTTGCGATGCTGCGCGTTCACTAGATCATGCGGACGCCGTGTCCCCGAGTCGCGTCCTAGCCGCCGCCATTCGGTCGGGCGTTCTTTTTCACTTAGCACATTAGATACTCTGCAAGCCTAGCCGAGCACTTTGACGCGTTCGGGAGCGGCATAGCGTCACGAGCACGACGCAAATGGAACGGGGCGCAGCCGGTCGAAAGTTCAGCGAGGTCTCGATCTGCGCCGATCTCAAATCGCCCGGTTCTTGCCTCCTCCCAAACATGGCGGGATCGAAGACTCAAACACGGGGGACTCGCCGGTTTCAGCCGGGTCTGTCGCTCTCTAGCTTCAAAGCAGGTGGTCAGAAGAGCCACCAGGAGCAGAAAGAGGAGGAGCGATGACTCTCAAGACCTCATTGATCGTCGGCCTCGCGGCTGCCGCACTCGTCGCCGGCGTGCAGACCGCGTCCGCCGCACCGACGTCGGACGCCTCGGGTCGAACGAACCTCATACAGCCAGACTTCGGGCAGAACTTCATGTATCCGGGCGGCTATCCACAGTCCGGTCACGGCTACCTCGGGAACCCGCAAGCATCGGCTTCGGCGGTCGGTTCGGGCAGCGAGATCGACTGGCCGCAGCTCGGAATCGGGTTCGGCCTCGGAATGGCCGTTCTGCTCGGCCTGACCCTCACCGTTCGGATCGGCCGGAGCCATCCGGTGGCGCACTGACGACAGGGGATCGCTCCTCAACCCAGGGGCAGGCCAGGGGCCGCCGAGAGGCGGCCCCTGGCCCCCACCCAGTAGCCCGCCGACCTCACCTGCACGACCTCGACGACCTCCTCAGTGCGGGGCCGTCGTGCGTTCGGGCCGCACTCCGCGCCCGGGCCGAACCCGACAGTCCGTGCGTCATATCAAGTTGAGCTTCGGCTTCAGCTTTCCAGCCGTTCCCCCACTCCGGCAGAGGCACAAAGGACAAGACCGCTCCCCTGGGGCACAATCCGCGCGATGAATTGGCTCACGTGCCTCGCCCATGGCGGCCACCGCTGGACGACGACCACTGATACGAGCGGCTCGATCACGACCTGCGCGCGATGCGGACGCATGCGTCACTCCCGCACCCATGTCGCGGACGTCGTTCATCGCCAGCACACGAACCTGGCGTACGACACCACGCCGCGTGTCAGTCCTGCGCCGGATGCGAGGACCGACGACGAAGCTCAATAGCGGGCGACTGCCTCTAGAACGTCGCCTCGCGCACGCCACTCAGGATCACGAGGGCGAGGATCACGGCGATGACGAGCCGATAGACGACGAATACGTCGTAGGTGTGGCGGCGGACGTACCCGAGCAGCCAGTCGATCGCGAGGAGCCCGGCACCGAGAGACGCGAGCGTCCCGACGACGAAGGGGCCCTGCCAGCCGTCGGGGAGGTCGCCGAGCAGCACGTCCCCCACTCCCTTGAGGGTCACCGCACCCAGCACCGTCGGCAGCAGGAGCAGGAACGAGAAGCGAGCCGCGCTATCGCGGTCGAGCTTCATGAACCGACCAGCCGTGATCGTGATTCCAGAGCGGGAGACTCCCGGCATCAACGCCAGCGCCTGTGCGAGCCCCATGAGGACCGCCTGCCGGAGATTGAGGTCGCCCATCGCCCGGCTCTGCGGCGAGCGGTCCGCCCACAGGAGCAGGAGAGCACCGGCGGCAAGCAGGATCACGATCTGCCACGGCTCTCCCAGGTTGTCGGCGATGAGATCCTCACCGAGAAGGCCGACGGCTCCTGCGGGAATCGTGGCAACGAGGACGAACCAGGCGATTCGCTCGTCGGGCGCCTCGATCCGGCGGCGGCGGATCGATCCGAAGAACGCCTTGACGAGCCGCACGATGTCCCCCCAGAAGTACGCGCCGACTGCCACGAGCGTGCCGAGGTGCAGCGCGACGTCGAACGTCTGATTGAAGCGGTCGTTCTCCTCGAGATATGTCCACTCGGCGGCCCAGGGGACGAGGATGAGGTGTGCCGAGGACGAGATCGGGAGGAGCTCGGTCAGGCCCTGCACGATCCCGAGGACGAGCGCCTGGCCGTCCGTCAGCGCGCCAGGCTCCTCCCCGAACCCGGCAAGCGCGAGGACGACGGCCGCCCCGAGCGCCGCCGCCGCGACGCCGTACACGTGCGAGCGGCGCATGGCCTGATCCTATTCAGCGGGGTCGACATCCGTGCGCGGAGAAAAACGGCGCAAAATGCGGCAAACCGGTGAAGCCGTCACTTGACCGCGTGAGCCGTGTCCAATAGCTTGCGCGATGCACCGAGCACGGAGCGTGACTAGGCCGAAGCTCAGCTTGAAGGCTCTACGCGGAAGCGGAAGGTCAGCGGGTTGAGTGGACGAAAGCGCCACCGGCTCGGTGAATTTTTTTGCCCTTTTGTAGGGGTACGCCCGCTCCGAGGCACCCGGGTCGCGCGCTAGGATCGCGCGCGTGCACCTGCGCCTGCCGAGCTACGACCAGGGCGTCCACGCCTTCGGCTGGTCGGTCGTCTTCTTCCTCTACATGTGGATCGGCGCGATCTTGCTCGACCAGCCCACGGGCGTATCCCTCGTCATCTCGCTCGTCCTCGCGGTCGCCATCTTCCTCTTCGTGCGGACACGCGGAGCCGGCGCCGTGCAAACGACGCGACGGTAGCTGCCACGAGCGCTATGTCAGCGCTTGTGGGCGCTCAGGGCTGCGACAAGCCTGTCGGCGAAGTCACGTCCCAGAGCTTCCTCGAGCCGGCTCAACGCGGGTTCGCGCTGCCCCTCCTGCTCGTCGTAAGCCTTGACGTCGGCGAGTAGCCGGGGTGAGCCGGCCGCGGTGACCTTCGGTGCGGCGGCGGTGCTCATGTCCGAGCTATCGGCGCGAAAAGTATTGGCGCGATCCCTGGCGGGAGTGAAGGCGCCGCGATGGCCAGCTAGAGCGCGAACTCGATCGTCCGCTGCTCGAGCTCGAGCGACGCGAGCTCCAGACGGAGGAGGTCGACGTCGTCGGCGTCGGGGCCGCGGAAGACGTGGTCGACGACCGCGACCTGTGGGTCGTTCCAGAACGGGATGTCGACGTGTTGCTGGGATACGAGATTCACCGACACGGTCGCGCAGGACGGACAGCGGACAGCCACGCCGAAGCGCTCACCCTCGGGTGCGATCAATGTGATCGCGGACGGGTTGATCGGCCGCGGGCTCGACTCGAGGAGGCAGACGAAGCACCAGGGCCACTGCCCCGCGCCGATCCTCGTAGCGGCGAGCTCGGAGAGCTCGCTCTCGACCGTCTCCTCTTTCGACGTCATGAGGTTGCGGAAGGTTCCGGCCGACCCGATCCCGAGCGGGGCGACGTCGAGGTCGTCGTGGGTCACGAAGCCGGTATGGACCTCGCCGCACGGACAGTCGAAGACCACGTTGAAGACAGTCGGACGGGAGGTTCCACGTATCCGGTCGAGCAGGCGGAATGCCGACAGGGGAAGCCACGCCCGTCCTCGCTGCGGGCAGGAAAGCGCGAACATGCTCGTCAATGGGTCGTACACGATTCCCTTGTACTCGCCCGCTCGGACGTCGCGCTGAACCCCCTCTCGGGTCAGATCGTCAGTACTCGATGAGCGAGTGCACGTCGTACCCCTCGAGGCGATCCCGGCCTCCGAGGAAGGTCAGCTCGATCACGAAGACGGCGCCGACGACCACGCCTCCGAGCTTCTCGACGAGCTCGCACTTCGCCTTCGCCGTGCCGCCGGTCGCGAGCACGTCGTCCAGGACGACTACCCGCGCATCTGGGCTCACCGCGTCGCGGTGGACCTCCAGGCTGTCGGTTCCGTACTCGAGGTCGTAGGTGGCTTCGACGGTCTCCCACGGCAGCTTGCCCGGCTTGCGCGCCGCGATGAAGCCCGCGCCGAGCTCGTACGCAAGCGCCCCGCCGAAGATGAATCCGCGCGCCTCCGCCCCGAGCACCAGATCGGGCTCGCGCGGCCGCGACCAGTCAGCCAGCTGCCGGATCGACTGGGCGAAGTACTCCGGGTCGCCGATGAGCGGCATGACGTCCTTGAACAGGATCCCCTCCTTCGGGAAGTCCGGGACGTCACGGATCCGCTCGCGCAGGTCGAGTGTCATGCTTCCTACTCCTGGGCCGGCTCGCGGGACGGATCGAGAGCACGCTCGCGAACGCTGCGCAGCTCGCGCAGGAAGAGCAGCTGCGAGAGCTCCTGCACGACGCCGGCGAGCGCTTCGAGATCCTCGAACGCGGCCTTGCGGCGCTCCTGGTTACGTGCGCGCAGCCCGGGCGCCACAAGCTGCTCGACGAGCGCAGCCTGGCGTCCGGACGCTATGAGGACCGTCCTCAGGTGCCGGGCGTCGATTCCGAAGCGAGTGAGCCTCGCCGAGGCAGCCGCGATGTCCGCCTCGCACTCGCGATACAGCCGCTCGCCGTTCTCGACGCGGGAGAGAACCATGCCGTACTCCTCGAGCGCCCGCAGGAGGTCGGGTGAGATGGACGCTCGCTCGAGCAGCTCGGCGCCGTCGATCTCGTCCTCGATACCGGTGAGGCCGGCATTGCGCCGGCGGGAGCGGTCTGCGGTCGCCCCCGGGCCGTCGAGCTCCTGCCGGATCACGCGGAGGGGCAGGAACTCGTCGCGCTGGAGGCGGAGGATCTTCACGAGCCGCTCGACGTCTTCCGGCGAGAACAGCCGGTAGCCGCCGCGGGTGCGCTTCGGCGTGATCAACCCCTGGTCCTCGAGGTAGCGAATCTTGGACACCGAGATGTCCGGAAACTCCTCGCGGAGCTCGTCGCAGATCGCGCCAATCGTGCGGAGCGAGCGCCCGGCGGCTTCAGTGCCCCGTCTTCTGGCTGCAAGAGTGCTCATCGGCGGTCGCTCATCGCTTGAGGAAGGTCAGGCGGTACTTGCCGATCTGGACCTCGTCGTCGTCTGCCAGAACCGTCGACTCGATTCTGCGGCGGTTGACGTAGGTCCCGTTGAGGCTGCCGAGGTCGCGGATCGTGAAGGAGTCACCTGCTCGCTCGAGCTCGGCGTGCCGGCGCGAGACCGTCACGTCGTCCAGGAAGATCTCGCACTCGGGCGAGCGGCCGATCAGCGTTCGGCCTTCCGGAGGATGGAACATCTGCCCGGCCATTCCTCCACCCGAGCGGACGACGAACGCTGGCCCACTCACTGCAGCGGCGGCGAGCGCGGGGTCGGCGTCCTCGTCTGCCTCGAGGTCGAAGCTCATCGTCGTCTCCGCTCCGCTGTCCGTTGTGAGGAGCGCGCCGCAGCGAGGACAGTAGCTCGCGCTCGCAGGGCTGAGAAACCCACACTCGGGGCAGTAGACGTGGTTCACTCGCTCCCGCCGCCGGGTGGCGAGGCCTTCGCCGCGAGGATCTCGCTCAGGCGCTCGACGTCCGCGAGCTGTGCTTCACCCGCGCTCACCTGCTCGCGCAGACGGGCGACGAGCTCGGCTCGGAGGATGTCGATGCGGCCGTGCAGCACGCGCCGGCGGAACGAGATCTCGTCCTCCTCCTTCTCGAGCTCGCGGATCATCGCGCGGAGGTCGTTGTCGGACAGCGTCGAGAGATCGGGGAGTGGCTCCACGTGTTGGCCTTTCGTCGCGGGGTCAACTGAGTAAAGCAGCCGCGCTTCTCAGGGGTCAACCTCAGGTTGAGAGTTTTGCGCCCCCACTCCTTCGCTGTCGACGGCCGCGTCCCTGCCGGGCTCGCCTCCAGAGAGCGTTCGCCGTGCGCGAATCACGTACTCGAGTGCGGCAAGGATCGCCAGCCCGACGCCGATCCAGACGAGGACGAGGGGCCAGTCCGTTCCTTTCGGCGTGACGATGAGAAAGCAGAGCGACGCGTACAGAACCCAGGTCGCGAGCTTGCCTAGGAAGCTCACCTCGAACTCGTAGCCACGCGGCACGACGAGCTTGTAGCCGAGGACGAGCACGAGGTCGCGCGCCACGATGACGATCATCGCGGCAAGCGGCAGCCGACCTTCGACCCACAGGAGAACCGCCGCAACGTCGATCATGAGGCGGTCTGCGAGCGGGTCCGCGACCTTTCCGAAGGCAGACTCGACGTGCCAGCGCCGAGCGAGGTAGCCGTCGACCTGATCCGTGAGCGCCGCCCCTGCGAAGAACACGCCTGCCCCCCACGCCGCCCCGTCTCCGGCATCGAGGAACAGCCAGACGAAGACCGGGATGGCAAGGAAGCGGAGGATCGTGAGCGCATTCGGGACGTGGCGGCGCATGTGAGGCACATGCTCGCAACCCGGAGCCCTCGGCGCGCGCCACGGTCCGCAGCGGGTGGTAGCGTCGCGGCTCGTGGCGCCGCTCGTCCTGCCCGGGTTCGTCAACGCCCACACGCACACGTTCCAGCGAGCGCTCCGCGGACGCGCAGCCGGAGCGGACTTCTGGGGCTGGCGAGAGACGATGCTCGCCGAGGCCGAGCGGCAGACGCCGGAGCTCGTGCGCGCAGGCTACGAGTCCGCGTATCGGGAGATGCTCGCCGCCGGCTACACCGCCGTCGGCGAGTTCCACTACCTCGGCGTCCCGGAGGCTCTCGCGGCCGTGGAGGCGGCCTCGGCAGCAGGCGTCGAGCTGGTTCTCCTCCATGTCGCATATGCCCGCGGAGGCCTCCCACGCTTCCGGCAGGAGTCGGTGGAGGCGTACGTCGCGGAGGTGGAGAGCTTCCGTGAGAAGGGCGTCAGCGTCGGGCTTGCCCCCCACTCCGTCCGCGCATGCCCGGCAGACTGGCTACAGGCGATCGGCCGCTACGCGGCGCGCGAGAGCCTTCCCCTTCACGTCCACGCGGACGAGCAGCCCAAGGAGATCGAGGAATGTCTGGCAGAGCACGGCTGTCGGCCCATCGAGCTCCTTGCACGAACCGGCTGTCTGGGAGAGCGCACAACCGTCGTTCACGCGACGCATGCGGACGGCGCGGAGCTGGACCTCCTCGCCTCGCTCGGCGCCACGGTTTGCGCATGCCCGACGACGGAGGCCGATCTCGCGGACGGCTTCCTGCCCGCGGAGCGCATCCGCCATCGCTCCATCCCGCTCTGCATCGGCTCGGACTCGAACGTGCGCATCGACCCGTTCGAGGAGCTTCGGGAGCTCGAGGGCATCGCGAGGCGACAGACCGGCCGCCGCGGCGTCTTCGAAACGGACGAGTTGCTGTCGTTCGGCTCCGCCACTGGTGCCCGCTCTCTCGGCCTCGAGGCATGGCCCGAGATCAGGATCGACGTCGACCATGCCACGCTTGCCGGAGTTGCGGACGAGGACGTCCTCCCCGCGCTCGTGTCCAGTTGCGACGCGGGCGTCGTTGCGCGGTAGCCGCGCGCTACATTCGACTCTGACATGGCGCTGGACGTGAGCGAGCAGACGTTCGAGAACGAAGTCATCGGGCGGTCGAACGACGTCCCGGTGATCGTGGACTTCTGGGCCGAGTGGTGTGGGCCGTGTCACCAGCTTGCACCCGTGCTCGAGCGCGAGGTCGAGAGCCGCGCCGGAGCCGTGGACCTCGTCAAGATCGACGTCGACGCGAACCAGGAGCTAGCTGCGACCTATGGCATTCGCGGCATCCCGGCGGTAAAGGGGTTTCGGGACGGCCGCGTCGTCGCCGAGTTCGTCGGTGCCGTCGGTCCTTCGGCGGTCGCGTCCTTCGTCGACGAGCTTCTGGCCCCGCGCCCTCTCGAGCTGGCGCTGGCCGACCTTCGCTCGTCGGGAGATCTCCCCGAGATTCTGGCTGCCCTCGAGGCCGGTGACGACGAAGGCGCCCTCGAGCTGATTCTCGCTGCGATCGACGAAGCGCCGCCCGAGAGCCGAGAGCGTCTACGCCGGCTCGCCGTCGCGGTCTTCGACCACCTGGGCCTGGAAGATCCGGTCGCCGTCGCGTACCGCCGCCGGCTGGCGTCCGCGCTCTACTGAGCTTCGCTCTACTGAACTCCGACGGGCCGAAGGCGCGTGACCCAGCGGGCAGTCGCGTCGAGGTACGCCCTCTGAGCAGGGACGCCTCGCCGTCCCCAGGCCCCCTCGTAACTCGGTCGCTCGACCTGCGGGCGGGCGGGCTCGATCTGGGTCCCCTCCTGCCACTCGTTGTAGCTCGTCACCGTCACGAGGTCCGGGCGCGCCCGGACCGCAGCTCGCCACATGCGGTCATACGTCGCCCCGCGGAGGCGCGGGCGAATGAGCTCGTCGCGCGTCGTCAGCCGCGCGTCATAGCCAGGGCCGACCGACGGCGCGCACAGGAGCCCTGCGCGATGAGCCTGCGAGCACATCCGAGCGAACGTATTTCCGTTCCACACGACGACGTCATACGTGTAGAGACCGTCGAAGCCCGAGGCCTTGGCCCGTCCCACCAGGTGTGTCTGCCCGAAGACGCGTACGCCCTCGAGCGGGGCGAGCGCCTCCGCCCAGGCAGCGGCGGGCTCGCGGTCCGCGTCGTACACGTAGAAGTCCCTGTAGCCAAGCTCCTGGAGCTCGATGATGTCGGATGCCGCCTGCGCAGGCGTGCGTCCGCCATACGGCTCGATGTGAACGGCCACGGAGAGCCCGTGCCGCGCCGCGGCGGTCGTGACGAGGGGAAGTCGCTCCGCCTCTGGGGACCCGAATCCCCACCACGACACGATCACGGTGCGGATTCCGGTCGCCGCTATCTCCCGCATCTGGGCACCCACGAGCTTCGTGTTCGAGGACGAATACAGGCCGCGCGCCGGGTAGTAGGGCGTCGAGAGGACAGGCTGACCGTCCTCGCCGTGGACGTACCAGTGCGCCCAGGCTCCGTCTCGCGTAGGGGTCGAGTACCACGGGTAGTAGAAGATCGCCGCCTCTCCGCGCTTGGGGGCGACGGATCCAGCGCCGGCCGGAAGGACCAGGGTGGTGGCTGCGAGGAGGACGGTCACAACCATCCAAGAGCGTGGTCGGCGCATTCAGCGCGTGACTCTATCGCCGCACCCGGATCGTTGCCGTACGAGCGAAAAACCGATCGCGAGCCCGCGGACTAGAGTCTTGGAGATGAACGAGTATCGGTATCTGATCATCGGGGGCGGGATGACAGCCGACTCCGCCTGTCGTGGCATCCGCGACCACGACGGCGAGGGCTCCATCGGCCTCGTCGGTGCCGATCCCCATCCCCCGTACGTCCGCCCTCCCCTCAGCAAAGCGCTCTGGACCGGGAAGTCCGAGGACTCGATCTGGCGCGGCACGGATGAGCTCGGGGTCGAGCTCACGCTCGGTCGCCGGATCGTCTCTCTCGATCTCGACGCCCACACCGCGACGGACGAAGTGGGCGGCTCCTATGGATATGAGCGCCTGCTGCTCGCCACCGGTGGAGCGCCGCGGCGGCTTCCCTCAGCCCCGGAAGGCCCGATCTACTACCGGACCTACGATGACTACAAGAGCCTCCACGAGACTGCGGGCGACGGGGTTCGCATAGCAGTCGTCGGGGGTGGCTTCATCGGGTCCGAGATCGCGGCCGCGCTGGCGATGAACGGCTGTACGGTCACGATGCTGTTCCCGGAGCCCGGGATCGGGTTCCGCCTCTTCCCGAGCGAGCTCGCCGCGTTCGTGAACGACTACTACCGGTCGAAGGGCGTCGACGTGCTGGCCGAGGAGATGGTCGCGGAGATCGCGGCCAACTCCGGTGTCTTCCGGATCGACACGGAGAGCGGTCAGAGCGTCGAAGCCGACGCGGTCGTCGCCGGCCTCGGAATCGTGCCAAACACCGATCTTGCAGAAGCAGCCGGCCTCGAGGTCGACGACGGGGTCCTCGTGGACGATCGCGGCCGTGCTGGTGGCCGGGACGATGTCTTCGCCGCCGGCGACGTGGCGCGCTTCCCCGTGGCGGTACTCGGTGGCACTCGGCGCGTCGAGCACGAGGACCATGCCAATACCCACGGCCGTCACGTCGGCGCGAACATGGCCGGTGCGAACGCCCCGTACGACCACCTTCCCTTCTTCTACTCGGACCTCTTCGAGCTCGGCTACGAAGCGGTCGGCGACCTCGACTCGCGGCTCGAGACGATGGTCGAGTGGGAAGAGCCGAACCGCAAGGGCGTCGTCTGCTACGTGGACGACGGGAAGCCGCGTGGCTTCCTTCTCTGGGACGTCTGGGGAAAGGTCGATGCGGCCCGAGAGCTGATCGGCGCGGGCGCGGCAGTCGAGGGCGACGCGCTTCGCGCCCTGATGGCCGAGGACTGACTCGAAAACTGGCCTCGACGCTCAGTCGTCGAGGATGAAGGTGACGAGCATGTTCACCTGGTACTCGGTGATCGTGCCTCCTTCGAGCCGGACCTGCTGCTCCTTGATCCAGGCCGACCGAACGCCGCGCAAGGTCGCGTTCGCACGTTCGAGCCCCTGCTTGATCGCGTCTTCGAAGCTCTTCGAGGACGTTGCGCTGATCTCCGTTACGCGTGCGATTGCCATGGCCGAGCCCCCTTTTCGTCGCGGTGCACCGGACTCTAGTTCCCGGTCGCGAATGCCTGCACTCTCGAGCGGATTCCCCGCAACGCCGACCGGCTAACGCAAGCCGTCGCCCACAGAGCCAGGACATCGAACACGACGTAGCCGCTCGCGGCTCCGCTCGGCGGGTTGCCCTGCGCAACTCCGAGGCCGGGCACCGTGTTCGCCCATGTCCAGGTCCCGATCGCCGTGCCGTAGATCTCGAGGGCGGCGACAGCAAGGAAGACACCGGCATACACAGGACGGCGCGTGCGGAGGAGCACAAGCACGAGGAACGCACACCCGATCGCTCCCGAGACGTCGGTGGCCGGCAGGACGGTCAGGCCGAGCGCGCCCCACAGCGCTGCGCCGCCGATAGCCGCGCCGAGAAGGACGTTCGGCCGGCCGGCGACGAGAAGCGCGGCGGAGATGCCACACAGATAGACGAGACCATGGCCGGGCGGTACGAACGCCGGGAGATTGTCGAGCCGGTAGGAGTACACGCCCCAGATGATCGATCCGACCACCTCGCCCATCGTCGCGATTCCGACGACCGCAACCGTCTGGAGACGGACGGCCCGCGGCTGGAGTGCTAGGAGGGCCGCGAGCACGGCGGCGGTGAGGAGGCCGAGCAGCAGTTGGCCCGTGTGGTCGACGTAGCGATCCGCCCAGAGACCCCCGGCCGTATAGGGCACGGCGATGCCGAGCGTGACAAGGGCGCGACGGCGCATCGGCGGATATTCGTCGATCTTGCGGATACCGGTTCGAATCACCCCTCGCGCACCGTATCGACGCGAAGTCAAGCCGACGGGAGAGTTCTCAGCTGCAGGGCCCGGCCGCCGGCGTGCCACCTGGGCCGTTCATGTGCTCCTGCACGGGAGGCCGGTCGAGCTGGATGCAGTAGGAGGTCGCATCCGCGCGGACGAGCGTGACCGGCGGCTGGAGCGCTGCCCCGGAATACGAGCCAGTGGTCGACCGCTGCACCTGCAGAGAGGCCTCGGCCGCCGTGAAGTACGCGAGGGAAACGGTCCCGACCAGCGCGTCGGCGCTCTCGCCCGCATCGTTCGACGCCTTCTGCGCCTGCGGGGCAAGGACGCGCCACGCCCCGAAGGCAAGCGCGACGAGCACGACGATCGTGAGAGTGGTTCGAACGGTCACGAGGCGGTTATCGGCATGACCGCGCGTGCGATGAAGGCGCGTTTGGAGCTTCGCCGCGAACGGAATAGGCTTGCGGTTGGGAAACGGAGGAACTGGGATGGACACCGCACGCCGGTCCGGTGCCACCGTGGCGCCGACGACCGTCAACAAGGCGTTCTGGAAGGTCGTCGACGCAACCTGGTCCCCGGATGAGCTCGCGGAGCTCGTCGCGCTCTGCAAGGCGATGGAGGACGCTTACCAGCGTGCGATGGGGAGTCCCCGTCGCGGCGCTCTCGATCGCTGACCTGACGCGCGGACGACTACGCACTCCGTAGCAGCCGCGATTCGCGCAACGCGCCGTGCTTTCGAGTTGGCGCACAATTGTCGACCGCTCGTACCACGGCGGTAGCGAACCTGTACGCGTGTTGCCTGGAAGGTCGTGACGGAGTAGCGTGCTCTGCGGGAGAGTGGTCGCCGAGCGACGGGTGGCGTCGACTCGGCTGTTCGGAGCACCGCAAGGGGAGCGGACGTGTCGAACGTGCTGAGACCGGCAATAGCGGCTGTCGTGCTGCTCGGGCTGGCGCTTGCAGTCGTCCTCCCCTCCCGCTACCCGGGCATTTTCGGCAGCAGTGCGCCGGACAGCGCTGTTCTTGGCCCTCCATCTGCCTCGGCTTCGCGCGAGGCGGTCGAATCCCGCGCCGCGTCGTTGCCGCAAGGCGCCGCTCGGCGTACCGATGGCGGTTACCGAGAACGGCGGAAGAGCCAGGCTCGGGGACAGCCCAGGGTCGCGGCGCTGCGCCCGTGGGGATCCGGCGTCGGCATCGTTACGCCGTTCTGGTACCCGCCGAGCGAGGGCCTCGTGGCGGACACGCGCTCGACGGAGTCGCCGATCTCACCCGATCCGGCTCCACCGGAGCCCGAGCCACGTCCTCCACCGGTCACCGCCACCGACCTGCGCATCGAGGAGGTCGGTCCCTATTCCGCGATCGTCAGCTTCGCGACCGATCAAGAGATACCCGGCGCGGTCGGCTTCGGCTGGGAGGAGCCTGTCGCGTTTGCATCGGACGAAGTCGGGCGAGAGCATCGGATCGAGCTGCTCGGGCTCCAACCCGACAGTGAGTACGTGGTTCAGGTCGTGTCGCACACCGGCGAGGACAGGCCCGAGACCTCGTTCGAGACCGAGTCACGTCCCCTTACCCCGCAGGCAAGCACGGCAGATGGGCGGCTCGAGCTCGACGGGCAGCCGTTCTTTCCCGTAACCGCGTACGGCGCCTGTGCCTGGACTCTCGACAACCCGCTCGCGGCGGGTGTCAACGTCTTCCAGTGGGAGCAGAGCTGTGGACTCGATGCCGCGGACGATGCAGAGGCCGCGCTCCAGGACAGCATCGACGCGCTCGCGGAGCGCGCGTACTGGACGCTCCCGTGGGACGACCGGGACCTAGCCGGCGACGGGCTGATCGGGTACACGCAGCCGGACGAGCCCGACGGGCTCGGCCTGACGCCGTCCATGCTTCCGGATATACGCGAGCCGGGAACGGTCACGTTCATGACTTTCACCCAGCACTTCTCGCCTGGCACGGGCGACCTTCCCTGGCAGTACCCCGGCTACTACGAGGCCTTCGTCCCGAAGGCTGACGTCCTCGGCGTCGACTTCTACCCGCTCCAGAGTCTCTGCAGCCCGGAGAAGCTAGCCCTGGACCACGACGTGCAGGTGGACCTCGTAGAGCTCGGTGCAGGCCGACCGACGCTGCAGTGGATCGAAGCAGCTGCGATGAAGTGCCCCCACCTCGCCGCCGCCGCGATAACGGAGGAGACGATTCGCGCGGAGATGCTCCTTGCGATCGCGGGAGGAGCCAACGGCCTCGGCGTCTTTCCGGCAGTCCTCGACGCGTCGGCCGCAGAGTGGGTGCGGTCCGCGCTCGATGCGATCGAGCAGGCGTGGCCGATGTTGATGACCTCTCGGGTTGAAGTGGAGATCGGGGGCGCCGATGCCTCGCTCGTTCGCGCGAGCGCCCGGGTGACCGGAGGCGCGACGATGATCGTGGTCGCCAATGCGGATCTCGCGCGTAACGCAATCGTCGAACTCCGGCTGGACGGCATCGAGGGCGAGCGGAAGTTCGTCTCGGTAGACCGTTCCCTCGAAGCCACTTCGGAGGACGGCGTCCTGAGCCTCGAGCTGGAGCCGCTCGAATCGCACATCCTCGTTACCGAGCCACAGACGGTGCCGCCGGCGGAATCAGAGTCCGAGGGCGAGGACGAGGAGGACGAGCCCGGTGACGAGTTCCCCGGCCGCGAGGTGCGGCGTCGATGACGTCCTGCCTCGTTGGGCAGATCCCCTCGTCCGGCTGCTCGATCCGGCGCCGAGCGAAGCGGCCACGGGCTAGATCGCGCCTAACGCCCTGCAAATGAGAAAAACCCCGCCTGAGCGGGGCTTTTCGATGGTCGGGGCGCCGAGATTCGAACTCGGGACCTCTAGTCCCCCAGACTAGCGCGCTAACCAGGCTGCGCCACGCCCCGTGGCACGGACACCTTAGCCGCTTCTAGAGATTGCGCCTGAACAACACGAAGCCGAGCGGGAACGCGGCGGCGAGGGCGATGTAGGGCATCAGGGACCGGCGGGTTCCCTCGTGATCGCGCGCGACGGTCGGCCCGGAGTCCAGGAACTGACGCACGTCGCCGGCGACACCGTTCGCGCCGCTCTCGGCGAAGACGGACCCTCCGATCGAGGCCGCGATCCGGTCGAGGCTCGCGCGGCTTCCCGAGTCGGGCCGGTAGCCGACCTCGGCGATTCCCCCGTTGTAGATCCGCTCCGAGCCGTCCCAGATGTGGACGAAGACCGTGTGGATCGCCAACCGCCGCCGGAACGCTCGAGCGAGATCTTCCTGGAGCGGGCGGGTCTCGCCGTCCGTGAAGACGATCAACACGCGCTTCTTGGCGGCCGGTGGGAAGTAGCTCAGGCGCGGGATCGAGGCGAGCGCATCGAACGTCGTCGCGAGCGTCGCTCCGAAACGCGCCGGCGGCTGCTCGACCGCGATCGAATCCTGGAGTGTCTCCGCGACGACTCTGCGGTTGGTCGTCGGAAAGAGGTGCGGTAGGAGCCGGTCGGTCATCGAGACGACGCCGACCGGGACCTCGGCCAGCTGGTCGCGCATCGCGAGCGCGAGAGTCCGTGCGCGCTCGAACCGCGTCGCGCTCTCGCCGTCCCGCGACGCGAGCATCGATCGGGAGATGTCGACCACGGCGAAGATCTGGGCGTCGGTGCGCTCTGGAACGGAGCGCGTTGTCGCCAGGACGGGCTGGGTGGCGGCCAGCGCCAGCAGCGCGCAGACGCCGACGAGCGCCGCGAGGAGAGCCATGCGCGAGCCCCGAGACGGGCCGTCGAGGCCGAGCGCCTGTCGCACGCGGTCGAGCCTTCGCTCGCCGCGTCGCAGCACGGCCAGCGGGAGCAGCGCCACCAGTACGAAGAGTGCTCCCAGCGGCGTGAGGAACGAGAGCTCCACGACTAGTACCCACCTCCTGCGCTCCCCTGGCCCGAGACATTCCCCTGGCTCTGGCCCGAGCTCGGAGCCGGGCCGACCAACGCGACCGGCCCGAAGACGCGCAGGAGCGTCTCCAGGTTCGTCTTCGCGTCCTCGTTCTCGCGGTCGAGCTCGATTGCCGCACGGAAGGCCTCGACTGCGGCCTGGAGGATCTTCTCCCGGTCATCTTCTGTGAGCGTCCGCTTGTCGAGCGTCATGACTCCGTACAGCGTCAGGAGCCGGGAGCGCCGGCGTCGATCGGGCTCCTCCCCACTCGCCCGCGTGAGCTCGAACTGCAGCTTCGCCCGGAGCTTCTCGAGGTCGGGGAATCCCTCGAAGTTGACCTTCCCTGGTTCGACACGTTCGTACAGCGCGACGAGACGCCGGTACTCGATGTCGTCCTCGAGGCCGGCGAGCCGCGTCCCTGCGTCGCTGGGAAGCGCACTTGCCTCCCAGAGCCCGTTCTGTCGCAGTGGCGCCGTCTGGAAGCGGCGGTCGTCGCGCTCGACGTTGCCGGAGAGACGAAGCACGTCCACGGCGAGGAGCGCGAGAGCGATGGCGAGCGGGATCGCTAGCACCGCCGCCGCCCAGAGCGCCCACCGCGGGTCCTCGCTCGCGAAGTCGTGCTCTCATCGGCGGGCCTCCAGCCGAGTGAGGAGCCGCTCATTCACCGCGATGAGCAGCGACGAGGAACGCGGCAGCGAGGACGAACGGCCACGGGACGATGGTCGCGAGACTGCGCTCGTTCGGGCGCGCGGACCGCCTCGGATTCGGCGTCCGGCTCCCCGAGGAAAGCCTTCGTCCCGACGAGCTGCTCGACGAGAGCACGCTTCTCCGGGGACGGGAAGAGCGGCACGATCCTGAGCTCGACACCGTCGCGGCGGATCAACGCCAGGATCTCTCCCACACGCGCGATCTCGTCGGGAAGGATCTCGAGGTCGCTGACGAGCACGATCGAGCCCTTGTCCACGCCTTCGCGCAGCAGTGCGTCGCGCGCCACCCTCAGGCCCTCCGAGATCCTCGTACCCGCGCGGAAGTCTTCCCAGGGGTTGGGCGGAAGCGTCGCATCGGGACGGGCCTTGAAGTAGCGCAGAAGCGGCACGAGCTCGCGTGAGGGGGATCCGGGCGGAAGGAGCTCGTAGGCCGCGTCGGAGAAGACGACGAGGCCGGTTCGCTCGTCCGTCTGCGCGAGCTTCGCGACAGTCTGGTCGAGCGCGCCCTCATAGACGCTCGCGGAGAGGTCTAGCACGAGCACCCCGGTGGTCCCTGACGGAACGAGTGGAGCCTGACGAACGTCCTGTGAGCGGGCTACGAGGACGGCGAGCACGAGTGCGCCCGCGAGCGCAAGCGCGAGAGCAATGCGGAGCACCGTCGTTCGCCGAGCGACGCCCCCGAGGCGGTTCGGCTCGCTCGTCGGAAAGCCGGCTCGTCGGTCAAACCGCAGTTCCATCGGCCTCCTTCACGGTCTCGACGAGCTCGTCCATGGCTTCCGTCGAAGGTGCAGGCGCCGACCAGGCGAGCCGACGCGTTCTCGCCTCGAGCTCCGCGCTGTCCGAAGCCTCGAGCTCGACGGCCAGCGCCTCGAGGGCCTCGCGCCGCTCGGCCACGGGACGCTCTCGCGCCCACACGACGAGCGCGAGTGCCGTCTCGAGCTGGGAGAGCTCGGCATGGACCTCCTCCTCGACCGGCTCCTCACGGCGGAGCACACGTACGACGAGCACGATTGGGAGGAGAAGGAGCGCGAGCGCGCCCAGGAGCAGACCGGCCCCGAGCACACGGGGGGCGATGCGATACGAAAGATCCGGAAGCGGCGAGACCGAAGCTTCGAACGGGAAGCCGATTCCGGTGACTCCCGTGTCGCCGAAATTGAGGCGCGAAACGGACTGTACGGTAGGCCAGTGGACGTTCCGGAGCGTGCGCGGCTTGCCCTCCGGGTCGTCGTACAGGACCCGTGCGGGCTTGAGATTCACGGACTTGCGTTCGCCGAACCCGCCGCCCTGGCTCTCGACGGGCGGGGGTATGCCACCGGGTAGCACCTGGGGTGGGCCGCCTCCGACCTCGGGCAGGCAGGCGTAGGTGAGGCAACGAAGCGGGATGTCGAACCGCAGGTGCGTGAAGCGGCCGTCGTCCGAACGCGTGCGGATGACCTCCCCCTCGCGCTCGTACGGTGCGAACTTCCCCGCGACCCGGATTCGCTCGGGGTCGAACCGCTCGCGATCGACGATCACGTCGACGCGGGCGAGCACAGGCTCCGCGAAGAGCTGCACCCGCGGCGTGATCGACTCGTTGGAGGCGACGAAGCGTCCGGCGGGAAGCGGAGGAACGTCGTCTCCGCCACCGCAGCCGGCAGCCACGATGACCGCCACGATGAGGGCAAGGCGCCTCATGCACGCCCTCGCGTGAAGAGGCGCTGATCCGCCCATGTCAGGAAGGCGAAGACGACGTCGCGCCATTCGTGCGAGGAGACGAGGACGGGGTCGGTGTCGAGCGAGCGCAGCCCGAAGAGCAGGTCGCGGAGGCGGCGCTCGTTCGCATCGCGGCGCTCGGCAGCCTCGTCCTCCGAGAAGCGGGCAAGCGTCGTGCGTCCGTCGCTCGGGTCCACGAACGGCACAACGGTTCCGCCGATATCGGGGAAGCTCTGCTCCCAGACGGGATCCTGGATGACGACGGGCACCAGCTCCCAGCGGCGCTCGAGCGCGTGCAGCCACTCGTCCCTGGTCGGCTGTTCGAGGAAGTCCGAGAGAATGAAGACGAACGTCCCGGCCGGGAGGTCCCGGCGCTGGTCGACGAGATACCCGAGCCCGCGCGCAAGGGTGCCGTCACCCGCCTGGAACGGCCGCTCGATGTCCACTGCGCCGAGCTCGTGGGTGCTCCGCGGAGGGTGCCAGTAGGGCGCGCCGTCGCCCTCGTCGAAGTAGCCGAGGAGGCCGCGCGCAGCGACGGCGCTGTCGCCGATGACCCTGGCTGCCTGCCGTATCGCCTCGGGCTTGCGAAGCCAGGGCCAGTCGTCCCCGAACGTGGACATGGACGGGCGACGGTCGCAGAGGACGACGACCCGAGGAGCCTCTTCCGCGTAGTGCTCCCTCACGATGAACTCCTCGCTTCCGCGCGCGAGCGAGAGCTTGGCCGAGGCCGCCCAGTCGATCTTGTCCATACCGTCGCCAGGCTCGTACGGGCGGGAGCCCGCAACGTCCGAGCCGAGCCCCCGCCGGATGCTGTGCAGGCCCCCGAACGGAAGGCCGAGCACCCGCCGGCGCGGTATCAACGGAAACGTGGCGCTCAACTGGCGGCGGCGACTACCGTCGGCTGGAGCTCCTCGCCCGGGTGGGGCGCGAGCGCGAGGCACTGCTCCCGGAATCCGTCGGACGCGGCGGTCCATCCCACCTCGCGGGCAGTTGCCACGAAGCTCGGGGTGAACACGATCCGGTGCTGGATCACGGGCAGGAAGAGCCGCTCGACGTCGACCGGCGTCACGTAGTCCCGTCCGTGGAGGAGCGCCCACGCTCTTGTCGCCCGCTCGAGGGCGAGGCTCCCGCGCACCGACGCACCGATGGCGACGCCGTCGGCCTGGCGAGTCGCTCGCACGAGCCGGATGACCCAGCGCCTGAGAACGGGGTCGATGTACAGGTCCTGTACGGCCGCCCGCAGAGCGTTCACGTCGTCGACGCTCACGATGGGTCGGAGCCGCTCGAGCGGATGCGTTCGCAGTTGCTCCTCGACGATCGCGACCTCGTCGTCCTCGTCCGGATAGCCGAGCGCCGTGCGGAGGAAGAAGCGGTCGAGCTGCGCCTCGGGTAGGGGAAACGTCCCCTCCTGCTCGATCGGGTTCTCGGTCGCGAGCACGAGGAACGGGTCGGGAAGCTGGCGCGTGACGCCGTCGATCGTGACCTGGCGCTCGGCCATGGCCTCGAGCAGTGCGGACTGCGTCTTGGGCATCGCCCTGTTGATCTCGTCGACGAGGACGACGTTCGCGAAGACCGGCCCGGGGCGGAACTCGAAGTCACGGTCGCGCTGGTTGAAGACCGAGAGGCCGGTGACGTCCGTCGGCTGCAGGTCGGGGGTGCACTGGACACGCGCATTGGTCGCCCCCTCGACGCTCCCGGCGATCGCGCGGGCGAGCACGGTCTTCGCAGTGCCCGGGACGTCCTCGAGCAGGACGTGCCCGCCACACAGGAGCGCGGACAGGACGAGCCTGATCTCCTCCGTCTTGCCGCGAACGACGGTCTCGACGTTCGCGACGAGCTGAGCGGCTGACTCGTCGGGCGGGCTCATCGTCCTCCTTCCGTTCTCAGTTGCAGTTGGCTCCGGTGAAGATGCGTGCTCGGCCAGAGTCCGAGACGTCAGCGAACACGATCGGCTTGCCGGCCAACGAGCGCACGGCGATCTGGCCGCTCTCGACCCGTCCGATCGCGGAACGGTACGTGCGATCCGTGCTGATCTCGAGCGCCGCCGGCGACCGGAACTCCGCTCGCACGCGCACGAGCAGCGTGCGCTGCACGCGGCAGGTGTACTCGTCCCCGAGCTCGCTGGCGGGGAAGCCCAGAAGGCCGCGCCGCGAGAAGCCGACGCGCGCACTGGCGGGTCGGCACTCCTTGTTCGCGAAGCCGAGGCCGCCGCCCGACTGCAGGGCCGCGGGTGGCGGCCAACCTGCGGTGATGCCGGCGACCGTCGGACGCGAGTTGGGCTTGCCCGGAATGGGCTTGCCTGGAGTGGTGACCACGATCTGCCCGAGCCACTCGAGGCGGCCGCCCTTGCCGAATGCCGTTTTCGCCGAGACGTCGATGACGCGCGTGCCACCCTGCACCCCGGTGGAGCAGAGGAGCGTCCGATCGATGATTCGGGAGCGCGATTGCCCGCTCGCGGAAGGCTGGAGCAACATCGCCGTCGCGGCAGCAAGCACCATTGCGGTCCCGAACGCCATTCCGACTCGCATCACGACCTCCACTTCTTCGATGTCGAGAAGCTGAAGCACGGTGACGCCGCGACGGCTGGCACCGCAGCCCTCAGAGTCGCCTCGCGCACCGGGTAGGAGAACGTCGCACCGTACGACTGCCAGCTACCGGATTTGCGCTCCAAAGCGAGCTTCGACCGTCGGACGTTCCTCCACTTCCCGGCTTGGAGGCGCTGGAGCACCGCAACGCGACCGTGCATGCTCTGCGGGATCTCGTACGGGGTCACGCTCACGCGAATTCTTCCTGTGCCTCGTCTCGACACCAGAATCCCGAGCGGCGGATGCACACGAACGGGCTTGCTCACGTCGTCCTTCCACCGTGCCGTGTAGGTCCCGCTTCCCGCGACGAGCGTCACGTTGGGCGATGCCCCCCAGGCACCTCCTCCCACGGTCGTAGTCCCGGCCACCGACGTGCCAAAGGACTGACCGCATCTCTGGTAGAGGACGGCGACGTACTCGCCTGTTGCGCGAGGAGAGATCGCTCCCGTGAAGTGGAAGTGATGGCTTTTCGTGGTGTCGTCGTAGAACCGGTCGACTGCCAGCGTCACGAGCTCCGAAGCCTCCGGCGAGCGCGGGCCGGCGGCAGCTGCCTGGAGCGCGACGGTCGCGAGCATCGCTGTCGCAGTCAGCACGGTGATGCGCTTCGTCATTGGCAGCCTCCGGTTGTGAAGAGCGTCGCCTTGCCGGAGTCGAAGACCTCGCCGTAGACGAGCGGCTTGCCGGTCAGGGTGCGGACCGCGATCTGACCCCTCTCTATTCGGCCGTTTGCAGCGAACGTGCGTTTGTCGACCGCCCTGAGGTCAATCGGCTCGCGGAACGCCGCCCGAACGCGAACGAGAAGCACGCGTTGCACCCGGCAGGTGTACTCGTCGCCGAGCTGACTGGCGGCCCCGCCGACGAGGCCTCGCCGGGACAGCGGCACCGATCTGCGCGTCGCGCTGCACAGCTTGTTCTCGAAACCGAGGCCGCCGGAGGTGAGTGGGCGCGGAGGCGGCCAGCCGGCGGTGACGCCGGCGAGGGCGGGCCGATAGTAGGGCTTGTACGGCAGCGGTTGGCCTGCCGTGGCGACGGTCGCCTGCCCGAGCCACTCGAGCCGGTCTCCAGCACCGTAGGCAGACCTCGCCGAGAGATACATGACGCGAGCGCCGCCGTGTTCCCCGGTCGAGCAGACAAGGGTCTTGTCGACGATTCGCGTCTTCGTCGCCTCCGCGCCGGCGGTGGACTGGACCGTCAGCGAGAGGAACCCGGCAAGTGCAGCGACGGCTGCCAACATGACGAGGCTCCGCCTCATCAGTCCTCCGCGCAGCCGCGCGCCGTGAAGTGCTTCGTCCGTCCCGACTTGAGCACCTGCGCGTACGCGACTGGCTTCCCGGACTCCGTGCGCACCGCGAAGGCCGCCTCGGTGACGGGTGTGGTCGTCTTCAGGAATCCCCCCCGAGCGCGCGGCTTCGCGGATCCCTCGAGGACGGCCCGGACGCGAACGATCACGCGCTGCGGGGTGACGCAGTCGAGCGACGCGCCGAGCTGGCCCGGAGACCCGCCTCTCAGGCCGGCGCTCGAGAGCGGAATCCGCGCAGTTCTCGTCCGGCAGTTCTTCGTGCTGAGCCCCAGCGTGCCGACGTCGAGTGGATGGGCGCCGTACCAGGCGTAGTCGACCGTCGTCTTCTGCGTCGGCCGGCCGGCCGAGATCCAGACGAGAGAGTTGTCGAAGATGTTGTCGAGACTCGTCACGTTCCCGGACGAAACGACGGCGAACGGCAGCTTGAGCCAGCTGGAGCGGCCGAACTCGCGCACCCCGTCATGGGCCCTCGTCTCGACCTCGAGCACGCCGCCCGAGGTTCGTGTCGTGCAGACGACCGTTCGGTCGAAGACAGTCGCCACGGTCGCCGTCGCCGCGCTCGTTGCCGCCGCTCCGGGCGCGGCGCTTGCGCGGGCCGGTGAGGACCGGATGGCGAGACGCTCGAGCTGGCGTTGTGCGGCGGCGAGCTGTCTCCCCTCGGGGCGCTCCCGCCCGAAATAGATGCCCACGTCGAGATTGTGGCCATTCATGGCCGCACGGAGCCGGTAGACGCCGAGTGGAGCGTCGTGTCGAACAACCGCCCCGTAGCGAGCGTCAGGAACCGCTTCGCGAACCCGGAGCGGCGCCCGCCGCTCGTCGAAGATGTAGTCCCACGTCGAATCCTCACCTCGAGGAGTGAACGTCACGACCACGACCACGCCCTGCGGCGGGAGGGCGAGAAGAGTCGCGTAGGGCAGCGCCGAGGACTCCGCGGACCCGAAGACGTCGTCCTCGCGCGCGAACGGGACGTTCGACGCGATCGCGACCGCCGGGCGGCTCGTGGACGCGGGGGCCCCGGACTGGAGGACGTACCAGCCGGGCTCCGGCAGGAAGCCGAGCCCCGTCGGACGAGCGGCCGTCACTCCCGGTGTGACGAGCGCCCCGATACCGATACCCAAGCCGATTGCAAGGGCGAGCGCCGTGCCGATGAGCGCTGCTACCCGGACGCGGGAACGCCGGCGGCGCGCTGCGGCCCATGCGCGCTCGCGTGCGCGCCGCGTTGCCTCTGCATCCGGCTCGGGCAACGTCGCTCGCGCTTCACGCACCCTCCGTTCGAAGTCCCCGGGTTCGAAGTCCCTGGACTCGAAGTCAGAAGACATGCTCTTCCTCCAGCACGGACCGCAGCTCGTCCTTCGCGCGTCCGAGTCGTGATGCGACCGTTCCGATGGGCAGGCCGAGCACTCCCGCGATCTCCTCGAGGGAAAGGTCGAACCAGTAGTGGAGCACGACGACGATCCGCTTTCCGGCTCCGAGACCTGCCACGGCGTCCGCGATGGCCCAGTGCCCAAGATCTTCTTCCGCAGACTCGCCCACGCTCCAGGAGTGGAAGATCGTCTCTTCGTCGTGCAGCACCTCGAGGCGTGGCCCGCGCCGGAGATGGTCGACGGCTCGGTTGATCGCGATGCGCTTGAGCCACGGAGCGAAGGGCCGAGTCTCGTCGAAGCGGTCGAGTGACGAGAAGGCCTTGTCGATCGCTTCCTGGGCCACGTCGTCCGCGAGCCCGCGATCCGCGGTGACGGCGTACGCGGCCTTCCACGCCAGCGGCCAGTACCGGTCGAAGAGCGCCTCCACGGCCTCGCGGGATCCCGTCCGCGCGAGTGGGATCAGCTGATGATCGGGCCGGCCCTGCACGTCTGATCCTTACTACGTCGGAGAGGCGCGGAAGTTATCCCTCAGGCGAGACGCTTGTACAGGCGGTCGATGAGCTCGGGCATCGACTCGAGCTTCTCGGTGATGACGCGGATGCGGTACTCGCGGAAGTGCTCGGGCTCGACCTTGAGCGCCTCCGCGATGCGGGCGATGACGTCGTTGGAGGGAACCGGTCGGTTGCCGTGGACGATGTGGTTCAGGTACCCGGCGGAGAGATCCGACTTGTCCGCGAGCCCGCGGTAGGTGGTGGACGTGTCGTCCATCAGCCGCTCGATGGTGGGGCCGAAGGGCTCGTTGCTGTACCGACGTCGCTTCGCCATCAGCGTTCCAGTACCCATTTCACCAGGTCCGGTACCCCCACACGGTTGTCGTCCGCTGTGACGCGTCCGCGGACGTCCACGGCGCCGTCGTCGAGCGTCTTCTTCCCCACGGTCACGCGTACCGGCGCTCCGATGAGATCCGCATCGGCGAACTTCTCTCCCGGACGCTCGTCGCGATCGTCCAGGAGCACGTCGAATCCGGCCTCCTCGAGCGCGTTTGCTGCCTCGTCGGCCTTCGCGAGAACCTCCTCGGATCCGCCGTGGAGCGCGAGCACGTGGACGTCGTACGGCGCGATGGTCCGCGGCCAGACGATTCCGTTCTCGTCGTGATGTTGCTCGATCGCCGCCGCCATGACGCGGCCCGGGCCGATGCCGTAGCTGCCCATCACGATCGGGCGCTCGGTTCCGTCCTCGTCGACGTACTTGGCGTCGAGCGCATTCGAGTGGAAGGTCCCGAGCTTGAAGATGTGGCCGACCTCGATCGCGGGCTCGATGACGAGCTTGCCGCCGCACTCCGGACAGGAGTCACCGGCCTTGGCCTGGCGGATGTCCGCGAACGTCGGTTCGAAGTCACGACCGGCCTCGACTCCGCGCAGGTGCCAGCCGTCGCGGTTCGCTCCGGCGACGAACTGGCCCTCCCGCATGCTCTCGTCGGCGATCACCTCGAGGTCGGCCCCCACCGGGCCCAACGACCCGCCGCCCGCGCCGAAGGCGTCACGGATCTCTGCGTCCGTCGCAGGGCGGAACGAGGCCTCGAAGATCGTGGTGAGCTTCTCCTCGCTGAGCCGGTCGTCACCTCGCACCAGCGCGAGCACAACGCGATCGTCGACGACGACGGGCATCGCCTTCGACGTCGCGGAGGCATCGACTCCGAGAAACTCGGCGAGCGCCTCGATCGTCGCCACGCCGGGTGTCTCGACCTCTTCCGGAGCGTCGAGCGGCGTCGGAAGCTCTGGTGCACGCGGGATGCCTCGCGCAGCCTCGATGTCGGCGAAGTAGTCGCCGTTTTCACACCGCATGAGCTCGTTCTCTCCCGAGCCCGTCGGCGCGAGGTACCCCAGCGACTCCTTGCCGCCCATGATCCCGGACTCGGCCTCGACCAGGAACGCCTCGACGCCGCAGCGCTCGAAGATCTTCCTGTAGGCCTCGGCGTGGCGATCGAAGCTCACGTCGAGCCCGGCCGCGTCCCGGTCGAACGAGTACGAGTCCTTCATGATGAACTCGCGCACGCGCAGGAGCCCACCGCGGGGACGCGGCTCGTCCCGCTCCTTCGTCGAGAAGTGGTACCAGACCTGCGGCAGCTCCTTGTACGACTGGAGCTCCCGTGCGTGGAAGGTCATCGTCTCCTCGTGCGACAGCGGCAGCACGTACGGCCTGCCGCTCCCGTCCGTGAGCTTGAAGACCGCCGGAATGGCGATGCGGCCCGTCTGCTCCCAGAGCTCGGCGGGTGTCAGCACCGGGCAGAGCATCTCCTGGCCGCCGATCGCGTTCAGCTCCTCGCGGATGATCTGCACGACCTTCTGGTGCACACGCCAGCCGAGCGGGAGGTACGTCCAGAGGCCCGCGCTGACCTGACGGACGTAGCCTCCGCGCACGAGAAGCTTGTGGGAGGCGGCCTCCGCGTCGGCGGGGTCGTCCCGCAGCGTGGGGATATGGAGCTGTGACTGCCGGGCGATCATCGTTGTCGGCCTAGGCTAGTCGAGGGGGATCAGCGAGGCCTCGGCCATCGCGAGCGCTGCCGGCTTCGCCATCTTGAGCCGCTTCGGGCGCTTCATCCCGTCCTCGAGCCAGCGGTCGATCTCGGCGAAGAGCTCGTCCACGAGAATCTCGGAGGGCACCTTCCGCAGCACGCGGCCGTGCGCGTAGATGAAGCCGACGTCGCGGCCACCGGCGATGCCGAAGTCGGCGTCCCCCGCCTCACCCGGCCCGTTCACAGCGCACCCCATGACGGCGACCTCGAATGCCTCCGGGTACTCGCGGAGCCGCTCCTCGACGACGACGGCCAGGTTCTCCACGCCGACGTTGTCGCGGCCGCACGACGGGCAGGCGATCATCACCGGGCCGCGCTCGCGGAGCCCGAGCGCCTTCAGGATCTCGTACGCGACTCCGACCTCCTTCACCGGATCGGCGGTCAGCGAGACGCGCATCGTGTCGCCGATCCCGTCGGCGAGGAGAGAGCCGATGCCGACAGCGCTCTTGATCGCTCCCGCGTACTCCGTTCCCGCCTCCGTCACGCCCAGATGGAGCGGATACGGGACCTTCGCCGCGAGCATCCGGTACGCACGGATCATCGTCGGGACGTGGGTTGCCTTGACGGAGATCTTGAAGTCGCGGTAGTCGAGCTTCTCGAGGAGCTCCACCTCCTCGAGCGCCGCGGCGACGAGCGCCTCCGCCTGGTCTTCCTGTGCGAGCTCGTACAGGTGCTTCGGGAGCGAGCCGGAGTTCGCGCCGATACGCATCGGAATTCCGGCCTCCTTGGCGGCGAGCACGACCTGCTCGACCTTGTCCGGACCACCGATGTTGCCGGGATTGATGCGCACGGCAGCAACACCGGCGGCAATGGCCTTGAGCGCGAGAGACGCGTTGAAATGGATGTCCGCGATCACCGGGAGCGGCGAGAGGCGGACGATCAGCGGCAGCGCCTCGGCATCCTCGTTCTTCGGAACGGCGACGCGGACGATCTCGCAGCCCGCGGATGCGAGCGCGGCGATCTGTGCGGTCGTGGCCGTGACGTCATGTGTCTTCGTGAGCGTCATCGACTGCACGGCGACGGGCGCTCCACCGCCCACGAGCACGTTGCCGACCCGGATCTGGACGTCGCTCGCCACGGCTAGAGCGTAGCCCGACGGTCTACGACAGGCGGCCGACGTCGTTCGTGACGCCGATGATGAAGAGCAGCACCACGACAGCGAGCCCGATGACCGAGACACGCTCGTAGATCTCGCGGCGGACGAAGCTTCCCCGCACGCCCTCGAGCAGCGCGAAGAGGATGTGCCCGCCGTCGAGCGGCAGTAGCGGAAGCAGGTTCAGCAGGGCGAGCGAGAGCGAGACGAGCGCGAGCACCCAGAGGTAGTTCTCCGCGCCCTGCTCCACTGCGTCGGAGGAGACCTGGGTGATGCCGATCGGGCTCGCGATGTCCTCCCTGCCCTCGCCGACCGCAAGACGGCCCAGGGACTTGACGATCTCCGTGGTCACCAACCAGGTCCTGTCGAAGGCCTCCACCACTGCTTCGGCCGCGCCCAGGCTGACGGCGTCGAGCAGGAAGCCGAGTCGGTAGCCGGCGTCCGTTTGTTCCGGTGCCGTGGGGCCGAGCGTGACCTCCTCCCCGCTCCGGAGGACGACGACCGTGAGCTTCTTGCCGTCGGATCCGGAGATGAAGCCGGGGATATCCGCTGGACTGTCGACGGGCTTCCCGTTGATGGACACGACCGTGTCGCCCGCTTGCAGCCCCATCGCGGCGGCAGGCGTCCCCGCCACGACCGAGGCGACCTGCGTTGTCGCCTTCCCCTCGCTCGTCATGAACAGCACGGTCATGAGCACCAGAGCGAGGAGGATGTTGGCCGCGGGCCCCGCGATGATGGCGACGAGCCGCCGCCACGTCGCTGCCTTCCAGTACGCGTCGGGCCCGAGTGAGTCGCGAAGCTCGGTCAAGCCCTTGTCCGCAGACCGCCTGGCCTCGGGCGTCACGGTCGCGCTCTCGAGGCCGCGCTCGAGATCGTCTAGTGCGACGAGCACGTCCGGATGGTCGCCGGACTCGAGCGCCCTACGCATGCGGTCGTACGGCCCTGCGAGGACGGGCGCATCCGAGACGGCGCTCGAGAAGCGTCGCTCGGCATCGTGCGCGATCGGCCGGTGCATGCCGGGGATGCTCACGAAGCCGCCGAGCGGGATCGTCCCGATTCCGTACTCGATGCCGTTGCGCGATCTCTTGACGAGCGCAGGCGGGAAGCCGACGTAGAAGCGGCGCGGACGGAGCCCGACCGCGAGCGAGGCGAAGAAGTGCCCCGCCTCGTGGATCAGGATCAGGAAGCCGAGTCCGAGGAGCGCGATGAAGATGCTCACGCGTGCGCCAGCCTTCCCTCTGCCAGGCGCCGCGCTTCCGCATCCGCCTCCATGAGGTCGTCGAGATCGCGCGCAGGCGTGCCCTCGGCGCGCCCGAGCGCGGACTCGACGAGCCCGGAGATCTCGAGGTAGCCGATTCGGCCGTCCAGGAACGCCGCGACGGCGACTTCGTTGGCCGCGTTGAACACACACGGATAGGTCCCGCCGCGCTCGCCCGCCTCGCGTGCGATGCGCAGCAGCGGGAAGCGCTCCTCGTCCGGCGCGGAGAACTCGAGCGTGACGCCGGCTGCGAGGTCGAGCTGCGGCACCGGCACCGGGCGTCGATCGGGGTACGTGAGCGCGAACGAGATCGGAACGCGCATGTCCGGATACCCGAGATGCGCGAGCGACGCGCCGTCCCGGAAGCGGACGAGCGCGTGGACGACGGAGGTCGGGTGCACGACGACGTCGATCTTCTCGTATGGAAGGCCGAACAGGAAATGCGCCTCGATCAGCTCGAGCCCCTTGTTCGCGAGCGTCGCCGAGTCCACGGTTATCTTCGGCCCCATCGACCAGGTCGGGTGGGCGAGCGCTTCGTCGACGGTCACCGCCGCGAGCTCCTCGACCGAACGTGTGCGAAACGGCCCTCCTGAAGCAGTGAGCACGATGCCGTCGACGGATTCCCGGGAGCGCCCCTCGAGGCACTGGAAGACTGCAGAGTGCTCGCTGTCGACGGGAAGGAGCTCTCCCCCGCCCCGCTCCCAGGCGCGGAGGGCGAGCTCGCCGGCCGCGACGAGGCTCTCCTTGTTGGCGAGCGCGAGAGTCACGCCGCGCTCGAGCGCCCAGAGCGTTGCTCCGACGCCGGCGAAGCCGACCACGGCGTTCAGGACGAGATCCGGCTCGGAGCGCTCCAGAACTTCCGTGAGGTCGCCGCCGACCTGGCTGTGCGCGACGTCGAGATCGGCCGCCAGCTCGTCGAGTGGCTGCGATCCCGAAGCGAGTGCGCAGACAGACAGGGATGGTTCGCCAGCGATCACCTCGAGCGCCTGGCGTCCGATCGAACCGGTGGCGCCGAGCACGGCGACCCGTTTGACGGCGTTTCGCACGGTCGAAGGCTAGTGGACGTTGCTCCGGAAATCGCGGCCGAGCTGCCGCTTAACCCGCTCCGAACGCCAGGATGGCGTAGTAGGCGGTCGGGCCTGCGAAGAGCAGCGCGTCGAGTCGGTCGAGCATGCCCCCGTGCCCGCCGAGCAGGCGACCCGAATCCTTGACGTCGAGATCGCGCTTGACCGCGGACTCGAAGAGATCCCCGATTACCGAGGCGACCGTCACGAGCGCGCCGAACGCGAGCGATTCGGGCATCGTCAGGAACTCGTCACGATCGCGATAGAGGATGAGGAACGCAACGATCGTGCCCGCGAGGAGGCCCGCGACGAGCCCCTCCCACGTCTTCCCCGGCGAGATCGCGGGTGCAAGCTTGTGACGGCCGAGCGCACGGCCGACGAAGAACGCCGCGGTGTCGGCCGCAAACACGCAGAAGAGCACTGCCATGACCGCCCAGAACCCGAACTCGGGCACGTCGCGCACGAGCAAGAGGAACCCGAGGCCTCCGCCGACCCACGCGACCCCGAGCAATGTCGTCCCGAAGGACGCCGTTGCCGAAGGCCGCGACCCGGACAGCGCGAAGAAGAAGAAGGCGAGAGGGAACGTGGCGAGCACTCCCGCGACGAGCCAGGGTGCGCCACCCAGCTCCATCCCGAGCAGCGTGAGCACGAAGCCGAGGTATCCGGCGAGGACGAGCGGCTTGAGCTCGCGTGCGATCAGATAGAGCTCGTGGAGAGCGACAAGGCCGCCCGCGAGCGCGAGGCCGAAGAGCCACCAGCCTCCCAGGTACGCGAGGCCGATGACGAGCGGCAGGAGAATCACGGCGACGAGGAGCCGCGAGACGAGAGAGCTCATAGGCTCACCTGGCGCCGAACCTTCTCTGGCGTCGCGTGTACTCGTCGAGCGCGGCACCGAGCTGTTCCTCGCCGAAGTCCGGCCAGAGCGTGTCCGAGAAGACGAGCTCCGAGTACGCCGACTGCCAGAGGAGGAAGTTCGAGATGCGCTGCTCGCCGGAGGTGCGGATCACGAGATCGGGGTCGGGCAGCTCGGGTGCGTACAGCCGGGCGCTAACGGTTGCCTCGGACACGTCTTCCGCGCGGACTCCCTCGGCGACGAGGCGCCGTACGGCCTCTACGAGCTCGGCGCGGCTTCCGTAGTCGAAGGCGATCCACAGGAGAAGGCGGTTGTTTGCAGCGGTTTCGTCCTCGAGCTTCGCCATCTTCTCCTGGAGCGTCGGCGGGATCCGGTCTCGGCGGCCCACGAATCGCGTGCGAACTCCCTGCTTCGCGAGATCCGGGAGCTCGCGCTCGATCGTCTCGTCCATGAGCTCCATGATCGACTCGACCTCGTCAGGCGGACGCGCCCAGTTCTCGGTCGAGAAGGCGTAGACCGCGAGCGAGCCGACGCCGAGGTCGATCGCGGCCTCGACGGTTCGCCGGAGTGCCCGGGCACCCTCTCGGTGGCCCTCGGCGACAGGGAGGCCGCGTGCCGTGGCCCAGCGCCCGTTGCCGTCCATGATGATGGCCACGCTTCGGGCCTCGTTGGCGCTCATCGGGGTCCTGGTCTGATGCGGGCGCGGCGAGTCAGACTTCCATGATCTCCGCCTCCTTGACCTTCAGGAGGTCGTCGATCGCCTTCGTGTGGTCATCCGTGACCTTCTGCACCTGCTGCTCTGCTCGCCGCTCCTCGTCGTCGCCCACCTCCCCGTTCGTGACGAGCTCGCGGAGATGCTGGAGAACGTCGCGGCGGACGTTCCTGATGGCGACCTTGCCGTCCTCGCCAACCCGGCGCACGACCTTCACGAGCTCCTTGCGGCGCTCCTCGGTCAGCGCGGGGATCGGCAGCCGGATCAGCTTGCCGTCGTTGGACGGCGTGAGCCCGAGGTCGGACTCCTGGATCGCGCGCTCGATCGCCTTCACGGAACCGGGGTCGAACGGCTGGACCGTGAGCATGCGTGGCTCGGGCGCACCGATGGTGGCAAGGCTCTTCAGCGGCGTCTGCGTCCCGTAGTAGTCGATCGAGATTCGGTCGAGGAGGGCGGGCGAGGCGCGTCCCGTGCGGATGCTGTTGAACTCGTGGTGCGTCGCCTCGATCGACTTGTCCATACGCCGCTGGGCGTCCGCGAGGAAGTCCTCGATCGCGGCCACTGCTACCTCCTATTCGGACGGAGTGTTGATGATCGTGCCGATGCGCTCGCCCGCCGACACTCGGCTGATGTTCCCTTCCGCGAGCTCGAAGACGTAGATCGGCAGCCGGTTGTCCATGCACAGGGAGAGCGCAGTCGTGTCCATCACCTTCAGGCCTCGCTCGATCGCCTCCAGGTGCGTGAGCTCTGGGATGAAGCTTGCGTTCGGGTCTTCGCGCGGATCGCCGTCGTAGACACCCTCGATCGCGTTCTTCGCCATGAGGATCGCTTCGGCGCCGATCTCGAGCGCTCGGAGAGCGGCGGCGGTATCCGTCGTGAAGAACGGATTGCCGGTTCCCGCCGCGAAGATCACGACGCGGCCCTTCTCCAGATGCCGGATCGCCCGGCGGCGGATGTATGGCTCCGCGACCTCCGAGACCGCGATCGCCGACTGCGTCCTCGTCTGCACGCCGACACGCTCGAGCGCATCCTGGAGCGTCAGGGCGTTGAGCAGCGTCGCGAGCATCCCGGCGTAGTCCGCCGTCGCGCGGTCCATGCCGTCTGCTGCGGCTGCCATTCCCCGATAGATGTTCCCAGCACCCACGACGATCGCGAGCTCCGTCCCCGCGTCGTGCACCGCGAAGACCTCGTGGGCGATGGCAGTCACCGTCTTCGGGTCGATGCCGTACTCCCGGTTGCCGAGCAGTGCCTCACCAGAAAGCTTCAAGAGGACACGGCGGAACGGCTGCGATGCCTCCGAGGCCTTCTGCGGCGCCTCTTGAGGCTCGACCGTCACCCGGCGACCGAGATCCGGGCGAAGCGAGAGACGGACGCGCCCGCATCGTCGAGCGCCTGCGCGACCGTCTTCGACGGGTCGTGGATCCACGCCTGGTCGGCGAGGGCCCCGCCCGGAGTCGCAGCGTAGAAGCGCTTCGCGAGCATGCCGTCCACGATCTTCTCACGCGCGGCCTCGGGCTTCGACTGCACCTCGTCCGAGTTCAGGTAGATCTGGCGCTCCGACTCGACGACCTCCGCGGGGACGTCGTGCCGCGTCGTCCACTCGGGCGCCGCGAATGAGATGTGCATCGCGAGCTGGCGGGCGAGCTCCGGGGTCCCTCCAGCGAGGTCGACGAGGACACCGATCTTGTTTGCCGGAGGGTGCGCATAGCCCGCGATAACGTGCCCGTCCGAGACCTCGAAGCGGCTTGCGCCCACGACCACGATGTTCTCGCCGAGCTTCCCGATGAGCTCGAGACGCTCCTGGTCGAAGTCTTCGACGGCCGGCTCGCCATCCGCGTGCAGGGTGCGGAGCACAGCTTCCGCGAACGCCTGGAACTCGTCGCTCTTCGACACCGGCTCGGTCTCGCAGCCGATGCCCGCGATCGCACCCGCGTCGCCGGTGACGATGTACCCGACGAGGCCTTCGGTCGTCTCGCGTCCCGCTCGCTTGCCAGCAGACGCCATGCCTCGCTCCCGGAGCAGCGTGCGTGCCGCCTCGAGGTCTCCGTCGGTCTCCTCGAGCGCGCGCTTGCAATCCATCATCCCCGCGCCTGTCTGGTCGCGAAGCTCCTTGACGAGCGAAGCGCTGACCGTCGTGCTCACGTGGCTTCACCGCCATCCGCGACCGCCGCGGGCTCGAGCTCCGCTTCCGGTGCTTCCTCGGCCGCCGCGGCCTGCTCGACTGGCTCCGCCGGCTCCGCTGGCTCCGCTGCCTGGTCCGCCTCGGGTGCCGGCCGCTCGAAGTCCGCAGGCGTCGCCTTGGCCTTCCCTGCGGCGATCCCGTCGGCGACGACGCGCGTGACGAGGTTGCACGAGCGGATGGCGTCGTCGTTACCGGGGATGACGAAGTCCGCCTCGTCGGGGTCGGCATTCGTGTCGACGAGACCGACGACCGGGACGCCGAGCCTGCGCGCCTCGCGGACGGCCAGCTGCTCCTTCTTCAGGTCGATGACGAAGACCGCGTCAGGCTGGCGCTTCATGTCGGCGACGCCGCCCAGGTTGGCCTCGAGCTTCTCGAGATCGCTCATCATCGTGATGCGCTCCTTGGAGGGGAGCAGGTCGAGCTGTCCTTCGGTCCGCAGGCGACGGAGATCGTGGAGGTAGCCGATCCGCTCGGAGATCGTCCGCCAGTTCGTCAGGAGCCCGCCGAGCCAGCGGTGGTTGACAAACGGCATGGAGGTGCGCCCCGCGTGCTCCGAGACGGCGTCCTGCGCCTGCTTCTTCGTCCCGACGAAGAGCATGGTGCCGCCGCGCTCGGAGAGGTTCCGGGCAAAGTCGTGCGCCTCCTCGAGCAGCTCCTGCGTCCTCTGGAGGTCGATGATGTAGATGCCGCCGCGCTCGGCGAAGATGAAGCGGCGCATCTTCGGGTTCCAGCGGCGCGTCTGGTGGCCGAAGTGCACGCCGGCCTCCAGCAGCTCCCGCATCGATACGACTGACACTGGATCAGCCCCTTTCCATGGTTGATTGAAGCTCGCCGGCGGGGCCGAAGCGGAACCGTGCTCAGGGCAACGGCACCCCCGCTCCGGACGGATCGCCGGGTTGGTGGTCTAGAACGTCCGGGAGTGTACCCGCAGGGGCGAGATTCCTGGCCTAGAGAGCCCGTGCGCGCTCCAGAGCGCCTTCGAGGTCGTCTGGCAGCGGAGACCGCAGGTCGAGCTCGTCTCCCGTCACCGGATGACTGAAGCGCAGTGCGAACGCGTGCAGGAACTGCCGCGGGAGCCCCAGGTCGCCCGACACGCCATAGCGCGGGTCTCCGCTCACCGGCAGCCCGATCGCGGCGAGGTGCACGCGAATCTGGTGCGTCCGGCCCGTCTCGAGCCGGATCTCGAGGAGCGAGTGCTCGGGGAGCTGCTCGACGAGCTCGAAGTGCGAGATCGCCTCTCGAGGCTCGTCCGTGTCGAGCGAGCGACGGGTCCGCTCCCGCCGGTCGCGCCCGATGGGAGCGTCGATGCGCCCGGTGCGCGACTGCGGCCGGCCGCGCACGAGCGCGAGGTACCGTCGTTCGACCTCGCGGTTGCGGATCGCGTTCTGGAGCGCGCCGTACGCGTCCTCCGAGCGCGCGACGATGAGCAGCCCGGACGTGTCGCGGTCGAGCCGGTGGACGACACCTGGCCGGTCCGGGTCGTCTCCCCCGAGCGCTGCGAGCGCGAGGAGCTGTGGCAGCAGCGTCTCGCGCCTCGTCCCCGCGCCGGGGTGCACGGCGACACCCGCAGGCTTGTCGAGGACGACGAGGTGCTCGTCCTCGTAGATGAGTGGCACCGATACGACTCCGACCTCGATCTGGGGCTCGCTTACCTCGGGGAGCGTCACCTCGACCTTCGACCCTGCTTCCAGCCGGTAGCTCTTCTGCCGAGCGGAGCCGTCGACGAGGACAGACCCCGTCGCGAGCAGTCGCTCGGCAAGCGAGCGGGTGCCGATCTCGGAACGTGAGGCGAGCGCCCGGTCGAGACGCGACCCGGCGTCCGCGTCAGCGACCGTGAAGCGGAGGGTCCTCATGCCGGGAGCCATGCATCCGGCGCGGCCGATCGGCGAGGACGAGAGCTCCGAAGAGCACGGCCACGCCCAGGACGATGAACGTGTCCGCGAGGTTGAACGCAGGCCATGCTTCGAGATCCAGGAAGTCGGTCACGTGCCCGAGGCGGATGCGATCGCTGAGGTTCGCAAGGCTCCCTCCGAGCACGAGGCCGAGAGCGACGGGAAGGACTGGATGCCGCCCCCCGGCTCGGGCGAAGAACCACACCATCCAGGCCACGGCGACGGCGGTGACCGCGATCACGATCGTCGTGCGGCTCGAGAACAGGCCGAACGCGATTCCCGAGTTCTGGACGTGGTGAACCGAGAACGGGCCGACGATGTCCACGCTCTCGCCGACGGAGAGCGCCCTGCCGACGATCTGCTTCGTCACCTGGTCCGCGACGAACGCAGCGCCCGCGACGGCGAGGAGGACGATCCACTGCGCCTGGCTCGCTCCGAGCGAGCGCTCTGCGGCGAGGACGGGTCGGACCGCGTTCGTTGCCGACCCCAGCCGGACGTCCACCTCGATGGGAGACTCGCGCGCGGACTCGCTCACGGTCCTACCTGCCTTCCTGTGCGCGCTTGTCGTCGATGCAGAGCCTCGCCCAGGGAACCGCCTGCAGGCGGTCTTCCCCGATCGGCTTCCCACACGCTTCGCACGTGCCGTAGGTGCCTTCGTCGATCCGGCCCAGGGCATCCTCGATCTCGAGGAGCAGGTGCTCGGCGTTCTCCTCGAGCCCACCGTCCAGCTCGCGCATGTACGTCTCGGTGGCAGTGTCCGCGATGTGGTCGTCGGTACCGATCGAGAGGTCTCCCGTCTCTTCGAGGAGCGACGTTTCGTGGTTCACGCTCGCGAGCGCGGCCTTCAGGCGAATGCGCTCGGACTCGAGGAGGTCACGTGCCGTCTGGAGCTCGACCGCCATCTCAGGCACCGCTGGCGGCGTCGGCGAGCAACTCCTCGGCCTGGTCGAGGGTGAGACCTGTCACCGCCACCACCTTGTCGCGCGCGGTCTCGCCGCGAACGATCTCGAGCTGTCGCCTCGGAACGCGGAGCGCGTCGGACAGGAGGTCGAGCACTGCCGCGTTCGCCTTTCCCTGCTCGGGCGCCTGCGCAACGCGAAGCTTCCACGCCGCACCGTGACGTCCGGCGACGCCGGACCGCCTGGCGCCGGGGACGACACGCAGCTGAAGGCAGGTCTTGGAGCCTCCCACGAGCGGAAGGATATCGGCCGCGCTTCGACGCCCTGGGGAGGTACTCCGGCGGGCTACCCGACCACCCGGCGGATGCTGCTCTCGCCGGCCCCCTCCACGCTCGCCGGCGCGACGCCTGCCGGGCGTGTGGCGCCAGGCTCGTCCTCGGTCTCGGGCTCGTCGATGGCCTCGAGCGCGCTCCGGAGCTGAGCGCGGATCCTCCGGATCTCCTTCTCGAGGCGGACCTTCTCCGAGTGTGTCGCCCGTGTGACCTGGCGACCCTCGGCGTGTGCCTCCTGGACGATCAGGTCGGACTCACGGCGGGCCTGCTCGCGCACGTCTTGCGCCGCCCGCTCGGCCGAGACGAGAGTCGCGCGCAGAAGCTCCTCGAGCTCCCGATGCTTCGAGGCCTCCGACTCGAGCTCCTCGCACCGGTCGGCAAGGTCTGCGCGTTCGCGCCAGACTTCCTCGAAGCTGTCGGCGATGTCCGAAAGCAGCCGCTCGACGATTCCGCGCCGGTACCCACGAAACCACGTTCGGCGTAACTCGACATGTCTGATCTCTACAGGGGTGAGCGACATAGGACCTCCTTACAGGATTGCCCCGATCAAGTAGGTCACGAGCCCGGACGCAACGAGCAGCACGACGACGGCGACGATCGGCGAGAGGTCGATCGGGCCCAGGGTCGGGATGCGTCCCCTGAACAGACGAAGGTACGGGCTGACGACTTCGTCCAGGAACTGTTGCACAGCCGAGAACGTGCGTGAGTAGGGGACCCTGATCCACGAGAGGAGCACCCAGATGAAGATCAGGAGGATGTAGATCCCCACGAAGACGCGAACGAACTGCTGCAACGACGAGGCGAGGTCGAAGAGCAGGCCAGGTGAGGCGAACGCGCCCATCGCACGCGTGTTCGCCGAAGCCCGCAGCGTTCCTACGTCGCGTATCTAGGCCTGGTTGTAGAAGCCGCCCCGCTCGAGCGCGCGGGCGCGCTCCTCCGCCGAGAGCTCGACGTTGCGGGGCGTGAGCAGGAAGACCTTGTCGGCGACGCGCTGCATGCTCCCGTCGAGCGCGTACGTGAGGCCGCTCGCGAAGTCGATGAGGCGCTTCGACAGCTCCGTGTCCGCGTTCTGGAGGTTGAGGATGACCGGGATCTGGGCTTTGAACCGGTCCGCGATTTGCTGCGCGTCGTTGAAGCTCCGTGGCACGACGAGATGGACCTTCGCCGGGGGGCCGGGGTCGACCCGGCGCAGACGCGTCTGGCGGCGAGGAGCTTCGTCGGCGCTTGCGCTCCACTCGTCCTCCTCGGGTGCGCTGGGGAGCCGTCGCACGTTCTGGCGGTCGCGACGCCGATAGCTGTCCTCGAGCTCCTCGTTCGTCGCGTACCCGTCGTCGTCCAAGTCCTCGTATTCGTCCTCGGCGATCCCGAAGTACACGAGCGTGCGGTTCCACAGGTCGGAGAAGCCCATCGCAGGCCGATTCTAGTCTCGCTCCGGCGGCGTGCTGTCAGCAGCGAAGAGTGCGGCGCCGATTCGGACGATCGTTGCTCCCTCCTCGACGGCGACGCGATAGTCCTGCGACGTTCCCATGCTTAGGTCGCCGACGCCCAGCTCCTCGGCGAGCGCGCGGAGTCGGCGGAAGTACGACCGCGAGGACTCCGAATCGTCGGTGAGCGGCGGCATCGTCATGAGACCGCGAACCAGCGGGTAGCTGCCGACGTAGGCGGCGGTCTCCCCTGGATCGACTCCTGACTTCGTACCCTCGCCGGAAAGGTTCACCTCGAGGAGGGCTGGGACGGCGATCCGCTCGGCTGCCGACTCGGACGCCACGGAGTGCACCAGCTCGCAGCACCGGTTCACGACCTTGACCTTGTTCGACTGAAGATGGCCGATGAAGTGCCACCGAAATGCGCTCCCGTACGTCGCGTGCTTCGCCTCGAGGTCCTGGGCACGGTTTTCGCCGACCACCTCGACCCCGGCTTCCGCGAGGACGCCGAGGCCGTCCAGCGGGACGTACTTCGTAGCCGCGACGACGGTGACCCCCGGGCCGACCTCCTCCTGGATCCGCCGGTACCGCGCGCCGATCTCGTCGGCGGTCGCGAGCCTCACGACGCCGCGTCCGCCAACGCGGCGTCGATGAGCGCGCGCGCAGCGCGAAGCTCCGACTCGCGGCCGTCGAGCTCGCCGTTCAGCTTGCGCCGTCGGATCTCGTCGAGGACCTCGCCGACCTGCGGTGACTCCGCGAGCCCGAGCGCGGCGAGATCCGCACCGCCGATCTCGAGCTCGACGGCTCGGAGGCGGGTGAAGTAGTCCCGGAGCTCCGGCCGGTCTTCGAGAGCCAGCGCGAGCAGAGGCGCGTCGGGTGCGTACGGGTCGGCGAGCGCGACCACCTCGGCGGCGTCGAGGTCCCCCGACCGGAGCCGCTCGACGATGAGGGGGGCGATGCGGATCGCGCCGACGATCCTGTCCAGCTCTCGCTTCCGCACGGCCAGGCGCTCGAGCCATCCGTATGCCTCGTCCGACGTCATCTCGCGCGCGAGCACGGCGATGCCCAGGTGCCACACCGGGACGTCCACCGACAGCTCGTCGCGAAGCGCGCGAGCCCGGGAGAACAGGGCCGCGGCCTCTTCGTCCGCGACGAGACGGGGATGAATCGCCCGGTCGACACCGAGCTCGCCGAGCCGCACGATCCCGCCGGCCGCGCCGGGATCCTCGAGGAGCGCGACGAGCTCGTCCCGCAGGCGAGCCGACGACAGGTCGCCGACGAGCCCCATCTCGATGGTGCTCCGGGCGAGGCGCGCCGAGTGCTCCTCGAGCCGCAGCCCGTACCGCGCCTCGTAGCGGCTCGCGCGGAAGATCCGCGTCGGATCGTCGATGAACGAGAGGTTGTGGAGTACGCGCAGCACGCGCGCCCGCAGGTCGTCGCGGCCGCCGAACGGGTCGACGAGCCGGCCGAACTCGGCTGGCTCGAGCGACACGGCCATCGCATTGATCGTGAAGTCGCGGCGGTAGAGGTCTTCCCGCAAGCCGGCGCGCTCGACCGTCGGGAGCGCTCCAGGGGAGTCGTAGAACTCCGTCCGCGTCGTGACGACGTCCACCCGCCCACCGTCGCCGTACTGGACGACGGCGGTGCCGAACTTGCGATGCGGGGTGAATCTTCCGTCGAGCGCTACCGCGAGGTCGCGGGCGAATGCGATCGCGTCGCCCTCGACCGCGATGTCGACGTCGAAGCTCGCCTCCTCGAGCAGGATGTCGCGGACGGTCCCGCCGACGAGATAGACGCCCTCGGAGCGCGTGCCGAGAGACGCAACCGCATCGAACACCACGCGGAGATGCGCAACTTCCGACAGCTGCGTGGCGAGACTCTCGGCCGGCTCCTCGGCTGTTGGCTCGATGCCCTCGAGCGCCCGCAGCAGGTCGGCGCGGGTGGCGACACCGACGAGCTCGCCGTCCCGCAAAAGCGCGACGCGCCCGTCCTCGGCGTTCGTGACGAGCGACTGCAGCTCGGGGAGCGGCGTCTCCTCGGAGGCGGTCGTGACGCGCCCGCTCATGATCCCTCGAACAGGAGCGTGAGCGAGCTCGTGACCGATCGCCTTGTCGAGATCCTCGCGGCTGACGGCGCCGACCACGCGGGCTCCTTCGGTCACGAAGACGCCGCTCTGCCCGTGTCGTTGGCAGAGCACCATCGCATCTCGCACGGTGTCGTCAGGTGACACAGCGCGGGCCGGTGACGACATGACATCGCGTGCCCGCCGCGGCTCGCGCGCAGCGTCCTCGAGGGCCGCGAGGACGCTCTCGCGCGCGGCTCCGAGGCTCCCGCGCGCGATTGCCGACGCAGCCTGCGCATGGCCGCCTCCCCCGAGGGCTGCCGCGAGCACGGACGCGTCGATCCGCTCGGTGCGGCTCCGGATCACCGCGAACACGCGATCGTCCATCTCCACGAGCGCCACGAGTGCGCGGGCATCGGTCAGATCGACGATCTTGTGCGCGAGGTTCGAGACGCCCTCGACGTAGTCGGGCCACTGCACGGCGGAGAGCAGGAGCTCCTCGCCGCCGACGGCGATCGGCTCGAGCGCGTCCGTGAGCGCCTTGAGCAAGTCGCGCTCCGTCTCGGCGAGCGGTGTGTGCAGGTAGTTCCCGACGAGATCCTGGCGTGCTCCGTGGCGCAGGCACCACGCGAGCGCATCGACGTCTCGCTGCGTGGTCGTGGGATGGGTGAGCGAGCCCGTGTCCTCGTGGATGCCGAGCGCGAACGCGGTCGCCTCGAGCACGGTCGGCTCGATCTCCCGCTCCGCGAGGATCCCGACCAGCGTCGTCGTGAGCGCCCCGTCCGTCGAGATCACTGCGGCGTCCGCAGGAAGCCAATCCGGCTCCGGGTCCGCATGATGGTCGAAGAGCACCTTCTCGACTGCATCGTTGCGTGCGACGGCCTCGAGCTCGCCGAGCCGCGAGGCCTGGGCAGCCTCGACGACGACGAGGCGCCTGATCGCATCCGGCTCGAGGCGGCTCGCTTCGACGACCTGGCCCAGCTCGTCCGCGTGTAGGCGGTAAAAGTCGCGGACGTTGCGGTTCAGCGTGCCGATCGCGACGACCGCGCCCGGATACAGCCGGCGCGCGGCGAGCATCGCCGCGAACGCGTCGAAATCGGTGTTCCCATGCGAGGCGATGACCTCTTCGGCACGCATGGGCTCATTCTGCCCCGCTCGAAGCAGCAGGGTCACGCGCCGCCTCAGATGTGAGCGACCGCCTCGATCTCGACTCGTGCGCCGCTCGGGAGCTGTGAGATCCCGATCGTCGAGCGCGCCGGCGGGCTGTCTCCAACGTGCCGGGCATAGACGTCGTTCATGCCCGCGAAGTCGGCGAGGTCGAGCAGGAAGACGGTCGTCTTCACGAGCTTGTCGAGGCTGCTTCCGGCAGCTTCGAGGATCGCGGCCATGTTCTTCAGAATCTGCTCCGTCTGCTCTTCCACGGAAGGACCCGCGAGCTCGCCGGTCTCCAGCTGGATTCCGAGCTGCCCGGCGACGAACACGAGGTCGCCGATGCGAACTGCCTGGTTGTAGGGCGCCCCCTGGAACGGCCCGGGCGCGCGGTCGGTGCGGATGATCGCCTTGTCTGCCATCGGCCCTCCTTGGGTCAGCTTTCGGAGCAGGCCTGCGCCAGCGCCGCGCCGAGCGCTTTGAAGATCGCCGAGAGGACGTGTTGTGAGTCTTCGCCCTCGATCAGCCGGACGTGGATCGTGAGTCCCGCGGCCTCGGCGAGCGTGCGGAAGAAGGACGCTGCGAGATCCGTGCGGAGCCCGCCCGCCCTCGTCGACGTCATGTCTGCGTTCGAGACCACCAGCGGCTTCCCGGACACCTCGACGACGACCATCGCGAGCGCCTCGTCCGCGGGAACGACTCCAAGACCGCGGCCGGGCGCGTCCGGCAAGCCGAGGAGCGGGGCGAGCGCTTCGCCGAGTGCCGTGCCTGCGGCACCGACCTCGGCCTCGGGCTCACCGGGCGCGATCTCGAGCTTGAGCTCGAAGCCACCGGCCTCGGCAAGCTCGCTGAGAAGGTGGTCGAGAACGGCGACGCCGGTCACGACACTCGAGTCGCCAGGCCCGCGCGTGATCTCGGCCGCGCCCCCGCCCGTCAAAAGTCTTCTCGTTCGATGCTCGCGCCGAGCTCCCGCAGGCGCTCGTCGATGCGCTCGTAGCCGCGGTCGATCTGGCCGACGTTCCCGATCGACGACCGGCCCTCGGCGCAGAGCGCCGCGATCAGGAGAGCCATGCCGGCGCGGATGTCGGGGCTCTCCAACCGCTGGCCGTACAGGCGGGCGGGCCCGGTGACGACCGCTCGATGGGGGTCGCAGAGGATGATCCGCGCACCCATCGAGACGAGCTTGTCCACGAAGAAGAGCCGGCTCTCGAACATCTTCTCGAAGATGAGCACCGTTCCATGGGACTGGGTCGCGCAGGTGAGCGCTATCGAGGTGAGATCCGCCGGGAACGCGGGCCAGATGCCGCTCTCGATCTTCGGGATCTGCCCGCCGAGATCGTCGACGACGTGCAGATCCTGACCTGCGGACACGTGCACGCTGCGGTCGTCGACCTCCATGCGGATCCCGAGCTTGCGGAAGGCCGGGATGATTGCGATGAGGTCGTCGGGCTCGATCTCCTCGATCGTCACGTCTCCGCCGGTCAGCGCTGCTAGCGCCGCGAAGCTGGCGACCTCGACGTGCTCCGGGCAGATCCGGTGCTCGCCGCCGGTGAGCTCGTCGACGCCGTGGATATGGAGGACGTTCGAGCCGATTCCGTCGATCCGGGCACCGAGCGAAACGAGGAAGCGGCAGAGATCCTGGATGTGCGGCTCGCACGCCGCATGGCCGACGACCGTCTCGCCCTCGGCGAGCACCGCGGCCATGATCGCGTTTTCGGTCCCCATCACGGACGCCTCGTCGAGATACATGCGCCTGCCGCGGAGGCCCTCCGTTCGCATCTCGTAGGCGCCGTTCAGCTCGACCTCGACCCCGAGCTCCTGGAACGCGTGGATGTGCGTGTCCAGCCGGCGGCGGCCGATGACGTCGCCGCCCGGAGGCGGGACCGTCACCCGTCCGAAACGTGACAGCAGCGGCCCGGCGAGGAGGAACGAGGCGCGGATCTCGCGACAGAGGGCGGGATCGAGCTCGGTCTTGGAGACGTCGCTCGGGTCGATCCGGATCTCGTTCGGGCCGACCCATTCGATATCCGCGCCGATGTCCGCGAGCAAGGCGACCATCGTCTCGACGTCCTGGATCCGCGGCACGTTGGTCAGGCGCACCTCTTCCGACGCGAGGACGCTCGCCGCGAGAATCGGCAGCGCGCCGTTCTTGTTCCCCGACGCCCGGACGCGCCCGCTCAGGGGCCGCCCGCCCTCGATCACGAAGGACTGCATGGCGGGCGCAATGGTACTGACCGTCTTCACAGGAGCTCCTCAGGCCGGAAGGTGCTGGATCTCGAGTCGCGGGAGCGGGTCGCCCGGCTCGAGCCCGAGCACCTGGAGGTAGAAGGAGAGCTCTGCCTCGAGTGAGCGCGCGATGTTCTCCGCTAGACGGAAGCCGTGGCCTTCGCCCTCGAACAGCAGGTACGCGTGCGGGATGCCGCGCTCGTCGAGCGCCGCGACGATCAGCTCGGCCTGGTACGGCGGGACGATCTCGTCATCCGTTCCCTGAAGCACGAGCATCGGCGTCGAGAGCCGGTCCGTGAAATTGATCGGGCTCCGGGCGCGGAAGATTTCAGCCTTCTCCGGGTAGGGCCCGAGCAGCGTGTGCTCGTACCGCATCTCGAACTTGTGCGTGTGGCCCTCCTTCGGCTCCAGGTCGGCGATGCCGTAGTAGGAGGCGCCTGCCGCGAACTCGTCCGTGAACGTGAGCGCGCAGATCGTCGTGTACCCGCCCGCGCTTCCTCCACGAATGAGCATGCGGTCCGGATCCGCCTTGCCCTCCGCCACGAGGTACCGCCCGGCATTCACACAGTCGTCGAGATCGACGACGCCCCACTGCCCGTTCAGGCGTTCGCGATACGCCCGCCCGTGACCGGTCGAGCCGCCGTAGTTCACGTCCACGATGCCGAAGCCCCTGCTCGTCCAGAACTGCGTGCGCAGCGAGAAGAGCGATGTCGCGTGGTCCGTGGGGCCGCCGTGGCTCCAGACGATGACAAGCGGGCGCTCCTCTTCGGGCGCGTCGAACCCCGGATTCGTGGGTGGATAGAAGAGTGCGTTTGCAGTCAGTCCGCCCTCCGTCGGGAACTCGATCGCTTGCGGAATCGAGAAGTACGACGTGTCCACCGGCACGCGCACGCTCTCGCGGAGGATCTCCGTCTCGCCGGACGACACGTCGATCCGGACGACCTGATTCGGCACGGTCGCCGACCCCGCCACGAACACCGCGGCCGACCCTTCCGCGGCCAGGTAGCCGCTCCAGGCATCGTGCGGCAGTTCCAGAGGGTCGAGCGTCCCCTGCTCCGGCGAGAGCACGCCGAAGGACGCGCGGCCGTCACGCTCGTAGACGCAGACCATCCGACCGTCTCCGAGAAACGCGTACGTGCTCAGGCCGAACACCCAGGCCGCTCCTCCAAACTCGGCCTCGGCCTCGTACAGGCGTTCCCGCTCCCCGCGCCGTATGCGCTCGATGTTCCACCAGCCGCTGCGGTCGCTCGCGAAGACGAGATCTCCCGCTGGGCTCCATTCCGGCTGCCAGATCGACTCCTCGCCGTCTCGCCCCGCGACCTGCTCCACGTTGCTGACGGTCCCGTCGGATGCGAGGTCGGCCACGAACAGCTCGCAGCCGTCCCATGGCATCCAAGGGTGATCCCACGCGAGAAAGCACAAACCCCGACCGTCCGACGAGATACGCGGATTGGAGTAGAAGTCGCGACCGCTCGCGATGACCGTCGGCTCGGCGGATCCATCCGTCGGGAGGACGACGAGCTCGTTGACGACCTCCGCAGGGCGTCCGACCGCGGGATGGCGCTCGCGGATCCCGATCCAGAGCGCGCCGTCGCCCGTGACCCGGCCGTCCGCGTAGCGGACGCTGCGCTCGTTCACCTCCCGCGTGATCGCAAGCGGATCCGCGCCTTCATCCTGACGGTAGAGGCGCTGGTCGTCGAAGTTCGAGAAGAACACGGTGCCGTCGTGGATGCAGTAGGCGCCGCCGCCGTACTCGTGGACCATCGTCCGTACGTTGAAGTCCGGGGGCGTCACATCGGTCGGCTGGGCGCCGGGCACGTGCTTCACCAGCACGACCCGCCCCTTCTCGGAGGCCCGGCTCTCGAGCCACCACGCGGTACCGTCCTCGAGCCAGACGGAGCTGAGGCCGACGCCGGCTCGAGCGACCATCTCGGCCGTGATCGGCGACGACCAGGTTCCGTACGGGGCGACGGTGCGTGCGGACAGCTTGGGTTCCAACAGCGGCGGCTATGGTACTCCGCCATGCGGCCAAGCCGTGAACAGAGCGTGGGAGACGCTCACGAGCTATACGAAGAGCGAGGCGCTTCTGAGGCACGCGCTCGCGGTCGAGGCGTCCGTGCGCTTCTACGCCCGCCTGTCCGGCGAGGACGAGGAGTTCTGGGGCTGCGTCGCCCTCCTCCACGACTTCGACTACGAGATCCACCCCACCCTCGACAAACATCCCCAGGACGGCGCGGCGATCCTCCGCGAGGAGGGGTACCCCGAAGAGCTCATCGAAGCCGTTCTCTCGCACGCCGAGCATCTCCGGATGCCGCGCGACACGCAGCTCAAGAAAACACTCTTCGCCTGCGACGAGCTCTCCGGCTTCGTCCATGCCTGCGGGCTCGTGCGTCCGACCGGTCTCGACGGGCTGGAGCCGAAGTCCGTGAAGAAGAAGCTCAAGCAGCCGTCGTTCGCGGCGGGAGTCCACCGCGACGAGGTGTACGCAGGCGCAGAGCTCCTCGACCTCGCGCTGGACGAGCACATCGAGAACGTCGTCGCTGCGATGCAGCCGATCGCCGGCGAGCTCGGGCTACGGACCGCCGCCGACGCCGCCTAGCCAGGCGTCGTACAGCGCCGGAACCGACCGGAGCGCGTCCGGGTCGCTCAGGAGGTCGGTCGAGTCCGCGAGCTGGTCGATCGCCCCGACGAGCGGAAGAGCGCGCAGCCGCGGGTCGGAGACGCGCTCCAGGCACGCGTCGACGAAACGGCTCGAGCCGAGCACGCGGAACGGTCGAGAGTGGAAGAACACGACGCCTTCGTCGACCGGGGCCGTCACACCACGAGCGTTGTGAAGTACCGCGACACCCTGTGCGGCCCGAACGAGCGCGTCCTCGCGCGTCCCGTGCTCGGACGCCGCAAGCGCTTCGAGCAGCGCGTCACCGATCGCCGCTGACCCTGGGAGCTCACGGAAGCTCGAGCCGAGCCACTTCGAGTACGGCGCATAGCGACGCTCGAGCAGGAAGCAGAGGCGGACGAGGTCGCGTGCGATCCGAGCAGCGAGCACACGCGAGCCGAGCTCGTCGCCGACCTCGGCCGCCCGGCCTACGAACGGCTCCTCCTGATCGATCCGGCGCCACTGGCAGGCGAGCAGCCAGAGCCAGACGTCGTCCGGATACCAGGCGAGAGCGTTGCGTACCTGCTCGAGCTCGCCCGACTCGTCCCGGTAGACGGCCCCGGACGTCGTCTCTAGCAGGATCTGCTGCGGCGTCGCGAGCCAGTCCCGAAGCCGGACACCGTCCCGCGGATCGAAGCCGAGGCGTCCGACGAGCCACTCGCGCAGCGTCAGCACCTGAACGTGGTGTGACACGGGGACGTCGTCCCAGCCGAATCGCGTCGGCCAGCCCCGGAACTCGTCCGGGAGGCCTTCATTGACCGAACGCTCTGCGCGTTCGACGTCGTCCGGGGCGACGAAGAGCTGGAGTCGCGGTCCCCAGCCGTGGTCCGTCGAGCGTGCATCGTCGAAGCCGAGCACGTCCGATCCGGTGCCGAGAAGGGCAGCGCTATGACGGACGTCTCCCACCGCAGGCGACACGATCTCCTCGTAAAACGCGCGAGAGAGCTCGGCGCCGGGAACGAACTCGGGCACTCGGTCAGCTGCCGTGGCGCTCGAGGAACGCCAGCGTGCGGTTCCACGCGTCCTCGGACACGTCGGCGAACTCCTCGTACTTGCGGTCGAAGAAGCTGTGCGGCGCGCCCGGGTAGACGACGATCTCGTGCTCCACACCCGCATCGTCCAGGGCGCGGTCGAACGCCTCCGCGTCCTCCACGGGGATGCCCGGATCGTCGCCGCCCATCAGCCCGAGGATCGGAGCCTGCATGTCCGCGGCCCGCTCGATCGCGCCCGGAGTGTCGTCCGGGCGACCGGCCGCCGGCCTGCCGTAGAAGCCGATTGCGCCCGCGAGGCCATGTCCTGACGCAGTTGCCAGCCACGAGTTGCGGCCACCGAAGCAGAAGCCGACGGTGAAGACGCTCTCGCAGCCGGATCCGCGAAGCTGGGCGACGCACGCGGCGATGTCGGCCTGGAGCCCGGCATGCGTCGTCTGCTCGACGTGCGGCATGTACTCGAAGTCGTCGTCGCGCTTCTCCGCCCCGGCGGTGCGGCCGAAGTAGTCGAAGGCAACGGCCGCGTAGCCGCGCTCCGCGAAGCGGAGAGCGAGTTCCTCGTAGAAGCGATACAGCCCGCGGATGTCAGGGAGGATCACGACGCCGGTGCTGGCCGGCTCTTCCGGTGATGCCGCGAAGGCTGCGAACCGGTTCCCGTCCGAAGCTTCGAGCTGGAGATCCTCGTGCGAGACGGCCGCGCCCGAGATCGGAGGGATCGGCGGGCTCGAGTCCAGGTCGAAACACATGGCGCGACGATATCGCGACGAGGTCGATCACGTCGTCGCAGGCTGAGCCCTCCTAGATCGCCAGCGCGGTGACGAGGCGGTCGCAGTCCTCGTCGCTCGTCCACCAGCCAACGGATGCCCGAACGAGGCCCCGGCCCGGCAGATCGCGGACGATGACATCGGCTCGGGCAAGCCGGGCGACGACTGCCGCAGACTCGTCGAGCGGCACGTGCCAGGAGACGAGCGTCGCCCGCTCGTCGGGGACGACCACGTCCGCTCCCGCGTCGCGCAGCAGGTCGCGCAGGCGATCGGCGGTAGCCGCTGCGTGCGCGAAGCACCACGACGGCTGCGCGTCGAGCGCCACGCGCAGCCCTTCGAGAGCGGCGTTCGGTGTCAGGTTCGGGTCGAACCGAGCTGCGCCCGGACGCGGCTCGAAGGCGCCGTCGGGCTCGTGGCGCTGCTGCGAGAGGTAGCTGGGCCTCGCGACGCGCAGGGCGTCCGGGTCCTCGACGACGAGAGCACCCGTGCCCTCAGGCCCGCACAACCACTTCTGCCCGGAGATCGTGTAGTAGTCGAGCCCGCGCGCGTCGACCGGGATCGTGCCCACGGACTGCGCGCCGTCGACGAGGATCGGGAGCCCGGTCCGCTCTCTTGAGCTCGTGCACGGGAAGCACCTGTCCGGTCGTCCAGAGGACGTGCGAGAGCGCGAGCAGCCGCGTTCGCGGCGTGACGGCCGCGACGATGCTCTCGGGGTCGGGCGAGGAGACGACCACGTGCGCCCGCGAGGTGTGGAGAGGGCCGATGAGCCCGAAGTGCTCGTCCGTCGTCGTGACGACCTCGTCCTCGGGCCCGAGGTCGAGCCCGGCGAGGACGATGTTGCAGCCGTCCGTCGTCGACGCGGTGAGGGCGACCTGTGACGAATCGACCCCGACGAGCGACGCGATCCGTGCGCGTACGTCCTCGCGGAGCGCGAGGATCCTCTCGAACCGAGCGTGGCTCCCGCGGCCCTCACGAAGCCACCGCTCCTCGTCGGCGACCATGGCAGCGAGGGTCGCACGGCTCAGCGGGCCGACGCTCCCAGCCTGGAGGTACGCGAACCTCTCGAGAACGGGGAACTGCGCCCGCGCCTCCTCGAACGTCGGCTCGCTGGTCCGCTCGTCTGGCACGGCGGCATTAAACCCTCCTAGTCTCCAGGCCGTGCTCCGAAAGAGCCGGTTCTCGGATCTCGTTCGCCGCCAGCTCGACCTCTTCGAGGCCGACCATTCCCAGCTGCTGGCCGAGGCTGCGGCGGCCGACGCCGCCTGGGCGCACGCCGATCGCGACGAATCCGAATCCCGCTTCGGCGACTACGTGCTGGAGATGGACGAGGTCGGGGAACGACTGTACGACGTGCGTGAGGCGTACGCGGCAACGCTCGACGCCGGTACGGCCGACGAGTACCGCGCCGCCTTCGGCAAGGCCGCTCGGAAGCGCTTCCGCGGCCTCGCGGACTTTCTCGAGGAGCGCTGATGGCACGCATCGAGGACTACGCACTGCTCGGCGACCTCCAGAGCGCCGCGCTCGTGAGCCGCGACGGGTGCATCGACTGGCTGTGCCTCCCGAGGTTCGACTCTGCCGCCTGCTTCGCATCGCTGCTCGGAACGCCGGAGAACGGCCACTGGACGCTCCAGCCCGCGGGCGAGTTCCGCTCCACCGGCCGGCGCTATCGCGGCGACACGCTCGTCCTCGAGACGGAGCTCGAGACCTCGACGGGTGCGGTGCGCCTCATCGACTTCATGCCCCCGCGGGAGACGAAGCCGGACGTCGTCCGGATCGTCGAAGGCGTCCGCGGGCGGGTCGAGATGCACATGGAGCTGGTCATCCGCTTCGAATACGGATCCGTCGTGCCGTGGGTCCGCAATCTGGACGGGGCGCTCGTCGGCATCGCAGGGCCCGACCTCGTCACCCTGCGTACTCCGGTCGAGCTCGTCGGCCGCAACCTCCACACGTACGCCGAGTTCACGGTCAGCGAGGGCGACCGCGTTCCGTTCGTGCTCACCTGGTGCCCGTCGCACGAGGAGCTGCCGAAGCCCATCGATCCAGAGGAAGCGCTCGCTGACACCGTCTCGTTCTGGGAGGAGTGGTCGGGGCGATGTGCTGCGGTCGCGCCGTGGGACGACGCGGTCCGGCGCTCGCTGCTCACGCTCAAGGCGCTGACCTACGCGCCAACCGGTGGAATCGTCGCCGCGCCGACGACGTCGCTGCCCGAGGCGCTCGGTGGCGTGCGCAACTGGGACTACCGCTACTGCTGGCTTCGCGACGCCACGCTCACGCTCCTCGCGTTCGTGCGCGCCGGCTATACGGAGGAGGCGGGCGCGTGGCGGGACTGGCTGCTCCGAGCGATCGCAGGCTCGCCTGACGACCTTCAGATCATGTACGGCGTCGCCGGCGAGAGACGCCTGCCCGAGATGGAGCTGACCTGGCTCGAGGGCTACGAGTCGTCCCGACCCGTGCGCATCGGAAACGGGGCCTCGGAGCAACGCCAGCTCGACGTGTACGGCGAGGTCATCGACGCCCTCTACCAGGCACGGCGACGGGGACTCGCCGCCTCCGACGACGCCTGGGCGCTCGCTGGGAAGACGTTCGACTGGCTCGAGTCCAATTGGCGTGAGCCGGACGAGGGCATCTGGGAGGTCCGGGGGCCACGCCGTCACTTCACCCACTCGAAGGTGATGGCGTGGGTCGCGTTCGACCGCGCGGTGAAGACGGTCACGCGTCTCGGTCGCGAGGGACCGGTCGATCGCTGGCGGGCGACGCGACGCGAGATCAGAGAGGAGATCCTGAGCTCGGGCTTCGATTCCGACCTCGGGTCGTTCGTCCAGTACTTCGGCTCGGACCGGCTCGATGCGAGCCTGCTCCTGATCCCTCTCGTCGGATTCCTTCCCGCCGACGATCCGCGGGTGGTCGGGACGATCGCCGCGATCGAGCGCGAGCTCCTGCGCGACGGTTTCGTCGAGCGCTATCGAGCTGACCACGAGAACGTCGAGGTCGACGGATTGCCGCCCGGCGAAGGCGTCTTTCTGCCGTGCTCGTTCTGGCTGGCGGCCGTGCTCGCGCAGCAGGGGCGGCTCGACGATGCGATCGAGCTCTTCGAGCGGCTCCTCTCGCTGCGCAACGATCTCGGGCTGCTCTCGGAGGAGTACGACCCGGAGCGCGGTCGGCTGGTGGGAAACTTCCCGCAGGCGTTCACGCACCTGACCTTGGTCGAGACCGCGTTCACGCTGTCGAGGCAAGTGGCTCGCCGCGAGAAGGCGTCAGCAGGCGAGAGCACAATGCGCGAGTGACAAGAGTCGACGCCGGCGGCGTATCAGGGGGTGTGAAGGCTCCCCTCGCGTGCCTTGTCGTGGTGCTGGCCGTGCTCGCCGTGACAGTCGAGCCCGCAAGCGCCTGCTCGTGCATCCCGCCGGACCCGTGGAAGATCCTGAAACAGGCCGACGGGGCCTTCGTCGGTCGCCTCGAGAGCCGGCGGGAGGTCGATCAGGGGCGGGCCGTTCTCACTTTCAGCGTCGAGCGCGCTGTCAAGGGGAGCATCGGCGACACCGTCGAGGTCACGACCGCGAACAACGGCGCTGCGTGCGGGATCGAGACCCCGGTCGGCCAGCGAGTCGGGCTGTTCCTCGATCGCAGCGGCAATCGCTGGGTCGGGACATCTCTGCTGGCAGGTGTCGCCCGAGGATCTGCTCGCGGCAGCAACGCTTCCGGCGCCGAACGGTCGTGGTCCTGCGGCCATGTTCGTGGGCGGTCGCTTCGGGCCCGCGCGGACGCTCGCCCTCGACACCAAGGGGCGCACGCTCGCGTACGGGATGGGATCCGGGAACGTGTTGCAGCACTCCGCGTGTCCCGGCGGCACCAGGGTCGCCGAGCTGGTGCAGCGCGGTTCCGGCCACGTGATCGCGATCCGAGAGCTGCCGGCCCTCTGGCTCGTCCGAGAGCAGCGGCTCCCGAGTCGGGAGTACGGCGTGGCTTCCCTTCGTTGCGTCGACCCGCGAGGCGAAAAGCTCGCGCTGTTCTCGTCAGGCCCCGACGCCCGCGGGCTCCTGTCGCAGATCACTCCTCGGAGCGTCACGACGATGTGGCGGGGAAACGCGTTCTACGCGTCGTTCTGGAAGCAGCTTGCGTACATCCAAGTCCATGCTCGCGGCGGTACGAGAATCGTGGCGGTCGACGTGCGAACGGGCAGCTCGAGGTCGCTCGGCACCGTGCGAGCGGATGGCCTGAAGGAGCTCACGCCGAATGCGGCCGGCACCCTCCTTGCCGGCGACTCGTACAAGGAGGGGATCGGAGATCCTCGCCTCGTGGTGATCGATCTCGCGCACCGTCCGATCTCTGCCCGCACGATCCCGCTTCCGACGGACCCGCTCGGCTCGACCCATTGGATCTCACGCAACAGGTTGGCGTACACCGGTGGCGATGCGATCCGCATCTACACCTCGGCACTCCGCCTTACCGGACGGGTCTCGGGCTGGACCGGCGGATCCTCCGCGCTCGTCGGCGGCACGGTCTTCGGACCGGATCAGAATCGCGCGCTCGTCTCCGCGAGCCTTCCGTCCGGGCCAGTCCGTGTCGTTCGGCGCCTGCCGGGCCGTGCGGACTCGATCGACTCCGCGGCGCGCTGATCTACCGGCGCGGCCGGCGCTTACGGAACCACGGCGAACAGCCGCCACTCGCCCGGGATGCCCTTGAGGGCAGTGCCGCCACGATCCTCGAACTCGAGCCCGGAGCCTGCGACCAGGTCCCGCACGGTTCCTGAGACGAGAACCTCGCCACCGCCCGCTTGCGCAGCGACGCGCGCGCCGATGTTGACGGCGATTCCCGCGACCTTGCCGTCGGCGCGCTCGACCTCGCCCGTGTGCAGTCCTGCTCGAACCTCGAGCCCCAGGGGTCGCACCGCACCGACGATGGCCCGCGCGCAGCGGATCGCCCTCGCCGGCCCGTCGAAGGTTGCGAAGAAACCGTCGCCGGCGGTGTCGATCTCGACACCGTCGAAGCGCTGGAGCTCGCGCCGAACGGAGGCGTGATGCTGCTCGAGCAGATCACGCCAACGGCGGTCGCCCAGCTCCACGGCCTGCCCGGTCGAGCCGACCAGGTCGGTGAAGAGGACCGTCGCGAGCACGCGGTCCGGTGACGCGACCTCCCGTCGGCCGGTGAGGAACTCGCGGATCTCGCCGATGGTTTCGTCCGGGTCGAACCACGGGACGTGCTCGGCGCCCGGCAGCTCGACGTAGCGCGCGCTCGGGATCGTTCGCGCCAGGAAACGCGCATTCTCGACGTGACAGATCTGATCGCCGACCGCATGCACGATCAGCGTCGGCGCGCTGACCGCCGGCACGACATGCCGGACGTCGATATCGAAGGCCATCCGCATGAACGCCTCCGCGCTCGCCGGTGTACCGGCGTAGAGCTGCACGCGTCCGCGCCATGCTCTCGCCCACTCCTGCCCGGCGACGCTCGGTGCCATGAAGTCGACTCCCAGCCCTTTGCCCCAGCGCTCGGACAACGTTGCCATCGCCTCCTCGAACTCGTCCTCGGTCGACTCGCCCCAGGGCCAGTCGTCGTCCGTGCGCTCGCGCACCTCCGCGCCTTGCAGGATGAGCGCGACCGTTCGCTCCGGGTGCGCCGCCGCGAAGAGGATCGCGAGCGGGCCTCCTTCCGACTCGCCGATGACGGCTGCGCGTTCGCTCCCGACGGCGTCCATCACGGCCCGGATGTCGTCCATCCGCTCCTCGAGCGTGGTCACGCCGGGCACGCGATCCGACATCCCCATTCCACGCTTGTCGAAGAGAATCAGCCTCGTGAACTCGGCGAGCCGCTCGCAGTAGCGCCGAAACTGAGGGAGCTCCCAGTAGATCTCGAGATGTGTGTACGCGCCCTGGGCGTACACGAGGTCGACGGGGCCGTCACCGACTACGCGGTAGGCGATGTCGACCTCGCCGCTTCGCGCGAAGCGCACCTCCGTCACTCGACGAGCATAGAACGCCTATCGTCGGCCGAACGAGTGCGGGCGCGGAAGCGACTCCCACACCGTGTCGTTGGCAGCGACTCTGCGCGCCAGTTGCCCGAGCGACTCGATGCTCGAGACGAGGACGTTGCGATTCTCCTTGACCCGTTCGTAGCGGCCATGGGCGAGGACGAGCGGCTCCGCCCGGACCGTCGCCCGGTGCTGCTCGTAGACGGCCGAGGGAACGATCAGGTTCACCTGGCCGTGCTCGTCCTCGAGCAGCATGAAGACGATCCCCTTCGCCGTCGAGGGACGCTGGCGCGCGACTGTCATGCCTGCGACAGCCACCTGGCGGCCGTGGGGATGCTCGAGAAGATCGTGGCTCGACAGCGTTCCCGGCGGCAGATGGTCACGGAGCAGCGCGAGCGGATGCGTCCCGACCGAGAGCCCGGTGTGCCGGTAGTCGGCGAGCATGCGCTCCCAGCGCGTGAGGTCGCGGAGCTCCGGTGTCTCGGCGGTCGGGTCGAGCTGGAGCGGGAGCTGCTTCGCCTCCCCGTTCGTTCCGGGTACCGACTGCGGCCGGCAGGCGAGACCGAGCTCCCAGAGCAGGTCTCGCCGTTTGCGACCGAGGCCGTCACAGGCTCCGCCCTTCACGAGGGCCTCGAGCGCGTCCTGCGAGAGCTTGCTCCTGCGGGCGAGGTCGCCGACGTCGCGGAACGGTCCGTTCGCATCGCGCTCGGCGACGAGTGCCTCCGCGTCCTCCTTCCCGACCGAGGCGATGTAGCTCAGGCCGATGCGGACGCTCTCGCCTTCGAGCCGGCACTTCCCGCGACTCAAGTTGACGTCGACCTGAAGCACCTCCACCCCGCGCCGCTGCGCATCGCGCACGAGCGTCGCAGGCGGGTAGAAGCCCATCGGCTGCTCGTTCAGGAGCGCGCACAGGAACTCCGCCGGGTGGTGCCGGCGCAGCCACTGCGACTGGTACGCGAGCAGGCCGAACGCGGCGGCATGCGACTTCGGGAAGCCGAAGCCGGAGAAGCCGACGAGCTTGTCGAAGACGAGATTCGCGGTCTCCGCATCGACGTCGTTCCCGGCGGCTCCCTCGATGAACCGATCCCGGTATGCCTCGAGCGCGTCGTGGCTCCGCTTCCGGCTCATCGCCCGTCGCAATCCCTCTGCCTCCCCCACGCTGAAACCGGCGAGCGTCATCGCCACCTCGAGCACCTGATCCTGGAACACGACGACGCCGAACGTCGAGCGCAGAGGCTCGCGCAGGAGCTCGTGGTCGACGGGCCAGACATAGGTCGGATCTCCGCGCAGCTTCTCCCTCGCGTCGATGTACGGGTGCACCGCCTTGCCCTGGATCGGCCCCGGCCGCACGAGCGCGACCTGCACCGTGAGGTCGTCGAGATTCGCCGGCTTCGTCCGCAGGAGGCTCTGCATCTGCGCCCGGCTCTCGATCTGGAAGGCGCCCACCGTGTCCGCGCGCTGGATCTCGGCGAATACCTCGGGGTCGTCGAAGGGGATACGCGAGAGGTCGATGACCTCGCCTCGCCTGAGCGCGATCTGCTCGACGCAATCCTCGACCGCCGAGAGCATCCCCAGGCCGAGGAGGTCGATCTTGAGGAAGCCTGCATCGGCGCACGAGTCTTTGTCCCACTGGCAGAGCTGGCGACCTGCCATCGCCGCGGGCTGCACGGGGACGAGCTCGACCAGGGGCCGCGTCGAGACGATCATCCCGCCCGGGTGCTGCGAGACGTGGCGTGGCAGTCCGGCGATCTCCCCGGTGAGCCATGCGAATGCACGCCAGCGCCGGGAGTCGAGCTTCCGCTCTCCGTCCGGAAGCTTCGCGATCTCCTCTCCGACCCGGCGGGCGTTCCACCCATCTGTCAGCCGCGCCAGCCGCTCGAGCTCCGCGTGCGGCAGGCCGAGCGCCTTCCCGACGTCCCGGATCGCGCCACGGGAGCGGTATGTCGCAAAGCTCGCGACGAGGGCCGCGTGCTCCCGCCCGTAGCGCTCCGTGACCCGGACGATGAGCTTCTCGCGGATGTCCCGCGGGAAGTCGAGGTCGATGTCCGGCACCGAGGCGAGCTCGCGGTTCAGAAAGCGCCCGATCGAGAGCTCGTTCGCGACCGGGTCGACGTGCGAGAGCCCGGTGAGGTAGCAGACGATCGAGCCGACCGAGCTTCCCCGCCCGCGCCCCGGCGGCAGGAAGCTCCTCGGGGAATCCGCACCACGTACCTCGCGCGCGCACTCCCGCGCGAGCTCGAGCACCTCGTGGTGGAGGAGGAAGAACCCTGCGAGGCCGAGCTCGTCGATCAGGCGCAACTCGTCCTCCAGGCGAGCGCGAGCCTCGCCTTGTATCAATTTGTTGCAAGGGGCATAGCGCTCGTCGAGAGCGCGGCGGCAGATCGCGGCCAGCTGGCGGATAGCCGGCTCCTCGCCGTCGGAGAAGTCCGGGTAGCGGTACCCGAGCTCCTCCGTCAGGTCGAACTCGAGCCGGGCAGCCAGCTCCCCGCTCCGCTCCGCGGCTCGACGGTCGAACGAGAAGCGCTCCAGCATCTCGTCGGGCGCGCGGAGGTAGCTCTCGCGGTTCCCTCGCCGCTCCGGCTCGCACCCTTCGAGCGAGGTGCAGCAGCGGATCGCGACGAGCGCGTCCTGGAGGAGAGTTCGACGGGGGTGGTGCGCGTGGACGTCTCCGGTCGCGACCGTCTCGACGCCCAGGTGCTCCGCGAGGTCGTGAAGCAGGAGATTGCGCCGCGCGTCGCCGCGCTCGAACGGCCGCTGGAGCTCGACGAAGAAGCGACCTCTCCCGAATGCCGCCGCCAGGACCGCCGCCGCATTCGGATTCCTTACCCCCAGCCCCTGGCGTGCACAGCCGGACAGGCAGACGAGGCCCTCGTTCAGCTCCACGACGACGTCCAGGCCGACCGCAGGTGGTAGCGGCTCGATAGATCTCGCCCCTGCCGGGTCGTCGCCGCGAGTGCCCGCATGGGCCGCGGTGAGGAGCCGGCAGAGGTTCGCGTAGCCGCGCTTCGACTCCACGAGCAGCGTGACGTGCGAGCCGTCGTCGACCGTCACCTCGGCCCCGGTAATCGGTCGGACGCCGAAGAACTTCGCTGCGTGCGCGAACTCGAGCGAGCCGTAGACGCCGTCGTGGTCGGTGAGCGCGAGCGCTTCGTAGCCGAGCTCGGCCGCGCGGGCGGCGAGCTCTTCGGGCTGGGACGCGCCGTCCAGGAAGCTGTACGCAGAGTGGCTGTGCAGCTCCACGTAGCCCATGACTACGCTGCCGGGAGATGGTCGAGATCGGCGAAGGCGAGGTCATCTTCCGACGTGATGAGCTCGACGTCATGCTCCTTGCGGACGTCGAGCACCTCGCTGCGGTCGAGGTGCGCGCCGCCACCGGTTGGGGAAGATCGCCGCTCCACGCCCATGCGCGACACGGCGAAGCGCTGTTCGTGTTCGAGGGGGAGTGCGCGCTCCGGCTCGAGGATCGCGAGCACCGGATCGGCCCCGAGACCTGGGTGTTCGTCCCGCCCGAGGTCGTGCACACCTTCGAGGTAGTGGGCGACGAGCTCGCGCGGTTCCTCGTTCTCCACGCCCCGAACTCGGGGTACGGCGACTACGTCCGTGGCATGGCGGCTGACTTCGACCAGCACCCCATCCCCGAGTACGCCTCCGGCGATCCGGGGCTCGTGATCATCCGGCGTGCCGGAGGCTCCGAGGGTGAGCACATCACCGACCGCCCGGAGCGACGCGCGACGGTGCTCGTCGACGCCGACGAGCTCATCGTGTCGGAGTTCGCCTACGGCCCCGGCGAACGAGGAGCGGAGCCGCACGTCCACCTCCACCACGCCGACGGATTCCTCGTCGTCGAAGGCGAGTTCACGTTCCACCTGCGCGACGGCTCGCAAGCGCTTCCTGCGGGAACGCTCGTCCTCTTCCCTCCCGGCGTCGTCCACGGCTTCGACAACGACAGCGCGGAAAGCGCTCGCTGCTTCAACTTTCACCTGCCGGCGAGCGGCTTTGGCGACTACCTCCGCGGGAAGAACCCCAGCTTCGACCAGTACGACCCGCCGGAAGACGGCGGTGTCGACCCTGCGTCCATTGTCGCCGTGCGTCTCTCCGGAGGAGCAGCGATCTGAGTGGACGAGCCGATCACACTGGGACCTGGCGAGGGCGGCTCCGTGAAGGCGGACCGCCCCGAGCTCTCGTTGCTCGAGATCACGTTCGAGCCGGGAAGCGGCGTCGACCCCCACTTCCACAAAGGGCACAGCGACTCGTTCTACGTCCTCGAGGGCGAGGTCGAGTTCCATGTCGGAGACGAGCACGTGCACGGGACTCCGGGCACATACGTCCTCGCGCCGCCGAACGTCGTCCACTATTTCCGGAACGTGAGCGACGAGCCGGTGAGGATGCTCAACCTCCACACGCCCGGGGGCTTCGTCCAGTACCGCCGGGAGCTCCAGGCGCTTCGAGCGCAGGGGATCGAGCCGGACGAGGCGTTCTACGAGCGCCACGACGTCTTCGACGTCGACCCCTAGCCGTTCTGGCTGAACCAACAACCGGCCTCCTGATCCCGGTAGACGCAGACGTTCCGGCCGCCCTCGAGGACGACCTCGAAGTAGCGCCGGTCGACGGGGTCCTCCGTCCACCAGCGGTCGACGACGCGCCACTCCTCGCGCACGACCGTCACGAGCTCGCGGTTCACGACCTGCGGCGTCCCTCCCGGTCCCGTCTCGACGAGCGCCGGTCTCGGCGCGTTCAGTCGTCCCGCGGAACGACGAGCGCTCGCGCTTCCGGAATTCGCGACCACGGCGCGACCTCCACCACCGCGCAGACAGACCCCGTACCCGTGCTCGCCCGAACCTGGCGCAGGCCCTCGCGCAGGCGCATGCCTGCCTCCTCCCCGGCCGGCTCGACGAGCGCGAGCTGCTGTCCCGTGTGCTCCGCGAGCTCGACGGCTTCGAGGCGCAGCTCGAGCAGCGGAGCGGGCAGCTCCTGGAGCTTCGGCCCGAGTGCCGCGCGGAGTCGGCTGACCTCCACGGTGGCATCTCGTAGCGTGACCGCCCGTCGCCACGAGCCTCCTCCGACGAGCCGCGCGGACAGCGCGAGCTTCCTGAACGGCCTGCCGGCACGCTCGGGCCGCGCGAGCAGGCGCTCGAGCAGGGAGCCGAGCGCCCGCCGCAACGTGAGCTCGTTCCCGACGGCTTCGGGGAAGACGAGCACCTCCGCGAGCTCGAAAGCCGGCTTCCGCCCCCGGACTCGAGTCTTCCTGCCGCCGCGCGCGAGATGCCAGGCCTTGCTCCCCTCCACGCCGAGCCGTTCCGCGACGGCGGCTCCCGGAAGCTCCGCGAGCTCGCCGAGCCGGCGCAGGCCGAGGCCCTCGAGCTCCGCGTAGCGGTCGGCCGGCAGCGGCAGGAGCGAGAGCGGGAGCGGCTCGAGGAACTCCTGCTCCTCCTTGTCCTGAACGAGCACGATCTGGCCGGGACGAGCGACGCTCGCGGCGGCGAGGGCGGTGAAGCGGCGCTCCGCCGCGCCGATGCGAGGATCCCAGGCCGACCCCACTGCCGCGAGCGCACGCTCGAGTGCGGCCTGCACTCCCCCGTACAGCCGCTCGACCCCCCGTGTCTCGAAGTAGACGACCCCTTGCTCCGCGGGATCGACGGCGAACCCCGCATCCTCGAGACGGCGCAGCACGTCCTCCCACTCCCGCTCCACGGTCGCCGGGTCGCGGTCGACGAGAGCGAGAGACGGGCACGTCGCGAGCGCCTCCCCCAGGCGCATCCCGGACTTCACTCCAGCCGTCTCCGCAGCCGCCGTCACGGGCCCCAACAGCGGCTCCTCACCGGGCTCCGGAGAAAGCGCTGCAGGGACGAGCGCGAGCCGTGGCTGCGTGCGCAATGCCGCTCTCAGCTCGAACCCAGGGATGAGGAGGCATGCGATCACCGGAACGTATGTTCTATACGAACACATGTTCTCCTGTCAAGCAATTTTCGGTAAGGTCGCTGCATGGCGGTCGACTGGGACTGGACGCGCGTCGTCATCGACCACGTCCACATTCGCGTACGCGACGCCAAGGCAAGCGTCGCGTTCTACAAGACCGTCCTCGAGCCGCTCGGCATCCCTCCGCTCTGGGAGTCGGAGCGCGGCGCGCAGCTCGCGAACCTCGTCGTCACGGACGGCGAGCCGACGACGAGCGGCCCGGTTCACATCGCGTTCGTCGCCGAGTCACGCGAGCAGGTGGAGGCCTTCCACCGCGCAGGCATCGAGGCCGGAGCACAGGACAACGGTGCCCCGGGTGTCCGCGAGCAGTACAGCTCGGACGAGGGCGGTCGCTACTACGCGGCCTTCTTGCTCGACCCCGACGGGAACAACGTCGAGGCCGTGCGGCGCGAGTTCTAGACGCGCTGGAGGTGCGTGTCCTTGAAGCCCGTCGGGTACTTCAGCCCGTACCCGAGCGCGCGGTCGATGCCGATGTGCGCGAGCCAGATCAGCGCGAGCTGCGTCGCGACTTCGGTCTCCGAGACGACGCCGATCGTGCCGAGCGCTATCGGCAGCACGGTGGTGTGCGCGATGTCGTAGCTCGCTGCTCCCACGCGCGGCCCGGCCAGGTAGCCGAGCGCCGACAGGTCGGGGGCGAGGAACAGGACGACGAGCGCCAGCCAGCCGAAGTCCGCGTAGAAGTAGAGAACGAGCGAGGCGACGAGCACCGCAAGCCCTTCGAGGCGGAGAAGTCCGCGGGGGAGCTGTTCGAGCATCAGGCCTCCTTTGGGCGAAGGACCGTCCGGTAGCACTCGGTGACGTACGGAAGCTCGATCCTGCCGTCGACTGCGCGCTCGTCGAACAGCCGCTCGACCGCGGCGAGGATCGGCTCGCGCTCCTCGTCCGGTTTCGCGGCGCAGTAGCTCCTGGAGAGGACGAGGTCGCGGAGCGTCGCCCGGTCGAGCTCCTGTATCGACGTGAACGTCGTCTTCTCGACCGGCCCGAAGAGCCCACTCGCCTCGATCGGCTCCTCGGCGTCGCCGCGCTCGATCGTCTCGCCGCCGATCGTGACGCTCAGCTCGGCGACCCAGGGCTCGCGGTCGTCGCGGGTGTTCCAGACGAGCGCCAGCCGTCCGCCGGGCCGGAGCACGCGTGCGATCTCGGGCAACGCCACCTCGTGGTCGAACCAGTGGAACGCCTGGGCGGCGGTCACCACGTCGGCATACGCGTCCGGGAGCGGGATGATCTCCGCGTTTCCGAGGATCGCGGCGGCTCCCGGAGCGGTCTCCGGGATGTGCTCGAGCATCTCCGGAAGCGGCTCGATCGCGGTGACGCGGTGGCCGAGCGCGACCAGCACGCGCGTGAGCTTTCCCGTTCCCGCGCCGAGGTCGACGACGTCGAGCGGATCGTCGCCGACGAGCCAGCGGACGGCCTCCTCCGGATAGCTCGGTCTCCCGCGCTCGTACGAGTCCGCGACCTTCGCGAACGACGTCGCCGGCCCTCGCGCGTGCTCGTCGCGGTTGACGATCACGACGCGAGTCTAGAGCGCGATCTCGGCGGCGCCGTCGCGCATCTCGATCAGGCGCGGAACGACGTCGAGGACGCTCTCACGCGCGCAGAACGCGAGGTCGTCCTCGAGCTCCGGTGCGTTCTCGAGCAGGTTGCGGCCGCTCCTCGAGGCGCGGAATGCCTCGTCGACACTCGCCCACGTGGAGACGAGCCGCGCGGCCGCTTCTGCCGCGTCGGTCCGCTCCGCCCCGAGCTCCTCCACGATGCGACCGGCTACGTAGGCGTCGTCGAGCGCGAGCGCTCCCTGCACCCCGGCACAGACGACAAGGACATCCTCCCCGCTCTCACCAGCGGCCCTCACGACGGCGGCGAGGTTGAGCAACGACGCGACGTAGACCCGCTCGCAGCGCACTGCCGCCGCCACGATCGCACGCGTGCCGTTCGTCGTCGTCAGGATCAGCGGGCCTGGCCGCGCCTCGACGTACTCGCGAGGCGAGTTCCCGAGGTCGAATCCCGGAATCAGGACGTTCAGCCGCTCGCCGCCGAGGACACCCGCGCCGAGCTTCTCCCGGAACGCGCGCGCCTCCTCGACCTCGGCGGTGCACAGCACCCGCTCGTATCCCGCCGCGAGCGCCTGGCAGATCGTCGACGTGGCGCGGATCACATCGATCACGATCCCGGTCGGGGCCTTTCCAGCCTCGTCCGGTGTCAGGGCGACGTGGACACGCACCCGGGTACGCTAACCCGCCGTGGCCGAGGCCCTCCGCTGCTATCGCCATCCCGACCGTGAGACCTACGTCTCCTGCACGGACTGCGGCCGCGGCATCTGCCCCGACTGCATGACGTTCGGGCCCGTCGGCATCCGCTGTCCCGATCATGCGGGGGCGGCAGCTGCACCGTCGGCCCCGAAGGCAGCCGCCCGCCGCGCGTCGAGGTCACTGTCGCAATACGGCCCGTTCGTCACGTTCGCGCTGATCGGGATCAACGTCGGCGTGTACCTGCTGGAGCTCGCTCTCGGTGGCAAGCTCAACGGCACGCAGAACTGGATCTACGAGCACGGCGTGCTCTTCGGGCCGCTCGTCGCCGACGGCGAGTGGTGGCGCCTGCTGACCTCGGCCTTCCTCCACTACGGACTGCTGCACCTCGGGATGAACATGCTCGTGCTCTGGTTCATCGGGCCGGCCCTCGAGGACTACCTCGGGCACTGGCGCTACCTGCTCCTCTACGTCGTCGCGGGCCTCGCGGGCGCGGCCGGCGCGCTCATCTGGTCACCGAATGCGCTCACTGTCGGAGCATCCGGGGCGATCTGGGGGCTCATGGGCGCGGCGCTCGTGCTCGAGGCGCGGAGGATCTACGTGTTCGGCGGTCAGGCGATGGGGCTGGTCGTCTTCAACCTCGCGATCACGTTCCTGATCCCGGGCGTGTCCATCGGCGGCCACATCGGTGGGCTCGTCGGAGGCGCGGCGGCGGCGTTCGCCTTCTCGAGCTTTCGCCGCAACCCGGCTCTCGCGACGCTCTCGGTCGCCGCGGTCGGAGTCCTGAGCGTCGCGGTGGCTCTCTCGCAGGTCTAAGGGCTCTCGCTCAGCCGCCGATCGCGACCGCGGTCACGCCCGACTCGGCGAGCGCGGCCTGCGCGGCGGCCAGCCGGGCGAGCGGGACGCGGTAGGGCGAGCAGGAGACGTAGTCGAGTCCGAGCCGGTGGCAGAACGCGACCGAGCGCGGCTCGCCCCCGTGCTCCCCGCAGATCCCGAGCTTGATTCCGGGCTTGGTCTCGCGCCCGCGCTCGACCGCGATCCGCATGAGGTCTCCGACACCGTCCTCGTCGAGTACCTCGAACGGGTTCCGCTCGAGGATCCCGTGCTCGAGGTAGAAGGTGAGGAACTTCCCTTCCGCGTCGTCTCGCGAGAAGCCGAGCGCGGTCTGCGTGAGGTCGTTCGTCCCGAACGAGAAGAAGTCGGCCACCTCGGCGATCTCGTCCGCGCGCAACGCGGCCCGCGGGAGCTCGATCATCGTGCCGCACAGGTACGAGACGGACGGTGTCTCCGCCGCGATGCGCTCCGTGAGCTCACGGAGCCGTGCGAGCTCCTCGCGGAAGCCGACGAGCGGGTGCATGATCTCGACGAGCGGCGCGTCCCCGGTCCGCTCCTCGACCGCGTGCGCGGCCCGCACGATCGCACGCACCTGCATCTCGTAGATCTCGGGGAACTGCAGGCCGAGGCGGCACCCGCGCGTGCCGAGCATCGGATTCGCCTCGTGCAGCTGGCGAATTCGATCCCGCATCGCGGCGGACGTGGCCTCCTCGAGCGGCGGCAGGAACTCGTGCAGCGGCGGGTCGAGGAGGCGGATCGTGACCGGGAGCCCCGCCATCGCCTCGAAGATCCCCTCGAAGTCGCCCTGCTGCATCGGCAGCAGCCGCTCGAGCGGCCGCTCGGCGCTCCTCCTCGTCGCGGGCGAGGATCATGTCGCGGACGATCGGGAGGCGGTCCTCCGCCATGAACATGTGCTCGGTGCGGCAGAGCCCGATGCCCTCCGCGCCGAACTCGCGTGCCTTGGCGGCGTCCTCGGGCGTATCGGCGTTGGCCCGCACCTTGAGCCGGCGCAGGTCGTCCGCCCAGCCGAGGATCGTGCCGAAGTTCTCGTCGATCGCGGGCGGGACGAGCGGGACCGCCCCGATGATGACGCTCCCGGAGCCTCCGTCGATCGTGATCACGTCGCCCGCGGAGAGCTCGTGGTCGCCGATCGTGACCTGCCCCGTCGCGACGTCGATCGAGAGTCCCTCGCAGCCCGCGACGCAGGGCTTTCCCATGCCCCGGGCGACGACCGCCGCGTGCGACGTCATGCCGCCGTGGGCCGTGAGGACGCCGCGGGCCTGGATGAGCCCGTGGATGTCGTCGGGGGTCGTCTCCCAGCGGACGAGGATCACGTCCTCCCCGGCCTTGCCGCGCTCCTCGGCGGTGTCGGCGTCGAGCACGATCGCGCCCGACGCCGCGCCCGGCGAGGCGTTGAGCCCGCGCGTCGCGACCTCGATCTTCGCGTCCGGATCGATCATCGGGTGCAGGAGCTGGTCGAGCTGGCTCGGGTCGATGCGCGCCACCGCTTCCTCGCGGGAGATGAGCCCCTCGTCGACCATCTCGGCAGCCGCCCGCAGCGCCGCGGCCGCGGTGCGCTTGCCCGTCCTCGTCTGGAGGAGGTAGAGCTTGCCCTCCTCGACCGTGAACTCGATGTCCTGGAGGTCGCGGTAGTGGGCCTCGAGGCGATCGAGCGTCTCGACGAGCTGCTCGTACGCCGCCGGCATCGCGTCGCGCATGCGCTCGATCGGCTCCGGGGTACGGATTCCGGCGACGACGTCCTCGCCCTGCGCGTTCGCGAGGAACTCGCCGAAGAGCTTCCTCTCCCCCGTCGCCGGATCGCGCGTGAAGCAGACGCCGGTTCCAGAGCTCTCGCCGCGGTTGCCGAAGACCATCTGGACGACGTTGACCGCTGTTCCGAGATCATCCGGGATCTCGTACGTCCTGCGGTAGACCTGCGCGCGCGGCGCATTCCAGGAATCGAAGACGGCCCGGTACGCGCGCCGTAGCTGGTCTCCCGCGTCCTGGGCGAAGCCGCGGCCGGTCGCGTCCTCGTAGATCTCCTCGAAGCCCTCGACGAGCTCCCGCAGGTCGTCGGCCGAGAGCTCCACGTCCTGGGTGACTCCGCGTGCCGACTTGAGGTCGCCGAGCGCCTGCTCGAAACGATTGCCGTCGACGCCGTCGACCACCTCGCCGTACATCTGGATCAGCCGCCGGTACGAGTCGTAGGCGAACCGGGGGTTGCCCGTGGACTCGGCCACGCCCGCGACCGCTGCCTGCGAGAGACCGAGGTTGAGGACGGTGTCCATCATTCCCGGCATCGAGACGGCAGCGCCGCTCCGGACGGAGACGAGCAGCGGGTCGTGCGGGTCGCCGAAGCGCTTGCCGGTGCGCTCCTCGAGTGCCGCGACATGCCGCTCGACCTCGTCGTCGAGGCCGGCCGGTACCTCCCCGCCCGCGGCCATGTACGCCCGGCACGCATCGGTCGTGATCGTGAATCCGGCGGGAACCGGGATGCCGAGCATCGTCATCTCTGCGAGGCCGACGCCCTTGCCGCCGAGGAGCTCGCGCCCTCCCCCGAGTCCTCGTCGAAGTCGTACACGTAGCGCATTTGCGGGGGGAATCTACCCGCACCAGGGCAGGGAGCGGAAACCCGCATGGTTCCGTGGTCGTCCCTGCAGTAGGTGTCGCTAAATGCGCTGCTGGTGGTGCCCCGGTGGTGCCTCGGGGCTATCGCCTGCGCTGACAACGGTTCCGTCCCAGATACCCGCCGCCAGCTCCCGGATCTCCTGCGGCGTGAACCGCTCGCCACCACTGGCGGTCTGCAGCGTCGGGGCGTTCACGCACGGCAAACGAGGTTCCACCTCGCGTGCGGGCAAGGGCAGCCGACCACGAGAGGGGTGCGCACGGGGAGAGGGTGCAGCTGCGCGACCCGCAGATTAGTACCCGCAGAACGGCTGCCCTTCGGGGGAAAGAGGCACCCTAAAGCATCCGTGCGGAACCCGTCGTGGTCTGCCACAAACGCCGACCGCGCTTGGATAAGCCCCCCATCCGTGCGATCATTGCCGCAACCTAGAACTAGGGCCGTGGGGGGAACTGGCGACCGCGCCCTAGTGACTAGGGAAACAGGGGAGAGCGGGGCGGCTGCGGACGCCCCCTTCCTCGTTCACGACCTGCGCGGACGCACTTCATCCGCACGCAAAGTGCCGTCTCTGCGATTGATGCCGGGTGCTACGGTAAACTTGCAGAATGGCTAACACACTAGTAGCCGAGAAGGAGCGCCCGACGACGGTCACCATCCTCGTTGACAAGGAGCTCCGTACACGGCTCGAGGACGCAGCCCGGGAGAACGAACGCTCCTTGGGTGCCGAGGTTCGGCATCTCCTCAAGCGCCACTTCACCAACTACGAGGAGGGTTCCGATGCGACGCAAGAGGGATGAGCCGCATGTGATTTACGGCGATGGGTCGTACGGCCGGGAGGTCAAGGACCCGTTTCCAGAAGGGGTGCTGGCCTTCATCCAGCCGCACGAGTACGCCAACACGGAGAGGCTAGAGCGGGCCCGTGCGATCTTCCCGGAGGCGGACCTGAACGACTTCGAGCTGGTCGAGACGGGGATCGACAAAATGGTTGTTCATCGACCGGGCGACGGGCGAGAAGTACCGGCGCGTCGAATACGACCCGCTGCTCCAGATGAACCCGAGAGCGACCGACATCACCACGTTCTGTGTCGATGCAGGCGGAAGGTTCCACTACCTAAGGCCAATCGGCCCGCCTGTGCCGGAGGAGTCCGCCGTTCTTGTCACGAGCGTCGTTGGACGGGAGCTCACGTGACCAACCCAAAGGTGATCAGCGTGGGCGACGACTTCCGGGATTGGCCGACGGAAACATGGGGCTCGAGGGATCGTGAGCGGGCACGCGCACAAGACCGCGTTGCCCTTAAGGCGAGCGCGTCCAAGAACGTCCTGCCACTGGCCGTGCCGATGACTCCCGGCTCGGCGTCGGCGTTCACGCTCGACGCACCACCACGCCCACCCCGCGACCCCCAAGCAGGACGCGACATCGACGACGTGCTGTTCAAGGCCCTAGAGCCGCGGCGCTGAAGTGCGTTTCTTTAGGGGGAGATCCGCGCCCTGACCCACACTTTTCCGTTTCCCTCCCCGATGGCCGGATCGAGCCTGATTCCTGCTGATCGCCAGCAATGAAGCGGAAGCGGCGACGTGCTCGCGGGTCGACCACGGAGCGTGGTTACGTGCCGCCCACCAGGCCAAGCGCCGAGCTCTCGCGCCCTCGGTGGCGAGCGGTTCCATGAAGTGCGCTCGCTGCGGTGAGCTCATCGGCCCCGACGAGAAGTGGGACCTCGAGCACGACAACAGCCGGCTGTTCTACCTCGGCCCTGCGCACGCCTCGTGCAACCGCGCGGCTGCGAACGAGCTGCGGACGTCGCGGAACTGGTAGCGCCGCGTACCGCTCTCTACGCCGCGTCCGGCTTCGCAAGGCTCGCCGCGATCTCCGCGAAGTGCTGCAACCACGGCGAGCCTTCGGACAGGCACCGCTCGAGCCAGCGCATCGCCGCTTTCTGGTACTTCGACGACTCGCGCTCGGCGTAGAGGTGAACAAGCTGAAGCGCGCCCTCGAGCGACAGATTCGGCAGCTAGCGAGAAGCGTCCTCAGCCACCCAGAGAGATCGGCGCTCGATGGCTCGGCGGAAGCGAAGATGCGCATAGGCTTCCGCAGTCACGATCGTATGTTCTCACGGTGGGGAGGCGTCCGCGGAAACACCGCTTGAGCTCCCGAACCTGCTCAGGCCGGGAAGAGCGACCACTGAGGCGCCTGGAACAGCGCCTCCGTCCACCCTCCGTAGTTGCCGAACCGGAACGCGGAAGTGCCCTGCAGCTGGATGTCGAACTTCTGCTCGAGCTCCACCACAGCGGTCGGTTCGGGACGACGTAGACGGAGACTTCAGGGAAGTTGAGGGTACCCGGAAGCCGGCGGATGACTGTGGCTGCCGTCGCTTGCGAAGAACAGCAACGTGGCGAACGAGTGCGCTACGGCAATCGTCGCACCGCCCTCGATGCTGACCTTCGGGTTGGAGTGCAGCCAGCACTTCGACCAGTTGACCCCGAAGCTGAACGGCCCGACTGACACCGGTAACTCCCCACACCTCACCCCAGAGATTCACCCGCGGACTCGATCGGTACCGCCCCTCGGTGGGGAGCCGGGCGCTCCCGATGCCGTAGATGACCGTGGTACCCGCATTGCCGAACCACAGGTCTCGGTCGTCGTAATTCGGCTGCCCGCGGAAATGGACACCGTCGCCCGGCGAGAACGCAGTCAACCCGAACAGAGGCGGGGGCACCCACGGGCGGGTCTCGCCCCACCACCACATTCCGACATCGGCCGACGAAACCACCAGGGCGAAGTCGAGATTCATGTCGAGGGGAATCAGTGAATCTTCGTGGAGGTCCACGCAGCCCGTAGTGGCTGCGGAACGACTCACGCACCGAAGCGTCAAGTTCAGCGTCGGGAGGAGCACCTTGCCGCAAGGCGGTCTGCAGCCGCTCCCGAGCTGCCCGTTCAGCCTCGCTAGGTGACTGAGACGCAGCACTCTCGCGGGCGATGACGCGAAGCATGGGCGACGCCTGCCTCGGTGACGGCTGCCTCGGCATCCCCGAGCGGCGCGAGGTACTAGTTGACGACCCTTTCTGCTTCGACGGTCGCGTATCGGCTCTCCGTCATCGCGGCTTCCTTCCTCTCGTGGGACCATACGTCGGTAATGACGACATTCCGCCGCAATAGAGCCGACCAGGACTCGTCGAGGTGGCCCCGTTGGGTCTCTTAGATCAGTGGGCTGGCCACCGATGATCCGTGGTCGCACCACCCGCTCGCTACCGGGTGACGACCGCTTGGGCATGTCCGGCAGCGGCGATTCAGAGCGCTCTCGGGGGAGTGCCGTCGTTCACAAGCTAGTTCGTCCCGCCCGCCTCGAGCTCGCGCTCCTCAAACCCGCAACGTCTCGAGTCTCTCAGCCGAGGACAACCACGCTGCCTCCGCTGTAGAGTGCAAAGCCGGCGCCAGACGCCGGGGGTTGGGCACATGCGACACACATCGCTCCGACCGAGAGCGTGTGCTGGCCAGCGGGAACCGTCTGTGCTGTCACCCCATTGAAGGAGAGCGGCGCGATGGTCGTCTGGCTGGGGAACACCCGGAGGCTACCCGGAACGAAAACCCCGTCGAGCGTCAGCCACCACCAGGCGCCGGCTGGGAACGAGGGGCAGTGCATGAACGCCGCGACATCCTTCAGCAGCAGCAGCTTCGCTGCGCGAGACGTGCTGAAGGTCGAGTCCACGTTAACCGAGGGAAACTCGTTGGTGACGGTCGTTGGCGGAACAGGAAAAAGCACCGAGTCAACTGTGCTGACACCGTCCGCGAGCTGCCCTGCCTGGAAGTCCGAGGCGAGGAGCGAGCCGTCGAGAACATGCATCGAGCGGACAGCATTGGGAGCAAGCTTGGGCGCAGTGACGGCCCTGCTCTTCAGTTGTGGCGTGCCGACGCTGTTTGGGGGCACGACCTGGTTCCAGGCAGCCTCACCGATCGGTGTCGAACCGAAGACCGCAACGACAAGTGCAGCTACCGAGATGACGATGCTCGCATGGGTGCGCACGACTGTCCTCCCTTGCCAGTAGTCCTAGTTCGCCTCACCTATCTCGAGCTCGCGCTCTTCGATCCGCAGGTGGCCGGCGAGCTCGGGAATCTAAATCACTCCCACAACAACTTCGCTCTAGCTCCCTCGGGTGACTCTCCGATTTGCCTTGATCCAGCGCGTCTTGGCTCGCTTCACGAGCGGCGTCAGGCGACGTACTTCGCGCTCGTCCCCCTCGAGTCTCGCGGCGTCGATCATGCTCTCAAGGGTGAGGTACTTCTGATGGAGCGCGATTTCTTCAGCGCGTGGTTCGTGACTGTGGTGGAGGCCGCTCATTGTTGTGAACGCTAGTTCAGCCTGCCCGCCTCGAGCTCCCGCTCCTCGATCCGCAGGCATGCGGCAGCTTGGAGTTATGCGATTGCCTCATCGCTCGTGAGCGAGCATCGGCCCTCCGCTTGAAGTTGGTCAGTCCTCATGACTACCGGATGGTTGACCTTGCTCGACGACCACGCGTGGATTTGGCCGTGTGCGCACACTCACAGTTGTAACGATGATCCTAGTGCTTGTGGGTTGCGGCGGCGGACTCGGAGTCGTCAGATACAGAGTGAGAACACGGCGACGGACGAGCCGAGACAGACGACGACCGAGACCAGGCAGACGATCGCGAGCATCGCCCGCATGCGTGCCTCAAGGAGACTGGGCTGCCAACGTGGAGGAGCGAGAGCTAGGCCTCTGGCGCGGACTCCACGAAGATCGGCCATACGCGATCATGGTGCGCAAGTCCGACGAAACCGGCAAAAGCCGATCGTCGTTGCGGAAAGAACGCCGAGACGGAATGATTCAAGATCGCTGCAGAGGGCGACAGGGCTAGTAGTGAACTGTGGGACTTCGATGCCGATGCTCTGGTGCAAGAGGTTGCGGACTGCTTAGGCGACTAGCGCCACACCGTTCCCCTCAGCGTGCTGGACGGTGTAGGTGCGGTTCTCGGTCTCGATGCCTTGACCGTGTAGTCCCTTGTATGCCTGCGTCGCAGACTCGATCTTCCAGCGTGAGATGACCGGCGTTCGTGTCGTGTTGATGATGACGAGATATGTGATCGTGCCCTTCTTGCCCTTGGTGACGAAGCGAAGCAGGATCACCGCAGTCAGCTTAATGGCCGGTCACCGAACCGGTAACCGCATACCGACCGGCTGTGAGTGATGGCGCCGGTGGCTCTGAACGTGCCCTCGCCCGCGATGCCGCCATAGGTTTGTTCTTCGAGGGCATCCTTCGTGCCAGCGATGACGACCTTGACGGGCTTGCGGTCTGCGGTGTACGTTGACGCGACCTTGCGTCCTCGACGTCGATGAGGTGATCGATCAGAGCGATCACTACGAGAGCGAGCGTGAGACCTGACACGACGAGTGCTCCCAGCAAAATCCGGCTCACTCTCATGCGGGCGAGCCTACGGCATGTGACACCTCGCTCCTAATCCGTACTCAGTTCGGTCCGCCCGCCTCGAGCTCGCGCTCCTCGATCCGCAGGGAAGCGGAAATGGGTTGACATGCTGGCCATGAGGAGCAGAAGATGTGTGACGGGCGCGGCGCTGGAGGGTTGGGCCTTATAACGGGGAGTTCGGGGGGACTGGTCGTCTTTCAGAGGGTCATCAAAAGGTTGTCGCACCCGCCCCCCGCTTGCGGGTAGCTGAGCTCCGCCCGCCTCGAGCTCACGCTCCTCGATCCGCAGGCAGACCGGCCGGTCGGGTCGAGTAAGCGGGGCATCAGTACTCCTGCGAGCGCGCCGGTTGCATGAACGAGCCGATGATCCAAAGCAGCGGGAAGAAGATTCCGAGGAAGAACATCGATCCGTGTCCGTTTCGGAGCGTCCTGAGACCGAACCAAACGAAGAGGACGATCCAAATGAGAGCGCCGATACCGATTCCCCACCACATGCGAGCCCCCTTTGCCTTGTCGTGGGAGTGGGCGACTCGTCTCCTCCGCTCGAGCGGCCCGCGCAACGCGGCGGGTCTTAGTTCAGCCCACCTGCCTCGAGCTCGCGCTCCTCGATCTGCAGGTGCCCAGCAAGCTCGGGCTCGTCGCGTCGCACGTCCTCGATGAAACGCTCCGCGTCCTCGCGCCGGACGGAAGTCTCCACGGCCATCCACTTTTGAGCGGGACTTGAGCGCCGAATACGATCCTGCGCACATGACCTGGGCTACGTCCGAATACGTCACTGGAGTCTTGTCCTTCGTGTCGGAGAAAGTGCGTCGCGCCCACACGTTCTCAAAGCACATGGCGATCCCGCTCGGCAGGGCGCTGTCCGTCGTGCTCGTGCTCTGCGCGATCCACAGCCAGGCGGCGGCAGCGCAGGAGCCCGAGCGCCTCGCCTTCGTGCGCCATAGCCAAGGGAGTGATGGAGACGAGATCTACGTGACGAACTCTGACGGTACGGATCAGAAGCGCCTCGCGCGGTTTCGTGAGATCAACGGATTTGACTGGGCACCTGACGGGAAACGGATCGCGGTTGGCACCTCCGACGGGCTGTGGGTGATGAACGCTGACGGAGGCGGGATGCGGCGGATCATTCGCCTGGACGGCTTTGCGCTCGACGACTGGGCCCCCGATGGGCACGCGCTTGCCCTCACTCGATGGGGAGACGACTCGTCGCGGACTGTGTTTGTCGTCAACATCGACGGGTCGGGCCTCAGACGCGTTTCCCCGACGAAGGGCGTAGACGATTGCTATGGCCCGCGTGGGCTCCGAATGGAAGCGCGCTCGCCCTCACGTGCTCGATAGCTACGAGAAGTGCCCGCTTCACCGACGTCTTCGTGATAGCCGCAGACGGCGGTGATCTACGTCGCGTGACCCACAAGCGGCCAGATGCCGACGAGCTTGCATGGTCTCCGAACGGGAAGAAAATCGCATTCGTTAGCTGGAGCGGGACCTATGCCGACTGGGCCGATGACGAAGGCACGCCCGAGATCTATGTTGTCACCGCCGACGGGAGCGTTCTTACGAATCTGACGCGGAGCGATTACTGGGACTTCGCGCCCACGTGGTCGCCTGGCGGACGGCGGATCGCGTTCCAAAGCGCGCGGATGCCGTCAGGTCCGAGCGCCGAGATCCATTCCATCGCTCTCGACGGCACGAGGCACCGTAACCTCACGCGAAGCCCGCATCCCGATCACAGCCCCGCCTGGTCGCCGAGTGGTAAGAGCATCGCCTTCGAGAGCGGAAAGGGACGGCACTCCGAAGTCTTCGTCATGAGCGCGTCCGGTCGCAACCGGAGGGCACTCACGCGCACCCCGAGGGGGACCGGTAACGGTTCGCCCCTTTGGGCGCCCCGGTAACGCGCGCCTGATGCCGCTCAGCGGCTGGATCGCACGGCGTGCGCGCCTACGCCGCCCACACCGCGCCCTGGGAACCGATTAGCCGCGCTCCGAGCGCCTAGCTCGACTTCCGTTACCCCCGCTGCGGAAACCGCACGAGGAGGCTGTGAGCGGCACCGTTGCTAGCCTCAAAGTGTCGCGGTAGTGGTCGCGAACATCTCGGCTTCGGGGGCTTCGTGCCCCCGTTGTCGTTCCGGGGATCCGACCGGACGGGGTCGTACACTCGGCTCCAGATGTTCGATACGACCGGATACCGGCGATAGCTCCTCGGGCGCTGACAGCGGAAGAGGCACGAGTGTGGCGTCGAGACGCTCGCCAGGTACGAGCCGATGGGCTGTTTCTGGCAGATCGACGTTGCTGGCCTTCTCGACCGACGTTCAGTCCTGCGTTCAATCGGGCTACCCGGTGTTCGTGTTCAACACGTCCCCGGTGAGTTCACGTCGACAGGCGAGGCCATGACCATCGTCTCCGTCGCCCCGGCGCGACGACCCGAGCGTAGGCCGCTCCACCTACGACGCGTCGGTGGGCGCTTCATCGCTCTCACACGTCCCGAGCTTCCACGTGCACGACGTGCTCGGACTCCTCGCCTCTCTCGCCGTCGCTCCTCGCAGCGGGCCCGCACCCCAAGCACTACCGGCGACTCTGACGAACCCGCGCCGCCGCTAGGGCGGATTCAGCGAATCAGGGGGTGGCCGCGTGAGTCGCAGGCTGACCCCTCTCGCCCGCCTTCCGTTTCGGCACGTAAGGCAGACCACAACACAAGCCCGCGCCCTGGAGAGCGCAGTCCGTCGGCTCGCACTCACCGACTACCCACTCGCGCTCGAAAGACCAACTGATCGCAGGGTGTCGGCGAAGGCGCAGCGAGATGTTCTACTGGGCCGTACCAGGAGGACCGACGGAGCTGGGCGATGCTTCCTAACCGTCGAGACGATCAAGCGCGACAGCGGCTGGAGGCGTCGGACAGTGTTCCGGTCACTGGCCGCTCTCGACGCGCTTGGACATCTCGAAAGACACCGCCACGTACGAGCGCCGGAGAGGTATCCCGCCACCCTGCCTCGACAGGCTCGCGTCGGGCAGGGGCCGACCATCTATCGAATCGGCGCTGCCATCCGGGCCGCAGCCGGCCTCCTCGAATTCGACTGGACTCCTGAGTGTTCGGAGCCTCGCTCGAGTGCCGAAGCGAGCGGTGTGGCACTCCCTGGGCAGCGACTGCCCGACCCCTTCAATCACGCCCTACCGAGGGGCGTGGCACCCCCTGGGGGGAACGATCCCCGTGGCACACCCTCGCCCGACCCTGTGGCACAGCCATCCGTGCACGGGAATTTCGCTTCCGAGTCTCCATCTCGTGGCACCCCTAGAACGAAGAACGGAAAACAAGCTGGTAAGGGTCGTGGTTCTTCCGCCCAGGCGAGCTCGGATTCGTCGCATACATCAAGAGCGCCTACCGCGACGGCCAGCTGACGCACGACAAGCTCCTGGAGCAGCTCCGTGCGCACGGGCGGGCTCTCCGCGCTTGTTCGCGGCAAGCTGAGGCTGAGACGATTACGGCAGTCGAGGCGCTCACGGAGGGTAGGTCGTGACGCTCGCCGACGAGCTCGAGCGCATCCTGGCCGAGCACGGCCCCCGCTCAGCGTGCTGGCTCGCGGCGGACGTCGGTCGCCGAAAGACTGACGTGCTCGCCGGGCTCCGCGATCGGCGGTTCCGGCTGATCGGCAAGGGGCGAGCGTGCCGGTGGGAAGTGGTGCCTCCGCGCTCGTTCGACGAGGACGAGGCAGCCGAGCGGTGGGGGTGCAGCACCGAGACGGCGACCGAGATCCTCTTCGGAGAGGGCGGGTTCCTCGAGCTCGAGCTCGTCGCATCCCTGAACGGCAACGGGCGGGTGCTCGTCACCGCGCACGGGCTGGAGATGGCCGAGACGCTGGAGGGGGCCGTGTGAGCGAGCGCCTCCCCGAGCTCCTCGACGCGAAGGCGCTCCAGGCCGAGCTCGGCGTCACCCGCGCGGCGGCCGAGGCGATCATGCGCCGCCTGCCGGTCGTCCAGTCGAGGAGCTGCGGAAGGTGTACGTCAGGCGCTCCGACGTCGCCGCCTACATCGAGGCGAGGACGTTCACGAAGACGCGAAGTACCATCGTGAACCGAGGCGGGCATCGGTTGGAACCCCTAGACAAGGCGCCTCCGTGTCCGCCTCGTTGTATACGGTGCGGTCGTCTAGGGGTTCGATCGAAGGAGGCGACATGGCGACCATCACCATCAGCACGCGCGAAGACGCAAGCGACGGCCCGCGCTACGACGTGCGCTATCGCCTCGGAGGCCGGGCGTATCCCGTCGTCCACGCGGGGACGTTCAAGACCGAGAAGCGAGGCGAAGGCGACGACGCGACCTCGTGGCTGGCGAGATCGCCACGGGCGGAACCCGGCCGACCTGCTCGCGCAAGCTCTGCGTGCACGCCGTGCACCAGCTTCGTCTCGTTCGAGACCTGGGGCGAGCGCTTCGTCGCCTCCCGCATCGACGTCGCCGAGAACACGACGCAAGATGTACGGCTCGCACCTGCGGAAGATCGGCGAGACGTTCGGCGACCGCGACCCGCACTCGATCACCGCGGCCGACGTCGCCGAGTGGGTCGCCGAGCAGGCCGAGGACGCGCAAGCCGGGAACGGTCGCGCAGTACCTCGACTGCTTCAAGCTCGTGCTCGACTACATCGGCCTCGAGCCGAACCCGGCGCGTGACCCGAGGGTGAAGCTCCCGAAGCAGCGTGACCGAGGAGGCGAACCCGCCCTCGGACGAACACTTCCTCGCGATCATCGAGAAGCTCCTGCCGCGCTGGCGGCTGTTCTTCCTCACGGTCGAGCAGGGCGGTCTGCGGATCGGCGAGGCGCGCGCGCTGACCTGGGGTGATGTCGACGTTGCAGGCTGGCGGCTCCGTCTCCCCCGCTCCGCGACCAAGACGAACACGTCGCGCTGGGTGCAGCTTCCGGCGTGGCTCATGGAGGCCATCGAGGACACCTGCCCGCTGGAGGATCGCGTCCCTGACCGGCGCGTGTTCCAGGGACTCAACGTGTCGACCGCACGGCAGGCGATGAGTCGGGCGTGCCTTCTCGCGAAGATCCCGCACTACTCGCCGCACGACCTGCGGCACCGACGGCTCACGTTGTGGCACCAGTCGGGCGTGCCCGCACGGGAGCTTGCGGAGCGTGCCGGACACTCCAAGCCATCGATGAGCCTGGACGTGTACACGCACGTCATGCCGGTCGCAGACGTAGCGGAGGAGAGGTTCCTGTCCCTCCTCACGGCGACGCCATAGAACGAAACGGGGCACCTTCGGGTGCCCATTTCGTTGCCCTGGTGGTGCACGGGTGGTGCCTCGAAGCGCAGGATGCGCCGCTAACACGCACCAGCTCACGAGTAGCGCATTTGCGGGGGGAATCTACACTCGGCTCGTCTGAGACGTCTCGAAGGAGCCACCCGCGTGCACGACCAGCCGAGGCGCGTCGCCGTCCTTGCGTCTGCAAGCGGAAGTGGCAAGACGACCTTCGCTCGTGCACTCGCCGAGCGGCTCGGTGTCGCCTTCGTCGAGCTCGATGCGCTGAACCACGGTCCCGACTGGACAGAAGCCACGCCGGAGGAGCTTCGCGCCAAGGTTGCGCCGATCGTGGCCACCGACTCGTGGGTGATCGACGGCTCTTATCAGAGCAAGCTCGGAGACCTCGTTCTTCGGCAGGCCGATCTCGTCGTCTGGCTCGACCTGCCCCTGCGCGTCTGGCTTCCGCGCCTGGTCAGTCGGACGCTCGGCCGCATCGCGAGGAAAGAAGAGCTCTGGGGCGGGAACCGCGAGACATTTCGAAACGTCTTCTTCAGCCGCAACTCACTACTCGTGTTCACGCTCCGCACGTACCGCCGACGCCGGCGGCAGTACCCGGCGCAGCTCGGCCGGTTCAATCTCGTCCGCCTGCGCTCGAGGGGAGACGTCGAGCGGTTCCTTAGCGGTCTGTAAGGGCTCGATGGAGACGTCCCCCGCGACACCTAGCCTTCTCTCCTCATGAGCCGGACCCGAACCGCAACTCTGGCAGCGGCGCTCGTCGCGTCTGCCGGCGTGGCGGCAATCGTGATGCCGGGATCAGCCACCCCGCAGAGCAGCACGACCTACACCGTGCACGTCGAGGTGCACGACTACTCCTTCACGCTGTCGAGACGCTCGGTGCCGGCGGCGTCGGCCGTGAGGTTCGTCGTCCGCAACCGCGGCCGCGCAACGCAGCGGTTCGCCATCAAGAACCGGGGCACCCGTCCGCTCAGGACCGGACAGAGCCAGACGTTGAGGGTGAGCTTCCCGACAAAGGGGGCCTATCCGTTCCGTTTCACCGTCGGGACTCGAGTACGGCGGGGCATGCGCGGGACGTTCACGGTCTCCGCCGAGCCGCCGCCGCCGAGCCCCCCGCTCGATGTCTCCGCATCCGCGGTGCTCACGCAGATCGGAAGCTTCGCGCGCCCGGTCTTCGTCACGGCGCCGTCGGACGACGAGCGGATCTTCGTCGTCGAGCAGCTCGGAACGGTCCGCGTGATCCGTGACGGGGAGATCCTGCCGACGCCGTTTCTCGACCTCCGCGACCAGGCCGTCGCCACCGGTGAGTCGGGACTGCTGTCGATCGCGTTCGCTCCCGACTACGCCGAGAGCGGGCTCGTCTATGCCTTCTACAACGCTCGGTCGGGGCCGTACGGGGACATCCGGATCTCCGAGTTTCGGCGGTCTCCGGGCAACGCCGACGCCGTCGATCTCTCGTCGGAACGAGTCGTGCTCACGATCGAGAAGCCCTACGAGAACCACAACGGCGGGATGCTCCAGTTCGCCCCCGACGGCACGTTGTACGCGTCGGTCGGCGACGGCGATCCGGGCGCCCTCTATCCGCCGGGGTTCTTCGCCCAGCGCCTGGACGTGTTGCTCGGGAGCATCCTCCGCATCAATCCGCTGGGCGGCGACCCGTACACGGTGCCTCACGACAACCCGTACGTCGACACAGCAGGCGCTCGTCCCGAGATCTGGGCCTACGGTTTCCGAAACCCGTGGCGGTTCTGGCTCGACGCGCCCACCGGCGACCTGCTCATCGCCGATGTGGGCAGCACCTCGCGCGAGGAAGTGAATCTCGTCCCGGCAGGTCGGTCCGGCGTCAACTTCGGCTGGCCGTGCTTCGAGGGCAGCCTCGTCTTCAACGAGGCCGCGACGTGCGAACGCCCCGTCCAACCGCTGCTCGAGATTCCGCGCGAGAACGGTGTGTGCGCGATCATCGGCGGGGTCGTCTCTCGTGACCCGCGGATACCGGCGCTCGTCGGCCGCTACCTGTACGGCGACCTCTGCTCCGGGACGATCACCGCGATCTCGATTCAGGGCGGACAGGTCGCCGAGTCCGACGTGCTCGAGGTCCGCGTGCCCGGGCTGACGAGCTTCGGCATCGACGGTGCGAGACGCGTCTACGCGACGTCCGCCCGCGGCGGCGTCTATCGGCTCGATCCCAAGCCGGCGAGCTGACTAGCGACTGCGCGACGCGCGACCGAAGCTCGGCGGCCCAGGCGGCCGCCCGAAGCCCGAGCCAGAGAGGCGTCAGAAGCACGTAGAAGACGACCATGCTGACGAAGAGCAAGAGCCACCAGGCCGCGAGCCGCGCCGGTGGCGCCCAGCCCTTCTCGCGGAGGTCGCCCCGCCCGCCAGGCGGCGGGCGCAGCGGGTGCCTGAGCGGGGGCTCGCCGGGGCTTCCGTACGGATTGCTCACGGCGTCGCAGTCTTGCGCCGGCGGCGCTCCACGAGCCTGACGATGCGGGCTGCCGTCTCCTCGACGGAGAGCTCGGATACGTCGATGACGGGGCACCGCAGGCGACGGTGGAGCGCCGAGGCCTCCTCGAGCTCGGAGTAGATCTCCTCTAGCTCCGTGTACCGCTTGCGTGGGCCGCCCATCGTCCGGACGCGGGCCGTACGGATGTCGGCCAGGCGGTCGGCGTCGATCGTGAGACCGACGATCTTCGCGGGGTCGATCTCGAAGAGCTCCTCCGGAAGGTCGATGCCCCGAACGACGGGGACGTTCGCCGCCTTGTGGCCGAGATATCCCAGGTAGATCGAAAGCGGCGTCTTCGAGGTTCGCGACACGCCGACGAGCACGATGTCGGCCTCGTCGAGCCCGCGCCCGACTCCGTCGTCGTACTTGACGGCGAACTCGATGGCCTCGATGCGCTTGAAGTACGTCGAGTCGAGCGGGGCTCGAGCACCCGGCTGCATGCGCGCCGCGACGCCGGCGACGCGCGAGATCGAGTCGATCGGGTGGCCGAGCAGGTCGCAGTAGTGCACACGCGCCCGCCTGCAGAGCTGCCGCATCGCGTCGCGGAGCCCCGGCTCGACGAGGGTGTAGACCATGACGGCCGGCCTTCCCCTCGCCTGCTGAACGGCGATGTGGAGATCCTCGACGTTCTCGACGCGAGGGTGCCGGACCTCGGCGAACGGCTGGTCGGGAAACTGCGCTTCGAGCGCGAGCACGAGCCGCTGCGCGGTCTCCCCGGTCGAGTCGGAGAGGATGTGGAGCTCGACGGCCTCGCGGTCGGGTTCGTCTGTCATCCGGCGGGAGGCTAGCGCCCTCACGTCTGCGCGACGGCGACGGAGCGGAATCCGAGCTGCGACCACGGTCCACGGTACGGTTCGACTCCATGCCCGACGCGGTCACCATGGACAAGATCGTCTCGCTCGCCCGCCGCCGCGGGTTCGTCTTCCCGTCGTCCGAGATCTACGGCGGGCTCGGCTCCGCGTACGACTACGGGCACTACGGCGTGCTCATGAAGGAGAACGTGAAGGCCCGCTGGCTCGAGGCCATGGTGCGCGAGCGCGACGACATCGTCGCCCTCGACTCCTCGATCATCCTGCACCCACGCGTATGGGAGGTCTCCGGCCACGTCGACGGCTTCACCGACCCGCTCGTCGACTGCCGCCACTGCAAGCGGCGCTTCCGGGCGGATCACCTCGACCAGCTCGAATGCGGTGTCAAGCCGAGCAAGCACCCTGGCGAGACGGAGCTCTGCGACCTCACCGAGCCGAGGCAGTTCAACCTCATGTTCCAGACCCGCATCGGCGCGCTCGAGGAGACGGGCCTCGACGCGTACCTCCGCCCGGAGACGGCCCAGGGCATCTTCGTCAACTTCAAGAACGTCGCCCAGATCGCGCGCCGCAAGCCGCCGTTCGGGATCGCGCAGATCGGAAAGGCGTTCCGCAACGAGATCACGCCCGGCAACTTCATCTTCCGCACGCTCGAGTTCGAGCAGATGGAGATGGAGTTCTTCGTCCCGCCGGCCGAGGCGGAGGAGTGGTTCCGCTTCTGGGTCGACGAGCGCGTCGGCTGGCACGTGCGCTACGGGGTTCGCGAGAGCCACCTGCGTGTCCGCCAGCACGAACGCCGACGAGCTCAGCCATTACTCGACGATGACGAGCGACATCGAGTACCTGTTCCCGATGGGCTGGGACGAGCTCGAGGGCATCGCGTACCGCGGCGAGTACGACCTGAAGCGTGCACTCAGAGGCCTCGGGGACGAAGCTCGAGTGGGTCGACGGCGAGGGAGGCGAGCGCTACGTCCCGCACGTGGTCGAGCCCGCGCTCGGCGTCAACCGCTCGCTGCTGACCTTCATGGTCGACGCGTACGACGAGGAGGTCGTCGCCGACCGCCCTCGCACCGTGCTCCGCCTCCATCCGCAGATCGCTCCGGTGAAGGTCGCCGTGCTCCCGCTCGTGCCGCGGAACGCCGAGATCGCGGGCAAGGCGCGCTCCCTCTTCGAAGAGCTTCGACGCGTCGTCGTCGCCGAGTACGACGACTCCGGCCAGATCGGGCGTCGCTACCGGCGCCAGGACGAGATCGGCACGCCGTACGCGCTGACGATCGACGAGCAGACGCTCGAGGACGACACGATCACCATCCGTGACCGCGACACGCTCGAGCAGGACCGCATCCCGATCTCGGGCGCGCGCGCAATCGTCCTCGACAAGCTCGACGAAGACTGGAAGCCGCCGTCGCGCGGCGGCTAACCCTCGCGGTACCAGCGCTCGAGCGCGCGGTCGCTCGGCTCGGCGAAGCCGAACCTGCGGTAGAGGTCGTGCGCGTCTCGCGTGTGCAGGAACCACTTCGTCGCGACAAGCGGGCCCTCGTCGACGCTGAAGCGCACGAGCTCGACACCGAGACCCCGACCGCGGTGCTCCTCGAGGACGTAGACGTCGGCGAGGTACGACTGCGCGTGGCCGTCGGACAGCGCACGCGTGAAGCCGATCTGGGCGCCGTCCTTGTACAGGCCGACGACACGTGCGGCGCCGTCGATGAGCTCGTCCTGCACGTCGCGCGCGCGCCCCTCGGCCCAGTACGAGCCAGTCAGATAGCGGTGGACCGCCGCCCGGTCGATCCGCGCCGGATCGTCGTCGAGCTCGTAGCCGTCGCCGAGGTCCCGCTTCACGCCGTCGACAACGTACGCAGCCGGAAGCCGCCGTGGTACTCGTACGACGCGACGACGACCGCGAGCGCATCGCGAACCGCGCGCTCGCCCAGTCCGAGGACGTGCGCATCGGCCAACGGGCTGAAGACGAGGCCGCGGATGCCCCGGAAGCCCTCCGGTGTCACCGCAACCGTCTCGGTGGGAGCGCACGCCGCGCAGACGGCGCCGCCCGAGCGCGGCAGGTAGCCGACGAGCGCGCCCTCCGCTCCGCACTCGACACAGCTCTCGAGGTGCGGCAGGTAGCCCGAGAGCCAGAGCAGCTTGAGCTGGAATGCCAGCGCGAGCGGGTCGAGCGCGCCGCGTCCCTGCAGGCCGGCAGGAAGCTCGTCGAGGACAGTGAGGAACCTCGTCAGTGCCTCGAAGGCACGCTCGTTCCGCTCCTGCTCGACGAAGAGGCGCAGCATCGCCTCGACCCCGACCAGCCCTACGGACAGGCGGTAAGGATCCTCCCGCGCCGGTCGATGGGGGTCGACGAGCGAGGCACCGGTCACGGTGTGCAGCTCGCCGGACCCCTGGTGCAGCAGCAGCTCGACGTGCGAGAGCGGCTCGAGTCTGGCCCCGAACCGCGACTTCGTCTTGCGAACGCCCTTCGCAACCGCGCCGACTCGACCTCGATCGAGCGTGTACAGATGGAGGACGCGATCTGCCTCAGCGAACCGAAACGAGCGCAGGACGACCGCTTCGGTCTTGTAGCTGCGGGCCACGCGGCCAGTGTAGGTTGGCGTGCTGTCGGTGCGAGACGAGCTCGATGTAAGGGTTCCCTTACACGCAAGCGCTGGACCGACTATCCTCTCGCCCATGACACCTGCCCCGAACGTGACACGCATGCGGCGCGTCGCGGCTGTCACGCTCGTGATCTGCCTCGCCGTCGCCGTCGCAGCCGGCTCCACAGCGGCTGCCCCGGCACAGCCGGCTCCGGGAGCGAACCTCGCTCCCACGAAGACGTATCTCCTGAAGCACACGGCGAAGCTCCGCACGTTCACCGCGCGCTTCCGGCAGCAGGCCAATCGCTACGACGCGCTCGCGAAGGGCGCGGGCTACGACTACGCACAGCTGTGGGCAACGAAGCGGTCGGCCGTTCGCCCGATCCTCGCCCGCTCCAAGGCGCTCTGGATCGAGGGCAACCCGTACTACGAGCGCGTTGAGGGTGTCGTGGCCGGCACCCCGTCCCTCGCCGTCTACGACGTCATCCTCGACGCAGGCTCGAGCGCGAAGGAGGATCCAGCGAGCGCGGTCCCCTTCGATCTCAAGCTCGCGGACGGCAGGGTCCTGCGCAAGCCCGGCAATCTCTTCAATCTCACGGAAGGCCTACTCTGGGGCACGAGGCCCGAGTTCGTCGCAAAGGGCGTGAAGGCCGACCTCGACGGCGACGGGAAGCTCGAGTTCGGCGAGTCGCTGCCGGACGCCGCGGTCTTCAAGGCCGCCGCGGATGCGTTCGACCTGTACGCGGGCAAGCTCGACCGCTCCGCCCGCGCCTGGAGGCCGAGCGCGTCCGATGCGTTCACGGCCGTCGTCGTGATGGTCCCGACGATGAGCGAGTACTTCGGCCAGTGGAAGGTCTCGCGCTTCGTGCTCGGCGATCGTGCGCAGGGCGACTCGTTCAACGTCGTCTCGCGCCTCTCCGACATCGGTGACATCCTCGGCGGGCTCCGGGTGATCTACCGGGGCATCCAGCCTGCGATCTCGAAGGTCGATCGGCAGCAGGCCGCGCAGACGAAGCGCGAGCTGGACAGTCTGTGGTCGTTCGTCTCGAAGCTCCGCAAGCAGGAGTCCTCCGGGCGCCGCTTCACTCCCGAGCAGGCCGACTCGCTCGGCCGGACCGCGCAGGGGCGCGCCACGGCCATCGCCGGCCAGGTGACCCAGGCCGCGGCCAGGCTCAAGGTCAAGATCGCGCAGTAGCAATGGTGCGGACCGTCGTCGCAGCCATAGCGGTGGGGCTCGTGCTCACCGCTACGGCTGCCGCGGCTAGTCCCGCCCCGTGGAAGCTCGCAGCGGACGCCGAGCTCGCGTTCTCCGATGCGAGCGCCGCGCTCATCCTCGGCGAGGAGGTCGAGGCTCGCGTGCGAATCGCGAGCGCCGAGGCCGCCGTCGAGGGCGTGCTCGCGGGCCGTCCGCACGCGTTGCAAGGCGCCCACCGAGCTCTCGTCGCGGCAGAGGATGCCGTCGAGCGCGGAGACGAAGCCGGTCTGGCCTCTGCCCGTGCGGCGGTGTGGACGACGATCCTCCGCGCGTCGCTCTCCGAGGCGACCCGCGCAACGGCCGAAGGCGATGTCGCGCGAGCGCGGAGCTGGCTTCTCGTACGGGAGTTCAGGCCGCCGACGAGGTTCTCACGCGCGGCCGCAGACGCGACCGTCGCCCTCGACGACCTCGCCGCAGGCACGCTAACGGCGCAAAGGGCGGCCGCGACGGTCCGCCGGGATCTCCTCGACACGTACGACTCGCGCCTGCGCACCGCTCTGACGGGGCTGCACGATGCCGACGAGCAGGGATTCGCGGCCACCCGCGCCGAGATGGGCGCGCTCGCTCTCGGGTACTGGCGCATCCTCGCACCGACGTACCGTGCGACCCAGGGAGCTCGCGCCGAGCGGGCACTTGGCGCGTCCTTCCAGGAGCTGGAAGCAGCCGCACGCGGCGGCGCCGCCATCGCGCGGCCGCTCGCCCGCGTCGAACGCGCGCTTGCATCGTTCCGTGCCGCCCCACTCACTGGCGCCGAGATCGTTCGCCGCGCCGGCCAGCTCGACCGCTTCTTGCGTCTCGTCCCCATCGAGTACGGCCGCGGTGTGCAGGACGGACGCGTGACGCTCGAGTTCGAGATCCAGGAGGCGGTGACCTTCAGGGACGGCGCGGCAGCCGCATTCCACGACCTCGAGCCGAGCCTTGCGGCGCGCGACGCAGCCGCGACACGTCGACTCGGCGTCGCGCTCGACGATCTCGGCACGGCGCTCGCCGAAGCCGTGCGGGGGACCGCGGTCGCGAGCCCCGAGGTGGTCGAGGCCACGACGACGAGCGCGCTCGGGTTGATCGCGGCGCTCTACCCCTCGCAGTGGAAGGAAGCCGCGAAGACCGCCGACTTCGACGTCATCGCGGCCACGCTGGACCGTCTGCAGGCTGCATCCGCGGCGGGCGACTGGAAGCAGGCGGAGCAGGCCCGCCTCGAGGCCTACGGCGTCTTCGAGCTCGGGCCGGAGCAGCGGCTGCGTGGGCTCGCGCCGTCGCTCTTCCAGGAGGTCGAGGGCTACTTCTGGTACGGCGCAGAGGGCTATGACGGCCTCGTCCAGCTCATCAAGAGGCGCAGCGGCGCGGGTGAGCTCGCCAGCACTCGGGCCGCGCTCGACGACGCACTCTCCCGCGCGGAGGAGCGCGTGGGGAGCGGCGCAGGGTCGGACGCCTCCGTGATCACGAACTCCGCGCTCATCGTCTTCCGCGAGGGCCTCGAGGCCGTCCTCATCCTCGCCGCGCTCATGGCCAGCCTCGTCGGAGACCGCCGTGGCTTTCGCAAGCCGATTCTTCTCGGCGTCGGCTTCGCGCTCGTCGCTAGCGGGGTCACGTGGGTCGTCGCCCAGACCGTGCTCACCTCGCTGGCGCGCTACGGCGAGAAGCTGGAAGCCGTGGTCTCGCTCGTTGCCATCGGTGTCCTGCTGCTCATCCTCAACTGGTTCTTCCACAAGATGTACTGGCAGGAGAACCTCCAGGGCCTGCACAAGCGGAAGAAGCGCGTTCTCGCGGGCGCGGGCCTGTCCCTCGCGGCCGCCCAGGTCGTCGGCCTCGTGCTCCTCGGGTTCACGAGCGTCTACCGCGAGGGTTTCGAGACCGTCCTCTTCCTGCAGGCGATGACGCTCGAGGCAGGTGCGCTCACGGTCCTGCAGGGAGTCGCGCTCGGGCTCGCAGGAACGGTTGCCGTGTTCGTGCTCGTGATCAAGCTCGAGCGAAAACTGCCGCACAAGAAGCTTCTCATCGCGACCGGGGTGCTCATCACCGGGGTGCTCGTCGTCATGGTCGGGACGACCGTGCAGACGATGCAGAAGGTGGGCTGGCTCGCCGTGACGCCGATCGAGGGGCTCGAGCTCCCGTACTGGGCCGGGCTCTGGCTGGGTCTCTTCCCCACGTGGGAGGGGTTGATCGCCCAGACGGCCGCCGTCATCTTCGTCGTCGGCAGCTACGTCGCGGCCGAGAGCCTCGCCAAACGCCGCCGCGCTCGCCTCGTGACATCTCCGAGCTCCGCTGTGGAGCTCCATCCGACCCCGACCCGGAACCCCGAGCCGGTCGTCGTCGACCAGGCTCTCATGGGTCAGGTCGCCCTCAAGAGCGTCTCCGAGCTCGACGAGCGCTCGAGAGCACCCTCGGTCGCGTAGGCACTCCGCCCCGCGCCACGTCCGTCAGGCTTGGCAGCGCGGGCAGTACCAGGTGCCTCTTCCTCCGACGCGCGCCTTCGCGATCGGCGTACCGCACCGGGGGCACCGCTCGCCCTCGCGGCCGTACACGCGGAATTCCTCCTGCATCGTGCCGGGCGAGCCGTCCGGGGCCGCGTAGTCCCTGAAGGTCGATCCCTGGCGCTCGATTCCGGTCCGCAGCGCCGCCCGGATCGCCCGGTGCACCCGGCCGACCTCTTCCGTGCCCAAGTCGTCGGCCGGACGGAGCGGGCTGACGCGTGCTCTCCAGAGCGCCTCGTCCGCGTAGATGTTCCCGAGCCCGGCCACGACGCGCTGATCGAGAAGGACGGCCTTCAGCGCCGCCCGGCGACGAGCGAGCTTGTCCGCGAGCCAGGCGGAAGTGAACGCGCTCCCGAGCGGCTCCGGGCCGTTCTTCAGGTCGAGATACGGTCCCAGCTCGGCCTCGTCGACGACGAGCCACGTCCCGAACCGGCGAACGTCCCGGAAGACGAGAGTCGCGCCGTCGTCGAGCTCGATGATCGCGCGCTGGTGGCTCGTCGGCTCGAAGCCGAAGCTTCCGGTCATGCGCAGATGCACGAGGAGCGCGAGCCCGCTCTCCAGGCGCAGCACGAGGTACTTTCCGCGCCGCTCCACTGCGACGACGAGGTCGCCTTCGAGCTCCTCCGCAACCTCGAAGAGGTCGAACGGCCGGGTGAGGCGAGGATCGAGGATCTCCACGCGCGCCAGCACCCGCCCCTCGAGCCGCGGTGCGAGCTGGCCGCGGATCGTCTCGACCTCGGGCAGCTCGGGCACAGCTTCATCGTAGGCTTGCGAGACGCGTGACGACCGAGCAGCCGCAGACCTGGCACCACGGCCTCATTGCTCGGTACTGGGCGGAGTTCAACGACGACTTCCGGCCGCACGAGATCCCGTACTTCCAGAGGTTCATCGAGAGCGACGGGCAGCCCGCGCTCGACGTCGCGTGCGGCACCGGCCGGCTCCTCCTCCCGTTCCTTCGCGCGGGGCTGGACGTAGACGGCTGCGACGTGTCGGCGGACATGATCGCCCTCTGCCGGGAGAAGGCGGAGCGTGAAGGGCTCGCGCCGAACCTGTACGTGCAGGCGATGCACGCACTCGACCTGCCGCGCCGCTACCGGACGATCTTCGTGTGCGGGGCGTTCGGCCTGGGCAGCGACCGAGAGCAGGACCTCGAGGCGGTCCGCCGCTTCCACCACTATCTGGAACCGGGCGGCACGCTGCTCGTCGACGTCGAGGTGCCATATGCGGACGCCGAGCAGTGGAGGTACTGGCCGAAGGACGGGCGTGAGTCGCTGCCGGAGGCCGCCGAGCCACCGCAAGGACGAAGGCGCGCCCCTGACGGGGCCGAGTACGGGTTGCGCTCTAGGTACCTCGCGTTCGATCCGCTCGAGCAGCGCGTCTCCCTGGAGATGCACGCGCAGATGTGGCGCAACGACACGCTCGAGGCCGAGGAGGTTCACCGCCTCGACATCGGTCTGTACTTCAAGAACGAGCTGCTCCTGACCCTCGAGCGCGCCGGCTTCGAGAACGTCGTCGTCCACGGAGATCACGTCGAGGCACAGCCGACGGCTGACGACGACTTCATCGTCTTCGTCGCGCGAAAGTAGCGTTTCGCAGCGCCGCTACTCGATGACGTCGAGCAGGATTCCGTGCGCGGGCGGTGGAACGTCGCCTATCTCGTAAGCAGCGAGCACGGCGGTCGCCGCCTGTTCCGCGAGGCGTCGTCGCGAGCATGGATCTCGGCGAGCACGTCGCCAGCCGCGACCTCGTCACCGCGCTTCACACGGCACATGACCCCCACCGAATGGTCGATCGCGTCCTCCTTCGTTCGGCGCCCGGCACCGAGCTCCAGCGCAGCGATACCCACCGCCAGGGCGCCGAGCTGCGTCACCACCCCACCGCGCGGAGCGATGACCTCCCGTACCACCGGCGCGGCCGGCAAGCGCGACAGATCGGGATCTCCGCCCTGGGCTCGGATCCAGCTCTCGTACGCCTCGAGCGCGGAGCCGTCGGTCGTTGCGGCTCGTGCTCGCTGCAGGCCCTCGTCCCGGTCGACGCCGAGATCGGAGAGCGAGAGGAGCCACGCGCACGCGTCGAGCACCAGCTCGCTGAAGTCCGGCGGGCCGCTGCCGCTGATCGTCGCCACTGCTTCGCGGATCTCGAGCGCGTTCCCGACCGCCTGGCCGAGCGGCTGCTCCATGTCCGTGAGCAGGCACACGACCCGCCGACCGGCGCGTTGCCCCAGTTCGACCATCTGCTCGGCGAGGACGCGCGCGTCGTCGAGCGTCTTCATGAACGCGCCGTCGCCGACCTTGACGTCGAGCACGATCGCGTCCGCCCCTGCGGCGATCTTCTTCGACATGATCGAGGAGGCGATGAGCGGCACGATGTCGACCGTCGCGGTCACGTCTCGCAGGCCGTAGAGGCTCTTGTCAGCCGGCACGAGATCCGCCGACGTGCCGACGATCGCAAGGCCGACGTTGCGCACCTGCTCGACGAACTCGTCGGTCGTGAGCTCGACCCGGAAGCCGGGGATCGACTCGAGCTTGTCGAGCGTTCCGCCGGTGTGACCGAGACCGCGACCGCTCATCTTCCCGAAGGGAACGCCGCACGCCGCGACGATCGGGCCAACCGCAATCGAAGTCTTGTCCCCCACTCCGCCCGTCGAGTGCTTGTCGACGACGCGCCGGCCGAGCGCCGCGCCCATGTCGAGCGTCTCGCCCGACTGGATGAACGCCTCCGTCAACGCGTAGGTCTCGGGGCCGGTGAGCCCCCGGAAGTAGACGGCCATGCACCACGCGGCCATCTGGTAGTCGGGGATCTCGCCGGAGGCGTAGCCCGACACGAGAGCCACGATCTCCTCAGCAGAGTGCTCCCCGCCGTCCCGCTTCCGCTCGATGAGGTCGGCGGCGCGGATCACAGCTCGATCGCGCGGCCTGGCAGCTTTCTTCCCGGCGACTTGCCGCCGAGCCAGGAGTTCACCGTGTAGCCGACGTCGGCGAACTCTCCGTCCTCGTGGACACGTCCAGAGGCGTTGCGACCGGCCGCGTAGGCGAGCAGCAACGCGTGCTCGCGCGAGTGATCGGTGGACGGCGTCGTCGGGTCACAGCCGTGATCCGAGGACAGGATCAAGAGGTCGCCGGGATGAAGCGCTTCAAGGATGTCGGACAACCGGCGATCGAAGTCCTGAAGGCACCGGTGGAAGTTGACCGGGTCGTTGCGATGGCCCCAGAGCATGTCCGTCTCGACCAGGTTCACGAACACGAGCCCGCTCTCGATCTCCTGCAAGAGCTCGATCGTGCGGGAGATGCCCTCGACGTTCGACCTCGTCGGGCTCGACTCGTCGACGCCCTGGCCGGCGAAGATGTCCCCGATCTTCCCGACGCCGTACACGGTGTTGCCGGCGTCGCGGATCGTCGTCAGGTAGTTGGGCGCGGGCGGGTGCAGAGAGAAGTCGTGGCGGTTCGGTGTGCGCTCGTAGTGCTCGGGCTCGCCCACGAAAGGCCGAGCGATCACGCGTCCGACAGCATGTCTCCCGGTGAGGATCTCTCGCGCGACCCGGCAGCCCTCGTAGAGCTCCTCGAGCGGGATGGTCTCCTCGTGCGCGGCGATCTGGAAGACGGAGTCCGCGGACGTGTACACGATCCATTTCCCGGTCCGCTGATGCTCCTCGCCGAGCTCCTGGATGATCTCCGTCCCCGAGGCCGGCTTGTTGCCGATGACACCGCGACCCGTGCGATTCATGAACGGGTCGATCACGTCATCGGGGAAGCCGTGCCGGTACGTCGGGAAGGCTGTCGGAGTGACGATCCCCATCATCTCCCAGTGGCCTGTGGTGGTGTCCTTGCCCTTCGACCGCTCGAGAAGGCGGCCAGCGACCGCCGGAGCGCCTGGGTGTGGAGGGCAGCCCTCGAGCGGCATGATGTTTCCGAGCCCGAGCGCCTCCATGTTGGGGAGATCGAGCCCGCCGACTGCCTTTGCGAGATTGCCGAGCGTGTTCGAGCCCTCGTCCCCGTATTCGGCGGCATCGGGCAACTCCCCCGCCCCGACGGCGTCGAGGACGATCACGCACACACGCGGCACTAGGCCGTGGTCCTGCCGTGCGTGACTACGCCGTCGGGCACGGCGCTATTCTACGTCGGCTTTGGACGCAGCCCTCGGCCTCCTCCTGCTCGTCGGTTACATCATCGGGATCGTCGGTCTCGCGGCTCTCGTGACCTACGGCGCGATCAAGCTCTTCCCGACGAAGGACCGTCCGAGCAAGCAGAAAGACGACGATGCGCCGCCTCCTGCGGACGACGGCAATGCCGCGGGCAGGCTCTTCCGCAAGGCGAAGCGCGAAGCTGACCGGTTAGGGCTCGACGCGCGGTCTACGCGACGCCTGCAGCGAGCGCGTCGTCGAGCGGCGTGTACTCGAGGCCGTGTGCCTCGGCTACGGCCTCGTACGTCACCTTTCCGCCGACGACATTGACGCCCTTCGCGAGCGCCGCATCGCGACGGATCGCCTCGACGGCGCCGTGCTCCGCGATCGCCTCGACGTACGCGAGCGTGACGTTCGTCAAGGCCCGCGTAGACGTGATCGGCACCGCGCCTGGCATGTTCGCGACGCAGTAGTGGATGACGCCGGCGACCGTGTACACGGGATCGTCGTGCGTCGTCGGCTTCGACGTCTCCGCGCACCCGCCCTGGTCGATCGCGACGTCGACGAACACCGCGCTGTCCTTCATCGTCCCGAGCATCTCCCGGGTGATGAGCTTCGGCGCGAGCGCGCCGGGGATGAGGACGGCTCCGATCGTCAGGTCGGCGTCCTTGACCGACTCCTCGAGCTGAAGGGTCGAGGACATGAGGAGCTGAACGCGGCCGCTCAGGATCTGCTCGAGGAAGCGCATCCGGTCGACTGAGCGCTCGAGGATCGTCACCTGCGCGCCCATCCCGAGCGCGATGACGGCGGCGTTGTAGCCCACCATGCCGCCCCCGATGACGACCACGCGCGCCGGCGCAACGCCTGCGACACCGCCGAGGAGGATCCCGCGGCCGCCCTTCGGCTTCTCGAGATGATCGGCCCCGGCCTGCGGGGCGAGCCTGCCTGCGATCTCGCTCATCGGGGCGAGCAAGGGCAGCGCCCCGCGATCGGTCTCGACCGTCTCGTACGCGATGGCGGTGATCCCCGAGTCCAGGAGAGCCCGCGTGAGCGGCTCGTCCGCCGCGATGTGCAGGTAGGTGAAGAGCGTGAGCCCCTCGCGGAGCCTCGGGTACTCGACCGCGATCGGCTCCTTCACCTTGAGGAGCAGCTCTGCGCGCTCCCACACGTCGTCGACCGCATGGATCGTGCCCCCCGCGCGCTCGTACGCGGAGTCGGGGAACGCGCTGCCGACCCCGGCGCCCTCCTCGACGAGCACTTCGTGCCCCTGCTGAACGAGCTCGCGGCACCCGGCAGGGGTCAGCGCGACCCTGTACTCCTGCGGCTTGATCTCCTTCGCGACGCCGATCCTCATTGGCGGGCGGGACTGTATCGGCTCACCGGGCGCGCTCCGCGCGACGATCGTGATATGCATGGCTGGTCGTGGAGCAGCGGATCAGCTTGATCACGCTCGGGGTCGCGGACGTCGAACGGGCGCGGGCCTTCTACGAGGCGCTCGGGTGGACGACCTCCGCCGAGCCGGGCTCGGACGTCGTCTTCTTCCAGGCCGGCGGCATGATCGTGGCGCTCTGGGGGCGGGAGCAGCTCGCCGAGGACAGCGTCGTCTCCGACACCGGCGGCTGGGGTGGGACCACCCTCGCCCAGAACGTCGGCTCCCCGGCCGAGGTCGATGCCGTGCTGGTCGAGGTCGAAGCCGCCGGGGCGACGATCGCCCGGGCGGGCGCCGAGACGTTCTGGGGCGGCTACTCGGGGGTCTTCCATGACCCGGACGGCCACGCATGGGAGGTCGCGCACAACCCGTTCTGGACGCTCCGCGACGACGGCTCGGTCAGCCTGTCGTAGCTCAGCGTTGCGCGAGGCTTTCCACGAGCGCCCGCAGCTCGGGCGGCAGCGGAGCCGAACCGGCGCGGGCGTTCTCGACCGCCCGCTCCGGGCGCGACGTCGCGGGGATGATGGCGTCGACGCGCGGGTCCGAGAGCACCCACGCGAGCAGCGCTTGACCCCAGGTCTCGACGCCGAGCTCACGAAGCGGCTCGAGGTCGGCCACCGGTGGCTCGTGCTGCAGGAGCGGTGCGCCGGTGCCGCCGAACGGCCGCATCACGATCACCGCGATGCCCTTGCCCTCGGCTAGCGGCAGAATCCTGCGCTCGGCGTCGCGTTCCAGCGGATTGAGCGGGATCTGCACCGTGTCGAAGCGGCCGGTCTCCAGAGCCGTCTCGAGCTCGTCGAACGACCCTGCGTCCCAATGTGTGACGCCGATGCGGTCGATCCGTCCCGCATCGCGCTCTTCCTCGATCCACTCGAGGTGCTCCTGCCATGCGACGAGGTTGTGCACCTGCTCGACGTCGACCCTGCCGAAGAACCGCCGCTGCGCTTCGTACTGCTGCCTGCCCTCGTCGATCCTCGGCGTCCAGATCTTCGTCGCGATCGTCACTCGATCCCGGCGCTCGCCGAGCGCGCTGCCGAGCGAGCTCTCGGCCGCGCCGTACATGGGAGAGGAGTCGAATAGCCGGACACCCGCGTCGAATGCTGCCGCGACGACGTCTTGCGCGAGCCCGACGTCACCTTCGAACGTCCGGTACGTGCCGAGCCCGACGACCGGCCCGAGCTTGCGGCTCTCCACGAGCTAGTCCATTTCGCGCGCGGCGTCGACGAGCGCGAGCGTGACGTCGACCATCGCGTCCAGGTCAGCGACGGCAATGTGCTCGTCGGGCGTATGGATCTCCATCATCCCGTTCGCGAGGTTCACGCACCAGAGGCCACGCGCGTTGAAGACGTTCGCGTCCGCTCCGCCGCCGCTCAGCGCGTACGAGGGCTCGAAGCCCGCCGTGCGGAGCGCCGTCGCGGCCAGGCGGACCGGCTCATCAGCCTCGCGAAAGCGGTAGCCCGGGAAGCTCGGGCGCACGTCCGACTCGAGCTCGCACTCGGACATGCTCGCCGCGAAGGCCGCCGTCTCGAGCATCTCGCGGACCAGGTCCGTCGCCTTGCTCTCGTCGTGCGAGCGAACCTCGGCCGTGAACGAGCACCACTCCGGGACGACGTTGCGGGCCGTTCCACCCTTGATCTCCCCGACGTTCGCGCTCGTCTCGTCGTCGACGCGGCCGAGACGGAAGTCGGCGATCGCCCGCGCCGCCGCCCCGATCGCCGAGCGACCGTCCTCGGGATTCATGCCGGCGTGCGCTGCTCGTCCGTGGAAGCGGAAGTCGAGCAGCCGCCCGTGCGGCGAGCCGAGGACGATCTCGCCGATCGGAGCGCCCTGGTCGTAGACGAAGCCCGTCCGCGCGACGAGGCGCGTGTGGTCGAAGGCGCCTGCACCGCGCAGCGAGACCTCCTCCTGAGCCGTGAAGAGGAGCTCGATGCCCGCGTGCGGGAGACCTTCGCCGAGGATGCGGCGCGTCGCCTCGAGCATGACGGCGACCGCGGCCTTGTTGTCCGAGCCCAGGATCGTGCCGGCTGCGTTTCGCACGATGCCGTCGTCGACGACAGGGTCGATCGCCGCCTCCGGGGGAACCGTGTCCGTGTGAGCGCAGATGAAGATCGGCGTCCCGCCGCCGTTCGTCGCCGGAAGCCGGCAGTAGATGTTCCCGGTGTCGCCCTCGAGAGGTCCTGCGGCGTCGTCCTCGTCCCAGGCCAGGTCGAGCTTCGTGAGGTACGAGCCGACGCGATCCGCGACTGCACGTTCGTGCCCGGAAGGGCTGGGAAGGGCGCAGAGCTCGAGAAAGAGGTCGAGAAGAGGCGAGGAGAGCTCCGGTTGCTCCACGCGCCGCATCCTACGGGCGGCCCCGCCTCACGAGGCTAACCTCTCGCGCCATGACCGATCCCTGGTGGCGCGGCGGCGTCATCTACCAGATCTACCCGCGCTCGTTCGCGGACTCGAACGGCGACGGCATCGGCGACCTCGCCGGTGTCGTCGAGAAGCTCGACTACCTGACGTGGCTCGGCGTCGACGGGATCTGGCTCAACCCTATTCACCCGTCGCCGAACGTCGACTGGGGCTACGACGTCTCCGACTACCTCGGAGTGCATCCGGACCTGGGCACGATCGAGGATCTCGACAAACTCGTCTCGGAGGCGCGGCGGCACGGGATCCGCGTGCTCCTCGACCTCGTGCCGAACCACACCTCGGACCGACATCCGTGGTTCGGGGAGCGGCCCGACTTCTACGTCTGGTCGGAGGAGATCCCGAACAACTGGCAGTCGATCTTCGGCGGCGGCTCGGCGTGGGCCTTCGACGCCGGGCGCGGCCAGTACTACCTGCACAACTTCGCCCCCGAGCAGCCGGATCTCGACTGGTGGAACCCGGCCGTCCGTGCCGAGTTCGAGCGTATCCTCCGCTTCTGGTTCGACCGTGGCATCGCCGGCTTCCGGATCGACGTCGCGCACGCGCTCATCAAGGACAAGGAGTTGCGCGACGACCCCATTCTCCCGGGTGTTGGCCTGCGGCGCCGGTACTCGATGCACCGGCCGGAGACCCACGGAATCCTGCGCGAGTGGCGCTCGCTGGCAGAGGCCTACGACCCGCCGCGCATCCTCCTCGGCGAGGCGTACACGCTCGAGGTCGACGAGTGGGTCGAGTACTACGGGCGCGACGACGAGCTCCAGCTCGCGTTTGCCTTCATGCTCGCCCACGCCAACTTCGACGCCGACGAGATGCGAGAGGTCGTTGCGACCGTCGAGCGCGCCCTGCCCGCGACCGCCTTGCCGTGCTGGACCGGCTCGAATCACGACCTGGGCCGGCTCGCTACACGGTGGTGCAACGGCGACGAGCCGCTCGCACGCTGTGCTCTCTTGCTGCTCCTGACGCTGCGTGGAACGCCGTGCCTCTACTACGGGGATGAGCTCGCGCTGGCCGCCGGGGACGTCCCGCCGGAGCGGATCGTCGACTGTGCCACGCCGTCACGCGATCCCGGCCGCACGCCGATGCCGTGGACGGCCGAGGGAGGCTGGAGCGACCCCTGGCTCCCGCTCGCCGACACGAGCCGGAACGTCGAGGATCAGCACGCCGACCCAGGCTCGACAATCAATTTCACGCGCGACCTGATCGCGCTCCGACGCAGACTGCCGAGCCTCCAGACGGGCGGGTACGCCGAGCTCCCATCGCCTCCCGGTTCCTGGGCGTGGCGCCGCGCTGACGACGTCATCGTCGCCCTCAACTTCGGCCCGGCCACGGTCGAGATCGAGGGCGTCACGGGTTCGATCGTGCTCGGCACGACTCGCGAACGTGAGGGCGGCGAGATCGTCGGGCGGCTTCCGCTCGCTCCACACGAAGGCGTCGTCGTGCGATGAGGCTCGCCGCCGCAGCGTCGTTGGCGGCGCTCGCCCTTGGTCTCGGCGCCGCCGGTTGCTCAGTCGGCGACGACGTGGCGGCAGACCTTGACACGGCGAGGAAGTCCGAGGAGCTTCCGCTCTACTGGGTCGGCGAGGAGTTCGAGGGCCTGGAGCTTGCGCATGTCGCTACGGGTGGAACCGCAGCCACGTTCATCTACGGAACCTGCGAGATCACGGGCGACCACGGCTGCGCGCCCCCGCTCCAGATCCAGATCTTCCCGCTCTGCTTCCACCTGGACGTCGCTACCGCCAACGATCGGTGGGAGCGTCGGACGATTCGAGGGGCACCGGTCGGCATGCTCGACTCTGCGCCGTTGATGTTCACCGAGCGGACGCAGATCAAGATCTATCGAGGGCAGGGCTCCAACCCGGGGATGGCGCTCCGAGCGCTACGCGCCCTGCGCTCGCTGAACGACGTCCAGCCGCGGATCGGCCGGGTCGGACCGATTCCGGCGCCGCCGCCGGGCGTGCTCGATGGCACGGCGCCGTGCCCGGGATAGGCCCCTAGCTCGCTGCCGCGCGAACGCCCTCGCGAGAGCGAGCCCGCTCGAGCGCTGCACCGACGAAGTCGCGGAAGAGCGGAGCTGGGCGCGTCGGCCGCGACTTGAACTCCGGGTGGAACTGGCTCGCGACGAACCAGGGGTGGTCCGGAAGCTCGACGACCTCGACGAGGCGACCGTCCTGGAACGTGCCCGAGACGACGAGGCCGGCTTCGGTGAGCCGCGGCCGGAGCTCGTTGTTGACCTCGTAGCGGTGGCGGTGCCGCTCGTGGACCACGGGCTCGCCATAGGTCTCGAGTGCGCGGGTCCCTTCCGCGAGCTCGACCGCCTGCGCGCCGAGACGCATCGTGCCGCCGAGGTCCTCGATCTCCTTCTGCTCGGGGAGGAGGTCGATCACCGGGAACGGCGTCTCGGGGTCCATCTCCGTCGAGTTCGCTCCCTCCATGTCGGCCACGTGCCGCGCGAACTCGGAGACGGCGACGTGCATGCCGAGGCAGATGCCGAGATACGGGATCTCGCGCTCGCGTGCCGCGCGACACGCGAGGATCTTTCCTTCCCAACCGCGAGAGCCGAACCCGCCAGGGACGAGCACGCCGTCCACCTGCTCGAGCTCGCGAACAGCCTCCTCGTACGACATGTGCTCCGCGTCGACCCAGCGGACCCTGACGCGCGCACCGTGGTGGACGCCTGCGTGCTTGAGGGCCTCGTGCACCGAGAGGTAAGCGTCGTGGAGCTTCACGTACTTCCCGACCAGGGCGATCTCGACCTCGTCGTCGAGCGCGCGGGTGCGCTCGGTGAGCTCGCGCCACTCGCCCAGGTCGGCCTGCTGAGCCTCGAGCCCCAGTTTCTCGCAGACGAGAGCGTCGAGGCCCTCCGCCTGCAGGACTTCCGGGACGACGTAGACGTCCGGGACGTCGGGCGCCGCGACGACGGCCTTGAGGTCCACGTCCGCGAAGAGCGCGATCTTGTCGCGGATGTCGTCCGAGAGCGGCTCGGTCGAGCGGCAGACGACGATGTCGGGGTGGATACCGATGCGGCGGAGCTCGTTTACCGAGTGCTGCGTCGGCTTCGTCTTGAGCTCACCGGCGGCCGGGATGAACGGCACGAGCGTCACGTGCAGGTAGACGACGTTCTCGTGCCCGACCTCCCGCCGGAACTGGCGGATCGCCTCGAGGAACGGCAGCGACTCGATGTCGCCGACGGTCCCGCCGATCTCGGAGATCACGACGTCGGCCGGCATCACCTTCTCGGCGCGACGGATGCGTGCCTTGATCTCGTTGGTGATGTGCGGAATCACCTGGACGGTCGCTCCGAGGAACTCGCCCTTCCGCTCCTTGCGCAGCACGGTGTCCCAGATCGCGCCGGCCGTGTGGCTCGCGTTCCTCGAGAGGTTCTCGTCGATGAAGCGCTCGTAGTGGCCGATGTCGAGGTCCGTCTCGGCGCCGTCCTCGGTGACGAAGACCTCGCCGTGCTGGAACGGGCTCATCGTCCCCGGATCGACGTTCAGGTAGGGGTCGAACTTCTGCGCGCTGACGGAAAGGCCGCGCGCTTTGAGAAGGCGTCCGAGCGATGCCGCGACGATCCCCTTGCCGAGCGCGGACACCACTCCACCCGTGACGAATACGAACTTGGCCACGGGATCCAACCGTACCAGGCTCGGGGGTCGGACGGTTTCTCGGTCTAGGTCTCTGTCAGCGACGTGATGAACTCTGCGCCGCCGGCCATGCGCTCCAGCTCCTCGCGGCGGACGAGGTCGTCGAGCTCCTCGATGCGCGTGTGCGTCGGGTCCCCGGGCAGCTTCTCGACGCGGAAGTGACTCTCCGCGACGCTCGCGATCTGCGGGAGGTGCGTGATGGTGATGACCTGCGCGCGCTCCGCGAGCCGCTGCAGCGTCTCGGCGACCGCATGGGCCGTGACGCCCCCGATCCCGGCGTCGATCTCGTCGAACACGAGCGTCTCGCCGCCCGCGACGGCCGCGAGGGCCAGCGCCACGCGAGAGAGCTCTCCGCCCGACGCCGTCTCGGCGACGGGGCCGAACGGCAGCCCGGCGTTCGGCCTGATGAGGAACGAGACCTCGTCCGCGCCCGTCGGGCCTGGATCGCGCTCGCGCAGCTCGACGCGGAACTCTCCCTCGCCCATCCCCAGCCCGTGCAGCTCGGCGGCGACCGCGTTCTCGAGTGCCGAGGTGTGAGCCTGGCGCGTGCCATTGAGGTCGGCGGCGAGCGCCGCCACTTCTGCTTCGGCTTTCGAGAGCGCCTCTGCGGCCGCGGCGACCGGATCCCGGCCGGCTGCCGCGTCGTCGACCTCCTGCCTCGCGGCTTCGGCGCGCTCGAGCAGCTCGGCGAGTGACTTCGCGTCGAAGCGGCGCTTGAGGTCGGAGATGCGCTCGAGCCTGCTCTCGACGTCCTCCAGGAGCGCCGGGTCGGCGTCGAGGGAGGCGAGGAAGCGGTGAAGATCGCTCCCGGCCTCGCGCAGGCGCAGCGTCACGTCGCGGAGCTCCGCTGCGATGGGCTGGAGCTCGGGCGCCAGCCGCTCGAGGGGCGCCAGCACGCGCTCGGCGCGAGCCGCGAGCTCCGTCGCTCCCTCACCGTCGTCCGGGGCGATCGCCCCGGCTGCCTCAGCCGCTGCCGCCCCCAGCTCGGAGACGTGCAGGAGCCGGTCGCGCTGGGCCCGCAGGTCGTCCTCGTCGCCGGGGGTCAGACCCTCCGTTCCCACGACGAGCGCCTCGAGCTCGGCGAGTCGAGTCGCCACCGCATCGGCGTCACGCGCGAGCTCGTCGTGTCGGCGGCGTGCCGCCAGGAGCTCGCGCCAGGCGAGCGCCGCCTGTCGACGCCGTTCGAGCTGCTCGGGGCCTGCAAACGCGTCGAGGACGTCGAGCTGGAACGACGGACGCGCGAGTCGGCGCTGCTCGAACTGGCCGGACATGGCGATCAGCCGCTCGGCAGCTGCGGCGAGATCCTCGCGCGCGACCGAGCGGCCCCATGCGTACGCCCGCGTGCGACCGTCTCCGAACACGCGCCGCGCCAGGACGAGACCTGCTTCGCCCTCCGGACGGAGCTCGGCGAGACCCGCGATGTCGTCCTCGTCGAAGAACCCGGCGGGGACGTCCAGCTCCGCCTCCACGTACGCCTCTCCGGCGGCCGTCCCGACCGCCGCAGCGTCGGCGCGCGCTCCGAGAAGGAGTCCGATCGCCTGCGCGAAGATCGTCTTCCCCGCCCCTGTCTCGCCCGTCACCGCGTTCAGGCCGGGGCCGAGCTCGAGCTCCGCCTCGCGGATGAGGACGAGGTTCTCGATGCGGAGCCTACGAAGCAAAGCTCTGCCGGTAGCGCCGGACGAACGTCGCCTCGGGCAGCGTCGCGAGCAGCGACCGCTCGGCACCGAGCCGGACGACTGCGCGGTCGCCGGGACCGAGCGTCGAGACGCGATGGCCGTCGACCAGCACGGCTGCACCGACGTCCTGCGTCCGGCTCCAGATGATCACGTCGTCAGCCGGCGGAATGACGATCGGGCGCGCGTGGAGCGAGTGCGCGGCGACGAAGGTCAGCGCGATCGCCTCGAGCCCCCACATGAGCACGGGCCCGCCGTTCGAGAGGTTGTAGGCGGTCGACCCGGACGGCGTCGAGCAGATGATCCCGTCGCACGGCTGCCGCCCGAGCTCCTCGCCGCCGACCGCGAGCTCGAGCTCGACCATGCGGCCGAGCTCTGCGCTCGCGACCACGACGTCGTTCACGGCGCGTCCGCTCCCGTCGGGATGCTCGACCTCGAGCGTCGGGAGCTCGACCACCTCGTACTCACCCGCGAACACGCGTGCCATCCCCGCCTCGAGGTCGCGACGGGGCATGGAGCTCAGGAAGCCGACTCTCCCGAAGTTCACGCCGATCGCGGGGATGCCGGTGCCGAGGAAGCGTGTCAGCGCGCGCAGGACTGTCCCGTCTCCGCCCAGGACGACCGCGAGGTCTGCGCTCTCCACGTCTGGAGTCGCCTCCACGCCGTGCTTCTCGGCCTCGTCGGTCGGGAAGAGGAGCTCCACGCCGTGCTCGGCGGCGACGGCCTGCAGGCGCGCGAGCCCGGCGCCGATCTGCCCGGTCTTGCCGTGCGTCATCACCGCCGCGCGCGCGACGACCTTCGAGTCCTCTAGAGCCCGACGGCCTCGGCGATCCAGCGGTTGATGTCATCAGGAGTGGCTCGAGGCGGGCGGTTGACGAGATGGAGGAAGAACTCCCGGTTTCCCTTCGGCCCGGGCAGTCCTGAGTCTACGACTCCGGCCGTGTCGCCACCCCACTCGCGCGCGTGTTCGGCGACGGTTCGGAGCGTCTTTTGCCACACCTCCGGGTCGCGGACGACGCCCTTGCCGACATCGGCACGACCGGCTTCGAACTGCGGCTTGACGAGGACGAGCGCCTCCCAGCCAGGTTGCGCGAGCGCGAGCACGGGCGGCAGGGCCTTCGTGACGCTGATGAACGAGACGTCGCAGGTGACGAGCTCCGGCGGGAACGGCAGCTCGGTGAGGCTTCGCGCGTTCGTACGCTCCAGCACCGCAACCCGCGGATCGGCACGGAGCCGGGGATGCAACTGGCCGTAGCCGACGTCGATCGGCGATCACACGCGCGGCCCCCGCCTGGAGCAGGCAGTCGGTGAAGCCACCCGTGGACGCGCCTACATCGGCGCAGTCGCGGTCGTCGACGTGAATGTCGAACGCGTCGAGCGCGTTGCGGAGCTTCTCGCCTCCCCGCGACACGTAGCGCGGCGGGCTCTCGACGTGAACCTCGAGGCTCTCGTCGACCTGCTCTCCCGGCTTCGAGTGACCCGGCACGAGGCCGGCGAGGACGAAAGCCTGCGCCTGGCTGCGGCTTTCCGCGAGCCCGCGCTCGACAAGGAGCGTGTCCAGCCGCTTCTTCACGGGCGAATCATGCTGATCCGCGCGAGTCGAGAGCGGTGCGCTACGCGGCGGTAACTCGCCGGGCGCCGACGATTCGCTGCCCGTAATGCGAGCGCGCAAGCCGGACGACCTCGACCGTTCTGCCCGAGTACGGCGCATGCACCATCCGCCCGTGGCCGATGTACAGCCCGACGTGACCGAGACCCGAGAACACGAGCACATCTCCCGGCCGAAGCTTGGAGCGCGCGACGGCGCGTCCCGTGCGGTACAGCTCGTAGGAGTTGTGCGGCACCGTGATCCCCACGCGTCCGTATGCCCACCGGACGAGCCCCGAGCAGTCGAAGCCACCGGAGAGCGACGTCCCGCCCCACCGATACGGCACGCCCACCGCTTTCAACGCCGTCGTCGCTGCGCGCTGCCCGAGCGTCGGCTTCGGCGCTCGGCGCTTCACGTGCCGCTTGACCATAGGTTTCGCCACCGCGTTCGAAGGCTTGCCGTAGCCGGCGGCGACGAGCGGAAGCGCTGCAGCCGCGACGACGATCGCGGCAAGTACGAGCACGTGCAGAGGTCTGCGGGGGAAGAGTGACATCAAGGGGCGAAACGACGGGCTGCGCGAGATGTAGGGGTGGGGGCGCGCGGCCCTGGTCTGTAGACGGCGGGATGGTACCTGGAGAAATCTGCCCCTAAAGGGTGAACTTGCGTTCTCTACGCGGTCCTAACAGTCAATCCCTGGACGAGCTCTGCGAGCACCGACGTGTCGGCAGCAAGAGCGGCCAGCCGCTCGTGTGCGCGCTTTGCCGCGTGGTCTGCGAGCTCACGGGCCGACTCGGGGCCGTGCCGAGCCACGACGCCGTCCCCGTCGAGGATGTCGTCGACGAGCTGGAAGAGCTGTCCGACTTCGTCGCCGAACGCACGCCATGGAGCCTGTTCGCTCTCGGGAACCGCGGCCGCCCAGAGCCCGAGCCCCACCGAGGCCGCGAAGAGGCGTCCGGTCTTCAGCCGATGCAGCTCCGTGAGGTCCACATCCTCGCCCGAGATGTCGCGGTTCTGGCCTCCGATCATCCCGAGCGTCGCTTGCGCGAGCTCCCGCCCCGGCTCGGGAGTGTCGTAGGAGAGCACGAGCCGGAACGCCTCGGCGAGCAGCGCATCGCCGGCAAGCAGGGCGACGCCGTCCCCGAACGCGACGTGCGCGCTCGGCCGGCCGCGCCGCTCGTCGTCGTCGTCCAGGGCGGGCAGGTCGTCGTGGACCAGCGAGAACGTGTGCACGAGCTCGACAGCTCCGGCGGCCGGCAGCGCGTCCTCCACGGATCCGCCCGCGGCGTCGGCGACCGCCAGGCAGAGCACCGGTCGAATGCGCTTGCCTCCGGACTCGAGGGCGTAGCGCATGGTGAGCTCGAGCGCTCCGAGCTCGGGTGCGAGCGAGACGTTGGCGAGATAGGCCTCGACCGCGTCTTTGAGCTCGCGGGGGCTCCTGAGGTTGCTAGGGGGCTCCATCCGGACCGGCTGCCTCTGCCAGCGCGCGAGCGTTCGTCAACTCGGCCTCGATCTGCTTCGCGAGCTCCGACAGCTCCGTGATGACATCCACGGCGGCATCGGCGTCGATCGTGTCCGCGCCCGCGAGCGCATCGAGCTCCTCGCGGCGCGTGTTCAGCTTCTCGAGCAGCTCCTCGGCGCGGGCGAGGGCTTCGTCGACGGAGCTCACGGCACGCGATCCTCCTTCGGGCTCTCGTCCCTGGCCCGGTCCTCGCGATCGACATGTCCCAGGATCCCGTTCACGAGCGCAGCGGCGTCCTCCGACGCGTAGCGCTTCGCGAGCACGACTGCCTCGTTTATCGCCACCTCGGGCGGCACCGTCCCCTCCTCCAGCTCGTAGACACCCATGCGCAGGATGTTGCGTTCGAGCGTACCGAGGCGATCGGCCGGCCAGTCGTCGGACGATTCGGTGATCCGGCGGTCGAGCTCGGGAGCCCGTTCAGCGACGGCTTCGGCCAGCGTGGTGGCGAACTCGTCGGGCGTGCCTTCGTACAGAGACGCCAGCGGCTGCCCTGTGAGGTCCCACTGGTAGAGGATGAAGAGCGCGGTCCGGCGTGCGGCTCGGCGGCCGGTGCCGGCACTCATGCCCGGGAAAGAGAGGGGACGCGCCCGCCGAGGTCGACGAGCGTCGAGGTCGAGTAGTTGCCGTTCCGGAACTCGGGCGAGGCGAGCACGTCGAGCGCAAGCTCGCGGGTCGTCGGGATGCCCTCCACCTCGAGCTCGCCGAGCGCGCGCACCGCACGCCCGATCGCCGCAGCACGCGACTCGTCCCAGACGACGACCTTCGCGATCAGCGAGTCGTAGTAGGGCGGGATCTCGCTGCCGTCCACGGTCGCCGTGTCCACCCGCACGCCCGCTCCGAGGGGAGGCCGGAACCGCGTTACGACCCCCGGCGCGGGCGCGAATCCACGGCTCGGATCCTCGGCGTTGATCCTGATCTCGACGGCGTGTCCGCGGCGGGGCGCCCGCCCGACGACCTCGAGCTCGAGTCCTGCGGCGATCCGGACCTGCTCGCGGACGATGTCGATGCCGGTGACGAGCTCCGTGACCGGGTGCTCGACCTGAAGGCGGCAGTTCACCTCGATGAAGTGGAAGCCTCCCTCTGGCCCGAGCAGGAACTCGAACGTCCCGGCGTTCCGGTATCCGATCGTGGTGCACGCGCGCTCGACCGCGGCCTCAATCGCCTCGCGCGACTCCGCATCGAGCGCGGCCGACGGCGACTCCTCGATCAGCTTCTGGTGACGGCGCTGGATCGAGCACTCACGCTCGCCGAGCGTGAGCACGTTCCCGGCGCTGTCGCAGAGGACCTGGATTTCGACGTGCCGGGCCGGGGTGATCGCCTTCTCGAGGTAGAGCGAGCCGTCGCCGAATGCGGCCTCCGCCTCTGCGGAGGCGGTCGCGTAGGCGCGATCGAGGTCCTCCTCGGCCGCGACGAGCCGCATGCCCTTGCCTCCTCCTCCGGCTGTTGCCTTGAGCAGCACGGGGAATCCCGCCTCGATCGCCGCCTCGCGGAGGCCGTCGAGCCCGGCCGCGCCGTCGGAGCCCGGCACCAGCGGGACTCCGGCAGCGCGCATCTCATCCTTCGCGCGGATCTTGTCGCCCATCCGCTCCATCACGTCCGCCTCAGGCCCGATGAACACGAGCCCGTTCTCCTCGCACGCGCGCGCGAACGCCGGGTTCTCGGCGAGGAAGCCGTAGCCCGGATGCACCGCCTCGCAGCCGGTGGTCTCGGCCGCTGCGACGACATTCGGGATCCGGAGGTAGCTCTCCGCCGCAGCCGGCGGCCCGATGCAGACCGACCGGTCCGCGAGCGCGACATGCATCGCGTCGGCGTCCGCGGTCGAATAGACGGCGACCGCCTCGATCCCGAGCTCGTGCAGCGCCCGGATCACGCGGACGGCGATCTCGCCACGGTTCGCGACGAGCACGCGGGAGAAGGCAGGCATTGCTCTAGACCGCTGGAGGCGCGAGGACCGGCTCGATCTCGAACAGGACCTGCCCGAACTCGACCGGCTGCGCGTTCTCCGGGTGGATCGCTCGCACGGTCCCGCTGACGTCGGACTTCAGCTCGTTGAAGAGCTTCATCGCCTCGAGCAGGCAGAGGGTCTGACCTGGGACCACGGTGTCGCCCACGTCGACGAAGGCGGGCGCTCCCGGGTTCGGCCCGCGGTAGAAGACGCCCACCATCGGGGACTCGACGCGCGTGACCCCGTCGCTTCGGGGCGGAGCATCGACGCCGTCCGTCGCCACGTCGGCCTCGGTCGTAGCCACGGAGAGCATGCCACCGGGATAGCTCGTCGGCTCGTCGGCTCGTCGCACGGAAACGCGCATTCCCTCGTCCTCGATCTCGATCTCCCCCACGCCGCTCTCCTGGACGATCTTCACGATCTCGCGGATCCGCCCCGCGCGCTCGGCATCGGCGTCCTCCGCGATCAACGCTCCGTCTCGCGAATGGCGCGCGCGCACGACCCGCAGGAGCTCCTCGGCCTCCGTGCCGAACATCGCGATGAGCACGAGCTCCTCCTCGCTCGCTGCCAGACCTTCTGCGGCCTCGCGGACGTCCTCGGCGGTCAGCGGCTCGTCGTCCGCGATCTCGGGGGGAGCGAGAAGACCGACGGCTCGCTCGACGGTGGGGTCGATCGGCTCCGGCGTGACCCCGTAGGCGCCCTGGACGAGCGCGCGGAACTCGTCGATCACCGTTCCGTACCGCCGAGCCTCGAGCACGTGGAGCAGGGCCTGGCTGGCGAGAATCTGGCCGATCGGTGCGGCCAGCGGCGGCCAACCGGCTTCCGCGCGAACCTTGCCGACCTCCTCGAGCACGTTCTCGAGGCGATCTTCCGCGGCGTGGGCTCGGAGATGGACGTCCAGGGCTGCGACAAGCCCGGACGGGAGGTCGTACTCGGCCGCACGCACGGCGATGCGCGGAGCGACTGGCGACACGGGCTCGTCGCCGATGTACTCGTCGATGAGGTCGGAGGCCTCCCAGAGCCGGTCGGTGTCGAGCCCGGTCGGATGCCCGAGACCTTCGAGCGACTCCGCGAGCGACTCACCCGAGACGCGGTGGAGTGTTAGCGCGAGCGGATACACGGCCGTTGACACGAGGTCCGCCCCGACCTCGACCGCGGCGAGCGCGGACGCGAGCCCCGTTCCGGCCGAGCCCTGGACGTAGAACCCCACGGGCAGCCCGCTCGCGTCCTTGATCCGGGCGACGATCTCCTGCGCGCGGTGCGGAAAGAGCGCGCCGGTCGGGTCGTTGACGATCACCCGCGTCGCGCCGAGATCCGGCAGCTTGCGCGCCTCCTCGACGAGGGTGTCGGTCTCCCCGGTGCGGCCGGGGCTGTAGACGAGCCCGGCGTGGAAGGCGCCCGCCTGCATTGTTGATCGCCGCCCCCGCCTCGCGGAGGTTCGACACGTCGTTCAACGGATCGTGCAGCCGGAAGACCTCGATGCCGTTCTCCGCGGCGCACGAGACGAACCGGCCCACGATGTCTCCGCTGACGGGCTGCGATCCGACGAGGAACCGCCCCCGCAGCGCAATTCCGAGCGGTGTCGTGACGCGAGACTTGATCGCACGAATCCGCTCCCAGGGCGTCTCGACGCGGCGCCTGACGGTCGCATCGAAGACTCCGCCTCCCGAGACCTCGAGACACGCGAAGCCGGCCCGGTCGAGGATCTCCGCAACGCGGAGGATCTCCGAGGTCGGCAGAGCCCCGGCGAGAGGCTCCTGCGAGAGCAGTCGGATGGTCGTGTCGACGAGCCTGGGCACGGCTCTGGACCTTAGCGACCGGCCGGAACGCTCGCCCTGCTGCGACAAGCCGGTTCGAACGTCGCGGCGGCGGCCTTCGGCGTCAGGCCCGTGAGATGTAACGACCCTCGCGCGGGTCGACCTTGATGCGCTCGCCGGCGTCCACGAAGAGCGGCACCTGCACGACGGCTCCGGTCTCCAGTGTCGCGGGCTTGGTGACGTTCGAGACCGTGTCTCCCTTCACTCCCGGCTCCGTCGTCGCCACCGTGAGCTCGACCGACGCGGGCAGCTGGAGACCGGCGGGCTTGCCGTCCACCGTCAGCATCTGGATGGAAGACGACGGCGCGAGATACGCGAGCGCGTCGGCGACCTCGGCGTGCGGGAGCCCGAACTGGTCATACGTCTCCTCGTCCATGAAGTGCGCCTCGCTGCCGTCGTCGTACAGGTACTGCACGCTCTTGACCTCGGTGTGGACACGCGCGAAACGCTCGCCGGCACGAAACGTCTTGTCCACGACCGAACCGCTCTCGAGCGACTTGAGCTTCGTCCGGACGAACGCACCGCCTTTGCCCGGCTTCACGTGCTGGAACTCCACGATCCGCCAGACCCCGCCCTCGAGCTCGATGTGCATGCCGTTCCGGAACTGATTCGTGTTGACGGTCTCTGCCATGGCCGCGCGAATTGTAGGGACGAGACGTTGCCCGCCCTTACGAGACCGTGACGAGGTCCTTCGTGAACTGCGTCAGGCGCTCACAGCCCTCGGGCGTCACGGCGACGAGATCCTCGATCCTGACCCCTCCCTCACCAGGAAGGTAGATCCCGGGCTCGACCGAGACGACGTTCCCCGGCTCGAGCACGTCCGTCGACTCGGGCCGCAGCGTGGGTCCCTCGTGGATCTGGAGACCGACGCCATGGCCGAGCCCGTGCCCGTACGCCCACCCGAGCCCGGCTGCCTCGATGGCGACGCGCGAGGCCGCGTCGGCGTCCTTTCCCGACACGCCCGGGCCGACGGCCGCAAGACCGGCGAGCTGCGCCTCGAGACAGAGCGCGTAAACCTCGGCAAGCCGCTCCGGGATCGCGCCGACGGCGAATGTACGCGTGCAGTCCGAGCAGTAGCCGTCGACGACGCACCCCGCGTCGACCGTCACGAGCACGCCTTCCGGAATCGGCGTCTCGCCGGGATCCGCATGGGGCGAAGCTCCCGTCTCGCCGGCGGCAACGACCGCAGGGAAGGAGACGCCCTCCGCCCCGCCTTCGCGAAACGCCCGCTCGACCCACCAGGCGATCTCACGTTCGCTGCGCCCCGAGAACCGTTCGGCGGCGAGCGCCGCGAAGACGTCGTCGGACAGTGCCCCCGCGCGGCGCATCGCCTCGAGCTCCTGCGCGTCCTTGACGGCTCGGAGCGACTCGACGAGCCCCGCCGAGGGGACGAGCTCGACACCTGCCTCCGCGAGCACGCGATACCCCGCGTAGGGCAGGTTCGCCTCCTCGAACAGGATCCGCCGCGCGCCGACGTGCTCGCCGATTGCGACCAGAAGATTCCGCGCCGTCTCGACGAACGTCACGCCCTCGACCTCGCGGCCGCGGGGGGCGTAGCGGAAGTCCGTGTACAGGGTCGCGCTCCCGCCGGGCTCGACCAGCACGGCCGCATTCGAGCTCTGGAGACCGGTGAGGTAGCGAACGTTGGCCTGGCCGCCGAGGACGTATGGCGGACCGGCGACGAGCAGCGGCTCGTCGATGAGCGCAGCGAGACGCTGGATCCGGGTCACGCTGTCCCGCGCACGAGGAACTCGAGCGCCTCGCGGTAGCCCTCGGGCCCCTTGCCGACGATGCGAGCCGCGACGAGACCGTCGAGGACGGAGAACTTCCGCCACTCCTCGCGCTCGTCCACGTTCGAGAGGTGCACCTCGACGAACGGCACGGTGAAGAGCTCGACCGCGTCGCGAATCGCCCACGAGTAGTGCGCCCACGCGCCGGGATTTGCGATCACGCCGTCCGCCCAGTCGAGGGCGTCGTGGCACCAGTCGACGAACTCGCCCTCGTGGTTCGTCTGCCGGCAGCGCACGGTGCAGCCGATCCCGTTCGCCCACTGGTAGATCTGCGTCTCGAGCTCGGAGAGCGTGATCCCGCCGTACAAGTCCGGGTCACGGCGCTCGAGCGCGTCGAGATTGACGCCGTTGAGGACGACAACTCGCATCGCGCGACCTTACGCGATCAAGTCGTCGAGGGCAGCACGGACATCCGCCGCAGGGACCTCGACTCCCCACCGTGGTTTCCCCGCACCGTCGAGGAGCACGAGCCGCGGATCACCCGCGACGCTCTTCTTGTCCCGTGCGATCGCCGCCCACGCTGCGTCGCGATCGACGCGGGCTCGCTGCGGCTGGAGAACGTCCTCGACGACCCGTGCTTCCTGCTCGAGCCCCGAGAGCCGAAGAGCGGCGCGAAGACCGAGGGCGAGAGCCCGTCCGTGAGGGAGCTCGAACGCCGATGCAGTCTCGAGCGCGTGCGCGAACGTGTGCCCGAGATTGAGCTGGGCGCGCTCGCGCTCGTCCCTCGGGTCTCGAAGGCAGACGCCTGCCTTGAACGCCGCGCACCGCCGCACCTGCTCGGCTGTATCGAGCTCCCAGAGGGACTCGCCCGCCAGCAGGCCCGTCTTGACCACCTCCGCCAGCCCGTTCGCCAGCTCCTCGTCCGGCAGCGTGTCGAGGAGCGAGGTGTCGAGCACCGTCTCCGCGGGCCAATGGAACGCGCCGACGAGGTTCTTCCCCTCGGGGAGATCGATCGCGGTCTTGCCCCCGATCGCCGCGTCCACCTGGCCGACGAGAGTCGACGGCACCGGAATCCAGGGCACGCCCCGCAGGTACGTCGCCGCGACGAACCCGGCGAGGTCGGTCGTCGAGCCGCCGCCGACTGCGACGAGCGTCGCGCCTCGGTCGAGCCGGAGCTCGCGCCAGAGGCGCTCGGCCTCCTCGGCCGTCTTCGCGGCCTCTCCGGCAGGGACGACGTGCGTCGCTTCGATGCCGTGCAGCTCCGCCACGCGCCGGTCGGCGACCACCGCGTCTCCGCGCACTCCGGCATGCGACCCGAAGCGGATGCCGGCAGCGGCGAGCGTGGCGTCGTCGACGTCTCGCGCCGTCGCGTCCGCTGCCTGCTCGTACAGCGGTCGTCGCTCTTCGAAGAGAGCCGCGAACCGGTCGGCGTCCTGCGCCAGCGGCCGGCCGCTGCCCGCGACGCGGCCCCAGGCCTCGTCGGCCGTCGTCTCCAGGTGAATCGTGAACGCGCTCTCACCGAGCCTCGCCCGCGTTCGCTCCGAGGCGAGCGCACCGCCGCCGAGCTCGACGACGACGGGCGTGCGGCGGCCGAGCACGTCGCGGGCGACACCTTCCTCCAGCTCCCGGAATGCCGCTTCCCCACGACTCGCGAAGAGCTCGGCGACCGGCATCGCCGCCCCGTGCTCGACGAGCGCGTCCACGGAGAGGAACGGGCGGCCGAGGCGCTCCGCCAGGACCGGGCCGAGCGTCGACTTGCCCGCTCCCATGAACCCGACGAGCGCGACGTGGCGGTCGAGCGCGTTCAGCGCGGCCAGTCGATGCGCTCCAGGTACGCACGGTGAGCGCCGACGAAGTCCTGCAGCGCATCTCCGCCGAACTTCTCGCGCGCGGCACGCGCGAGCTCCCAGGCGACAGCGGCCTCCGCGACGACGGCGAGCGCCTCGACGGCTTGCACGTCGCTCCGCTCGACGAGCGCTTCCGCGGGCTCGCCCGTTCGCAGATCGACGGTCCGAAGCGGCCGCATCAGCGTCGGGAGCGGCTTCATCGCGGCTCGGACGACCACCGGCTCCCCGTTGGAGACGCCGGCCTCGATGCCACCCGCGCGGTTGCTCGACCGGCGGCGGCCCGCCTCGATCTCGTCGTGCGCGTCCGAGCCTCGCACACGGGCTAGCGCGAGCCCGTCGCCGATCTCCACCGACTTGACCGCCTGGATCCCCATCACCGCGGCCGCGAGCCGCGCGTCCAGCCGGTCGCGCTTCTCGGCGTACGACCCGAGGCCCGGCGGCACGCCGTCAGCGATGACCTCGACGACGCCTCCGAGCGTGTCGCGGTCACCGCGGGCGGCGTCGGTGGCGGCGCGCATCGCCTCGTCGTCCGTCTCGCCGCCGATCTCGACCACGCGCCCTGCCACCGAGACACCGATCTCCGCGAGCAGCGCCTTGGCGACTGCCCCGGCCGCGACGTGGCTCGCCGTCTGGCGCGCGCTCGCTCGCTCGAGCGCGTTGCGCACGTCGTCGTGTCCGAACTTCAGCGCTCCGGCGAGATCGGCGTGGCCCGGGCGCGGGACGGTCACGGGCTCGACTCCCTTTCCGGATGGGCTCGCCCTGCGGCGGCCACGGGCTCATCGCCCACGCCCAGCTCTCGTGGTCGCGGTTGCGGATGACGAGCGCGAGCGGAGTGCCCAGCGTGAGGCCGTGCCGAAGCCCGGCGAGCACCTCGACCTCGTCGAGCTCGATCTGCTGGCGCGGGCTCCGGCCGTACCCCTGTCTGCGCCTGCGCAAATCCTCGTCGATCGCAGAGCGGTCGAGTCGCAGGCCCGCCGGAAGGCCGGTCAGGATGGCGACGAGCGCCGGGCCGTGCGACTCACCTGCGGTCGAGAGCTCGAGCGTCACGCGGCAAGCCTAGTGCCGCCCGCATCGCCGCTACCGGCGCGTCCTGCCCGGTCCAGACCTCGAACGACGCAGCCCCCTGCGCAACGAGGACCTCGAGACCGTCGACGACCGAAGCGCCGGCCTCGAGAGCCGCCCGTGCGGTGGCCGTCTCCGGATACGGCAGGTCGACGAGCGTCTGGCCGGGCCCGAGCTCGAAGAGCACCTCGTCCCGCGCTGCCGTCGCGTTGACGACAAGATCCGCCTCGCTGACATCAGGCGGCCAGTCGCCCCGCCGGGAGTAGCACCGCGCGCCCGGCAGAGCCTCGAGGAACGCCACCGCCGCACCGCCGTCGCCGATCACCACCGGCCGCTCGGCAGTCAGGCCGCTCAGGATCGCCGCATCCGTCGTGAACCCTTCGACGACGCCCTCACGGACGACGAGGGTGTTCACGGACGGTGCGTCCGTGACACAGAGCGCGGCGACGGCAAGCTTGTGCGGAGCGGTCACGTTCGCGCCGGCGAAGCCGAGGGCTGCGAGCCCCCTCACCGCTTCTGCGAGGCGCTCGGGCGGGGTCGCGAGTGGGACGTAGGCCCAGTCGAGCCCGAGCGCAGCGAAGGCTGCGTTGTGCATCCGCGGCGAGAGCGAGCTGTTCGATCGGCCAACCGATGATGCCGACGAGTCTCGTCGGTGCTTCGGATCTCGGCCACGACGGGAGTATGTCGGGGTCGAGGCGACGCGTTACCCTCGTGCCACAGACCGCGATGGAAGCAACCTCGACCACCGCCGTGGCCACCCGCACACGGTGGGCGGCGCTCGACCTCTCGGCAATAGCCGCCTTCGGTCTCGGCGCCGTGCTCGTCGGGTGGGTCGCGGCCGACGACGGAGGCTGGTGGCCGGAGACGTGGGCCTGGACGGCCCTCGTCACGCTCGGCGCGTCCGTCGTCATCCTCCTCGTGCGTGACCGGCCGCTCGGGTGGCTCGAGCTTGCATTCCTGAGCGGTCTGCTCGCATTCGGCGCCTGGACGGCTCTCTCCGCTCTCTGGTCCCCTTCGGTTCCGAGCACCGTCGACGAGACCCAACGCGTGCTGGCATACGTCGGAAGCGTCCTTCTGGCCGTGCTCGTCGTCGAACGACGCACCGTCGCGGCATCTGCTCGGCGGTGTCCTGACCGCGATCGCCGCGATCGGCGAGCTATGCACTCGCAACGCGGGTCCTGCCCGATCGGATCGGTGACTTCGACTCTTCGAGCTTCGGCGACTACCGCCTTTCGGAGCCGGTGACGTACTGGAACGGGCTCGGCATCCTCCTCGTCATCGGCGTCTTCCTCGCCGTCGGTGTCGCTGCTCGCGGTCGCAGCGCTGTGGACGAGAGCGCTTGCGCGCGGCGTGCCTGCCCGTCCTCACGCCGGCGATGTACTTCACGTTCAGCCGGGGGGCGTGGATCGCGCTCGTCGTCGGCGCGATCGCCGCGGTTGCGATCGACCCGCGACGTCTGCAGCTGCTCGCCGTCTCGCTCGCCATCGCGCCGTTCTCGGTCATCGCGGTGTGGCTCGCCACGCGCGCTGACGGCTTGCGAATCGTCGGCTCGAGCCTCGACGCAGGCAACCGAGGACGGCCACGCGCTGCTCTGGCCCGTGCTGGCCCTGGCTGCCGGCTCGGCGCTCGTGGCGGTCGGCATGGGCTTCGCCGAGCGCAGACTCGAGGTACCGGCCGCGGTTCGCATCGCGTTCGTCGGAGTCGTGCTCGCAGTGGTCGTCGGGCTCGTGTCGGCCGCGTGGACGGAGTGGGGATCGCCCGTCGCTATCGCCGATCGCGTCTGGGAGGACTTTCGCGCTCCCGGAGGCCCGGCGGCGGCGAGGACCTCGGCGAGCGGCTCTTCGACTTCTCGGCAAACGGCAGAGTCGAGACCTGGCGCGTCGCCTGGGACGAGTGGGAGGCGAACCGCGTGATCGGAACGGGCGCCGGCACGTACTGGCAGTCCTGGGCGGCCGACCGGCCCATTGGCCTCGAAGTGCAGGACGCGCATAGCCTCTACATCGAGACGTTGGGAGAGCTCGGGGTCGTCGGTCTTGCGCTGCTCCTCCTGGCCCTTCTGGTGCCCGTCGTGGCGGCCGTTCGCACGCGAGCGACGGCCGTCGTCCCCGCCGCCTTCGGGGGCTACGTCGCCTGGCTCGCGCACGCCGGTGTCGACTGGGACTGGGAGCTCCTCGGGGTCACACTGCCGGCACTCCTCGTCGGAGTCGCGCTCGTCGCCGCAGCCAGGCGAGACGAGCGCTCGGCCTCCGATGCCGCGCTGGCTCATCCCGGCCGCCGCCATCGCGTTGACGGTTCCGGCCGTCTTCGGTGTGCTGGCCTACGCACCGCTCGGCTCCGCCCGCGACGCGCTCGACGCAGGCCGCGAGAACGAAGCAGCGGACGACGCGCGCTCCGCGAGGCGGTTTGCCCCCTGGGCCTCCGCGCCGTGGCTGGTCCTGGGCGACGCCCGGGCCGAGGACGAATCAAGTCGCAGCGCGGGATGCGTATCGCGAAGCCATCGAGCGCGACGGCTCGAACTGGGAGCTGTGGTTCGCCCTCGGCGCGATCTCGACGGGCGAGGAGCAGCGGCGAGGCGCTCGCCCGTGCAGCCGAGCTGAACCCGCGCTCGCCCGAGATACGTGAGCTTCAGGAAGTCATCGCGTCCTCCGGCTGAGCGAGCCCGTGTAAGGAAACGGACCGCCGCGCCGGTAGTAGGGGTAGGAACGGAGCGATCGAGAGGAGTGTCGATGCGCGGCTTCTGGAGAAAGGACGACCTGGAGGGACGGCTCCGCGAGAGTCGACCGCAAGCTCCGAACGAGCTCGTGCAGGACATCGTGCGTCGCGTCGAGGGCTCTGCTCCGTCATCCCGCAAGCCGACGTCGTTCAGGCGCCTCGGCCTCGCGGGGGTCGCCGCGGTCGCGATGGTCACCATGTTCGCCGCGTTCGGCGGTGCCGGCCTTGCGGCATCAGGCGTTTCGGGTGCTGCGGCATCCACGGCGGACGCCATCAGCACGCTCGTGAAGGCGAACAAGCAGCAGGCCAGCTCCGCCTCGAACCCAAACCGCGTGGGTCGCGGTAGCCAGGGTTGCGCGATCGACAGCAACGGCAACGGCAGACGTGTCGGCCGCACAAGCGCAGTACTGCCCGCCGCGCGTGACGATCTGTCACGTCAAGCCGCTCCGACGCGGTGGATTCAGGGAGATCACGCTGACCTTGCCGCCAACCAGGCCGCGAAGCACCTGAGGCGGCACCGGCGCGACTACCCGGGTCCCTGCCGCGGCATCTTCGGCCCGGCAACACGTCGACGCGCTAGATCGCGTCTTCGCGACCCGCCTCTCTGAGACGTGAGCCCTCGCCCTGCGCAGGGGCTTCGTCTGTCATGAGCGCTGCGCAGCCGGTCGAGCGCGCGGTGGAGCGCGACCTCGACCGCGTTCGTCCGCATCTCCAGCAGGTCCGCGATCTGTCTCGCGCGTGAGATCTGCTCCGTAGCGGAGTCCGATCAACTCGCGGTCGCGAGGCTCGAGTGCGGAGACGGCCTGCCGGAGGTCGAGCGCCTGCACCCACGTCTCCTCTGGCTCCACGACGCTCGCATCGACACCCTCTGGAGCCGGGATCTCGACGGCATGCCCGACGTGGTCGGCGATGGCATGGCGCGCGATGCCGATGAGCCAGGCGATCGGCTCCCCTCTTCCGCGCTCATACGAGTCCCGATAGCGGACCGCCCGCGCAAACGTTTCCGAGGTCACGTCCTCCGCGTCCGGGCCGATCCCGAGCCGGTACGCGACGAATGCATAGACGCGACGTACGAGGTCCTCTGCCTTCTCGAGCGGGTCACCACGTTGTGTCATGACGTCTCGCTGCAAGCTGAGGATGCGACCAGCTCGTCGAGTTGTCCACGGCGCCTCACGCGACATTCTCTACCGTGTCGGCACACCCGACTCATCTTGGCGCGAGACGCGACGGGCCGTGTCGCGCACCATCTGAGACGAGCGCTTACTGGTTCGAAGGGACAAGTGACGGCAAGCTTCCAATGATGATCGACAACGAGCTGGCTTACCCGCCTACGGGCCGGGCACCAAGCGGCACACTCAGCACACACCTGACCGGTGGCTTAGCGCGGCTGCGACTACCGATTCTCGCAGCTCCCCTTTCGATCTTGGCAGGCATTTCTCTTGCCGCCGGGAGCTACACCCTCGCTCTGATCATCTGCTTGCTGCCGCTGCTCGTATGGCTGCTCGCTAACCCAACCTTGCTCCTCGTCCCGTTCGCGGCCCTAATCCCGGCCGTTCAGAGTCTGACCGGTGAGCAAGCGGGTTACCGGTTCTCGATCGGCGACCTTGCACTCGTCCTAGTGGGTGCCGCAGTACTACTGCAAACAGTTGTTTTTCCGGCCAAGTCCGCGATACGTGCGCTAAGGCCGGTTGCCTTTCCTGTGATCACGTATTGCTCGGTCCTGCTGCTGGTACTCGCCGCGCATCCTGGTGTGAAGGAGTTCCTCAACACAGGTCAGCGCTACGCGCTTCTCGTGCTTCCGCTTGTCATTGGGGCCTTCGCAGCGATCCACGACCGACACGTTCCGATGCTTCGGCATACGTTGTGTCTGTAACGGTGCTGGCCTTCGTTTGGCCCTTCTTTCACTTGGGGCTGCAGAAGAATCCGACCGGGCAGCTCATCGCCAACGCGATTCTCGTTCTTATCGCACTTCGTCCGTTGCGTGGACTGCTTCCGTGCCTTGTGATCCTCATACCCGGTCTCTTCCTTACGGAAAGTCGAGGAGCGATCGTCGCCGCGATAGTGGGACTCGCCGTGATCGTCGCCCTGCACGGCTTTGGCGTACGCCCTCTCGTCACGCGCGTAGTGCCACTCCTCGGTCTCGCACTCGCAGTGTTCCTGCTGATGCCGGTCGCGGTTCAAGAGCGGGCGACGACGCTGTCTGCCGGAACCGAAACCGCGGCGGAATACTCGATCACACTACGGGAGCAGCACGCTCGAGATGCCCATCGCGTGATCGACGCTCATCCCTGGACCGGGGTAGGAATAGGGAACTACCTTGCGGGAGATCCTTCCGCAGGAACACAGACTTCGGACCCTCATGCAGTGCATCTCCTGGAGGCAGCGGAGGGTGGCTATCCGTTGGCAATCGCCCTTGTAGTCTTGATCGCGGGTTCGGTGATCTTCCTGATCAGAGTCAGGGAGCTTGAACTGGCGCCCGTAGCGGCTGGTGTACTTCTCGCGACCGTGGCGCATGGTCTCGTCGACGTCTACTGGGTGCGCGGCACTCCGGTCCTCGGTTGGCTGCTCGTGGGAATGACATGTGGGCTGCTCGCTAACCGTAGTGACGAAGCGAAGCAGCGATGAAGCGTCCCGTACGCGCGATCATCGTTGCCTATCGCGGCGCCGACCAGCTCGATAGTTGCCTGACAGCGTTGCGGGACGTTGTGCCTGTGACCGGTTGTCGACAACTCGAGCTCTCTGACGTGCGAGCCGTGGCGCTTGGGCAGGGGGCCGAGTACCTCGACACTGGCAGGAACGTGGGTTTCGGCGCGGGAGTCAATACTGCGCTCCGCCGGATGTCAGCTGACTCACCCGCCGATGTCCTGCTCGTTAACCCTGACGCGATCCTGACCGCTCCCAATTTCCGCGTACTCGTCGAATACATTCACGAGCCTGGGCATGAGCGACTCGCAGCCGTCTCCCCTCGCCTCGTCAGTCCAGATGGGGCTGCCCAGCGCGTGGTGTGGCCGTTTCCGAGTCCTTTGCGAGCCTGGGGCGACGCCATCGGCATAGGCCGCTGGGTGCCCCCTGGCGATACGTTCGTCATCGGTGCGGTCCTGCTGCTTCGGTGGGAGGCCGTCCGTGAGGTCGGAGCCTTCGACGAGCGCTTCTTTCTGTACTGCGAAGAGACGGACTGGCTGCGGCGAGCAAGTGGTGCCGGCTGGATCAGCTCCGTCTGCCCCAGCGCCGTCGCGGTCCACGCCGGCGCCGGTACCAGCGCTGATCCACAGCGGCGCGAAGCGCTGTTCCATGCTGGGCAAGAGACCTACATTCGGAAGTGGTACGGACGTGGAGGTTGGTGGATCTACCGATCCGCGGCATGTCTCGGAGCAACGGTCCGAGCTGTTGTCTTCGGCGGCGAACGACGTGCGGCCGCAGTGCAGCGCGCGCTGCTCTACGCCCGGGGGCCACGCCGGTGCGCCGCCGCGCTTGCCTACGACGACACGCCGTGACCGATCAAGTGCAGGAGCCCGTACTCGATCCGACCTCTATCGGACCGGTCGCACTCGAGGGTGAGGTCAGCCAATCTGTCGAAAGCACGGCATTGACCGAGCTTGTCGTCTGCTCGCTGAAGCATTGGGATGAAGTCTGGAACAGAAACAACTTCCTGACAGACGCGCTGCTGCGGCGGAACCAGCAGCTGCACGTCTTGTTCGTCGAACCACCGGCTGATCCGATCTACGATCTGTCCCGGAAGCAGCTACCGGTAGTGCCGCGATTCCGAGCGATCACGCACGATGGGCGGCTGCGGGTTCTACGACCATTGAAGGCGTTTCCGCGACGCTTCGGATCGCTAGCTGACGCCTTCCTCTGCCAGCAGGTTCGGCTTGCCGCGCGGGCACTCCGATTCTCTCGGCCCACGCTGTGGATCAACGACGTGACCTACGCGCCGCTGATCTCGTCGACTGGCTGGCCCTCGCTCTACGACGTCTCGGACGACTGGCTGCTGGCGCCGTTTCCTCCCCGCGAATTGGAACGGCTCCGGCGTCTGGATGCCCTTGCGCTGGCGAACGCCGATGAAGTGGTTGTCTGCTCTCTGGCGCTGGCAGAGACACGCGGCGCACAGCGGCCGGTCTCGCTCGTCAGAAACGCGGTGGACATCGAACACTTCCGACGACCTCGTCCACGGCCGGCCGACCTGCCGGGCTCACCGGTTGCCGTCTACGCGGGTACGGCTCATGACGCTCGCATCGATATCGAGCTCGTTCTCGACCTCGCCCTGGCCCTACCGGATGTGACCGTCGTGTTCGTCGGTCCCAATGCGCTCGAAGCGAGCTCGCAACAGCGCCTTGACGAGGTAGCGAACATCACCATGCTGGGGCCGCGACCCTACCGGGATTTGCCGGCTTACCTGCAGCACGCAGACGTCGTAGTCGTTCCGCACTCGTGTCGCCGTTCATGGAGAGTCTCGACCCGATCAAGGCGTATGAGTGTCTCGCGATAGAGACGCCTACGGTGGCGACGCCGGTAGCGGGCTTCCGCGAATACTCGGACAGCGTCAATGTCGCCTCCCGTGATGTCTTCGCTACACGCGTCGGCGAGGTACTGAGCGGATCGGTCCGCCCTCGTCGTCGGGAGAGACCTCCTGAGTGGGATGAACGGGCCATCGAGTTCGAAGCGGCGCTCGAGCGGACGAGCGTGCAATCGTCTGCATGAGTGCCGACGTTCTCGTACGCCGCTTTGCCTCAGGGGCAAACGACCTCGCAGTTGCGCTCGGGCCGGCACCCCGCCCGAGCACCGGGATCGTGGTCCTCGGCATGCATCGGAGCGGCACGTCCGCGATCACCGGCGTCCTCCATCTGATGGGGATATCTGTTGGCGCGGCCGACGATCGCATGCCGCCAGACGAGTCCAACGTCGGCGGCTACTGGGAGAGTGGGCTCCTGACGGACTTTCAGGAACTGCTACTCCGGCGGCTTGGGGGGAGTTGGGATGCACCTCCCCCGCTCGCCGAGGGTTGGGAGCGCAGCTTGTCTCTCCTGCCCTTCCTGGGTCGAGGGCGACGAATCGTTCGCAAGGTGTTCGGCACTGAGCGGGTATGGGCGTGGAAAGATCCTCGGACATCGCTCCTTCTGCCCTTTTGGCAACGCGCGCTGAGGATGAGGGTCCTAACCGTTGTCATACACCGAAACCCGCTCGAGGTTGCTCGTTCCCTCGAGGCGAGGGACGGACTGACAAGAACGCAAGCGTTACGCCTCTGGGAGACGTACAACCGCGCTTTGCTCGCGAATGCACGTGGATTGCCGGCCTTGGTCGTTGCTTACGAAGACCTCGTTGCCGATCCACTGGCGGTGGCCCGGATGCTCCACGGCTACCTGGCGGCGCACGATGTCGTCGCCAGGGAAATCCGGGAACACGACGTCCGTCACTTCATCGACGCCCAGCTCCGCCACTCGCACTACGACGACTCGGACTTGGCTCGTGAACCGGAGATCCAGGCTAGCCAGATGGCGCTTGTCGGGACTCTGCGCTCACTGCACGGCGAGCACGAGGCGCTAACTCTCTAGCCATTAGCTGCGTGGGTTGCTGCGGATCCCAGCAAGCGCCGATAGAGCGCTTCGTACTGTGACGTAACCGTAGCCAAGTCGAACGTCCGAGCGCGCGCGAGGCCGGCTCGAGAGAACCTGCTTCTCTCGTCAGGGGCTCTGAGCAGATGCAGAATGACACGCCCTAGCTCGCCCTCGCCTGCGATCACGCCGTAACGACCGCCCTCCAGAACCTCAACGGCACCGGGATTCGCCGTAGCGACCACGGGACAACCTGATGCCATCGCCTCGATATACGGGATCCCGAAACCTTCGTATGTGCTGGGGAGACAGAAGACCCAGGAACGGCGATACAGGTCGGCGAGCTCGTTCTCCGACACACGACCCAGCACCTTGACTCCGCGCCGCGGCGGCACATCGTCCGCGACCATCCACAGCTCGGCATCCGGCATTCCGGGGAGGACGTCCTGCTCGAACGCATCGGCCAGAAGCTTCCCCCGCTTTCGGCGCTCGTAGGTGCCGACGAAGAGCACAGCAGGGGTCGGTGATCGCTCACCCGGGTGGAAGGTCGTGAGGTCGACGCCGTTCGGAATCACGGTCTTGATCCAGGGCCGCCACCGCCGTGTGTTCGCGGAGACGGCGACCGGCTCGTCGGCAACCGCCGTCGCAAGCATCTCGCAGCCCCAGTAGAAGAGCATCGCGGCTCGCGCTCGAACGCCACGGATGTGAATCGCCTCGCTGAGCGAGCTGCCGTGGACGGTGCGCACGTGAGCTGTCACACGTCCCGGCCGAAGCAGGTAGTCACCCGCATGTGCGTGCAGGACGTCGTACCTCGTCCAATCGACGTGCCGCAGCCTCAAAGCGAACTTCAAGCTCCGCATCGAACCGCGAAGCGGCACTGTCTCCGTCCGGTAGGCCGCGCCCGGGACGGGTGCGGACGAGCTGAAGAGCGTGATGTCGTGACCGCGCGCCGCAAGTGCGTTCGCAAGTGCGTGAGCCTGGTAACCCACGCCAGCCTTGCTCTCGCTCGGCAGGTAATAGGAAGTCATTGCCACCCGAAGCGGCGCGTCCTCAGTCGTGGCCATGAACGTGACCGGCGAGCTCCTCCCCGAGCGCACGGAGAAAGCCGTGTCCGTGTTCGAGGTCGGGCTCCAGGTAGTTGCCTTCGGCCCATTCGTTCCATGACTTGATGAAAAGGAGGCGCTCCGAGGCCGGCCGCGACTGGATCGCGTCGAGTGCGACGCGTACATGACGCCTGAACGCTTCCGGTGACGACCCCGTGAGCACGAGGCCCTGGCGGCCGGACCGAGGCGTGTTGTCCCAGTTGGGATAGACACAGGGATGGAGGTGCTGGCCCGACCACTCGGTCGGCGGCTGGATGGGCTCATTCTCATAGCGGTAGCGCTCGGGCCAGCGCAGGAGCTTTCGCGCGGCACGCATCTTCAGCACCGCCCGTGGGTCCGCTCGCGCGGGTAGCCGGATGTATACGCCCGCATCGAAGCCGTCCCGATGCACGTCCACGTACTTCGGTCCCTGCCCGAGCAGATCGCTGACCTCGGCCACGAGATACAGACCGTCGAGGCCGGCCTGCGTCGCCATCGCCTGCCAGCGTTCGACGAAGGCCGCCGGCTCGGGATGGAGCTCGGGTCGGAAGACGTAGAACAGCGGCTTGCCGTCAACGCGCAGGTATCGAGGGTCGCTGAACGCAGGAAGAACCGCGTCGAAGTGGCGGCGATCGTCCTCCGACCCCGGGTAGGTCTGCTCGATGAGAACGCGGTCGGCCGCTCCGTGCCAGATCGCCGCTCCAGGTCTGGTTCGCCCAGGCGAGACAGAACGGGAAGTCGGGCTCGCCGCTGCGCGAGCACCTCCTTGAACGGACGCTCGAGAATGCCGTCGCCCGTCGAACCAGTAGTGCCAGTAGCAGAACGCCTCGATGCCGTAGCTGCTCGCGCGAGGTCCGCCTGGGCCTCCCGTGTCTCGGGCAAGCGCAGGTCGTAGAAGCCCAGATCCGCCGGCAGGTGCGGCTGGTAGTGACCCGGGAAGAGCGGCCGCGCCTTGGCCAGCGTTGGTCCACTCCGTGAACCCCGGCCCCACCACTGCGTCGTTCTCGGGGATCGGATGGAACTGCGGCAGGTAGAAGGCCACGGCGCGCGCCAGCGGAGTCGACTGGGCCCGGAAGCTCACCTGTGCCCCTACTTCTTGACGGCCCACGATGCTTCAGGCCGGCCGGTGCTCGACATCGGGAGGGGAGGTCGCGTGACGTAGCGACCAGGCGACGTAGGTGCTGAGCGGCCTGGGCATTGCCCCAATCAAAGCCTGACGGTCTCCGCTGGAAAGCCAACCCCCCGTGATGCGAAGAGCCACGAAGTAAAGCCCGGACCCGATGAGGAAGGCCACGAGCACAGCTGCGACCGCCGACCAGGGTTCCAGCGCTGCTCCTACGCTGAGCGCGATGGCGGCGCTTGCAATGCCGACGAAGAAGGCTCCGTGTAGCTGGATGAACCCGCCCAGCCCTCGGCCGCGCGCGAAGGGTTCCGTGACGACGAGGAGGGTGATCGCGACGAGTTGTCCGATCGCGGCGGCGGCGACTGCTCCCCACGCGCCGAACTCCGGAATCGTCGCGACAGCTATCGCCAGGTCGAACGCGAGAGCGACCAGCATCACCTTGAGGCGCAGTCCGCCTCGTTGGCGTGCGTTGAGAAACGCCGTCACAGGATTGTTCGTCGACTGAAACAGCGAGACAAGGGCAAGCGGGATGAACAGCCACGCGGTGGCCTCGAATGCTTCGCCGTAGATCAGCGGAACCGCAAACACGAGTGGCGGCACGGTTGCTGCGGCGATCGCTCCACACACGAGCGACGAGACTCGCGTACTGCGCTCGAACGTCGCTCGAGCGCGTTCGGGGAACGAGTGCAGGACCCCCGCGACGGCCGGTAGAAGCGGGTGTATGAGAGCATCTGCCGGCGCAGTCAACTGCTGGCTCAGACCAAAGGCAAGGGCGAACACGCCTAGGGCAACGGGTTGATCGAAGGCTTGCAAGAGAAAGATCTCGCTTCGCGAAAAGACAAGCAGGGCGACCAGACTTCCAACCCACGTCAGGAAGGCGAATCGCCAGAATGCGCGACCGAGCCCGCGCGGCAGCCTGGGTTGCAGGACGACGCGACGCCGCTGCCGGTCGATCACGAGGAGGTAACAAGCCAGCGCCGCCGCTGGCACGAGCGACCGTACCACCCAGACTGCCGACGCAGACGCCGTGACGAGCGCTGTTCCCACGGTTGCGGCCTGAACGAGCAGATTGACGCCGATTGCGATCTTCGCCCCGGCTGCAGTGCGGTTCTCGATCGTAATGGCGAGCGCGGCACTGCTAAAGAGGCAGCTGAAGATCACGACACCGCCTATCGCCAGGACCTGCCACCACGGCCTCTCCCAGGTCAGCACGGCGGCGATCGCGAGGAGAATGGGAAGTTCGACGGCCAGGTGGAAACCAAGGTTGCGCCGTAGCAGGTCGTCCGACTCACGGCGGCGCCCGCTGGCCTCAGATCGGCTTCCGGCCTGAATCAGGGATGCAGTGAATCCGAGGTTCGCAAGCGGGAGGGCAAGAGCGAGCGCAACCGTCAGAAACGCGAGTTCACCGTATCCCTCGACGCCCAGTGTGCGCGCCACTATCGCGTTTGCGACGAACGCGACCGGCAGGTACACGATGGTGTTGACGCCGGTCCACAGCGAGCCTGCTATCGCCCGCTGCTGGATCTCGGCTACGGCAAGCGGAGCCGCTTCGTCAGAAGGATTGGACAAGTCTCTCGACCGTGGGACAAAGCATCAGCCGGGACTGCCGGTTGACCCGCAATCCCCTTCGGCGAGGACACTCGGTCACTTGTTCGTCCTCAGTACGTAATGTTTCACGCGCCATGTGATCGGCGGCGGAAAAACGGCGCCTAGAAAGCACACACAGTCCCCGCTGGCTCGAAACGCACCATGAATCCGCGCAATACCTTTGCCGCAATTTGGTCGTGTCGCGACTCGAACTTCGGCGTTTCGATTGCGGACCGCTTCTGCACTACCATCTGGGCTACCGTCGTCCCTGGCGATGATATCGTCTGCCGGCAAATCTTTGTCGTCGCACGCTTTCAACGGCTTCGAGTAGACGCTCCCATTGATTGTAGGACGCAATTAAGACGGAAAAGCGCGTCATGTAAGGCCTCCTGCTCCGTACGTCGTCCAGCGCATTCGGTTCTGCGAATCAAGACTCCGGACGGCATATCTCCAGAAATACCTGATCTCCATCCGAAACATGCTCCGAGGGGAGAACCAGGTGCACGACCCCGCAGAGGCTAGTATAGGCACGATCGTGGTCGACAACGAATTCTCACGACGAGACATCGAGTTCCATCGCGGAACAGCGGCGACATACGATCAGGACACGACCGCGGTGTTCAGTGTGTATCACCGCTACGTCGTTGAGCCTTACCTCGATGAAGTCGCTCGAGGAAAACAAAACGGTCGGGCGCTCGATCTTGGCTGCGGGACAGGGGTGCTCAGCCTGGCACTTGCGAGACGCGGGTTCTCTGTGCTCGGTGTCGACCACTCGCCGGAGATGCTGGCAGTTGGCAGGGAGAACCTCTCCCGCGCAGACGTCCCAGGCTCCGTGGAGTTCGTAGAGGGAGACGTGCGAAGCGTGCGTGCGCGGGACGAAGCGTTCGACTGCGTTACGTGCCAGGGCTTGCTGCACCATCTGGCCGAACCGGAGCCGTGCGTTCGCGAGCTTGAACGCGTGTTGCGGCCAGGTGGCTGCTTCTTCATTTCCGAGCCGTCGAATCTCCAGAGCCCGCTGAGCAAAGTGCTCGAGCATCTCGGGCGGCTTCTCAGACGGGGACGCCGACCGGAGTACCCGCATGGGCTCGAATCCGTCGAGGCTCCTATCACGCCTGGCGAACTCGTCGCGCTGCTCGACGATCTTGGGCTCGAATACCGGGTCCGCTTCCTGATCCACCTCGGGTCCCCTCCAACGGATCCTTCCGAATCGTGTCTACTTCCTCGTGGTTCGGGCGCTCTCGTTCCCTTGGCGAACAACGCGTGGCGATCTCATGTTCGTTTTTGGCCGGAAGCGACAGACCGCGCCGGCAGCGACATCCCCGGGACTCGTTTGAGTTGCGTAGTGGCGGGCTACTTCCGCCAGTAGACGGCGTGCGAATCGAAGAACGAGCTCTAGCATCACTCCATCGCAGCCGGGACAGACGAGACTGCACGCGACGTACGACCGTCCTGAGTTTTTTTGAAGGCCGACCTCTGACCAGGCTGGACAAAACGAGTCTCTGTAGTGCGGACACTTCACGGGGGCCATAGTGGCCGCTGCGCACGATCACTCACCAGCCGACAAGAATCCACCCGTGTCCGGTTGCTGCCGGTGGCCGGCCGTCGCGAGGACGCAGCGCGCTTCGTCTCACCACAACCTCATCGGGTTGCCGTATCTCTGATGGCGACGATCGCGATGGACGGGCCTAGCGTCTTCAGGCTGCGCGCCAAGCGACCGAGCGCTCGCTTGCCGATTCGAGCACCGAGACCCGTCCGCCCGCTGGAGATGTAGAAATGAGGACTGCGACTCGAGAGCACACGCAGCCCGGCAAGACGCATGAGCTCGTGGATCTCCGCGAAGGTGTACTCGCGAGCGTGCCGAGCATGAACCTCGCCGCCGATCCAGTCGGCGAGAGACGTATGCACGCTGCGGCCGGCAAGCAAGCTAAGTCGCCGCACTAGGTAGGCCGCGTTTGGCGTCGTGAAGTACAGGCGGCCACCCTCTCGGAGCAAGCGCCGCGCCTCCTCGAGCGCCCGCAGTGGGTATTCGCGCAGATGCTCGAAAACTTCGGTCATGAGCACGGCCTCGAAGCTCGCGTCAGCAAAGGGATACGGCGTGTCTTCCAGGTTCCACTCGACGTGAGTCACGCCGCTCTCGCGCAGAAGCTCGTGCATCCGGCCCTGCTGGTGACCTCCCCAGGCATCGGAGGCGACGCCGAGGTCAACGGACGTGGCCTCGTAGCCGAGATGGGCGAGGGCGGCGATTTGATCGCCGGGGGCAGAGCCGAGCTCGACGATCCTGGCTGGCGGCGGAAGGTCTCGCAGTAGAAGAGAGGCGACGTACTCGTAACGCTCGCGCGCCGCCTCCGTCCAGCTTGGAGGACCGTCCTGCATGGGGTCGGGACAGACTAGGGATCGACTCTCGCCTTAGCAAGGATGGTGCCTTTGCATTCGTCTGTTTCGACAAAGCCAGAGCCGGCTACAAAGGAATCCTCATAGGCAAGCCTCTCCCGCATCAACAAGCGGGATAGGCTTGCCAGGGCTGCCTCACGTCCCGTGCAGCTATCGGTAGTACACGCGTCCCTCGACGCGTACGACGTTGCGGCTGCGGCTGCGGAGCTACTCGCCTGGATCTTGCGTCCGCGGCCAGGCTCGGGGGATCTCTTCTCGATGGTGCAAGATCCGGGTGTGACGAAGTTCCGTCGACGGCGTGGGCGGCGAGTTGAGGTTGGCGCGGTCTTCGGCGTCATGGCAGCATACGACGGCGATCTCATTACGCAGCAGTTGCGCGATTACGGTGCTCACACGCGACCCGAACTTGCGTTTTTCTCGAGCGTTGTCTGGGTCGGTGACTGTGTTTTTGACCTGGGCGCTCATATCGGGACGTGGGCGATCCCACTGGCGCAGCGGGTGGGAGCCGGAGGGACAGTCGTTGCGGTCGAAGCCCACCGTGACAACTTCTCTCTTCTCGTTGACAACATCGCGGCGAATGGTTTGGGTGAGGTGGCGAGGCCGGTGAACGCGACCCTTGCTCCAGCGGGCTCTCAGCACAAGCTTGTGTTTGATCAGCGCAATTCCGGTGCGACCCGGCTCGTCCGGCGGAGGGTGTGGGAACGCTCGCGAGAAGATCAAGTCTGCGGAATCGACGACATCTCGCTCGCGTTCGGTGCGCCCGACGTGATCAAGGTCGATATCGAGGGGTTGGAGCTGAGCGCCCTAGAGGCTTCGGACGTCGTACGAACTGTGCGTCCAGTGATCTACGCGGAGGTCTCTGCCGAGCATCTCCTCCGTTACTCCAGGACCGTCGAATCATTCGATGTATTTCTTCGAGGGCTGGACTATCGGCTGTTCAGGAACGTGGGCGAGCGCAACGCGTCGCACGACCGGTTCGAGGTGGCCGAGCTCACCAACCTGTCCGAAGGCGGTGCGTTCTTCGACGTGCTCGCCATTCCCACGGGAGTGGTCGGCTGGCAAGCCTCCTGCGTGATCGATGAACTCGTTGATACGAGCGGTGACCGGGGCATCTATGCGTGCGTGCTGGAGATCAAGCCGCGGTTCGAAGTTGAGTTGTTGCGCTGGTTTGCGGCGCTGACGGAGGTCGCTGAGGTAGCCGCGACTGATCTGGTAGTCAGCGTTGCGGGGAGTGGCAGGTCTCGACTCTTGGGCTACCTGAGGGCACGAGGAGTGAATGTGCTCGGCATCGAACCCTTCGACCAGCGCTCGCCGCACTGCAACAAGATCGCCGGGGCCCAAGCCCTCGCCACAGCACTGGGACGTGCAGACGTGCCGGTTGTGCTAACGGACACCGACGTCGTGGTGCTTGAGGACGCGCGGTTGATCGAGGTCGATCGCCATGCGTTTGCGCTGAAGCCAGTTGACGCGCCCTATCCGCCACTGGAGATATTGACCGCGATCTTCGATGAAGCGAGCGTGCTGCATCCTCCCCTCGTGAGGCTCCATCACGTTCCGAGCGAGAACAGCTTTGTCACCAACGGGAACGGAGGAATGTACGTTCTGCGATCAACGCTCCTTGCAGAGATCGCCGCAGAATGGGGGCGCTGGGCGCAATGGATCCTGGAGCGCCGCGGTGCCCTCGGCGACTGGCACGTCCACGTCGATCAGGTCGCCATGGCTCTAACTCTTGCAGCGATCGATTGCAAGGTTCAGCCTCTTGACGTCGTCTGGAACTATCCGATCCACGTACCTACGTGGATCTCGACGGACGCCCCGGTGCCGGCGGTCATCCACTACCACGATCATGTCCGACGCAACGGAATGCTGAGATACGTAGGTGTTCCGGCGATCGACGACCGGATCCAGCGTGCCAATGTGGCGACGAAGGAAATCGCTCGACACTCACTTGGCAGGTCTATTTGGGCCGAACTTCTTCTGCGGCAGGTGATCGACGCAGAAAGATAGTCATCGCCCCCACGCTGCATGGCACACTCGGCAGCTACAACCCGTCTGAAGCCCGCATGGTGGCGGTCGATCGGGAAGTGCTGTCGATCCTCGACTCCGAGGCAAGTGGCGGCATGACCGACAAGACGCGCGACCTCGAAACCGCCAGTCGCCGCGACGCCTCCGGCCGGTACTGGTCCGTCCGTGGACGGCTCCTCTGCGGAACCAGCGCCTGCGGGCGGAACGTCTCGCAGTAGAAGAGACGCGACGTACTCGTAACGCACGCGCGCCGCCTCCGTCCAGCTTGGACGACCGTCCTGCATGGGGTCGGGAGACTAAGGTATCGACGCTCGCCCTCGCAAGGATGGTGCCGCTTGTAGTCGCCTGTTTCTACAAGGGCGGAGCCAGCTACAAGCTCTTGCGGATCCAGGAGCGGGAGCTGGAGGCGGGCGATGCACGAATCCCGACTAGGGGAGCTGGAATGACACGCTGCGGTAGAGATTGTCCCGTCGTCTAGGCCATCGGCCGCCTCTCGACGGTGTTCGCGCCATCGCGATTGTCGCCGTGATGGGTCTGCACGCGGTCGACCGGCTCTTTCGTGGCGGTTTCCTTGGCGTTGATGTGTTCTTCGTACTATCTGGGTTCCTTATCACCTCGCTGATCATCGAGGAGTTCCACGAGCGACGGGGCAAGTTCAGCTACAGATCGTTCTACTGGCGTCGAGCGTTCCGACTTGGCCCTGCACTGCTGTTGTGGCTCGCGATCATCGCTCCGATCACAGCGATCGCCGTGCACGAGGGTCATCTGATTCCGATCGCGACGGCCGCTTCTTTGTTCTACGTCAGTGACTTCGCGATAGCTGCCGGCGGCGACCTCGGGGAGGCCTACGACCCATGCCTGTCTCTTGCAGTCGAGGAACAGTTCTACCGCAGTCTGGCCCTTGCTGCTGGTCGCGGTGTCTGCTTACGTAAGACCGCCGCAACACAGCGGTGGATTCTCTACGCAGCGGTGCCGGCTGCGATAGTGACAGCTGAACTGTCATACCGCTCCATCTCTGGCACCTACTTTCTGCCCGACGGGCCATCTGGTACCTCTCGCAGTCGGGTGCCTCGCCGGTTACCTCTTCATGCGTGCCGGTGATGATGACCGTCTTCTGAACGTGATGCGAAGGCCGGTTCGTCGGCCCCGCGTGCCTCGCTCTCATGATCCTGGTGCATCTGCTTCTACCGACCTGGTCGGCGAGGAGGTCGCACTGTTGATCCTTACGGTGCTCGCCCTTAGCATGGGCGCGCTACTTCTACACGTCTGCCTGAGATCCGACGGCGTGGCCGCCAAGGCTCTATCTATCCGTCCGGCGCTCTGGCTTGGTCGGCGATCGTACGCCTTGTATCTGTACCACCGCAGTTTGACTCTCCTCGTCCCTGCGCTGATTCCCGGAATCACGCTCCGCATCGCCGGTCCCGGCTAGTTCTGGCGATCAGTTTCGTCCTGGCCGAGCTCTCGTTCCGCATTGTCGAACGACCGGTGAGTCGGGCAGGCCGGGCATGGCTTCGCCGACAGGACTACGCAGGCATCGTCCACCGCGCCGAATCGGACCTCCCGATCTCCCCGTCAGACCATGGTGACGAGAAGACTGTCGCCGCGGCAGAGACGCCGCCCTTGGCGAGTAGTCCCACAGATAGCTTGGAGGACGCGGAGCCCTCCTCTCCGGTCAGCCACGAGGAACGTCCATCGCGGACACCCGCAGCTCATCAGAGCAAGTGACGACCTTCGCCATGGTGCGTTGACCCTGGGCCGCGCGAACAGCAGTGGGTCGAGGCTCCGAGTCCTGCGGATCTATCACGGTGGCCGGGACGCATCTCACCGGGCCCGCGACCGCGCTCTGCACGCTGCAGGTCTCGATGTCGTCCTCGTGATCCCTTCGGCATGGCCGGAGGGGAGATACACGTCTCCGAGCCAGACGTTTCGATCATCGAGTTCTCGGTGCGTCGTCCCGGCGACGTCAACCGACACCGATACATGTCACGCGGAGCACTGCGACAGATCATTGGCGACGTCGATCCTGATCTGCTCGACATCCACGAGGAGCCGTTCAGTCTCGCGGGCGCACAGTGGTTGAGGGCCGCAGCCCCCCAAATCAACACCGTCATGTACACGGCGCAGAACATCGACAAGCGACTCCCTCCGCCGTTCCACAGCTACGAGCAACGCGCGTACAGACGGATTTCAGGCCTGTATCCGTGCAGTCGTCAAGCGGCGTCCGTTGCTCGAGGGAAAGGGTTCGACGGACTCATCGATGTCGTCCCGCTTGGCTACGACCCGGAGGTCTACCGCGCAGGTACGCAGTCGCTGGGCGACGATGAGCTCAACCTGGGCTTGTTCGGTCGCCTTGTCCCCGAGAAGGGGGTGTGCGACGCGGTGCGCGTCCTCGCCCACCTCAACAGAGTGCGGCCTACTCGTCTCTTTATCGCCGGCGATGGGCCTGAGAGAACTCGTGCCCTCGAGCTCGCGGCAACCTTAGGTGTGGTCGATCGCACCGAGTTCGCCCCGCGCCTCCCGTCCGGCGAGCTCGCGGAAGTCATCAGACGGACGCACGTCGTTCTGGTTCCTAGCGTGGCCACACCGACTTGGGCTGAGCAGTTCGGTCGTACCATCGTCGAAGCTCAGGCCTCCGGTGCAGTCGTAGCCGGATACGCAAGTGGATCCATCCCTGAGGTCGCGGGGGAGCCCGGCATCCTTGTTCCGGAACGTGCAGTGCGCGAGCTTGCGACCAATCTCGAGATGCAGGTCACGAACGAGGATGAGTACGAGGCGCGCCGTGCCGCGGGGCTCGAACTTTCGCGGTCTCGAACGTGGACCGAGGTAGCCGATCAGCAAGCCGACTTCTATCGACGCGTGCTTGCTCACGAGGTTCCCACGGTTGCGCGACGAGCCGGGGTGAGTCGCCGCTCGGCTGCTCGGGACGAATTCGGGTCGCCGGCGCGGACACCCGTGGGAGACCGCCCCTTCGCGCTACCGATGCTTCGTCGAGGCGGGGCGCCTGCTGCCCTGGTCTCGTGGCCCATCGACCTGGCTGCGAGGATCCGCGAAACCCGCCAACCTTGACGCTCAGCCGTTGCCGGACTTCGCTGCAGCCATGAGCGCGTCGAGCACCGCGTCCGCGGACGCGTCCCAACTGAATCTCTCGGCTCGGCTACGTGCACGTCTACCTAGGTCGGTGGCGCTCGCAAGCGCCCGCAGAATCCCATCGGCTACAGCCGCTGCGCTGCTTTCGCAAACGACGGCAGCGTCCCCGACGACGTCGACCACGGCTGGGGCTTCCGTAACAACGACCGGCGCTCCGGCAGCCATTGCCTCGAGCGGTTGGAGTCCAAACCCTTCGTCGGACGAGGGCTGGACGACCACGGCGGCCTGCGCGAGGCGGTCAGCCAGCTCGACGTCGCTCAACCGCCCGGTCAACTCGATGTCGACTTCGAGGGCTGCAGCCCGACTGAGGACGTGACCTTCGACGGCGCCAAGGTCGCCTCCGACGACGAGCCTGGGGACCGGTCGCGTCCGGTTTGCGAGCGACCAGGCTTCCAGAACCATGGGAGTGAGGTCGCGAGGATCCGAGGATGCAAGGTGAAATGCGAATTCGCCGCGTGAGTTGGCGGCGGGGCGAAAGAGCTCGAGGTCGACGCCCAGCGGCAAGACGCGCATGAGCGCACTGTCGATTCCGTACCGTGCGCAGATTCCCCTAGCCGCTGAGGGCGTGCTTGCAGCCACGATGGCGCTGCGACGGAGCGAGTGGCGTAGCAGCGCGCGGCTGTAGCCGCGCCGCGCAAGCTCACGGACCGACGAGACTCGCTCGCGCTCCCACCGGACTTCAGGATCCTCGGGCATGTGCAGCACGAGCGGCGGGCCCCAGAGCGCGCCTGCCTCGCGATGGCTGTAAACCGCATCTGCACGCAGCCTTGTGGCAAGGCGAGGGAGGTCCCCACTGCTCCCACTTGCTGTTCAGGCTCACCGGAACGGCCACGAGCTGGCTGTCCGGAAGGCTCAACGCGTCTACCGCTTCACGTGCGCACGCGACCACGAGTTCATCTTCGCTCCGCTCGACGAGCCTCGGTACGAGGCTCTTGAGAACGCGCGAGATGCCTTTCTGATTGCGACCCAGGTCCGATGCGTCGATCAGATACCGGCTCATGCCCACATGTTGCTTCAGAAGTCGATCAGCGCCTGAGCGCACGGTTGCCAGCGGTAGTCCTTGGCGTGGCTCTGCCCCGCTCGTCTGCGTTCGGGGCTGGATGCAACCGCCTCGATGATCGGGGCACGCCAGCTCGTTGCATCGTGAGGAGACGCGAACGAGACCACGCCGTCGGCCCAGCACCGAATCTCGGCCACGTCGCTCGCGACCACAGGCGTGCCGAGCGCCAGGGCCTCCAGAACGGGCAGGCCGAACCCCTCCGCGAGTGATGGGAATATCAGGGCCCCTGCGCCAGCGATGAGCTCCAGCGTCTCGTTACGCGACGCGTGTCGCCGCATCTCGATGCGCTCGCGGGCTGCTGACTGCTCGATCCGCCGCTCCAACGCCCGGACGTACATGGGATGCCCGTCGCCGACCAGCACCAGCCGGTGATCGGGAAGGTTCGGAGCGACGAGCTCGAACGCTTCAAGCAACGTGAAAAGGTTCTTGCGCGGTTCGAATGCGCCGACGTAGACAAGATGAGGCTGCTGTGGCGGCAGCGGTGACGAGAGTGCGCGATCTGCGTCCTCGTCGCTCAGTTGGCCACAGCCGAACCGGACGACCCGAGCGTTCCTACCTATGAGGGTTCGAATCGCTGCCGCGTTGTGTTCGGACGAGGCGAAGAGTGCTGAGCCGGAGTGGCGCAGAGAACCGAAAGCTGTCCTCTTCACAATCCGCTTGTGCCAGGGCCAATAGCGTGGGTGGGTGAGCGGGAGGACATCGTGGATCAGAGCCGCATAGCGAAGACTGGACTGCGGCCTGAGAAGCGGAACGTACGAGTCGAGGAGGAGGACGCGGTCGACGTTTCGCTGGATCGCTGCGTCGAGCGGCAAGAGCAGGCGCTGATACAGAAGCCTGCCTGTGCGTGTGTGCGCAAGGCCGAGGCGGCGGGTTCTCACGCCGGCAGGAGTCGTCAGCTGGGCTCCGGCTGCGACGAGGACGCCGTCGCTGTCGCCACCAAGCCCAGAGACGACTCCCTCGATCACGGTGCGTACGCCACGCGCGTGCTGAGCCGTCGTCGCGTCGATCAGAATCATCCGAGGCGCCAGCCGTCCAGCCCGAGTGTAGCCCGATCTGGATCCGAGGTCACCGGCGAAGTAGCGCGACTTCCGTGCCGGCTTTCCTTTGGCTACCGTGCATCCGGTACCGAGTCGCGCGCATCACTGGTCGGGGCTACCCGCTACGACGAGGCCGTCGCGCGTCAGTGTGAAACGTCCTACTCCCTCGCGCGTCATTAGGCGTCAAGAACAATCGCCCTCATGCGATCAATGAACTGCTCCTCCGAGAAAGTGTTCGCGTGGTCGAGAATCTCGTTGGAATTGAATCTCGCCTGAGCGAGATCCTCGACCGCATGCGCGATCTCGGACGGCTCCGCGGCGTCGAAGAACACCCCTGTGACGCCAGCCTGGACGGTATCTAGGAAACCGCCCCAACGCAGCGCTGCGACCGGCTTGCCGAAACTAGCCGCTTCGATCGAAGTAAGGCCAAAGTCCTCGCGAGACGCTGAGACCACGCCGGTACAGTTCGAGTACAGCCAACGAAGCCGGGCATCGTCCACAGTACTTATCATTTGGACATTCCGGGGAGCGCTTGCGGCGATCGCCTCCTGCGCACGACCTTCACCGACTACAACCAGTCGTCGGCGTGGCATCTTCCGAAACGCCGAAATGATCTTAGGGACATTTTTGTAGGGAAGGAGTCTGGCGATCGTGAGGAAAAATCCCGGATCAATTTCCGGAATTGGCTGGTGAGCGCCCTCAGGTCGAAGCGATGCCGGTGGACAGACAACCTCTGCCTCATATCCATAGACCTCTCGGATCTGCCTGGCAACAAACGTTGAGTTCGCCACATATGTGTCGGCGCTGGCCGCGGCACGGCGGTCGAACCAGCGTAGATATGGATCGAGAAGTCGCAGACCTGCACTGGCGAGCTTCGACGGGGCACTGCCCAAGTATTCATTCCGTCGATAGAGCCACTTGGCGGGCGAGTGGCAATAGATGATCTTACGCCCTTCTGTACGGATGCCGTGTGACCAACCGCTGGAGCTGCATAGAACGACGTCGGCGTCGACCCGACTCGAGGCAAACGCGGGCGCGAGCACCGGTAGCGCAAGCCGATGCCTACGGCGAAATGGAGCGATGCGGTCTAGGCCAAGGCGCCGGACGTCGACAGCCGCGAAATCCGGGAACGTGGTCTGAGCGTTGTACAGGGACGTATGGAGCGGAGCTCCTGGAAAAGCCCGGACGAGAGACAAAACAACGCGTTCCGCCCCGCCCATCTGTGTCAAGTAGTCGTGGACCATGGCCACCGTAGGCGTGGCTTTCGGTTCCTCTAATTCAGCACGACGGTCGTGTTTCGAGCCAACCAAACCTCCGTTTGGCATTTGAACTGGCTCTGTGTCAGTCGTAGTCGGTCCAACGCGGATTCGCGTACTCATAGAACTCCTTAGGTTGTTGAGGAAGAGGCTGTCGAGTCCGCGGGAGACCTGACTACCTGACTCTCTCTGCCGGCGGCGCCTGCGAGTAGTACATGCCGTAACCCGCTGAGGTGTACCCCTCTTCCAACTCGGCAGAGGCCAAGATGAAACCGAGCCGTTCAGCTGGACACGCATCAAGGACTCTTCGTAGCTCCCCGATCATCGAACGCCGCAAGGTGTGCAGCCGAGTCACAACGACCAGTCCATCCACATGTCGACTGATCGCAAGTGCGTCGCCGATCTTCAGTAGCGGCGGGGCATCGATTAGAACGATCTCCCCCAGCTCCCCGAGTCTCTTCGCTACCTCGCCTAGCTCAGCAGACGCAACAAACTCACCAGGATTCGGCGGAATCGGGCCGGAAGCGAGGATGTCGAGCGATCCTCCGGCAACTCTGGTTCCGTTCCCGCTCGCTCCAAACGACGAAGCGTCGCTCGTGTTCGCAAGTGGAATCCGACTGAGTGCGCTTTCCAGAGAGACGTGACCGAGAACGACGTTCGTCAGACCTTGCTCTCGCGGGAGATCAAAGAACCGGTTGATAAGCGGACGCCGCATGTCCATGTCCACCAAAACAACACGTTTCCCGGACCGTGCCAACACGACCGCGAGGTTCGCAGCCGTCGTGGACTTCCCCTCACGCTCTACTGCCGATGTGACCATGACGGTGGTCACACTCCGATCGCGCGTCACCAAGTCGAAGTTCGTCCGAAGCACACGGAACGCCTCGGCACTTGCGCTATTCGGCTCGTCGATCGTCACCAGGCGATTTCGCGAGCGCAGTTTGCGCGGTGGAGCGGGCAGCCTCGCCAACAGGGTCAACCCAAGACCCGCACCGATTTCCTCGGCGGACCGAGTCCGTGTGTCGAGCGCCTCCCAAAGAAACGCAACGCCGATACCAAGAACGACCCCCAGCATAAGGGCGAGCGCGATGTTCTTCGTAAGCGTCGGTGCGATCTGAGTAGCGCCGGATGCAGACCTGATCAGGCTGGCGTTCGACGTCTGTAACGCCGACATCGTGTCAAGGAGCTGAACCTTCTCCACGAGACTTCCGTAAAGGGCGGACGTGCCCTGGCCAGTGGCCTCGAGTTGGGCAATGCGCTTTTGCGCTTCGCGTCGCGCGAGGTCAATCCCAGCCGTATCCAACTCTCGGCGGAAAAACGTGTACTCCCGCGCGTACGCAGTGGCGAGACGTGCTGCGAGAGCCCCGTCCGCGTTCTCGACGCTGAAGGCCAGGATGTCCGAGCCGGCCTTGGGCGAGACTCCTGAGCTCGCGAGAAAGCCGGATGTGGTCATGTCAGCGCCTGTCGTCGCGATGACCCGGGCTGCAAGTGTCGGCACTCGGGCGAGTTCGGCCTGCGTTTGACTCACTCGTACCGGGTCTTGAGCGCGACCCGGATCAGTCACGCCGGTGAGGACTCCTGCGAAGTTGTCGCTACGGAGGAGCACATCGGCTGAAGCCCGGTACACCTTCTCCTGGAGAAGCGACGCCGAGACGGCAACCGCTGTCGTGCTCGCCACGAGGAGAGCGATAACCCACTTCCTGCGCCACAGAATCTGCGCGTATCCGCGCAGTGTCGATCCGCCTTCAGCGTTCGCCAACATCCATTCCTTCCCAGAGTCGCGGAGCACATCGTTGCGCGGGCCGCACGCGCGCCCCTCGATCGTCGCACCCTACCAGGCGAACCTGGAACCTCTGGAATCGTTTACCCGGGCGCAACCGAAACTGTGGTGAGGCACAACTCCATGGATGCTTCGAGTGCATCCAGCCTGGTCTTCGTGGCCGATCCGGGACGGCTTCTCGCCGGGTCCGGACTCGAATTCACGCAATCGAATGCGTATCATCGCGTCACTCAAGGCGATGCTCACCCCAGACGAGATCGAGAGCGCGAGCCTCCGAAGGCGTCTCTTCGGCGGCTACCGGGTGCGCAACACGCAGGAACTGTTGCGCCAGATCTCGTGGGACCTTCGAGGAGTCCTCCACGAGAGGACGACGCTGGAGGAGGAGAACCGAAGCCTCCGGGCGGAGCTTGAACGCCGTGACCACAAGGACGAGATCGAGGACGCGACCCTCCGGTCCGCACAACAGGCAGCCGGCCAGATACTCGAGGAGGCCCGGCGCGACGCGGAACTGATCCTCGAGAAGGCCTACAAGCAGGCGAGCGAAATTCGTGCGACTGCGGAGCAGGAGGCATCCTCCCGTGTGGCCAAGCTTGACGCGCTCGAGGAGAAGAGCACGAGCATGTACACCGAGCTACGTGGGTTGATCACATCCCTGCTCGAGGCACCAACCGGCGGACGAAGAGCCGGCGCTCGCGGCAGACGGCCAGGGTGAGTGGAGCGGCGGCGAACGCGTCGCCTGACGCCTTTCTCTCGCTCAGCAGCCGCCGAATCCGTACTGCAGGGACTTCTCGCAGAACTCCGACTCGCTCGCCGTGAAGAAGTGGTGCACCCCGTCGGGCTTGCGGACGAAGTAGAGGTAGTCGACGTTCGCGGGCCGAGCGGCCGCGCGCATGGACGCGAGGCCCGGGTTGGCGATCGGCGTGGGCGGCAGGCCGGGGCGCTTGCGGGTGTTGTACGGGTCGTTGCTCTCGATATCCGACTGCTTGAGCGGCTCCGTTCCGGGAACGTTCCGTCCGTAGCGGATCGTCGCGTCGATGCCTAGCGGCATCCCCGCCCGCAGGCGGTTGTAGACGACGGCCGCGACGAGCTTCCGCTCCTCGGGAGCGACCGTCTCCTTCTCGATCATCGAGGCGATGATCAGGACGTCGTACGGCGTCAGGTTCTTCGAGCGTGCATACCGGAGGTCGACTTTCCGCCACTGCCGCCGGAAGTGCACGAGTTGGTCGCGCACGAGCTTCCGCGCGGTCGTCAGCTTGGTGAACTCGTAGGTCGCCGGGAAGAGGAAGCCCTCGATGTTTCCCCGTTGCCAGTCCTTCCTGAAGGCCGGCGGCGGTACTGCTGCGGCGCTCGCGAGCAGGTAGCCGGATCGGGTCAGGCGCGGAGTCACGTTCCGCGCATCGATCGCGATCTCACGCACGGCGGCGACGCGGTCGGCCATCTCCTTGCGTGTGAAGCCCTCCGGGAAGATGATCCTCAGCCGCGCGAGCGGCGGCGGTGGCTCCGCCGGAGCCGGCTCCGACTCCCCAGCGCACGCGACGAGACCGAGCAACCCGACGAGGACGACGGCGCACCACGCGGCCCGCGTGAACGTCTTCGTCAGGTCTGTGCGGTCTTCCATGCCAGGTAGCTCGACAGCAAGTGCGCGGCTGCGCGCGCGTCCTCGGGAGCGTCTCCCGGTGCCTGAGCCGCGAGCGCCGTGGTGAAGCGCTCATCGTACGTCTCGACCGGGACATCGAGAGCGCTGCGGAGTGCTGCCGTGAAGACGTCGGTCTCACGCGCCTGAGCCCCGTGCTCTCCCTTCGGTGTCAGCGGCAGGCCGACGACGACGAGCTCGGCGTCGCTGCTCGGCGACGAGCTCTCGAATCCGCTCCAGCCCTCCCGACGAGGCCGCTCGCTCGACGACCTCGAGTGGCGTGGCGATCGTGCCCGTCGCGTCCGAGACCGCGACACCCGTGCGCCGGGCGCCGTAGTCCAGAGCGAGGATTCTCACTGCAGGGCGCCGAGGATCAGGCGTTCGGCTTCGGCGAGCGCGTCCGGGAGCTTCTCCGGCTCCTTCCCTCCGGCCCGCGCCATCGTCGGCCGTCCACCCCCGCCGCCGCCGACGATCGCCGCTGCCTGCTTGACGACGTCCGAGGCGCTCACGCGCTCCGCGACCGAGTCGTCGAAGTTCGCCACGAGATGAACCGTGCCGTCCTCCCGGGAGCCGAGGACCACGGCCGCCGGCGCGTGCTTCTGCTTGAACCGGTCCGACAGGTCGAGGAGCGAGTCGGCGTCGAGGCCGTCGACGGACTGGACGATCACGTTCACGCCGCTTTCGACGCGGACCTCGGCGTCCGGCGCTTCCTGAGACCCGGGGGCGGGGCCCGAGGGGCGCTTCTTCGCCTCCTTCCTCACGGCGTCGAGCTCGGCGCGCAATGCGGCCGCAGAACGCGCAGTCTCGTCGAGATAGGCCCAGGCCTCCCCCGACGTGACCGCCTCGATTCGGCGAACGCCGGATCCGACCGAGCCCTCGGAGATGATGACGAACGGCCCTACCTCGGCCGTCGAGCCGACGTGCGTTCCGCCGCAGAGCTCGACGGAGTAGCCCGGGACCTCGACGACGCGGACGATGTCCCCGTACTTCTCGCCGAAGAGCATCATCGCGCCCAGCCGGCGCGCCTCGTCGATCGGCGTCTCGAACACGTTCACGGGGAGGTTCGAGAACACCTTCTCGTTCACGATCCGCTCGACGCGCTCGCGCTCCTCGCTCGTGAGCGCGTGGTCGTGGGTGAAGTCGAAGCGGAGCTTGTCCGGGCGCACCGCAGATCCCGCCTGCCGCACGTGCTCACCGAGCACGTCCCGGAGTGCCTGGTGGAGCAGGTGCGTCCCGGTGTGGTTGGCCATCGTCGGGAAGCGGACGTTCCAGGGCACGACGGCACGCACGCGATCGCCCTCCGAGAACCCGTCGCCGCGAAAGAGACACGCCTGGTCGTCGCCGAAGCGATAAGCCTCGACGAGCTCCGCTCGCGTGGACGATTCGTCGTCGAGCTCGATCCAGCCACCGTCGGTCACCTGGCCTCCGCCCGCGGCGTAGAACGGCGACTCGCGGAGCTTGGCGAGGAAGAGCCCGTCGTCGAGTTGCTCGAGCGCCCCGATCTGCGTCAGCACGTCGGTCTTCCAGTACCCGACGAACTCGGTCTCGAAGTCCGCCTTGCGGACGAACTCCGCGGCCTGCTGGAGCTCGCCCTCCACGCCTGCGCGGGACACCTCGCGGTGCCGCTCCATCTCAGACTGGTAGCCGTCGACGTCGACGGCCCGGCCCTGCTCCTCCGCGAGCTCGACGGTGAGCTCGAGCGGGAAGCCGTAGGTCGCCGCGAGCGTGAAGGCGTCCTCGCCCGAGATTGCGCCTTTCGCCGCCAGCTCGTTGAACAGCTTCATGCCGCGCTCGAGTGTCTCCTCGAAGCGCTCCTCCTCGGTCCGCACGACCTGTTCGATCTCGCGGGCTCGCTCCCGCAGCTCCGGGTACGCGTCGCCCACCTGCTCAACGACCACGGCGGGAAGGCGGTAGACGTCCTCGAGGCCAATCCGCTGGGCCTGGATGATCGCCCTGCGGATGATCCTCCGGAGGATGTAGCCGCGGCTCTCGTTCGACGGCGTCACGCCGTCGCCGACGAGGAAGGTCATCCCGCGACCGTGGTCGGCCAGGATGCGGTGCGCCTTCGTCGCAGCGGGTGAGTCCCCGTACGCGACACCTGACTCGGCGGCGATCCACTCCATGATCCGTTGGTAGCCGTCGTTCTCGTAGACCGACCTGACGTCCTGGAGGATCGCAGCGCCACGCTCGAGCCCGAGCCCGGTGTCGATGTTCTCCGCCGGGAGCGGGGTGAGCGTTCCGTCCGGGTGCTGCTCGAACGCCATGAACACGAGATTCCAGAACTCGAGAAAGCGGTCGCAACGCGGGCATGCAGGCGCACAGTCGGGCTCCCCGCAGCCGTGCTCCTCACCCCAGTCGTAGAAGATCTCCGAGTCGGGGCCACACGGGCCTGGGCCGCCCACCGACCAGAAGTTCTCGACCGTCGGGAGGGGAACGATGCGCTCCGGTGGCATGCCGACCTTCTGCCAGAGGTCGATCGCGACCTCGTCCGGACCGAGACCGAGTTGCGGATCGCCCGCATGCACGGTTGCCCACACGCGATCCCAGTCGAGTCGCATGTGCTCCTGGATGAACTCGGTGGCGAACTCGATCGCGCCCTCCTTGAAGTACTGCCCGAACGAGAAGTTCCCGAGCATCTCGAAGAACGTGAGGTGGTGCCCGTCGAGCCCGACCTCGTCGATGTCCACGGCCCGGAAGCACTTCTGCGAGGTCGTCGTGAGCGGCGCCGGCGGCGGCTCCAGGCCGAGGAAGAACGGCATCTGTGGCTGCATGCCGGCGGAAGTCAGGAGCGTCGTATTGTCGTCTGCGCGCGGGACGAGCGAGGCAGACGGGACCCGCAGGTGGTCCTTCTCCTCGAAGAACGCGAGATAGCCCTCGCGCAGCTCGGCGGTCGTTCGCATGCAGGGATTCTACGAGCGCGGTCCGACTCTTCCGGACGAGCGCTGCGCGTTGGCTAAGCCGCGGGAGGCACGTCCGGCTCGGGCGGTGCCGGGTCGGCTGTCCTAGCTCGCCGGAGCTCCTCGTCGAGCTCGGCTTCGCGGCGGCGGGCAGCCTCCTTCGCCACGTTCATCGCCTCGCCCGGGTCCCGGCGCGCCCGAAACGCGCCGAAGAAGTGCGCGATCGCCGCGGAGAAGCCACTCACCTTCTTCACCGGAGTGGTGATCGCCGTGGACACCGCGCGAACCGCGGTGTCGGCACTGTCCGCCATCGATACCGCGCTGTCCGTCACGAGGTCGAGCTTGTCGAGCTCCCTGTTCACCCGGTCGATCGTCCCACCCGACTTCTCGATCACGGGGAGCAGCTCCTTCTCCGTGCCCTTGATGAGGTGCGAGAGCCGCCCGAACGTTCCGCCCATTCGCACGAACAGGTACGCGAGTCCTCCACCGCTCGCGACGAAGAAGATCGCGAGGGCGTAGTCGAGGGCCTCGCTCGACGTGACCGCGAGAACAGTCATCGCCTGTGATCCTAGTCAGTTTCGCCGTTCAGGAAACGTTGGTCACGACACCAGCCCCTACGACCGCATCCCCGTCGTAGAGAGCGGCGACCTGTCCCCGCGCGACACCGTACGACGGCCGCTCGAGCTCGAGGACGAAGCCGTTGTCCGACTCCACCACCTGCGCCGGGACCGGCTCCGAGCGGTAGCGCAGCTTCGCTTCGACGCTGGAGACCGGACCGTAGAGGACTCCGCTCGTCTCTACACGCGAAGCGGCCAGGGCTCCATGGTCGCCGACGACGACGGTGTTCGAGATCCGGTCCGTACGAAGGACGTACAGCGGACGCGCCGTGGCGACCCCGAGCCCGCGTCGCTGTCCCGGCGTGAACCGCCAGTAGCCGTCGTGCCGGCCGAGGACACGACCACTCTCGTCGACCACCTCGCCCGAGGACGGCTCGAGACCCTGACGTTCGAGGAACCTTCGGTAGTCGTCGCCCGCCAGGAAGCAGGCCTCCTGGCTCTCTCGCCGCGAGGCGGCGGCGAGCCCGGCGCGGACAGCCTCCGCGCGCGTCTCCTCCTTCGACTGCCCACCGAGCGGGAACTCCACCCGGTCGAGGAGACGCGGGTCCACGGTCGCGAGCATGTACGACTGGTCCTTCTGCGAATCGACCCCACGTGCAAGCAGTCGCCGGCCGCCGCGCTCCACGATTCGTGCGTAATGACCCGTCGAGAGACGCTCCGCGCCCCGCACGGGCGGCGAACGCGAGCAAGGCGTCGAACCGGAACGCGCCGTTGCAGCGAGCGCACGGGTTCGGGGTCTCCCCCGCGCTGTACGACGCGACGAACGGCGTCACCACCTCAGCACGAAACTCCTCGCGGAGGTCGAGCGTCACATGAGGCACGCCCAGCGCATGGCACGCCTCCCGCGCAGCCGCCACCGCGGCGGGTGAGCAACACGCGCGCTCGGCGCTCGGGCCTGCCGGGTCCTGCCAGAGCCGAAGCGTCACCCCGACGGCATTCGGTGCCGCACGCAGCAAGGCGACCGCGCTGTCGACGCCTCCGCTCATCGCCACCGCGACCCGGTCGGCGCGTGGCTCCGCGACGAAGACCTGGCCGAGGGCCGAGGCGAGCGCCTCCACCGCGAGCGGGTCGCCGGAGACCGAGGCGGCTTCGAGCAGGGTCAGGCCCGCGAGCGGTCGGTCGAGACCTTCGGCGTCGGAGTCGACGACGCGGTCGCCGTCGACCGTGAGTCGAATACCGGCCCAGTCGCCGTTTCGAGTCGCGTCCCCGAGGATCTCCCGCGTCATCGCCTCAGGCTAGCGACGGCGACGCACGGAAAGCAGATTGGGGGCTCTGGCGAGCCAGAACCCCCAAAGCTCCACCCTGCCGATGAAGCCACGACCATTGCGAACCTGGCATGCCAGGTGGGTGCCGTGCGGGGCGTCGGCAACGCCTATCCCCGACGCCGGCTCCCTTTCCGTGAATGTTGGTTCACGTGAGTAGCCGCGGCCACGCACAGGGTCGAGCACGGAGGATCTTACTCGGTCGTCCCGGTGGCAAACCGCCAGTCGACCTCTTCCGTGCCCTCGAGCCCGAGCATCTCGGCGAGGCCTTCCGTGACCTCGAGCTGTCGGCCAGGCTCGGCGATGCGGTTGTCGATGACCTCGGTCAGGACCTGAACCTCGCCACGGCGCACGATCAGCTTCGCGCCGCACGGGAGCACCGGGTGCGTCACGCCCAACGAGTCGTTCGTCAGGAGCTGCCCGCAGGTCGTGCGCTGCGCGTCGCCCGCAGGTCCGCGCGAGCCCGCGAAGACGGTGTTCCAAGTCGTGGGCGCCGTGCTCGGCGCAGCGTCGGCTGCCGACTCGGTGCGCTGCTCGCCGATGGCGAGCGCGACCACACCTCCCAGCAGCGCGACCGCCGCGAGCAGGACGAGCCGTTCTCCCAGCGATCCCTGCATCCAGCCTGAAGTCTGGCTGAGCCGGCGGCTACGGTGTCGACGTGATCGTCTATGAGACGACCACCGACGGCGTGCGGGCGGAACATCTCCACGGCTTCTTCGTCGGCTGGCCGACGGCACCATCGCCCGCTCGCCATCTCGCCGCCCTCCGCGGCAGCCGGCACGTCGTGCTGGCGCGCGACGAGGAGACAGGTCACGTGGTGGGGTTCCTGAACGCCGTCGGGGACGGCGTCCTGAGCGCGTACCTGCCGCTGCTCGAGGTCCTTCCCGAGTACCAGGGCCGCGGTATCGGGACGGAGCTCGTGCGCCGGATGATCGAGCTGCTCGAGGGCACGTACATGCTCGATCTCTGCTGCGACGAGGAGCTCGTCCCGTTCTACGAGCGCTTCGGCATGGCCCGCTGGACCGGCATGGGGCTCCGCGACCCGAACGCGCTGCTGGAGCTGAGCTCTCAGCCCGGAGGTGGCTCCGACGAGGGCTGCGCGACCACCCGCAACCCGAGCTCGTCGAGCTGCTTCTGGGGCACCTCCGTCGGCGCACCGCTCATCGGGTCGACTCCAGCCTGGCTCTTGGGGAATGCGAGCGTGTCGCGGATGAAGGGCTCGTCGAGGAGCGCCATCGTGAGGCGGTCGATGCCGGACGCGATCCCGCCGTGCGGCGGCGCACCCATCGCGAGAGCGTCGAGCAGGAATCCGAACTTCGCCCGCTGCTCTTCCGCCGAGATCCCGAGGAAGTCGAACATCCGCGCCTGGAGCTCTGGCTCGTGGATTCGAATCGAGCCGCCGGCGAGCTCGATCCCGTTGCCGACGAGGTCGTAGGCGACGGCGCTCGCCGCACCGGGGTCGGAGTCGAGCAGCGGCATGCTCTCGTCCGTCGGCCGCGTGAACGGGTGGTGCTGCGCCGTCCACCGCCCCTCTTCCTCGCTCCACTCGAGCAGCGGCATCGGTGTCACCCACAGGAACTCCCAGGCATCACGGTCGACGAGGTCGAGCTCGCGCCCGAGGTGGAGACGCAGCAGCCCGAGCACCTTCGCGGCAAGCTTCGGTGTGTCCGCGACGAAGAGCGCGGTCGTCCCGGGCTCGCGGAACGACTCGAGCTCCCTCTCGGAGAGGAACTTCGCGATCGGCGAGGAGATCTCTCCGTCGGCGCGGAAGATCACGTAGGCGAGGCCTTTCGCCCCCCACGGCTTCGCCATCTCCTCGAGCTTGGCCACCTCGGCGCGGGACAGCTCCCGGGGCACGCTCAGGTAGCGCACGGCCTCGGCGCCGGCGAACACTCCGAACTCCGAGCCGCGAGTCACCTCGGTCGCCTCCTGGATCTCGAGCCCGAAGCGGAGGTCGGGCTTGTCGGAGCCGAACCGCAGCTCGGCCTCCTGCCACGACATCCTCGGGAACGGCGTCTCGAGCTCGACGCCGATCGTCTCGCGCCAGATCCGCGGGACGATCTGCTCCATCAGGGCGAAGATCTCCTCCTGATCCGGGAACGCCGTCTCGACGTCGAGCTGCGTGAGCTCCTGGAGCCGATCGGCGCGCAGATCCTCGTCTCGGAAGCACCGCGCGATCTGGTAGTAGCGCTCGAACCCGGAGATCACCAGCAGCTGCTTGTAGATCTGCGGCGACTGCGGCAGCGCGAAGAACCTGCCCTGCTGGAGTCGCGTCGGGAGCAGAAAGTCGCGCGCGCCTTCCGGGGTCGGCTTGGCCATGATCGGGGTCTCGATGTCGACGAAGCCGCGGGCCTCCATCTCCTGGCGGATGATCGAGACGAGCTTCGCCCGCGTCCGGATGTTCCGCTGTAGCCGTTCGCGACGGAGGTCGAGCCAGCGGTAGCGGTAGCGGAGCGTCTCGTCGACCCCTTCCTCGTCGAGCTGGAACGGGAGCGTCGTCGAGCGCGAGACGATCTCGAGCCCGTCCACCTGCACCTCGACCTCGCCCGTGGGCAGGTTCGCGTTGACCGTCTCGGCCGTGCGGGCTGCGACCTCACCGGTCGCCCGGACGACGAACTCGTTCCGGATCTCGTGAGCGGTCGCCGCTGCTTCGGGAGCGCGCTCGGGGTTGATCACGAGCTGGCAGATGCCGCTCTCGTCGCGGAGGTCGACGAAGATCAGGCCGCCGTGATCGCGTCGGCGCGCGACCCAACCTGCGAGGGTGACCGTGCTCGCGACCTGCTCCTTGCGAAGCGTTCCGGCGGCAGCGTCGCGCCAGCTCACGACTGCAACTCCCGGGCGAGGGCGTCGGCGTCCGGAGCCTGCCCGGGCTCCACGACGACGACCTTTCGCGCACGCAAACGGCCGGCCTGGGTGTGCTGGCCCTTCACCGACCTCCCTGCATAGTCCATGTCGGCGCTCAGACCGCGGCGGCGGAGCTCGGCGAGGGCAACGGCGATCGCCGTGCGGTCCACTCCCTCTCCGGCGACGAAGAACACGTCGACGGGAGCGTCCTCGGCGGTCACGCCGGCCTGCTCCAGAGCGTTGAGCAGCCGCTCGATGCCGGCACCGAAACCGACGCCGCCGACCGCCGGGCCCCCGATCTCCTCGATCAGGCCGTCATAGCGACCACCGCCCGAGAGGGTGCTCTGCGCGCCCTCCTCCGGGCCACGGAACTCCCAGGTCGTCCGCGTGTAGTAGTCGAGGCCACGCACGAGCGTCTGCACGAGCTCATACGCCACTCCGGTGGCGTCGAGATGCGCACGGACGCTCGCGAAGTGCTCCTGGCAGGCGTCGCACAGCGAGTCGCCGATCGTCGGAGCCTCGCCGAGCGCCTCCTGCACGGGTGCGGGCTTCGCCTCGAGGTTGTCGAACACCCGCAATGGGTTGGCCGCGGCCTTCTCACGCGTCTGGTCGTCGAGACGCAGAAGGTTTGCCTCGAGCCATGCGTCGAGACGCGCAAGGTAGGCGGGGCGGCAGTCTCGGCACCCGATCGAGTTGAGCGCGAGGCTGAACTCGGAGACTCCGAGACGCCCGAGCAACGCGTGGTAGAGCTCGATTACCTCGGCATCGATCGCGGGATCGTCGGTCCCGAGCGCCTCCACGGACAGCTGCCAGTGCTCGCGATAGCGACCCCGTTGCGGCGCCGAGTACCGGTACATCGACGCCAGCGTGTACAGCTTCACCGGCTGCGCTTCCCTGTGCATGCCGTGGTCGACGTACGCGCGACAGATCGGCGCAGTCGCCTCCGGACGGAGCGTGAGCGAGCGGCCGCTCCGGTCCTCGAAGGTGTACATCTCCTTCTCGACGACGTCCGAGCCGACCCCCGAGGTCCGCTCGAAGAGCGCCGTGTCCTCGAAGACGGGGGTCTGGATGGGTCGGTAGCCGTACGTCCGGCAGAGCTCGGCGGTCTCGCGGGCGACGTGCTGCCACAGCGGCTGCTCGGAGGGGAGGACGTCGTGCGTTCCGCGGGGACGCTCGATCTTGGCGCCGGTCACCCCGTCTGCCCTGCACGCAGCTCGTCCAGGAACGGGTTCCGCTCGAGCTCGATGCCCAGCGTGGTCGCAGGCCCGTGACCCGGGTGAACGGCGGTCTCCGGTGGATAGCGGTCGACCAGCGAGCGAATCGAGGCGAGCAGCGTTTCCCAGTCCGCTCCGGGAAGGTCGGTGCGGCCGACCGAGCCGGCGAAGAGCACGTCGCCCGAGAAGAGATTGCCGTCCGCGTAGTACGCGAGATGCGCCGGGGAGTGGCCGGGAACGGACAGCACGTCGAAGGAGATTCCGGCGGCCTCGATCGACTCGCCGCCCTCCAGCAGCACGTCCGGTGTGTACGGCTGCAACACGAGCCCCGCCGGCGTGAATCGGTTGGGGCTCTCGAGGAGTGTCCGCTCGCCGCTCGCCATGTACACCTTCGCACCCGTGCCTTCGGCCAGCTCGGCGACGCCGACCAGGTGATCCCAGTGGCCGTGCGTCACCAGGATCGCACTGCACGAGACGACCCCAGCTCGCGAGCAGGAGCCGAAGCTCGGACGCGTCGCCGCTCGGGTCCACGACGACGGCCTCGCCCGGCGGCTCTCCCTGGGAGACGACGTAGCAGTTCGTCCCGATGGGACCGAGTGACAGTTGTTCGACTCGAAGCGGCATCGCAGGTCGCCCGTCAGCTCTCGCGGCGCCCGCTGACCCCGCGTTGACGCTCGACGCGCCTGAGGTGCGCCCGCCAGAAGACGTTGTCGAGGAAGTAGCTGAAGGGGATGAAGACCGCCACGATCACCGCCGTCTGCGTGATCTGCTGAACGAGGGTCTGGTCGCTCGAGAGCAGCATCACGGTTACGAACATGATCGGCGCGAAGATGAGCCCGCGCTTCAGCGTGCGGCGCCACGACGGCGCCTGGGCCTCGCGCGGAGCGCGCGCCGACCGGGTGTTCGAGCCAGCTCCGTCCTTGCGTGTGGGCACCTCCTCGGGGTCGAGCTCGTTCCCCTCGGCGTCCTCCCACACGTACTCGTGCCGGTTCTCCTTCGCGCGACGGCGCTTCTGCTTCTTCGTTGCCACCGAGCGATTATGCCCGCGTGCCGGTGGCGACCCGGCCGCCTGCGACGACGGTGTCGACGACGGGGCCTCCCAGGTGGTATGCGAGGTACCGCCAGTCGCCCCCGGCGAGCAGGAGCACGTCCGCGTCGAAGCCGGCCGCGAGCCGCCCCTTGCGGTCGGCCCGCCCGAGCACGTGAGCGGCGTTCACGGTGCAGGCTGCGAGCGCCTCGGCCGGTGACATCCGGAGCTGCGTGCACGCCAGGCTCGACACGAGCGGCAGAGACTCGCAGAACGCGCTCCCGGGATTGAAGTCCGTCGCGAGGGCGACGGCGGCTCCCGCGTCGACGAGCGCCCGTGCAGGCGGCATGGGACGGGCGAGGAAGAGCGCGCTCGCTGGCAGCAGGACCGCCACGACGTCGCTCGCGGCAAGCGCGGCGACTCCGCGCTCGCGCGTTGCCTCGAGATGGTCGATCGAGCGCGCGCCGATCTCGACCGCAAGCCCGACGGCGCCCGACTCCGTGAACTGGTCGCCGTGCAGGCGGAGCTCGAGCCCAGCACGCTTGCACTCCTCCAGGTAACGGCGAGCCTGGACGGCGTCGAACGCGCCCTGCTCGACGAAGACGTCCGCCGCCTCGGCGATCGTGGCGGCGTCGGGCAGCACCTCCGTGAGCAGGAAGTCGATGTATCCGTCGGCACCCTCCTGCTCGAACTCCGGGGGAACCGCGTGCGCACCGAGCCACGTCGGAATGCCGCCCGCCTCCCGGACGGCGCGGAGCTGAGCGAGCTCCGTGTCCCGGTCGAGCCCGTACCCGGACTTCGCCTCGAACGTCGTCGTGCCTGCGCGGAGCATCCAGTCGCGATGCGTGCCGAGTGCGGCGCGAAGCTCTTCCTCCCCCGCGGCCCGCGTCGCCCGGACGGTCGAGAGGATGCCGCCGCCGGCAGCATGCAGCTCCTCGTAGCTCGCACCTCCGGCCCGGAGTGCGAACTCGTCGACCCTGTCGCCCGCAAAGCATGCGTGGGTATGGCAATCGACCAGGCCGGGGACCGCCGAGAGCCCACGGCCGTCGAGCTCCACGACGTCGCCGGCGAGTGGCTGCAGGTCCCGCATGGCGCCGACGGCGGCGATCCGGCCGTCGTCGCACAGCACGAACGCGTTCTCGACGATGTCGAGCTTCCCGAGCGCAGCGCCCCGCACGGGCGCCGCTTCGCCGGCCGGGCTCGCAATCTCCGCGAGATCCCGGATCAGCAGGCGCGGTGCCGGTCCGGTCTCTGCTGGCGCCGGCGGGACGCTCACGACTCGCCGCCGGGAACCGACGGAAGGTCGATCCCTCCGCGGCGTGCGGCGTCGAGCGCCTCCTCGTAGCCCGCGTCGGCGTGGCGCATGACACCCGTTCCCGGATCGGTCGTGAGCACGCGCTCGAGCTTCTCCGCCGCCGAATCGCTTCCGTCGGCGACGACGACCATGCCGGCGTGGATCGAGTTGCCGATTCCCACGCCGCCGCCGTGGTGGACGCTCACCCACGTCGCGCCTGCCGCCACGTTCAGCAATGCGTTCAGGATCGGCCAGTCCGCGATCGCGTCGGAGCCGTCGCGCATCGCCTCCGTCTCTCGGTACGGGGAGGCGACGGAGCCCGCGTCGAGGTGGTCGCGGCCGATCACGACCGGTGCCGACACGCGCCCGGTTCGAACGAGGTCGTTGATCGCGAGCCCCGCTCGCGCGCGGTCGCCGTACCCGAGCCAGCAGATCCGCGCCGGGAGCCCCTGAAACGCGACCCGCCCGGGCGCCAACTGGAGCCACCGCTGGAGCAGCTCGTCGTCGGGAAAGAGTTGCCGGAGCACGTCGTCGATCGCCGCGATGTCCGCCTCGTCTCCCGACAGCACCGCCCACCGGAAGGGCCCGATCCCTCGACAGAAGAGCGGCCGTACGTAAGCGGGCACGAATCCCGGATAGGAGAACGCGTCTTCGACGCCAGCGTCCCGTGCCTCGCCACGGAGGTTGTTCCCGTAGTCGAAGACGTGACACCCCTGGCGAGCGAGCTCGATCATCGCCTGGACGTGCGCGGCAATCGACTCGCGTGCGAGCTCGAGATACCGCTCCGGGTTGCGGGCGCGCAGCGCTGCGGCCTCCTCGAACGGCACCTCTGCCGGCACGTACCCGGTGAGCGGGTCGTGAGCCGCCGTCTGATCGGTCACGAGGTCGAAGTGCTCGCCTCGTCGTGCGAGCTCAGGGAACACGTCCGCTGCGTTGCCGAGGAGCCCGACCGAGAGCGGACGCCTCTCGCTCGCGGCCGCCCGCACGCGCTCGAGCGCGTCGTCGAGCGACGTCGCCGTCTCGTCGAGGTAGCGCGTCTCGAGCCGCCGCTCGATGCGGGAGGGATCGATCTCGACGCACAGGATGGCCGCGCCTGCCATCGTCGCCGCCAGAGGTTGTGCACCGCCCATGCCGCCGAGCCCGGCCGTGAGGATCGTGCGGCCGGCGAGGTCGGCCGAGCCGAAGTGCGTCTCGCCGGCCGCCGCGAACGTCTGGTAGGTGCCCTGGAGGATGCCCTGCGTCCCGATGTAGATCCAGCTGCCGGCCGTCATCTGCCCGAACATCGTCAGACCCTCGGCCTCGAGCCGTCTGAACTCGTCCCAGCTCGCCCAGCGCGGGACGAGGAGCGCGTTCGCGATGAGCACTCGCGGCGCCCACTCGTTCGTGCGGAAGACGCCGACAGGCTTTCCGCTCTGGACGAGGAGGGTCTCGTCGCGCTCGAGCCGAAGGAGCGTCCGCACGATGCCGCGCAATGCCTCGTGGCTACGTGCCGCCCTGCCGCTGCCGCCGTAGACGACGAGCTCCTCCGGGTGCTCGGCGACCTCCGGGTCGAGGTTGTTCAACAGCATCCGCAGCGGCGCTTCCGTCTGCCACGAGCGCGCGTTTAGATCCGAGCCCCGAGGCGCACGGACGTGCGAGAGGTCGCCGCAGAGCTCCTCGACGAGCGCGTCGGTGGTCGCGAGGTCGGTCATGCGAGCGGCCCGACCGTTTCCTCCACAGCCGCGACGACGTCGCCCGCACGAATCGCGGAAGCCACGCTCTCGATCTCGCCGGTCAGCGACCGATCCTCCTCGAGGCGGGGAGAGAGCGTCCGGATGTAGTCGTGCGTCGCCCGCACCCCCTGACCCGGAACGAGTGGCGCGAGGAACTCGACGCCCTGCGTGCCCGCCAGCAACTCGATGGCGAGCGCACGCTCGACGTTCTCGAGCACCTGAAGCGCCTTCAGGCCCGCTGCATTCCCCATCGAGACGTGATCCTCCTGGCCCGCGCTCGTCGGGATCGAGTCGACGCTTGCAGGATGCGCCAGCACCTTGTTCTCGGAGACGAGCGCGGCGGCGACGTACTGCGGGATCATGAAGCCGGAGTTGAGCCCTCCCTCCGCCACGAGGAATGGAGGAAGCCCGTCGGAGAGGCTCGGGTTCACGAGGCGCTCGATGCGGCGCTCCGAGATGCTGGCCAGCTCGGCGACGGCAAGCGCCAGCGCGTCGAGCGCGAACGCCAGCGGCTGTCCGTGGAAGTTCCCGGCCGAGACGATCTCGCTCTCCTCGAGCAGCACGAGCGGGTTGTCCGTCGCGGCGTTGAGCTCGGTGACCACGGTCGTCTCGACGTAATCCAGGAGGTCACGGCAGGCCCCGTGCACCTGGGGCGCGCAACGGAGCGAGTATGCGTCCTGCACCTTGTCGCACCAGCGGTGCGACTCGATGATCGCCGAGCCCTCGAGCAGCACGAGGATGTTCGCCGCGGCATCCTGCTGCCCCCTGAGCGGACGCGAGCGCTGAACGGCGGGATGAAAGCTCGTCCGCGAACCCTGGAGCGCCTCGAGGGTCTGGGCGCAGGCGATGTCGGCGGTCTTCGCGAGCCGCCGCGCTCGAACGGTGCCGAGCGCGGCCATCGCGCACATGAACTGCGTCCCGTTGACGAGGGAGAGGCCTTCCTTGCTCGCGAGACGGATCGGCTCGAGGCCCACGCTGCGAAGAGCTGCCGCGCCGTCGAGTCGCTCTCCCTCCACGAACGCCTCCCCCTCGCCGACAAGAGGGAGCGCCAGGTGCGCGAGCGGAGCCAGGTCACCGCTTGCCCCGACCGAGCCGCGCGCGGGGACGACCGGAAGAACGCCGCGGTTCAGGACCTCGACGAGCAGCTCCGCGACCTCGACGCGCGCGCCGGAGTAGCCCTTGGCGAGCGTGTTCGCGCGCAGCGCCAGCGCAGCCCGCACGACCTCGGACGGGTACGGCTCGCCGACGCCGCACGCGTGGCTGCGCAGGAGACGGAGCTGGAGCTCCTCGGCCAGCTCCTCGGGGATGTGGGTCGACACGAAGCGCCCGAAGCCGGTGTTGATCCCGTACGTGTGCTCGCCTTGCACGGAGTCGACGAGGGCACGCGCGGCGCGCATGCGCTCACGGGCCGAGCCGGCGAGCTCGACCGGCGCCCCGTGCACCGCAACGCCCCAGACGTCGGCGAGCGTCAGATCCTCGCCCGTCAGCTGGATCGTCTGCGACACGGGGCTGAGTCTAGGCAGCTAGGTCTCCATCAGCGACTCGAGGACTCGCGACTCGTCGACGCCGGGGATCTCGATACCGGCCTCTCGCGCTGCGTCGAGCACATGCGCGGGAACCAGCCCGACGAGCTCGCCGCCGGCGATGCCCGCCGAGTGCGCCTCAGCCTCCGTGGCAACCGCTGTGACCACGACATGGAGCGGCGTTCGCTCGAGGTCGAGCACGTTCATGCTCACCTGCACGCGACCCGAACCCGGGAGCAGTAGCCCGATCGCCTGAACCCCGGGCAGTCCGCCGCTCGACTCGCGCACGGAGGCGGCGACAGCGCGTGCGACCTCGACGTCGTCGGTCTTCAGGTCGACGTTGTAGGCGACGAGGGGCTTCCGCGCGCCGACGAGCACGGCTCCGGAACGCGGGTCGATGACCGCGGGGCCGAAGTCGGGCCGGAGCTCGCCCGACGCAACTCTCCGCTCGAGCTCCGCGATGCCTCCGCGTCGGAAGAACGCCGGCCGCTTCCCCTCGCCCACCTCTCCGTACAGGAAGACCGCGAGCTCGAGCTCGCTGCCCACGCGCTCGGCGAGGTCGAGCGCGCTGTCGGCCGCGATACCGATATCCACACGGTCGGCGGACAGGTGCACGAGCGGCACGACGTCCGCCGCCCCGACCCGTGGATGGACGCCGGCATGCTGCCGCAGGTCGATGCGATCACGTGCGGCGGCGATGCCCGCGAGCAGTGCCTCGACGAGCTCCGCCGGCTCTCCGACGAGCGTGTAGACGGACCGGTGGTGATCGCGGTCCGAGTGGACGTCCAGGAGTCGTGCGGAGGACGAGAACGCCGCCCCGATGGCCGCGATGGACGTCTCGTCGCGCCCCTCGGAGACGTTGGGCACGGCCTCCAGCACGATCCGTACCCTACGACGAGGTGACGGACGAGGAGGACTCCGGAGAGCCACGCCGCTCGAGCTGGCGGACGTTCGTGCGCCTGCTCCGGTTCCTGCGGCCATATCGCGTATCGCTCGCCGTCTCGTCGCTCCTGGCGATCGGATCGCAGGTTGCGGGGATCCTCGTCCCGGTCCTGACCGGCGTCGTCATCAACGAGATCACGGGCGATCCCGACAAGCGCACGATCGCGCTCTGGATCGCCGTGATCATCGGCCTCGGCATCGTCCGCGCAGCGCTCATGGCCGGACGGCGCCTGATCTCCGGAAGGCAGGCGCTCGGCGTCGAGTACGACCTACGCGACGATCTGTACGCGCATCTGCTCCGGCTCTCGTTCGGCTTCTACGACCGCAGTCAGGTGGGCCAGCTCATGTCTCGCGCGACGATCGACCTCCAGTCCGTTCGCTTCTTCCTCGGCTACGGACTGATCTTCTTCGCGCAGCACATCGTGACGATCGTGGTCGTGAGCATCGTGCTCTTCTTCTACAGCTGGGAGCTTGCTCTGATCGCGCTCGCGATCACCCCGGCCATCGTCCTCGTGGCGTACCGGTACAGCCGTGTGGCGCAGCCGGTTCTGCGCGACGTCCAGCAGAAGCTTGCGGACGTCGCCACCGTCGCCGAGGAGAGCATCGTCGGCGTGCACGTCGTCAAGTCCTTCGCCCAGGAAGACCATCGCGAGGAGCGGTTCACGGCCTCCGCCGACGCAGTCTTCGACCAGACCCTCGCGGCGAATCGCCAGCGCGCGCTCTACGTCCCACTTCTGAGCTTCATGCCTCTCCTGGCCCAAGCGGCAGTCCTGCTCGTCGCCGGGCGGATGGTCGTCTCCGGCTCTCTCTCGACCGGAGCGTTCTTCGCGTTCAACCTGCTGCTCGCGATGCTCGTCATGCCGCTCCGGATGCTCGGCATGTGGATCGGGCAGGCACAGCGCGCGATAGCGGCCGGTGAGCGCATCTTCGAGATCCTCGACGAGCCGGAGGAGATAGCCGACCGACCGCACGCGAAGCGGCTAGCACCGGGACCCGGGGCTATCCGCTTCGAAGGAGTCGACTTCTCGTACGAGCCCGGGCGACTCGTGCTCGAGGGGATCGACTTCGACCTCGAGCCCGGCCGAACGGTCGCTCTGATCGGGCGCACCGGGTCGGGGAAGAGCACGCTCGCGGCGCTCGTACCCCGTTTCTACGAGGCGACGAGCGGGCGCATCCTCGTTGACGGCATCGATGTCCGCGAGGTGCAGCGGCGATCTCTTCGGCGGGAGATCGGCGTCATCTCCCAGGATCCGTTTCTGTTCTCGGCGAGCGTGCGGGACAACATCGCGTTCGGCATGCCCGACGCGCCTCACGATGCGGTCGAGGCCGCGGCGCGAGCTGCGCAGGCACACGAGTTCATCGAGGAGCTCACACAGGGCTATGACACCGTCGTCGGCGAGCGCGGCATCACGCTCTCGGGCGGACAGCGCCAGCGCATCGCGATCGCGCGGGCACTGCTCATCGACCCGCGCATCCTGATCCTCGACGATGCGACGGCCTCGGTCGACGCCACGACCGAGTCGCGGATCCGTGCAGGGCTCCGCGAGGTGATGCGCGATCGGACGACGATCATCATCGCCCACCGGCTGTCCACGATCGCCCTGGCCGACGAGATCCTCGTCCTCGACCACGGCCGGATCGCCGCTCGCGGCACGCAGTCCGAGCTGCTCGACGAGAGCCCGCTGTTCCGCGAGATCCACGACCACGGTCTCCTCCAGCAGGTGATCGCCGGATGACGAAGGAACCCCGTTGAAGGTCTGGCAGGCGGGGAGCCACCTCTCGGAGGTGCGGGGCGGCCAGGTAGAGGACTGGTCGTGGAGGAAGACGCGGCGTCGACTGGCCGTGCTCGCACGACTCGCCCGCCCCTATCCCGGTCGGACTGCGCTGGCCATCGTGACCCTCGTCGGCTTCACGCTGGTCGCACTCCTGCCGCCATACCTGGCCAAGCTCGCAGTCGACGACGGAATCGCCCAAGGCGATCTGGAAACGCTCACGGCGGTCGTCATCGCGTTCGTGCTCGCCGGCGTCGCCGCCTTCGCGCTCTCCGGAGCACAGACGTACTTCACGGGGTGGGTGGGCGAGCGGGGCCTCGCCGACCTGCGCATCCGACTGTTCGCACACCTCCAGCGCCTGTCGCTCGGCTACTACGAGCGGAACCGCACTGGCGCCACCGTGAGCCGCATCACGAACGACGTGGAGGCCCTCGACCAGCTCGTCACCGACGGCGTGTCGAGCCTCGTGCAGAACACGCTGCTCCTGGTCGGGACTGCTGTCGTCCTCTTCCTGCTCGACTGGCGGCTGGCGCTGGCGACCCTGATCGTCCTCCCCCTGATGGCCGCAGCGACGGTGTGGTTTCGCGCGCGCTCGAATCGCGCGTACCGACGCGTTCGCGAGCGACTCGGACTGGTCACGGCGACGCTCGCGGAGGACATCTCCGGCATGCGGGTCGTCCAGTCGTTCACCCGCGAGCCGTCGAGCCACACGACGTTCCGCGGCGTCAACGAGCGCTACCGGGAGTCGAACTACGAGACCGTCGTCCTGAGCGGCGTCTATTTCCCCACCGTCGACGTCCTGTCGTCGATCGCGGTCGCGATCGTGCTCGGCTTCGGCGGTGCGCTCGTCGTCGACGGCAGCCTCACCGCCGGCACGCTCTTCGCCTTCGTGCTCTATCTCGCGAACTTCTTCGACCCGGTGCAACAGCTCTCGCAGCTCTACAACACGTTCCTCTCCGCGACGGCCGCCCTCGACCGGATCCTGAACGTGCTCGACGAGGAGCCCGAGGTCGTCGACGCTCCAGAGGCACACGAGCTCCCGAGAATCCGCGGGCACGTCCACTTCGGACACGTGCGCTTCGGATACGGCGATCTTCCGGACGTACTCCACGACTTCGACCTCGAGGTCCCGGCTGGGACGACCGTCGCGCTCGTTGGGCACACCGGCGCAGGAAAGTCGACGATCGCCAAGCTCCTCGCACGGTTCTACGACCCACGGGAAGGGCGAATAACGATCGACGGGCACGACATCAGGGAGGTGACGCAGTCCTCCTTGCGCCGGCAGCTCGGAATCGTCCCGCAGGAGGGGTTCCTGTTCAGCGGGACGATCGCCGAGAACATCGCGTTCGGCCGGCCGGATGCCACACGAGCCGAGATCGAAGCCGTCGCATCGTCCGTCGGGGCGGCGTCGTTCGTGGCCGAGCTCCCCGACGGCTATGACACTCAGCTCGGCGAGCGAGGCTTCCGACTGTCACTCGGCCAGAGGCAACTCGTGGCATTCGCCCGCTCGCTGCTCGCGGATCCGCGGATCCTGATCCTGGACGAGGCGACGTCGTCGGTCGACATCGGGACCGAGCGCCGGATCGAAAAGGGCCTTCGCCTTCTGCTTGCGGGCAGGACTGCCTTCGTGATCGCACACAGGCTGTCGACGATTCGCGGCGCCGATCTCATCGTCGTGCTCGACCACGGCCGGATCGTCGAGAAGGGGACGCACGAGGAGCTCATGACCGCCGGCGGCGTGTACACGCGCCTGTACGGCGACTGGTCCGCCGACGTCGCCTGAGGGTCGCGGGCGTAGGCTTCCTCCATGTCGCCGGACACCGAACCCGCGGACCGGGACGCCGACAGCCACGCCGAGGACGCGCTTCCGGAGGCGGTCACCGACGCGGCCGGCCCGCTCTCCGACGAGGCTGTTCGCGACACGCGGCTGACTCCTGCCGAGGCCGTCGCGGGCATGCACATCCGCGTCCCCGCGCGCGGAAACCGCAAGCTCCGGCATCTCCTCGAGAGCGCCAACGACGACAAGCAGCTCAAGGCCTGGTGGCACGTCGCGAACGTGAACGCAGTGGTGCGCCTCGAGATCAACGACCACTCGTGGGTGCACGTCCAGATCGTCACGAACATCGCGCTCAAGCTCCTGCGCCAGCTCGTCAAGGCCGGAGTCGTCCCGTCGCTCGTCAGCGACTACCGGATGACGCACGAGGACTCCGAGGTGGTCGTCGTGCTGGCCGCACTGCTCCACGACATCGGGATGTCCGTGCACCGCCGCGACCACGAGGACTTCAGCCTCTTCCTCGCCGAGCCGAAGCTCCGAGAGCTGCTCGACGACCTCTACGAGGAGCCCGAGCGGACGGTGATCGTCTCGGAGACGCTCCAGGCGATCATCAGCCATCGCGCGGACGGCGAGCCGCTCGCGCTCGAGGCGGGCGTGCTGCGAGTGGCAGACGCGCTCGACGTCGCCAAAGGAAGGTCGCGCATCCCCTTCGAGCGCGGCTCGGTGTCGATCCACTCCCTCTCGGCTGCCGCGATCGACCAGGTCCGGATCACCGACGGCCAGGTACGGCCCGTAATGGTCGAGATCCTCATGAACAACTCGTCCGGCATCTACCAGGTCGACGGACTGCTCAAGGCAAAGCTGCGCGGCTCGGGCCTCGAGCCGTACATCGAGGTCGTCGCCCGCATCGACACCGAGGCCGAGAAACGCCTCATCCCCGCCTACCGGCTCGAGCTCGGCGAGCCAGGCCCCCGTCCGCCGACGAATTGATCCGGCTCGGCTACAGTTCCGGCGCCCGTTGCGGGGTAGTCTAACGGTAGGACGCCCGGCTCTGGACCGGGAAGTTGGGGTTCGAATCCCTGCCCCGCAGCCTCGAGAGCGTTGTCTCGCTCGTTTACGCTTGTAGCAACCTTTCTGAGCTTTTTGTAAGCCTTTCGGGGTCGACTCGTGTCACGTCGGCTACGGTTTGGTGCAGCGATCGACACGAACGGCTCCCTGTCGCGGAGCCGTGCCCCTGTCTTCCATCAGGAGGTTCCGCTCTGAAAGCCATCGCCCTCGGCCTGTGCGCGCTCGTAGTGCTCGCTACCGCCGCGGCGGTGGGTGTCGGGCAAACGGCGTCTGCCGGCCAAGCGAAACGCGAGACGCGGTCTCTGTCGCTCCAGGCGCGCCTCGACCTGAAGCTCGATGTCGCACGCAAGCATCGAAGCAAGATCCGGTTCTTCGAGTCCCATCGCGGACTGACCCGCTCGGGCGAGCACAGTGTCGTCTCCGGCGCGGCACTTCGTCGCGCAAGGCGTGGCCTCGCGAGGTCCACGAAGGAGATCGCGTACTACCGCAGGCTGATCCGGGCTCGCGCCCAGCAGCAGCGCATGCGCCGGCTGATCGCCGCGGCGCCGCGCGAGGCGATCTGCGGTGTCTTCGGCCCGTATTGCGCCCAGGCGATCGATGTCGCGTGGTGTGAGTCGCGCCTCTCGACCAGCGCACGCAATGGCCAGTATCTCGGCCTCTTCCAGATGGGCTCGTCCGAGCGGCGCCTGTTCGGTCACGGGAACTCCGCCCTCGCGCAGGCAGCGGCTGCCCACCGGTACTTCGTGCGCTCCGGTCGCGACTGGAGCCCGTGGAGCTGCCGCTGGGCCGCGTACTGACGCCGGAGTTTTTTCGTCGCAAAGAGCGAGGCTCGTACCCGACCGCGGGTTTCTTTTCCCCGGTCCTTCTGGTAGGTGTCCGTCGCAGTGTGGGGACGGCGGAAGCGCGACCGCTTGCGGCCCCTTGACGAGGCCGCTGCTTACGCGCGCTGTCACGGCGACCGGGACGACAACGTCCGCCTCGTGAAGCTCCCGCCGCGTCGCGTCCGCTACGACGCGGTGCTCTCGAGCGGCGAGTCGATCAGACGCGAGTTCGAGGAGCGGCTCGACACCCGCGAGCCCGAGTCGGCCTACTGATCTCGAGCAAAGGGCGAAGAACGAGAAGTCGGTAAATGCCCATACGGGATTCGGACGACGCCCCTGCTAACGGCCACTTCTCAGCGGCGAGGGGGCACCGTCCGTCACGTTCGAGTTGTGCGCCCCGTGGGTTGCCAGAATGAAGCGAGTAATCATGGAAGGGAGGCGACCATGACTAAATGGGGAGTGATCCCGGCGATCCGCGTTCGAGACATGGCAGAAGCTCTCGCCTTCTACCGCGGAACGCTCGAGTTCACGCTCGACAGCGGAGGCGACGACCAGAGCCACTCGTCACTCACACGAGGTGAGGCACACGTGATGATTGAGACGGTCGCGGATTTCTACGGTGACGTGTACAACGCTGCGATCAGGGAACGCCTAGGGAAACCGTCGTGCATCGACCTGTACATGGAGGCGACGGATCTCGCCGAATTCCACTCGAGGCTCCATGCAGCAGGTGCGCGGATAGTCGATCCGCTCGCAGCACGACCGTGGGGTCAGGAGCAGTTCACCATTGAGGATCATGAGGGCAACTGGCTGACCTTCTGGAACAAGCCACGGAGCAGCCCGGCGTAGTCCAGTTCGTCTCAGACACGAATTCTCGACGGGGCACCGAGGGGGACGCCACGAGCTTCGGCGGCCTCCCTGGCACTCCTGACCCGCTTAGCTAAGCCAGATCCGCTCTACGAGAAGCCCTGATAAGGCCCATACGGGATTCGAACAGCCCTGCTAATCGCGATTTTCTAGCGTCGAGGTACCTACCGGGGTACCTACGGTGCGGTCACAATACCCGCGAATAGAGAGCCGAGAGGCGCTCAAGAGCCTCGGTCACAGGCCGACGCTGGAGGTCGCGAATGTACTGCGTCTTGCCATGTTCCTGACGCGGGGAAGGTAGGTCGGCGACATCAGGCCAGATCCACTGAAGAGTCGGCAGTACCGGGGGCGTAATCACGCGACCCCCGCGCCCCCTCGCGGTGATGATCTGAGGGGCGGGTGAGGAGCTCGCGAACAACTGGATCGCGAACGCCCAGTCGTGATGCACCGCATTTCGTAGGAATTGAACAGCGGCGACCGTGTCGTCTTTCCAAGCCGGGTCGTTTCGCTTCTTGAGGTAGTCGCGGATACTCGCAGCCCAGTTCAAGGCGGCGAACATCGCGTGAAATGCGGATACCTCGTCGCTGCTTTCGATGGACCCGCGAAGGGCTCTCAGGCTCGCCTCGTAGCCTGAGCGGAACCATTCCGCTGGGATCTCGGGGAGCGTGCTCATCGCAGCACCGCCGCGTAGTCGAGTTCGGCCTCGTCCGCAACGACATGTGTGTACGTCCGCGCCGTCGTCACAAGATCCCCGTGCCCCACGAGTTCGCCGATGCGCGCCCACGGCATCCCGCCCAAGTGGAGCAGGGAGACCCGGCGGTGTCGCAAGTCGTGCGGCGAGAACACCGGCACGCCGGGCTCGGCTACCTCGGCCCTTCCCACGCCTACTGCAACCGCGCCGCCGCGACCGAGCTCCGCACCTCGCGGGACTGGTAGCCATTGGTGGTGGGACCTTCTCCTCCGAGACAATCCGGCGGGTGATTCCTGAGCGCGAGCACGAGCCCGGATGAAACGCCGCGTGACGACCCAACAACCAGCCCAGCACTGGCGCATGCGTCCGATCCCTCTGGAATGGTGGCAGTCGAGAAAGCGTCGCTGAGGCGTCGCTTCCCCTCCCCGGCGGCCCGCTCGGACTTCGATCTGGGCGGGTCGCTCCCCTAGGCCCTTGATGAGTGCTGCGGCCTCGAAGGTACGCCAACCCCACCCGGCGCTTTCCCCCAAGGGCCGCTCGCGCCGACCCCCAAGGCCGCTCGCGCTAAGTACCTCAATTCGCGCCACTCCAAACCGGCCTCACCCCTCATCGACGGTGAGCTCCGCGAGGCCCGCTGTGACCTGGGCGATGTCGAGCAGTCCGGGGGAACCTTCCGTTTAAGGCATGAGCGTGAGCTTCCGCGGCCTCTTGATCTCGCGCTCGAATCAGAGATTCACCGCGGAGGGGAGTAGCCTTTAGGGTCATCACGAGACGACGGATTCTGCGCTGGCTAGCTGCGATGGTGGCTGTCCTCGTCGTGGGAACGATAATCGGTCTCCTCTGGGCGGACACGAGCGACGTTGCCGGTTTTATCGCCGTCGCGACGAACATCGTCGGTGTCCTCGGAATCGTTGTTCTCCTGATCGCCCTCGCCGTCGTGACTCTGCGTCAGCGGCGGCTTTCTTAGGCTGCAAGCGTGTCTGAGCAGCTTCCGCTCCTCGATCCGCAGGTAGCCAGCGAGCTCGGGGATCCAATCACCCCACGACAACCTCGCCCTAGGTCCCTCGGGTGACTCTCCGATTTGCCTTGATCCAGCGCGTCTTGGCTCGTTTGACGAGCGGCGTCAGGCGGCGAACCTCGGCTTCATCCCCTTCGAGGCTGGCCGCGTCGATCTGCCCCTCGAGCGTGAGGTACTTCTGATGGAGGGCGATTTCCTCCGCCCGTGGCTCATGACCATGGTGGAAGTCGCTCATGACGAAGGACTCTAGGTCAGCCCGCCCGCCTCGAGCTCCCGCTCCTCGATCCGCAGGTGGCCGGGCTCAGGAATCGTCGGTGTATCTAAGAAAACGAAGAGGTTGAGTCGTGTATTGACGAGTGCCCGGTCGAGGCGGATCATCTAAGGGCCGTTGAACGACGATGAAGTCATCGCTCAGGAGTTGAGCGGGCTTGGTGAGAAGGTCCGCAACCTCGAGAAGCGCATGGCCGAGGTCGAGCAAGTGAACGCTCGGCTGGAAGACGCCGCCCTGACCACGGCCCGTGCCATGCAAGAGATTTCAACTCACTGGGACGCGGTGTATGACGCGATGCGCCGCACCGAGGACGCCGACGAGGCCGACGACCCGGTTACGGAAGAGCTCGCCTAGACGAGCTCGGGATCGTCGCCCCGCACCTCCTCGATGAACCGCTCCGCGTCCTCGCGCCGGATGAACGTCTCGACGGCGTCACCGAGCGGATGGTCGGGTTTCGAGCGGAGGTCTACGACGGCGTAAATGACCACGGCACGTCGAGCCTAGAGCGCTCGAGGTACCCGAAGTGTTCGACTCCGCGCCCGGGCCACGCCGTTGAGCTAGCCACGCCGCGAGTTCGCCGGCCTCGACACGAACCGCGCTGCCCCGCCCGCCGAGCGAGGGGGGCCGGTCGACGTCCGCGAATCGCGGCTACACTGGGCGAAGCGCTTTGGCTAGTCATTGAAGCCGTCGAGGCTTCACTTCCTCTTCGACTGTCACACCCGGCCTGTGCGCAGCAGGGAGTTCGTTCGGACTCTCTGCCCTGATCGGAAACACAAGGAGCATCACATGCATGCGACCATTCGCCGTTACGACGGTGTGGACCAGAATCGCACGGTCGAGTTGACAAAGAAGGTCAACGAGACTCTCCTCCCGAAGCTCACCAAGCTTCCGGGATTCAAGGGCTACTACCTGATCGAGGACGGCAACGGCGTCTTCAGCTCGCTCAATCTCTTCGAGACTCCTGAGCAGAGCATGGAGTCCACCAAGTTCGTCGCTACGTGGATCCGCGACGAGAAGCTCGAGACGGTTATCCCCAACGAGCCCAAGATCACGAGCGGACGGGTCATTGTTAGCAGCGACCGCGTTTTGGTTGCCGCATAACTCGACCGCACCATTCGACGGAGGGCTCGGCTTGGCCGGGCCCTTTCTCGTTCCTCTCGCGTGCGTCGGTTGGCCACGACGCGAGAACGACGTGGACGCCGTGGCTGAACTTCGGCACAAGGGAAGGCCGGGCAGCGCGGGGTAGGCGCTCGAGGTACCCGAGGTGTTCGACTCCGCGCACGGGCCTGCTCGACGACTCGCGCCGTGTATCACCGGTGTATGCACCGCATGAGCTTTCGCGTCATCCACGTCACACCTGGCCCGCTCAACTAAGCCAAAACCGCATGGCCAAACGGCTTGAAATGGGCCCGCCTGGACTCGAACCAGGGACCAACCGATTATGAGTCGGCTGCTCTAACCAGCTGAGCTACGGGCCCGCTCCCCGCGAGGGCCGGACGTCTCCCCCCGAACGCCCGGCTCAATGCAACTCGATCACTCCGTGTCGACCTGGACGAGTCTCGGCATGCCGCCGTCTCCCCAGTGAAGCTCGTAACGCGGGCCGCTCCCTCGGTACTGCGGTGCTCGCGAGGTCGACCCCACGTACTTGGGCATCGCTCCCGTGCCCCACTCAAGCGCGACTCCGGGCGCGTAATTGGAAGATCCTCCAGCGAGTGGCACGAAGACGCCCATCGCGGTGGCGATTCCGAGAATGACAGCGGTGCGCTTCATCGTGTGCTCCTTCGGTTCGTTGGCCTGTTGACCACCTGTCCCGAGGCTAGGGAGCGGAAGCACGGCCTGAAACGGGGGAGCTACTTGTCTTTGACCCGTCCGAGTACCTGAGTTGAACTGACGTGATCAAGCCTTATCTCCGCGTCGTAACCTCCTCGAGCCGACCGCAGCCGAGCGGCAGTGGGTTGGCGGGCTCGACCACGAGACGCGCGAGCTCGCCCTGGCAACCGTGGCCGTGCTGCGCTGACTGTTGCCAGGTTCGGCGAGATCCCGAGGTACCTACCGGGGTACCTACCGCGTGAGCATTTCTGGCATCCCCGGCACGCCTGACCCGCTCAACTAAGCCAAATCGCTGTAGCCGAGCGGGCCTTCAAGGCCCATACGGGATTCGAACCCGTGCCGCCGCCGTGAGAGGGCGGTGTCCTAGGCCACTAGACGAATGGGCCGTGCGAGGTCGGAAGGATACCGAACGGGCTTGCGTACCTGGCGTGTGACGCGGAGTCATCTGGGCGTCCGCGACGCGTCCCGCCCGACAGCACGTCCTACCCTGCGGCCACCGCCGAGCGTGCGAGCTCAGGAACGTCTGTTCCTATGGCCAAGCAGGCCCTGACCGCACGGCCAGGGCCGCATCGGCTACAACGCTTCGCGCGGGGTCGGCGGCATCCTGGCGCTTGCCAGGGGGGAACCCGGCCCCGCTCCGAACGACCCACCTGCCCGGCCCTCGTCACAGAGGGCGTACACTCGATGGTCCCAGCTCCCTCCTTCCGCCGCTGCGCACTCGTTCGGTCGCGCCAGGTTTGAGCGTTACTGGAAGGAGGCCCCGCATGCGCGGCCCTCCGGGTTCCCGAGACGACACCAAGAGTCAGGCGCGCGCGATCTCGAGCGGGATCGGCTCGCTTCACCGCGAGCACTACGGGCGCGGCGCAGATCGAATTCGTACGGTCATCCATTCCGAGCTCGTCGCCACCACGCTCGAGGACTGCTACACGACCGTCGAGAAGCGGATGATCTCCGAGGGCGCCTTCCTGAAAGTGCGGGAGACGAGGACGATGTTCCAGGATTGGCTCGGGCCTCAGTTCATCGACATCGTCGAGGAGGCGACCAGCCGGAAGGTGCGAGCCTTCTTCTCACAGGTCTCGCACGATCCCGACTTCGCGCTGGAGCTCTTCCTGTTCGAGCCCGCGACCACGGACGGACGTCCTTCACACGGCTAGCTCGTTTCGCCTAGAGTCCGATCCACGGCCGACCGGCTCCTTGGAGGGCCGACCGGTGGTCAGGGAAGGCGCCCGGCGCCGAGGCTCTGTTCGGGCCTTCGCGTCCGCGTCGGTGACTGAGCAGTTGTTACCGGAAACCGGAGGTTGATGTCTCATGCGGGAGCAGGGCCCTCGCAAACCGACCGTCATCGTCCGCTTCCCCGACGGAACGACGCAGTACCGGCTGACGGACAGGGCGTTTTCCGAAGGCGACGTGATCGGGCAGAACGGGCACAGCTGGATCGTGTCCGAGGTGGTCGATGCGCGCCAGAGTGGCGCCAGTCCCACGGTGACGCTGCGCGTGTCCGACTAGCCGGGGGTCGCTGAGCGCGCTCGGCGGCCCATCCCTCCCCAAACCCCCGAACCCGTCCCCCCGGTTCGGGGTGGTCCCGAACCGCGGATTCAGCGGTGTGTGCGTCGGGCGGGCGGCCGTTCGGCCGGTGGTACCGCCGGCGGCGCTGCGAGCTAGCGCTTCGGCTTCGACTCGGCGACGACGATCACGAGGCGCTGCAAGGACTTCACGCGCAGCGCGTCCGTCACCTCGACCCAGACCACGTACGTGCCCGCCTTGCGCGGCGCGCCCGACAGGATGCCGAGCTTGCGGTCGAGGCGGATGCCTCGCGGCAGGGGGCCCTTCTTGATCTTCCACAGCGTCGGCTTGACGCCACCAGACGTCACGAGCTTCGCGCGATAGAGCTTGTCCGTCTTCCCGGGGCGAACGCGCTGCGTCACGATGTCGAGCCGTGCGGCCACCTGGATTCGTGCGTTGTACGTCGCGGCGCGACCCTGCTGGTCCGTCGCGGTGGCGCCCAACGTGTACGCACCGGCGGTGCGCGGCGTCCCGCTGAAGGTCGCCGTCGTGGGGTCGAAGGTCACCCCGGCCGGAAGAGTGCCGGTGAGTGCCCACGTATACGTTCCGGCGCCGGTCCCGCCCTGGGCGACGATCACATGCTGGAATGCCACTCCGACCTCGGAGCTCGGAACCGGCGGAGCGGTGATCTGTACGGCGCTCTTGACGTCGATGGTCAGCGTTTCTTCGTCGAACGAGGAACCGACCTGCGCCTTGACCTTGAACGTGAAGAGACCCGCCGTCGTCGGCGTTCCGGAGACGAGCCCGGTCGCGGAGAGCGTCACGCCCGGAGGAAGGTCGCCCGACACCTTCGACCACGTTGCCGAGGTCGCCGGGTTGCCGGTCCTCGGATTCGTATTCGTGATCATGGTGGCGGCGAGTTGATCCGAGTACGCCTGGGTGAGCGTGCCGAACTTCGAGGTGACCTGGTTGTCGATGCTGAGGCCGGGCTCAACGGTGATCTGGAACTCGCGGTCCGCCTTGTGCGGATCGCACCACGCCTGAGACGGCGGATCCTCGTCGCTCAGCTGCACCCAGAATCGATGGGTGCCCGACGCCGTAGGCCTCCCGTTGAGCGTGCCGCTGCTCGAGAGGGAGAGCCCGGGCGGGAGCGCTCCGTTCGTCACCTTGTACTGGTACGGCAGATCGGGCCCACAGCCGCCTGACGCCTTGAACGTGATCGAGTACGAAGCGTCGACCGTGCCGCCCGGACACACGAAGAGCGGCTTGTTGTCGCTACAGGGGTCGCCCTGGATGAAGGCGAGCGCACTTGCGTTCCCGGCCATGAAGGCCGCAACAAGTGTTGCGCCAACGAGAGCCAGAGCAAGGCGCGTGCCGAATGTGAAACGCCCTCTCACCGGCGCGCCACGGTAGCAGACATGTCCGACGGGGCAAGGGTTGTTAATGAACTGCCAACACCACGAGCGTCGCGACACACACTGGCTTGTCCACGCCCTCGCACTCGACGACTGCCTCGAGTGTCACGCGTTCCCCGCTCGCCACGTTCTCGACCGCTGCGACGCTGAAGCGGCCACGGACACGGCTGCCCGACGGGACCGGAGCTGGGAACCGCACGCGATCGACGCCGTAGTTCACGGCCATCGCCCCCGTCGCGGGCAGGAGCTCGTACAGCATGGGAACGCAGAGCGAGAGCGTGAGATAGCCGTGCGCGATCGTCGTCCCGAATGGCCCGTCCGCGGCGCGCTCGGGATCGACGTGGATCCACTGCGAATCGTCCGTTGCGGCTGCAAAGGCGTCGATGCGTTCCTGCGTCACGGCGATCCACGAGCTCGGCCCGAGCTCCGAGCCGACCAGCTCGGCAAAACGGCTCATCCTGCAGCGAGCGCCGCTCCGGCGCGGAGCCGCTCGAGCGACTGCTCCCGGCCGAGGAGCTCGAGGCTCTCGTAGAGGCCGGGCGACACGCGCGAGCCCGTGACGGCCACCCGGATCGGCAGGTACACCGTGCGCGGCTTCTCCCCCAGCTCGTCGCAGAGGCGCTTCAACGCTTGCTCGATCGCGTGGCGACCCACGGATCGGTACACCTGTTAGCGCAGCCTCGGCGGAGCGGAGAATGCGCTTGTCGAGTAGCTCCGGATCCGGCTCGACGTCGTGGAAGAGGAAGCCGGCGAAGCCGGGGAACTCGCCGAAGAGGCCGATCTTCTCCTGGACGAGCGGCGCGGCGGCGCGGATCCGGTCCTCGGGCCAGTCGTGCCCCTGCTCGCGGAGCCAGCTCGAGGAGACGGTCGGCGTACTGCTCGACCGGCAGCTCCCGCAGGTAGACGCCGTTCATCCAGTCGAGCTTCGCGTAGTCGAAGATCGCCGGGCTCGCGCCCACGCGCTCCAGGGAAAATCGCTCGACCAGCTCCTCGCGCGACTCATGATCGTGGTCTCGCCGTCAGGCGCCCAGCCCAGCAGCGCGAGGAAGTTCATGAGCGCCTCGGGCAGGTAGCCGGCCACGCGGAAGTCGTCGACCGAGACCGCGCCGTGGCGCTTCGAGAGCTTGCTGCCGTCGGCGCCGTTCACGTTCGGCACGTGCGCGTAGAGCGGAAGCTCCGCGCCGACCGCGCCAAGAACCTGGATCTGCTTCGGCGTGTTCGAGATGTGGTCCGGCCCGCGGATCACGTGCGTGATCCCGTCCCACATGTCCTCGAGCGGCGAGGCGAAGTTGTAGGTCGGGCGTCCGTCGGAGCGCACGAGCACCAGATCCTCGAGCTCCGCGTTCGGCACCTCGATACGACCGAGGACGACGTCGTCGAACCCGGTGACCCCGTCGTCGGGCATCCGGAACCGGATCGCGCCCTCGTCCTCGTACGCCTTCTCGGCCGCGAGCAGCTCCTGCGCAACCGCGCGGCAGTCGTCCATACGGTCGAGCTGGAACGTGATCTCGCCGTCCCAGTCAAGGCCCAGCCAGCGGAGGGACTCCTGAATCTGCTCGGTGGCCTCGAACACCTCCCGCGCGGTATCCGTGTTCTCGATCCGCAGCCGGAACTCGCCGCCCTCGTGTCGCGCGAAGAGCCAGTTGAAGAGCGCGGTGCGGACGTTTCCGATGTGGAGCAGCCCTGTAGGCGACGGCGCCATGCGAACGCGGACGGACATGTCGGCAGTAGCGTAGTCGCGTGTTCTTCGGCGCCCATGTGTCCTCTGCCGGCGGGATCTCGAACGCGATCGACCGGGTCGAGACGATCGGCGGGGACGCGGTGCAGGTCTTCACGCAGAGCCCGCGCATGTGGCGTCACACCGAGCACTCAGCCGAAGAGGTGGCGCGGTTCCGCCGCCGGCGCGAGGAAGCCGGCGTGCGCTCCGTCGTCTGTCATGCCTTGTACCTCGTCAACCTCGCGAGTCGCGACGAGGAGATTCGCGCGAAGTCGCTCGTCGCGCTGCGGGCAACCATGGAGACGGCGCATGCGATCGGCTCCGAGGCGGTCGTCTTCCACGTCGGCTCGCACCTCGGCTACGGCTTCGACGAGGCGGCCGCCCTGGTCGAGCCCGCGCTGCAAGAACTGCTCGAGCTGACGACCGACGACCTCTGGCTGTGCATGGAGAACACCGCCGGCGCGGGCGGGACGATCGGCCGCTCGATCGACGAGCTCGCGTCACTATGCGACAGACTCGGCGGGCACGAACGGCTCGGCGTGTGCATCGACTCCTGCCACTGGTGGGCGTCGGGCATCGACGTCTCGAGCCGCACCGCTCTCACAGCAGCCGTGGCGGAGCTAGAGGAGCGAATCGGGATCGGCCGGATCCGCGCGCTGCACGTCAACGATGCGGCGGTCGCGCTCGGGTCGAATCGCGACCGTCACGAGCGCGTCGGTCTCGGGACGATCGGCAACGGGCTCGCGACGTTCCTCGGCCACCCTGCCTTCCGCGAGCTGCCCGCCATCACGGAGACGTGGAAGGACGAGGGCCGCAAGACGACCGACGTCGCCGAGCTTCGCCGCCTCTACCGGAACGGCCGGCGCCGCTGGGCCCGGGTCGCCAAGTCGCCGTCTAGCCGGTGACGCGGGCGAAGACCCGGAAGCTCGCGCGCTCGCGCGGCAGCTCGTAGAACTCGGGGTTGCGGCACCCGAGGTCGTCCTGCCGGTTCCCGTAGCACGGCACGACGTCGACCTTGCACATGGGAAGCGGCGCGCGCCGGGCGCGCACGGCTCCGAAGCCGCCGCGCTCCGCCTCCGCTTGTTGGAGCAGCTCGAGATCGATCTCCACGTCGAACACTCCCTGGAGGCAGCCCATGTACATGCGGCCCCAGGCCTCGTACGCGTACACGAACGGGCAGCTCTTGCTGAGACACGCGCCGGGGTGCACGACCTTCTCGCAATGAACCGCACAGCGACGGCACTCCACCTCGTCCTGGGCCCGGAGCGGAAGTCCGATCGTCGCCGCAGCCTCGCTCATGTGCCCCGATTGTGTTCCTCCCGGGCCAGGCGCCGCAAGTCTTGACAAGTCGACAGTTTTCAGGCAGGGGCGACAACCGTCGGTAGGTTTCAGCGCCGTGGTCAGGAGATTTCTCTTCGCGTCGCTCGCGCTCGGCCCGATCGCCATCGCGCTGCACTACGTCGCCGACATCCCGGAGACGGCCGAGTTCGTCCTTGCCGCGATCGCGCTGATCCCCCTGGCCTGGCTCATCGGCGAGGCGACCGAGCATGCGGCAGTCCACACCGGCCCGGGCATCGGCGGCTTCCTGAACGCGACGTTCGGGAACGCGCCGGAGCTGATCATCGCGCTCATCGCCGTGAACGAAGGGCTCACCGACGTCGTGCGCGGGTCCCTGGCCGGAAGTGTCGTATCCAACCTCCTGCTCGTCCTCGGCGCGGCGCTCGTGGCGGGCGGACGAGGGACGCTCGACCGGTTGTCGAGCTTCCTGTCGTTCGGGCTGCTGGCGGTCGCGACCATCTTCTTCCTCATCCCCGCGATCCCGAGCTGGCAGGGCGACCCCGATCGAGACAGCCTCGCGGCGTTGTCGGTTCCCGTCTCGATCGCGCTGCTCGTCGTCTACGTCGTCGTGACCTGGTACTCGCTGCGTCGCCATCACTCGCTCCATGTCGCCAATGACGAGGAGATCTCGGCGTGGTCACTTCGCAAGTCCCTAATAGCGTTGGGCATCGCGACCGTCGTCACCGCGCTCGTAGCCGAGGTCCTCGTCGGCTCGCTCGAGGTGTTCGCGGAGAAGGCCGGCTTGAGCGAGTTCTTCGTCGCCGCGGTCATCGTGGCGATCGTCGGCAACGCGGCCGAGCACGGCGGCGCCATCGTGGTTGCCTATCGCGGGAAGATCGCGCTCGCGGCCGAGATCGCGCTCGCCTCGGCCGCCCAGGTCGCCGTGTTCCTCATCCCCGCCGTCGTGCTGCTCTCGTGGCTCATCGACCCCCTCGCCCTCTCGTTCCGGCCTGTCGAGATCGCGGCCATCGGAGGGGCGACGGCGTTCACGGCGGCGATCCTGTGGCGCGGCCACTCGAGCCGCTTGCGTGGCGCGCTCCTGCTCGGCGGCTATGCCGTAGTGGTCGTCGTCTTCTTCGCGGTAGGCGACCGCTGAAGAGTCGGTCGGTGAATCCGGCCGAGCTCGAGATCGTTCGCGGGTCGTTCGGCTCGGTCCCGTGGTTCGCGGCGGAGATCCCGCCCCCGTTCATGGCTGGGATCACGTTCCGCGTCGGCAGAGCCGACGAGACGGCCGCGACTCTCGGCTGGACACACCTCATCGAGCACCTGATCCTTCCGGCAACGTCGAAGACTGGCGTCGACTTCCACAACGGCACCGTCGACAACCTCTTCACGTCGATCTGGGCGGGAGGATCACCGGACAGCGTCCGCCGCTTCCTCGAGCGAGCGCTGGAGCTCCTGCGCGAGCTTCCCGCCGACCGTATCGACCTCGAGCGCCGCATCCTGACCGCCGAGGAGGAGTCCCAACCCTGGGGCGCCACGAGGCAGGCGTTCACGCTTCGCTTCGGGCCGGTCGGGCACGGCCTCACCGGGTACCTGGAGTACGGGCTTCGAACCGTCAGCCGCGAGCAGCTCGCGGCCTGGGCGGACGATCGGTTCACGGCCGGTAACGCAGCGGTCTGGATGACCGATCCTGCCTTCGAGCTCGAGCTCCCGTTGCCCCCCGGATCGGCGAGGCCTGCGCCGGAACCGCGACCTATTCCTTACATCGAGTACCCGTGCGTCTTCGCCGGCGGGCCGCCCGGCGGTGTCCTGTTCTCGATGCTGCTCGAGCGCTCCTACGCTGGGACGTTCGGGCTGAACATCCTGGAGGCGCGCCTTCAAGATCGTCTTCGCCACGAGCTCGGAATGTCGTACGGGGTCAGCGTCGACCGGATCCCGCTCACGGGCGTCCTCGCGCACGCGGTCGTCATGGCCGACGTGAACGACGCCAGTGCCGAGCGGTGGTGCGCCGAGGCCGTCGCCATCGCCGACGATCTCGCCGCGCACGGGCCAACCGACGAGGAGGTGGCATTGGAGCGAGACCGGAGCCTGCGACAGGCGTCGTACGTGAGCCTCTGGAGCGGCGTCCTCGACTGGAGTGCCGGGCAGTACCTCCTCGGACAGCCATTCGAGACCGCCGAGGACGCGATACGTGCGCGCGAACAGGTCACCTCGGATGCGATTGCTGCAGCGCTGACGGCCGCCCGCTCGACTCTCTTCGTGCTCGGGCCGGACAACCTCGAGACACTCGAGGGGTTCGACGTGTATCCGCTGACCTCACCGGACGCGCTCGAGGGCAAGCGCCATCGACCAAGTGGTGTCCGGAGTCGGCTCCGGCGGAGCCGGCTTCAGCCGCAACTCACGTCCTCTGCCGTGGGTCTCACGCTCACCTCGCCGATCGGGCAGTCTCTCACGGCCCGTTACGACGCCACGGTGCTCTGCATCCGCGAGCCTGGGGCGCGCACCCTGGTCACCGACGACGGGTTCTTCGTGCCGGTGAGCGAAAGCGATTGGCACGACGGCGAGGCCGTGCTCGCCGCGATCGACGCCGCCATCCCGGCAGAGCTCGTCGTGTCCGAGAACGCGGAGCGCGACGCGAACGTCGACGAGGTGCAAAGGCTCACGGCGGAGACGTTCAAGCGCACGTGGCACGTCTCCGACGAGCTCGCGGCGCTCCCGCTTCTGCTCGCCGAGGGCGAGGAGGTGCTCGCGCTCGGCGCCGGGAGCCGGGGCTGGAAGTGGGGGCTCCTCGTGGTCACCGACCAGAGGTTCTGCTTCATCTGGGGCGACGGCAGCCAGCGACAAGTCTTTGTTCGTCGAACGCGAGAGCATCTCGGACGTGCGTGTCGACGGCTCCACGCTCCACCTCGTCATCGCAGGTGAGGAGGCGACTCTGACCAGCATCGAGCCGCGCGGAAAGGCAGACGAGCTCGCAGGGCTCCTCCGCCCCGCCGCCCCGTCGAATGCCGGTTCAGCGCCGTCCGAGACTTGAAAAGCTCCTGTAAGGATCCGGCCCAAATCATCTCCAACGCTGCGGTCTGTGGGTAAACGTGATCGATGGGACTCGCACGCGTCGCGTTTGTTGCTGCCTGCGCCCTCGCCGTCAGCGCGAGTCTGCTCGCTAGAGGCGCTGAGTCCGCGCCAAACGTTCGCTTCGGGATCCAGGACGATGCCTGGCTCGAGTTCGGCCCGGGAACGCTCTCCAGCCGTACCGCCGCGCTCGAGCGCCTCGGCCTCGACGTCGTTCGGGTCACACTGCACTGGAATCGGATCGAGACCGAGCGCGGCCGCTTCGACTGGCGCCGTTCCGATCGGCTGCTCCGCGCGCTCGACAGGCGCGAGCTCGATGCGGTCGTGACGATCTGGGGAACTCCCGACTGGGCCGGCGCAGGGCCTCCGAATGCTGCACCGACTCGCGGCGACGACGTCTTTCGCTTCGCCTACGCAGCGGCCGCCCGGTATCCGTTCGTTCGCCACTGGACGATGTGGAACGAGCCCAACAAGCCGACCTGGCTCAACCCGGTCTCGGCGCAGACGTACGTCAAGCGCATCCTCAACCCCGGGTACGAGGGCGTCAAGACGGCGAACCCGAGCGCGAGGGTGGCCGGCGGCGTCACCGCGCCCCGCGGTGGCCGGGGTGGGATCCCGCCTGTGGACTTCATCCGCGCGATGGACCGGGCGGGCGCCAACCTCGACGCGTACGCCCATCATCCGTACCCCGACTATCCGGGAGACACGCCGTTCCGAGGCGGGTGCAAGCACTGCAAGACGATCTCCATGTCGACGCTCGAGCGTCTGCTGCGCGAGGTCGGACGGGCCTTCCCGAGGGCAAAGGTCTGGCTCACCGAGTACGGCTACCAGTCGGATCCGGACCCGGTGGGTGTGTCGCTTGCGATGCAGGCGCGTTTCGTCGCCGAGGCAGCGCGCCGCGTGTACAAGGCGCCGAAGGTCGAGATGCTCATCCACTACCTCTACCGCGACGAGCCCGACCTCGCGCGGTGGCAGAGCGGCCTCGAGACCGTCGACGGGCGCTCCAAGCCCGCGCTGCTCGCAACGATGTTCCCGTTGACGCAGGTCAAGCGGAAAGGGACGCTGACCACGGTCTGGGGCCAGGTGAGACCGGGTCGGGGCGCGCAGAGCTACGAGCTCCAGATCGCGCGCGGCGGGAGCTGGTCCTCGCTCGGCGGCATCGCCACGACGTCGTCACGCGGATACCTGACGCGAACGGTTCGCGCCGCGAAGGGAGCCAAGCTTCGGCTGTGGTACGACGAGGGCGGGCTCGCGAGCCCTACGCTCGTCGTGCAGTAGCGGCTCCCGTCAAGACCTCGCCGACGACGTCGATCGCAACGTCGATGTCGTCGTCCGAGATCTCGAGGTGGGTGACGGCGCGCATGACCGTCGGGTGAATCGTCCCCGACAGAGCGACTCCGCCGTCCTGCATTAGCGCGAGTGCCCCCGCCCGCGTGAGGCCTGCGCGAGCCGCGTCGATCTGCACGAAGTTCGACTCGACCTGCTCGGGATCGACCGGCACGCCCGCCGCTGCGAGGCCTTCGGCGAGCCTGCGTGCCCTTGCGTTGTCCTCTGCCAGCCGCTCGACGTGATGGTCGAGCGCGTACAGCCCCGCGGCGGCGACGATGCCCGACTGTCGCATCGCGCCTCCGAAGAGGTGCTTCTCGCGCCACGCGCGTTCGACGAGCTCCTCCGAGCCGGCAAGGAGTGCGCCCAGCGGACAGCCGAGGCCCTTCGACAGGCAGAGCGTGACGGTGTCGAACCGCGCCGCGGCATCGGCTGGGGCGGTTCCGCGCGCGGCACATGCGTTCAGCAGCCGAGCGCCGTCGAGATGCGCGGCGAGCCCGACCTCATGGGCGGCCGAGACCACTGCGTCGAGCTCCGCGAGCGGCCAGACGCGGCCGCCGGCGTTGTTGTGCGTGTCCTCGAGCGAGAGAACGGCGGCACGTTGGTCGGCGACCTTCGCGCTGGGCGTCGCCGCCTGGCGGACCTGCTCCGGGGTGACCTTCCCCGCGACTCCCGGAAGACCGCGCATGACGAGCCCCGCATGAGCGGCCGGGCCGCCGTATTCGTAGACCAGGACGTGCGACGTCTCCTCGGCGAGTAGGACGTCCCCCGGACGGCCGTGGAGCTTCAGCGCGATCTGATTGGCCATCGTCGCCGTCGGGACGAACAGGGCGGCCTCGTGGCCGAGGAGCATGGCGACCCGGTCCTGGAGCGCGGTCACCGTCGGGTCCTCGCGCTTCTGCTCGTCGCCGACCTCGGCTTCGGCGATCGCAGAGCGCATCCCGGAAGTCGGTTGGGTGACGGTGTCCGAGCGAAGGTCGATCACGCGCAAGAAGCTACCGTCCTCGCATGGATCTCGCGCTCCTCGACGCCTTTCTGTCCGGCCGCGGAGAGCCCGCGTATCGGGCACGGCAGGTCTGGGAGTGGATTGCACGCGGCGCCGCGTCGTTCGAGGAGATGACGACGCTGTCGAAGGCCTTGCGGGCCGCTCTCGCCGAGGAGGTTCCGCTCTCGACGCTCGAGGTCGTGACGGAGCGGGAGTCGCAGGACGGCACTGTCAAGACGCTCTTCCGCACGCACGACGGTCATCCGGTCGAGGCCGTGCTCATGCGCTACCGCGACGGACGACGCTCCGTGTGTCTGTCCTCCCAGTCGGGCTGCCCGTTGACCTGCACGTTCTGTGCCACCGGCCAGATGCGCTTCGGCCGCAACCTCACCGCGTCGGAGATCCTCGACCAGGCGCTGCACTTCCGGCGCATCGAGCCCGTGAACCACGCGGTCTACATGGGCATGGGCGAGCCCTTCCTCAACGACGACGAGGTCCTCGCTTCAGCCCGCCGCCTCCCCGATGTCGGGATCACGCATCGCCGAACGACGATCTCCACCGTCGGCTGGCTACCCGGCCTCCGGCGGTTCATCGATCAGGTCCACGAGCCAATTCGTCTCGCCCTCTCGCTCCACGCCGCTGATCCCAGCCGGCGATCGGCGCTCATGCCGGTGAACGACCGCTACCCGCTCGACGACGTGCTCGCCGAGTGCCGCCGCTACGTCGCGCTCCGCCGGCGGAAGGTGTTCATCGAGTACGTCATGCTCGCGGGGGTCAACGACTCGGCCGCGGATGCGCGTGGCCTCGCAGCGATCCTCGACGGGCGCACGTTCAAGGTCAACCTCATCCCGTACAACCCGACGGGGATGTTCGAAGGCTCATCGCGCGAGAAGATCGCGGCGTTCAAGTCGGTGCTCGATCGCGCGCGGATCCCTGCAACCGTGCGACTCACGCGCGGACGCGACATCGAGGCGGCCTGCGGCCAGCTCGCGACAGCGCCCCGCGGTCGTTAGCCTGGCCCGATGGAGCAGGTCACCGGCGTCGGCGGCGTCTTCTTCCGCTCCCGCGATCCAGAGCAGCTCGTCGCCTGGTACGCCGAGCACCTCGGCGTGCCCGTCCAGGCAGACGGCTACGTCGTCTTCACCGAGAGCGGGAGCACGGTGGTCTGGGCGCCCTTCAAGGAGGACACCGACTACTGGCCGGAGGCCAAGCAGGCGATGGTCAACTTCACGGTGCGCGACCTGGAAGCCATGCTGGGACAGCTACGCGATGCGGGTGTCGAGGTCGACGACAAGGTGGAAGTGCTGGACGGCATCGGCCGGTTCGGCTGGGCCGTCGATCCCGAGGGCAACCGCTTCGAGCTCTGGGAGCCGGTTCCGGCGTAACCCGAGGCGCTGTGCGCTACTCGGGAGTGGCGTGGCGCCGCACGATCTGCCAGCGCCCGTCCCGCCGGACCCAGATGTCCGTGATGCGCAGATTGCCGCTCGCGTCACGATCGCCGAGTCGCGCCTGCTGGCGGTACCGCGACACGACGACAGCCGTGTTCCCGTAGACCTCGGGGTCGATCTCCGAGTACGCGAACTCGTCGATCGCGTACGCGCCCCGCGCGGCCTCGACCAGCTCCTCCCGGCTCAGCGTCCCCGCCGCGCCGTCGAGCGTGAACTCGGCGGCGAGGAGTGAGTCCAGGCGCTCGACGTCGTGCGCCTGAACCGCCCGGACGAGCTCGCTCGAGAGGTCGACGAGCTCCTCGGCGACCAGAGCAGTAGCGGCTGTCATTCGGACTCCACCAGCGCCGGGTGCTCGTCGAAGAGGTAGCGCAGCACGGGCTGCTTGACCGCGCGCACCTCGTCGAGCCGGCGCACCGGCCGCCCGTGTGGCGCGGACTGGAGCAGCTCGGGGCTCGAGCCGGCTTCCTCGGCGATCTGCGTCATCGCTTCGACGAACTCGTCGAGCCGCTCCTTCGGCTCCGTCTCCGTGGGCTCGATCATGAGCGCCTCGGGGACGACGAGCGGGAAGTACACCGTCGGCGGATGGATGCCGTGATCCATCAGTCGCTTCGCCACATCGAGGGCAGTGACACCGTGCTCGCGCTTCAGGCTCTTCGCGGAGAGAACGAACTCGTGCATGCAATGGCGGTCGTACGGAAGGTCGTAGACATCGCGTAGTTGCGCGAGAACGTAGTTGGCGTTGAGCACAGCTACCTCCGACATCTCCCGGAGCTCAGGACCGTATGCACGCATGAACGCGTAGGCACGGACGAAGACGCCGAATGGTCCTGCGAAGCCGCGCACCCGGCCGATCGATTTCGGCGCCTCCGAGTCGAGCCGGTAACGCATCGCCCTCGCGGACGACCCGCGGGACGGGGAGGAACGGGGCGATGGTGTCGCGGACGGCCACGGGGCCACCGCCCGGGCCTCCTCCGCCGTGTGGCTGAGAGAACGTCTTGTGCAGGTTGTAGTGGACGATGTCGAAGCCCATGTCACCGGGCCGCGAGATCCCGACGACGGCATTCAGGTTGGCGCCGTCGTAGTAGAGGAGCGCGCCGGCGTCGTGGAAGATCCGCGCGACCTCCTCGATGCCCTCGTCGAAGAGGCCGAGCGTGGACGGGTTGGTAAGCATGAGCCCCGCGGTGCGCTCGTTCACCTTCGCGCGCAGGTCGGCGAGGTCGAGGTTCCCACGCGGGTCCGTCTCGACCTTCTCGAGCTGATACCCGGCCATCGTCACGCTCGCAGGGTTCGTCCCGTGCGCCGTGTCCGCGGTGATGATCGTGTCCCGCTCCTCGCCGCGATCGGAGAAGTACGCGCGCATGAGCATGAGACCCGTCAGCTCGCCCTGCGAGCCTGCAGCCGGCTGGAGCGTGACCGCGGGGAGCCCGGCGATCTCGGCCAGCATCCCCTGGAGGCGCCACATGAGCTCGAGAGCGCCCTGCGCCGCCTCGTCCTCCTGGTACGGGTGGAGGTCGCGGAAGCCGGGCAGCGCGGCCAGCCGCTCGTGCACCCGCGGGTTGTGCTTCATCGTGCAGGAGCCGAGCGGGTAGAAGCCCGTGTCCACGCCGAACGTCCGGTCAGCGAGCGTGGTGAAGTGGCGTACCAACTCCGGCTCCGAGACCTCCGGGAGCCTCGGCGGCCGCGAGCGCCGAAGAGCGTCCGGCACGTCCGGGACGGGCAGGTCGGGGACGGGCGGCCGCCCGGCACGCCGTCCGGGACGAGACCGCTCGAAGAGGAGCGGGGCGTCGGGCCAGGCGCGCCCCGGCTCCGAGCTCATCTGCACACCTCCGTGAGGACCTCCGCGAGCCGGTCCACGTCCTCGGCCGTCTTGCGCTCGGTGAGCGCGACGAGCAGGACGTCGTCCATGCCCTCGTAGTCGCGGCCGAGCGCGTAGCCGGGGTGAACTCCCCGCTCGCGGGCCTTGCGGACGACCTCGCGGGCAGGCAGCGGGGTCCGGAAGGCGACCTCCTTGAAGGACGGTGCGTCGAAGGCCGGCTCGAGCGGCACGCGCTCGCGCGCGTAGCTCGTGAGAGCGAGGCACGACTCCCCCACCTCGCGCAGGCCGTCAGGCCCGAGCCACGAGAGCGTCGCGAGCCCGGCGAGCGCCAGGAGGGTCTGGTTCGTCGTGATGTTCGACGTTGCCTTCTCGCGCCGGATGTGCTGCTCCCGCGTCTGCAGCGTGAGGACGAACGCGCGGCGTCCGTCCGCGTCGACGGTCTCGCCGACGATCCGGCCGGGCATGCGCCGCACCAGCTCGCTCCGGGCGGCGAGGAATCCGTAGTGAGGGCCGCCGTACGACGGCCAGTTCCCCGCGGACTGGCCCTCCCCGATCGCCAGAGCGCAGCCGTACGCCCCCGGTGCCTCCAGCACGCCCAGGGTCATGAGATCGACGTGCGCGATCGCGAGCGCTCCGGCCTCGTTCGCAGCCTCGGCCAGGTCCGGCGCCGACTCGAGGCACCCGAGGAAGTTCGGCTGCTGGAAGATCACCGCCGCCGCATCCTGCGCCGCCGCGCCGAGCTCCTCGGGATCGGTAACGCCCCCGCGGGCCGGCACCTCCACGACCTCGAGACCGAATCCCGGGGCATATGTCTTCACCACCTGACGGACCTGCGGATTGAGCGTCTCCGCGAGGACGACCTTCCGCCTGTCCGTGACATGCCGAGCGACGAAGCACGCGTCGGCAGCGACCGTCGAGCCGTCGTAGCCGGACGCGTTCGAGACGTCCATGCCCGTCAGCTCGCAGACGACCGTCTGATACTCGAAGATCGCCTGGAGCACTCCCTGGCTCATCTCGGGCTGATAGGGCGTGTACGCGGTGAGGAACTCGCCTCGCTGGAGCACGACGTCCGCGACGGCGGGCACGTAGTGGTCGTAGATGCCGGCGCCGAGGAACGAGAGCTCGGCTCCCATGTGGACGTTCCGAGACGCGAGCTCCTCGAGATGACGCGCGAGCTCAGGCTCCCCGAGCGCGGGTGGCAGGTCGAGGTCGCGCTCGAGACGCACTGCCGGCGGGATCTGCTCGAAGAGCTCGTCGACCGAGGAGACACCGATCGCCGCGAGCATCTCCTCGCGGTCGGCGTCTGTAAGCGACAGGTAGCCCATCAGCCCGAGCAGACCCTGAGCGGGCGTGGATCCGTCATTGCTCGGAGACGTGCGCGCGGTAGGCAGCGGCGTCCATGAGGACGTCGAGCTCCGAGGGCTCCGACATGCGGATGCGGACGAGCCACCCGTCGCCGTACGGATCGTCATTGACGACCTCCGGCTCGTCGACCGCCTTCTGGTTCACCTCGAGGACCTCGCCGGAGAGCGGCGAGATCACGTCGGACACCGCCTTCACCGACTCCACCTCGCCGTACGAAGCGTCCTTGGAGATCGTCGCGCCCGTCGCGGGCGCTTCGAAGTGGACGAGCTCGCCCAGCGAGTCCTGCGCGAACCAGGTGATTCCGAGGGTCGCCTCGTCCCCGTCGACACGGGCCCAGTCGTGCTCGGGGTGGTACCTCAGATCGTCCGGGTAACTCTCGGCAGCGGCCACTGGCTCTCAGCTCTCCTTCCGGTAGATCGGCTTCCTGACGACGGTCGCCCGCTTCGGCTTCCCGCGGACGTCGATCACGAGCGTGCTGTCCGGTGCAGCGTGGTCGCGTGGCACGTAGGCCAGCCCGATTCCTCGGTCGAGCATCGGCGAATGCGTGCCCGATGTCACCTCGCCTCCCCTCTCGACCGCCATGCCTTGCCGGGGCACGGCTTTCTCGTCCATCACGAAGGCGACGAGACGCTCTTGCGGTCCCTCCTCCCGCACCGTCCGCAGAGCCGCCGCTCCCGTGAAGTCCTTGCCGAGCTCGCACGCCCAGCCGAGACCTGCCGAGATCGCGTCCGTGTCGGGGGTGATGTCGTTGCCATGCAGCGGATAACAGACCTCGAGCCGCAGCGTGTCGCGCGCACCGAGCCCGCACGGGACCGCGCCGCGCTCCAGCACAGCGTCCCAGAGCGCTGAAGCGTCCTCGTCGGCACAGCACAGCTCGACGCCGAGCTCGCCGGTGTAGCCCGTCCGACAGACCATGACCTCGAGCCCGTCGAGCTCGCCCATTGCGTGGCTGAAGGGAGGCGCATCGGGCAATCCCAGCCGCTCGAGCGAACGCGGTCCCTGCACGGCGACGAGCCCGTACTCATCCGACGCGTCGCGAACCTCGGTGCCACGTGGCTCGCGCTCCTTCAGCCACTCGTAGACGGCAGCCCGATTCGACGCGTTGACGACGAGCATGAACTGGCCGTGGGCGAGCCGGTACACGATCAGGTCGTCGACGATGCCCCCGCGCTCGTTCGTCAGGAGCGTGTACTGAGCCTGGCCGTCGTCGAGCTTCGCGAGGTCGTTGGAGAGCATCTCCTGGAGGAACGGAAGCGCTGTGGGACCGTCGACGTGGAGCTCCCCCATGTGCGAGACGTCGAACGCTCCGCAGTCGGTGCGAACCGCCCGGTGCTCGGGGATGACCCCCTCGTACTGGACGGGCATGTCCCACCCCGCGAACGGAACCATCCGTGCGCCCAACTCGACGTGCCGCGCGTGCAGTGGCGTGCGCTTGAGCGTGGCTGCCACGCCCGCGACTCTATCCGCTCGCCCACGCCGTACGCGGGCGTGAGAGGCGGGGCTCAGTCTTCCTTGAGGAAGGACGGAATGTCGATCTCGACGTCCTGCGTGCTCGGGGCCGTGACCGTGTGGCGGCCCTCTCGCGACGGTGTGTCCGCGGTCCGCTCGACACGGCGCCGCCGCGGCCGCCCGCCGAAGCCCGTTGCGATAGCCGTGACGCGGACGTCGTCGCCCATGCCCTCGTCGATGACCGCGCCGAAGATCACGTTCGCATTCGAGTCGGCTGCGCTCGTAACCACCTCGGCCGCCTCGTTGACCTCGAAGAGCCCGAGATTGGAGCCACCGGTGATGTTCAGCAGAATTCCCGTCGCGCCGTCGAGAGAGGTCTCGAGCAGCGGCGAGGAGATCGCCGCCCGCGCGGCCTCGACAGCGCGGTTCTCACCCTGTGCGATCCCGATGCCCATGAGCGCCGAGCCGGCGTCGCGCATGATCGTGCGCACGTCGGCGAAGTCGAGGTTGACGAGGCCGGGCACGGTGATCAGGTCGGTGATCCCCTGGACGCCCTGACGGAGGATGTCGTCGACCATGCGAAAGGCCTCGGTGACCGGGGTCGTGCGCTCGACGACCTGGAGCAGCCGGTCGTTCTCGATGACGATGAGCGTGTCCACGTTGTCGCGGAGGTTCTGGATGCCGACCTCGGCCTGCTCTGCGCGCAGCCGGCCCTCGAAGGCGAACGGGCGCGTCACGACGCCGACCGTCAACGCGTCGAGCTCACGGCCGATCTCTGCCACGACGGGTGCCCCACCGGTCCCCGTGCCGCCGCCCTCGCCGGCGGTGACGAAGACCATGTCAGCGCCCTTCAGCGCTTCCTTCAGCTCGTCCCGGCTCTCCTGGGCCGCTTCCATGCCGAGCCGGGGATCCGCGCCGGCACCGAGGCCGCGCGTCGTCCGCGAGCCGATGTGAATCTTCACGTCGGCGTCCGTCATGAGCAGCGCCTGTGCGTCGGTGTTCACCGCGACGAATTCCACGCCCGACATGCCGGCCTCGACCATCCGGCTGACCGCGTTCGAGCCGCCGCCGCCGATGCCGACGACCTTGATGACCGCTAGGTAGCTGCCGAGGTGCTCGCTCATGTCTCGATGTCTCTCACGGTGAAGTTCCCCTTGAACGTGCGGGTTTGCTCGTTCTTCGTCCCCGAGGGTAGGCCTCCTCCACAGCGCTGTCAATGGCGCGCGCTAGCCTCTACTCTCACTGTCAACTTGAGAGTTGAGGTTGGCGCTCGCCACGGGGCGCTCGGGAACGGTGACGTCCAGGTATCGGATCGCGTCGTCGAGCAGCGGGAGCACCTGCGCGGCCACTGCGAGCTTGACGGCGACGTCGGTCGGGGGTCCGAGCAGGATCTCGCGTCTGCTCTGGAGCACGACGACGATCTCGCTCTGGCTGGCGCGTACACCCTTGACCCGCGCCGGGAAGCGGGCGTCCCGTATGGCCGCGAGCGTCCGCGTCACGGCCTCGTATGCGGTCGGAAGGGGCCTCCCCACCTCCACTCGCAGCTTCCTAGGCAGCCAGAAGCGCGGAAGGCCACGCTCTGCCGTCGGAGCGATCGCACGGATCGCGCGGTTCGAGGCGCTCACCACCCACGCGTCGTCGCCTCGTATCGCGACTCCGACGACGCGCACCGGTGCCACGCGCACGACGAGCGTATGCGGGAACGCGCGGTCGACGGATGCTGCAGCAATCGAGGGAAGGCTCGCGACGGCTCCCTCGATCGTCGAGGTGTCGACGGCCAGCAAGCTCGTTCCGAGCACCTCTTTCGTGACGCGCTCGACCTCGTGCTGCGTACCCGGTGACGCACCTCGGACCTCGACCCGCTCGACCGCGAACACCGACGACGCGCGAGCTCCCCAGAAGGCAGCGAACCCGGCTGCGAGAACGGCAGACGCGACGAGCAGAGACCGGCCGGACGGGAGGAAGCGCGCGAGGTCGAGGCGATCGCCTGCGGCTGGTCGTGGAAGCGGGGCGACAGCGGTCGCCGTCCGGACACGCCGGCGCTTTCCAGGGTCGGTACGTCCCCCTCCGGGCATGAGCACCGATTCGCCGCCGCCGGCGCCCCTCCTACGTCGCGGCAGGCAGCCGCGGAAGGTCGAGGCCGCCGAGCACGACGACCTCTCGCTCGAGCTCGACGCCGTACTCCTCGTATGTCCGCCGGCGCGCCTCCGTCATCAATGCCAGGCAGTCGGCACTCGTCGCGTCCCCTGCGTTCTCGATGAAGTTCGCGTGCTTCGGCGAGATCATCGCTCCACCGATCCGATGTCCCTTGAGCCCACAGCGCTCGAGCATCTGCCCGGCCCCCATCTCGCCAGGCGGGTTCTTGAACACGCTTCCGAACGTGCGCTTGTTCGTCGGCTGCGTGTCCTTTCGCTGTGCGACGAGCTCGGAAACGGTCCTCTTGATCTCCGGAGCGGGCCGCGGGACGAGCTCGTACTCGACGCGCGCGACCACGTCTCCCGCGGCAAGCTCCGAGTGCCGGTACGAGAGGCCGAGCTCCGCGGCGGTCAGCCAGTCGGCACCATCCGCGCGTGCGACAAGTGCGCGAACGAGAACGTCCGCCCAGTCGCGCCCGTAGGCGCCGGCGTTCATCCGCACGCCGCCGCCAGCCGTCCCGGGGATCGCGCAGGCGAACTCGAAGCCCCCGAGCTCCGCGGCGCGCGCTCGGTGGAGGCAGACCGCATTCGTCGCGCCTCCGCCGGCGTGGAGTTTCTCGCCCTCCACAGCCGCCTCGGCGAGCTCGCCCTCGAGGCGCAGCACGAGCGCGTCGACGCCCTCGTCGGGAGCGAGCACGTTCGAGCCGAGCCCGACGACGACGATCGCGAGATCCTCGGCGCAAGCGTACGCCAGAAGCTCCTCGAGCTCGCCGAGCGAACGCGGGCGACCGAACGCCCGGGCCGGGCCCCCTGTTCCGATGGTCGTCAGCCGCGAGAGCGGAGTCCCGTGCTCGAGATTCAACGAGCCTCGAGCCCCTCGACGACCGCCCGGGCGATGCGCCACGGCTCGCCGACGCCGAGTGTCACGACGACGTCGCCGGGCCGGGCCCACTCCAGTACGAGCGCGGCCGCGGCGTCGAGATCCGGAGCCCACCCGCGCCTGATCCCCGCCGAGACGTTGTCGAGAACGAGCTTGCCGGTCACTCCGTCCCGAGGCTCGTCGCGGCCTCCGATAACGTCCGTGACGATCGCGGCATCGGCGACGCCGAGGGCGCGACCGAGCTCACGCGCGAGGTGACGCGTGCGCTCGTACACATGCGGCTGGTACACGGCGATCAGCCTCCGAGCCGCCGTCGCCCGAGCGGTCTCGAGCGTCGCGACGATCTCGGTGGGGTTGTGCCCGTAGTCGTCGAGCACGCGTACGCCTCCGCGCTCGCCGACGAGCTGGAAGCGGCGGTCGACGCCGGTGAACGTCACGAGAGCGCTCTCCGCGTCGCCACGATCGAAACCGGCGAGCTCGAGGGCCGCGAGCGCCGCTGCCGCGTTGCGCCGGTTGTGCTCGCCGGGGACCGCAAGGTCGAGCTCGACCGGGTCGAGCTCCCAGCCCCTGGCGACCGCCGGAACGCCGTCGAGCCAGTCGTTGAAGAAGCGCGAGAGCTCCACCTCGGACGCAAACGCCGCGTGATGGTCGACCTCGATGTTCGTCACCACCGCGACCTCTGGCGCGAGCAGCGCAATGGACCGGTCCGACTCGTCGCCCTCGACGACGAGCCAGCCCGTGCCCACGCCGGCGTTCCCGCCGAGCTGCGGAACCACGCCGCCCACGACGAAGGACGGGTCGTTGCCGAGCTCGCGAAGGACGTACGCGATCATCGCCGCGGTGGTCGTCTTCCCGTGCGCGCCGCCTACGACGATTGCCCGGCGCAGCGAGACAAGCTCTGCGAGGAGTTCAGCGCGCGGTCTCCCCGGCACCCGACCGAGATGAGCGGTCGACACCACGGCCTCGAATCCGTCGGGAACGCTGGGCTCACCGCCCACGTCGATTTCGATTCCGGCGAGCGTGTCCATGAAGATCGTCTCACGCACATCCCAGCCCCGTACCTCGGCACCCCAGGCGCGCGCGATGTTCGCGTAGGCGGAGAGGCCGGCGCCGCCGATGCCGACGAAGTAGAGCCGCCTGCCCGCGAGCGGCGCGTCGCTCATCGCCGCCCTTCTCCCAGCCGGACGACTTCGTCTGCGATCTCCGCGGCCGCGGCCGGTCGGGCCAGCGAGCGCATGGCATCGCTCATCCCGCGTAGCCGTTGAGGATCCGCGAGAAGCTCGTCGACGAGCCCGGGGACGAGCGCGAGCTCCCCCTCACGCACGACGATCGCGCCTCCTCCCTCCTCGAAGTGGCGCGCGTTCAAGGCCTGGTGGTCGGAGGTCGCATAGGGATACGGGACGAGGATGGACGGTACGCCGGCCGCGGCGAGCTCCCACACCGTGCCACCGGCGCGCGAGACAGCGAGGTCGGGCGCGGCGAGCGCGCCTCCGAAGCTGTCCGTCGTCGCGACCAGGACGTAGTCGTCGCGAGACACTCGCGGCCGGACGAGCGGGAAGTCCCTCTCCCCTGCCACGTGCAGGATCGCCGGCCCTCGGTGCCCGTACGTGTCGGCTGCGAACTCGTTCAGCGCCTGCGCCCCTGCCAGCCCTCCGAAGAACGCGACGACCGGCCGGTCGAGCGGAAGCCCGAAGTGCGACCTGCCCTCCTCTCGGGACACACCGAGATGCGCTTTCGGGATCGGGCGACCGACCACCCGGTACTTCGAGCCGTCCCGGCCGGCGATCTCGTAGGCGAGGAACACCCGGCGCGCGAGCGGCGCCGCCAGGCGGTTCGCGAGCCCGAGGTGCGCATCCGCCTCGGTGAGCGCCGACGGAATCCCACGCACCCGCGCCGCCAGCACCATTGGTCCGGCGACGTACCCGCCGCCGCCGAGGACGACGTCCGGCCGGCGCCGCCCGAGGATGCGAGCGCAGGCGAACGGCGCCCGTACCGACTGGAAAAGGGCGCGAACGAGTCCGAGGCCGAACCGCCGCGGAAACCCCGAGACGGGAAACGTGTCGAGCTCGAATCCGGCCTCAGGAACCAGCCGCGACTCGACGCGGTCGGGCGACCCGGCGAACGTCACCGTCACCCCGCGGTCGCGCAGCGCCTCGGCGACGGCGAGCGCCGGTCGAACGTGGCCTGCGGTTCCGCCCGCCGCGACCAGGCACACGAGCTTCGACGACTCGCTCATTCACGGCGATGTTAAGGAGAATGCCGACGCACGCGAGGAGGACGACGAGGCTCGACCCTCCGTAGGACACGAACGGCAGCGGAATTCCGGTCAGCGGCGCGATGCCGAGAACAGCAGCGAGATTGATCGCGGCTTGCCCGCAGACGAGCGCCGTCAGCCCGGCCGCAAGGAGCTTCCCGAACGGATCCCGGCAGCGGAGGGCGATACGGAACCCGGCGTAGCCGAACGCGGCGAACGCCGCGATGACGAGGAGCGAGCCGACGAGCCCGAGCTCCTCGCCGACGACGGCGAAGATCATGTCCGTGTGGGCCTCCGGGAGATAGAGCGTCTTCTGCGGGCCTTCCCCCAGTCCGACGCCGGTAATGCCTCCCGATCCGATGCCGATCGTCGCCTGCACGATCTGGAAGCCGGAGCCCTGCGCGTCGCTCCAGGGGTCGAGGAAGCTGAACACGCGGGCACGCCGGTACGGCTCCACCCAGATCGCCACGAAGCCGACCGCCGCGGCGACGACGGAGGCCGTCACGAGCAGGCGAGCCGGTACACCTGCGACGAGCAAGAGAGCCAGCACCATCACGCAGAGCGAGATGGTCGTCCCGAGATCCGGCTCGAGCACGATCAGCCCACAGAAGATCGCCGTGATAACCCCGAGCGGGCGGAGGAGCTCGCCGAACGTCTGTGGCGGAGGCCGCCGCGCGAGATGGACGGCGGCGAAGAGACACAGCGCCAGCTTCGCGAGCTCCGAGGGCTGGAAGCTCGCAGGCCCGACGAAGAACCAGCGGTGCGCGCCGTTGACCGCGGGGGACGCGACGAGGACGGCGGCACAGAGCCCCAGCGCCGCGAGCAGCAGAGCGGGAGCGACGTAGCGCAGCCGGTGGTAGTCGAAGCGGGACGCTGCCGCCATGAGCAGGACGCCGAAGAGTGCGTAGATCGCCTGCCGCTCCAGGAACTCCATCGAGTTGCCGTTGCCGAGAGCGGCAGCCGCCGAGGTTGCGCTGTACACCATGACGAGGCCGAAGGCGAGGAGTGCCAGCGTGACGAGAGTCAAGAGCTTCTGATCGAAGCGGCCGTCGTCGGAAGTCACAACGCCTCCACGAGCCGCCGGAACTCGTCCCCTCTCGCCTCGAAGCTCTCGAACTGGTCGAAGCTCGCGCACGCGGGCGAGAGCAGCACGACGTCACCCGGTGCGGCAGCCTCCACAGCCTCGCCGAGCGCCCTCGCGAGATCACCGCTCCGGACGAACGGCACGCCTGCGTCCGAGAGAGCTACCTCGATCTCGCCGGCGGCCTCGCCGATCAGGTACGCACGGTCGCCCGGTTTGAAGTCGGTCGCCAGGGCGTCATAGGGCTCCGCCTTTCCACGTCCGCCCAGGATCACGTGCAGCGCCGCATCTGGGAACGACGCGAGCGCTCGCCGCGCCGCGGCCGCGTTCGTCGCTTTCGAGTCGTTCACGTAGCGCACGCCTCCCACCTCGCGCACCTGCTCGATCCGGTGCGGGACGCCGGGGAAGGAACGCAGAGCGGCGGCGATCGCCTCGTCGGAGATCCCGACGATACGAGCGGCGGCAGTGGCGGCCGCGGCGTTCTCGCGATTGTGCGGCCCTGGGATAGTCGGTTCCGCGGGAAGCGGATCGTCGAACCTGAACTCCACACGGCGGGCTGCTCCCGGAACCGGTCCGAAGTCACGTGGCAGTACCGCGGTGTCGTCCTCCGTCTGCTGCTCGAACATCCGAAGCTTCGCGTCCGCGTACCACTCGAACGTGCCGTGGCGATCCAGGTGGTCCGGCTCGAGGTTGAGCAGGACCGCGACGCGCGGGCGGAGCGTCTCGACGTCCTCGAGCTGGAACGAGGAGAGCTCGCAGACGATCCACGTCTCCGGCGAAACCGCGCCGACGAGGGACGTGAGCGGGCGGCCGACGTTCCCGGCAACCTCGACCGGGCGATCGGCCGCGCGGAACACGGCGCCGAGAAGCTCCGACGTCGTCGTCTTGCCGTTGGTGCCGGTCACGCCGAGGATCGGGCTGTCGAGAAGCCTCGAGCCGAGCTCGATCTCGCTCCACACGGGAATCCGGCGCGCACGCGCGCCCGCCACGAGCGGCGTCTCGCCGGGGACGCCCGGGCTCTTGACGACGAGTTCGACCCCCTTGAGCAACATCTCCTCCTCGGATCCGAGAACGACTTCGACGCCGAGCTCTTCGAGCCTTCCCACGTCGAGCTCCTCGTCTCGGTCGTAGCCGAGGACCTGCGCACCGAGGCCGGCGAGCACCTCCGCTGCGGCACGCCCCGAGCGCGCGAGCCCGACGACGAGGACGCGCTTTCCTCGCAGCTCCCCGTGCGCGCTCAACTTCCCGTGAACTGGAGGAAGTCGCGGTAGAAGAGCCCGAATCCGGACGCGCACAGGATCGCGCACACGATCCAGAAGCGCACCATGATCTTCGTCTCCGACCAGGCCTTCATCTCGAAGTGGTGGTGGATCGGCGCCATCAGGAACACGCGCTTGCCGGTCCGCTTGAAGCTGACGACCTGGATGATCAGCGAGAGCACCTCGATCACGAAGATGCCGCCGATGAGGAGCAGGAGGATCTCCGTGTCGGTGACGATCGCGAACCCGGCGATCGCCCCGCCGAGCGCGAACGAGCCGGTGTCGCCCATCATCACCTCGGCCGGGAACGCGTTGTACCAGAGGAACCCGATCGTCCCGCCGATGAGAGCCGCCGCGAGCGTGGCGAGGTCGAGGTACGCGTCGCTTCTCGCCCCCGGATCGCCCGACCGCAGCCATGAGATGCCGACGATTGCGAGAAAGGTCAGGAGCGCAATCGTGGCGACCCCGGGGAGCAGCCCGTCGACCCCGTCGGTCAGGTTCGCCCCGTTGACCGTCCCGGCGATGATGAGGAACAGGAACGGGTAGTAGAAGAGCCCGAGCTCGAGGTCCCAGCCGGCCACCGGGATGTAGAGCGAGGTGTCGAAGCCGCCTGTCTCCCGGAGGAGCAGCGCCGTTACGACCGTTACGGCAGCGATCAGGACCATCTTCCAGCGACCAGGGAGCCCGAGCGAGTGCTTGCGTCGCAGCTTCAGGTAGTCGTCAGTGAAACCGATCACGGCGCAGCTGACCGTGATGAAGAGCACGGCCAGCGCTTCCGTCGTGTACTGGGAGACGATGAGGAACGGGATCACGGCGGAGCTGACGATCAGCAGGCCGCCCATGGTCGGCGTCCCTTGCTTTACCACGTGGGTCGCCGGGCCTTCGGCCCGGATCTGCTGGCCGAGGTTGCGTGCCCGCAGCCGCTCGATGAACCTAGGCCCGATCACGACGGCGGCGACCATCGCGAGCAGGCCCGCTATGAGGACGGGGACCATGCTCGGGCGAAGTTCGCGATCTCGCCTGCGATGCCTTCGAGGCCCACGGCACGCGAGCCCTTGACGAGCACTGCATCGCCCGGCTGCAGGATCGAGCGCGCGACCACCACAGCGTCGGCGGCGGTCGCGGCCCAGGCGACAGGCCCGTACGCACGCGACCGTTCGCCGACGCCGATCACGTCGATCTCGAGCGCCGACGCGAGGACGCCGAGCTCCCGATGGAAGGCCTCTGACGAATCTCCGAGCTCCGCCATCTCTCCGAGGATGGCGACTCGGCGCCTCGCCCCCGCTCGCTCCGCCAGGTGCTCGAGCGCGGCACGCATGGAATCGGGATTCGCGTTGTACGCGTCGTTGACCACGAGCCCTCCTCCAGGTAGTTCGAGCTCCTCCCCCCGCCATGGCGACAACGCGATTGCCGGCACCCCCTCGCGGACTCGATCGAGCGGGAGCCCGAGTGCGACGTATGCGTGGAGCGCCGCGAGCGTGTTGAGCGCCTGATGCCGCTGGGTGAACGGAAGGTCGAGCTCGACCGTGTCTCCGTCGACTCGAAAGCGGCCATGCCGGTCCTCGAACTCGACATCCGCCGAATCGAAGCGACGGACCTCGACGTCATCACGATGCAGGTGCCGCTCGAGCTCGGCCATGTCCGCGGGGATCACGGCAGTTCCGTTCGGCGGTAGCGCCGCGATCGCTTCCGCGTTCGCCTCTGCGACGCGATCGACCGAGCCGAGGAGCTCGAGGTGCTCGGGCCCGATGTGGGTGACGAGCGCCACCGACGGCCGAGCGACCCGGCAGAGCGCAGCGACCTGGCCGAGGCCGCGCATCCCCATCTCCGCGACGACGATCTCCGTATCCGGCTCGAGCCGGAAGAGGGTGAGCGGGAGACCGATCTCGTTGTTCATGCTCCGCTCGGACCAGATCGTCGGCGCGTGTGGAGCGCAGAGCGCCCCGAGTATGTCCTTCGTCGACGTCTTGCCGGTCGAACCGACGACGGCGACGACCTGCGCGCCGCTTCTGTCGCGGACGAGCGTAGCGAGGGCGGCGAGGGCAGCCTCCTGGTCCACCGGGACGAGCGTCGCGGCTCCACGCGCTCGCGCCTCTTCGACATAGCGGACGCCGGTGTTGAGCGCGACGAAGAGCTCACCGGGGCCCACCACGCGCGAGTCGGCCTTGATGGCCGTGACGACCGCGCCCGGCTCGGCGCCCTCGAGCTGCCCGAGCCGGAGGCCGGCGATCTCGTCGACGGGAACCGGGATCAAGGCGCGCGCAGTCGGGCTATCGCTTCACGGGCCACGACCCGGTCGTCGAACGGATGGACGACTCCTCCGATGTCCTGTCCCTGCTCGTGGCCCTTGCCGGCGATCACCACGACATCCTCGGGCTCGGCAAGCCCGATCGCCCGTTCGATGGCCGAGCGACGGTCGGGGTCGATCTCCGCTGCGAGCCCGGCGCCCTGGAGCACATCCTCGATGATCGCAAGCGGATCCTCCGCCCGCGGGTTGTCCGAGGTGACGATCGCTACATCCGCGTTCTCGACCGCGACCTTGCCCATCTGCGGACGCTTGCCGCGGTCGCGATCCCCGCCTGCGCCGAAGACGACGATGACACGACCGTTCGCCAGCTCGCGCGCGGTCTGAAGCGCGGTCTCCAGCGAGTCCGGCGTGTGCGCGTAGTCGACCAGCACCCTGAAAGATTGCCCACCGTCGACAGGTTCGAGCCTCCCCGGAACGGCTTCGACTTCGGCGATGCCCTTCGCGATCGCCCCTTCGTCGAGGTCCAGCAGAAGCCCGGCTGCGACCGCCGCGAGGGCGTTCTCGATGTTGAACGCCCCCGGGAGGTGCGTCTCGATCGCGATTCCCGCGGCCTCGAAGCTGCTTCCGGAGGGTGAGACCGCGAGCTCGAGCGGTCGGATCTCGGCTCGTTCGTCGTGGCCGAACGTCACGAGCGGCGCCCGATGCCTGTCCAGGAGCTCGTCGGCCAGCCGCCGACCCCACTCGTCGCCGATGTTCACGGCCGCGGGTGGGGGCTGTGCGCCGGTGAAGAGCGACCGCTTCGCAACGAAATACTCCTCCATCGTCCCGTGCAGGTCGAGGTGGTCCTGGCTCAGGTTCGTGAAGACGAGGGCGTCGAACCGGATGCGGTCGAGTCGCTTCAGGGCAGCACCATGGGACGATGCCTCGATAGCGACGCTGCGGTCGCCTGCGTCGACCATCTGCCGGAGGAGGCGCTGCAGGTCGATGGCCTCGGGCGTCGTGAACGGTGCCGGTCGCGCGTGCCCCCCGACGCGCCACTCGACGGTCCCGACAAGGCCGGGCCTGTGCCCTGCGGCCTCGAGCATCGAGTGGAGGAGAAACGCCGTCGTGGTCTTGCCGTTCGTCCCCGTGACGCCGACGACCTCGAGCTCCTTCGTCGGCTCGCCGAAGAACACGTCCGCCGCAACGGCCATGGCAGCGCGAACGTCCGGTACGAGGAGCTGCGGGACGCCCACCTCGAGCTCTCTCTCCACCACCAGCGCAACCGCGCCTCGCTCGATCGCCTCCCAGGCGAGCTCATGCCCGTCCTGTCGCCGCCCGGGAACGCAGAAGAAAAGCGCCCCCGGAGCGACGCTGCGTGTGTCATAGGCGAGGTCGCCGACCTCGACCGGCCGGCCTCCGGTCACCTCGCTCGGAGCGAGCGCCCGGATCAGGGCCTCGAGCTTCACCGCCCGCGAAGGCTAGCCCACGCGCCCGATCCCACTCCCGCCGTCTGCTAGCCGGTCGGTCGCGCGCGAGACGCGTCCGGCGGGACTTCGAGGTGCTGCATGTTGAACCGCGCGATCTCCTTGAAGGCGGGTGCGGCGACGGTACCGCCCCAGATCGAGCTCCGAGGCTCGTCGACCATCACCATGATCACGAGACGCGGCGTCGTCGCCGGAACGAGCCCCACGAACGACGCGACGTACCGCGAAGTCGAATAGCGCCCGTTCGACTCGATCTTCGCCGCTGTTCCCGTCTTCCCGGCCACTGTGTACCCCGGAATGGCGGCTTCGGTGCCCGTTCCCTCGAGAACCACTCCACGGAGCATCGAGAGCATCTGCCTGGACACGTCCCGCGACACGATCCGCCGGCCGCGCGACCGCTCGACCTCGACCCCGCCCACGCGCTCGACGAGATACGGCTCCACGAGCCTTCCGCCGTTCGCGATCGCAGCGTACGCGCGGGCCATCTGGATGGGCGTCACGGCGATCCCGTGCCCGATGGGGACTGTGCCGATCGTCGAGCCCGACCACTCGTCGAGGGGGAGCGCGAAGCCCGACGACTCGCCCGGGAAGTCGATCCCGGTCGAGCTGCCGAACCCGAACCGGTCGATCCACGACGCGAGCCGACCCGACCCGAGTCGCTGAGCGATCGTGATCGTCCCGATATTCGACGAGTACTCGACCACCTGGCGGACGGACATGCGCTGCGTTCCGCGCGTGTGGGACTCCCGGATCACGCGATCTGCGACGCGCAGCGTCGGCGGAAGCCGGAATGTCGTTCCCGGGCTCACGAGCCCCTCCTGAAGCGCTGCCGTGACCGTGACGAGCTTGAACGTCGATCCTGGCTCGTAGGTGTCGGTTACGGCGCGGTTCCGCCGCCAGTCGGCACGCGTCGTGGGAAAGCGGTTCGCGTTGTACCCCGGTGCGACGGCCATCGCGAGCACCGCTCCTGTGTACGGGTCCATGACGATTGCAGTCGCCGTCTTCGCGTTGTACCTGCGGACCGTCTCGGCAAGCACATCCTCCGCATTGGCCTGAATCTGATGGTCGAGTGTGAGCTGCACGTTCTTGCCCGGCTGTTCCGCCCGAGTGCTGACGACGTCGAGGACACGCCCCTGCCCGTCCTTCACCACGGTTCGGTTGCCGGGTCGGCCCGACAGCTTCCCCTCGAGCGACCGCTCCAGCCCCTCGAGCCCCTTGTTGTCGATCCCGGCGTAGCCGAGGACCTGCGACGCGACGCGACTTTGCGGGTAGGTTCTGAGCTCCTCGGGGTAGAAGCCGAGCCCCGGGAAATCGAGCTTCTCGAGCTTCGCAGCCGCCAGCGGATCGACCTTCCGCGCGAGGTAGACGAAGCCCTTCGAGCGATCGGTCAGGAGCGGGTAGATGGACTCCGGCTCGAGTCGCAGCGTTCTGGCGACCGCGAGCGTGACCTCGTTCGGTCGGTTGATCTGCCGCGGGTTCGCGAAGACGGTGATCGCCTGCTCGCCGATCGCGAGCGGCTCATGGTTGCGGTCGAGGATCGTCCCTCGCGGCGCGGGCACGGCGACCGTCTCGCGGTGCTGTCGCACGGCCATCGCCGCGTACTCAGCTCCCATCACCGCCTGGATCCAGAACGAGCGCACGAGCGCAGCTCCGAGGAGCAACGCGAAGAGAACAGCCAGCAGGCGAATCCGCCGATTGGCCGAGGCGGCGGTCACTTCGGCGGCAACGTGACGTAGATCATGCTCTCGGGATCGGCCTGGACGAGCCCGAGCTCGTCCCGTGCCGCTTGCTCGATGCGTGCGCTCGCGGCGGCGCTCGAGACCTCGGCACGGATGCCCGCGATGTCGGCCTTGAGCTGCGTTCGCTCCTGATTCGTGCCGTCGAGCGCGAGGTTGAGCCGGAGGACCGCCACGTTCACAGCTACGACGCCCGCCAGCAGCGCCGCGAAGAGGACGATCCAGAGGACACCACCTCCGAGCAGCCTGACTCGCGGTCGAGACCGGATCTCGCGGGCGGCTCGCCGAGGACGCCTGCGCGTGGCGATGCGCTCTCGCTGGGCGAGCGTCGACATCAGACCTTGACCGCCGCCCGCAAGCGTGCCGACGCGGCCCGCGGGTTGAGCTCCGTCTCGCGCGGCGACGGGCGGACGACCTTCGGCGTTAGGACCCGGGCCTCGGGCTCACGTCCGCAGACGCAGACCGGAAAGTCGGGCGGGCACGTGCACCCTCGGGCGCGGTCGCGCAGGAAGCGCTTGGTGATGCGGTCCTCGAGCGAGTGGAAGCTGAGGACTGCGAGACGGCCCCCGGGGCGCAACATCTCGAAAGCTGCCGGAAGCCCCGTCTCGAGCGATTCGAGCTCGTGGTTGACCTCGATCCGGAGTGCCTGGAACACGCGCTTCGCTGGATGGCCTTCTCCGAAGCGTGCCGGCGCCGGGATCGAAGCCCTGACGACGTCGACGAGCTGGCCGGTGCGCTCGATCGGGCTCTCCTCGCGGCGACGGACGATGCCCCGTGCGATCTGACGGGCGTAACGCTCCTCGCCGTACTTGCGGAACATCAACTCGAGATCGCGCTCGCTCCACGTCGCGATGACATCGGCGGCGCTCAACTCGTCGGATGCGTCCATGCGCATGTCGAGCGGCGCGTCTGTCGCATAGGAGAAGCCCCGCTCGGGCCGGTCGACCTGCATCGACGAGAGGCCGAGGTCGAGGAGCACCGCGTCGGCCTTCACATCGTTGGCGGCGAGCTGTCCGAGCACGACCGCGTAGTCGCCGCGCAGGAAGCGCATCTGAACGCCGCGCACCGATCCCTTAAGCCGGTCGTAATAGGGGCGTACTGTCGGATCCCTGTCGACTGCGACGAGCTTCCCGCTGCCCGCGAGATCCTCGACGAGGAGACGCGAGTGGCCGCCGGCGCCGAACGTGGCGTCGACGACGGTCTCGCCGGGTTGGACGGCGAGGAGCTCCCGCACCTCGTCGGCGAGGACGGGGACGTGATCAGCTGCGTCTGTCCGCAAGACGTTCGGCAACATCTCCCGCGCTCCCTTCGATCGCGTTCAGGTGAGCCGCCCAGGCGGCCCGGTCCCAGATCTCGGCGTGGTCGTGCACGCCGATGACGACGACGTCCTTCTCGATCTGTGCGTGCTCGAGTAGCTGCGACGGGACGAGCACGCGGCCCTGTCCATCGAGCTCGGACACGGTGGCTCCCGCGAAGACGTACCGCTTCATCTCCCGCGCCTCGCGGTTGAGCGAGTCGAGTTCCGCGATCCGGGCCATGTTCTCGTGCCAGGTCTCGCTCGGGAAGACGTCGATGTTCCGCTCGATACCGCGCGCCAGGACGACTCCGCCGGCCAGCGCATGGCGGAATCGGGCCGGCAGCGTGAGCCGGTGCTTTTCGTCGACTGAGTGGTCGTGCTCGCCGTAAAACATGGAAGCGGAGTAAAGGTGGACTGCGGGATGTCTCCCACAGTTCCCCACCCTACTCCACTTCCCCCCACAGTGCAACCCATTTCCCCCATCCAGGGGACAGCCCGGAGGACAGCAGTAGGCCTGCTCAGAGGCGCTGAACTACGGATTTCGGGGCGGACCTCCCGTCCCCTACAGGGCGATGCGCTCGGCGTGTACGCCACGGCCGGCGAGTGCCCCGGCGCCGCAACGGGCTGCGAACGCGAGTGCATCGGCCGTTTCCAGCCCTGCGCCGAGTGCGAATGCAAGCCCGGAGACGAAGCAGTCCCCCGCCCCGTACGCATCGGCCACCGTGTCCGGCCGGGGTCCGCCGGAGAACGGACCGCCCGGCTGCGCCCATCCACCGAGCGCACCCGACGTCGTCACGACGAGTCGAGGCTCGGGGTCGAGATCGCCGGGCCGGTAGACCTCGGACTCGTCCGTCCCGCTGCCCACGAGCGCATCGACCTCGATGCCCGCCCGTTGCACCGTCCCGAGCTCACGTGCCGTCACGACGAGAACGCGCGCGCGCCGCGCGAGCACGAGGGCATCGACGTCTCCGGCGCAGAAGTACACGGCATCGCAGGTCGAGAGCTCGTGCCACGGCAGCGCGTCGTCGTGGCCCCGACTGCCGATCCGCGGACCGATGGTCGTGATCGTTCGCTCACCGATCTCGTCGACGAACGTGAACCCGCGCCGCTGAGGTGCCTCGACGAAGCTCGCCCGCACGTCGATCCCGCGCCCTTCGAGCTCTGCCTTGGCGCGACGGCCGAGCGAGTCGGCACCGAGCGCTGTGAAGAACAGGACCGAGTCGGCGAGCAGGGCGAGTTGGGTTGCTGCGACCGCTCCCCCGCCCGCCGCCTGCTCCCACGTGTCTTCGGCATGGACGATCTCGCCGACGAGCGGCACGTGCTCTACAGCGACGAACTCCATCCACTCGACGTGGCCGACGACCGCGCACTTCACGGCGCACATGCTCACAAATCGGCGACCGCATGCGTTCAGAGGGGAAGATGCACGCGGTGTCGATACCTCCGTTCGAGCACTTCTACGAGGAGCACCGGGCCGACGTCATGCGCTTGTTGCGGAGACGGCTCGGCCGCGATCGCGCGGACGACGCGTTCCAGGAGACGTTTCTCCGTGCGCTCCGCGCCTACGGGCGGCTGCGACACGACGAGCATCTCAGGGCATGGGTGCTGACGATCGCACGGAACGTCGCGATCGACACCCTTCGCCGGACGACTCCGACGACCGTCCTCGTCGAGGAGAGCGCGGAGGATGCTCGGCCGGCGTATGCAGAGCTCGCGGCAATCACCGACGGGCTCCCTCCGAAAGAGCGTGCGGCAGTCGTGCTCCGCTACGGATACGACCTCTCGTACGAGCAGATCGCTGAGGCGCTCGGGTCGAGTTCCGACGCTGCCCGCCAGGCGACCTCGACCGGCGTGCGACGACTTCGAAGAAAGGGGCACACCGAATGACCATCTCCTCGGATGTCGATCGTCGGTTCCGCGACGCGGCGTTGACCCTGGGCCTCGTCGACGTCGGCTACGACGTCGTGGACTCGCCGGTCGGCTCGCTGCTCGTCGCGGTGTCCGACACCGGGCTAGCAGCTATCTCCTACGACAACCGCGCCGGAGAGGAGCTCGAACGGCTTGCCCAGGTCGCGGGCCCGCGCATCCTTCGCGTGCCCCGGAGCGTCGAGGACGTGCGGCGGGAGCTTGACGAGTACTTCGCCGGGAAGCGACAGGTTTTCGACATGCGGCTCGACCTCCGTGGCCTCGCACCGTTCACGGTCGCCGTGCTCGACCAGCTCGCCAAGGTTCCCTTCGGCGAGACGACCACCTACGGCACGCTCGCGGCACGCGTCGGCCGCCCGCGGGCAGCACGGGCAGTGGGCACCGTGATGAACCGCAACCGGATCCCGATCGTGCTCCCGTGCCACCGAGTCGTCGGCGCGAGCGGCAGCCTCGTCGGCTACGCGGGCGGGCTCGAGCGAAAGGTCGCCCTGCTCGAGCTCGAAGGCGCTCTCAGAGGTCCCGTGAGCACGGAGTAGCGGCGACTATTCGAGCAGGCGGTAGCCGACACCCCAGACGTTGGCGATGAAGCGGTCGTCGGCCGTGACGCGCAGCTTGCGCCGCAGCCGCGAAGCGTGCGACTCGAGCGTGCGCGTCCGGCCCAGTGCCCTGAATCCCCAGACCTCGCGCAAGAGCTCCTCCTTGGTGTAAACGCGGCTCGGCTCCACGGCGAGGTGGGCCAGCAGGTCGAACTCCTTCGCGGAGAGCGCGACGAGAGCGTCCCGTACCGAGACCCGCCGCGTTCGGCGGTCGATCGTCAGGTCGCCCGCGACGAGGACCTCCGGCGCCTTCGCGTTCGCCCGACGGAGGAGCGCGCGGATGCGGGCGAGCAGCTCCTCGTACGCGAACGGCCTGCCCATCACGTCGTCCGCTCCTCGGTCGAGCGCCCGAACGCGCTCGACCGGATCGGACGAAGGAGCAAGGAGGATCACGGGGATGTTTCGATCCCAGCTCCGCCCGGGCTCACCGCGCCGGAGACGGAGACACAGATCGAGCTCGGCTACGAGCACGAGGTCGGGTCGTGTGCGCTCCACGAGGTCGAGCGCCTCGCTTCGCTGCGCGGCTCCGAGAACGTCGAAGCCGTCATCGCGCAGCTGCCGCCCTAGGTACTCGCGCGTCGCTGACTCGGGCTCGGCGACGAGGACGGCGCTCGGCATACCGCGACGCTAGCCGCGTATCCGACCGTCCGCCAGATGTCCTTTGCAGCGAGACCGTGACAAACGATCCTCACCGGTCCGTTCGGGCCAGCAGAAACCGCGCGTCAGAGACGGTGGTGACGGAAGATGCCCCACAACAGCCAGAAGCCGAAGACGCCGGAGACCACAAATCCGATGAGCGCGAGCGCATGGATCCCCAGCGCATGCGGCCCGTCTTCGGCGAAGACGCCCACCATCGCGGAGCCCAGCAATCCGGCAGCGACGACGAGCGCGACGGAGAGTCGATTCGACGCCTGGTCGATGTTCTCGTCGATGTGGTCGATACCGGGGTTCTCGATGCGCACCTGGAACGTCCCGTCTCGCAGCCGCTCGAGGACGTCGTGCGCCTGGTACGGAAGCTCGCGCGCGATCGAGCCGAGAGCGAGCGCCTCGGTGCGCGCCTGCTGCGCGAGGAACCGGGGGTGGAAGCGCTCGGTTACGAGCCTCCGCGCGTATGGCTTGGCCACCTCGAAGACGTTGAAGTCCGGATACACCTCCTGCCCGACCGACGCGAGCGTCGCGATCGCCTTGTCGAGCATCACGAAGCGAGAGGGAAGCTTGAGGTTCATGGCATAGATGAGCTGGAAGGCTTCACGGATGACCTGCACCGGATCGACGTCGGAGAGACGCGAGCCGTAGTAGCGGTCGAAGAGCACCTGCAGCTCCTGGCGGAACTCCTGCTCGCGCTCGGGGGCGTAGCGCACGCCGAGCTCACGAAGTCGGCGTGGGATCGCCGCGACGTTCTCCGTCGCCGCGTCGACGAAGAGACGCGTCAGCTTGGCCAGGTCGTCGTCGGTGAGCTTTCCCGCCTGACCGAAGTCCACGAGCCCGAGCTCGCCGGAGTCGAGCACGAAGATGTTCGCCGGATGCGGATCGGCATGGAAGAAGCCGTGCCGGAACACCATCGTCATCCACGTGTCGGCCATGCGGGTCACCACGTCCTCCCGCTCGCTCGGCGGACATGGCCAGGAGGTCGAGATCGGCGACCTTCCTCCCGTGCAGGAACTCGAGGGTAAGCACTCGTGACGAGGAGTACTGCCGGATGACCTTCGGGACGACCACGCGGGAGTCTCGCGCGAAGTTCCTGTAGAAGGCCTCCGCGTTGCGCGCCTCGTGGCCGTAGTCGAGCTCGAGCCGGATCGACCGGGCGAACTCGTCGACGATCTCCCTCGGGTCGACGAACTCGAGGGCTTTCACACGCTCGTGAAGGAGCTTTGCAGCCTGGTAGAGGAGCCCGAGGTCCGCCTCGATCTGAGCAGGAGCCGCGGGACGCTGCACCTTCACCGCGACCTCCTGCCCGTCGGGGAGAACGGCCCTGTGCACTTGACCAATCGACGCGGAGGCCATGGGCACGATGTCGAACTCGAGAAACGCCTGCTCCACGGTCAGGCCGAGCTCGGCTTCGAGGACATCCCTGATCTCGTTGAAGCCGACCGGGCTGACGTCGTCCTGGAGTCCGCGGAGCTCCGCCACGATGTCCGGCGGAACGACATCCGGCCTCGTGGAGAGCAGCTGTCCGAACTTGACGAAGGTCGGGCCGAGCTCGTCGAGCATCTCCCGCAGTCGACGCCCTCGGTCCGTGACGGTTGCGTCCGGGTCGCTCCGATCGCTTCTCGGGATGAGGTCGCCGAGCCGGTACTTGCGAAGGACGTAGCCGAAGCCGTGCCGCGCGGCGACCTGTGCGATCTCGGAGAGCCGTCCGAGACTCCGAGGCGGTTTGACCTCCGGCGTAGCCACGGCCCCGATTGTAGGGACGAGGCCCGACTGGCCCTAGGCCCGCTCGAGCAGCTTCAACCGGTGCTCGAGTTGAGCGACGCGCAACTCGAGCTCGGAGACCGCCTCACGCGATGCGACGCCGAGCTCGTCTGCGATGCGACTCGCCGCGTCGCTGGTCGACTCGGCAATCCGGCCAGCTTCGCCGCGCCAGCTCTCGAACGCGTCCGTGAGCGCGGTGCGCACCTCGTCGCGCTCGACGCCCAATCGTCGCGCGAGCTCCTCGGCGAGCTGGTCTACACGACTCGCCGCGAGCGCGAGCGCGCCGATGCCAGCCAACGACAACGTCTCGAGTGGGCCGCGACTGCTAGCGGGCTCGGCCATGCGGCCTCGAGGCGCGCCTCTGGCGGCGGCGCTCCCGCTTGGACGAGGACGACGGCTGAGGCTGGCCTGCGGCGCGAGCGACGGGCTCGGGCTCAGGCGGCCCGGGCTGGGCCACAGGCTCGAGCGCTCCCTCGTCCGGAGCTTCCTTCCCGTCGCTCGAGCTGCCCTCCTCGGCCGCGAGCTCTTCGTCCACGAGCTCCTCGGCCTCGAATGCGAGCGTGCCTCCGACGGTCGCGATTCCCTCGAGCGCGCCGAGATCGTCACGCCTGCGCGCGAACTCGGGCTCGCGCTGCTTCAGGACCGCGAGGAGCGGAGCCGCGAGGAAGATCGACGAGTAGGCACCCGAGCCGATTCCGACGAGAAGCGCAAATGCGAAGTCCTTGAGCGTGTCGCCTCCGAAGATGTACAGCGACGCGATGGGGAGAAGGGTGATGAACGTCGTCGCGAGCGAGCGCGGGAGCACCTCCCAGAGCGAGACGTTTCCGATGACCCGGAACGACGCGCGCCGCATGAGCGGAACGTTCTCGCGGATACGGTCGAACACGATGATCGTGTCGTAGATCGAATATCCGAGCACGGTCAGCACGGCCGCCACGGTCGCGGTCGTCACCTCTCTCCCCGTCAGGGCGTAGATACCCACGGTGATGATCACGTCGTGCGCCAGGGCGACGAGGACGCCGACCGAGTACTTCCACTGGAAGCGCACGGAGATGTAGGCGACGATCAGCAGCAGGCTCACGACGATCGCGAGGATCGCCGAGTTCGCGATTTGCGCGCCGAAGCTCTCGGACACGTTCTTCGCCCCGAACGCGGTGGCCTGAACGGCGCTCGCGAGCCCTTCTTGGAGGTCGTTCTGCTCGGCGATGGTCAGCGACTCGGTGCGGATCTGGAAGTTCGTGTACTTGTCGTCCACCGACTCGCCGCGGCCCTGGATCACGGCGTTCGCCTGTCCGATCTGCGCGGCCTCCTCGCGCACGGTCTCGAGCGCGGTCGGCTGCGGAGTCCGGAACGAGAGCTGCGTCCCGCCCTCGAAGTCGATGCCGAGGTTCAGGCCCTGAATCGCGATTGCGGCGACCGAGAGGAACATGACGACGCCGGAGATCCCGAACCAGACGTTGCGTCTGCCGATGTAGTCCCAGCGGAGCCAGCGCGGGACACCCTGCCCCGTCGCGCCCATGAAGCCCGGTTTCTCGAGCCAGCCGAACCCCCCGAGGAGGGCCAGGATCGCCCGGGTCGCGAGCACGGCGGTGAGCATCGAGAGCGCGGTTCCGATGAGCAACATGAGCGCGAAGCCGCGCACGCTCGCCGTCGCGACCGCGAACAGGACCATCGCGGTGATCGCCGTAACCACGTTGGCGTCGACGATCGTCGCGAAGCCCTTCTTGTATCCCAGTGCGATCGCAGCGCGCACGGATCGCCCGGCGCGCACCTCTTCCTTGATGCGTTCGAAGATGACGATGTTCGCGTCGGCCGCGACGCCGAACGTCAGGACGAGACCAGCGAATCCCGGCAGCGTCAGCGTGACGTTGAAGATGAGAATCGTCGCGTACAGAAACGCCGCGTAGATCCCGAGCCCGAGCACCGCGACGAGACCGAGGAAGCGGTAGAAGACGAGCAGGAAGATCGCGACGAGGATGAGGCCGGCGATCGCGGCGCGCTTTGCCTGGTCGAGCGAATCCTGTCCGAGTGTCGCCGAGATGTCGGTACGGTCGAGCGTCTCGAAGTTGACCGGGAGCGCGCCCGTCTGGAGGACGATCGCGATGTCGTTCGCCTCGTCGAACGAGTCGAGGCCCTCGATCTGCGCTCGTCCGCCCCCGATGCCGCCCGAGAGGCTGTCGTCGGTGTGGTCGATCTGCGGGAACGTGCGGATCTCGCGGTCGAGGACGATCGCGAAGTGCTGCGCCTCCCCGCGAAGCTGGCCACGTGACCACTCGTCGCGGGTGATCTGCTCGAACTTGTCGGAGCCGCGGCCGGTGAACTCCATCGTCACGATCGGGCGGCCGGCGCCGCCTGGGCTCGTGTCGAAGTCGGCGCGGGTACCGGAGAGCTTGAGGTCCTCCCCGGTCATCTGCGGCACGTTGGGCGGGTCGTACTCGAAGAGGTAGTAGTAGGTCGGGGGCGGAACCACGCCCTGCGCCCTGTCCTCCCGGGCACACGACCGCGTTCTCGCCGCAAGTGACGACGACCATCCCGTCGGGGACGGCGAGCACCTCACGCGCCTCGGGCCGCTGCTTCGCGACCTTCTCGGCCTGCGCCTCGTCGTCGAACGGCCCGGCCACGAGGCGCTTCGTGTTCGAGTTGAAGACGTAGTAGGCGCTGGGCGTGCCTTGCGCGGCCTGGGCCTGAACTTGCCGGAGAAGGTCGTACAGCGAGGCGAACTCGACCGGCTGGCCCTGGATCGAGATCGACGGGCCCGTAAGCGAGGTCTCCAGGTCGAAGAGCTCGAGCTGCGCCGTCTTGCCGATGATCTCCGCGGCGGCTTCAGGATCGCTGATCCCGGGCAGCTGGATGACGATCTGGTCGGAGCCCTGCTTGCGGATCTCGGGCTCGGTGACGCCGAGCCGGTCGACGCGGCTCCGCATGATCTCGACGGACCGGTCGAGGTCTTCCTCCGTCAGCTCGCGGTTCGGCGGAGGGACCGCCTGCAGCGTGACTTCGAGCCCACCCTGGAGATCGAGCCCGAGCGTCGGCTCCTGCCGGATGGGCGAGCCGGGCACGGCGAGGAGCACCACGCCGATGAGCGCGGCGACGAGAAATCCGACGACAACGAGGGATGAGCGTCGATTCACTGTCGGCGCGCCAGGTTAGCGGCGTTCGGAGGCCGTGACGTCCGTGTCGGCGACGCTCGTAACGGTTTCTTCCTGCGCCCTAACGGCAGCTTCATCGAGTTCTTCCGCGGCATCGTCGAGCGCTTGTCGCCTGAGCGCCTCGGCATCGTCCTCGTCGTGAAGCTCGTCCGCCTCGGGCGGAAGCACGGCGGCAATCCCACGTCGGGTCATGTGCACCTCGATCCCGTCCGCGATCTGGACGACGACGTCGTCTCCTTCCGTTCGCGTGACAGTGCCGTAGATGCCACCGGTCGTGAGCACGTCGTCACCGACGCTCGCGCCCTCGATCATCGCCTGCTGCTGCTGCTGGCGTTGGCGCTGCGGCCTGATCATGAGGACGTACATCACGCCGAGCATGAGCACCATCACGATCAGGAATCCGGATCCTCCCACTCATTCCTCCTCTGACGCGTGGGCGAACTGCGCGAGCGCATCCCGTCGAAACGCCGAGAACGCGCCCCGCTCGATCGCCGCCCGTGCGCGCGCGGTCAAGTCGAGTACGAACCAGAGATTATGCAGGCTCAGCAGCCGCAACCCGAGCATCTCGCGCTGCATGACCAGGTGTCGGATGTACGCGCGGGAGAAGCGTGAGCACGCCGAACACGCGCACCCCTCCTCCAGAGGCCGCGGATCCTCGGCGTAGCGGGCGTTCCGCAGGTTCAGGCGGCCACTCGGCGACCAACGCAGATCCCGTTCTCGCGGTGCGAGTCGGCAGTACGCAGTCGAACATGTCGACGCCCCTCGCGATCACCTCGACGATCCCTACAGGGTCCCCGATCCCCATGAAGTACCTCGGCTTGTCGGGGTCGAGCAACGGCGCTGCCCACGCGACGCAGTCGAACATCTCGGCCTTCGACTCGCCGACGGCGAGCCCGCCGAGCGCGTAGCCGTCGAACGGGAGGGCAGAGATCTCCTCGATCGATCGTCGACGGAGCTCGACGTTCGTTCCGCCCTGCGAGATGCCGAACCTCAGCTGCCCGGCTGCGCGCGGGGCATCCACCTGCCGCTGCGCCCACTCGCTCGTGAGCGCGACGGCCCGCTCGAGCTCCGCGCCGGTGACGTCGGCCGGAGGACACACGTCGAGGCACATCGCGATGTCCGAGCCGAGCGCCGCCTGGATCGCCGTGACGCTCTCCGGCGTGAACCGTGCCGGTGCTCCGTCGTAGACGGACCGGAACGTCACGCCCTCGTCATCGAGGGCAAGGATGGTGTCGCGCAGCGAGAACACCTGGTACCCACCGGAGTCGGTGAGGATCGGGCCGTCCCAGCCTGCGAACCCGTGCAATCCGCCGAGGCGCTCGACGACGTCGGCGCCCGGCCTGAAGTGCAAGTGGTACGAGTTGGCGAGGATCACGGAAGCGCCGAGCGCCCGCACCTCGTCGGGGTGGAGCGCCTTCACGGTCCCCTTCGTCCCGACGGGCATGAACGCCGGCGTCGGGATGTCGCCGTGGGCAGTGCGGAGGACGCCGGCGCGGGCTGCCCCGTCCGTCGCCGTGAGCGTGAACGCGCTCACTCGACGTCGTCCGACCGAGCGACGAGCAATCCGGCTCTCGAGAGACGGACCCCCGATGGACACGTCCTCCGGGGCCACTCGAGGGGCCACCCCGGGCCTCCTCCCACTTCGAGCCTATCGCTGAAACTCGCACACATGGGACACGGCATCGTGACGAAAGCGTGTCAGCGTTCGTCGACTACAGCACGAGCATCGCGTCACCGAAGGAGTAGAAGCGATACCGCTCGGCGATCGCGACCGCGTACAGATTGCGCACAGCCTCGACGCCGACGAATGCCATGACGAGCGCGAGCAGCGTCGAACGCGGCAGATGGAAGTTCGTCAGCAGTGCGTCGACACGCTGGAACTCGAAACCGGGAGTCACGAACACGGTCGTTCTGCCGTGTAGCTCGTGCGTGCGTGCAACGGTCTCGAGAACACGAACCGAAGTCGTTCCGACTGCGAGCACGCGACCCGCTTGCTCGATCCGACGCCAGGCTTCCGGCTCGACCTGGTAGCGCTCGCCGTGCAGCACGTGCTCCTCGAGACGGTCCGCCGTCACCGGGCGAAACGTGTCGACACCGACGTGGAGAGTGACCCGCACGTGATCGAGGCGGCGCAGGAGCTCGTCCGTGAAGTGGAGCCCCGCCGTCGGAGCCGCTGCGGACCCGCTTTCGCGCGCGTACACCGTCTGGTACCGGTCCGGGATCGGCGAGGCGCTCGGTGATGTACGGCGGGAGCGGCGGTTCACCGGCGGGCTCGCCTTCCAGCCGAACGATCCAGCGTCCATCGCCTCGACTCTCGACGAGCTCGACGGGACCGAGCCTCTCACCAGCGCGCAGCCTCCGGCTCGGCCGCACGAGACCCTCCCAGAGGCGCTGCTCGAGGCGCTCGACGAGCAGCACTTCCGCGACGCCGCCCGAAGCCCGTGCCAGTCGAAGCCTGCCCTGTACGACCCGGGAGTCGTTCACGACGAGGAGCTCGCCGTCGAGCACGCCGGGAAGCTCCGCGAACCGTCGATGCTCGACCAGGCCGGTCGATCTCCGGTACACGAGGAGCCGAGACGAGTCGCGCGGCTCGGCGGGACTCTGCGCGATCAGCTCCGGCGGAAGCTCGTAATCCAGGAGCGCCGTGTCCATCCGACGGTGAGAGTAGCCTCGCCGCCCATGGACGAATTTGCCTTGCAACGAGCGAGGGAAAGGATCGCTGCCGTCTCCGAGGGCCGGCCGCATCCGGCTGACCTGAGCGCGGTGCTCGAACGGTCCAGGCAGCAGGTCGAGGCGCTCGCGGCGACTGCCGCCGAGCTCGAGGCAGTGATTCCTGCGCGCGTGGGGCATGCCGTTCGAGACGGCCTGCGCGAGGAGGTGCTTCCGGTCGCACGTCACATCGCCGAGGTCCGCGGGCTCTTCCAGCAGTCGATCCGGCGTCTCGAGCGCATCGAGACCGAGCTGCTCGCAGAGCGAAGCGCTCGAGTCGACGACCTCGCACTCCTGGTCGACCTGGTCGCATCGGGCTGGCGCGGCGTCGACGCGCGCCTCGCCCGCCTCGAGGACGCGCACGCCGAGACCACCGCCTCTCTCGACGGCCTCGTCGAGACGCTCTCGGAGGACGACGACGCCGAGACCGTGCCCGAGCCGGTCGCGCCGATCCCGGAGCCCGCTGCAGAGTCGGGATCTCTCGAACGCCGCACTCCTGAAGCCGAAGCTCCGAGCAACGGGTACCCGGCTCAGGGAAGCCAGGCCGACGCCATAGCCGAACGAGCCGGCGCCGCAGCGGCCTGACGCCGTTACCCCGCGGCTGCCGGGTCGGCGGCCGCACCAGGACGCGTCACGACGACGAGTTGAGGGCGACCGGCAGAACGAGACGGAATCGACTGCCGCGGCCGGGATGGGAGTCGAGCTCGATCCGGCCGCCGAGCGCCACCGCGAGCTCCCTCGCGATCGGGAGCCCGAGGCCGGTGCCGTCCGCGTCCGCCGAGATGAACGCCTGGAAGATCCGCTCGCGTTGCTCGAGAGGAATCCCGGGCCCCGAATCCACGACGTCGACCTCGACCGAGCCGTTCGTCGATTCCAGCTTGAGGTCGATACGGCCTCCGTCGGGGGTCCACTTGAACGCATTCGAGAGGAGGTTCGAGATCACCTGGAGGACACGGTCGCCATCCGAGACGATGACGGGGCCGTCGCCGTTCGCCTCCACCCGGTAGTCGATCTCACGCCGTCGGGCTTCCTCGGTGAACGCGCCGAACGCCTGGTCGAGGACTCTGTTCATGTCGACCTCCTCGTGGCGCACCGTGAAGCGGTGTGCCTGGAGCTTGGCGAGATCGAGGACGTCACCCACCAGCCGCTCCAGGCGGTCGGTCTCCACGGCGATGATCTCGAGCGACCCCGCGACCTGCTCCGGATCCGACACGACTCCCTCCCGCAGCGCCTCCACGTGACCGCGGATCGCGGTCAACGGCGTTCGCAGCTCGTGTGTCACGGACATGAGGAACGAACGCTTCAGCCGCTCGCTCTCGGAGAGCTTCTCGACCATCCCGCGGAACCGCTCGGCAAGGAGCGAGATCTCGTCACTTCCCCGGACTGACGGGATCTCGACGTCGTACCGACCCGCCGCGACGTGCTCTGTGGCCCGCGTGAGCCCGAGCACCGGCTCCGTGAGCCTGCGCGACAGCCACCAGAACAGCACGCCGGCAAGCGCGACGCCGGCCGCGAGTGCCAGCGCGAGACGACCGAGGAGGGTTACCCACTCGTCGCGCAACGCGGTAACCGGCTTCGCGACGATGAGCCACCCGATCGCCTCGGTACCCCTCGCGAGACGCACAGGTTGGGCGGTGGCCAGAAGCTCCCGGTTGTCGCCCGGCGGCGTGAAGGTGAACGTCACGAGCCGGTCGCGCTCGAGCTGGACGCCGCCGAGCTCGCTCCGGAGCAATCTCTCGAGACCGAACCGTTGCCCTGGGAATGGCGACAGTCCGACGTAGAAGAGCTCGTCGCCGGTCGCGAGCTCGAGCGTCTCCGAGGCGAACTCGGGCGCCTTCGTGCCTTCGTCGCTGGACCGGATCGCCGACTCTGCGTAGAGCTGCGCGAGCCCTTCCGCCTCGCGCTCGAGCTCCTTGATGGACTCCGAGCGCGTGACGTCCTGGAAGAGCCGCACCGCCAGGCCGATCGAGACGAGGCCGAAGACGAGGACAGCCGCGAGAAAGAGGGCTGTGAGACGGAAACGGAGCGACCCGAGCATCGTTGCCCAGGGTACGTCTTCTCTCGGCGCCTAAGCGGCCGCGGTGGGCGTGCGGTCGGAGGCCACCTTGTACCCGACCCCCCACACGGTGACGATCGGCGAAGCGTCGCCCAGCTTGCGCCGGATCTGCCGCACGTGGACGTCCACCGTGCGCGTGTCGCCTGCGAAGGTGTATCCCCAGACCCGCTCGAGCAGCTGATCGCGGGTCAGCACGATGCCCCGGTGGTCCAGTAGCTCCCACAGGAGGTCGAACTCCTTCGGGGCGAGCCTCACCTCGTCATCGCCGACGTACACCTCGCGTTTGCCCGAGTTGATCACGAGCTCGCCGTGCGTCAGCTCGGCGTTCTCGGCGCGCCGGCGCTCGGGCGCAGCCCTCCGTAGCACGCTCTTGACCCGAGCAACGAGCTCCCGCGGGTTGAAGGGCTTCGTCATGTAATCGTCCGCGCCGACCTCGAGGCCGATGATCTTGTCGACGTCCTCGTCACGGGCAGTGAGCATCAGGATCGGTACGTCCGAGCTCTTGCGAATTCGCCGGCACAGCTCGACCCCGTCGCCGTCCGGCAGGTTGAGATCGAGGACGATCAGGGCGGGAACCTCTGTGGCCACCTCCACGAGTGCTGTCTGCGACGTCGCAGCGGTACGGACGGTATAGCCCGCGTTTCTCAGGTAGGCGGCGACGAACGACGCGATCGAGGTCTCGTCCTCGACCACGAGGATGTTGTGCTGCGTCATCGCGCCGATCCCGAGCGTGGCGGTTCGGTGTCCGTCACCGGTTCGAGCTTCACGCGTGTCGGCTCCGTGGGAATCGGCAAGCAGACCTGAGACTCGATGCCGCAGTCCGTTCCGTCCACGGAGTAGATCCCGACGTCGTCGCCCGGTGTCCGAGGCTCCCCGTCGAGTGTCACAACGCCGCGCCCGACGATCGACATCGAAACGCCCGTTCCGTGGATGAAGATTCGGAAACTGCCACCCAGCGTGCGGAACCGGAGACCCTGGCCACGGACGAACACGCGGTTGGGTCCGAGGCGGCGCTGGACGACCACGCGTCGCCCGGAGACTGCTGCGACGTGGAGGTCGTTCGGCGTCCGGTCGACGACGGTGATGGAGCCGTTCGCCAGCCGACCGAGGACGACCGCGCCACGCACCTCGAGCAGGAAGCGCCCCTTTCCGCGCTCGACGGAGAGGCTCCCGACCGGCTCGGCCGCACGCGCCGCTCCGACGAGCAACGCCGCCACGGCACCGAGGCACACCAGTAGGACGAGCTTCCGCATGGCTCCCAGGCCGCAGTATCGACAACGGGCGTGTGTCGCCAATGAGAAGCACGTAAGGAGACTGTTAACGCCCGCCAGACACGGCGAGCTCGCGCTCGGCTCTTACGCGTCGTATGTGTAGAAACCGCGGCCGCTCTTGCGTCCCAGCAGACCTGCGTTTCGCATCGCGACGATCCGCGGCGGGGGTGCCATTCGAGGATCTCGCAGCTTCTCGTAGAGCGCGTTCGAGGCGTGCACGTGAACGTCGATGCCCACGAGATCCACGAGCGTGCAGGGCCCCATCGGCCAGCCCGTCCCGGAGGTCATGGCCGTGTCCAGATCCTCGGGAGTGACCCGTGCCTCGTCGAGCACCCGGATGCAGTCGTTGAGAAGCGGGATGAGGATCCGGTTCACGACGAAACCGGGTGTGTCGTGGCACCTGACGGGGCGCTTCCCCATGCGTACGCCGACACCGTAGGCCGCTTCGACGGCGTCGTCGGACGAGAGCTCCGCGCGGACGATCTCCACGAGCGGCATGAGCGGGGCGGGATTGAAGAAGTGCATGCCGACGACGCGCTCCGGCGTCGACGTCGCCGCTGCGATCTCGGTCACCGACAGCGCGGACGTGTTGGTCGCCAGGATCGTCTCGGGCCTCGTCAACCTCTCCAGCTCGGAAAAGAGCTCGGTCTTGGCTCCGAGCTCCTCGACGATCGCCTCGACGACGAGATCACAGTCCGCGAGCTCCTCTAGCGAGGTCGTCACCCGCAGGCGGGCGAGAGCGTCGTCTCGCGCATCAGCCGAGAGCGCGCCCTTCTCGACCTTGCGTCCGACGAAGTGTGCGATCCGATCGCGGGCCGCCTCACCCAGCGCGTCGGTGACCTCGCGGCCGACCGCCTCGTACCCGGCCTCGACCGCGAGTTGAGCGATGCCGGCGCCCATCGCGCCCAGACCGACGACACCGATCTTGCGAATCTCGGGAACGGCCACGACGCGCGATCCTAGCTTCTCGGCGGTCGCTCGATGGCGACGCCGCGGTCCCTCGCGTGAGCTCGTCTCAGCCCGTGTAGCGGCGGCGACGCCGCTCGACTTCGTCGATGCGGGAGTCCGCGCCCGCGAAGTACGCGATCGGGCCTACGACCAGCAGGAATGTGATGACGATGAACGCGAACACACACGGATTGTGGCCCGCGCGTTAGATCAGCACCAGTCCAACTCTATTGGCGATCCATCAGCATCACTGATGGAAAGGAGGACGGGCTCAGACCCGTTCGACGACCCCGGCGATCGCCTGTCCCTGGCCGATGCACATCGTCGCGATCCCGTGCTTCGAGTCGCGGCGCTCCAGCTCGGCCACGAGCGTCGCGGTGATCCTCGCGCCCGTGGCGCCGAGTGGGTGCCCGAGCGAGATGCCGCCGCCGTTCGGGTTCACGTCCCCGCCCTCCCAGCGCTCGTGCAGGTCGGTGTCCGCCAGGAACTGGAGCACGACCGATGCGAACGCCTCATTGACCTCGATGACCGACATGTCGTCCCAGGTGAGCCCAGCCTTGGCGAGCGCCTTCGCGCACGCTTCGGGATTGCCGTGGAGCATCCGGTAGGGATCCACGCCCGAAAGCCCGAACGACACGAAGCGAGCCCGCGGCTCGAGCCCGAGCCGATCGACCGCTTCGCCGCTCGCGAGCAGCATCGCCGCGGAGCCGTCGACGATCATGCTCGAGTTCCCGGCGGTGACGACACCGTCCTCCTTGAACGCAGGCTGGAGCGCGGCCATCTTCTCGGGCGAGGTATCTCGACGCGGTGTCTCGTCGACGCCGAACAGCACCGCCGCCCCGGCGGCATCGACTTCGACCGGCACGATCTCGCGCTCGAACGCGCCCGAGTCGATCGCGGCCACCGCCCGCCTGTGCGACTCGAGCGAATATGCGTCGAGCTCCTCGCGCGTCTGACCCCACTCCTCGGCGATCACCTCCGCCGAGATTCCCTGCGGGACAATGGGCCAGCGCTCGCCGATCTTCTCGTTCACTGCTCCCCAGCCGAGATCGCCGAGGTTCGAGCCCATCGGCACGCGGGTCATGTGCTCGACACCGGCTGCGACGACCACGTCGAGGTGGCCGGCCTGGATAGCGGAGACCGCGTTGAATGCTGTCTGTAGCGACGAGCCGCACTGTCGGTCCACGGTCGTGGCGCACACCGTCTCGGGCCACCCGGCGACGAGGACGGTGCCTCGTCCGACGTTCAGCGCCTGCTCGCCGACCTGCGTGACGCAGCCCATCTGAACGTCCTCGATCTCACCGGGGTCGAGGTCGACCCGCCCGACGAGCCCGTTCAGAACCTGAGCCGCGAGCTCGTCCGCGCGAATCCCGGCAAGCGAGCCTCCACGACGCCCGATCGGCGAGCGGACCGCGTCGACGATGTACGCCTCACCAGCCACCGGAACAGCATAGTTCCGGCGTACTTGCGTGCGCTCGTGCCGAGTGGCCCCGGATCTACACTCTCGGAGTGGCGACGGCGACGAGCGAGCGACCGATCCTGATCGGTGGAGAGTGGGTGGAGACGGGCGAGTGGATCGACGTCCGCTCGCCGTACGACCAGCGCCTCGTCGGCCGAGTCGCGAAAGCCGGTGCCGCAGAGACGAAGCAGGCTCTCGACGCGGCAGAGCATGCGATGCGCAATCCGCTGACGGCGCACCAGCGGGCAACGATCCTGGACACCGTGGCTCGGCTGTTGGACGAGCGGGCGGACGAGGCAGCCCGGACGATCTCGGCCGAGGCCGGGAAGCCGATGAAAGCCGCGCGGGTCGAGGTCTCACGAGCCGTTTCGACCTACACGATGGCCGCCGTCGAGGCGCGCAAGCTCGCGGGAGAGGTCATCCCAATGGACGCGTCGCCCGCCGGAGCCGGCAAGGTCGCCTTCACGATCCGCCGGCCGATCGGGATCGTCGCCGCGATCTCGCCGTTCAACTTCCCCTTGAATCTCGTCGCGCACAAGATCGCTCCCGCACTCGCTGCCGGATGTGCCGCAGTCCTGAAGCCGGCATCCCAGACGCCGCTGTCGGCACTCCTCCTCGCGGAGCTGGAGCTGGAAGCGGGCGCGCCGCCCGGGTGGATCAACGTCGTCTGTGGCCCGGCTGCGCCAATCGGCGACGTACTGGTCGACGACGAGCGCGTGAAGCTCATCACCTTCACGGGCTCCGGACCGGTCGGGTGGTCGCTTCGCGAACGGGCCGCGAGGAAGCGCGTGAACCTCGAGCTCGGAAACGCAACGCCCGTCATCGTCGCCGCCGGCGCCGACATCGAGGACGCGGCCTCGAGGCTCGCGGCGAATGCGTTCAGCTTCGCCGGCCAGAGCTGCATCTCGGTCCAGCGCATCTACATCGCGCGCGACGCGTACGACGGTTTCGTCCAGCAATTCGTGTCGAAGGTGGAAGCCCTCGCGGTCGGCGACCCGGCCGACGAGGACACGGACGTCGGGCCCGTGATCTCCGCCCCGGAGCGCGATCGCGTGGCGTCCTGGATCGAGGAAGCTCGCGCACAGGGTGCCGAGGTGCTGACGGGTGGGACGATGGCAGGCGATCTCCTCCGCCCCACGGTCATCGCGGGCGCGCCGCGCGATGCGAAGGTCTCGTGCGAAGAGGTGTTCGGGCCCGTCTGCACGGTTTCGGCGTTCGACACGCTCGACGAGGCCATCGAGCTGGCCAACGGCACGCGCTTCGGGCTCCAGGCTGGGATCTTCACCGGTGACGTCAAGGAAGCGCTTCAGGCGGCGCGTGAGCTCGAGTTCGGCGGAGTGATCGTGAACGAGGCGCCGACCTTCCGGGCCGACCAGATGCCGTACGGAGGCATCAAGGATTCGGGTAACACGCGGGAGGGGCCGAGATACGCCGTCCACGAGATGACCGAGGAGCGCCTCGTCGTCCTCCAATCGTGATCTCGAAACGCGCAGCAAGCCCGGTGCAGGAGCGATCGTCCGATGCGGCGTAGCCCGAAGAGCACTGACGCTGCGATGCCTTCCTCGTCCACGTACGTCGTCCCGCCGGTCCGCGAACTGAAGCGCGAGCGCAAGGCGTTGCTCCTCGTGCGCGACGAGCGACTACGAGACCTCGGCGGCCTGACGCTCGAGATGTACAAGCGCGATCGCTTCAACGCAGGCCTGGTCGTCGAGCGCTGTGCCGAGCTCGTCGCCATCGAAGCACGGGTACAGGAGATCGATGCGGTGCTCGACGGCAGCGTCGGGCTACGCGGTGGCGGCGCGGCGGTGTGCACGTGCGGTGCTCCGTTGCTTCTCGGCGCCCGCTTTTGCGCGACGTGCGGCCGGTCGGTGGATGGAGGCCGGACCGATGAGGAGTTCGACGAGACCACCGGACAGTGAGCAGCTGTCCGCAGTGCGGCGAGGAGCTCGGCTACGGGCAGGAGTACTGCCTCGAGTGCGGGTTGCGCGTTCCTGGCGGTGTCGGCGTCCTTCCGTGGGGCACGGATCCGGGTCGAGGATGGATCCGCCGAGCGCTGGTCGGGTTGCTCGTCGCACTGGCCGGCGCGGCCGCCGCGGTGGCTGCCACCGGCGGCACGAGCGCCGAAACCCAGCTGCTGACGGCCACCGGCGGATTCGCCACGACGCCCGCGACAGAGACGATCCCCACGTCCCCCGAGGGCCCGCAGGGCGGCATCCTCGACTGGCCCGTGGGCCAGGACGGCTGGACCATCGCGTTGGCAGCCCTTCCTCAGTCGGGCGGGAAGCAGGCGGCAGTCGCGCGAGCTCGAGATGCCCGACGTAGCGGCCTGCCCGCGGTAGGGGTCATCGACACGTCGCGGTACGCGAGCCTCCATCCCGGCTACTGGCTCGTGTTCTCGGGCATCTACACGTCGGAGGCGGAGGCGACGAGCTCCCTCCGCGCCGCTCGAGCGTTTGCACGCACCGCCGGAGTGCGGCGCGTAGTCCCGTAGGCTGTTGCCAGCTGTGGCACCGCAGGACCCGACTTTGTAACATCGGGCAAAAGTCGCTACACTGTCGCCTTGCGGGGGACGCGCTCCGCCTTTTGCGAGCTACGAAAAGGGATTCTGAGGAGAGCTCGACAAGCGTATGGATGACCACTCTGCGCAGCTTCGCTCCTGTATGTATCAATACTCGCGAGCGATTTATCGCTCCATCAAAGACCTGATCGACCCGTACGCGGACGCTCACACCCGGATCGGGTACAGGCGCGCGGTTCTCGTGGAGTGCGAGGAGACCATGGAGCGCCTCGCTGACGACCCTCACTACTTCGCCCGCCCGGACCGGGCACTCTTCGCCGACATCAGGCGCTATTTCCCGATCACGGCGCAGGCGCGAGTCGCATGGTCCGTGCGTGAAGGAGTCAGTGCCGCGACATCGTTCATCGAGCAGCAGGTCGAGGCGGGTTTGCTCGACGGCGGCGTCGCACGGTGTCACGCGACGACTCGTAAGGGCAAGGCGTGTCAGCGTACGCCACTACCGGGTCGCGACTACTGCCCGTCGCACCAGCACCTGGAACAGGCTGCGACCGTCGCAGCCTGACCGATTCGGCCCGGCCCCGAACGGCCGTGACAGGCGACCGGTAAGCTCGCAAGTCGATGTCGCATGACGCCGACAAGCTGATCCGTCAGCTCTCCCTCGTCGCCTTCCTGATGGCGGAGCGACGCCCGCTCACCGCCCGGGACGTCAAGTCGAACGTCGAGGGCTACAGCGAGATGTCGGACGAGGCATTCGCGCGCAGGTTCTACTCGGATCGAGCCGAGCTGACGGCACTCGGCGTTCCGCTCCAGTCGCAACGCGACGAGTTCACCGGCGAGGAGCTGTACACGCTCCGCTCGGAGAACTACTTCCTCGACCGGCTCGAGCTCGACGACGACGAGCTCGCCGCCCTCCAGACGGCCCTCTACTACCTCGAGGGCAAGTTTGCGTACGCGGAGCCGTTGAGGCTCGCGCTGCAGAACCTCGCGCTCGGCCGGACGGGCTTCGCGGCACCACCGACAGATACTGCGGAGCGGGTGCGCGTGAGCGCGCCTGACTACTCGCCCGAGCTTGCCGGCCGGCTCTCGAAGCTCGAATCGGCGATCTCCAAGCAGCGGACCGTCCGCTTCGGATACTGGAGCCCGAAGCGGGCTCGCCCCGGAGAGCGCGTCCTCAACCCGTATGCGCTCAGACTGGACGACGGGAACTGGTACGTCGTCGGCCACGACCTCGAGCGCGACACCGTCCGGACGTTCAAGGTCTCGCGGATCCGCGGGGACATTCGCTTTGCGACGCGACGCGAGCGAGATTTCCGCGTTCCCCCCGACTTCGACGTCGAGCGCCACCGGATCCCCCGGCCCTGGCAGATTGGCGAGACGGTTGGAACGGCCAGGATCGCAGTGTCGGAAGACACCGCATGGTGGGTCGCGCGGACGCTTGCCGACGCGGGATCGGTCGAGGACGGTGTCTTCGAGACCGACTTCGCGCAGGTCGACCTGCTCGCGAGCTGGGTCCTGCGCCAGAACGGTCGCGCGGCTCCTCTTGAGCCCGACGAGCTCAGGGACGCCGTCGCCGAAGGGCTCGCCCGTCTCGGCGACGCTCACGACGGTCCGGCGCCCGCACCGGCGGGGCCGAAACGCACCGATCCGCGCCAGCCGCTTCCGGAGCGCCCGAGTGGCCCCGTCGCGCCCGAGCGCTTCGGGGTCCTCCAAGCGTTGCTCGCCCACCTCCTCGCTTCCTGCGGCGACGAGAAGTCAGCGAGGTTGGACGCGGTCGAGCTCGCCGAGCGCTTCTCGATTCCCCTCGAGGAGCTTCAGGAGCATCTCTCGCTGCTGAACCTGGTCAACTTCGGCGGTGGGTGCTACGCCGTCTATGCCGAGCACGACGGCGACATCGTGCGGGTCGACAAGGAGCTCTATGGCGACGTCTTCCGTCGCCCACCGAAGCTGACTCCGCTCGAGGCCAGGGCGATCCGTCTCGCCATCGAGTACGTAGGGCCCACCATCGCCGCGGACGCCCACAAGAAGCTCGGCCGTGTGCGCCGAAAGCTCGAGGAGACGTTCGGCCGCTTCGATCTCAACGCAACCCCCGAGCCGCGCGTCGCGTTGGACGAGGAAGCGCTCGTGAAGGTCTTGAGCGATGGTGCGGAGAAGCACCGGATCGTCGCGATCGAGTACCTCAAGGAGGGCGACGAGAAGCCGACCCAGCGTGAGGTGGAGCCGTACACGATCGAGCGCGAGCTCCCGGTCTGGAGAGTTCACACCTGGGACCGATCCGTCGACGGCGCACGGACCTTCCGGCTCGATCGGATGCGGTCCGCCGAGCTCACGAACGACCGCTTCGAGCCCCGTGAAGGCTTCGATCCCTCGTACCTCCACAATCCGCGCGTTGCGAGGCTTCTGCACTCTCCGGCCGTCGCGCGGTGGAAGCTGGAGCGCGGAGCGCAGCCCTTGACGGACGGCTCGGCGATCGCCGACGTTCCCTACAAGACGGAAGACTGGCTGCTCTCCGAAGTGCTCGCCGATCGTGGCGAGACGGTGATCCTGGAGCCGCTTCGCCTTCGGGACGTCGTGGCGCGGCGGGCTCGACGGCTTCAGCGCGAGCTCTTGCGCGCGACTCCCGTCCGCACGTAGCCGAAACCTCACAACAAGGCGACAGAACGTTGCCGGATGGCACGCGAAGCCTGGCCGGCCACATTGCTCCGCGCTACCGTGGTTGCCAGCCATGGAAACGCCGTCTCGAACCGGAAACCGAGCGTCGCGTGGTCGCAGGAGCGCCCTGGCTGCGGGAAGCGCAGCGATCGGCGCCGCGACAGGCTTGCTCTTCATGCTGCTCGGCGGAGGAGCGGGCGCGCACCAGGTGGCGCCCTCGGCTCGCGCCGTGCTCGACGCAACACACTTTTCTCCCCTGCTCCGGCTCCCGGGGGAACCCGTCACGCTGAGGTACGACGTCCATTGCGCTCCTCCAGGTGAAATCGAGCCGGGCCCTTGCGACGCCGTGGGGCGCGTCTACGTGCGATCCGGTTCGCAAGGCGCGTACCAAGAGCTCCCTCTGCGTATCGAGGATGCCGCCGCCGAAGGGCGATACGTCGCGACTGTTCCACCCCGCACGGCCCGCGCGCGTGACGGCTTCACGTACTACGCAGAGTTCGAGAGCAAGAGCGCCGGTGCGAGCCTGACGCTGCCGGCCGGAGGTCCGCGCGCTCCTCAGCACAGCGCGCTGCTCGACAACCCCGTCGCAGTACGCCTCGGTGCGCACAGGTTCGGCCGGACGGACCGCACGGGCGTTCGCGTCTTCGACGTCAGGTGGGGCGACGGTCCCGCGGAAGCGGGGCTCGAGGGTGGTCGCAACCTCCCTCCGATCGGGGCCTCGTCCTTCGACGTCGACTCCGCTCACAACGTGTACGTCCTCGACCAGGCGCATCGCCGTGTTCTGCGATCGTCGGGCAGCACCACTCCGGCGCGCGCGATCCCGCTCGCCATCGACGGCACGATTGCGGACTTCGCAGTCGCGCCGAACGGCGCCATGCACGTCCTCGAGAGCTCGCGCGCAGAAGCGCCGGTGCTGCGCACCTTCGGTCCCGTCGGAGAGTCGCGCAGTGTCGCCGAGATCGTCGATCGCACCGCGTCGCAGGTTCGTATCGGATCCCACGGGCCAGTGGTTCTCCAGCATCCGTCCGGCCAGTGGATGCCGGTGGAAGCAGGAGGACGGCCCCTGTCCGAGACCGGGCAGGCGATCGCAGGTGCTCCAGCGCGACAGCTTCCCGGCGGAGGCGAGGTCGTGATCCTCAGGCGAGATGCCGAGATCCGTGCGGAGGTCACGGACGCGGCCGGGCTCCGCCGATCCTGGCGCGTCACCTCGTCGACGCCCCTCGCCGAAGTACAGCTCGCAGAACCGCTCGGCTCCGGGCTCGTCATCGTCGTGCGGGCGTACACGGACGGTTCCGACGAGTTCGTCGCGCTTGTCCTTGGGCCGAACGGGCTCGTCGACACGCTGTCGCTCGACTCCGCGGATTGGGCGGAGACAGCGCCACTGAGCCGCTTCCGACTCGTCGGCTCGTACCTCTACCGGCTCGGCTCGACGTCGACGGGCGTTTTCGTCGACCGATACGACCTGGGAGCCGCACGATGAATCGGCACTCGCTGGGCGCGGTCGGCCTGGCGGCGCTGGCCTTCCTCGTCAGCGGCGTTACGACTGCCGCCGCCTACCACACACGCTTCGTCACGGACAACTGCAATTACGCAGCCCCGACGCCCACGCCGACGATCACGCGTGACGGCTCGGCGACGGTCGCTCTACGAGCGCGTTACGAGGGCTACCAGTGGGGTGGCGGCTGCTGGAATGACAACGATCGCGACGACTCGCCCGGCGACCCACCGAGCGACCCCGCAACAGGCGGCGAGGGTGGAGATTGTTCAGGTTTCACGTTCAAGGTCTGGCGAGAGTCGACGAACGAGGGTGACGCAGGTTTCTACCAGTGGGGCCTGCTCCGCAACGTCCATGGCCCCTATACGGCCGTGCGGTTCAAGAACGGCGAGGGAGCGCCAAACGTCACCGTGTCCAAATCGGCCCTGACCAAAATGGACGCCTTGGCAAGCGCGAAGCACATCGGGATGATCTACGCGAAGAACGCCGACGGGACGGATCAGATCATCGAAGCCAAAGGTGAGGCGTACGGCACCAACATCTGGACTCGCACGTACCGTGGAAACTCGGACTACAGCGGTGTTCGGCGCACCGGCTGGAGCGGCTAGGTCGACTCGCGAGAAGACCCGACACTACGCCTCGCGTTTCTCTTCCCTGCTCCTCTCCATCGGAGTTCTCATCACGGGAGCTTGCAGCGACGGCGATTCCGTCCCCTCGACGCTGATGGACGGATCGTCCGCCCCGAAGCCGCCGGCCGCGCTCGAAGGCGTCGCCGGGGATGCAGTGCTCACGACGGTCGTGGTGAGCGAGGCAGGAGAGATCACCAAAGGATCGCGTGCCGGAGAATGTCTTGGCGACCTGGGGCCCGAGATTCGACCATCCGGCAAGGTCGTCGACCGCATCGGCGTCTCGAGTGAGTCCGTGACGCTGCGAGACGCATCCGGGCTTTACGCATGCGACAACAGTCCCGGGCCGCGGGAGGCTGATAGGCGCTGGTGCGGAAAGTCGTTCGGACAACTGCACGACGGACGCCTGCTCGATCCAAGGCTTGACGTTGGATGCACCACGATCGACGGCGGGCACGTGGGATTCATCTGGGTCCAGCCCAGCACGCAGGCGCGCTACGTCGCGGTCGAGCAACCGGGATACAGCGAGGTCTACGAGACCGCCGGCGGTCTGCCGGTTCGGGTCGCCACCACGAGCGGCGTCGAGATCGAAGGCTCGAGCGCCTCCTTCGACATCACCGAGCACGACTCGAGCGGCAGTCTCGTCCGCCGCTACACCCTCGATGCCAAGGTGGCCGGCTAGCCCACCAGCCGAGGCAGGGTCAGCGTGAACGACGCGCCTTCACCGGGGGACGAACGAACAGTCAGCGTCCCTCCGTGAGCTTCGGCGATCGTCCTCGCAACTGCCAGTCCCAGGCCGGAGCCGGACGCATCGGGGTCGAGGTGAACACCTGCGTCAAAGATGCGCTCGTGATGCTCGGGCGCGATACCTACTCCGCTGTCGCTCACGGAGACGAGCACGCTTGCTTCACGTTGCTCGGCGGCCACGACCACATCGGCTCCCGCCTCGGAGCGGGAATGGATCACCGCATTGGTCAAGAGATTGTCGAATGCCTGGCGTAGTCGAACCGGGTCACCGTTCACGAGAACCGGTACCGACGGCAGGTCGGCGCGCACCCCCGCCCCGCCGAGCTCGGCGCCCGAGACAGCGGCACGCGCGACGTCGAGGACATCGACGACCTCGGGGCGAAGCGAGCCGGGGACGGCGTCGCGAACGACCCGCTCGATCGCTCGACACGCCGTCGAGGCGAGCGTGACGAGCTCCGCGAGCGGGTCTCCGCGGAAGCGATCGTCTGTGAGCGCCGTCGCGATCGCCTGAAGCGCCGCCGTCGGGCTCCGCACCTCGTGAACCAGGAGTGCCAGCAGCCGCCGATCCGCCGCTGCCGTCATCCGGCTCGTTCGGCGATCCGCGCGAGCGCCCATTCGGCAGCTTCGCCGAGAACCTCGTCGTCGCTCGCCGCGTACGCAGCCACGAGCGGGACGAGCCTGGCGGAGCCGACGTTCCCGGCTGCGATCAACGCGTTGCGCCGCAGCCACTTCGGATCGTTGCGCGGAACGTATAGCCGGTCGTACTCCGAAACGAGATCCGCGCCGTCGCGCTCGAGCCAGTCGGCGAGCGACACGGCCGGCTGTGCGTCGGCCTCCGGCTGCAGAGCGGCCGTCCGACGCGAGATACCACTGTTCCACGGACAGACGTCCTGGCAGATGTCGCATCCGTAGACCATGTCGTCGAGCTCCGAGCGGACCTCCTCCGGGATCGCGACGGGAGCTTGCATCCAGTAGGACAGGCAGCGGGTCGAGTCGAGGACTCCCGGCTCGTCGAGAGCACCGGTGGGACAGGCATCGATGCAGAGCCGGCACTCCCCGCAGTCGAGCTCGAGGGGCTGCGTCGCCTCGACCTCGACGTCGGTGACGACCGTTCCGAGCACGACCCAGGAGCCGTGAGACGCTGTGATCGCCATCGTGTTCTTGCCGTAGAAGCCGACTCCGGCTCGAACGGCAGCTTCCCGGTCGACATGGTCGTTCGCGTCGACGAGCACGCGATAGGCGCCACCGACTCGCCGCCCCAACTCGTCGAGCTTGCTTCGCAACTCCTCGTAGGAGTCTCGCCACGTGTACCGCGCCAGGCGTCCTTCGTCCTCGCCCACCTCGGGCCGGTGCCGGTGATAGGAGAGCGCAGCCGAGATGACGGTTCGCGCGCCCGGGACGAGTTGTTCGGGGTGACAGGAGATTTCGGGTCTCGCCATCGTGAACCGCATTCCCGCGAACAGGCCTCGTTCCCGCCTCTCGAGAATGTGGCGCTCCGTGTCCTCGTACGGCTCGGCTGGTGCGGCGCCGATCACGTCGAGACCCAGCTCGCTCGCCAGGCGCCTCAGCTGGGCGGCCGTCATGCGAGGATTCTGCCTCGTGAAAGCCGTGCGAATCCACGCGGACGGAGGACCGGACGTCCTCGCGTACGAAAATGTCCCCGATCCGCCGGAGCCAGGTCCCGGCGAAGTGCTCGTCGGACTCCGCGCTGCCGGTCTCAACCACCTCGACATCTGGGTAAGGAAGGGCCTGCCGTCGGTTCCGAAGCCCCGGATCCTCGGTGCGGACGGAGCAGGCGTTGTCGTCGCCGCAGGCGAAGACGTCTCCGGCTTCTCTCCGGGCGACCGAGTAGTCCTGAACCCCGGGCTCGTCCACGACGGACGTATCACCGTGATCGGGGAGCACACAGAGGGAACGTACTGCGAGCTGAAGACACTTCCGGAGTCACAGCTCTATCTCCTCGACGAAGCGCTGACGTTCGAGCAGGGTGCGGCCTTTGCGCTCGTCTTCGAGACCGCGTATCGAATGCTCGTCACCAAGGCGCATGTCGAAGCGGGCGAGTGGGCGCTCATCTGGGGAATCGGCGGCGGCGTCGCGCTTGCCGCGTTTGAGATCTGCCGCGCGCTCGGCGTGCGAACGGTCGTCACGTCCTCGAGCCCGGAGAAGCTCGAGCGCGCGCTGGCGCTCGGCGCCGATGTTGCCGTGAGCCACGCAGAAGACGACGTGGTCGCCGCCGTGAAGGAGGCGACCGAAGGCCGCGGGGCCGATGTCGTCGTCGAGACCGTCGGTGAGGCGACCTGGGAGCGCTCGCTCGCCGCGGCCGCCCAGGAGGGGCGGATCGTCGTGTGCGGCGCCACGAGCGGGCACAGCCCGCCTGCACGGCTCTATCGCCTCTGGTGGAAGCAGCTGACCGTGTACGGCTCGACGATGGGTCTACCCTCCGACTTCGAGGCCGCGTACGACCTCATCCGCACCGGCAAGGCACGTGTCCACGTCGACAGTGTCTTCCCCCTGGCCGAGGCGGCAGCGGCACACGAGCGGCTCGAGTCGGGCCACCAGTTCGGCAAGGTCGTCCTCGCCATTCCGGGCTAGCGCGGAAGTCGTTGACTAGCCGAAGCCGAGGATGAACTTCGCGTCGTCCGACATGCGGTCCGGAGTCCAGGGCGGATCGAATGTCAGCTCTGCCTCGACACCTTCGACGCCCGGAACGCCGCGAGCGGCATCCACGATTCCGTCGGCAATCATCGCGCCCGCCGGGCAGCCCATCGACGTGAGGCTGTAGAGGATCTTCACGTTCGGACCCTCGACCTCCACGTCGTACATGAGGCCGAGCTCCACGATGTCCATGCCGAGCTCGGGATCCTCGACTCCGTGCAGTGCTTCGACGACGTCCTCGCGCGTGACCATCGGGCCAGTGTAGTCAGGCGGACCAGGGCTGAGGAACCGAAGAACCGGGATCGCGGGCTCTACGGCGCCTGAGCGCCTACGAGCTGATCCGCGCGCCGCAGGACGAGGTCGAGCACGTCACCCAGCGCGCGGTCGAACGAGTCGTTCACGATGACCGGGACGTCGTAGCGGCGCGCGCGCTCGAGCAGGTAGTCCTGGATCTCGCGGATCTGCGGCAAAGCATCCAGATACTTCTCCAGCGGACGGAGCCCTTCCGTCGCATAGTCGCGAACCCAGAAGTGGCTGCGGTGGAGGTTTTCGTCCTCGATCGCAACGACGCACTGGATGACCAGCGCATCGTGAACGTCGGCCGCGACCATCCCCGGAACGAGGTGGACGCCTTCGATCACCATCGACCAGCGTTCCGTCGCCGCTCGCTCGAGCGCGGCCTGGACTCCAACCAGGACGTTGCGGGTCTGGTCGAGAAAGCCGAGGATCGCGGCATCCCCCGACTCCTCCTCCTCCGCGCGTGTCAGCGCGAGGCGTGCTTCGAAGCTCGAGAAGTGGACGGAGGGCATGAACTCCTCCGAGAAGAACGCGCGCATCGTCTGGCGGATGAAGTCGGTCGACGTCACGCGCGTGATCCCGAGCCGATGCGCCACCTCGGTCGCGATGGATGACTTGCCCGTGCCAGTCGTGCCACCGACGAGAAGCAGCAGCGGCTCGTCGAGCCGCCGAAGAGCGTCGAGTCTTCGCAGCCGCCGGAGCATCCGTGCTGCTTCCTCGGCACCGATCACGTCCTCGGCGAGATCGCCGAGGCGGTCGAGGTCGAGGGTCGCTGCATTGCGCTCGCTGAGGTCCTTCTCGGCGCGGCGCGCGATGAGATGCGCGCGCTCCGAATCGAGCCCGGTCACGATGAGCGCACGTGCCATGAGGCCCTTCGAGAACGGGATCTCGTCGCCCAGGGGCAGAGGAATGACGTGCCTGCGTTCGTTCACAACCTGATTCCTGCCAGTTCCAGCAGCATCTCGTCAAGTGCAGCTTCACCTGGAAGGGGTACGACCTCGTTCGCGGCAAGCACGACTTCTGCGCCTGCGACGAGCGCATGCTCGGCCACGACGTCGATCGCAGCCGCCTTGAGCTCGACCAGAAACACCTCCGCGTCGACCGTGTGCAGCTCCGTGCGCAGAGCATCACGGTCGGCGAGATTCCCAGAGACATGGACGACGTCGGCTCCCCACTCGCGCTCGAGGTGCGTGGCAAGCGGGCCATGTGCCGACGGCGGGGCAGTCGCGAAATAGGCGACCGCGCGGCCGCGGATATCCGCCGAAGGGCGCGGTCGCAGCACGGTCGCGACGACCTCGGTTCCAGGTCGCACCACCTCTTGCGTCGCGTCTCGCACCCGCTCCCACCCGGAGTCGGTCTCGGCCATGGTCACGACCACGAGATCGGCGAGGAGCAGCCTGTACTCGTTCAGGTATCCCGCTGCAACGGCGGGCTTCTGATGTCCGCCGACGACAACGACTCGCCGATCCGTCTCGACGGGGGGCAGCGCCGCGCCGCTTCCGTCGAAGATGACGAAGTCGCGTCCGAGCTCCGCTGCGATTCGCGCTCCCTCGACGACGTTCGACTCGAAGACCGCCCCTGCCAGCCCTCCTCCGCACCGTCGGCAGCCGATCGTCTCGACTCCGGTCAGCGCCGCAGTCTCGAGGTGATCGGAGGCCGCGTGGCGGCCGTTCCTCGACATCTCCACGAGCGTGTCGACCGTCGGTTGCGCGACGATCCGCTCGGGCTCCGCCGGTCCCCCACGCCCCATCGCGACCACGACGATGTCGAGACGCGTCGAGAGCAGGCGGGCGATGTGGCCTGTAACGGCTGTCTTGCCAACGCGCTTGCCGGTGCCCACGACGGCGAGCGATGGCGCCGTGAAGGGCTCGAACACCGGCGGATCGAGCCGGAAGTCGGCACCGACGTACGAGAGCCCGCGCGCGAGAACCTTGCTCGCGAGACTGAGCCGCTCGACGGGCCCGAGGACCGGCTCGTCGGAGAGATCGACCACGATCTCCGGCCGATGGCGCTCGAATGCCTCGTCCAGGCCGTCTGCCAGGGGGACGCCGTAGTCCTCACCACCTCTGAGCTTCTCGGATCCGCCGACGAGCACCGCGCCCACGAAGTCGTATGGCAGCGCGGCGAGCGCATCGCGGACGACGGGTGCGTAGTGCTCGCCGTCGACGATTGCGAGAGCCCTCAAGTGCGCGCCGTGACCTCGTCCTCGATCGCTCCCGTGAACTTCGCGTACTCGAGCGTGTCGAGTGAGAAGTTCACGAGCTTCACCTGACCGTGGAACGGATGGCGTCGCCAGATGTCCACGCGCCTGTCCGCGATCTCGATGACGTTGTAACAGGGCCTCGTCTTGCCACGAAGCCGAAGCGAAGACACGGTGCCGGCGTTCACGACGAATAGATCCTCGAGACGCCACACGTACGGGACGTGTTTGTGGCCCGAGAGAACGAGGCGGACACCCGCGCGCTGAAGGCACTCGATCACATCCCCCGCGTCGTACACGACGTTGCGCTCGCGGCCCGTGCCGGGAACGGGCAGGAGATGGTGGTGCAGCACGAAGATGCGTAGGTCGGCGGTCTCGCCCGTGAACTGCTCCTCGATCCAGCGGTAGCGTCCTCGGCCGATCTGCCCGTGGTCGAGGTCCGGCTCGCTCGAGTCGACGGCCACGATCGCCACCGGCCCCTTCGCGAGCACCGAGTTGCGCTGTCCGAACATCTCCTCGAAATGGACGTAGCCGACGTTTCGCGAATCGTGATTTCCGGGAATGACCACAAGCGAGTCGCAGTCGAGGCGGTCGAGGTACTCGCGCGCGGCGAGGTACTCATGACGAAAGCCGAACGTCGTGAGGTCGCCGGAACAGACCACGACGTCGGGCTTGAGCTCGTTGATCTCCCCGATGGCGCGCTCGAGCAGGCTCGCCTCGAAGTACTGGCCGCCGCAGTGCAAATCGGAGATCTGCGCGATCCTGAAGGCGCCGTCCGCGGCCATGCTCAGAGTCTACGAGGTCCCCGAGCGCACCGAATGCGCCGTCCGAAGCGGTTGGTACTCTGGCGCAGGTGCATGTGGAAAGCACCGGTTTCCAGGCATATTGCGGCCGGGAACCTCCGCGTTTCGCGAATCGCACGGAACTCGAGTGCGCGAAGATCCTCGACTACTACGGCGTGCGCTGGGACTACGAGCCACGCACCTTCGTTCTCGACCGAGACCGCGAAGGCCGGGTCACGAGCGCATTCACCCCCGACTTCTATCTCCCTGACCAGAATCTGTACATCGAGGTCACGGTGATGAAGCAGTCACTCGTTACCCGCAAGAACCGCAAGCTCCGGGAGGTTCATCGCCTGTACCCCGACGTCCGGGTCAAGCTCTTCTACCGACGCGACATCGAGCGCCTAGCGCAGCGCTACCGCCTGCGCTGGGCCTCGTAGACACGAGTGGAGTGAGCCGAGTCCCGCCTTCCCGCGAGCCCGCTTCCGCCGCAGAGGTCGAACGCCGGCCGGTTGCCTCCGAACATGGGCAGGTGGGAGCGGTCTACCTCACCCGAGACCAGATCGCCGTCCGCGTCGCGGAGCTCGGCGCGCAGATCGCAACGGACTTCGCCGCGCTCGATCCTCTCCTCGTCGCGCCGCTCAAGTCGAGCGTCGTGTTCCTCGCCGATCTCACACGGACCCTCACCATCCCCCATACGCTCGACGTCGTCGAGCTCGCGCCGTATTCGGACGCGACGGAGAGTCCGGTGTCCCCTGGCGTCCGGCTGCTCAAGGACGTGGACGTCCCGCTCGAGAACCGGCACGTGCTCCTTGTAGAGGACGTCGTGGACACGGGGCTGACGCTGCACTTCCTGTGCAAGACGTTCGGGTTGCGCAACCCGGCGAGCCTGACCGCGGTCACGCTGCTCGATCGACCGTACCGGCGGCTCGTCGACGAGCTCCCGCTCCGGTACGTTGGCTTTCGCGTTCCCGACGAGCTTTTCGCCGGCTACGGCCTCGGCCTGGACGAACGCTGGCGGTCGCTTCCCGACCTCCATCTCGTCGCAGCGACCGAGCTCCCCGCAGCCGCGGCCGACGCTGCGTAGAACATGTACTTGAGATAGCGCCTAGAGATAGAGCAGCGGATCGACGGCGACGCCGTTCACGCGGACCTCGAAGTGCAAGTGCGGGCCCGACGAGTTCCCCGTTGAGCCGACGAGGGACAGCGTCTGACCCTGAGAAACCGACTGCCCGAGGCTGACGAGGATGGCTGACGCATGTGCGTACGCGGTCGCAAGGCCGTTTCCATGGTCGACGACGACCAGGTTCCCGTACCCGCCCAGCCAGCCTGCGTGTATGACCGTTCCAGCGGCAGCCGAAGCGATCGGAGTGCCCGTCGAGGCCGTGATGTCGATCCCCTCGTGCATCCGACCCCACCGCATTCCGAACCCGCTCACGACCGCTCCGTTGACGGGCCAGATGAGCCCCGCCGCCGAGACCCCACCCGTGCCGACCGAGCCTGCGCCCGATTGAGCGTCGCGGATGGCGTTGGCGAGCGTCGCGCTCTGCGCAGCGAGCGCCTCGACTTCGTGGAGATATTCCTCCCGACTCTCACGCGCGTCAGAGATCGCGCTCTGCTTGAGCTGACGCGTCGCGACGAGCGTATCGCGCCCCGCCGAGAGGCGGTCGCGGACGATGCGCGCCTCCTCGGTTCGCGCTGAGATCACCGAGACGACGGCTGCGGTGAGCTCACGTGTGCGAGCCGTCGCCTTTCGCTCCGCCGCCGCCCGCTGTTTCGCCGCGTCGACCTCGCGAGCGATGCGCTGATCCTGTGCGCCGATCCGCTGCACGAACTCGTAGTTGTCGACCAGGTCCGAGAAGCTCGATGCAGAGACGATGAAGGCGATCGCGTCGGGCGGTTCGTGGATATACGCAGCGCGAACGCGCTGCTCGAGTATCTCGACCGCTCGTGCGTACTCCTGTTGAAGCCTCACGAGTCGCCGCGTCTGCACTTCGAGCAGTCGAGTGAGCCGGTCGAGCCGTGCCTGCTCGGACGCGAGCTCGGCTTCGAGTTGGTCGAGCCCCGCCTCCGCCTCGTCGACGGCGGCCTGGGCAGCGCGGAGCTCGTCGGCAACGGCCGAGAGCTGGGTGGTGAGTACGCCTTCGCGGTCCTTGGCGGAGTCGATCTCCGCCTGCAGCTCGGCGATCCGCTGGTCAACCCTCGCCTTCTCGGACGCTGGGTCCTCCTGACCTGCAGCCGGCGTCGCAACGGCCAGCGCGAAGGCGAAGAGAGAGACGAGCAAGAACCGCCGTCCCATAGTCATTAGGTTCGTTCCTCCATCGGACGTCCCTCCCCGTCGAGCGCCCGGAGCGTCGCCGCCGCATCGCGGCGCAAAGGACCGAGCAGCTCGCGGTAGTCATCGTCCGAGATCGTCCCCGTGCGGTGGTCGAACTCGAGCTCCTTGAGCGCCGCGAGCGCGCGATCCCTCGCTTCGAGAAGCTCGAGTCGGCGCTGCTCCTCCGGATCGAGCTCGTGCAGGCTGTCCGACTCGGGCTCGGGCTCCTTGATGAACGGCAGCGCCACGGCGACGACGCATGTGACCGCGAGCGCGGCTGCGAGAACGAGTGCCAAGGTCAAGGTGCTGCGGGAATGCCGATCTCCCGAGTGCGCTCGACGAGCCGGCGCTGCTCGCGGGCGTCGGGCCAGAGCGCGATCAGGGAACCGAGCAGGAACACGAGCCCGGCGACCCAGAGCAGATTGACGAGCGGCTTGACGAAGACGCGGAAGTACACGGTTCCATTCGGATCGATCTGCTCGGCAATCACGAACAGGTCTTCCCCGGTGAGCAGATCACTGCGGATCCCGACCTCGTTGGAGAGCTGCTGTTCCACGGTGTACGCGTTCTTCCCGGCCTCGAGGGTGCCGAGGTCGCGGCCGTCGCGCGTGACCTCGAGCGTCGCCCGAATCTCCGTTGCATTCGGTGCCTGGCGCTCGTCGAGCGACGCGTAGCGGAGGGTGTAGTCGCCGATCGTCATGGACTCGCCTCTGGCGAGCCGGGCCTCAGCGACGGAGTCGAACGCGCTCGAGCCCGCGATTCCGATAGCCAGGAGGACGATCGAGGCATGGATCACATAGCCGCCGTAGCGACGGCGATTGCGCGAGAGAAGCGACGAGAACGCTCGGGGCCAGCTGGGAGCGCCGAGGGCTTTCCGCGCTCGGGTGCCTCGTGCGAACTCCATGACGATCGTGGTCGCGACGAATGCGGAGAACGTGTACGCCACCAGCCCCGGCACCGAGCTCCCCGCGCCGAGGGCGAGGAGCACGACACCGGCTGCGAGAGCAACGGTCGTCGGCCAGCGGAAGGTCGTGGCGAGGCTTCGCAGCGAGGCGCGTCTCCACGCGATCAGAGGCCCGATCCCCATCAACAGGAGAAGGGGGAGCCCGAAGATCCGGAGGAAGAAGTCGTAGTAGGAGCGGCCGAGCACCACCGCTTCTCCGCGCAGCGCCTCGGAGACGAGCGGGTACACGACCCCCCACAGGATCGTGAGGCAGAGCGCGAGCAGGAGCAGGTTGTTGTAGAGGAACGCCGCTTCGCGCGAGATCGGTGACTCGAGCCTCGTCGGCGATCGCAGCTTCGGCAGGCGAACGAAGACGATCGTGAGCGAGACGGCGACGGTGAGCGCGATGAACGCGAGGAACCACGCCCCGATCGAGCTCTGCGTGAACGAGTGGATGGAGTTCACGACCCCGGATCTCGTCAGGAAGGTGCCGAACAGCGACAGCGAGAACGCCAGGATCACGAGCAGCACGTTCCAGATGCGCAGCATCCCCCGCTTCTCCTGGATCATCACCGAGTGCAGGAACGCCGTCGCCGCCAGCCAGGGCATCAGCGCAGCGTTCTCCACGGGGTCCCACGCGTAGTACCCGCCCCAGCCGACCTCGACGTATGCCCAATGTGCCCCGAGCAGCTGTCCGACCCCGAGCGCGGCCCAGGCGAACAGTGTCCACCGGCGCGTCGCCACGAGCCAGCGCTCGTCGGCCCGTCCACTCAGCAACGCGCCGAGGCAGAACGCAAACGGCACCGTCAAGCCGACGTACCCCAGATAGAGCAGTGGTGGGTGGGCGAGCATGTACGGGTTCTGGAGGCTCGGCGTCATCCCGGCCCCGTCGGGCGGCGCCGGCTGGGTCTGGAACGGGCTCGCGACGGCGACGACGAGAAACGAGAAGAAGACGGCGACCGCGGCGAACACGGGAACCGCCCACACGACCAGGTCGCGCGCCCAGCTCCGGTTGAGGCGCACGGCCGCGGCCCCGAAGCCGGTGAGAACCAGGAGCCAGAGGAGGAGCGAACCCTCCTGCCCTCCCCAGAAAGCCGAGATCGTGTACGCGGTCGGGAGCGCCTCACTCGTCGTGCGCGCGACGTAGGTGAACGAGAAGTCGTGACGCAGCAGCGCGAAGAGCAGAACGAGCGCAGCCACCAGGGTCGAGAAGAACGCTGCGACGAGTGCGTTCTGCGCCGACATCGCAAGCCGGCGGCGCGAGAGATACGCACCTGCGGCGCCTGCCACGAGCGCGTACGTCACGAGCCCGAGCGTGACGACGAGCGCTGCCCGACCGAGTTCAGGCATGAAGCTGCGTCAGGCGCTACCCGTCACGACGGGTCGCCGCTCTTCTTGGGTACGTACTTCGAGGGGCACTTGGTGATCATCGAGCCAGGGTCGGCGACGAACGTTCCGTTCCGGAGCCGTCCGACGACGACGATGTTGCGCCCGACCTTGAAGAGGTCCGGCACGGACCCCGTGTACCGGATGGGGACGGCCGTGTCGTGCGAGCCGCCGACGTCGTACATCGAGAAGCGCAGGCCACCCGCGTGGGAGTCCCCGGTCACCGGCCCGAGGACGACCCCCGCCAACTGCACCTTGTCAGCACGACCGCCGAGAGCGCTCGGCGCGATCGACGGGTTCCCGCCTCCCGCGATCGAGGTGTAGAGAAGGAAGACGGCAAGCACAGCCGCGACCGAGAGCGCGATCACGAGCCGCGCCGGACTGGCCTTCCTTGCCACGATCGAAAGTGTAGACGCGCCTGCTTTCGACGCCCTCGAACAGTCGCTTACCGGGGTCGGACGGCTCCGGCTCTACGCAGCCTCACGTTGAGCGGTGGGTACGCGCTCCGGCATGCGATACCCGTGCTCGAGGCAGAGCGTCCCGGGCGACTCTTCGGTCAATGCGTCGCAGTAGCCCTTGCCGTAGGCGGCGCGGATGAACGCCGCTACGACCTCGAGGTTCCATTCGTCGACGTCGAGCGCCTCGCGCCAGAGATCCGACAAGCGGACGTCGATGTCGAGCTCGAGCAACTCGATCCGTGTGGGTGCCTGGAACATGTTTCGAGCGTACGTCCACGACCGGACGGACTCGCGTCGACCCGAATTTCAGGCCTCGTCGAAGCGGACGGTGAACGGGAGGCTCCAGTCCTGGCGTGCCTCGCCGTCGATCTCGAGGCGCCACTCGTAGCGCCCTGCTTCGAGGGGGAGCGGAGTCGAGTTCATCGCCACGGGGAAGTCGAGTGGAGTCCCGGGCTTGAGACCCGGAGGGCGGCCGACTTCGAACTCGCCTCCGAAGGCCACTGCCTGCTCGCGCTCCCCGTGCTCTCCCTCCTCGTCCGTCTCGAGGACCACTGCCACGCCGTCGGCGTCCAGCAGCTCCACACTGAAGGAATGCGGCGTGTTCGCCTGGTCCCACGGCACCTGGATCAGCAGCCCGATTCCGAAGGACGCCGGCTCCGGGCCTGTCTGCGACCATCCACCGCCGATGATCGTCAGCTTCCCGTCCGAGACCACGGCGTAGTCGGCGAGGAGCATCGTCGCCTTCACGACTCAAGCCAATCACATGCGGCACCATGGCGTCATGTCTGCGCGCATACGCGTCGGCCCGGCACGGCTGCCCTCCCGGGAGTCCGCCGAGGAGGCCGTCGGGATCCTGCTCGATCGCGGCTACGCGGCGTGCGAGATCGACTTCGAGAGCGGCTTCTGGATGGACTACCCGTTTGCGGAGGCCCTCGGATCTCTCGCCAGGGAGAACGATCTCGCACTCTCCGTGCACGCGCCGCTGTTCGGGTTCATGGGGCACGTCGAGCCGAGTGGGCGGAAGTTCTCGTCTGCGGTCGGAGCGCTCGACCGCAGTGCGGGAATCGCTGCAGCGAGCGGAGCCGAGGTCGTCGTGTTCCATCCTGGGTTCCTCCTCGAGCGGAGCCGTGAGTCAGCGCTCGACGCAGTCGTGGAGCAATTGGCAACGCTGCGCACACGCCTCGAGGAGAAGAGCCGCGCTGTCCCCTTCGGCGTCGAGGTGATGGGCCGAGTGCGTGATCTGGGCTCACTCGACGATGTGCTCGAGATCTCGAGGCGTACGGGGTGGGTGCGCCCGGTCCTCGACTTCGCCCACATGCACGCGACCAGCGACGGTGCCTTCGTCGACTCGGAGCCCTTTGCCGCCGCTCTGGCGGCCGCCGACGAGATCCTCGAGGCGGACGTCCCGTTTCACATCCACTTCTCGGACATAGCATTCGCGAACAGGAACGAGACGAAGCACCTGCCCTACGGTGACGGGACGCTACGAGCGGAGCCGCTTCGGGAGGCACTGGACCGCTTCGAGCGGCCGGCGACGGTGATCTCGGAGTCGCCCGACGAACAGTCGAGTCAGGCGATCCGCTCGGTGCTGGTCAACGGCGCGAGCTCGGAGAACCGGCTCGAATAGGCCGCCACCTCCTCCGTCCGTCCCCGGTCGCGGAGGAAGCGCGTGAATCGCTGGAGCGGCTCGATCTCGAGCACCTTGAACTCGGTCTCCTCGGCGAGCGCGAGCGCTGAGCGGAAGAGCTCCTCGGCCTCGTCGTCGCGACCCTGAGCAGCTCTCACGGCTCCCAGCGCCGTCATCGCGCCCACGATGCAAGTCGTGTCGTTCGGCAGTGCGCTTGCCCTGGCGTCCTCGGCGAGCCGCTCGGCCTCGTCGATCTTCCCGACGTCTGCGAGCGTCGCCGCGAGCTCGGCCTGGTAGTCGGGCAGCACTCCCCTGTCACCGCGAACCGTGATCATGCGCAGCGCCTCGCGAAGCAGCTTCTCGGCGCGCTTGTGGTCGCCTTTGAGCCGCGCGATCCAGGCGAGCTTGCCCATCGCCGCCGCAATCGCCGGTTCGACACCGAGCTCGTTAGACGTCACACGCACTTCTTCGAACAGCGTCTCGGCAGCGTCCAGCTCGCCCTTGACGGCGAGGAACCAGCCGTACGCGAGCGTCGTTCCGACCTTTGCGCGCACGCTGCCGCTTTCCCCCGCAAGCTCGAGCGCTCGCGTGAGAAGGAGCTCCGCCTCGTCGAGCTCGAGTCGAACGATGTGCGTCTGCGCGAGCGCCTGCGCCGCGATCGTCTGGAGGTCCTTGCGGCCTGCGTCGAGCGCCATCACATAGGCACGCTCCATGTACCGGACGAGGTTCTCGAAGTCCGACTGCCAGGCGGCGGCACTGGCCCGCACCGAGAGAGCGTCGAATTGCGCCACCGGATCGTCCTCTCCCTCGAGAAGCACGAGCGCCTCGTCGACGAGCGCCGTCGCCTGAACCGGATCCGCTCCTCGCTTCAACGCCGCCTCGGAGAGCGCTGTCAGCGCCAGCGCTTCGACGACCTTCTCCTCCTGCTCGCGGGCCTGATCTCGGACCTTCACCATCTCGAGCTGAACGGCCCCCCAGTCCTGGAGTCGCCACGCCGCGCGTGCGGCGACGTAGCGGGCGCCGAGCGTCGGCCTGAGCTCGAGCGCGCGCAGGCCGAGCCTGCGAGCCGTCGCATATGCCTCACGTGCGATCGCTCGCTTTGCGGCCTTGACGAGCGCGCCTGCGGTCTCCTGCGCGAGCTCCTCCGGCGGAGCGCCCTCGAGCTCGGTGAGAAGCTCGACCGCCTGATCGAGGTGGTATGCCCGGATCTCGACGAGCTCCTCGCCCGCCCGATCGCCGAGCCACTCGGCGAAACGCGCGTGATGGTGAGCGCGGGCGAGCTTGGCCAGGCCGGCGTAGGCGACCTCCCGGATCAGGAAGTGCTTGAACCGATACGCCTTCTCGCCGGTGATCGACGAGCGGGGCTCACGCAGCAGGAACTCGCGGAGCAAGAGATCGTCGAGCAACTCCTCGATGTTCTCGAGGTCGGGGGAGAGATGCGAGATCGCACTGGCCCAGAACACACGGCCGATGACCGATCCCCGCTGGAGAACGGTCTTCGCCTCTTGGGAAAGATGGTCGATGCGCGCGGCGATGAGCGCCTGGAGCGTGTCGGGAACACGACCCGGGTCACCACTACCGTCGCTCTCGATCACCATACGGATCGTCTCCTCGACGAAGAGCGGATTCCCCTCGGTGCGCTCGAGCAACTCCTTGGGCAGCGCGGGGGGCGCCTCTCCGGACATGCCGGCAACCTGTCCCAGGAGCTTCTCGACGAGCAACTCGCTCTCCGCTTCGGACAACGGCTCGAGCTCGATCGCGGTCGAGCGGACGCGCCCTCCTCCCCACCCCGGTCGGTTGTCGAGGAGCTCGGGCCGCGCAAGGCAGAGGATGAGCATCGGTGCGCGCACCCAGTCGGCGAGGTGCTCGATGAGATCGAGGAGCGGCTCTTCGGCCCAGTGGATGTCCTCGAAGACGAGCACGAGCGGCTGCACATCCGCGATCGTCTCCATGACTTCGCGCGCAGCCCAGGCGATCTCCTGCGAGCTGCGCTCCCCGTCGAGCGCCTCCAACATTCCAGCGGCGAGTCCGAGCACGTCCGCGACCGCCTCCTCCTCGCAGCAGGCGCGGAGCTTCTCGAAGGCCTCCTCGAGCGGGTCGTCGTCGGAGATCCCGGCGGCCGCCTTGATCATCTCGGCGAGCGGCCAGTAGGTCACACCCTCGCCGTACGGCAGACAGCGTCCGGTGAGGATGCTCGCGCGCTCGGCCCCGTCGACGAACTCGCGCACGAGCCTGCTCTTGCCGACGCCCGGCTCGCCGTAGACCGTGAAGAGGTGCGCTCGGCCGTCGCGGGTCGTTCGCGCGAACGTGTTCTCGAGGAGCTCGAGCTCCGTCTCCCGGCCGACCAGCGGGGCGCGCGGCCCGATCGGCCGCGCGCGGCCGTCGAGCGCATCCAGCACGCGCCAGGCGCGGAGCGCGGCTCCGAGGCCGCGGAGCTCGAGAGGCCCGGCGTCCTCGACCACGAGGCTCGATCCGGCAAGCCGGTGGGCGGTCGGGCCGAGCAGGATCTCCCCGGGCGCTGCGGCTTGCTGCAGCCGCGCGGCCATGTTCACGGCTTCTCCGGTGACGAACGACGAGTCCGCGGCGCCATCGACGACGAGCTCGCCCGCCTCGATCCCGATTCGCGCCTCGAGGCCAAGCTCGTCCACGGCGGTTCGCATCGCGAGCGCCGCTCTCGCTGCTCGTTCGGCGTCGTCCTCGTGCGCCTGCGGGATGCCGAACGCCGCGAGCACCGCGTCGCCGGCAAACTTCTCGACGATCCCGCCGTGCGTCGTCACGCAGTGCGACACAGTGTCGAAGAACTTCGTCACGCGCCGCCGGACGACCTCCGGATCGTCGGCAGTGACCATGGTGGTCGAGTTCACGATGTCGATGAACAGGACCGTCGCGAGCTTCCGCTCCATACCTGAAGTGTAGAAACGACGGACGACCCACCGGTCATCCGAGCGTCGCTGGCTCTAGCATCAGGTCGTGCTCGCGCCGCAGGTCTTCAAGGCATACGACGTCAGGGGCATGTACCCGACGGAGATCGACGAGGACGGCGCCTACAGGATCGGACGGGCGTACGTCGAGCACTTCGAGCCGAAGGCGATCGCCGTCGGCCGCGACATGCGCCTCTCGTCACCGAGCATGGCGGCCGCGGTCATCGACGGAGCCGCCGACGCGGGGGCTGACGTCCGAGACATCGGGCTGGTCGGAACGGAGATGGTCTACCACGCCGTTCACGCGCTCTCGCTCGACGGTGGGGTCTGCGTCACGGCGTCGCACAACCCCAAGGAGTACACCGGGATGAAGATCGTGCGACGCGGGGCCCTGCCGGTCGGCGGCGACTCCGGCCTCCTCGAGATCCGCGATCGTGCGGAGACCGCAGGCCCGCCGGCGGGAACCCGTGGCACGGTGCGGACCGAAGACGTCTGGACAAGCTTTGTCGACAAGGTCCTGTCGTTCGTCGAACCGGCGAAGATCGCAGCGCTCGACGTCGTGGTCGACGCGGCCAACGGGATGGCGGGCGTCATGCTGCCGCCGGTGCTCGATCGGCTGCCGCAGGTCGCGGTCCGGCGCTGCAACTTCGAGCCTGACGGCACCTTTCCGAACCACGAGCCGAACCCGCTTCTCCCGGAAAACCGCGAGTTCATCGAGCGCGAGACCCGTGCACATGGCGCCGGTCTCGGCGTCGCGTTCGACGGGGATGCGGATCGCTGCTTCTTCATCGACGACACCGGCGAGTTCGTGCCAGGCGACTTCGTGACTGCCCTCCTCGCCCAGTCGATGCTCGAGAAGGACCCGGGAGCCAAGGTCATCTACGACGTCCGCGCAAGCTGGGCAGTGCCCAGAGCGATCGAGGCGGCAGGGGGCATACCTGTCGTCAACCGCGTCGGGCACGCCTTCATCAAGCACCGGATGCGCCAGGAGGAAGCAATCTTCGCGGGGGAGGTGTCGGCGCACTACTACTTCCGGGACTTCTCGCAGGCCGACTCGGGAGTGGTCCCCTTTCTGCTCATGCTCGAGCTGCTGTCCCGGTCCGAAGCACCTCTGTCCGAGATCCTCGCGCCGTTCCGGGACGCATACCACCTGACGGGAGAGATCAACACGCCGGTCGCCGACGTCCCGCTCGTGCTTCAGGAGCTCAAGGAGTCCTATGTGAGCAAAGGAGGCCGCATCTCGCACCTCGACGGGCTCTCGGTCGACTTCGACGACTGGCACTTCAACGTCCGGCCGTCGAACACCGAGCCTCTCCTGCGCCTGAACCTCGAGGCCCTCTCTCGGGAGCTGATGGAGGAGAAGCGCGAAGAGGTGCTCGGGCTGATCCGCTCGGACGGACGAGGCTAGGCCAGGCGTACCGTGGACGACTCGCTGGAGCTCGGCCGGGTCACCGACCGCCGGCCGCCCTTCAAGTACTCGGCGCTCGCGCGTGTCTGGTTCTCCGACACGGACGCTCAGGGCGTCGTGTACTACGGCCGCTACCTCCCGTACTTCGACCACGCGCGCACCGAATACCACCGTCACCTGGGCGGTCTCTCCGGCCCCGACGGCGCGGAGTTCGTCACGCGCGCCTTGCAGGTCGACTATCTCGCGCCTGCCCGCTTCGACGACCTGCTCGAGGCGTTCGTGCGCGTGAGCCGGATCGGCCGGACGAGCGTCACGTACGAGTGTGCGGCCTATCGCGTCCCGGACCAGGCGCTCATGGTGGAGGCGACGCAGACACTGGTGCTCGTCGACCTCGAAACACGAAGGCCCACACCCGTTCCGGACGGATTCAGGGACGCGATCCGCGATTTCGAGAGAGATGACGTCGACGCATGAGCACCCGCGCGCTCGAGGCACTCGATCGTGTCCTCAACCGCAGCGAAGACGCCGACGAGGTGCTCAGAGAGACGGTTCGCGTGCTCGTCGAGGAGCCCGGGGTCACCTGGGCAGGGATCGCATTCCTCGAGGGCAACGAGCTCGTCCTCGGGCCGCAGGAAGGTGAGCAAGACGAGCTTCGGCGCACGCGTGTGCGGATTTCCTTCCAGGGCGCACCGGTCGGCGAGCTGTGGGTAGACGGGGACTCCGACGAGGCGTTTCTGGAGCGGGTTGCGCACCTCGTTTCCGCGCACGTCCTGATCGGCTGGGACACACGCGGCGAGACGTGGGAACCGTAGCCGCCCCGGGACGCCAACATGCTCGACGGTAAGGCGGGGGAGGGGGTCGTCCCGACCGGTGAGTGTCGAGACGCGCCGGGCGCCCGCCGAGACGGGCGCCCGGCTCCCTTCCCCTCTCCCCTCCTCTCCTTGTATTCACGCGTTCGGGGGATGCAATCCCTCTCATGAGGTACCCCTCCCCGATCGGGGGATAGTCCCTCGATCGAGGGGCTCGAGACGTGGAGGAGCTGGCTAGGAGCCGTTCGGCGCGGCGCGGTACGCCGCTCCGTCCAGGTGCAGCACCATCTGCGTACCGCCCCCCGCCGCTCGCTCCGCAACGACCACACCGCCGTGTGCCTCTGCGACCTGGCGTACGATCGCGAGCCCGAGGCCCGATCCCGGCATCCCGCGCGCCGAGCGGGCACGGTAGAAGCGGTCGAACACGTACGGGAGATCCTCTTCGGCGATCCCCGGCCCATGGTCGCGCACGGTCACCGTGCCGTCGGCGACGCGAAGCTCCACCTTGCCGCCGGCGGGGCTCCACTTCGCGGCGTTTTCGAGGAGGTTGCCGATGGCGCGCTCGATCGTCGACGGCACGCCGTGCACGACCGACTCGTCGAGCTGGGACGAGAAGACGATCTCCGGGTGGTGACGCTGCGCGCGCTCGAGCGCGTCCGAGGCGGCCAGGTCGAGACGCACCTCCTCGGGCTCTGCGGTCTGCTGCTCCGCGCGAGCGAGCTCGATCAGCTCCGAGATGAGCGTGGTCATCTCGCCGAGCTGTTCGACGACGTCGGTGAGCAGGCGCCCCCGCTCGTCAGGAGGCAGGGCGCGATCGCTCGCCAGCACCTCGATGTTCGTCCTCAGGCTCGTCAGCGGAGTCCGGAGCTCGTGGGACGCGTCGGCGACGAGCTGCCGCTGTGCGCGGGTGGACTCCTCGAGGGCGGCGAGCATGCTGTTGAAGCTCGCAGCCAGACTGCTCAGCTCGCCCTTGCCGGTCACCTCGATGCGCTCCGAGAGGTCGCCTGTCCTCGTAACCCGCTCGGCTGTGTCCGTGAGCTTCCGAACCGGCGCCAGGGCGGTCCGTGAGACCACGAGCCCGAGAACGGCGGCAGCGACTATCCCCGTGAAGGCGATGAGTAGCAGCAGCAGACCGAGCCGCTCGAGCGACTGGTCGACCTCCGTCAAGGGACGCGCGACCTGAACTGCCGAGTCAGGGCCGTACGCGAACGTGAACACGCGCAGGTGCGTTCCGTCGACCTCCGCATCCGACCAGACCGCCTCATGTCCGCCTGCTGCGATGGCGCGCGTGTCGTCGTCGACCGGAAGCTCGAGCTCCTGGCGGCAGGGGACGACTGCGGTGCCGTCGGACTGCACGACCTGGACGTAACCGCGCGCCTCTCCGAACTCCGGCAACACACCGACGAGACAGGGCTTGCCGCCCGAGCCGTCGACGACCCCGAGCGCCGGCTGCGTGTTGATCTCAGCCGCGCGCCGTTCGAGCGCTTCGTCGACGGGGGCGCGGAGCTGGCCGCGCGCCACCACGTAGACGACCGCGCTTGCGACCACGACGGCCAGCGCAACGGCAATTGCCGCTGCGAGTGCAATCCTGGCGCGGAAGCTCATCGCGTCACGACTCGCGAAGCGCGTACCCGACACCGCGAACGGTGTGGATGAGCCGCGGCCGGCCGCCGACCTCGGTCTTGCGCCGCAGGTACCCGATGTAAACGTCGAGCGAGTTCGAGGTGGGACCGAAGTCGAAGCCCCACACTCGTTCGAAGATGATCGACCTCGTCAGCACCTGTCGCGGGTTTCGGAGAAAGAGCTCGAGCAACGAGAACTCGGTGCGGGTCAGCTCGATCAGCTCGCCGTCGCGGACGACCTCGCGAGTCCCCGGATCGAGCTCGAGGTCGGCGAACCGCAGCTGCTCCGGTGAGTCGCCGCCGACCCGCCTCAGGAGGGCCCTGAGCCGAGCGAGCAGCTCCGCCAGCGCGAACGGCTTGGAGAGATAGTCGTCCGCGCCGGCGTCGAGACCCGCCACGCGGCTGTCGACCTCGGTCCGAGCCGTGAGCATCAGGATCGGAATCGCGTTGCCAGCGTTGCGCAACCGGCGACAGACCTCCAGCCCGTCGATTCCCGGCATGAGGATGTCGAGGACGATCGCGTCGGGTTGCCCATTGTTCTCGAGACGCGCGAGCGCAGTCTCGCCGTCCTCGGCGAGCTCCACGTCGTACCCCTCGAGCTCGAGCGCACGACGGAGCGACTCTCTGACCGCAGGCTCATCGTCGACGACGAAGATCCTCACGGCGTGACTCGATTCGACATCAGCGCCATTGTGAGGCACGATCGGTAGAGACAGAGCCGGTCTTAGCGAGTTCTTACTCCCGTTTCAGGGAGTCCTTAGCCCGGACGGCTCCTATGGTGGACATGACTTCGAGAACAACATTCCTGACTGTCGCCGGTGCACTCGTCGCCGCGGTTGCCCTGGGTGCAGGGGTCGGCGCCGGTACCTACTCCGTTCTCTCGGACGACGCCACGACGACCGTGAGAGAGGTGACCGTCGAGAGCTCCGACCCCGCGGCCGCCAACGACTCGTTCGCAGACATCTATGCCGCGTCGTACAAAGGCGTGGTCAAGATCACGACGACCGGTGTTGCCGCCGCGCAATTCGGCGGGTTCGAAGGAGACGAGCGGCAGACCGCGCAAGGCTCCGGCTTCGTCTACGACACCGACGGTACCGTCGTTACGAACCAACACGTCGTCGAGGGCGCCGACTCGATCTCCGTCCGCCTCTGGAACGGCAAGAGCTACAGCGCCAGGCTGGTCGGCAGCGACCCGTCGACGGATCTGGCGGTCATCGATGTCGACGCGCCGTCCTCGGTCCTGAGCGCGCTCCGGCTCGGCAACTCGAGTGCTCTCCGCGTGGGTGACGCCGTTCTCGCGCTCGGTAGCCCGTTCGGGCTCGACAGCACGCTGACCAGCGGCGTCGTGAGCGCCCTCCACCGGCAGATGGAAGCGCCGAACGAGTTCACCATCAACGATTCGATCCAGACCGACGCCGCCATCAACCATGGCAACTCGGGTGGCCCGCTTCTCGACGCGGACGGCCTCGTCGTCGGCGTAAACGCGCAGATCAAGAGCGAGTCGGGCGGAAACGACGGGGTCGGCTTCGCAATTCCGTCGAACACGGTCCGCTCGGTCGTCAACCAGCTGCTCGCCACCGGAAAGGTCGAGCACGCGTACCTCGGAATCAAGATGCTCGAGACCGCTGACGGGCTCATGGTCACGGAAGTCAAGAACGGCACTCCCGCCGACGATGCGGGCCTCGAAGCCGCGACCGTTCAAACGGTTGACGGGCAGCAGGTTCCGACAGGAGGCGACGTCATCGTCGCGATCGACGGCGTATCCGTTGCGACGTCCGCAGAGCTCCAGAGCGCGATCGACGCGAAGAAGCCCGGCGATTCGGTGACGCTCACGATCGTCAACGGCGGCGACCGCAAGACCGTCGAAGTCACGCTCGCCAGCCGACCTTCCTAGGAAGTCCCACGGAGCCCGGGACGCGCCGAGCGCGTCTCGGGCCAGGTGGCATACAGTCGGCGGATGGACGAGCGCTGGAAAGCGGTACGGCTCGACGACATCGAGCCGATCGCGGTCGTCGGCGGGACGCTGCTCTGGCGGCCGGTCCGCAGGACTCTCGACATCGGCGCGTTCGGGATCAACTCCTACATCGCGCCGAATGCCGGGGACGACGTCGTCGAGGAGCACAGCGAGACCTCGCTCGGGCACGAGGAGGTATACGTCGTGCTCTCCGGCCACGCCACCTTTACGCTCGGCGACGAGACGCTCGACGCACCGGTGGGAACCCTCGTCTTCATCCGCGACCCCGATGTGAGACGACACGCCCGCGCCGAGGAGCCCGGGACGTCCGTGCTCGCGATCGGCGGGCCGCGTGACGCGGTCTACGAGCCCTCGGCCTGGGAGGACTTCTTCGCGGCGGAACGGCATCGCACGGCCGGCAACTACGACGCGTACCTAACGGAGATGGAGGCCGCTCTCGAGCGGCGACCGGATCACCCCGGAGCGCTGTACCACGTGGCATGCGCCGAGGCGCTGGTCGGCAGAGCTGAGGTCGCGGTCGAGCATCTGCGACGTGCCCTTGAGCTGAAACCGGAGCTCGTCGAGTGGGCGAGCGCCGACGAGGACTTCGCCTCGTTGCGCGATCGCCCGGACTGGCCGCTGGCCTAGACCGGCGCCGTCAGGACGGTGTGACGCGATATGCGTCGAACACGGCTTCGAGGTTCCTGAGCGCGGTGAGCAGCGAGCGCAGGTCCTTCACCTCGCCCACCTCGGCCGTGTACCAGTTGCGTGCCATCCCGTCCTGGACGACACCGCCGTAGGAGACGATGTTTGCCCCGTGCTCGGCGAACGTCCTGGCCACGTCCTCGAGGAGCCGGGAGCGATCCCAGGCGTCGACCGCGATCTGCACGAGGAAGCCGGACGACGCGCCTCCCTCCCACTCGACGTCCGTGAAGCGTTCGGGGTTGCGCTGTAGCGCCTTGACGTTCGGACAGTCCTCGCGGTGGACCGTGATCCCGCGGCCGAGCGAGATGTAGCCGACGATCGGATCGCCGGGCACCGGAGTGCAGCACTTCGCCAAGCGGACGAGCACGTCCTCGACCCCGACCACATTGATGCCAACGCGTGTGCTCGATACGGCCTTCGTCCGCGGCGGCTTCATGCTGATGACCGCCGTCTCCTCCGGCACCTCGTCCGTCTTCAGCCTCTGGATGACCTTGTTGACGATCTGACCGGGCTGGAGCTTCCCCGCGCCGAGCGCGACGTAGAAGTCCTCGGCCTTTCGGAACCCGGTCTCGCGGATCACCTGCGCGAGAACGCTCGATCCCTGGAGCTTGCGGTAGGGCAGGTTCTGCGCCTTGAGCGCCTGGTCGAGCAGTTGCCTGCCCTTCGCCTCGGTCTCACCTCGCGTCTCGCGCTGGTACCACTGCCGGATCTTGTTGCGGGCGCGTGAGGACGTGGCGAGCGCGAGCCAGTCGCGTGACGGGCCACGCCCCGACTTCGACGTGAGGATCTCGACGAAGTCCCCGTTCTTCAGTCGGTAGTGCAGAGGGACGATGCGCCCGTTCACCTTCGCGCCGACGGTGCGATGGCCGACGTCCGTGTGCACGGCGTACGCGAAGTCGATCGGCGTGGCATTGGACGGCAACACCTTCACCTCGCCCTTGGGCGTGAAGACGTAGACCTCGTCGGCGAAGAGGTCCGTGCGCAGCGTGCGCATGTACTCGCCGGGGTCCTGCTCGTCGGCCTGCCAGTCCATGAGTGACTTGACCCACTGCAGCCACTCGTCGTCCTGCTTGGAGCCGCGGCCGCGCTTGTACACCCAGTGGGCCGCGACGCCGTACTCGGCCTCCTCGTGCATCGCGCGCGTGCGCACCTGTATCTCGAGCGGCTTCCCCTCGGGCCCGATCACGGTCGTATGCAGTGACCGGTAGCGGTTGAGCTTCGGCATCGCGATGAAGTCCTTGAAGCGCCCCGGCATCGGCTTCCACAGCGAGTGCACGAGACCGAGAGCCTGGTAGCAGTCCCGCGTCCCGTCCTCGCCCGTGCGCTCGCAGATGACGCGTAGCGCCGTCAGGTCGTAGATCTCGTTGAACTCGCGACCCCGCTTCGCCATCTTGTCGTAGATCGAGTAGAGATGCTTCGCGCGCCCGATGATCTCCGCGGGTACCTCTGTCTTCGTCAGCTCGAGCCCGAGGATCTCCGCGGCCTTGTCGGCCTGTCCCTCGCGGTCGGCGCGCTGGTCGGCGACCATCGCCTTGATCTCCGCGTACTTGCGCGGGTGGAGCGTCTGGAAGGAGAGGTCCTCGAGCTCCCACTTGAGCGCGTGGATCCCGAGCCTGTGCGCGAGCGGCGCGTACACCTCGAGCGTCTCACGCGCTTTCTGGGCCTGCTTCTGCTTCCCCAGGTACTCGATCGTGCGCATGTTGTGGAGGCGGTCGGCGAGCTTGATCAGGATCACGCGCACGTCCTGCGCCATCGCGACGATCATCTTCCGATAGTTCTCGGCCTCCGCCTGCTCGCGGCTCTGGAACGAGATGCGCGTCAGCTTCGTGACGCCCTCCACGAGCTGGGCGATATCCGGCCCGAACTCCGTACGGACTTCGTCCAGATCGAGCCCGGTGTCCTCGACGACGTCGTGGAGGAGCGCGGCGGCGATCGTCTGCTCGTCAAGGCGGAGCTCTGAGCAGATGCGCGCGACCCCGAGCGGGTGATGGATGAACTCCTCCCCCGACCTCCGCGTCTGGCCCTCGTGGGCACGCTCTGACGCCTCGAAGGCGCGCCGCAGGAGGTCCTTGTCGACGTCGGGGTTGTAGGCCTCGACCTCGGCAATCAGCTCCTCGATCAGGTCTTCGTGTCGTCGTGTCGTATCGAGGACGCTCATCGGCTCAGTGTACTGAGCCTCCCTGCGGCTTCCTCGCGCGCAGGAGGCCTCCGCACGGCGGCGAATTCCGGCATCTCATGATCGCGTTCAGACGCTGGCTCCACCGACGCAAGGCACGGCGGCTTGCCGTCGCCATGCGAGACGCGCTTCTGGTTCCGTCACGCCCCGGTCTCGGCTAGTCACGCCGGTCAGGCTGCTCGCGGGAGGACCTCTAGCGGGTCTGCGTCGCGCCCGAGCAGCTCACGAAAAGTCTCCGACTCGAGCAGCTGGCGACGGCGCTCCGGTCGTCCGGCGGCCGTAGCGTCGAGCCCGAGCTCGGCGAAGACGCGTCGGGCGTCCGCGGGCCAGGCGTCCTCGCCGGCCTTCCAGAGTGCCGCCAGCCGGCCGCGCAGCGAGTCGTAGCCGTCGGGAGTGTCGAAGAGCCGCCGGACGACGAGTTGCGGCGCGACAGTACCGTTCCAGCGGTTCTCCTCGAGCCGGCAGGCGATGTCGAACAGCCCTTCTGCGTGCAGGCGGTCGAGCTGCCTTCCTTGCCCGAAGGCGATGGCGCTCCCTCCGTCGCATCCGTGCTGTCGAACGCGGAAACGCAGGTGCTTGCCTTCCCCGACGGTCGTGGGTGAGACGGCCTCGCACGCGGGAACGAGGAGCGTCGGACCGGGGTTGCCGAGACCGAATGGAGCAAGGCGGTCGAGCTCCTGGGCAAGAGGCAGGGTGAGATCCCGAGCCGAGACGACCGCGTCGACCACCGTCACCGGTTGGAGATCACCTTCTTCGAGAACGGCGTCGGCATGTGCCGCGAAGGCCTCCCTGAAAGCATCGATCTCAGCCGGGTCGATGGAGAGCCCAGCCGCGGCACGGTGCCCACCGAAGCGCTCGAGATGACTCGAGCAGGCACCGAGCGCACCGTGGAGGTCGAAGCTCCCGATCGAGCGGCCCGATCCCGTCCAGGCGTCACCTCCCGAGTCAGCGGCGCCGGCAATGAGCACGACCGGACGATGGAAGCGGTCGACGAGCCGCGAAGCCACGATCCCGATGACGCCCAGATGCCAGTCCTCGCCAGCGAGCACGTAGCCGCGACGTTCGCGAGCCTGCTCCGGAAGCGCGTCGATGAGCGCGACCGCCTCGCGCACGATTCGATCCTCGACCGCCTGGCGCTCTCGGTTCAGGTCCTCGAGCTCCGCGGCGAGCTCCCGCGCACGGGCCTTGTCCTCCGTGAGGATCAGCTCGAGCGCGATGTCTGGACGGCCGAGCCGGCCCGCTGCGTTGATCCGCGGCGCGAGCCGGAAGCCAATCGCCCCAGCGTCGATCGCGGCCGGATCGACACGCGCACTCCGGAGCAAGGCCTGGAGCCCGGGACGGCGCGTCCCGGCGAGCGCGCGAAGGCCCGCCGTGGCGAGCGCCCGATTCTCGTCCACGAGTGGCACGACGTCTGCGATCGTCGCGAGCGCCACGAGATCGAGTTGGCGCTTCACCGCCGGATGCTCCGGGCCGAGAAGCGCCTCTCCGAGCTTGTAGACGACGCCTGTGCCGCACAGCTCGGGGAACGGATACGCAGACGGGCGGGTCGCAACGACCGGGCACTCGGGAAGGCTCTCGCCAGGACGGTGGTGGTCGGTGACGACGACCTCGAGGCCGAGCTCCTTCGCGGCGGCGACCTCCTCGACGGCCGTGATTCCACAGTCGACGGTGACGACGAGCCCGACGCCTTCCTCGGCCAACCGGGCGAGCGTGTCGCTCGAGACGCCGTAGCCCTCCTCGAAACGACTCGGCAGGTGCCAGCTCACATCCGCGCCCAGCTCGCGCAGCAGCAGGACCGCGAGTGCGGTCGCGCAAATTCCGTCTACGTCGTAGTCGCCGTGGACGCAGATGCGCTTCTCCTCTTGAATCGCAGCCGTGATGCGATCGACTGCCCCGCGCATGTCGGCGAGCAGGAACGGATCGTAGTGGGGCAGCTCGGCGTCGAGAAAGCGCCTGGCCAGGTCGGGTTCTTCGTACCCGCGGCGGACGAGAATCGACGCTGTCACTTCATTGAGGCCGAGCTCTTGCGAGAGCTCGGCAGCAGCCGACGCGTCGAGCTCCGAGATCGTCCACGCACCCACCATGTCGGGTGACGTTAGGGACGGCTTCGGACGTGATCAGCGTGCGCTGCGGCGGCGGCGGAGCGAGTCCAGGACGATCTTCACCCACAGAAGCACGATCCCCACGGTTGCGCCGAGGACGAGGACGGCGATCGGCGTGTAGTACGCCATCTCCTCGATCGTGTACCTAGTGATCGCGGCCCCGACGAGCCAGATCGTGAGCACCACGGCCCCCATCACAACCCAGACGTGCGCACTTCTCATGGCTGAAAGCCTAGATACGCTGAGAAGGATGCTTGTGGCCAACTACCGCTCAGGAGACGATTTCGTCGTCGAGTTCCTCGGCCATCGCTTCGAGTTCAACTCGGACGACTTCGAGCAGCGCGTGACCGCTGCCGCGGTGCGGCTCAACCTCGTCGAGTCGAACGACCTCGACGACGACGAGACGTCGGATCTCGTCGAGCTCGTCGCCGACGGACGGATCGTCGACCCGCAAAGCGGGCTCGGCCTCTATCTCGTCCGCCACTGGGAGCGAGTGTCGCTCGTGGACGGCGAGTCGCTCGTGTACTGGCTGCGCAAGCTCGTCTTCCGCGGCGCCTGGCTCGACCACCGCGTGAAGGAGGGCTTGCTCGACGTGTCGTGGATCGAGGACACGGGCGACTTCGGCTACGCGGAGCCCCAGGGAGGACGAACGCTCCTCGAGCTCGCGCCCGTGCCGTCGTGGCACGAGCTCCAGTACCGCGGCTAGCCGTAGACTGGCGCCACCGCCGTGTTGGAGCCCGACTCCGTCTCTCGCATGACGCCCCGCCAGGCGGGGACGCCACCGGGCGAGATCGGCCCATACACCCTCCAGATCCTGACGACCGAGCACTGGAGTCTCCTCGCTGCTCGCAGCCTCGTCTACACCGAGGCAATGAGCCGGACGTCGATCTTCGTCGCGGCACTGACGGGCTCGGTTGTCGCCCTTGCCCTCGTCGGGCAGGCGACGGACTTCGAGACGGGGTTCGTCGTGTTCGCGCTCGTACTGCTGCCCGTCGTGTACTTCCTCGGCGTCACGACGGTGGCGCGACTCGTGCAGGTCAACTGGGAGGACGCACGCTGGGTCCAGGGGATGAACCGCATTCGCAACGCCTACCTCGAGCTCGCGCCCGAGCTCGAGCCCTACTTCGTGACGAGCCGGTACGACGACGATCTCGGCGTCCTCCAGTCGTCGATCGCAATGCGCAAGTGGCCGCCGAAGACCCAGGCGTTCATTGCCGTTCCCGGCGTCGTCGCGGTCATCGACTCCGCCGTCGCGGGAGCCATCGCCGGAATCGCGGCGATCGGGCTCGACCTGGGAACGGCAGTGGCGCTCGTCCTTGGCGGTGGGTTCTTCCTTCTCTCGCTCTCGTGCTTCCTGGCATGGGGGCAGCGGGCCATGGCGCGGGGCCGAAACGAGCTCGAACCACGTTTCCCCTCGCCGCCCTCCGACGAGTCCGCGCTGCGCTAGGCGCCGGCGAGAAGCCGAACGTGCGCTCCGGATCGGGCGCCGAGATCTCGATCATCCTCACCATCCCGATCGGGATCACCAGTCGGCGTGGCTCGTCCCCCGGCTCGCCATGCGGGACGAACGACAGGAATCCGAACCCCGGCTCGGGCTCGACGCTCTCGAGCGTGTGCCGTGAGCCGTCTGCGAGCTCGATGCGCACTTCGGCGTGATCCAGCTCGTGCTCGCTCAGGAACGCCTCCACGATGCGGGTGATGCGGCTGACGAACTCGTCGAGCGGACCCGCCGCGCCTGGGGTCCAGATCTCAACCGACACTGGCTAGAAGAGGCCTTCGGTCGCGGGCTCGGCGCCGAGGTGCGCTCGTCCGAGCGCGGTTATGACACGCCCGCGCGGCGTTCGCTGGAGGAAGCCGAGCTGGAGGAGATACGGCTCGTACACGTCCTCGATCGTGTCCGGCTCCTCACCGAGAGTCACGGCGAGCGTCGAGAGCCCCACCGGACCGCCCTCGAACTTGTGGAGGATCGCGTCGAGGAGATCGCGGTCGGTCCGCTCGAGACCGATCGAGTCGACCTCGTGGAGCTCGAGCGCCTCGCGCGCGATGTCCAGTGTGATCGCTCCTGCGTGGCGGACCTCTGCGACGTCGCGGACACGCCGCAGGATCCGGTTCGCGACGCGCGGCGTGCCGCGAGCGCGCTTCGCCAGCTCGTCCGCAGCGGCGTCCTCGATGGAGACGTCCAAGATGCGCGCCGAGCGGCGCACGATCGTCGCGAGCTCCTCCGGTTCGTAGTAGCCGAGCCGGAACGTCATCCCGAAGCGATCGCGGAGCGGAGTCGTGAGCAGTCCGGTGCGCGTCGTCGCGCCGACCAGCGTGAAGGGCGGCAGGTCGAGGGTCAACGTTCGCGCCGCGGCTCCCTGCCCGACGATGATGTCGAGCCGGAAGTCCTCGAGGGCCGGGTACAGGATCTCCTCGATCGCATGGTTCAGCCGATGGATCTCGTCGATGAAGAGCACGTCCCGGTGCTCGAGGCCGGTGAGGATGGCGGCCATGTCGCCCTTTCGCTCGAGCGCGGGCCCCGCGACGGTGCGCAGCCCGACCTCGAGCTCCTCGCGGACGATGGTCGCGAGCGTCGTCTTCCCGAGCCCGGGCGGCCCCACGAGCAGAACGTGATCCAGCGCCTCGCCACGGCCACGAGCGGCCTCGAGGGCGATCTCGAGCTGCTCCTTCGTCCGCTCCTGGCCGACGAACTCGTCGAGCCGGCGCGGTCGCAGTGAGCGCTCGACGTCCTCCTCCCCCTCGTGGAGGACGGGTGCGAGAAACGGGGAGCTCACGCGGCGGCTCTCAACGCCAGGCGGACACGCTCTTCCGCTGGCAGGCTCGGATCGACCTCGGCAAGCACTCGTTCGGCCTCCACGACGGTGTATCCGAGCTCGACGAGGGCATCACGAGCGACGAGCTCGCCTGGCTCTCCCGCGCCCGCATGCAACTCGGGCGTGTCGGCAAGCGAGCCTCTGAGCTCGAGGACGATGCGCTCGGCGGTCTTCTTGCCGATTCCCGGAATCGCCTGAAAGCGGGCGGCATCGCCGGTGACGATGGCCTTGCGGAGATCGGAAGCCGTTCCGCTCGAGACGACGCCGAGCGCGACCTTCGGCCCGATCCCGCTGACTCCCAGGAGGCGGACGAAGAGCTCCCGCTCCGAGGCGTCGCCGAAGCCGTACAGCTGGAGCGCGTCCTCGCGCACGTGCAGGAACGTGTCGATCACGACCTCGCCGCCACCATCGGCCTTGCGCGACGCAGACGGCGTTGCGGCCACGAGGTAGCCGACGCCGCCGACGTCGAGGACGAGCCCGTCCGCGGTCCTCCCGACGGGCATGCCGCGGAGTCGCGAGATCACTCGACTGCCTCTTTCACTAGTACGTCTTTCATCCGGCGACCTCGAGCAACGGTGGGGCGAGCGCGTGGCAGATCGCCACCGCAAGCGCGTCGGCAGCATGTGACGAGCCGGGCTCGACGTCCAGCGACAGGATCACCCGCACCATCCGCGACATCTGGCCTTTCTCGGCGCGCCCGTAGCCACACACCGCCTGCTTTACGCGGGCCGGCGCATACTCCGCGCAGTCAATGCCTGCGGACGCGGCGGCGACGAGCACGGCGCCGCGCGCCTGTCCGACGGAGAGCGCGATGCGGGCGTCTGCACCGACGTAGGACTCCTCGACCGCGACGGCGTCCGGCGCATGCTCCGCAACGAGCTCCTGGACGCCTGCGAAGATCGTCAGCAGCCGATCGGCGGGTCGAGCCCGAGCCGACGTCCGCCACTCCCCGTGGAGCAGCGCCCGGAGGCGCCCGTCGCTTTCTTGGACGATCCCGTACCCGCACGCAGCCGTCCCTGGGTCGATGCCGAGGACTTTCACGTGCAGAAGGTATTCAGGGGACCGGACGTCCTTCCCCCGCGGAGCTCAGGTGTAGCCGGTGCTCAGCCCGAGCAGTTCTCGGTCGTCCAGGCAGACAGGCTGGTGGACGCGGCCTGCACCTCGCTCGTGCCGAGCGACTGGCTCGCAGCCTGGAGCTGCGCCAGCTGGTCCGCGCTCGGAACCTCCCCGGCTTCGAGGCCGAGGTCCTGGAGCTCGGTGATGTACTCGCCGTACGCCTCTGCGAGCACAGTCACGTCGTCCCGGATCTCCTCCGGGACCTGCTCCGCGTACTCTCGGAACTTGTCGACGTCGCCCGAGACGTCCCCGCCGGACCCCGCCGAGCCGATTGCTCCGCTGATCGCCACGTAGGCCGCGACGAGACCCCGGCAGTCCTCCGATGCGAACACGCCGCCCAGGTCACCGGTGTCGGTCGTCGAGTCGTCGGTCGTCGTGTCGTCGGTCGTCTCGTCGGTGTCCGTCGTGTCGGTCACCGTGGTCTCGGGGTCGTCGCTCGCCTCGTCGTCGCCTCCACCACAGCCGGCGCCGACCGCGACGAGGGCGAGTAGAGCCAAGAAGATCGCGAGCCAGCGCACGGGTGCGACCCTAACAGGCGCTCAGTCGAGGTGCTCGGAGAAGAAGCGCACGATCGCGTCGTAGCAGCGAACCCGGTTCCCGAGCTTCAGCACGTCGTGTCCTTCGTCCTCGAAAACCAGGTAGTCGACGTCCTTGCCGAGCGCGCGCAGACCCTCGACCAGATCGTGTGACTCCTGCTCGACCACGCGGGGGTCGTTCTGACCCTGGATGACGAGCAGCGGCGCCACGATCTCGGAGATCGTGGTCTTGGGCGAGCGCTCGACGATGAGCGCCCGGTCGCGCTCGGGGTCGCCGAGCGCGAGCGCGAAGTACGGCTTCCAGGTCTCGGGGATCCGCTGGGAGAAGGTGATGAGGTCGTACGGTCCGAACATGTCGACCGCCGCTCGCCAGAGCTCCGGATGCCGGCTCGCGAGCATCAGGGTCATGTAGCCGCCGTACGAGCGACCCACGACGCCCGCGCGCGAGACGTCGACTCGATCGTCTCTCGGGAGAACCTCGGTCATCGCGTGCACGTGATCTAGACGGTCCTGTCCGCCCCAGTCGCGGTCGACGCGCTTCGCGTAGTCGAGCCCGTAGCCGGTCGACCCGCGCGCGTTCGGAACGAAGACGGCAAAACCCTCGAGCGTCAGGATCTGGACGAGCGGCATCGAGAACCACGCGAAGTTGGGGCGTTCCTGGCTCTGCGGCCCTCCGTGGACGTAGTAGACGAGCGGTCGAGCGCCCTGGTAGCCGAGCGATGCCGAGGGGAGGTAGAGCCGAGCCGACACGCGGAGCCCATCGTGGGACTCGAACGACGCGTCCTCTCCCGGGGCGAGCACGTCCGGTGAGAGGCCGAGCGCGCGCTCGCGCGTGCGCCGGGCGGGAGGGGACGTGGCCTCTGCTTCGAGCACGTAGAGCTGCGTCGGAGTCGTGGCCGTGCAGAAGGACAGCGCGAAGCGACCATCCTCATGGTCGAAGTGGAGCCCGTGAAGGACGCCGTCTGCCAGATCGCCCTGGCCGACGAGGACACGCGTGGCCTCGAACGTCCGCGTGCTCTCGTCGAAGCGGCCGTCGTAGGCCCACGAACAGCCGTCGATGTTGAAGTGGACGACGAACCGGTCGTCCACCAGATGCTGGATGCGCTCGAGCTCCCCGATTCCGTCGTGCTCGAGACCAGTGACCTCCACCCGCGCGATCTCTCCGGGCGCTGCGAGGGCCAGATAGCCGAGCGAGCCCGTGTCCTCGTACAGCGTCGTGACAAGTAGTACGCCGGCACCGCTCGCGGTCGCGTGCGCGGACCGGAATCCGGTGAGCTCGCCGGCATCCCCGTCTCCGCGCTCGTCGATCGGCGTCCCGTAGAGCATTCGCCGCGAGCCACCGGCCTCGATCTCGTACAGCACGACGTCGCCCATCGTGTAGCCGTCCGCATGGACCACTCGTGCATGGTCCGGCGTCCATGCCGCGACCATTGCGCCGAACGGGCTCTGCCAGAGCTCTTCAGAGCGTCGGCTCTCGAGCTCGACGCGCACGGCGGTGATCGTCGACTCTTCGCGCGACTCGACTGCGAAGTACGCGGTCTCGGTCGCGTCGTCGACCTCGGTCAGGTGCGATCGCCTCCCGCGGAAGGTATCGGCGTCCAGCAGCTCGGGGAAGCCTCCGTCGAGGGGCACGACGTGGGGGACGTAGTTCTCGTCACCGTCCGAGTCGATCATCACGACGATCTGGCCGAGGCGCGGCAGGACGTGGTAGAGGTGGCCTCCGACGAGCTCGGGATTCTGGAGTGCGATCTGCGGAGGTAGGAGCGGCTCCGGCACGCCGCCCGCGGCGTCCATCGCGAAGAGGCTCAGATGACCGGAGCCGTTCGAGACGAAGAAGAGCCTGTCTCCCGCGAGCTGGGGCTCGACGAAGAGGCGCGCCGACAGGAGCGACTCGATTCGCTCAGCCGTGCGAGCCATCTCGACGCCCCCCGTCGTCACAGAGCTCAAGACGCTACCTCTTCCAGCAACGCTTCGGCAATGTCGAAGTTCGCATAGACGTCCTGCACGTCGTCCACGTCTTCGAGCCCCTCGACGAGGTGGACGATCCGTTTCGCGGCCGATTCGTCCTCGATCTGCACCGTCGTCTTCGGGATCATCGACAGCGCTGCCGAGTCGATCGGGAACCCAGCGGTCTCGATGCCCTCGCGCACCGTGCGCAGATCCTCGGGTGCGGTCGTCACCTGGTACGTCGTGCCGTCGCGCTCGACATCCTCTGCTCCAGCCTCTGCGACGACGAGCATCAGCTCGTCCTCGTCCACGCCGTCCACGGGAACGAGGACGATTCCGCGCCGCTCGAACTGCCACGCGACGCCGCCGCTCGTGCCGAGATTGCCCCCGTACTTCGAGAACGCGTGCCGTACCTCCGATGCGGTGCGGTTGCGGTTGTCCGTCAGCGCCTCGACGAGGACCGCGACGCCTTCCGGTCCGTAGCCTTCGTACACGACGGTCTCGAAGGCCGATGCCTCTGCATCCGCGCCCGATCCCTTCGCGATCGCGCGCTCGATGTTGTCCTTCGGCATCGAATACGAGCGAGCCTTCTCGATCGCGTTCTGTAGCGCCAGGTTCGCTGCGGGATCCGGCCCGCCTTCACGAGCCGCCACGATGATCGCCCGTGAGAGCTTCGAGAAGAGCTTGCCGCGCTTGGCGTCCGCCGCACCCTTCTTGTGCTTGATCGACGACCACTTGCTATGCCCGGACACTCTGTCTCTCTCTCACCATGTCGAGGAACAGCGCGTGCACGCGCAGGTCGCCGGTCAGCTCCGGATGGAAGCTCGCGAGCAGCAGCCGCCCATCGCGAACTAGAACCGGCTCTCCTCTGTGCTCGCCCAGGACTTCGATCTCCGAGCCCAGCGCGCGGATTCGCGGAGCGCGGATGAAGACGCCGTGGAGCGGCAGGTCGTCGTCCGCGAGAGTCACATCTGCCTCGAAGCTCCAGACCTGTCGGCCATAGGCGTTCCGATCGACCTCGAGGTCAGCGAGGCCGAGATGCGCTCGATCGAGCACGATCATTCCCGCGCAGGTCCCGAACATCGGGCCTTCGAACTCGCGGATCGCGTCGTCGAGCCCGTAGAGCTCCGCCAGCTGCATGATCGTCGTCGACTCACCGCCGGGAATGACGAGCCCCTCGATGCCCTCGAGCTCCGAGGGCACGCGCACCTCGACGACGTCCGCTCCGAGTTGCGCCAGGGCGTGCGCGTGCTCGCGAAACGCGCCCTGGAGGGCGAGAACACCGATCCTGGGAGCTCGCTCCATTCGAGCCAGAGTGTAGTTCCGCGGCCTCGCCCTACTGGGTGCCTTCTCGCCCGGAGACGACGGCCTTACCAGCCGCGTACTTCGAGGCGCTCGTCGTCGGCGAGCGAGCTCGCGGAGATGCCCACCATCGGCTGGCCGAGCCCCGTCGACACGTCGGCGAGCACCTTCGGGTCGTCGAAGTGCGTCGTCGCCTCGACGATCGCACGCGCGCGCCGAGCCACGTCCTCGACCCATCCGTCGCGATCGTCGTGCGGGTCGCGCCCCGACTTGAAGATGCCGGAGCCGACGAACACGCCGTCGGCGCCGAGCTGCATGCAGAGCGATGCGTCGGCGGGAGTCGCGATTCCGCCCGCTGTAAACGTCACCACGGGGAGCCGTCCGTGCTCGGCCACCCAGCGAACGAGCTCGTGCGGAGCCCGATGCTCCTTGGCCGCTGCGAAGAGCTCGTCCTCGCGCAGCGACTGGAGCTGGCGGATCGCGCCGAATACGGCGCGCATGTGGGTTACCGCGTTGACGATGTCGCCGGTGCCGGCCTCGCCCTTCGTGCGGATCATCGCCGCGCCCTCCGAGATGCGACGCAGCGCTTCGCCGAGGTTCGTCGCCCCGCAGACGAACGGCACCTTGAACGGCCACTTGTCCACGTGGTGCTCGATGTCGGCGGGCGTCAGGACCTCGGACTCGTCGATGTAGTCGACCTCGAGTGACTCCAGGATCTGCGCCTCGGCAAAGTGGCCGATGCGGCACTTGGCCATCACCGGGATGGTCACGGCCTCCTGGATCTCCCGGATCTTCCGGGGATCGGCCATGCGCGCGACGCCGCCGTCGCGCCGGATGTCGGCTGGGACCCGTTCGAGGGCCATTACGGCGCAGGCACCCGCCTCCTCGGCGATGGACGCCTGCTCGGCGTCGACGACGTCCATGATCACGCCGCCTTTGAGCATCTCGGCGAGACCGGTCTTGACACGCATCGTGCCGTATTCGGCCATGGGCGGAGTCTAGCCAGCGTTCCTCCGTCCGAGTCGCTCGTCGCGGCCTGTGGAAGACAACGCGAGAGTTTGTCGATTTTGCGGCATTCCGGTTGTGGAAAGTTGTCCGAGTGGTTCCAATCGTCCGATCGATTCGTTAGAGATACCGCCCTACGGCGCGACTCCTCTCCCCGCAGGCGTTATACGCCTGGCCCCGAAGTTGCGCCAACGAAACGCAGGGGGCCCGCCCACCCGGGCCCCCTGTCGTGTCATGCCCCGTTCACGCGTGCGGATCACTCGTTCGACCGTTCGGCCCAGGCGTCTCCTGACCCGATAACCAGAGTGCCGTGAAGTCCCTCGTCTTCGGCCGTCGCCGAACCGCGAAGGCGACTCCGGACGTCCCGGGCTCGCTCGACGCGGCGCTCGCGCCCGCATATTCGGACGGGCAGTGGCGCGTGCCCGAAAAGTTCAACTTCACTCGCGACGTGGTCGAGGTGCTCGCGAGGAATCGAAACCGTCAGGCGTTCACATTCGTGTGGCGCGACGGAATCATCGAACCGCGCACGTTCTTCCAGGTCTCGCACGGGGCCGCCCGCTGGGCGACGCTCCTCCGCGAGCTCGGCGTCGCACCCGGCGACCGGGTGCTCGTCGTCGTCGGAGAGACCCCCGAGTGGATCGAGGCTGTCCTCGCCTGCATCAAGATCGGCGCCGTCGCCGTGCCGTGCTCCGAGTCGCTGCCCGCCCAGGCGCTCGAGATCCGCGTCGCGGCCGTGGGCGCACGCGTTGTGATCTCGGCCGGTTCGGGCTCGGTCCCCGAGCTACGACCGCCGACCGGAGAGGTCGCAATTCTCGGCGTGGATGACGTGCGACGCGAGGCTCGGCGGCTCCCGAGGGAAGCTCCGACCGCGGATACGTCAGCGGATGACGCCGCACTCGTCGTCTGGACGACCGGTCGGACGAACGGGCCGCGGGGCGCGACGCACACGCACGCAGCGATCTTTGCGGCACGACATGCCGCTGAGCACTGGCTCGACGCGGGTCCCGGCGATGTCGTGTGGTGCTCAGCGCCACCGGGGTCGGCAGCTGCCCTCTGGAGCTCGGTGTTCGGCCCCTGGTCACGAGGCGCAGAGGTGGTGCTGAGCGAGCCGCCGCTCGATCCCGGGGAGGAGATCGACCTCGTCCGGCGCCTCGAGGTCACGACGCTCTGGCGCACCCCGGGTGAATACGCGGTGCTGACCGAGTCGGACCGGCTCGAGCACCTGGGCACGAGGAGGCTCCGACGCCTCGTCTCGACGGGAAGCCCGCTCCCCGAGGTCCTGATCGAGATCATGGCGGAGCGCACCGGCCTCGTGATCCAGGACGGGTACGCGCAGGCCGAGACGGGCGTGATCGTTGCGCACGACGGCGCCGGCGGCTCGCGGCTCGGCTCCGTCGGCCGGCCGCTTCCCGGTTACGAGGTCGTCGTGGTCGACGCTTCAGGGCATGAGCTCCCACCAGGCCAGCTCGGCGACCTCGCGGTTCGCGGAACTCCGCCGTCGCTCTTCGCCGGGTACTGGGGCGCACCCTCGAGCACGAAGTCGGCCTTCCGCGGAGGCTCGTACCTCACGGGCGACGTCGGAGCCTGCGACGACGCCGGATTCCTGTGGCTCGCCGGCCGTGCAGGTGACGGGGAAGCGCGAGCTGCAACCGTCCTCACACCGCCCGTCGAGACGCCGGAGTCGGAGTACATTGCTCGTCCACCCGAGCCGGAGGCCGCCCGCCAGGCGAACGAGGTCCGGGTCGCGGACGAGCCGCAGGCCGCGCCGACGACCGAGCGCGTGCCGAGTCGCGAGCGGCTGTACACACCCCTCTGGGCGCGAGTCATCGGGGCGATCTGGCTGCTCCTGCTCGGAGTCCTCATCGGCGGAGCAGCCATCCCGCACGCGAGCGACGAGCCCCGCGTGGTGCCGCGGAGCACGCCGCCGAACGCCATCTGTCTGGCCCCGAGCCAGCGCAGATAGCCGCGCGCCTAGCTCTCCGTCATCACGAGCGAGCCTGGCTGCGACACGATGCGGATGTAGGGCTTCGGCTCCTCCCACCCGTCGGGCCAGAGCTCCTTGGCCTCGTCGTTCGACACGGAGCCCGCGATGATGACGTCCTCGCCCTGCTTCCAGTTGACCGGCGTCGAGACCTTGTACGTGGCGGTCAGCTGGAGCGAGTCGATCACGCGCAGCACCTCGTCGAAGTTGCGGCCGGTCGTCATCGGGTAGACGAGGATCAGCTTGATCTTCTTGTCCGGCCCCACGACGAAGACGTTCCGCACCGTCTGGTTGTCAGCAGGCGTGCGCGCCTTCGCGTCTCCCTCGATCCCCGCCGGGAGCATCCCGTAGAGCTTCGAGACGGCGAAGTTTGCGTCGCCGATGATCGGATAGTTGGGGGCGTGGCCCTGCGTCTCCTCGATGTCCTTCGCCCAGCCTTCGTGATCTGACGTCGAGTCGACCGAGATGCCGATGATCTTGACGTTCCTGCGATCGAACTCGGGCTTGATCCTCGCCATGTAGCCGAGCTCCGTGGTGCACACCGGCGTGAAGTCCTTCGGGTGCGAGAAGAGCACCGCCCACGACTCGCCGATCCAGTCGTGGAAGCTGATCTCGCCCTCTGTGGACTCCGCGGTGAAGTCCGGTGCGATGTCGCCGATCGTTAGCGCCATCTCATCCTCCTTTCGAGGCCGGAGCCTCCATCGTCCCGGACGCACGAGGACCCCCCTCGCGTCCGAGTTACCTGCCCACCAGACGGGTCAACGCGCTTCGATCTTCCATTGTTCCACGCAGGTTCTCGCCGCTGACCGGAGTCCAGCTGCCGTCTAGACTCGGTCCGTGCGCGCCCTGCAGGCGTCCGGAGCTCTCGTGGCGATCCTCCTGGGCGCAGTGACCGCGGCCGGGTGCGACGGCGGAGCGGAAACGCAAGGAGGCGGGGCCGAGCCTGAGATCGTCGAAGTTCGGTTTACGCGTGAGGACGGCTCGCTGGCCCGATTCCCCGACACGGTGCGTGCGTGGTGTGGGCCCTTCGACTCCGACAACCCAGCCATCGAATCTGTCCACGTCCTGGCGGGGAAACTGCCGTCGTCGGAGGCTCGCGAGCCCGTCTGGGTGCTCACCGCGGTCCGCGCCGACGTGGAGCGCGATCCGACGACCACGCTCCCGAACAACTTCGTCTACACCGAGCCCCGCGGGGCGGCATTCTTCGCACTCGACGACGAGGAACATCGAAGCAACGAGCTTTCCTCACTCGACGACGAGGCCGCCGGAACCATCCACGTTCGGCTCACGGGCTGCGAGCCGGGCGACACCGTGCGTCTGAAGTTCGACGGCGTCAGGCTGGGAGGCGAGACCCTGGAGGGCCCGTGGATCGCCGTCGAAGGCACGGTAGTGGCGCGAATCGGCGCCGCACCGTAGCGCGACTCCGATCCTCAGCGCCAACCACGTCCTGAGCGATGGACGCCTGAGACCTTGCTACGACGCCGACCCGGACTACGACTTGACTTCGAGCACGAGCTTCTTCTGCGCCTTCGCGCCGAGCGCGTCTCGGGCTTCGACGGTCACGCGGAAGGTTCCGACCCGGCTAGGAGTTCCCACCAGAGCGCCGACGTTCTTCGCGAACCGGACTCCGGGCGGGAGCTTGCCGCTCAGGCGCCACTTCAGGGGCCGAACGCCGCCAGCCGGTGCGATCTTGGCCAGGTACGCGGCTCCGACTCGTGCTGTCTTCAGCCCAGATGTCTTGATCGTGAGCTTCGAGGCAACCCTCAGCGCAGCGTTCGTTGTCGCGGTCCGCCCGTCAGCGTCTGTGGCAGTGAGCCCAAAGGCGAAGTTCCCGGCGCTCCTAGGTGTCCCCGAGATCGCGCCGGTGCCTGTGTTGAGCGTCAGGCCGGCGGGCAGCTCCCCAGAGGCAACCGACCACGTGTACGGGCCGGTTCCGCCCGTCGCAGTGGCGGTCTTCGCGAAGCGAACTCCGACCTCAGCGCTCGGGCGCAGCGCCGGAGCGAAGGGCGATGTCACGGTCAGGGCCTGTCGGACGGAGAGGGTGTACGTCTCCGTGTCGAAGGGGCCGCCGTTGTGCGCCCTGACGACGAACCCGTAGTTGCCCTCGGAAGTGGTGGTTCCGCTCAAGACGCCGGATGCCGACAGGCTGATCCCCGGAGGAAGGGCCCCAGACTCCACGAACCAGGTCGCCTGGACGTCCTCGCCGGTGAGCGGGTTCAGGCTCACGACCTGCTTCGCCGCCAGCGTGTCGGTATAGGGCTGGCCGATGGTGGCCGGCTTGACGGACTGGCTGACGATCGCGATTCCGGGGTCGACATAGATGCTGAACTCGCGTTCCGACCGATCCTCGAATGTGCACCACGTAGGTCCGCCTTGCGCCGCGGTCAGGTCGTGATTCCACACCCAGAACAGGGTCAACCCAGCGGTCGTGGGGACGCCGGAGATGAGGCCCTTTCGCGTCATCGTGAGTCCGGCCGGAAGCGAGCTGTTGACGACCTCGAACCAGTCATGAGGCACGCAGCCTGAATCTTCCTCCGACAAGAGCTGGATCTCGTACTTCACGCCCACATACGCGGTTGGGCAACGCGAGAGAGACTTGTTGTCCGACGTTCCCGGGCACGGGCCGTTGTCGTTGTCGAAGTCCGCGGCGGATGCTCCGGTCACGACGATGGCGGCGAGCGCACCCATGAGAGCGAGCGCCAACTTGAAGACTGTTAGGCGGTCCGAGGAGCGTCTCACGGGGCCGCACGCTAGCAAGATCCTCGGCCAACCCGCCGCCGACCATCACGCGCGTGTAGGTGTCCGCCGTGATCGAGAGCTTACGCTGCCCCATGAAGCGGGCGATCTCCTGAGCTCCCGCCTCTCGATCCGCCACCGGAGTGCATGGCCCAGTCCTCCCGCCTAGGCACGGTCACGGAGACCGTTTCCAAAAGTAGCCAAGGACGAGCATCACCAAGACGACGACGATGACGATCCAGAGCCAGGTCGGCATCGTGATCCCTTTCGTTAGGACCACCCGATTCTACGCCCTTCGGTCGCTGCAAAGACCCAGTGGTCAGCGGCTCCGTCGTCCGCCTCGAGTTCCCGCTCCTCGATGACCCAGCAATACGGGGAGTTGCCCGACACATGCCGCCATGAGAGTGTCGTCTCGTGAGGAAAATCCAAGTGGGCGGGATGGCCGCGTCCCTGGTGGCCGTCACCCTTGCCGGCTGCGGCGGAGGCAACAACGAGCCGAGTGGGATGTACAAGGCCGCCGATGCAGAGCGGCTGGCGAATGTGGCACCCCGAACGCCTGGATGGCCGCCCTGGCCGCAGAAGCCCGAGCCGAAGGAGTCCTCGGGTGAGTCGGCGGAGGAGGCCGCCGCGAAAGACCCGATCTTCGCCGAGTATCGACGGAAGACGGCTGACCTCGAGGGCCATGACGACTGGGGCTCGTGGAACAAGTGGGTGGACGACGACAAGCTCGCAAACCTCGTCGTCGGACTCTCCGATACCCCAGCCGACGCCCACGTTGCATTCCTGGCGTCCAACGATCTCTCGCGCGCATACGGCGCGAAGTACGGATTCGTGGTCAAGGCGGAGAAGGTCGACGGGCTCGGCGACGAGGCGTGGCGTCTCTGGACGCACTCGAACGGCAGAGAAGTGACGTATCACTGGCGGCGCGACAACCTCGGGGTCGAGGTGCACGTCTTCTGCTACGGCAAGTGCGAGCCAGACACGGATGCGAACGTTGATGCCGCAGCCCGAGCGTGGGCGGACGCGATCGACAAGGAGGCAACGGGCGACTAGTTCAGCCCGCCCGCCTCAAGCTCCCGCTCCTCCGTGCGCAGGTAGCTAGCAAGCCCCGGCTCGTCGCCCCGGATCTCGAAACTCCTGGAATCTCGCCCCGTCCCGCGGGGTTCTGGTCAGTTTCAGCCTGCTACCAGGAGAATCAGACCGGCGAAGACGACCAAGGCTGACAGTCGGTTAGGCCACGTTCCGCCGAAACGCATTCCAGGAGTCTACGTGGCCGCCCTTCCGCTGAGCTCGCGCTCCTCGATCCGCACGTACACCCCGAGCCCGGGGAACCCGCTGCGGCGGACCGGTGTACACACGGCATCCGAACAGAGGAGGCAGCTCGTGCGGAGGTCACTCATCGTCGCCGCAGCCGTGGCACTTGTGTGTGCGAGCACAGCGCTCGCGGGGGGTTGGGCAACCGTGCGGCTAAGTTCGTCGCCTAAGGGTCTGTCTGCGGACGAGCCGTGGGTCGTCAACATCACGGTGCTTCAGCACGGCATGGCTAGCCAGCCTCTTTGCTGTCTGAAGCCGGCCGTGACGATTAGCAGGGTCGCGCCGGTCCGCTCCACGAGCGCGGCTCTCAAGAAGTCGCTGACGTTCAGGGCCAGACCGACAAGTCGTCCTGGCGTCTACCGCGCTCGGGTCGTGTTCCCGGACGCGGGCAAGTGGCGGTACGAGGTCTATGACGCCTTCACCAGGTATGGCGGCGCACGCACGCATGAGTTCGCGCCAGTGAAGATCGCCCCGGGCAGAACCTAGCCGGACTCAGGCGGCGGCCAGCAAAGAGTGCTCGACCCTTCTCGGGAGCGCCGTTCATCGCCGCGGCGCTCCCGGCCCTCGCTTGTCAGTTCTCGGAACCCGCCTCGAGCTTCCGCTCCTCGATCCGCAGGTAGCCGGGCGAGGGTAACTACCGCCCTGCGCATTTCTGGCGTCGCTGGCACACCCCGTCTCGCTCAACCAAGCCAAATCCGCATAGCCATGCGCCTCAGAATGGGCCCGCCTGGACTCGAACCAGGGACTAACCGATTATGAGTCGGCTGCTCTAACCAGCTGAGCTACGGGCCCGCTCCCGCGGAGGGTACTTCGTCTCTACCAATCGGCATGCGCGGAGGCGGGAAGCGCGCTTGTCGGAATGGCTCCGCTCCCACGCGGAGCAAGGGCTCGGATGCACAGCGCGGGCGGGGCGAGCAGATCGCGGCTACACTTCCCGAGCGCGTTGGCTAGCTTCGAAGCCGCCGAGGTTGCACTTCCTCTTCGACTGTCACACCCGGCCTGAGCGCAGCAGTGGGTTCGTTCGGACTCTCTGCCCTCACTAGTCAGAAGGAGCATCACATGCATGCGACCATCCGCCGGTATGAAGGCGTGGACCAGAATCGCACGGTCGAGTTGACAAGCAAGGTCAACGAGACCCTCCTCCCGAAGCTGAACAAGCTCCAGGGCTTCAAGGGCTACTACCTGATCGAGGCCGGCAACGGCGTCTTCAGCTCACTCAATCTCTTCGAGACCCCAGAGCAGGGTATGGAGTCGACGAAGTTCGTCGCCACTTGGATCCGCGATGAGAACCTCAACGCGATTGTCCCCAACGAGCCCAAGATCACGAGCGGCCGCATCGTCGCTCAGAGCAACGGCGTCGCGGTCGCGTAACTCGACCGCTCGCGCTTGACGTTGAGGGCGGGGCTTGCCCCGCCCTCACTCGTCTTACTCCGTCGCGTCTGACGGAGGCAAGCTCAGCCAACCGGCCGGGAGCCCGCGAGCAACAGCAGCAGGCTAGAACTGGCCACTTGCTCACCGCCGGTCACGAGGACGTAGCTTCCGATCGCGAGGACAGCCGCGGTCACAAACAACCACGGTGACCAGAACCGCCGCCTCCTCAGCCTGGCGTAGATGCCGCGAGTCACGACCGCGATCCCGAAGCCGGCGGCGAGATAGATGGCGGCGACACCAACGCCTCCTCCCTCGTCGCTCGAGAGGCGCGCGATCGGTACGGCGCTGAGCAACCAGAGCGCAATGCACACCGAGAACCCGACGACGCGACGCCGCTGGCGGCGCGTTCGACGTTCCTCCGCGTACGTCTGCCCGGAGCCGGGGGTGAATTCCGGACTGGGATCGTCCATCTCGTCACGACTCCTCAACGTGGTGGCTGTCGCCACTATCTAGCACGCGGCGCCACGCCGGGAGAGGCCGGGCAGGATCGAGCCGCACAGCGGTACACTGGAGATCCTTCATAGCTCTCCTCTCGTCGTGACCCGAATCCTGAGCCATTGCGCCAGGACGAGCGGAAAGAGAGCGAAGCTGATGTCCTCACCTTTCGTCACTGTCCGCTTCCCAGACGGGCAATGGGAGGTTGCTCTCAGCGCCAAGGTCCCGAAGGTCGGAGACACCCTCAGGCGAGGCGGCAGCAAGTGGGTGGTCGCGAAGGCCGTCGAGGATAGAAACGGGCATGTCATCGTGACCTGGCGGCCGGCTCCCGGATCCGCGTACTAGAGCGATACAGGCGTTACATCGGCCCGCCTGGATTCGAACCAGGAACCAACCGATTATGGGTCGGCTGCTCTAACCAGCTGAGCTACGGGCCCGCCTTCGAGGAGAGTACTTTCCTCGCTCCCGGACGGTATGCGTGGCGGGGGCAGGCGCGCTCTTGTCAGAATGTCGGGCGGCCGTGGAGACGTACCAGTACGAGGCATACATTCGCACCGCCGGCGGGCTCACCGTCACCGACATCACCGACGAGGTACAGCAGGCGGTGAATGAGAGCGGGATCCGAGACGGGATCTGCTGCGTCTACTCGCCGCACACGACGTGCTCGGTGCGGGTCAACGAGTGGGAGCGCGGCTTCCTCGAGGACTTCGCGGTGCTGCTTCGGCGGCTCGTCCCCACCGAGCACTACTACGCGCATGACGACTGGGACCGCAGGACGGAGAACGTTTCCCCGGAGGACATGGAAGCGTCGAACGGGCACTCGCACTGCATGTCGATGCTCCTCGGGCCGGCCGGCGAGTCGATACCCGTCCGGGAGGGCGACCTTCAGCTCGGCCAGTGGCAGCGGGTCCTCTTCCTCGAGCTCGACCGCGAGCGCGACCGACGCTGGACAGTCCAGGTCGTCGGCGTCTGATCCCTACTCGGGCGTGACGTAGGCGGCGGTCAGGCCGCCGTCGACAACGAACGCGGCGCCGTTCACGAACGACGACTCGTCGCTCGCGAGGAAGAGTGCGGCGTTGACGATCTCCCTCGGCTTTCCGAGCCGCCCGGTCGGCCAGTGCACCTGGCGGCGGGCGAACGCGGCGGGATCGCCGCCGTAGATCGCGAGCAGGAGCGGGGTCTCGACCGGCCCCGGGCAGAGCGCGTTCACGCGCACGCCGTCGCGCGCGAACTGCACGCCGAGCTCCTTGCTCATCGAGAGCACGGCGCCCTTCGAGGCTGTGTACGAGATCTGCGACGTCGCAGCGCCGACGAACGCGACGAACGAGGCGACGTTGATCACGGAGCCGCCACCCCGCTCCAGCAGGTACGGGATCCCGTGCTTGCAGCAGAGGAAGACGCCCTTCGTGTTCACGTCCTGCACCCGCTGCCACGCCTCGACGCTCGTGTCGAGCACGGACGCGTCGTCGCCGGGCGAGATGCCGGCGTTGTTGTAGAGCACGTCGATGCCGCCGAAGCGCTCCGCCGTCGCGGCGTACATCGCGCGCACGTCGTCCTCGTCGGCCACGTTGACCCGCAGCGCGAACGCCTCGCCGACGCACAGCGAGACGGTCTCCTCGGCGATCGTCAGGTCGACGTCGGCGACACAGACCTTCGCGCCCTCCTCCGAGAAGACGATCGCAGCCTCGCGTCCCATCCCTCCTCCGGCCCCGGTGATGACGCACACCTTTCCGTCGAGTCGTCCTGCCACGTCGCTACTCCTCCGTCGAGATGAAGATGCTCTTGAGCTCCGAGTAGCCGTCGAGCGCCGGCATGCCGAGCTCGCGGCCGAAGCCGGACTGCTTGAAGCCACCGAACGGCGTCGCGACGCGCACCGACGAGTTCGAGTTGACCGAGAGGACGCCGGTCTCGAGCGCGCGAGCGACGCGGAGCGCACGGGCGCCGTCTCGCGTCCAGATCGAACCCGAAAGCCCGAACGGCGTGTCGTTCGCGATCCTGATGGCGTCGGCCTCGTCCTCGAACGGGATCACGGCTGCGACCGGCCCGAAGACCTCCTCGCGGGCCACGCGATCGTCGTTCGTCGCCTCGACGAGCGTGCACGGGTACCAGTACCCGGGGCCGCCGGGGACGGTGCCCCGGAACGCGGGCTCGCCGTCCTCGAACGACGCGACCGTCTCGCGATGCTGCGCCGAGATCAGGGGCCCCATCTCGGTGGACTCGTCGGCCGGATCTCCGACCCGGACGCCCTCGGTGGCGTCCACCAGATACTCCAGAAAGCGGTCGTACGCCGGTTTCTCGACGAGGATGCGCGACCGAGCGCAGCAGTCCTGGCCAGCGTTGTCGAAGACGGCGTATGGAGCCGACGCGGCGGCCTTCTCGACGTCCGCGTCCGCAAAGACCATGTTCGCCGACTTCCCGCCGAGCTCGAGCGTCACCCGCTTGATCGTCCCCGCGGCGCCCTGCATCACGAGCCGGCCGACCTCGGTCGAGCCGGTGAAACCGATCTTCGCGACGTCCGGATGCTCGATCAACCGCTGACCCACGACCGAGCCCTTGCCGACGAGGACGTTGACGACGCCTTCCGGGATTCCGGCCTCGAGCACGAGCTCTGCGAGTCGAAGCGCGGAGAGCGGCGTGAGCTCGGCAGGCTTCAGGACGACCGTGTTCCCGCAGGCGAGCGCCGGGCCGAGCTTCCAGCTCGCGATGTTGAGCGGGAAGTTCCACGGGACGATGAGGCCGACGACCCCGATCGGCTCCCGAAACGTGGCCGCGACTCCGCCCGCCACCGGGATCGTGTCGCCGTAGTGCTTGTCGATCGCGCCCGCGTAGAAGTGAAAGACCTGCGCGACCATCCCGACCTCGCCGCGTGCTCCCCCGATCGGCTTGCCCACGTTGCGGGACTCGATTCCGGCGAGCTCCTCCCCGTTCTCCTCCACGAGATTCGCAAGCCGCCGTAGCAGCCGCGCGCGATCGGCCGGGGCCACCGCCCGCCAGGCGGGGAAGGCGGCTTTCGCTCGCGCGACGGCCTCGTCCGCCTCCTCGACACCGGCTTGCTCGAGCTCGGCGATCGGCTCCTCGGTCGCGGGGTTGAGGACGGTCAGCGACACGGCAGGGCGCTTACAAGCGGCTCCGCTGGATCCGCCAGAAGCCGTAGACGATCCACGCGAAGACCGGGACGAGCAGGAGAGCCGCGATCCAGAGAGCCTTGCCTACCCCGGAAAGCGCCGTCGCAGGCTGCCGGATGACATCGACGATGAACGCGACCGACAGCACGACGTAGATGGCCAAGAACGCGAAGTACAAGGGCGTCTCCTCTCTCGTTTGACCTACGAGCCTACTGCTCGCGAGCGGCTCGGTAGTCGCGTGCCTCGGCCACGAGCGCGTCGAAGAGCGCCTGATCCTCGCTCGCCTCGGGATGCCACTGGACCCCGAGCGTGAATCGCTGGCGCGGGTCCTCGACGGCCTCGAGCGTCCCGTCGGCGGCCCAGGCCGTCTCGACGAGCCCGTCGCCGACGCGGCCGAGCGCCTGGTGATGGTGGGACGTGACATCGGAGCGATCGCCGACGATGCCCGCGAGGCGTGACCCTTGCTCGACCTCGACCGGGTGCACGGCGAACTCACCCGGCACCTGCTTGTGATCGTCGTTCCCGACCGACTCGGGCAAGTGCTGGACGAGGTCCCCGCCACGCGCGACGTTGAGCAGCTGGAAACCCCGGCAGATCGCCAGTGTGGGCATGTCTCGCTCGAGGGCGGCGCTGAGCAACGCGAGCTCCCCGGCATCACGGCGAGCCTGCGGCGAGTCGGTCTCCGGGTGTGCCTCGGCCCCGTACAGCGACGGATCGACGTCTGCCCCGCCCGAGAAGACGATCCCGTCGAGCGCGGCAAGCGTCTCGGAGACGCCATCCTCACTCGGTGGGATCAAGACCGGACGCCCACCGGCGCGCTCGACGGCGTCGACGTAGTCGAGCGGGATGAGCGCAGCCGGGAGCCGCCAGACTCCCCAGCTCGCCTCCTGGGCGTAGGTCGTGATCCCGATGACCGGCCGCAGCTTGTTCACAGGACGGACGTTAGCGGCGCAACGCCTGCGGTAGCGTGGCCCTCGTGCGGGCCGATGAGCTGACCGAACGGGTTCGCTCCGCACACGCAGACGCCTGGGAGGTCGAGGGCCGCGCGCGGGAGCCGTTCGGAGGGGGCGTGGCACGTCTGCCCGGTGCGCGCCTGATGGCATCCGGACTCCCCCAGGCGCAATGGAACAACGCCGACGTCACCGATGCGGCCGTCGACGTCACTGCGATCCGTCGCTGGTACGAGTCGCGCGGAGTGCCGTGGGGCATGCGAGTTCCACTCGAGATCGAACTGGATTTCGGCGAGCCGCTCTTCGTCAAGCGCTGTGTTGCGCTACTTCCGCGCTCGACGCCTGGCAAGTCCCCGGCATCGGTTGCCGTTCGACCCGAGTTTGATGCGTCGACGTATGCAGATCTCGAGGCCGCCGCTTTCGCGTATGACGTTCTCGAAGCGCGTGCCTGGCTACAGCCGCAGTTTGCTCACGGCGCCTTTCGGCATTGGGTAGCCGCGATCGACGGGACACCTGGAGCAATCGGAACGACCGTCCGCACCGACGGTGACGCCGGCGCAGCTTCGTACTTGACCGGACTCGCCCTTCTGCCCGATGCCCCGGTCGATGCGCTGCAAGCGCTGGCGGATGTCGCTATCACCGACGCATTCGCTTCAGGGGCCGCCTTCGTCCATGCGAATCCCGGAACCGACGAAGAGGACGGGATCCTCGCTCCCCACAAGCCGATGGAGGTGCCCGGCTTCATCGTCCGGCTGGGCGGTATCCGAGAAACCTAGCCCCGCTCGAAGTACCGCTGGCGCTCCCAGTCCGTGACGTACTTGTCGAAGAGCGCCTGCTCCGTTCGCGCGTAGTTCAGGTAGTGGTCGACGACCTGGTCGCCGAAGGCCGCACGCGCGACTGCTCCGTCCTCGAGCGCGGCGATCGCCTGACGCATCGTCGAGGGAAAGCGGCGGGCGTCCGACTCGTACGCGTTGCCCTCGAGCGCCTCCGGCAAATCGAGCTCGGCCTCGATGCCGTGGAGCCCCGCCGCGATGATCGCGGCGAAGGCGAGATACGGGTTGACGTCGCCGCCCGGGATCCGGGTCTCGACGCGCTTCGAGGCACCGTGGCCGACGATCCGGAAGCCGCACGTGCGGTTGTCGCGCCCCCACGCGAGCGTCGTCGGCGCCCAGCTTCCGGCCGCGTACCGCTTGTACGAGTTGATCGTCGGCGCGAGAAAGACCGCCAGCTCCTCGAAAGCTGCGATCTGACCGGCGAGGAAGCGGTCGAAGAGCGCGTCGTCCGACGCGAAGGCCGGCTCGCCGTCCCGGAAGAGCGAAGCGTGAACATGGCACGAGTTGCCGATCCACGACTCGAACGGCTTCGCCATGAAGGTAATCGAGCAGCCGTTCGAAAACGCGATCTCCTTCGCGCCGTTCTTGTAGATCGTGTGGTTGTCGGCCATGCGGAGCGCGTCCGCGAAGCGGAAGTTGATCTCGTGCTGGCCGGGCCAGGCCTCGCCCTTCGAGGTCTCGACCTTGATCCCGGCTGCGTGCATGTTGTTCCGGATCTTGCGGATGAGGTGCTCGTCGTACGTCGAGGCGAGCACGTGGTAGTCGAGGATGTACGGGACCGAGGGCGTCAGGTCCTCGTAGCGCTGCGCCCAGGCCTCCTGATAGGTCTCGCGGAGGAGGTAGAACTCGAGCTCGGAGCCCATCATCGGCACATAGCCGAGCGCCTCCGCGCGCTCGACCTGGGCCTTGAGCACCTGCCGCGGGGACGGCTGCACGGGCGAGCCGTCGTGCCACTGGATGTCGCAGAGGACGAGCGCGGTCGCCTCGAGCCAGGGAAGCCGCCTGAGCGTGTCGAGATCCGGTGCGAGGGCGAAGTCGCCGTACCCCTGCTCCCAGCTCGCGATCTGGTACCCGGGGACCGTGTCCATCTCCATGTCCAGCGCGAGCAGGTAGTTGCACCCCTCGACCTCGTGTCCCGCGTCGAGCTCCTCGCAGAAGAACTCCCCATGGAGTCGCTTTCCGAGGAGTCGCCCCTGCATGTCGGTGAACGCAACGACGACGGTGTCGATCACGCCGGACTCGACCTCGGCCTTCAGCTCGTCGTAACCCAACATGCCGAGCGATCCTAGTGCGTCGTCGCGGGCTGTTGACACGCCAGCGATCAGGTGGGCGTAATAGGCGCCTCAGAGCTGTCGCAAACCCCGAGGGGGTCCGTATGAGCAGTGGTCCAGAAACGCCCAGCTACCACACCTCGGAGGACGAGAAGCTCCTCCATCGGCTCGGCTATGCGCAGGAGCTCTTCCGCGCGATGGGCGGGTTCAGGAACTTCGCGATCTCGTTCACGATCATCTCGATTCTCGCCGGCTGCTCTGACCTCGTACTTCGTCGCCTTCGAGCGCGGCGGTCCGGTCGCGGTCACCTGGGGATGGCTGCTCGTCGGCCTGATGGCGACGATCATCGCCCTCGCGATGGCCGAGATCGCGTCCGCGTACCCGACAGCCGGAGGCCTCTATTACTGGGCGTCCAAGATCGGAAGCCCTGGTTGGGGTTGGGCAACGGGCTGGTTCAACCTCATCGGCCAGGTCGCCGTCACCGCGGCTATCGGCTACGGCCTCGCGACCTTCGCGACGATCCTCGCCGACTACTGGTTCAGCTACACGACGCACATGGACGACTGGTTCGGCGCGTCCGCGAACTTCTCGATCTACGTCGCGTACATCGTCCTGCTTGGCCTGGCGGTGCTGATCAACATGCTCGACATCCGCCTCACGTCCGGGTTGAACATGATCTCCGCCTGGTGGCACATGCTCGGCGTCGCATTCATCGTCGGCGTCCTCATCATCGTCCCCGACCAGCACCAGTCACTCTCGTACGTCTTTACGGAGACGGTGAATGTCTCCGGATACGGTGATGGCACGACGTCCTGGGCGAATCCGGCGATGTGGTTCGTGTTCGGTCTCGGTCTGCTCATGGCCCAGTACACGATGACCGGCTTCGACGCCTCCGCCCACACCGCCGAGGAGACGAAGGAAGCCTCACGGATGGCCGCGACTGGCATGTGGACGTCGGTGTTCGTCTCGGCGATCTTCGGTTTCATCCTGCTCGTCGCGGTGACGTTCGCGATTCCGGTCACCCAGGGCGCTCTCGACAACATTGGGGCGGTCGTGCCGTGGATCTGGGCCGAGTCGATGAGCCAGAACTGGTCAGAGGCACTGCTATTCATCTGCGTCATCGCCCAGTTCTTCTGCGTGACGGCCTCGATCACGTCCGCGTCGCGCATGATGTTCGCGTTCTCGCGCGACCGTGCAGTTCCCGGCCACCAGCTATGGCGCCGGGTCGCACCGAACCGCGTTCCGCGATTGGTCGGTCATCGGCGTCGCCTTCTTCGCGGCCATCCTGATGATCCCCGCGATCTGGAATTACCTGGTCGGCTACGCCGTCGGGACCGCTATCGCGGTCATCGGCCTGTACATCGCATTCATCCTCCCGGTCATGCTAGGCTGCGCAAGGGCGACGCTGGCAGGAGGAGCGGGCGTGGAGCCTCGGGCAGCTGGTACAAGTCGATCGACGTGATCGCGATCGCGTGGGTCGCAATCGATTACCATCCTGTTCGTCTTCCCGTTGTACAAGGCCGGCCTCCCCTGGGAGGACGACTTCTCGTGGGAGCTGACGAACTACACCATCCTCTGGTTCGCTAGGCATGGGGATCGTGTTCGGCGGCTGGTGGTTATTTCCGCCAAGAAGTGGTTCAAGGGCCCCGTCCGGATGGGCACCGACGAGGAGCTCGAGCGGATCGAGGAGGAGCAGGCTCGGACAGTTCGAGCTGCCGACCGAGGCGACCTAGCTCAGCACGTTCAGCGAGTTGACTGCGAGGGGCGCCGCACGGCGCCCCTCGTTCGTTCACGCGTCGAGCGCCGAGCGAAAGGCGGAGCCTCGGCTGCCGTACGCTCGAGGCGCTCGAAGTGCTCGCTCGCGTAGCCCGCGAAGTCGAAGTCGAGCTCCGAGACCGCGGTCTGGACGACGCCCCACATCGCCTCGCGGAAGTCGGACATGAAGCGCATCAGCTCGAGCGCTGCGGCGTCCTCCTCGCGCACTTCTCCGAAGTACGCGTGCAGCAGGGTTGCCGACCCCGCGGCGTCGAGCTCGTGGTTGATGGAGAAGTTCGCGAGATCGAAGAACGGATCTCCCATCCCCGCGTACTCCCAGTCGACGATGCGCAGGCGCTCGCCGTCGTCGAGGAAGTTCGCGTTCAGAAGGTCGTTGTGGCATGGGACCGCCGCGGCGCCGCGCCTGCGCTCCTCGATCCGCTGCGCAAGGTCGTGCGCCCACTCGTAGGCCGCGGGAATGTCACCGCCGCGCGCGAGAGCCGTCTCGCGATATGTCTCGACCACGCGGAAGGAGTCGAAGGCGCCGGGAATGGGCGGGCTGGCGTGGAGCTCCCGGAGCGCTGCCCCGACGCGAGCGAGCATGTCCGGCTCGCGCATCCGCTCGATCGGCACCGGGACACCGTCGATGAAGCGCGTGACGAGCCAGCCCTCGGGCTCGACGAACGCGACGACCTCCGGCCCGATCCCGAGAGCCGCCGCCGCTCGGGTTGCCTCGAGCTCGACGGAGCGGTCGATGCCGAGGAGGTTCGTATCCTTGCCGGCGACCCGCAGGACGTGGGTCTCTCCGTCGACCTCGATCTTCGCGTTGTGATTGGTGATGCCGCCTCCGAGCACCTCGAATCGCGCGCGTCCTCCTGGCCATACGCGCTCGACCGCCGCAGCGAGCTCGCTCACGCCCTGATCCTCTCGCCCCCGGGGTCGTACAGCGGCTCCTCGGCGACCTTTCCCGCCACCCACTCGCCGAAGATCTCGACCGCGACCTCGGTCCCGACGCCGTGCGCGGCAGGAAGGTACGCGTACGCGATCGACTTCTCGACCGTGTAGCCGTACCCGCCGCTCGTCACGCGGCCGACGAGCTCCTCGCCCACCCGCACCGGCTCCGAGCCCAGTGCGACGGCCCGCGGGTCCTCCAACGTGAGGCAGCGGAGGAGCCGCGTCGGCTCGCCCGCGCGAGCAAGCGCCTCGCGGCCCACGAAGTCGTCCTTGTCGAGCTTCACGGCGAAGCCGAGCCCCGCCTCGAACGGTGTGTCTTCGGGAGTGATGTCAGCGCCCCACACGCGGTAGCCCTTCTCGAGGCGTAGCGAGTCGATCGCCTTGTATCCGCCGGCGATAAGGCCGTGGGCCTTTCCGGACGTCCAGAGAGCGTCCCAGAGCCGCGGGCCGGACTCGGCCTGGCAGTAGAGCTCCCAGCCGAGCTCCCCCACGTACGTCACGCGTAGCGCGCGGCACGGGACGGAGCCGACGTCGATCTGCCGTGCGTGCATGTACGGAAAGGCCGCGTTCGACAGCTCGGCGGTGGTCAAGGGCTCGAGCACCTCCCGCGCCCTCGGGCCCCAGAGTCCGAAGCAGGCGTACCCCGAGGTCATATCCGCGACGTGAACCGAGCCGTCCTCCGGCGCGTGCTGGCGGATCCAGGCGAGGTCGTGCTGGCCGAATGCCGTGCCCGTCACGATCAGGAAGCGGTCGTCCTCGAGCCGGCTGACGGTGAAGTCGCATTCGATCCCACCGCGCGCATTCAGCATCTGCGTGTACGTGATCTGGCCGACGCCGCGCGAGACGCGATTGGCGGAGAGCCGATCGAGGAACGCAGCCGCGCCATTGCCCGTGACCTCGATCTTCGCGAACGAGCTCTCGTCGAAGATCGCGGCGGCCTCGCGACAGGCGAGGTGCTCGGCGCCGATTGCGGGCGACCAGAGCTTTCCGGCCCAGCCGCGGGGCCGGAGCGACTCGTCTCCACGGGCGGCATTCGGCTCGAACCAGTTTGCGCGCTCCCAGCCGGACTTCTCGCCGAACGCCGCGCCGAGCTCGTGCAGACGCGAGAAGGCGGAGGACACGCGCAGCGGCCTCCCGGCCTGCCGTTCGTGGCCGGGGTACTTGACGTCGTAGTACGTCTCGTAGATCTCCTTCGTACGCGCAAGCGCGTATCGAGTGCTGCGGTACGCAGCACCGAACCGCCGGGAGTCCATGTGCCATACGTCGAGCGAGGGCGTTCCCTCGACGATCCACTCGGCGACGAGCTTCCCCATCCCTCCCGCTCCTGCGAGCCCGTGCGCGCAGAAGCCGGCCGAGACCCAGAAGCCCCGCACGTCAGACGGTCCGAGGACGAACTCCCCGTCGGGCGTGAACGCCTCCGGCCCGTTGATGAGCTTCACGACCTCCATCTCGGCGAGCGCGGGGACTCTGACGACGGCGTTCTCCATGAGCTCCTCGAAGCGCGGCCAGTCCTCCTCGAGGAGCCTCGAGTTGAAGTCCGGCGGAATGCCCTCGAGGCCCCACGGCGCGCAGTGTCGCTCGTAGCCGCCCATGACGAGACCGCCCGACTCGGGACGGAAGTAGACGAGCAGCGACGGGTCGCGCATGGTCGGCATCTCGAGTGGGAGCCCGCTCGGCTTCGTGACGAGGTACTCGTGCGCCATCGGGACGATGGGCACGTTCACTCCTGCGAGCGCGCCGATCTCACGTGCGTACATGCCGCCGGCATTGACCACGACCTCGGTCTCGATCGCACCCTGGTCGGTCTCGACGGCCTCGACCCTGCCCCGCCGGACGCGAACGCCGGTCACGCGCGTTCGGGTATTGACCTCCGCGCCCCGCCTCCGCGCGGCCTCCGCGAGAGCGAACGTCAGCTGGCTCGGGTCGATGTAGCCGTCGCTCGACAGGTACGCGGCACCGACCACGCCGTTCGCGGTCATGGGCGGGAAGAGCTCCTGCGCCTCCTCGGGCGAGATCAGGTCGAAGGGAAGGCCGAAGGTCTTTGCCCAGCCGGCCTGACGCGTGATCTCCTCCATCCGCTCCTGCGACGACGCAAGGCGCAACGAGCCGACCTCGCGCCAGCCCGTCTCGAGACCGACCTCGGCCTCGAGCGAGCGATAGAGGTCGACGCTCTCCATCATCATCTTCGTCAGCGACAGCGAGCTCCGCAGCTGGCCGACGAGACCGGCCGAGTGGAACGTCGAGCCGCTCGTCAGCTCCGCTCGGTCGACGAGCACGACGTCGTCCCAGCCGAGGCGTGCGAGCCAGTACAAGATCGAGCAGCCACCGACTCCGCCGCCGACGACCACCGCCCTGGCCCGATCGCGCATTCGAGCCAACCCTAAACCGCCTCGGTGCGGGAGGTTCCGGGCGTCCGCGATCAGGCCGGCCTGGATCGTCCGAAGCTCGTCCGCAAATTGCGTCCGTTTTGTGCTCGACAGGCCTTGATCGGACGAGGCCCTTCTCGTAAATTCCCCTCTGCGCCGAGCACGGGGCGCCGGTAGGACGAAGCTCTCCCGAGCAGCTGTACGCGGAAGCGGAAGGTCGGTCGGGACGGTGGACGAAAGCGTTCCCGGCTCGGCGAATTCATGGCCGGACTCTATGGGTCCGGCCGTTTTCTTCTCTCGGAGCACCCAGAGCATGTGGCCAAAAACGCAGCAAGACCCTGCGTGAAAAGAAAAAATCGCAAATTGCGAAAAGTTCCGATCTGGCTCCCTTGACGGCCTCCCCGAGGGTCCCTAGCATCGGCGATGCACCGAGTACGGAGCGTCCGAGGTTGATGGCTCCCCGATCGGCAGTCGCTTCGGCGGCGGTCAGTCGGAGAGCCGGACGAAGGCGCCACCGGCTCGGTGCATTTTTTGTGCGCCAGATCGCTCGGATCTGACGCGCGGGTCGGGCTCTCCGGACGGCACGAGGACGCTCAGACGAGCAGGCTGAAGCCTTTCTCGTAATTTGCGGACGATTCAGTCCGGACAACGCTTGACCCATGCTGGCCGGCTTCGTAGAGTCGCAACTGCACCGAGTACGGAGCGTCCGAGGTTGATGGCTCCCCGAGAGGTTGTCGCTTCGGCGGCGGTCAGTCGGAGAGCCGGACGAAGGCGCCACCGACTCGGTGCATTTTTCTTTCCAGGCATGCGACGCCCGCGGGGCACGCGTTTCGCGCGCGTATCCTCGCTCCGATGCGCCGTCTGCTCGCGCTCGTCAGCACGATCATCTTCGTCGACGTGATGCTGTTCACGGCGATCACGCCGCTCGTCCCGGGATACGCGGAGGAGTTCGATCTCTCGAAGACCGGCGCCGGGATCCTCGTGGGCGCGTACGGCGCGGGCGCGATCGTCGGAGGCATTCTCGGGGGAATCGCGGCCGCGAAGCTAGGCCCGAAACGGGCCGTGGTCGCCGGCCTCGTCCTGCTCGGTGTCGCAAGCCTTGCGTTCGCATTTGCGACCACCGCAGAGACGCTCGTGGCCGCTCGGCTCATCCAGGGCCTGTCCAGCACGATCACCTGGGCGGGGGCGCTTGCGTGGCTCGCCGTCTCCGCACCGAAGGAAAGGCGCGGCGAGGTCATCGGGACGGCCTTCGGGGCGGCCGTGTTCGGGGCCGTTCTCGGCCCGCTGTTCGGCGGCCTTGCAGACGTCGTCGGGTCGCGGCCGGCCTTCGCCGGCGTCGCAGTGGTCGCATTTGCCTGTGCCGCCCTCGCGAGCGTGCCTCGTTCGACACCGGCCGAGGTGATCTCGACCGCCGGCCTTTCGCGAGCGTTACGTGACCGGCGATTCCTGGGTGGCCTGTGGCTCAATGCCCTCCCGGCCTTCCTGTTCGGGATGCTGGTCGTCCTCGGCCCGCTCGCACTCGACTCCGCAGGCTGGTCGGCTGTCGGCATCGCCGCGGTGTTCTTCGCAGCCGGACTGCTCGAAGCAGCGGTGAACCCGGTTGTCGGACGAGTCACGGACAGACGCGGACGGCTGCTACCGGTCCGTGTCGGACTCGTGGCGTCGATCGTCGTGGCGACGGCGCTCGCGGCCGCTCGAGAGCCGGCCGCCATCGCGGTGCTCGTCGTGGCGGGCTTTCTCGCGTTCGGGAGCATGTACACGCCCGGAATGGCGTTGACCTCGCATCGAGCCGACGCCTCGGGGCTCGCACAGGGGCTCGCCTTCGGGATCATGAACAGCGCATGGGCCTTCGGCGAGCTGACTGGCCCCACATTCGGCGGAGCGCTCGCGGAAGCGTTCGGTGACGCCGCGCCATACCTTGTGGGGGCGGCGCTCTGCGTCATTACGCTCCTTGCAACCCGGACTGTGGTCGCGACGAGGGTGAAGCCGCGTGCGGCGTGAGGACTGGGATCGGAAGTACGCAGAGGTCGAGAGCCTGTGGAGCGCCGAGCCGAACCGTGTCCTCGTCGCGGAGGTGTCGGACCTCGCACCAGGTCGAGCGCTCGACCTGGCATGCGGGGAGGCTCGAAACGCGATCTGGCTGGCAGAGCGCGGCTGGGAAGTGGTCGGAGTCGACTTCTCCCCCGTCGCGCTCGAGAGGGCGCGCGTGCGAGCGGAGCGCGCCGGCGTTGACATCGAGCTCGCATGCTGTGACCTCGTGGACTACGAGCCGGAACGCGACGGCTTCGATCTCGTGCTCGTCCTCTTCCTACACCTCCCGCCGACCGAGCGTCGTCGAGTCCTCGCTCGTGCTGCGGCGGCGCTCCGCGTGGGAGGGACACTGCTGCTGCTGGGCCACGACTCGACGAACATGACGGAAGGCGTGGGCGGGCCGAGCGACCCGCGAGTCCTCTACACGCCCGACGACATCGTCGCCGAGCTCGGCGCTCTCGAGATCGAGAAGGCGGAACGCGTGCTTCGCGAGGTCGCTGACGCCGACCGCGCGGCGATCGACGCGCTCGTCAGGGCGCGTCGTCCCCGAAAGGCCCCTCGGCGAGAAGTCGCCTGAACTGGACGAACTGCCCGGCCTTTCCGACTCCGACGAGCGTGTCGCCGAGCTGGATGACGTCCTCGGGCTGCGCTCCGCTCACAGGCTCGGGGTCGCGGAGGATCGCGATGACCGTCACGCCTGTTCGTGCTCGCAGCTTCGCGTCCGCGAGGCTGAGCCCGATCCCAGGGCTCGTATCCGGGACCGGAATCCACTCGATCTGGAGCTCGCCGAGCGCCATCTCGAGGTCCTCGACGATCTTCGGCCGCTCGTACGCGCCGCCGACGATCGCGCCGAGTTGGCGCGCCTCGTCGTCGTGGAGCTCGATGACCGAGGTCGGCTCGTCGTCGTTCGCGCGGGCGTAGTAGTAGATCTCGCGCTGGCCGTCGATGTGGAGGATGACCGAGATCCGGGCGCCGTCGGCAGTTCGGAAGGCGTATTTGACGCCAACGCCGGGAAGTCTCGTCTCTCGTAGGTCTACGGGCACGGTCAGGCCTCCTCGGTGAGTCTAGGTGTCGGGAACAGGACGCGGCCGAGCCGCTTGGACTCCTTCATGAGCACGATTCCGATCGTCGCAGTGACGAGGACATAGAGGCCCGCGAAGGCGACGATCTCCGTCTGCTGATCGGCGTCCAGGGCGGGGTTGTCCGAAGCAAGCTGCGCCAGGATGATCGTGAATTCGCCGTGAGCGACGAGCGCGATGCCGGCATTCAGACTCTGGCGGCTCGAGAACCCGCCGAGCCGTCCGGCGGTCCACCCTCCGACGAGCTTGCCCACGAGCGTGAGCGCGACGGCGAACGCCACGAGCCAGCCGACGTCTCCGATCGCGCCCAGGTCGATCGAGAGGCCGAAGACGAAGAAGAAGAGCGCCGCGAAGATGTCGCGGAAGCTGAAGAAGCGCTCCTCGATCTGGTCGCGGACCGAAGTCTCCGACAGCACGATCCCGGCCATGAGGGCGCCGATCGCCTCGGACAGGCCAAGCTCCTCGGCGACCGCCGCCATCCCGACGAGGAACCCGAAGACTGCGAGCAGGAAGAACTCGAGCGGCAACCTGTCCAGGAAGCGATCGAGGGGTCGAGCGAGCCAGCGCGACGCCGCCAGCCCCACGGTGATGAACCCGAGCGCCTTCGCGATCAATACGAGCGTGTCGGACGGCCCCTCGCCTCCGACTGCCGCGAAGCCGAGCATGAAGGCGATCACGAGATCCTCGAACACGAGGATCGCCAGCACGAGATCGGTCTCGTCGTCCCCCAGTCGACGGAAGTCAATGAGGCCCTTGACCGCGATCGCGCTCGAGGACACGTAGATGCACGCGGCGAGAATCAGCGCTGCGAAGCTCCAGCCGAATACGACCACACCCACCACCAGGCCGAGGCCGAAGTTGACGACGAGGTCCACGGTTCCCCCGAGACCGATGTGGCGTCCGGTCGACCGGAGCCGGGAGAGGCTGAACTCGAGGCCGAGGAAGAAGAGCAGGAAGACGAGACCGAGCTCGGCGACGAACTCCGTCACCTCCGACGGCCTGATGAGCGCGAGCTGCTCAGGCTCGTTCGGGCCGAGCAGGATGCCGGCCAGGAGATACGCCGGAATCGCGGAGATCCCGAAACGGCTCGCAATGAGCCCGAGGGCGCCGAGGAGCGCGATCGTGACGGCGAGCTCGGTGAGCGTCACCCCGGCATTCTCCCCGGCGGTGACGCTATTGGCTGCAGCTACCGGCCGAGCAGGCGGTCGAGGAAGCTCCGGCGGGTCGGCTCAGGTTCCGGTTCGGGCTCCGGTTCGGGCTCAAGTTCGGGATCCGGTTCCCTCTCCGGCTCGGGGTCGATCTGCGGCTCGACCTCCGGCTCGACGACGGGCTCCACCGGCGGCTCATCGGCCTCCTGCCGCATCGGCTCGAGCTGGTCCGCCGCGTCAGCGGCCGTTTCCGGCACCTCGTCCGGCTCGGGCTCGTCGGGGTCCGACGGCTCGGCCCGCATCAGCTCCTGGCCCCCGCGGCGCTCTGCGAGGCGCTCGAAGTCGCCCCGGATCGCGGACCGCATGTCGTCGAGGTGACTCTCCTCCCTCACGGCCCGGGGACCTTCCCCCCGCGCGCGGCTAGTCCTTCGTTAGCGCGACTTCGGGCTCGCGAAGGTCGCGACCCAGATGGCGGTCTCGGCCTCGCCGAACACGCCCTGGGCGCGAATGCGCGATGCGCCGAAGTGCCGGAACGCGGGCCGGAGGATGTTCGCGCGGTGTCCCGGCGAGGCGAGCCAGCTGTCCACGACTTGACGCGGACTGTATTGCCCCCAGGTCCCGGCGAAGAGGTTCTCACCGAACCACGAGAATCGATAGCCGGACGCCTTGATCGCCGCAGTGACTGGTGATCCGCAAGGTGTGTGCGTGAACTGGCCGCACGCGACGACCCGGCGGCCCTTGATCGCGGCAGCCTGCTCGAGCTTCGAAGGAGTCGCCAACGCCGAGCGCCCGGATTGCCTGCGAGCGACGTTGAAGAGGCACGCGATGGCTCTCTGCTGTGCGGCGAGTGGCGCGCTCGCGTCGTCTGCGCCCTGGCACGCGCCGGCCGGAGCGGCAGTACCGGAGCCTGCAAACGCAGCCACCGCGACGAGCACAGCGATCGCCGCCGCCGTGAGCAGCGCAAAGCGCCGGACCGGTGCCGCAGGCACACCCATGCAGCCCACCGTACGAGGGATGCCAGCCTCGTTTCCTGCCCCATCCGTGTAACCGCGCTCCCTCGCGTCAGTGATTCTCGACGCCCCCTTCGAGTTGCTCTCCGGGTTGATGTGTGCGCCAGGTTGCAGCGCCGAGCATACCCAGAGCGACGGTGGGTACCACCGTAAGGAATCGGTAAAGAAGTGTCGCCGCGACCGCGTCGGCATTCGGAGCTCCGAATGCCACGAGCGCGCTAGAAAGGCCGAGCTCCACGATTCCGAGGCCTCCTGGCGTCAGTGGGAGCGCGCCGAGGACCCGGATCAGCGACCACGCGGCAAACGCCTCGATCCACGACACCTCGGACGCCGTCGTGCCGACGGCGCGGAGGCAGACGAGGAGCACGACGAAGACCGTAAGGTGGCCCACTAGCGTGGCTGCGGTCAGGACGTGCCAGCGTCTCTGGAGCAGGTCGAGGGCGCGGCTGCGGAAGCGAACGAGACTCTCTCCTCCCCAGGCCACGCTCCGCTTCAGGCGCAGGACGCGATACACCCAGCCCGTCAGACGCGCGGCCTTGTGGCCGATCGAGCGGGCACGAGCCGCGCTCGAGAGAGCGAGGCTGAAGGCAGCGATTGCGACGATCAGGACGGCGACGCCGATCAACGCGGTCGTGCGCAGCGCGGGATGGCCCTCGTCGATCGAGGAGAGCAGCGCGAGGCCGACGATGGGGAACGCAAGATTCGCGAACTGGTTCCAGACACCGGTCACGGCCACTGCGAGGCCGACCGGAGCCGCCTTGAACCCCCACGAACGGAGCATCGAATAGGACCCGGCCATGCCGACGGCGGCACCCGCGGGCGCGACCGTCGCAAGCGCCGTCGAGGCCTGCGTCAGCACGAACGCCTGCCGGAAGCCGAGCCCGGGGAGGGCCACCATCCACGGCGGTGCGAACGTGACGAGGTTGAGCACAGTGGCGCCCGCGAGCGCGAGTGCTTCCTGCCAACCCAGCGTCCGCAGCACGGCCCACACGTCGCGGTAGTCCGCGATGCGGGGCAGGAGGAACACGAACACCGCCACGACGACGGCCACGGCGAGCCCACCGCCTAAGAGGCGTTTCGGGTTGCGCCAACTTCCTCTGGCTGACTCGGCGCCGACGTCCGACATCGTCGGAGAACCTATCGAGGTCGAGGCAGCAGGCCCTGGGTCAGGGGAAGCGAGGAGACCAGAGAGCCGAGAGCACGCCGGCGGCGACGAGCAGCGCCGCTGCAATCGCGAGCAGGATAAAGGTGACCTCGCTCTGGCCGGGCTCCCTTCCGAGACTCGAGCCAAGCTTCGCGTATGCGGACTCGAGTGACTCCGCGGTTCGAGCCTCCGTGAACTCGCCGCCCGTCGTCTCGGCGATTCCGCGGAGCGTTTCGGGATCGGGCGGCACCGGAATCAGCTCGTTCGGGTCGCCGGGGCCCTGCCCGAAGCCGCCGCCGAACCCGAAGCCGCGCCGGATCGTGCCCTCAGGGGTCCCGAGCGCGACCGTATAGACGGGGAAGCACGCTTCCTTCGCGAGCTCCGCGCCCTGTACCGGCTCGAGGATGCCGCGGGTCTGCGCGCCGTCGGACAGGAAGAGAATCGAGACGAGGCTTTCCTCGTCACAGCCCTCCGGGGGCACTCCCTGCTGTGCCTCCAGGGCCTGGGCGAGCGTCCGCGAGTTCACTGCGGGCTCGGGAGCCAGGGCCGGCGCCGCCGTCTGCCCCTCTCCGGGCGGCGGCGCGTCGATGGACTGCTTGCCGAGCTCGACGGCCGTCGCCAACGCATCTCCGATCGCCGTCCCGCCGTAGATGAGGAACTCCCCTACCGAGTCCACGGACTCCTCGACCAGCGCGTGGTCCGAGGTCGGTGGCGTGGCGACCTGCGCCTCACCGGCGAACACCACCAGTCCGACTCGGATGCGGTCCGGAACCTTGTCGAGGAAGAGCCGGAGCGCCTCTTGCGCGGCACCCAGTCGTGTCGGTTCGACGTCCTCCGCCTGCATCGACCGCGAGGTGTCGACGACGAGAATCACCGACGCACGCTCGCTCGCGACCATGCGGTCGACGGTCGGCCGCGCGAGGCTAACGAGCAGGACGGCGAGGGCGAGCGCAAACAGCGCCGGAGGGACATAGCGCCTCCAGGCGCGCCGGTCCGCGACCGAGGCGAGCACCTCGAGGTTCGTGAAACGAACCGCGTATCGCATGCGCCGTCGCTCCGCGATGAGCCAGAAGGCGACCGCGACCCCGACGACGAGCAGGCCCGCCAGGTAGAGAGGGCTCTCGAAGCTCATACGACCACCGCACACACTGCCTGCACCTGCACCACGGCGCGAACGCCGGCAAGTTCGGCATCACCCTGGACGCGCACGGTGACCGTGCGCCCGGACGTCGATTGGCTTCCGGAAACGCTGGCAGCGAGCCCGCTGGCGGGTGGCCGGCGTGTGAAGAACCCGAACGCGTACGTCGCCTTCACGAGACGTTCGCGCGCAGTACAGCGAGCCGAGACCGTCGTCGTACCCGGACGGACGCGCACCGTGCGCACCCGACGTACGGGCGGCTCCCCTGGCTGGAAGGCACCTGCGGACGTCGGGATGCGCGAGCCGCCACCCCGCGCTGGCATGCAGCCGATGTGGGGCTTGAACGTAGGCCCGCGGCCTCCGGCTCCGACGTACGACCCGACGAACACCGCCGACCGAGACGTCGTGATGCCAGGGTTGACGGGGCTCCCCATGCGGCCGAGGAAGCTGACGTCGATCGCGCGGTGGCTGAGCTCCGCGTCCAGGCCACCGACGACATAGCCACGCGGGCAGGTGAGCTGCCACTCGACCTGGGGCCGCTCCGTTCCTCCTGCGACCGGGACGACGACCCACGGGCCGGCGACGGGCACGCACACCTGGAGGCCGTCGCACTCTCGCGTCGCGGCCACAGCGCTGACGCCGAGCACCAGGGCGACGAGGGCTGCCGCCGAGAGAGCGAGGATCCTCACGGAACTCTCCTGAAGAAGAGCGCCGAGAGCGCGCCTCCGGTAAGCATCAACATCGCAGCGCCGGCCGCGAATATGTCGGTGATCTCGCGGTTCTCCTCTTTCGTCCCGAGCCGCGATCCGAGCTCCTCGTACACCTGCGCGAGCCCGTCGTCGTCGAGCGCGGTGAAGAACTCGCCTCCGGAGATCTGCGCGATCTCCGTGAGCGTCTCCGGGCTCGTCGGGACGCGGATGAGCTGGCGGAACCCACCGGGGAGGGTCTCCTCGACGACGCCCTCGGGAGTGCCGACGAGAACGGTGTAGATGGGCACGCCAAGCTTGCGAGCGCGCTCGGCCGCGTCTGCGGGAGCGAGGATGCCTCCGTCGCGGGCGCCGTCTGAGATCACCACGACCGACGTCGGTGGAATCGCCCCGTCTGCCTCTCGCTGGCGCTGGCCGAGCTGGAGCGCGACCCCGACGGCATCCCCGATCGCCGTTCCCTCGCCCGTTGCGAGCGTGTCGAGGGATTCGTTGGCCAACTCGCGGTCGTCGGTCGGAGGCAGGGCGACGACGGCACGCGTGGCGAAGGAGACGATCCCCACTTGGAACTTCTCGGGCACCTGCGCGAGAAAGCTCTTCGCGCCCGCTCTCGCCGCATCGAGCCGCGTCGGCTCGACGTCGGTCGCCTTCATCGAACGCGAGACGTCGAGCGCGAGCACGACGGTCGCCTCCTCGCGAGGGACGTTCACCGTCGCGTGCGGTCGCGCGACGCCGACGATCAACGCCGTCAGCGCGAGGAACAGCAGCACCACCGGCAGCAGTCGGAGCCGACCAGGAGAGCGGTCGATGACGTTCGGCAGCAACCCAGGGCTCGAGAACCGCGCCGCGACCCGCTCGCGCCGTCTGTCGTACACGACATATGCGCCGACGAGCAGCGGGACGAGCACGAGCCCGAAGAGCGCGATCGGCCAGCCGAAGTTCACCGGCGCCTCCGGCGGAGGAAGACGGCGAGCTCGCGAAGCCAGTCGCCCTCGGTCGAGAGCACGACGTGTCGCGCGCCGACCGATGCAAGCGCCCGGGACACCTCGACACGCTCGCTGGACGCGGCCACGGCAAAGCGCTCCCGGAGGCGGCGGCTCCGCGTATCGACGCGCAGCTGCTTACCCGTCTCCGGATCGACGAGCCAGAGGACGCCGGCGTTCGGGAGCTCCTGCTCGCGTGGATCACGAATCTCGACGGCGACCACGTCGTGCCGGCTCGCGAGCTCCAGCAGCTTTCGCCTCCAGTCTCGGCGGCCGCGGAAGTCCGAGACGACGATGACGAGCGAACGCTGTCGCGCGAGCGCGTTCGCTCGCTGGAGCGCCTCGCCCAGCGACGTCGCGCCCAGTTGTCCGTCGTCCTGCTCCGCCTGCAGGGTCGAGAGCAGGCCGATCAGACCCATGCGTCCCTGTCTCGGCGGAAGGGCTTGCGGGCTCGCGCTGCCGAACGTGACCACTCCGAGGCGGTTCCCACGGCGCGTCGCGAGATGCCCGATGGCAATCGCCACGCCCTCGGCGACGTCCGCCTTGCGTCGGTCCGCCGTGCCGAAGAGCATCGACGCCGACGTGTCGAGGACGAGCCAGCTGACGAGAACGCGCTCCGCGAGCGTCACTCGGACGTGCGCCTCGTTCGTCCGCGCGGTCACGTTCCAGTCGATCCGCCGCACGTCGTCACCGGGGACGTAGGGCCGTACGAGGGCGAGCTCGGAGCCCTCGCCATGGAGCGTCGCCCGGTAGTCGCCTGCGAGCAGCCCCTCCACGCGCCGCCCAATGCTGATATCGAGCGCGCGCAGAAGCGCCTCGGGCATAGGCCCGGGCCCCGGCCGAGCCGGTGTCGCGACCGCTGGGCGTGGCAACGTCACGCGGCGGTGGGCCTCGCGAGGTCGATCTGGGGAACGGGCACGGTCGCAAGCACGCGATCGAGGATCGCGTCGGGACTCACCTCCTCGGCGAGCGCCTGGTAGGTGAGCACGAGGCGGTGCCTGAGTGCGTCTCGTGCGAGCGTCTGGATGTCCTCGGCGAGCGTGTACTCGCGCCCGCGCAGGAGCGCAAGCGCGCGAGCCGCCTGGACGACGCTGATCGGCCCGCGCGGGCTCGCGCCGTAGGCGATGTACGGTGCCACGTCCTCGAGACCGTGCGCCGTGGGCTCGCGCGTCGCGGTTGCGAGCCCGACCGCGTAGCTCACGAGCGCAGGGTCGACGTAGATGTCGAGAACTGCCTGCTGGAGCGCCTTCAGATCGTCGAGCGAAAGCGCCTGACGGAGCTCGGGATGGGCGACGAGCTGGCGGTGGACGACCGTCAGCTCCTCGTCGTGCTGCGGGTACCCGATGACGACCTTGAGCATGAAGCGGTCGATCTGCGCCTCGGGAAGCGGATAGGTGCCCTCGGACTCGATCGGGTTCTGCGTCGCCATCACGAGGAACGGATCCGGCACCTGGAACGTGTCGTGGCCGATCGTGACCTGGTGCTCCTGCATCACCTCGAGCAGCGCGGACTGCACCTTCGCCGGCGCCCTGTTGATCTCGTCCGCGAGCAGGAAGTTGCAGAAGACCGGGCCGAGCTCAGTGTCGAACGTGCCCTCACCTGGGCGGTAGATCCGCGTCCCCACGAGGTCCGAAGGAACGAGATCGGGCGTGAACTGCACGCGTGCGAACGAGCCGCCGAGCACACCGGCCGTCGTCTTGATCGTGAGCGTCTTCGCCAGGCCCGGGACGCCCTCGATGAGAAGGTGCCCATGCGCGAGGAGGCAGACGAGCACACGCTCGAGCATCTCGTCCTGACCGGCTATGACCCGCCTGATCTCGAAGAGAGCCTGCTCGATCTGCTCTTTTGCGTCCTGCGGGGAGGGGACTGCCGCGTCCTGCGATTCCTCGGTCACATGGAGCTCCTTGGTCGCTTTGGAGCTACATACGAAAGCACGCGCGGCTGAGTTTTGGGTAAGAGGCCCGTGAAAGGGCCATGAAAGGCACCGCTGACTCTGCGGCGGACGCGAATTCGGAGCGCCTTACGCGGCCTTCCCGAGCACGATGTCGACCGCCTCGTCCAGCGACGCGGCAACGGCCGGCGCGAATCTGATCTCGGCTGACGTCGTTCGCGGGCTCGGCACGAGCACCGACCGTGCTCCCGCGGCCTCCGCAGCCTCGACGTCGGCACTCGAGTCCCCGACGACGACGCATCGCTCCGGACGCGTGCCGAGTGCAACCGCAGCGAGGTAGATGAGCCCAGGCGCGGGCTTGCGGCACGCGCAGCCCTCGCTCGGATCGTGCGTGCACTCGAGCCAGACGTCGACCGGGCCGACGAGCTCGTCCAGGAGGGCGTTGACCGGGTCCGGCACCTCGCCCGTAAGGGGCTCGGCGTCGCTCGTGACGAACCCGACGGCGACACCCGCGGCGCGGGCCCGATCGACCGCACTCGCCACACCCGGGGCGAGCTCGACCGTCCCCGGGCCACCGTCCCCGGGTGCGGTCGCGACGAGAACTGCGTCACGATCCAGCAGGATCGCCTCAGAGCGACGATGCCACGGACGCAGCCCCGCTGCCCGTCTGATTGCTCTCCCAAGCATCGCGGCCCTCCCACCGTAGCGGGAGGGCCGCGCGCGACTGCTCGGTCTTTACGTGTTGCTTACGGAGCGGTGTACTGCACCTGCACGAGATCCGTGCGATGCCGCTGCAGGGAGCCGTTCCGAAGGGTGCGCGAACGGACGGTCATGACACCGCCCGCGTCGACGTAGTTCGACGCAGGCCCCGGAGGCGTGAGCACGACCTGGATCTCGGCGCCGGACAACGTCCGCTGGTCGAGGACGACCCACGTCGCTGTCGTGGCGTTGAAGATCTCGAACGTTCGCGTCGACGCACCGGCGCACTTGTCCCGGAGCGTGATCACGAGGTTCGTGATCGCCGACGGCACGTTCGTCAGCTGACCGCGCCACTGCGTCTCCCTCGGCTGCGTGGACGTCCCGTTCACCTGGAAGAACAGGTTGTCGTTCGCCTGGAGCGTCGAGAGCCCGCCGGACCCCGTCCCCAGGTCGACGATCGTCACGTCGATGAAGTCGGTCCCGGTGGGAGGAGGAGGTGGTGGCGGCGGAGGTGGTGGTGGTGGTGGCGGAGGTGGTGGTGGCGGTGGCGGAGGTGGCGGTGGCGGTGGCGGCGGAGACCCGTCGAACGTCCCGGAGATGTCGACGAAGAACCCGGCGCTGCCGTTGGCCGAGGTGACCCGCAGCCTGTAGGTGCCCGTCAGCGTCGGCCGGAAGCCGAGTGCCTCCTGGCGGGCGATCGTGATCGACGACGCGACCAGCGCATTGTTCGGGTCGAACAGCCTGAGGTCGAAGTTCGGGTTGAACGAGTTCGCGGCGTTGAGCGACGGAATGAGCATCGTCGCCGCGATCGGGAACTGCGTCGACGTCACGTTCAGCGGGTACTCGACGAACTGGCCGGTTCCGCTGAGCGATCCCTCGCGGAACAGGTGTCCGGGAACATCCGGCGGAGTGCCGATGTCGACGCCCTTGGCGTCCTCGATCGCCCGGTAGCCGTCGAGCCGCCCGGCGCCGTAGTCGATGTCCTGACCTGTCGTCCCCTGGGTCTTGTTGTCATCGCCACGGGCCCAGTCGATTGCCGTGCCCATGACGATGCTCTTCACCTGTCCGGGCGTGAGCGCGGGGTTCGCGTCCAGCATCAGGAGCGCCGTGCCCGCGACGAAGGGCGTCGCCATGCTCGTGCCGTTGAACGCGGCGTAGCCGGTCGACGTGTTCGGCGGCCACAGACGTCACGGCGACACCAGGGCCGGACACGTCCGGCTTGACCCTGCCGTCGAGCGTCTTGCCGCGGCTCGAGAACGATGCCTGGAAGAAGCCGTTCGGGCCGGTGTCGGGCGTAGCTCCGGTGCCCGTGTCCGCCATCGCTCCGACCGTGATGGCCGAGGCGGCCGCGCTCGGTGAGCCGATCGTGCACGTGCCGGGACCGGCGTTACCCGCGGCGACGGCGACCACGATGCCTGCGGCAACGGCGTTGTTCACCGCCATGGACGTCGCGTCGCCCCCGTTCGAGCATCCGGCGGCCGAGAGCGACAGGTTCATCGCCTCGACCCCGAAGGTCGCCTTGTTGGCGACGACCCAGTCGACGCCGGCCGTAACCCCGGCCATGGTCCCGCTGCCGGACGCGTTCAGCACCTTCACGCCGACGAGCGCGCCGTCATACGCGGCGCCGCGATAGAGCCGATCAGCTCGGGCGTCGCCCGAGCCCGCGATCGTTCCGGAGACGTGCGAGCCGTGCCCGTTGTCGTCGTAGGCATTCGGAAGACCGCCGATCAAGTCGTTCCAGCCGATGACCTTCCCCGAGTCGAGGTCCGCGTGCCCGGGGTCGATTCCCGTATCGAGCACCGCGGCGACGAAGTCGTTCTTCGAGTACACGTTCGGGTTTCCGTCGCCGTCGCCCGTGACGCCTGCGTCGACACGTGCTTTCGCGACACCGAAGGAGGCCTGCGCGGTGGCGTTGGTCGCATGAACCGCCGAGTCTTCCTCGACGTGAGCGACGACCGGCAGGGCGGCGAGCCCTTCCGCCTGCGCCTTGGTCATCGTTGCTGCAAATCCTGGGATGATCGAGTACCGGTAGCGGACGTCGAAGCTCCCGACCGCGCCCTGCAGCGCGCCGACCGCCCCGACGCTGGCCGGCTGGTTCAGGACGACGATGACTTGGACGGACGCGTCGTCGGCGAGCGTGGACAGCTTCGCCTCGAAATCCTCGAAGACCTTGTTGCCGTCGACGTCGGCCTTGATGCTGTGAAGCCAAGCCGCTGAGCTCGGCGCCTGTGCACCTGTCGCAGCCGACACCGAGACTACGAGGGCGGCTGCGAGCAGCGCCAAGCCCTGATACCAGGCGAAACCTGAACATATTCCCTTCCCCCTCCTGCTACGAGCGCGATTGACGGCGGGATCCTACGCCACTCGACCGGATGTTCCTAGTCTTCCGGCCGTGAAGTCGACCGAGCAGGGCAGCGACGTCTTCGACCCGACGGCGGCTGCGTTTCTCGCCGATCCGTATCCGGCGCTGAACGCGTTGCGCGAAGCCAACCCCGTGCTACGCCACGAGGGCCTCGATCGCTGGTTCGTCTCGCGCCACGCGGACGTGCGCGCATGCCTGCGCGACCGGAGGCTGGGCCGCAACTTCCGTCACGTCGGGTCGGACGCGGAGTTCCGCGCGGAACCGCTCGACCCACGCTGGCAGCCGTTCTGGGACGTCGAGCGCTGGAGCCTCCTGTGGCTCGAGCCGCCGGACCACACGCGCATCCGCAAGCTCGTCGCCGCAGCGTTCACACCGAGAAGTGTCGAGGCGATGCGCGAGCCGGCACGGCAGCTCGCAGACGAGCTCCTGGAGCCGTTCCTCGGAAGCGGGCGGATGGACCTCCTCTACGACTTCGCCCAGCCGTACTCGATCGGGCTCATCTGCCGCTGGCTCGGCGTCCCCGATGACCGTCACCGCGACCTTCTCGAGTGGTCGCACGCGATGGTGAAGATGTACGAGTTCGACACCACCGATGAGCAGGCGGTCGCGGCGACTCGCGCAGCGGCCGACTTCCGCGACTACGTCGTGGAGCTCATCGGGGAGAGAAAGCGCTCGCCTCGCACGGATCTCGTCAGCGGCCTCGTCGAGGCACGCGTCGACGGTGCACGCCTGAGCGACGCCGAGATCGTCTCGACCGTCGTCGTGCTCCTGAACGCCGGACACGAGGCGACGGTGAACACGCTCGGGAACGGGATCCAGGCGCTCATGCACCACCGCGAGCAGTGGGAGCGCGTGGTGGACGGGTCGGTCCCTGCCGCAGCGGCGATCGAGGAGCTGATCCGGTTCGACCCGCCGCTCCAGCTCTTCGAGCGCTGGGTGCTCGAGGACGGGCTCGAGGTCGCCGGCTTGCCGATTCCACGGGGCGAGAAGGTCGCGATGCTCTTCGGCGCTGCCAACCGCGATCCGCGTGCGTTCGCGGAGCCGGATCGCTTCGACGTCGGACGGCCGAACGCCGCCGACCACATCGGCTTCGGCGGCGGCATCCACGTGTGCATCGGCGCCCCGCTTGCACGCATCGAGCTCGAGGCCGCGCTGCACGCGCTGGTCACGCGCTGCCCGACGCTCGTGCTCGCCGAGGAGCCTCGCCGGAACCAGGCGTTCGTCATCTGGGGCCTCGAGCGGGTCGAGGTGAGGACGGGCTGACGCCGAGAGCGTTTGGCGGCCGGACTAGTGCCCGGTCGTCGAGAAGTGCATGTAGTCCTTCGTCTCGCCCGACCAGCTACCGCCCCAGCCCCAGCCGACGGAACGGAACGCCCGAACGACGGCCGGCGTCACCATACCCTTGCGCAGCCGCGATCGATCCACGTACGGCCTGCTCCTCGGGTCACGCACGGCGCCGCAGCCAACGTACGGGTTCTCGACGGGATTGAGGTCGATCGCGTGTCCGTACGCGTGGTTCGACCACCTGCCGCTCGCCGACCCGCCGACGCATGGTGACGGCACGGACTGGCGGCATCTGAACGACCCCGTGACGTCGTCGTCGCGTGGCCGGGCGCGTCGCGGCCCGTACATGTCGTCGAGCCGCATGTGCCGAATCGGGAAGCGGAGCTGGTACAGCCTGCGGAACACCTTCGTGAGCGGTGCCGCGACATCCCGGTTTACGACGAGCTGCCCTTCGTGGACGCGCCCGTCGAACCCCCAGTGGGACACGGTGACAAGCCGGAGCTGCGGGAGCGAGACGGGACAGCCCGGCCGCCAGGACTCTCCCTCGAGGCTCGCGCGCAGAGGTGCTGGGAGCGGCCGGACGGATGAGCCGTACGGCTGGAGCGCGACGAACGCGAGCGGTATCGCGAGAACCCGTAACACGACGCTCTCAAGCGTGAACCCTCGATCAGTCGCTCGTCAAATCCGAGGCACGTGTCCCACCTGAAGCCTCGCCGTTGCGGACGTTGCCGCTACTACCGCGCCGCCCGGCTTCCCGAGTCGCAGTCGCGTCTACTGCGGCTCGGCGGTTATAGGGTGTGGCGTCCGCGAAGCGAAGGGGGTAACGGGTTTGAGCTGGTACGAGTTCCTGTTGTTCGTGCACATCACTGCGGCCGTGATCTGGCTCGGCGGTGCTTTCACGTTCCAGATGTACGGAGCAGTCGTACGCCGCGGCGGAGACCCGGAAGAGCTCGCTCGCTTCGCAGGACGCGCCGGAGTACTCGGCGAGCGGATGTTCGTGCCGGCCTCGCTCGTGGTCGTCCTGGCGGGCGTCGGTCTGATGATCGACGGAAACTGGGACTGGGGTCAGCTCTGGGTGATCTTCGCCCTCGTCACCTTTGCGGCGTCGTTTGCCACAGGCCTCCTGGTCATCTCGCCGATGGCGAAGCGGATACCCGCTGTAGGCCCGACGACACCGGCGGGCCAGTCACTGATCCAGCGCCTCTTCACCATCCTGCGGATCGATCTCGTCTACATGTACGCGATCGTCTTCGCGATGGTGGTCAAGCCGACCGCCGACGACGGGTGGACGATCGCGATCGGCGCGGCCGTTCTCATCGCGTTGACGGCTTTCTTCCTCTCCGGCCTGCGCTCCACCGGCGCTCAGCCCGCGTCCGCAGCTGCGACTGACTGACCGACCCGCGACCGGCTAGCGTCCTCTGCGTGAGGGTCACTGCCGAGGCCGCACGTCGCTTTCTCGTCGCGCGCCACGCGCTAGCCCCCGCGCGTTCGCTCGAGGGAGGACCGGACGCCGTGCTCGGGTACTTCCGTCGATTCGGCTCGATCCAGTTCGACCCGCTCGCGGTTGCCGGTCGCAGCCACGACCTCGTCCTGCACGCGCGCGTGGCCGGCTACGACCCCGCCTGGTGCGACCTCCTCTACGAGCGCCGCGAGATCTTCGAGGCGTACAACAAGGGACTCTCCTTCGTCCTGGCGAGCGAGTTCCCGTGGTTCCGCGGGACGTTGAGCCGGAACGCTCCGCGCGTCCTCGCCGAGAACGCCGAGGTGGCCGAGCGCGTGCTCGAGCGGATCCGCGCCGAGGGACCGCTGTCAGCGCTCGATTTCGAGCGCGAGCGCGGCGCGACGACCGACTGGTTCGGGATGCCGACGAACGCTGTACGCGCGGTGCTCGAGGCGTACGCCGTCACGGGCGTGCTCGGCCTCGCGCGACGCGACGGCAACCGCCGCTACTACGACCTCCTCGAGCGGCTGCTGCCGGCCGACCTGCTCGCGCACAGCATCCCGCTGAAGGAGCAACTCCGCCACAAGCTCCTCTCGCGCTACCGCGCTCACGGCCTCCTCGGCGTCGGGGGCGGCGGAGATATCTTCGGCGGCATCGGCCCTGCCAAGCCGGATCCCGATGTGGCCGGGGTATCCAGGCAGAACGGCACTGCGCGAGGAGCTCGTCGCCGACGGCGAGCTCGTTCCCGTCGAGGTCGAGGACGTTCGCGGGAAGCGGTTCGTGCTGAAGGATGAGGTCGGACTGCTGGAGGCGCCGCCGGAGCCGCAGCTCTCGGTCGCGTTCCTCTCCCCGTTCGATCCCTTGGTCTGGGACCGGGGCCTCCTCGGATCCCTCTTCGAGTTCGAATACGTATGGGAGCTCTTCTTCCCCCCGGCCAAGCGACGCTGGGGCTGGTACGTGCTGCCGATGCTCTTCGGGGACCGCCTCGTCGGCCGGATCGAGCCGCGCATCGACCGCGATGCCGGCCACGTGCAGGTGCTCGGTCTGTGGTGGGAGGACGGCTTCGCGCCCCGCCGCGCCTCGGGTTTCGTCGACGCGATGCGCGACGCGCTCCGCGCCTACCTGCACTTCGGAGGCGCGACTCGCCTCGAGTGGGCGCCGCACCTCGCAACGGAGAGGCGGCTGTTCCTCACGCGCCCCTAGTGCGGCTACCGCGCCCGGTGGTGGCGTCCACTGGTGAATCCTGGCGGCGGCAAAGCCCTACTCCGGCTCAGAGCGGGCTTCGGAATCTCTCAGGTACTGGTGCACGAAGGCGATCGCCATGCTGCCCTCGCCGACGGCCGCTGCAACGCGCTTCACGGGACTGAGCCGGACGTCGCCGCAGGCGAAGATGCCGGGCACGCTCGTCTCGAGCAGGTACGGGTCTCGGTCGAGATTCCACCGATCCGCGCTCCGGACGTCGGCGCCGGTCAGCACGTAGCCCTTGGGGTCGAGCTCGATCTCAGGCGGCAGCCACCCGGTCTCGGCGTCCGCTCCGATGAAGATGAAGAGCGCGCCGGACTCGAGGCGGGTCGTCTCCCCTGTTGCGTTGTCGGCGACGTCGATCTCCTCGAGCGACGTGTCGCCGTGCGCAGCGAGGACCTCCGTGCGATAGAGGACGTTGACGTTCGAGCGGGTCGCCAGCTGATCGACCAGGTAGCGGGACATGCTCTTCCCGAGCGTTTCGCCTCGATAGATGACCGTCACGCTTCGTGCGTGGTTTGAGAAGAACATCGCGGCCTGGCCAGCCGAGTTGCCGGCACCGACGATGTGGATGTCCAGCCCGTGGGTGTTCGCCGCCTCGCTCCGTGCGGCGCCGTATGAGATCCCCTTGCCGGCGAGCCTGTCGAACCCCTCGATCGCGAGCTGTCGCCACGAGACACCACAGGCGAGGATGATCGTCCGTGCGCGCAGGACGTCGCCGCCGTCGAGGTGCACGTGGCGCGTCTCCGCGTCGATCCTGGCGGTCGACCGCGTGACGAGGATCTCGGCGCCGAGTCTGCGCGCCTGCTGGAGTGCCCGGCTCGCGAGCTCGTCGCCTGACACGCCGGAGGGAAACCCGAGGTAGTTCTCGATCCGAGACGAGGTGCCGGCCTGACCTCCGGGAGCCTCGCGCTCGACGACGATCGTCTGGAGACCTTCCGAAGCGCCGTAGACAGCCGCTGCCAGGCCGGCGGGGCCCGCGCCGACGACCACCGTGTCGTACTCGGCAGCGGCGGGCTCGGTCGCGATGCCGAGCAGCTCGGCTGCGCGCCGCGGGTGCGGTCGGACGACGGTTTCGCCGCTCAGCAAGCGAAGCGCGGGATAGTCGCCCTCGGTGGGCAACGCCCCCGACCACTGCTCTGCGTCCTCCGGCACGTCGGGCTGGAGCCACCTGAACCTGATCTGGTTGCGGTCGAGGAAGCGCCGAAGCTCGGCGCAAGAGGCGTCCCACCGGTGGCCGAGGACGATCGCCCGATAGGGAGTGGACTCGGAGATGAGGCTCTGGAGGCCGCGTGGGCCGCCGAGCCGGTTGCTCGCCAGAAGGCCCACCTGCTTTCCGACCTCCGGCACGACGGCCGCGACGGCGTGGTAGTCGTGCGGCTCGATCCGGAAGACGCGCGACGCCTCCGTTGCCCGGAAGCCGGCGGGATGGGGCAATCCGAGCGTGATCGATATCTCCCCGAGGACGTCACCGGGCCGCCGCTCGCCGATGACCCGCTGCACACCGTCGACGAGCTTGACCGCCTCGATGCGACCTTCGAGCAGCCCGAAGAGCGCCGGCTCGTCGCCTTCGTGAACCGCATACTCGCCGGAGGCGAGGCTGATGTCGGCTGCGATACGACAGAGGCGCTCGCGATCGGACGGCTCGAGCGCCGCGAACACCGAGACCGTCCCGAGCTCTTCAGGCGTCACCACACGACAACCTACTGCCCCGGCTCACGCTCGACCCGCGGGACACTCGCATGTGTGCGTGCGCGACTCAGATGCGATCAGTCGAAGCCGAACAGCGGCGGGAGGATGACCACGACCGTGGCGGCCCACAGTGCAAAGACTGGAAGGTAGGTGGTCTGCCAGCGCTCGAGCCGGTGGAGCGTGGTGCGTCCCGTGAGGAATCGAGCCGATAGCCACGCGGCCCATGCGAGGTTTGCGAGGAGAACGAGGTTCAGACCGAGCGCCGCCGTTCGGTTCGGCGTGAACCCGAGGTCGCCGATCCGAGCGATCATCGCGCCGAGCACCATCAAGTCGAGCACGAGGGCACTGACGACAGCGACCAGCTGAATCCCGTCCATCCATTCCGGGGACGACGTAGATGGGTCCCGCGCGGACATCCCGTACAGGACGAGCGCGAGGACGACGACCAGCAGGGCGTCGATGACGCTGAGAAGCTCGCGATCGAAAGCCCCGCCGAGCCCGGTCACGGCGTAGACGACGGCGGCGGCGACCAGCATCACCGCGAACAGCGGAGTGAAGAGCATCGTGAGCACCGGCGCCATGTTCTCGACGACCCGTTGCTTCGACTCGACGAGCCATGCGGCGACGATCACGGCACCAGCCGCGCCCGAAGGCACCACCCACGCAGCGACTCGATCGACGTCGACGCCCGCAGGCTCGAGGATCGCAGCGGTCAAGCCCATGAGCAGCCCGCCTCCGAGCGCGATCAGCACGTAGTAGATGAACCATTCGCCCGTGAAGCGGACGAAGTCCATGCGCCGTTCGTGAGCTCGGATCGTGCCGCCCATGTACGGGTAGGCGACCACGAACCAGAGCACGACGGGCAGGCTGAGGATGACGAGGGCCTCGGTGTCCGAGTCCGTGCCGAAGACCTCGCTGTCCGAGCTCCCACCCCACGGGTAGAGGTTGACCACGAGCGCGGCGAGCACGAACGGCGTCGCCGTCAGCACCCAGTGCCGCGCGTCGAGTTGCCGCTCGCGGGCGAAGTACGCGGCCAGAAACGGCAGCACGAAGAGACTGGCGTTCCGTGCGAGCCAGGTCGGCTCCTCGTCGGGGAAGCTGGCAGCGAGGCGTGCGACCTGGATCGCGACGGCTGCGGCCACCGCGAACGCGAGCGTCGGGAGCCAGCCGCTGGGCATGCGCGCCGGCTCGTCGTCACCGCTCAGAAGCTGCTTCCAGAGCCGGCCGCTGTGCTCGCGTGCGAACTCTCGGGACAGGCCGTCGACGTCCCCCAGCCGTTTCACCGCGATCAGGAACGCCTCGTCGGCTGCGAGGCCCGCCGCGTTCAGCTCGGCGATCTCGTGACGAAGATGATCCTCCAGCTCATCGACGTCGCGGCCGTTGACGCCCGGAGCGCGTGCAACGTACGCGCGCCACTCTGCGATCTGTGCTTCGACGCTCTCCATCGCTCAAGCCTCGCCGAGAGCCGCCAGCACACTCGAGCCCGGCCAGACGTCCTTCAGCGCGCGGGTGACGGCCACCCATTGCTGTTGCTGGTCTGCGAGCGCTGCTCGTCCCTCGTCGGTGATCGCGTAGTACTTGCGGCGGCGCGCCTCCGGCGGCGTTCGCCACTCCGTCGTCACATACCCGAGCCGAAGGAGGCGATGGAGCAGCGGGTAGAGCATCCCGTCGGTCCACTCGAGCTCGCCCCCGGAGAGCGCACGCACCCGCTTGAGGATGGCGTACCCGTAGCTCTCACCCTCCGCGAGGATTGCAAGCACGAGCGGTGTCGCCGAGGCCGCGACCAGGTCCTTGTCGATGTGCATACCGCCTCCACGGCTCGAAGTGCTATGCATAGAAGCACAAGGTGCTCAGAGCTCGCAAGGCGTTCGAACGCCAAGACCTCTCTCAGCTCGAGGGATGCAACGCACTCTCGACTGCCTTGGAGATCAAGACACTTCGACCGGCGAAACCGTTCTGCGCATCACGCAATTCTTCTTTCCCTTGGGTCGCTCGTAGCTGAAGCCGATCTCCTCGAAGAGGCTGCGCGTGGCGCTGTAGAGGAACTGGGACCGCATCTTCTCGCCCTGCAGGTCGTGCGGATAGCCCTCCACCACGCCGCCGCCCGCCTTCGCGATCAACTCGAGGGCACCACGAACCGCCACGCCTGCGACGCCTTTCCGCCGATAGTCCCTGTCGACGAAGATGCACGTGATGCGATAGGCGGGCGGTTCCCCCACGAGACCAGCCTCCCCAAGCGGCTCGAGCTCTCGTCTCAGCTCCCAGACAAGCCTCGCAAGCTCCGTGTGCGTATGCATCGGCTCGTCGCCCCAGACAGCACTCATGAGCTCGTCGTTGGAGCAGAGCGCGGGGGTTCCAGCGCTCGCGGCGTTCCGTTCCGCCATGAATCGAACGAGCCTGTGCACCTGAGGCCGGACGTGGATCTCCTGCGGTCCCGCACTCGTCACGACGATCAGGCGGCCCCATGGACGTCGTATTCGACGCATGCGCCCAGTTCAGAGCTGATTTCCATCAATCGTCCATCCGGCGTCCATGGATGCGCCGCGTAGCCGACGCGACACTCGAAGCGACCACGCAACTCGACCCCAAGGAGACGTTATGAGTCGCACAACCCTTGCAGTAGTCACGGTCGTCATCGGCGTAGCTCTCGCGGTAATCGCCGGAGCGGGCGCCGGGACGCACGATACGGTCGGTGGGCCGCGGTGGACGATCGTCGATCTCGGGACGTTCGGGGCTCGCTGGAAGAGCGGCAGTGCAGCGGCGGTCAATGCGCGAGCGCAGGTCGTCGGCACGAACGGCACCGCAGGAGGACAGCAGCATGCGTTCCTGTGGCAGAACGGAAAGATGCGGGACCTCGGAACGCTCGGCGGTCGCGATAGCGGTGCGTCGGCGATCAACGCGAGCGGGCAGGTAATCGGAACGAGTCTCACCTCGCAGCCTCAGCACGTCCACGCCTTCATCTGGGACGACGGGAAGATGACGGATCTCGGAACGCTCGGTGGTAAGAGCAGTCGGCCGCGAGCGCTGAACGACCACGGGCAGGTCGTCGGGGAGAGCTTCACTGCGGGCGGAATGGTTCACGCGTTCCTCTGGCAGAACGGTGATAGATGCGGACTCGGAACGCTCGTCTCCGGAGAGCTTCGCCTCCGGCATCAACGATCGGGGTCAAGTCGTCGGCTCCAGCGCGACGGCGAACGGATCACAGCACGCATTTCTGTGGCAGCGGGGGAGGATGACCGATCTCGGGACTCTCGGGGCGCGCTTCACGAGCAGCACAGCGACCGCAATCAACAGCTCGGGCCAAATCGTCGGCACGAGCTACCTCGCGAAGGTCACGCAAACCGGCCGGCAGGGCCATGCGTTCAGCTGGCGGAACGGCGCGATGACCGATCTCGGAACGCTCGGAGGTGCCTACGCGACCAGTGAGGCAGTCGCGCTCAACAAGCGGGGCGACGTGATCGGCTCGAGCCGCTCGGCCAATGGGTCGCCGCGTCCCGTTCTCTGGAGAAACGGAAGGATCCACGCGCTCTATCGCGGGTCCGCGTACGGAGCGGTCGTCGCGATCAATGATGGGGGCCAAGTGATCGGCGCCCGCGTTCCGACCGGCCGCGCGGTCGTGCACGCATTCGTCTGGGAGAGCGGCACGCTCACCGACCTCGGCACGCTCGGAGGCACCGAGAGCGACTCGGCCGCGATGAATGCGCGGAACCAGATCGTCGGTGTCAGCAACACGCGGCGCGGCGCTCGGCACGCCGTTCTTTGGACGCTGACTCAAAGCTGACATTCGGTGGCGCGCGTCGCATTCGCGGCGCGCGCTAACCGGTAACTGCCCCGACGAAGGCAGAGGGGACAAGGCGCTCACTTGCGCGAGTGATCAGGAATGTCGCTTGAAAGCCGTGTCGCGGTGGCCGAGAGCGACGCAGGAAAGCTCGGCCGATAGTCTGCATCCGTGGCCGTCTCTGTCGAGGAGGCTCGGTCTCTCGCTTTGCCCTCGCGGAAGCCGTAGAGCTCCTTCCAGGGGCGGCCTTTTTCGCCCTCCGGCCTGCCCTCTCGCGTATGGAACGAGGATCGAATGAACGTGATGCTCGATGAAGGGGGGATCCTGACCGCGGTCGAGAGTGCGCCGGATGCGTGCGAGAAGGTCTGGTGGGGAAAGCGCTTAGCTGCCGTCGGCGTCGCGCTCCCGCGGTCAGATCGCGACCTTCTCTCGGATCTGCTGGTCGATGCGTGGGAGCACAAGGCTCCAAAGCGGCTTCTCAGCCGCTGATTGCCAGCGAACGGGAAAGTCGGCTGCCCAATGTGCGGGAATGTGAGGAGGGCCGCCTCCGGCCAGGAGATCTACGTCAGCGGGTATGCGCTCACAGCCACACTTGCACGAAGAACCGCCGAAGCCCACACCCGTTGTGCTAGGTCGCGGTCGACGAGCGACGGAGCGCGAACGGCATCCCGACGTCGTGGCATCGGAGCGCCCGGATCGCGTTCGAGCGTTGCTGCGGGTTCCCCGAGACGGGCATCTATGTGATCCGCCTCGACGGGACGAGCGAAAGGAGGCTCTTCATGCCCCGCCGGCGACGACGCCCGGCTCGACCGTCTGGTCGCCGATGGCAGGCGAATCGCGTTCGTCACCGGCGGGCAGCGCGGGGGAGTCTGGGTCATGCAGGCAAACGGAGCTCAGCGGCACCGGATCACAGCCGGCCGGGGGGACTCGCTCTTCGCGAGCTGGTCCCCGGGTGGCAAGTGGATCGTCTTCTCCGACCTCGGGAGCTCGCTTCAGCGTACGCCCTCACTCGTGCGTACGACCGGCTTAGGCTGAAACAGCTGACGAGGGGAAGCCCGATGAGCTCAGCCCCGCGTGGGCGCCGAACGGTGGCGAGATCGTCTACGCGAGAGGCCGCGACGTCTGGCGGATGAGGCCCGACGGGAGCGGCCAGCGCTTGGTCGCACGGAATGCGAGCGCCCCCTCCTGGTCACCCGCCGGGACGCACATCGCCTTCATCCGCGGCGGCGACCCGTGGGTGATGACGCGAGACGGGACGAGCGCGAAACAAGTCGTGCACATGCCGAGGCAGCAGGCCTCCCTCGCATGGTCTCCCGACGGACGCTGGCTCGTCGCCGCGCCCGCCGACCGCGGCGACCTGATGCTCATCCGGGCAGACGGCTCGGAGACGAAGCCGCTCACGAGTAAGCGCGGCTACGGTCACGCCTGGCCGTGCTGGCAGCGGCTTCCGAGCCGGCAATAACGTCCAGCGTCGCTACCGCCCGTCTAGGTAGGTCATGCCGCCTGCGCCAGCGTTCGGGAATGTCACACGAGGTCAGTGACCGCGATCTCAGTGTCGTCTAGTCCGGCCGGTGGTTTCTCCCACACGGAGACGTGCTTGTCGCTGGCGCTGGTGAACGGCTCCCGCTTCCAGCCTCCCCAGCGCTCGCGTAGCGAATGCAGGCAAGTCGCGCCATCAAGTCGAGCTCCGACGGCCAGACGTAGCGAAACGGCGGCGAGAGGACATCGACCTTCCCATCGTCGATCCAGTAGTGGTGCGAGATCAGGCGCTGGGAGACGACGTCGTACTCGTCGAAGCCAAGGTGTGTTGGCTCCACGGCGAACGGCTGGAACGTTTCGCCGGCGGAAGGCGCTGCAGCCGCGGCACGAGCACCTCGATAACAAAGCAGCCCTTCGGCTCTAGGTGCGCTGCGGCGTTCTGGAAGCAAGCCACCTGTTCGTCCTGCGTCGCCAGGTTCATGATCGTGTTCGCGACGAGGTAGACCAGGGTGAACCGATCCTCGACGGTAGCCGTGGCGAAGTCACCGACGGTCACGCCGACCTTCACCGCGCCCGGCTTGCCACCGAGCCGCGCGAGCATTGCCTCGGACAGGTCGATCCCGTGCACCTGCACGCCCCGCTGCGCGAGCGGTAGCGCAATCCTGCCGGTACCTATCCCAAACTCCAGCGCGGCACCGCCACGCGCACGATCCGCCAGGAAGTCGACGATGGGACCGACAACCGCAGGATCGGCCTTGTTCGCATACCGCTCGTCGAACCGTTCAGCCACGCCCTCGCCGAAGTGATCCTCGGGCACCCGCGCATTCTCCCAGAGGCACAAGCGCCGCCTGGGCCAGTGCCCCATCTCGTGAACCGCGGGCCGTTCGCACCGCGTATACTTGACATGGAACCGTCGAGACCGCGAGCGGCCGTCCTCGTGACGATGCCGGCGACGATCACGGTGACGAGCACGACGACGAGCGTCGCGCTCAACAAGTCCTCGTCGAAGATGCCGACCTCCGTCCCGATCGTGACTGCGGCGAGCGTCGCTGCGGCCTGAGCCACGGTGAGCCCGAACACGAGCTTGATTTCGGCCATCTCGAATCCCGAGAGGCGACCGCTGAAGTACGACGCGGCCGCCTTCCCGACGAGGACGATGGCGAGCGACGCTCCCGCGAGCACGAGCACGTCGCCTTCCGTGAACTGCCTCGGGTCCAGCAGCATCCCCGTCGCAAGCAGGAAGAACGGGACCAGGAGCACCGCGCCCACGAACTCGACGCTCTCCATGAGCTCCCCACCGGAGGGGACGAGTCTGTTCAGAGCGAGACCCGCGAAGAACGCTCCGATGATTCCCTCGAGACCCATTTGATGTGCCACGAGTGCCGCCGAGGTCAGGGCGGCGAGCAAGAACAGGAAACGCGGCACACGCCGTTCCCCGAGGTGAGCGAACGTCCAGCGCCCGATGCGCGGCAGCAGACCTGCGCAGAACACGACGAGCACGACAAGACCGAGGACGAGCTTGCCGAAGATCACGGCCGGTCGGTCGTCGGTCTCGACGGAGCCGACGACGACCGCCAGCACGAAGAGCGCCGTCGTGTCGGTGATCACCGTTCCTCCCGAGGCCATGCCGACGGCGCGGTGCCGTGTGAGCTTGTGCTCCTGCACGATCGGATACGCGACGAGCGTGTGTGACGCCCAGAGTGACCCGTACAGCGCTGCTGTTGCGAACCCGTATCCGAATGGCAGGACGAGCACGAGGCCGAGGACGAACGGGATGGTGAACGTGAGGGCTCCGAAGGTCAGCGCGGGTCGTCGATTGCGCTGGAACTCGTCGAGGTCTAGCTCGAGCCCCGCGAGGAACATGAGGTAGAGGAGCCCGAGCTCGCTGAGAGCTTCGACGACTCCTTCCCGGGCCACCCAGTCGAGAACGAACGGGCCGACGAGCGCTCCGCCGAGAACGATCCCGACCAGTCCGGGCAGACCGAGGCGCTCGGCGACGAGCGGACCGGCCAGGAAGACGACCGCCACCACGAAGAAGGTCCACTCCGCGGACTCAGGCGGAAAGTCGACCGCGACGAACGACACGCGCCGAGTCTCACAGCGACGGCGGACAAGGTGGCGCTCTCGAGCTGAGGGGAAACGGTGCGGCGGTCAGCGCCGCGCGACCGTGATGATCTCGGGACTCTCCGCGCTGAACGGCTCACGGAGCCAGCCTCCGAACTGTGCCTCGATCTCGAATCCCGTGTCGGCGAGGTAGTCCGCGACCGAGTCGATGTCGAGGAAGCGCAAGTTGGCGCGATCCACTCTCAGCCGTGTGCCGTCCAGATCGGTCGTTGTTTCGGTGAGCGTCACGACGTCGCCGGCGACGGATTCCACCTCGTACGAAATGCGGACAGACCTACACGACAGGTCCACGACATTCATGGCCATCGCATTCCAACTCTCCCACGCGCGCGCGAGCGGGTTGCGGGTCTCGAATGCGAAGCGACCTCCGTGTACGAGTGCTCGTCGGATGGCCGCGAGCGATGCGCGCAACTCGTCGTCATCGACCAGTTCCTGGAACGCATGTCCGGCCATGAGAGCCAGGTCGAACTCGCCATCCCAAGGCATGGACGCAGCCGTGCCCGTCACCCACTCGATGTCCGTACGTCGCCGCGCCCGTCCCAGTCTCGCCTGGTCTGGATCGACGCCACACAGCCGACCCCGATGTCCGATCTCCCGAGCGCGGTGCAGCAGCGCTCCTGTCCCGCAACCGACGTCGACCACCGAAGTCGCGCCCATGACCAGCGCGAGGTAGAAGTCGTCGCTCGGTCCCCAGGGGTTGAGCACGTCGTAGAGGGCGGCCGCCTCGTCGTCCGAGTACGCCGGCACATGGGATGGGACGTCGGAAGAGCCTGGCATGACGCAATCGCGAGTCGAAAACGGAGGCTATCTCGACAGTTGCGGTTATCTCAACGCACGATTGGCCGGCTGGTAGACGAGGATGTGGATTCCGTCGCCGACCGTTTTCGCCTCGACGAGCTGCAGACGCTTCGTGCCGCTCGTCTCGGCGAAGAGGCGCTTCCCCGCGCCGACGATGACCGGGTAGACCATGAGGCGCAGCTCGTCGACGAGCTCGTGCTCGATCAACGTCTGCGCGAGCTGCGGACTGCCGTGGACGACGATGTCGCCGTCGTACTGCGCCTTGAGCTTTCCGACCTCCTCGATCACGTCCCCCCGCAGCACGGTCGTATTACTCCACTCCGGATTCTCCAGGGTGGAAGAAACGACGAACTTGGGCATCGTGTTGAACTTGTCCGCGAACTCGCCTTCGACATGCGGCCAGACGGGGGCGAAACCGTCGTATGTCACGCGACCGAGCAGAAGCGCGTCTGATGCCATTGTCTCGTCGACCTTGAACTCGTCGCCCTCCGGCCCGCGCCGGAAGTCGTCGATCCAGCCGACACGCGCGAAGTCTTCGGTTCCGCTTGGTGCCTCGACGACACCGTCGATGGAGATGTACTCGGTGACGACGACTCTTCCCATCTGATCCTCCTCGACTTGCTCCATGTGATCCACGTCCAGAGAGACTGCACGACGAGCCGAAAGTCATCGCCGCACCACGTCCCTCTCACGCGGAGCGCAGCCAGCTGGACGCAGCCGAGACGCCCAAAGTAGGTTTCACGCTCGTGGTTCCCGAGGCGAAGCGAGAACGGACCGAGCACGGGCTCGCCCCCACCGGAGCAGGCTGGTACGTCCTCAACATGCGCGACGCCGAGTGGCGGCACGCCGAGGGCCGCGGCGCCGTGTGCGTCGTCTCGGACGACTTCGAAGGCTGGCGCCGCGACGCCGACCAGCTCGGCATGAATCCGTTCGTGCTCGAGCCGGGCGAGCCGATGTCCATGTACCACCGGGAGGCCGACCAGGAGGCGTTCCTCGTCGTTTCGGGCGAAGCCGTCTTGATCGTCGAGGGACAGGAGCGGCGGCTCCGGACCTGGGACTTCGTGCACTGCCCGCCGCAGACGAGACACGTGATCGTCGGCGCCGGAAGCGCTCCCTGTCTCGTGATCGCGGTCGGATCGCGAGCCCATGCCGAAGAGCCCGACTCCATCGGCTTCCCTGCCGACGAGGTGGCGAAGCGGTTTGGCGCGAGCGTGGAAGACGACACGACGGACGGAGAGGTCGCGTACGCGAACGTCCCGCCGCGCGGGCCGACCGCGTACCGCGACGGCTGGCTTCCTACGTAGAGCGGCCGTGGAGACAGCGGCCGCTCACGTTCGGAGCCGCCCGCCGTAGCATCCTCGACATGTCCGGCGCGCCACTGTCGACGCCACTGTCCCAACTGCTGGTCGCGTTCACGATCGAGTTCGACAACGAGTTCGAGCGCCGGTTCGCCGAAACGGGCCTGGGTCGTCGGTTCGGGGTGTCGATGGTGATGTGGTCGAACTTCTTGCGCTTCGTCGGGGATGGGATCAGCGTCCGCGAGCTTCCGATGGCCGCCGGGCTGCCGAAGGCGCGAATGCTCTCCACCCTGGGCGGAATGGAGCGGTGGCGATACGTGTTCGTCGGCTCTGATGAGACCCCGCGGTCCCCGGAGTCGAAGCGGGACGGATGGGGAAGCGCCCGCGGGCTTCGTCAGGAATGGGTCGTCCGGCCGACCGCGGCAGGTCGGAAGGCGCAGGAGATCTGGCAACCGCTGTTCGGTGACATCGAGGCGCGTTGGGAGGAGCGGTTCGCGGCGGGCAGCATCCGCGAGCTTCGACGATCGCTGGCCGCAGTGCTCGCACAGCTCGACGTCGAGCTGCCCGAGTACCTCCCGATCGTGGGCAGCGCCAACGGTATGGCTGCCGACATCGAGCATCGCGAACGCCACGGGACGACAAGCGAAGACGACGCGTCTCGTCTTCACCTGCCGACTCTGTTGGCTCAGGTGCTTCTCGCGTACACGCTCGACTTCGAGCGCGAGTCCGACCTGTCACTCCCGTTGAGCGCCAACGTCGTACGCGTTCTCGACGAAACAGGGATGGACGTACGCGAGCTACCGCTCGTCGCGGGCGTGTCGAAGGAAGCGACGAGCATGGCGCTGACGTTCCTCACGAAGACTGGCTATGTCGTCGTAGACGCCCGGACGAAGCTCGTTCGTCTAGCGCCCAAGGGTCGCGAGGCGCAGAAAGCGGACTACCTGCTGCACGACGACCTCGAGAAAGTGTGGGAGGCGCAATTCGGCGCTGCAGCCCATCGTCTTCGGGCGGTGCTACAGAGCCTGCTCGATCAGCGTCACGGGGAGCAGGCCGTGCTCTCGCGTGGCTTGGAGCCTCATCCAGGCGGTTGGCGCGCGACCAAGCGCTACATCGAGCAGACGAACGCCGTGATCGACGATCCGACCGAAAGGTTGCCCCGCTACCCGATGGTGCTGCATCGCGGCGGGTGGCCCGATGGCAGCTGAGAACGTCGTTCGTCGGAGTAGCCGAGAGCGGCATACTGAAGGGTCATGAACGACGGCCAAACTGCTCTCAAGACATTCCTCATCGCAGACATCCGGGGGTACTCCCGATACACGGAGGAGTACGGAGACGAAGCGGCGGCTCGCCTCGCGGCCGAGTTCGCCGAGCTGGTGGTCGACGGGGTCGAGGCTCACGGAGGCAGGCTTGTAGAGCTGCGGGGAGACGAAGCGCTCGCGGTCTTTACGTCGGCCCGCCAGGCGATCCGCGCCGCTGTCGACCTCCAGGCGAAGTTTGGCGACGAGACAGGAGCGAACACAGACGTTCCGCTCAAGGTCGGCATGGGCATCGATTCCGGCGAGGCAGTCGAGTTGGAGGACGGGAGCTTTCGCGGCGCGTCGCTCAACGTTGCCGCGCGTCTCTGCGGGCGTGCGCATGGCGGAGACGTGATCGTCAGCGAGCCGACCGTGCGGCTCGCGGGACGACTCGGCGGGCTCCAGTACAGCGATCGAGGTCGGGTGACCCTGAAAGGCATTCCCGATCCAATCCACATCTACCAGGTGTACTCGGAGCTCGACGCGCGACCGAGCAACCGCTGGGTCCTGATGTTCTTCGGCAAGCCCGGGCGGGCCGGCGGGTGGAAGCTCGCCCTTGCGGTCGTCGGGCTTGCAGCCCTCACCGCAGCAGGTGTCGTCTATCTCACTTCGGGCGAGCGTGGCGACCAGGGCAATGCGTCGCCGCCGCCGGACGCGGGCACTCTCCCGACAACGACGACGCCTGAAGTGCTGGCCGCTGACGCCGGGCTGGACGCCATCGTCCCGGCTTCCGACTGGAAGGACTGCAGGCTGCAGACGGTGGCGGAGGCGACGGCGATCCAGACGGCCGTGTGCCTTCCCGCCGGCGGGCAACCGGACCGGTGGGAGATCTCGTCTTATCCCGACGGTGCCGCGGTCACGGCAGCCTATGAAGGAGCGCTACGGGGCCACCCGGAGTTGACGAGGAACTCCGGGAAATGCAACGCGTTCTCCTGGGGTGGCGAGCGACAGTGGCTCCACGGCCCGGGGAAGCCGGGCGGGAGGGTGTTCTGCTACTTCGACGGCAACGACGCGGTGGCCATCTGGTCGCACCTGCAGCTCGGACAGCCGACCCACCGAGACATCCTCGTGATTGCGCACGAGAGCGGGAGCGACCACGCGAGCCTCACCGCTTGGTGGCGCCCGTTGCACCACCTGGTCGGCAAGGTGCAGTGATCGTGGTCTGCGTCGAGTAGACCCGTGACGGAACAGCGCACCGAGCCCCGCACCGGTATCCCCGCCTCCGAACTGCAGGAGCGGCGCGAACGGCTGCTCGAGCACCTCCGGCGCGATGGCCTGTCTGGCTACGTCCTCTTTGGTGCGGACTACATCCAGTACTTCACGGGCTTCTGGTTCCTCTCGAACGAGCGACCGGTCATCTACGCCGAGAGCGTCGGCGGCGAGTCTGCAGTGTTCGTGCCGGAGTTCGAGGTGGAGCGCACGCGAGCCGAGACCGCCTTCGCGCGGATCGAGTCCTATCCGGAGTACCCAGGGGTCGAGCACCCCATGCTGATCTTCGCGCGCGTCCTGGCCGACCTCGGGATCAGGGATGCGATCGGCGCCGACCAGGACGGCTACCCCGGCATCCTCGGGTACAAGGGCCCCGCGCTCAGCGATGTGGCTGGCGCCTCGGTTTCTGCGCTTGGCGACGTCATCGAGCGCATGCTCGCGCGCAAGAGCGACAGCGAGATCGGGCTCATCCGTGAGAGCGGACGCTGGTGCGCACACGCCCACCGGCTGTTACAGGAGTACTCCGTGCCTGGCGCGACCGAGGCCGAGGCCAGTCTCCGAGCCAGTAAGGAAACGACGCTCGCAATGCTGGCGGCGCTGGGTGACACGTACGGCGGCGGGCTGTCGTCTTCGGACGGCGCATCGGCCGGCTACCGGGGACAGATCGGGTTGCGTAGCTCGTGGGCGCACGCGATCGCACACAACATCGAGTTCAGGGCAGGCGACGTGCTCGTGACCGAGACGAGCGCGCCGATCTGGGGCTACAACGCGGAGCTCGAGCGGGCGATGATCATCGGCCCGCCGACCGACGAGATGCGGCGTCTCTTCGACCACACCGTCGCCGCGCAAGAGGTCGCTTTCGACGTGATCCGTCCGGGTGTCACCTGCGCCGAGGTGGACCGTGCGGTCATGCGCTACTTCGAGAACAACGACCTGCTCCCGTACTGGCGCCAGCACACCGGCCACGCGATCGGGCTGCGCAACCACGAAGCACCCTTCCTCGACGTGGGCGACCACACGACGCTCGAGCCGGGCATGGTCTTCACCATCGAGCCCGGGCTCTATGACCCGACGATCGGCGGCTTCCGCCACTCGGACACCGTCGTCGTCACCGAGGACGGGATGGACTTCCTCACCGACTACCCGAGCGACATCGAGAGTCTCACGCTTCCTGTCTGACGACGCCTAGCGCTTGAGTGGCGGCGATGGGTTCAAAGCAGCGAAGATCCACGCAACAGAGCCATCGTCAGTTCGCCTTGCGACCCGCCTGCATCCCAATCGACTGCGGCGCTATGCGCCGTGGCGCACACAGCGGCTGAGGCGCGCACAATGCATCTGTAGCCATGAAGGTTTTCGATCGAGCACAAAGCCGGATACCGCAGCCGTGGCGGACGATCGTCGACTGGTTCATCACCATCTCGGTCGCGGTTGCCTTCATCCTCGCGTTCCAGGCGCAAGTGGCCAGGCCCTACGTTGTCCCAACGCCGTCGATGGAGCCGACGCTCCACTGCGCCAAACCCACCGCCTTCTGTCAAGGCCGATTCAGCGACCGAGTGATCGCCAACCGCCTTGCGTACAGGTTTGGCGATCCCAAACGCGGACAGATCGTGGTCTTCCGTGCTCCTCCCACAGCCGACCGATGCGAAGCGGGTGATGGAGGCTCGACGTTCGTCAAGCGCCTGATCGGACTTCCAGGCGAAGTGGTCTCGGAGCGCAACGGCGTCATCTTCATCAACGGCGAACGTCTGTCCGAGCCCTACGTCGACCCCAGTCTGCGCGGAGACGAGAACGGCAGATGGCCGCGCGTCCCGCGCGACCACTACTTCCTCCTCGGCGACAGCCGCATTCATTCCTGCGACTCCCGCATGTGGGGAACCGTGCCTCGCGGCAGTCTGATCGGCCCCGCGATGGTCACGTACTGGCCGCCCAGTCGTTTCTCGTTTCGCTAACTGAGCGGGCATGGAGGCGGGGGGAATCGAACCCCCGTCCGCAGTCGCACCGACAGAACATCTACGAGCGTAGTCCGCGCTTCGTCTCACCCGCCGGCCGGTTCACGGACGACCCACCGACGGGCCAGCCATCCTTTGGTGTCGCGCGTCAGGCGATTGGCTCTCCCTTCGCGCCGAGCCCGATCGTTGGCGCCGGGTCCCGGATCTCGGGCCGAATCCGGGTCGACGTCGCCTTACCTAGTCGAAACTAGGCGGCGAGTGCGAGTTGTTCTTTGTTCGCACTTGCTTTGGGTGCCGGTTGATTTACGAGGCCAACCGGCGACCTCGGCTCGCAGCTCTGCCGGAGAACCGACCACGTCGAAACCTGGTCGCCCCCGTATGTGTGATTCAAGGCCGCAGGATAGCTGCCGATAAGCGGCTTGCCCTGTCTGCGGACGCATTCCTAGCGCCGTGCCCGGGCAATCGACGAAAGGACATACCTGTGGCACTGCTCATGGAAGAGCGTTTCGAGGGGCTTGCAGACTTGCGAGAACGCGCTCAGGCGGAGGTCTCGAAGGTCGTTGTCGGTCAGGATCGCACGGTCGAGCTGATGCTCGTGGCCGCGCTGTCGCACGGGCACGTCCTCCTCGAAGGCCCTCCGGGCAGCGCGAAGACGCTCCTCAGCCGCGCGGTCGCGCACATGCTGGGCGCGTCGTTCAAGCGCATGCAGTTCACGCCCGACACGACTCCTGCGGAGCTCGTCGGGCAAACGATCATGAGAGGCGGCGAGGCGACGTTCGTGCAGGGCGTCGTGTTCACGAACGTGATGCTCGCGGACGAGATCAACCGAACCCCGCCGCGGACGCAGGCGGCTCTCTTCGAGCCGATGCAGGAGCGGCAGGTCACGGTCGACGGGAAGTTCCACAAGCTCCCCGACCCGTTCCTCGTCATCGCGACGCAGAACCCGTACGAGCACGAAGGCGTCTTCCCGCTCCCCGAGTCCCAGCTCGACCGATTCCTGTTCAAGCTCCACCTCGACTACTGCGATGCCGACGCGGAGCTCTCGATGCTGACGCTGCCGCACAACGGGATCGCCCCGGACATGCTGGGCGAGGTACGCCCGCTGCTCGGCGTGGTCGGCCTCGACAGGGCACGGCAGGAGCTCGACGCGACCACGATGTCCGACGCGGTCGGCCGCTACATCGTCGCCGTCGGCCGGCGCACCCGTGAGCTCCCGGAGATCGAGCTCGGCGCGAGCTCCCGCTCGCTGATCCATCTGGCGGGCGCATCGAAGGCCTGCGCACGGCTCAAGGGCCGCACGCACGTCACGATCGGCGACGTTCGCGAGATGGCGCCGTTCGTCCTTCGTCACCGCCTGATGATGCGAGACGAGGGCATGACCCAGGAAGAGGGTCTGCGTCTCGCGCTCGACTCGGTGCCGGCTCCGGTCGACACAGCTGCCTAACCAAGACCCGGGGCTGCTCGCCGCAGAGGGCGGCCTCGGGCCGCCACCCTTGCGCGCCCGAGCTCGCTCACGCTCCAGTGCCCCCGAGCCGATGAATGCCTCGATGTACGAGGGGAAGCATCGCAACCAGCTGATCGACCTCCGGGACAAGGCCAAGTCCGAGGTCGGCAAGGTCGTGCTCGGCCAGGATCGCGCTGTGGAGCTGATGATCGTCGCCGCGCTCACTCGCGGCCACGTGCTCCTCGAAGGGCCACCCGGAAGCGCGAAGACGCTGCTCGGGCGGGCCATCGCCTACGTGCTCGGCGCCTCCTTCAAGCGGATCCAGTTCACCGCCGACACGACTCCGACCGAGATGGTCGGCAAGACCGTGGTGAGCTTCGGCGAGCAGGTCTTCGTCCCGGGCGTTCTCTTCACGAACGTCCTGCTTGCCGACGAGATCAACCGCACGCCGCCGAGGACGCAGGCCGCGCTGCTCGAGGCCATGCAGGAGCGGCAGGTGACGGTCGACGGGCAGAGCCGAAAGCTCAAGGACCCGTTCCTCGTGATCGCGACGCAGAACTCGTACGAGCGCGTCGGCGTCTTCCCCCTCCCCGAGTCCCAGCTCGACCGTTTCCTCTTCAAGATCGCTCTCGAGCACCCGGACGAGCCGGCGGAGTTCGACATGCTCGGGCTCCCCCACGACGGTCTCAGGCCGGACATGCTCGGCGAGATCCGGCCGCTCCTCGGCGTGATCGGGCTCGAGAAAGCGCGCTACGAGCTCAACTCAACAGTCCTGCCGGTCGAGGTCGGCCGCTTCATCGTCGCCGTCGGTCGGAGGACGCGAGAGCTTCCGGGCGTCGAGCTCGGCGCCAGCTCACGGTCACTCGTCCACCTGGCGAGCGCGGCGAAGGCGATCGCCCGTCTCGCGGGCCGCGACACGGTCGCCGTCGAGGACGTCCAGGAGATCGCGCCGTACGTCCTGCGCCACCGCCTGCTCGTCGAGCCGGGCGTGGACGCGGACGCCGTCCTGCGCGAGGCGCTCGAGAGCGCCACCGGGCAAGAAGTCGCCCTCGCCACTGTCTAGGGGCGAGATATATCTCGCCCCTACGATCGGAGACCTCCGAGCCTACGCCGCGGCTCTGCGAACGAGGGGTCGGGTCCCACCACCCGACCCCTCGATTCGGCTGTCAGTCCCCGAACGCCTCGTTGAGCGCGCGCTTCCCCAGGACGTTCGCGAGGTGCTTCCGGAACTCGGCGCTCGCTGCCTGATCCGAGGGCGGGTTCCGTCCTTCAGAGATGAGCGCCGCCGCGTCGTCGATGGACGCGCCGCCGGCGATCGCCTCCTCCGCAGCACTTGCTCGGACGGGTGTCGCGCCCATGTTGGTGAGCGCGATCGCCGCCTTGGAGATCGACCCGTTCGAGCGTTCCACGACTGCCGCGACTCCAACCGTCGCCCAGTCCTGGGCTCGGCGCGCCATCTTCACGTACGACCAGCCGGTCGAGCTGCCGAGAGCTTCGGCACGCGAATCTCGACGAGCATCTCGCCTTCGCCGAGCGCCGTCTGGAACACCCCCGTGCAGAAGTCCACGGCCGGGATGATCCGCTCGCCCTTGCCGCGGACGACCATCTCCGCGTCCAGGGCGAAGAGGACAGACGGGAGGTCGGAAGCCGGATCACTGTGCGAGATTGAGCCTCCGATGGTCCCGCGGTGCCGAACCTGCGGGTCGCCGACCTGCCCCGCTGTGAAGGACACGATCGGACAGTGCTCCTGCAGGAGAGAGGCTTCCGCCACGTCCTTGTGCCGTGTCGTGGCGCCAATGGCGATCTGGTCGCCTGCGTCGCGGACGTAGCTGAGCTCCTCCAGGCGCCCGATGTCGATGAGGCAGCGACGGGCGTGCGATCCGCAGCTTCATCGCCGGAATCAACGAGTGCCCGCCCGCGAGGAGCTTCGCGTCCTCACGTTCGCCGAGAAGCGCGATGGCTTGCTCGGCGCTCTCCGCGACCTCGTAGTCGAACCCTGCAGGGATCATCGCTTCGCCTCCTCGATCGCCGTCCAGACTCGCTCCGGCGTCGCCGGCATCGGGACGTCGGTGACGCCGAGGTGCGACAGCGCGTCGACGACGGCGTTCATGACGGCAGGGGCGGCCGCGATCGTGCCGGTCTCCCCCACCCCCTTGACGCCGAGCGGGTTGTCCGCCCGCGTCTCGGTGCGGTCGGTCTCGTAGGACGGAACCTCGGCGGCCGACGGCACGAGGTACGTGCGTCATCGTCGTCGTCTGCAGGTTGCCGTCCTCGTCGTAGACACCTTCCTCGTACAGCGCGGCCGCGATGCCCTGTGTGATGCCGCCGTGCACCTGCCCGTCGATGATCATCGGGTTGACCGGCACGCCGACGTCGTCGACCGCGACGTAGCGGACGAGCCGCGTGTCGCCGGTCTCGGTGTCGACCTCGACGACCGCGGCATGGGCGCCGGCGGGCCAGGAGAAGTTCGGCGGGTCGAAGACCGCCGTCTCCGCGAGCCCGGGCTCCATCCCGTCGGGGAGGTTGTGCGCCGTGTGCGACGCGAAGGCGGCCGCCTGGATCGTCATGTTCCGATCGGGCGAGCCCTTGACGCTGAACGTCCCGCCTTCGAAATCGAGGTCGTCCTCGGCGACCTCGAGCTGGTGGGCGACGATCGTGCGCGCCTTGGCGATGATCTTCTCGCCCGCGTGCCAGAGCGCGATCCCGCCGACCGTCAGCGAGCGACTCCCGTACGTGTCCATCCCGCGCTGCGAGACGGCCGTGTCGCCGTGGAGAACCTCCACGTCGTCGACGCTGACGCCGAGCTGGTGGGCGACGATCTGCGCCCACGTCGTCTCGTGGCCCTGGCCGTGCGGCGACGTGCCCGTCACGACCTGCACGGAGCCGAGCGGCTGGAAGCGGATCGTGGCGCTGTCCCAGCCACCGACCGCATAGCGGATCGCCCCGAGGATGCGTGATGGCGCGAGACCGCACATCTCGTTGTACGTCGAGAAGCCGACGCCGATCTGCTTCGCGTCGCCGCTCGCACGGCGCGCTTCCTGGTCGGCGCGGATCGCATCGAGGTCGAGCAGGTCGAGCAGGCGGTCGAGCGTCGCGTCGTAGTCGCCGGAGTCGATCGTCAGCCCGGACGCCATGGTGTGCGGGAACTCTTTGACGAAGTTCTTACGCCGAAGCTCCACCCGATCCATGCCGAGCTCGGCCGCGAGCGCGTCCATCGTCCGCTCGATGACGTAGGTCGCCTCGGGCCGTCCGGCACCGCGGTAGGCGTCAGTCGGCGTCGTGTGCGTGAAGACTCCCGTGAAGGTGACGCTGTAGTTCGGGATCTCGTACGGGCCCGAGTAGATCCAAGCTCCGAGGAGTGGGATACCCGGCGCAACGAGTTCGAGGTACGCGCCCATCGCGCACACCGCCTCCGACTTTACGGCTGTGATGTCGCCGTCCTTCGTGGCTGCGAACGTCAGCTCGTGGACGACGTCGCGGCCGTGGATCGTGCCGACGTAGTTCTCGGCGCGCTCCTCCGTCCACTTGACGGGACGTCCGAGTCGACGCGAGATCGCGATCGCGAGCGGACCCTCGCCGTAGACCTGGATCTTCGAGCCGAAGCCTCCGCCGACGTCGGGTGCGATCACCCGAATCTTCGACTCGGGGATGCCGAGCACGAGCTGGAGGACGAACCGCTGGATGTGCGGGGTCTGGGTGGCGGACCAGAGCGTTACGTCGCCCGTCGGCCCGACCTGGGCGAGAACTCCCCTGGGCTCGATCGCGTTCGGGATGAGGCGAGGCTGGAAGTACCGCCGCGTGACGACGACGTCGGCCGAGTCGATCGCCGCTTGGACGTCGCCTGAGTCGAGGTTCCAGACGTAGCACTCGTTCGTCCCGAAGTCGGCGTGCACGAGCGGGGCGCCGTCGGCGAGCGCCTTCTCGACTTCCGCGACGGAGTCGAGCGGCTCGTAGTCGACCTCGACGAGCTCCGCGGCGTCCTTCGCGAGCGCCCTGGTCTCGGCGACGACAACCGCGACGGGGTCACCCTGATACCGCGCGATCTCAGACGCGAGCGGGAAGTGCGGAGGCATCTTGATGTCCTCGGTCACGGGCCAGGCGCAGGGCAATCCGCCGGCCCAGTCGTCGGCTAGGTCAGCGCCCGAGAACGCCGCGACGACACCTTCAGCCGCAGAGGCGGCGTCGAGGTTCACGCTCCTGATCCGCGCGTGCGGGTAGGGGCTGCGAACGACGACCATGGCGACCATGCCGGGAAGGGTCAGGTTGTCGACGAACGTGCCGAGCCCCCGCAACAGCGACGCGTCCTCCTTGCGCTTGACAGACGTGCCGAGGGCGGTGCCGGTCTGCTCCACGACTGCCATGTCAGCTCACCCCTGCGGCGGCCGCCTGCACGGCCTTGACGATGTTGTGGTACCCGGTGCAGCGGCAAAGGTTCCCCTCGAGCCCGAGGCGGATCGACTCCTCGTCGGTCGCCTCACCGCTCTCGATCAGGCTCACGGCGGCGAGGACCATGCCCGGCGTGCAGTAGCCGCACTGGAGGGCGTGATGCTCGTGGAAGGCCTGCTGAACGGGATGGAGCTCGCCGTTCTGCGCGAGCCCTTCGATGGTCGTGATCTCGAGCCCGTCGGCCTGGACGCCCAGCATCGTGCAGGACTTCACGGACTCGCCGTTTACGAGCACCGTGCAGGACCCGCAGGACGAGGTGTCGCAGCCGACGTTCGTCCCCGTCAGGCCGAGCTGGTCTCGCAGGACGTACACGAGAAGCTCGCGCGGTTCGACCTCGAGCTCGTGGCGTACGCCGTTCACAGTGAGCGCCACTCGTCTCATCGGCTCTCCTTTTCCCTCGATGTCCCTCGAGCGTAGTACGACTATCGACGCTGCGCCACTAGGCAAGGCGCCTCCGGATGCTCTAGCGTGGAGGAATCGAGAGAGGGGTGGGAGATGCGCATCGAGTCATCAGTCACCGCGATTTCCTGGATCCCGTCGGACGCGATCGAGGGCATGCCAAAGCTTCCGTTCGAGCTCGGGGTCGCTCGCTACGACGAGCCGCCGCCTGACCGACTCGCAGAAGGCGATCTCGAGCGCCTGCGCGCCGAGGATCGCTTTCGCGAGGCCAACCAGCTCGCGGCCTGGATCGAGGTGGACGACGGGAAGATCGTCGGCCACGGCTACGTGGGCGCCGGGCTCGTCGGCTCGACGACGTTCAACCTCGGCATCACGGACGTCACGATCCCCGGCGTCGCCTTCGAGGTCCTGCGGCAGGATCCGGAGGTCCAGGGAGATGCCGCCCGCTTCGTACAGACGGTGGGCGGCCGCGCCGGGTTCCCGGCGCCGCGCAGAGTGATCGGGAGGCCTTTCGTCCGGATCCACTCGGCCACAGCCTGGACGACGCTCGCGCTCACGATCCGAACGGACGGCTCCTCCGAGCACGAGCTCGTCGGAGCGAGCACCTTCCCCAGGCACTGGGTCTATGACCGGGACGGAAGCCTCGACGCGAAGTCGGGCACGATCGACTTCAGGGCCTGGTACCGAGAGGCGCAGGCTGAGCCGACGCCGTGGGGCGACGAGGATTCCGAAGCGTTCGTGACGGCTGCGGAGAGCGCGCTCGAGCGAGAGATCTCGCGCGAACTGCTTGCAGGGAAGATGATCCCCGAGCGGCGGACGCTCGCTCCCGACGAGACGCTGGTGGAGCAGGGCGCGCCCGGCGACGAGCTCTACCTCGTCCTCGACGGCGTGCTTGGCGTGGAGATCGACGGCGAGGAGGTGGCCGAGATCGGGCCCGGCGCGATCGTCGGCGAGAAGGCGTTGCTCGAGGGCGGCACGCGGACGGCGACCCTCAGCGCCCGAACACGCTGCCGCGTCGCAGTGATCCCGGGAGAGCTGGTCGACCGGCAGGAGCTGGAGGACCTCGCAGCGACGCGACGAGCGTAGAGTCCAACGCTGATCCGCCGGGCTAGCGGCGGCGCCTAAGCGCGCGCTCCATCTGCCGCTTCGCGTCGCGCTCGGCGATCACGCGCCGCTTGTCGACTCGCTCGCGACCGCGGGCGACGGCGATCTCGACCTTGACCTTGCCGTCCTTCAGGTACATGCGCGTCGGGACGAGCGTGAGCCCCTTCTCGCGCACCTTCCCGAGCAGCGAGTCGATCTCGTTCCGATGCAGGAGGAGCTTGCGGTCGCGATCCGGCTGCTGCCCGGCGCCGCCCTGCGCGTACTCCGAGATGGACGCGCCGATGAGCCATGCCTCGCCGTCGCGGATGTCCGCGTAGGCCTGTCCGAGCAAGACGTGCCCAGCGCGCGCCGACTTCACCTCGGCGCCCGTCAGCGCGACGCCGGCCTCGACACGCTCGAGCAGCTCGTAGTCGAACCGCGCACGGCGGTTGTCCGCGATCAGCTTGGTTCCGCCAGAGTTCGATGCCGCCTTGGCCACGTCCGGAGTGTAGGGCGGGATGTAGCTCGTCCTACGAGTCCGGAAGCGCCGACGCGAAGCGGCGAGCGATCTCCTTCAGCATCGTCAGCGCGACCGACGGCTCGGACTCGATGACCGCGATGGCGTCGTCCCGCGCGATGGCGAGGCACTGCGTCTCCGTCTTGGCGCGGACGCGAGCGACCCTCGTTCCCCCCGGCGACAGAACCGTGAGCTCTCCGAAGAAGTCGCCGGGCCCAAGCTCGACCATTCCTCCGCGCCACTCCACGGAGACCGTCCCGTCGATGATCACGAACATCCCCGAGCCCGGGTCGCCGCGCAGGGCGAGGATCTGGCCCGGCTCGCACGTCATCTCTCCGGCCCGTGACAGGACCCGCTCCACCGCAGCGTCGCTGGCCTCGGCGAAGAGCGGGACCGCGCGCAGCTCGTCCGGCGTCATGGCGAGTTCATATCACGATCGCCTCGAGGCGGAGTCACGCCCGACGCACCTGTCGCAGAGCGGGAACCAGGGTGGGCAGGAACGACCGCACGACCGGCAGCGACCGATGGTCGGTGACTCGATCTCGAGTCGCAGGCGCGCCACGACACGCGCGGCAGCCGCCTCCTCCAGCGCGGCCGCGCGCTCGATGGTGACGCCGCCGACGCCTGGGAACTGGAGCGCGAACCAGCGCAGGATGCTCGCCTGGCGGCCCGCCTGCTCGGAGTCCTCGAGCGTCGCGGTGCGCAGGCGCGTCGCGTCGAGCAGGAACGACAGCTGCGGGCGAGCGACCCGATCGCCTGCCAGCGCGAGCGCGAGCGTCGACAGGAGCTCGAGGCCGTCCTCGTCGACGGGGGCGTTCACGAGCGTCCAGGTGTCAACGAGCGAGATCCGCCGGCGCCGCTCCGCGAGCCGGCGCTCCACGGCGCCGAGTCGAAGCCGTAGTGGCTGCAGCGACTCGACGGCCAGCCAGCTCTCGTGGGCCCACTCCCGAGTGGCCACGCGATGCCAGGCGGCGAGCGCGGCGTCCAGGTCCGACGGGTCGTCGACGCCGAGGTCCGAAAGCCGTGGCCGGATCCTCGCTTCGTCGACGATCCGGTAGCCGCGATGCCCGCCGGGCAAGGAGACGTGCGGCTCGAGCGCCGATTGCACGAGCTTGGCGTCGGCCTCTCCCCAGACGAGCCCGGCGAGCACGCCGACGTGGCCGCGCTCGACGAGGCCGAATCGGCCCGCTCGGCCCGCGATCTGCGCAAGCTCCCAGGGGAGCAGCGGACGCCGTGCCTGGCCGTCGAACTTCGTCGTCTCCGCGAAGAGGAGCGTCTCGCAGGGGAGGTTGACGCCGTGCCCGAGGACATCCGTCGCGACACAGACGTCCGCCTGGCCGGAGAGAAAGCGGTCGATCTCCTCCCGGCGAGACGAAAGAGGCATGGCCCCGTAGAGGACGGCAACTCGGCCGGGATGCCGCCGGTTTACGTCCCCCGCGAGCGCGAGCACCGCACGACGGCTGAAGGCGACCAGCACCGTGCCGGTCGTGAGCCCGGTCAGCGTGCGCTCGCCGACGAAGTCGAGCGGCAGCTTCCGTTCGAAGACCTTGAGCTCCGCCTGCGGGAAGGCATGCTCGACGAGGGGAAGCGCGTCGAGCGCGCCGAGGAGCAGGATCTGACGGTACTCGCCCGCCAGCAGGAGCCGCGTCCACGCCGAGCCTCGCTCCTCGTCGTCCGCCCACTGCACCTCGTCGAGCACGAGCAGCTCGCCCGACTGAGGCGCCATCTCGACGGTGGTCGCGAGCACGGGAGCGCGCTCGTTGATGCGCTCCTCGCCCGTGATCAGCCCGACGTTGTCTGCGCCGAGCCGCTCGCCGAGCCGGCGATGCGCCTCCTGCGCGAGCATCCGCAACGGGCCGGCGTACACGCCTTCGCCGGCTGCGACGAGCTCCTCGAGCGCAGCGTAGGTCTTCCCGGAGTTCGTCGGTCCGAGGTGAGCGACCACGCGCTCCGGCGGCACAGCGCGTGACGGCAGCGTGATCTCGATCGAGCGCTCGGCCTGCTTCACCGCCTGTGCCGGCCGGCGCGCGCGGTGAGAGCGGCTGGGCCGCTTCTGCCGTCCTCTGGGTGGGCGCCGTGCGCGCATCGGCGCACCGTAGCGCTCGTTCGAGGCCGGGCATGACCGGCCCGCGTCACGCTGCGAGCAGTTGCTCCAGATTCTCCAGCGTTCGCCGCGCGGCACGGTCGACAGCTCGGCGGACTACCGTTCGATCCAGTAGACCGCGTAGCCCGCTCCGGGCCTCGTACGCGACCACGATTCTGTACGCGAAGCCGCCTTCCGCCTCCTGGAAATGACGCTCGTGGCGGGCGTCCGGCAGGCCGGCTTGAACGCTGCTGTATCTGACGAGGCGATTCGGGACGAGCTCGTCGAGAGTCATCCTGAGCTCGACATCGCGACCGAGGAGCCGAAGGACGATACGCGTCTCGTCGCCCGGTGCGCTCCAGCGCGACTCCGGTTCCACCCGCACGAGCCCCGGCCAGTACGACGGCCAGTTGGCCAGGTCGGTGATGACCGAGAATCCGCGCTCGACCGGAACCCCGAAGACGTGTTCACGCTCGATCCGGATCAGCTCGCTACCGCCGTTCGATCGCGGAACACGAGCGAATTCACTGCTACACGCGTAGGAAGCGGCGCAGCGTGAGCCCGGAGCCGACCGCGCCGATCCCGAGCCCCACGGCGAGCAGGATCAGCGACGTCCACATGAACGGCAAGGCCTGGACCTCGGCGCTCGTGCGGTCGTTCGGAAGGATCGACGGCACGGCCATCTCGCGTCCGACGAAGAGGAGGAGGATTGCCGCGAGCGAGCCGACGAGCCCGGTCAGGAGGCCCTCGAGCATGAACGGGCCCCGCACGAACCAGTTCGTCGCGCCCACGAGCTTCATCACCTCGACCTCGCGGCGCCTCGCGAAGATCGAGAGGCGGATCGTGTTCGCGATGTCGATGGTCGAAGCCACGAGGAGGATGATGATCGCGATCAGGAAGACGATCTGGATCCCTCGCGCCAGCTGGAGGATCCGTTTCGAGACCTCCTTGCCCCAGGTGACCTCCTCGACCGCGGCGAGCTTCGCCGACTGCACGTCGAGCGCGATCCCCTCGGTGTCCTCGCCGGTCTTCGGCACGACGTCGAACGAGGCCGGCAGCGGGTTGGAGGAGAGATTCGCGGTCAGCTCGGGCGCACGCTTCCTCATCTTCGCGAGCGCCTCTTCCTTCGTGATGAACGTCACGCCACCCGGCTTCACGCGCGGGTGCGACTCGAGCAGGATGCGGACCTGATTCTGATCCTTGTCAGTGGCCTCGTCCTTGATGAACACGTGGACGGCGAGCTCGTCCTTCTTCGCCTCCGACCAGGAGACGAGCCAGGTGCCGAGGCCGATGAAGACGCCGAGAAGGAACATCCCGACGAGCACCGTGACCGCGGCCGCGAGCGTCGTGGACTTGTTCGCGCCGATCGAGCGCAGCGCCTCGGACATGAGCAGCTTGAAGCGCGTCATTCCCAGCCACTCATTCGGAGCCGTACCCTCCGCGGCGCTCGTCGCGGACGAGCTTCCCGTCCTCGAGCGCGATGACGCGCTTCCGCATCTTGTCCACCATCTCCCGGTCGTGCGTGACCATGAGGATCGTCGTCCCCGTGCGGTTGATCTGGTAGAGGAGCTGCATGATCCCGACCGACGTGTCGGGGTCGAGATTGCCGGTCGGCTCGTCGCAGACGAGGAGCGGCGGATGGTTGACGAACGCGCGCGCGATAGAGACGCGCTGCTGCTCGCCGCCGGAGAGCTCCTCGGGTCGAGAGCTCATCTTGTGGGCCAGCCCGACCATGTTGAGCACCTCGGGCACCTTCTTGCGGATCTGCGCGCTGGATTCCCCCTGCACCCGCAGCGCATAGGCGATGTTCTCTGACGCGGTGCGGTTCGGGAGGAGCTTGAAGTCCTGGAAGACGCACCCGACGTTCCGGCGGAGAAGCGGCACCTTCGAGCGCTTGAGTCGCACGAGATCGCGGCCGCCGACCACGATCCTGCCCTCGGTCGGCTCGAGCTCCTTGAGGATCAGCCGGATGACCGTCGACTTCCCGGATCCGGACGCGCCGACGACGAATACGAACTCGCCCTTCTCGATGGTGAACGAAACGCCATCGACCGCCACGACCCCCGGCTCGTACACCTTCCGCACGTCCTCGAACACGATCATCGTCGAGCCGCTCTCGACCGATGCGGACTCCTGCGGCTCCGCCGCGATCTCTCGGGGTTCTGGCTCGGCCAGCGTGGTCATCTGAGCGTGGTCATCTGAGCGTCGTCATCTGTATGGGTGGCGTGGCATCCAGTACCGGGCTACAAGGCTAGGCAGCCTGGCGGCTGCTCCGGTTCGGGGAGGTCGGAGATTCTAGCTGACACCCAGGAAAGGCTCCTAGAGCACCTTGCCCGCGGCCTTCGCGAGCAGGTATGAGTGAACGAAGCCGTCGAGACCGCCGTCGAGCACCGACTGCGTGTTCCCGACCTCGAAGTCGGTCCGGTGGTCCTTCACGAGCTGGTACGGGTGGAGCACGTACGAGCGAATTTGACTGCCGAAGCCGATGTCCTGCGCGGCGCCGCGCTCACGCGCGAGCTCGGCCTCGCGCTTCTCCTCCTCGAGCTCGGCCAGGCGCGACTTGAGCATCCGGAGGGCCGTCTGCTTGTTCGAGGTCTGCGAGCGCTCGTTCTGGCACTGGACGACGATTCCGGTCGGGATATGCGTGATCCGGACGGCAGAGTCCGTCTTGTTCACGTGCTGTCCGCCCGCGCCGCTCGAGCGGTACGTGTCCACACGGAGGTCGGCGTCGTCCACCTCGATCGGAGCGTCGTCGGGGAGAAGCGGCGCGACGACCACCTGGGCGAAAGCCGTATGCCGGCGGTGAGCCGCGTCGAACGGCGAGAGGCGAACCAGCCGGTGGACACCGCGCTCGGCCTTGAGCGTGCCATACGCGTTCTCGCCCCGAACGGCCATCGAGGTCGACTTGAGACCAGCTTCTTCCCCCGGGCTCGCCTCGATCATCTCCAACTCGAAGCTCCGATCGGTCGCCCAGCGCTGATACATGCGCAGAAGCATCTCGGCCCAGTCCTGCGCGTCCGTGCCGCCCGTCCCAGCGTGGATCTCCAGGAGCGCGTCGCCGGAGTCGTACTGCCCGGTGAAGAGCGCGTCCTCCTGAAGCCGCCCGAGCTCGCTCTCGAGCTGGGAGACGAGCTGCGCGATCTCGACCTCGTCCTCGCCGAGCTCGAGGAGCTCCTTCGAGTCCTCGTACTCGCGTGCGAGGCGTTCGTAGCGTTCGAGCTTGCGCGTGGCGCGCGCGTGCTCGGTCGAGATGCGGGCCGCCGCGACCTGGTCGTCCCAGAAGCCCGGGGCGCCCATGGCCTCCTCGAGCTCTCCGCGCCGGCGAGCTAGCGCGTCGGGGTCAAAGGTAATCACGGACCCAGGCGAGCTGGGCCCCGATCTCCTCCAACCGCTGGTCGAGCGGCTTGCCGTCTACCTCGGCCACGGGCCCGATCGTATCGACGGCCGAGGTCAGACGGTCGCTCGGCGAGCGCGTATGGCATCGCGAGCGAGCAGGCACGCCGCGAGCCAGGCCAGGCCGAGGCACCAGCCCGCGAGCACGTCAGTCACGTAGTGGACGTTGAGCGCGATGCGGCTCAGGCCCACGGCGACACCGAGAACGACGACGACCGACCAGAGCCAGGCGCGGGCACGCGCGTTCGGCAGGCGCTCGGCAACGAGCACCGCGAGAGCACCCAGGCTCGCCGCGCCCGCTGTGGCGTGGCCGCTCGGGAAGGACGCAGATTCGGGGAGCGGCACCGCCGAGCCAACATCGGGTCGCGCTCGGTCGAACCACTCCTTGAGCACGAGGACGATCAGCTGCGACCCCACGAACGCGGTCAGGAAGAACGCGAGGTCGAGCCACGCCCGCTCACGTATGAGGAGCAAGCCGGCGACGATGCCGAGCACGGTCAGCCCGACCCAGCCGCCGAGCCAGGAGAACGGCCGTGCCGCCCACTCGAACACCTCCGGCAGGCTGGCCCCGATCCACTCGGCTACCTCCCGGTCGACCGTCGCGAGCGGATCGTGTTCGTAGCCCGCGGCAAGCACGACAAACGCCCCAAGAGCGGCAAAGAGGAGATAGAGGAGACGCGTCAGGCGCCGTGGCAGCGCTTGTACTTCTTGCCCGAACCGCACCAGCAGGGATCGTTGCGGCCGATGTCCTTGTGCTCGTTGACCGCTTGCGGCTGGACCCCGAGCGGTGACGTCGGCGGCGGGGCAACTGCGGTCGCGGCGCTCGTCCCCGCAGCTGCGATGACGTCCGCGCCCGCGCTCGTCTCGTGCTCGTAGTGGAGCTCGCCCCCGGGAGCTTCCATCGGCTGGAGCGCCGGCTGCTCGACCTCGACGGCGACGTGGAAGAGCGTGAAGACCGACTCTTCGCGAATCGTCTGGCCGAGCTCCTCGAAGAGGGTGTGTCCCTCGCCCCGGTACTCGACGAGCGGGTCCTTCTGCGCGAACGCGCGCAGATGAACTCCCTCGCGCAGGTAGTCCATCGCGTCGAGATGGTCGCGCCAGCGCTGGTCGACGATCTGGAGGATCACGTAGCGCTCGATCTCACGTGCGAGCTCGGCGCCGAGCTCCTGCCCGCGCTGCTCGTACGTGTCGAGCGCGTCCCCGACGAACTCCTCGACGAGAGCCTCCCGGTCCTCGACGTTCACGCCTTCCTCGTCGAGCTCCTCGACGGTGATGTCCGTCCCGTACAGCGACTGCATGTGCGCGATCAGCCCCGGGACGTCCCACTCCTCGTGGTACTCGGAGTCGGTGAACTGCCGCACGCCGTTCTCGACGGTCTCCGTGATCCACTCGCGCACCTCGTCGGAGAGGTCATCGCCCTCGAGCACGCGCCGGCGCTGTTCGTAGATGACCATGCGCTGCGTGTTCATCACGTCGTCGTACTTGAGGACGTTCTTCCGCGCGACGAAGTTCTGCTCCTCGACCTTCTTCTGCGCGCCCTCGATCTGCTTCGAGAGGATCCCGGCCTCCATCGGCTGGTCGTCCGGGATCTTGAAGCGGTTCATGATGTTCTGAATGCGGTCGCCCGCGAAGAGGCGCACGAGGTCGTCCTGCCCGGACAGATAGAAACGCGACTCGCCGGGATCGCCCTGACGCCCTGAGCGGCCGCGGAGCTGGTTGTCGATGCGTCTGGCCTCGTGTCGCTCGGTGCCTAGCACGTAGAGACCGCCGAGCTCGACGACGCCCTCGCCCAGCTTGATGTCGACGCCGCGGCCGGCCATGTTCGTCGCGATCGTGACGGCACCGGGCTGGCCCGCGTCCTTGATGATCTCGCCCTCGCGCTCGTGCTCCTTCGCATTCAGGACGTTGTGCGGGATGCCCTTACGCGTAAGGAACTGCGAGATGTACTCGGAGGTCTCCACCGCGATCGTGCCGACGAGCACCGGCTGCCCGACCTCGTGGCGCTCGACGATGTCCTCGAGCACGGCTGCGAACTTCGCGTCGACCGACTTGAAGATGTAGTCGTTCTCGTCGAGCCGTGCGACGGGCTCGTTGGTCGGGATCTCGACGACGTTCAGGTCATAGATCTCGACGAACTCCTTCTCCTCGGTCTTGGCGGTACCAGTCATGCCCGCGAGCTTCTCGTAGAGGCGGAAGTAGTTCTGGAGCGTGATCGTCGCGAGGGTCACGTTCTCCTCGCGGATCCGTACGCCCTCCTTCGCCTCGACTGCCTGGTGGAGGCCCTCGCTCCAGCGGCGCCCTTCCATGATGCGGCCGGTGAACTCGTCGACGATCTTCACCTCGCCTTCCTGGATGACGTAGTCGACGTCGCGCTTGTACAGCGACTGCGCCTTGAGCGACTGGATGAGGTGGTTCACGAGGCTGACGTGCCGCGGGTCGTAGAGGTTGTCGATCCCCAGCGCACGCTCGACGGCCGTGATCGTCGTCTGAGCGGGCGAGACCGTCTTGAACTTCTCGTCGTATAGATAGTCGGCGCCCGACAGCTCGGTCTCGTCCTCGCCCTTGGCCGACTTCCGCGTCGCCGGCTGGCCCTCGAGAGTCTTGACCACCTTCGCGAACTCGTAGTACGTCGACGCGGCCGTCTCCGGCTCCCCCGAGATGATGAGTGGCGTCCTCGCCTCGTCGATCAGGATCGAGTCGACCTCGTCCACGATCGCGTACGAATGGCTCCGCTGCACCGTGCCGGCGAGTGCCACGGCCATGTTGTCGCGCAGGTAGTCGAAGCCGAACTCGGAGTTCGTCCCGTACGTGACGTCCAGTTCGTAAGCCTCCCGCCGCTCGGCGAAGGCCATCATCGCCTGGATCGAGCCGACCGAGGTACCGAGAAGCTCGTACACGGGGCGTGTCCACTCCGCGTCGCGCTTCGCGAGGTAGTCGTTGGTCGTCACCAGGTGGACGCCGCGGTCCGTAAGGCTGTTGAGGTAGAGCGGCTGGACGGCGACGAAGGTCTTTCCCTCGCCGGTCTTCATCTCGGCGATGTCGCCCTCGTGGAGGACGATCCCGCCCATCAGCTGGACGTCGAACAGTCGGACGCCGATCGTGCGCTTGAACGCCTCGCGGACGGCCGCGTACGCCTCGAAGATGACCTCCTCCAATGGCTCGCCGTTCTCGACGCGCTGCTTGAACTCGACGGTCTTGGCGGCGAGCTCCGCGTCCGAGAGCGCTTCGAACTCAGGCTCGAGCGTCCCGATGTAGGACGCCTGTTCCTTCAGGCGCTTGAGGCGACGCCCTTCTCCCACGCGGAGCACGCGCTCGAAGCGACCGCCGATGTTCTGCGTCGACACAGGCCTAGGGTACCGGCTCGGGTTCCAGGAATCCGGGTCGTCGGGCCACGCCCGGCGTTCACCGGATCTGTACCGGAGCGACACCCTCTGACGACGATTTCGGTGTTACGGTCGTCGTCGTGGATGGCGCCCAGATCCGCCAGATCACGGTGTTCTCCGACCTCGACGAGTCTCAGTGCGAGTGCGTCGCTGGTGCGTGTGCGGACCTCGAGGTCGAGGCCGGCACGACGCTGACGGAGGAAGGCGACTTCGGGTACGCGATGTTCGCCGTGACCAGCGGGACCGCGGACGTCTACAAGGACGGGTCGCTCATCCGAACCCTCGGCCCGGGTGACGTCTTCGGCGAGATCGCGGTGTTCTTCGGCGGCCGTCGCACTGCCACGGTCGTCGCTACGAGCCCGATGCAGCCTCGTCATGCTCTTCAACCGCGAGCTCTGGCGATTGGACCGGGAGGTGCCCGAAGTCGCGGACATTCTTCGACTGTCGGTCGCGGACCGGCTCGAGTCGACTAGCCCTTCCGCTTAGAACCCGAGCCTAGAGCGCAAGGATGAGGATCTCCCAGAGATCCTCCGTGAGGCGGTGCGCCGCGGCGGAGTAGGCGCCGGACTCACGCTCCGACGCGATCCGTTCGAGTGCCGACGCCCGGGACGGGTCAGTCGGGACGCCGTCGGTCGTCAACGCGAGCGTTGTGCCGTCCCAGGTCAGCTCGAGGTCGACGCCCTCGGGGTTCGGGTCGAGACGAACGACCTCGATCGAGCTGGCTCCGACGACCCAGAGCTCCGGACGGCGAACGGCAAGAGCGCGGTACGGCGGCTCGAGAGCGTCCTCGAGCGACTCGGCGAAGATCGCAAGGTCTGGCCGCGGGCTCGTCTCGTCGTCAGGAAGCAGCTGTCCGTCGGGAAGGACGACGAAGCCGAACTCGTCTCCGGTGTCTCCCGTCGCGTTGACGGTGACCACGGCGTCCCACTCCCGCTGACGCGAGAGCCCGGTGATCCCGGATGCCAGCCAGTGCTGGCCGGGGTCGAGCGGACCCAGGCTCACGAGGGCCGCACCATTCAGGCCGCCTCGTCGTGCTTGCTTCGCGATGCCGCCCGGCGAGGCTCGTGCGTGCGCTTGTCGCGGTAGCGCTCGATCTGCCGTTCCAGCTTGTCCACGAGCGTGTCGATCGCGGCCTCGTACGTCTCCGCGGCCTCACGAGCGACGATCGTCGGTCCCTTCGTGTAGACGACGGCCTCGGCCGTGTGGTCCTGGGAGATCGACGGATTGTGCTCTTGGGAGAGCGTCAACTCGACGAGCGTGAGGTCGTGCAACCGCCTGTCGAGCTTCGCCATGCGTTTCTCCGCGTACGTCCGGATCGAATCGGTGAGCTGACCGTGGTGGGCCTTGACCTGAAGGCGCATGCCTCTCCTTCCGGATCGTGTCGACGACCTCGACTCCAATCTAACGAACCGCCCGCGCGAAGGTCACGACCTCGACTCTCGATGCGCCCGCCGACCGGAGCGCCGCAGCGCAGGCGTCCGCGGTCGCACCGGACGTGTACACGTCGTCGACGAGGCAGACGGCTGCCGACGGCCTGCCGGTTGCCGCGACTGTGCCGCGCACGTTTCGCCGACGTTCACGGAGCGAGAGCCCGCGCTGGCGCGGCTGCGATCGCCGGCGACGCAGGACATCCTCGAGCGGGACGCGCCATTGCCTCCCGAGCATCTGTGCGAGCGCACGAGGAGCGACATCGCCGCGCTTCCACGCTCGCTCTGGATCGCCTGGGACGAACGCGAGGGCGTCGACGGCGGGTCGAGGGATCACGTCGACGACGAGCGCTGCCGCCTCCTCCGCGAGTCGCCGCCGCCCCTGCTCCTTCCATGCCCTGACGAACGCCCGAGCGCATTCGTCGTACACGAGCGCGGAGCGTGCGCGTCCGAACGCCAGCCTCCGCCCGGCGCATTCGGCGCACCGGCGGACGGGCCACGGCCCTGGCGAGCCGCACCGATCGCAGAGAGGCTCGCGGAGCCGCACGAGCCGGCAACGGCACGGCTCGCACAGCGCCCCGCCCGGGCGCGCACAGACGGCGCACCTCTGCGGCAGCAGCTGCTCGAGCACACCGTCAGTGTGCGGAGCTAAGAGCTACGACTTTGCGAAAAGATCGCGTCGGCTTCCTGGAGTGTCTCCACGGAGCCGATGTCGTACCACCCGCCCGGCAGCGGCCACGTGTAGACGGGCGTTCGCGAGTGGAGCCACTCGGGCAGCCGGCCGGGCTGGTCGGGGTTGTTCCCCTCCGCGAGGTACTGCCGGATGAGCGGGAAGACGTGGCGCGGGTAGTAGTAGAGCGCTATCCCGGCGAGTGTCGTCCGCGCGTTCTCCGGTTTCTCCTCCATGAAGACGACCCGTCCGTCGACGTCGACCTCGACCTGGTTGTACTCGCCCATGCGCGAGAGATCGCCGACGTCGTGCACTGCGAGCACGGGCGCGTCGACATCCCGGCCGTACGCGCCGAACCCGGAGATGTCCTCGCCGAACAGGTTGTCGCCGGCAACGACCACCAGGTCGTCGTCGACCCCGAGGTGGTCGATGACGAAGGCGATGTCTCCGATCGCGCCCAGCCGGTCCTCGTTCGACGTCGTGCCGTCGTTCACGATCGTGACTCCGGCTCGATCTCTCGCCCAGTCCTCGAAGTGCGGCGTGAACTTCGCGTTCGTCACGACGATGATCTCGTCTACCCCCATCGCCTCGACGCGCTCGAGCAGACGGCTCAGCATCGGCTCTCCTCCGACCTCGAGGAGCGCCTTCGGGCGGTCGAGGGTGAGCGGGTAGAGGCGGGTGGCGTACCCCGCCGCGAGAACCAGCGCTTTCACGCGTGCACCATGCGCGGAAGTGTGACCTCGTACGGGGCTCGGTGCACACCCTGTTCGGTCACGATCGCGGTGACGAGCCCGGCCGGCGTCACGTCGAAGGCGGGGTTCCACGCCGCGAAGCGTGCGCTGATCTCGGATGGGTCACGTACTTCGATCGGAATGTCAGCACCGCTCGCCGTGTGCGGATCGAGCGTCGAGGTGGGCGCGACGACGTAGAACGGGATCTCGTGGTGGCTCGCCGTGACGGCGAGCGCATAGGTGCCGACCTTGTTCGCCGTGTCGCCGTTCGCCGCGATCCGGTCTGCGCCCGTCAGGATGAGGTCGACTCGGGCCGCGGCGACCAGCGACGGGGCAGCCGAGTCGACGATGACCTCGAACGGAATTCCGAGCTCCTCGAGCTCCCAGGCGGTGAGCCGCGCCCCCTGGAGCAGTGGACGGGTCTCGCCGACCCACACATGGTCGACGAGGCCGCTCTCCCACGCCGCGCGGATCGAGCCGAGTGCCGTGCCGTAGCCTCCGGTCGCGAGAGCGCCCGTGTTGCAGTGGGTCAGGACCCGCGAGCCCGGCTCGAAGAGCGCGAGCGCGTGCTCGGCCATGCGACGGCAGCGCTCCACCTCCACCTCGTGAAGCGCCCGCGCGCGCTCCGGGGCCGGGTCCCGGCGCATCGCCTCGAGCGCGGCGCGGAGATTCACGGCCGTCGGGCGGGCCGACACGAGCTCGTCGAACGCAGCGTCGAGATCCTCACCACGTGCTGCCGCGAGGGCGTATCCGTACGCAGCGGCGACGCCGATCGCGGGTGCCCCGCGGATTGCGAGTGTGCGGATCGCCTCCGCGACCTCGGTCGTGCTTTCGAGCCGGAGCTCGACTTCCTCGTCCGGGAGCCGGCGCTGGTCGAGGACGACGACCGCGTCCGGCTCCAGGCGAACGATGCGGCCGGGGCTCAGGTCCCGGCTCAGGTCCCCTCGTCCCACGAATCCAGGTAGCGCGCTTGCTCCTCGGTGAGCGTGTCGATCGCGATGCCCATCGTCTCGAGCTTCAGACGTGCGATCTCGTCGTCGATGTCCTTCGGGACGTCGTATACGCGCCGCTCGAGTGTCGCCGCGTTCGCAATCACCCACTCGGCGGACAGCGCCTGGTTCGCGAACGACATGTCCATCACGAGTGCCGGGTGTCCCTCGGCGGCAGCGAGGTTGACGAGACGCCCCTCACCGATGAGGTAGAGCCTGCGGCCGTCGGCGAGCGTGAACTCGTCCACGAGCGCCCGGGCCTCGCGTGTCTCGACTGCGAGGTCGCGGAGCGCGCCGATCTCGATCTCGACGTTGAAATGGCCCGTGTTGCAGAGGATCGCGCCGTCCTTCATGCGCTCCATGTGTGCTCGTGCGATGACGTTCTTGTCGCCGGTCGCAGTGCAGAAGATGTCGCTGATCTCGGCGGCGCGCTCCATCGGGAGCACCTCGAAACCGTCCATCGCCGCCTCGAGCGCCCGCAGTGCGTCGACCTCGGTGACGATGACGTGCGCACCCATCCCGCGTGCGCGCATCGCCACGCCCCGTCCGGTCCAGCCATACCCCGCCACGACGAACCGCTTGCCGGCGAGCAGCACGTTCGTCGCGCGGATGATCCCGTCGATCGTCGACTGGCCGGTGCCGTAGCGGTTGTCGAACAGGTGCTTCGTGCGCGCCTCGTTCACTGCGATGACCGGAAAGCCCAGCTTGCCGTCCCGCTCGAGAGCCTTCAGGCGGATGACTCCCGTTGTCGTCTCCTCCGTCCCGGCGATGACGTCGCCGAGCTGCTCACGCCGATGCGAGTGAAGGACGCCGATGACGTCGGCGCCGTCGTCCATCGTCAGATGGGGGCGATGGTCGACTGCCGCCTCGATGTGGCGGTAGTACGTGTCGTTGTCCTCCCCCTTGATCGCGAAGACGCCGACTCCGTACTCCTCGACGAGCGCCGCGGCAACGTCGTCCTGTGTCGAGAGCGGGTTCGAGGCGCACAGCACCACGTCTGCGCCACCCGCCTTGAGAGTTCGCGCGAGGTTCGCCGTCTCGGTTGTCACATGGAGGCACGCCGAGATGCGATGTCCAGCGAGAGGCTGCTCCCGTTCGAAGCGCTCCCGAATCGCGGCGAGGACGGGCATCTGCCGGTCCGCCCAGGCGATCCGCCGCACGCCCTCTGCGGCGAGCGCGAGATCCTTGACGTCGTGTCTCAGTGTCTGGGTCATCGATCCTCTCTTCGCTTGGTTTGGTGAACCGCTCAGGCGGCCTCTCGCGACTGGAGAAGCCGTTCGTGCTTTCGCTGTTCCCATTCGACCCATGCCGGCGTGGCGTGCTCTGCGGCAGGCCCGCTACCCGCGAGCCAGGTCTCGACCGCTGCCCGCAGATCCGGTTCGCGGCGGAGCCTGAGGGCGAATGCCACCTCGGTGAGCTCGACAGCGTATGCGCTCCGGAGGTCGGCAAGTGTCCGTAGCTGATTCAGCTCGCGGATCCCATAGCGCCGGTACGCCGCGCGGGTTCGGACCGGCACGACGAGGCCCTCGGCCTCGAGATAGCGCAGCATGCGCGGAGACCAGCCGGTACGCCGGCTCGCCTCGCCAATGGTGATCGCCGATGCCGCTTCCACGCAGCAAACCTTACCACAGTTGTGTGAAGGTTGTTGCTACGGGCCTTCGCGGCCGTAGCGGTCATCGAGACGGACGACGTCGTCGAGATGGGGCGTCGAGACCTCGAGCACGAGCGTGTCCTCGAGCGCGGTCACTCGATGCACCGTTCCCGGTCGAAACCGGAATGCGTCCCCCGCCGCGATCTCGACCGACTCGAGAGGCTCGTCGCGGTCGCCGACCTCGAGCAGCGCGCGTCCCTCACGGACCAGCCACGACTCGTCCTTCAGCTCGTGGTACTGGAGGCTCAGCGCCTCGCCCGCGCGGACGAAGAGCAGCTTGCCGACGTAGCTCTCGCTCTCGGCCCAGACGAGCTCCCAGCCCCACGGCTTCTCGATCGTCCGGGGTGCGAACGCGTACGGGTGTGGTCCGGCGGTCACGAGAACCGGAGGGCGACGTCGGGGATCGTCTGGTCCGCGGCGACCCGGAGGCCGTGGTCGAGCGCGTTTCCGCGCCCGAGCTTCACGCCCGGCCCGACGACGCTCAGGTTGCGCACCTCGCAGCCAGGGCCCAGCTCGGCTCCGTCGCCGACGATCGACCCCACGACCGCAGTCGCAGCACCGATGGTGGTGCCGGCTCCTACGACGGCGTTCTCGACGAGCGCGCCACGCGCGAGTTGGCACCCGGCGCCCAGCACTGCGAGGCTCCCCGCTCGTGCGCCGTCCTCGACGACTGCCCCCGGGCCGACGTAGACCGGCGGCACGAGACGGGCTCCGGGGTGAACCTGCGCGCGCTCGTCGACGAGCGTGAAGTCGGGGCCGAGCGCCTCGCCGACCTCGGTCACGAACGAGCGCTCGAGCACGTCACGATGTGCCTGGAGATAGGAGTCCGGCGTGCCGACGTCGAGCCAGTAGCCGTCCAGTGCGATCCCGAACACACTCCCCTCGCTCGCAAGCCGCGGGAACACGTCTCGCTCGATCGAGACCGCTTGTCCGGCGGGAATCAGCTCCAGCACCTCCGGCTCGAGCACGTACAGGCCGGCGTTGATGAGATTCGTGTCGATCTCCTCCGGGCGCGGCTTCTCGAGGAACGTGGAGACGCGACCGTCGGGCGCAACGCGAACCAGGCCGTAGCGACTCGGATCGGCGACCGGCGTAAGCAGGATCGTCGCCTTCGCGCCCGTCTCGCGATGGAAGCGGATCAGCTCGCCGAGGTCTGCGTCACGGAGAGAGTCGCCGTTCAGCGCCAGGAACGTCTCGCCGATGCCGCCCGCCGCGTACGCAATCCCGCCGGCCGTCCCGAGCGGCTCGTCCTCGACGCGATACCGGAGCGCGAGGTCCCCATATGCGGAGCCGAAGTGCGCCTCGATCTGCGTAGGCAGGTAGCCGCACGAGACGATCCCCTCCCGAACGCCGTGCTTGCGGAGGTGCTCGAAGGTGAACGCGAGGAGCGGACGATCGACGAGCATGAGCATGTCCTTGCGAATGCGCTCCGTCAGAGGCCGGAGCCGCGTGCCCTGCCCGCCGACCAGGATGACCGCCGGAAGGCTCATGTTCCTTCTCCGTCACCTCTGCCGATGCCCTCGTACGCGAATCCGAGCGCCCGCATCGTGTCGGGGTCGAGCATATTCCGGCCGTCGACGAGCACGCGGGACCGCATCGCGTTGCCGGCGGCTCTCCAGTCGAGGTCGCGGAGCTCCGGCCACTCGGTGACGAGGACGGCCCCATCGGCGCCGTCGAGAGCCTCGAGCGCCGAGTCCGCCACCGTGACGCCGTCGAGGCGCGCGCGCCCGTCCGCAACGGGATCCCAGGCGGACACCTCGGCTCCCTCGGCGATGAGCCGTGCAGCGAGGACGAGGCTCGGCGCCTCGCGCATGTCGTCCGTGCCGGGTTTGAACGCGAGCCCGAGCAGAGCGACCTTCTTGCCACGGAGCGAGTCGAGGTGACGCTCGAGCTTTCCGATGACACGTCTCTTCTGGAGCTCGTTCACCTCGATCACCGCGTTCAAGAGCTGGAAGCTGTAGCCGGAGTTGGCCGCGAGCTGCTTGAGCGCAAGCGAGTCCTTCGGGAAACAGCTACCGCCGAAGCCGATCCCGGCGCGGAGGAACGCAGGCCCGATCCGGTGATCCAGGCCGATGCCCTCCGCAACCGTGAGGACGTCGGCTCCCGTCGCTTCGCAGACGTTGGCGATCTCGTTGATGAACGAGATTCGAGTGACGAGCGCCGCATTGGCGGCGAGCTTGACCATCTCGGCGGAGGCGATGTCCGCGCGCACGACCGGCGCGTCGATTCCCTCGTGGAGCGCCTCGACGACGTCGCCGTCGCCGGTCTCGAACGCGCCGATCACGATGCGGTCCGGGTGCATGAAGTCCCGGATCGCGGTGCCTTCGGCCGTGAACTCCGGGTTCGACACGTACCCGACGTTCTCGAGCCCTCGCTCGTCGAGGCGGTGACGCACCGCCCGGCCGGTGCCCACGGGCACGGTGCTCTTCATCGCCAGGACGATCCGACGCTCGACTCGCGGCAGCTCGTCCACCACTGTCCAGACGGCCGAAAGGTCTGCGTCCCCCGAGACCGTCGGTGGGGTTCCGACGGCGACGTACACGACCTCGGCTCCGTCGAGCGCCTCGTTCACATCGGTCGTGAAACGGAGCCTCTCTCCATTCCGCTCGAGGAGGTCCCCGAGCCCCTCCTCGTGGATCGGGACCTCCCCGCGGCGGAGCGCTTCGATCCTGTCCGTATCGATGTCCCGGATCGCGACCTCGTGGCCGAGCTCCGCGAAGCAGGCGCCCGTCACGAGACCGACGTAGCCGGCACCGAAGACCGCCACGCGCATGTCGCTAGCGAGCCTTCCGAAGCGGTCTCAGGCCCTTTGCGATCGCGATCATCGTCTCGTTGGAGAGCCGGTCGAGGAGCGTGTTGACGACCCAGTACCGCGCCTTCGGCGTGTTCAGGACGACCATGTGCAGCTTCGGGCCGTTGTAGTAGAGGTCGTAGACACGGCCTCCGATCCTGCGCGTCAGGCTCCGGTCGCCGAGCACCGACGCATCCTCCCAGTCGGTCATCTGGACGCCCCAGTACTCGTTCGACCCCATCCGGTACACGAGCCGGACGGCCTTGTGCTTCTTCGCCCGGTCGATCCAGTACATGCGGACCGGCCTCTCGCCGTCCGACCAGGAGCTTCGCTCGATCACGGTCGGAACCATGAGCGGGAACCTCACCCGCGGCTGCCGCTCGCGGAGGAGGTCTCTCGTCGCGCTCGCACCGGAGACGACGTTCGGCCGCTCGCGCTTCGGAGTCTGGTCGATCGGCGCCGCGGCGAGCGTCTCGTGGAACGTCTGGCCGACGACGATGGTTAGCATCGCGCCGTTCGAGAGCTGCGAGATCGAAGCGGGTAGGCGCACGACCTCCGCGGAGCCGAAGAGGTTCGCGACCTTGTCGGCCGCGGCTTTCGCGCCTCGCCGGCCGGGATCGAAGTAGACCTGGGTCCGGAAGTAGTCGAACGCGGGCGCGTTCGCGGGTAGCCCGTTGGGCGGTGTGAGGATCTGGTAACCCCGCTCGCCCAGCAGGAACCCGGCGCTCGACGCGGACCCGGTTCTCCCGTTTCCGTTCAACACCGTGATCGTCGTGTCGCGCGGCGCCGGCGCGACACGCTTGAGCTTCTCCCCCAGCGCGACGGCTGTCGCCTTCGTCGAGGACTGGACGTCCGGATGCGTGAACGTCTGCACGGCTCGGGTCACGTTGGACGAGTCCGTGGTCAGCTCGTTGAAGCCCTCTAGCCCCTCGATCCGAGTCTGGAAGACGTGCCCCCGCGGCAGGCCGTAGGCGAAGAGCGCGTACGAGAGCACCGTCCCGCCCGGGACATCGGCGCCGCCGCCCTGCGCGACTTCGACGTTGTTCGTGATCGCATTGACGACCTTCGGCAGCGCGGTCGGCCCGAAGCTGTCCTTGATCTGGTTCTTGAACGCCTTCACGAACTGCTGCTGACGCGCGACGCGGTAGAGGTCGGAGTCCGTGTGCCGGTAGCGGACGTAGTCGAGCGTCTGGCGCCCGGAGAGCTCCTGATAGCCGGGCTGGAGGTCGATCGTCGCGTAGCCGCTCGGGCCGCTTCGGTCGTTGAAGTACCGGCGGTCGACGTCGATCCAGGAGCCGCCGAGCCGGTCCACGATCTGGACGAATCCTCGGAAGTTGACCGCGATCAGGTAGTTGATGTCGAGGTTCGTGAGCGCCTTGACGGTCTGCAGCGAGCCCTGAGGGCCGCAGTTGACGTAAGCCTCGTTGATCCGCCCGGTGAACGGCGTACGCCCGGGGCACCGGATCTCGACTCTCATGTCCCTCGGGAAGGAGAGCAGCGAGATCGAGTCCGTCTGCGGGTCGGCGCGGACGAGCATCATCGTGTCCGAGCGCGACGGCGCACCCTTCCCGTCCTCGAGCCGGTGGTCGTACCCGATCACGAGCGCTACCGCGGGCTGGCCGGGGAGCGGGATGTCGAGCTGCTTCGCCGCGCGTTTCACGGCCGGAGTCCTGGCCGCGACTGCCGCGACCGACTCGTGGAAGTAGAGGTAGGCGCCCCCTGCCGATCCGACGAGGAACACGAGCGCCACGACGCCGACCCAGGCGAGCGCGCGCCAGACCCGCCCCATGGCAGAGCTTCCGGACGATTGCCGGTAGACGTTGACGGGCGAGACCGAGCCGGGAGGCAGCACCGGTCTCCCGTTTCCGTTCGGCGCGGCGGCGCGCCCTAGGCCTCTTTTCAGAGTGGTTCGCATACAACCGTTCTCATACAGCCAACGAGCGCCTCCTCAGGCGCCCGAGCGTTTGAGGATACCTGGACTACCGGAGCGCCGAAACGACGTTCGACAGCGCTTCTCCGAGGTACGCGATCTCTTCCGGAGTCCCTGCCGTGATGCGCAGCGCATCCGGTGCGCCGAACGGCCCCAGCGGGCGCACGATGACACCCTTGCCCAGGAGCCGCTCGTTGAGCCCGGCCGCATCGGGTACCTCGACGAACAGGAAGTTCGCAACCGCCGGCCCCGCTGCCTCGAGCCCGGCTCCACGCACGGTCTCCACGAGCAGCTTCATCGCATCGGCGTTCGCCGCGCGACGGCGAGCTACCTCGCCTGCATCCTCGAGGCTGGCGAGCGCGGCCTCCTGTCCCGCCGAGGTCACGTCGAATGCCCTTCGCACCTTGCCGATGGCCGTGATGACCGATTTCGGGCCAATGCCGTAACCGACGCGCAATCCTGCGAGCCCGTAGATCTTCGAGAACGTGCGGAGGACGAGAACACGCCGGCCCTGCTTCGCGTACTCCTCGATCGCGTCGGGATAGTCGGGATCCTCGACGTATTCGAGGTAGGCCTGGTCGAGCACGGTGAGCACGTGGAGCGGGACGGCGTCGAAGTAGGCGTCGAGCTCCGACCGCGAGCTCGTCGTGCCGGTCGGGTTGTTCGGTGCGGCGATGAACACGAGCTTCGTGCGCGGCGAGATCGCCTCGAGGATCGCCTCGAGGTCGAAGCGGTAGTCGCGAAGCGGAACCCGAATCGGCGTCGCACCCAGCTTGAGCGGGTCGAGGACGTAGCTCGGGAACGATGGCCACCCGGTCACGATCTCGTCTCCCGGGTCCAGGGCGACCTGTGCGACGTACCCGATGACGGCGTCGGCGCCGGCGCAGACCGTGACCTCGTCGAAGTCGACGCCGTGGCGGTCGGCGAGGGCGTGGCGCAGGCGGTAGGCACCGCCGTCCGGATAGCGGTTCAGCTCGAGCGAAGCGCGCTCGAGGGCCTCGAGCGCGACTGGAAAGGGGCCGTACGGCCCTTCGTTGGACGCGAGCTTGACGACTCGCTCGAGCCCGAGCTCGCGTTGCACCTCCTCGACCGGCTTGCCGGGCTCGTAGGGAACGAGGCCCTCGAGGGCCGGGCGGATCAGCTTCGGGTCGACGTCGCCGGGCGCGTGGCTCACGCAGCGAAGCCCGGCTCGGGCAAGCCAGCGCCGAAATCGTCGTCCACGGACGACTCGTCGAGCTGATCCTCCGACTCGCCGGCCACGATCTGGCCGTTCTCGCGCTGTCGCCGGAGGGCGACCGCCAGGAGCGCCGCCAGGATGCCCATTGAGACCAGCGCAAGCGCCACGAACGCAGAGATCTTCAATGCTCTCAGATACCGACGGTTCGCCCGGCTCCTGCCCAGCACCCGCAGGACGATGAAGCCGACGAGCGCGTTCCTCTTCGTGAAGATGTTCACGATCGGAGGGTAACGAATATCCGAGGGCGGGACCGAAGCGGCTCGCGCACCTAGCGCCGCCTGAGCGGGATGTGGATCGGCCGCTCGAGCGCGACGAGGCCGGCCTCCTTGATTGCCTCGCTCAGCGTGGGATGCGGGGCGATGCCGTCGGCCACCGTCTCGATCGTCGCCTCGCTGTCCAGCGCGACGACTGCCGCCTCGATCAGGTCCGTTGCGTGCGGGCCGACGATCACGACGCCGAGGAGCTCGCCGTAGCGGGTCTCGTGGATCGACTTCACCCAGCCCCCGGTCTCACCGGACATCACCGCGCGTGCGTTCGCCACCCACGGGAAGCGCCCGACCGCGACCGCGTCGCCGTGCTGCTCGCGCGCCTCCTCCTCGGTCAGGCCGACGCCCGCGATCTCGGGATCCGTGTAGATCGGCCGGGGAACAGCCGGATCGCCGAACGTCGTCTCGTGGCCCATCGCGTTCTCGGCCGCGACCTCGCCCTCGCGGAAGCCCGTGTGCGCGAGCTGCCAGTAACCCGCTGCGTCGCCCGCCGCATAGATGTGCGAGACGCTCGTCCGGCGGTGATCGTCCGGCCGGATGCCGGCGCGCGCGTCGTACGCGACCCCCGCTTCCTCGAGCCCGACACCCTCGACGAACGGGGCCCGGCCGACGGAGACGAGCATCAAGTCGCACTCGGCGGTCTCGCCCTCACCGAAGTGGACCACCAAACCTGAGCCCGTGTCGTCGACCTGCGTGCACTGCTTGCCGAGCTGGGCCACGATCCCACGCCGCGCAAACGCCTTGCGCAGCTCGTTCGCCGCTTCTCCGTCCTCCTGCGGGATGAGCCGGTCGAGCATCTCGACGATCGTCACCTCGGTGCCGAAGCGCTCGAAGATCGACGCGAATTCGCAGCCGATGATCCCGCCGCCGAGCACGACGAGGCGCCGTGGCACCTCTGTCTGCGCTAGCAGGCCCGTCGAGTCGACGCAGCGCGGCGAGTCGAGCCCTGGGATCGGCGGGCGCAGCGGGTACGAGCCGGTCGCGACGATCGCGCTCCGGAACGTGATGCTCTCGCCTCCTTCCACGGCCAGAGTCCGGGGATCCGTGAAGCGACCCACGCCCTGGACGGACGTGACGCCGATGGCCTTGAACAGCAACGCCACGCCACCCGTCATCTGCTTGACGACGGCGTCCTTCCACTCGTTCGCGGAGCCGAAGTCGAGACGCGGCTCGGCGGTCACGACGCCGAGCTTCGGGTTGATCTCGCGCGCCGCGTGCAACGCGTGCGCGGTCTGCACCCAGGCCTTCGTCGGAATACATCCGACCCGAAGGCAGGTGCCGCCGAGCTCGGACTCCTTCTCGACGCAGACGACCTGTCCACCGAGCTGCGCGGCGCGGATCGCCGCGGTGTAGCCGGCAGGCCCCCCGCCGAGGACGACTACGTCAGCTTCCATCGCCGGCGATCCTAGCCATCAGAGCTCACGGCGCATGGTCACGGTGTCGCCATCCTCGCCGACCCGCGAGAAGCCGTGCTTCTCGTAGAAGCGACAGAGCGCGTCGTCGTCTCGCGGCACGCTCAGGCTGAGCGCGGAATGGCCCTCGGCCACCGCCCGCTCGACGAGCGCGTCGAGCAGCGCCTCGCCGAGCCCTCTCCCGCGACGGCTCGGCACGACAGCGATCGCGAGCTCGGGAGTCTCCTCGTCCACGAAGCCGTAGCCAGGGTGATCGCGCCGGAAGAGCCGGTACCAGGCGGCGCCGATCGGAAATCCGTCCTCGACCGCGATCAGAGCCGTGTCGCCCGGGCGACCCCAGCCCTTCACGTAGAGGGAGACCGGCCCAGGGCCTGCCCCCGGCTCGCGCTCGCGCCAGTAGTACGCGTGGTGGAGCATGTCGCGCAGGAACCGCACGTCCTGTCGGCCGCCCCTGCGGATGACCATTGCCGCAGCCAAGCCGTCTGCCCTAGAGCGCGAGCGCCGGATTCTCGACGAACGCCTCGAGCGTGCGGAGGAACTCCGCTCCCTCGGAGCCGTCGATCGCCCGGTGGTCGCACGTGATCGTCATCGTCATGGCCGGTCGCACGACGAGCTCGCCGTCGACGACGAGCGGCCGATCCTCGATCGAGCCGACGGCGAGGATCGCGACCTGCGGTGGGTTGAGTACCGCGACGAACTGCTCGACGCCGTACATCCCGAGGTTCGAGACCGTGAACGTGCCGCCCTCGAGGTCCGTGAGCTGAAGCTTGCCGTCGCGAGCACGGCCCACGAGATCGGCTCGTGCGGTCGCAATCTGCTGGACCGACTTGCTCTCTGCCCGGCGGATGACCGGGACGACGAGCCCGTTCGGCGTCGCGACCGCGATGCCGACGTCGGCGGTCGGGTAGCGATGGATCGCACCGTCGACGAACTGGGCGTTCACGGCGCGGTGGCGCATCAGCGCAGCGGCGACGAGCCGGGTGAGCACGTCCGAGACGGTCGGCTTCGTCTCGCCCTCGAGCATGCGCTCGACGAGCTGCTCGCGGGTCGTGACGAGCGCGGACGCGTCCGCCGTGACGGTGAGCTGGAACACCGGCGCCTCCCACGCCTCGGTCAGCCGCCGCGCGATGGTCTTCCGGATCGACGTGAGCTGAACGACCTCGACGTCGCCCGCCGGAGCAGCCGCAGCGGCGGCGGGTGCCGGAGCGAGAGCCGCCTGCTCGACGTCCTCGGCGAGGATGCGCCCGTCCGGGCCGGTTCCCGCGAGCGCCGCCAGCTCGATCCCGCGCTCGCGCGCGATCCGGCGCGCAAGCGGGCTCGCCTTCACGCGCTCGCCCGAGTCACGAGCGGCTACGGCCGGCGAGGCGTCCTCGACCGGAGCGGCCGAAGCTCGAGACTCCTCCCCGGATGCCGGTGCCACGGCGCGCGTCTCCGCCCCGGGCTCTGCAACAGCGGGAGGCGCGGTCTTCTCCTCGGCCTCCGCCGAGGTCCCGCCGTTCGCCGAGACGGGCACCTCTTCGCCCGCTGCACCGATGACGGCGACCGTCGTGCCCACGTCGACCTCGCCCTCTGCGACGAGGATCTTCAGGACGACGCCGTCCGCCTCGGCTTCGACCTCCTGCGTGACCTTGTCCGTGTCCAGCTCGTAGAGCGGCTCTCCCTTGGAGACTTCGTCGCCCTCGGCCTTGAGCCAGCGCACGATCGTGCCGGCCTCCATGCCCTGGCCGAGTCGGGGGAGCTTGACCTCGACGGCCACGTCAGCCTCGTGCGACCGTCCGGCGGATTGCCTCCAGGACGTCGTCGGCCTGCGGCACCACGTACTCCTCCATGACCGGTGCGAACGGCAGCGGGGCGAACTTCGCGCCTACTCGCTCGATCGGCGCGTCCAGGTAGTCGAACGCGCCGTGCTGGATCACGGCGGCGAGCTCCGCGCCGAAGCCGCCCCGGGTGACCGCCTCGTGGGCAGTGACAGCACGGGTCGTCTTGCGCACCGAGCCGACGATCGTCTCCTCGTCGAGGGGAAGGAGCGTTCGAGGGTCCACCACCTCGACGGAGATCCCCTCCTGCTCGGCCTCCTCGGCGGCGCGGAGCGCGTCATGGACGAGGCGGCCCGTGGCGACGACGGTCACGTCCTCTCCCTCGCGATGGATGCGCGCCTTTCCGAGCGGGATCGGCTCGAGCTCGTCCGGCACCTCGCCCTTGACCGGATAGAGCGTCCGGTGCTCGAAGAACACGACCGGGTTGTCGTCGTAGATCGACGACCAGAGGAGCCCGCGCACGTCCTCGGGGGTCGACGCGAAGACGACCTTGAGGCCGGGGACGTGGGTGAACCAGGCCTCGACCTGCTGCGCGTGCTGGGCGCCCGGCGACCAGCCCGCCCCTCCCTGCGTGCGGATCGTGAGCGGCACGCTGACCTGCCCGCCGGACATCGTCCTGTGCTTCGCAGCCTGGTTGACGAGCTGCTCCATCGAGAGCGTGAGGAAGTCCTCGTACATGATCTCGACCACCGGGCGCAGCCCCTGGATCGCGGCCCCGATGCCGCTCCCGACGATCGCCATCTCCGAGATCGGCGTGTTGCGGACGCGCTTGGGGCCGAACTCGTCGAGCAGCCCCTGCGTGACGGCCATCGACCCGCCCATCTCGGCGATGTCCTCGCCCATGAGGAACACACGCTCGTCATCGCGCATCGCCCGTGCGAGCGCATCCCTGACGGCCTCGCGGTAGGTCAGCTCAGGCATAGACGTACTTCAGCGCGTCCTCGGGCGTCGGATCCGTGCCCGCCTTCGCGAACTCGACGGACGCCTCGACCTCGGCCGTGACCTCCGCGTCGATCGCCGCGACGTCGTCGTCCGAGAGCTCGAGGCGCGCGCGCAGGAGCTCGATCGGATCCTTCGTCTCGCGCGTCTCCTTCAGCTCGTCCTTGTTGCGGTAGATCTGCGGATCGCCGACGTAGTGGCCTGTGAGCCGGTAGGTGCGGAGGTGGACGAGCACCGGGCCCTTGCCCGACGACGCGTGCTCCCGCGCCGCGAGCGTCGCGAGATACACGGCCTCGACGTCCTGCCCGTCGGCCTCGATCAGCTTCATCCCGTACGCGAGCGCGCGCTTCCCGAGCTCGTCGACCGGCAGCGGAAGATGCTGCCTGGCCGGGGTCGACTCGGCCCAGCCGTTGTTCTCGAGAACGAACAGGGCGGGAACCTTCCACAGCTGCGCGAGGTTGAGCGACTCGTGGAACGTCCCGGTGTTCGTCGCGCCGTCTCCGAAGAACGCGACCGCGACGCGCGGCTCGCTCCGCACCTGGAACGCGAAGGCCGCACCGACGATCCCCGGAAGACCTCCCGCGACCACCGCGTTCGCACCGAGGTTGCCCACCTCGAGGTCGTAAAGGTGCATCGAGCCGCCGTATCCGCGCGAGCAGCCCTCGAGCTTCCCGTACAGCTCGGCCATGATCTTGGCGACGGACGTGCCCTTGGCGATGGCGTGCCCGTGCGCGCGGTGCGTCGACGCGATCACGTCGTCGCGCTCGAGCGCGGCACAGACCCCGGTGGCTGCCGCCTCTTGCCCGATCGCGACGTGGAGGAACCCCGGGAGCTCGCCTGCGCGGAAGCGTTCCTCGACCTTCTCCTCGAAGCGTCGGATCAGGAGCATCTCGCGGAAGAACCCGCGGAGGACGTCTTCGGAGAGGCGTTTGTCCCCCGAACCTGCCTTCTCTTCGACAGTTGCCATGGACCGGCCATTATGCTGATCGGCCGATGCAGGCCGCCGAGCAGTGGGCGCGGATCGAGACCGACCTGCCCGAGGGCTGGGAGGAAGCCCGGCTGACATACACCGTCGAGGACGACAAGGCTGCGGCGGGGGCGGCGGCGGTGCTCGCCCCGCTCGGGCCTGGCCGGGTCGGACGCGAGCTACGGTTCCATGTCCGGCCTTCGGGGGCCGGTGGGGCGGAGTCCGTCCGGAACCTGCTCGGGCGTCTCGACCGGAAACGGATCTGGGGCGACCTCGCGCTCGTCGACGTGCGAGCTCCCGAAGCCGGGCCGCCCGAGGCTCGGAGCCACGAGGCGCCTCCAGCATCGGAGCCGACCGCCACCGCGCCCGAGCTCCTCGCCGACGCCTGGGACGCGCTGCTCGAGACAGTGCCGCCGGACTGGAGCGATCTCTACTGCGAGCTCGAGGTCGACTCGAGCGACTATCTCCCGCGCGCAGCGCTACTCGGCGCACCTCTCAACCCGTCCCGGACTCCGGGCGAGCTCGCGCTCCGCTTCCGCGTCTCACTCCGCGGGTACGGCACCGCACCGTCGATGACGAGACGGTGCTTCGCACGCATGGACGACGAGGGCATCACCGGACGGCTCGCGGTCCTGAACGGGCTCTCCGAGGCCGGTTACGCGGCGACACTCGGCCCGGTCTGGCGCATCGCCGGACGCTCCGTCTAACGCGTCAAGCGACGATCTTCGCCGAGCCGCGCATCCCGAACACGCTGTGCGGGTCGCACCGGTAGCGGAACGTCCCGACCCGCGCGAGCCTCACCTTCCACGTCTGCGTCCCCCGGTAGGCGATCGGCGTCGTCTTGCGGTTGTAGCCGGGCGCGATCAGGTGGACGTTGTGCTCGGCGGAGCGGTCGCGAACGACGATCGTGTACGTCCCTCGACGTAGCCGGGTCACTCGTTTGCCGGCTGCCGTCCTGAGCGTGATGACCTGCGCCGGACCGGCCGTGACCACGAGCCTCGTCTTCGCCGTGATGGCGGGCGGGGACTGCGGCTTGGGCGCCGGAGGCGGAGGGGGTGGCGGAGGCGGTGGGGGTTGCTGGGCCGGCGGGGTCCCGGCAGCGAACGCACCGCGCAACGTCGGATGGATGTCGCAGAAGAACACGTAGTTCCCGTCCTGGAACGTCACCGTCCAGTTCACGGTTCCCGTGAAGACGCCGTCCGTGCGCTGGTCGACCCCCGGGCCCTGGAGGTGGAACGTGTGGAAGTCGGAGAGGTCCTTGACCTCGATGTCGTAGGTTCCCGGAGCGAGCGTCGTTACGGGGTTTCCCGCGGCGTCGTCGAGCTCGATGACGAACTCCGGCCCGACGATCCCGAAGAGCTTGACGTTCTGGGTCGGTGCCGCGGCGCCGTTCGCACTGCCGAGCAGTGCAGCGGCGACGAGCGCGGTGGCGACGGCGAGAGCGCGGTTCATCGCCACGACAGTACGCCGGCTCTCCTCGATCGGATTGGCGGCACGCGGGGGAGCATGGAGTGCTGAAATCCAATCGTCCACGACATCGGAATAGGTTGTAGTCGACCGCAACCGGAGGGCCGAATGAATCGAAGACGACTAGGGGTCGGAGTGGTCGCGGCTGCGGTGCTCGCGACCGGCGTGTGGTCGGCAATCGGGAGCGCCGGATGGCTGAGCGCGAACGCGAAGGCAGTCCCCTTCACCTCCGCGCTCGGCACTGCCAAAGAGGTTCCGAAGCCAAGAGGCGTGACCACGAACGCCCGAGGCACCTTCACGGCGGGGCTGACACGCAACGGCACTCGTGGCACGCTGACCTGGCGACTGACGTTCCGCGGCCTGACAGGCAAGGCGGAGGCGGCGCACGTCCACATCGCCAAGCCTGGCAAGGCGGGCCCGGTCGCGGTTCCACTCTGTGGCCCATGCCGATCGGGGGCGCGCGGCACGGCGAAGGTGAACGCCAAGACGATGACCGCACTCCTCGGCGGAAGCGCGTACGTCAACGTGCATACGACGAAGAATCTCGCCGGAGAGATACGAGGCCAGATCCGGAAGGGCGGTAAGGCACCGCCACCACCCGGGACCAATCCGCAGCCACCGCCGCCGCCCTATCCCCCACCTGTACCCGACCCCCCGCCGTATCCGTAGAACGCCGATCCGCACACCTCGGGGACAGACGGAAACCGGCCGCCTCGCGCGGCCGGTTCTTTTCTAGCCGCGGAGCTCGGCGTCGAACTGCGCGGCGAGCGCTGCGACGATCCGGCCGCGAAGCTCGGTGGCCTCCTCGTCGGTGAGCGTTCGCTCGGGCGACTGGAAGACGAGGTGGATCGCGACGGACTTCCGCCCTTCGCCGACCTGCTCACCGCGGTAGACGTCGAAGACTCGGGCATCACGGAGCACAGGCCCGGCCGCCTCGCGCGCAGCATCGAGCAGGGCAGCCCCGGACACGTCCTCGGACACGGCGACCGCCAGGTCCTGCTTGACCGCGGGGTACGTCACGACGTCCTCGTACAGGACGCGCTCGGGTGCTCGTTTGAAGAGCTCGGCGAGATCGAGCTCGAAGACCCCCCACTCGCCCTCGAGGAGCGCCGGGTCGAGCTGGGACACCCAGCCACCCGCGACACTCGCGGAAACCGGCGCTGCCATGAACGGGTGCTCGCCCGGCTCGAACGGCGCATCGACCTTGAGCGCCTCGAGCACCGTCTCGACAGCGCCCTTTGCACGGGAGAAGCCGCCCAGCACGATCCCGCCGAGCCGCCAGCGCTCATGCGGCAGCTGCTCACCCGAAGGGAGGTAGACGTGCGCCATCTCGAAGAGCGCAACCTCCTCGTTGCCGACATCGACGTTGTGTTGGGCTGTGGAGACGAGGCCGTTCAGGAGCGTGGTCCGCAGAACGCGTTGAAACGCGGACAGCGGAATCGGGAGCTCGAGCGCGGCCGGATCCGGATCCTTGGCCTCCAACGAGTACGTGTACACCTCGAAGAGTCCACATCCCACGAGGACGTCGCCGGCCAGGCGCCGAAGACGCTGGTCGCGCGTCAGCCGTCCGAACATCTCCGTCCGCGTCGGCAGGTTCGCCGGAACCTCGAGCAGGTGGAAGCGGACGATCTCCTCGACGACGTCGACCTCGCGGGTCACGTCCCGCGCCCTCCAGGTCGGCACGCGTACCGACCAGTCATCGTCGACGTCGAAACCGAGGCGGGTGAGGCGTTCGCGCTGCCCGCCCTCGGGGAACGGCAGGCCGCCAACGCGCTCCGCAGCGTCCGGACGTAGGCGCACAAGAGGGCGCTCCGGAAGGTCGCCGTGGACGTCGGCGTGGCCCGCGAAGCGCGCCCCTACCAGCTCGACGAGAAGCTCGGTCGCATGGACGGCGGCCGGCTCCGCAAGGTGCGGATCGACGCCCTTCTCCCAGCGGTTCGAGCCTTCGGTGCGAAGCCGCAGCCGCTCGGAGCTCCGCCAGAGACCGTACGGCTCGAAGTTCGCCGCTTCGAGCAGGACCGTCGTCGTCTGCTCTCCGACCTCAGTCTCCGCGCCGCCCATGATGCCGGCGAGCGCGATCGCGCGCTCCGCGTCCGCGATCAGCAAGTCCTCCGGATCGAGCGCCCGGAGCTCGCCGTCCAGTGTCCGCAGCTCCTCGCCTGCGCGAGCGCGGCGGACGACGATGCAGCCCCCGGCAAGCGTGTCGAAGTCGAACGCGTGGAGCGGGTTTCCGAGCGCGAGCATGACGTAGTTCGTGATGTCGACGACGTTCGAGATCGGTCGCATCCCGGCGGCGAGAAGTCGGGCCTTGAGCCACCACGGAGACGCTTCGACTCGAACGTCGCGGAAGAGCCTTCCCACGTAGCGCGGGCAACCTTCGAGATCGTCGATGCGAACGTCGACCGCCTCGTCACCCGACAGCACCGGGTCGACTCCGGGCATCGGACCAAGCTGGCTTCCGGTCAGCGCGGCGACCTCGCGGGCGATGCCGTATACGGACAGCAGGTCGGGACGGTTGTACTCGGTATCGATCTCGAGCACGACCTCGGTGAGCGGAAGGAGATCGCCCAACGGCGCCCCCGGCTCGGGCCCGTCTGGCAGCACCATGATCCCGGTGTGATCCGCACCGAGCTCCAGCTCCCGCTCGGAGAGGATCATCCCGTCCGAGAGCTCGCCGCGTAGCTGTCGCCGTTCGAGCTCGAGGCCGCCCGGGAGCGTCGCGCCGGGCAATGCCACCGCGACGGTCGCACCGGCTCCGAAGTTCCAGGCACCGCAGACGATCTGCCGGGGCTCGGCCTCACCCACGTCGACGCGGCAGAGCTGGAGTCGGTCCGCGTTCGGGTGCTTGCCTGCCTCGAGGACGCGGCCGATGCGAAAGTGGTCGAGGTTCCCGTTCTCGTCGGGGACTCCCCGGCGGACGACCCGATCGACTTCGCAGCTCGTGAACACGAGGCGCTGGGCAAGCTCCTCGACGGGCTCGTCGAACGAGACGTACTCGCGCAGCCAGGAGACCGGAACCTTCAAAACTGGCTCAGCACCCGGAGGTCGTTCTCCCAGAACGCGCGCAGGTCAGGCAGGCCGTGGCGGAGCATCGCGATGCGCTCGATCCCGAACCCGAACGCGAAGCCGGACCAGACCTCGGGGTCGTAGCCGACGTTGCGGAACACGTCTGGGTCGACGACGCCGGCGCCACCCATCTCGATCCAGCCCGACTGCTTGCAGACCGCGCAGCCCAATCCCCCGCAGAGGAAGCACGAGACGTCGAACTCGACGGACGGCTCGGTGAATGGAAAATAGCTCGTTCGCATTCGCACCTCGCGATCCGACCCGAAGAGCTGCCGGAAGAACGCCAGCACGGTTCCCTGGAGATGGGCGAGCGTGATCCCGCGGTCGACCGCGAGGCACTCGACCTGCAGGAAGGTCGGCGAGTGCGTCGCGTCGGGCGTGTCGCGGCGGTAGCAGCGCCCGGGCGAGATCATGTAGATCGGGGGCTCACGCGACTCCATCGCGTGGATCTGGTCCGGGGACGTGTGCGTCCGGAGCAACGTCTCGTCGTCGAAGAAGAACGTCTCCAGCTTCGAGCGCGACGGATGCGTGACGGGTTGGGTGAGCGCGTCGAAGTTGTGCCAGGTGGTCGTCACCTCGTCACCGTGGATGACCTCGTATCCGAGCCCGAGGAAGATGTCCTCGATCTCCCGCTGGATCTGCGTCAGCAGATGGAGGCGACCGCGCGGGCCTCGCTCGCCCGGAAGCGTCACGTCCACGGCGGCTCGCGCGTAGAGGCTCTCCCGCTCTACGCGGCGTAGCTCCTCTTCCTTCGTCGCCACCGCGTCCTCGATCCGTTCGCGGACGGCGTTCAGCGCGATCCCTGTCTCCCGATCTCGAACCTCGCGGAGCGCGAGCTTGAGCTCGCTCTTCCGCCCGAGGTACTCGACGCGCACGCGCTCGACGTCCTCGGGCGTCGCGGCGTCCGCGACGGCCGCGAGCGCGGTGGTTTCGAGAGCCTGTGCGTCAACTGCGTCCACGGAGGTGAGCGAGGTTACCAACGGCCTTCCAGGTGGTTGAATCGTGTCGTGACCTACCCGGAGACCTTCGCGGCGAACTACGACAGCTGGGCTGCGGACATGACGGATGACGTCCCTTTCTACGTCGCGCTCGCGAAGGAGGCGGAAGGACCGGTCGTAGAGCTCGCGGTCGGGACGGGCCGCGTGGCAATCCCGGTCGCTCGAGCCATCGGCCAAAAGGTCATCGGCATCGACTCGTCTCCCGCCATGCTCGCGCAGGCGCGCGACGCCGGCGACGACCTCCTCGACCTGCGGCTCGGCGACATGCGCGAGCTCGCGCTCGAGGAGCCTGCGGCGCTCATCTACTGCCCGTTTCGAGCGCTTCTCCATCTGCCAACGTGGGCCGATCGGCGGCTCGTCTTCGAGCGGGTCGCAGCCACGTTGCTCCCTGGCGGCCGCTTCGCGTGGAACGTCTTCGCGTTCGACCATGCGATCGCAGCTCGACTCGACGGGGCGCGGCAGGAGGAGCCGTTCCCCCATGAGCTCCGCTACGCCGTCGGCGACAGCCGCGTCGACATCGTGCTCGACTCGGGCGAGACGAGCTCCCTCTGGTGGGCGACGAGGAACGAGTGGCTCGGCCTCCTGGACGTCTCGGGGCTCGAGACGGAGGCGCTCTACGGCTGGTTCGACCGCAGGCCGTTCGACGAGAAGAGTCGCGAGTTCGTGTGGGTGGCGAGGAAGCCGGTCTGATGGCCCTCTACGACTCCATTGCGGCCATCTACGACCCCTGGAGCCGGTCGGTGACCGAGGACATCGGGTTCTACGCCGACTACGCGCTCGAGTCGGGAGGGCCTGTCGTCGAGCTGGCTGTCGGCACCGGGCGCATCGCCGTGCCGATAGCGCAGGCCGGGATCCGCGTAATCGGCGTCGACGCGTCACCGGGGATGCTCGACGTCGCCCGCCGTGCGGCTGACGCCGCCGGAGTGGCGGATCTCGTGGACCTGCGGGTCGGGGATCTCCGAGAACCTCCGGTCGCCGAGCGCGTGCCGCTCGTCATCTGCCCGTTCCGGACCCTCCTGCACATGGGCAGCGAGGAGGAGAAGCTTGCCGCGCTCCTTGCTGCCCGGAGCCTGCTCGAGCCCTCCGGCCGATTCGTGTTCGACGTGTTCGCCCCGAACCGGGAGGACATCGAGGAGACCCATGGCCGCTGGCTCGAGCGGGAGCCTGGAATCCAGGAGCTCGCCGTGTGGGACGAGAACAGCCGCACCCTCTCGCTCTCGGTGCGGGCCGACGGCGCCGAGACGACGTTCCAGCTGCACTGGCTGTCCGCGCCCGAGTGGCTACGGCTGCTCGACAGAGCCGAGCTCGAGGTCGAGGAGTTCTATGGCTGGTTCGACCGACGCCCGTTCGCCGACGAGGAGGACATGATCTTCGTCTGCCGGAGCCGGAACTAGATGAGCTCGACCGCGTCTCCGACCGAGATCTCGCCGCCGTCCACGACGTGCGCGAGCATCCCGCGCTTTCCCTCGATCTCGGCTCGGAGCCCCGGCCGGAGCTGGTCCATCTTCGCGCACGGATCGCAGACCATGGTGATCTCGAACAGAGCCTCGCCCACGCGCACGCGCTGACCCACCGGCCACAGCTCGACATCGGCTCCGTCGACCGTGACGTTCTCGCGGATCGCGCCCGGCGCGACCTCGAGCGCGTCGAGATGCTGCTTCGACGCGAACAGAACCTCACGGACCGGCGGGTTGGCGTGGGCACATCCTTCGAGCCCGTGTGCCGCGATCGCCGTGACGCTTTCGCGCGCCTCCGAGCGCCCGCTGCCACGACCCGGAGACACGAATAGTCCCGCGACAGTTGCCATGTGCGCAGCGTATAGAGTCGGCCGCGTGATCTGGCTAATCGTGCTGCTGGCGATCGTCGTCTTGATCGTCATCGCCATCGTCGTCCTCTACAACCGCTTCGTAACGCTGCGCAACCGCGTCGACAACGCGTGGGCGCAGATCGAGGTCCAGCTCAAGCGGAGATGGGACCTGATCCCGAACCTCGTGGAGTCGGTCAAGGGGTACGCAGCGCACGAGCGCGGGACGTTCGAGGCCGTGACCGCGGCGCGGGCGAACGCCCAGCAGGCGAAGACGCCTGCGGAGACCGCCGAGGCGGAGGGCATCCTCGGCCAGGCACTCGGTCGTCTCTTCGCCGTCGCGGAGGCCTACCCGGAGCTCCAGGCGGACGAGAACTTCCGCCAGCTCCAGACGGAGCTCGCCGAGACCGAGAACCGGGTGGCCGTCAGCCGTCAGGTCTACAACGACTCGGTGCTGACGTACAACAACGCAGTCCAGACGTTCCCGGGTGTCGTGCTCGCGGGGCCGTTCGGGTTCTCGATCCGCGAGTTCTTCGACGTCGAGGACGAGGCGCAGCGCGAGCCGCCTCAGGTCGACTTCTCCACCTGAACCGGCGCGCTCTGATCTTCGTCGCCGCGGTGGTCGCGGCGTTCACGCTGGTTCCGAACGCCCTGGCCCAGACGTACGACCTCGTCTCGGCCGACGCGCGCGTCGACGTCCTCGGCAACGGCACGCTCTCGGTCGCCGAGGACATCCGCGTCTCTTTCTCCGGCTCGTTCACGTACGGGTTCCGGGACATCCCCGTCCGCGACGGGGAGCGCGTGCGGATCATCGGCGTCAGCGAGGCCGGTACGCAGTACGTCCCGGGCGCACCAACAGCTCTGGAGCCGGGCGGGCCGGCCGGCACGTACGGCATCGAGGAGCGCGACGACGTCGTACGCGTCGTCTGGAGGTTCACGGCCTCGAACGAGACCCGCATGTTCACGATCCGCTACCGGATGACCGGCCTTGCGGTCGCGTACGACGACATCGTGGACGTCAACCTCAAGGTCTGGGGCGACGAGTGGGAGCAGCGGCTCGGCCAGCTCACAGCGGCGATGGCCGGGCCTGGAGACGTCGTCCGTGCGTGGGGCCATCCCGTCTGGGTGCGCGGGGACGTGGGGATCTCGGGCTCCCGGGCATTCCTTCGTGCGCTCGCCGTGCCGCCACACCAGTTCGTCGAGCTGCGCACGCTCTACCCTCGCGCCGCGTTCTCCTCGACCACGGGCATGCGCGTGGTCGAGGGAAACGGGCTCCAGCGAATCGTCAGGCAGGAGCTGGAGGACGCCGAGAGCTTCGAGCGCGACCAGGAGCGCATCGACGAACTGAAGGAGCACTGGCAGCGGACGGCGCTGATCCTGCTCGGGATCGTCGTGCTCCCGGCGCTCGCCGCCATCGGCGCGGTCTGGCTCGTCTTCGGCCGGGAGCGGAAAACGGGCTACGACCGCGAGTACGAGCAGGAGCCGCCGACGGAGACCGAGCCGGCCCTCGTCCCGGTGTTGCTGCGGCAGGGCGGCGAGCCCGGCTCCTTCGAGTGGACGGCAACCCTGTTCGACCTCATCCGCCGCGGCGTCTACAGAGCTGAAGCCGTTACCACCGAGCGCTCGGTCTGGGGCGGGCTCCGGTCGGAGCAGATCTCCGACCTCGAGCTCTCGCCGGGCGAGCAGCAGGAGCTGACCGAGTGGGAGGAGGAGGTCACGCGCGTCGTCGACGATGTTCTCGAGGACGGCCCGGAGCGGCTCTCACGCTTCCGTGACCGCATCGAAGAGAAGCGCGCGACCATGAGCAAGCGGTTCGCCGACTTCAAGAGCGACGTCCACACGGAGACCGACAAGCGCAAGTGGTTCCGCTCGATCGGGGGGCTGCCGCTGGCAGCCGCGGGAATCGTCTTCGCCGTGCTCGGCGTCGGGCTCTTCTTCCTCGCCTCCAGCGGCTGGCGGACGGTCTATCCCCGCTACTCGGACGTCGTCCTCGCCGGAGTCGGCATCTGCCTGATCGCGAGCGCGGTGCTCGTCCTCTTCACTCTCGCGACGTTCCGCCGGGTCTGGCGCCGGCGGTCGCGCGAAGGACAGGCGGAAGCCGAGCGCTGGGACGCCTTCCGTCGCTACCTCTCGGACTTCCCGAGGCTCCAGGAAGCGCCACCGGCGACGCTCGAGCTCTGGGAGCGCTACCTCGTCTACGGGATCGCCTTCGGCATCGCCGAGCGCGTGCTCCAGGGCGCGCACATCCACATGCCGGAAGCGCTCCACGACGCAAGCGCGATCTACTGGATCTCGCCTGCAGGCGACCTCGGCTCCGGGCCGAGCGCCCTTGCGATCGGAGATCTCGCGTCAGGGTTCGGCAGCGCGCTCGCGCCTCCCGGCTCCGGCTCGGGCGGAGGCGGCGGCGGCTTCTCCGGCGGCGGCGGCGGAGGCGGAGGCGGAGGCGGAGGCGGGTTCGGCTGACCGACGCAACAATCGGTGTCAGACACCGATGCGTGTCAAGCAGGTCTGTGCCAAAGCTGCAACAACGACTCCACTGCTCGGAACGGCAGCATTGGGCGAATTCGTACGCTCGGGCGTGGTTTATCCCCAGGTCACGAGCGCGCACTTAACAATCGGTGTCTGACACCGATTGTTAAGAGCGCGGCTCGCTGCGGCTCTACGAGACCGCCCGCCGCGACAGCTCGTAGAGCGCAATCGCGCCCGCGGCAGCCACGTTGAGCGACTCGGCCTCGCCCGGTAGCTGAATCGTCACGACGCTATGGCTCTGAGCCACGATGTCGTCCGGCAGGCCTTCCCGCTCGGAACCCAGAAGGAATGCGAGCGGAGGCTCGAGCTCGGCGGTGGAGAGTGGCTCGCCGCCGTGTGCGGCGAGCGCGACCCGGCGAGCCGGAATGTCCTCCCACCGCACGAGCGGCACCCGGAAGATCGCACCCGCGGACGCGCGCAGCGCACGCGGGCCGGTCGGGTCCGCGCACTTCTCCGAGAGCGCGACCGCAGCTCCGAAGGCATCCGCAGTACGAACTAGCGTGCCGACGTTCCCCGGGTCGCTCACCTGCCAGAGCCCGAGCGCCACATCGCGATTCCCGATCGGGAGATCGTCGCGCCGGAAGACCGCGATCACCCGAGGCGCGTGTCCGAGCGTGGAGACCTCGCCCAGGAGCTCTGCCTCAACACTCTCGCCCGCGACGAGGAGGTCGACCGGCTCGACCCCGGCCGCCAGAGCCGCGCTGACGACATCCTCACCCTCGGCGGCGAAGAGCCCGCTCTCGTCGCGGTGCTTCCGCGCAGAGAGAAGCTTCCGGACGAGCCGGAGCTTCTCGTTCTGGCGAGAACTGATCAGGCGGCTTTCGAGGCCTCGCCGTCGTCGAGCGCGGCCTTCGCCGTCTCGGCGACCAGGGCGAACGCCTCTGGGTCCGAGACTGCGATCTCGGCCAGCGACTTGCGGTCGAGCTCGATTCCGGCCTTCTTCACGCCGGCCATAAAACGGTTGTAGGAGAGCCCGTTCACGCGTGCGGCGGCGTTGATGCGCATGATCCACAACGACCGGAAGGTGCGCTTCTTCGCCTTGCGGTCGCGGTACGCATGCGCGAGCGAATGCTCGACCTGCTCCTTCGCAAAGCGGTAGCTCGACTTCTTCCGTCCGTAGTAGCCCTTCGCCTGCTCGAGGACCTTGGCGCGCTTCTTGCGCGCGTGGACCGCCCGCTTGACGCGAGGCATTTCAGCCTCCCCTCAGAAGCTTCTTGACGCTCTTCTCGTCGCTCGGGGCGACGCCGTAGAACTTCCGGAAGCCGCGCTTACGCTTCGACGACTTCTTCTCGAGGTTGTGGCTCTTCATCGCGTGCCGGCGCAGGAGCTTCCCCGTCCCCGTCACCTTGAACCGCTTCTTCGCTCCCCGTGATGTCTTCATCTTTGGCATCTGTCTTCACTCCTGCGTTCTTCGTCGGCCCCAGCACCATGACCATGTTCCGGCCGTCGAGCGTCGGCTGCTGCTCGATCGCCCCTATTTCCTTGACGTCCTCTGCGAGCCGCATGAGGAGGTTCCGACCGCGTTCCGGGTGGAGCGTCTCGCGCCCACGAAACATGATCGTGACCTTCACCTTGGCCCGTTGGTTCAGGAAACGGACGACATGGCCCTTCTTGGTCTCGTAGTCGTGGATTCCGATCTTCGGCCTGAGCTTGATCTCCTTGATCTGGATCTGAAGTTGGTGCTTGCGTGCCTGCTTCGCCCGCTGTTCCTGTTCGTAGCGGTACTTCGAGTAGTCCATGACGCGCGCAACGGGCGGGTCCGCTCCGGCCGCGACCTCGACGAGATCGAGTCCCTTCTTGGTCGCGTACTCGAGCGCTTCGCGCGTCTCCAGGATCCCCACCTGTCCGCCCTCTTCGTCCACGAGGCGCACGCGCTGCGCGCGAATCTCCTCGTTGATGCGCTCGGGCCGGGCTCTCGGAGCGACCCTGTCGTTGAGCGAGGGCCGGCGGCGTCGCGGTCTCAAGTGGCCTTCACCAAGCTCTCAGTTCCCTCCTTCGAAACGACAAAACCGCTGCACGCAGCGGCACGGTTTTCCTCCAACCTTCTCGGTTGAACCCCGGTCGGCCCTGAGCAGATCAAGCCGCCGAGGTGAGGAAGCTGTTCGCCCCTGCTTGCAGAGTCGGGATGGTACCACCTACCGGGGATCGGCTTCGGCAGCGAGCTCGCGGAACGTCTCGAGAAGCTCGGCGAGCGTGCGAGTCGTCTGCCCTCCGCCCCGCTCCCTGACCGCGAGCGCATCGTCGGACTCGCGGTCGCCATAGACCACGACGAACGGCACCTTGACCACCTCCGCCTCGCGAATGCGCTTGCCGAGCGTCTCGTCGCGCTCGTCCAGCTCGACGCGATACCCGTCTGCCCCGAGCCTTTCCCGCAGCGCACCCGCTGCTGCTCGATGTGCTTCGCCGACCGGGAGGACTCGGACCTGCACCGGGGCGAGCCAGAACGGAAACGCCCCTCCGTAGTGCTCGACGAGGATCCCGATGAAGCGCTCGAACGAGCCGTACAGAGCGCGGTGTACGCACAGGGGCATGTGCTCCGTGTTGTCCGGGCCCATGTAGGTCAGCCCGAAGCGCGCGGGCATCTGCATGTCGTACTGGATCGTCCCCATCTGCCAGGAGCGCCCGAGCGCGTCCGTCATGTGCAGATCGATCTTCGGTCCGTAGAACGTGCCCTCCCCCTCGCCGATCACGTACCGGATGCCGTGCCGCTCGAGCGCCTCCCGAAGCCTGCCCTCCGCCGTGTCCCACTGCTCGTCGGTTCCAAAGCGGTCGTCGGGGCGCGTCGAGAGCTCCGCATGGGGCTCGATACCGAACAGGCCGTAGAGGTAGCGCACGTAGTCGAGGCACCCATCCACCTCGTCTGCGATCTGGTCCTCGGTGCAGAAGATGTGCGCGTCGTCCTGCGTGACGTACCGGACGCGCGTGAGCCCGTGCAGCGTGCCGGCGAGCTCGTTGCGATGGAGCGGCGCTGCCTCCGCATACCGGATCGGCAGATCGCGGTAGCTGCGCAGCTGGCTCCCGAACAGGAGCATGTGGCCCGGGCAGTTCATCGGCTTGATGCCGTACGTCTGGTCCTCGGTGTCACCGGGGATGAGGAACATGTTGTCCCGGAACTTCTCCCAGTGCCCCGACGTGACCCAGAGCGCCTTGTCGTAGATCAGCGGAGTCTTCACCTCGTGATAGCCGCGCCGTGCGTTCTCGCGACGCCGGATCGCCTCGAGCTGGTTGTAGAGCACCATCCCCTTCGGGTGCCAGAGCGGCGAGCCCGGTGAGTGCTCGTCGAAGTGGAAGAGATCGAGCTGGAGCCCGAGCCGCCGATGGTCGCGCGCGCGCGCCTGCTCGAGCCGCTCCAGGTGCGCGTCGAGGTCGGCCTGCGAGTAGAACGCCGTGCCGTAGATCCGCGTGAGCTGCGTGTTGCGCTCGTCGCCGCGCCAGTACGCGCCGGCGAGGGACGTGAGCTTCAGCGCCTTGATCGGGGACGCATCCTGGAGGTGCGGCCCGCGGCAGAGGTCAGTGAAGGCGCCCTGCGTATAGAGCGAGATCGGGCCGTCCGCCGCCTCCGCCAGCTCGACCTTGTAGGGCTGGGACTCCGCACGGAAGCGCTCGACCGCCTCCTCGCGCGAGATCTCTTCACGAGCCCACTCGCGGCCCTCGGATACCTCACGCCGCATCTCTTCCTCGATCGCCTCGAGGTCGGCGTCCGAGACGGCCTCCGGGAACTCGAAGTCGTAGTAGAAGCCGTCCGCGACCGGTGGCCCGATGGCGATCTTTACGCCGGGGTGGAGGCGCATGACGGCCTCCGCGAGGAGATGCGCGGTCGAGTGGCGCAGCACGTGCAGCGCGTCCGTATCGGCAGTGTCGCGGGTCGTCAGCAGCTCGATCCGCTGGCCGTCCTCAAGCGGGAGGCGGAGGTCCTGGACGTGACCGTTCGCCCGCACGAGAACCGCGTCCTTGGCCAGCTTCGGGCCGATCGCGCGAGCTGCGTCGAGGCCCGAGGACCCGTCCGGGAGCTCGAGCTGCGTGGAATCGGGGAGAACGACCTTCACCGCGAGGAGGATAGGCGCCGTCGGCGGACCGCGGCTGCTAGAAGAGGCGGGCGATGCGACTCGCGACCTGGGCGGGCATCGTGCTCGCTCCAATCGTGCTTCTCGTAGTGCTTCTCGCGCGGCCCGCGACCGATGCCACGTGGGAGAACCACCCTGCGCATTTCTGGCTCGTGTTCGCCGCGGCGGCGATCGCGACCGCGCTCGGATACAGCGTCAGCGTGGCGGCTCGACGACGCAGTGACGCGCGATTGTTCCTGATCTCGCTGGCGCTGATCGCAAGCTCGGGGTTCCTCGCGCTCCACGCCCTCGCCACACCCGGCGTCCTGCTCGGGAAGAACGCCGGCTTCGAGCTGGCCACGCCCTTCGGGCTGGTGGTCGCCGGCGTCTTCGCCGCGGCCTCCTCCCTCGAGCTCGGGCACGAGCGCGCGCAGTGGGTCATGCGGCATGCCGGAGCGCTCCTGGCGCTGCTCTTCTCCCTCCTCGGGCTCTGGGCGCTCGTCTCGCTGACCGAGCGTCCACCACTCGACAGCGAGCTCGCGGCGGAGCAGCTCGACGGCTGGCAGCTCGTGCTTGCCGGCTTCGGAGTCGCGCTGTACGGACTCGCCGCCTTCGGCTTCGGCCGGCTCTACCGGCGTCGTGGAGAACGCTTCGTCGTCGCGTTCATGCTCGCCTTCGCGCTGCTCGCGGAGGCCATGGTGGTCATCGCCTGGGCGCGGAACTGGCAGCTCTCCTGGTGGGAATGGCACGTGCTCATGCTCGGCGCGTTCGCCGTGCTCGGGCTCGCGGCGCGCGCCGAGTGGCACGAGGAGCGGTTCAGCGCCCTGTACCTCGACGAGACGCTCGCCGGCGAGAAGGACGTGAGCATCCTGTTCGCCGACCTCGCCGGCTTCACGAGCTTCTCGGAACGGCACGATCCGACCGAGGTCGCCGGGATGCTGAACGCCTACTTCGAGCGGCTCGTCCCGCTCATGGAGCGTGTCGGGGGCGACGTCCACCAGATCACCGGGGACGAGCTCATGGTCGTGTTCGGGGAGAGCGAGGAGATGAGCAACGCAACCCGAGCCGCTCGCGCGGCTCTTCTGCTCCAGCGCGCGGCGCGTCGCATCTCGCGTGAGCACCACGACTGGCCCCGATTCCGCGTGGGTGTCTCGAGCGGAGTCGTCCACGCCGGCGTGGTCGGAGGCGCGCGCGGCCACCGCAAGTACGGCTTCGTCGGAGACGTCGTGAATGTCGGCGCACGACTTCAGGCGGAGGCTCCGGTCGGAGGAGTGCTCATCGGCGAAGAGACCTTCCGACGCCTGGGAACAGGAGCCGTGGTGGAGGCCGTCGCGCCGCTGCAGGTGAAGGGCAAGGAGCAGCCGCTGACGGCCTACGTGCTGCGCGCGCTTCCGAGCCAGACTGGCTAAGAGCGCCCAGCGCGCGAGTCCGGCTCGCCGACCGCGAGCTCCAGCTCGAGCTCGTCGAGGGCGCTGCGCAGGATCTGGATCCGCTGCGCGACAGGGGCGTGCGCCTCAGGGTCGATCGGTGACGGTCGCGTCCCGCCGAACCGCTCACGGAGGACGCGGCGGCGCTCGAACTCGCGCGCTTCCTCCATCGAGTTGAGAACGACGCCGATGAGCACGTTGAGGACGATGAAGGCAGCGACGAGGATGAAGCTCACGAAGTAGATCCACGCCCATGGCTGGAACTCCATGGCCTCGGCCATGTAGACGGGGAAATCCTCGAGGGTCAGCATCACGAACAGGGTCAGCATCGCGCGGCCGATGTTGCCCCACTGCTCCGGGATCTCGTCGCCGAAGAGGATCCAGCCGACCATCCCGTAGACGAACAGGATCATCGCCGTGACAGCGGCAATCGACGCCAGGGGCGGAACGCTCCTCCACACCCCGAGGAACAGAACGCGCACGTCGGGAAGCACGCGGATCAGGCGGACGATCCTCAGCAACCGCACGAGCCGGAGCAACGTCGCGTTCTGGCGGATCCCGGGCACGAACGCAGCGGAGACGACCACGAAGTCGAAGATGTTCCAGCCGTTTCGGAAGAACTCCCAAGGGCGTGGCCAGTACGCGCCGATCCGCATTGCCAACTCGACGATGAACACCGCGAGGCACGCGGCGTTCAACACATCGAGAGCGACGCCCCAGCTGTCCTCGAGGCCCTCGTACGTCTGCAGGCCGAGCACCACCGCGTTGACGGCGATCGTCGTGACGATCACGACCGTGAACGGATTCGAGTCGACGACTCGCGCGAACAGATTCCGTTCGCTCACGGCGGCCGAGTTCGTCGCCGGTGTCGACGATCCCTGCAGAGCCCACGGGCGCGCTCCCTAGACTCTTGGCGATGGGAGCTCCCGAGCTCGCGGAACAGCAGGGACGGCTCGCACGGCTCCTCCGTGGGCCGACGAGCGTGCCGGCCGGCGTGTTCCGCGCGTTTCCGCGCGCGGTCGAGGACATGTTCCGGGACCGGTGCACGCAGTACGCGGCGGCGATCTCGTTCCGCGTGCTCTTCTCGCTCTTCCCGCTGACGATCTTCCTCGTCTCGGTCTTCGGCCTCGTCCTCCAGGACGACGACCTCCGCCAGCAGGTGATCGACGAGCTGCGCGACTTCCTCCCCGTTTCCGAGTCAGGTCAGGGGAACATCGAGGACTCGATCGAGGGCATTGCGAGCCCGCTCTCCGCGATCGGATTCATCTCGCTGATTGCGCTTGTGTGGGGCTCGTCCGGGATGATGGCGTCGATCCGGGTCGGGCTCGAGGCGGCGCTCAAGGTGGAGCAGGGTCGACCTGCCGCACACGCCAAGGCAGTCGACTTCATCCTTGTGGCAGCGGCAGGAGTGCTCGTCTTGTTCGTCGTGGCCATGTCGGCATTCGGGGCGTTCTTCAGCCGCGCCGTGGACGACTTCGCAGAGTGGACCGGCATTGACGCGGTGCCCGCCGGCGTGCTCTTGCGCGACGGCCTCCAGCTCGTCCTGATCGGCGTCACCGTCCTTCTCCTCTACCGCTACGTCCCGGCGCAGAAGCTCCGCAGACAGGGCGCGCTCGCCGGAGCGATCCTGACCGCGGTCGGCATCTGGGGAGCGACGAAGGTGCTCGCGGTCATCTTCTCGGACTTCTCCCGCTACAACCTCATCTACGGATCGCTCGCGGGCGTCATGACGTTCCTCTTCTACGTCTACGTGGTCGCGTGGATCCTGTTGCTCGGAGCCGAGTTCGCGTACGCGTGGTCGCAACCGCCCGGGCCACCGGGGCCCCCGCTTCGCACTCAGCTCAAGAACGGCCTGCGCGGTCTCGTGCTGCCGCCTCGTGACGACGACGAGCCCGAGCGAGCGGCTAGCGAAGAGCAGGTTCGTCGACCGTGAGCGTCCTCGCGTCGGCGTCGAGCGTGCACGTGACGCCGAGCGGGAGCGCAGCGAGGTGCTTCGCGTGCCCGAGCGGGAGGCCGTAGAGCACGGGAACGCCGAGCGAGCCGAGCCGTTCCTCGAGCACGTCCTCGAGGGACCGTGAGCGCGCCCAGTCGGAGACCTGGCGCAGATCACCCCAATCGCACTTCTCCATCTGCCCGACGACCACCCCGACCACGCCCGCGAGCTTCCCGGCGTGCGCAAGCTGAAGGAGCGCCCCGTCGATGTAGTAGGGCGGGCAGTGGACGTCCTCGAAGAAGAGGATGGCGCGGTCGAGGTCGACTTCCCACGGCGTTCCCATCGTCTGCATCAGGAGCCAGAGACAGCCTCCGACCAGTGGCGCGGTGACCTTCCCGCCGGCAATCGTTCGCACCCACGGGTCATCCGGATTCGGAGGAACCTCCCCCGCGCCGCCTCCGCGGAGCACGTCCAGCAACCGCTCCTTCGAGAACGGGGTCATCTCCGTGCTGCCCACGCCGGCGAGGCCGTTCCCGTAGATCGTCGCCAGGCCGGATCGTTGCCTGATCGCGACGTGGAGCGCGGTGATGTCGGAGAAGCCGACGAGCGGCTTCGGGTTGGCGGCGATGGCGTCGAAGTCGAGGTGCGGGATCAGCTGCGCGGAGCCGTAGCCTCCCTGGAGGACCTGGACGACGTCGATCTCGGGATCCGCGAACAGCGCGTTCAGGTCGTTCGCCCGGCCGACGGCGTCGCCCGCCACGTAGTCGTCTCGCTCCCAGATCCCAGGGGCGAGCTCGACCCGATACCCCTTCGACTCCCACCACTCGACGCCGCGCAGAACCTCCGAGCGGCTGTCGTAGGGGCTCGCCGGAGCGGCGACGCCGATCGTCCCGCCGTCGGGAAGCGGCGCTCCGAACCGTGTCGCCTGGATCACGTTCTTCCGGACGTGCTCGTCAGCGACAGATCCTGACCGTGCGTGACGCCTGACCTTCGCGGCCGGAGACGTCCGACGCGATCGCAGTCAGCGTGTGCGGGCCCTTCTTGCCGCGCGCCCGCCAGTTGAAGGTGTAGATCCCCGACGTGTTCCGGCGCACGCGCCCGATCTGCCGCGAGCCGTCGAAGAAGCCGACCGAGGAGACGACCGTCGGCGCGGTCGCGACGACCTGGAGCTGTGCGCGACGCCCCGGGAGACACGCATTTCGGTTCGGTGCGATCCACGAGACGGCCGGGCGGTTCACGACCGGTATGCGGACACCGTGGAAGCGCGAGTTCGGGAAGGGGTTCGTGCCCTCGGTGTTGATGTTCTTCGTCTCCTGGAAGTCGGAGGCGAAGAACCGCATGAACTCGTCACCGGGCTCCAGCGGGCGAAGGTCGCGCGGGATAGCGAAGACCCCGATCCCCGTATCGTGGTCGTACGAGATCGCGCTCAGCTGGTTGGTTCCGTAGAGCAGGAGCAGCGAGAGCGGATCGACGCCCGAGGCTGCGTCCCTGAAGCGCGCGACGATCGTGGGCCGTCCGGCCGAGACCCGTCGAGTGAGCAGCGTCACGACGGGCGGCCTGACGTCGTTGACCCACGACCGGAGCGTGTACCGCCCCGCAAGCGGCCGGCCGGTAAAGAGGTTCCGGCCCGAGTCGACCGACACGTAGTACCGCCCAGGCGGCAGGAACACGCCGCCTGCAGCGCCGACGTTGAAGAGGAAGTCGGGCATCGAGCCGTTCGAGTTGACCGGTATCCCGGCGTAGCCGAGCACGTCGTTCTCGTCCAGCGAGCCCAGGAACCAGGGGTGGATCGGGGCATTGGAGCTCAGAAGATCCTCGATCGAGGCGTTGATCTTGATTCCGGGCCTCGAGATGACGACGCCGGCGTTGACCGCACGGCGCGGGATGTCGAGCGAGTACACCTTCTCCTTGCCGTCGTCGTTCACCGAGGGATCGACGCCGAAGATCCCGAGGATTCCGAAGGGCAGGGTCGGCCAGCGGTAGACGCGAGCTCGGTCGTCACCGGTTCGCGTGTCGCCGCTCTGGAGCTTCTTGATCGGGGTGACACGCGAGCCCCCGAGCTGCGGCCTCGTGACCGAGAACGCGTACGGGACTCGCCTGACGTCGCTGCCGCGGCGCAGCACGACGAAGCCGAAGTTGTCGCCCTGGGGAGCTCCCGCAGCCGCGCGAGCGACCATCTGGACGATGACCGACCCTCCCGTGGGCAGGGTGAACGGCGCGGCCTCGACCGTGGCGCCGCTCGACGCCACCTGCGGTCTCACCTCGACCGTCCAGGCACCCGCGCCACCTCCCGCATCCGACACAGTGACCGGGATCGCGCGGCTGGCGGCCCCGGCGTTCACGTCGAGGTAGGCGAAGGACAGCGACTGGGGATCGGTGAAGACGAGCGGTCGGTCGGCGGCAGAGACGTTCACGAGCCCCGCGCCCTGGACGAGCACCGACGACTCCTGCGTGAGGGCAGTGTCGGCGAACGAAGGCCCGGCCGTCGACATCAGCGCCGACTTCACCTGCTTCGCGTTCCAGCCGGGGTGACGCTGGAGCAGCACCGCCGCGACCCCGGCGACATGCGGCGCAGAGAAGCTCGTGCCTGCCGTCACGGCAAAGAGGTCGCCCGCGAACTCCGGCAGCGTCGAGGAGATGATCTCCGCTCCGGGAGCCGTGACGTCGGGCTTCAGCGCATGACCGAACGGCGTCAGGCCCGCCGGCCGAGAAGCTCGTCGGCACTCCGGCCCAGGTCGTCGGCACCTCCAGCACATCGCGGCTGAAGCGAACCTGCACCGAGCCACCAGCTCCGGCCATCGCCGCCCTGAGCCGTGCGCCGTCGAGATCGGAGATCATGCCGCCCTCGAGACCGTTGAAGAACGCAAACGTCGGATCTCCGGCGCGGTTGTCCGCAATGACGAGCCCGGTTCCGCCCGCCTGACGGACGCGAGCTTCCTTCAACCCGTAGGAGCAGCCGCCGCGGCTGACGAGCGCGAGCGCCCCCCGCAGTGCGTTGGCCGGCATCGTCGCGTCGCAAGCCTGGCGGCTGACCGGCTGGCCGTTCGTGCCGCGGATGGATCCGACGTCGATGAGCCGCTGGTTGTTCGCGACCCAGCCGGCGGGCACGTTCTGCGTGGGCACGAATGCGATCCGGCCGAACGAGACCGCCGGGGACGCCACGACGAACGACGAGTTGAAGATGTGCGAGTTCGCAGTCGCTCCCACGCTGATCGCGTCCGGTGACGTCGCCGGAGAGCCGGCCGTGCCGAGCCCGAAGAAGTCGCGGTCGTTCCCCGCCGAGATCACGGGGACAACGCCCGCCCGCGCGACGTTCGCGACCGCGGGGATGAGGGCGTCAGTTCTCGGGTCGGACTGCGGCCCGCCGCCGGAGAAGTTGATGATGTCCATGCCGTCCGCAACGGCTGCCTCGAACGCAGCGACGATCTCGGCCGTGGACCCGGAGCAACAGCCACCGAGCGGGGACGGCACGTTGAAGACCCTGTAGTTGCCTATGTACGCCCTCGGTGCAACGCCGCTCAGATCCTGGACCGCAGGGTGGCAACCGCCCGACGCCTCGACGCAGAAGCCGGGAACGCCGGCCGGCACGTCCGTGCCCGCACGGCCCGCAATCACCCCGGAGACCTGGGTGCCGTGGAACGACTGCTCACGGTCGAGCGGAGCACTGTTCGCCCCGGGGCCCGCGAAGCCGCGCGCCACAATCACCTTGGGCGTCGTCGAGCCACCTGGTCCCTTGGGGAAGCCGGGTGGGTACGAGAAGCCCTCCGGGCTCAGGAAGGGATGCTCGTGGTCGACGCCGTCGTCGACGACGGCGACCTTCACGCCCTCGCCGCGAGCGCCAGTCACCGCCGCGAACTGAGGAGCTCCGACCACGAACGGCCCGCGGTTCATGGCCATCGTGTACGTGAGGTTCGGGTACACGTCCTCCGCGACGTCGAGCTCGAGCAGCTTCGGCAGCTGCTCGTACGGGAGGTTCACGGCGAATCCGTTCAGCAGCAGCCTGTACCGACGCGAGATCTGCGCTGCGGGAAGCGCGGCGCGGACCTCGGCGATGGCCGCCCGCTGGGCGACGTTCAGCTTGGAAACGTACGCACGTGAGAACGAGCTCTCGAGGTTCAGCTTCAGGCGCGTGCCTACCCGCGCAAACGCGGCGCGAGGTGCTGCGGCTGCGAGAGGCGGGTCCTCGAGCGTGACGATGACCCGCGTGCGCCCCGCGACAGCCGTGGACGGTCCGACGGCCGGGCCCTGGCGGACGAACGGCACGGACGTGTCCGCGAAGCGCTCACGGATCTCGTTCGAGGCTCCGAGCCCGACGGCGCCCGAGGCAGTGCCCGTTGTGGCGACGACGACTGCGAGCGTGAGAAGCGCGAGACGGCGCACGCGCTAGCGAATCGCCCTCGAGTAGCTCCTCGTAGCTCTCAAGCCCTCGAAGACGATCGTGATCGTCCCACGGAACCGCTTGCCCTTCGCGGTCGCAGGTATCCGCCACGAGCACACGGCCGTACCGCCGACGAAGCGGCCGGACCCGACCAGTCGTGCGGAGCCGATCCGACCGACGCACGTCACGCGCCCCGAGCGAATAGCCGCGCCCGTGTCCGAGCGCACCGCTTGCAGCCGCAGCGCGAAAGGCTTACCTGCGAGCGGAGCGGCCGGGGTCGGGGTGAACCTGCGCACCTGGAGCGTCGCCGGTGCGAGCTTGACCTCGTAGGGGTACAACCCGGCGGCGCCCCCGGGGGCGATGTCGACGGGGCAAGGCGGCGTGCCACAGGAGATGTCGCCCGTCACAGGATCGACGACGAGCCCGGTGACGACGTCCGTGAAGAACCTGAATCGCCTCGTGTTCCCGAGCTCACTGGCTGCGATGCGGATCGTGATGCCGTTCGCGTACGAGAACGCCAGCGTCACAGCAGAGGGATCGCCGAAGCGTCTTGTGAACCCCGTCCCGTCCCAGCGGTACAGGGCGATCTCGCCGCGGATCACCTGCATCGCATAATCGGTGCCCGCGAGCTCGGGGTCTCCCGTCTGGACGTTGTTGTCCGTGTCGACGTAGAGCTCGATGAGCATGTCCTGCCCGAGAGTCGGCCGATTCGGCATGTTGATCCGGAACGTGATGACCCCCGCGTCGGTGTTCGACACGACGATCGTGGTGATGTCCGCGCCGGCGGGATCCTCTCCGGTCGAGTCCTGGAAGGTCACCGAGTTCGCAGCTGGTCCGGCTGGCGAGGCCACACCGAGGGGTGTAGCGCCGACTGCAGCAGGCAGCGCGATGCACGCGAGGGCTATCAGCCCGAAGAGCACCGGAGATCGGAGTCGACCCACGAGGCCGTGAGGCTACCCGCAGCTTCGCCGGGTCGCAAGAGCGCCAGCACGTGGTCGTCGAGGGCTACGCACGATCACTCGTCTTGCGTCACTCGTGTGGGTCTGCGTCCGCGCACGACGGATGCCGATGAAGCCAGAGCCGCCACGAACGAGAGGAGAGCACTCCCTTGAGAACTGCCCGAAGGTTTATCGCTCTCACGGTGGCGGTGTCCACGCTGGCCCTCACTGTCGGGTCCGCGGCTGCTCCAGCACAGGTCGGGGCACCCGGAGCCAGGTGCGACGCACTCGCGTCGGCAGCCACACAGCTGCAGACAGCGCAGGGACGTCTCACCGCTTCCATGACCGCACTCCAAGCACGCTTGGCAGCCGGCGGTCTGACGGCGAGGCAGAGGACTGCGATGCGAGTCCAGCTCGCGCTGGTCACACTCCAGCTCCGGCTGGTCGACATGGCGTTGGCAAATGTGCAGGCGATGCAGGCGAGGCAGTGTGGTGTCACATCTCCACCTCCACCACCTCCACCTCCACCGCCTCCACCTCCGCCACCCCCACCGCCTGACGAAGGCGAGTAGCGAACCGCACGATCGTGGCTGCCGTCCTCGGACGGCAGCCACGCCCCTTTTCAGTCGCTCGAAAGTGGCCGCAGCGGCCATGCTCGAGTGGGGCTTGACGCAGCCCTGCGCGATGGCAAGGATGCGGCCCTCGTGACGCGGCTGACGACGATGCTCGGCTGTATCTGCGCCCTGCTCGTCGCCTCATCCGTCACGAGCACGCCTGCGACGCCGAGTGCGACCGCGGACGCGCCACGCATGCGCTCGCAGCCCAGCCCGATGCTGTCCAGGCGAGCCGACGAAGCACGCATGACTCGACGGCTGGATGCTCAGACCGACGCGCTCCTCCGGCTGGCGCGCTCCGCGCCCCGCCCGTCCCTCGTGCAGCGGCCACACTCCCCGACGACGATCCTGGCACAGGCCGACGCCGCGTACGACGACGCGGTGGGAGATGCGCCCGGAGGACTCGCGCCGGACGTTCGCCGTGTTGCGATCGTCAACGACACGGGCGGCAACCTCGCGCTGGGCGTCACGTACGCCAACCGAGCGTGCGCGACCGCCGGAGACTTCGTCGTCGCCTATCTCGACGTCGACCAGAATTCGGCTACCGGAACAAGCGAGGGCGTCGAGTACGCGATCTACATCGACGGGACGACGAGCACGTTCGGCGCCGCTCGCTGGGACGGATCCGCGTTCCAGCCGGTCACGCTCACCTCACTCCAGGCGACGTGCGACCCATCCGGCTTCAACGCGTGGGCGTTCAACCGCTCGTTCGTCGGCATTGCAAACGGCTTCGACTTCTTCGTTGCCGCGAGCTACACCGACAGTGCCGGAACGTCGTACACCGACTACGCCCCGGACGCATCGGTCTGGAACTACCAGCTCACGCCCGGTACTTCCCCACCGCCCCCGCCGCCGCCCCCCTCTCCTCCTCCACCGCCTCGTCCACCGCCCTCTCCACCGCCTCCTCCGTCGAGGACGCTCGAGGACGCTCCCAGGCTGCCGAAGCGCGAGCGCTATACCGGCGCATCGATTCGCCATGCGAAGGCCGCGAGAGCGATCTACTCGACGATGAAGCTGCTCGGGCTCCAGAAGCAGCTCAACGTGGCGTGCTGGTCGAAGGCCGACTGGCGCTCGGTCGTGGAGGGTCTCGGATTGCAGGTCTCGACGCCGAGCACGGTGCTGCGCGGCTTCTGGACCGGTCGGCAGCCGCGCTTCCTCCACATCTCGCCCAAGACCTGTGAAGACCTCCAGCTGCTCATCTCGACTCGCCGGGGGAATGCAAACCGAGCATCAGCAAGTGTCACGGCGCTGCACGAGACGGCACACATGTACGGGGTCAGAAACGAGGCGCAGGCGAACTGCTACTCCGTGCAGCTCGTCTACTACTTCGCGCGTCGGCTGCGGGTCTTGCCCGCCCAGGCGGCTGGCCTGGAGAGGCTGGCCGTCCGGGCGACGCGGGCGCGCGCGCCGAGGGGGTACTGGAACTCGCAGCTCTGTCGTGACGGAGGGCTCTGGGACCTCGACGACGAAGGCGCGAATCTCAGCTACTGACCTCGCGCGGGCGCTCCGGGCCGCGCAGGCAACCCTTCAGGCGAACGTGACGACGCTGCGGATGCCGTCCTGCGCCTCCATCAGCTCGAAGCCTCGGTTGACGTCGTCCAGCGTGAGTCGATGGCTCAGGAGCGACTCGACGTCGATCTCTCCTGCGAGCCAGCGATCGACGAGCTGCGGCACCTGCGTCCTGCCCTTCACGCCGCCGAACGACGAGCCGGTCACCCGGCGGCCGGTGATGAGGAAGCGCGGGACGACGTCGAGCGTCTCGCCCTTCCCGGCGACGCCGATCATCGTCGCGAGGCCCCACGCTTCGCGCGCGGCCTCCACGGCCTGGCGCATGACCTCCACGTTCCCGGTCGCCTCGAAGGTGTAGTCGGCGCCGAACCCACCGGTCTCGGATCGAATCCAGTCGACGGTGTCGTCCCCAGCGCGACGCGTCTCGGTCGCACCGTGGTGCGTCGCCTGGGCAAGCCGGTCGTCGGAGAGGTCGATCGCGACGATTCGAGCCGCGCCGGCGAGCCGGCAGCCGACGACCGCTCCGAGGCCGACGAGCCCGCATCCGAAGACGACGCACGTCGCCCCAGCCTCCACCTGTGCCGTGTACAGCGCGGCGCCGATGCCCGTGGACAGGCCGCAGGCGAAGGGTGCGCACCCGTCGAGCGGAGCCTCGGGAGAGACCTTCGCGAGCGCGATCTCCGGCATCACCGTGTATTCGGCGAACGTCGACGTACCCATGAAGTGCCGCATCGGCTCTCCGCCGCGGGAGAGCCGCGTCGTTCCGTCCGGGAGGTACCCGAGACCCTGCTGGTCGCGGATTGCGACGCACCGATTCGTCCGCGAGCTGCGGCAGTGGACGCATTCGCCGCACTCGGGAGCGAAGAGCGTCACGACGTGGTCGCCGACTGCGAGCGAGGTGACGTCCGGCCCGAGAGCTTCGACCACGCCGGCGCCCTCGTGCCCGAGAACGCAGGGCTTGTAGCCGGTGGGATCTGCGCCCGATGCCGTGAAGAGATCCGTGTGGCAGACGCCGCACGCGACGAGCCGCACGAGGGCCTCCCCCGCTTTGGGCTCGGCAAGGTCGACCTCCTGGACGACGAGCGGGCTCCCGAACTCCTCCAGGACGGCGGCTCGGATCCTCATACGACTCCTCCGGCTCCCATCGAGGACGCGATTATCCCGCGTTGCGACCCGAAGGCGAGCGGCGTACAGTGCAGCGAAGCAACCGAGAGGCGGTTCACGTGCGTCGCATGACCCCGATCGTTGCTGCGGCATACCGAGCGTCCCTGGTGCGGTCGCCGTGAGCACCATGACCGACGACGAGCTCGTCGTCGCGCTCGCGCGTTCGGCGGTCGAAAGTGCGGCGCCCGAGGAGATGGTGATCTTCCCCGCCGCGAGCGAGGCGTACCTCGAGGGCCAGGACCCGGCGAAGAAGACCCGCGGCGATCCCATGCTCGGGTTCGGCATCGAGGGCGCTGTGGTGCTCCTGACGCCCGTCGCCCTGACCGTCGCGAAGGACGTGCTCGGCTTCCTGCGCGCGCAGCTCAAGAAGCAGGCGGACGAGCACGGGGACGAGGCGTTCGACTGGCTCGTCAAGAAGCTGCTCCGCCGCGGAGACGACAAGAAGGAACCCTCCGAGGACGCAGGCGCAACGCCTGCTCCCGTGCCCGCCGAGCCGCCGGAGCTGACAGACGAGCAGCTCGAGCAGGTGCGACAGCTTGCGCTCGCGAAGGCGAAGCAGCTCAAGCTCGCCGACGACAAGGCCGCGCTCCTCGCGGACTCGCTCGTGGGCAGCCTCGCGACCGCGTGAGCGGCGAGCCCGGCGAAGCCCCTCCCTTATTCCGCGCGCGACTCAACCCGTTCGTCTTTCCCTCCGACACGACCTTTCGGTTCCTGCTGCTGCTCGTCGCCGTCGTGGGCGCGAATCTCTACATCTGGAACTGGCTCCACACCGTCTTCGCCCTCGATCCAGACGGGCTCGAAGCCGCCTACAACGACTGCACGTCCGCATACGAGGCAGCCACGGCGGCCGGTCCGGATTTTGGCTCGCTCGAAGCTGCGAGCAACATCCGAACCGCATGTGTGAACGACGCGACCAGCGCGCTTCCCTGGTGGATGATCGGCGGCACGGTGCTGCTGCTCGTCGTGGCCGCGACGATCATGTTCCTCCTCCCGACGTGGATCGTCCGCCGCCGCAGCCTCCGGCCGCTGACGCGTGAGGACGCACCCGCGGTCGTGGACGAGCTCGCCCAGCTCGCACGCGAGAGCGGAGTGGACGAGGAGCCCCGCTGGCTCTGGAACCCGCTCGACCCATCCCCGACCGGCCTTGCATTCGGACGTCCCGGCTCCCACGCAGTGGCGCTGAACGGGGGTCTGGTCACGCGCCAGATCGCCGACCCTCCCGCCTTCCGAGCGGTGGTGCGGCACGAGCTCGCCCACCTCCGCAATCACGACGTCGATCTCACCTACGCAACGGTCGCTCTCTGGTACGCGTTCCTCCTCGTCGGGGTCCTGCCCTTCGCGATCACCATCGCCGACGAGGGCACGAACTTTCTCTTCTCGCTCGTCTGGCGCGTCCTCGCGCTGGCCGTATTCGTCTACTTGACGCGCAACGCAGTGCTTCGTGCGCGCGAGGTCTACGCCGACGTGCGCGCTTCCGTGCCCGATGGGCGGCAGGGCGCGCTGCGCCGGATCCTCGCAGCGCTCCCCACCCACTCGACATCGCGGTGGCGGCGGATGTGGCGAGTGCATCCCGATCCCAAGAAGCGTCTCGCGAGCGTGCGAGACACGCGGCGGCTCTTCCCGCTCGGGCTCGTCGTCACGTTCGGGGTCGGTGTCGCCGCGACGATCGCGTACGAGAGCGTCTTCGATCTCATCAGCACGGTTCGTCCACGACCCACTCACGGCCAACCTCCTGGCCGCCGCCGTGTTCGCGCCGCTCGCGATGGGCGCGATCGGCGTGGGCGTGTGGCGTGGCGCGTGGGGTGCCCTCGCAGAGGACCGCAGGCCGCCCGCGACATGGCCAGTCGCGCTCGCGTTGGCCGCGGGGCTGCTCGTCGGCCCCGAGCTCGCGCTCGATCGGATAGTCAGTGCCGAGGGCTCGCTGCTTCGGGACGGTCTCGGAGGGGGTGTCGTATGGATCCTCGCCCTGGTCGTCGGACTGCTGCTCCTACTGGCGTGGGTCGGAGCTTCGGGCGAGGCCTGGATTCGCGCGCTTGCCGGTACGTCGCGGCCGACCGTCTCGACGCTCGCGGGACTGCTGTTCGCGAGCGGCATGCTCGCGATCTTCATCGGCGTCTTCTTCCAGCTGTACGGCTCGCGGCCGGTGATCGCGATCTCCAGGGAGGGCACCGAGATCGAGCATGCAGAGGTCGCCGCGATCGCGTGGGTCGGGCCGACGTGGCTGTACCAGCTCATCCGGGACCCGTACGTCCTCATCGTGCTCACACAACCCGTCGTCTTCATCGGGCTCGTCGCGCTCTGGCTCTTCCCGCTCGCGGCCTGGCTGCTGCGGCGCGACCGAGTCGGCGAAGCCCCGTGGGCATTCCTCGAGCCCGGCGGTCGGTTGCGGATCCCGCTGCTCGGGCGTGGGTCGCTCAACCACTTCGTGGTCGGGCTCGTCACAGGGCTTGCCTACCTCGTCGCGCTCCTCGTCCTGCGCGTCGCGCTCCGCGCGACGGTCGACGCGGAGACACGCGCCGAGTTCCTCTTCCCGGTCGCGTTCTTCCACTGGCAGCTCGTCCTCGCGCTGGTCGCCCAGGGCGCCGCCGCGATGGTCGCCACGGCTCGCGCCCCGGCGGACGGACTGCCGCTCGTCGCCGGTCTGGCCGCGGCCTTCGTCACGGGCGTGATCGCAACCGTCGGAATCGTCGTCGGGCCATCGCTTGCTGGTTGCGTCGACCCGATCGCACTCAATCCGCTCCCCTGCGCGTGGACCGTCGAGGCCGGCTTCTCGTGGCTCGCGCTTCGCCTGATCCTCGCCGAGGGCGCGATCGTCGCCCTGGCCGGAGGACTGGTCGTGCTCGGCGTACGGGCCGTGCTCGCCCGCGGCCATGAACCGGTCGTCCCGGCCGCGGAGTCGCCGTCCGCCGGCTAGACCCTCCTAGAGCACGACGTCGTCGAAGCGCCCGATGTGGAACGCCGCGGTCGTCGCTTCGAGCGGGCCGAGGGGATCGAAGCCGGAGAGCGCGCCGAAGGAGAGGCGCGTGAGCTCCTCGATCCGCGTCACCTGCACCTGGTACGTCTTGTACTCCCCGTACGAGAACGACTCCGAGACGACCTCGAGCCCCGCGATCAGCGACTCCTGGCTCAGGAGGTAGGCGGTAGCCGACAGCTCGCCGGTCTCCTTGACCATGACGGCGACCTTCCAGAACTCGCGCGGGAGCTGCACGCCGGCGAACTCGTCGTCGTCCGCGCGGAAGACGGGGCCCGTGAAGACGCTCGCCCGGAAGTCGCGGTTGTCTGCGTTCTCGAGGATGTAGTCCTCGAGACCCGCCCACGTCGACTGGTTCTGGTTGAAGCGCTCGTGCTGCGGTGAGCAGTTCGTGAAGTGGAAGGTGTCGTCGTTGGACACCTTCGCCTCGTCGCGCGAGGCGCCCCAGGCCGGATCGAGGCGACGGACGAGATGCCCGCGGTCGAGCGGGTTGTCCCGATACGCCTCCTCGCCCGTCTGCTCCTCGGCCGGCAGGCGGGGATCGAGGAACCACCGGTCTTTCTCGCGCTTGAGGCGCATGCTCGTGAGGCCGTCGATGTTGACCGCAGTGAAGAAAGCGAGCCGGCGCTCACTGCTCTGAACGACGCTGAAGTGGTGGTACGGGAAGAGATAGCGCGGCTCGTCCACAGCGAGCCGGTTGACGCTCGCCACGGCGACGAGGTCGTCCGGGAGAGCCGGCAGCGGCACGTGGTGCTCGCCCGTGCCGAGGAAGCCGGGGTCGTACCCCTTCCGCGAGGCGTAGTCGGGATCGATCGCGATGCCCTCGTCGAGGGCGGGCTGCGCATCGGCGCTCATCGGAGGAGCTCGTCCACGAGCTTCTGCTCGTCCGCGGAGAACTTCTGCTTCCCGATGAACGCGCGCAGGCTCTTGGCTCGTATCCCCTCGTTCACGAAACCCCCGAGCTCCTTGTGATCGGGCGCACGCACGCTCGCATGGTGAAGCGAGATGACACGCCAGCGATCGTCGAACACCGGCGACCCCGACGAGCCGGGCTCGGTATCCGCCTCGTAGTGCAGGAACGAGTCGAGCACGTCGACGATCCGATTCTCGCGCAGCGCGATCTGCTTCTTCTTCCCGCCTGGGTGCTGGACGATCGTCACGAAGTCCCCGACCGCGCCCTCACCCTCGTCGTCGGTCAGATGGTTGAAGCCGAAGTCGGCGAGGTCGGCCAGGGTGGCACCCACGGCGACGAGCGCGAAGTCGAGGTCGTCGTCGGCGAGGAAGAAGCGGTCGGGATCGAGGTCGAACGGCTGCGGTTCCAGCGGCTTTCCGTCCAACCCGTCCTGGAAACGGAACTCGACCGTGCTCCCGGATGCGACCTCGGCGCTGGGCAGGACGTGGTGGTTCGTAAGTAGCAGAGCCGGTGAGACGAGCGATCCGGTGCCGAATCCTGCGACCTTGCCATCTTCGCGAATGACCACGCGACCGATCGCCCGAGCGGCGCCGGAACCGGCCTCGAGGTAGCTCACGCCGAGGAAGTCCTCGGTACCGATGATCTTCCGCGTGCCCAGCGCGCGCTTGCGCAGCGCATCGATCTTCTTGCGACGCGATTCGCTTGCGCCGGCGACGCGGCGTGCTGCTGCTTCTTCCTGCTCTCGCTGCGCGGCTTCGATGTCGTGCATCCCACTTCTCCCGAGTTCGGTGACTCAGTGCCGCCGCAGCGGACGGATTATGAGTGCTCGCAGGCGTATCAGCAAGCTCCGAACCTTGACGAACAAGCCGCGATGGTCCTAGATAGTGGGCGAGCCCGGCCCACCCGCCGGACCACTCGACAGGGAGCCCACCATGGTCAGGCGACACCGCCACCACGGGATCTCTGCGGCGCATGACCCTGCGGGCACCCTCGTGGGGGAGTCTCGCTCGTGAACGAGCGGAGCGTCGTCCTCGAGCCGCTCCACCTCCGGAACCTGACGGTCAAGAACCGAGTCTTTCGCTCGAGTCTCGCCGGCCGATTCAGCAACTACGACGGCTCCGGGACGCAGATCCACGTCAACTGGGACCTCAAGTTCGCACGCGGCGGGGTCGGGACGATCATCTCGTCGAACGCGCCGGTTCATCCCCGCGGTCTCATCGTCCCGAACTACGCCCACATCGACCGCGACGAGACGATCCCGTTCTGGCGGGAGCTCGTGACGCGCGTCCACGAGCACGACTGCAAGTACATCGTCCAGCTCGCGTTCTCGGGACGCCAGCGCGACATCGGCGGCGTGCAGTTCGAGAAGGGCTGGAGCGCGACGGACAAGCCGGAGCCGATTCACGGGTTCGAGTGCGAGCGCATGACCACCGCACAGATCGCGGAGATCGTCGACTGCTTCGCGCAGGGCGCCCGCCGCGCTCGCGAGGCGGGCGCCGACGGAATCGAGATACACGGGTGCAACGGCTATCTCATCACCCAGTTCCTCTCCTCGGCGATCAACGACCGCAAGGACGAGTACGGCGGCCCGCTCGAGAACCGCGCCCGCTTCGCGCTCGAGATCGTGCGCGCGATCCGCGCGGAGGTCGGAGACGACTACCACGTCCAGTTCAAGATCAGCGCGATCGACGACAACGACGCGCTCTTCCCGTGGGAGAAGAAGGGGAACACCCTCGAGGAGTCGGTGCGCGTGTGTCTGTGGCTCGAAGAGGCCGGGATCGACGCGTTCCACGTCTCCTCCGGCGCGTCCTTCCCCCATCCCCGAAACCCCGCCGGAACGTTCTCGCTCACGGATGTCGTGAGGGGCTACGACACGATGATCTCGAGCGGGCGACACACGTTTCGGAACTACCTGATGTTCCGCACGTGGCCCGTGAACCGGATCTTCAAGTGGCTCTGGGAGCGCCGGAGCAAGGACGGCATCGAGGGGATCAACCTGCCGGAGTCGCGCGCGGTCAAGGAAGCGGTGTCGGTTCCGGTCCTGTGCACCGGCGGTTTCCAGACGGCCTCCATCGTCGCAGCCGCCATCGAACGAGGGGACTGCGACGGCGTGACGATCGGACGACCACTGATCGCCAATCCGGACCTCGTTCGTCTTTGGGAAGCGGGGCACGACGCACCACCGCGGCCATGCTCGTACTCGAACCAGTGCCTCATCAACGCCGTCGAGAACCCGCTCGGGTGCTACGACCTGTCGCGCTTCGCGTCGCGCGACGAGATGGTGCGCGAGATCCTCACGGTCTACGACCCGCCGCCTTACCCGGGGACCGACCGATGATCTTCGAGCCGCTCCAGTTCCGGAACCTGACGGTGAAAAACCGCGTCCTTCGCTCGAGCATCTCCGGCCGCTTCGACAACTACGAGGGATCCGGTACCCGAACCCGGATCAACTGGGAGCTCAAGTTCGCCCGAGGCGGCGTCGGCGCGATCGTCTCGGCATGGTGCGGGGTCGACCCGCGCGGGTTCATCGTGCCGGGCTACGCGTGCATCGACCACGACGGGACGATCCCGTTCTGGCGCGAGCTCGGCGAGCGAGTGCACGAGCACGACTGCAAGTACATCCTCCAGCTCGCGCATGCGGGCCGGCAGCGGGACGTCCGCGGCCTCGACCGCGACCACAAGGGGCTCAGCTCGACGAGCAAGTCCGACCCGCTGCACGGGTTCGAGGCCGAACGCGCGACGCCCGTGCAGCTGCGCGAGATCGCGGGCCGTTTCGCCGACGGGGCGCGGCGCGCACGCGAGGCCGGGCTGGACGGCGTCGAGCTGCACGCGGCCAACGGGTACCTGTTCACGCAGTTCCTCTCATCGGCGATCAACGACCGCCGGGACGACTACGGCGGCTCGCTCGAGAACCGCGCCCGCCTGCTTCTCGAGACCGTGCGCGCCGTCCGGAGCGAGGTCGGAGACGACTTTCACCTGCAGGTGAAGCTCTCCACGACCGAGAACGCGGATGCGTTCCTCCCATGGCTCAAGAACGGGAACTCTCTCGAGGACTCGGTTCAGGTGTGCCGGTGGCTCGAGGAGGCCGGGGTCGACGCGATCCACGTCTCCGCCGGGAGCACGTTCCCGCACCCGGACAACCCGGCCGGAGGGCTCCCGCTGCAAGAGGTCGTCCGCAACTACGACACGATGATCTCGAGCGGGGTCCACGCCTTCCGGAACTACATCCTCTACCGGATCTGGCCCGTCAATCGGATCATGCAGCATCGCTGGCAGCGGCCGCTCGATGCGGTCGAGGGCTCGCTCCTTCCCGATGCCGCGGCCGTCAAGCAAGCCGTGTCCGTCCCGGTCCTGTGCACGGGCGGGTTCCAGACCGCCTCCGTGATCGAGCGGGCGCTCGGGGCCGGCGAGTGCGACGCGGTCACGATCGCCCGGCCGCTGGTCGCGAACCCGGACCTCGTGCAGCTGTTCGCAGCGGGCTCGGACCGGGCGCCCAGGCCGTGCTCGTACTGCAACAAGTGCCTGTTCAACGTGCTCGAGCAACCGCTCGGCTGCTACGACGAACGGCGCTTCGCGAGCCGCGAGGAGATGATCCGGGAGCTCTATTCGGTGTTCGACCCGCCTGCATTCGTCGAGGCGCGCACGTGAACGCGTATCCCTGGGCCGAGGGGCGTCGGCCTTGACAAGAGGTGATGAGACTGGAAGATGGCCCTGTAGGAAAACCGAAAGGAGCGGGTTCTTGGTGGGCATCCCGCCTATTGCCGATGCTGCGGCGCACGGGCCGCACGCGGCGGCTCTAGACGGACGCGCTCCCGCCCGTGCAGCCAACGACCTACCGAGCCTGGCATGACCGGTCGCGCGGAGACTCCTCGGCTCGACGAGCTCCAGGCGGCGCTCGACAGCGGTGAGCTCGACACCGTCCGCCGGCTGCTCCTCCAGCTGAACGAGGAGGAGGAGCGACTGCTCGAGGAGGAGATGGGCGCCGACGCGCTCGCGCGTGCCCGTGGCGCCGCTGCCCGCGGCCGGCGACGGGGCAAGCTCGGCAAGGTGCTCGTCCTGCCCGGGATCATGGGCACCGAGCTCGACTCGGTCGACCGGAAGGGCGACGTCGACCGGATCTGGATCAACTTCGCCCGGCTCATCGGCGGGCGAATCGGCGACCTCGAGCTGACGCCCGAGGGCGACCCGGCACGAGCCGGCTTCCACGTGCGGCCCGCGGGAGTCCATCGCAAGACGTACGTCCCGATCCTGATGGAGCTCGACACGCGCTGGCACGTGCGCCCGTTTCCGTTCGACTGGCGCGAGGACCTCGACCGGAGCGCCGCTCGCCTCGACGCCGAGGTGAAGGCGTTCGGCGCCGGCGACCCGGTGCACCTCGTCGCGCACTCGATGGGGGGCCTCGTCTCGCGCCGGTTCGCGCAGCAATTCCCGGAGACCTGGCGCGCGATGGACGATGCGGCCGGCACCGGGCGCGGTGGCCGCCTGATCATGCTCGGAACGCCCAACCGCGGCTCGTTCGCGATCCCGTTGACGCTGTCGGGTGCGGAGAAGGTCGTCCAGCTCCTGGCGAAGGCCGACCTCCACCACTCACTCGGCGAGCTGCTCTCGATCATCGGAACGTTCCCGGGCATGTACCAGATGCTCCCCTCTCCGACCGTCGATCTCGACGACGACCACGCGAAGCTGTTCGACGCCAAGAGCTGGGGAACGCTTCCGGCCAAGGCGCCTCTGCTAGCCAGGGCGAAGCAGGTCAGCGCCGATCTCGAAAGGGTCATCGACGCGCACCGCCTCGTCTACGTCGCCGGCGTAAACCGCGAGACGCCTGCGCGGATCCGCATCGACTCCGCCGGGAAGTTCTCGTACCGGCAGACCCTCGACGGCGACGGTCGCGTTCCGCACGAGCTCGGACTGCTCGCCGGTGTTCCTACGTACTGGGTCGACGAGACTCATGGCGACCTGGCCAAGAACGGCCAGGTTCTCGACGCGATCACCGAGCTCCTCCAGACGGGCAAGACGGCGGTGCTCGCGACGACCAAGCCGCCGAAGCCGGCTGCTCGGAGGGCGACGCGCGGCTGGCGGGGAGGCGAGGCGGTCGCACCTCTGTCGCCCGAGGTCGATCTCATTCTCGAGAAGGCGAAGGCGCCGCGCCGGGCAGGAGTCCCCGCCGAGCTGTCACGCGAGGACGAGGTTCGCCTGGAGAACCTCGCGTTCGCCGAGTACCTGGGGTCCGGAACCGAGAGCGCCGAAGTCGTGCGAACAGTGGAGCTCGCCGTCGCCCGCGACGGAAGCGGCGTCGACGGGACGGGCGACGGAGATGGCGCCGGCTCTGGCGACGAGCCGGCGAGGTCCGTCGCTCCCGTCGCAGTCGAGGTGGTCTGGGGCGACGTGACGAAGGTCGACAAGGCCGACGTCTACGCGGTCGGGCACTACGAAGGCGTGCTGCCGCAGCGTGCCGAGCTCGCGCTCGACGAAGCCGTCTCGGGAGTGCGCGGCAAGCGGGACTACGACCCACGGCGGCTGCTCATCACCCAGCGGACGCGACGAGGCGCCCTCCACGCGGCGCTCGGCGACCTCTCGTACTTCCCCTGGCACGACGAGGCACGCCCGGGACGAGTCGTCGCGGTGGCCGGGATGGGAAGGCCGGGCACGTTCGATGTTGCCGGCCTCCGTCGGATCGTCAGCGGGCTCCTGCTGGCGGTGAGCGCACTGCCTGGCGCGGACAAGCTCTGCACGGTGCTGATCGGCTCCGGCGAAGGCACGCTCACGATCGGACAGGCTGCGCGCGCGTACGTCGACGGGATCTCCGATGCCGCGGAGGAGATCGCCGCCGGGGGCCTCTTCACCGCGCCCGTGGAGGCGCTCGTCATCGCCGAGCGCGACCGCGGCCGCGCCGAGGAGATTCTCGAGGCTCTCAAGGCGGAGCTCCGCCGCGACGCCGACCAGTCCGAGCACGATGGCGCGCCGATTCGGCTCAACCCCCGGCTCCGGCGCGGGGCGGGTGGAGCCGTCTCGGTGGAGGAAGGCGTCGCACTCGTGGCCGAGACGCTGCTCGGCGCAGCCGTCGCAGCCCGCGGGTCGCGGGAGGCGAAGGCTCTCCAAACGCTGATGGCCCAGTCCGGGCCGAACCAAACCGTCCGCTCGCTCGCGCTCGAGCAGCTCCGCGAGGAAGGCGGCGAGACCGCCACCTCTCCCAGGCCGCGGTTCAGGGTCGAGCGGCGCACGACCGAGTGGCGCGGCGCGGCGGTCCCGGGACGGATCTCCTTCTGGGACGACGGCGGCGTCATCAGGGCCGCGGCGATCCACGAGGCTGCGACCGTCCCCGAGCGGCTCGTCGCTGTGGGTCGAGACGTCGTCGACGATCTCGTCGCGAAGATGACCGACCCACCCGAGGACGAAGTCGAGAGTCTCTGCGATCTCCTCAACCGGCTCCTCGTCCCGCCCGAGTTCGCCGACGTCCTGAGCTCGGGATCGCTGGTCTTCGAAGTCGACCGGGCCATGGCCCGAGTGCACTGGGAGATGCTGGCGAACGACGATGCGGACTCCGTGCCTTTCTCCGTCCACAGGCCGTTTGCGCGGCAGCTGCGCACGACCTACAGTCCGGCGCCGCTCCGCCGCGGACGCGCGAGCGAGTCCTTCCGCGCGTTGATCATCGGAGACCCCGGCGACCCGGCCAACGGCGAGGACCTTCCGGGCGCCCGTCGGGAAGCGCTCGTGGTCAAGGGACTCCTCGAAGAGCGGGGCGACATCGTCGTCGAGACGCGGATCGGCGCACCGAGCGTGCCGCGAGACGGCGAGCTTCAAGGGATCCGGGCCGCCGATCGGCTCGAGGTGCTCTCGTTGCTGCTTCGTGGCAGCTTCGACCTCGTCCACTACGCAGGCCACGGCGACTTCGACCCCGCGCAGCCGAACCGAGTCGGCTGGCTCTTCGCGAACGGGCTCTTGACCCCCGGGGAGATCGGCCGCCTCCAGCGCGTTCCCGCCGGCATCGTCTCGAATGCCTGCCTCTCGGCCCGAACCTCTCAGGTCCTCGAAGGCGCCCGCCGCGCGGACGAGGCCGGGAGCGAAGCCGGGCTGCTCCCGAGCCTCGCGGACGAGTTCTTCAAGCTCGGCGTGCGCAACTACGTCGGAACCGCGTGGGAGGTCAACGACGTCGGCGCCGAGCTCTTCGCTCAGGTCTTCTACGCCGCGCTTCTCGAAGGCGAGTCGTTCGGTGAGGCCATCCGCAGCGCACGCGAGGAGCTCTGGCGGGACAAGAGCACGTTTGGCCCGCTCTGGGCCGCCTACCAGCACTACGGCGACCCCTCGAGCTCCCTCGGGCTTGCCAGCAGGAGAGACAACGGGGCCTGAGAGGGCTGCGGAGAGGGGTGCCATGACAGACGACGAGCTGCTCCAGCGTTACTCCCCGTACCTCCAGTACGACTCGCTCGAGAGCTTCCGGTCGGACTCCGCGGCGATCCTGCCCGAGCACTTCTTCGAGGACGGGTCGAAATGGAGCTACGCGAACGTGTTGAAGCGAAAGGGCGGCTCCGTGCTCGCCTCGGCGAACCCGAAGGACGGCGACACGCAGCTCGACCTGCCGTTCGTCGCACGCCGCTACGGGAATGGTGAAGAGGCACGCGCGACCGACTTCCTCGACGCCGTCGGCCGCCGCTACGTCGAGGACGCGCGCCGGCTGCACGAGAACCCTCAGTACGCCGATCGCGTGTACGGCCATGTCGTCCACGAGGACGCGGGGCCGACCTGGCTCCAGTACTGGTTCTTCTACTACTACAACGACAAGAACTACTTCGGCATCGGCCTGCACGAGGGCGACTGGGAGATGATCCAGCTCCGCATCGGTCGGGACTCGACGCCGAACACCGCGACCTTCGCCCAACATCGCGACGGCGAGGCATTCAACTGGTCAGACCTCGAGCTGCGCGCGGCGCCCGAGGGCGACGTTCCGGTGATCTACGTCGGACGCGGCTCGCATGCGTCGTTCGCCAAGGCCGGCGAGCACTGGCCGATGATCCCGCTGCCGCCCGACTATTCCGACGGGAAAGGGCCACTCGTCCGCCCCATGCTCGAGATCGTCTCCGACGACTCGCCGGGGTGGGTGCTCTGGCCCGGGAAATGGGGCTCGAGCGACTCGAGCCCGACCGGCCCGGGGCTCAAGGGCCAGTGGAAGAACCCGACCGCGTTCCACGTCGAGTGCGGCGGCAGTGCGACGCGCGGCCGGGTGAAGAAGCGCGTTCGGCCGACGCCGGACCTGCCCGCGCCTCCTGCGCCGAAGCTCGTCTACCGGCGCGTCGACGACCAGGTCGTCGTCAAGTACGCCTTCCCGAAGAAGCTGCCGGCGGGCGTCGCTCGTCCGGAGCGCATCGTCGTCTCGGTCGACACGCCGGACGACGACCTGCCGCCCGCGAGCCATGCGTTCACCGTACGCACGCGGAGCGGCGTGTTCGCCCACCCGCTGCGGCTCGAGAACCGGCGCTACGTGATTCGAGCTGTGGCCTACAGCGACGAGGGCGTCCAGAGCGAGTTGGTGTCCACCAAGCTGCCGGCGGGCTAGAGAGGAAGCCATGAGCGACGAGCACTTCGACGCCGTGGTCGTCGGCTCCGGGTTCGGAGGGTCGGTGACTGCGTTGCGGCTCGGGGAAGCGGGCATGCGCGTGTGCCTCCTCGAACGTGGCAAGGCATACCCGCCCGGCTCGTTCCCTCGTAGCCCGTGGGGGACGAGCCACAACCTCTGGGATCCGAGCGAGGGCCTGCACGGGTTGCTCAACGTGTGGGAGTTCAGCGGGCTCGGCGGGATCGTCGCGAGCGGGCTCGGCGGCGGCTCGCTGCTGTACTCGAACGTGCTCCTCCGCAAGGACCCGTCGACCTTCGTCCGCGAAGACCTGGATCACGGAGGCTGGGAGTACTGGCCCGTCACCTACGACGACCTCGAGCCCCACTACGAGCGCCATGAGGCGATGCTCGCCGGGGCGCCGTATCCGATGGACCACGCGCCGTACGACGCCACGCCGAAGACCGTCGCGCTCCGCGAGGCTGCGGACGCGCTGGAGCTCGAGTGGTTCCTGCCGAAGATCGCCATCACCTTCTCTCCGGACGGCGGCCCGCCCCGCACGGGACGGCAGATCGACGGTGAGCACGAGAACCTACACGGGGTTCCCCGGCAGACCTGCCACATGTGCGGCGAGTGCAACTTCGGGTGCAACTTCGGAAGCAAGTACACGCTCGACTTCAACTACCTGAGCTTCGCCAAGCTCCGCCATGGAGTCGACATCCGGACCCGCTGCGAGGCGAAGACGCTCGCACCGAGGCCCGGGGGCGGCTATGCGGTCGGCTACGTCGACCACTCGGACGCCGTCGAGTGGGAGCCGCGGAAGGCGCCGCTGGTAATACGCACGATCACGGCGGACCGGCTCATCCTCTGTGGAGGGACCTTCGGGTCGACGTACCTGCTGCTCAGGAACCGCGCCAACTTCCCCGGGCTGTCCGCGCGGCTCGGCACGCGCTTCTGCGGGAACGGCGACCTCCTCACCTTCGTCATGCGCACGCACGAGACCGTCGGCGGGGAGCGGCGCGGGCGTCGGATCGAGCCGGGGTACGGGCCCGTCATCACGAGCACGGTGCGCGTACCGGACGAGCTAGACGGAGGCTCCGGCCGTCTCTACTACATCCAGGACGGGGGCTACCCGGAGATCGTCAACTGGATCATCGAGGCGAGCGACCAGCCGGCCGGCATCGTGCGCGCAGCACGCTTCGCCTGGCGGCTCCTGAAGCTCTACCTCCGCAGAGGAGGCTCGAGCGACATCGGTGCCGACCTCGCGCGGTTCGTCGGCAAGGCTCCCGTCTCGTCGACGACGCTCCCGCTCTTCGGAATGGGCAGGGACATCCCGGACGGCACCATGGAGCTGACAGACGACGACCTGCTCGAGGTCGACTGGAACAAGCGCCGCTCGAACCCGACGTTCGAGCACGTACGGAGCACGGGTCGAGCCATCGCAGGGGTCCTCGACGGAGAGTTCAAGGACAACCCTCCGTGGTACGTGGGGCGCGTCGTCACCGTGCATCCGCTCGGCGGGTGCCCTATGGGTCGCAACGAGCGCGAAGGCGTCGTCGACCCGTACGGACAGGTCTTCGGCTATCCCGGCTTCGTCATCGCGGACGGATCGGTGATGCCGGGCCCGACCGGGCCGAATCCCTCGAACACGATCTCGGCGCTGGCACACCGCTTCGCCGAGCGCCTGATCGAAAACGCATGAGTCTGGAGGTACGACCATGAACCAGCGACTTCCACTGATTCTTTCCACCACGGCACTCGTGGTGGCGCTCGTCGGCTCGACCCCGCTGGGTCGCGCCGCGGAGAGCGCCATCGAGCAGGTCGCGCCGCGGGCGAAGAAAGCCGACTTCGCCGCCAACGCAGGCAAGCTGAACGGACACCGCTCGTCCGTCAACCCGAAGGTCGGTCAGATTCCCGTCGTCGGCCAGAACGGCAAGCTCCCCGCGTCGCTCGGCGCGGTCGGCCCGGCTGGCCCAGCCGGCCCGAAAGGCGACTCCGGTCCCGCCGGAGCGACAGGTTACCAACGGATAGAAGGACAGATCAGCAGCAACGATGGGTTCAGGGCCGAGCAATTGGAATGCCCAGGGGGAAAGTCACCGCTCGGTGCCGGATACTTCATCAGAGAGAATGACTCCAACCACCTCCGCCTCGTCGAGTCTCGTCCTATCTCGAACTCGACCTGGAGGTTCAAGATTCAGAACTTCACCGGGAACGACACAGCCGCCGCGAGCGTCTATGTCGTCTGCGCCACCATGAACCAGTAGATGCTCGACGTGGACGCGCCTGCCCTCGCGCCATGACGGTCGACGACCGTCACTTCTCGCTCCTCGCCGAGCTCCTTGGGAACAGCGAGATCGTCCCGTTCTTCGGAGCGGGTGCGAATCTCTGCGATCGTCCGGACGAGGCCGCCTGGGAGCGCGGCCGATACGCACCAAGCGGTGGTGAGCTAGCGGCGACGCTTGCCGAGAGCGGCCGCTATCCGGATACTGACGTCGATCTCCTGCGCGTCTCGCAGTACGTCGACGCGACCCTCGGCGAGCGGCGGCTCTACGACTACCTGCATCAGGTCTTCGATGCCAACTATCCGCCGACATCGCTCCACCGACTCTTTGCGCGTCTGCCGCCCTTGCTCCGCGAGCAGGGGCGGCAGCAGCTGTTGCTCCTGACATCGAACTACGACGATCTCCTGGAACGCGCGCTCCAGGAGGCCGGAGAGCCCGTCGACGTCGTCTGGTACGAGGCGAAGCGTGGCCCGTACCAAGGGCGATTCCTGCATCGTCCGCCCGAGGGCGAGGTCGTAGCAATCGAGAGACCGAACGAGTACACGGGCCTGTCCCTTGACGAGCGCACCGTCGTGCTCAAGCTGCACGGTGCCATCGATCGTGTGAATGCAAAGGCCGACAGCTATGTCATCACAGAGGACAGCTATATCGAGTATCTCGTGGGCGGTGACGTGGGCGCGCAAATTCCCTTCTCGCTCCTCGAGAAGATGGAAGACAGTCATTTCCTGTTTCTCGGATACTCGATGCGCGACTGGAACCTACGTGTGATCCTGAGCAGGATCTGGGGGCATCAACAGCTCGACCTGAAATCCTGGGCAGTGCAGCGCGAGCCGGCTACGGCGGGTGCGCGCGAGGTCGAGGACGCGCTCTGGCGCGACCGCGGGGACGTCGACCTCCTCTACGTCGGGCTGAAGGAGTACGCCGACCGGCTGGAGCACGAGCTCTTCGGGCCGTCGTAGGTATGAGCGACGCCTTCGTCGAGCCCGAGCGCCCATCCGACCTGCCTCTGTCGCCCTACGTCGGGTTGGTGCCCTACAGCGAGCAGGACGCTGCGTTTTTCTTCGGCCGCAAGGACGAGACCCGGATCGTCAGCGGGAACCTGCGCGCTTCCGACTTGACCTTGCTCTACGGCGCCAGCGGAGTTGGCAAGACCTCACTTCTGCGCGCGGGCGTCATGCACGACCTCCTCCAACGGGCGCGTACGACCGATCTCGTGCTTTCCGAGCGGGCACCGTTCGCAGTCAGCGCGTTCGCGAGCTGGCGTGACGAGCCCATGCCGGCCCTTATGGAGACGATCCGGAGCGCGGTGCTCGCAGCGGCCGCCGACGCCGACGTCCCTGCGTGGCAACCGGGCAAATCGGTGGCCGACGCTCTCCAGGGGTGGACCGAACACGTACGCACGTTGCTCGTCGTCCTCGACCAATTCGAGGACTACTTCCTGTACCACCCGGACGAGGAGGGCGAGGGCACGTTCGCGGGAGAACTGCCGGCGATCGTCAACGACCCCAACCTACGCGTGCATGTACTGCTCTCGATCCGCGAGGATGCCCTCGCGAAGCTCGACCGCTTCAAAGGGAGCATCCCGCGCCTGTTTTCGAACTACGTGCGGATCGAGCATCTGAGTCGCGCGGCGGCACGTGAGGCGATCGAAGGGCCGCTGCACGAGTGGAACCGGCGCCAGCCGTCGGCGGACCCTCCGTACGAAGTGGGGCCCGGCCTCGTCGATGCCGTGATCGACGCCACGGCAACCGGCGGCGTAACCCTCGTGCGGAACGGAGGGCGCGCGGAAACCGCCCTCGACCGCGACCATGTCGAGGCTCCGTTCCTACAGCTCGTGATGGAACGCCTCTGGCGCGCTACCGAAGCCGAAGGGTCCCGCGACCTGACGGTCGAGAGTCTGGATCGACTCGGCGGCCCGCAGCAGATCGTCGAGAACCACTTGCTCGACGCATTGGGCGCCCTGAGCTCGGACGAGCAGGAGGTCGCGGCGGATCTCTTCCGGTTCCTCGTGACGAGCTCGAAGACCAAGATCGCCCACCCGGCATCCGACCTCGGGGAGTGGACAGGTCGAGAGGAGGTCGCCGTCGAGCCGGTGCTCGACAAGCTCTGTCGAGGCGAGAGCGGCCGGATACTCCGTCGCGTGCCGCCTCCGCCGGCGACAGACGGCGCGACCTTGTACGAGCTGTATCACGATGTGCTCGCAGAGCCGGTCATCGAGTGGCGGCGAGAGTACGAGCAGGAGCGGCGGCGGCGCGCGCTGCGCCGCCGCATCCTGCGCATCGGCGGCGGCGTCTTGCTCCTGGTCGCCGTGATCTCGGGCCTCGGCATCTGGGCACTCGTGCAGCGGAACGAAGCCCGGGACGCGACTCGATCGGCCGCGTCACTCGCCCTGGCGTCCGCTGCGACCGAGCAGCTGCCGAGCAATGTCGACGAGGCGCTCCTGCTCGCCCTCGAGGGATACCGGGAGTCCCCGAGCCCGGCCGCGGCCAGTGCGATGGTCGAGTCGCTTAGCGTCGCCGGGCGCTCCGGCTCGGAAGCAATCCTGCGCGGCGATCCTGACGGGCTCCGGGCGATCGACTGGAGCCCCGACGGCCGCACGCTTGCGTCCGCGGACTTCAACGGCACGGTGCGCCTCTGGGACCTGCAAGAGCGTCGGCCCAGAGGCGAGCCGCTGACCGGCCACAACGAAGAGGTGTGGAGCGTCGCGTTCGATCCGGGCGGTTCGATGCTTGCGTCCGCCAGCGATGACGGAACCGTCCGGCTCTGGGACGTCGACGAACCGAAGCCGCCCGGCGTGCTCGACTCGGACGATGAGGGGGTGGTGTCGGCCGTTGCGTGGAGCCCGGATGGCACGATTCTCGCCGCGGCGGGAGAGCCTGGAAGCATCCAGCTCTGGGATCCCGAGACGCAGGAGACGCTCGGTCGTCCTCTCGAGGGACATCGCGAGCAGGTCGTGAGTCTCGCGTTCAACCCGAAGGATCAGACGCTCGCCTCTGCGGGCTCCGACGGAACCATCCGCTTCTGGGACGTGCGATCGCGCGAGCCGATCGATCAGATCGATAACGCCCACGACGGCGGGGTTCTGAGCGTCGCCTGGAGCCCGGACGGCACGAAGCTCGTCTCCTCCGGAACGGACGGCGTAATGCACATCCGGGATCCCCGGACCGGGCGATCGCTCGTTCAGCCGTTCGGCCCAGGCGAGGGCAACATCTGGGGCGTCGCCTGGAGCGCCGACGGGCGCACTATCGCCTCGACTGGGGAAGATCACACCGTCGGGCTGTGGGACGCGCGAACAGGCGAGCGCATCGGGGAGCCTCTCCTCGGCCACGTCGATCGGCTGACAGCCGTCGCATTCACGGCGGACGGCCGCACACTCGCTTCGGCGAGCTACGACGGGACCGCGAGGATCTGGGCGATGCCGGAGCCCGAGATGCTCGGCGCCCCGATCGGACTTCACGACGAGGAGGTAAAGGCTGTCGCGTACAGGCCCGAGGACGACGTGCTCGCGTCCGCGGATTTCGGCGGGACGATCCGCCTCTGGAACCTGCAGTCAGAGACGGTGCAGTCCGAGCTCGAGGATGAACGGTTGACGTCGATCGAGAGCCTTGCCTGGAGCCCCGACGGGCAGACGCTTGCTGCCGCGGGTGACTCGGTCGTGCTCTGGAGCGTCGACGACGGCACCGCCGCCGCCGCCACGCTGGACGGCCACGAGGAGACGGTTGAGAGCGTCGCCTGGAGCCCGGACGGAAGCATGCTCGCGTCCGCCGGAGCCGACCGTACGGTGCATGTGTGGGATGTCGCGCGCCGACTCGAGCTCGGGACACTCGCAGGCCACGCGGAGACCGTGTCGAGCGTCGCCTGGAGCCCGGACGGAAGGATGATCGCGTCCGCCGGAGCCGACAGCACGGTGCGGTTCTGGGACGCCCGCACGTATGCCTCCCTCGGTCGGATCGAACTCGATACGGCCGATAACCTCACGAGCGTTGCCTTCAGCCCGGATGGGGAGACGCTCGCGACTGGAAGCGCGAGCGGCGTCGTCCAGCTGTGGGATGCCGAGACACGCACGGAACTGGGGGAGCCACTCGTCGGGCCCGAAGACGAGGTCAGTAGCGTCGCCTTCAGCCCGGAGGACGGTCGGAGGCTCATCGCAGCCAGCCAGGACGGCTTCTTGTACCTGTGGGATGTCCAGGCCCGGCGCGCGCTCGGCGAGGGCCTGCGCACCGGTGACGCGGCCTCGAGCGCCCAGTTCGCACCCGACGGGCTGAGCTTCGCCTCGGGAGGAGCAGACGGAGCGGTACGGCTCTGGAAGGGAATTCTCTGGAGCGAGCTCTCCGATCTCGAGTCGCAGGTGTGCGACCTCGTGGTCGGCAACCTCAGCGAAGAGGAGTGGGCCCAGCTCGTTCAAGGGCTGCCCTACCGCGTGACCTGCGAGTAGCGCACGTTTGCCCGCTCGTGGCAAACGTGCCATCCTTGGTGTTGGTACCAGAAGGGGGCCGCGTTAGTGTCGCGACAGCTTCTGCTACTGCGGCACTCGAGGGCCCGGTGGGGGGATTGGCCGACGCCTCTTCTGGACCGTTCACGCGCGACGCGCTCGTCGCCCGGCGGTGCAGCTCGCGCGCGTGATCGACCAGCGAGCGAGACGGGAGGCGTAGGACCATGGCACCAATCAGTGTCCTGATCGAGATCGAAGCGGCGCAAACGGAGGCCTTCGACGCGTTTCGAGAGGCAACCGCGTCGGAGACGGAGTCGGCACAGCAGGCGGAGCGGTTGCTCGAGCCACTCGCGGGGCTCGGAATCGAGCTCGAGGGGGACGCGATTCCGGTCCCGATGTTCCTAGAGCCGGATCGAGCGACCGCTCCTGTGCCGCCAGAGCTCAGGGAGTTCGGAGTCGAGTCGACCAACGCCGACATGGCCTCCACGACGACCGTGATCTCGGCGCGCATCGACGAGGGAGCGCTCGACGAGCTTCGAGCTCGTGCGGGCGTCGCCGTCTGGCCCAACTCGGAGCTCCAGCTGTACGCGGACTGGGATCCGGCGCTTCGCGACGTTCAGGCGGAGCCCGGCGATGCGGTCGGCGTGCTCGACGCCCCGAGCGCGGCCCCGAGCGGCGTGGACTGTCGCCCGTTCCGTCCCGCGGTCGACATCGGGACGATCCAGGCCCTGCTCGACGTCTCCGTCATCTGGGACGAGGGCTATCGGGGACAGGGCGTGATCGTCGGCATCATCGACGAAGGCGTCGACGGAACCGCGTATCCCGTCGTCGGCGGGTTCGCGCGGCCGGGCTCCCAGGCACCGGGCTCCGCGGGCATCACGAGCCACGGCTCGATGTGCGCGGCGGACGTCCTCATCGCGGCGCCCGAGGCAAAGCTCTACGACTACCCGTTCCTGGGAATCCCGACCTCGGGCGGCGCGCTCCAGATGTTCCAGGCGGTGCTCGAGCAGCGCCGGATCGACGGAACGCCGCACCTCACGAGCAACAGCTACGGGTTCGTCGGCATTCCTCCGAAGGCCCAGTTCCCGAACCACGAGGTGTGGGACATCGGCCACCCGATCCACCGCAAAGTGCGTGAGGTGATCGGCTCCGGGGCACCGGCGTTCTTCGCAGCGGGCAACTGCGGGCAGAACTGCCCGAGCGGCGCCTGCCACGTCAGCGGGATCGGGCCGGGCAAGTCGATCCACGCGTCGAACAGCATCGCCGAGGTCATCACGATCGCCGCGGTGAACAGCGTCCACCAGCGGATCGGGTACTCGTCGCAGGGACCGGGGATGTTCGAGACGCAGAAGCCGGACCTGGCCGCGTACTCGCACATCTTCGCGAACTTCGGTCCGGGCCGTCCGGGCGGTGACCAGGAGACCCCGTTCGACAACGGCACGTCGGCCGCGACGCCCGTCGCAGCCGGTGTCGCCGCGCTCCTGCTCAACTACCGGCCGAATCTGACGCCGGCAGAGCTGCGTGACGCGCTCATCGAGGGCGCCACGAGCGCGGCTGAGGCGGACTGGGGCCCCGACTTCGGTCGTGGCGTGATCAACGCAGGGGCCTCGTATCGGGCCCTCCAGAACGGGAAGGGAGCCGCCTCGTAGGATCCACGTCGTGAAGTGGCTGCTGACGGTCGAGGAGGACGTGGACCTCGAGGAGCTCCGCGTCCAGCTCGAGCAGCTCGACTCGACCGTCGACACGCAGGCGGTCGTCCCGCTCGAGGACAACGATCGTGTCGTGCCCGCCGAAGGGCCGGCGGACCTCCCCGCGCGGCTCCGGAGCGCGGGAATCGACGGCGTCACCGCATATCCGGACTCGGAGCTCGAGCTGTACCGCTAGCCACGAACGGGCTCGCCTGCGGAAAACCACGCAGCGACACCTGCGGCTTCTTGCCGAAAGCATGCGGTGTGGCTGGGAAGCCGGTCGGGTCGCTCGCGCCTATCGTTGGCGGTAACTCGACCAGAGGAGGCCGTCCATGGCGTCGCAGCATGCTTCGACAACCACGTACCGCAGAGGCCCGGAGGGCGAATCGGGCGTCCTGGCGAAGGTGGTCGCACTCTTCCTCGGTGCCCTCGTCGCCGTGCTCGGCTTCTTCGCGCTGCTGATGTGGCTCGACGCACGCGACGCGCGGGACGGAACCGCCGCCTCCGCGACCTCGCACGCAGACCACAACACCGCCCTGCCGCTCGCGAGCTTCGTCGGCACGGTCCCCGAGAACGCGGAGGAGCTAGCCGAGGCACGAACGCCGACGCCCGCGGCCCTGCCGCCACTCGCGAAGGGCGATCTCGTCAAGGTGCAGATGACGCTCAAGGACATGGCCGTCGAGATCGCGCCCGGTGTGATGTACAACACCTGGGCCTTCGACGGCCATGGCGCGCCGGGTCCCGTCGTCCACGTGCGCGAGGGCCAGACGGTCGAGATGACCCTCACGAACGGAGGCTCGATCCCGCACTCGATCGACTTCCATGCGGCCCGGATCGCGCCCGACCGCGCGTTCCGCGACGCGAAGCCCGGTGAGTCCTTCACCTTCCGCTTCACGGCGGGCGATCCGGGCGTCTACATGTATCACTGCGGCACGAAGCCGGTCCTCGCGCACATCGCGAACGGGATGTACGGAGCGATCGTCGTACAGCCGAAGGAGGGCCTGCCTCCCGTCGACAACGAGTACGTCCTCGTCGGCAGCGAGTGGTACATGAACGGCTCGGGGATCGAGGAGCCGGCGTCGCTCAACATGGCGAAGGCCCGCGCGCGCATGTCCGACTGGGTGACGTTCAACGGCTATGCGAACCAGTACGTCACGCATCCGCTGACCGCTGACCCAGGCGAGACCACTCGCTTCTGGGTGGTCGCCGCAGGGCCGACGAACAACGTCAATTTCCACGTCGTCGGGACGATCTTCGACCGCGCGTGGGTCAACAGCGATCTCGTGAACCCGCCCCAGCAGGGCGTGCAGACGGTCGTCGTCCCCGCCGGCGGCGGCGGCGTGTTCGACGTCAAGATCGACGACGAGGGCCTCTACCCCTTCGTCAGCCACGCGTTCGCCGACGTCGACCTCGGCCAGGTCGGCCTGCTCAAGGTCGGAAATCCGAAGGGCGCCGGGACCCACTGAGGCCCGAGCGCAGCAGCCAGTCACGAGGCGGGCCGACAGGCCCGCCTCGCCGTTTTCCGAGGTCCAAGGCGGTGCGTAGTTGACCGCACACCCGGCGCGGATACGAGGAAGGACGACGGCGTGGTTGTGCCGATGCCCCCACTCGGACCCGCGACGAGACTCCACGAAACAGTTCACGCAGTGCTCACCCGGGAGGTGGAGCGATGAAGGGCAAGAGGATTTGGGAGATCGGCGGGTTCGTCGCCGGAGCCGTGTTGATCATCTTCGGCTTCGTGGCGATCTACATGGGCGTCGACGGGCGCAACACCGTCCAGGACTCGCTGAAGGACGAGAAGGTCTTCTTCTCGACAGCGGAGGATCAGGATCCCGCAACCGACAAGTACGCGTCGGAGTGGTACGGCGAGCAGGTCACGACCGGCGACCAGGCGAAGGCGTTCGCGCTGATCATGCGCGAGCACCAGCTCGAGCGGACGGGTGGCCTGACGTACGCGGAGATGGGCCGCTTCATCTCGGCGGAGAGCCCCGACGACCCCGCCGGCACGAGTGACGAAGAGGCCGCCCTCACCGACGAGGAAGGCAACCCGGTCTCGAACCCCGCTCGCCAGAGCTGGGTGACTGCCGTCGCGATCACGACCGCACTCAACACGAGCTACATGGCCGAGCAGCTCTCGTTCTTCGGCATGGTGGTCGGGGTCGCGCTGCTCCTCACTGGCATCGGCCTGGTCATCCTGGCCTTCGCGGTCTTCGGCCGTGAGCCGGCGACCGAGGCCAAGAGAGCGCCGATCACGACGCAGCCCGCTGCGAACTGATCTGGGAACGAGCGAGCGGGAGGCCCAGATCGACGAGAGCTCCGACCTCCCGGAGCACGAGAAGAGGGGCGGCGAGACCGCCCCTCTTCTCGTGCGCGCTCAGGCGCTCTCGAGCAACCCCTCGGCGAGCGCGTAGCGGACGAGCTCCGCGCGGCTCGAGAGGCCGAGCTTCTGCATGATGTGCGCCCGGTGCGTCTCCGCCGTGCGCACGGAGATGAAGAGCTGCTGGGCGATCTCCTGGTTCGTGTGCCCGAGCGCCAGCAACCGCAGCACCTCTCGCTCTCGCTCCGACAGAGGGTCGCGCTCGGCTCGCTTTCGGTCCTCGGCGTCCGCGGCAACGAGCCGTGCTCCGAGCGACGGGTGCAGATACCGCTCGCCGGCGGCGATCGCCCGGATCGCGGAGACGACCTCTGTGTCCGCGGCCTCCTTCAGGACGTAGCCACTCGCACCCGCCTCGAAGGCAGCCCGCACGTAGCGAGGGTCGTCCTGCATGGACAGGACGAGCACCTTCGCCGTCGGCACCGCCTGGAGAACGGCGGGCATTCCCTCGATACCCCCTCGCTCGGGCATCACGAGGTCCATGAGCACGACGTCCGGCTTGGCGTCGATCGCCTCGAAGACGGCACGGTCGGCGTTCGGCGCCTCGCCGACGGTCTCGATGTCGGTCTCCGCATCGAGGAGACGGCGGAGCCCCGCGCGCACGACGGCGTGGTCGTCCACGACCAGAACCCGGATCACGGCAGCGGGAGCTCCGCTCGAAGCATCGTCCCGGCGCCCGTCCCCGACTCGACGGTCAGCCATCCTCCGAGAAGGGCGACGCGCTCGCGCATCCCCACGAGGCCGAGTCCAGCCGGACGGGCAGCTCCGGACTCGAACCCTCGGCCGTCGTCCTGGACCGTGAGCGTGACGGTGCGCTGGTGCTGGTTCAGCGCGATATGGACGTGGGTTGCAGAGGCGTGCTTCACGACGTTAGTCAACGCCTCTTGCGCGATTCTGTACAGGGCGGTCTCGAGCTCCGGCGGCAGGCGTTCGACATCGAGGCGTGACTCTACTTCCACCGCCGCTTCGCTCTGCTCACCGACCGTGTCCCGCAGCCGCTGGAGCGCTGGAACGAGGCCGAAGTCGTCGAGTGCGGCCGGCCGGAGCTCGACAGCGAGCCGTCTCACGTCGCGAAGCGTCGTGACCATGAGCTCACGAAGCTCGGCCGCAGCCGCCCGGCTGTCGTCCGAGTCGATGCGATCCTCGAGCGACTTCAACCCGAGCAGCATCGAGGTGAGGGCCTGGCCCGTCTCGTCGTGCAGCTCGCGGGCAAGCCTCGTTCTCTCGAGCTCCTGAGCCTCGACGACCCGCCGGAGGGCATCTCGGCTCACGCGCTCCGACAGATCGACGGCGGTCCCGGCGCGCGCGGACAGGGTTTCGGCGAGTCGCACGTCGTCGTCAGTGAACGCGGCGCTCGCACCAAGCTTGTCGTGTGCGATGACGACGCCTATGGGCTGCTGACGCACGACGAGCGGCACGTAGAGCGCGGACTCCACACCGAGGCGTCGAGCCGCTTGCTGGTCGATCTCCGGGTCGTCGAGGATCGAGTCGACGCGCTCGCTCCGTCCGCGGGCGAGGACCCGGCCGGACTTCGAGCCGACCATGTCGAGCGCTATTCCGACGAGCTCGTATGCGTCGAGGGCCGCTCCGTCTGCGGCGGCGATCCGCAGCTCGCGCCCGTCGGCTGCAGGAAGGGCGATAAGGACGAGTCGCGCCTCGATGAGGCTCCGCAGCCTGCGGGCGACGAGGTCGAGCAGCGGCTCGAGCTCGAGCTCGCCCGCGATCGCGTCGCCGATCTCCTGGAGTGACTCGAGCTGGCGAAGCCAGCGCGTCGAGCTCTCGTGCAGCCGCGCGTTCTCGATGGCGACGGCCGCCTGCGCGGCCAGCAGCTGCGTGAGCTCTTCGTCCTCTTGCGTGAACCCGCCGCCGCCCTCCTTCTCGGTCAGGTAGAGGTTGCCGTAGGCAACTCCGCGCAGGAGGATCGGAACCCCAAGGAACGGTCCGCATCGGGGGATGGTGCTCGGGGAACCCGGACGAGCGTGGATCGCGGTGAGGTCGCTGCAGACGAAGAGGTCGCGCCTCGCGGATCAGCACGCCGAGAATGCCTCGTCCGCGGGGCAGGTCACCGATGGTGGCATGCGTCTCGGGGTCGATTCCCGTCGTCACAAAGGTCTCGAGCCCCACGCCCGCACGGTCGACGACTCCGAGCGCTGCGTAGCGCGCACCCGTGAGACTCGCGGCGGTCTCGACGAGTGTCTGGAGCAAGGCATCCAACGAGAGCTCGGAGCTCAACACGATTCCGGCATCGACGAGAACGCGCAGGCGATCGAGAGCGGTCTGCTCGGACATCGTCTCTGGATCCTAGGCGGGTCTGCCATACGACCCGTGGGCCGTAGTTCACCGCAGGCCCGCTCCGGGGGTGCGCCGATGCACGAGTCGCGCGCCGACGCGATCCTTGGCCGATGAAGGTACTCGTCCAGTTCGTTGCCGACGTGATGCGCCGCGATCTCGTCAGCTGCGAGCGTGGTTCCTCCCTCAGGACCGTCGCAAGGCTCATGGCAGAGCACGGGAGCCAGTTCGTCGTCGTGACAGACGACGATTCGCACGCGAGCGCGCCGTGGGGCGTCGTATCCGATCTCGACCTCGTCGCTGCGGCCTCCGTTCGTGAGCTCGATGAGCAGACGGCGGGAGTCAGCGCCACGGTCCCCGCCGTCACGATCGGGCCGCGCGACACCGTGAAGCGAGCCGGTCACCTCATGGCCGCCTACGGCGTCTCGTACCTCGTCGTGGTCGAGCCTCTGACCGGCCAGCCCGTCGGAGTCGTCACCACCCTCGATCTGGCGGAGCTCTTCGCGGCGCGGTAGCAGGCGGGATTACGCCGGCTCGGGCGGGGCCCGCTCGCTTGGGCTCGCAGCGATGTCCGCCGCCTTCGCCGCAGCCAGCTCGCGGCTGATATGGAAGGCCGCCGATGTGAGAGGAGCGGCGAGGACGAGCCCGACCATCCCGAAGATCGCACCGAAGCCGATCGACGTGATGAGCACGACGAGAGGGCTCAGCTCGAGCGTTGCTCCGAGCGCGATCTGCTGGACGACTTGCTGGAGCAATCCGTTTGCGAGGATGACGACCACGAGCATGATGAGCGCGGTCGTCGTCCCCTGCGAGGCGAGCGCGAGGAGCACGGCAAAGGCTCCGGAGATGAACGCCCCGATATAGGGGATGTATGCGAGGGCGAAGGTGACGACAGCGATCGTTCCCGCGAGCGGGACGTCCAGGAGCCAGGCGGCGAGCCCGACGATGACGGCGTTGAAGGCTGCGACGATCGTCACGCCGACGAAATAGCCACGCAGGGAGGTCATCACGTTGCCGGTGATCGTCGCCGCGACTGCCTGCTGGACGCCCAGGTTCCGGTCGATGAAGCGTTTGATCGTCGGGCCGTCCTTGAGGAGGAAGAACGTGCTGAAGATCGAGAAGGTGATGAAGAAGAAGAGATTCGTGAGGTCCTCGATCCCCGCCCGGATCCCATCGAGCAGAGCATCGGTCGTGTTCGAGGCGCCGCTCGAGGCGGTGTCGGTCGCTTCGGAGGTGTCGATCCCCGCGTCCTCCAGCCAGCCTTGGATCTCGTCCACCCCCTCCGAGAGGCTCGCCTTGATCTCGTCCGACTCCTCGTAGAGCCCGCCGAAGACCAAGAGGACGATGATGACGGCGAGCGCGACCAGCCCCAGCAGGACGATCCCGGCGCCGGCGGCTCGAGGGATGCGCGACTGCATCTTCGTGACCAGGGGCCCGGCGACCGTCGCGAGGATGCAGCCGACGATCACGGGGGCGACGATGACCTGGGTGAGAGCGAGGAGCCAGGTAAGCCCGACGAGGAGGATGCCGACTCCGACCAGGAACCAGGCGAGGAGGCCGAGGTCGCGGACCCAGACAGGCGCCGAAAACACGCGCGAAAGCGAGGTCGCGTCGATCTGGACGACCGTCGGGTCCGCGCTCGGAGCTGCCTCCTGGGTCTGGGATTCCTTCGAGAACCACTCGCGAACGTTGAACTTCACCGCGGGAATCCTCCCGTACGCGCCGGACGAATGAGAACGTGGCAAACGAGACCACACCCAGCGCCTCGCGGTGGTCCAGTTCCGTCATGACGCGTGCGCCTCTCTCGACTCACGGTGGGTTTAGGCTTCTATTTCCACGCGGAGAGGAGACCCCATGGCAACGAAGGCAGACTTCACAGAGGACGAGTGGAAGGCGATGCAGAAGGGCTTGACCGGCGCGGGGATGCTCGTCTCGGTCGCCGACACCGACTTCACCGACACGTTCGGCGAGTCCAGTGCTCTCGCGAAATATCTCGGGGCCCAACGACAGACGAGCGAGAGCGAGCTCATTCGCGAGCTGTGCGAGGTCCGCGGAACCGGGTTCGGCATGACTGCTTCGCAGCACGAGGTCGAGTCGGACACGTTCGCCGCTCTGGACTCAGCGCTTGCGACACTCGACGCGAAGGCCCCGGACGAGAGGGACGCGTATCGGCAGCTCGTCCTCGGCACTGCCGAGGCTGTCGCCCAGGCGAAGGGCGACGTCAGCTCCACCGAGACCGCCGCGATCGACAAGCTCAAGGCGGCACTAGGCGCGCTGTGAGGAGGTAGGCGATGAGCAACGCGGACGTCAGCGAGCAGCCTCGGACCCAGCCTCGTCCAGGCCTACCCCGGTGGGTCGTCGTCGTGCTCGGACTGCTGCTCGCCGCCATCCTCGCGATCGGCGCCGCGACCCTCTACCTCGTCGCGGAGATCGACGACCAGCAAGAGCAGGCGGGGGAGACGGCGAAGACCGTCACCGCCACGAAGGCATTGCTCGATCGCGTCGCCGCCCGCCAGCTCAAGGACCAGGACATTCCCGCGAGGCTTGAAGCCGCGGTCGAGGAGATGACAAGACTCATCACCGAAACCGAGGCTGCGATCACCGCGACGAACGAGGCGATCGCCGAGACAAACCAGACCCTCGCCGACACGAACGCGCTGATCGACCAGGCCGAGGCGTTCGTAGTGACGGCTCAGGAGTCGGCGGCGAGCCTCGAGTCGCAAATCGACGAGCTCGAGCAGGGCCAGCAGCAACTCGCAAGCCGACTCAACGCGCAGCTGGCCAGGGTCCAGACCCGTCTGGCCGACATCCAGGAGCGGCTCGGGCGGCTACGCACGAACTGAGACCCATAGGGGACGGACGCCACCCCAAGTGACGCGGCGTCTAGGGGAGGCAGCGCATGATCGAGGCCTTCATGTGGGGAGTCATCGCTTCCTCGTCCCTCCTCATCGGTGGGCTGGTCGTGATGTGGAACCCCGTGCGGCAGGGCACGCTCGGCCTGATCATGGCCTTCGGAGCGGGCGTGCTGATCAGCGCGGTCGCGTATGAGCTCGTCGACGAAGCGATCGAGACCGGCGGTGAGTACTGGCCCGTCGCGCTTGGCCTGGGAGCCGGCGCGCTCACGTTCTACGTCGGCGACCTGTACATCGACCGCATGGGCGGCGACAAGCGGAAGCGCTCGGAACAGGGCGAGGGGGGATCATCGCTCTCGCTGACGCTCGGCATCGTCCTCGACGGCATTCCCGAGTCGATAACGCTCGGGTTGACACTGCTCGGCGGGGAAGGCGTGAGCATCGCCATGCTCGCAGCCATCTTCCTCTCCAACCTTCCCGAGTCGATGGCAGCGACGACGGGATTCGAGAAGAGTGGCCGCTCCCGCCGCTGGATCCTTGGCCTCTGGCTCGCCATCATCTGCGTCAGCGGGCTCGCCTCTGCCCTTGGCTACGGTTTCTTCGACACCGCCGGCGACACGACCGTCGCGTTCGTCCTGGCATTCGCGGGAGGTGCAGTGCTGACGATGCTCGCCGACACGATGATGCCCGAGGCCTTCGAGTACGGCGGCAAGCCAGTCGGCCTCCTGACGACGTTCGGCTTCGCAGTCGCGGTCGCGATCGTCGCGATCGAGCGCGCCTGAAACCGCACAGAATCAGGCGTTGAGTCCGAGCCAGAGGGCGACCGAACCAACTCGGTCGCCCTTCTCGACACGGCAGCCGTTCCTACGTCGTGAGAGCTTCGGCTTCTTCCGCGGCCATGAGCCCCACGGCGACGAGGTCCTTCGCGTGGATCCACTCGTCCGCGAGAACGAAGCCGCCGGCGCGCCCGATGATGTCGCGCAACGGGATTGCCCAACGGTGCTCGAAGAGCGCGATCACCGCTGCGGTGTTGTTCGGGATAGCGTCGGCGGCGTACCAGACCTCGTCGGCGTCCAGCAGGTGCTGATCCGCCATGGCCTCCATTCCGGCCTCCGCGCCTGCCTCCAGACCCTCCTCGCCGGCCATGCCGAGCCCGATGAGCCCGCCGATGACGGCCCCGAACTCCGTCGCCTCTTCCGGGCTGAGCTGCGTGTCCTGGAGGACGGCGATGTTGCCGTCAGCGTCCTTCCAGACCGCGAGCAAGTCGACGAGGCGGATGATGTCAGCCTCGCGCAGTCGCTCGAGCTCCTTGAGACCCTCGCCCGTGAACTTGGGGTCGTCGAAGCCCAGCATCAGCATCTGCACTGGACCTATGCTCATGTGTCTCCTCTCCTCCGCTTTCGCGGTGACTACATCTGCTGCAGGATCTTCTGCTTCTGCGCGTCGAACTCGGCGTCGGTCAGGATGCCCTGCTCTTTGAGAGCCGCAAGCTCCTTGAGCTTCTCCATGGGGTCTTCCGCCGGCTCGGCCGGAGCTGGCTGGGCCGGGGCCGCCTGCGCTTGAGCCTGCTGCGCCTCGAGATCCTGTATGCGGGCCTCCTGCTCCTGCTCCTGCGCTTGGCCCTCGGCGTGCTTCTTTCCAGCGTAGGCCGCGGTTCCGCCAATCACAGCGGCTCGGGCGAGCGGTCGTCTCCTGAACATGTGACCTCCTTGGTTGTCTCGACAAGCGTAGTCCTGCGCGCGCCCTCGTGCAGCCCCTTCACCCGCGCGATTCCTCGGACGCTACCCCTTCCCTCGGCGTCGGCTTACGCCGGTTGGGCGCTGGGCTCCGATGCTCGTCGAGCGGCGAGCACCGAGAGAGTGACGATCGCGATCGCCAGCAGCAGGGCTGCGATGGTCCAGAACAGAGCAAGCCCTCCGGCGATCGCGCCCACCGAGGCCAGTGCAGCCCCGATCCATGGCCGATCGTCGATCAGCCTGACCCCCACCAACACCAGTACTGCGAAGAGGCTCAGTACGACGGCGAATGTCACGCGATGCCCCAACGAGCCATCCGCGAGGATCAGCTCGAGCAGGCCGACGACGACGTACAGCAGCGCGGCTACCCACGCCGCGACACGCAAGCCACGACTCATCTAGAAGTACCTCCCCGCCCGCCCGTAGAGGTCAGAACGGGTCCCCTGTCAGGGACCCGGCGCGGGAGTGTACAGACGCGCTTTCTCGGTTGCGGGCATCTGCGGACACGGGCAGTTCTGAGCTGCACTCTCGCGGCCAGGAGCGCCGAGTCTTGCTCGTAGCAGGCCTCGCAGCAGCTGCTCCAGTGTTCGCTCACGGCCGACCTGCCATAGTGGTTGCATGGTCGATCCCCGGACATACAGGGTTTCGCTCGTCTCGATGGACGCATCGGAGGCGGCAGACCCGTTCTACAGGTACGTCAGCGAGAAACTGCCCGTGGTGGGCGAAACCATTCAGGTGGTGCGGTTTCACCGCGGGCGCCCGATTAGTGCTTGTGTGACCCGCGTCGACGCCAACACCAGCCCGCCAATCGCAGCTACGCAGATCGCCGTCTAACCACGGAACCATGCGGGTTTCGGCGTAGCTCCGTGGCGCGGAACCCGGGAGGCCGAGAGAGCGCCAGCGCGATGCCCTAGACGGTGTGGGGTCGCCACGGCTCGTGCTCGTGCGTGAGCCAGACCAGCTCGGGGTCGAGCGCAAGGACCCGCTGCCGGCCTTCGGTGGGCGGCTCGTCGAACTCGCCGAACCACACCGCCACGTCGCCGCCGACGATGACCGGGCGCCCGCCAGTCTCGACGACGACCATCTGCATGCCGCGTGTGTGGCCCGGCGCTGGGACGAGTCGGAGCCCGGGCAGCAGCTCGTGCTCGCCGTCGACCGGCACGTACTGCACGCCGGGCGCCTCGACCCACTCGCGAATGGTGTAGTCGTCCTCGCTGCGCGCGTCGTCGAGCTCCCGACGCTGGACATAGATCGGCTTGCCGGCGAAGAGGTGGTTGCCGCCGCAGTGGTCGGCGTGCAGGTGTGTGTTGACGACGATGTCGATGCCGGCGAGATCGAAGTCCTGCTCGTTCAGCGGCTGGAGGCGGGGATCCATGTCGGCCATCGCCGGGTGCAGCTCCGTCATGCCGGTGTCGACCAGCACGCGCGCATCGGGATGGTCGATGACGTGCACGTAGACCGGCATCCGCTCGCCCTCGACGGAAAGGTCGGCAACGAAGACTGGCGTGATGGTGATTGAGGCGGGGGCGTTCGTCGTGGCTCCGCTCAGCTGAGTTCCTCAGCGAGACCAATGAGTAGGCCTTCGGGTCCGCGGATGTAGCAGAGCCGATACGAGTCTTCATACTGGACGACTTCGCTGCTGACGAGCTCCGCGCCGTGCTTGCGGAGCCGGGCCAGCGTCTCGTCGATGTCGTCCACGGCGAACATGACGCGCAGGTAGCCGAGAGCGTTGACCGGGGCGTTCCGGTGATCGGCAACCACTGGCGGCACGAGAAAGCGCGAGAGCTCGAGCCGGCTGTGGCCGTCAGGCGTGCGCATCATGGCGATTTCGACGCGCTGGTCACCCAGCCCGGTGACGCGCCCTGCCCACTCTCCTTCCACCATGGTTCGCCCTTCGAGCTCGAGGCCGAGCTCGCGAAAGAACTCGATCGTCGCTTCGAGGTTGTCGACGACGATGCCGACGTTGTCCATTCGTTTTAGTGTCATGTGCCCAATCTAGACATGTCGTCTCTTCTGACAACGGTTTGGTGAAGACCGGCGGCTCATGCTTCGCCCCTCAGACACACCCGCACGTGTACGTATTGAACGAGTGCCCGTACAACCCGGGCGATGCGCTCACGTTTGCGCGACGCGCCCCTGGCGGCTGTCGAGGCTTTCGTGGAACGGCATGTTGGACGCTTTCGAGGACGGGAAGCGTGAAATCGAAACCCGTCGCGCAGCTCGCGTCCAATCTGACCCAAATCTGACCCAGACACAAACTGAGGCCCCGGACGGGGCCTCTTGTGTGGTCAAAGTGGCTTGCCTAAGCCATGGGCGGTACTGGGCTCGAACCAGTGACCCCCAGCTTGTCGAGCTGGTGCTCTCCCAACTGAGCTAACCGCCCCGATCGTGCCGCTCTCGCGACGAGGAGCAGTCTAGCGACGTTCCGAAAGGGCGGGCGCCGGCCGAAACCGGCGCCCGCGACCGCCTGCCCAGCGAATCAGCCCACCACCCAGAGCTCCCTCCCCATGGCTCCGTCGTCGGCGCTGAAGACGATGCTGTTGCCGAACCGCGTGAGCTCGAACGGGAACGAGCTGTCGGCACCCGGGTTGATGTCCTCGGCCAGAACCGTGCTCGCTGCCGTCGCGTTGCTCTGCCAGAGCTCGAAGCCGGCGACCCCGTCGTCGGCGCTGAAGTAGAGCTTGCCCGCGAGGATCGCGAAGTTCGTCGGCGACGAGCCTCCGGCCCCGGAGTTGATGTCGGCGACGAGCGACGTCCCCGCGGCGCTGCCGTCGCTCTTCCAGAGCTCGGAGCCGCGGACCCCATCGTTCGCGTTGAACAGGAGCTTGTTCCCGTCGGCAATGCTCCACCGGAGATCCGGGCCGGATCCCGCTCCCGGGTTGATGTCCTCGACGAGAGCGGTGCCTGCGGCGGTGCCGTTGCTCCTCCAGAGCTCGACGCCGTGCACGCCGTCGTCGGCGCCGAAGTACAGCGTCATGCCGACACGCGTCGGAGGGCCGAGGAACGAGACGGAGCTCCCCGGCCCCGGATTGATGTCCTCGACGAGCTCGGTACCCGCCGGGGTCCCGTTGCTCTTCCAGAGCTCGGTCCCGTGCACGCCGTCGTCGGCGAAGAAGAAGAGCGTGTCGCCGACGCGGGCGAGCGCCTGCGGATTGGAGCCCGCCGCGCCGGGATTGATGTCCTCGACGAGAACGGTCGTCCCGGCCGTGTTGTTGCTCTTCCAGAGCTCGGTTCCGGCGACGCCGTCGTTCGCACCGAAGAAGAACGTGGCCCCGACCGGCGTCAGAAATGAGGGCGTGGAGCCTCCTGCGCCCGGATTGATGTCCTTGACGAGCACCGTGCCGGCCGCAGTGCCGATGCTCCTCCAGAGCTCTCTCCCGACAACGCCGTCGTTCGCACCGAACGCGAGCCTGCCAGCGACGGCCGTGAGGCCGGTCGGCGCGGAGTCGTCACCCGGATTGATGTCCTTGACCAGCACCGTGCTCGCCGGCGTGCCGTTGCTCTTCCAGAGCTCGCCCGAGCTGAAGAAGAGCGTGTCGCCGACACCCGTGTGGAACTCGGCCTCCTGGCCGATCAAGAGCAGGGTTCCTGCCGGTGTTCCGTCGCTCCTCCACAGGTCGAACCCGTTCGGGAGGAGCGTGCTGAAGTAGACGAGGTCGCGGACGGGTGTGAAGTCCTGGGGCTCGGATCCCTCCGCGCCCGGGTTGATGTCCTCGAGCAGGCTGACCTCGTTCGGCGGATTGGCCTGAGCGATGGGCAGCACGAGCAGCGCGGCACCGACGAGCAGCGCGGCAAGCGCGCTCCGCACGGCACGCGAGTAGCCCTTCGGTGAAACACGTGCGTTGGGACTCACGATGATCTCCTCCTCCCCGTCGCCGTGATCCATGACCTGGCGTGGACCACGGCTCGATCGGTGATGGACGTCGACCGACCCCGGCGTTGGCAGCGTCCCCGCGGCGTCAAGGCACATCCCTCCTCTCTGCCGCAGAGGTCGCACTGGGACCGGCGCGCAGTGCCGAGAGGTCGCGCGCCCGGTCGGACTCCTTCCCCTCCGTTCCGAGTCTACGACTTTGTAGCGACTGGTTCAATCAGCCTGTCGATCGCACCTCGACGCGGCGTCCGGCCGTTCAGTCCCCGAGCGGGTTCAGCAGCGCCTTCTTCCCTTCGAACGCGAAGAGCAGGAGGTCGACCATCCGGAACGTCTGGTTGTTCGGCCCGAGCGACGGCTTGAAGTTCGGGTTGCGCACGATCGAGAATGTGCTGCCCTCCATCGCCCGGTGGAACGTTTCCACGACGATCCGCGCGCCGACGCCCTTGAGCTTGCCGCCGTTGAACTCGGCCTCCCGGAGGATGTAGAACCAGAGCGGCGTGTTCTGGAGGAGCGCCGCCCGCTGCGGCTGCGTGAGCCCGGAGAGGTCGGCTCCCCCGTTCCCGTCCCGGATCTGCGCGTTCGTCAGCTTGGTCAGCGGAGTCACGCCCTTGTTCTTCAGGAAGGTGACCATCTGCTGACCCGTCGCCAGGCGCACCATCTTCGCCCGCGTGAGGTTGCGGAACGCAAGGTTTCCCTCGGCTGTGGGGAAGCCCGGGAGCGCCGTGAGCGTGGTCGCGAGACGCGTGTCGATGCGCATCGCCCGGTTGAACTTCGCCGTCGGGACGTCGAGATCGGCGCGGCCCGCCTCGGTGAACTCGTACAGGCGCCGCCAGTCCGCGATCCAGTTGCTGGGGAGCCGCGGGCCGCCGAAGAAGTCACCGCTCAACCCCGAGAACGCGAACAGGAAGTCGAGCGTGCCGGCCCCGCTGTCGAACTCGCGGTTCCAGTTGTAGGCGTCGCGAATCATGGAGTGGCCGAGGCGGAATCCAGCGACCGAGAACTCGATCGGCATCGTCGGGACGTCCATCGGCGGCGCACCCACCTCGAATGCCTTGCGGCCGTTCTTGAAGATGGCGGTGACCACACCAGGGGCGCAGATCCGCGGCAGGTAGTCGGTCTTGAGCATCCACTGGTAGTGCAGGACGACCTTGCGGCGGGCCTGAGCGAAGCGCTGGCCCGGCGGCACCGAGGAGGGGAGCGTGTCGACGACGCGGTTGTGGAAGCGGATCATCGCCAGATGCGTCTGCGCCACGGCGAGGTTCTCGTCGTTCCGCGGATCCGGGATGATCGCCAGCCGCTTCTGGGCGGCGGTCGACCCCGCCCCGCGCGGCAGGTCGAACCCTTGCTTCGCGGGGATGCCGAGGATCGCGTCGGTCTTCCCCATCTTCAGGTGAAGGCCGTCGGCCTCGTAGAACTTCGCCGACTCCGGGTCGTTGGGTCCCGCGCCGTACAGCGAGTCGAGATCGAGACTCGGCGACCGAGCCTGGATGAGCTGGGCCGGCGTCACGTTCTCGCCGAGCATGACGTTCGTCTTGTCGAACGTCAGGTCGTGGTCGACGAACTGCCCGAGGTACGTGAAGCCCGCCGGGATCGGGCCGGCGCTGCCCGCGCTCGCGACCATGGCCTCGCCGATCTTCTTCCGACCCGGGTCGCCGAGCTGGCGGTTGACGCCGCTCGGGCCCATGCGTGAAAAGCGAAACGGTGGTGCTGCCTCCGCGAGCGCGAGCTCCCTTCCGCCCACGGTCTCGCCCAGCAGACCCTCGCCGAGCACGAAGTAGCTCTCGGAGCCGTGCTTGTCCATTGAGTCCCCCTCTGATCTGGCGGTCCCGTCCATTGTGCGCCCTTGGAGGGCAATGTTCGACTCTTGTTGCCTGCGCGCGCGACGACCGAATGAGCGATACGAGTCCCTCGATCAAGCGGGCGGCGACGAGACACGCGCGACTGCCTTGACGGCCTCCGGGGTCGCGAACGCGACATGAACGTCGGACTCGTCCTCGGACCATTCGAAGACGTGCACGGCGTCGTCGACCTCGATCGGTGATCGGTACTCGAGCTGGGCTCGCAGCGGTCGTGTGGGATCGGGGCCGCGCCGGACGAGGCGTTCCTCGACTGCCTGCCAGTAGACGGCGTTGTTGAGATGCCCGTGGAGGTCGATGTCCGCGACGCGGACGGACCACGGCAGCCGTGAGGCAGCGACCGGTGGATCGGGGAGCTCGAGCTTCGTGCTGACAGCGCGGTCGCCCGCGGACGCACCGTAGGGACCGAAGTCGTCAATGCGGGCCGGGCGCTCGTCGGGACCGAGGTGAATCCACACGCTGTCGACCTCGACGCTTCCGCCCCCATCTCCCCGTACCGACCAACGGCGCCCGGCCGCGATCGAGGCACGCCCGCTCGACCAGGTCAGGAGCTCGAGCTCCCGGTCCGCGACAAGGGGTGCGACCACGTCAACGCGGATACTGCGGATGAACCAGAGATGGTCGGGAAGACCCCAGCCCGTCTCCTCGACGTCCTCGATCGCCGCGTCCTGGAGAAAGCGCGCGAGGGCGTCGAGACGAACGCGTCCCCGCGGATCGAGATCGGAGAGGCGAGCCCGGCGCCGCGACGAGAACGTCCGCCCGCGAGCAGGAGGTGGGACGAAGCTCTCCATCTCAGGTCGCTTGGCCGCTCGACCGGAACCGGGTCAGAAGATCTCGGGACACCACGGTGCCCTGCCCGACGCGAATATCGCGTCCGCCCGGGCGGCTGCGCCCCGTCGAAGCTCCTCGACCCGGCCGCCGCGCACGAGCTGCTCGAAGGTGAAGCCGCCGAGATAGACGGAGCCGAGAGCCGTGACGTCACAGCGAAGTTGCGCGGACGCCTTCGATCGCTTCGCCACACCGTCGGCAAGACGCCACCGGCCTTCGTTCCACGGGCAGAACGCATCGACGACGTCCAGCACGAGGGCGCCGCCCGCGGCGTAGGTACGAGCCGAGAGTGCCGCGCCGACGTCGACGAGGCGGATCCACAGGCCGTCGCTCAGGCGGAGCTTCGCGTGGCGCGGCTCGGCGAGCATCTGGAGCAGCTGGTGGTCGACCGGAAGCAGGCCCGCGGTCACGTGGGTCGCCCAGTCGATGTCGAGGAGGAAGCGCCAGAGCTCGGCCGTGGGCCTCCCGTCGAGCGCGACCGCCTCCACGACCGCGAGCTCGGTGTCGAGCTGCCCGTCCGTCCGCTGCGGCTTGTGCCGGTAGATCGCGTACCCCTCTGGGCGTCCGTCTCTCTCGAGCACGGCCACCCTCTTGGGAGCCGGATGCCCGTCCCAGGAGCGACTCTGGAGGGTGCGGGACTCCCACCAGTCGCGCGACCTCCCGATCATGCCCGGAACGGTCCGCCGCAGCCGGTCCCAGATCCGCGGGAGCAGGAAGAGCGCTTCGTCCGTCTCGACGAGGCGCATCGTCCCCTGGCTTTCGAACGGCCGCGCGAACGCGGAGTGCGCCCGCGGGATCGACACCCTCCCCGCGAACGACGCCATCCCGTACCCGAACCGGCCGTAGATCATGTCCTCGGAGGCCCAGAGGGCTGCGAGGGGCTCCCCACGCTCGTGGACGTCGTCGAGCTGGGCACGCATCATCGAGCGGAGCACACCTCGTCGACGGTGCGTCGGGTACGTGCCGACGACGGTGACGCCTGCGGTGGGCACGACGGCGCCTGGAACGGTCAGCTCGAAGGGGCACACACCCGCCCCGCCGACGATCCCGGGACCCTCCCAGGCGGCGTGCATCCGCTCGAGCGGGAGAGTCTTCAAGGTCAGCTCCAGCAGCTCGTCAGTGGGCTCGAACCCGAAGTACTGTCCGATCGCGAGGTAGGCGTCCGCGAACTCCTCGAGATCGGCGCACGGCCGCACCCGCAGCTTCAAGCGATTTTCTCCAATGGCGCGTAGTCCACCATCAGCCGGCGCTCCGAGCCATCGTCGCCGAAGCGGACGGTGACCACGCCACCCGGCTCGATCGCGGTCACGATGCCCTCACCGAGCGACGCGTGACGGACCGAGTCGCCGGTCGAGAGCGACGGTGCGTCCGAGCGCGGCTCGATGCCGCCCGCCGGCCGGTATCCGCTCCACGACGTGGGCTGGAGCCGCTCGCGCTCGATCTCCGCAGGCAGTTCGTCGAGAAAGCGTGACGCGAGGTTGTGCGTCTGCCGGCCGTACAGCGAGCGGGAGATCGTGTGCGTCATCGTCAGGCGTTCCATCGCCCGCGTCATGCCCACATAGCAGAGCCTGCGCTCCTCCTCGACGCCCTGCTCCTCGATCGAGCGGCTGTGCGGGAAAATGCCCTCCTCCATCCCGATGGCGTAGACGACCCTGAACTCGAGACCCTTGGCGTTGTGCAGGGTCATCAGCGTGACCAGGCCGCCTTCGTCGCTGATCGTGTCCTGATCGGAGACGAGGGAGATGTCCTGGAGGAAGCCGGCGAGCGTCGGATCCTCGGCCTGCATGCGGTACTCACGCGCGACGCCGACCAGCTCCTGCAGGTTCTCGATCCTGCCGCGGGCCTCGATCGTCCGCTCCGCCTCGAGCGCCTCGAGCGTCCCACTGCGGTCGAGCATGCGCTCGAGGAGCTCGTCGATCCGGAGCTCGTGCGATGCAGCCATGAGCGACTCCATCATCGAGCGGAAGCCCTTCACCGCTCGTGCCGACGCGGCTGCGAGGCCCGCAGCCTCGGGATCCGCCATCGCCTCGAAGAGCGTCCGTCCCGTCGCCTCGGCATGGGAGACGAGCCGTCCCAGCGACGTGTCGCCGATCCCCCGGCGCGGCCTGTTCGCGATCCGCAGGAGCGAGCCGGCGTCGCTCGGGTTCACGAGGACGCTCAAGTAGGCGGTCGCGTCTCGGATCTCCGCCCGCTCGTAGAAGCGAGGCCCGCCGATGACCTGGTACGGGACGCCCTGCCGGACGAGCACGTCCTCGAGCACTCGCGACTGCGCGTTCGTCCGGTAGAACACCGCGACCTCGCTCGCCGAGTGACCCCCGTCGAGCAGCGACGCGATCTCGCCCGCGACGAACCGCGCCTCGGCATGCTCGTCCTCGACCTCGATCACCCTGACCGGATCGCCATCTCCGAGGTCCGAGAAGAGCCGCTTCGGCTTGCGCTCGCGGTTGTGCTCGATGATGGCGTTCGCCGCGCGCAGAATCGTGTTCGTCGAGCGGTAGTTCTGGTCGAGCGTGACGACCCGCGTCCCAGGAAAGTCCTGCTCGAACTCGATGATGTTGCGGATGTCGGCGGACCTGAAGCTGTAGATCGACTGGTCCGGGTCCCCTACGGCGCAGACGTTGCCGTGCTCGCCGCCCAGGAGCTGGAGCAGGCGGTACTGCGCGTGGTTCGTGTCCTGGTACTCGTCGACGAGGACGTACCGGAACGCCTTCTGCCACTTGGCGAGTGCGTCGGGGAAGCGCTCGAGCACCTGCACCGTCAGCATGAGCAGGTCGTCGAAGTCGACGGCGTTCGACGCGTGGAGGCGCCTCTGGTAGAGGTCGTACACCTCCGCGACGGTCTGGTCCCAGAACGAGGCAACCCGCGCCATCGCTTCGTCGGGCTGCACGAGCTCGTTCTTCATGCGCGAGATCTGCGCGTGGATGCCGCGCGGTGAGAAGCGCTTCGGGTCCTTCCCCAGCTCCTCCAGGCACGCCTTCGTAAGCCGTACCTGGTCCTGGCTGTCGTAGATCGTGAAGGTCGACCGATAGCCGAGACGCTCGGCCTCGCGCCGCAGGATCCGCCCGCACGCGGCGTGGAAGGTGAGGATCCAGATCGCCCGCGCCGTTACGCCGAGCATGTTCGTGAGCCGATCTCGCATCTCGCCGGCGGCCTTGTTCGTGAACGTGATCGCGAGGATCTCGTTCGGCTTCACGCCGCGTGAGTGGATGAGATGCGCGACCCGATACGTGAGGACGCGAGTCTTTCCCGAGCCGGCGCCCGCGACCACGAGGAGCGGGCCCTCGGTCGTGAGGACCGCGTCCCGCTGGGCTTCGTTCAGGTCTGCGAGGTACGCCTGCGGCGCCGAGACGGCCATGCGGCGATGCTAGCCGCCGGAAGCGGATCTCCCCCGGCTACCGGCGTCAGTCGTGCAAGACGAGCCGCTGCCGGCTGGAGTGCGCCCACAGCGCGGCGGCCATGCACAGCCCGAGGCACGTGAACGCGACCGGTGCCGCGAGCCCCCAGTTGGGCGTCGACGGCGTGTGCGCGAGCCAACGCTCGAAGAGCGCGGCCGAGACGACCACCGCTCCCACGATCGCCCCGGCCGCCGATGCCAGGGCCAGCTGCGCGAACCGAAGCCACCGCGTCCACGCGAGCGCTGCGCCGACGGCGGCAAGAGCGCTGCCGAGGAGCCAGAACCCGATGGCGAGGGCCTGGAGCACGGCGATGTCACGTGGCTTCTCGAGCCAGGGTGCCGGAGGCAACGTGTTCTCCGGGATCACGTAGAGCGGGAAGATGAAGAACCCGACAGCCCCGAGTGAGAGAACGGAAGCGACCCGCGTCTCGCGGACCGCGAGCTCCGAGCCGAAGCGCCGAGCAACGTCCGCCACCGGGCCGAACTCGCTGGTCGCCGCTGCCTCGGCGTCGAACGGCGAGCGCCCGGCGGCGCGATGACGGCCCGCGGCATCTCGGAGATGCTCTCGGATCTCCGGCAACGCCCTCAGCCGCGCTGTCCGCGGGAGACGCTGCTCGAGCTCGGCGAGATACGCGTCGATCGTCACGCGACGACCGCCTCCATCGCGATCGTGAACGCACGCCAGTCCTGTCGTTGCCGCTCGAGCTCGGCACGCCCACCGCGAGTCAGCCGGTACACGCGGCGCCGGCGACCGGCAACCGACTCCCAGCTGCTCGCCACGAGACGCCGGCGCTCGAGACGATAGAGCGACGGATAGACGGTGCCTTCCGCGAGATCGAACGCGCCCTCGCTGCGCTCGCGGAGCGCTTCCACGAGTCGATACCCGTGCGCCGGCGCATCCTCGAGCACCGAGAGGAGCAGCAGATCGACATGGCCCTTGAGCGCGTCGCTCACGCCTTCACTATACCTAGTATGTCTAGGTATTGCCACCGCGGTCGCGGCGCGGCACGACAGCGATGCGATCACCGACCGGGACGACGTCGATCGCAGCGCCGTAGTGCCGCGCGATAGCACTCTCGGTGAGGACGGCTGCCGGCGCTCCGTCAGCCGCGACACGGCCTCCGTCGAGAAGCACCATCCGATCGGCGTACTGGGCGGCGAGCGTGAGGTCGTGCATCGCGGCGACGAGCGTCAGCCCGGACTCGGCACGAAGCAGGTCGAGGAGCTCCAGCGCCTGCTGCTGGTGCCCGATGTCGAGGGCGGCCATCGGCTCGTCGAGAAGCACGATCCGTGCGTCCTGGGCAAGCGCCCGGGCGACGACGACGCGCTGCTTCTCCCCGCCTGACAGGGTTCCCAGCCTGCGCTCGCCGTACCCGAGGAGATCGAGCCGCGCGAGCGCCTCGGCAGCGGCAGCGCGATCGCGGCTGCCCTCCTTCGCCAGCACCCCGAGGTGCGGTGTCCTCCCCAGGAGCACGTATTCGCCCACCGTCATCCACGGCGGCGTCGACGGCTCCTGAGGGACGACGGCGAGCAGTCGAGCGAGCTCTCTCCGTGGCATCTCGTTCGTCTCGCGGCCCTCGAGCCGGATCGAGCCCAAGAACGGGACGAGCCCGGCGATCGCCCGCAGGAGCGTCGTCTTCCCGGCTCCGTTGGGCCCGATGAGCCCGAGCCATTCTCCTGCCGGGACGACACCGCTCACCCGGTCGACGACCGGGCGCCCGCCGAGCACGACCGTCACCTCCGAGAGCTCGATGCTGTTCACGACGTGCCTCCACGCGTCGAGCGGAGGACGAGCGCGAAGAACGGCGCGCCGAAGAACGCGGTGACGACTCCTAGCGGAAGCTCAGCGGGAGAGAGCGCAGTGCGCGCGATCGCGTCGGCGAGGACGAGGAAGCCTGCGCCGACGATGGCCGACAGCGGAAGAAGTGCTCGATACCCCATCCCGGACACGAGGCGGATCGCATGCGGGACGATGATCCCGACGAAGCCGATCAAGCCGCTGACCGCCACTGCAGCTGCCGTTCCCAGGGTCGCGGCAACGACGAGCGCGAGCCGCACCCGCCCCACGCGGATGCCGAGGCTCGCGGCCTCGTCGTCGCCCAGGCTCAGGACGTCGACGACCCTGCGGAGCGCCATGATCACGGCGAGCGCGATCACGACGTAGGGCAGGATCAGCCCCACGTCCGACCAGCCGGTGCTCGGGATGTTGCCGAGGATCCACGAGTACACCTGCTGGAGGGTCTCCGAGTTCTGCTGCTGCACGAAGGTCTGCCAGGCGGTGAAGAACGCGGCCACCGTGACACCGGCGAGCACGAGCGTCGCAGCGTCGCGCTCCCGTTTGGCGGACCGCCCCACCGCGTACGTGAGCACGACTGCGATCGAGCCCCCGACGAATGCCGCGATCGGCAATGTGCGCTGGCCCCGCAGCCCCTCGGGGAGATATGCGATCGCGATCGTCGCCCCGAGCCCCGCTCCAGCGGCAACGCCGAGCAGGTACGGATCGGCGAGCGGGTTCCGGAACACGCCCTGGTACGTGGCGCCAGCGACGGCGAGCATGGCGCCGACAAGGGCTGCCAGGACGACCCGCGGCACGCGTATCTCCCACAGGATCGCCTCCTCGGTGGCGGAGAACGGCGTCGAGGCTCCTGGCAGGTGGAGCCGCGCAGCCGCGGACTCGAGCACGCCGCCGACGCCGAGGTCGATCGGCCCCACCAGGACCCCGATCACGAGCGAGACGAAGAGAAACACCACCGCCGCGCAAGCCCAGAGCGGCGTCAGCCCTCGCGGGCGGACCTCAGGGCTCGGCGCGGCGGCGACGGTCACTGTGTTACTGCCGCAGCCGCGCGAGAGCGGACGACATCGCGCGGAAGTAGTTCACGAGCCGCGGGCCCCAGCGCGACGCGATCGAGTCGTCGACGCGCACGATCGATCCGGTCCGCACAGCGCTGATCCGATCCCAGCCGGGCCGGGACGCGACGGTCGACGGCTTCTGCCCGCAGCAGACGGTGTCCGCGAGCACGATCACGTCCGGGCTCTCCGACACGACGTACTCGGCCGAGAGTTGCGGGTACCCGGTGCCGAAGGTGTCCTCGGCAGCGTCGGCGATGTTGCGGAGACCGAGAGCCTCGTACACCTTGCCCACGAACGTCTTCGACGACGCCGAGTACAGATCGGGAGTGAGCTCGTGGTAGACGGACAGCTCTCCCCCGCGGTCGCGCGATGCCCGCACGATCCGGCCGATCGTCGCCTTCATCCGCGCGACGAGGCGGAGCGCCTTCGCCTCGTTGCCCGTGACGAGCCCGAGCTGGCGGATCTGCTGGTAGGCGCCCTTGAAGCTCTTGGCGCCGTCGTGGTGGACGACCTCGATGCCGAGCTTGCGGAGCGCGTCCGCGAGCCCCTTCGTGTCGTACGAGATGACCACGAGGTCCGGCCGGTAGCCGGCGATGGCCTCCACGTTCGGGGTGAAGCCGGAGAGCGCCGTCTTCGGAGCGCTCTTCGGGTAGTCCGACTGGTCGTCGACGGCGACGACCTGCTTGCCCGCGCCGATGGCGAACAGCGTCTCGGTCGCAGTCGGCGAGAGCGAGACGATGCGGCGTGGCTTCTTCGCGACCGTGACCTTGCCGGACGGGGTCGTGATCGTGACGGGAAACGCCGCGGACACTGTCGATCGACCGGCCGCGCCGGTGGCGAAGAGAGTAAGAGTGATCGCCACCAGGCCGGTGACGAGAAGTGACGTGCGTAGCACCTGAATCCTCCTTCCGCGAGGGGTTCGGCTATGTAGGAGCGCGGCAGGTCTTCTGACTCGGGGCTCCCTCTTCCGCCGCCTTCCCGGCCTGCGCGGCCAGTGGCGTCGTGGCGGTAGAGCGTCTCCCCTTACAGCGGCGGGACCGTCCCGGATTCGCACCGGGTTCCCTCACCGTGCTCCTCTATTGGCCGGCCGAGCCTATCATCGGACGGTGCCCGGGCTCGTCCTGCGTCTCTGGCTCCCGGTCGTCGCCTGGGCCGCCCTGATCTTCGCCCTGTCGTCGGTGCCCGACCTCGGGACCGGCCTGGGAGGCTGGGACCTGGTGCTCCGCAAGCTCGCCCACGCGGCGGAGTACGCGGTGCTCGGGGCGCTACTCCTCCGCGCGACCGGACGAGCGGGCCTCGCGGTGACGCTCGGCGTGCTCTACGCGGTCAGCGACGAGGTTCATCAGAGCTTCGTCGAGGGCCGGATGGGATCTCCCGTCGACGTGGCGATCGACGCCGTGGGCGTCGCGTGCGGCGTCGTCCTCTGGCAGCTCGTCCGTTCGCGGAGGCTCGCATGAGCACAGCAGAAGGCGTCGCGATCGAGCTCGACGCGCTGGGAGACACGAGACCTCTGTGGGAGGCGTGGCTCGAGTCGGTCCGAGAGCTCCTCGGGGTTGAGCCGGCGGCCCTGCCGCACGATCGCGGCGCGGCCGCGGCAGAGCTCGATCGCGCGGGCGCAGGGAACTGGCGCACGCTGCTCGAGCGCTTCGCAGAGGAGCGTGCGCCCGTCTACCTACGGCGCGACCCTGCTGTCGGCGCGGCGCTGCGGGCGCTCGAGGCGGAGGGGCGCTCCATCGTGGCGTTCACCGACGCGCCCGAGGAGCTCGCGCGCGTCGTGCTCGCCCAGCTCGGCGCCGATCGACGAGTCGCGGCTCTCGAGGCCGGCCCGGGAGCGCTCCAACGCGTCCGTTCGCGGCTCGGCGAGGGCGCGACGGTCGTCCGGAGCAGCGCCGAGCTCGTCGAGCTCGGCGCGTAAGATCGAGCCGTGGAGCAACGAAACGTGGACGACCGCCAGCTGGATGCTCTCCTCGAGCGCCTGGACCGGATCGCGGCCGAGCTCGAGCGCTTGAACCGGACGACCGAGCAGCAGGAGGGGTTCGCGCTCGTGGCTCGCGAGCTTCGCGAGCTGACGGAGTCGCTCAACGCCCTCGCATACGCAGCGCTCGGGCAGCCGCCGCAGGTTCGGCGCCGCGCGCGCTAGGAGGGTTTGGCGCCTCCTAGGACAGTCGGAAGATCCTGCCGTCCTCGGTGGTCGCGTAGATCTCGCCGGCCGCGTCCTCGCCGAACGACGTCACGCCCGGAAGCTCGAACGGCTCCCGCCGGTAGCCCTGCGCCCTCCGGTTCCGGACACGGAGGCTCCACACGTCGCCGCTGCAGTAGTCCGCGAAGACGTATCTTCCGCGCTCTCGCGGCCTCGCCTTGCCTCGGTACACGTAGCCCCCGATGACCGTGCAGTGCTCGCTGGCCTGGGCGTACTCGAAGACCGGAAACACCATTGTCCCGGGCCCCTGGGGTGTGTCCTCGTGGCGCCGCGAGCCCTCGTACAGATCCCAGCCGTAGTTCTCGATACCCGGGCTGCGCCTCGGGGTGTAGTCGACCTCCTCGACCGCGTTCTGGCCGACGTCACCGATGTAGAGGTCGCCGGTCGCCCGGTCGAAGGAGAAGCGCCAGGCATTGCGGAGCCCGTACGCGGCGATCGTCCAGTTCGCATTCGCCGTCGTCGTGTCGAGTGCGAGCAGCTTCCCGAATTGCGAGCCCGGATCCTGCGAGCGGTCCTCAGGGTCGCCGCCTGCCCCCCCGTCGCCGATCGTCGTGTACAGGAGCCGGTCGCGTCCCGAACGCAAGATGGCCCCCGTTGTGGTTCCCGTACGGGTCGGCGACCGAGAGCAGGATCGTGCGACTGCCCACGAGCGCTCGCGTTCCGTTCGAGCGGTAACGCGCGACCGTGTTCTTGCCGTCGGTCGACGTGTACCCGACGTAGAAGAGCCGGTTGCGGGCGTATCCCGGATCGAAGGCGAGACCGAGGAGGCCGCGCTCGCCGCCGAAGTCGACTTCGCGCCTGAGATCGAGAAAGACCCGTCGCGTACGACCGCGAAGGCGCATGACGCGTCCGCTCTGCTCGACGACGTAGCGAGTCTGCGGCTCACCAGGCGCGAACGTCAGGAGCACTGGAGCCTCAAAGCCGCGCGCGAAGATGACCGGCCTGAACGCGCTCTCGGCGCCCGGCGCGGCGGCAGCGCCGCGTAACGCAACGGTCGCAACGGCGAGGCACGCGACGATCGTCAGGTAGCGCACGACGGAACGGTAGCTGCGGCCTGTATGGAAGCCGTTACGGCAGTACGCTTGGCGCGCGCATGAAGGTATTCCTCATCGGAGCGGGCCAGGTCGGGTCGACGGTCGTCGAAGCACTCCACGAGGACCACGAGCTGACGGTGCTCGACAACGACGCGGCGCGCCTCCAGGCGATCGCAAGCAGGTTCGACGTGGTCGTCTACGAGGGCGACGGGACGAGCCAGAAGGACCTCGCCAAGGCAGGGGTCGCCGGCGCCGACCTCGTCATCGCGTGCACGTCACGAGACGAGGTCAATCTCGTCGCCGGCATGTTTGCGAGGCGGGACGCGCACGGCGCAACGACGATCATCCGGACCTCGAACGTCGAGTACGTCGAGCTCTGGCGCGCGGGGCAGCTCGACGTCGACTTCGTCGTGTGCTCCGAGCTAGAAACTGCACACGCGATCTCGAGGATCATCGGCGTGCCCGCAGCCCGCCAGACGGACGTGTTTGCCGAGGGGCAGGTTCAGGTCGGCGAGTTCGACGTCGACGAGGACGCGGCCTCCGAGGTCATCAACGTTCCGCTGCGCAACGCCACCATCCCGGAAGACTCCAAAGTAGCCGCGATCATCCGGGGCGGGCGAACGATTCTTCCCGGCGGCGGTGACGCGATCATGCGCGGCGACAGGGTCGTCGTCATCGGCTCGCCGAAAGCTGCGAAGGCGTGGAGCACGCTCCTCTGGCCCGCGGGCGGGACCGTGACAGACGTCGTCGTGTATGGCGCCGGGCGTGTGGGCTCCGTGATCGCGCGGGTGCTCCTCGAGCAGGGGATCAGCGTCCGAATGGTCGAGGCATCGGCGGCACAAGCCCGGCGCGTCGCGGAGGCGCACCCGAAGGCGCGCGTATACAACGCGACGGGACTCGAGCCCGACTTCCTGGTGCGTGAGCGGATCGGCCAGTCCCAGGCTGCAATCTTCGCGATGCGCGACGACGCGAAGAACCAGTACGCCGCATCGCTGACGCGCGTGCATGGCATCCCGTTCACCATCGCGATCGCTCACGAGGCGATCTCGGTCGCCGCGTTCGAGCAGGCTGGCGTGGACGTCTCGATCAACCCGCGAGGCGTGACAGCCGAGGAGATCGTCCGCTTCGCGCACGACCCGAGGACACAGCAGGTGGCGATGCTCGAAGGGAACCGCTACGAGGTGCTCGACATCACGATGCGCGATACGAGCGAGTACATCGGCAAGCGGTTCAAGGACATGCCCGTTCGCGGCGCGTTGATCGGCGCGGTCGTCCGCAACGGGACGGCGATCTTCCCGCACAGGGACGACGTCTTGGAGGCTGGTGACCGGGTGATCATCTTCACGGAGGCCCCAGACGTGCCGCGCGTTGTCGGAGCGCTGTAAAGCGGTGGCACGCCCTTGACCCAGGCGACCGCCCGGATCGGCCGGCGGCGACGGGTCGCAGTCGACGTCACAGCGGCACTGAACCTCGTCGGCATGCTCGGGAAGTACCTGGGACTCGCCGCGCTCTTCGGGATCGGATCTGCTCTCTGGTACGGGGAGACCATCTGGCCGTTCGTCGTGGCTGGGTTCGTCACGAGCGGGCTCGGCTTTGTTCTCGAGCGGGTCACCGGCGATGCGGCCGATCGCGTCGGTGTCCGCGAAGGGTTCCTCGTCGTCGCGCTTACGTGGCTTCTCGCAGCGGCGTTCGCGGGCATCCCCTATCTCTTCGAAGGCGGCGACCAGCTCAATCATCCGCTCGATGCCTACTTCGAAGGCATGTCCGGCTTCACGACCACCGGGGCGAGCGTGGTCACGGACTTCGACGAGATCAACCAGTCGCTCGGCCTGTGGCGGCAGTTCACGCAATGGATCGGCGGGATGGGGATCATCGTCCTCGCGATCGCCGTCCTTCCGCGGCTGCGAGTCGGTGGGCGGCAGCTGATGGAGTCGGAGCTTCCAGGCCCGGAGATCGCCCAGCTCTCCGAGCGCATCCGCTCGACCGCTCGCAAGCTCTGGCTTCTCTACGTCGGGCTCACAGCGATCCAGGTGCTTCTGCTCGCATCGCTCGGATGGCTCGGAATCGACGAGCTGATGACGCCCTACCAGGCGCTCGCGCATGCCTTCTCGACCATGCCCACCGGCGGCTTTTCGACGCAGCCTCGGGGCGCCGAGGTGTTCTCCGCCGAGGCCCAGTGGATCCTCGCTCTGTTCATGCTCATCGCGGGAGCGAACTTCGCGCTCATGTACCGGGCATTCGTGAACCGCAGGCCACGCGCGCTCGTCCGCGACGAGGAGTTCCGGCTCTACATCGCACTCGCCGTGCTCGCGTCGGCGGCGGTCACGGCCATGCTGTGGGGGTACGGGATCGCGGAGGGCGAGGAGGCGATCCGCACGGGCTTCTTCCAGACGATCTCGATCATGAGCACGACCGGGATGGCGAGCGCCGACTTCGCGCTGTGGCCGGCGGTCATCATGCTCGCGCTCTTCGCGCTCATGTTCGTCGGCGGCTCGGCGGGGTCGACGGGAGGATCGATCAAGGTCGTCCGCCACCTGCTGCTCGGGAAGGTCCTTCGACGTGAGATCGACCAAACGCTGAGCCCGGAGGTCGTTCTGCCGATCCGCCTCAACGGCGCGCCCGTCGACGAGCGCACGCTGCGCGCCATCGCCGCGTTCATCCTCCTGTACGTCGGCGCGTGGGCCGTGGGCGCCTCGGTGATCGCCGTCGACTCCGCGATCACGGGCGCCGGCCTCGGAACGCTCGACGCGCTCGCCACCTCGGCTACCGCGCTCGGGAACGTCGGCCCGAGCTTCGGCGTCAACGGCCCGATGGAGTCGTTCGCGCCACTCGGCGACGTTTCGAAGGTCACGATGATCGGGCTCATGTGGGTCGGCCGGCTCGAGATCGTGCCCGTTGTCGTGCTCGTCACACGCCACTACTGGCGTCTGTAGCTCCTGTTCTGCCTCAAAGGGACTACGGGCTCGAGCCGAGCAGCGCCTTGCGCAACGCCGGGGCGGAGTCGTTCGTCACGATCGCGAGCACCTGATCGCCGGGCCTGATCACGGTCCCGGCCTCGACGAGCTCCGTGCGCCCGTGCCGGAAGACGGAGATGAGGCGGGAGCCGTTCGGCAACGAGAGCCCGCCGGCACGCGAGCCCGCTACCGGCGAGCCCTTCTCGATCTGCACCTCGACGATCTGGAGACCTTCCTCCTGGAGCTCGAGCAGCCGGACGAGGCCGTGCTCGGGAACCTCGTGCTCGACGAGCCCGAGGATGCTCGTCGTCGCGCAGATCGTCTGCTTGATCCCGAGCAGGTCGAAGTGGCCCTGGTTGCGGGGGTCGTTCACGCGCGCGATCGCCTTTCGCACGCCGTAGCCCTCCTTGCCGACCTGCGAGATGACGAGGTTGTCCTCGTCGTCTCCGGTGACGGCGAGCAGCAGCTCGGGCGGCCGGCCGATGCCGGCGCGTTCGAGCACGCTGATCTCGGTCGCGTCTCCCCGGAGGACGACCGGCCCGAACTCCTCCTCGAGCCTCGCGAACCGATCCGCTCGCTGCTCGATCATCGTCACCTCGTGACCCATCTCCAGCAGCGTGCGAGTGACGTTCGCGCCAACCTTCCCTCCACCCGCGACGATGACGTACATCTCGGGACTAGACCTCGGCAGCCTGTGGCGTCGCGTCGCGAACCGTGTCGAGGAGGACCGAGATCGCGGTCTTCGTCGGGCAGACGGTCTGGAGGCCGCGCTCCGCGTAGAACTCGGCGCGCGCCGGATCGAGCACACGCACGGCGACCGTGCCGATCCCGTAGCGCTTCTGCAGCACCTGCCCGATCACGAGGTTCGAGTTGTCGCCGTCCGTCGAGACCACCGCAGCGTCCGCGTCTCCGGCGCCGGCAGCTTCGAGCACGCTGACGTCCATCCCGTGGCCGATGACGAAGCCCCCGCGCCAGCTCGGACCGAGGCGCTGGAGCGCATCGTCGCTCTCGTCGATCACGGTCACGTCCCAGCCGTCCGAGGCGAGTCCCTTCGCCACGGACGAGCCAACCCGACCACAGCCGACCACGAGCGCCTTCACGGCGCGTCAGGTTACTCCTCGAGCACGCCCTCGGGGAATGCGACGACGAGAACCTCGCATGGCGCGCGCCGGAGGACGAAGTCGACCGTCGGGGAGAAGAACCGGGACTGCCTGCGCCAGCGAGCGGAGGAGCCGAGAACGATCAGGTCCGCGTTGCGTGCCTCCGCCTCCTCGACGATCGCGTGCCCGATCGACCGCGCACGCACGACGTCCGTTCGAACCTCGACGCCGTGGTCCTCGCCGAGCAGGCGCGCTTCGTCCAGCGAAGCCCTCACCCTCTCAGCGACGTCCGGCGGCAGCTCGCCGGCGAGCTCGAAGCGTCGCGGGACACGAACGACAGTGATCGCCTCGATCGCCGAGCCTCCCTCTTTTGCGAGCGCTATCGCGGTCGCCACCATCTCCTCGCCGATGTCTCCGAGCTTCATGGGGACGAGGATGCGCGCGAACTCCGCGCCCGCGGGCAAGGTCTCGACGGGCATCACGTGCTCGAGCAGCCCCCGCTTCGTCGACCGTCGCACGAGCACGTACACGACGACTCCGCAGGCCAGCCAGAACGGGCCCACGTACCTCGCTCCTGGATGCGTCGCGAGTGCGAGCACCCAGATCGCGAGCGTCAGAGGAGCTCCGATGAGCGCGGGCAGCGGGACCAGATGGCCGCGTATGCGCACATCGGGTCGTGCCTTGAATGGCCGTGTCAGGTCGGGCTCACGAACGCGCAGGCGAATGACGGCGAGCTGCGCAGCGGTAAAGGCGAGCAGGACGCCGAAGGAATACGCGCTGGCCAGGAACGCGGGATCGCCGTCGGCCGCGACCTGGGTCACGATGATCGCGCCGATCGCGAGGCCGGATGCGATCAGGATCGCCTCGCTCGAGACGAGCGCCCGGCGCTCGAGTCGGGCGAACTCGCGTGGCAGCGATCCATGCTCGGCGAGCGAGTACGTCAAGCGCGTGATCCCGGAGACCGAGGTGGTGACGGCGCCGATCAGGATGAACACACCCGACACGCCGACGGCAATCCGCAGTGCGTCGACCAGCAGACCGGGCAGGTGACCTTCGAACGCTGCGGCGATGCCGACGAGTGGAGCCTCGAGCCACTCGTCGCCGAGCGCGGTCTCGCCGCCGCGCACCGGGTAGGCGGACAGCCCGATAGCGGCGATGAGGACCGTGACGACGACGACCAGCCCGATCGCGGAGAAGAGCGAGCGCGGCAGCGTCCGTCCGGGCTCGCGCGTCTCCTCGGCGAGGTTCGCCACCGTCTCGAGTCCGGTGTACGCGAGCATCGCGAGCGGCAGCGCGAAGGCGAGGTCACTCCAGTCCTGCTCGCTCGCCAGATCGAGGCCCTCACCCAGCACGTCGGGCGAGAGCAGGAACGCGATCCCGAGGACGACGAGCAGCCCCTGCACGACGAGGTCGAGCAGCGCGATGACGAGCGAACCGAGGTGCAGACGCGAGTGCCGGTAGAGCCGGACCGCAGCGATCCCGGCGATCAACACGCAGCCGATCACGGTGTCCCACGGCGACTCGCGCAGGGACGGCGCCGAGACCGCCTCCGCCAGGTAGTGCGGGACGAAGAGCGCGGAGAGCGCCATCACGATCAGGAAGTCGAGGAAGAGCGCCCAGCCCGTCACGAACCCGGCGAGGTCGTTGAACGCCCGCCGGACGAACGTCGCGGCTCCTCCCGTCTCGGGAATCGCCGCGGTGCCCTCCGCATACGAGAGCGAGACGACCAGGAACAGGGCGCCCGTCAGGAGCAGGACCAGCGGGGTCAGCCCGAGTGCCTGTGCGGCAACGATTCCGAGGGCGATGTAGAGCGACGACGCGATCTCGCCGTAGGCGACGGCGAAGAGCGACGGAGCGTCGAGGACCCGCTCGAACCCACGGAGCTTCCGTGCCATCGCGCGCTACCCGGCTCTCCGGCGCGCGATGGTCATCCGCCCCACCCCGAGCGCGATGAACAGCCCCCCGAGGACGTAGCCGACGAGGCCGCCTCCCTCGGAAGCGGTCCGGACGAGCAGCGCCACGCCGATCCCTACGAAGATCAGCGAGAACACGATCACGGCGATTCCGTAGAGCTTCACGTGACCTCCGAGGCCACGGTCAGCACGCGGCAGGGAGCGTTCTTCAAGACGTAGTCGACCGTGCGTCCGAAGACCGCGGCCTGCCGGGGGCGCAGCTCGCGCCGCGGCGAGCCGAGGACGATGATCTCCGACTGCCGCGCCTCGGCCTCCGCAACGATCGCGGGTCCTGCGGCCCGGGCCCGCTCGAGGCGCCCGATCACGGACACGCCGTAGGAGTCCCCGACCGCGACCGCTTCGTCGAGCTCGCGGTTGGCGTCAGCCTCGAGTGCAGGGAGGTCGTCGGCGAGAGGCTGGTCGAGCGGCACCTCGAGCACGTTGAGGGCCACGATGCGCGAGCCGCGCTCGGCCGCGATCCTGCATGCGACGTCGAGCGCCTGGTCCGACTGCCGACCCGCGACGACGGGAACCAGGATCCTGCGGTACTCGAGGGCGAGCGCGGGGCCGAACGCGGGAGGCGCCTTGACGACGGCCCGGACCGGCTCGCGCACCCACCGGCGCCGGTAGACGACGTAGCCGGCGAGCCCGGCCAGCATCCACCCGAGCCCCGCCCACCGCGTCGCGGGATTCTGGACCACGAGGACGAGGAAGGAGATGCCGGTCGCAATGCCCCCCGCGATCGCGAAGAGCGGCCAGACGACCCCGCCGATACGCAGATTGGGCCGGGCCAGGTAGACGATCTCCGTCTCGTCGCGGTCGATCATGCGCAGCCTCGTGATCGACGCGTGCGCGACGGTGAAGGAGAGCGTCGCGCCCAGCGAGTAGAGCGTCCCGACGAAGTTCACGTCGCCGGGGAGGATCACGAGGATCGGGGCGATGCCGGCGAACAGCACGAGTGACAGCCACGGCGTCTTGAAGCGCGGGTGGAGCCGCCGGAGCGCCTCCGGCAGCTGCCGGTAGCTCGCCATCGAGTACGTGATGCGGGACGCGCCGATGACACCTGCATTGGTGGCGATGAAGAGGATCGTCGCTGCGAGCACGCCGACGTAGATCTCGGCGGCGTCGAGGAGAAGACCTTCGAGACCGAGGTTCGCGACCACCCCGAGGATCGGGTCGTTCGCGTACCCGCCCTCTTCGGGAGGGAGCGCGAGCAGCGTCGTGAGCTCGCCGTCGATCTCCTGCACGGGAAGGGCCGAGAGCGCGACGAGAGGCAGCGTGAAGTAGATCGCGAACACCGCGCCCGCGACCAGCTTGTACGCATTGGGCACGGTCCGCACCGGGTCACGCGCCTCCTCGGCCAGGTTCGAGACGGTCTCGACCCCCGTATACGCGAGCATCGCGACCGGAATCGAGATGGCGAGGTTCGACCACGTCGGAGCGACGCCCCAGTGGACGTTGTCCACGAGGATCTCCGCGTTGAAGACGAGCGCGAACCCGATGATCACGAGCAGGATCTGGGTCGCGAAGTCGACCACCGCGAGCGTGATCGAGAGCTTCGCGGCCTCTTGGACGCCGACGATGTTCAGCGCGACGAGCACGACTATGACGATCACGCCGCCGACGATGTCCCAGGGGTTCGTCCGGAGCGGCTCCCAGAAGATCGAGAGGTAGTGCGGTACGAAGAACGCCGACACTGCGACCGTGACGACGTAGACCAGCATCTGTGCCCAGCCCGCGGTGAAGCTCACCAACTCGTCGAAGGCATGCCGCGAGAAGCTCGCCGAGCCTCCCGCTTCGGGGAAGCGGGCCGTTCCCTCGGCGTAGGTCGCAGCGGTCGCCGCGAACACGATGCCGGCGAGGACGAACACGAGCGGCGTCAGCCCGAGCGCGTAGATGGCCGTCAGGCCCAGCGCGTAGTAGATGGAGGAGCCGACGTTCCCGTACGCGGTGGCGAAGAGCGCGGGCGTCCCGAGCACACGCTCCATCTCCACCTGCCGTCGCCGTCGCCGACCGGGCACGGCGCGAGCCTACAAGCGAAGGAGGCCGGCTTTCGCCGGCCCCCTTCGGTCGATCCGATCTACCGCGCGGTTACGGGCGGTCGATCGTGAACTGCGAGGTCGTCTTGGTCTCCCAATGCGCGGCGGTCCCGTTGTTCCCGAGCGCCTTCAGCAGGCGGATCTCGAAAACGTAGGTGCCGTCGGGAACCGTGAACGTCGTCTTCCCGTTGGCGCCGGTGGTCTGCCCACCGAACGGGAAGGCGAAGAAGCCCGTCGACGTCGAGTTCCTCGCCAGGTGCTGGAGATCGAACGCGAGGTGCCAGGTCTTGCCGGTCACCGCGTGCTTGACCTCCACCTTGATCCTCCGTGCCTGATGATCGAGGTGGATCAACAACTGCGGCACGTTGAACGCATCGGCCATCGTGAACGTCGCACCGGGTGCGTTCGTGAACACGCCGGCCGGATCGAAGCAGTCGAGCCCTCGAACCAGCAGCGGGTTGCACGTGGTGAGCCGCGAGACCCACGGGAAGCCGAACGCAGTCGGGTTCAAGGCGACGATCGACTGGTAGTCGCCGATGAAGCCCGCGTACGGCACGCGCAGCACCTGGCCTCCGCCCCGAGGCGTCAGCACGATGTAGCCGCCGTACTGCCCCTTGTCCGGGGCCGTCGACGCCGTGATCGTGGCCGTGAACGTGACCTTGCTCTGCGCGCCGACCGTGACGCTGCTCGAGCTGAACGCCACCGACGCATTCGACGTACTGAAGCTGGGAGCGAACGTGCTCCCGCCCGTCGAGAGCGCGTTCACGTACGAGAGGTCGTACGTGACCGGACTCTTGGCGCCGGTTCCAGATCTCGAGCGTACGCGCGGCCGGGCCAGCCTGGCTCTCGCCGAGCGCAAGCTTGCCGGGCGAGACGAGCGTCGTGGCGAGGACCGCGTCGTCGATGTCGAGCATCCCCGCTCCCTGCCGGTGCACGTTGTCCAGGAAGCCGAGGCTCGGGTTACCTCCCCAATTCGCCGGATCCGCGCTGTTCTGCAGGATCGAGCGGACCGTCTCGGCGTTCGTGTTCGGCGCTGCCTGGAGCAGCAAGGCCACGCCTCCCGCGACGTGCGGGGAGGCCATGGACGTGCCGCTGACCGTGGCGTAGCCGCCCTGCTCGAGCGGGTACGTCGAGCGGATGAGACCGCCCGGCGCACCGATGTCCGGCTTCAGGTCGAGCTCGGCCTCGAGCCCGTACGAGCTGAACGACGAGATCAGCCCGCCCGTCGGGTTCGTGAACGTGCCGGTGTCGTCCGTCCAGGTCATCGTGACCGGGCCGGCGACGAGCCGGTTGTGGATCAGCAGGCCCTCGGTGTCCGAGATGGCGACCACGGGGATCGTGATCGCCGGCGATCCGGCGACCGTCGGGGGTGCAACCGCGGGCTGAAGTTCGGCCGCGACAGTTGTTGTAGAGGACGACCGCGGCCGCGCCTCCGTTCATCGCGTTGAGCGCCTTGGCGTAGAACGTGCAGGTACCGCGTCGGACCAGGACGGCCATGCCCGTGTACGTCCCGGCCGGAACCGCCGTGCAGCCGTCCGTCGGCTGGAAGCGCGTTCGGCGGGACGGGGCCGACGGTGTTCGCCTTCGTCATCGGCAGGCTGCCCGTAGTCGGGGCGAGCGGAGCCGCTGCGGCGTTGCCGTAGCCGATCGCCGTGTCGTCCGGCGAGATGGTGAACGTGGTCAGTGCGACGTGCGAGTTGTCGAACGACGCGACGCCGATGACCTTCGAGCCCATACCGGGCACGCCACCGCTGTAGACGCCGTTGGCGCCCGAGTTGCCGATCGACGCGACGACGACCATGCCCTTCTTGACGAGGTTGGTCGAGGCCTGGCCAGTCGGCGACTGGTGCCAGGTGTTGAACGCGTCGCCGATCGACATGTTCAGGACGTCCATGTCGTCGTCGAGCGCGCGCTCCATCGCGGCGATCATGATCTCGTCGGTCGTCGAGCCGCCGCAGCCGAAGACGCGGTAGGCACCGAACGTGACCTCCGGAGCGACGCCGGTCACTTCACCGTTCGCTCCGACGATGCCCGACACGTGCGTGCCGTGCCCGTTGCAGTCGTCAGGATTGGCGTCGGGATTGGGAACCGGCTGGAACGCGGTGCTGGAGGGGTCGGCGTTGTAGCTGTCGCCGACGAAGTCCCAACCCGTCGCAACGCGGCACCCGGCGCCGAAGCAACCGCCGAGATCCGGATGGTTGTAATCGGTTCCGGTGTCCATGACCGCGACCTTCACGCCCTTGCCCGTGAGCCCAAGCTCGTTCTGGGCGATGTCGGCGCCCGTCATCTTGATGGCGGTGGCGAGGTCCGGAATGGACGAAGGTGACGTCTCGGGGATCGACACGGTGCCGACCGGGTAGATCGCCTCGACGTTCGGAAGCCCGACGACGTTGTCGAGCTGGTTTGCGCTCGTCTCGAGCGAGAGCCCGTTCCAGAGCTTCTGGAACTCGTAGCGGGTCGTGTACTTGATGCCCGCCTTCTTGGCGTCGGCGTGGAACTTCTGCCTCTTTGCGGTCAAGGCAGCGGCGTTCCCGCCGTCGGCTGTGGGATTGCCCGTGAGCTGGACGAACCACGCGCCGATCGTGTCGTGGGTCATCTCGCCGCTCGATATATCGGGCGACGAGCCCACCTCTGTTACCCCGTCGGCTGTGAGGCCGACAGGTACGAGAAAGACCGCGGCGAGCAAACCGACAACAGCGAGCATGCGCCCGCGCGGCACCCTGTGTCTATGCATGAAGCCTCTCTCCCCTAGTCGTGGCTGAACAACCGGCAAATTGGACAGCCGTCTCCAGAACGCGCGCATCCTACGCAGTTCGCACGCCGTGGGCAAGTCCGCAACCGATGTTTGGTGCTGGGTTACCCGTGGATCGAGACGAGCAGCGGGATGAGCAGGATCGCGACGATGTTCGCGATCTTGATCATCGGGTTGATCGCCGGGCCGGCGGTGTCCTTGTACGGGTCGCCGACCGTATCGCCCGTGATCGCCGCAGCATGGGCGTCCGAGCCCTTCCCGCCGTAGAGCCCGTCCTCGATCGTCTTCTTCGCGTTGTCCCAGGCGCCTCCCCCGGAGGTCATCGCGATCGCGAGAAAGAGACCGGTCACGATCGTTCCGATGAGCAGACCGCCGAGCATCTCCACGCTGATGATCCCGACGATCACGGGAATCAGCACCGGAATGAGCGCCGGAGCCATCATCTCCTTGATGGCCGAGCCGGTGACGATTCCGATCGCGTTCGAGTAGTCCGGGCGGGCGGTGTAGTCCATGATCCCCGGGTTCTCGCGGAACTGGCGGCGCACCTCCTCGACGACCTGGCCACCGACCCGCCCCACTGCCTGCATCGCGAGCGATGCGAAGAGGAACGGCATGAGCCCGCCGATGAACAGGCCTGCGATCACCCACGGGTTGTCGAGCGAGAAGACCGTCTCGAGCCCGTCCTCTCTGAGCCCGCGTCCGTACTCGTCGAAGAGGATCAGCGCAGCGAGACCGGCCGAGCCGATCGCGTAGCCCTTCGTAACCGCCTTGGTCGTGTTGCCGACGGCGTCGAGCGGGTCGGTGATCCCACGCACGGACTCCGGCAGGTCCGCCATCTCCGCGATTCCGCCCGCATTGTCAGTAACCGGGCCGTATGCGTCGAGCGCGACGATGAGCCCTGCCATGGACAGCTGGGCCATGACCGCGACCCCGATGCCGTAGAGGCTCTCGCCTGCCGCGTAGTACGAGCCGACGACTCCGACGGCGATGACGATCACGGGGAGAGCAGTCGCCTGCATGCCGACGGCGAGGCCGGAGATGATGTTCGTCGCGTGGCCGGTCTGTGATGCGCTCGCGATGTCCTTCACCGGCTTCCAGCGAGTGCCCGTGTAGTACTCGGTGATCGCGACGAGCAGGAACGTCACCGCCAGGCCGATGAGCGCCGCGCCGTAGAGATTCCAGAAGCTGAACTCACCGGTGTCGTAGGCCATCGTCACCGGGATGAAGCCGATCGCGGAGAGGATCGTCGCGACGATCACGCCACGGTAGAGGGCGTTGATGATCGCGTTCTGGCCACGGCCGACACGCGTGAAGAAGGTCCCGATCACGGATGACAGGATCGAGATGCCCCCGAGCGCGAGCGGGTAGAGCCACAGGTCCGCCTGGCCAAAGCCGATCCCGAGCAACATCACGGCAACGGCCGTGACCGCGTACGTCTCGAACAGGTCGGCCGCCATACCGGCGCAGTCGCCGACGTTGTCTCCGACGTTGTCGGCGATCACGGCCGGGTTGCGCGGGTCGTCCTCGGGGATACCGGCCTCGATCTTCCCCACGAGATCGGCGCCAACGTCGGCTGCCTTCGTGTAGATGCCGCCGCCGAGACGCGCGAACACGGAGATGAGCGAGCCGCCGAACGCGAGCCCGATGAGATCACGCACCGCGGACTCCGGGGAGTTCCCGATCCAGTCGGTCAGCACCCAGTAGTAGCCGGCGACGCCGAGGAGACCGAGTCCGACGACGAGCAGGCCCGTCACGGATCCTGCGCGGAAGGCGACCTTGAACGCCGGCTGGAGGCCCTCGCGCGCGGCTTCGGCCGTTCGAACGTTCGAGCGCACCGCCACGTTCATCCCGATGAAGCCCGCTGCAGCGGAGAACACCGCGCCGACGAGGAACCCGAACGCAGTCCCCCACCCGAGCTGGTTGTAGAAGCCGAGCAGGAAGAACGGCACGAGCGCGACGATGGCGATCGTCGTGTACTGCTTCCGCAGGTACGCGGCCGCGCCTTCCTGGATGGCACGCGCGATCTCCTGCATGCGCTCGTTTCCAGCGGGCTGCTTCAGCAGCCACCACGTCAGGTACAGCCCGTACAGGATCGCGACGGCCGCGCACGCAAGCGCGAACCCGACAGCGTGGTCAACGAAGAAGTCCATCCGTCCTCCGGTCTCGGCCCGTCACAAACTGGGCGCCGAGTCGCCCCGGCGCGGCGGATTATCTATCACAAGCCCGCTCCCGTGAGGCTCGAGACCGTCACCGTGCGCCTGCGGCCCTGAGGATTGCGGCGATCCGCTCGTAGCCCGAGCTCGTCGCATGCTCGAGCGGGGTCATGCCATTGCCGTCGGCAAGGTCGACGTCCGCGCCGCCCTCGACGAGGAGACGCACGACCTCGGTGTGCCGCTCGTCGCCGCCTCCGAGGATGATCGCCTCGAGGAGCGCCGTCCAGCCGAGGCGATTGACGTGATCGACGTCCGTGTCCGTTTCGAGCAGCCTCTTGACGACGCCGACATGGCCTCGATCGGCGGCGCGAATGAGGCCCGTGCCGTTGTAGCCGTCCGTGACCGTCACGTCGGCGCCGTGCGCGAGCGTGAGCTCGAGCAGCTCGACGTCGTCGCCGACCTCGCTCGTGGCGATCAGATGCGCGCTCTGCTCGGTCTGATCCTTGGCGTTGACGTCCGCGCCCGCTTCGATCAGCACTCGTGCGACATCGACGTGGTTTCCGTACGCCGCGGCGACAAGGGCGGTGGCGCCACTCGCATCGGCCGCCGTGACGCTCGCGCCGTCTCCGAGCAGGCGCTCGACCTCGGCTGCGTTACCCCGCCGCGCAGCCTCGATCAACGCGCGGTCGACCTCCGGGTCGGCACTCGAGTCGTCGCCACCGCCAGCACACCCCGCCGCCACGAGGACGAGCATCGCGACTGCGAACGGCCTCACTTCGCCGTTCTATCAGCGTTGGTGTTCGAGATCGGCCGGCAACAGGGAGAAGGAGACGTAGTCGACTCGCCGGCCGTCGATCTCCGCGTAGGAGCGAAGCGTGCCCTCGCGGCGGAATCCGGCCCGCTCGGCGACTCGCTGCGACTCATGGTTCCACGGCTCGGTCGACAGTCCGAGGCGTGCGAGACCGAAATCTTCGAGCGCCCATCGTGATACGAGCTGGACCGCCCGCGTCGCCAGACCCTGGCCGCGGGCGTCCGGGAGGAGCCAATACCCGACGCTTCCTCGCCGGGCGTCGCCGAGATTCACCCACACGTGGCCGACGCAATTGCCCGCAAGGTCGCAGATCGCGAACGTAGCTCCGACCTCGGCGTCCCAGTGGCGGCGGTTCAGCTCGAGCACTCCCTCGGCTGAACGCGTGGGACGGCCCAACGCGCGGACTACGTCGGGGTCGGCAATGCCGCGCCCGATCGCGTCCAGATCGCGCTCGTCGGGCGGTCTCAGGGTGACGACGTCGTCGGCAAGCGGCGGATCGGGAGGCCGGAGCACGACAGCCGCCGCTGCCCGCTACTCCGCGACGGCCTTCGCGTAGGCGAGCTGGAGATTCATCCGCGCCTGCTCCAGGTCGCGGATCAGCGCCTCGTCTACGCCGCCCTCTTTCAGCACCGGCTCGAGCGCACGCGAGGCCTCGATCGCCAGCCGCACTTGCGGTAGATCGAGCGAGTCGGCGGAGACGCGGCGAAACGCGAGCGATGCGCTGGCGGAGAGGGCGTTCATGAGGACGTCCGAGACGGCGATCCTGTCCAGCGCCTCGCGCAGCTCCTCCTCCGAGGGAAGTCCAGCGTCCTCCGCTCGTTCATCCCGGGCGTCGTCGCCCCCGACGCCTTCAGCCACCGATCCGCTCCGTCGTCTGCACCTGCTCGGCGTAGATCTCCTCGAGCGACGTCCCTTCCTCGAAGCGCTCGATCTGCCGTTCGGCGGCGTTGCGCTCCGGGATCGCCAGGTACGAGGCCGCGCCGATCTCCTCCGCCGCGGGAAGAGCCCAGGCGGCGAGCTCCTCGAGACGCTGTCGGGCCGGGATCGGCTCCCCGCGCTCGAAGTCGATGAGCTCACCGGAGAGCCCGTACCGGATCGCGCGCCAGAAGTTCTCCTCGATCAGTCGATGCGGGAGCGGCTCGACCGGGCTGCCCTCGTCGTAGGCCAGGGCAACGCGCGCGACGAGAGACGCGGCGAACGCGGCGAGGGCCTGGGCCTCGCCGAGGTCCGGCTGGCCGTCCGCGATACGAATCTCCACCGTCGGGAACGCGAGGTGTGGACGCACGCTCCACCACATCTGCGTGTGCTCCGTGATCGATCCCGTCTCGTACAGGAAGTGGACGAAGCTCTCGTACTCCGCCCAGGACGTGAAGGCATCGGGCACTCCGCAGCGCGGGAAGAAGCGCGTGAAGATCTGCGTGCGCGCGGTGTGCAGGCCGGTGTTCACGCCCTCGGCGAACGGCGAGCTGGCCGAGAGCGCGAGGATCTCGGGGAGGTAGTTGCGCATGGCGCCCACGACCGCGATAGCGCGATCTGCTCCCCTGATCGCGACGTGGACGTGGAGGCCGAACGTGTTGTTGCGCCAGACGACGTAGCGGAGCAGCTCGTCGTTGCGCCGGTAGTGCGGCGTGTCGATGATCCGCTGCTTCTTCCAATCCGCCCACGGGTGTGTCCCGGTCGCGCCGATGAGGATTCCCATCGGGTCGACGAGCTCCTGGAGCTGCGTTCGGCGCTCGGCCATCGCGCCCGGAACTTCCGCGAACGTCTCGCAGCGCCCGGTCCGAATCTCGACCTCGGAGGCGATGAGCTCACCGACGAGGTGCTCTTCGAGCTGCGTGCCCGCCGCGGCTGCCTGCACCTCCTCGAAGCGGTTCGAGAGATCGAGCGTCTGCGGGTCGAGGATCGCGAACTCCTCCTCGACCGCCGTCGTGAAGTCGGTGGCGTTCTCGAACTGCTCGCGCGCGCGCGCGATCTGCTCGTCCGGCGAGAGTCGCTGTTCGTCACCCATGCGGCTCACTAACCTAGTTGAAGTGACGCGACGCCCGGCGGCGGGGCGGCGGGCGCCTAGGTGAGGTGGAAGTAGAGCGCGTAGAGCAGCTCGACGGCCGGGTTCGACGTGTGCACCTGGACGTCCGCAGGCGTGTCGAGGAGCGCCTCCGAGTAGTTGAAGACGATCTTCACGCCCGACCTGATGAGAGCGTCGGCTGCGTCCTGCGCGTTGTCCGCCGGGACCGCGATCACGCCGACGATGATGTTGCGCTCACGGACGAGCTCTGCGAGATCGTCCATCGAGTTCACGAGCAGGTCGCCGACCCGCTCGCCGACCTTGTCGGGGTCGTTCTCGAAGATCGCGGCAACGGTGATCCCGTGCTCCGCGAAGATCGGGGAGCTCGCGATCGCGCTACCCAGACGGCCCGCCCCGACGAGCGCGATGTTGTGCTGGCCCTGCGTCCGGAGGATCTTGCGGATCTCGTCGAGGAGCGCGTCGGTGCGGTAGCCGACACCACGCTTGCCGAACTTCCCGAAGGCGGAGAGATCGCGCCTGATCTGGGTCGCGTTGATGTTCGTGTACTCCGCGATCTCCTGCGACGAGATCCTGTCCTTGCCCATCTTCCGGGCCTGCGTGAGGACCTGGAGGTACCTACTCAGGCGGGCCGCGACTCCCACTGTCAGACGGTCGGTCAAGAAACCCCTCTTCCACCGGTTTGTGACAAATCGTCACGATTCTGCCAGTGGCTCTCCGGACCCCGTCGGAAGAACCGCCATGAGCCGCCCGCGAAGCGCTACGGGGTCGACGAAGTATGTGAACACTTGCTCGCCGTCGATCTCGACGACAGGAAGGTGCTCGCGGTACCGCTTCTCGAGGCCCGGGTCGCCGCCGATGTCGACGAGCTCGAGCTCGAATTCGATCTCACCGCGGACCTCGCGAGCGACTTCGAGCGCCCGCTCGCAGAGGTGGCAATCCGCGGCGTGGTAGACGACGACGCGCGCCATCCGCAGTCAGACCGTGTCTTGCGAAACCCGAAGAGGCCTAGGGATAGAGCCCCCTCGTCGTGGTCGCCTCGGCCACGCGCTGAACGGCGAGCCCGTAGGCGGCCATGCGCATGCTCGTGTCGACCTTCTCCCGCGTCTGCCAGGTCTCCTCGAACGCCCTTGCGACGATGTCGTGGAGCTTCGCGTTGACCTCGTCCTCGCGCCAGAAGTACTCCTGGAGCCCCTGCACCCACTCGAAGTACGAGACGACGACCCCGCCGGCATTTGCAAGCACGTCCGGGAGAACGAGAATCCCCCGATCCTCGAGGATGGCGTCCCCCGCCGGCGTCACCGGCCCGTTCGCACCCTCGCAGACGAACCGGGCCTTGACCCGATCGGCATTCTCGTCGGTGACGACCTGCTCGAGCGCGCAGGGCGCCAGGATGTCGCAGGGAAGCTCGACGAGCTCGTCGTTCGTCACCTGCTCGGCGTTCGCGAGCTCTTCCAGCGTCCCGCGCTCCTGCTTGTGCGCAAGGGCCGCCGGCACGTCGATCCCGTTCGCGTTGTAGACGCCTCCGCGCGAGTCGGACACGGCGACCACCTTCGCTCCTTCGCCGTGCAGCAGCCGCGCGAGATGGGCTCCGACGTTGCCGAATCCCTGGATCGCGACCGCATACTCGTCGACCCGGCTTCCGGTCTTGCCGGCGAGCGCCTGGATGCAGTAGAGCGCACCTCGCGCCGTCGCCTCCTCCCGGCCCAGCGAGCCGCCGATGGACAGCGGCTTCCCGGTCACGACGCCGAGAACCGAGTGCCCCTTGTTCATCGAGAACGTGTCGAAGATCCAGGCCATCACGCGTCCGTCGGTCCCGACATCGGGGGCGGGGATGTCCCGCTCCGGACCGATGTCGTTGATGATCTCGCTCGTATATCTGCGGGTCATCCGCTCGAGCTCCGACGGGGACAGGATCTTCGGATCGCAGACCACGCCGCCCTTCGCGCCGCCGAAGGGCAGTGCCATGAGCGCGCACTTCCAGGTCATCCACATCGAGAGGGCCTTGACCTCGTCGAGCGTGACGTTCGGGTGGTAGCGGATGCCACCCTTCGACGGTCCTCGCGCGATGTTGTGCGTCACCCGATAGCCGCTGAAGACCTCGATCGAGCCGTCCTCCATCGACACGGGGATCGACACCTCGACCGCCTTCTTGCACTGCGAGAGGACGCGGATGAGGTTGGGATCGATCGCGAAGACCTCGCCGACGCTCCGGAGCTGCGCCTTCGCGAGCTCGTACGGGTTCTCGCGCAGGTGCGAGGCCACCACGGCTTCAGACATCGGACGCCTCCATGCTCGGTGGACGGCGCGAGAATACACCTGCACGCCTGCGTGACGGTCTCTACCGCACGACGTATTCGACCGACTCGAGCTGGCGCCGCGTGCCGTCGCCCGGCCTGGCGACGAGCCGGACTGTGTAGGCGCCGCGCGGCAAGCTTTCGCCCTGCGGCCCGCGTCCGGTCAGCCCGAAGGCGTAGCGGCCCGGGAGCACTTCCCGTCTCCGGGAGAGGACGCCGAGCAGCTCGCCTCCGCGCCAGAGCTCGACCTCGAGCAGGTCGATCGGCCTGACCTCCGGATCGTCGCCCCGAACGACCGCGCCGGCAACGAAGCTGACAACGGCCGGAGTCGCGTCCGTGATCCGCTCGCCCGTGCTCCGAAGCACAACTCCCGAGAGCAGGTCGACGTTCGCGGGAGGCAGTGCGACGGACCACGGCAGGCGGACATCCTGCGAGTCCCGGACGCGGACGACGAGCTCGCCCGTGGCGACCACGCCCTCCCTCGGGTCACCATCCATCGCGAGCCCGACGACGACGTCGGCTGTCCCGCCCGCCCGGACGAGCAGCCGATTCTCGAGCGGCGCTACCTCGACGCCGTCGATCGGAGGTGACGCCGCGATGGTCACGGGCAGCCTTCGTGAACCCAGGTTGTGCAGGCGAACCGTTTGCTCCAGGACGAGCGGGCCGCCCGCGAACGAGCGAAACGAGAGCACGGCGGGTTCGACGGCGATCTCCTGCTGCGCCGCTGCGTGGAGGTCGAGCATCGCTGCCGTGGGCTGCTCCTCGTCCGTGACCTTCCGCGCCGACCCGACGAGCAGCCCGAGCAAGGACGCGGCACCGGCCTGTGGCCTGGCCTGCGCGAGGATCGCGGCACCACCTGCGGCGACAGCTGCAGCCACGCTCGTCCCGCTGGCGCTTCCGTAGCGCGCTTCGCCCTCGTCCGTTCGCCCGGGCTCCGACGTCGGCACGGATACTCCCGGTGCCACGACGTCCGGCTTGAGCACGCCGCCGAAGGCGAGCCCTCGCGACGAGAACGCTGCGAGCGAGCCGCCGTCCGCGTTCAGCGACGCGCGCGCAGCGCCGACGGCGACGATCACGGGCTTCCCTTCCGCCTCGAGCTGTCGCAAGGATCGCGCGAGCTCGATCGGCAGCCCGACGACAGGCACTCCGCTCGGAACGTCGAGGCTGAAGGCGCCCGCGGGCAGCGGCCCGTCGACGAGCACCGTTCGGGCCCCGGCAGAAGCGGCCTCTTCGACCGCCTCGTCCGAGAGCCCGCCGCGCGGCAGGAGCGCCGCTCGACCGGCGATCGTGCTTTCGCCGCCCTCGTCGAAGTATCCGCGGATCCCGCGGGAGACCGCAGCTCGCGTCACGGGCACGAGCGTCGCGGTCACGGTCTCGGTCGGAGCTCCTCCTAGTGGAAGCGTCCCGTCGAAGAGAACGCGCAGCCCGGCTCGGACGTGCACGCGAACCGTCGGCGTCGCAGGCCGGCCGTCGGCCGCGCCCACGGTCAGCGCCGCGGGAGCCCCGCCCGGACCCGCGATGCTCCCGAACGTCGGCCCTGCGCGACCGTCGTTCCCGGCGGGAACGACGACGAGGGTGTCCAGCTCCGTCGCTCCCGCGATGGCCCGGGCGAGAGGACCGTCGGGGAACGACGCATACGGCTCGGCGAGGCCGACGAGCGCGATCCGAGCCGCGTCGTGGGTGTCTCCGTCCGCGTTCGGATCGACGGCAGCCTCGAGGCCCGCCAGCAGCTGATCGGTCCGCGAGTACACCGCGTAGCCTCCCTCCGCGTCCGGCTGCCACCCAGCAACGCGAATCGGGAGGATCGACGCACCGGGCGCGACACCGTGTAGCCCTCCCGGGCCGTCGACACCCGCGACGATCCCCGCAAGCTCCGTGCCATGGCGCTCGGAACGGCCGGAGATCGTCGGATGCGGCTGGGCGATGCCTCCGCTGCCCGGCGTTATGACGTCGATTCCCGGCAGGACGGCTTCCCGGAGGTACGGGTGCGACCGATCGACGCCGGTGTCGAGCAGAGCGACGACGACTCCGTGCCCGTCGAGTCCCGGAATGCCCAGGCCCGGTACGGACGACGACACCGCAGCCTGCAGACCGGGCGTGATCTCGTCCGCCGCTGGAAACGCGGCACGAACCGGATAGACGCCGACGACCTCGCGATCGCGGTCGAGAACCGCCAACGACGTGGGATCGAGGCGTGTCGAGAATGCGTTCAGCACGCGGACGTAGCGATGCTCCGCCGCGACCTGGGCACCGCTCGCGACTATGCGCCTCAGAAACTGCTCCTGGCCGGAGACGGCCGCGGCCGTCCAGCGCCGCATCTGCGCTTCCGTCGCCTGGCCGCCCTCTGCGCGGACACGCGCCGCAAGTGACGGCGAGCGCAGGACGACGATGTACCGCTGCGCGGTCGACACCACCGGACGCACGCCGAGCACACCCTGCCAACCGGCCTCGTCGATCGTCACGACCGGTTGCGCCGTTGCGGGAGCACCAGCGCCGCCGAGGAGGAGCGCGAGTGCGACGACTCCGGAGCACGACGCGCTGAGCACGGTGGCTCTAGACCATCGACGCATATGCATCCAAGCCAAGGTAGTCAGGGGCGGCGATGGGCCGGCCAAACCGGGCAGCGGACCCGATCATCGCGGCGTTGTCCGTGCACAGGTCGAGCGGAGCGAATCGCGCCTCGGGCAGAGCTGCACGCAGGGCGGAGTTCGCGGCTACCCCACCGACGACCGCCAGCGACGCGAGCCCCGTCAGCTCCGACGCCTCCCGAACGCGGGCAACGAGCGCGCGCACGATCGCATGCTGGTAGGACGCAGCCAGATCCGCCTTACGCCGACTGAGCTCCGTCTCGCCGAGCTCGCGCACGGCGTAGAGGAGCGAGGTCTTGACGCCCGAGAACGAGAAGTCCAGGCCGGACACGCGTGCGACCGGGAACGGGAATGCCTGGGGGTCGCCGTCCTGCGCGAGGCGGTCGATCGCGGCACCTCCCGGATAGCCGAGACCCAGCAGGCGAGCTCCCTTGTCGAAGGCCTCGCCCGCCGCATCGTCGAGCGTCGTCCCGAGGCGCTCGGAGCTCCCACGCTCGCGAACCGCGAGCAGCAGGGTGTGCCCGCCGCTCGCGAGGAGGCAGAGAAACGGCGGCTCGAGCGGCTCGGAGCCGAGGTACAGCGACGCCACATGCCCCTCGAGGTGGTCGACCGGCACGAGTGGCAGCGTGCGCGACCAGGCGATCGCCTTCGCCGTCGAGAGCCCGACGAGAAGCGCGCCGACGAGACCGGGGCCTTGAGTTACGGCGATCCGGTCGACGTCGTCGAGCGTGTGGCCCGAATCGGTGAGCGCCTCGCGCACGACCGGGAGGACGAGCTCCAGATGCCGGCGGGACGCGACCTCGGGGACGACCCCGCCGTACTTGGCATGAATGCTCGCCTGCGACGAGACGATCGACGAGAGGACGTCTCCCTCGCTCGTTACGACCGCCGCGGCAGTCTCGTCGCACGATGTCTCCAGCGCGAGGATCACGACGCCTTCTCCGAGGCGGTGGCATCGCGCCACATGATCAGCGCGTCTTCGCGGTTGTCCGTGTAGTACCCGCGGCGGACTCCCCGAGCCTCGAAGCCGAGACGCTCGTACAGCCGAATTGCCTCGGTATTCGAGACCCGCACCTCGAGCGTGAACCCGCGGCGTGGGTCGCCGGCCGTGACCGCGAAGAGCCGCTCCAGGAGCGCAGTCGCGATCCCGCGCCGCCGGAACTCCGGCACGACCGCGATGTTCATGACGTGCCAGGCGTCGACGTAGCGGGACACGATCGCGTAGCCGACGAGGACGTTCGGCTCGCTGTACGCGCCGATGGCCAGGGCACCCGGCTTCTGCAACTCCGCCGCGAACATCGCGCGTGACCAGGGTGCGGGGTACGAGAGCCGCTCGATGTGGTCCAGGGCATCGAGGTCGCGCTCGTCGAGCGCACGGAGCTCGAGCCTCACGATGCGACCTCGACGTCGGGAGCCCGCACGTAGATGGGCTCGACCGTGTCCGCGGCGCCGAAGGCCTCGGCGAGGCTCACGTGGAGGCTGGCCCGCGGGAGATGCGCGATGTCGTCGTCCGGGGGCACGAGGGCACCCCGTGCCTCGATCTCCTCGCGGTACCGCACCGCGCCGCTCCCGACGCATACGGTGCCGTGCGCGACCTCGATGTCGGCGGGAGCGACCGCCCGCGGGCCTGCGACGAAGACCTCGCCCCGACGGGCATCCACGATCGGAACGGCTCCGGGAGAGCCGGCGGCCAGGGCGTCGAGCGTCGAGACTCCAGCAAGCGGGACGCCGAGCGAGAGCGCCAGCCCCCGCGCCGCGGCGAGCCCCATACGAGTGCTCGTGAAGCTCCCCGGGCCGGTGCCGACCACGAGCGCGTCGAGGTCGGACGGCAGGCGCCCGGCTTCGTGGAGCAGGTCGTCGGCGTCCTCGAGGACGGTGCGTGGGAGCGAGCTCCGCTCGCCGAGTACGTCGTCGCCGTCGACGAGCGCGGAGGTCGCGACATCGGTAGCAGTGTCGAACGCGAGGATCAGCACGAGAGCCCTTCTAGCAGCGCCTGGTCGCCGGTGGCGAGCTCGATGCGACGACGGTCTCCTCCAGCGTGGTCGAGAGCGACCCTGACGCGCTGCTCCGGCAGTGCATCGCCAGCAGCTTCGGGCCATTCGACGAAGACCACGGCGTCGTCGAAATACGGCTCCAGGTCGCCCCATTCGGCGACCGACATGCCGCTGAACCGGAAGAGGTCGAGGTGCGAGACGTCGACCGTCCCGCGATAGCGGTGGCCGATGGTGAACGTCGGGCTCGTCACCGGCGAGGTCACGCCGAGCGCGCGGCAAGCACCACGCACGAAGGTCGTCTTGCCGGATCCGAGCTCGCCGGAGACGCCGACGACGTCACCCGGCGACAGCCGCGCTGCGAGCAACGCGCCCACCGCCTCGGTCTCCTCCGCCGAGCTCGTCGTCAGCTCGACCCGCAAATGTCTAGAAGAGACCCAGCTGGACTGCGTCTGGCTCCACGGCAGGCGCCAGCGGAGGCTCGTCGGGCTCTGGCTCGACGGCGACAGCACCCGCGAGCAGGCCCGGGATGCGAGCGAAGTCCTCCTCGAGCACCTTGAGCATCGACGGCGTGTACAGCGCAGCCGCCGGGTGGTAGATCGGATAGAGCGTCACCTTGCGTGCGCCCAGCGTGACCTCCTGCTCCTGGCCGTGCACGCGCGTGATTCCCGCTGGCCGGCCGGACAGAAGCTTCGTCGCGAAGTTGCCGAGCGTCGCGACCAGTGTGGGCTCGATGAGCTCGATCTGCCGGAAGAGATGCGGCTCGCACGATGCGATCTCCTCGGGAAGCGGGTCGCGGTTCCCCGGAGGCCGGCACTTGAGGACATTCGCGATGTAGACGTCCGCGCGGGTCAGGCCGATTCCTTCGAGCAGGCGCTCGAGCAGCTTCCCGGCCTGCCCGACGAACGGCACGCCCTGCTGGTCCTCGTGAAACCCGGGGGCCTCGCCGACGAACATGAGCTCCGCATCCGGGCTACCCGAGCCGAATACGACCTGCGTGCGTCCGTTCGCGAGTGCGCATTTCGTGCACCCGGCCGTCTCCTCCGCGTACTCGCGGAGCCCTGCTGCGCGCTCGACGGCGTCCGTCATCGGCAACTCAGTCTACGTCGCCTTCCGGATGCGCCGACCGGCGCTCGAAAGTCAGTGCCCGCAGCCGCAGGAGCCGCCGCAACAACCTCCGGCTCCACGGGCGGGCGCAGCGACGCTGGGCTTCGTCGTGCCGTGCACCGCGAACGTCGAGAGCTGCTTCAGGACCTTCGCCGCTCCGCACTCCGGGCAGGTCACTGCCTGCTCCGGGCTGCGTACGAGCTCGTCGAAGTGCGACTCGCACTCCATGCACGCGTACTCGTAGATCGGCACGAGCCGAGTGTACTGTCGCGGCATGGAGCCGTGGACGGTTCCCGTGCTCGAAGGCAGGATCGTGCGGCTCGAGCCGCTCTCGCGGGAGCACGAGGAGAGGCTGTGGGAGGCATCGCGCGACCCGCGGACCTGGCGCTGGTTGAGCGTCGCGCAGCCGGAGACGAGGACCGAGTGGAGCGCGTTCTTCGAGCAGGCTCTCGCCGCAGCGGAGACGGGAGCCGAGCTGCCGCTGGTGACGATCGGCAACGAGGTGGGAATGGTCGGCTCGACGCGCTTCCTCGCACTCCGTCCGGAGCACCGCTCGGTCGAGATCGGCTGGACCTGGCTCCATCCGTCGGCCTGGGGCACTGGAGCGAACGTGGAAGCCAAACTGCTCCAGCTCCGACACGCATTCGAGACCTGGGGCTGCCGGCGTGTGGAGCTCAAGACCGATGCGCTGAACAAGCGCTCGCGCGGCGCGCTCGAGGCGCTCGGCGCGACGTTCGAAGGCATCCACCGGAAGCACATGCTCGTGCGGGACGGCGAGAACCGCGACAGCGCCTGGTACGCGATCGTCGACGACGACTGGCCGGCCGTACGCGCGCACCTCGAGCAACGGCTCGCGGCCGGGTAGACCTCGATGCGGCGAAAAATGCCTGCTGAGACCGTGCACGGTGCTACCCTCCGCGCTGCCCGGTATCCGGTCACGGAACTGGAGCGACCATGATCGACAGCGTCCATGTCATCGGCGCGCGGGGCCGCGTCGGCTCTGCGGTGAGCGCCCGGCTTTCCGAGCGCGGAGTGCGGCTCGACGGTGCCGATCCGGATCTCGTGCTGCTCTGCGTTCCCGATCGGTCGATCGCCGAGGTCGCTGCGGCGATCTCGCCCGGCCCGTGGATCGTGCACGTGAGCGGGGCGACACCCCTGTCCGCGCTCGATCCCCACGAGCGGCGGTTCGGCCTCCACCCGCTCCAGAGCTTCACGAAGGCGCGCGGCCCCGAGCAGCTCGACGGCACCTGGGGAGCGGTCACCGCCGAGACGGAGGAAGCTCGCGCGCAGGGCTTCGAGCTCGCGGAGATCCTCGGCCTTCGCCCCTTCGACCTCGACGATTCCGGTCGCGCTGCGTACCACGCGGGGGCGGCGATGGCCTCCAACTACCTCGTCACCCTCCGGGCCGCGGCAGGCTCGCTGCTCGAGACCGCCGGCGCGCCCCCGGAAGCGCTCGACCCGCTGATGCGCGGGGTGATGGACAGCGGCTTCTCGCTCACAGGCCCGATCGCGCGAGGCGACTGGGAGACCGTCGAGAGACATCTCGAGGTCATCCGAGCCGAGACGCCCGAGCTCGAGGAGCTCTACGTCGTCCTCGCGGAGGCGACAGCTCGACTCGCGGGCCGCGAGCTGCCGCGTGACACGGTGGTACCAGGAGGACGACGGGCGTCATGACGGTCTGTCGGACGATCGCCGAAGTGCGCGAGCTGCTGGCACCGCTGCGGGCAGGTTCGATAGCGCTCGTGCCCACCATGGGCTCGCTGCACGCCGGCCACCTCTCGCTGCTCGGCGCCGCGCGCGAGGAGTGCGACACCGTCGTCATGAGCCTGTTCGTCAACCCCACCCAGTTCGCCGACGAGCACGACCTGGACGCGTACCCGCGTGACGAGGAGCGCGATCTGCGGATGGCTCGCGAGGCAGGGGTCGATCTCGTCTTCGCAGCGACCCGCGAGGAGATGTACCCGCCGGGCTTCCAGACGTGGGTGGAGGTAACGGAGCTCGGCTCGTTGCTCGAAGGGAAGTTCCGCCCGGGCCACTTTCGTGGCGTCGCCACGGTTGTCCTCAAGCTCTTCTCGATCGTCCGCCCGACCCACGCCTACTTCGGCCAGAAGGACGCACAGCAGGTCGAGGTGATCCGGCGCATGATCCGCGACCTCGCGCTCGAGATCGAGCTACGCGTGCTGCCGACGGTGCGCGACGCCGACGGCCTCGCGCTCAGCTCGAGGAATGCCCAGCTCTCGCCGGACGAGCGCGAGCGCGCGCTCGTCCTTCACCGGGCGCTCGCCACCAAGGATCCCGATGCCGCGCGCAAGGAGCTCGCCGCGTCGAACGGCCTCGAGGTCGAGTACGTCGAGCGAGCCGACTTCGATCCCCCCGTCCTTGCGGGCGCCATCCGCGTCGGCTCGACACGCCTGATCGACAACGTCGTCCTGGAAGGAGAATCGACGTGAGCATTCGTCCGCAGGAACCCGCGCCGGGTACCCCGGCGCCAGGCCGGCTCCCGATCACGGAGCTCGCCGAGATGAAGGCCAAGCGCCAGCCGATCGTCATGGTGACCGCCTACGACGCTCCCGGCGGACGGCTGGCCGACGAGGCCGGCGCCGATCTCGTGCTCGTCGGCGACTCCGCCGCGATGACCGTCCTCGGTCACGACTCGACCGTGCCGGCGACCATGGACGAGATGCTCATGCTCACGGCCGCGGTCGCCCGCGGGTCGCGCCGGCCGCTCGTCATCGGGGACATGCCGTTCGGGTCGTTCCATGTCTCCGACGAGGAGACCGTCCAAAACGCGATTCGATTCGTCAAGGAGGCGGGAGCGGATGCGGTGAAGCTCGAGGGGGCAGGCCCGATGCTCTCGCGCGTCCGAGCGATCGTCGGCGCCGGAATACCGGTGATGGGCCACATCGGGCTCACGCCGCAGTCGGCGACCATGCTCGGAGGGTTCAAGGCGCAAGGACGAACGGCCGAGAAGGCGCTCGTCCTCCTCCGCGACGCACGTGCTCTCGAGGCGGCGGGCTGCTTCGCGATCGTCCTCGAGGCCGTGCCGGCCCCGGTCGCCGCGCGGGTCTCCATGCAGCTGTCCGTCCCGACGATCGGAATCGGCGCAGGGCCGGAGTGCGACGGGCAGGTGCTCGTCTGGCACGACCTGCTCGGGCTCTACGACGGGAAGGCGGCCCGGTTCGTGAAGCGGTACGCGGACGTCTCGGACGTCATCAGGACCGCCCTCGCCGAATACGCCGACGACGTTCGCGCGCGCCGCTTCCCGGAGGAGCGGCACACGTACGGCATGCCAGAAGACGAGCTCGAGATCTTCGAGCAAGGTGCACGGTCGCCGGAGGCCGAGTCCTGGTTGTAATACGCGGCTAGATAAGCGCGAAGACGCCGACGATCGCGACGAGCAGCGCGGCGGCCGAGAGGACGACCGCGCCGGCACGCGGCCAGCTCCAGCCGTGGACGACGCGCACGCCAACGAGCAGGAGCGCGAGCGCCCACAGGGCGAAGGCCAGGTACAGGACATTGAGCACGGTCTCGCCGGCGCCCTCGTCGGCGCCGCCCGCGCGGAAGGTGTCGCCTCCGTAGAGCGCGAGCCGCAGCGGGAGGAGCACGACCAGCGACAGAGCCAGCGGCACGAGCGCAAAGCCGACGATCTGCCGTTCCCGGCGAAAGGTCCCGAGGCTTCCGAAGAGGCGCGCGCCGAAGAACAGCGCGAAGCCCAGGAGGATGTACCCGACCGCGCCGTAGATCCCGCCGGCGACGAACGCCCAGACCGCGAGCAGCAACGAGTCGTAGTCCGCGTCGTCGAGCAGGCGAGCCGCGGTGGGGCTCGCGAGCACCGTCGCCACTCCCGCGAGCAGGACGACCAGGAGGATGGGCTCGGACCGAGCCGAGACGTCGTCCGGGTCCTCGTCGCGCAGCGCGAAGAACACCGAGCGAGGGCTCACGAGCACCGCGGGCACGCGCAGCCACCACGCGCGTTCGGCAGACAGGGCCTCGCGTTCGCCGTCAGTGGAGTCGAGCACCACGGCACGAGAGTAGATGCAGTGGGTATCTAGAGTGCGGCCGTGACCGAGGCAGACGCCGAGCTGACGGCCGTCGCACGCTCCTCGATGCCCTTCGCAGAGGTACTGGGCCTCGAGGTCCTGTCTGCGTCGCCGGACGAGGTTCTCGCTCGCCTCCCCTGGGAGGAGCGGCTGTGCACCGCGGGCGGCATCCTGCACGGCGGCGTCCTCATGAGCCTCGCCGACGCGGCCGGGGCTTACTGCGCCTTCCTCAACCTCCCCGAGGGGTCGACGGGCACGGCGACCATCGAGTCGAAGACGAACTTCTTCCGCGCCGTGAGCGAAGGCCAGGTCGTGGCCCGTTCACGACCACTGCACCGCGGACGGACGACGATCGTCGTGGAGACCGACCTGCACGACGCCACGGACAAGCACGTCGCACGCGTCACGCAGACGCAGGCGGTGCTGACCGCCAGGAGTTAGGCCACGTTGACGAGCAGCTCTTCGCTCGCCGGGAGCGTCGGCGTCCAGAGGTAGGTCGAGATGCCGAGGCCGGCGAGCGGCTCTCCGAAGTAGAACCCCTGGGCGTGCGTGCAGCCGAGCGCTCCCACGGCCTGGCATTGCGCCTCCGACTCGATCCCCTCCGCGACCACGTCGAGCCCAAGTGACGTCGCGAGCCGCACGATGGCGTCGACGAACACGGCGTCGAGCTCCGCGTCGGGGAGGCCCATGACGAAGGGACGCGCGATCTTGAGACTGTCCAATGGGAACTCGCGGAGATACGCGAGCGAGGAGTGGCCGGTGCCGAAGTCGTCGAGCCCGAGTGCGACGCCGAGCTCCCGGATCTCGCGCATCGTCTGGAGCGCGACCTCTGGGTTGCGCATGACGCCGCTCTCCGTGATCTCGAACGCGAGCCGCTCGGGAGGAAGACCGGTCTCGGCGAGCACCGCAGCAACCTCGCGAGCGAGGTTGTGATTCTGGAGCTCGCTCGGGGCGAGGTTGACGTTGACCCTGAGACACTCGTGCTGCGGGTACGCGAGCTGCCACGACCGCGCCTGGCGACACGCCTCGCGCAGGACCGTGCGGCCGATCTCGATCATGATCCCGAGCTCGTCGGCGAGCGGGATGAAGGCTCCGGGGCCGAGCACGCCGTGGCCGGGCCGGTTCCAGCGAGCCAGCGCCTCGAAGCCCACGAGCGTCTGAGTCTTGAGATCGACGATCGGCTGGTAGTGCACGCCGATCTCGTCGCGCTCCACCGCGCGCTCGATCGCAAATGCGAGCTCCTGCCGCTCCTTGACCCGCTCGTGCATCTCGGGCTCGTACGTGACGAATCCGCGCTTCCCCTCGCGCTTCGCGTCGTACATCGCCACATCGGCGTTGCGGAGGAGGTCCTCCGCGGCCCCGACGTCTGGTCCGCCGAGCGCGATGCCGACGCTTCCGTGGATCGTGATCTCACGCCTGTCGATCACGAACGGCTGCTCGATGGATCGCACGAGGCGGTCCGCGATCTGCTGCGCCTCCTCGACGCCGGTGTGGCGGAGGAGCACTGCGAACTCGTCGCCGCCCAGTCGGGCGGGAAGGTCGATCGGCCGGATGCACGACTCCACCCGGCGCGCGACCGCGATCAACAGCTGATCGCCGACGTAGTGGCCAAGGCTGTCGTTGATGGTCTTGAAGTCGTCGAGATCGAGGAACAGGACCGCAGTTCGCCCGAGCTCGGAGTCGGTCAGCGAGCTGCCGACCCGCTCCGCGAAGAGCATCCGGTTCGGCAGTCCGGTCAGTGCGTCGTGGAACGCCTGGTGGCGGAGCTGGTCCTTGAGCTCGGTGAGCTCGGTCAGGGACTCCTCGAGCCGGTCGTTCTCGATCAGCACTCCGGCGTGCTCGGCGTACGTCTCGAGGAGCCGCAGGTGCTCGGTCCTGAAGCGCTCGGCGTTCGTGCGGTCGCCGACGAGAAGGACGCCGCGGATCTCGGACTCGACGCGCAGAGGCGTCAGCATCACCTCGCGGAGCCCGAGCTCCGCGAGCAGATTCTGGAAGGGCGGCGCTGACAGGCGAGCTTCGGAGACAAGCTGAGCCGTGCCGGACTCTGCCACCGCGTACACGGCACGGTTCTCGCCCGGCGAGAGCGTCGTGGGCCTGAGCGCGTCGTGGCGTGCCGTTGTCATCGACGCCACGAGCGTCGCGGATCCGTTTCGCGGGAAGAGCACCAGGCGGGCGAGGTCCGCGCGAACGAGCCGCCTCGTCGTGCCGAGGAGCTCTGCGACCCCCTCGTCGAGCCCGCTCGTCCGCTGTGCGACGCGCATCGACTCGTACAGCGTCTGCAGGTGCTTGAGACGCCCCCGTTCCGATGCGTAGGCGCGCAGGATCACGGCACACGCTGCGAACGGGACGATGAGGAGGATCGTTGCGACGTCGTAGTTCCGCGCCAGCGCGACAGCTGCAAGCGCGATGCTCGAGCTCGCGAGCGCCGCTCCCGCGGTGATCGCGGCAGTCACCACGATGGGCTCGTCGAGACGATCTCGCGGCCGACTCAGGTAGCCGACCACGAGGCTCGTGCCGGCGGCCAACGAGGCTGCAACGATCGCTGCCACCCATCCGAGCGGACCGGTGTGATCGCCGCCGTTGAGTATCCCGTGGAAGACGACGAGCGCCAGGCAGGTGCCGAGCGCCAGCGTGGCGATGCGGAGGATGATCAGGCTGAGCCGGAGCCGACCGAAGCTGACTCCCGCGAGGGCCACGGTGGCCCCTGCGAGCTGCGCGAGCAGGAGCTCGTTCGGTGAGAGCATGAACAACCCGAGCACGAGCCCTGCCTCGTGCGGCGAAAGCGCCACGAGCTCCGAGCGGTCACGCGCGTCCGCGACGTACAGCTCGGCAACGGCGAAGACGAGGAACAGGACCCAGAGCTGCGCCATCCTCGCGTCGAGCGGGCCTGGCAGGTCCTGGACGCCAAGGTTGTAGACCAGCACGGCGAGAGACGAGACCGCGAGCGCGAGCACTCCCGTACGGCCGATCATGCGAGCGCGCCCGAGGTCGCTCAGGCGAGAAACCGGTCGCAGAGATCCCTCTCGTGTGAGTGACGCCAAGTCGTACTTCCTCCTGGTTCTTCCCGTCAGGGCCGCAGTGCTGACAAACACTCCCTGTCCAGCCGCGGCGGCTCTTCCCCCGTTCGAGGCATGAGCACCTCGATCGAGGGATGCCGGCGGGAACTACAGCGTCGTCGCTACGCGGCTGCGGCTGCGGGCTGGCGGAGCACGCCCCGGAGGAACTCTCCGGTCGACGAGCCTTCGACCTCGGCGACATCCTCGGGCGTCCCGGTCGCGATCACCTCGCCGCCAGCCTCGCCACCCTCCGGACCGAGATCGACGATCCAGTCGGCCTGCTTGATCACGTCGAGGTTGTGCTCGATGACGAGCACGGTGTTCCCCGCGTCGACGAGTCGCTGGAGCACCTCGAGGAGCTTCTCGATGTCCGCGAAGTGGAGGCCGGTCGTGGGCTCGTCGAGGATGTACAGCGTCTTCCCCGTCGCGACCTTCGAGAGCTCCGCCGCGAGCTTCACGCGCTGCGCTTCGCCGCCCGAGAGCGTCGTCGCGGGCTGGCCGAGCTTGATGTAGTCGAGCCCCACGTCGTGCAGGGTCTGCAGCCGCCGGCGGATCTTCGGGATCTTGGCGAAGAAGCCGAGCGCCTCCTCCACCGACATCTGGAGCACGTCCGAGATCGACTTCCCCTTGAAGCGCACCTCGAGCGTCTCGCGGTTGTACCGGTGGCCGTGACACGTCTCGCACGGGACGTACACGTCCGGGAGAAAGTGCATCTCGATCTTGATCTGCCCGTCGCCCTTGCAGGTCTCGCAGCGGCCGCCGCGGACGTTGAACGAGAAGCGACCGGGCTTGTAGCCGCGCACCTTCGCCTCTGGAGTCAGCGAGTAGAGCTCGCGGACGTGCGTGAACAGGTCCGTGTAGGTCGCCGGGTTCGAGCGCGGAGTCCTCCCGATCGGCGTCTGGTCGATGTCGATGACCTTGTCGAAGACGTCGATGCCCTCGACCGACTCGTGGTCGCCTGGCTTCATCCGCATCTTGTTCAGCTTGTTCGCGAGAGCCTTGTAGACGATCTCGTTGACGAGGGTCGACTTCCCTGAGCCGGAGACGCCGGTCACCGCAGTCAGGCGCCCGACGGGGAACTCGACGTCGATGTCCTTCAGGTTGTGCATAGCCGCGCCGCGGACGGCGAACCAGCCGCGGCCATCGTCGTCACGGCGTGGCGGAACCGCGATCCGCCGCTCGCCGGAGAGGAACTGCCCCGTGATGGATCCGGGAGCCTCCTCGATGCCGCTGGCCGTGCCTTCGGCGACCACCTCGCCGCCATGCTCGCCCGCCTCGGGTCCCATGTCGACGATCCAGTCGGCCGATCGCATCATCTGCTCGTCGTGCTCGACGACGAGCACCGTGTTGCCGAGGTCACGCAGGCGCTCGAGCGTCGCGATGAGCTTCCCGTTGTCACGTTGGTGGAGCCCGATCGACGGCTCGTCGAGGATGTACAGGACGCCGACCAGCTGGGAGCCGATCTGGGTGGCCAGCCGCAGCCGCTGCGCCTCCCCGCCCGAGAGCGTCTTCGCGGCGCGGTCGAGCTGGAGGTAGCCGACACCGACGTTGTCGAGGAACGTCAGCCGCTCCCGAACCTCCTTGAGGATCCGCTGCCCGATGAGCTCCTCCGTCTTCGTGAGCTCGAGCTCGTCGACGAACTGCAGCGCGGCGGTCACGGACATCTGCGCGAACGCGTGGATCGACCGCCCGCCGATGGTCACCGCGAGCACCTCGGGCTTGAGCCTCGCCCCGCCGCACTCGGGGCACGGCCGGAAGCTCATGTACTCCTCGATGCGCTCGCGCTGCTGAGACGAGTCCGTCTCGCGGTACCGGCGCTGGAGGTTCGAGACGAGGCCCTCGAAGGCCATCGTGTACTGCCGCTTCCGTCCCATCCGGTTGCGGTAGGTGACGAAGATCTTGTCGCCGCCCGTCCCGTACAGGAACCGGTCCTGGTCCTCGCGGGAGAGATCGCGCCAGGGCGTGTCGAGCGAGATCTCGTATCGCTCGCCGATGGCCTGGATGACGCTGTCGTAGAAGTTCTGGCTCCCGATCGTCCAGGGCACGAGGGCGCCCTCCTCGACCGCGAGTGACGTGTCCGGGACGAGCAGGTCCGGATCGATCTCGAGCTGCGAGCCGAGCCCGGTGCATCGCGGGCACGCTCCGTGCGGCGAGTTGAAGGAGAAGACCCGCGGCTCGAGCTCGGGGAGGGAGACACCGTGCTCGGGGCAGGCGAAGTTCTCGGAAAAGGTCATCGACTCGCCGTCCACGACGTCGATGACGACGAGCCCCTCCGCGAGCGAGGTCGCAGTCTCGATCGACTGGGTCAGGCGCTGGCGCAGGTCCGCCTTCATCACGAGCCGGTCGACGACGACCTCGATCGTGTGCTTGTACTTCTTGTCGAGCTCGATCGGCTCTTCGAGCAGCCGCTGCTCGCCGTCCACCTTCACGCGCGTGAACCCGTCGCGACGCAGTTCCTCGAGGACGTCCTTGTACTCGCCCTTGCGGTCGCGGACGACGGGCGCGTTGACCGTGAACTTCGACCCCTCCGGGAGCCGCAGGGCCTGCTCGACGATCTGGTCGAGCGACTGACCGGCGATCGGCCGTCCGCAGATCGGGCAGTGCGGCCTGCCGATGCGGGCGTAGAGCAGGCGCAGGTAGTCGTAGATCTCGGTCACGGTGCCGACCGTCGAGCGCGGGTTCCGCGAGGTCGTCTTCTGGTCGATCGAGATCGCCGGCGAGAGGCCGTCGATCGAGTCCACGTCCGGCTTCTCCATCATCTGCAGGAACTGCCGCGCGTAGGCGGAGAGCGACTCGACGTAGCGGCGCTGGCCCTCGGCGTAGATCGTGTCGAAGGCGAGCGACGACTTTCCGGAGCCGGAAAGGCCAGTGATGCAGACGAGCGCGTGCCGCGGGATGCTCACGGTGACGTTCTTCAGGTTGTGCTCGCGGGCGCCGTGGACGACGAGTGACTCGGCAGTCATCAGCGCGCCATTCTACCCGGTCGAACAGACGTTCGCTCCTCTCGCGAACGCGTCTTTCACGGCCGATACAACCGCCTGATGAGGGGTCTCGCCATCCTCTGCGCGGTCGTGAACCTCTGCGCGATCGGGTTCGTCGCCTGGCTCATGTGGTTCGCGGCGCTCTATCCGTCGCAGAACATCGAGCCTGAGGAGCGCACGGCGAACGACTGGTTGGTGCCGGTAGCCGTCGTCCTCTTGGCTTCCGCGGCCGGACTGCTGTTCTGCGTCCTCATGAGTTGGCCGGGCTGGACCCTGGGCGGGCTCGTAATCCAAACGGCGATCAGCATCGTGGTGCTCCGATACGCCCTCGAGGGCTCTGTTCACAGCGACGGCACGCTCGTCGCCGCTGCAGCCGGCATCGAGTTCGTGGCGTTTGCCGCCTTCTGCCTCCTGCGAGCACACCTCGCGGCCGCCTACCCCGCCACGTCACCCCGCTGAGCCGCCTGCTCGCGGCGGCGCAGCGGACGTGCCATGCTCACCGCTTCAGACCGAAGGAGGTTAGGACATGGCAGATGCAGGAATCTTCATCGGCTGGGGCGAGGTCGTACGAGGGCGGGAAGCCGAGGCGGTCGAGGTCTTCAACGAGACGATCGCGTACTACGCCCGGCTCCAGGAGGAGGGCACGATCGAGAGCTTCGAGCCGGTGTTCCTCGAGCCGCACGGAGGCGATCTCTACGGGTTCGTCATCCTCCGCGGGGACGCCGAGAAACTCGCAACGCTGCGCGTGAGCGAGGAGTTCACTCAGCTCATGCTTCGGGCGGGCCTGATCGTCGACGGCCTCGGCGTGGTCGGCGCCGATCTCGCGGGACGAATCCAGCGGCAGATGGAGTACTACACCGAGCAAATCGGCGCATTCGCATAACAAGTTTCAGGTACAAGAGCGGCGTGCGTTTTCTCGCGTGCGCCGCTCTCGTGCTGTCTGCCCTCGCGCTTCGGCCGTGGCTCTGGCCGGCGTGCGGCAACGACGGGGACGGCGACGAGGCGACCTGGGCCGGCCCGCCGGATCCCGCCGCGGACGGCACCGTCGCTGTGGACGGATTCGTCGAGTACACGCAGGGTGTCGAGGAAGACTGGGAAGGCTCCGCAGCCATGTCCGCCGGGGAGTTCCTCCGGCTCGATCAGCAGACAGCGACGCGAACGACGATCGACGGGATCGCATCGGCAGAGGGAACTGGTCCGGAGACCGTCGTCGTCACGCTCGACGGCCTGCTCGACGACTCCGTGCGCGCGCAACGCTGGACGCTCAGCTTCACCCCCGAAGGTGACGTCTACGAGCTGACAGAAGCGCGGTGGGCGCAGCGCTGCCAGCCCGGGCCGCGGGCACCAGGCCTTCACGCCTGAGCCCTGTACGTAGAGGCGACGATATAGCTCTGCCCGTACCGAGGCTAGCGGCGCGCGGTGCGCCAGCGGCCGAAGATCAGGCCGCCGACGGTGAACCCGAGCCCGAACGTGCCCAGCGCGAACGCGCCGACCGCGATGAACTTCCGCCAGAGCGAGAGACGCTGCCAGTGCCCGATCGCCTCCTCTTCCTCCGCGGAGAGCGGTTCGCCGCGTCGCTGCTTGCGAACCGCACCGCCCGCTCGAAGACCGAGATAGACGTCGTCGAAGAGCTCGGGCGACTCGGTGGTCACGTTTCGAGTGTAACCGGCACCCCGGCCGTGACGGCACGGATTCCCCACTTTTCACCCCTCCGGCGCAGCTAGAGTCCCCGCCCGTGGAACCTGCCCTCGCCGAGCTCAGGGATCGCCTTGGCGAGATCGTGGACCTGCGTCGGGCGGCGAACGTCCTCTACTGGGACCAGCTCGTCAAGATGCCCGACTCGGGCAGCGAGGCCCGCGGGACCCAGCTCGCCACGCTCGAGAGCCTCGCGCAGGACCGGTTCGTCGACGAGCGCATCGGCGAGCTCCTCGACGAGCTCGGGCCGTATGCGGAGTCGCTACCGCACGAGGCCGACGACGCCTGCCTGATCAGGGTCACGAAGCACGACTTCGAGAAGCTGCGGCGCGTCCCGACCGCGCTGACGGCCGAGCTCACGAAGGCGTACACGGAGTCGTACGGGGTGTGGGTGAAGGCTCGAGAGGATTCCGACTTCGAGCTCTTCCGCCCCGCGCTCGAACGCATGCTCGAGCTGCGCCTGCGGTACGTGGAGTGCTTCGCGCCGTACGACGACCCGTACGACGTCCTCCTCGACGACTTCGAGCAGGGGATGCCGACCGAGGAGGTGAGGCGGGTATTCGCCGCCCTCGAGCCCGAGCTCGTCGCCCTGGTCGAGGAGCACGCCACCGACGAGGAAGACGACTTCATGGACGGCCCGTTTCCCGTCGATGCCCAGCACGAGCTGTCGCGAGAGCTCGTCGCGGCCATCTCCGGCGCGCCCGGTGAGTTCCGGCTCGACACCACGGTCCATCCGTTTCAGATCACGTTCGGGCCCCACGACATCCGCCTCACGACGCGGTACTCCGAGGATGAGCTCACCTCGCTCTTCACGGCGACGCACGAGGTGGGTCACGGCGTCTACGAGCACGGGGTCAGTCCCACGCTCGACCGGACGCCGCTCGCGGCCGGCTGCTCGTCCTCGCTGCACGAGTCGCAGAGCCGCCTCTGGGAGAACGTCGTCGGTCGCTCCCTGCCGTTCTGGCGCTGGTTCTACCCGCGGGTCCAAACGACGTTCCCGGACGTCCTGGGCGACGTGTCGCTGGAGCGCTTCCACCGTGCGGTCAACCGCGCGCGACGGTCGTACATCCGCGTCGACGCCGACGAGACGTCGTACGGGCTACACCTCATTCTCCGCTTCGAGCTGGAGCAGGAGCTCGTGTACGGACGGCTCGCCGTGAAGGACCTTCCCGAAGCCTGGAACACGCGCTTCGAGGAGCTCGTCGGGCTCTCGGTGCCGGACGACAGCGTCGGCGTCCTCCAGGACTCGCACTGGGCGGGTGGCGCGTTCGGCTACTTCCCGACCTACCTTCTCGGCAGCGTCCTGTCCGTGCAGATCTGGGAGAAAGCACGGGAGGCACTGCCAGGCGTCGAGGAGCAGATCGAGCGAGGTGACTTCGCAGAGCTGCACGGTTGGCTTCGCGAGAACCTGTACTCGCTGGGCCGCAAGCTCCCGCCGGCGGAGACGATCGAGCGCGTCGTCGGCGGTCCGATCGACCCGCAGCCGTATCTGCGCTATCTGCGAGACAAGCTCGGCGCGCTCGCGGCGGCGTAGCTCAGACGGCGACTGCGAGGCCCGCGGACTGCTCGCGTCCGAGGACGCGCTCGAGCGCCTCGACGCAGCGGGCGTCGAACTCCGAGTCGACGCTCGTGCGCAGGAGGTTCATGGCCCGTTCGTGCGGCCACGCCTCGCGGTAGACGCGCGCCGAGCGCAGCGCGTCGTACACGTCGCAGACGGCCATGATGCGCGTGTCGAGATCGAGCTCGCTCTCGGAGAGACCGTGCGGGTAACCGCTGCCGTCGAGCCGCTCGTGATGGCTCTGGACGAGGCGGAGGACTCCGTCGCCGAATCCGCCTAGCTCCTTCAGGAGCTTTCGCCCGGCCTCGGCGTGTTCGCGGACGACCGCGTACTCGGCATCCGTCAGCGAGCCCGGCTTCTTGAGAATCTCGTCGGGGCAGCGGAGCTTGCCGATGTCGTGCAGGAGCGCGCCGACGGCGAGACTCCGAAGCTGCGGGGACGGAAGGCCGAGCTCCTCCCCGACCTGAACGGCACGCAGCGCAACGCGGCGCGTGTGCTCCTCCGTGTACTCGTCCTTGCTGGCGAGCGCGACCATCAGCGACCGAACCTGCGATCCGAGGAACGCTTCCTCGGCCGCGACGAGGTCCGCTCCGCGCAGGTCTCCGACGAGCGGCCGCGAGGGAACCGTCCTCAGGAGATCCGCGGCAACCGGGATGCCGACGAGTGCGATTCCCACGATCTCGAAGCCGTGCCCGAGCCACCACCCGAGGTCCATGAAGCTCAGGAGCAGTGCGGCGACGAGTGCGGTCGCGAGCCAGATCAGGCCGACGACGACGACGAGGTCGGCCACCCGGTGCGTAAGGAGGTAGGTACGGAGTGCTCTGACGGTGAGCAATCCGTAGAAGGCGAGACCGACGACCAGGACGGCCCAGGCCAGCGGACTGCCGTTCTCCGGGACGCTCGGTACGAAGTCCGGCTCGACGACGGCAGCGATGCCGAGGCCGGCGATGACGACGACGGAGACAGCGAGGAGAGTCAGAGTCGGCTTGACGGCCTCGGGCCGCCGGAACACCGGCAACACGCTCAGCGCGAGAATCGCGCCACCGACCGGGAGCGTCGCGCCGCCGGTGAAGGCGACGACCCCGTTCATCTCCACGAGGACGCCGGGGGTCGTCAGCCCGTGCAACACGAGCAGCGCGGCCATGACGCAGAAGGCGCTCCCGATGAGGACGGCGCGTCCGTCACGTCGGCGAGCTCCGACGACGGTGAGGGCGACCGCTGAAACCGTGGCGACGAGTGCTCCCAGCGCGACACCCCAGAAGTGGATGCCGCCACCGAAGTACACGGTCTCGCGTCCGACGAAGTGAAGAAGCGCAGGCGGAACGCAGGCCAGGAAAGCCGCAGCTGCGAGCATCGGGACGAGCCGATCTCTCACGCAAGCCGTATCGGCTCGTGCAGAACGGCGCTTGAGCGCCCCCGAGGGGGCTCAGGCAGCCGCGCCGAAGCGCTGAATTGCGCGCGCCTTGGCCCGTTCGGCCTCGCGCTCCCGGTCCCGTGGCGGAGCGGCCGTCACGAGCGCCGCGAGCAGTCTCTCGGTCGCGACGGCGACCTCCTCGACCGCGTGCGCGAAAGCGTGCTCGTTTGCCTTGGACGGCTTCGTCGATCCGCTCACCTTGCGGACGTACTGGAGCGCGGCTGCCCGGACCTCGTCACCAGTCGCGGGCGGCTCGAAGTTGTGGAGCGTCTTGATGTTCCGGCACATGCCGAAACCGTAGCCTTCCTAGATACGGCCGTGCTGCCGCAGCAGCGCGAGCACTTCGTCGTGCGGGATGCCCGGCGCGACGCGACCCTCGCGGCCGACGACGTCGGGAGCCGCCCAGAGCGCATTGAGGACTGCCTCCTCCGTCGCCTCGACGGTCGCCGTGAAGAGCTCGTTGAGCGCGCGCGGAGACGCGACGGCGCGCGTGCCGCCGGCTTCGCGCTCGACGCGCCCACCCGTCGAGAGGGCGAGGAAGATCTCGCCGCTGCCGTCGTACGCGACCGAGCCCGTGCGGGCGAGGCCCAGCCCGCAGCGGCGGGCAATCCGGGTCAGCTCGTGGGGCCCGAGCGGCGCGTCCGTGACGACGACGGCGATGCAGCTCCCGTCGCCGTCCTCCCGCGCCCCCTCACCGCCGAGAAGAGCTCCGACGGGCACGCCGTCGACCACCAGGTCGCCCCTCACGCCAAAGTTGGCGAGCACGAGGACGCCGAGCGTCGCGTCGATGCCAGCCAGGACTCGGCTAGCCGAACCGATGCCGGCCTTGAAGCCGAATGCGATCATCCCGGTGCCTGCGCCGACGGCACCCTCGGCGACTGCCCCGTCGGAAGCGGTCTCGAGCGCACGTCCCACGTCCTCGGCCTCGACCTGGACCACTCGACCCTCGGAGAGCCAGCCGTCGTCGCACTCGCCCACGACGGGGATGACGAACGTGTCGACGCCGATCGTCGGATCCGCAGCGATCGCCGCGCGAACGGCCCCGTCGTAGATCCGTCCGACTGACATCGTCGCGGTCAGGTACACCGGCGTCTCGACAACACCCCACTCCCGGATCGCGATGGAGCTCGTCAGCTCACCGGCTCCGTTGAGCACGTCCGTCCCGGCCGGCAGCGGCTCTCGGGTGAGTGTCCGCGGGTCGGCGGGAACGATCGCCGTGACGCCGCTGCGCCCCACACCGCGGCCTTCCGGCGGGTCGGGCTCGTCGCGCCAGACCGTCACGTGGCCGACCCGCACGCCGGGAACGTCGGTGACCGCATTCGCCGGCCCCGCCTCGTACCGGCCGACGCGAAGGCCGAGCTCGCGGAGGCGCGGGCCGCGTGGAGGCGGTGCACTCATCGCGCGGTCACGCGTGCGAGCCTACAAGGGTTAGGCTCGAGCTCGTGACCCTCGCGATGCCCGTCGTGTGGAGCGATCGCTGCCTGCTCCACGAGCCGGGCGGGGAGGTCTGGATCGGGCTTCCGGATCCTGGAAACGAGGTTCCGGCTCGGGCGGAGGTCATCCGGGACGCGCTCGTCGCCGCCGGCGCCACGCTGGTTCCTGCGGAAGCTCATCCGGACGACGCGCTGCTGGCAGTGCACGACGAGGGTCTCGTCGCACATCTCCGCGAGGCTTGGAGCCTCTGGGCCGACGCGGGCTACCCGGACGACCCTGGCCAGGACCGAGTCGTCCCGTACATCTTTCCCCACCCAGGGTTGCTCGCAAGTCAGCAGGCGGCGACCCCTGCGGCAATGTCGGCACGCGCCGGGATGTACGCGTTCGACACGATGACGCCGATCGGCGAGACGACCTGGGAGGCCGCGCGCGGCGCAGTCGACGTCGCGCTGACGGCCGCCGACCTCGTGCTCGCGGGAGCGCCAGTTGCGTACGCATGCACCCGACCGCCCGGGCACCACGTGACACGCAGCGCCTACGGCGGCAGCTGCTACCTGAACTCGACCGCGGTCGCCGCCCAACATCTCCGGGCTGCCGGCGTCCCAAGAGTGGCGGTTGTGGATATTGACGCCCATCAGGGAAACGGGGCGCAGGCGATCTTCTCGGAGCGTGACGACGTGCTGACGTCGTCTGTCCACGTCGACCCGCGAGCCGGATGGTTCCCCCACTTCATCGGGTTCGCCGAGGAGAGCACCGATACGAACCTGAACCTTCCGCTCGAGCCGGGCGCCGGCGATGCGGAGTGGCTTGCGGCCGTCGGAGAGCTCGCACGCTGGGTCGAGGATGCGGACGCGCTCGTCGTCGCGCTCGGAGTCGACGCCGCCGAGGGCGACCCCACGAGCCCGCTTCGGGTCACCGAGGCCGGCTTCCGGGAGGGAGGGCGGATCCTCGGCGCGCTCGGTCTCCCAACCGTCGTCGTGCAGGAGGGTGGCTACGACCCGTCGACGCTCGGTGTGCTCGTGTGCGCCGCGCTCACCGGGATCGAGGCAGGAAGATCGTGAGCGTAGGGAGCCGCTCGACTGGTATCTGCTGTGAACCACATGGATAATCGCCCGCATACCGCGACTGGAGGAGACCGTCCGTGAAACGCGTGAACTTGCTCGCTGTTGCCGTCCTCGCCCTAATCGCCATGCTCGCGCTCGCCGCTGGTGCGACCGCCCAGTCAGACGACGACAAGGTCGTGCTCACCATCGGGTTGACGCAGGACCTGGACAGTCCGAACGTGACCGTCGGCGAGCTCGTGTCCTCGTACGAGCTCTGGAACCTCCAGTACGCAAGCCTCACTGACAAGGCTGCGGAGGACTTCGCGACGACCCCGGGCCTCGCCGAGTCGTGGACGTCCGAGGGTGACAACAGGTGGGTCTACAAGCTGCGCGAGGGACTCGAATGGTCGGACGGAACACCGCTCACCGCCGATGACATCGCCTACACGATCAATCGCGCACGGGACGAGGAGTGGCTGAACCACGCCGCGACGGTCGCCAACCTCACTGCCGAGGCGACCGACCCGCAAACGGTTGTCATTACGTCGAAGGTGCCGGACCCAAAACTGCCGACGATGGACGTCTACATCGTCCCGAAGCACATCTACGAGAAGCTCTCGGCGGACGAGGTCACGCAGTACGAGGCGCTCGACGGCGTCTCCTCGGGCGCGTTCTCGCTCGTGGAGTGGAAGAAGGGCCAGTTCTGGCGCATGGAGGCGAACCCGAACTTCTGGCGGGGCCAGGTCGCGATCGACGAGGTCGTGTTCCGCGTCTTCCGTAACGCCGACGCTATGGTGGCCGCCCTGAAGAGCGGGGAGCTCGATGCCGCACACGCCGTGCCCGAGGCATCGTTCCCGGGACTGCAGACGACTGAGGGCATGGTCGCCATCGAGGGCGAGCAGGGCGGGTTCGACTACCTCGTCCTGAACAGCTACGCGGGCAAACCGCCGCGGGACGAGTCGAAGTTCTCGGAGCCGCACCCGGCGCTCCTCGACCTCAAGTTCCGCCAGGCCATCGCGCACGCGATCGACAAGGAGACGATCGTCTCTCGGGCGCTCTCGGGCATCGGCCGGCCGGGGACGACGATGAGTCCGAGCGCGAATCCGTCCTGGATCCCCGAGCTCACAGAAGAGGAGGACTACGAGTTCGACCTCGAGAAGGCGAAGCAGATCCTCGAGGACGCCGGCTACAAGGACACGAACGGCAACGGCATCCGTGAGTACGAAGGCAAGGACATCGTTCTCCGCTACGCGATCCGCACGGAGTCGCAGAACTCGAAGCCGATCGCCGAGTTCATCACCGGCTGGCTGAAGGACATCGGGATCGACACGACGCTCTCGTCCTACGACGACGGGCAGCTCATCGAGGAGGCAGGGAAGGGCAACTTCGACCTGTACGTGTGGGGCTGGACGCCCTTCGTCGACCCGGACCCGCTCCTGTCGTACTTCAAGTGCGACCAGATCTCGCTCGACTCGTCGGACTACTCGAACTACTACAACGACACCGGCCTCTGCGATCCCGAGTACGACAGCATGTACCAGCAGCAGAACCGGGAACTCGACGCGGAGGAGCGGCAGACGATCGTGCACGACATGCTGAAGCGCTTCTACACGAACGCGTCGTACATCGTGGTGGACACGAGCCCCGACCTCCAGGCCTACCGCACCGACCGGTTTACGGGCTGGGTGCGCCAGCCGGCCGAGATCGGCCCGGTGCTGTTCTCGAACTCGTCGCCGACCTACTGGAACCTCGAGCCGACGGGCGACGGTGGAGGTGACGGCGGGCTGTCGAGCGCCGCGATCGCGACGCTCGTGATTGTTGGGCTCATCGGAGCCGCGATCGTCGTGTTCGTGTTGATGCGGCGCCGGACTGCGGAGGAGCGCGAGTAGGGAAGCGGCAGGCGGAGATAGTCGTATGAGGGGGCGCTACGTCGTCGGCAAGGTTCTCGGTGCGCTCGCGACGCTCGCATTCGTCCTCGTCTTCAACTTCTTCCTCTTCCGGATCGTGGGCGGGGACCCAGTCGCGACGCTCTTTCGGGGGCGGAACCTGACCGACTCCCAGCGGGACGAGCTGACCCGCCAGTTCGGGCTCGACGGCTCGCAGCTCGAGCAGTTCCTCAGGTACGTCGAACAGACCGTCCAGTTCAACCTCGGCCGTTCGTACGCGACGAACCGCCCCGTCTGGGAGGAGATCTGGGACGCCGCGCCCCAGACCATCGCGCTCGCGGGCGTTTCGACGGTCATGGCGATGCTGATCGGGATTGCCATAGGCATCGTCTCCGCGTGGCGGCGCGGCACGTGGAAGGACTCGGCACTGACGTCGTCCTCCATGGTCACATGGTCGATGCCGGACTTCTGGCTCGGAATGCTGTTGCTGACCTGGGCCGCGGTCGGGCTCGGTCTCTTCCCCACGGGCGGCATCCAGGACCCGGGTGCAGGCGGCGGGATCGCCGGGCTCCTGGACAAGGCGCATCACATGTTCCTGCCCGCACTGACGCTCACCCTCGCGTACTTCGGTGAGTACGCGCTCATCATGCGCTCGTCGGTGCTCGACACGATGCGCGAGGACTATCTCGTGCTCGCGCGCGCCAAGGGGCTCCGCGACGTAGAGGTACGGAACCGCCATGCGGTCCGAAATGCCCTCCTGCCCTCGGTCGCGCTCATCGCCATCAGCTTCGGCTTCGTCCTCTCGGGAGCGATCGCCGTCGAGACCGTCTTCTCGTGGCCGGGCCTCGGGCTGCTCACCTATGAGTCGTTACGTGGGCCCGACCTGCCCATGCTCCAGGGGCTCTTCCTCGTCTTCAGCGCGGCCGTAATCCTGTTCAACCTCATCGCCGAGCTCGTCTATCCCTTCCTCGACCCGAGGGTACGACGGTGAGCGAGCAGGTCGTCACAGGCGCGAGACGGCTCACCTGGGAACGGCGACGCCGTTCGCTCGCACGTGGCTGGGCGAGCTACCGCAGCAACAAGCAAGGGATCGTCGGCCTGGGAGTGCTCACGGTGATCGTCCTCGGCGCGATCTTCGCCCCGCTCATCGCGAACGAGGCGGACCTCAACGCGGTCAATACGATCGACAATCCAACCTGGGCCAGCCCTTCGGAGTTCCCACCGCTCGGCACGGACAACCTCGGCCGCCCCGTCTGGGACCAGCTGGTCTTCGGCGCACGACCCAGCCTCCTCATCGGGGTCGCGGCCACCCTGATCGCGATCATCATCGGAACGCTCGTAGGCGTCGCGGCCGGCTACACGGGCGGCTGGGTCGACCGTCTCCTCTTCCGGCTTTCCGAATGGTTCCTCGTGATTCCGTTCGTTCCCCTTGCGATCGTGCTCGCAGCGATCCTCGGGCCGTCGCTGCGAAACATAATCTTCGTCATCGGGATCACGTCCTGGTCGGGCATCGCGATCCTCATCCGCGCCCAGGTGTTGACGCTCAAGCAGCGCCTGTACGTCGAGCGGAGCAGGGCGCTCGGGGCATCGGGACGTCATGTCATGGGACGGCACATCCTGCCGGGCGTCATGCCGCTCGTTCTCGCAAACGCAACGCTCACAGTGCCTATCGCGATCCTGTCCGAGACGACGCTCTCGTTCCTCGGGCTCGGCGATCCGACGCAGATCTCCTGGGGGACCATGCTCGAGGACGCCTTCACGGCGGGAGCACTCTCCTTGGAGGCATGGTGGTACTACATCCCGCCGGGGATTGCCGTCCTCGTCGTCGTGCTGTCGTTCACGCTCATCGGCCGCGCGATCGAGGCAGTCCTCGACCCGCGCCTGCGGGAGTACCGGTGAGCGCACCGCCTCTCCTCTCGGTCCGCGACCTGCACGTGACCTACCGCTCGAGCGCGGGGCCAGTCCCGGCCGTTCGAGGCGTGTCCTTCGATCTGGCCCCACGCGAGACGCTCGGGCTCGCAGGCGAATCCGGCTGCGGCAAGTCGACCTTGGCCGGCGCACTGCTCCGGCTGCTCCCGCCCGGGACGACGGTGACGGGCGAGGTGCTCCTCGACGGCGAGGATGTCCTGACGATGCGCCCCGGCCGCCTGCGAGCGGTGCGCTGGGACGACATCTCGATCGTCTTCCAGGGAGCTCTCCACTCGCTCAACCCGGTGCACACCGTGGGCCGTCAGATTCGGGAGGCTGTCGAAATCCATCGTCCCTCTATGGGCGCCACCGAGCTGCAAGCACGCATCGACGAGTTGCTCGAGGTGGTCGGGATCCCTGCGCGGCGTGCGTCGGACTTCCCCCACCAGCTCTCGGGCGGGCAGAAGCAGCGCGTCCTCATCGCGCTCGCGCTCGCCTGCGACCCGCAGCTGCTGATCGCGGACGAGCCCACGACCGCGCTCGACGTGATGGTTCAGGCGCAGGTGCTCGAGCTGCTCGAGCGGCTCCAGCGCGAGCTCGGTCTGGCGATGATCTTTGTCTCGCACGATCTCTCGACGCTGTCCTACGTGTGCGAGCGGATCGCGGTCATGTACTCGGGTCGAGTCGTCGAGGAGGGACCGAGCGCCGAGGTCTTCGAGGAGCCGGCGCATCCGTACACACGCGCGCTCGCAGCAGCCTTTCCGGTCATTGGCGACCAGGCGTTCCGCATGCGCCCGTCCGGCCTGCCGGGAGACCCACCCGATCCACGCGATTTGCCCTCTGGCTGCCCGTTCCACCCGCGCTGCCCGGTGGCGGTGGGCGAGTGCGTGACCGCCGACGTAGAGCTATGGCCCGCCGGCGAGGGGCGCCGCGCTGCCTGCATCCACGTCCTCGAGGAAGTCGGTGCGGCGCGATGAACAGCGAGAACCTCCTCGAGGTCCGCGACTTACACGTCGAGTTCCGCGCGCGCTCGGGGGACGTGGCGCACGCCGTCGACGGCGTTGACCTCGACGTGAGGCGGGGCGAGGTCCTGGCTCTGGTGGGCGAATCCGGCTGCGGGAAGACGACGCTAGCGAGGACGCTCCTCGGGCTGGAGCGCCCGGCCGCGGGGGAGGTGCAGTTCGAGGGGGAGCCGATCAGGTACGACCTCGGCTACCTCCGCCCGTATCGGGGAAAGGTGCAGATGGTCTTCCAGGACCCGACGGGTGCGCTCAACCCGCGCCAGACCGTGTACGAGGTCGTGGCCGAAGGCTTGCGCATCCAGAAGTTGCCAGGGAACGAGGCGGTGCGTGTCTCGGACGCGCTCGCGCGCTCGGGGCTCCGACCGCCCGAGCGATTCCTCCAGCTCTACCCGTACGAGCTCTCGGGCGGCCAGCGGCAGCGCGTCGTCATCGCCGGCGCGATGGCGCTCCAGCCTTCCCTCCTCGTGGCGGACGAACCGGTGTCGAGCCTCGACGCCTCCGTTCGGGGGGAGATCCTCGCCCTGATGCTTCAGCTCGTACGGGAGGAGGGCGTGACGATCCTCGTCGTTACGCACGACCTCGGGCTCGCCTGGAACATCGCCGACCGCATCGCAGTCATGTACCTCGGCCGAATCGTCGAGGAGGGACCGGCGGAGGATCTCCTGCAGAATCCGCGGCACCCCTACACGCGCGCGCTCCTCTCGGTCGTGCCGGAGGTCGAGGAGATGGAGCAGCAGATCCTGCAGGGGGAAGCGCCGGACCCGACGAGGATCCCGAGTGGCTGCCGGTTCCACCCGCGGTGCCCGCTCGTCGCCTCCGGCGAGGCGGAACGGCTCGGGATCCTCGATCGCTGCGAGGGCGAGGATCTCGGCTTGCACGAAGTCGCCGCGGCGCACACCGCCGCCTGCCACGCCTTGTAGGGGCGAGATATATCTCGCCCCTACTGGAGCCGGCGCGGGATCGTGCGCTCGAAGCGCCGCTCGCGGCGACCGATCCCGACGACGCCTTCGCCCTCGCCGAGCTCCTCGGCGACGACGTCCACTGTGACGTGGTACGCCTCGGCATCGGAGCGCAGCTCGAGCCGGGCCTCGGTGACGCAGTCCGCCTCCGGCCAGCGGATGACGTAGCGGCTCTCGGCTCGCGCCCACGCCGAACCAGGATCGACGGTCGAGACGCCGATCGACCCGTCATACCGCTCCTGGATCCGAGCCCCTTCCTCGCCGTCGTAGTCGGAGCCGTGCGAGATCACGGCTCGCGACTCGCGTCCGAGCACGTCGCGCTCGACTTTCCAGACCGTCGGCAGCTCGCCGGCCTCCTCGGCCGCATGCGGATCCTTGCCCGGCGACGGCGTGAACTCCGGCGCCTCGGGAATCGGCGGCTCGCCCGCCACGGCCGGGAGCGTTAGCTCGACGCTCGCCCGGTCGAGCTCGAGCGTTCCAGGGTGCGGCGGAGGCCAGATGTTCGGCCAGTCCGCCGCGGCGAGCGACAGGCGGATCCGGTGCCCCGGCTCGAACACCCACGACGTCGCCTCGAGCTCCAGCTCCACGGAGGTCGGCTGTCCCGGTACGAGCGGCTCGGGCGCGGTCGAGGACGCACGGTGCGCGAGGTTCAGCAATCCTCGCGTCACGAGCGCCGACGTTCCGTCCGGGAACACGTCGCAGAGCTTCGCCGAGAGGTACGCGACCGGCACTGACGACCTGAGCGTGGCCGCGAGGCGAGCATGGCCCAGGATCTCGAAGTCCTGCTCGTACGGCCCCCACTCGTACGTCAGCGAGCGAGCGTCGTCCTCGCGCTGGTCGGTCGGCTGCCCCCACGGGAGCCTCCCCGCGCACGAGATCCAGGCGCTCGCCCCGATGTCTCCCACGATCGGGAGCGCGTCCGACCCCGTCGCGGGGTCGGGTCGCAGCATCTGGTCGTGTCCGCGCTCGAGGGGCCACGTCGGCTCCGACCGCCAGCTCCCGCGCATCTCGGCGAGATCGGGCTCCGGCCGGGTCGAGCGCCGCACGAAGACCTGGATCGGAGGCTCCTCGCCGACGTCCGACTCCTCGTCGCGCAGCCAGCGGCCGAACCAGCGCGTGAGCTCCGGCACGAGGTCGATGTGCGGGCCCGGGAGCGACGTGGCGGTCGACATGTGGCTCCACGGCCCGACGAGCAGCCGCTTCGGACACTGGAGCGCCTCGAACGTGCGGAACGTGTTGTTTCGATATCCGTCCGCCCAGCCGCCGACCAGCATCGTCGGACAGGCGATTCGCTCGTAGCCGGGTCGCAGCGATCCGTGACGCCAGTACGGGCCGTCGAGCTGCTCGTCGAGCCAGCGCATGAGCCACGGCTCGGACTGCTCGATGCGCCGGAGCCACTCGTCGCGCCAGCCCTCTCCGAAGATCGACGGGACGGGCGGGAGGACGACCAGAGCAGCCATGTACAGGACGTAGTCGAGAAGGTCGAGCCCGCGCAGGGCGCCGCCCGTGTAGTGGACGTCGTCCGTGTACCTGTCGTCCGTCGCGAAGATCGCGCAGATCGCACCGAGAGCGGGAGGCCGCTCGATCGCCATCTGGATCGAGTTGAAGCCCGAGTACGACGTCCCGTACATCCCGACCCGTCCGCTGCACCACTCCTGCGCCGCGAGCCAGGCGATGGCCTCGGCGAGGTCGGCTTGCTCCTGCGGCGGGTACTCGTCGGCCGCGATCCCCTCGGACGAGCCAGTGCCACGAAGGTCCACGCGGGCAACCGCGAAGCCACCTTCGCGACAGAGGCGCTCGTACTCGGACGAGTACGACGAGGTCAGGTCGTCCATCCGGTACGGAAGCGCCTCGAGGATCACCGCGGCCGGCCGCTCGTCCGGCAGCCAGAGCCGCGCGGCGAGCCGGTTGCCGTCGGCGAGCGGGATCCAGGCACGGGTCTGCTCCATCGAAACGGATCCTAGGGGCCGGCCTTAACACTCGGTGTCTGACACCGAGTGTTAAGAAGCGCACCACGACTGGGTGTCGTGGCCTCGGAGAGGACCGGTGTCTGACACCGAACGTTAAGGCGCGTTGGCCTAGGATCGTCGCTCGGTGGATCTGCGCCTCACCCCTGAGCAGGTGGCTCTTCGCGAGGAGGCCCGCCTGTTCAGCGAGCGGTTGCGCCCGATCCTGGAGGCCGACCCCGAGTGGCGCAGGCAGGGCCTGCTCTCGGACGGCGACTCGCGCGAGGTCACGAGAGAGCTGGGCCGCGACGGCTGGATCGGCGTGCCGTGGCCTACCGAGCTCGGCGGCCGCGGGCTCGGCCACCTCGAAGCGGCCCTCGCGGAAGAGGTGTTCGGCTACCACTGGCTTCCGCTCTCGCTGTACCTCCTGTCGGCCAAGACGATCGGCGCCGCGCTCGAGCGGTTCGCGACGCCGGAGCTGAAGGAGCGCCTGCTCCCCGCGATTGCTACGGGCGAGCTCGTGTTCTGCCAGGGCTTCTCGGAGCCCAGCGCGGGAAGCGACCTCGCCTCGCTTCGGACGAGCGCACGCCTGGACGGAGACCGATACGTCGTCGACGGCCACAAGATCTGGACGTCGAGCGCACACCTCGCGGACTGGATCTACCTCGCGGTCCGAACGGACCCCGAGCGTCCGAAGCACGACGGCATCTCGGTGCTCGTCGCCGACCTCGCGACACCCGGCATCACCGTGCGGCGGTTCCCGACGCTCGGCGGCGGCTCGCTCTGCGAGGTGTTCCTCGACGGAGTCGAGATACCGCAGGGGAACCTCGTCGGCGAGCTCCACGGCGGCTGGGTCGTGCTGATGCACACGCTCGACTTCGAGCGGATCACGTCCGAGAAGCTCGGCGGCCTGCTGTGGATTCTGGACCGCCTCGACGAGCGCGTACCAGCGAGCGAGCAGCTTGCACAGCTCCGAGGTGAGCTCGAAGCGGCGCGCCTCCTCTCGTTCCGCGCGGCCTGGCTCGTCGACCGGGGGGAGCCCGCCGCCGCGGCCTCGGCGATGGCGAAGCTCGCCGGGGCACGGGTTGCGCAACGAGTCGCAGACGTCGCCGTCGACCTGCTCGGCCTCGAAGGCCTGGTCGACGGCGAGGCCGCCTCGCCCGTCGAAGGGCGTGTCGGCGCCCTCTACCGCGCGGCGGTCGGCTCGACGATCTCCGGCGGCACCGCCGAGGTGCAGCAACTGGTCATCGCGCGACGGGGGCTCGGGCTGTGACAGGCCCGCTCGAAGGAGTGCGCGTCCTCGAGTACGCCCAGTACGTCGCCGGGCCGCTCTGCGGAGTGGTCCTTCGCGACCTCGGAGCCGACGTGATCAAGATCGAGCCTCCCGCGGGCGACGGATATCGCTACGTGATGCCTGTCGCTCCCGGGCTCGGCCGCTTCTTCATGCCCCTGAATCGCGGCAAGCGCTCGGTCGTCATCGATCTGAAGACCGAGGAGGGGCGCGACCGCAGCGCCGCCTTGCTCGGAACTGCGGACGTCGTGCTGCACAACTATCCGCCGGCGCGAGCGGCCTCCTTCGGACTCGACTGGGAGACCGTCCACGAAGCCCATCCCGCGCTCGTGGTAGGCGTCGTCTCCTCGTTCGGGACAACAGGCCCGCTCGCAGGAGCGCCGGCATACGACCTCGTCGCCCAGGCTCGTTCCGGGCTGCTCACGGCACACGCCGCAGCCGGCGACACGGTGCCGGTGCGCGCAGGGGGCATTCCGATGGCCGACCTGACCGCTGGCTACCTGCTCGCCTCGACCGTTCTCGCGTCGCTCGTGGCCGCGCGAGACACGGGCATCGGCACTCTCGCCGACGTGTCTCTCCTGGCAGCCGCGCTCGCCGTGCAGGTGCAAGACCTCGTCTGGCTCGAGGACGCGGGCCTGGACAGAGCGAGGGTCGCGACCGGCGCAGACCTCACGGCTCGAGCCGAGGAGATCGCCGGCGACCTGGCGATGAATCCGTACTACCGCTGCTACGCGACGAGCGACGGCTTCGTCGCGGTCGCCTGTCTCAATCTTCCTCAGCGCGAGGCATTCCTCGCGCTCTTCGAGCTGGACGATGCGACCATCGACGCGCCGGACATCGTCCCGGCCGAGCTGGGAGCACTGACCGCCAAGCAGTGGCTGACAGCGGAGGTCGAGGCGAGGTTCGAGCGCGGATCGACCACCGGGTGGCTCGACCGGCTGGCGGCCGCTGGTGTTCCGAGCAGCCCCGTGCTCGTCAGGGAGTCCGTGCTGGCCGACGCACAGGTGCGCGCAGCAGGCCTGGTCGCCGAGGTCGAGCAGCCGGGCCTCGGGCGCGTTCGCATGCTGAGCTCGTTGGTCGGCGACGCGCCACCCGCTCCCGCACCGGCCCTCGGAGCCGACACCGACGACGTTCTTGCGGAGCTCGCGTGAGATTCGACGTCTTGCCCGAGCTTCGCCTGTTCGCGGACTCCGTGCGCACGGCGATCGGCGAGTGGGAGCCGGCGCGCGAACCGGACCTCGGAGCCTGGCTCGACGATCGAGACGACGCGATCGCAGACCGCCTCGAGACCGCGGGCTGGCGCGAGCTATGGGCGGTCGAGGATCTCGGAGCGGTGGTCGCCGGTGCGCTGGTGCTCGGCCGTGCAGTCGCGCCCGTATGCCTCGTCGACGAGGCGACGCTCGGCGCGCCGCTCGCGATCGCCGGACGCATCCGTCACGGGGCCGCATCCGAGACCTGTGCCGTGCCGCTCCCTGGTTGGCGGCTTGCCCTTGCACGGCCGACGGGAGCAAGGAGCCGGGAGCAGACGCTCGACGGCTCGGGAACAGTGGCCGCGACGGTCGGCGACCTCGCAGAGCTCGACGCATCGGAGGCGGATGCCCGGTGGAGCGCCTGGACAGCCGCCACGCTCGCCTACCTCGCGGGCCTCGCGGCGGCCGCACTCGAGGCCTCTGTCGAGCACGCCCGCGCACGCGAGCAATTCGGACGCCCGCTCGCAGCCATGCCGACTGTGCAGGCGCAGCTCGCAGACGCGGCCCTGGCCGTCGACGGGCTCGAGCTCACCGCCTGGCAGTCGGCCGGCGTCGACGGCTCCAGGCTCGAGCGCCGCCGCTCTCCTCTGGGCGGGATCTGCCTGTCGTGACGTCACCGCCTCCGCGCACCAGGTGCACGGCGCCGTCGGCTTCGCGCTCGAGACGGGCCTCCACCGCTACTACAGGCGGGCGAAGTCGGTTCAGGTGTGGGCGACAGCCGTGTGCCGCGAGTGCGCATGATGTAGACAGTGGGGGAGCGAGTCCGGACCGCTGTCATCGGCGCCGGCCAGGCCGGTCTCGCCGCGAGCTACCACCTGACCCAGCGCGGACACGAGCACGTCGTCCTCGAGCGTGGTCTCGTCGGCGAGACGTGGCGCTCGCAGCGCTGGGACGACTTCGTGCTGAACACGCCGAACTGGGCGCAGCAGCTCCCGGGCTTCCACTACTCCGGGCCCGATCCGGACGCGTTCGCGCCGCTTGCCGAGGTGATCGCGTACCTGGAGGACTACGCGAGGGCGATTCCGGCGCCCATCCGCACCGGGGTGGAGGTGACGCGAGTGCGGCGCAGCGACGGCCGCTTCGTGGTCGAGTCATCCGGCGGCGACTTCGATGTCGACAACGTGGTCGTCGCCGCAGGCGCCTACCAGCGCCCGACCACGACGGCGCTGGCCCCGAGCGTGCCGAAGAGTGTCTTTCAGCTACATACGACCGAGTACCGACGCTCCGATCAGCTTCCTCCGGGCAGCGTGCTGATCGTCGGCAGCGGCCAGTCGGGATGCCAGATCGCCGACGAGCTGATCTCGGCCGGGCGCACGGTGTTCATGTCTGTCGGTCGCTGCCCGTGGCTGCCGCGGCGCTACCGGGGCCGCGAGCTCGTCCACTGGCTGATCGAGACCGGGATGTCGGACGAGACGGTCGAGAGCCTCCCGTCACCCGCCGCCCGCCTGACCTGCAACCCGCCGGTGTCCGGAAACGACGGAGGCCACGACTGCAACCCGCGCTGGCTCGCACGGCGCGGAGCCACGCTGCTGGGCCGTGTCGAGGGCATCGAGGACGGTGTGGTACGCCTTGGGAGCGGTCTCGAAGAGAGCCTGGCGTCGGGCGACGCGTTCCTCGCGGGCTTCAAGGAACGCGTCGACGAGTACGTTCGCGCTTCGGATCTGGATGTGCCGAAGCCGGAGCTCGACGAGGATCCGAAGCCCGTGCCGGTCATGGCCGAGCTCGACCTTGACGAAGCCGGGATCGCGACGGTCCTCTGGGCGAACGGCTTTCGCCCCGACCACTCCTGGATCGACGGCGTGGAGACGGACGAGCAGGGCTGGCCGGTCCAGGATCGCGGGGTCTCCCCGATCCCCGGCCTCTACTTCGTCGGCCTGCACTGGCTCCACAAGCGCAAGTCCTCGCTGTTCCTCGGCGTAGGAGAGGACGCTGCGTACGTCGTCGACCGCCTGGAGGCCGAACCTAGACCGTCGTGACGGCCTGGAGCTCGCGCCTGAGCTCCTTGATCTCGTCCCGCAGCTTGGCCGCGTACTCGAAGCGGAGCTCCTCGGCGGCGAGGTACATCTCCTCTTCCAGGGTGATGACGAGCTTCTCGAGCTCCTCGGGAGACATCCCCTCGACCTCGACCTTCCCGCGCCGACGGCGCGAGGGGAGGTTCGGCGATTCCAGCGAGAGCAGCTCGGTGATGTCGGAGACGCCCTTGACGATCGACTCCGGCGTAATCCCGTGCTCGAGGTTGTATGCGACCTGCACCTCGCGGCGACGATTCGTCTCCGCCATCGCCTCCTGGATCGCTTCCGTGACCTTGTCCCCGTACAGGAGCACCCTGCCGTTGACGTGGCGCGCAGCACGCCCGATGGTCTGGATCAGGGAGGTCTTGCCGCGGAGGAAGCCCTCCTTGTCCGCGTCGAGCACGGCGACGAGCGAGACCTCGGGCAGATCGAGGCCCTCGCGCAGGAGGTTGACACCGACGAGCACGTCGTAGTCGCCGAGCCGCAGCTCGCGGATGATCTGGATCCGCTCGAGCGTGTCGATCTCGGAGTGGAGGTAGCGGGCGCGGATCCCCGCCTCGAGGAGGTAGTCGGTCAGGTCCTCGGCCATCTTCTTCGTCAGCGTCGTGACGAGAACGCGCTCCCCGACCTCCTCGCGGCGGCGGATCTCGTTCATGAGATCGTCGATCTGGTTGCGGGTTGCGCGCAGCTCGACCTCCGGATCCACGACGCCGGTGGGCCGGATGAGCTGCTCGGAGACCACCTGCGAGCGGGAGAGCTCGAACGGCCCCGGGGTCGCCGACAGGAACACGAGCTGCGGCACCTTCCCGAGGAACTCGTCGAAGCGCAGCGGCCGGTTGTCGAGCGCGGACGGAAGCCGGAACCCGTAGTCGATGAGCGTCTGCTTGCGCGAGCGGTCGCCCTCGTACATCCCGCCGAGCTGGGGAACGGTCTGGTGTGACTCGTCCACGAAGACGACGAAGTCGTCCGGGAAGTAGTCGATGAGCGTGAACGGATGCGAGCCGGCGGGCCGTCCCTCGAGGACGCGCGAGTAGTTCTCGATGCCGTTACAGAACCCGAGCTCCCGGAGCATCTCCATGTCGTATTCGGTGCGCTGGCGAATGCGGTGGGCCTCGAGCATCCGCTCGTCCGTCTCGAACTGCGCGACCTGCTGCTCGAGCTCGTGGCGGATGTCCTCCACGGCGCGCTCGACGGTTGGTCGCGACGTGATGTACTCGGTCGCGGGCCAGATCGCGAGGTTCTCGAGGCGGGAGTAGACCTCGCCGGTGAGCGGGTCGAAGTGCGTGATCTGCTCGACCTCGTCGCCGAAGAACGACACGCGGTATGCCGTCTCCCCGTTCGCCGGCTGCACCTCGACGACGTCGCCCTTCACGCGGAAGCGCCCGCGCCCGAGCACGGTGTCGTTGCGCACGTACTGGCTGTCTATGAGCTTGCGCAGAACCTCATCGCGGTCCTGCTCCTCCCCCACTTCCAGCATGAGCAGTCGTTCGCGCCACTCCTCCGGCGACCCGAGGCCGTAGATGCACGACACCGACGCGACGACCACGACGTCGCGGCGGGTGAGCAGCGATGCGGTCGCCGAGAGCCGCAACCGAGAGATGTCGTCGTTCCGAGACGAGTCCTTCTCGATGTAGAGATCCGCTTGCGGGATGTACGCCTCGGGCTGGTAGTAGTCGTAGTACGAGACGAAGTACTCGACCGCGTTGTCCGGGAAGAACTCGCGGAACTCGTTGCAGAGCTGGGCGGCGAGCGTCTTGTTGTGAGCGATGACGAGCGCCGGGCGCTGGAGCCTCTCGATCGTCCAGGCCATCGTCGCCGTCTTGCCCGTGCCGGTCGCGCCAAGGAGCGTCTGGAAGCGGTTGCCGTCCGCGATGGAGGCCGAGATCTCCTCTATCGCACGCGGCTGGTCGCCCGTAGGCGAGTACTGGTCCGTCGTCTTGAACGCCCGCTGCATGCGGCCAAGCGTAGCCGCACCGGTTCGCTACGAAGACTGCGCTGAGAGGAGCCGCAGGAGCCGCGGGTAGACGAACCCGGGACGCGCCCAGGACTGGCCGGGGTCGACGATGTCGTGCTCGAGCAGGGGCTTCTTCGGGAGCCACACGAGACGCACCCGGTGACCCTGATCGCGCCAGGCCCGTGCAAGTTCCTCGGCCCGAGGATTCGAGATCGTGTCGTCGTTCGGGTTGAGCAGCATCGTGATCGACCGCGCCGCCGGCTCCTGGTCGGAACCCCGCTGGCGGACGTACTTCCCGAGCACGAACGTGTCCGCGATCCCTCCGGTGGACCAGCCCTGGTACTCGTGCGAGAGCTTGCCGCTGTGGCCGATCGAGAGATCCGGGATGTGGTCGAAGAAGTTCGTGACACCCCACGTCAGCGCGTACGGGCCCGACGGCAGGCCGATCCCCGGTGCGATGACGACCGCTCTGTCGACGTCACGTCGCTCCTGCGCCATCCAGGCCGCGATCGTGCCGCCGAGGGAGAGGCCCATGACGTGCGTGCTGTCGCCGAGGCCGCGACCGAGATCGACGGCGCGATCGCCGTACCGCGCGAGCTCCTTCGCGCTGAGGTCCTTCAGAGCCGAGACCGAGCCGATCTTCCCGGTCGCAGGATCCCCGATCCCGTGGTCCGGCAGGCGCAGGACGAGCACGTTCCACCCTCGTGCGTGGATCTGGCGACCGAACAGCTCCCACTGCTTGGGGCAGTTCGTGAGGCCGTGGACGAGAACCACCGCGTTCTCGGTCTTCGCGCCGTGCGTGTACGCGCGGCTCAGACAGTCGGGGATCACCGTGTCTCGTTCCTCCGCGCGGATGGCTTCGAGCCCGGCCAGTGCGCGCGCGTACGAAGTGACCGGGCTCGGACTCGACGCGAGACCCGAGGTCGACGCCGGCCAGAGCGCGATCGCGAGGACGACCGCGAGGAGTACCAGGAGCACGATCCCTGCCCACTTGAGCACGCGACCGACGACACGCATGGTCGATCGATCGTACTCCTACGTTGCGGCGGTGGTCTCGCGTCGTGCCCGGAGATCGAGGAAGAGCAGCGTGAGCACGATCCCGACAACCGGCATGAGAGCTGCCGTGACGAGCGCGCCGAGACCGTTGGCGAGGAGCGGAGGGAGGTCGAGCCCGAGGAGGAGCACAGCACCCAGCAGTGGCCCGGTCAGGAGAGCGACGGTCACGACGACGGCAGTCAAGAGGGTCACGCGCCCGAGGTTGCCGGGGATGAGGTCGCCGCTTCGCCTGATCGAGCCTGCCGCACCGAGCCGCTCGATGACGCACGCGGGGATGGCGACCGCCGTCCGGCCCAGGTACCAGATCGCGAGCGGGATACCGACGACCGTGAGCGTGAGTAGGAGCGGGATGCCGGCAACGCGCAGGAGCACGCCCGCGAGGGGCGCTGCACGGTGCGCGACAAGGCCGTACGACTCTCGCGTGTCGAGGCGCCGCTCGCCGAGCCTGAGCGAGTAGACGACGAGAGTCGTGGCCGCGACTGCCACGGCGAGCGCGGCGACCTGGATCGCAACGGTCAGCAGGACGTTGACGTGCACGGTGAGATGCGCGTCCCGACCGATCGCATCGACGAGCCCGTCGACCGCGCCAAGACCCAGCAGTGCGTGCGCGGCGACAACCGCTGCGAGGGCGAACGGCAGGATGAGCACGCTGACGAGGAGGAGCGTCCCCCAGTCCAGGCGGAAGAGCCTCAGCGACACGCGGACGATCTGCCCGGACGACCGTTGCTGCTCGAGCGGACGGAGCGGGGCAGGCCGCCAGCGAGTGGCCAGCGCCGCTGCCCCGAGGAGTACGAGAACGAGCCCCACCGCTGCGAGTACGAGCCCACGCGACGCGTAGAACGCGTCGAGCAGGTCGCTCGTCCCCGTAATGCCGGAGCAGAACACCTCGCTCGCGTCCAGCCCGACTGCTTCGGAGTCGCCGACCGCGAAGGCCGGGTTCCGCCCCACCGTCTCCGCCCACGAGAACGGCTTCGTCCACTGCTCATTGGCGTTGGGGCCCAGCGGCCCGTCGTTGACGCTCGCCTCGCGTTGACCCCAATGCCCCTTGTATGCGAGCCACGCGAGCTCGGATGCGCGCCGGTCGACGCGGGTCGGCAGCACGACGACGCGCGGCCTGAGCCGTGTCGACGGTCCCGTCGCGTCGTCGCAGCCCACGTCCTCGCTCGTGTTGCGGCCCAGCCAGATGGAGGAGCGGAAGTAGTTGGCGTGGGAACCTGCGCCGGGATACGTGACCGGGTGCGTGCCCACGCGCTCGAGCTCGCCCCCGTCCCACTCGCTGGAGCCGGCGCCACGATGTTGCGAGTAGAGGACTTCGACCGGATCGCTGCGGAGCGCATCGGCGACCGAGGCCGCGTCGAAATGGAGCTGGATCATCTCCCAGTCCGACTCGTGCTTGTCGTCGAAGTCGTTGTAGACGTAGTACAGCCAGTACTGGAGCGCGAGGCGGCCCGCGTGCCCTTCCTCGGTCGCGACGTGCGCGTACACCGCCGTTGGCGCATTCGCGCCGATCCGCGCGAACCAGCGCTGGTAGCGGCACCTCTCCGTGACCGGGTCGCCCGGTAGGTCCACGTAGTGGTCGGAGCCGCGCCGCCCGGCGAGATCCCCAGCCTCGGGAGCGCGGAGCACGCGCTCGTAGCTGCGACCCACTCCCCGGAACAACGACACGTCGCGGCGCCCGAGAACGACATCGACGAGAACAGGCCGGAACCCCTCGCCGGACCGGCAGATCTCACGCTGCTTCTTGAGCGCGACCACTGGCGCGTAGCGCTCGGCAAGCCGCTGCTCCTGCGGTGTCGCCGCGCGCGCGTCGCCGGATGAAAGCACCGCCGCCACGGCAATGAGTAGCACCGGTAGCCGTCTCGGGGCCATAGCGAACTATGTCCCACCCAACGCCGGTGCTTGCCATACTCGAGCCCAGACCGAAAGGAGCAGGCGATGAAAGAGACGGAGATGGTGCATTCCGTCCAAACTGCCGTCACCAAGCTCGGAGCGGACGACGAGATCCGTGCCGCCGGCCTCTTCGAGCCGCGCGGCCACAGCGGGTCGATGTTCGCGGGCGGCTTGATCGGCGGCGACATCGGTAACGACGTCGGTCTCGGAGGGGTCGGAACCGTCGGCGGCGGGCTCGCGGCGCAGCACATCCACGATGCTGCTTCCGGGCTTCCGGAGTCGATGTTCGTCGGCGTGTCCGATCGCACGATCTACGGCTTCGAGAAGCATCGTGGGCATCACGAGGCGGGGCGCCTCGTCTTCAGGGTCGAGCGCGCGGGCCTCGACATGAAGGTGCACCAGCGGATCAACGTGCGCGTCCTCGAGCTCATCCATTCGGACACCGGCTCTCGCGTCGAACTGGAAGGCTCGCGGCTTCCGGGTCAGCACGCGGGTGACGTGATCCACGCGCTCGAGTCCTGACCGCTCCCACGCTCCTCGCCGCTGACGTGCCGAGCCCCGACCTCGGCTCGCTCGTCCTCATCCTGCTCGCCTCGACGCTCGGCGCGCTCCTGTCGCGATTGCACAGCCGCGTCCTCCTGCCGACTGTGATCCTCGAGATCGTGCTCGGGATCCTGATCGGGCCGGAGGTGCTCGACTGGGCGCAGGTGGACTCGTACGCTCAGCTGCTCGCGGACTTCGGGCTCGCGCTGCTGTTCTTCTTCGCCGGCCTCGAGGTGATCGAGCAGCGCGTACCGGTCGACGTCCTCCGGCGCGGGAGCGTTGGCTGGGCGCTCTCGCTGCTCATCGCGCTCGGCCTGTGCTTCGGCCTCCAGGAAGCCGGTCTGGACGCGAAATGGTGGCTGCTCGCTGTCGCGCTCGCGACGACATCGCTCGGGACGCTCGTGCCGATCCTCGCCGACGCGGGCGTGCTGAGGACTCCGTTGGGAGCGGCCGTGCTCGGCACCGGCGTCGCCGGCGAGTTCTGGCCGATCATCGTCATCTCGGTGTTCCTGACCAGTACATACGGCGCAGTCGCCGAGGTCGCCCTGCTCGTCGCGTTCGGCGCGCTCGTCGTGCTCGCCGTGGCGATCGCGCTGCGGGCGCGGCCGCCCGTCGTCGTACGCGTCCTGCGGGAGACCCTGTACACGACGGGCCAGGTCGGTGTCCGCGCCTCGCTCTTCCTCGTCGCGGCGTTCGTGCTCATCTCGGTCGACGCGGGCTTCGACTTCGTACTCGGAGCGTTCGCCGCAGGCCTCGTCATCGGGCTCGTCCTCGACTCCCCCGAGGGCGAGGTCGTACGCACGCGCCTCGAAGGCCTCGGGTACGGCGGCTTCATCCCGATCTACTTCGTGGTCACCGGCATGACCTTCGACCTCGACAGCCTCCTGAGCGCGAAGGGCATCGGCCTCGCGATCCTCTTCATGTGCCTGCTGTTCGTCATCCGCGGCGTCCCGGCGCTGCTCTGGGCCCGAGACTTGCGCCGAGCCGAGATCGCGAGCCTCGCCCTGTTCGGTGCGACCGGCCTGCCGCTGATCGTGGCGATCGTCGGCATCGGCGTCGAACAGGGCGCCATGTCCACCGCGGTCGGGGCCTCGGTGATCGCTGCAGGGATGCTCTCGGTCCTTCTCTTCCCGTTCATCGCCACGCGGCTCGCGGGCGGTGAGCGGCCGGGCGCGTAGCCGGTCTACGGAGCGAGGCCGCCGTGCGTGCGCATGCCCCGCGCCCGCGCCCGGGCGTCGTCGTAGGACGACGTGAGCAGCTGAATCCCCCCACGCCACCCGAATACGAACGCAACGAGGCCGATCGCGACGAGCACGTTCCACGCCGTCGTCACGAGCTGCTGTCCCGCGGAGTAGGCGATCGCCGTCTCGGTGTCGACGCCTTCCAGCGTCAGAGTCGCGGAGTTGACGGCCTGGTTGACGCCGGCGCCCCCGGGAGTCACGGACGCGACGTGGGCGAGCGAGCTCCCTCCGGCCACGGTCGTGATCGTGTGGAGCGTCACGGGGATGCCGTAGGCCGCCAAGAACACCGCGACGACGCCCATCTTGCAGAGCCACGAGGCGAGGCAGGGGAGCACTACCTTCAGCGCATATGCCCGGACGTCGCCGAGGATCGCGGCGCCGCGCTTCGCGCGCGCCCACGCCCCGCGGAGCTTGCTCCAGAACACCCGGCACAGGACGATGACCACGATCACGAGCGCCACCACGATGCCGACGCTCACGGCCCGGTGGCGCTCGATGAGGCCGAGCTCCGTCGAGAACGAGCCGGAAACCGTGACGAAGAGGTAGGCGTACACGATGAGGCCCGCCAGAGTGAAGGGCAGCTTGTGGGCGACCTGGCCGCCGACGAGCCCCGCGAACGTCGAGCCGGGGACGACGGCGAGAAGCATCACCAGCATGAGGAGTGTCCCGAGGTGCGCCGGGAGGAGGTCGTTCCCCGCGACCCCGACCGCGTAGCACGTGAGCACGGGCATCAACGCGACACGCGCGTCCGGATACGCCGCGCGCAGGATCCAGTACCAGGCGAGCCCGGCTAGCATCGTCTCGCCCGTCTGCAGGCAGACGCCGGCGACGATGTACGCCGGGTGCACATCGGCGAACGCGTGCCACAGCTTGTCGAGCCACCGCTCGACGTCGGCGACACCGAACGTGTGAAGAGCCCACAGGACGAGCGCTGCGACCCCGAGCAGGATGGCGATACGGAGCACCCTCCGCCCGATGGGCGCCAGCGGTACATGCGCCGGCAGAGCGACAGCCGACGATCCGGCCTGGAGCTCGCTCATCTGCCAGCGATACTAGGCCACGAGCGGTTCCGGAGGGTCACCGTCGGCGGTGGAGGCTTCTTGAGCGCCCTTTGAGCGGGTCTCGCCAACCTGCTCCCAACGAGACAGGGAGCAACTCATGAGGCCGAGCCGAACCGTAAGAACGGCACCTATCGCCGCGGCTGCGATTGCAGCCGCGCTGATCCTGACGGAGCTTCGCCGTGTGGCCAGGACTGCAGCTCGCGAGAGAGAGCCCGCCTGGCTACCGGCCGCCGAGAGTTGAGCTTGGGCTTTCAAGCGGCGGGTGAAGCCGTGCTCACTGTCACTACCATCGCTCGTGTGACATCCCGTAGTGCCGTAGCCGTCGTGGTCGTCGCGACGTTGAGCTGCGGCATCGCTCCGGCATCCGCTGACGATCCCGCCGCCCCTCCGGCCGGTCGCTCGCTCGTCTGCAAGCTCCCGCCGAAGGCGAAGAAGCTCCCGGCCGCCGCGCGCCACGGGCTCGTCCAGCACCTCCGGCAGTACCCGACGGTGCGACTCGCAACCGAACGTCAGCGCGCGCGGGCGAGGTTCGTCCTCGCGGAACTCGTCTCGGCGTCCGAACAAGGGCGCTGGCGAGACCTCCAGGCCGTCGTCCGCGCCGGCTATGACACGCGCACCCGACCACGCAAGGCAGGCGACAGCAGGATCCACTACTTCCATGCCGAGCGCTCTCAGGAGCCACGTCGTGCGATCCTGAACCCGCGCCGGCCGAAGGCGCTCATCTACGCGAACGCTCCGGGGCGGCCTCTGGTCCTCGTCGGAGCGATGTGGAGCACGAGACGCGGCGAGCGCGGCCCGACGCCGGCCGGCCCGATCATGCGCTGGCACTCGCACGTCATCTGCTCGGACGGCGTACGCCGAGGCCTGAAGCCGCCGGCCAACGGCGTCTGCCCGGCAGGCACGCGGCTCCGCCAGGGACGAAGCGAGATGCTGCACGTCTGGTTCACCGGTGACCTCCGCAGCGCGTTCGCCATCCGCGCGCCCGAGCCCGAGCTCTGCGCCGCCGGCCTCTTGCCGCGCAACCACTGCCGGTAGATCCGCCAGCCCAGCGCGAGGCATCGGCCTGTGCGCGGGTCGTCGCTCGTCACGCTCGCGGGCCGGATAGATTCCCGCCTCGGAGAGGAGGGTGGGGATCTCGGCATCACGTCTGTTCGCAGTCTTCGTTGCGCTCGGCCTCGTTCTGCCGGTGGGCGCGAACGCCGACGTCGCAGCGATCCACGTCCGCAGCAGCGCCGAGTTCGCGCACGCTGTCTCTGCGCTCGCGGACCGCGGTGGCACGATCCGTCTCCATCGTCGCTACTACCGCGAGCTTGTCGTTCCCGCGCGCTCCTCAAGGCCGCTGCGGATCGTCGGAGAGCGCGGAGTACGGGTCGAGAGCCTGCTGCTCGAGCGGACGCAGCACGTCACGATCCGGCGGCTGACGATCGCCCCAATCTCGGACGACGCGTGGCTCGGCGTACACCGCTCGCGTCACATCGAACTCGACGACATCCTCGTGACGGCGGAGAAGACCCGCTTCCGCGCCACCGTTCACATTCCCGACTCGAGCCACGTCACGATTCGGCGCAGCGAGTTCCGCCGGTGCGGGGACCGATCGGAGCTCTTCTCGAACTGCCTGCACCTCCAGCAGCGGGCCAGGCACATCAGGGTTCTCGACAGCTGGTTCCACGACTGCCGCGGCTGCGACTTCGTCCACGGCCGCTTCGGGTTCGATCTCACCCTGCGGGGAAACCGGTTTGAGCGTGCGCTCCCCTGCCGGATCGGCCGCAACCGCTGTCGACATCAGGACCTGGTCTCGCTCTGGTCCGGGCAGCGACTCCTCGTCGAGGAGAACACGTTCGGCGTGTACAGGCGCGGTGCGGCGCAGCTCTACCTGATCGGCGCCGTCGATCGGGTGACGATCGTGAACAACGTGTTCAGGGGCAGGGACCCGCGTGTGCCTGGCTACGAGGCGCGGGTCGCGATCATCGTCGGCAGCAAGAGGATGAGACGCGTTCCCCGACGTGTCCGGATCGTGAACAACACGATCCTCACCGGGGCGAGGCGCATCGATGGCTATGCAGGCTCAATCCGCATGAGCGGCGTCTACTGGCGCCTGCAGCGCCACAAGCGTCCGATCCTCGCGAACAACGTCATCGGCCTTCTCGAAGTCCCACACCACGTGTGCAGCGTCGCCCGAACGGCCGTGACCAACGTCGTGCTCCGCGGAAGCCGCTGCCTCGGCTACAACCGCCTCGGCCGGGCCCACCTCGACGCTAATGGCCGCCCGACAGCCGCCTCCAAGAGGCTCATCGACCGGGCGAGCAGGCGCTATGCACCTCGGTTCGACATCGCGGGGCGCCCCCGTGGGCCCAAGCCCGACATCGGCGCCTACGAGTACCGCCGCCCGAAGGGTCGGTGACGTCAGCCGAGGTAGCGCTCGCGCTCCTCGGCGGTCAGCTCGCGGCCGGTGGCCGCCAGCCGCCGCTCCGCAAGCTCGACGAGGTCGCCGAGACCCCCGCAGATCTCGCAGTCGTAGCGTCGCACGGTGCCGTCGACACCCCCGGTGACGATCGTCCTGCCGCTCGGATCGAACGCAGCGGACGTGAATTGGCCCTCGTGACCCTGCAGACGCATGACCGGTGACCCGTCGCGCGCGTCGAAGAGCGCGGCTCTGCCCGCCGCGGCGGTGACGATCCATCTCCCGTCCGGGCTGAAGCGTGCGTCGCGCACTTCGGAGTTGTGCTGCAACGGGAGTTCGACGCCCTCGCCGGTCTCGACGTCCCAGATCCGCACGTCTTTGTCGCGGCTCGCCGTGGCGACATGACGGCCGTCGGGCGAGAAGGCGACCGAGTTCACGTCATCCCGGTGGCCCACGAGTACCGTCGTTCGGCCGCCAGCCTCCCTCAGCACGACCGTGTTGCCGCGAATCGTCGCGGTCGCCCCACTCGGACCCGCGACCTGGCGCCGGGAGCGAATGCCACGCTCGATCTCGATCTCGTCACCGGAGTCGGCGTCGAGCACGTGCGTTCGTTCCGTCCCCGGCTTCGACCCGGAGCCGACCGTCGTCAGCGAACTCGACGAACGCGACAGGAGCCCCGACTGCCGCGAGCTCCTCCAGCTCGGGCTGGAAGGTTGCATCCCAGACTCGCGCAGTCCCATCCGTGCTTGCCGTGACGACCGAGCTACCTGCCGGCCCCGTGAACGCTGCCGAAGTGACCCAGCCCTTGCTCCCGGCCAGGAGGACGAGCGGAGTTCCGGATTCGGTCAACAGCACGCGGGCCGTGCCGTCGACGCTCGAGGTCACGACGTGCTCGCCGTCCGTGCTGAAATCGACGTCTGTCAACGCGAGCATGTGCCCGCCGAGCGTGGATTGCAGGCCCCAGTCGACCGTGCGCCACACACGGCTGGAGCCGTCGGTGCCGGCGCTGGCGACGTAGCGCCCGTCCGGACTGAACGCGAGCGCCACGGGGCGCCCCGTGTGGTCGGTCAGCGTATGGACGCGCCTACCACTCTGACCAGACCAGACGTGCACCTTGTTGTCCTCACCGCCGGTCAATACGCGCCTGTTATCCGGAGAGATCGCCGCAGACATTGCCGCGCGGTGCGGAGTAGCTCTCCAGCACCAGCCCCGACTCGACCTCGACCAGACGAACACCGGCGTCGTCGATGATGGCTGCGAGCGAGCCGTCGGGAGAGAGTGCCGCGCCCTTCGCATCGTTGACGCCGGGGATCGCGCGCACAGAGCCGTCGCGGGTCACGAGGCGGGCCTCGCCGTCCCGTCCCGTCAGCAGAGCAGTGCCATCCTCGGCGAACGACGCATCGCTGGCGTTTACCTCCGTCGAAAACCGCTGCGGCGCTCCGGTCGAGCCGCCGGGCGCGGTGACGACGTCGCCGTCGGCGGTCACGGCGAGCACGTCCCGTCCATGAGCCTTCGCGACCAGGAGGGCCTCGCCGACGATCACGAGCCGTTGCGCACGGGACTCGATGAGCGCATTCCGCAGAGCTTCTGTCGACGAGTCCGTCGCAGCCAATCCCACCGCCTCGAGCGCGAGGAGGATGCTCAGCTCTGGATCGCGCGCGAGCTGGGCGTCGGATTGAGCCTGCAGCTCCTGGACATGTGCTCTGAGCGCCTGCTCGCGCACCTCGCTCCTCTGGGATAGCGCGTACAGCGTCACGGCTCCCATCGCAGCGAACAGAACGGCGCCCACGCGCGATCACGCCGAGCAGGCGGCGCTGGCGCCGGTCGGCCACATCCTGTTGGAGCTCCAGCTCGCGGTCGGCTTCGTGGCTCGCCCGCCAGGCGAGCACAGGCTCCGCGAGAACGTCGTGGAAGATCTCGTACCGCACGTCGCCGCCTTCCTCGACCGAACGGAGGATCCGCCGGTCGGCGAGGATGTCGAGCACGGGCCGAAGCTCGGGCACGGATACGTGGCCGAACTCCGCCAGGTCCGTCACCTCGTGAGCGATCTTCGTGCCGGATGGGGTCACCAGGTGGCCGAAGAGCCGGCCGGCGACGTCCTTCTGCTCGGGCGACAGCTCGGCCAACGCACCCTCCAGGTGCTCCTCGACGATGTGCTGTGCGCCGCCGAGCCGCTCGAAGGTCTCGACCCGCAGCACGTCGGATCCCGAGGCTCGTTCCTCCTCCCAGAGCCGCTGGAGCACGAGCTGGAGGTAGGGCGCCTCGACACCACCGCTCGGGGCGGCGCCCTCGACCGCGCCCAGACCGCCGAGCGCAGGCTCGATCTGCCCGGCGCCGACCTCGTCCAGGATCCGCTCGACGAGCTCGGGCTCTGCCGTCACCGTTTCCCCGACGAGCTCGCCGTAGCGCTCGAGCGGACGGACGATTGCGGCTCGCGCAGCTGCTCGGTCGAGGCGGTCGAGTCGAAGCGTGTTCGCGAACAGTCCGGGGATGCGGCCGGTGAAGCGATCGAGCTTGGCAAGGGAGTCCTCACGCAGCGACACGAGGACGTTCACGCGGAACGGAGCCCCGAGCACGGCCGGAAGCGCCTCGGCGAACGACCCGGAGCCTGCATCGTCGGCGTGGTACAGGAAGTACTCCTCGGCCTGGTCGAGGACGAGATAGACGTCCCGGCCGGACTGCGCGGACTCGAGCGCCTCGATCGGAGAGCCCGGAGATCCATTTCCGAGCGCAGTCCCAACGGACTCCGCGAGCGCCGCGGCGGGGTCCTCGCTCCACCGAGAGAAGACGACGACCAGCGGCTCCTCGGGGAGCTCTCTCAGTCGACGGGCGACGGCTGCGCTGAGCAACGACGACTTGCCGACGCCGCTCGGGCCGTAGAGAACGGTCAAGCGTGACGCGATCAGATTCGCGACGACGATCTCCTGCTCGCGCTCTCGGCCGAAGAACAGAAGGGCGTCGAGCTCGGAGTCGTCGAAGGCGTTCAGCCCCTTGTACGGCGAGCTGGGCGCCGAGCTCATGCCGCCTCGAGTCTCCGCTCGAGCAACTCGACGTAGGCCTGCGGGTCGACGTCGAGCGCCTCCACGTCGTACCGCCGCCAGAAGGCGTGGGCCAGCGGGCTCGGCGAGCGCTGGACGGCCCACGAGCGATATGCGACCGGACGCTCGCCCCAGATCCGGTTCAGGATGAGGCGGAGGTTCCAGTCCGCCATCTCGTATCCGAGGAAGAGGAAGTGGCTCCGCCGCAGCTTGGCGGCCAGCGAGACGGGAACGACCGCGGTGAGCTCCGACCTGCCGAGGTAGTCGATGTAGTCGTCCTCGGTGATCACGAAGCTCTCCCACTCGCGCTCCGGGAGCGGGTCGACGGCGCCGTGGAGCTTCAGAAGAATCGTTCGCCGCTCGAGGGACAGCTCGGTCGCATAGGTGTTGGGGATGTCGATCGGCCGCGGCGCGTCGGCGGGTGGCCGGTGCCAGAAGCGCCCTCGGTGCGGCCCGGCAGCGACGTACGCGACGATGTCGACCTCCTCCCCTTCGTCCTCGAATGCGCGTTCGAGGGCGAGGTCGTAATTCGTCGTCACGATCAGCTGGTGGGGCGCTCCGTGCTCGCGCAGGCGTGCAGGGAGGCGTGCGAGGAAGCGGTGGAGCGGGCCGGGCTCCACGGCAGCCTCGAATCGCGAATGCAGTTCGTCGTACAGCGGACCGGACCCCTGCATCGTCGCGACGTACTGCGAGATACGCGCGAGGTCGACGGGTCGGTCGTCCGGGACTCCGAAAAACGCGGCCAGATGCTCCGCGAGCTCGCCGGTGCCGTCGAGACCGATGACGGGCACAACGGATCCGGCGAGCAGAGCCTTGAGGATCTCGGCGTCGACGTCCTCGTCGCCGTTCCCCCCGCCCCCCAGACCTGCCTCCTGCCTCAGGATCGAGCCGTGCAATCTCCGTAGCTCCTCGCTCGGCTCGATGCCGAGCTCCTCCACGAGCCGCTCTCGCGCGGACTGGTACGCGTCGAGCGCCTCGGCCTGGCGCCCGGAACGGTAGAGAGCGAGCATCAGGAGTTTCCAGTACGTCTCACGCAGCGGATGTGCGACGACGAGCGCCTCGAGCTCCGCGACGACCTCTCCCGGACGCCCGCTGTCGACTTCCGCCTCGATTCGCTGCTCGACCGCGACCAGGCGTAGCTCATCCAGCCGATGGATCTCGCCCTGCGCGAAGGAGTCGAACGTGAACTCGGCGAGAGGCGGCCCGCGCCATGTGTCCAATGCGAGTCGGAGCAGGCGGGCCCGCTCCTCTGGAGCCGCTCGGCGAGCAGCCACGATCGCTCCTTCGAAGCGCCCTGCGTCGATGTGCTCGCTCTCAACCGCGAGCACGTAGCCGGGCGCGCGTGTCTGGAGCGTCTCGGCGCCGATCACCTTCCTGAGCTGAGAGACGGCATTCTGGAGGGAGCTCGCGGCCGTATTCGGAGGATGCTCTCCCCACAGCTCGTGGACAAGCCGGTCGGTCGGCACGACGTGGCCCGCGTGCAGAAGCAGAACCGCAAGGAGCATCCTCTGGCGCTGGCCGCCGAGTGCGACGGGGCCGTCGACGCCTTCGACCTCGAGCGGGCCCAGTATCCGGAAGTCGAACGTGACGGGCGACACTAGCTACGTAAAGCACCCGGTGTCCAGGGGTTCTCTGGCCTGCTGGGCATCTGCGGTCCTCCTTTGCGTGTTGGCAGTCACATGAGACGAGATGGCGCTCAAGGGCCGCTCAAGTGCGCGCGGCCACCGTTAGCGGCCCGTTAGTCGGCCGTGACCGGCCGGTTGGGGCGTCCTCCGACCGTCCCGGCCATGACTACTTCACGCGCACACCTCAGCAAGAGGGCGCTCGCTGTCCTCGCCGCCTCGCTCATCTGCCTGCTCGGCCCTGTCGTCGCGGTTCACGCCGCGCAGCAGGCGGGCTCGCCGCAGGGCTGCACCGGCGCATTCAACTGGCCGGTGAAGCCGTTCGACCGCCCGCATCAGATCCGCGGGGCGTTCGGCGATCCGCGGACGCAGTTCGTCGGCCCTCCCACGCTCGACACGCTGCTGACCGGTGGCGGCAAGTTCACCTTTCACGAGGGCGTCGACATCACCGCTCCCGACCACGCGGTCGTGTATGCGGTCGCCTCGGGAACGGTCACGCAGGTGACGCGCGAGTGGGTCGGAGTCGACTGCGGGAACGGCCGCGTGTTCGAGTACTGGCACATCGATTCCAGGGTCCGTCTCGGCCAGAAGGTCGTCGCAGGCGAGACCGAGCTCGGCCGCATCAAGCACTCCGAGGCCCACGTCCACCTCACGCAGGTCGAGAACGGCCGAGTGGTCAACCCGGTCGCGCCCGGACGTCTGACGCCCTACGAGGACACGACGACCCCGGAAGTGCTCGACATCGCGATTCGGGGCGACGAGCGCGGGCCTGACGAGATGCTGCAGGTGATCGCGGGACGTGTTCAGCTGCTCGCAGAGGCGATCGACACGGCCGAGCCGATCGACACGCCTGGACTGCGCACGCCGAACGTCTACCGCAACTGGCCGGTTTCTCCGGCGCGGCTTACCTGGCGGATCGAGCACTGGACCGGCCGGGTCGTCGTGCCGCAACGCGTCGCCCGCGACGTGAGGCGGACCGTCCCTCAGGACGACCGCTTCTGGGCCACGTTCGCGCGCGGCACGCATCAGAACCAGTCCGTCTTCGGGTCGCACTACTCGTACCTCCAGCACGGCCGGTACGTGTTCAAGCTGACGCCGCGGCCCTTCGATACGCGCACGCTGCGCGACGGCGTGTACGACCTGGTCGTCACCGCCGTCGACATCGCCGGCCACCACGACTCGGCGCGGCTTCGATTCACCGTCGCAAACTTGAGCGCTCCTTGAGTGGCACGTCGGATCGTGCGTGTCGATGGCTACGCAACTTCTCTCAGCTCTCGCCGCGCTGTCGGCCGCGACGATCCTCCTAGCGACCCCGCGCCCGCCAGAATCGGCCGGCGAGGAGCTCGAGGGAAGGGCGCCTACACCTACCGAGCTGCAGCCCTCCGTGGAAGCCGCCTTTCCGCGCGAGAGCTACGCGCCGGGTAGTACAGCAGCGCTTGTGATCTCGAACCGCGCGCGCGGGCTCACGGTCCAGCTCTTCCGCGCCGGGCCCGAGCGAATCATCACGCGTAGCGACGGCACTATGCGAGGCGTCGCCATGACGCCGAAGCGCTCGATCGGCCCGAGCGGCGGAGGACGCAGGATCGTCAGGATTCGGATCGGGAACTGGCCGAGCGGGCTCTACTTTGCGCGGCTGTCCGCGGCCGACGGGCGAGGTGGCTTCGCGCCTTTCGTCGTCCGGCCGCGCCATCTCGGCGAGCATCGCGTCGCGCTCGTGATGCCGACGCTCACCTGGCAGGCCTACAACCTGCGCGACGACGACGGCGACGGCAAGGGCGACTCCTGGTACGCGAACTGGAAGCACAAGACCGTTCGCCTCGGCCGGCCGTTTCTCAACAGGGGCGTTCCGTACAACTTCCGCCGCTACGACCTGCCGCTCCTACGCTGGCTGGCGCAGACGGGGCGAGAGGTCGACGTGCTGTCCCAGTCAGATCTCGAGGCCGCGACCCCACGCGCGCTCCACGGGGCATACCAACTGATCGTCTTTCCAGGCCACCACGAGTACGTCACGAGGCGGGAGTACGACGTCGTCGAGCGGTACCGGGATCTCGGCGGCAACCTCATGTTCCTCTCGGCGAACAACTTCTTCTGGCGTGTCGTCAGGCACAGGCAGGTGATCGAGAAGACGGAGCTCTGGCGGAAGGTCGACCGGCCCGAAGCGACGCTCATCGGCGTCCAGTACCGCGCGAACGCACGCCTCCGGGCCCCGTGGGTCGTCCGCGCAGCGCCCGCGTCCTCCTGGGTGTTCGACGGCACGGGCCTGCGCGCGGGGTCGCGGTTCGGATTCGGGGGGATCGAGATCGACGAGAAGGCGCCTTCCTCCCCGCGCGGTACTCAGGTGCTTGCCGAGATTCCGGACGTCTTCGGACCTGGTTTCACGGCGCAGATGACGTACTACGAGACGCGCGCCGGCGCGAAGGTGTTCGCAGCGGGCGCGTTCTTCTTCCACCGCCTGCTCGAGTCGGATCGTCGGACGGCGCGAATCGTCGAGAACCTCTGGGCCAGGCTCGCGCCTGGCGCTTGAGCGGATCTTGAGTGGAACGGCGGACACTCGAGCCATGCAGCAGCGACTCTCCAGCTCGGAAGACCTGATCGACGAGATCACCCGCTACCTGGCGGCCGTCGATCTCTTCCGCGCGGAGCGCTGCGAGCCGACCTGGCGCCCAGAGCTCGTTCCGAGTGCCGTCGCGGCGCCGGCGCCGACCGAGGTCGAGCAGGTGCCTTCCGCTCACTGAGCGCCATGAACGGCCAGCGCCAGCGTCGGAGCAAGTCCCGCCTGTTCTCGGCGACGGCCTTTGCTGGCGCAGCGCTCGCGTTCGCGCTGCCATTCGGCTGGCTCTCCTCGTGCGACGGGGAGAAGGTCCGCTTCACAGGGGTCGAGCTCGCGACGTTCAGCGTGCCAGCCGACGACTCGTACTCGGGAACGCTCCACGAGAAGGTCGAGCGGAACGCGGGAGTGCTTGCGCTGGTGACGCTATTGGCGGCGATCGGCGGGTTCGTAGTCTTGGTCGCCGGCCGTCGCGGAGGAGGGATCTTCGCGTCCGTGGGGTTGCTCGGCATCCAGCTTCTCGCCTGGGCCGTGCTGCTCTCGTCGGATGGCGGCGGCAACCTCCTCGTCGGCTTCTGGCTCGCACTGGTCTTACTCGCTACAGCCGCCGCCGTGCATCTGGTGCGTGCTGTCCAGGCCCGCCGGGAGGACGGCTCTCGCGCCTGGCGCTATGCGGTCGGCCGCACCGTGTTCGTGCTCCTGCCGAGCCTCGCGCTGCTGGCCCTGCTCGTTGCGGCAGTCTCGTCGGGGTAGCTTCGGCCTAGGCGCGCAGGAACGCGAGCACCGCCAGCACACGGCGGTGCTCGTCCTGCGCAGGCATCAAGCCGAGCTTTCCGAAGATCGAGCTCACGTGCGTCTCGACCGTCTTCGGGCTGACGAAGAGCTTCTCGCAGATGCCCCGGTTCGAGAGGCCCTGGGCCATGAGCTCGAGCACCTCGCGCTCGCGCGGCGTGAGCTCGTCCAGCGGGCCCTCCGCGCGCTTCTTGCCGAGAAGCTGGCCGATGACCTCCGGGTCGATCGCCGTCCCGCCCTTCCCCACGCGCCGCACGGCGTCGAGGAAGTCGTCGATCTCGAGCACGCGGTCCTTGAGCAGGTAGCCGAAGCCCTCGGGCCGCTCGCTGATGAGAGCAAGCGCGTGCGTCGCCTCGATCACCTGCGAGAGCAGCAGCACGGCGACCTCAGGCTGCTCGGCGCGAATCTCGACCGCAGCCCGCGCGCCCTCGTCCGTCTGGGTCGGCGGCATGCGCACGTCGACCACCGCGACGTCAGGCTTGAAGCGCCGCACGGCCTTCTTCAGCTCGTCGGCGTTCGCGGTCTGCGCGACCACCTCGAAGTCGCCGTCCGAGAGCACGCGGGCAAGGCCCTCGCGGAGCAGGACCGAGTCCTCGGCGATCACGACCCGCACGGGATCTCCCCCACCACGCGCGTACCCGCGCCGGGCACGCTCTCGATCGAGAGCCGGCCGCCGTGCGCCTCGACCCGGTCGGCGAGGCCGTGCAGCCCCGAGCCCGTGCTCGCGGCGGCGCCGCCCACGCCGTCGTCCGAGACCTCGATCACGAGCGTCCCGTCCACGCGTGCCGCGCGGATCGCGGCCTTCGTCGCGTGCGCATGCTTGGCAACGTTCGCGAGCGCCTCGCTCGCCACGAAGTAGGCCGTCGCCTCGACCTCGGGCGAGAGCCGCCCCTGGAGTGCGTCGACCGTCACGGGTACGGGCATCCTCGCAGCGAGGGACTCGAGCGCCGAGGCAAGGCCCGCCTGCGTGAGCGTTCCCGGGTGGATGCCGTGCGCGAGCGCCCGGAGCTCTTCGACCGCCACCTGGAGCTCGTCCGCGGTCGACTCGAGGAGCCGGTCGACCCCGGGATCGGCCTCGTCGCCGAGCGTTCTCTGGGCGCTCCGCAGCTCCAGCGCGAGCGCGACGAGCCGCTGCTGGGCGCCGTCGTGGAGATCGCGCTCGATCCGCCGCCGCTCCTCGTCGGCCGCCGTCACGATCCGGCCCCGCGATTCCTTGACGGCCTCGAGCTGGGCTCGCACCTCGGCGTGCAGCCGCGCGTTGACGAGGGCGAGCCGCGCCGCCGCCGCCACGGCCTCCACGAGCTTCGGCTCGTCCCGGAGCGACGGATCGTGGGCGAGCACGGCGAGCGGCTCGCCCTCGTGCTCGATCCAGGTCACAGCACGTCTCGGCCCGTCGTCGGGCACGGCGAACGACGCGCCGCTCGCATCCACGTACGCATCCCGTTCGGGGAGCCACAGCCCGAGCTCGAGCGTCGGGTCGTCGAGCGCATCCGCGAGCTCGTCCCGGATACCGTCGACCGGAGTCTGCTCGAGGTGAACGACGAGCTCGCCGACCTGCACCCGAGCCAGACGGGCGCGCAGGAGCCCCCAGAGGAGCGCCAGCGGGAGCGCCGTGAGGGCAATGATCTGCCACCAGAAAAGCTGATACAGCAACGCGGCAGGCGGAGAAGAGAAAGCAAGGAGACTGTCGAGCACAGCCCGAAGCGCACCGAGGGCGGCGGCGACGAGGAGCGGAGCCAGGATCTTTCGGGCCCTCGGGGTCGCGCGCACGAGCTTCCGCAGGATCAGCACGACGAAGAGCCCGGCCAGGACTCCGTACGCCGTCACCGCGTACGCCTTCTGGACCGTCCAGGCTACGTCCTCGCTTCCCCACAGAAGCAGGAGGCTCTCGCGCGGGAACCGATCGAAGTACTGGAGGCGAAAGCTCCCGTCGTAGACGAAGAGGGTTGCGAGCGGGAAGAGGACCGCGACGGGGTACGCAACCCAGAGCCACAGCTTCTCGAGCCGATCCGTCACGCGTCCGGCCGGATACGAGAGCGCGGCGTGCCCGACGAGCACGTACGCGACTTCACCGAACAGCGTGAACACCGTGAACGCCAGCGGGTCGTGCCCGTAACGGAGCTGACGCGCGAGCAACGCGAAGGACGTGGCGATCATCAACGGGCCCAGGCGGTTGCCCGGGCGCCGCGCCCAGGCGACGAGGCCGGCAACGAGGAAGGCCCACCCGGCGAGAACGGTCGCCGAGGCGCGGGCCGGGGTGGTGAGCGGGTCGGGAAGGTTGTCGACCTGCGCCCTGTACGCGAGGACGCCGAGGACGATCCCCGCTGCAGCGAGCGCTATCTGCACGAGTCGGTTCGCCGGCACGTGCGCATCGTCACACGGTCGCGCGGCGGAGTCCATGGGGCACACCCTGGGGTCGAGACCAGGGAGAACCCCTACTCGCACGCTCGAAATATCGAGTGTTTTTTCCGATCAGAAATACAGAACGAATCTGATGTAGAACACCGTTCCGAATACGAGCATCTGGCGCATGGAATTCAAGCGCCGGAATTACACAGCGATTAGCCGTTCGTTAGCCGCCCGTGAGAGCGCGGTTAGAGGTCGGAACGAGCGTGACCGGCGCACCCAGGAACCCGGAAAGGAGGGAACGATGCGCCAGGTCACTTCACTGCACCGCACGCTGGTCGTGCTCGCAGTCGGTCTGCTCGCACTCGCGGCTCCGCTCGTCGCATACGCGGACGGCGGCGGTCCCGGCCACGGCTAGACCGCAATGAATGCGGAACGCACAAGGCCCGCGACACGCGGGCCTTGTGCTTGCTAGACGAGTTCAGGAGTGGCCTGAAGCGAGCGAACGCGTTCTGCACCCGCGATGTTGCCCTTCTGTTCGAAGAGCTGGATCGCTCGGTCGAACGCCACAGCCGCGTCGTGCATGCGGCCGGCCATTCGAAACACCTCGCCCATGTCGATTTGCACTGCCGCGCGCCGGTTCAACGCATCCGTCGCCGCTGCGAGATCAACCGCCTCGGATGCAATCGCAATCGCATCGTCGAGGCCGCCGCGTTGAGCAGTGATCTTGGCGCGTACGGGAAGCCAGAGGACACGCGCGTCGACGTCGTCGTCGGCCGAGTAAGTCTCGCCGATCGCAACCCACTCGGCAGCCTCGTCCAACCGCTGCTGTCGATATAAGGCCTCCGCGAGGTCGCCGGCCCTGCTCGCGAGGTGGCTGTACGCCTCCGTGCGTTCGAGCTCGTCACAAGCCCAGCGGAAGGTCTGCTCTGCGGCCGACGCGTCGCCAGCGAGAAGCTCGACGTCTCCGAGCACAGCAGCGGCGTGCGTCACTGCCGACGTGCGGTGACCCAACTCCTCGTATCCCTGTCTACCTGACGAGATCAGCGTCCTCGCGGCGTCGAAGGTCCCGCTCTGAGACACGAGGCCGCCGAGGAAGACCTCGATGTTCGCGCGCCCGTAGCCGTTCGGAGCTTCATCTCGAAGAAGCGCCTCGCAGCGAGAGATCGCGTCCGATATCGGCGTGGGTCCGTAGTACAGCGCATTTGCGATCTCACCCAAGCAGGTGGAAGTAGGCCAGTGCGACTGCTTGTAGAGCTGTAGCGCGCGTTCCGCAGCCTCCTCTCGCGCCCTGTGATTACCGCGACGCCCGCCGTGAATCCACCCCTCCAGGAGCAAGGCACGTCCAAGCAACCGGGGTTCGCCCGCCACCTCGAGAACCGGGATCGCTTCCGCCGTCACGTCGAGCAGCGCATCTGCAGTAGCTCGTGTCGTTCGTGGAAGCTGGACGTACTCGAGCTCCATTCGGGCGCGCAGCTCGGTAGCTCGATCTCCTTCGGCAACCGAGTCGTCGATTGCCTGCACGAGGACTTCGCGGGCACGCTCGTGCTCCCCACCCGCGCTGAAGGCGATACCCAGCTCACACATGAGCGTGCGCCGAAGTGCGTCGGCTCGAGGGAGCGCGGACGTCGCTCGCAAGAGGAGGCCGATCTGGGCTGGCACGTCGGCGCGCATCGATGCGCGCATGCCCGCAGAGCCGAGCCGTTGTCCGGCATCCTCGGCGAGCTTCTCGGTGTGCCGATCGGACTCGCCGAGCTCGGTCCTCAGTCGATACGCCTGCTCGAGGTGGTATCCGGCGAACTCCTCGAGATCCCCTCCGAGCTCCCCTCGCCGCTCCTCGAGGCGATCCGTGAAGCGCTCGTGGAGCTCGGCCCTGAGCCTCTTCGGGGCTGCTCGGTATACCGCCTCCTGGACGAGCACATGGCGGAAACGGAGCTCCCCGTGGCCAGCCGGCTGCACGAAGCCGCGAGCTGCCAGCGCCTGGATGTGCACCTCTGCCGTCGGCGCGGCGTCGGGCTCCAAGTAGGGCGGCGACGTCGTCGAGCCGGAAGCTCTTCCCGATGACCGCTCCGCGCTCGAGCACCGCTCGCTCTCCAGGCCCGAGTCGGTCGAGGCGCGCTGCGAGCAGCGCCTGCACGGTCTCGGGCACCGCTCGCTCGACGAGGCCGCCTTCCAGCGCGAGCGCGAGGAGCTGCTCGAGGAAGAACGGGTTTCCTTCTGCCGCCTCGACGATGCGCGTCCGCTGGTCCGATTCGAGGATCACGCCGCCGAGACCGTCGAGCAGCGCTTCCGTCTCTTCCACCGACAGGGCATCGAGCAGGATCCGGTCGGCGTTCTTGCGATCTTCGAGGAACTCCGGCCGGTCTTCGAGCAGCTCGTCGCGCGCAATGCCGACGACGAAGATCGGGCCTTCGCCGCGGTCGGCGATGCCCTCGATCACCTCGAGGAAGGTCGGCTCCGCCCAGTGCAGGTCGTCGAAGACGAGGACGAGCGGGCCAGCGCTGGCCACCGCCTCACAGAGCAGGCGGAACAGCAAGGCGATCTCGGCCGCCGGTGGTGGGGTCTCGGCATCGAGTGCCGCAAAGACCGCGTCGCGCTCCGTGCCTTCGGGCGCCTGCTCGACCGCGTCGCGGAGCGGCCAGTAGGTGATGCCCTCGCCGTATGACAGGCAGCGGCCCCAGAGCGTCGTCACGCCCTTGGCGCGACGCGTGAGCTCGGCGGCGAGGCGTGACTTGCCGACTCCGGGCGCGCCGACGACGACGGCGACCCGCGGGGAAGCGCCGTCGACCGCGCGCTTGAGCGCCTTGCGCAGCGCGGCGAGTTCCCGCTTGCGGCCGACGAGTGCGGCCTCCGTTTCGGCTTCGAAGGCGGCGGTCACCGGCGACAGCTCAACGAGCCGGAAAGCCCGCACCGGCTCGCGCTTGCCCTTGATCTCGACGTCGCCCAGAGACTCGAGCTCGGCAACGTGGTCGATCAGCCGGCCGGCCAGCTCGCCGACGACGATCTCGCCCGCCTCCGCCGACTGCTCGAGCTTCGCGGCGATGCCGACCGCCTCGCCCGTGACCAAACGCTGCCGTACGTCGGTCGGCGTCGCGACGACCTCGCCCGTCTCGAAGGCGATTCGCACCTCGAGCCCGACATCGTGCTCGCGAACGAGCTGCTCGTTCAAGGCAGCGATACCGGCGCGGATGTCCAGGGCCGCTCGTGCCGCCCGCACCGCGTCATCCTCGTGGGAGACCGGGACGCCGAACGCCGCCATCACAGCGTCTCCGGCGTACTTTTCGACTGTTCCGCCGTGGCGGGTAAGGGCCGCGGACACCGTCTCGAAGTAGCGCAGAAGGACGCCACTGAGCGCCTCTACGTCGAGCGCCTCGGCGAGCGCCATCGACTCGACGACGTCGACGAACAGAATCGTGACGAGCCGCCGGAACTGCATCGCCGGCTTCGCGAGCGGCACCTCCTCCAGCAGGAGCGACTCGTCGTGACGCAGGATCGCCGCCTCGAGCTCCTTCAGCTCGGGGCCAGGGTCGATCCCCAGCTCCTCGACCAGCGTTTCGCGGGCCGACCGGTATGCGGCGAGCGCGTCCGCCTGCCGGCCCGACCGGTAGAGCGCGAGCATGAGCCGGGCGCGCGGCCGCTCGCGGAGCGGCTGCGCCTGGACGAGCGCGTCGAGCTCGGAGACGAGCTCCGCGTGCCGCCCGAGCGCGAGATCGGCGTCGATCCGCTCCTCGAGGACGACGGTTCGCAGCTCCTCGAGTCGCGCGATCTCGGTCTGCGCGAACGGCTCGTAGGCGAAGTCGGCGAGCGCCGGGCCGCGCCAGAGCTCGAGGGCTTCGCGAAGAGCACCGGCTGCGGCAGCGGCATCGCCTTCGCCGAGGGCAGCTCGCCCCTCGTCCGCAAGCCGCGTGAAGCGGTGGACGTCCACGTGCTCGGGCTCGAGCTCGAGGACATAGCCCGGCGTCCGCGTGACGAGCTTCTCGGCGCCCAGAGCCTTGCGGAGCTGGGACACGTACACCTGGACGGCGTGCGCCGCGGTGTCCGGCGGCTGCCCCGGCCACAGTGCCTCCACGAGCCGGTCGACGGACACAACCCGACCGGGCTCCAGCGCTAGCACAGCGAGCAACGCGCGCGGCTTCGCGCCGCCGAGGCCGATGGGGCCTCCATTCGCCAGGACGTCGAGCGGGCCGAGCAAGCGGAGCTCGAGCCCTTGGTCGCCCCCCTGGCGCACCTTGGCCACATCGACTCCTCGGGACGGTTCGTGTCGTAGCTTGGATGGCCGGCGCGGGATTGCAACCGCAGAAAGCCATGTCCGGATTGAACGATCCTTGAGCGCCTGCCCGCAGGCTGCCTTCGCTAACCGACGAGGAGGCAGCAGTGACCAGCTTCAGGAGGATCATTTCGGCGGGGACGACGGTGGGCGTCGCGGTCATCGCGCTCTCGCTCATCGCCTCCGCGCCGGCAGCAACGAACCGCCATGCGAGTGCTCGCCTGTTTCTGGCGGACGCACAGACGCGGGCAATCAACGTCGTCGACCGCGGGCGGGGCCTTGCGGTTCCTCACCTGGGCGGAAGCGTTCGGGCGCCCGACGACGTCCACCTGACATCGACCGGGTTCGAGACCACCAAGAGCGGATCCGCGCGGGTCGTCATCGAGTCGAACCGCCCCGAGGCCGTCAGAGCGGCCGTGCTGAACATGGGTGGTCGCGTCGAGCGCACGTGGCGGAACCTCGTGCAGGCGACTGTCCAGCGAACCAAGCTCTCGGCGCTCTCGCGACACGCCTCGGTCGACACTGTCCGGGCGCCGTACTCGCACATCGAGCACGCCGTGACGGGCGAGGGTGTCCAGGCGAGCTTCGCCGCCGCCTGGCACGCCAAGGGCTTCACCGGCAAGGGAGCCAAGGTGGCCGTGATCGACGGGGGCTTCGAGGGGCTCGCGGGGCTCCAGGCGGCGGGCGAGCTTCCGACGAACGTGATCACGCAGGACTACTGCGGAGGCGAGTTCGCGACCGCGTCGAAGCACGGCGCAGCCGTCGCGGAGATCGTCCACGAGATGGCACCGGACGCGCAGCTGTACCTGATCTGCGTCGGATCTGAGGTCGACCTCGCGACCGCCGTCGGCTATGCGAAGAGGCAGGGCGTGAACATCGTCAACCAGTCCCTGGGCTGGGAAGGCCCCTACCGGAACGACGGTGGCGGGGAGGTTGGCGCAATCGTGGCCGACGCTCGCGCGAGCGGCATCCTCTGGGTCAACTCGGCCGGGAACTCGGCACAGACGCACTGGTCCGGCTCGTACAACCCCTCCGGGAACGCCCACGTGTGGGGAGGAGACGGGGATCAGGGCAACACGTTCGTGTGGCCGAACGGCGCGGAGATCTGCGGCTTCCTCAAGTGGGACGAGTGGCCGGCGGGCGTCTCCGACTTCGACCTCGGCCTCTTCCTCTCCGGCTCGAACACTCTGCTCACGGCATCCGCTGGGGACCAGTCGGGAACCCAGGCTCCGTTCGAGGCGGTGTGCGCCGTGCAGACGTCCGGATCCGACCTCACGGTGTTCTGGGCGATTCGCGGCTACCGGGTGACGACGTCGCCGAGAATCGACTTCGACTCGTGGGGCCCGCCCCTCCAGTACTCGGTCGCGGCGGGAAGCATCGGGACTCCGGCGTCCTCTCCGGCGGCATTCGCGGTGGGGGCGCTGTGCTGGCAGTCAAGGCAGCTCGAGGCTTTCAGCTCCCAGGGACCGACGATCGACGGGCGTGTGAAGCCCGACATCGCAGGACACGACAGCGTCTCGGGAATGTCCTTCGGAGCCTTCGGCTCGTGCCCGTCCGCGTTTGCCGGGACTTCGGCTTCGTCGCCGGAGGTCGCAGGCGCGGCCGCTCTCGTGAAGCACGCGTACCCGGAGTACGGGCCGAGTGAGCTCCAGCAGTACCTGATGCGGAATGCCAGGGACATCGAGCCCGCCGGGGTCGACAACGCCACGGGAGCAGGCGAGCTGAGGCTGCCGACGCCACCCGACGTGGTCGCGCCGACCGGGAAGGCAGTCGCCAGCTCCGGCAAGGCAGGCCGAACGGTGAAGCTCGTCTCGCGGGTCGGAGACGACTCGGGTGAGCTTCGTCTCGTCGGACAGGTGAGGCGGAACGGCCGCGTGATCGCGAACCTGCGGAAGGGATACGTGCGAGCGTCCGGCACGGTGAGCGTCGTGCTCGCCTGGAAGGCGCCGGCGAGGGGCGCGCGCGGGTACCAGCACTGCGTTCGCGTCTTCGACCGCGCCGGCAACTCGTCGGCGGCCAGCTGCGCGAAGGTAATTCTGAAGTAGGTGTCGTGCGGGGCGGCGGTCGCATGGCAGCCGCCCCGCCTTCGGCTCGCGTTGAGCGCTTCTTGAGGAACTGATCCGATCCTTTGGCTCGTGTCGACGAGAGCTCCCGATCGCGATTTCGCCCGCAGCTCCGACATGCACCTGACCCGAGATACGTCGAAAAGGAGAGCCCATGGCCGCGTTCGTCGTCGTCCCTTCGCCCGAGATCACGGCCTACCCGGATAGCGGTGCGCGACTCGGCATCTTCCCGGGCTCGGCGACGCCGGCCGTCTTCCCGGCCCGCATGCCTTTCTGGATCGGTTACGGCTTCGTTCCGGAGCCGACGGGCGCCGCTTCCCAGCCCAAGCCCGCCCTCGACGAGCGAACGCGGTTCGAGCTCGACGTCGACGGGGTCCCGGTTGCGGTCGTCGACGACGTGGCGATGGACGAGGGGAGGCCTATCAGCAAGCACAGCATCGCGACCTTCGGGCTCGGCCTGGAGGCCGGCTGGCACCGCTTCTCCGGGCGCTGGTACGACGACGGCGCGCTCGTGCTCACGAGCGAGCGGTCGATCGAGTTCGTCGAGCGCTGAGCCTTCTGGAGCTGCGCGCCCGCCATTACAGATCGAACATCAACGACCGGCACTCTGACTGGCCACAGAAATCGGGAGGTTTGCAGTGAGAATCGGGATCGGACGATCGCTCGCACTCGCAGCCGTGCTCACCTTCGCGCTGACGAGCACGGGCAGCATCCGCGCGAGCGCTGCGGTCGCCCGCGCTCCGCGAGACAGCCGGTCGAGCCCGCCCCCGTCGCCTCCCTCGAGCCGGCAAAGACCGCCGAGCTCTGGCGCCGGCTCGTCGCATCGCGCTCACGTAAGGCGCAGGTCCCAGCCGATTGCCGGCCGCTCCGCGGAGTCTTCTACGCAGCTACCGACTACCTTCGTCTGGCGACGAAGCTCGCGGCCTCCGCCTCGCCGTGCGCCCAGTACTACATCTCCGTTCCTCCACTCGTGGCCGACAAGACGAAGCCGCGGCCGAACGCCGCCTCGCGCATCCGCGCCCTAGGCCCGAACTTCCACGCCATGGCCGAGATCCACTTCGCCACCTGGACGAGGTGGGTGCGACGACCGGCTCGAGCTGGTACACGGCCGGAGTCACCGCGCGCGAGCGCATGGCCGCGGCCGGCTACGACGTGACCAAGGGAGACACCTGGGTGGTCAACGAGCTGTCGTCCGCGGTCCGGCGCGGCACGGGGAACGCACGCGCCAACATCCGCGAGCTCCTGCGCGGGCTGTACGACGGCAGCGGACAGCCGACCCGCGGAGCCGTCTTCGTGATCGGCGTCGGGCAGCAGACGACCGACACCTCCCTCCTCCAGACGAACCTCCAGAACTGGTTCTCGGACTCCGCCTTCTGGGAGGACATGAACACCTACGTCAGCGACTGGTCGCAGGAGGTGTACGGCGACGTGCGCAGCCACGCCGTTCCCGGCGTGGCGGAACAGACCCGCCGCGACTACCTGAACGACTACCTGCAGCACCCGCTCGTGCTCGCCGGCGTCGGTCCGCCGTCGATCGAGACGGCGCGCTCGTATCTCCGCGCGAGCTTCAGCCCACTCGCGAACGCAGCGTGGGAGCGACAGTCGGGCTACGGCTGGACGATGGTGCCCGCCGAGCAGATGGGGGCGTACGTGTCCTCGCAGGTGCACGCGCTCCGCTACTTCAGCGCGACGACGGGTCAGACGCAGGACCACTGGGGGTTCGCCTGGGCGCCGAGGAACGCCGCAAGCATCCCCGCCGGGGAGTTCGCCACGCGGAGCGGCCTCGTCCTCGATCGACTGGCCGCCGCGATCCGTGACTCGGCCGAGACCCCCGATCCCGCTGATCCCGGAAGCGCAGCCTGCGGGCCGCCCGGGCAGAGCGCGCTCTGCGCTGTGGATCTCGAGGGAGCCCGCCTGAACGAGGCCTGGAAGTCGTTCAGGACCTGGACGCAGCCCGTGCTCTCGTTCGCGACGCCGGCGCAGACGATCCCGGCCGGAACGCCGTCCGCGGCGATGAGCCTGGCGCTCGTCACGAGCTCGGGTCTTGCCGTGACGACCCCGACCGGGCTCTCGGTGACGATGAGCTCGAGCTCGGCGACCGGCACGTTCTCGACGAGCCCGATCGGCCCGTGGACCAGCACTCTTCCGCTCACGATCGCTGCAGGCACCCGGACGACCGTCCCGTTCTACTACCTGGACGCGCGAGCCGGGAGCCACACGCTGACGGCATCCGCCAACGGAGCGACGAACGGCACGCAGGCGGTCACGGTCACGCCCGGGCCGCTGGCGGCGCTCGCCGTGACACCGAAGTCCGCGAGTGTGCGAGCGCGTACGTCGCAGAAGCTCGCGGCTGTAGGGAGGGACGCGTTCGGGAACGTCTTCCCCGTAGCTGCGACCTGGTCGCTCCAGCCGTCGATCATGGGGAAGCTGGCGGCGAAGTCGGGGAGCACGACCACGTTCACCGCGGGGCGCGTGCTCGGACGGGTCACCGTGAGCATCACGGTCGCGAACGGGTCCGCGAGGCTCTCGTCAGCCGCAAACCTGAACGTGACCCCGGCCCGGCTCAGGATCGGGGGGATCACGTACCGAATCAGGAAGGACAGGGTGCTCGTCTCGGTGAACGCACGCGATGTCGCCGGCAAGCCGATGTCGCGCGCAAGCATCTCCGCACTCGTGCGCCGCGACGGACGCAGGTACGTGACCGCCCGAGCGGAGACCGGCGCTGCAGGCCGCATCGTGTACTCGATCCCGCTCCCTCGCACGGGTGGCTGTCTGAGCACGACGATCAGACGCGTGTCGGCATCCGGGTTCGCCTGGGACGGACGCACGCCACGCAACCGCCTGTGCAGACCGCGATCGCGGTAGCCGCTTCATGCAACGACCTCTCGCTCGTACTCGCGAGCGAGACGTCGGTCCAGCGCGCCGAGCGCTGAGCCCCAGCCTCGGGGCAGCCTTGAGCGTTTCTTGAGGGTTCCCGGACACGCTCCGTCCCGAAGCGATCGCGCCGCCCGCCGGGTGGCGCACGAAGGGAGGTTCGACATGCGCGCGACGACAGGACGCAGGTACCTGATCGCGTCTCTCACGTGCGCCGCTCTCCTGATCGGTGTGGGCACCGTAGGGGCGGCGAACATCACCGGCACAGCCGGGGGCGACCGGATCCGCGGATCCGGCAGCGCCGACAGGCTCTACGGGCGGGGCGGGAACGACAAGCTCTACGGCCTCGCCGGGAACGACACGCTCGTGGGCGGGCCGGGCAACGACCTGGTCGTGGGTGGCCCCGGGGCGGACAGGCTCATGTGCGGACCCGGGCGCGACACGGCGTCGGGCGACGCGAAGGACAGGGTGGGCAAGGATGTGAGGTCGTGCGCGGCGTGAAGACCGCTCCGCCTCCACCTCCACCTCCTCCGCCGCCTCCCCCGCCTCCACCCCCACCGCCACCGCCGCCTCCGGCTCCCGTTACCGCGGGCTCCTACCAAGGGCTACTCGACGGCAACTTCATCTTCTTCGAGGTCGGTGCCGATCGGACGATTTCGGGCTTCCGCTCGAACTACATCCGGGAGGACTGCACCCAAGGCGGGTACGTCTACGGCACGGCCAACTGGGGTCCATCCAAGTACCCGATCGACGCCAACGGTGCGTTCTCGTTCGGTGGCACCTCGACGGGAACGGTCGACGGGCAGCCCGCCACATTCGTGGAAGAAGTGACGGGGCGCTTCGACGGAACGACCGTGACCGGCACCATCACGATGAGCAGCGAGTTCGACTTCGAGGGCACGCACTACAACTGCTCGAGCGGTCGGCGGACCTGGACCGCGTCCCTGGTTCCGTGATCTCGCGACGTAGTCCACGCACCAAGGAAGGCTGAAGCAAGGCGCATAACGATGGCCGCCGGCGCGGGACCCTCTCCGGCGCCGGCGGCCTCCACTCGGATCAGGAAGGTGCGGGCTCCGGCGGCGGCGAGGGCACGAGGTCGAGCTCCCGGAACCGAAGCGCGAGCCCGGAGAACGAGAGCCCTGCGACCGTGATTCCCGCCGCGACCCCTGCGAAGAGCGGCGCGACGCCCCAGTGCTCGAGCACCTGGCCGGCTGCGAGGAACCCGAGCGGAGCGGCGAGCGTGTTCATGGTGATGACCGCGGTCAAGACCTTCGCCCGGAGCGCATCCGGCGTTCGCGAGGTGAGGACAGCGAAGAACGGCCCGTTGATGAGCGGCGTGAAGAACATCGCCACGAACAAGCTGCTGGAGACGATCGGCCACGGCGGCAGGAACGGCAGTACCCAGATCGGGACGATGAAACCGAGAACCGCGAGCCCGGCAAGTCGGAGCGGCGCGATCCTGCGCACGGCCATCACCGCCACGACCGTGCCGGCCAGCGCACCGGCCCCGAGCGCCGCGTAGAAGAGACCGGCGATGCGCGAGCTCCCGTCGAACTCCGAGAACGCATAGACCGGTAGGCCTGCGGACATTCCCGATCCGAGGAATCCGAACGCGACCACGATCGCGGCGATCGGCGCGAGCAGGCGGTCCCCGAACAGGAAGCGCACACCGGCGAGCATGCCTCCCGGCTGCGCGCCGATGACCGGCTTCCGGCGCGGAACGAACACGAGGACGAGAAGGAACGCGACGACGTATGTCGCGGCGTCCACATACAGCACGTTGGGCGCGCCGATGAACGGGATCAGCAAGCCGGCGAGCGCGGGGCCGATGAGGGCGGCGAACGCCGTCCCACCCTCGATCAGGCTGTTCGCCTGAGACATCCGCCGCTCGTCCTCACCGACGAGCTCCGGCAGAATCGTCCGCTGCGCCGCGAAGTACGGCGGCATGAAGCAGCCGAGCAGCGCGACGAGGCCCAGGAGGAGCGGAAAGCTCAGGAGATCGGCCGCGTGCAGGATGGGGATCGCGGCGAGGATCGGCGCGCGGGCGAAGTCCGCGACCAACATCGTGTTCCTGGCCCCGAGGCGCTGCACCAGCATGCCGCTGGGAATGCCGAGGATCGCCATCGGTGCGATCTCGGCGGCGAGGACCAGCGACATCTTTCCGGGCGAGCCCGTCGTCACGAGCACGAACCACGGGAGCGCGAGATACGTCATGCGCGTTCCGAGGACGGAGAAGACCTCGGCGCTGACGAGCCCGCCGACCGCGGTCTTCTTCACCTGACTCATGGCCAAGAATATAAAACGTCCGTACGGTTTTGTAAAGTGAGAACCTCCGATGCCGAAGATCTCCGACGAGCGCAAGGCCGAGCGGCGTGAGCAGATCCTCGCCGCGGCCCGACGCTGCTTTGCCGAGCACGGGTACGAAGGGGCGACCGTGGCCCGCCTGGAGAAGGCGACCGGCCTCTCCCGGGGCGGGATCTTCAACTACTTCGACTCGAAGGAGGACCTGTTCATCGAGCTCGCGGTCGAGGACGCGCGCCGGATGTCGGATGTCTGGGTCAACCAGGGCCTGCCGGCGGTCGTCGACGAGGTGTTCGGCCTCGATCCCGCGTGGCTCAGCGTCTACCTCGAGCTGGTCCGGCGCGTTCGCACCGACGAGGACTTTCGTCGCCGGATCGAGGAGCGTCAGCAGGCGGTCGTTCCGATGAACCGCGCGAAGATCGAGGAAGCGCAGCGAGCAGGTGAGTTCCGTGACGATCTCGAGGCGAAGGAGATCGGCCAGTTCGTCAACCTCGTCCTCAACGGCCTCGCGCTCAGCCGTGCGAGCGGCGACGAGCTGCCCTCGGCCGAGCTCGTCCTTCGCCTGCTCGCGGCCGCGGTCGGCGGCGACAACGGCAAGCGTGCAGCCCTATAGCTCGTCCGGGTACGCGTTCCGGTAGACGCGGCGCAGCTCCTCGACGTCCTCGACGTACGCGCGTGTCTCCGGGAAGGCGATGCCGACTCCCTGGCTCCGCCACTCGTCGACGTTTCCCTGACCGGCGTGGTACGCGGCGAGCGCGGTCTGGAGGTCTCCGTAGCGGTCGAGCAGGTGGTCGAGGTACCAGGAGCCGTAGCGGACGTTGATCTCCGGGTTCCGCAGGTCGGAGACGACGAACCGGTCGCCTCCCGTCCGGAGCGCGATTCCTTTCGCGGTCTCGGGAAGGAGCTGCATGAGGCCGACCGCGCCCGCCTCCGACTCGGCAGTCGGGTCGAACCGGCTCTCGACGTAGACGACCGCCGCCAGCAGCGCGGGGTCGAGGTCGTGGTTCGCCGCGTGGGTCCGGATGATGTGCTCGTACTCGAGCGGATACCGCGCTCGCAGGTACCAGTCGGGCTCGGCCTCGACCACCCACGCGGCCAGCCCGGCGACGGCCAGAACGGAGATCGCTGCAAGGGTCAGGAGGCGCATGAGATCCGTGGAGTGAGGCGGGCCAGATCGGCCTGGTTACAAATTGATACTTGGCGGGCCGGGGGCGCTTGCGGACGTGTCCTCGGTTGAGACTGTGGCGGAGCTTTCACCCGTCAGGCTGGCCATCACGCCCGCGACCCAGGCGTCGAGCTCCTCCGGCGTCCCGGTGTTGACGTAGGTGAAGTCGCCGCGCTTCGCCTTCTCGCGGTCGGGAAGGAGGCGCGACTCGCGGTCGTCCTTGCGCCCGCCTCGACGCGCCTCCCTGAGCTGCCGTGGCGCGGTGATCACGACGACCTTGTCGAAGCGCGATTCGCCGCCGACCTCGTAGAGGAGCGGCACTTCGGTAGCGCAGACAGCGGGCGGGACCGGGAGAGCCGCGAGCTGCTCGCGCCAGTCGAGGTACTCACGCGAGACGAGCGGGTGCAGGAGCTTCTCGAGCCAGTCGAGCGCGTCCCTGTCGTTGAACACCTTGTGGGCGATGCGTTCGCGGTCGGGCACGCCGTTCTCGTCGAGGACCTCCTCCCCGAGCCGCTCGACGAGCGCGCGCTTCACGTCGGCGTCCGTGCGCAGCAGGTGGTGGACGATCTCGTCACTGGAGACCGTCGCTGCTCCGTGCTTTCGAAACGATGCGAGCGCCGTGCTCTTCCCGGCGCCGATCCCGCCGGTGATGGCAAGCGCGATCGGGAGGCTCAAGAGGGAGACTACGCCGAGGGTTCGGTCTCGTCCGAGGGCGATTCGTCGGCCTCGGACGGCGCCGACCCCGCGGCCTCGACCTCAGGCCCAGGCTCGGGTTCGAGCTCCGGCTCGGCCGAGACGGGCTCACCCTGGGCGAGCACGTCATCCGCGGATTCCTCGATCTCCGTATCGGTCTCGACCTCCGCGCTGGCTACAGGTGGCTCCGCCTCGTCCTCCGCGCTGGCTACAGGAGGCTCCGCCTCGTCCTCCGGCACGTCTGCGGGCTCGTCTGCTTCGTCGGCCGATGTCTCGCCGGCAGCGATCTCCTCGACGATCTCGTCAGCGACTGCAACCGTCCCGCCACTCGGGAAGGCCTCCTCGCTGAGCTTCAGGTCGGGTGTCAGGTGCACGGACTCGGCGCCGTCGGCACGCGGGACCGGCAACTCGCCCTCCTCGACTCGCTTGAGCGAGAGCGAGAGGCGCCGCCGCTCGCCGTCGATCTCGAGGACGCGGACGTTCACGGCCTGACCCTGTTGGACGACCTCGCGCGGATTCTCGACATGGTGCGCAGCGAGCTCGGAGATGTGAACGAGGCCCTCGACGCCCGGGAGGATCTCCACGAACGCGCCGAACGTGACGACCTTGGCGACTCGGCCCTCGACGACGTCACCCTCGTTGTAGTTGTCGAGCACCTGCTGCCAGGGATCGCTCTGGGTCTGCTTGAGCCCGAGCGAGATCCGCTGCCGCTCGCGGTCGATGTCGAGGACCTTGACCTGCACGGTCTGGCCGATCTCGAGCACCTCGGAGGGATGGTTGACGTGGCTCCAGGAGAGCTCGGAGATGTGGATGAGCCCGTCCATTCCGTCGAGGTCGACGAACGCGCCGAAGTCGACGATGTTCGAGATCTGCCCTTCGATCACGTCTCCGGGGTTGAGGCGGTCGAGGATCGCCTGGCGCATCTCCTTGCGCTCGTCCTCGAGCACCGCGCGTCGAGAGAGAACGACGTTGTTCCGCGACCGGTTCAGCTCGATGACCTTGCAGCGGAGCTCCTTCGAGAGGAACTCGTCCAGGTCCTGGACACGCCTGATGTCGACGAGAGATGCGGGTAGGAAGCCGCGTACGCCGAGGTCGAGGATCAGGCCGCCTTTGACCACCTCGATCACACGGCCGTTCACGGGCTCGCCGGTCTCGGCTGCCGACTCGATCGCCTTCCACGCGAGCTCGAAGCGGGCGCGCTTCTTGGAGAGGATCAAGCGCCCCTCGGCGTCCTCCTTCGTGAGCACGAGTGCATCGATCTCCTCGCCGAGCGCGACCTCGTCGGCCGGGTTGACCGACCTGCGGATCGTCAGCTCTGCAACCGGGATGACGCCTTCGGACTTGTAGCCGATGTCGACGAGCACCTCGTCCTTGTCCACGCGCACGACAGTCCCGTGGACGACCTCACCCTCGTTGATCTCGGGGAACGCGGCGTCGTAGTCCGGAACCAGCTCCCCGTCGGGGCCTGCGATCCAGACCCCCTCTTCGACCTGCGGCTTTTCGGCGGTGTCGTTGGCCATTCGAGCCGCGGAGTATAGCCAGGTTGTGGAAAAACCCAGCTCGCAGCGCGAAAGCGCTCCGCGCGGGCTGGCACGCCTCCCTCAGCTTGGGTCGGTGCTCAGGGTGAACGCCGCGTCGCAACCCACCACTGGTTGCCCCAGCGGTCGTCGAAGGCCGCGCGATGGTCTCCGAAACTCGTGTCGTGCGGCGCCGCGGCGGATGTCGCGCCCTCCCCCAACGCCCGCTCGTAGACGGCGTCCGCGTCCTCCACGTAAACGTGGAGCATCGCGGGAAACGACGTACCGCCGCCCTCGCCGACCATGAGCACGGAGTCCCCGAGCTCGAGCTCGGCGTGAAGACCGCCTGCCTCGCCGGTCATGCGTCGCCGCACCTCCGTGTCGAAGACGCTCGAGATGAACGCCAGCAGGCCCTCGGCATCCTCGACGACGAGGTAAGGGCTGAGCGTACGGTAGCCCTCGGGTACGCCTCCAAGCGTCATGACTTCGCCTCGGCCCAGTCCTCCCCCACGCCGACGTCGACGGCCAGGGGCGGGTCGAGCGGGTAGGCGCCGACCATCTCTTCGCGAACGAGCTCGCGGACCGCGGAGACCTCGGTCTCGGGCACCTCGAGGAGGAGCTCGTCGTGTACCTGGAGCACCAGGCGGGCTCCCCGTCCCTCGTCGCGGAGACGCCGGTGGATCGCGACCATCGCGACCTTGATCAGGTCGGCGTTCGAGCCCTGCATGACGAAGTTGACCGCGACGCGCTCGCCAAAGCCACGCGTCTGCCTGTTGGACGCCCTGAGCTCGGGCACCGGCCGCCTCCGGCCGAGCAGGCTCAGCGCGTAGCCGTCCTCCCCCGCCTGCGTGATCGTCCTCGCGATGAATGCCTGCACGCGCGGGAAGCGGGCGAGGTACGTGTCGATGTACGTCTGCGCCTGCTCCTTCGGGATGTCGAGGTTCTCGGAGAGCCCGAACGCGGAGATCCCGTAGACGATCCCGAAGTTGATCATCTTCGCGACGTTCCGCTCGTCCTTCGTCAGCGTCGCCGGATCCTTGCCGAGGACCTCCGCCGCGGTCGCGGTGTGGATGTCCTCCCCGCGCAGGAAGGCCTCGCGCAGGCGGGGCTCGCCGGACACGTGGGCGAGGATCCGGAGCTCGATCTGCGAGTAGTCCGCCGAGAGGAGTCGGTGCCCCTGCTCGGCGACGAACGCGGATCGGATCTCGCGGCCGAGCTCCGTTCGGATCGGGATTGACTGGAGATTCGGGTTCGACGTCGAGAGGCGGCCGGTCGCCGCGACGGCCTGGTTGATCGTGGTGTGCAGGCGCCCGTCCTCGCCGAGGAGCGTCGGCAGCGGCTCGAGGTACGTGTTGAGGAGCTTCGAGAGCTCGCGCCACTCCTCGATCACCGGCACGATCTCGTGCTCCGACCGGATGGCGCGGAGCACCTTCCCGTCCGTCGAGTACCCGGTCTTGCCCTTCCGCCCTGGAGTGAGCTCGAGCTTCTCGAACAGGATCCGCCCGAGCTGCTGCGGAGAGCCGACCACGAACTCCTCGCCGGCGAGGTCGTACGCGCGGGCCTCGAGCTCCTCGACCCGATCCCGCAGGCGCGCCGTGATCTCCCCCATCCGGTACGTGTCGATGCGGACGCCCGCCTGCTCCATCGAGGCGAGAACCGAGGTGAGCGGGAGCTCGACGTCGTCGTACAGGCCCTCGAGACCGCGCTCCCGGACGCGCTCGCGGAGGATCGGGGCGAGGCGACGGACGACCTCCGCGTTCCGGACGAGCGCGGCAGTCTCTTCCTCGGCCGCCGGCTCGGGCTCGAGCTCGAAGCCGTTCTCGGCGGCGAGGTCGGCGAGGAGGTACTCGGCTCGCCCCGGGTCGATCAGGTACGCGGCGATCATCGTGTCGTCCGCGGCCTCGACGCGGAGCGCCTTGACGTCGTGCCCGGCGATGCGCGCGCCGGCACCTTGCAACAGACTGTTGCTAGCTCCGGTGGCGACCACGACCTCGTCGCCCGTCGCGACCGCGACGCGCTCCGCGTCCGCCGCGACGCCGACCGCGCCGCGAAGCGTCGGGAGCTTGCCCTCGCGCCACGCCACGGTCTGCGCCTCGACTACAGGCCGCTCGGCCGCGGGAAGCGCCTCGTCGAGGGTGTCCACGCGGCTCAGCAGCCCTCGAAACTCGAAGCGCCGGAAGATCTCCTTGAGCTGCGACCGGTCGGGTGGGCGCGAGACGAGCTCCGACGGATCGACGTCGAGCTCGAGATCTCGGCGCATGGTCGCGAGCAGCTTCGACTCACGGGCCTGCTCGGAGTGCTCGAGGATCGACCGCGAGCGGGCCGGGGAGAGGTCTCCCGCGTGCTCGATGACCTCCTCCAGCGTCCCGTACTGCGCGATCAGCTGCCCGGCCGTCTTGTCGCCGATACCGGGGACGCCCGGAATGTTGTCGCTCGTGTCCCCCTTGAGGCCGATGAAGTCCGGCACCTGATCCGGTCGCACGCCGTACCGGGCCTCGACCCGGTCGGGCGTGTAGACGTGGACGTCGGCCACACCGCGCGGCGTCATCATCAGGCAGACGTTGCTCGTGACGAGCTGGAACGCGTCGCGGTCGGTAGACACGACGCACGTCTTGACTCCCGCCTCGTCGGCCTGTGTCGCGATCGTCGCGATGACGTCGTCGGCCTCCCAGCCCTCGAACTCGAGGTTCCGATAGCCGAACGCCTCGACGATCGGGCGGAAGTGCGGGAACTGCTCGCGGAGGAGATCCGGCATCGGGCGCCGCTCCGACTTGTACTCCGCCGAGATCTCGGTGCGGTGGACGGGCCGCGTGTCCCACGCGACCGCGACGCCGCGCGGCTTGTAGTCCGAGAGCAGCTTGAAGAGCATGTTCGTGAACCCGAGGAGCGCATTCGTCGGCTGCCCGTCGGTCGTCTGTAACTCCTCCGGAAGAGCGAAGAAGCCGCGGTAGGCAAGGTTGTTGCCGTCGACGAGGAACAGCTCGGTGTCGTGAACCGGCCTGTCGTCGAGCTGGAGCTCCTCGCCGGTGAGCGTCTTCGGCACACCGCAACTCTACGGGCCCGCCCCCGCGATGGCCGCACGCTGGTTGGATAGTCGCGTGCAGCGAGTACCGCTCCTCTCGGGGTCGCGTGTCGTCCTCGTGCCGGCCGGCGACGACGACGTCCTCCTGCGACCGCCCCCCATGCCGGACCGCTTCGTCGACGTAGCGGCTGCCGTCCGCGACTCGCTCAGATTTCCGCTCGCAGGCGAGCCGCTCGAAGCAGTCGTGACTCGGGGCGGCCGGGCGACGATCGTCGTCGAGCCGCCGTCGCTTCCGCTGCCCGGCGTGCCGCACGACCCGCGCCAGATCGCACTCGCGGCGATGATCGCGGAGCTCGAACGGTGCGGGATCCCGGACGAGCGCCAGACCATCCTCGTCGCCAGCGGGCTCGGGCTCCGCCACGACTCCCGTCGCTTCGTCCAGCTCCTGCTCTCGCCACCGGCCGCCCGTTCGTTCCGCGGGCGACTCGTCGTCCACGACGCCGCCGACCCGTCACTCGTTCCCCTCGGACCGGAGCCCGTTCGGGCGCACCCGGCGCTCCTCGATGCAGATCTGACCCTTCTCCTCGGCGCCGCGGAGTCAATCGTCGACGGCGGTCCGGGGACGCTGGTCGCCGCGACCGACGCCGCGACGATCCGGAGCAACGCGGGCGCCGACTCGCTGCTCGAGGCGGCCGGCTCCCCCGAGTGGGAGCTCGCTCTCGCGGTCGAGAGCTCACTCGCGCGGCGGGTTCCGCTCGTCGGGGTCTCGCTCGTTCTCGATCTTCCTCGCCTGACGGGCAGGTACCGCGGCTACCCCGAGGATCCCGAGGCGACCGAACGCGTCGCCCGGTCGCGCCTACGCGCGCTCCAGGCCCGCCTGCCCGGCCCGCTTCGCCGCGCGGCTCTCGAGCGCCAGGCCCGGCGGATCGGAACGACTGCCGCTTTCGCTGGCACGCCTTCCGTCGCACATGCGGAAGCGCTCCTGAGGGGCGCGGCCCTGCGTGGGACGCAGCTGGCCGAGCCCGTCGACGCACTCGTCGTCGGGGTGCCATGGATCGGGCCGCATGCACCGCACGAGGCCGTGAACCCTCTGACCGCCGCAGCAAACGCGCTCGGGCTCGCGCTCCGGCTTCGCAGAGACGCGTTTCCGATAACACCCGGCGGCACGCTCGTGCTCCTGCACTCGTTCCGCCGGTCGTTCACGCACGGGGCACAGACGCCGTATGCCTCGGCGTTTCGGGCTCTGCGCGCGGCCCACTCCGGCGAAGAGCTCGACGCGGCCGAGCTCGCCGCGGCCTCGGACGAGCGCGCGCTCGGCGACTACCGCGCGGGGAACGCCTGCCATCCCTTGCTGCCGTACGCGGACTGGGCCGGATGCCGACCCGCACTCGCCCGGCTCGGCCGCGTGATCGTGGCCGGCTGTCGCGACGCGGGCGCGGCACGGGCCCTCGGCTTCGTGCCGAGCCATGGAATCGGCAGCGCGCTCGAGATGGCGCACGGCGTCTCCGGCGGCCGTGCGCGGGTCGGGATCCTCCTGGCGCCGCCGTACCCGGCGCTCCTCGTCGGCTGATCCCTACGTCTCGCCGAGATACGTCTTGCGGACCTGCTCGTTCGTCTTGAGGCTGGCCGCCGGCCCCTCGAGCGCGATGCGGCCCGTCTCCATCACGTACCCGCGCCGAGCGACGTCGAGCGCCATGAGTGCGTTCTGCTCGACGAGGAGCACCGGCGTGCCCTGTTTGTTCACCTCGACGACCGTCTCGAAGATCCGCTCGACGAACACGGGCGCCAGGCCCATCGACGGCTCGTCGAGGAGAAGAAGCTTGGGACGGGCCATGAGCGCGCGGCCGATTGCGCACATCTGCTGCTCGCCGCCCGACATCGTGCCGGCCTTCTGGGTCCTGCGCTCCTTGAGCCTCGGGAAGAGGTCGAACACGCGCTCCATGTCGTCGGCGAAGTTCTCCTTGTCCGAGCGCTGGAACGCGCCCATCTCGAGGTTCTCCGTGACGCTCATGCGCGGGAAGAGCCTGCGCCCCTCCGGGCTCTGGGCGATGCCGCTCTTCACGATCGAATGCGGCGTGGCGCCCGTGATGTCCTTGCCCTGGAACCGGATCTTGCCCTCGCGCGGCCTGTTGATCCCGTTGATTGCTCGCAGCGTCGAGGACTTCCCGGCCCCGTTGGCGCCGATGAGGGTCACGATCTCGTCCCCGCCGACCGTCAGCGAGACGCCCTTCAACGCGTGGATCGCCCCGTAGTAGAGGTGGACGTCCTCGATCTCGAGAACCGGAGAAGCGCTCGCTCCGGCGCTCACGTGGTCGCCCCGCTCCCCAGGTAGGCCTCGATGACACGCTCGTTCGCCCGGATCTCGGCGGGCGTGCCCTCGGCAATCTTCGAGCCGTACTCCAGCACCGTGATGCGCTCAGAGACCCCCATCACGACCTTCATGTCGTGCTCGATGAGGAGCACGGTCAGGCCCTTCTCGTCACGCAATCGCCGCGTGAACGACGTGAAGTCCGCCGTCTCCTGCGGGTTCATGCCCGCGGTCGGCTCGTCGAGCAGGATCAGCTTCGGTTCGGTGGCGAGAGCTCGTGCCACCTCGAGCCGGCGCTGGTCCCCATACGGCAGTGTTCCAGCGTACTCCTCGTGCCGCCTTGGAAGCCCGCAGTACGTGAGGATTTCGCGGGCCCGGTCCCGCGCATCGCGCTCCTCGCGGCGCACGCGCGGCGTCTTCACGACGGATCCGAAGATGCCTCCCTTGAGCCGGCAGTGCATCCCGACGAGGACGTTCTCGATCGCGGTCATCTGGGCGAAGAGGCGGATGTTCTGGAACGTCCGGCCAACGCCGAGCTCGACGATCGCATGCGGCGGCTTCCCGACGACCTCCGTCCCGTCGAACAGGATCGACCCCGAGGTGGGGGCGTACACGCCCGTGATCTGGTTGAAGAACGTCGTCTTGCCGGCGCCGTTCGGGCCGATGAGCGCCACGATCCCGTTGCGGGGAATCGTGAAGTCCACGTCGTCCGTGGCGATGAGGCCGCCGAACTCCTTGCGGACGCGGGTCGCAACGAGGAGGTTGTCGTCGCTCGCCATCAGTCGTCGCTCATGTCGCGATCTGTGAGCGTGCCTTCCGTCTGCACGTCGTAGAAGGGCGTGTCGTGAACACCCTCCTCGAGCTCGATCTTGTGGCGGCGTTCGGGTATGAGCCCGGTCGGTCGGACGAGCATCATCACGACGATGATGAGGCCGTAGATCCCGAACTGGTACTTCGTCGGGTCGAAGTCGATATTGGCGTCCTGCTGGAGCTTCGCGCCGATCGTCGCCAGCCCCTCGCGGTCGAGGTACCCGAGGATGAGAGCGCCGGTGATCACCCCCCAGATCGAGCCCATGCCTCCGAGGATCACCATGCACAGCAGGAAGACCGAGAACTGGAAGTAGAAGTCGGCGGGGAACGCACCGGAGCGGTAACTCGCGAAGAACGCGCCTGCGATGCCGCCGAAGAACGCCCCGATCGCGTACGACCAGGTCTTCGTCCGCATCAGCGGCACGCCCATCGCAGCCGCGGCCGTCTCGTCTTCGCGGATTGCCACCCACGCGCGCCCGAGCCTTGAGTCGCGGAGCCGGACGCAGCAGAAGACCGTGAAGAGAATCAGTCCGATGGCCGCCCAGTAGTAGAGGTCGTCCTTGTTCGACTCCTCGCGGAAGACGAAGCCCCCGATCGCGAGCGAGTCGATCGGGGTGATCCCGAACGTGCCGTTCGTCAGATTGAAGCCACCGATCGAGTCCGCGTTCCTCACGAACTGGGGAACGATCTCGCCGAAGCCGAGGGTCACGATCGCGAGATAGTCCCCACGGAGCCGAAGGGTCGGCAGGCCGATGACGATGCCGACGGCTGCGGTGAAGAAGCCCGCGGCGATGAGGACGAGCCACATCGAAATGTGGATACCGGGTAGGTCGCCGGACACCGCCGAGCTGATGTGCACCGAGATGTCCGCGAAGTGCAGCGAAGCGAACCAACCTGCGACGTATGCACCGGCGGCATAGAAGGCGACGTAGCCGAGGTCGAGCAGGCCCGCGTAGCCGACGACGACGTTCAGGCCGAGCGCCATCATGGTGAAGATGAGCATCACGACCATCGACCCCGTGCTCGGGACGAAGTCCCCGATCAAGGGCAGCTCCTGGAGCGTGTCGACCACGAGCGGATAGACGAGCCCGGCGGCGATGACGGCCGCCGCCACCCACCATCCGCGGTCGGTGCGGGCGCGCTGCACGAAACCGGAGGCAGCCTCGCTCACGTCACGCTCCCTCGGGCGTCTGCTCACCCAGCAAGCCCTGGGGCCTGAAGACGAGAGTGGCAATCAGGATCCCGAACACGAGCGAGCGCGTCCAGTCCCCGCCCGGCGTGCCGTCCAGACCCTCGTTGAACGCCTCGACCAGACCGATCATCAAGGCCCCGACGACGGCGCCCGTGAGGTTGCCGATGCCGCCGAGCACGGCGGCGGTGAAGGCGATCAAGCCGAGCTGGAAACCAGTGTCGTACCGGATGTTGAACTGCAAGAGGTAGACGAGACCGGCGACTGCTGCGAGCGCGCCGGCAAGGAAGAACGTCACCGAGATCGTGCGGTTGACGTCGATGCCCATCATCGCCGACGCCTCGGTGTCCTGCGCAACCGCCCGCATCGCCTTCCCCTGCCGGGTCGAGCGCACGAACCACGTCAACACGAGGAGCACGGGGAGCACGATCAGGAAGACCGCGATCGTGTTCCACTGGATGACGATGCCGCCGATCGTGAACGCCGCCGTCCGGGGAATGAAGTTGGGCACGGCCTCGTAGTCGACGCCGTAGAGGTAGAGCGAGATGTTCTGGACGATGAACGACATCCCGACCGCGGTGATCAGGGGTGCGAGCCGGGGGGCGTTTCGAAGCGGCTTGTACGCGACGCGCTCGATCGCGGCGTTGAAGACGGCGAAGACGGGAATCGTCACGGCCAGCGTTCCGAGCAACGCCAGTACCACGAGGACGACGCCCGTGTCGGCCGTCAGGTTGAACACCGAGAGGATCAGCGTGCTCGCGACGAGACCCGACAGCGCGAAGACGTCCCCGTGGGCGAAGTTGATGAGCTGGAGGATTCCGTAGACGAGCGTGTATCCGAGCGCGACGAGGCCGTAGATCGCGCCGTTCCGGAGGCCGATGATCCCGATGTTCACGAATCGAGTCGGGTCCTCGACGAACTTGACGGCCAGCCAGAGTAGGAGTAGGGCCAGCAGCAGCAGGCCGATGGCATCGATGAGACTCGAGCTCCGGACGCGCTGCAGTGCGGCTGACGCCGTGGCCATCGCGCGACTCTAGTAGGAAACGCGGCGGGAGGGCAATGCCCTCCCGCCGTACTGCTTCCTGGTCTTTCGTCTACTTGCCGAGCGCTGCGTCGACCGTCGTCTGAGCTGGGTTGATGGTCGTCTCGGTTTCGAGCTTCGTCGTGGCCTTGTAGATGACGATGGCCGTGGTTGCGCCACCCTCACCGGTCGGGTCGCCGTCTGCGCTGAACGAGAACGTCCCGAGCAGTCCTTCGTTGACCTGCGTCTCGAACAGCTTCGCGATGATGTCTGCCCGGGTCCCGTCGGACGCCTCGATCGCGTCGAGCAGCACCTGTGCGGACTGCGCACCGTAGATCGCGTACGGGTCGATCGCCTTGCCCGACAGCGGCCCGGCGAGCAGCTCGTCGACGAACGCCTCGGCCGATCCGGCGAACTGGTCGATCGGCACGCCCGCGACCGACAGGAACATCCCGGCCGCCGCTCCGCCGGCCTCGTCGATCGTGGCCTGCGTCGTGAAGCCGTCCGGTGCGAACAGCTTGACGGCTCCGTCGTTCGGACCCAGCACCGCGACCTTGTCCTTGATCACCTGGGCGCCGTTCTCGTCGATCAGGCCGCCGAGGAAGACCGCGTCGGCCCCGGTGCCCTTGATCTTGTTCATGATTGCCTCGTAGCTCGAGGCCTTGGGATCCCAAGCCTCGAAGCCGGCGATCCCGATGTCCAGCGACTCGGCTGCGTCACGAAAATTCGTCGCGACGCCGAGGCCGTAGGCCTCCTTGTCGTTCAGGACGTAGACGCTCTTCACGCCCTGCGACTTCATGAACTCCGCTTGGGCCGCACCCTGGTACGCGTCATTCGCGACCACGCGCAGGTAGTTCCGGTTGCCGGTCGGGTAGTACTTGTCCGGCTCGGTGCTGGCGCACGACGGCGCGGATGCCGTGAGGCAGACGAACGTGTTCGCCGGGGAGATCATCGCGATCCCGCCCTCCGGCGCGGCGTTCAGCAGCGGGATGATGATCTGAGCACACCCCGAGTTGAAGGTCCCGATGACTCCGACCACTGCGTCGTTCGCCGCGTAGGCGTTGCCGTTCGCTGAGCACTTCGCCGAGTCCCACTTGGCCGCCTGTGCCGTCGCGTCGTCACAGGACTGGAAGCCGATGTTGTAGTCCCCTGCCTTCCACTCGCGATTCTGCAACTCGAGGCGAATGGCCTCGACAATCTGCTCCGTCTGCGTCCGCGAGGAGCCCTGGAGCGGGAAGTCGGAGGCGAGCAGGTAGTCGGGATCGCCCTCGCCTTCGTACTCGATGCCCGTGCACGAGGACGACGGCAGCGCCGTGACCTCGCCACCACCGTCATCGCCGCCACCGCAGCCCGCGGCCACGAGCGCGAGGGCTGCGATCAGCAACCCCAGTGCAACGAGCGCGCTTCGCTTTCGTACAGTCAACCTGTCCCTCCTCAGCTTGAATTGCGCAATTCGCGCCGGCTCCGCCGGCGTCCCGGAAGTATCCGCGCTCCGTCCCGCGGGCGCAACCGAGAACAACATTGCGCCCGGCCGAAGCACCAAGCCGGCCTTCGGCCACTCCCGCGAACGGTACGAAGCGGAGACGCGAACCGATGCCGGAGGTGGGGGTCGAACCCACACGTCCCGAAGGACACGGGATTTTGAGTCCCGCGCGTCTGCCAGTTCCGCCACTCCGGCTGTCAGCGATCGTAGCCCGTGCCGGCGCGGGTTAGGCTGGGCCGACCATGCGCTTCGGGGTGCTCACCGGGGGCGGCGACTGCCCTGGCCTCAATGCGGCGATCCGCGCGATCGCGCGAAGCTCGATCGCCGTGGGCCACGAGACCGTGGGGCTCCGGCACGGGTGGAGAGGGCTCGCGGAGCAGGACGTGCTCCCACTCGACCGGCGCGCGGTCGCAGGCATCCTGCCGCGGGGAGGCACGATCTTGGGGTCGTCCGGGTACGACCCTTACCGCGAGGAGGGCGGTCTCGACGCGGTCGTCGCCGCCGCGGAGGAGCTGCGGCTCGACGGCGTCGTCGCGATCGGCGGAGAGGGCACGCTCGGAGTTGCCCAGAAGCTGCACTCCGAGCTCGACTTCCCGGTCATAGGCGTGCCGAAGACGATCGACAACGACCTCGCAGGAACCGACGTGACGATCGGCTTCGACACTGCGGTACACATCTGCACCGAGGCGATCGACCGTCTGCACACGACCGCTGAGTCGCACAACCGTGTGATGGTCGTCGAGGTGATGGGACGGCACGCAGGCTGGATCGCATGCGTCAGCGGGATCTCGGGCGGTGCCGACGTGATCCTCGTCCCGGAGGTCCCGACGGCGATCGAAGACGTCTGCGACCGGCTGCGCGCCCGCCACGAGGAGGGAAGGGACTTCTCGATCGTCGTCGTCGCGGAGGGATATCCGCTCACGCGTCGCTCGGGCGTGCAGGACACCCCCATGGCCCAGGACGTCGACACGTACGGCTACGTGCGACTGGGAGGCATCGGGCGAGTCGTCGCCGAAGAGGTCACGGAGAACACCGGTTACGAGACGCGCGTCACCGTGCTCGGACACGTCCAACGCGGGGGCACTCCCACGGCACGGGACCGGTTCCTCGCGACGCGGCTCGGCTTACGCGCCGCCGAGCTCGCACGACAGGGCACATGGGGACGGATGGCCGCCGTACGCGGGAACGAGATCGTCGACGTCGCGCTCTCCGAGGCGACGGAGACGCGACGAACCGTCCCGCCGGAGTGGATCGCGGCGAGCGGCGTGCTCGCGTAGCGGCTAGACGTCCGGAGGCGTCACCGGGACCAGAGCGGTGACGTTCGTCGGCAGGACGAGGACCGCGTCCACCCCGGCCCGCTCGAGCTCCGCGACGTCATCCGCCGAGGCATCGTGGAGCTCGGCGATCGCGAGCTTGCCGGCGGGCACGTCGTGCAGGAGTGTGAGCAACGACTCGAGCACGTCGTCGTCCGAGTCCGGATCGGCGCTCAGGAGGAACACCTCGGGGTCGAGCTCTTCGAGAGCGCGCTCGAGCTCGTCGGCGTCGGTCACCTGGACGACGCACTCGACACCGAGCTCGTGTGCCTCGTCCCAGCTCTCGACGTCGGCCCGAACCACGACCGCGTCGGCTGCACCGTCCCGAGCGCCCTCCGCTCGCCCGACGAAGAGGACTGGAAGCTGCGACGCGCCGCGGACGCCGGTCGCCACCGAGCGCACGACGAGTGCGTCGGCGCCTTGACGCTCGGCCGCTCCGGCCTCTTGCTCGTCGGCCACCTCGACCAGCACGGAGATCCCGTCGCCTTCCGCGATCGCCTGGCTCAACCTGCTCACCGTGCGGGATGGTACTCAGCCAACACTCGACGAGGTATCGACGTCTACCCTGACGCGATGTCGAGTCGAGTCCTGGTCGGCCTACTGCTCGGCCTGGTTCTGGTCGGGAGTGCCGCTGCCCGGACGATCGAGGGAACGGAGAGGAGCGAGCGCCTGCTCGGCACGCCGCGCGCCGATGCGATCCGCGGGCTCGGGGGGAACGACCGCCTCGTAAGTGGGGCCGGCACGGACTTCCTCTCGGGCGGAGCTGGACGCGACGTCCTCGATGCGGGCGCCGGGAACGACCGCATCGTCGCCCAGTACGACGGAAGCCGCGACCGCGTTCTCTGCGGCGCCGGGCTCGACATCGTGAACGCGGACCTCCTCGACGCCGTCTCAGCCGACTGCGAGACGGTCGGGCGACGTCTCTCGCGCGACCCGTATACGAACCCCGAGAGCCAGCACGAGACGGAGGTCGAGCCGGACAGCTTCACCGTCGGCCGCAGGACCGTCGCGACCTTCCAGGTCGGGAGGCGGTTCGACGGCGCGGCCACGAACATCGGTTTCGCCGTCTCGAACGACGACGGCCGTACCTGGCGCAGCGGTCTCCTACCGGGCCTGACCGTCGCGAGCAGGCCTGCAGGCCCGCACCTGCGTGCCTCCGACCCTGTCGTCGCGTACGACGCGGCGAGCGGGACGTGGCTCATCTCGACGCTCGCGCTAGAGGGCCCGACGACCCGGCTCACGATCTCGAGGTCGAGCGACGGCTTCACGTGGAGCAACCCGGTGATCGCGATCGAGAACACCGGCGCGCCCGGGACCGTGAGCTTCGACAAGAACTGGCACGCGTGTGACAACGCCACGGCGAGCCCGTTCCGAGGCCGGTGCTACCTCGCGTACACGGACCCCCTCCGAAACGACAGGCTGGCCGTGGTCACGTCGAGCGACGGCGGCCTGACGTGGTCGCTGCCGGTCGGGATCCCGGTCACGGACGCGGTCGGAGCGTTCCCCGTGCTCAAGCCCGACGGCACGCTCGTCGTCGTCTTCCTCTGGCACGGCGACGTGATCGCCTCCTCGGTCTCGACGGACGGCGGCGCGACGTTCGGCTCGCCGGCGGTGATCGCGGAGTTCAACACGCGACAGGCGCGCGGGCTCAGGCTGTTCCCGCTCCCCTCTGCGGACGTCGACCCCTCTGGGCGCGTCTGGGCGACGTGGCACGACTGCCGGTTCAGCCCTGGCTGCGCAGCGAACAGCGTCGTCACCTCGACCTCGACGGACGGCCGTACGTGGAGCGCGCCGGCTGCCATTACCTCGGGCCGGAACGCGATGCTTCCCGCAGTCGGCATCCACCCCGTCTCGGGGCGGGCGGCCTTCGTGTACCACGTCGTCCGTCCAGGAGGAGTCGACGTCGAGCTCGTCGAGGTCGGCCCCGATCGCCGGCGCCTGTCGCCGCCCCGACGGCTGTCGTCGCAGACGATGCGCTCGGAGTGGATGCCGAACACGTCCTCCGGGCGCATGCTCGCGGACTACCTCTCCGTCCACTACGCGGGAAACCGGCCGCTCGCCGTCTGGATCCTGGCCTCGGAGCCCGTCGGGTCGAGCCTGCGACAGGCCGTTTACGCGACGCGCAGCTAGCCGGCCTTACTTCACCGAGCCCGCGAGCAGTCCCTGCACGAAGTACCGCTGGAAGGCGAAGAAGACGACCAGCGGGATTGCGAGCGAGATGAACGCCGCCGGCGCGATGAGCTCGATGTTGCCGCTGAACTGGCGCATTTGGGAGAAGATCGCGACCGTGATCGGCTGCGTGTCGCGCGCGAAGGTCAACGCGACCAGCAGGTCGTTCCAGACCCACAGGAACTGGAAGATCGCGAGCGACGCGATGGCAGGGAGCCCGAGCGGAATGATCACGCGGAAGAAGATCCTGAACTCCGAGGCGCCGTCGATCCGCGCCGCCTCGAGCAGGTCGCGGGGGATCCCGATGAAGAAGTTCCGCAGCAGGAAGATCGCAAATGGCAGCCCGAAAGCCGTGTGGAAGAGGACGAGCCCGGGGATCGTGTCGAAAAGCCCGAGCGTGTTGTAGAGCGAGAAGATCGGGATGAGCGCCATCTGGATCGGAACGACGAGGAGGGCGACGACCAGGACGAACAGCCAGTCGCGCCCCGGGAACTCGAGCCACGCGAACGCGTAGGCCGCCAGCGAGGCGACGAAGATCGGCAGGAATGTCGCTCCGAGCGCGATCCACAGCGTCGTCCAGATCGCCGACGTGATCGCCTTGTTGTCGAGTATCGCCTCGTAGTTGTCCAGCGTCGCGACGCTCGGCGAGGACAGGATCTCCCACCACCCCGCCGTCCCGATGATCGACGGCGGGAGGAGGGACGTAAAGAAGAGCCCGAGCGTGGGAACGAGCCAGAGCAGCCCGATGAACGCAAGGAGCAGGTACACCGGCGCCTTCGTCAAGAGGCGGACGATCCTCGACGACATCGACTCTGAGGTCACGGCTGCAGTTGTGACCGGTGCTTCGATTGGAGCCGCCGTGCTCGTCACAGGACTTAGACCTCCCTCCGGAAGCGCCTGATGTTGAGAACGAGGATCGGGATCACGAGCAGGAACAGGAAGACCGCGATCGCCGCGCCGAGACCGAAGTCGTTCACGCCACCGAACGACGTCCGCCACATCGCAAGCGCAATCACGTTCGCGTCGTCCTCGACGGATCCCGGCGCGACGGCAATCACGATGTCGAACACCTTGAGGACGTAGATCAGCATGGTCACGAAGACGACCGAGAGGACCGGAGCGAGCAGGGGGACCGTGACGCGACGAAACACCTGCCACTCGGTCGCGCCGTCCGTGCGCGCCGCCTCGAGAAGGTCGCGCGGGATCGCCGCCAGCCCGGCCGCGATCACGACCATGGAGAACCCGGCCCAGACCCAGATGTAGGACATCATGATCGCCGGCGTGATCAGGCTTGCGCCGAGCCAAGACACTCCCGCGTACGGCTCGGAGAACGTGTCGGCGCCTATCGCCGCGCGATACGAACCCGACTCGACGTCCTCGAAGGCGAACGTGCCATCAGCCTCGGTCTGCGTCGTCAGTGTGGACCCGCCGGCCTCGCTGCGAAGCTCGACCGTGATGCCCGGCAGTCCGAGTTCCCCTTCCTCGAGCTGTCCCGACGTGCCTCCTCCAGGCTTGAAGTCTCGCCAGACTACTCCCGTGATCCCGCCGGAGAGGGCCTCAGGCACCACGGCCTGGACCGCGTCTTCCGGCACGTCCGACGACCGGATGCCCGTGAGTCCGAGCTGCGCAACCTCGCCGGGCGCAAGCGGCTTCTCGAGCACCAGGCTCCCGTTGGGCTGCTCCTGCATGGCGTCGGTCGATGGCTGCGCCGCCGAGAGGACGCCCGAGGGCGAGACCGCGTCGGCGACAACCGCGACGGCGGCGTTGACCGTCCCGTGGGAGGGGTCCTTCTCGTACATCAGGCGCCAGATGACCCCCGCCGCGAAGAGCGAGATGGCCATCGGCATGAAGACCACGACCTTGAACGCGACCGAGAGTCGGATGCGCTCGAGGAGGACGGCGAACACGAGACCGATCGCTGTGACGAACACCGGCACGATGAGGAGCCAGAGGAAGTTGTTCTTGATCGCCGTGAACAGCGTGTCGTCGGTGAAGAGCGTCTCGTAGTTGTCGATCCCGATGAACTCGTCACCATCTCGGTCGTAGAAGCTCCGGATGATCGTGCGAATCGTCGGGTAGACGACCCAGACGCCGAGCAGCGCGAGCGTCGGAGCGAGAAAGATGATTGCGACGCCGTACTTCTGGAAGAAGCCTGGCTCGTGGTCCGTCGGTGGAAGCCCCCTCGCGGGGGCTTCCACCGTGGTCACGGATTCGCTCATCCGCGGACCTGCATGCGCCTAGCTGCCGTACGCCTTCTTCGCGTCGGCCTCCATCTGCTGCGTGATCGCGTCGACGTTGTCCGGGTTGGCCACGAAGTCCGTGAAGCCCTTCCACAGCCCCTGCCCGGAGGTGCCACCGAGTGCCGCAGGTTGCAGGTCGGACAGATCGAAGCGAAACACCTCCGCGTCGGCCAGCCCGGTCGCGGTGGTACGGGTGATCTCGTCCACGTAGGCAGACGCGTCGACGTTCTTGTTCGGCGACGAGAAGCCGCCACGGGCTATCCAGATCTCCGCGGCTTCCGGGGTCGTGAGGTACTCGAGGAATGCCGTCGCGGCCTCGCTCGTCTTGAAGTTGACGCACAGGTCGCCGCCCCCTACGACGGCCGGCTCTGAGCCCTCGATCGCCGGGAACGTAAACACGTTGAAGCCCGTCACCGGCTCCAGCGGGTTGTTCTTCACGACGCCGGGGGCGAAGTCGCCGAGGATGTTCATCGCGGCCTGCGGGTCTTCGCTGAAGACCTTCGCCGCCGCTGCGTCGAAGGTTGTCTCCAGGGCGCCCGACGTGCCGCCCGCCATGTTCGACGAGTCACCGACGACGTCGGCCATGACGGTGAAAGCGTCCTTGACCGACTGGTCGGTCCACGGGATCTCGTGCTTCGCGAGCTGGTCGTACATCTCGGGGCCGGCCGTCCGGATGTAGATGTTCTCGAAGATGTCCGAGATCGGCCAGCCGGCGTCCACTCCGACCGAGTACGGCGTGATGCCAGCGGCCTTCAGCGTGTCGGCGGCGGCGGAGAGGTCTTCCCAGGTCTCCGGCGGGTCGACGCCGGCCTCCTCGAAGTCGGCGACGTTGTACCAAATCGTCGACTTGTTCGAGCCCTTGTACATCAGGCCGTATTGCGTCCCGTCCACCGCTCCGGCATCCGCAACCGCTTCACCGAAGTTGTCGACGATCGCAGTCCGGAGGTCGTCGATCGGCTGGATAGCGCCCTGCTCGGCGAATTGGGCCATGAGACCGGGCTGGGCGATGCAGGCGATGTCGGGCGGGTTCCCTCCCTGCACCGCGGTCGAGAGCAGCGGCGCGAGGTTGTTGCCGCCCGACGTGAACTTCACGGTCACGTTCGGGTACAGCTCGTTGAAGCCGGCGATGACCGCCTCGAAGGACTCCTGCTCGGGGCCTGCCCACGTGCCCATGGTCGAGATCTCGCCGCTGACGTCCTCACTGCCTTCCGCAGACCCGCCCCCGTCGTCGTCGCCTCCACAGCCTGCCGCGACGAACGCGAGCGCACCAACGAGCAGTGCCACCAACAACCATCGCTTCCTCATTCCTGAGCTCCTTCCCCGTCGTTGGATCAATCCGAGTAGATCCCGAGACTCGTCTCGAGATCGAAGAAATGAAGTGCGCCGGCCTCGACGGCTACGTCCACGACGTCGCCGTTCTTGATCCGGGAGCGCGGGCCGAAGCGACCCACCATGACCGTCTCGTTCTCGCCCTCCGCTGCCGCGGCTTGGACGGCGCTCTCCTGGCCAACGTCGCGTGCCAGCTCACGCACGTCCTCGGTCAGCGCGGGCGGTGCGTCGACCGTGAAGTGCGCGACGATCTCCGAGCCGAGAGGCTCACGGAGCACCACGACCCCGCGCAACCTCTGGTCTTCGGGGATGTCAGGCGCGAGTGCCGCGTCCTCGAGGTTCTCGGGGCGGATGCCGACGACGAGCCTCTTGCCGACGTACCCCTCGAGCTTGCGTCGGTAGGCGATGAGCTCATCATTCAGCGTGAGCTCGTGCTCGCCGATCTGCACCGAGAGCCCGCCGTTCGAGCGAGCGATCGTCGCCTCCACCAGATTCATCGCAGGTGAGCCGATGAAGCCTCCGACGAACAGATTGACAGGACGCTCGTAGAGCTCCTGGGGTGGAGCGACCTGCTGGAGCTCCCCCTTTCGCATCACCGCGACCCGGTCACCCATGGTCATCGCCTCGACCTGGTCGTGCGTGACGTAGATCGTCGTCACGCCGAGCTCGTTCTGGAGGCTCGCGATCTCGGCCCGCATGTGCACGCGCAGCTTCGCGTCGAGATTCGAGAGAGGCTCGTCCATGAGGTAGGCCTGGGGCTGGCGCACGATCGCGCGACCCATCGCAACCCGCTGACGCTGGCCGCCCGAGAGTGCACGCGGTTTGCGCTCGAGGAACTCCTCGAGCCCGAGGACGCGTGCAGCTTCGCGTACGCGCTGATCGATCTCGGCTTTCGGCGCCTTCCGCAACCGGAGGCCGAACGCGATGTTGTCGAACACTGTGAGGTGCGGGTAGAGCGCGTAGCTCTGGAACACCATCGCGATGTCGCGGTCACGCGCCGGCAGCCGGTTGACGACTCGCTCGCCGATGCGGAGCACGCCCTCGCTGATGTCCTCGAGGCCCGCAACCATCCGCAGAGCCGTTGTCTTCCCGCAGCCCGATGGACCGACGAGCACCATGAACTCGCCGTCCTCGATCTCGAGGCTCATGTCCGAGACGGCGCGGGTGCCATCGCCGTACACCTTCCCCACGCGGTCGAACGTCACTGCGGCCACGTGAAACCTCCGACCACTACACGGCCACAATACCCCTTCGTTCCCGCTCCTTAACCCGCCTATCCGGAGAACGCCGTGCCATAGCAGGCTGTGGGTGCGATCGCGGGGCTACAGCCCGATCGGGTGCCAGACGGTCTTTAGCTCGAGGAAGGACGCGATCTCCCAGGGACTCTGGACGTCGGCCGTCGAGCGGACCACGCGCTTCACGTTGTCAGCGGCGAGCCGCTCGAGCTCAGCGAGACCACCGTTTGTGCTGACGTCGGCACCCGTGACGTCGATCGCGTTCACGTCCATGTGGCCGGCGAGCCAGGGGGCGAGCTCGTCACGGAGACCCGTGACGATGTTGACCGAACCTGCAGGGAAGTCCGAGGTCGCGAGCGCCTCGGCCAGCTCGATGGAGGCGAGCGGATGTGCCTCGGACGCGACGGCGACGACCGCGTTGCCGCCGACGAGCGGCGGCAGGAGACGCGACACCATCCCGAGGAGCGGCGGCTCGGGCGGGGCGAGGGTCGCTACGACGCCGGTCGGCTCGGGGATCGTGAAGTCGAAGTACGGGCCCGCAACCGGGTTCGACCCACCGAGCACCTGCGACAGCTTGTCGGCCCACCCGGCGTACCAGACGACGCGGTCGATCGCGGCCTCGACTTCCGCGCGGCCGGTGCTCACGGCCTCGAGATTCGAGGCGCGGGTCTCCATCATCTCCGCGAGGCGGTAGAGCACCTGGCCGCGGTTGTAGGCCGTAAGTCCCGCCCATGCGGCGAAGGCCGAGCGTGCGATCCGCACCGCATCGCGGATGTCCTTCCGCGAAGCGCGGGCGACGTTCTGTCCCTCGGCCTCGTAGGTGCGGCCGGATTCGGATCGCGGGAACGCGCCTCCGATGTAGAGCTTGTAGGTCTTCCTGACGGGCAGCCGGCTCTTCACCGGCGCCACCGCCGCGTGTGGACAAACAGGTGCTGATTCGGCGCCATCGAGTGACCGACGTGCGACTGGTTCCGCAGTAGGATCGACACCGGGTGGAGGGTGGCCACCAGCCCCACCCAGGGTGGGGATGTGGAGTGGTCTCCCAAGTGCGGGCGCTCAGCGGTCATCGAACCTCAGGTACGGCTCGAGACCGTGGCGGCCGCCTTCGCGACCGAAGCCGGACTCCTTGTAGCCGCCGAACGGCGACGTCGGATCGAAGCGGTTGAACGTGTTGGCCCACACGACGCCCGCGCGGAGGCGCTCGACCATCCACAGGATCCGCGACCCCTTCTCGGTCCAGACGCCCGCGGACAACCCGTACGGGGTGTTGTTCGCCTTCTCGATCGCCTCCTCCGGCGTCCGAAAGGTCATCACCGACAACACGGGCCCGAAGATCTCCTCCTGCGCGATCCGATAGCTCTGAGCGACGTTCGTGAAAAGGGTCGGCCGGAACCAGTACCCGCGCTCGGGCAGCCGGCACTCCGGCTGGTAGATCTCGGCGCCCTCCTCCTCCCCGCTCGCGACGAGCTCCTGGATCCGCTCGAGCTGAGCGCGCGAGTTGATCGCGCCGACGTCGGTGTTCTTGTCCAGCGGGTCGCCGACGCGCAGCGTCGAGAGACGCCGCTTCAGCTTCTCGAGCAGGGGCTCGTAGATCGACTCCTGCACCAACAGCCGCGAGCCCGCACAGCAGACGTGGCCCTGGTTGAAGTAAATGCCGTTGACGATTCCCTCGACGGCCTGGTCGAGCGCTGCATCGTCGAAGACGATGTTCGCGGCCTTCCCGCCGAGCTCCAGCGTCAGACGCACCTCGCGCCCCGCGAGCTCCCGCATGATCAGCTTCCCGACCTCCGTCGAGCCGGTGAACGCCACCTTGTCGATGCCGTCGTGCTTCACGAGGTGACCGCCGGTCGTACCGTCGCCGGTGACGATGTTCACGACACCTGGTGGAAGCTCGGCCTGGCGGCAGACGTCGGTGAAGAGGAGAGCGGTGAGCGGCGTGGTCTCGGCCGGCTTCAGCACGACCGTGTTCCCGCACGCGAGCGCGGGCGCGATCTTCCACGCGAGCATGAGCAGCGGGAAGTTCCACGGGATGATCTGCGCGGCGACTCCGACCGGCTTCGGCGTCCGGTTCGGGAACGCGTACTCGAGCTTGTCCGCCCAGCCCGCGTAGTAGAAGAAGTGCGCGGCAGCGAGCGGCAGGTCGACGTCTCGGGACTCCCGGATCGGCTTCCCGCCGTCGAGCGACTCCGCCACCGCGAACTCGCGTGCGCGCTCTTGGAGAATCCGCGCGATGCGGAACAGGTACTTGGCTCGCTCGGAGGGCGCGATCGCACTCCAGCCGTCCTCGAGAGCGGAGCGCGCGGTCGTGACAGCGTTGTCGACGTCTTCCGGACCTGCCAGCGCGAACTCGAAGAGCTGATCCTCCGACGACGGTGAGATCGACGCCAGCGACTCGCCCGACCGCGCGTCGACCTCCTCGCCGCCAATGAACAACCCGTAGCGCTCGCGGATCTGGACGATGTCGCGCGCTTCGGGCGCAGGAGCGTACTCCCACTCGAGCGGCGCGGGGACAGCGGACGACCGCTTCTCGACCTGGGCCATCAGTCGATGGTGAAGTAGTCGCCGGACTGATACCGCCCCGTCTTCTCCTTGCGGATCTGCATGAGGACGTCGTTCAGGAGCGACGAGGCGCCGAAGCGGAAGAGTTCGGGCGTCATCCACTCGCGCCCGAGCGTCTCGTAGAGGACGACGAGGTACTGCACCGCCTGCTTCGACGTGCGGATCCCGCCGGCCGGCTTGATTCCGACCATCCGCCCGGTCTCCGTGTACACGTCACGAACCGCCTCCATCATGCAGAGAGTCACCGGCAGGGTCGCAGCGGGGCTGATCTTCCCGGTCGACGTCTTGACGAAGTCGGCGCCGGCGGCCATCGCCAGCAGCGAAGCGCGGCGCACGTTGTCGTAGGTACCGAGCTCACCGGTCTCGAGGATCACCTTGAGGTGCGCCGCACCGCTCGCTTCCTTGACCTGGCAGATCTCGTCGTAGACCTTCGCGTAGCGCCCGGAGAGGAACGCGCCGCGGTCGATGACCATGTCCACCTCGTCCGCGCCGGCCTCGACAACCGCTCTGGTCTCGGCGACCTTGAGCTCGATCGGCGACTGCCCCGATGGAAACGACGTCGCGACGGACGCGACGTGCACGCCGCTCCCCGCAAGGCGCTCCTTCGCCGTCGCGACGAGATTCGGGTAGATGCACACCGCCGCGACGGAGGGAACGCTCGGATCGACGGGATCGGGCCGAATCGCCTTCGAGCACAGAGCCGCGACCTTCCCGGGCGTGTCCTGGCCCTCGAGCGTCGTCAGGTCCATCATCCGGATTGCGAGGTCGAGCGCCTGCAACTTCGACTCGCGCTTGATCGAGCGCTTGGCGAGCGTGGCCGCGCGCTCCTCGAGCGCGACCGCGTCGATCGAGCCGATGCGAGGAAGCCGCGGCTCGAGCGGAAGCTCGAACCCGCCTACGAGTGCGGGCGCCTGGGCCACCATCCGAGTGTAGCCCTCCGTTGTCGCAGATCAGTCTCGCAGCACTTCCCCGCGGCACTTGACTCTTCCCCAGGGGCATCCTTCAAGCTTGGCTCCGATGGAGGATCTGATTCCGATCGGTCAGTTCGCTGCGGCCTCGCGACTCTCGTTGAAAGCCCTTCGCCTGTACGACGAGAACGGGTTGCTGCGCCCCGCACACATCGATCCCACGACGGGCTATCGCTCGTATCGCATCGACCAACTCCGCTGGGCGACGTTGATCGGGCTGCTTCGCCGCGCAGGCATGCCGCTCGTCGAGATCCGGCGAGTACTGGACGACCCGAACGTCTCGCGGATCGACGAGTACGAGGCGACGCTGACGCACGAGCTGGCCGAACGGCGGCGGGTCCTCGCCTACGTCCGCCGCTACCTGAAGGAGGAGCCGATGATCTTCGAGGTTGACGTCAAGGAGGTCGCGGTGCAGCCATATGTAAGCCGGTCAAGACGCGTCAAGGTCTCGGACCTCGAGCGGTTCGTCGTGGGCACCATCGACGAGCTCATCGCCTCTCACGAGCCTGATGGGAACGCGTTCACCGTCTATCACGGCGAGGTGAGCGAAACGGACGACGGTCCCGTCGAGGTCTGCCTGCCCGTGGCTGCCGGCGACAAGAAGCTGCCCGCAGGTGAGGTCGCGTATACGGTCGCGATCGGCGAACAGACGACGTTCCCGGAGATCATCGGCGCCTATGACGCCGTCGCGGCGTGGGCGAAGGCAAACGGCCGCGAGCTCGTGGGACCGCCGCGGGAGATCTATCTCGACGAGGTCACGAACGGCCGGCCCCACATGGAGATCGCCTGGTCGATCCGCTGACGCTGCTAGAGCCCGAGCCGCTCGAGCAACCGCGTGTCCCGCCGCCACTTCGGGCGCACCTTCACCTGTAGCTCGAGGAACACCGGATGCCCGACCAGAGCCTCCACCTCGGGGCGGGCGCGCGTGCCGATCTCGCGGATCATCGCGCCCTTCTTCCCGACGAGGATTCCCTTCTGCGACTCGGTCTCGACGTAGACGAGCGCGCGCACGACCTTCTCGCCGATCTCGTCGACCTCGACCATCACCGCGTGCGGCACCTCCTCCCGCGTGAGCTGGAGCGCCTTCTCGCGAATGACCTCGGCGACCCGCTCCTCGACAGTCAGGTCCGTCCTTTGCTCCGGGCCGAAGTACGCGGGCCCCTCGGGCAGGAGCGACACCAGGTCGTCGCGAAGCTCGCCGATCCCGTCCTTGGTGAGCGCGCTCACCGGATGGAGGGCGTGGAAGTCACCCAGCCGGGCAGCGGTCTGCATCTGCGAGAAGACGTGGCTCTCCTTCAGCCGGTCGATCTTGTTCAGAGCGATGATCACGGGCTTCTCGAGCGCGAACACCCGCCGCGCGACGAAGTGGTCGCCTGCACCGATCCGCTCGCGGGCGTCGACGACGAGCAGGACGGCGTCGACGTCCTCGAAGGACGAGTCCACGGTTGCCTGCATGCGCTCGGTCAGGGTGTCGAGCGGCCGCTGGAACCCGGGCAGGTCGACGAGCGCGAGCTGGTAGTCCGGTCCGTTCGCGACACCGAATACGCGACGACGCGTCGTGTTCGGCACTTTCGACGTAATCGCGACCTTCTCGCCGCAGAGCGAGTTGACGAGCGTGGACTTGCCCACATTCGGACGCCCGGCCACCGCGACGATGCCGCTCTTCATCGCGGGGGCAGCTCGAACGACTCGGGCAGGAGCTCGCTGGGCGTCAACGTGACGACACGACCTCCGTTCCGAAACACGACGCGCGAGACGCCCATCTCGAGGAGCCACTGGCGACACCCGCCGCATGGCGATGCCGTGATCGCCGCGGCCTCGAAGTCGCCGGGCCGGTATCCCTCCGCAACCGCACGGGAGAAGGCCGTCCGCTCGGCGCATACGCCGAGCGGATATGCCGCGTTTTCGACATTCACGCCCTCGATCACCCGGCCGTCTCTGGCGAGCACGGCGCACCCGACGTGGAAGTCCGAGTACGGCGCGTACGCACGTGCCGCTGCCGCGTCGGCCAGGGCGAGCAGCGCTTCGTCGGTGATCGCGGCGTCCGTCATCCGAAGGCCTGGAACAGCGCAAGCGTGATGAGCGCTCCGAGCGCGCCGCCCGTTGCGACCTCCGAGGCGGAGTGGACTCCGCTCTCGACGCGCGTCTGGGCGACGAGCAGGGCCATGATGAAGGTCAGGCTCGAGACGAGGAAGTGGTGGGCCGAGTCATCGAGGACGAGCGTAACCGCCATCCAGCCCGCGAACGCCACGGCGGCGTGTCCCGACGGCAGGCCGCCGCGCAGCGGCGTTCCGCGGCCGGTGATCGCCTTGATCGCGATCACCACGATGATGGTCAGCGCGAGCGCGACGAGCGTGAGCTCGGCGGGAACGTTCGCGAGCTTGTCGAGGACTCGGGAGCTGCGGTCGGCGACGGCTCCCGAGAACACGAGGTAGCCGACGGCCGCGGCGTTCAGCGCGGCGATGAGCACCGCGCCCGCAGCGATGTCCTTCGCGAGCTTCGCCATCGGATCGAACGAGGTCGAGGCAACGTCGACCGCAGCCTCGATCGCGGAGTTCACGAGCTCGGCCACGAGCACGAACGTGATCGCGAGCAGGAGCACCATCAGCTCGATCTTCTCGACCCCGAACGCGACCGCAGCGATCAGCACGCCGACCGCGATCCCGAAGTGGATCCACAGGTTGCGCTGCGTCCGGAGCGCATGGATGACGCCTTCGGTCGCATAGTTGAAGCTCTCGAGCAGAGACTGACTGGGCTGGCGGGGGGTCATCCGGCGTGCTCCAGCTCGCGTGCCTCCATCTCGGTCCCGTGGTCGTACCCGAGCAAGTGCAGTAACCCGTGCACCAACGGTCCTTGCCAATCGTCACCGGTGACCTGCGGACAGAGGACGACGTCGCCGAGCGCGCGCGGCACGCCTGCGGGAAGCTCGCCGCGGCCGTCGATCGGAAACGACAGGACGTCGGTCTCCTCGTCGATGCCGAGATGCTCGCGCTTCAGCACGCGGATCTCCTCGGGCCCGACGAAGACGATTCCGAGCTCACCGTCCCCGAGCCCCTCCGCCGCGAGTACCCGAACGGCCAGCTCGCGGGCCGCCTCCTCGTCGACCGCCGCGCCGCTTCGATTGGACGACTCGATCGAGATCACGGCTCAGCGGCGGCGAGCGGTGCCGGTTTCCTCGGCGTGCCGCTTGTACGCCTCGACGATCCGCTGGACGAGCTTGTGCCGGACGACGTCCTCGTGCCCGAACTCGACGAAGCCGATGCCGTCGATGCCGGCAAGGATCTCGCGCACCTGAATCAGCCCGGACGCCTGCTCGCGAGGCAGGTCGACCTGGGTGATGTCTCCGGTCACGACCACCTTCGAGCCGAACCCCAGGCGCGTGAGGAACATCTGCATCTGCTCGGGGGTCGTGTTCTGCGCCTCGTCGAGCACGATGAACGAGTCGTTGAGCGTACGCCCGCGCATGAAGGCGAGCGGAGCGACCTCGATCGTCGCGCGCTCCATATACGCGGCGAGGCGCTCGGGGTCGAGCATGTCGTAGAGCGCGTCGTACAGCGGCCGCAGGTACGGATCGACCTTGGCGAGCATGTCTCCGGGGAGGAAGCCGAGCCGTTCGCCGGCCTCGACCGCGGGCCGCGTGAGGATGATGCGGCCGACTTCGCCCTCGGTCAACGCGGCGACCGCGAGCGCCATCGCCAGGTACGTCTTGCCGGTTCCTGCCGGTCCGATCGCGAACGTCACCGTTCCCTGGCGGATCGAGTCGACATACCGCTTCTGGTTCACGGTCTTCGGAGTGATCTTCTTGCCGCGATGCCGCCAGATGACGTCGTCGAACACGTCCCGTACGTCCTCGGCCTGGTCGAGCGCCGTGAGCACGGCGCCGACCGTGTCCGGGCCGATTTGATGACCGCCCTCGACGAGCTCCACGAGCTCGTCGACGACGGCTCGGGCGGCTGCGACGTGCTCGCCGTCCCCGTCCAGGGTCAGCCGATTGCCGCGCAGCGAGATCGAGCACTGGAGCCGTTCGCGCAGTGCGTCGAGGACACCGTCCTCGACACCCGCGAGCTCCGCCGCTACCTCGTTTGGAACATCCAGTACCTCGTGCACGAACTCAGTCTAGGAACAGCGGCACTCGACACACTCAGTCGCGCGCCGGCCCGTAGCGGTGACCGAGCGCGATGCCGCTCGCTAGCAGCGAGACGAGGACGAGACCCGCGCGAGCGAGACCGCTGCTGCGGACCACCGCGTCGCGGTCGCCCGTCGGCCTCCAGCGCACGCGCTTGAGCTCTTGCGGCCGCGACTTCCTGGATCGACATTGCCGTCGATTGATTGGAAGGAGACGACCCGGTTCTTGCGCAGGTCGACCCAGGCATCGATCGCATCGGCGTCCTCCACGCGGTAGTGCACCGTCGTGATCGTGTACTCGCTCGGGCCGTCCGGGAAGTCCATCAACGGCCAGTCGGCCTCGACGTCCTGCACGCTGTCAGAAGGTCAGCGTCGTCCCGCCGCCCATGAGGGTCTCGCGGGTGTCATCGGCCGACCACGGGAGGACGTCACCGATCTTCGTATCGACGCCGCCGAGCACGGCCGAGATCCGGGGGTCACGCTCGGATGAGCGCAACGACCCGCGACCGTCCTCGCCGGGGTCAGGGAGACGTAGTCCGCTGCCGTGGCCGGAACGCCGGCGAAGAGCGCGGCGACGAAGGTCGCAATCGCTGACGACAGCACGAGGCCGCATGCAGGTGCTATCGGCGTCCGCGAGGCGCTTCGCGAGCGCCTCGGCACGGGGGAACCTGCGGTCTTGGCGACGCTAGGCGAGCTTCTCTTTGACCAGCTGGTTCACGGTGGAGCCGTCCGCCCGCCCGGAGGTCTGGTGCATGACACCGGCCATCACGCGGCCCAGGTCGCGGATGCTCGTGGCGCCGACCTCGGAGATGACGTCGTCGATGATCTCCTCGATCTCCTCCTCCGAGAGCTGCTCGGGCATGTAGCCCTCGAGCACGACGAGCTCCGCCTCCTCGGCCTCGGCTCGCTCCTCGCGGCCTCCGTCACGGAACGCCTCCGCGGCCTCGACGCGGCGCTTGCGCTCGCGCTGGAGGACCTGGAGCTCCTCCTCCTCGGAGAGCGGTCGCTGGAGCTCCTTCTCCGCCTGGCGCAGCGCGTTGAGGATGAGGCTCAGCGCATCGCGGCGCTTGTCGTCGCGCGCAAGCCTCGCGGCCTTGAGATCGGATTCGATCTGCGCAGTGGTGCTCATGCGGTCTCCAGCGCGGCGGCGACTCGTCGCCCGTCCATGCGCCCGCCGAGCACGTGCCAGTGCAGGTGGAACACGGTCTGCCCGGCCCCGGCGCCGACGTTGACGAGCACGCGGTAGTCCTCGAGCCCGGCCGTTCTCGCCGTGTCGGCGACGAACCGGAGCATGCGACCCGCATCCTCGTCCGGGAAAGCTGCGACGTCCTTGAACGTGTCGACATGACGCTCGGGGAGAACGAGCAGGTGCGTCTCCGACATCGGGTTGATGTCCCGGATCGCGACGAACCCGTCCGTCGCGTGCACGTGCTGGCCCTCGGCGACGAGCCGGCAGAACAGGCAATCGGTGTCAGGCGGCGACGGCAAGGATTCCCTCCGATGAGATGCCCACGGCGCGGGCTCGGACCAGGTCGCCGACGGGGGCGTCGACGAGCCAGGGAGAATAGTCGTCTCCGTACCCTCGTCCAGGGCGATCGACGAGCACGTCGTCCGTCGTGCCCAGCTTCGACTGCCAGCGCCGGCGGCAAAGCTCGGCAGAGAGCGCTCGAAGCCGGACGCTCCGCTCCTTCTTCACCTGGGGCGGAACCGTGTCTGCGCCCGCGGTCACCGTTCCCGGACGCGGCGAGTACGGGAACACGTGCACCTTGGTGATCCCCGCCGCGCGTACGACGTCCAGCGTGCGCTCGAACGCCGCCTCGTCCTCGCCCGGGAACCCGACGATCACGTCGGTCGTGAGATTGAGACCGAGACTCGCGAGCGGCGTGACCTTGGCCGCGTAGCCGTCGGACGTGTAGCGACGCCGCATCGCGTGCAGCACGGCGTCGTCACCGGACTGGAGCGGGACGTGCAGGTGGCGCGATGCGCTGGGCGTCTCCATGAGAGCTTCGACGAGAACGCGGCTCAGATGATTGACCTCGATCGACGACAGCCGGAGCCGCTCGACTCCTGGCAGCGCGCCGGCCTCGCGCACGAGGCGTGCGAGGTCGTATCCCGCGTCGCGGTCCCTGAAGCAGCCGAGGTTGACACCCGTGAGCACGATCTCGCGATGTCCCTGCACGACGCGGCGCCGGATCTCCGCCAGCACCCGTTCCGCGCGCCGGCTGCGGGTCCCGCCGCGCACGAGCGGGATCACGCAGAACGAGCACGAGAACGAGCAGCCGTCCTGGATCTTCACGAACGCGCGCGTTCGCTCGAGGCGCGGCTCGCTGTCGGTACAGCCGATCGCGCCGACGTCGCCGGCTACCGCGCGGGCGGCGTCGGAACCGGTCCGCGCGACGACGCGCACGTTGCCAGGCATGCCTTCGAACGCGCCCGGGAGGTTCGCCGCGCACCCGGTCACGTAGACGCGCCCGTGGTTTCTCGCGGCACGGGAAGCTGCCTGGCGGGACTTCGACACCGCCTCGTGCGTGACGCAGCAGGTGTTCACGACGGCGACGTCGCCGCCGCCGCCGCCGAGCTCCGTGTGCCCGTCGGCGACGAGCCGCTCGCGGATCGCCTGCACGTCTGCGAAGGAAACCTTGCAACCCAGGAAGCGGGTCGAGAACGTAGCCATGGGGGCCACCTAGCTTACGAGGCCTCGAGCGTGTGCGCCGCCCAGCCCCCGAGCTCCCTGCCCGCGACGACGGCCCAACCTCGCGGCGACGGCGTCTCGCCCGCGAGGTAGCCGGATACGACCGCACGGCGTGCACGCAAGCGCGAAAGCAGCGCTTCCACCACCGCCAGCTCGATGTTCGCGACCGCAAGGTCGCTTGCCGGCAGCTCGTCGTGAAGGACATCCGACACTCGGGCATCGAGGACGATGCCGTTGCGCGCGGCGTTCTCGCCGGCGCACGCCACAGCCGTCGGATCGAGATCGAGGGCGACGATCGGGCCGAAGCCGAGTCGGTCGGCGGCCACCGAGAGCACACCGGAGCCGCAACCTGCGTCGAGCAAGCTCCCCCGCACTTCCTCCGCGAGCAGCTCGACACACAGTCGGGTGGTCGGATGCGCTCCCGTCCCGAACGCGCGACCGGGGTCGATGACGACAGCGGGCACGCATCGCGGAACGGGCTCCCAGGGCGGGCCGATCCAGAGCCCGCCGGCGAGCACCGGGGCATGGAACTCACGCCACCGATCCTCCCAACCCGGCTCGACGGCAGTCACGGCCGCATCCGGGAACGCCAGCAACAGACCCGCTGCGTCATCGCCGGCGGCGTACACGGCGAGCTCGATCTCGACGTCGAGCTCGACTTCCTCGAGCCCAGCGGGCGCGAGCTCCAATAGCCGTGCTCGTGCGATCTCCGCGTCGGCACGGGCCACCCGCACCGAGACTCGACGCAGCTCGCCTACCGGAGCGCGCTCTTCAGACGCCGGAAGAACCCCTCGTCGTCGTCGCGGGCGGCATAGGTCTCGTCGTCGGTCGTGCGATCGAGCTCCTGGAGTAATTCCTTCTGCTCGTCGCTCAACCGCGTGGGCACGGCGACATCGAGCCGCACGTAGAGATCACCCCGTCGCGTACCCGCGAGCGACGGCATCCCTTCGCCGCTGATGACCTTCACGTCTCCCGGTTGCACGCCCGCGGGGACGCTCAGGTCGAGGTCCCCTCCTACTCCCGGGACACGGACGACCTTGCCGAGCGCGGCATCGGTCATCGTCAGCCGAACCGAGGTGTGGAGGTCGTTGCCGTCTCGAACGAATCTCGAGTCGGTGCGGACCCTGACTCCAATGTAGGCGTCGCCTCGCTCGCCTCCTCTGAACGGCGCATGCCCAGCGCTGCGAATCCGCACGCGCTGCCCGTCGTGGATCCCAGCGGGCACCTCGACCTCGAGCCGCCGCTTCGAGACGAGCCGTCCCTCTCCACGACACGTCGCGCACGGGGACTCGAGCACGCGACCCTCACCGGCGCACTGTGGGCACATGCGCTGGCTGACGAACTCGCCGAACACGTTGCGCGAGATCCGTCGCAGCATCCCGGATCCCGCGCAGGTCGTGCAGGTCGTCCACCCGGTGTCCGGCTCGGATCCGCTGGAGTCGCAGCGCTCACATGGCTCGGCCACGTCGACCTCGACTCCGACTCGCGTTCCGGTGAACGCATCCTCGAGGTCGATCTCGACGACGGCCTGGACGTCGCCTCCCCGCGTCGGCCGGCGGTCGCGCATCGCGCCCGCGCCGAACACGTCCTCGCCGAGAAAAGCCGCGAAGACGTCCGCGATGCTCCCGAAGTCCATGAAGGTCGGCTGGAAGCCGCCGCGGCGAAGGCCCGCGTGCCCGTAGCGGTCGTAGATCGCCCGCTGGTCGGCATTCGAGAGGACTTCGTATGCCTCGGCGACCTCGCGGAACCTCTCGTCGGAACCCGGCGCGTCGGACACGTCCGGATGCAGCTCTCGCGCGAGCGCCCGGAACGCGCGCTTGATGTCAGCGTCAGCTGCATCGCGCTGGACGCCGAGGATCTCGTAGTAGTCGCGTTCGGTCGTGGCCATACGTCAGTCGTTCTCGTACACGTCCTCGACGAAGCGCGACAGCTCGAATGCCGCGGCCCGAACGGTTCGAATCGCCTTCTCGTAATCCATGCGCAGCGGCCCGACGAGGCCGACTGCACCGAGCGACCGCGTGCGCAAGCCGTAGGTGGCGCCGACGAGCGAGAGCTGGTGCATGTGCCCGCCGGCAAGCTCCGGGCCGACATGCACGACCGGACGCTGAGGCTCCAGCGCCTCGCTCACGAGCTCGAGCACGGCAGCCCTGCGCTCGAGCAGCTCCAGCAGCCTGAGAGTCGCCTCCAGCTCGTCGGCCCGAGCCTCTTCGAGCAATCCCGGCGCGCCTCCGACGAACACCTGCGGGCCTTCGTCGGCGCCGGCTTCGAGGATCGCCGACCCGATTAGCGCCATGAACTCGCGTTCGCGCGGACCGAGCTCGGGTGCCTCGAGGATGCGGCGCACTGCGGTCGATCCGAGGCGAGCACCGACGAGCCGCTCGTCGAGATACTCGGAGGCCCACGCGAGCAGGCCGGAGTCGATCGGTTCCTCGAGCCTGAAGAGGCGTTTCGTGACTCCTCCTGTCGACGTGATCGCGACGACCATGACGCTCGTCGGCTGGAGGGCCAGGACCTCGACGTGCCGGATCGTCGCGGCCTCGAGTGACGGAGCCGACACGAGAGCGAGGAGGCGCGTCCCACGCGAGAGCATCTCCGTCGTCACGCGCAGCGCTTCCTCGACCTCGTCGCGCATCGACCGGAGGTCGACGCCCCACGCGTCTGGACGGCCCTCCATGGTCCCCACGAGCTCCTCGGCATAGGTCCTATAGCCGCTCTCGGTCGGGAGGCGCCCGGCCGAGGTATGAGGATGAGTCAGGAGTCCCATCGTCTCGAGCTCGGCGAGCTCGCCGCGGACCGTGGACGACGAGACCTGTAGCCCGGCGCGCGCGACGAGCGCGCGCGATCCGACCGGCTGCCCGGTGGCGACGTACTCCTCGACGACGTGTCGCAAGATCTCCCGTTTTCGGGGCGAAAGCTGCATCTTCGTCCGATGGTACCGTCGTCCCCCGTCGTTTCCAGGCGCCGGCGCTCCGCCGCTCAGACCGGTTCGAGAGCCATGAGCTCCGCCGAGACACCACCCGCGAGGAATCGGCCCCGGCGCGTCAGGGTCAGGGTGTCGTCCCGGCCGCTTCGCCGCACACCCACGAGCCCGCCTGCCAGCAGGCGCTCGAGGGCGTCGCGGTCAAGGACATCGCGCACGTCGTCGAGCGGCAGCGGCTCGTCGAGTCGAAGACCGAGGAGCAGCCGCTCGCGCTTCCGCGTCGCCTCACCGACGATCTCGAGCTCTGCGGGCGGCTTCTCTCCGTCCCGGAGTGCCGCGAGATACCGCGCCAGAGCGGGCGCGTTGCCCTTTCGCACACCGTCGACGGTCGACACCGCACCGATGCCCACGCCGAGGTAGTCGCGCCCGTGCCAGTACGCCAGGTTGTGGCGCGCACGAAGGTCGCGACCCAGGGCCAGAGCAGGCTCGAGGCAGAAGTTGGCGGTCTCGTACCAGCGGTAGCCCGCGGACGTCAGGGTCTCGACGACGCGCTCGTAGTAGCCCTCCATCGCCTCGGCCTGCGTCCGCAGCTCGTCGCCGTACGCGTGGGTGAAGCGCGTGCCGGGCTTGGCCTCGAGCTCGTAGCAGGACAGGTGCTCGGGCTCGAGAGCGAGCGCGTCCGCGAGATCCCGGTCCAGATCGGAGGTGCTCTGGCCGGGAATGCCGTAGAGAAGATCGAGGGACACGTTGTCGAAACCGGAATCTCGAAGGCTGTGAACCGCGCGCCGGACGTCGTCGGGGCCGGCGCGGCGCTCGAGCACGTCGAGCAGGTGCGGACGGAAGCTCTGGGCCCCGACGGACACGCGGTTGACGCCGGCCGAGCGGAGCAGCCGGGCGAGCCCGGGCGTCACCGTCTCGGGATTCGCCTCGACGGTGACCTCGTCCGCGGCCGGAAGCGCATCCAGCAGGCGGCGGAGTGACTCCTCCCCCGTGAACGTGGGCGTGCCCCCGCCGACGAAGATCGTCTCCAGCGGATCCGCAAGGACGCCCGACTCGAGCGCCAGCTCCGCAAGCAACGCATCGACGTACTCCGAATGCTCGTCGCCCCTGCCGACGAGCGTGACGAAGTCGCAGTAGCCGCACCGGTGTGCGCAGAACGGCAGGTGGACGTAGAGATGCCGGACGCTCACGTCAGCGCTTCTTCTCGTCGCCGAGGTTGAGGACGGCGAGGAAGGCCTCCTGGGGGACCTCGACGCCTCCGACCTGCTTCATCCGCTTCTTCCCCTTCTTCTGCTTCTCGAGCAGCTTCCGCTTGCGGGTGATGTCGCCGCCGTAGCACTTCGCGAGCACGTCCTTCCGCTTCGCCTTGATGGTCTCGCGCGCGATGACGCGAGATCCGATCGCAGCCTGGACCGGCACGTCGAACAGCTGGCGCGGGATCTCCTTGCGCAGGCGCTCGACCAGGAGCCGTCCGCGCTCGTACGCCTCGTCGCGGTGGACGATCAGCGACAGCGCGTCGACCTGCTCGCCGCCGACGAGGATGTCGACCCGGGCAAGCTCGCCCGCCCGGAAGCCGGCCAGGTCGTAGTCGAAGCTCGCATATCCACGGGTCCGCGACTTCAGCTGGTCGTAGAAGTCGAAGACGATCTCTCCTAGAGGAAGCTCGTACGAGAGGAGCACGCGCTCCTCGCTGAGGTACTCCATGTGGTCGAAGCGACCGCGGCGCTCGGTCGCGAGCTCCATGACGGGACCCACGTAGTCCTTGGGGACGATGACCGAGGCCTTCACGTACGGCTCCTCGACGAGCTCGACCTCTCGTGGCATCTCGGCAGGGTTGTGCACCTCGACGACGTCTCCGTCGCGCTTCGTCGCCCGATACGCAACCGTGGGCGCCGTGATGAGCAGGTCGAGGTCGAACTCCCGCTCGAGCCGCTCGCGGACGATCTCCATGTGCAGCAGCCCGAGAAAACCGCAGCGGAACCCGAATCCGAGCGCCTGTGACGTCTCCGGCTCGTAGAACAACGACGCGTCGTTGAGCTTGAGGCGCTCGAGCGCGTCCCGGAGGTCCGGGTAGTCGTCGGAGTCCGTCGGGAAGACGCCGGTGAACACCATGGGCTTGACGTCCTGGTAGCCGGGGAGCGCGTCGGACGCGGGCCGCCGCCGGGGCGTGAGCGTGTCACCGACGCGGAGTCGCGAGACGTCCTTGAGGCCGGTCATGACGTACCCGACCTCTCCGGCGGTCAGCGCGTCGACCGGGATACGCGCGGGAGACATGACACCGAGCTCCTCGGCGTCGAACGACGTTCCCTGTGCCATGGCGCGCAGCGGCTCGCCGGTCTCGAAGCGCCCGTCGACGACGCGCACGAAAGCCACGACTCCGCGGTACTGGTCGTAGGACGAGTCGAAGACGAGCGCTCGCGCCGGACCGTCAGGGTCTCCACCCGGCGGCCGAATCCGCTCGACGATCGCGTCGAGCACGTCCGCGACACCTTCGCCCGTCTTCGCCGAGATGCGGACGACATGCTCGGGGACGTCTCCGAGGAGCTCCGAGAGCTCGCGTGCAGCACTGTCCGGGTCGGCTTGAGGCAGGTCGATCTTGTTGGCAACGGGCACGATCTCGAGCTCGTTCTCGAGCGCGAGGTAGGCGTTCGCGAGTGTCTGCGCCTCGATGCCCTGCGCCGCATCGACGACGAGCAGCGCCCCCTCGCAGGCCTGCAGCGACCGTGAGACCTCGTACGTGAAGTCGACGTGCCCCGGGGTGTCGATCAGGTTCAGCTGGTGGCCACGCCAGAGAACCCTGACGGCCTGCGCCTTGATCGTTATGCCGCGCTCGCGCTCGAGATCCATCGAGTCGAGCACCTGCTCGCGCATCTCGCGCTCGGGCACCGCGTCGGTGAGCTCGAGAATGCGATCGGCGAGCGTCGACTTGCCGTGGTCGATGTGCGCGATGATCGCGAAGTTGCGGATCCGCTCCTGCTCCATAGAGATGCCGGCGCTACTCGGAGGGACTCTCGCGCCGAGCTCGCAACAGTAGCAACGCCTCGAGCTCCCGCAGTCCGAGCGCCCTCGAGCAGCCGAGATAGACGAGGCCGGCAGAGGCAAGCCCCGCCCCGACGCTCACGAGTTGCGCGAGCAAGGACTCGCCGAGCCACCGGTCGAGCACGTACCAGGCGAGAAAGGCCGCACCAGCGGCGACGATCGCAGCGGCCGTCACCCGCAGCACGACTACCAGCGTGCGGCCGACGTGCTCGAGCCCGATCCGGCGGCGCATCATCACGAACAGCGTCACGGCGCCAACGACGTTCACGAGCGCAGTTGCGAGCGGAATGCCCCAGATCCCGAAGCGGTAGAAGACGGCGTCGAGTGCCGCATTCAGGCCGACCGCGCCGAGCGCGATCGCAGTCGGTGTCCAGTTCGTCTGCACGGCGTAGAAGCTCCGGTTGAGGATCAACATCCAGCCGTTGAAGACGAGGCCGATCGAAAACGCCTGGAGGCACTGCGCGACGATCGTCGTATCCGACGCCGTGAACTCGCCGCGCTGGTACACGAGTCGCACGATCGGTTCCGCGAGCACGATCGTGACCAGACTCGCCGGAACGAGCAGGAACGCGATCTGGCGGACGCCCGCGTCGAGCGACCGCCGGAGGCCTGCTTCATCGCCCCGCGCAGCAAGTCGCGCGAGCGTCGGGAAGAGGACCGTGGTCACCGCCACGGCGAAGATGCCCTGGGGGAGCATGTACAGCCGGAACGCCTTGTCGATCGCCGTAGGCGCCAGCTCCGGATCGAGCAGGCGGGACGCGAACAACGTGTCGACGACGAAGTTCACGTTGATGAGCCCGATCGTGAGCGTGACGGGAACCATCAACACGAGCACGCGCCTGACCGCCGGGTCCCGCCAGTCGACCACCATGGTGAGCTGGCCGTCGAGGCGCCGTAGCCACGGGATCGGAAGGAGGAGCAGTACGAGAGTCCCCAACACGACGACTCCCGCGTAGAGGTAGAGCTCCGCATCCTCGCTCTCGAGCCGCGGCACTCCGAGCAGTAGCCCGAGCACGATGACGAGGTTCCAGGCGATCGGCGCGAGCGCGGGCACCGCGAAGTGGTGATACGTGTTCAGGATTCCGACGACGATCCCGAAGAGCCCGAGCAGGACGACGATCGGGAAGAGCACACGCGACAGCCCGACCGCGAGATCGAAGTCGCCGCCCGGGTCGCCGAACGGCCGCATCAGCAGCGGCGCGAGGAGGATGAAGAGCGCCGTGACGCCGCCGAGAATCAGGAGCACGAGCCAGAACAGCGTCGACGCCACGCGCCATGCCCGCTTCTTCTCCCCGCGCTCGAGGAGCTCGCTGAACACCGGCACGAAGGCGCCGGTCAGCGCGGAGTCGGCGACGAGGGCACGAACGAGGTTCGGGATCTGGATCGCGACGGTGAACGCGTTGATCTTCCCTGCGACGCCGAAGTAGTACGCGGCGACGATCTCCCGGACGAGCCCAACCCCTCGGGACACCGCAGTCGCGACGGAGAACACCGCGGTCGAGCGCGCGATCCTGCGGCTCGATCCGTACTCCTCGGGCTGGCCGCCCGGCTCCATGGAGGTCGTCACGACGCCCCGATTCTCTCAGTGGATCCTGCTACCATCGCCCGGCCCGCATGCAGCGGGCATTTCCACGGATATGGCCAACATCAAGCAACAGAAAAAGCGCGTCCGGATCCAAGCGCGGCAGCACCTCGAGAACCTCCGGTATCGCTCGACGATCAAGACGCTCACGAAGCGGCTCGAAGGTGCGGTCGCGGACGGCGACGCCGACCGCGTGACCACCGAGCATCGGGAGCTCGTCCGGACGATCGACCGGGCGACGACCCGGGGCGCGCTGCACGCGAACACTGCGGCTCGGAAGAAGTCGCAGGCCGCGAAGCTCGCCGCGGGCTAGTCCCGCGACTCGTGGCGAGGCGCGAGACGCGTGCCTAGCGCGGGTGCTGCGGCGGCCTCGTCAGGTCGACGAGCGCGCGCTGTAGCTCGAGGTCGGGCGCCAGCTTGCTCTGCCCTTTCAGCGCGCCGTCCAGGGCGCCGAGGCCCACGACGACATCGCCGAGCTCCGCCTCAGAGAAGCCCTCCGCCTGGGCGAACAGCTTCTCGGCGTAGTACGGGTGCATACGGAGCTGCCCCGCGGCGTCCTTCGGCCGAACGCCGTCGGCCGCTAGCTTCTTGATTGCCCGCACCTTTCCGAAGTGAGCGCTGAGCGCACCGGCCAGCCGGCTGGCCGTGTCCCGGCGCGGCTTCGAGCTTCGCACGAAGATGCCCTCGCTGACACCGAGCGCCCGGGCGACGTCGTGCGCGCCCCAGGCGTCGGTCAACGCATAGGTCGGCGCCTCGTCGGCCGGGGCGACGAGCTCGTGTACCTCGCGCTCGCCGATCGGCTCGTCGCCTGCCCAGGTGGCGAGCTTGTCGACCTCCGTCGCCAGCGCGTGGAGGTCCTCGCCGACGATCTGCACGAGCGCCGCAACGGCCTCCGGCTCGGCACGGGTCTCTCGAAGGCGGAACTGCTCGGCGACCCACGCCTGAAGATGCTTCTTCGCAACGGCGAACTCGAGGATGGTCCCCGCCTTCGCGCATGCCTTTCCGAGGGCGGACGTCTTCTTCACGTCCTCGCCGACGAGGCAGAGCACGGTGCCGGGCGCGGGTGCCTTGAGGTACGCGGCCACAACCGCGACGTCGGCAGCCTTCCAACCTCCCCTACGCCCGCGGCCCTCCGGGTCCTTGCGTCCGTCGACCTCGTCGACGACGACCAGCCTGCCGTCGCCGAAGAGACTGCCGGCATTGCAGAGCGCGACCGCCTCGGCGCCGGACAGGTCCGAGGCACTCACGGTCTCGATCGCCTCTGGCTCGAAGTGCCTGCGGAGGCGGACCAGCGCGGTTTCGATCTTCGGCCGGTCGCTCCCCGTTAGGAGGTACGCGGGCTCGAGGTCGTGCGGCGCGGCCACGGCCCCACACTAGCGCTCGCCCTGGCCTTCAGCCCGGACGTGAAGCCGCCCGCCCTCGGCTTCGACCACGACCTGCCCGTCCTGATCCGTGCGATACACGGCGATCTCCGGAACGGTCGCGAGTGCAGCGAGCGTCTCGGCGCGAGGGTGACCGTAGTCGTTGCCTCGGCCGACGGAGACGACCGCGATCCGGGGTCGGAGCGTGCGCAACTCCTCGGCGAGACCCGGATCGGCCGAGCCATGGTGCGCGACCTTGAGCACCTCGACCGCGCCGAGGGGAAGGTCGGCTGTCACCTCCGACTCGGCATCCGCGGGCAGCAGGACGTCGATCTCGCCGAACGAGGCGACGATCACGACCGCATTGAGGTTCGGGTCCTGCCCCGAGAAGCCCTCATCGCGCGGCCAGAGCACTCGAAGCACAAGGCCTCCCACCTTGAACTCCGAGCCCGCACGAATCTCTCGTATGGGGATGCGCCGCTCTCGTGCGACGGCGATCGCCTCCTCCCGATCGGGGCCTGTCGTCGCGAGGAAGGGGTCGAGGACGGCGCCCACGCGCAGTTCGCGCAGAACGTCTCCGGCGCCGCCGACGTGGTCGCGTTCCGGGTGCGTGAGAACGACGGCAGAGAGCGAGCGGACGCCCATCTTCGCCAGCTGGCCGGCTGCGTCGGCCTCCGGCGGTCCCTGGTCCACGAGCACGCGCGCCGACGGCGTCTCGAGCAGAGCGGCATCGCCCTGCCCGACATCGAGGAAGGTCACACGCAGCCCCGACGGCTGCTCCCACGCCGCGGGTGCTCGCAACGACCAGCCGCCGACGACCACGACTGAAACGACGCCTCCCGCCAGCAGCACGACAACGCGACCGCGAGCCGTACCTCGCGCACCGGCGTGGCGGACGACGAGCACGAGAGCGGCGACGGTCGCGACGATCATGAGCGCGGTCCGGGGATCGACCTGTGCTCCAGGAAGAGACGCGGTGACGCGGGCGACGAGCCCGATCCAGGCCGCCGCCTCGCCCGCGAGCCATGCGAGCGCCACGGCCGCACCGGGCGCGACCGGGTCGAGAACGCCTGCTGCGAGCCCGAACCCGAGGACAAGCGGCATGGCAGGCGCAGCGAGCGCGTTGGCGGGAACCGTGTACACGGGCGCGGAGTCGAAGTGGAAGAGAACGATCGGCGCCGTGGCGATCCCACACACGACAGCGATGCCGACGACCTCCGCGACCTTGCCCGGAATCGCGTAGCCGGCAGCTAACGCCTGGATCCGCGGCAAGCCGATGAAGATCGCGGCGACCGCCGTGAACGAGAGCTGGAAGCCGGGCTCCAGAAGGCTCGTCGGCGCCCATGCGAGCAGGACGAGCGCGCCGACCGCGAGGAAGTGCCACCGATCCCGCGGCCGCGCGACGAGCCACGCCAGCGACACGAGCACACCGGCCACCCCCGCACGCACGACGGACGGCTGCCAGCCGACGGCGAGGACGTACGCCGCGATCGCGACCACGACCATGAGCTCCCGCACGACGCGTGAGAGCCGCAAGAGCCAGCCGAGGCCGAAGATGCCGCCGGCGATGTACGCGACGTTCTGGCCCGAGACCGCAAGCAGGTGCGCAAGCCCGGAGGCACGAAAGTCGCGGCGAACGCCGTCCGGAAGACCACCGTCCTCGCCGAGCACGACACCGACCACGAGCGCTCTGCGAACGCCGTCGGTCCCGCGGCCGACGGCCTCTTCGACGCGCTCGCTGAGCCGGTCGCCGAAGCCCAGCACGCCGCCTCGCCGCCCGACCTGATGCCACGAGCTCGCTCGCGCGACGGCATGGATGCCCTGGCGGGCGAGCCAGGCTCGTTCGTCGAATCCGTCCTCTTCCGGCCTCGGCTCGACCAGGCGTACGACCGCGTCGAGGACCGCCCCGCGCGGAGGCGAGCGTCCGACGGGAAGCGTGAGTAGGACTCGTTCACGCACGCGGCGCGCTCCGAAGCGACGCAGCTCGGCCGCGACACGGATCGACCACGGCGTCAGTCGCGCGTTTCCGGTCACGACGAGCTCCGCCCTCGCAGTTCGCCCGATCTCCTCTGAGAGCCTGCTCTGCGCCATCGCGTCCAGCCGGATGGAGCCCCAGACGAGGCCGAGGGCGACCAGCGCAAACGCGAGCACAACGGCTCGGGATCCCCCTTCGCTCACGGCGATCCCGACCAGAGCGGCGAGAGCGACGGCTGCAGCGACGACCAGGGACGGAAGCAGCACCCAGTTGGCCGCAGCGATTCCGAGACATCCGGCTCCGACGAGCAGAGCCGGCCAGTGCAGCTCGACGACTCGCCTCACGGGGCGTTCGGCCCGTGAGGTTGGAGGGGTGTGGGGAACCGAGAGGTTCCCCACGTCTTCAAGAAGGGGGCGGGCTCAGCTCTCGCAAGACTGGAGTTCGCTCGCGCGAACTCCAGTCGCGGAAAGGCAGGGGGAAACATGGTTTCCCCCACCGACGCGAGCCGACGGCGAGCGTCCCTCACGGGGTCACGAGGTCGCGCAGCTGCTCGATTCGCGCCGGGCCGATGCCGGGTATCGCGTCGAGCTCTTCGACCGAGCCGATGGCTCCGTGCTGGGCGCGATAGTCGAGAATCTTCTGCGCGGTCACTGGCCCCACCCCGGGGAGCTCGTCGAGCTGCTCGGCCGTGGCCGACGACAGGCTGACCTTCTGCGCTGCGCCGGCGGTGCCGGACGCGAGCGAGCTCTCGTCGGTCGAGACGGGCTCGCCTGGGCCGGCAAGGTGCAGTCGAGCGGGCACGAGCACCTGCGTCCCGTCGACGAGGGTCGCCGCGAGGTTCAGGCCTCCGAGGTTCGCCCCTCTCGTCGGTCCGCCGGCGCGGGCGACGGCGTCCGCCACCCGCGAGCCGTCTCGCAGCCGATAGAGGCCCGGACGCCGAACTGCGCCGACTACGTGCACGACGAGACGCGTCGGTGCTGCCGCCGACACAGGCTCGAGCAGAGCGACGACCTCTGAAGAACTGGCTTCACCACTGGCTGCACCGCCAGCCACACCAATTGCCGCAAGCCGCGGTCCCGCGACGACCAGCACGAGGAGGAGCGCGCTCACTCCGACGAACGCGGTCGATCGCGAGATCGAGATCGAGGGCACAGAGCCATGCTCGCGACGAACCCCGCACAGAGGGGACACGCCTTCGTCAGGGATGTGTGCCGACTACGAGGCGGTGACGAAGTTGACGAGCTTGCCCGACACGACGACAGTGCGGGCGATCTCGGAACCGTCCAGGTGAGCCTGCACGCGCTCCGAGGCCCGCGCGAGCACGACGAGCTCGTCGTCCGGCGTGGCCGGGGACACGTGCAGCCGATCTCGGACGCGCCCGTCGACCTGGACGACGACCTCGACCGTCTCGACCTCGAGCAACGCGGGATCCGCTTCTGGCCACGGGTGCTCCCACAGCCGCTCGTGACCGAGCCGCGACCACAGCTCCTCGGCGATGTGCGGCGCGTACGGCTGGATGAGGCTCACCGCTGTCTCGGCCGCAAACCGCGAGTCCGGGCCTGCAGGCTCCTTCGAGAGCTCGTTCATGAGCTCCATCACCGCGGCGATCGCCGTGTTGAACGCGTAGCGACGGCCGATGTCGTCTGTGACCTTGGCGATCGTCGCGTGCGCTTTCCGCGCGAGCGGACCGCCCTCCGCTTCCCCCGCAGGAGCTTCCGCGGCGACCTCGTTCACGATCCGCCAGAAGCGCCGTACGAAGCGCGCCATGCCCTCGATGCTCTCCTCGGTCCACTCCATGTCCTCGTTGGCCGGGCCGAGGAACAGGATGTTGAGGCGCGCTGCGTCGGCACCGTACTCCTCGACGAAGTCGCCGGGTCCCACGACGTTGCCGGCGCGCTTCGACATCTTCGCTTTGCCGGACGTCACCCAGCCGTTGGAGAAGAACCGTCCGAACGGCTCCCGGAAGCCGACGAGCCCCATCTCGTTCAGCACCTTGATCCAGAACCGCGCATAGATCATGTGCACGGTGGCGTGGTCGACGCCGCCGATGTAGAGGTCGATCGGGTTCCAGTAGTCGACCGCAGCGCGATCGAAAGGCGCCGCGTCGTTGCGCGGGTCGCAGTAGCGGAGGAAGTACCAGGACGAGTCGACGAACGTATCCATCGTCTCGACCTCACGGCGTCCGGGACCGCCACAGGAAGGACACGACACATTGACCCAGTCCTCCGCCTGAGCGAGCGGGGGCTGGCCCTTCGGCTTGTAGTCCTCGATCTCGGGGAGCAGCACCGGGAGATCCTCGTCGGGCACCGGGACGATGCCGCACTCGCCGCAGTAGACGACAGGAATCGGGCATCCCCAGTACCGCTGGCGCGAGAAGCCCCAATCGCGAAGCCGGTAGTTGATCGCAGAGTGCCCGCGGCCCTCCGCCGCGAGCTTCTCGACGATCCGGCGGCCGCCCTCTGGCGCAGGAAGTCCGTCGAACTCTGCCGAGTTCACGAGCACCTCGCCCTCGGTGTGCTCCACGTACGCCGTGTCGGGGTCGGCGTAGCCGTCGACCGGCCGCACCACCTGACGGACGGGGAGCTCGAACGTTTCTGCGAACTCGAGGTCGCGCTGGTCGTGGGCGGGGACGGCCATGATCGCCCCGGTTCCGTAGTCCATCAGCACGTAGTCCGCCACGTAGATCGGAATCCGCTCGTCGTTCACCGGATTCACCGCGTGGAGACCCGTGAAGACTCCGGTCTTCTCCTCGGCCGACGCGCGCTCGGCGGTCTTTCTGGCGGCCGCCCAACGGACGTAGTCGCTCACCTCGTTCGACTCGATCCGCTCGACTAGCTCGTGCTCGGGCGCCAGCACGAAGAACGTCGCCCCGTACAACGTGTCCGGTCGCGTCGTGAAGACGGCGATGTCCTCGTCGAGCTCCTGGATCCGGAACAGGATCTCGGCGCCCTCCGAGCGACCGATCCAGTTTCGCTGGCGGGCCTTGATCGACTCGGGCCAGTCCACCGTCTCGAGGTCGTCGAGAAGCATCTGTGCGTAGTTGGTGATCCGGAAGAACCACTGCTCCATCACCCGCGACTCGACCTCCGCGCCGCAGCGCTCGCAGTGGCCGTCGATGACCTGCTCGTTCGCGAGCACCGTCTGGTCCACCGGACACCACTTCACCGGCGCGCCCTTTCTGTACGCGAGCCCGCGCTCGTAGAAACGCAGGAACTGCCACTGCTGCCAGCGGTAGTACTCGGGCTCGTGAGTGGAGAGCTCGCGCGACCAGTCGATCGCCCAGCCGATCCTCCTCATCGAACGGCGGATCGTCGCGATGTTGCGCTCGACGGTCTTGCGGGGATGGACACCCTCCTTGATCGCCGCGTTCTCGGCCGGGAGCCCGAACGCGTCGAAACCCTGGGGGTGCATGACGCGCATGCCGTTCCGCCGCCGGAAGTGGCTGGCGACGTCGCCGATGGTGTAGACGAGCATGTGGCCCATGTGCACGTCGCCCGTCGGATACGGGAGCATCTCGAGCACGTAGCTCTTCGGCGTCGCCTCCGCCTCGGCGGGATCTGGGTTTGCAACCTCGAACGCGCGCGCGTCCTCCCAGACGCGCTGCCACTTCTCCTCGATCGCCGTGTGGTCGTATCGCTCCATCACCGTCTCAGTTCGCTCTTGGAAACAAAAAAGCCTCTCGCGTGAGAGGCCTCGGGAGAACGTCGCGGCGCTCGCCGCGTTCGCTCCCTGGGTTACGCAAGCAGCTGCTTCATGGGGTTCGAAGGGTAACAGTCAGAATCGGCGGATGCTCGATCTCTTCCCGGATTCCGCACGGATCGAAGGAGGCGAGCTCGTGCTCGGCGGAGTGCGAGCGGCGGAGCTCGCCGACGAGTACGGAACGCCGCTCGTCGTCTACTGCGAGGACACCCTGCGCGAGCAGGCCCGCGCGCTTCGTGCCGCCGTCGGCGAGGCGGGTCGGGTGTTCTACGGGGCGAAGGCGTTCCCGAACGTCGCCGTCCTCGCTCTCCTTCGAGAGGAAGGACTGGGAGCGGACGTCGCCTCGGCGGGCGAGCTCGCCTTCGCGCACGCCGCAGGCCTCAACGGCAGCGACCTCGTGGTCCACGGCAACAACAAGGACCACGCGCTCCTCGGTCAGGCCGCTGCAGAAGGCGCGCCGGTCGTACTCGACGCACCTGACGAGGCCGAGCTGGCCGCGGCCGCAGGCGTACGACAGGTCCTCGTCCGCGTCACGCTCGGAGTCGACGCGGACACGCACGAGGCGATCGTGACCGGTCACCGTGGCTCGAAGTTCGGGCTCCCGCCCGAGCAGGCGCAGGCGCTCGTCGCCGACGCGCTCGCATGCGAGCTCGACGTGCTCGGGCTCCACGTCCACGTCGGCTCCCAGCTGCCCGACTTCACCGCTCAGGAAGAGACCATCCGCCGCCTCGCCGCGTTTGCAGCGGCGGCCCGCGCTGCGCTCGGATGGGAGCCCCGCGTGGCCGATCTCGGAGGCGGATTCGGGATCCGTCACCATCCGGAGGACGACGTGCACGGACGCAAGGGAGTTGGCGGCCTCGGCCGCAGCGACGGTGCGGGAGGCGTATGCCGCAGCCGGGTTGTCCGAGCCTGCCGTCTGGCTCGAGCCGGGACGGAGCGTGGTGGGTCGTGCCGGCGTCACGCTCTACCGGGTCGGCTCGGTGAAGCGGCTCGACGGAGTGACCTGGGTCACGATCGACGGGGGCATGTCGGACAACCCAAGGCCGCAGCTCTACGACGCGCGCTACACCGCCCTCAGCGCGACGCGTGCAGGCGAGGACGCCGGCGAGCTCGTGAGCATCGCGGGGATGCACTGCGAGTCCGGCGACGTGCTCATAGACGACGTCTTCCTGCCCTCCCCGCGCCGAGGCGACCTGCTCGCGATCCCCGCGACGGGCGCGTACACGCTCGCCATGAGCTCGAACTACAACGGTGTCCCACGGCCTGCCGCTGCCCTCGTAGGAGCGGGCGCCGCTCGCGTCATCCGCAGCCGCGAGACGGTGGACGACCTTCTCGCCTTCGAGACATGAGCGAGAGCCGCTGGACGTCGAAGGTGCGCGGCCTGCTCGGGGACGGAAACGGGCGGGTGCTGGTACTCGACGCTGGCGACGGGGCGCGGCTCCCGTTCGCCGAGGTCGAGGGCTACGCCGACGACGAGCTCCCCCGAGTCCGGGATGCCCTCGCAGAGCTGCTGGGAGTCCAGACGGTGGTCGTACGTTCGGTCGCACGCTCGATCGACGAGGAGGCGAAGCTTCTCGAGGTCGGGTTCGAGATGGAGGCCCTCGAGGCCGTGTCACCCCGACCGGGAAGCACGTGGATCGGCCCCGACGACGTACCGGCACTCTCACTCCCCGACCCGGATCAGGAGCTCGTCCAGAAGCTTTTCGGTGACCGACCTCCTCCGGAGCGGCCGGAGTGGTCGTATCGCGGCTGGTTCGCTGAGGCATCGGCCTGGGTCGAGAGCGCGCTCGCCGACCACGGGCGCAGCCTCACCGGCGCCGTCGAGCAGATCTCGAACTGGTGCATCTCCTCGATCCTGCGGGCGCCGACAGTCGAGGGGAACGTCTACTTCAAGGCGACCGCGCGGTCGCCGCTCTTCGCGGACGAGGGAGCGATTACACGCGGTCTCGCGAGCATCTTTCCGGGCAGCGTCCCGCTGCCGCTCGCGGTCGACGGCGAACGGCGCTGGATGCTCCTCGACGACTTCGGCACGAACGTCGGCTGGAAGGCATCGCTCGAGACGAGGGTCGAAGTCCTGTCGCTGTTCGGTCGCATGCAGGTCGCGTCAGCGTCCAGGACCGGCGAGCTGGAGGCGTTCGGCGCGTTCGATCGGCGACCCGCCTGGCTCGCGCGTGAAGCAGCGTCGCTCCTGGCCGACCCGGCCACGCTGGCCACGCTCGACGACGAAGAGGCCGAACGCCTCGAGGGACTCCTTCCGACCCTCGTCGAGAGCTGCGAGAGGCTCGCTGCCGGCCCGGTTCCCGATGCGCTGGTGCACGGTGACCTGCACATGGACAACGTCGCGCAGCGCAACAGCAGCTACGTCTTCTTCGACTGGACGGACGCGTGCGTGGCCCATCCGTTCATGGATCTGCTGGCGATCGTCTTCGAGGACGACCGAGACACTCGCGATGCGCTGCGCGACGCGTACCTCGCCGCCTGGGCGGAGTACGCGGCACGCGACGACCTGCTCGAGCTCTGGCGCCTGGCGGAGCCTCTCGCATCGCTCAACCAAGCGGTCAGCTACCGCTACATCATCGAGAACGTCGAGCGAGGCACCGGACAGGACCTCTCGTCGATGCTTCCGTACTTCCTGCGCAAGGTCCTCGCGGCAGGCCCGGACGGCTAGAGCTCAGCGGACGATCTCGACGACGTCGCCGTCGAGGACGACGTGCCCGCGACCTACTCGCTGCCCCTCGAAGCGTGCCGACGGCCCCCAGACGCGTGCGGCCTGGAAGCTCTCCGCCAGGTCGTGGTGGATCTGATGCGCGACCTCCTCGACCGTCGCGTCCGGATGGAGGGCAAGCGGCTCCTCGTCGACGTCGCGCCCGTGCCGCAGGTAGACGCGGATGAGCCCGGTCAGCGCCCAGACGGCTTCCCGCAGACGGTCGAGGCTCGCGTCGTCCAGCACCGAGACGGCGACGACCTCGAGCTCGGCGAACGCAGCTGAGAGACGCGCGAGGTCTCCCTCTTCGGCCTCGTCCACCTTGGTCGCCGCCAGGAGCGCGGGAAGCTCGATACCCGACGCGCTCACTTCCCTCCGAACGGCTGTGAGCTCATCCGGCTGAGACGACGCGGGCTGGCAGTAGACGATCGCGTCCGCGTTCCGGAGCACGCCGAGCAGCGCGCGGCCGCCTCCCCGGTTCTCGTGCGCGCCTTCGAGCAGCCCGGGGATCTCGACCAGTTGGACGAGGACGCCGCCGATCCGCGTGAGTGCGGCCACCGGACGGGTGGTCGTGAACGCGTAGTCGCCGGTCTTGATCTGGATCTGCGACAGCGCCTGGAGCAGCGACGACTTGCCGGCGTTCGGCGCGCCGACGAAGGCGACTTGCGCCACACCCTCCCGGCGGATCGAGATCGAGTCCCGATGGACGACCTTCGCGCGTACGCGCGTCTGCTCCATCTCGTCGTTGAGCCACTTACGCAGGTCGGCATACGGGCCGCTGCGATAGTCCGGCAGCTCTTCGAGAAGCGCTCTCAGCACCTTGACGCGCTCGGCGCCTTCTTTGCCGACGAGCCGCCGGCGCGCGACCTGGGCGAACGTTCGATGGGGCATCGGCACGACTTCATCTCCTTGCTCTCATGCGGGCGAACGCACGCGCGGCCCTCAGTGGGCCGTGCGGGTCACGTCCTGTCCCGCCGCTTCCTCCGACGTGTGAACTGGAAGCGGCGGACTAGCCGTGCTTGTTGGAGATGGTTGCGCGCCAGGCGCTCTCACGCGCCGGGCCGATGCCGTTCTTCATGTCGCCGGGAGCGTAGCGGCCGCTATGGCCGACGACCACCCTCACTCAGGTTCCCAGCCGACCTCGATCACGTAGCCGTCCGGATCGCGGAACTTGACGCTGACGTAGTCGGGCTCGTCCCACCAGTCCACGATCTCGAGCCCGTCCACCTCAACGCGATCGCGAAACGCCCGCACGTCCTCCGGGCTGTCCGCGCCGCGCCCGAAATGAAAGAAGGGCGGCAGCACGACGGGCTCGTCGATCTGGCCGATCGCAAGCGAGAAGCCAGCGGCGTCGTGGAGGATGCGCACCCCGTCCTCGCGCGGCTCGGGCTCCGGTACGAAGTCGAAGTACCGCTCGTAGAAGCGGATCGAGCGCGCCTGATCGGAGACGGCGAGAGCGAGGTGGTCCATCCGCTAGCGCGCGCGGGCTCCGACGAGGCCGGGGCGCACGAGGCGCGGCGGTGCGACGAGGCCCGCCTCCTTCACCGGCGGATTCAGCGGCTCGGCGAGTGGCTCGGCCCCGAAGGACGCACGCACGCGCTCCCCCGGCGGATCGGCATACAGCGTCGTGCGCTGGCGCGGGACGAGTCCCGCCGAGCGGATGAGCTCCTCCATCCCCTCCGGCGCCAGCTCCTGGCCGTATGCGGCTCCGGCCGAGCGTGAGATGGACTCGTTCATGAGCGTCCCACCGAGGTCGTTCACGCCTGCACGAAGCACCTCGCGCGTCCCGTCCGGGCCGAGCTTGACCCACGACGCCTGGATGTTCGGGATGTGCGGGTGGAGCGCGAGGCGTGCGACCGCGTGGACGAGCAGCGTCTCGCGAAACGTCGGGCCGCGACGCGCGCGACCCTGCACGTACATCGGGGCTTCCATCGGTACGAACGGGAGCGGGACGAACTCGGTGAACCCTCCCGTGCACCGCTGCTGCTCACGCGCGCGGACGAGGTGGCGCGCCCAGCTCCGGGGCGTGTCGGCGTGCCCGAACATGAGCGTCACGTTCGAGCGGAGCCCGGCGCGGTGGGCCGCGTCGTGAACCGAGAGCCACTGGTCGGTCGTCACCTTGTCCGGGCAGATCACGCGCCGGACCTCGTCGTCGAGCACCTCTGCCGCCGTGCCGGGCAGCGAGCCGAGCCCGAGGTCGTGGAGAAGCACGAGGTACTCGTCGAGCGAGAGGCCGAGGGTGGCCGCGCCCTGCCAGATCTCGAGCGCCGAGAACGCATGGACGTGGATCCGCGGGACCGCGTCCTTGATCGCGCGCACGACGTCCGCGTAGTACTCGCCAGTGAACGCCGGGTGGATCCCGCCCTGGAGGCAGACCTCCGTTGCGCCGCGCTCCCAGGCCTCCTCGGTGCGGCGGACGATCTCGTCGAGCGGGACGAGGTACGGGGCGCCGCGCAGGTTCCGGGCGAGCTTCCCTTTGGAGAAGGCGCAGAAGCCGCAGCGGAAATAGCAGACGTTCGTGTACTGGATGTTTCGCGTGACGACGTACGTCACCTCGTCGCCGCACACGTGGCGGCGGAGGCGGTCGGCGGACGCGAGGACGCGCTGCGCCTCGACGCCGCGCGACTCGAACAGGCGCGTGAGCTCCTCCTCCCCGAGCTCGTCGCCCGCGAGCCCGAGTGGGGCAACGTCGCGAGTGACGACAAACGGGATCGCGCCCGGCTCCCCGGGGGCCCAGGAGTCGTCGCGCGCCAGCCCGGCGGCGTCCGACGCGCGGCGCACGAAGGACGCGACGCTGGGATCGACCCAGCGCTCGAGCTCCGCCACGTACTCCGGGTAGACGGCGAGACGGGGCGCGAGCTCGAGGCCGCGGCTGCGCGTCGCCTCCGCGAGGCGCGCAACCTCCGGCCACGGGGCCTCCGGATTCACGTGGTCGATGGTCACCGGGGAGACACCGCCCCAGTCGTCGATCCCGGCATCGAGGAGTCGGGGGAAGCTGTCGTAGGAGAGATTCGGCGGCGCCTGCACGTGCCATTTCGGGCCGAGCAGGATGCGCGCGACCGCGATCGTCCACAGGTGGTCATCGAGCGAAGGCTCCGGATGCGTCGCCATGCGGGTTCCGGGCTTCGCGCGGAAGTTCTGGACGATGACCTCCTGCACGTGCCCGTGCTCCTCACCGAGAGCCTTGAGCGCGAGCAGCGCGTCGATTCGCTCCTCGCGGGTCTCCCCAATCCCGATGAGGATGCCGCTCGTGAAGGGGATCGCGAACTCGCCGGCCATCCGGATCGTCTCGAGCCGTCGCGCCGGAACCTTGTCCGGCGAGGCCCAGTGCGGACCGCCTCTCTCCCCAAGCCGGTCGGCGGTCGTCTCGAGCATGATCCCCATCGAGGCTGAGACCGGACGCAGGGCCTCGAGCTCGGGGCGCGTCATGACCCCTGGGTTCAGGTGTGGCAGCAGCCCGGCCTCGTCGAGCACGAGCTTCGCGCACCGTGCGAGATACTCGAGCGTCGTGTCGCAGCCCAGCGCTTGCAGCTCCTCGCGCGCGACCTTGTAGCGCAGCTCGGGCTTGTCGCCGAGCGTGAAGAGCGCCTCGCGACATCCGGCAGCGGCGCCCGCTCGCGCAATCTCGAGCACCTCGTCCTCGGTCAGATACGCGCGCTCGCCGCGTCGCGGCGGCCGCGCGAACGTGCAATAGCCGCACACGTCGCGGCAGAGCGTCGTCAGCGGGATGAACACCTTCGGCGAGTACGTGACGAGGCGGCCCGACCGCAAGCTGCGAGCCTCGGCCAGGAGCTCGTCGAGCGGCGCAGCGAGGAGGTCGGCGATCGCTCTCACGTTCTCCGCGAGCATACGTCGATGAGACGGGGCCGCATTCGTCTCACTGGCAGCGACCAAGGGAGGCGCGATGAGGTTTCTCTTCCTGATCCACGGAGACAGCAAGGCCGAGGCAGCGCTGAGCCCCGACGAGCGGCGCGCAATCGTCGAGCAGCACATGGCGTTCGCCGACATGCTGCGGGAGCGCGGCGCGCATCTAGCCGGCGAGGCGCTCGAGGATCCGGCGTCGGCCGTCGTGGTGCGGCCGGGCGCCGAGCCGCTCGTGACTGACGGCCCGTTCGCGGAGACGAAGGAAGCTATCGGCGGCTTCTACCTCGTCGAGTGCGCGAGCCGCGAGGAGGCGATCGAGCTCGCGGGCCACGTCCCCGTCAGTCCGGGCGTCGCCGTCGAGGTGGTTCCCGTCGTCGAGTCCTAGCCCTAGAGGCTCTTCGAGGTCCAGAGGTTGCCGAACGGCACCCAGCGGCCCTTCGTCCAGCGCTGGAGCTGGCCCTGCTGCACCGGGAAGCTGTCGCCCTTCGCCGTGCGGACCGAGATCCCAGGAAGCAGGAACGGGTTCGGCGCGCCGCCCTTGATCGACCGCGCCGCCGCCATCAGCCGCGCGCGCGTCGGGTTCGCGCCGAGGCGCTTGAGGAGCGCCACCGTCTCGTAGGCGACGGCCATGCCGTAGACGTGGAAGACGTCGCTCTGGCTCGCGCCCTTCGCGTAGCGCGACATGATCGAGCGGTAGCGGCGGATCCCCGGGTCGTTCTTCCACTGCGGGTCGGTCGGGTCCTTGAGGAAGTTGAGGGTGACCGTCCCGTTGATGGTCTTGTTCTTTCCGCCCTCGGAAGCGAGCAGCATGATGTTCGAGGCGCCCGAGACGGAGTTCATGATCACGCGTGGGCGCCAGGCGAGCCGGTTCGCGAAGACGATCGACTGGATCGCGAACTTCGGCGTCGCGAACACCGCGAAGACGTTCGCGCCGGACGACTTGAGCTTCGCGATCTGCGACTGCACCTCGGGATCGGTGACGTTGTAGGTCTGCGCGGCGATCACCTTCGAGCCGGAGCGGGCGAGGCCGCGCTTGAGCCCGACGAGGAGGTCCTTCCCGTAGTCGTCGTTCTGGACGAGGACCGCGATCCGGGCTCTCTTCATCGTCTTCGCGACGAACTGCCCGTAGACCCAGCCTTCGGCCTGGTAGCTCGGCTGGAAGCCGATCGTCCACGGGTACCGCGCGGTGTCGCGCCCGAACGTCGTCGCGCCCGACGCGACGAAGAGCTGCGGCACCCTCGAACTGGTTCAGGTAGTCGCGCACCGCGAGGTTCTGCTCCGTGCCGAGCGAGTTGAAGATCGCGAAGACCTTCTCCTGCTCGACGAGCTGCCGCGTCACCTGGACGGACTGCGCGGGGTTGTAGGCGTCGTCGACGGATCTTGTAATCGATCTTGCGCTTCGCCACCCCGCCCTGGGCGTTCACGGAGTCGAAGTACGCCTTCGCGCCGCGCGCGACCGACGAGTAGGCCGCGGCGGGCCCGGTCAGCGGAGATGGTCCCGCCGAGCACGATCGAGCGTCGACGTCACGCCGGGATCGGCTGCCGAGCCGGCGAAGGCGGTCGGGCAGCGCGACCGTGAGCGCGACGCCGAGAAGAGTCACGAGAAACGCGGAGTGACGTCTCATAACTCCGACCGAGAGTAGCGACGGCGAGCCACCGCCTGCCCCACCTGCCTGAAGAGACCGCCCACGCCATTCGGGAGCAAGAACATGAGCAGGATGAGCACGACGCCGTAGACGATCGCCGCCCCACCGGGCTTCTGCGTCTCCTCGATGATGCGGTCCGGGAGCAGCGAGCCGAGGTCCTGGCCCTGTGCCCAGAGCGGCACGAAGGCGATGAAGATCGCCCCGAAGACGAGCCCCGAGAGTCCGCCGAGCCCTCCCACGACGATCCCGATGAGGAGGAAGATCGAGAGCGCGACCGGGAAGACCTCGGGGTTCACGAACGTCGTCACGATCGCGAGGAGCCCACCCGCGACCCCTGCGTAGGCAGCGCTGATCCCGAAGGCGAGCGTCTTGTAGCGCGCAAGGCTCACGCCCGAGGAAACCGCAGCCGTCTCGCTGTCGCGCACGGCACGGAACGCGCGGCCCGTACGTCCGCGGAGGATGAGCCAGGCGACCGCGAACGAGACGAGCGCGATCGACCAGGCGAGGTAGTACATCCAGTCGTTCGCGTGAAGGTCGAGGCCGAGGAACTCGAAGGTCGCTAGTTCGGCGGGTCGCCCACGATCGCGGCGTTCGAGCCCGTGAGCTCTGGCAGGCCGAAGATGTTGATGCCCGTGCCCCCGCCGGAGAACTCGTCGAAGCGTCTCACCGTCGGAGGCAGCGCGACCGCGATCGCGAACGTGGCGAGAGCGAGATAGAGGCCCGACAGGCGCAGCGCGGGCAAGCCGAACGCGAGGCCGACGAGGCCGGCGACGAGCCCTGCGATCGGGAGCGTCCAGAGATCCTTCATCCCGCCCGGCACGGGCCCGCCGAACTGCTCGTTGCCGGCCATAAGGATCGCCGTCGTGTACCCGCCGATCGCCATGAACGCGCCGTGGCCGAGCGAGATCTGGCCCGTGTAGCCCGTGAGGATGTTCAGCCCGAGGAGCGCGATCAGGTAGATCCCGACGTACGAGTACTCGCGCGCCTTGAAGTCGCTGATGAACTCCGGGAGCACCGCGACGAACACGACGAAGCCCGCGAAGGCGACGAAGCCGATGGTTCGCTGAGCCCTGGGTGTCATACGCGCTTCACCTCGGGGCGGCCGAAGATCCCCTGCGGCCGCACCACCAGGACGACGAGGATGATCAGAAGCGCCATCGGCAGCCGCATCTCCTCGGTGAACCAGTCGAACGCGTCGTACTGACTCATGTAGCTCAGCAGATTGAGGAGTACCCCGAGGATCAGCCCGCCGACGACGGCCCCGAGCGGGCGAGTCGATCCCGCCGAGCACGGCTGCGGCGAACGCGTAGATGAGGACGGGCGCCATCATGTTCGGATCGAGACCGACGGACGGTGCTGTCAGCATCCCTGCAACCGCGCCGAGCGTCGCGGCAAACCCCCAGCCGAGCGCGAGCATCCACGTGACGCGTACGCCGACCAGGCGAGCTTCCTCGGGATTGACGGCCGCAGCGCGCAGCGCCAACCCGACCTTGGTGAACTGGAAGAGGACCCAGAGCACGAGCACGATGCCGAGCGCGACCGCGATCGTCCCGATGTCCTGTACGGAGACGACGACGCCGCCGATGTCGTACGTGTCGGTCCCGAACGGGCTCTGGAGCTGCTTCGGCTGGCCGCCCCACTGCCAGATGACGAAGCCGTTGATGGCGACGAGCAAGCCGATCGTGACGATCACGATCCGCAGGACGCTGCCTCGCTCCACCGGGCGGATGATCGCCGCGGTGGATCCCGACGCCGCCGCCGAACGAGAGTGCGAGGGTCGCGATGAACGCAGGCCAGTAGCTCCAGCCGTGGTTCGCGATCAGCGCCCACGCGATGTACGCCGACAGCGTCGCCATCTCGCCCTGTGCGAAGTTGATGACCCCCGTCGAGCGGTGGATGATCACGAGCGCGAGCGCGAGGAGCGCGTAGATGCCGCCGGCCGCGAGGCCGGACACGACCTGCTGCATGAAGTCGGAGAACGTTGCGGCGACCATCAGTACCCGAGGTAGCTCCGTCGGACCGACTCGTCGTCGCGCAGCTCGGAGCTCGATCCCGTCAGCGCGACTCGGCCCACCTCGAGCACGTACGCGCGGCTCGAGATCGAGAGGGCGATGCGCGCGTCCTGCTCGACGACGAGGACGGTCAGCCCCTCGTTCTCGTTCAGCTCGCGGACGATGCGGAAGAACTCGCGAACGACCATAGGGGCGAGACCGAGCGACGGCTCGTCGAGGAGCAGGAGCCGTGGGCGGCTCATCAGCGCGCGACCGAGAGCGAGCATCTGCTGCTCGCCCCCCGAGAGCGTCCCGGCCCGCTGGCCGCCGCGCTCGGCCATCCAGGGGAAGTACTCCGTGACTCGCTCGATATCGCTCTTCACCTGCCGGTCGCGGCGCGTGTACGCGCCGAGCCGCAGGTTCTCGGTCACGGTGAGGTCGACGAACGTCCCGCGTCCCTCCGGTACGTGCGCGATCCCGGCGCGAGCGGCGGCCTCGGGGCCCCCACGGAGGTTCTTGCCGGCGAGATCGATCGTCCCGCTGCGCGAGACCGTTCCCGAGATCGCCCGCAAGGTCGTCGTCTTGCCCGCGCCGTTCGCGCCGAGCACCGCGACGACTTCCCCCTCTTCGACGGTCAGCGAGACGCCGTGCAGGGCCTGGACGGGACCGTAGCTAGCCTCGAGCTGGTCGAGCTCGAGCAGCGTCGTCACGCTCCATCCTTCGGTGGCTCGGGCTCCGCCTCGGGCTCGGCGACCTTGAACCCGCCCGGCGGAGGCGCTTGTTCCTCGACCTCGTCCTCGCTCCCGAGGTACGCCTCGATCACCGCCGGGTCTGCCTGCACCGCGGCGGGCACGCCGTCGGCGATCTTGCGACCGAAGCTCAGGACGTTGACGTGGTCGGACACCGTCATCACGAGGTTCATGTGGTGCTCCACGAGGAGCACGGTCAGCTCGAAGTCGTGGCGGATCTTCTTGATGAACTCGCCGAGCTCTGCGACCTCCTGGTGGTTCAGGCCGCCGGCGGGCTCGTCGAGCAGCAGGAGCCTCGGCTTCGCGACGAGCGCGCGCGCGAGCTCGACGCGCTTCTGCGTCCCGTACGGCAGCGCCGCCGCCGGGAAGTGAGCGCGCTCCCGGAGACCGACGACATCGAGAACCTCGAGCGCCTCCTTCTCGCCGACCTTGCGGCCGCGGCCGTGCGCTCCGATGAGCACGTTCTCGAGCACGGACATCGTCCGGAAGAGCTGGATGTTCTGGAAGGTGCGGGCGATCCCCTTGTGCACGATCCGGTGCGCCGGCTCGCGAAGGAGCGACTCGCCGTCGAGCTCGACCGATCCGGAGTCCGGCTTGTATAGCCTCGTGATGACGTTGAAGGCTGTCGTCTTCCCGGCGCCGTTCGGACCGATGAGCCCCGAGATCTGGCCGGGCTGGACGTCGAAGGAGACGCCGTCGAGAGCGACGATGCCTCCGAAGCGGAGCGTGACGTCCCGGACGGCGAGCAGAGCCATCTGGCGCGAAACCCTAATCGGCTCGGCTATGAGACCGCAACGAGCGCCGCGTATCCGACCCGATGTCGTGGGGCCTGCGGCTACGTTCCGCGGGCGAGGACGGCCTCGAGTGCCTGGACGACTCCGGGATCGAACTGGGTTCCGGCATTCGCCTGCAACTCGGCGAGTGCCGCCTCCTCGGTTCGGGCAGCGCGGTAGGGACGGTCGGTCGTCATCGCACTGAAGGCGTCGCAACAGCAGACGATCCGAGCGACGACGGGGATGCTGTCCTCGGCGAGACGGTCCGGGTAGCCGTTGCCATCCCAGCGCTCGTGGCACGAGCGCACGATCGTGCCGATCTCGCCGAGCAGGCCGCCGACCTGCTCGAGCATCTGCTGGCCCTCGATCGTGTGCGTCTCCATCAGTGCGCGCTCGTCGGGGGTGAGCGCTCCCGGCTTCCGGATGATCTCGCTCGGGATCTTGATCTTGCCGACGTCGTGGAGCAGCGCGGTCAGCTCCGCGTAGCGGCGTTCGCGCGCTCCGAGCCCGAGCTCGTCCGCGACGCCGAGCACGAGGTCGACGACATGGCGGCTGTGCTGACCGGTGTAGGCATCGTCGGCCTCGACGACGTCCCCGAGCAAGAACGCTGTTCCCCGGTACGCCGTCGAGAGCTCGAGCTCGTGGTCGATTCGAGTGCGGCGCTCCCTGGCGAAGACGTTGAGCAGCGCGACGAGCGGCAACGCGAGCACCACACCCAGCGGTTGACCGTAGGCCGCGAAGGCGATCGCGAGGCCGATCGGGGCGAGCGCGGCGTCCGCGAGCTGGCTCCGGACCATGAAGCGGACGAGAATGGCCGGGCTCAGGCCGTTGACGAACCGCTCCCAGGCCGCGCAGCTCGCGAACTCGAACCCGTACTGAGCGAGCAGGGCGGCGACGTAGACGGGCCACTGGCTCCAGGTCGGCTCCTGCTCGCCCGCGATCGCGAGGACGAGCACGGGACCGACTGCATGCCAGGAATCGACGAGGCGAAGCGAGATGCGCTCCGGATGGATCCTGCCGCGCGCAGCGTCCAGAGCGGAGCCGCCGACGTAGGCGGCGGCCACCGCAAGCGGCACCCAGCCGAGCGGGAGCACGAAGAGCATCGGCACGAGAAGCAGCTCCGTGGGGACGAGCGACCCGCTCGCGAGCTCGAACTCGATGCGCGACACGAGCCCGTACGCGAGAACGAGAGTCGCCACCGCGACCCAGGAAGGAGAGCGATTCGTCGATACGAGCGCGGCGAGCGCGAAGGCCGTGGTGAGGAAACCGCCGCCCAGGACGAGCACGGCCAGACGTTCCCTCCCGGTGAGCCCGGCAAGGCGCGCGCTCCGCATCTCCGCCACCGCGTCCCGCTGGACGAGATCGAGCGAGGACGGTGCGTCGATACGCAGCTCGACGTCGTCTTCGATGAGCGCCACGGGTACCGCATCGGCACGAGACACGTGCTGCTTGACGGGTCCCAGAAGGCCTCGACCGAGGGATGGCGATGCCCCGGAGGGGGGAGGTTGACCCGGCCACAGGACCGAGACTGAGTACGGCAACTGCGGCCTAGGAGGGGACTCATGACGAGCACGTGGACGACCCGACACATCGGCGCGACGATCGCTGCGGTCTCGCTGCTGGCAGCGCTGCTGCTCTCTCTCGGCGCCTCGTCGGTCGATGCAGGTCTCGGCGTCGCGTGCCCGGACCCGACGACTCAGCCGTTCCGTCCGTGGTCCGACTTCGCGCAGTACGCGGCGGTGCCCGACGGCGGCTTCGAGGCCGGCGCGAGCGCCTGGGGCCTCGCGGGTGGCGCGAAGGTCGTAGCGGGCAACAACCCGTTCTTCCTGCGGAGCTCGGACGACGGCTTCTCGCTCTCGCTGCCCGCGGGCAGCTCGGCCACGAGCCCGCCGATGTGCATCAGTCTCCTCTCCAGCAAGATGCGGTTCGTCATGAAGGGCACGAGAGGGTCGAGCTTGAGGGTGAAGATCCTGTACCGCGGTCTCGTCTCCAGCACGGTCGGCGTCCTCGACGGTGGCTCGGTCGACTCGAGCGGCAACTGGAGGCCATCACCCGAGGTTGCGATGCTCGGCGGAGTGCTGCCGCTGCTCACGCAGTCGGTGCAGTTCCGGCTCGTGGCGACAACCGGGACGTCACAGGTCGACGACCTCTTCCTCGATCCCTGGAAGATCGGCTAGAGCACACCGACTGAGGGCGACGGGCGGCGAGCACGGTCGCGCTCATCCTGGCGCTCGCACCGACTAGGATCGCTCGGATGGACCTGCGCGACACGCCCGAGGAGGCCGCGTTCAGGGCCGAGCTGCGCGAGTGGCTCGACTCGACTCTGTCGGAGACGCTGAAGGGCCACCGCGGCGGCTCGGCCCGCTTCGACGAGCCGGAGCTGCGCACATGGAGCCGCGCGCTCTACGATGCGGGCTACGCGGGCCTCACCTGGCCCAAGGAGTACGGAGGCGGCGGCGCGCCGTACACGCACCAGGCGATCTTCCTCGAGGAGATGGCCCGCGCCGAGGCACCACCGCACATCGGCGTGATCGGCCTCGGCATGGCCGGGCCGACGATCATGGCCCACGGGACGGACACCCAGAAGGAGCGCCATCTCGCCGCCACGCTCTCCGCTGAGGAGATCTGGTGCCAGGGCTTCTCCGAGCCGGGCGCAGGCTCCGACCTCGCGGGCGTACGCACGAGCGCGACGCTCGACGGCGACGAGTTCGTCGTCGCCGGGCAGAAGGTGTGGTCGTCGTTCGCGCATCTCGCCGACTGGTGTCTGCTCCTTACGCGGAGCGACCCCGAGTCGAGCCGGCATGCGGGCCTCACCTATCTCGTCGTGGACATGCACTCGCCCGGTGTCGAGGTCCGTCCCCTGCGCCAGATCACGGGCGAGTCCGAGTTCAACGAGATCTTCTTCACGGGGGTACGCGTGCCTGCCGAGAACGTCCTCGGCGAGATCGGCGAGGGCTGGGCGGTCGCGATGACGACGCTGCTGCACGAGCGCGGGACGCTGGGGTTCGCGCTCCAGGCCGTGCTCGAGGTCCAGGTGCGCAAGCTCGCCGCGCTCGCCCGCGACCGCGGCGCCGACCCGCTCCAGCGCGATCGCATCGCGCGCGAGTGGATCGAGCTCCAGGCACTCCGCTTCACGAACGCGCGCTCGCTGTCGCAGCTGATGAAGACCGGGATCCCCGGACCGGAGGGGTCGATCGCGAAGCTGGTCTGGTCGGAGGCGAACCAGCGCATCACGAAGCTCGCGCTCGAACTGCTCGGGCCGGACGCGCCGCTCGCGGACGGCAACGCACCCTATGGCGGGTACTGGCAGTACCAGCAGCTGCGCAGCCGCGGGAACACCATCGAGGCGGGAACCTCCGAGATCCTGCGAAACATCGTCGCGGAACGCGTCCTCGGCCTCCCCAAGTCACGCTGATGGACTTCACCTTCACGCCAGAGCAAGAGGAGCTGCGCGAGCAGGCCCGGGCGTTCCTCGCAGAGCACCCCGAGGCGACCTGGCGCGAGCTCGCCGAGCTCGGGTGGACAGGAGTCTCGATCCCGGAGGAGCACGGAGGCGCCGGGCTGACGTTCCTCGAGGAGGCCGTGCTCTTCGAGGAGATGGGGCGCGTCCTCTACCACGGGCCGTACTTCTCCACGGTCGCGCTGACCCTCCCCGCCCTGGCAGAGGACCTCCAGGCGGAGGTGGCGGCGGGTGAGTCGAGCTGGACACTCGCGCTCGCTCCGCTCGTCCCCGATCTGGACACCGCCGAGCGGATCGCGATCATCGGCGGCGACGGCATCTACGAGCTCGAAGGCGGAGAGCGAGAGATCCTGGAGACGCAGGACGAGTCGCGGCCGCTCGGCACGGCTCGCGGCGGCGAGCCCGGGCGCCGGCTCGCGGACACGTCCGTGCTGGACGAGATCCGGCGGCGCGCGCTCGTCGCGCTCGCCCTCGAGTCGTGCGGGCTCGCCCGCAGGGCGCTCGAGCACGCGATCGAGTACGCGACCGAACGCGAGCAGTTCGGGAAGCGGATCGGCGTCTACCAGGCGATCTCGCATCCGCTCGCTGACGCGTACACGCGGCTCGAGCTTGCGCGGTCCGTCTCGCTGTGGGCGGCGTGGTGCGTCTCGACCGACGACGAGCAGGCCGGGATCGCTGCCGCGGCGGCCAAGTCGTTCGCGACGGAAGCCGCGGTGCAGGTCTGCGAGACGTCGATCCAGGCGCACGGCGGCATCGGGTTCACCTGGGAGCACGTGCTGCACCGGCTGTACAAGCGCGCTCTCTGGAACGAGAGCTTCCTCGCCTCGAACACGCGTCTCCGCGCAGATGTCGCGGCAGCACTGCTCGAGGGAACGGCGACCTCGGGATCCGTGTCCGCACCGATCCCTGTCTCGGTGACAGAAGGAGGTTGAGGTGGACGGGCTGATGATGGATTACGAGCTCAACGTGCCGGCCATTCTCCGTCGCGCCGAGCAGCTCTATGGCGAGAACGAGATCGCGAGTCGCCTGCCCGACAAGAGCTGGCATCGATACACCTACGCCGACTTCGTCTCGCGTACGAAGAAGCTGATCGTCGCGTTGCGCAAGCTCGGGCTCGAGGACGGGGACCGTGTGGGGACGTTCATGTGGAACCACTCCCAGCACCTCGAGGCGTACATGGGTGCTCCCGCCGGTGGCTTCGTCACCCACACATTGAACCTCCGCCTCCATCCCGACGACAACACCTACATCGCCACCCACGGCGGGGACCGCGCGCTGATCGTCGACAAGGTCCTGTGGCCGCTCGCCGAGCAGTTCGTAGGACGGTGCAAGTTCGAGCACGTGATCGCGGTCGGCGAGGGACCGGCGCCGGACGGCACGATCGACTACGAAGAGCTCATCGCGGACGCCGACGAGTCGGCGTTCTCGTATCGCGACATCCCGGAGCGATCCGCTGCAGCCATGTGCTACACGAGCGGGACGACGGGACAGCCGAAGGGCGTCCTATACTCGCATCGCGCAATCGCGATCCACGCGCTGACGGTCGTCGGGTGCCTCGGAATGTACGCAGACGACGTGTGCCTGCCGGTCGTGCCGATGTTCCACGCGAACGCGTGGTGCTTCCCGTTCTCATGCACGATGACCGGCGTCAAGCAGGTGTTCCCCGGGCCGCACCTGGATCCCGTGAGCCTCCTCGAGGACTTCCAGCAGGAGAAGGTCACCGTCACCGCGGGCGTGCCGACGATATGGATGGGAATCCTGCAGACGCTGGACGCCGACCCCGGTGCGTACGACCTGTCCAGCATCAGAACCATGACGGTTGGCGGCGCAGCGCCCCCGAGGTCCATGATCGAGGCGTTCTCGGAGCGCCACGGGCTGCACATCGTCCACGGCTGGGGCATGACGGAGATGAGCCCGGTCGGGACGCTCTCCGGCGCGCCGGGCCAGGAGGTGGGGCTCTCCCCGCAGGAGGCGTACTCACGCCGGGCGATGCAGGGGCTCCCCATCCCGTTCGTCGAGATCCGGGCGAGCGGCGCGGAGGGGCTCATCCCGTGGGACGGGAACACGATGGGCGAGCTGGAGGTACGCGGGCCCTCGATCTCCTCGGCGTACTTCAACTCCGACGAGGGCGCGGACCGGTGGACGGACGACGGCTGGTTCAAGACCGGCGACGTCGTGACCATTCATCCCGACGGCTTCGTCGAGGTGCAGGACCGCGCGAAGGACCTCGTGAAGTCCGGTGGCGAATGGATCTCGACCGTCGCGCTCGAGAACGCGCTCATGGGACATCCGGCAGTCGCGGAAGCGGCGGTGATCGCGGTGCCGGACGAGAAGTGGTCTGAGCGCCCGCTCGCGGTCGTCGTGCTGCGTGAGGGCGCGGAGGCGACGGACGACGAGCTCCGGGACTTCCTCGCGCCCAACTTCGCGAAGTGGTGGCTGCCCGATCGTTTCGAGTTCGTCGAGGAGATCCCGAAGACCGCGGTCGGCAAGTTCCGCAAGACGGCGCTCCGCGAGCAGTTCGCTGTGGGTGAGCCTGAGCCGGCGGAGACCACATAGCGGTGGCCGAGTTCATCTCGAGCGAGCAGGACGGCGGCGTCGCCGTCGTCACGATCGACCACCCGCCCGTCAATGCGCTCTCCGCTCCTCTCCTCGAGGAGCTCGAGGCGGAGATCGACCGCCGCGACGCCGACGACTCGGTGCGCGCGATCGTGCTGAAGGGTGCGGGCGAGCGGGCTTTCGTCGCCGGCGCCGACATCTCCGAGTTTCCGTCGCTGCGCGAGTCGGCGACGCAGGAGACGGGGTCGGCTCGCGGGATCCAGAAGGTCGGGCACCGGATGGATGCGGCGCGAACGCCGTTCGTGGCCGCGATTCACGGCTTCTGCCTGGGCGGTGGCCTGGAGCTCGCGATGTGCTGCGACATCCGCGTCGCCGCCGAGGACGCGCAGCTCGGGCAGCCGGAGATCAAGCTCGGACTGATCCCGGGCGGTGGAGGGACACAGCGGCTGCCGCGGCTCGTCGGGATGGGGCGAGCTCTGCTCCTCAACATGACCGGGGAGTTCATCGACGGCCGGACCGCGTACGAGTGGGGGCTCGTCGAGCGCGTGTCGTCGCGAGCCGAGCTCGACGAGACGGCGCTCGGCATCGCGAAGACGATTGCGGAGCGCTCGCCGGTGGCGATCGCGATCTTGCGCGAGCTCTCGCGGACGACGAGGGATCTCTCGCTCGAGGAGGGTCTCCGCCGCGAGGCCGACGGCTTCCGACGCTGCCTCGCGAGCGAGGACGGCCTCGAGGGTGTGACCGCGTTCCTGGAGAAGCGCGAGCCGCAGTTCACCGGCCGGTGAAACAGACCAAATCGTGAGAGCCGTCGTTCTGCAGGGAACCGGCGGGCCGGAGCAGCTTGCCGTGCAGGAGCGGCCAGAGCCCGAGCCCGGCGAAGGGCAGGCGGTCGTCGACGTTCGCGCCGCAGGGATCAACTTCGCGGACGTGCTCATCCGTCTCGGCCGCTATCCCCAGATGCCGGAGCTCCCCACGGTGCTCGGCTCCGAGATCGCAGGGGAGCTGGACGGGAGCCGAGTGTTCGGCTTTGCATCGGGCCAGGGCGGCTATGCGGAGCGAGCGACCGTCGATCGCCACTGGCTCTTCGCCCTTCCGGCACCGGCGAGCTTCGCGGAGGGCGCGGCGTTCCCGATGGCATTCCTCACGGCCTGGATCCCGCTCACGGAGCTCGTCCGTGTCGGCTTCGGCTCGCGGGTCCTCGTGACTGCCGCGGCAGGTGCCGTCGGCACCGCTGCGCTCCAGCTCGTCCGCTCGCTGAACGGGAAGCCGGTGGCCGCCGTGGGGAGCGAGGAGAAGCTCGAGCTGACCCGTTCCCTCGGTGCTGACGAGGGAGTCACATACGAGGCACTCGGCGAGCTCGAGCCGGTCGACGCGGTGTTCGATCTCGTGGGAGGAGACGTGTTCCAGAGCGCTCTCGGCCTGCTCAAGCCGCTCGGCTCAGCCGTCGCGGTCGGCTATGCGGGAGGCCTCTGGCAGGACGTGAGCCCGGCCTGGCTCGTCGGTCGCAACATCGGCGTGCAGGGCTTCTATCTCGGCCGCCTCATGGGACTCCGCCCCGACCTCGTCGAACGGGCAATGAGCGACGTCCTGCGCCTCTGGGAAGGTGGCGTCGTGCGTCCCGTGGTCGGGCACGAGTTTCCACTCGAGCAGGCCGGGGAAGCGCATCTACTGATCGAGGAGCGCAAGACGACTGGAAAGGTGGTCCTGATTCCGTGACGGCCCTGGTGACCGGATCTGCAGGAGGCATCGGAGCGGCGATCGTCCAGAAGCTTCGTGGAGAGGGCTTCGAGGTAAAGGAGCTCGACCTCGTGACCGGCTTCGACGTGAGCGACCCCGAGGCGTGGGAGCACGTCGGATCGGTGGACCTCGCGTGCCTCAACGCCGGTGTGATCACCGGTGACGAAGGAGACATCAGGGCCCTGACCGACGAGCAGTACCGGCGCGCGGTCGGCGTGAACGTGGACGGCGTCGTGTACGGCGTGCGCCGGCTAGACCGTGTCATGCCGAAGGGCAGCACGGTCATCGTGACGGCGTCGCTGGCCGGGCTGACAGCCATCGCGGACGACCCCATCTACGGGCTGACGAAACACGCTGTCGTCGGCTTCGTCCGCTCGGTGGCGCCGCAGCTCGCCGAGCGCGGGATCCGCATCCAGGCCGTATGCCCCGGCTGGGCGGACACGGCCCTGACGACGAACGGCTTCAGGGACGAGCTCAAGGAGCGAGGCTTCAGGCTTTTGCAGCCGCTCGAGATCGCGGACGGAGTCTGGGCGGCGTACAAGAGCGCAGGCACCGGCGAGGCGTGGATCGTGCAACCCGGACGCGAGCCACTCCTCTACGAGTTCAAGGGCGTCCCGGGGCCTCGGTAGCAACGGCCGCATCGTGCTCCGCCGCACCCGCGGAGCCGATTGCCGTGTCTGCCGGCGCATGCTCCTTCCGGCTGAGCAAGAGGAACGGGATCGCCACGAGCTGGATCGCCGCGCCGGCGACGAACGACGTCGCGTAGCTGTACACGTCAGCCGTCCGTCCGAGCGCCGGCTGGATCACAACGCCTCCCGAGCTGCCCATCAACGAATCGAAAGAGAGCACGGTCGCTCGCTGCTTCGACGGGATCATGTCGTTGATGTACGCCTGACGGATCGGCATGTTCGCCGCGAAGATCAGCGCCCACAGCGCAAGTAGCACGATCGCGAGCCAGAAGAAGCTGGTCACGCCGAGCAGCGCAAGGATCACCGTGCTCACGGCGGTTCCGAGGATCAACGCAGTCGTGCGCTTCGCGAAGAGCGCGCGGATACGCGGCGCGGCGTAGCCGCCGAGAATCTGAGCTCCGGCGACGATCGCTGCGGCGAGGCCGGCGATCGAGTAGGCCTCGGAGTCACCCCAGAGCTCGAGCAGGTACGGCTGCAAGGCGTAGAACGTGTAGAAGCCGACCCCGGCCGTGAACGGAGCCGCGAGCATGACCCAGCGCACGGGTGGGTTTCCGAGCCCGTGCTCGAGCGAGGCCGTGAAGACGTCCTGCGTCGCGCGGAGAGGGTTCGTCGCGGGCTCCGGTGTGAAGCCGAGGTCGTGCATGAGCTTGTACGCGACGGCGAACATCGCCAGCAGCACACCGACCCGGAGCAGGAACGGCACGCCGAGCGACGTCGCCTGCGCGATCACGCCCCCGGCTACCGAGCCGCCGAGCATCGCCGCGCCCGCCACCATCTGCCCGCGCCCGAGCACAACCTCGAGGCCGCCCTCGTAGCCCGCGAAGGCGAGCGCGTCCACCAGCCACGCCTCGACGGCGCCCGAGAAGAACGTGAACCCGAGCCCGAGCAGCATGGAGACGACGGCCCACGTCCAGAACGGCGTCTCCGCCAGCCACAGCAGGTAGTAGAGAAGGGTCGAGCCGGCGAGTGTGACCGTGCCGAGCAGGTACGAGATGCGCCGGCCCCAGGTGTCCGCGACAACGCCTGTGGGAATCTCGAAGACCATCATCCCCGCGGTGAAGAACGCATTGGCTGCGAACGCCTCCAGGTTGCTGAGGCCGGCGTCGAGCAGGAACAGCGTGTTGATGCCCCAGATGAAGGACGCGGCGAGCGTGTTGCCCAGAAGGAGGGTCAGATAGGTGCGCTGGACGCGCCGCGCGACGTCGTTCATGAAATCTCTCCAACGGCCGGCCCGAGCCGAAGCTTCCGACCCGATGCGCGCCCACGCGGACGTGAGCTTGTGTTCTTCGTCGCTACCCGCCTAGGATCGCTCGTCACTAACAGGGAGGGTGGAATGAAGAAGCTGGTTGTGATGGCCGCCGTGTTGCTGGCCGTCCTCCTGACTGCGGTACCAGCAGTGGCGACCGGTGACGGCGCCACGATCTGCGCGAGCACGTTCGAGGAGCCTTTCACCGGGGAGGCCGATGCTCTCGTCGTGCCGGAGGGAGGTCTGTGCGTTCTCGAAGGCGCGCTCGTGCACGGCAACGTACTGGCCGAGGCCGGGGCCGAGCTCCAGATCGGTCCGGGCACGACGATCGAGGGCAACGTCGACGCGCTCGCCGGCACTATGACCGGGGCGTTCGAGGCGTCGATCGGCAGGAGCTACCGCTGCCACGAGTGCGTGTTCGAGGACGTCGTCTTCTCGAACGTCGGCAAGCACGTCGAGGTGAGGGGAGCAGCCGATGGCGACTTCATCGTCGGCAGCACGATCGGCGGAAACCTCGACATCCGCGACACCACGGTCGGGAACTTCGCCCTCGCGATCCTCGGCAACTCCGTCGGCGGCAGCGTCATGCTGAAGGGCAACACGGGAGCGATGGGGATCGAGGACAACACGATCGGCGGTCGTCTCGAGGTCGTCGACAACGAGATCCTCGAGTCGCTGTGCGCGCCCGAAGACTGCCCTCCGTTCGCCAACGGCCACGTCGACAGAAACGTCGTCGGCACGAGCATCACGGTGTCCCACAACACCGGCGAGCAGACGTCGATCTCCGACAACTCGGCGAACGGGGATCTCCGCTGCAGCTCGAACGACCCGGCGCCGGCTGGCGGGGGCAACTCCGCGAAGCAGAAGCGGAGCCAATGCCGCGACCTGTAGCGGCAGCGTCCTGACAGAAAAGCGAGCTACGCGGCGCCCGGATCGCTCCGGGCGCCGCTCGCTCCGTTGGCTTCAGTCGAAGCGCCAGCCGTCTCCGGAGGCGAACGACTTCAGGATCCGGCGGGAGACCACCATGCGGTGCACCTCGTCTGGGCCGTCGTAGATCCGCGCGGCCCGCGCCATGCTGAGCATTCCCGAGAGCGGAGTCTCGTCGGTGAGCCCGCGCGCACCGTGCACCTGCACGGCGCGGTCGATCACCTCGTTCAGCACCCGAGCGGCGTAGAACTTGATCAGCGATACCTCGACGCGCGCCTCCTCGCCCTGGTCGATCTTGTGCGCCGCGTCGAGCGTCAGGAGCCGGCAGGCCTGGATCTCGGCGGCCGAGTCGGCGATCCAGTTCTGAACCGTCTGCTTCTCGGCGAGCGGGCCTCCGAACGATTCCCGCTCGAGCGCGTACGAGCACATGAGCTCGAAGGCGCGCTGCATCTGGCCGAGCCAGCGCATGACGTGGTGGATGCGGCCGGGGCCGAGCCGCTTCTGCGCGATCCGGAAGCCGTCTCCGACCTCGCCGAGCGTGTTCTCCGCGGGGACTCGCACGCCCGTGTACCGGACCTCGCAGTGCGTCGTCCACCCGCGGCCGCGATGACCCATCGTCGGGACGGCCCGCACGATCTCGAAGCCCGGCGTGTCGGCCGGCACAACGATCTGTGTGGCGCGGCGATGTGGCTCTGCTTCGGGGTCCGTGACAGCCATGACGATCCCGAAGGCGGCTCCCTCGGCTCCCGACGAGAACCACTTGTGCCCATCGATGACCCACTCGTCGCCGTCCCGCACGGCACGGGTGCGGAGGGTGGTCGGATCGGAGCCCGGAACCTCGGGCTCGGTCATCGAGAAGAACGAGCGCACCTCGCCTGCGACGAGAGGCTTGAGCCAGCGCTCCTTCTGCTCGTCCGTTCCGAAGAGCCAGAGGATCTCTCCGTTCCCCGCGTCCGGTGCCTGGCAGCCGAAGACGAGCTGCGCCCACACCGAGCGCCCGATCTCCTCGTTCAGGTGGGCGTAGACGAGGAAGCTCCCGCTCGACCCGCCCGCCTCCGGGGGGAGGTGCGGCGCCCACAGCCCCTCCTCCTTCGCGAGCTCGCGCAACCGGGTCGTGAGCGCGTCGGATTCGTCGTCCTCACCGCCGAGCGCGGACTCGTTGGGGTAGACGTGCGCCTCCATGAACGCCCGGTACCGCGCCCGAAGCTCGAGCACGTCGTCGGTCGGGCGCAGTTCGGCGACGGCCACGGCGTTAGCATCGCACAGCGATGAGCGATGTGACTCGCCGGCGATGAAGCTCGGGCTCTACATGGGCTACGCCCCGCCGGGGACGAGCCCGCTCGAGCCGATCGCGCTCGCTCAAGAGGCGGAGCGGCTCGGCTACGACTCGGCCTGGGCGGCCGAGGCCTGGGGAACGGACTGCGTAAGCGTGCTCGCGTGGCTCGGGGCGACGACGACGAAGATCAAGCTCGGGTCCGGGATCATGCAGATCCCCGGACGCACTCCGGCCAACACCGCGATGACGGCCGCGACGCTCGACCTCCTCTCCGGTGGTCGCTTCCTGCTCGGGCTCGGCACGTCGGGCCCTCAGGTCGTCGAAGGCTGGCACGGGCAGCCGTGGGGGAAGCCGCTCGCGAAGACCCGCGAGTACGTCGAGATCGTGCGGGCCGCCTTGAGACGCGACCTCCTCGAGCACCACGGCGAGCACTACGACATCCCGCTCTCGAATGGCACGGGCCTCGGCAAGCCGCTCAAGCTGATGGCACGGCCGCTGCGCGCCGAGATCCCGATCTACATCGCTGCGATCTCCCCGAAGGCGATCGCGCAGGCGACCGAGATCGGGGACGGCTGGCTCCCGATCTTCTGGTCTCCGGAGCAGGCGCGCTCGGCGTTCCCGGAGGCCATCGCCCGGGCAGGGCCCGACTTCGACATCGCGCCGAGTGCGCCGGCGATCCTCATCGACGACGCCGAAGCGGGACGCGAGTTCCTCAAGCCCTACTACGCGCTCTACGTCGGCGGCATGGGGGCACGCGGGAAGAACTTCTACAACAACCTCATGCGGCGGTACGGGTACGAGGCGGAGGCCGAGGCGATCCAGGACGCATACCTGGACGGGCGAAAGCGCGACGCGGCCGCGCTCGTGCCCGACGCGTTCGTCGACGAGGTCGCACTCGTCGGGCCGAAGGAGCGGTTGGCCGAGCGCGTCGAGGCCTGGCGCGAGTCGGGAGCGACCACGATGCTCGTCTCCACGCAGCAGCCGGAAGCGTTGCGCGCTCTCGCCGAGATCGCGCTCTAGCCCGTCTTCCGCTTCCAGGCAAAGACGAATATGGGCTCGACCGTGACCTCGAGTCGCTCGGACCCTTGGCCGTCCGCGCCGACCGCCCACAGCTCGATCGGGCCAGTCTGTCCGTGGCGCGTGAACGAGATTCGCCCGTCCGGGAGCCACACCGGATGCGACTCCTCGAGATCCGCAGTGCGCGTGAGATTCCGGACGTTCGATCCGTCGCGCTCCATGATGTACACGTCCGGGTCGCCATCCCGCTCCGACATGAATGCGATCGACCGACCGTCCGGTGACCATGCGGGCCACTTGTCCGGCGCAGCATTGCGGGTGAGGTTGATCTGACGCGACCCGTCGAGCTCCATTGCGTAGACCTCGAACTGGCCGTCCCGATAGGAGTTGAAGGTCAGCCGTCGCCCATCGGGAGACCACGACGGGTACTCGTCCAGCCCGGCGCGTCTCGTGAGATTGCGTCGCCGGGTGCCGTCTGGTCGCATGACCCAGACGTCGTCGCCCACGCTCGAGTAGTACGCGATGCGCCGGCCGTCGGGAGACCACGCCGGCGACCACTCGGCGATTCGAGGCGTCCGCGTCAGATTCCGCTTGCCGCGGCCGTCCGCTCGCATCCGCCAGATGTCGCTGACGTCGCTGCTCCGCGCGTTGACGCGATAGGCGATGTTCCGACCGTCCGGAGACCACGACGGCGAGAACTCGTCCGATCGCGTCGCGGTCAGTCGCCTTGCCCGCTCCGCGCCCGACGCGAGGACGTGCACATCGAGGCTGCCGCCCCCGTCGCCGGCGAACGCAAGTGCAGGCAGTGCGGCCGACTTCGCGCCCGACCCGGGGGCGACCCCGAGCGTGACACCGACTGCGACGAGAAGGGCAAGCGACGGCGCGCGCACGTACCCGATACGTCTCGAACGCCCTCGCGGTTCCCGCGTGCCGTGAACTCGGCTAGCCCAGCGCCTGAGCGGCCGCCTCCGCGAGGTACGGGACGCCCTCCTCGAAGCGTGAGGCACGCGTGTCCTCGGCGCCGAGCTCGCCGCGCAGGTAGCGGCCGTAGATCGCCTCGCAGAAGACGGCCGCCTTCCAGAGCGCGAGCGCCTCGAACCAGGGCAACGGCTCGACGTCCCGGCCGCTCCCCGCGACGTAGCGCTCGACGAGCTCCGCCTTCGACGGAAAGCCGGGCAGGGCGGTGACTGGCGACGCTCCGAGCGAGCTCGGCGGGCCGCCCGGCTCGCTGTACATCGCGAGCAGGTAACCAAGGTCGGCGCGGGGGTCGCCGATCGCGCCCATCTCCCAGTCGAGAACGGCGAGGATCCGTGACGGGTCGTCGTGCCCGACCATGGTGTTCCCGAGGCGGTAGTCGCCGTGGACGACGGTCGGGCCGAGTGGATCGGGGACGGTGTCGGCGAGCCTCGCTCCCACCCTCTCTACCTCCGGGATGTCACGCGTCTTGTTGATCTCCCAGAGCTGCGCGAAACGCCGCACCTGACGCTCGTTGTAGCTCCCGGGGCGCACGAAGGCCGCGAGGCCGGGAGTCGTGATACCGGCTGCATGGATCTCGACGAGTGCGTCCACGAGATCGTCGCCGAGACTGCGCCGCCCTTCCTGGGCCTCGAGGCCGGGCGGGAGCTCGTCCGTGGGGACCTGCCCTTCCAGGTACTCCATGACATAGAACGGGACGCCCAGAATGCTCTCGTCCTCGCCGACCGCCACGATCGTCGGCAGGCGCGAAAAACCGGCCTCGCGGAGTGCGAGCTGGAGCCGCGCCTCACGCACGACGTCGTGTGCGGACGGAGGCAGCGGAGGCCGGGGCGGTCGCCGAAGGGCGAAGCGGCCGGAGTCCCGCTCGAGCAGGAACGTGAAGTTCGATCCGCCGCCTTCGCCGATCCGTTGCGCGCGCACTTCGCCAGAGCCGAGCCCGTGCTCGTCGAGGAACGCCCTCACCCGCTCGAGCACGAGCAGAGGCGGCTTCGTCAGCCCTTCGGCCTCAGCCGCGGTCTCGACGATGTCGCCAGATGACGCCGGCTGGGGCATCGGTGCGATCCTATGCGGCCATGCGCCGCAGGCTCTACCTCATGCGCCACGCCGAGGTTTCGTACTTCGGAGTCGACGGGACGCCGGTCAACCCCGCCGAGGTCCCGCTCAACACCGAGGGACTCGCTCAGGCGGCGACCGTGCGAGACGCGCTTCGAGGCATCGAGCTCGACCGCGTCGTGACGAGCGGGCTGCCGCGGACGCTCGAGACGGCGGCGATCGTCGCGCCGGATGACACGGTCGAGTCCTGGCCCGAGCTCCGCGAGATCCAGGGCGGTCGGCTCTCCGAGATACCGCTCGACGCGCTCGAGCGCGAGTTCGTGCACGCGTTCCGCGGCGTGATCCCGAACGAGACGAGGTTTCTCCGCGGCGAGTCGATCGGGGAGCTCTTCGACCGCGTTCTCCCCGCACTCGAGAGCCTGGTGGCAGACGACGACTGGTACACGCTGCTCGCCGTCCTCCACGGCGGCGTCAACCGGGCGCTCCTCTCCTACGCGCTGACCGGCGAGCGGATGTTCCTGGGCCACTTCGAGCAGGCACCGGCCTGCGTGAACGTGCTCGACCTCGGCGACGGCGGCGAGTGGATCGTGCGCGCGGTGAACGTCGCCCCGTACGACCTCCTGCACCTGTCGCATCGGCAGACGACGATGGAGCGCTACTGGGAGGAGTACCTCGCCCAGAACGAGTAGAGGCCGGGCAAGCCCGGCCTCTACCGACGAACGGAGACGAAGCGTCCTAGCGCGGGCGACCCTCGATCAGGTTCCCGAAGGGAACCCAGAGGCGGGTCGTCGAGTTGTATCGCTGGAGCTGCATCTGGCTGACGATGAAGTGGTCCGTGCGGGACGTCTTCTGGACGACCCCTGGAAGCAGGTACGGGTTCTTGTAGTTCATGTTCAGGATCGCGTTCATGAAGGCCGGCTCGGGTGAGGTTCTTCCCGGCCTTGTAGAGGATCTGGACGAACGACACCGCCTTCGCGACCCCGTAGTCGACCTGCGGGTCGTTGGCGGTGGGTCCTCCGCCGTACTTGGCGATGATCGACGCGGTACTGCCTCATGGCCGGGTCCCTATTCCATTTCGAGTCCTGCGGGTCCTTGCGCGTACGCGATCGTGATGATGCCGTTCGTGTACGGCGCCCCCGCGCTCGCGACCATGCCGTCCATCGCCGGCTTGATCGTTCGGCGACGGAGTTCATGTAGATCTGCTCGGGGTTGATAGCCGAGAGCCTTGGCCGTCGCGATCGTCCGCACCGTCGGCGTCGGCAGCTGGAAGACCGCGAGGATGGCTGCGCGCTGGCGACCTCACCCGCACCATGTTCGCCGCCACGGATGTGGCCGTGGTCTCGACGGCCTCCCGGGCGACGACGTTGGCGTCGGCGTACTGCTTTCCGAGCGCAGCGAGGAAGCCGTACAGGTAGTCCTTCCCGTAGTCGTCGTTCTGGTACACGATCGCGATCTTCTTCCCGCGGTGGTTCGCCTTGATGTGCAGGCCATAGAGGCGGCCCTCGGCGATGTAGTCCGGCTGCCAGCCGGTCGTCCACGGGTACTCCTTGTACTGCGTGCCCCAGTACGACGCACCGGTCGAGACGAGGGCCTGCGGTACCCTCTGCTGGTTCAGGTAGGCGCGCGCGCCGAGAACCGGCTCGGTCCCGAGCTGACCGACGGTCGCGAACACCCGGTCCTGCTCGACCAGTCTCCGCGAGAGCTGGGCCGTGTTCGCGGGGTTATAGCCGTCGTCGTAGTACTTCCAGACGATCCGACGACCAAAGACGCCCCGCGCTTGACCCGCCCGCGTCGCCTTGCGGTCGTTGACCCACGCGAAGTAGGCCTTCATCCCGAACAGGGATCGGGGCATACGACGCCGCCGGGCCGGTGAGCGGGAACATCCCGCCGATGGTGATCGTCTTCCCTGTCACACCAGGTGTCTGGGCGGCGCCACCGAACGCGCCCGGCACCGTGAGCACCAGCGCGGCTACCAGGCCCACTCCACACACAATGAGCTTTCGCACCGACTCCTCCTTTATCCCTCCGGATCCCTGCCTGTCAGCGCGAGCGTACCGCCGGCACGTTCACGCCGCTAGACCTTGAAACGTTCGTGGCGGGGCTGGGTTAGCTCGAGCCACCAGACGCGATGATGACAGATTGCTACCTCTGTTTCAAAACACCTGAATCACTGTGTTCCGAAGTCGCGATATGCTCGGCGTCATGAGTGGGACGGTCGTCACTCGTCGCGGGCGGCCTGCTGCCGCGACCCGAGAGCAGCTGCTGACGGCCGCGCTTCGGCGATACCTGCACGGGGAGCGGATCGACGTCCAGTCGCTCGCCGCCGAGCTCGGTCTCGGCCGCACGACCGTGTATCGCTGGTTCGGCTCGCGCGACAGGCTGATCGGCGAAGTGCTCATCCGTGCGGCTGCACCGGTCCTGGACGAGGCGCGGGGTGCGACGGCCGGAGGCGGGGCTCGCGGACTCCTGGAGACGTTCGACCGCGTGAACCGCAGCTTCGCCGCGGCGCCGGCGCTACGTCAGTTCGTCGAGCAGGAGCGCGGCACGGCCTTGCGCATCGCGACGTCCGGCGGTGGAGTCGTGCAGCCGTACATGGTCGCGAGGATCAAGGCCTGGATCGACGAGGAGGTGGAGGCGGGCGCGTACGACCCACCCGTCGAGCCCGCGACCCTCGCGTACGCGATCGTCCGGCTCGCGGAGGCATTCCTCTACAACGACGCAGGGCCTCGGATGCGAGGCGACGTGGACCGGCTCCGCGAGGTCGAGGCCGCGCTGCTCGGCGTCCGCTCATAGGAGAGCTTGGCGAAACGGGCCCCGCGCAGGGCGCTCCCCCCAGCGCACACCGCACGAGCCCGTTTCGCCAAGCTTTCCTCGGAGCAATCAGCCCAGGCCGATCTCCTTGGCGAGCGCCTCGGCCTCGTCGAGCTCCTCCGCGAGCGCGTCGATCCCGCTCTCCCAGATTCGCTCGTCCGTCAGGTCGAGGCCGACCATCTGCGCCAGCTCCTCGGGCGGCTTCGAGCCGCCGGACCGAAGCACGTCGAAGTAGGGCTCGACGATCGAGTCGCCCTCCAGCTCGTACCGGCGGAAGATCGCGAGCGCGAAGAGGAACCCGTACGCGTAGGCGTAGACGTAGCCCGGCGTGCTCATGAAATGCGGGATGTAGCTCCACCACGTCCCGTAGCCCTCCGTGTCCACCGAATCGGCGAAGAGCTGTTGCTGGGCGTCGAGCCACAGCTCCTCGAGGCGCTCCGGCGCCAGCTCGCCCTTGCCGCGGCGCTCGTTGTGGACCGCGTCCTCGAACCGGTTCATCGCGATCTGCCGGAACACGGTCGCGATCGAGTCCTCGATCCTCCCGGCGAGCAGGTTGAGGCGCCGGCCGGGATCGTCCTCGAGCGCGAGCAGGCGCTTGAAGGTCAGCGCCTCCCCGAACACGGAGGCGGTCTCGGCCGTCGTCAGCGGCGTGTCGGCGTTGAACAGGCCGAGCGGCCCCGCGAGCGCGCCGTGCAGGCCGTGGCCGAGTTCGTGCGCGAGCGTGAGGACAGACCTCCTCTCGCCCGTGAAGTTCATGAGGATGTACGGGTGCACGCCAGGGACGTTCGTGGCGCAGAACGCTCCCGTGCGCTTGTTGTCGCGGATCGGAGCGTCGATCCAGCGCTCGTCGAAGAAGCGCTCGACGACGTCGCCGGCGTCCTGTGCGAAATCGGCGTACGCCCCCACGACGATGTCGCGAGCCTCGTCCCACGACAGCTTCCGCGGATCATCCCCGATCGGCGCCATGCGGTCGTACGCCGCAAGCCGGTCGAGGCCGAGGAGCTTCGCCTTCAGTCGGTAGTAGCGCTGGACGATGTCGTAGCGCGACACCGCCGCGTCGATGAGTGCCTGCACTGCCTCGTCCGTCGTGTCGTTGCGAAGGTTGCGCGAGGAGATCCACGTCGGGTATCCGCGGAGGCGGTCTTCGATCGACTTGTCGAGGAGGAGCGTGTTGAAGATGAACGTGCGCGTGCGCAACCCCGGCTCGAGCGCTTCCGTCACCGCCTCGGCGGCGGTCCGGCGCGTGTCGCGATCTCCCGAGTGGAGCTTCGACATCGCCTCCTCGAACGACGTCTCCTCGCCGTCGAGCTGGACCCGGAGCGAGCCGAGGAGCTCCTCGTACAGCCGTCCCCAGGCGGACACTCCGGACACCGACTTCTCGGTGACGATCTTCTCCTCGGGCTCGGAGAGGAGGTACGGCCGGAACTTGCGAAGCGACGTGAGCCAGTGGTGCCAGCGCTCGAGCTCAGGCCCGGCCAGGAGCGCCTCGGCGGCCTCGTCTTCGAGATCGGCTATCTCCAGCCCGAAGAAGAGAAGCTGGGTGTCGAGCACCGCCCCCTTCTCGGTGATGCGGGCCAGGAGCGCGCCGCGCGGCGGGTCGGCCATGTCCGTAGCGAAGTGGAGGTGTGCGAAGTAGCCGACGCGAGTGAGGATCTCCTCGATTCGCTCGCGCTCGGCGATCGCGTCCGCGAGGTCGGCCGCCGAGAGCTCGGCGACCTTGCCGTGGTACCGATCGCGAAACGCGCCGGCGGCGTTCTCGGCCTCCTGGATGTGGGCATCGAGTCGTGGATCGTCACTGCCTTCGTAGAGGTCGGAGAGGTCCCACGCGACCTCTTCCGCGCCTGTCAGCTCGGTAGTCGTCATGGCCAGGACTCTACTTACGACGATGTGACAGCCGGGAGCAGCTGCTCACCGACGAGCGCGACCATCGCGTCGTCCGCGTGGTTCAGGTGCTGCAGGAAGACGCGCGTGACGCCGATCGCGCGAAGCTCCTCGATGCGTGCCGCGACGTCGTCGACCGAGCCCGCGAGCCAGCGATCCGCGCGTCCCTCGAGGAGCGCGCCTGGCTCCGAGTCGTCGCCTCGGACGTCGAGGAATGCCTTCACGCGCTCGACGGCCGCGGCGTGTTCGGCACCCATGAAGCACGCGGTCATGACCGAGAAGCCGAGCGTCCCGGGATCGCGTCCGATGTCGACGCAAGCCTGGTCGAGCCGCTTCCTGCGCTCTCGAAGCTCGCCGACCGGCGCGCCGAGCGTGTTCACCTCGGTCGCGTAGCGCGCGGCGAGGGCCGCGAATCGAGGCTTGACGGTTCCGCCGAGGACGAGTGGCGGGTGTGGCACCTGCACCGGCCTCGGCAAGGCCGTCTGGCCAGAGAGGGCGTACGCCGCTCCGTCGTGGTCGAACGCCTGCTCGGTCAGCGAGCGGGAGACGACCTCGACCTGCTCGGCGAACAACTCGAACCGGGCCTTGCCGTCGAGGAACGGAAAGCCGTGCTCGACGTGCTCCCGCTCGTACCAGCCCGAGCCCATGCCGATCTCGACGCGACCGCCGGAGATGTGGTCGACGGTCACCGCCATGCGGGCGAGAACGCTCGGGTGGCGGAAGGTGGCGGGTGAAACGAGAGTCCCGAGCCGGATCCGCTTCGTGATCGCCGCGAGCCCCGCGAGAGTTGCCCAGGCGTCGAGGGCACCGACCTGAGTGCGAATGATCGCCGTGTAGTGGTCGGAGCGGAAGAGACCTTCGAGGCCGTGGAGCTCGGTGAGGGCCGCAAGGCGCGCCCAGTCGTCCCAGGTGACTCCTTCCTGCCCTTCGATCATCAGGCACACGCGCATCTCAGACCTCCACGTCGTCCGGGTCGGTTACGGGCCTCTGGCAGACGAATCGCTCGCAGACATAGACAGCCGGGAGGCCGTCGACGAGGTCCTTCCCCCGCAGGAGAGGCACTTCGTCCGTCGGTCCGACAGCGACGACGGTGCTCGGCTGGAACGGCGCGAGCGCTGCGCGCGCGACCGGGGATCCGACGTCCCCGGCGACGGCGATCTCTCTCGGCGGGCTCAGCCAGAGATCGAGCCCGCAGAGCGTCCATGCAAACGCTCCGGGGGCGCGCCGGAATGCCGGCTCTGCCAGCCTGAACACCGAGACCGCTTCACGCTCCAGATCGTCGTCACCCCAGATCCGCGAGAGGCGCAGAAGCACCCACGCGAGCATCGAGTTGCCCGACGGCGTCGGCGTATCCTGGAGGTCCTTCACACGCGGCACGCGGGCGTCGCCGTCCGCCTCCGAGAGGAAGAAGCCGCCCTGCGCCGAGTCTCCGAAGAGCACGACCGCGAGCCGCGCAAGTCGATTGGCCTCGAGCAGCCACCGGAGCTCGCCGGTCGCAACATGGAGCTCGATCAGCCCGTTCGAGACGTTGGCATAGTCGTCGAGATAGCCGCGGCCGCTCGATCGCCCGTCACGGCTTGCGCGCAGGAGGCGCCCGTCTTCGTCCGACAGCGGGCCGAGCAAGAACTCCCCGAGCCGGCGCGCGGCGGCGAGCCAGTCCTCACGCTCGAGCCGGTAGGCGGCCTCGGCGATCGCGGCGAGCGCAAGCCCGTTCCAGGAGGCGACGGCCTTGTCGTCGCGGAACGGCTGCGGCCGTGCCGCCCTGAGCTCCAGCACGCGTGCGCGAAGCTCCGGGTCGAGCTCCCCGCGCACCACGAACTGGCCGTGCTCGAACGGCTCGAGCATACCCGCCGGGATCCCCACATCGGCTGCATCCTCGGGCGTCCACGTGTAGGTCAGCCCCTCCACGCCGTCCGTATCCGCATCCTGAGCCGACGCCAGTCCGCCCTCGGGCAACGCGAGCTCGCGGAGCATGTACTCCACGGTCTCCACCGCGACCTCGCGGTAGCGCTCGCCGCCCGTAACGACCCAGCCGTGCAGATACGCTGCGGCCAGGAGCGCGTTGTCGTAGAGCATCTTCTCGAAGTGCGGCACGAGCCAGCGCGCATCGACGGAGTAGCGATGGAACCCTCCGCCGACCACGTCGTACATGCCTCCAGCCGCCATCGCGTCGAGCGTCGCGGCGACCATCGCCAGCGACTCGTCGTCGCGACGCCGGAGCAGGAGCTCGAGCGTCGACGCGGCGGGGAACTTGGGTGCTCCTCCGAAGCCTCCGAACGCCGGGTCGAAGGTGCGGCCGATACCCCGGGCAGCTTCCGACAGGAGCGACGAGGTGAGGGGCTCGCGCGAGGGTGGAGCCTCGGCGACGCTACGGAGCGCGTCGTCGATCCGCGAGGCCTGCCGCTCGACGTCCGATCGTCGCTCACGCCAGGTCTGAGCGACCGCGCCAAGGACGTCGCGAAAGCTCGGCAGCCCGTGCCGCGGCTCGGGCGGAAAGTAGGTGCCTGCGTAGAACGGCTTACCGTCGGGCGTCATGAACACGGTCGTCGGCCAGCCGCCGCTGCCCGTCATCCCGACCGTCGCCTCCATGGTCACCGCGTCGACATCGGGGCGCTCCTCGCGGTCGACCTTGACGTTCACGAACAGGTCGTTCATGACGGCCGCCGTCGCACGATCCTCGAAGGACTCGTGCGCCATGACGTGGCACCAGTGGCAGGAGCTGTACCCCACGGAGACGAGCACGGGCTTGTCCTCGTCGCGGGCGCGCTCGAACGCGTCGTCTCCCCACTCGTGCCAGTGGACCGGGTTCTCGGCGTGCTGGAGGAGGTACGGGCTCGTGGCGCCGGCGAGGCGGTTCATGCCGTGAGCGTACGCGCGGCGCGCTTCAGTACGTGATGACGCGATCGGCTTCGAGCGCAAGCTGGACGAGCCTGTTCGGCATCGCCAGCTCAACGGGCTTGCCCTCGAGGTCCGCCTCACCCAGCCCTCGAGCTTTGCTCGACATCCCAGAGGCGTAGATGCGCGTGCCTGCGGCAGTGACGGCATCGTAGGACTCGCGCAGGCTTCCGGTCCCGAGCCCGGTCAGGGAGTCGAGCACGGCATCGCGCAGCAGCTGCACGGAGTCGCCTGCCAGGAACATCGTCACTTCGTGGCCCTCCTCGACGGCTGCCTTCGCGACCAGAAAGGCGAGCGCAGCCTTCGTCGGATTCTCGGGCCCGCACGTCGCATGGACGAGGATCTTCGCCATCACGGCCGATCCTGCCACAACAGACGAGGTCGCGATGAGCCGCGCCACCGCACGGCTCGACAGCGGCTACTCAGACCGACGCGCGGCGTTGTCGGAAGTGCCTGATCGCTTCCACGACGAAACCGAGCGTCAACGCGATCCCGAGCGCCAGAGCCACTCCCCATAGTGGGTGGTCCTCGAACGTCTTGCCGCCGAAGTAGCCGAGCAGAGCCGCATACGTCGCCCACAGAAGCCCCGCGATGACGTCGTACACGATGAAGCGACGCCAGGGGAACGTGTTCACGTATCCGGCCGAGAAGGTCACTGCGGTGCGGCCGCCCGGGATGAAGCGGGCGATGAGGATGATGTAGGCGCCGCGCTCGTCGAGCGTCTTCTCTGCCCACTCGAGCCGCTTGTGCCACTTCTCGCTGCCGAAGACTCGCTTGACGGTCTTCTCGCCTACGAAGTGTCCGATCCAGAACGAGATGTTGTCGCCGACGATCGCGCCAGCGGCACCAGAGAGGATGACGAGCCAGAGCACGAGGTCGCCAGAGCTCGCGAGGTTCCCGCCGATGACGACGAGGCTCTCGCTGGGCACGAGCGGGAAGAACGCATCCACGACGGCGACGCCGAAGATGACGAGATAGCTCCACCACTCGCCGGAGACCCACTCCGTGAAGCGGTCGAAGTCGAGCCAGTCGGGCATCCGGGCATCTTCTCAGCACGCGATGATTGCCCGATGCCGTTCCTCCCACTCGAGGGCAGGCGCGTCGTCGACGTGACGACGTCGATCGCCGGACCGTTCTGCGCGGAGATCCTGGGAGCGCTCGGAGCCGACGTGGTCAAGGTCGAGCGGCCGGACACGGGCGACGACGGGCGCGCGTGGGGCCCGCCGTTCTGGAACGGAGAGAGCGCGATGTTCCTTGCGGTGAACGCCGGCAAGCGCTCGCTGGCGGTTTCTCTGAGCGACGAGCGCGGGCGCGACGCGGTGCTCCGGCTCACGGCGGGCGCCGACGTGTTCCTCCAGAGCCTGAGGCCGGGACTCGCCGACCAACTCGGCCTCGATGTCGAGTCGGTCCGTGCTCGCCAGCCGGCGATCGTCTACTGCACGATCGGCGCCTACGGACGCGTCGGCCCGCTGCGGGGCGAGCCCGGGTACGACGCGCTCATGCAGGCCGCTGGCGGGCTCATCAGCATGACCGGGGAGCCGGGTCGCCCGGGTGTTCGCGCCGGCTCGTCGCTCATCGACATGGGTACGGGCATGTGGGCTGCGCTCGGGATCGTCGCGGCCCTTCTCGAACGGGAGAGGACCGGCGAGGGCACGGTCGTCGACACGTCGCTCTACGAGACGGCGCTCGGCTACATCGGCTATCACCTCGTCGGTTACCTCGCGGACGGCACGGTCCCCTCCGGCCAGGGAACCGTCTTTCCGATGGTCGCGCCCTACCAGGTCTTCCCGACCAGCGACGGCGAGCTGATGGTGGCGGGCGGCAACGACCGGCTGTTCGCCGCGCTCTGCGGAGCCCTCGAGGTGCCGGAGCTCGTCGACGACCCGCGCTTCCGCACGAACCCCAACCGCGTCCGGAACCGTGAGGCGCTCGTGGCGATTCTCTCGGAGCGGCTGCGCGAGCGGGACACGAGCTACTGGCACGACGCGCTCATGCGCGCTGGGGTGCCCGCCGCACCGGTGGCCGACGTCGCGGACGTCGCCTCTTCCGAGCAGACGGCGGCGCTCGAGATCCTCCAGCGCGTCGCGCATCGGACGATTCCCGAGCTCACGCTGCCCGCCCTGCCGCTCTCGTTCGCCGGAGATCGTGCGCTCTACCGGAGCCCACCCCCGCTCGTCGGCGAGCACACGGCCGAGGTGCTGCAAGAGATCGGCTACGCGGAGGACGAGATCGCCGCGCTCGCGGCTGACGGCGTCGTCCGGCTCGGGTCGGTCGAACGGAACCGACGATGACCCGCCGCGTCGCTTTCGGAGCGGTTCTTCTCGGCGCCGGAGTCGTCGCGGTCCTCGGCGTCGCGGGCGTCCTCGACCTCTCGTACCCCACCTGGGTCGGCGTGACACTCATAGCGGTCGGGCTCGCGATCGCGTTCGTCCCGGGGGGGAACGGCCTGCTCGTCTTCGTCGGCATCTTGGTCGCGCTCGTGGGACTTCCGGCGCTCGTCGTCGACGCGGGCCTGCTCGACGAAGGTGTCGGCGACAAGCGAGCAGCACCCCGATCGGCGGCCGGCATCGAGAAGCTCGAGCACGGGATCGGGCGGCTCACCGTCGACCTGACGGCTCCGAAGCTGCCGCTCGACGGCCGCACGGTCGAGGCCGAGCTCGGGATCGGGCGAGCTCGTCGTGCTGGTGCCCGACGACACGGATGTGACGTTCGACGTCCACGTCGGCGCCGGCAGCGCAGAGGCGTTCGGTGAGACGAAGAACGGCCATGACATCGACCTCGAGGGAATCACCGGAACGTCGGGGTCACAGGAGGTCAGGCTGGTGCTCGAGGTCGGGGCGGGACGCCTCCGACTCGCCCGCGGCTGACCGCCCGCGCGGTCGGCGAGGTCGTCGCGTGGGCCAGGACCCTGCGTATCCTCGACGCATGGAGCACATCGTCGGCTACGCGCTCCGATCCGATGAGGGCGAACGCCTGACCTTCGGAGACGTGACGATCCTGGTTCGGGCGTCGGCCGAGGCGACGGGGGGTTCCGTGACCGTATTCGAGGAAGTACCGCCGCTGGTGGACACTCCGCGGCACGTCCACGAGCGTGAGGACGAGTGGTTCTACGTGCTCGACGGCCAGCATGTCTTCGAGGTTGGAGAGCAGGAGTTCCGCGCCGGCCCCGGCGGGCTCGTCTTCGCACCCCGCGGGGTGCCCCACGCGCAGCGGCGCGTCGTGCCGGGGGAGGGGCGGTTGCTCATCCTCGCCACGCCGGGAGGATTCGAGGGGTTCTTCCGCGAGCTGGCGGCCGCGCACGAAGCGGGAACACTCGGGCCTGCTGCCTACGCAGAGGCGTCGCAGCGGTACCGCGTCAGCTGGCTCGACTGACGGCTACTCGTAGGAGATCGCCTGGAGCGGGTCGAGCTTCGCCGCCCGCCGCGCCGGGAACACGGCCGCGATGATTCCGACGAGGATCGCCGCGAGCACGAAGACGATGATCTGAACGGTCGGGAACGTGAAGGCGATGAAGTCGACGCGGTAGATGAGCAGCGCGGCGAGCACGATCCCGAGCACGATCCCGACCGCGGCACCGATGAGAGCCGTGATCACGCTCTCGTGCCGGATCATCCTGCGAATCTGCCTACGGGTCATGCCGATCGCACGCAGCATCCCGATCTCCCGGGTGCGCTCGAAGACGGTCAGCACGAGCGTGTTCACGATCCCGAACAGGCTCACGAGGATCGAGAGCGCGAGGAGCACATAGAGGATGTTGAGCACCGAGGCAAGCCCCGAGATCTGGTTGTCGATGAACGCCTGCCGCGTCTGGGCCTTGGCGTTGGGGAAGTCGGCCAGGGTCGCGTCGAGCGCCGCCTGGTTCGCCTCGTTCTCTCCGCCCTCCATCTTCAGGAACGAGTACAGGTTCCGTGGGTTCGGGACCTGTTCGTCGAAGGCCTGGGCCGAGATCGTCACCGCACCGAACGGCGACCCGCCTGCGGGTGGATCGAATACGCCCTGGATCTCGAAGGCCCGCTCGGTGCCGTTGGGGAACGTCACATCCACTCCCGAGCCGAGGCCGAGCCCGTTGTCCTCCGCGAAGCCGTCATCGACGAAGGCGCCGTCCTCGCCGAGTGTGGAGAACACGTCCTGTGACCCTTTCTTCCAGTCCATGGAGATCACCTCGGCCATGCCGGGGTCGACCGCCGTGAGGAACTGCACGTCGCCTCCGACGAGCGCCTCTCCGGTCCGGACGTTCCCGACCACAGTCACCCCGGGGGCCTGAGCCGCTGCCTCGGCCGCGTCGATCGGGATCGGCGAGAAGTTGTTTTGGGCAGTGATCGCGTAGTCGCCCGTGAAGAGGTCGTTCACGGCGCCCTTGAACGAGGAGACGATCCCGGCGGCCAGCGTCGCGACGAGCGTGACCAGGGCGAGGCCGATCATGAGCGCAGCGGCCGTCGACGCCGTCCGCTGTGGGTTTCTGCGGGCGTTGTCCCGGGCGAGCTTCCCGGCGGCCCCGCCAAGCCGCGCCGCCGGCCACCCCAGGACGTACGCGATCGGCCGGACGAGGCGGGACGAGAAGAGCGCGACGCCGAGGAAGATGAGAAGGGCACCGAGGCCCATCCAGATCAGGATCTGCGTGGTATCCAGACCGCTCCCGAAGAGGCCGTAGAGGAGCGCCGCGAAACCGAGGAGCGTCATGAGCACGGCCCCGATCCAGCGAAACCGTGCGAACCGGCCGGGGGGAAGCGCGGCACCCTCGCGAACCGCGGCGATAGGAGGCACGCGCGTCGCGCGCACGGCCGGTCGCAGGCTTGCGAGCAGGGTCACGAGGATGCCCGCGAGCAGCGCGACCACGATCGTCCGCGGCTCGAACACGAGGCCCGTGTTGGGAAGCGTGAACCCGACCGCGTCGAAGAGCCAGAAGAGGCCCTTCGCCAGGAGCAGCCCCAGGAACAGGCCGATCACCGAGGCGACCGTCCCGACGACGAGCGCCTCGACGAAGATCGACGCCAGCACCTGGCGCCGTGATGCGCCGAGTGTGCGCAGCGTCGCGAGCTCGCGCGTCCGCTGGGCGATCGTTATCGACAGCGAGTTGGCGATAACGAAGGCGCCGACGAAGAGGGCGATTCCCCCGAACGCGAGGAGGAACCCCTGGAGGAACGTGATGAACTCGTTCGTCTCCTCGGCGTCCGCCTGGGCCTGCTCGCCCCCGGTCTTGACCTGCGTGCCGGCCGGGAGGATCTCCTCGACCTGGCGAACGAGCTCCTGCTCCGTCGCGTCGGGCTTCGCGGCCACGGCGATCTCGTCGAGCTTGCCTTCCTTCTTCATCAGCCGCTGCGCGGTCGGCAGGTCGAAGCCTGCGAGCGTCGCGCCGCCGATGGTGAGGCCGGAGCTGAACTGCATGATCCCCGAGATACGCATGCGCGCTACCGGCCCCTCCGCCTGGACACCGATCGTCTCCCCGACCTCGAAGTCCTCCTTCGCCGCGGTCTCCTTGTCCACCATGATCTCGTTCGGCCCGGGCCACGATCCCTCGACGAGCGTGAGCGGGTTGAACGGAGAGTCCGGTTTCGAGATCGAGAACCCGAGGTTCGGGGCGCCGCCGAACACGACCGCCTTGCCGTCGTCGCCGATGAGCTGCGTCGCGTCCGAGTCGACGCTTCCCTCGGCCTCGGCCACCGCGGGCAGCTTCTGAACCTCCTCGAGCAGCGACTCGTCGAAGGTCGGCTCCGTGACGCCGCTGCCCTCGGAGATGTCGAAGGCAGACTTTCCGGTGATGACCGCGTTCGACCCTTGGCGGATGTCCGTGAAGATCTTGTCGAACGCCTGGCTGATCGAGTCCGTCAGGACGTAGGTGCCGCTGATCATCGCGACCCCGAGGACGATCGCGAGCGCGGTGAGCGCCGTCCGCAGCTTCCTGCTGAAGATGCCCCGGATCGCGAACCGAGTCATGGGCTATTCGTAGGCGATCGCCTGGAGTGGGTCGAGCTTCGCCGCGCGGCGCGCGGGCATGATCGCAGCGAGGATCCCGATGACGATCGCGACGATCGTCAGCACGAGCAGCTGTACCCACGGGATCGAGAAGCGGATGTGGTACTCCGAGAGCGCGCGGTTGACGAGCGCCGCCAGGAAGATCCCGAGTGGCAGCCCGACCGCGGCGCCGATGAGCGCCGTGATGATGCTCTCCTGACGGACCATCCGGCGAACCTGTCGGCGCGTCATCCCGATGGCGCGCAGCATCCCGATCTCACGCGTGCGCTCGTAGACCGACAGAACGAGAGTGTTGACCATCCCGAAGATGCTCACGAACACCGCGAGGGTGAGCATCACGTAGAGGAAGGAGATGAACGAGTTGATGTCGGCGTCCTCGCGCTCGATCCACTGTTCGCGGGTCTCGAGCTGCGTGTCCGGGAAGCCCGAGATCGCGGCTTCCATCTGCGTGCGATCGGCGTCACTCGGCTCGCCGGCGACGTTGGCCCACGTCCAGCGGTTGCGCGGGCGGTCCCAGAGCGAGTCGAACAGCGCGGTCGACACGCTCACACTGTCGAGCAGCGGGTAGAACGGCGGCGGCTCGTAGATCCCGACGACCGTGAGCTCGGCGGCACGGTCGGTCGCCGCGCGAAGCTGCAGCTTGCTCCCGAGCGCGATGTCGTGGTCCTCGGCGAAGTTCTTGCTGACGATCGCGTTCGTCCGACCGAGCGTCGCGAGCACGCTGTCGTCGCCTTCGCTCCAGGCGAAGTTGTAGGCGGCCGCGATCTTCGCGGGATCGATGCCGCTGACCTCCGCGGTGTCGCCGTTCACCAGCCCGGCGTCGGAACGCACGTTGGTCACGAGCTCGGGCGCAGGTGAGGCCGCGAGAGCATCGCCGGCGGCTGCGACGAACGGCGTGTACCCGTCGAGCGACGTGACGACGTAGTCGGCGGCGATCTGCTCCTCGATCGCCTCCCGGTTCGACACCTTCATCCCGTTCGTGAGCGTCGCGATGAACGCGACGAGCGCGATCCCGATCATCAGCGCGGCCGCGGTGGCTGCCGTCCGGCCCGGGTTCCGCCGCGCGTTCTCTCCACCGGTGCGGGTAGCGACGCGATCGGGAACTACGCCGGGGAACTCCATCGGCCACTCCGGCTCCCACTTCGTCAATGCTCGGCGCAGCCACATCACGAGGACGATCGGGATCAGGATCGGAACGAACACCGAAAGCACCAAGCCGCCGATGAAGGCGGCCACCCGCCCCGCGATCCCTCCCGGGCCCCAGGCCCCGCGGCGCAGGAGCCAGTACGGCAGGAGGACAAACGGCCAGAAGAGGACGGTGAAGACGAATGCGGCCCAGCGGCCGATCGGGCTGCCAACAGCCGCGAGCGGGCTGACGACGTGCGACGAGAGCATCGCCACCCCGAGGAAGAGAAGGAGCACGCCGCCGGCGATGGACAGAAGCCGATCAGCCGTTCCCAGCTCGTCGACGAACATCGCCCGAGCCAGCACCACGAGCGCGCCGACGACCACGAGCCCGGCGATCCACGGCACGTACGGTGCGAACCTCGACTTCGGAAGGGTCGCGCCTTCGCGCACCGCTGCGATCGGGGGCACGCGCGTCGCTCGAATCGCGGGGAACAATCCGGCCGCGAGCGTGATGCCGACGCCGACGGCGAGCGCGACGATCACGGTCCGCAGCGCGAACACACGGTCCGCCGTCGGCAGCTCTACCCCCAGCGCCCTGAAAAGCGCCTCGATCCCCTCCGCCAGCAGGACGCCCAGCCCGAGGCCGATGAGCGACGCCAGGAGTCCGATGACGAGCGACTCGAGGATCACGGCCCCGAGGACTTGACGCCGCGACGCTCCGATGGTCCGCAGGGTCGCGAACTCCCGCGTTCGCTGGGCGACGGTGATCGAGAACGTATTGAAGATGACGAACGCGCCGACGAACAGCGCGATTCCGGCGAACGTGAGGAGGAAGTAGCGGAAGATCGCGGTGAACTCGTTCACCTCGTCCACCTGTTCGGCAGCTTCCGCCGACGCGCTCACGACTTCGGCGCTCTCGGGCAGTACGGGAGCGATGGCCGCGACGAGTTCGTCTTCCGAGACACCCTCGTCCGCGGCGACGGAGATGGCGTCGTACTGCCCCTCGCGCTCGAGCAGCTCCTGCGCCGCGGGGATCGTGAAGACGGTGAAGCTTGCGTTCCCGATGCTGTCGACGCTGCCGTACTGCGCAACGCCGACAAGCTCGAACGAGCGCTTCGGCTGCAGCGTCGAGATCTCGACCATGTCGCCGACGGCGTACCCCTGGTCGTCGGCGGTACCGGCGTCGATGACGACCTCGTCCACCGCAGCGGGCCACTTCCCCTCGACGACGTTCAGCGGGTTGAACTGACTGAGCGCGGGAGCCGTGTCGATGCCGAACCCGAAGGTCGGCGCGCCTTCGGAGCTGACGGCCTCGCCTTCGGGCGTCAGGATCTTCGTATTGCGTTCGTCCAGGATCGTGCCGGTCGCGAGCGCGACACCTTCGACGCCCCGCACGGTCTCGAGCAGTGAGGCAGCGACTGGAGGGTTCGGAGGCTGCTCACCGTCGATCGAGATGTCCAGCCCACGCCCCGTCACGACTGCATCCGTCCCCGCATACGACTCGGTGAAGAGCGTCTTGAACGCGCTGTCGATCGTGTCCGTGAGGACATAGGTGCCGCTGATCATCGCAACGCCGAGGACGATCGCAATGCCGGTCAGGACCGCGCGGAGCTTGCGGCCCGCGAGGCCGCGAAGAGCAACCTTTGTCACGCTGCCGCGACCTCTTCCATGACCTCCAGGATCCGGTGCTGGTCGCACTCGCCCATCTCGCGCACGATCTCGCCGTCGGCGAGGAAGAGCACGCGGTTCGCCCGCGACGCCGCCCGCGCGTCGTGCGTGACCATGACGATCGTCTGGCCGTACTCGTCGACCGAGCGGCGCAGGAGCTCGAGGATCTCCGCACCCGTCTGCGAGTCGAGGTTCCCCGTCGGCTCGTCGGCGAAGAGGACGGTCGGCCTGGACACGAGCGCGCGCGCGATCGCGACGCGCTGCTGCTGGCCTCCAGAGAGCTCGGACGGACGATGGCTCAACCGATCGCCGAGACCAACGTCGGCGACGAGCTGATCGAACCATGCGTCGTCCGGCTTCTCACCGGCGATCGTGAGCGGCAGCAGGATGTTCTCCTTCGCGCTCAGCATCGGCAGCAGGTTGAAGAACTGGAACACGAAGCCGATGTGCTCGCGGCGGAGCTTCGTGAGGTCGTTGTCACCGAGAGTCGTGATCTCCGTGCCGGCGATGCCGACGCTCCCGGAGGTCGGCTTGTCGAGCCCGGCGAGGATGTGCATCAGCGTCGACTTCCCGGAGCCCGAGGGCCCCATGACAGCAGTCGACTTCCCCGGCGCGATCTCGACGTTCACTCCTCTCAGCGCATCGACCGCCGTGTCGCCCTCCCCGTAGCGCCGACTCACATCGTGCGCGACGACGACCGCCCCGTTGGTTTGGGCCTGCTCGCTCATTGACCCCGCTCCTCCGCTCGAATGAAGAGCGAAGGCTACAGCCCTTGTTCAGCTCCAGGCAGTGGAACGGAGTCCTAGGAGCGCATGAGCTGGCCGGCCTCGGTGAGCACCTCGCCGAGGATGCCGACGATCTCGTCGAACTCGGCCTGGCCCGCGACGAGCGGCGGCGAGATCTGCAGCACGGGGTCGCCACGGTCGTCCGCGCGGCAAATGAGACCCGCGTCGTAGACCGCATTCGAGAGGAACCCTCGCAGGAGGCGCTCACACTCCTCGTCTGTGAACGTCTCGCGCGTGTCCTTGTCCTTCACGAGCTCGATCGCCCAGAAGTAGCCGGTTCCACGAAGGTCGCCGACGATCGGCAGGTCGAGGAGCTGCGCGAGCGTGTCGTGGAGCGCCTGCTCGTTCTCGCGCACGTTCTCGAGGATCCGCTCGCGCTTCATGATCTCGATGTTCTTGAGCGCGATCGCGCACATCACCGGATGGCCGCCGAACGTGATCCCGTGCGAGAACATGGACGTGGAGTCGAGGAACGGCTCCATGACGCGGTCGGTCGCGATGACCGCGCCGATGGCGGCGTAGGACGACGACAGCCCCTTCGCCGAGGTGACGATGTCCGGCCGGATGTCGTACCGCTCCGAGCCGAACCAGTGTCCGATCCGGCCGAAGGCCGTGATCACCTCGTCGGCGGACAGCAGGATGTCGTAGCGGTCGCAGATCTCACGCACGCCCTGCCAGTAGCCGGCCGGTGGCGTGAAGCAGCCGCCGGCGTTCTGCACCGGCTCCATGTGCACGAGGCACACGGTCTCCGGCCCCATGGAGAGGATCGCCTGCTCGAGCTCGTCGAGGAGGAAACGCGTGAACTGCTCCTCGGTCTCCTCCGCGGGCCGGTGGTAGCGGTTCGTGTTCGAGACGTGCCGCACCTCCGAGACGAGTGGCTCGAACGGCTCGCGGAGCGCCGGTATGCCGTTGATCGAGAGCGCTCCGAAGGTCGTACCGTGGTACGCGATGTGGCGCGCGATCGCCTTGTAGCGGTGGGGCGGGGACTTCGCGGCCGCGACGATCGCGTCGTGGTCGACCTCGGGCTCCTGCGCACCGGCCCGCGCTCCGGGGGTGACGACCGCGTGCGTGGCCGTCTCGCCTCGAGCCGCGTAGTACTGGCGCGCGAGCTTCCATGCGGACTCCACCGCCTCCGAGCCCCCGTTGACGAAGAACACGCGGTTCAGGTCGCCGGGCGCCAGCGAGGCGATCTCGGACGCGAGCTCGATCGCGCGCGGGTGCGCGTACGACCAGTTGGTGTAGAAGGGCAGCTCCCGCATCTGCTCGTGGGCCGCCTGGCCGATCTCGTCGCCGAACGAGTAGCCGAGGTTGACCGAGAAGAGCCCCGCGAGCGCATCGAGATACCGGCGGCCGTTCGCGTCCTCCAGGTAGCAGCCGTCGCCGCGCACGATGATCGGCACGTCCTCCGCCGTGTAGCCACCCATGCGGGTGAAGTGCATCCAGAGGTGGTCCTTCGCGGCTTTCTGGAGGTCGATCGACGTAACGGCGGGCAGGCTCATGCGGCTCCTTGTTGTTTTCGTGCGCTGCGGTACTCCCAAAAGACGTTACCGAGGGCGATGGCTATTGCAATCAAGAAGATCGCGCTCGCGACGACGTTCACCTGCGGGGGCACGGAGACGCGAGCTGCGCCCCAGACGAACACCGGGAACGTCTGCGTGCTGCCCGCATTGAGGTACGTGATCACGAAGTCGTCGATCGAGATGGCGAAGCCCAGCAGCGCGGCGGCGAGCATCGCGGGGGCGATCAGGGGAAGCGTGACCTTCCGGAATGTCGTCAGCGGGTCGGCGCCCAGGTCCATCGCCGCCTCCTCGAGGTGACGGTCGAAGCCGATCAAGCGCGCCTTCACCGTCACGACGATGAAGCTGACGATGAACATGACGTGCGCGATGAAGATCGTCCAGAACCCGAGTTGGAGAACCGCCGTCGTATTGAGGAAGAGCGTGAGCAGCGAGGCGCCGAGGACGATCTCGGGAGTCGCCATCGGCAGGAAGACGAGGAGGTTCGTCGACGAGCGGCCCACGAACCGGTGGCGCACGATCGCAAGCGCGATGAACGTGCCCAGCACCGTTGCCACGACGGTCGCGAGCAGCCCAACCTCGAGCGACGTGATGACCGCATCCTGGATTCCGAGGATCGAGTTCCAGTCGATCCAGTTGTCGAGCGTGAATCCCTGCCAGACGTAGTTGAAGCGACCCTCGGGCGCGTTGAACGAAAAGAGGATCACGACCGCGATCGGCAGCATGAGGTAGCCGACGACGAGGATCGCGTAGACGGTGAGCACATGTCGCTTGACGAAACGCCAGACCCGTTCGGCGACGCCGGTTCGCGCAGGTGGGGCTAGCGCTTCGGGAGTGATCGCCGTCATCCCGTGAGCTTCTCCGAGCCGACGATTCGCGCGTAGACGAGCAGCGCGACGAGGATCGCGCCCATCAGGATGAACGAGAGCGACGCTGCGGTCGGGTAGTCGAGCGACTCGAGGAACTTGGCCTGGATGACGTTGCCGATCATCGTCTGCTGCGGCGTGCCGAGCAGAGCCGCGTTGATGAAGTCCCCGGCCGCCGGGATGAAGGTCAGGAGCGTCCCGGCCACGATGCCCGGCGCCGAGAGCGGCAGCGTGACGCGCAGGAACGCCTGCGTCGATGACGCGTACAGGTCCTTCGCGGCCTCGAGCAGGCGCGGGTCGATCTGCTCGAGCGAGACGTACAGGGGCAGCGCCATGAAGGGGAAGAAGTTGTAGGTGATGCCCGAGACGACGGCGAACGTCGTGTACAGCAGCTGGCCGTCCTCGTCGAGGACGTGGATACCTCGGAGGAAGCCAACAACAGGCCCCTCGGTCGCGAGGATATTGAGCCACGCCAGCGTGCGAACAAGGTAGGTGACGAAGAACGGCGCCACGATGAAGAGGAGGAAGAGATTCCGCCATGGCCCGGACCTGAACGCGATCCAGTACACGAGCGGATAGGCGAGCACAAGGCAGGCGATCGTCGCGAGACCCGCGTACAGGAACGAGCGGAAGAACTGCGCGCGGTAGTCGGAGAACGCATCCGTGAAGTTCGAGAACTCCCACGTGAACTCGAAGTTCGGGTAGATCCCCGACTGGAGCGATTGGTACGCGAGAAAGGCGAGCGGGATAAGGAAGAAGAACGCCAGCCAGGCCACCCCCGGAAGGAGCAGCAGGTACGGCGTCAGCCGGGGGTGGCGGTGGAGAAAGGCGCCCATATCAGGCAGGAGTCGCGGCTACTGGCCGGTGACCTTCTGCCACTTGGTGATGTACTCCTCGTTGTTCAACGCGGCGGAGTCGAACTGGTGGGTCTGGGCCAAGGTCTCCTCGTCCGGGAAGACGTACGGGTCAGATGCTGCTTCGGGATCGATCTTCTCGGCCGCCGCCTTCACGCCCTGCACCGAGGAGATGTAGCCCGCCCCGAGCGCGAGCTGGGCGGCGATCGCAGGGTCGTAGACGAAGTTCATGTACGTCGACGCGGTCGGAACGCTGCCTCCCGTCGGGATGAACATGTTGTCCGTCCAGATCATTCCGCCCGACTCCGGGAGAGCCCATTCGAGATCCGGGTTATCGAGCTTGAGCTGCGCCACGTCCCCCGACCAGGCGATGGCGGCGATCGAGTCGCCGCGCGCCAGCGGGTTCGTATAGCTGTTGCCCATGAACCTCTGGATCTGCCCCGAGTCGACCGCGTCCTGGACGGTCTTCATCGCCGCGTCGTAGGTCTCGGCTGTCACCTTGCTCGGGTCGTCGCCGTTCCCGAGCATCGTCACGCCGACCGAGTCCGCGAGCTCGAGGAGCATCGTCACCCTGCCCTTGAGCTTGGGATCGGTGAAGAACTGCTCCATCGTGCGCACTGGCTCCGTCAGCTTCGTGTTCCACGCGATCCCGGTCATGCCCGAGAACCAGGGCAGCGAGTACTCGCGGTTGGGATCGAACGACGGGCTCAGCTGGGCCTCGATGAGGTTCGACGAGTTCGGGATCAGGGTCTTGTCGAGCTTCTGCACCCAGCCCTGGTCGACGAGGAGCCCGGGAAACCTCGAGTTGTCGGTGAAGACGAAGATGTCGCGGTCGATGCCCTGTCCCTGCGAAAGCGGGCCCTGGACCTTGGCGAAGTAGGTCGCGTTGTCGTCGATGTCCTCGTAGTAGTTGACGGTGATGCCATCCTGTTCCTTGAACTTTTCGAACGTCGTCGGCTTCTTCGTGTCGATGTAGTACGTCCAGTTCGAGAAGTTGAGGACGTCGAGCACCTCGCCGCTCGCCTCATCTCCACCACCGCCCCCGCCGCAGGCAGCGAGCAGGCTCGGCAATGACAGAACGGTGATCCCGGCGGCCCCCCGCCGCAGGAGCTGATCTCGGGTCAACCGCGGGTTCATTCGGTCTCCTCCTCTTTCGTCGACTCCGGCCCGGAGACGACGAACGTCGCGTCCGGGCTCCAGCTCAGGGTGACCTTGGCTCCCGGTGCGGCAGCGTGCGCACCGGAGTTGATGTTTTGCGCGAACACCTGGATGACTCCCGCAGGTGTCCGCACGACGACTTGCGTCGCGACGCCGATGTACGCCGACTCGACGACCGTGCCCTCGAGCTCGTTCTCCCCACCTCCGCTGCCGAGCGTGATCTTCTCCGGACGGACGCCGGCCGCCACCTCTCCCGTGCGCCCGTTCACCTGGGCGCGGACGAGCTCGCCGCTCGTCAGGCGGATTGCGTCAGTCCCCTCGACCGTCCCGGAAAGGAGATTCGAGATGCCGAGGAAGCCTGCGACGAAGGCTGTCGCCGGCCGCTCGTAGAGATCCTGCGGCTTGCCGAGCTGCTCGATCCGGCCCTGGTTCATGACCGCGATCTGGTCGGCCATCGTCATCGCTTCTTCCTGGTCGTGCGTGACGTGCACGAACGTGATGCCGACCTCGTGCTGGATCCGCTTCAGCTCGAGCTGCATCTGCTTGCGCAGCTTGAGGTCGAGAGCTCCGAGGGGCTCGTCGAGCAGGAGGACGCGCGGATGGTTGACGAGCGCCCGCCCGAGGGCGACCCGCTGTTGCTGCCCGCCCGAGAGCTGCTTGGGCTTCCGCTTCCCGAAGCCCGATAGGCCCACGAGCTCGAGCATCTCGGCGACGCGGTTCTTCAACTCCCCCTTGGCGACGCCCTTCCGTTCGAGGCCGAACGCGATGTTGTCCTCGATCGACATGTGCGGGAACAGCGCGTAGCTCTGGAACACGGTGTTGACGTCCCGCTTGTACGGCGGCTGACCGACGACGTCCTGGTCGCCGAGGAAGATCCGGCCCTCGGTCGGCTCCTCGAAGCCACCGATCATGCGCAGCGTCGTCGTCTTGCCGCAGCCCGACGGGCCGAGCAGCGCGAAGAACGCGCCGTGCGGGATCTCGAGCGAGATCCCACTGACTGCGACCGAGTCGTCGAACCGCTTGACGACGTTCTCGAGCCTGACGTCTGGTGCCGCAGGAGCGACTTCATCTAGTCGGTCGGCATCGGGAACGACGAGGACCGGGATCGGCGAGCGGTGCACGAGCTTGTGGGGCACCGAGCCGAGGATGATCCCGGTGAGCGGGCGCTCGCTGGCGGAGCCGACGACGATCATGCGAGCGTCGTGCTCGGCCGCCAGTGCGAGCAGCGCTTCGGCGGGCCGCTTCGGAACGAGCACGGGCTCGGCTTCGACGCCCGCCTCCGCGGCACGTGGCGACTGCCTTGTCGACCATCGGCCTGCCCATCTCCTCGAGGGCACGCTGCGCCTCCTTCCACTCGTCGCCGACGCTGCGGCCGGGCGGCTCGACCGCGTACGCGACGACGAGGGTGTCCCCAAGGCCCGCCGCGAGCTCGATGGCGCGCGCGACCGCGCAGTCGGAGCACCCCGACCCGTCGACGCCGACGACGATCGTGCTCATTGCTGACCTCCAGCTGTCGTGGGTGCCGCCTCGCCCCTGGCGACCGCGGGATCGACTGCCTCGAACGCGCGACGCCCGAAGAACCGCTCGTTGCCTCCCAGGCGCCAGAGGACGAGCAGCACCAACCCGAGCAGGAGGAAGCCCATCCCGATCACGAACGGGACGCCCATTCCGAGGATCGTCTGCCCTGTGTACGAATTCTCGACGTCGTAGTAGTCGATCGCCGACTTGACGAAGAGGTACCCGAGGATCGCTGCGCCGATGAGCGGCCCGACCCCGATGAAGAGGAAGTTCTTCACGGACTTCAGGAGCTCCCGCCGGTAGTAGATCGCGCACGCGAGCCCGGTCAGCGCGTAGTAGAACGCGATCATCAGCGAGAGCGCAGAGAGCGTGTCGTAGAGCGCGTTCTGGGAGAAGATGTTGAGCGGCACGTACCACGCGATCGCGAGGCCTGCGATCACCGCTGTGGAGAACCATGGTGTGTGGAAGCGCGGGTGGACCGCCCCGAAGATGCGCGGCAACGCGCTCTGGCGTCCCATCGAGAACGACGTGCGCGAGGACGGGATGATCGTCGTCTGGGTCGATGCGATCGCCGACGTGACGATCGCGAGGATCACGATCTTGTCGAGCGGCGAGCCGAGCACGTCGGCTCCGAGCACGGCGAAGATCGCGTCGTCGTCGTCGTACTCCGCGAGCGTCTCCAGGCCCGCATACGCGACGACCGCAACCGAGACGCCCACGTAGGTCACGAGCAGGATCACCGTCGAGAGGACGGCGGCCATCCCCGGGGCGCGGGCGGAGTCGCGTGTCTCCTCGGTGAGGTTGACCGCGCTCTCCCAGCCCCAGTAGATGAAGACGCCGATCAGGAGCGCGGAGACGAGCGTCGACGTGCTGTCGATCGCGAAGGGCGAGAGCCAGTTGAGCTCGGGCTTCGTCGAGCCCTCGGGCGCGGTCCCGTCGTAGACCTTGTACAGGGCGACTACGGCGAAGAGGAGGAGCGCGCCGATCTGGATGACGATCATCACGTCCTGCACCTCGGCCGCAAGCTCAGTGCCGATGATGCAGATCGCCGTCATCACGACGATGTACGCGATGGCGAGGAGCATGACCGCGGTCTTCGAGGCGGCTGCGTCTTCCATTCCGAAGAGCTCGTAGGTGTATCGCGCCCCGACGTCGGCGAGCGACCCGACCACGAGGATCCCGGTCGTGATCACCGCCCACCCTCCGAGCCAGCCGAGCCACGGTCCCATCGAGCGCGTCACCCACGAGAACGTCGTCCCGGCGTCCTGGTCGGCGCGGTTCATGTAGAAGAACGCAGCCGCGATCAGGAACATCGGGACGAACGAGGCGAGCAGGGCGCCCGGCGCCTGGAACCCGACGATGACCGTGACGGTGCCGATGACGGCGGCAAGCGAGTAGGCGGGCGCCGTCGAGTTGAGCCCAACCGAGAGCGCCTCCCGGAAGCCGATCGCGTCGTGGTCGAGCTCGGCCTGGGGTGCCTGGCCGGTGTCCGCAGAACCTGGCCCGGTGTCGCTCACTCGGCCAGCTTCACGGCGACGTGCTTGATTCGGGTGTACTCCTCCATCGAGTACAGGGACATGTCCTTTCCGTAGCCCGACTCCTTGAAGCCGCCGTGCGGCATCTCGGGGCTCAGCGGGAAGAGATGCTCGTTCACCCAGACGGTCCCGAAGTCGAGCCTGGCCGCGACCTTCAGCGCACGTCCGACGTTCTCGCTGAACACGGAGGCTGCGAGCCCGTAGCGGACGTCGTTGGCCATCGCGATCGCGTCGTCGTCCGACTTGTGGGACTGCACGGTGACGACTGGCCCGAAGACCTCGTTCTGCACGATCTCGGCATCCTGTGCCACGTCGGTGACGATCGTCGGCTTGACGAAGAAGCCGCGGTCGCCGAGCGCTTCTCCACCGGTCACGATCGTCGCCTTCGCGTCCTTCGCCCGCTCGAGGAACCCGAGCACGCGCTCCTGCTGCTCTTGCGAGATGACCGGGCCCATCCCGATCTCATCGTCCGTTCCGGGGTCGCCGACCTTGAGGGACTCGACCGCCTTGACGGTCTCGGACAGCAGGTCGTCGTAGATGCCGCTCCCGACGAGGATGCGCGACGACGCCGTGCAGTCCTGGCCGGAGTTGAAGTAGCCGCCGATCTTGATCGCCTCGGCGACCGCGGCCGGATCGGCGTCGTCGAGCACGACCATCGGCGCCTTGCCGCCGAGCTCGAGGTGAACGCGCTTCACCGTCTGCGCGGCGTTGGCCGCGATCAGCTTCCCGGTCGCCGTGTCGCCGGTCAGCGACACGAGCGAGATCGCCGGGTGCTTCACGAGCGCGTCGCCGACCGGGATGCCGTCTCCCGTGACCACCTGGAGCACGCCCGGCGGGATGACCTCCTGTGCGAGCTCGACGAAGCGCAGCATCGTCAGCGGCGTCTGCTCCGCCGGCTTGATGATCTGGACGTTCCCGGCGGCGAGCGCGGGCCCGATCTTCCAGATCGCCATGTACAGCGGGTAGTTCCAGGGGCAGATGCCCGCGACGATCCCGAGCGGCTCGCGGCGGAGGATCGAGGTGTAGCCCTCGACGTACTCCGTGGAGGCCTTGCCCTCGAGGTTGCGCGCCGCGCCGGCGAAGAAGCGCAGGCAGTCCGACATCGCTCCCGGCTCGTCGACGGCGACCCACCACGGCTTCCCGACGTTGCGCGACTCGAGCCGCGCGAGCTCCTCGGCGTTCTCGTCGATGACGTCGGCGAGCTTCAGCAGGAGCTCCATGCGGTCCTTCGGCGTCTTGAAGCGCCATTCGTCCCATGCGCTCTTCGCCGCGTCGACCGCGCGCTCGACGTCCTCCGCGGTTCCGCGGGGCACCTCGCCGATGGCCTCGCCGGTCGCGGGGTTGAGGACCTCCATCGTCTCGCCGCTCGACGACTCCAACCACTCGCCGCCGATGAAGTGCTTGTCATGGGTTACCGAGACGCTCACAAACGACCTCCGTTCGGTGAAATCGCGGTGAGCGTATCGCCCGGACCGGGGCGCGACAAGCGGGAGAGGGTGCAGGTCGCCACCTCGCCTGACCGCGCGGTCAGGTAGAACTGCCGCCGTGAAGCTCCTCGTTGTCGGAACCGGCGGCGTCGGATCAGCTTTCGCCGCCATCGCGCGCCGCCGCTCGTTCTTCGAGAGCTGCGCGCTGTCGGACTACGACGCGGCGCGAGCCGAGGTCGTCGTCGACGGCCTCGACGACGACCGCTTCTCCGCGCATCGCATCGACGCGTCGAGCAAGGAGGACATCGTCCGCCTCATCCACGACGCCGGGGCGGACGCGGTGCTGAACGCCGTCGACCCGGTGTTCAACGTGCAGATCTTCGACGCGTGCTTCGAGGCGGGCGTGACCTACCTGGACATGGCGATGACTCTGTCCGAGCCGCACCCCGAGAAGCCGTACGAGGAGGTCGGCGTGAAGCTCGGCGACTACCAGTTCGAGCGCGCGTCCGAGTGGGAGGCGAAAGGGCTGCTCGCGCTCGCCGGGATCGGGATCGAGCCCGGCGCGGCAGACGTGTTCGCGCGCTTCGCCGCCGACGAGCTCTTCTCGGAGATCGACGAGGTCGGGATCCGCGACGGCGCGAACCTCGTGGTCGAGGGCTACGACTTCGCGCCGACGTTCTCGATCTGGACCACGATCGAGGAGTGCCTGAACCCACCCGTGATCTGGGAGAAGGAGCGCGGCTGGTTCACGACACCCCCGTTCTCCGAACCCGAGGTCTTCGACTTCCCCGAGGGCATCGGGCCGGTCGAGTGCGTCAACGTCGAGCACGAGGAAGTCCTGCTGGTCCCGCGCTGGGTGGAATGCAAGCGCGTCACCTTCAAGTACGGGCTCGGCGACGAGTTCATCGAGGTGCTCAAGACGCTGCACAAGCTCGGCCTCGACTCGAAGGAGAAGATCCGCGTGAAGGGCGTGGAGGTCGCACCGCGCGACGTCGTCGCCGCGTCGCTCCCGGATCCCGCCACGCTCGGCGAGCGCATGTCGGGGAAGACGTGCGCGGGCACGCTCGTCACCGGCATCGGCAAGGACGGCAAGCCCCGGAAGACCTACCTCTACCACGTGGCCGACAACGAAGAGACCATGCGCGAGTATCAGTCGCAGGCAGTGGTCTGGCAGACGGCGATCAACCCGGTCATCGCCCTCGAGCTGCTCTCGACCGGCGACTGGAAGGGAACCGGCGTGCTCGGTCCCGAGGCCTTCCCGCCGCAGCCGTTCCTGGACAAGCTCGCCGAATACGGCGCCCCGCACGGCGTGCTCGAGCTCGATCCTTCGCCGTAAGGCGAGATGGATCTGGTCCACGGCGACGGTGTCGATGAGTTTGCATGCCGTTCGTCGTCTAAGAGGTGATGCGATCTAGGATCGGGCCATGCCAGTCGTGAGGCTGCGCGCACCACTTTCGGAGCTCGCCGGCGGCAACCGGGAGCTCAGCCTCGACGGCTCGACCGTCCGTGACGTCCTGCTCGCGCTCGAGCGCGAGCACCCGGCGACGCACGGCTGGATCCTCGACGAGCAGTCGAGCATCCGCGAGCACGTCAACATCTTCGTCAACGGCGAGAAGGGCAGCGAAGAGACCCCGCTCGGCGTGGACGACCGCATTCACGTCATCCCATCGATCAGCGGAGGTTGAGCACATGACCGAGCTTCTCGTCGGAACGAAGAAGGGCCTCTTTGCGCTCCAGGGCGACCACGGCGGATTCGAGATCACCGCACGTGCATTCGCGGGCGAACCTGTGGAGTTCGCGCTGCGCGACCCGCGAAGCGGGCGGTACCTCGCCTGCGTGACGTCGGCGTTCTACGGCCCGAAGGTCTTCGTGACCGACGACCCGGCCGGCGAGTGGCAGCAGGCCGAGGGGCTCGAGCTGCCCGAAGAAGGCGAGAAGACGCTCGAGCGGCTGTGGTCGGTCGTGCCGGGCGAGGAGGACGGGCTCCTGTACGCGGGCGGCGCGCCGGGCGTCCTCTTCGAGAGCCGCGACGGCGGGATGACGTGGGAGCTCAACAAGGGCTTCTGGGAGCAGCCCACCCGCCCGGACTGGAGCCCCGGCGCGGGCGGCATGTGCATGCACTCGATCGCGACGTGGCCCGGTGACCCCTCGCGGGTCGCACTCGCCATCTCAGCCGTGGGCGTCTGGCTCTCGGACGACGCCGGCAAGACCTGGCGCCACGGCAACAAGGGCCTCTACCCGCGCTACATGCCGGAGGAGAAGCGTCAGGACACGATCGACCTCTGCGTCCACAACATGCACCGACACCCGACCCGGCCCGAACGGCTCTTCATACAGTTCCACGGCGGCGTCTACCGCTCGGACGACGCAGGCGAGAGCTGGATCGACATCGGCACGGATACGGGCCTTCCGTCCGACTTCGGATTCCCGCTCGTGATCGACCCGGACGATCCCGACAGCGCATACGTGATCCCTCTCGTCGCGGATCTGGATCGCGTGACCCCCGACGGGCGCGTGCGCGTCTACGAGACGCGGGACGCGGGCGCATCGTGGACGGCGCGCGGGGACGGGCTTCCGCAGGAGGACGCGTATCTCACGATCCTCCGCCAGGCATTCGCGCGCGAGGGCTCCGGCCCGTCGATGGGCCTCTACTTCGGCGCGACCTCGGGCGACGTCTTCGGCTCACGTGATGCGGGAGCGACCTGGTTCACGGCGGCGACGAAGCTGCCGCCGGTGCACTCGGTCCGGGTGGCGTAGGGGCGAGATGTATCTCGCCCTACGAGTCGAGACCGCGGCTCAGGATCCGCTCCTGCGTGATCCGCACGGTGACGCGCTGCTCGCCGGGCTGGCGCGACGCGTAGACGTCCCGGCCGGTGTACTTCTTCGACAGCCGGTCGATCTGCTCGTCCGCCCCCTCGTCGACGAGGGTCCCCGAGCCGTTCACCTTGATCCAGCGGTACGGATCTTGGGGGTCGACGACGACGAGGGACATACGCGGGTCGCGCGCCAGGTTTCGCGGCTTGACGCGCCCGTGCGCAGTGTTGATCGAGACGCCCTCATCGTCGACGTCGACCCAGACTACGGTCGACTGCGGCGATCCGTCTCGGGCAAGGGTGGTCACCACGCCGACGAACGGGCTCTCGAGGAACGCGCGCTCGGCAGCGGTGAGCTCGCTCACGTGATCGCGACCATCCGGTCGATCGCGCCGCGCGCACGCGCCGCGATCTCCGGCTCCACGGTGACGACGTGCTTCCAGTCGCGGAGCGAGTCGCGGAGCTTCTCGAGCGTGATCATCTTCATGTAGCGGCAGATCGCCTTCTCGGAGACGGCCTCGAAGCGCTTCTCGGGCGCTTCCTTGTTCAAGCGGTGGATGATCCCCGTCTCGGTTGCGACGAGGAAGCGCTCCTTGGGCGAGGCCTTTGCGAAGTTGATCATCCCCTCGGTCGAGAGGATGTGGGTACGGCCGTTGCCGAACGCCATGCACTGGCTGGCGCAGCCGCACTCGGGATGGACGAGCAGCTCCGCGTCGGGCGCGTCCTCCTGCCAGCGCTCGATGTCGGCCGGCCGAATGCCGGCGTGGACATGGCACTCGCCGAGCCAGATCCGCAGCTTGCGCCCGGTCACCTTCTCGAGCCAGAGGCCGAGGTACATGTCCGGGAGGAAGAGGATCTCCTGGTCCTCGGGGATCGACTCGATGATCGCCTTGGCGTTGCCGGACGTGCAGCAGTAGTCGCTCTCGGCCTTCACCTCGGCGGTGGTGTTCACGTACGAGACCACGACGGCGCCTGGATTCTCCGCCTTCCACGCGCGCAACTCGTCGGCCGTGATCGACGCGGCGAGCGAGCAGCCGGCGTCGAGGTCCGGGATGAGAACGGTCTTGTCCGGAGAGAGGATCGCGGCCGTCTCGGCCATGAAGTGGACACCGCAGAAGACGATCGCGTCCGCCTCGGTGGCTGCCGCCTCCCGCGAGAGGCCCAGCGAATCGCCGACGTAGTGGGCGACGTCCTGCACCTCCGGCACCTGGTAGTTGTGCGCGAGGATCACCGCGTCGCGCTCGGCGGCGAGCGCGCGGATCTCTTCTGACATCGTCGTGATCTCGGCTGTTGTCATGTGAGCTCCAGTGAGACATCGAGGGCTGGGGCGGAATGCGTGAGCGCGCCGATCGAGATCTCGTCGACGCCCGTCTCGGCGACGGCACGCACGGTCTCGAGCGTGACGCCGCCCGATGCTTCGAGCCGCGCGCGGCCGCCGGCGAGAGCGACGGCGCGACGCAGCTCGTCGAGAGTCATGTTGTCGAGGAGGATCGCTTCGACTCCCGCAGCGAGCGCCTCCTCGACCTGCTCGAGCGTGTCGCACTCGACCTCGATCGGCAGGCCCGTCGCTCCACGAACGAGGTCGACGGCGTCTGCGATCGAGCCTGCGGCCTGCAGATGGTTGTCCTTCACGAGCACCGCGTCGTCGAGGCCGAAGCGATGGTTGCGGCCGCCTCCGCACGCGACGGCGTGCTTCTCGAGCGCGCGCAGTCCGGGTGTGGTCTTCCGCGTGTCGAGGACGGCCGCGCCGGTGCCGTCGATCGCGTCGACGTAGCGGCGCGTGAGCGTCGCGATGCCCGAGAGCCGTCCGAGGAAATTGAGGGCGACGCGCTCACCGGTGAGGATCGCGCGCTGCGAGCCGGACACGCGTGCGACCACAGCAGGCGGCTCCACGACGTCTCCGTCGCTGGCGAACGTCTCGAACCGGATCTCGGGGTCGAGGGCGAGGAACGTCGCCTCGGCGGCGCGAAGCCCGCACACGACGCCCGGCTCCTTGACCAGCAACGCAGCCGTTCCGACGGCATCCGCGGCGACGGTCGCCTCCGTCGTGACGTCCCCGGCGCCGATGTCCTCGGCCAGGGCCGCGAGCACGATCCGCTCGAGCGTGTCGGTCGCTACTGCCATGTCTCGAGGGAGGGCGTCTCGCCCGGTCGGAGGACGACGTGCCGCTCGAAGCTCGCGCTCTCGGACGGGAAGTCCGAGCGGAAGTGCGACCCTCGGCTCTCCTCGCGCGTGAGCGCCGCTTCGGCGACGAGATGCGTGAGCATGTGCGGTGCGGCCAGCAGCCGTTCGAGTCCCTCGGCATCTCGGATCAGACCGCAATCGCGCCAGAGCGCGGACCGGAGCTCCGGCGTCACCGGCTCGGCCTCGGGCAGCGGCGGGAGGTCCGGGAGCCGGCTCGGCAACCCGGGCTCCTGCACTGCAGCGAGCGCCGCCCGGCGCCCGAAGACGAGGCACTCGAGAAGCGAGTTCGACGCCAGCCGATTCGCACCGTGGACGCCTGTCGCCGCGCACTCGCCTGCTGCGTAGAGGCCGGCGACCTCACTGCGCCCGTGGAGGTCGGTGAGGACGCCGCCGACGGTGTAGTGCGCAGCCGGCGCCACCGGGATCGGCGTCCGCGCCGGGTCGTAGCCCTCGTCGACGAGGCTTCCCATGAGCGTCGAGAAAGGCCCGCGGTCGATCGCGCGGAGGTCGAGCGAGACGGTTCCGCGCGCGGCGATCTCGCGCGCGACGACGTCGCGCGGAGCGAGCTCGTCCGTAAAGCGGTTTCCCTGCTCGTCGAGGAGCAGGGCGCCCTCCCCGCGCAGCGCCTCGGAGAGGAGAAGCGACGAGTCCACGAGCGTCGTGGGATGGAACTGGACGAACTCGAGGTCCGCGAGCGCGGCACCCGCCCGATACGCCGCGGCGATCCCCTCACCGACCGCGCCCGCGGGATTCGTCGTGCGCTCCCAGAGCGCAGCGGCACCGCCCGTGGACAGGAGGGTCGCGCGCGCGGCGACCGCTCGACGATCGGTCACGACACCGACGCAGCGCTCACCGTCGCCCCAGATCGACAGCATCCGTTCGTCCTCGGCGACGCGGATTCGCGGGTGCGCGAGAACGCGCTCCGCGAGCGTGCGCGCGACGCGTTCTCCCGTCGCCGCGCCACCCGCATGGACGACGCGACGGCGGCTGTGGCCGCCTTCGAGCCCGAGCCCCTCGTCGAACTCGACACCGAGCTCTAGAAGGTCACGGATCCTGGCGGGCGCCTCCTCGGTCAGGACGGAGACGGCGCTCGGCCGGCACAGGCCGCGCCCGCTGCCGAGTGTGTCGTCGGCGTGGAGCGCGGAATCGTCGTCCTCACCGACTGCCGCCGCAATGCCGCCCTGGGCCAGGAGGCTCGTCGATGCGAGCAGCGGCCCCTTGGTGAGCACGAGCACGTCGCCCTCGCTGGCCGCACAGAGAGCGGCGAAGAGCCCTGCGACCCCACCGCCGACGACGACGAGGGCGAGTGCCGCGTCGTGACCTGTATCCCCGGGTACGCTCATGGTAGTTTTAGCCTCTGAGTCGATAACCTCGTGGCTGAGTCTACCACCCCACCCCTGGCTCCCGCGCACGTCGCCCTCGCGGCCGTGTTCCAGGTCCGCGGCGACGCTCTGTCGGTGCTCCTCTGGGAACGCGCTCGGGATCCGTTCACCGGCACCTGGGCGCTCCCGGGCGGGACGCTCTCAGGCGACGAGACGCTCGAGCGCTCGATCCTGCGCCACCTCGCGACCAAGGTCGACGTCCGCGAGGTGTCGCACCTCGAGCAGCTCGGCACCTGGAGCAACCCGGCGCGTCACCCCCAACGATGGGAGCTCGCGACCGCGTACCTCGGGCTCGTCCCGCTGGGGCTGGACCCGCGTGTTCCCGGCGACACCCGCTGGCACCTGGTCGACGCGCTCCCGGAGACAGCGTTCGACCATGGCGAGATCGTGCTCGCGGCGCGGGAGCGCCTGCGGGCCAAGCTGTCGTATTCGAACATCGGCTTCGCGCTTGCGGGCGACACGTTCACTCTCGCCGAGCTCCGTGACGTGTACACGGCTGCGCTCGGCCATGAGGTCTCGGCGACGAACCTCAAGCGTGTGCTCCTTCGACGCGGCGCGATCGAAGCGACGGGCAAGCGGCGTGCCCACGGACCGGCCGGCGGTCGGCCCGCAGAGCTGTTCCGCTTCGCGACCAAGCGGCTAGAGGTCACGGACCAGTTCGCCGTCCTACGGCCACCGGACGGGGAGGATCGCCGAAAGGCTTGACCCGAAGCCCGAACGCGCCGATAACGCGACCATGCGGCACGTACGACTGTGGCTTCTTCTCATCGGCGTCTTCAGCCTCATCGCGCAGGCGATCGGCGCGGCGGCGGTCCTCTGGCGGGGCCCCGCCCGTCCGCTCTCCTAGACGGCGAGTCGGAACAACGCGGTTACCGCGGCGGCCAGCACCATCGCCGCGATGATCGGCACGCCGCGGAGCAACGCGACGGCAGCCGCGGCGACTCCGGGCACCCGTGCGTCGACGCTGATCCCGTCGCCCGAGCCGAACGTCTGCGTGACGACGAGCGCCGTCAGCATCACGGGCGCGATCAGCTGTACGACCGCATCGACCCGCTCGGGGAGCACCCGCCGCCCCAGGAACACGGGGCCTGCGGCCTTGAAGACGAGCGTGACGACACCGACGACCGCAACCACCACCCACACCTCGGTCGTCGACGGGCTCACCGCGCCGACCGCCTGAGACCGAGGAGGCACGCCACCGAGGCCACGACGACCGGCAGGCCCGGGGGAGCGATGGGCAGCAATGCGAGTGTGATCACTCCGGCGACGACTGCCGCCTGGCGTGCTTGCTGGCTCCTCAGGTACGGGAGCAGCAGTCCGAGGAAGAGCGCTGCGAACGCCGCGTCCAGCCCGAGGTCGTTCGGGTCGCCGAGCAGCTCGCCCGCGACTGTTCCCAGGAAGCTGCTCGTGACCCAGAGCGCGTACAGCAGCAGGCCCGCCCCGGCGAGGATCGGCCACTCGAAGCGCCCGGAGCGTCCCGACAACGCCCACGACTCGTCGACGATCAGCTGGGACGAGAAGAAGCGACGAATCCGTCCTCCGGGTACGACCGACGCGACGGCGACGCTCATGCCCACGTAGCGGGCGTTCAGAAGAACGGCCGACAGCGCGGCAGCAAGAGCGGTTCCGCCGTCCTCGAGCACGGAGGCGGCCGCGAACTGCGCGGAGCCGGCAAACGTCGTCGCGGACATGACGACGGCTGCGGCCGCTCCCATGCCGGCGGCTTCCGCGAGCACGCCGAACGACAGACCGAAGAGCACCGGGCCGGGAGCGAGCGGGAGTGCGACACGAACTCCGTCGCGCACGCGCGGCGGCTGGCGTTGGGCGTCCATCGCGCGAACCTAGCAGCGTGCTCCTGCGACAATCGGCGCGTGAAGCTCGTCGTCACAGGAGCTTCTGGGCTCATCGGATCGGCACTCGTACCCGCTCTGGAAGCCGACGGCCACGAGGTTCTGCGGCTCGTCCGGCGCGAGGCGGCGAGCGCGGGTGAGGTCGCCTGGAACCCGGCGGCCGGGACGATCGACGAGGAGGCACTCACCGGTGTGGACGCGGCGGTCCACCTCAGCGGGGCCAATCTCGACGCACGCTGGACCAAGAAGCGCAAGCAGGAGATGGTCGGGTCACGCGTCGACACGACCGATCTCCTCGCCCGGACCATCGCCTCCCTCGAGCCGAGACCGTCGACTTTCCTCGTCGCCGGCGGCACCGGGATCTACGGAGACCGCGGCGACGAGATCCTGACGGAGGAGTCCGACCTCGGGTCAGGCTTCCTGGCCGACCTCGGGAAAGCCTGGGAGGCCGCCGCCGCGCCGGCTCGCGAGGCAGGCATCCGCACGGTGAGCTTCCGGCAGGGCGTCGTCCTCTCGCGCAAGGGTGGCGCGCTCGCGAAGATGCTCACGCCGTTCAAACTCGGGCTCGGTGGTCGCGTCGGAAGCGGGAGGCAGTGGTGGAGCTGGGTCTCGTTGGATGACGTGGTCGCCGCCTACCGACGCGCGCTCGATGGCGAGCTCGACGGCCCTGTCAATCTCGTCTCCCCCAACCCGGCGACGAGTGCGCAGTTCACGAAAGCGCTCGGGCGCGCGGTTCGACGGCCGACGGTGTTCCCTCTCCCCGGTTTTGCCGTGAAGGCGCTGTTTGGCGAGAGAGGGGAGGCGGTGCTGCTGGAAGGCCAGCGCGCGCTTCCCGGGCGTCTGCTCGAAGCGGGGCTGACCTTCTCCTACCCGAAGATCGACGACGCTCTCGCGCGCGCACTCGAGAAGTAGCCGACGGTCGAACAGAGGGCCGGCCCGAAGGCCGACCCACTGTTCTCCTTGCTGCTTTCTCGTTCCTAGGGAGTGACGACCGGGCAGCCGGCCCCGACGCACGTGATCCGCCCCTGGATCGCAGGGCTGATCGGCGTGTTGGCGACGATGTGGTCGGCCAGGACCTCGTCCATGAAGTCCTGGATCGCCATGCGACTGGCGAAGTTCGGGTACCCGTCTCCACCGTTCGCCATGAAGTCGTTTTCGGCGATGGTGTACGTCGAGCCTGCGGTCAGGTCGACCGCAGCCCCGGTGCACGACCCGTCGTCGGCCTGGCGCACCGCACCGGTGACACGGCTTCCCACGGGAGCAGTGATGTCGTACGTGAAGCAGAGTCCCGAGACCTGCCCGAACCGCCCGTTCGCCGCCGGCATCGAGGAGACGCCGTTCTCGAGCATCGTCTTGAGCTCTGCGCCATTGACGCTCAGAGTCACGACGAAGTTCCCGAACGGAAGCACCGCCAACACCTGACCGCGCGTGATCGGGAACGGCGGCGGGGTGTAGGACGGGCAGAAGTCGCCCGAAGCGTCGACCGTCGGACACGTCAGGTCGGCACGGAGGCCGCCCGAGTTCGTGATCGCGAAGTCGGTGTCGTACGTCTCGCGCATGGCGTCCGTGGCGGTATCGCCGATGAGCGACTCGCAGAGCCGCCCGTCTGGCCGCCCGCACGCGTCCGCACGCGGCACGAAGACGGTCGAGTTGCCGACCAGGGTGTTGAAGATCGGCGCGAGCTGCGCGTTGAGAGCGTCGATCTTCGCCTGGATCGCCGGGTCCGGTGGGGTGCCGAGCACCCACGGCCGGTGGAAGTCGGCGACCTTGTACACGATCTCATGAGATCGCTCGTCGAGCACGATCCGGATGCGGGTGAAGCGGATGCCGCGCCCGCGGTTCTCCGTGACCAGGATCCCGTTCGGTCTCGTGGCAAGTACCTGGACGTCGTTGTGATCGCCGATCACGACATCCACGTTCGTGAGAACGTCGGCGATGTCGATCAGCGGACCGGTCGGCTGGGTGAGCGTGCCGGCACTCGCGCCCTCGTGGCCGAGCGCAACGATGACGTCGGCTCTCGGCGCCAACTGGGCCGCCTCCGCGTTGATCGCGGCATCGGCGTCTCTCACCTGGAACGGTCCGAGGTTGCCCGGGAACACGAGGCTCGGTGTCGCTTCGGTCGTGAATCCGACGATTCCGAGCTTCAGTCCCAGCCGCGTGAACATCTTCGACGGGGACCATTCCCTGGGCGTCCTGCCTCGAGCGTCGACGACGTTCGACGATAGGACCGGGAACTTCGCCAGCGGTATGAGCTCCCTCCGCAGGAACTGCTCGCCCCGATCGAACTGATGGTTTCCGAGCGCCTCGGCGTCGAAGCCCATCATGTTCATGATCTCGATCGCTGGCTTGTCCTGGAAGAAGTTGGAGATCGGCGGCGTGGCGCCACCGAATGAGTCTCCACCGGCGACCAGCAGCGCCTGCCCGCTCGCCCTCGCACGGTACAAGTCGAACCACGTGTCGAGGAACGCGGCCCCGCCGATCTGGAACGTCGGGTTGACCGCAGGCGCAGGCAGGTTGTCTGCTGTTTCGGCGAGTGGCGTCAGCTGCGCGTGCCAGTCGCTGATGTTGAGGATCGTGATCTCACGCAGGCGGTCACCGCCCTCGACCACGCGGTAGAGGATGTCTCCTCGCGCGTTCATCGGCCCCTGGATCCCCATCAGGAAGGCGATCGTGGGCGCGACGTCGATCGCCCGGACGTTCTTGATCCCGGGGATCTTGTGCACGATGCCGGGCCCTGAAGCGATGAACGTCCCGTGCATGTTCACGTTGTGGGCGAGGTCGACCAGGTTCGGGAGGTACCCGTGCTGACCGAAGAACTGTGAGAACGCAATGCGCTGACCCAGTGTCGCCGCGTCGAACTGATACGGCGGGCGGAGCACGACGATCACGTCGCCCGAGCGGCTCGGGTGAAGCGAGTCGGTCCCGTCGACGTTTCGGAGCTCCTCCTTCTTCATGACGTCGAGGACGACCTTCTTCCCGGGGTTCGCGGGATCGGTCAGGTTCTCGAAGGCGGCGATGATCTGGTTCCTCACCGTCTCGTAGTCCCCCGCTGGAACGGTCCCACCCGGGTCACGGCCGGCGAGGTTGACGTAGATCTGCGCGGTGCCTCCGGCCCAGCACGCCTTCGCCTTGTTCACCGCACCGGTGCCGGTGGCAGCACGGCAGTTGCTGAGCACCTCCGGGCTCTGGATGCCCGCGTCGGTGAGGACCTTGCCCGCGTTCACCGCGTACCACTGAGGCGCGAAGCCGTGGTCGGAGGAGACGAACGCCGTTGCGTCCTCACCCATGAGCTCGCGTGAGAGCGCCAGCGTCTCGTCCGCCTCTACGTAGGCCGAGCGGATGTAGCCCTCGCGGACAGCAACACGGCCGTCCGGAACGTTGTCATTCGTCAGGTCGTCGAAGTACGGGTTGGGGTCGCCGTCCATGTCCGTCGGGGTGACGAGGCCCATGAACTGGTGGCTGAACTCGTCGGTGACCGGCCCGCCCACGAGAAGCAGGTCGGTGTCCGGCTGCACGGTCTCGACGATGTACTCGAGCGCCGGGTGGTGGAAGTCCTTCCACTTGAGGCCTTGCTCGACGTACGTGTCCTCGTCGATGATCCCCGCCTCGAGCGGAGCGAAGTCGGCTGCCGTGCTGGTCGGGAACTGGTTGACGAGTGTGCTCTCGAAGTTCGGATCGCAGGCGCAGTTCGCGATCGCCCGCGAGACCGAGGTGAAGTAGAGCTTGAACGAGCTGATTCCGCCCGCTCCACCCGCGACGTCGATGAGCTTGGCGTAGAAGCCCGCGGTCTGTCCCGCGCGCGCTCCGATGAGTCCGTCGGCACCGACGAGCCGGATGTCCATCCACTCGCCTTCGGAGAGGTCCGCCGCGCGGTTGGCGGCCGCCGCGTCCTTGGCGAGTCCGCTCCGCACGAGGATCACCCGGTCGTACGCCGCGACGCCGTTGACGACGCTGTCGTCGATGTAGACGTCGTAGATGCGTGTCGGGTTCTGCGCAGCGAACGTCGTGGCGACGGTCAGAACCGTCTCCTGCGGTGGCGCGGCAGGATCGCCGGCGGGTGCGTTGGTCCAACCCGTCGCGGGCGCAAACGCCGCAACCTGGTAGGAGACGCCGAATGTCGCCGCGCCAGACTGCTCGCCCGGAATCAACGGGTACGTGAGAACGCCGCGGGTCGAGAAGAAGTTACGGAAGTCGATGACGGGACCCGCGAGCGCCGGTGTGTAACCCCGTGCTGCGACCCACTCGACCGCTGCCACCTTCTTGCCCGCCCGCTCGGCGGCCTGGGCGATGGTGTCGGCCTGGAGCAGATCGGCCTGCGCAAACGACGTTCGGTTGTTGAAGGTGCTCTCGCCGATCCGGTGGAACGTGTTGTTCGTCGAACCGTGCTCGCCGGGCCAGGTTCCCGTGGCGAGCGTGGACCACCCGACCCCCGTGTTCGGGGGGAATCCCTGAAGGAGACCGTTGTCGCCCTTGACGCCCTCCGCGATGAGCTCCTTCATGGTGGGCATCGCGCCTTGCTGCGCGTACTTGTCCACCAGGTCCGGCCGCATCCCGTCCGACGCGAACATGATCATCTTCTCGGCAAGCGGCTCTGCGACGCCTGCCTCTGTGGCGCCGCCTGCGCCTGCGGCTACGAGAAGCATCGCCCCTACCGAAACCGCAGCGACGGCCAGCGCTTTCGCGACTTTCGCCTTCATCGATTCCCCTCCGTCTCTCCCGCTGTCGAAAACGGGCCGACTCTACTCCCGGCGGAGTCAAATGTGAAGGAGGAAGCGCTTGCGCTCACGAGACAGATACGTGTTCGAGGCCGGAACGTCACGCCTCTGGCTCGTCGGCGACAATGAGGCCTAGGTGCACGAGCTCGAGCTGCTTGGCTGGAACCGCGAGTGGGAGGCTGCGTTCGAGCCCTACCGCGCCAAGGGACTCGACCCGGGGCGCGTCGCGGTCCCGCACCGAGGAGGGGCGTTCGACGTGCTGACGGCAGCAGGCGAGACGCGTGCTCGCCTGCCGGGCCGCGCGCGCCATGAGCTGTCGCCTCCCGAGCTTCCCGTCGTCGGCGACTGGGTGGCGCTGGATGGCCCCGAGATCACGGCGGTGCTCCCGAGGCGCACGAAGCTCTCACGCCGTGCACCGCACGACGCCGACACCGAACGCGCCCGGGAGCAGGTCGTCGCGGCCAACGTCGACATCGTCTTCGTTACCGCTTCGCTAGACGACGTCAAACCGCGGCTGCTGGAGCGCTATCTGACGCTCGCGTGGGAGAGCGGCGCTCGTCCGGTGATCGTCCTCACGAAGGCCGATCTCGTGTCCGATCCCGAGCCTCGGCTCATGGAGGCTGTCGGCATCGCGGGCGAGGTCCCCGTCATCGCCGTCTCGACACGTACGGAGATCGGGCTCGACCGCGTTCGCGACGTTCTCGAGCCCGGTCTGACGGGCTCGCTGATCGGGCCGTCGGGCGTGGGAAAGTCGACGCTCGTGAATGCCCTCCTCGGCGACGAGTTGCTCGCGACCGGATCCGTGGCCGGCGACGGCTCGGGGCGCCATACGACGACGCGACGCCAGCTCGTCGTCCTGCCCGCGGGCGGCATCGTCATCGACAACCCCGGCATCCGCGAGCTCTACCTGTGGGTCGTCGAGGACGGTCTCGACGAAGCCTTCCCGGAGATCGTCGAGCTCACCGCGCATTGCCGCTTCGCGGATTGCCGCCACGAGACCGAGCCGGGATGCGCGGTTCGCGAGGCACTCGCCGACGGGAGCCTCTCCGAAGAGCGCTGGGCGAGCTACCGCGAGCTCGAGCGCGAGATCGCGGAGCTCGAGGAGCGGCTCGCCCGCCGCGAGCGCTCCCGTGCCCGGCGACGTCGGCCGGACACGGGAGGCTCGTAGCAGCTCAGCTCGTCGCGACGTTCGCCGCTCCCGGCGTCTTGGTCGTCGTGAACACCCAGTCCGAGGCTGCGTTGTCCGTATCCGCCCCATCGGGGATGCGCGACAGCGAGCCGTCGGTCGTGTTGGAGTCGGCCACGGTGGCTGCCAACGCCGTCCCTTCGACGAGGCTGTACACCTGGCCGTCGATCGTCGCCGACGTGATCTCGCCCTCGTACGAGAGCGCGTCGAGCAGCGCGCCGTTCGACGTGTCGACGAGCGCGACGCCGTCGGGCGCACCGTTCTGCGCCTCGACGTCGAGCACCAGGAACGCGCCGGCCGCGAGGCTGCCCGTGAGGTCGACGCGCTCGTACTCGAGCCCGTCACCGCCGTTCACGAGCACGAGCGAGATGCCGTCGAGCGCGGCGGCTGAGGAGCCCACGTTCTTCAGCTCCACGAATCCGCCCGAGTCCGCCCCGACCTGGTCGTAGTCGATCTCGTTGATGACGAGCTTCGCGTCCGTCGGGAGGAGGTGGAGGCGGAGGCGGCGGAGGAGGAGGCGGACTCGTTCCGCCCGCGCAGCGGAGCTCGATCAGGTTCGTCTGGGTAGTTGCGATTTCGACCGAGCCTGCCGAGCCGTCCGCCCGTGTGCAGGCCGTGCCTGCGAGTGCCGCGAGCGATGCAGGCCCGGGCGGGCCCTGCGGGCCTTGAGCTCCCTGTGCTCCCTGTGCTCCCTGATCTCCCTTGGGGCCCCGCTCGCCCTGCAGGCCTTGCTCACCCTGGGCACCGGCTGGTCCTTGTGCCCCTTGAGGACCCTCTGCCCCCTGTGGTCCCTGCGGCCCGGGCTCACCTGCGGGGCCGCGGATGTTCCAGGCGACGACGCGCTCGGAGTGCCGACAGCGCGACGCGCTCTCGACGACCCGCAGGAATCCCCCGCTCTTCTGGCACGCGATGATGCGGCCGTCGGTCGCCCTCGAGCTACCGCCGGCAAGCGCGGTCGAGGCCCCGAGGGCCGCGAGCGCGAGGAGCACGATTCCGGACATGCGTGGCTGCACGCATCCTCCCTTCGTCGATGACAGCACCCGTCGTATCCCGGCTCACCGGCGGCAACCAGATGTCCGCGTGGGACAGCTATGCGTGTCTCCGCATGGTTCTGCGGTGCTGTGGAGACCCCGGCACACATCCGTCACCTGTAGTCCACAGGGCTAACGGCGCAGGCGGTCCGAAGGTCCAGCCAGAATCTCCTACGTGTTCGAGCCGATCAGCCCCGAGCTCGCGCTCGTCGATCCGGATCTCGCCGCCCGCGCCCGCGCAGCGCTTCCAGATCCCGTCTCGTTCCGAACGCCGACATTCCAGTCGGTAGAGCCGTCACCGCGGCAGAGCGTCGCGGAGCAGGCCCCTGCACGTGACGAAGGCCACAGGCCGTACCCGATGTGGGCGCGGCTCACGGCAGCGCTCTGGCTCCTCGTCCTCGGCATCCTCATCGGCGGAGCAGCCATCCCGCACGCGCAGGACACCCCGCGGGTCGTGCCGCGCGTCGAGGACCCCTCGGTCTGCAAGCCGGAGAGCCAACCGGCGCCGACGATGCCCGAGTTCGGGTCTCCGCTGAACCCGGGTCCCTAGACCACGCTCGCTACAATCGCCGCTCCCGGGGCTATAGCTCAGCTGGGAGAGCGCCTGGATCGCACCCAGGAGGTCGCCGGTTCGAGCCCGGCTAGCTCCATCGCGAGAAGTGCTGCAAATGCATTTCGTCACCGCGCTTGCTCGTGCTACCGCGGTGCTACCAAGTTCGTATCTCGGGGCCAGTTGCGCCTGTTCCGATTCGGCCGCCGACTGTTTGGGAAGCGCTGGCTTGGGCGCCTGACGGGCGCGCCATCGCCTACGCGGCGGACCGCACCGGTAACGGCGACCTCTACGTAATCGGTGCCAATAGACGCAACAAGCTTCGGCTCACGAAGTCGATCGCGGCCGACCTCGATCCGTCGTGGGCTCCCGGTAGAGGCGTGGAGCGCGGAGGCGGCGTCGTGGCCACCGCCCCCGGCTCGTCGCAGCTCGTCGGCCCGGTCGCCTTCTTGCGACGGGACGACGTCAGGCGACCTTGAAGCTTCCGCGCATCGACGCTGAATGCGGGTCGCACACGAAGCTGTAGCTCCCCTTCCCGAGCTTGAGGACGACCGACTTCGTCCCGGTGAAGCCCACACCGGTGACGACCTTGTTCAGCCCAGGTCCCTTGAGGTGGAAGTCGTGGGACGAGGATCGATCCTTGACGACGAAGCGATATGCGACGCCGGGCTTGAGCTTGGTGACCTTCTTGCCCTCCAGCTTCAGGCCGATCGTGAAGCCGGGGCCGACCGTGCCGACCACCGTCTTCGGCGCCGCTGCCGCCGCGCCGACGAGCACGAGCGAGAGAGCGACGACAGCCACCGTCGCAGCGATTCCGAGAGTGCGGGTCATGACTCCTCCTTGATTGCTCGGGGGTTGTTGTCGTTCACGTGCCGAAGGACGTTCGCAGGGAGCAGGTCGGGGCCCTTGCGGAGCCCCGACCTGACCTGGGTTCGAGAGATGCGTCGCTAGTCGTTGACCGTGACCGCGATGCGTGCGGTCGCTCCTGGATCGACCGTGACCTGATCGAGTCCGGCGAGCGTGTTGAGGATGAGCTGGTCGAGCGCCGGGTCGGAGTTCGAGATCCGCACGGTTGCGGACAGACCGGACACTTCGACCGCTCCTGCGACAGCGTCGATGTCGACGACGTCGACGCCGGCCGTTGCGTTGACGGTGACGATGTCCGCCGCCCCGTCCGGAGCGCCCGTGCCGAGGCCGCCGTTCCCGAGATCGACGTTCACGTCCTCCATGTCGGTGCCCGTCAGATCGTTCACGGTCGTCGTGTCCGTTCCAGCGAGCGCCCGCAGGTCGATCCGCTCGACGTCGTTCAGGTCCATGTCGATGTTCCCGAGGTTGCGGAGAAACTCGATGCGCGGGCCGTTGGCGGAGACGACGAAGATCTCGTTCCCGCCCGAGCCGTTGAAGATCATCCGGTCCGAGCCCTCCTGTCCTTCGACAACGTCGCTTCCGTCGCCGGGATCCCACGTGAAGCTGTCGTCGCCGGAGCCCAGGAACGCCGCGTCGTTGCCCTGGTTGCCGTCGACGCTGTCGTCGTCCGAACCGCCGAGCAGCTGGTCGATGCCGGCTCCTCCGAGCAGCGAGTCGTCCCCCGACCCGCCGTCGATGGTGAGCTTGATGGCCGAAGCGGCGAGTCCGGCGGCATCGACCTCGTCGGCGCCGCCGAGCGTGTTGACGAGCAGCGTGTCGTTTGCGGGCTCGGCGTTGGTGATGTGCACGAGCGCCGACAGTCCGGCGACGGTCGCGCTGCCGTTGGCCCCGGAAATCACGACGTGCTCGCCGGCGTTGCTGCCATTGAGCGTCACCGTGTCTGCCTCGGCGTCACCGGCGCTGCCGCCGAGAGCGGCGGCGAGGTCGACGTCGAACTCGTCGACGTCCGTCGCCGAGAGGTCGTTCATGACCGTGTTGTCCACACCGCCGAGCGTTCGCAGGTCGATCCGCTCGGTGTCGTCGACGTCCATCACGATGTTGCCGACGTTGCGGAAGAACCGCAGCCGGTCGCCGTTGGCCGAGGCATCGAAGTTCTCTGCTCCGCTCGACCCGTTGAAGACGAGCGTGTCGAAGCCTCCCTGACCCTCGACCGTGTCGCTCCCGTCGCCGGGATCCCAGGTGAAGCTGTCGTTCCCGAAGCTGAGGAAAGCGATGTCGTTGCCCCGGTTCCCGTCCGCGCTGTCACTTCCGGCGCCGCCCCGGAACGTCTCCACTCCCGTTCCCCCGATGAGCTCGTCCGAGCCGGACTCACCGTCGAGGGTCGTCGCCTCGGTGTCCGTGAACACACCGTTCGCCTCGTCGATCCGGAGAACGTCGTCCCCGAACCTCGCCCGGACCACGATCCGGTCGAACGCGCTGCGCGCGAACTCGCCCGCGACGAGACCATCCGCGACGACCTCGAGGGTCGTCGGGTCGCCCGAGCGGAGGCGGAGAACGATCTCCTCCGACCTCGAGGTGCCGGTGACGGTCAACGTCCCGTTCCTGACATTGCCTCCGACCTGACCATCGGCCGCGGACGACTCGTCCGTTTCGAAGCCCGCCCCTACGGCAAGCATTCCGACCGCAGCCAGCGGAACGAACCAGTTCCTGAATCGATCGTGCTTCATGTTGCTTCCCCCCGTGTCGGGGCCACCCGGTACGGGCGGCCGTGTCCGTCTAGAGGTGGGAGGGTCGCGCTCGGGCGCTACGGCCCGGTTACCGATTCGTTACTGCCGTTCGGTGCAGCTACGACGCTCGCGCAAACGCTTTCTCGACCTGTGAGACGTGCTCCGAGCGACCACGCGCGAACTCCTCCTCGAAGCGCTCGTCCCCGAGCCGCTCGCGCAGGCGCGTGGAGGCGGGCGCAACGTCCTTGCGCTCGCGCTCCGGGAGCCGGGCGTGGACGGCGGCACGCGTTCCCTCGGCCGCCCCGAGCAGCCTGGCAGCCTCGTCCGCGCGATCTCCGAGCGAAAGCGCACCGGCAAGCCCATCAAGTGACCGTGCAAGCAGTCGAGGCTCCCCGACCCGTCGGGCCCAGACGAGGCCTTCCTCCTGAAACCGCTTCGCGCCCTCGGCGTCGCCGCCTTCCTCGGCGAGATGTCCCAGCTCGCGCAACGTGACGACCATCGCCACGCGCACCGCACGAGTGTCGAGACCGCCGGCGACCGCCTCCCGGACGAGACCGAGAGCGTCGCCGTAGAGACGAGCCGCCTCATCCGTGTCCCCCCGGCGACGCTCAATGTGCGCTGCGCCGATCGTGCTGTGCCACCGCAGGAACGGCGACTCGCGCTCGGCGAGCCGGGCGCACTCCCCGAACAGCCTCGTCGCAGCCTCCGTGTCGTCGGCGCGCAGCCGTGAAAGACCGTAGTGATAGAGAAGCGGCACCGCCTCCTCCTGGAGATCACGCACACCGGCGGCGAGTGCGCGCTCATACACCTGCATCGCGCCGTCGTAGTCGCCAACGGCCGCGAGCGAGTGTCCGAGGGTCTCGCTGGCGTTGACGATCCCCCAGAGATCACCGCTCGCCGCGAAGGCCCGGAGCGCGCGTTCGGCCCGGCTCTGCGCCTCCGCAACGTTCCCGGACGTAAAGGCGGCGAGTCCGTAGTAGTGGTGCACCATCCCCTCGTACCAGCGCTCGCCGTGGCGCACCGCGTGCTCCTCGACGCCCGCGAGCTGATCCACATCGACGTTCGGGTCCCCGGCGAGGAGCCGTGCCTGGAAGGTCACTGTGCGCATGCGCGCAATCTCTGCGTCGTCCCCGGCCTCTTCGGCGATGCTGAGGGCGCTGACACCCACCGAGACGGCATCGCCCGGCCGGCCTTCGCGGATCAGGAGAACGGCGAGCGCGCGCAAGCAGCGGAGGCGACGCTCGAGCGCACCCCCCGGAAGCGCGAGCGCCGCCTCGACGCGAGCGCGGTCGTCCACCCCTCCCGCGAAGAGGAAGCCGAGCGTACCGAGGGCGGCAGCAAGGCTCTGCGCAAGGTCGGCATCGCCGAGCTCGAACGCGAGATCCGCCGCAGCCTCGAAGTCCGCGCGCCTCGGCACGAACTCTCTCGTGCCCGCCTCGAGCCCCTCGGTCCAGACACGTGCGTGGCCCGCCTCGGCGACGCGCATGGCCCAGAGCGCGTGCCGCTTCGCGACGGCCAGGCGTTCCCCGCGGGCATCGGCCTCTGCGCGCCCGAACTCACGCAGCGTCTCGAGAAGCCGGAAACGATCGGAGCGCTCGCTGGACGTGGTGATCATCGATCGATCGACGAGCGCTGCGAGGAGATCGGCAACGCGGGAGGGGTCGATTCCGTCACCGGAGCAAACCTCCTCGGCTACTTCGAGCCCGAAGGACGAAGGAAAGACCGAGAGGCGACGGAAGAGCGCCTGCTCGTTCTCGACGAGAAGCTGGTAGCTCCATTCGACGACACCGGCGAGCGTGCGCTGGCGCTCGGCGAGCCGTTCCGGCCCACGGCCGAGGAGCGCGAATCGATCGGCCAGCCGCTGGGCGATCTCCTGCGGCGAGAGCGTTCGAGTCCGCGCCGCAGCCAGCTCGAGGGCGAGCGGAAGACCATCCAGACGCGCGCACACCTCGGCGATCGCCCGCAGGGTCTCCTCGTTCAGGTCGAAGTCGCCGGTCACGGTCCGTGCTCGCTCGACGAACAGGCGCACCGCATCCGCTTGCGCGAGCTCCTCCGCCGACGCGGTATCGGCGGGTATGCGCAAAGGCTCGACCTCGAAGACGAGCTCACCCGGCACGCCGAGCGGCTCGCGACTGGTTGCCAGCAGGCGAACCGCCGGACATGCGGAAAGGAGCGACAACGCGAGCTCGGCCGCCGCCGCGACGAGATGCTCGCAGTTGTCGAGCACGATCAGGAGCTCACGCCGTCCGAGGTTGCACTCGAGAAAGCCGAGAGCCGAGGTCTGTTGCCCCTCGAACTCCGACGTTCGCATTCCCAGCGCCTCGGCGACAGCCTCCGGAACGCGTGCCGGGTCGCGGAGGGGCGCCAGCTCGACGAGCCAGACTCCGTCCAGGTTCGCCTCGGCGGCCTTTCGCGCGACCTCAAGTGCCAGACTCGTCTTTCCCACGCCGCCTGGGCCGGTGAGCGTGACGAGCCGATGCTCATCCATGCCGCCGAGCACGAGAGAGCAGTCGGCCTCACGACCGACAAAGCTCGTAAGCCGAGCGCCGATGTTCGTTCGCAGCGGCGCGACCGGGGCCAGCTCGGATGCCCGCTGCAGCATCTGCCGCTCAAGCGCTCGGGACTCCTCGTCCGGCTCGAGACCGAGCTCGCGCAGCCGCTGGAAGAGCGTCCGGTAGACGGCCAGAGCCTCCGGATAGCGCCCGCTTCGGTACAGCGCCAGCATCAGGAGCCGCGCGACCGGCTCGCGCAGGGGGTGCTGCTCGACGAGCAGCTCCAGGTCGGGGAGCGCTTCGTCATGCCTTCCGAGCTCAAGGAGCGCCGCGAATCGCAGCTCGCGAGCCTGGAGCTCGAGCTCCGTGAGCCGGCGGTTCTCCGCCTGCGCGAACTCGAGCTGCTGGAACGCGCCGTACGGCTCTCCCCGCCACAGCTCGAGGGCCTGCTCCGCCTTCGCGAGTGACTCTCGCGTCGGGACGTCGCGTGCCTCTGCGACGAGCCGCGCGAACCGCTCCGCGTCGACGTCGTCGGCCGAGATGACGAGGCGATAGCCCACTCCGTCTCGCTGGATCAAGGACGACGATGCAGCGGTCCGCCCCGGTTCGAGCAGCCGGCGAAGCCGCGAGACCCGTGCATGGAGAGATCGTGTGGCGGAGGCCGGCGCTCGTTCCCCCCACACGGCATCGACGATCTCGTCAGTGGAGACCGAGCGTCCGAGGTGAGCGAGCAGATAGGCGAGTACCGTGCGCTCCTTGGCGCCTGGCAACTCGATCGGGCCCTCTGCGGCTACGACCTCGAGCGAACCGAGGACGCGAAACTTCACGCACCCATGCTACGCCGCAACGGTGCCACCCAAATAACGGCGGCGGGCCGAAGCGCCGTAGCGGACCGCTAACCAAGTCGTTCGCGAATCGACGCGACGCGATCAGGTAGCCGGACAATGAGCGCACTGTCATCGGCGCCGGCCGGCCACGCATTGGGCGGTGGCTAGGCTGGCGCCGTGACGCTCAAGGTCCGTCGGCACGAGGAGGGCGAGGAGGAGCGCGTCACTCCGCTCGAGCTCTTCTTCGACCTGATCTTCGTCTTCGCGATCACGCAGGTAACGGGGCTGATCTACGACGACCCGACCTGGGCAGGTCTAGTAAAGGGCCTGCTCGTCATCGGCGTCGTCTGGTGGGCATGGGCGGCGTACGCGTGGCTGACGAACACGATCGACCCCGAGGAGGGCGAGGTGCGCCTCGTCATGTTCGGTGCCATGGGCGCGATGCTGATCGCGTCACTCGCCGTTCCCGACGCGTTCGGCGACGACGCGCTGCTCTTCGCGTGCGCATACGCGGCGGTGCGGATCGCTCACCTCGTGCTCTACGCCGTGGCTGGGCGCGGAGACCCGGAGCTCCTGGGCGCGATCGCCCGCCTCGGCGTCGGCTCCGCGATCGGGATCACACTGCTCTTCGTGGCGGCCGGGCTCGACGGCCCCGCCCAGACAGCCGTCTGGGCGATTGCGCTGCTCGTCGACTTCGCCGGCGCGTACGTCGGAGGCGGCCGCGGCTGGCACCTCGAGGCCGGCCACTTCGCGGAGCGGCACGCCCTGATCATCATCATCGCCCTGGGAGAGACGATCGTCGCGCTCGGGCTGGGCGCAACGACCGATCTCGACGCAGGGGTCGTCGTCGCCGCAGCGCTCGGGCTGTCGATCGCGGCTGCGCTCTGGTGGGCGTACTTCGACGTCGTGGCGATCGTCGCCGAGCGCCACCTGCGCGAGGCCAAGGGACGTGCGCAGCTCACGATGGCACGCGACTCCTACAGCTACCTCCATCTCCCGATGGTGGCCGGGATCATCCTCCTCGCCGTCGGCGTGAAGAAGACGTTCGCCGGCATCGGCGAGCCGCTCGCAACCGTGCCTGCGGTCGCTCTCTGCGGAGGCGTCGCCCTCTACCTCCTCGCGCACATCCTGTTCAGGCTCCGGAACGTGAGGACGCTGAACAGGCAGCGCCTCGTCGTCGCCGCTTTCCTCCTTGCCCTCCTCCCGCTCGCGGTCGAGATACCGGCGCTCGCGACGCTCTCCATCGTGACCGCACTCTGCATCGGCCTCATCGCCTACGAGGCGATCCGCTTCTCGGAGGCGCGCGAGCGGGTCCGCCGCGCGGCCGAAGTGGCCGGCTAGGCAACCGTGGACACGGCCGAGCTCGCCGACCAGATGGATGCCGGGCTGCGCGCCGCCGGAAGCCCCGAGCGGGCAGAGCAGGAGCGCCGCTACCTGAAGAGCGAGCTCGAGCACTACGGGACGAGCGTCCCGGCGATGCGCAAGGTCGTGAAGACCACCCTCGGGCGCCATCCCGACCTCGCCCACAACGACGTCCTCCCGCTCGTCGAGGAGCTGTGGCGGCGCCCAGTGCACGAGCGTCGCATGGCCGCGGTCGAGGTTCTCGAGCTCGCGCCCGGCGTGCTCGAGGCTCGCGACACGCCGCTCCTCGAGCGGCTGCTTCGCGAGTCCAGGACATGGGCGCTCGTCGACGGGCTGGCGGCCAGCGTCGTCGGGCCGCTCGTAGAGCGGTGCCCGGAGCTCGGGTCGACGCTCGACCGCTGGGCGGGAGACGGAGATTTCTGGATCCGGCGCTCGGCGCTGCTCGCGCATCTCGTCCCTCTGCGTGAGGGCGGGGGCGACTTCGACCGCTTCTCGCGCTACGCAGACGCGATGCTCGAGGAGCGTGAGTTCTTCATCCGCAAGGCGATCGGCTGGGTGCTCCGCGACACGTCGCGGAAGCGTCCCGAGGTCGTGTACGAGTGGCTGCGGCCGCGCGCGAGCCGGGCGTCCGGCGTGACGGTGCGCGAGGCCGTGAAGCACCTGCCGGAAGAACAGCGGGAGGAAATCCTCGCCGCATATCGCGCAGGATGATGTCGCCGTGAGAGCGCTCGTCGCAGCCGCGAGTCGCCACGGTTCGACGCAGGAGATCGCCGAGGCGATCGGCCGCACGCTCGAGGAACAAGGGATCGAGACGGACACCTGGCCGGTCGACGAGGTCGAGACGCCGGCGGTGTACGACGCGTTCGTGCTCGGGAGCGCCGTCTACGTCGGCAGCTGGCTCGAGGACGCGCGCGAGTTCGTGGGCGTCCACGAGCGCACACTCCGCGCTCGGCCGACCTGGCTCTTCTCGAGCGGCCCGATCGGGGACCCGCCGCGCCCTGAGGCCGAGCACGCAGTGCAGGTCGACGAGATCCTCGCGAAGACGGGCGCACGCGATCATCGCCTCTTCGCCGGAAGGCTCGACAAGAGCCGGCTCAGCTTCGCCGAGCGTGCGGTCGTGCTCGCGTTCCGTGCCCCGGAAGGTGACTTCCGCGACTGGGCGGAGATCGAGGCGTGGGCGCGCGAGATCGCAGCCGCGCTCGGGACCGGGACGCGCTAGATCGTCTCCGGGATCATCTCGATCGCGCCGCACGGGCACTCGACAGCGCAGATCCCGCACCCTTTGCAGTAGTCGAGATCGAACGCGTACGGCTCGTCGGGGTCCGCGAGCTTCAGCACGGCGTTATCCGGGCAGACGCCGTAGCAGTTGTCGCAGTTGAAGCAGTTCCCGCACGAGAGGCAGCGCCTGGCCTCGTACAGGGCGGTGGACTCGTCGAGCCCGCCGGTGACCTCCTCGAACGTCGCGCGCCGGCGGGCGAGCTCGAGCTGCGGCTGCACGCTCCTCGGGGCGTCCGCGTAGTACCAGGTGTTGAGCACGCCGAAGTCGGCGAGCTCGTGTTTCTCGCCCCGCTCAGGGGCCTCGTCGCGGAGCCACGCGTCGATGTTGCGCGCGGCCTTCTTGCCGTGGCCGATCGCGACGGTCACGGTTCGTTCCGTCAGCACCATGTCGCCGCCCGCGAAGATCCCTGGGTAGCCGGTCATCATGTTCTGCTCGACCTGGACGACGCCGTCCGAGACCTCGAGGCCCGGCACCCCGTCGAGGAGCGAGAGGTCGGTCTCCTGCCCGAGCGCGAGGACGAGAGAGTCCGCCTCGAGCTCCTCGAGCTCACCGGTCGGCTGCGGGAAGCCCGTCTCGTCGAGCTCCATCTTCTCGAGGACGAGCTTGCCGCCGTCCGCCTGCTTGATGGTCGAGAGCCACTTCATGAGGACGCCCTCCTGCTCGGCCTCCTCGACCTCGAAGTCATGGGCGGGCATGCGGTCGCGCGTTCGCCGGTAGACGACGATCGCCTCCTCCGCGCCGAGGCGCTTCGCCGTCCGCGCGGCGTCCATCGCCGTGTTGCCGCCGCCGTAGACGACGACGCGGCGCCCGAGCAACGGTCGCTCCTCGCCCTCCATGCTGCGGAGGAGGGAGACCGCGTCCATGATCTTCGCGGCCTCTCCGGCGGGGATGTACGCGCGCTTGCCGAGGTGCGCTCCGACGGCGAGGAAGGCTGCGTCGAACCCGCCCTCCTGCATCGCCTCGAGGATGCTCGTCACCTTGGTCTCGAGCTCGAGCGTCACGCCGAGGTCGAGGATGCGCTGGATCTCGGCGTCGAGGATGTCCCGTGGCAGCCGGTACGTCGGGATTCCGAAACGCATCATCCCGCCGGCCCGCGGGCCGGCGTCACGGAGCGTCACGTCGTGCCCGAGCCGGGCCAGCTGGTACGCGGCCGAGAGCCCGGAGGGCCCGGCGCCGACGACGAGCACGCGCTTGCCCGTGCGCGGGACCGTGACCTCGACCTTCCAGCCCTGCTCGATCGCCTCGTCGCCGAGAAAGCGCTCGACGGAGTTGATCCCGACCGCCTCGTCGAGCTCGGCGCGGTTGCACACCGTCTCGCACGGGCGGTAGCAGACACGGCCCATGACGGCGGGGAACGGGTTGTCCTCCATAATCTGGCGCCAGGCCTTCTCGTAGCCGGCGCCGCCATCCTCGGCGTCGTAGAGCCACTGCTGGATGTTCTCGCCCGCGGGGCACGCGTTGTTGCACGGAGGGAGCCGGTGGACGTAGACCGGGCGCTCCGTGCGCCAGGTCCCCGTCTTGTTGGCGAGGCTCGAGCCGACGTCGAGCGTGATCGCGAACGGCGTCTCCATCACACGCTCCCCTCGTCGTCCAGCAGGCCGAAGCGCCGGATGTTGCGGTCGGCATGGGCCTGGATCTGCGCGATGACGTCGGTCCGCGGCGGGTCGCCGAAGAGGTGTGCGAACCGCTTCTGCGGGCGCAGGTACTCCTCCACGGGGACCGGCCGCCGGATCTTCGAGACGCTCACCACCTCCCCGTGCTCGGCCTCGATCACCGGGAAGAGCCCGGTCTCCTTCGCGAGCCGCGCGATCTTGATCGTGTCGGCTGCGGCCGATCCCCAGCCGAGCGGACACGGCACAAAGACGTGCAGGTAACGCGGGCCGCGGATCTCCATCGCGCGCTCGACCTTCGCCTCGAGGTCGTGCAACTCGGCGACGGTGGCCGTCGCGACGTAGGGAATCTCGTGCGCCATCGCGATCAGCGCGGCGCTCTTCCCCTGGCCGAAGACGTTCCCCGGCTCCTCGCCCACCGGCTTCGTCGTGGCCGTGCGGGCGGCCGCCGGCGTCGCGCTCGAGCGCTGGACGCCGGTGTTCATGTACGCCTCGTTGTCGTAGCAGACGTACAGCACGTCGTCGCCGCGCTCGAACATCCCGGAGAGACAGGCGAAGCCGATGTCCATCGTCCCGCCGTCGCCGCCCTGGCCGATGACCCGGATGTCGGTGCGGCCCTTGACCTCGAGCGCGGCGGCGATCCCGGTTGCGACCGCGGGCGCGTTCGCGAACAGCGAGTGGAGCCAGGGAAGCTGCCACGACGACTCCGGATAGGGAGTCGAGAACACCTCGAGGCAGCCCGTTGCGTTGGCTGCGATGAGCCTGCCCTCGGTCGCGCGCATCGCCGCGTCGAGGACGTAGCGGGCTCCGAGCGCCTCCCCGCAGCCCTGGCACGCCCGATGGCCGGAGGTGAGGGTGTTCGAGCGCTCCATCCGCGCCTGCACGGTCCGCTCGTCGGGGCTCAAAAGACGATTGCCGACGGCGAATGTCCCGACTTGGTAGAGCTTCACTGGCTGGGTTGCCATCACCGCCTCCTCAGTGCGACCCCGCGGCCACGATTCCGAGGTCCCGCAGCATGTTCTCCGCGTGCGGACCGGAGCGCCGCGTTTGGCTCGCGCGTTGGAGCTCGCGCTCGACGAGCGCGACGTCGAGGTCGAGGAACGTCAACCGGCCGGGCTCGAGCGTCCCCTCGAGGACGTCCCGGACGAGGCCGTGGAGAGACGCCTTCGTGATCGGGCGCCCACCGAGGCCCGCAACGACGTCGTGGACGGTGGGATCGAGCCCGGAGAGCGCGAGCCGCACGTTCTGGCCGACGATGCCGCCGGCGCCGACCGCGAAAGCCTTCTCGAGGACGACGATCCGCTGGGCGTGCTCGAGCGCCGCACGCACTTCCTCGAGCGGGTACGGCCGGAAGCACTTGAGGCCCACGGCCCCGATCCGGACGCCGTCGTCGCGGAGCTCGTCCACGACGTCCTCGATCGTGCCGAGTACCGAGCCCAGCGCGAGGACGACCGTCTCGGCGTCCTCGCTCCGATACCGGCGGAGGAGCCCACCCGAGGCTCTCCCGAAGGACTGCGCGAATTCGCCGGCGATCTCGGGCACGAGGTCGAGCGCCTGCATCTGCTTGGCGTGCATCAGGTAGCGGACCTCCATGAACGCCTCCGGCCCGACCATCGCACCGATCGTCACCGGGTCGTCCGGGTCGAGCACCTGACGGGGCTCGAACGGAGGAAGGAACGCGTCCACCTGCTCCTGCGTCGGGATCTCGACCCGCTCGACGGCATGCGTGAGGATGAAGCCGTCCATGCACACCATCACGGGGAGCGAGAGCTCCTCCGCGAGCTTGAACGCCTGGACGTGCAGGTCGAGCGCCTCCTGGTTCGACTCCGCGTAGAGCTGGATCCAGCCGGAGTCGCGCTGCGACATCGAGTCGGAGTGGTCGTTCCAGATGTTGATCGGCGCGCCGATCGCACGGTTGGCGACGGTCATGACGATCGGGAGCCCGAGGCCCGAGGCGTTGTACAGCGCCTCGACCATGTACAGGAGACCCTGGCTCGCCGTTGCTGTGTATGCGCGGGCGCCGGCCGCCGAGGCACCGATCGCCGCGGACATCGCCGCGAACTCGGACTCGACGTTCAGGTACTTGCAGGGGGCGAGCTCACCGGTCCTCACGAGGTCGGAGAGCGCTTCGACGATGTGCGTCTGCGGCGAGATCGGATACGCGGAGATCACCTCGGGGCGACAGAGCGCGACGCTCTTGGCGACAGCGTATGAGCCCTCGACCTGGCTAAACATGGACCTGCTCCTGCAGCGCGCTCCGGGCAAGCTCGTGCGCAGCCTCGGCAGCCGCCACGTTCCCCTCTGCGACGGCGCCCGTGAACCGCTCGCGGATGGCGGCGGCGACCGACGGGAGCGTGATCACCCCCGTCAACGCGGCGAAGGCGCCGAGCAGCGGGACGTTCGGCAGCGGCCGTCCGACGTGCTCGCGCGCGATCTCCGTTGCCGGCAGCGTGAGCAAGCGCTCGGGTCGGAACCGCCGAGCGAAATCGCCGAGTGCCAGCTCCTCGAAGCTGCGCGCGGTGTTGAGCAGAACGTACCCGTCCGGGCCGAGCCCACCGAACACGTCGACTTGATGGAGCAGGGTCGGATCCTGGACGATCACGGCGTCCGGCTGCGCGATGGGCTCGCGCGCCCTGATCTGGCGGTCGTCGATGCGGCAGAAGGCCGTCACGGGAGCTCCTGTCCGCTCCGAGCCGAAGGTCGGAAACGCCTGCGCGTGCCGATCCTCCGCGAACGCGGCCTGCGAGAGGAGCTCGGCGGCAGTGACCACTCCCTGGCCGCCCCGCCCGTGAATCCGAACCTGAAACATGCTCCGTACCTCCTCGCCCGAGTGTCGCCGCGTGCGGCAGCCCGGGCATCAGAGGCCGGCCGGATACCCGGTGCGGCCAACTACCGACGCCGGGTTGGGCGGCAACGATCGCTTTTCCGAGCATCAGTGCCTTACGGCAAAGCCACAGCGCCGATCGGCCGAATCCCCGATGCGTGGCTCGTCCGGGCGAGCGAGGCTCACGGCATGTGGTCAGCAGCCGACTCGTCCGGCACAGCCGCACCCCCCGGCGCCGTCGGCATCCACCCGTCCGCGTCGTTCAGCGCGACCATTCGCGTTCGGCTCGCGAACCGGCCAGGCTCGTTCGCGTCGCTCGCGGATGCGATCGCAGGGGCGGGAGGGTTGCTCGGGGCAATCGACCTCGTGCGAGTCGGCCAGGACCACAAGATCCGCGACGTGACCGTGCTCGCAGGCGACGCCGGGCATCTCGAGCGGATCATCGACGCTGTCTCCGAGGTCGACGGGATCGAGGTCGAGCACATCTCCGACCGGACGTTCCTGTTCCACCTCGGAGGCAAGCTCGAGATCGTGCCCCGGCTGCCGCTCAAGACGCGAGACGACCTTTCGATGGCCTACACCCCCGGCGTCGCACGGATCTCGACCGCGATCGCCGAGGATCCCGCAAAGGTCTGGGCTCTCACCATCAAGCAGAACACCGTCGCGGTGGTCTCCGACGGGACGGCGGTGCTCGGCCTGGGAGACGTGGGCCCGGAGGCCGCGCTGCCGGTCATGGAGGGCAAGGCCGTCCTTTTCAAGGAGTTCGGTGGAGTCGACGCGTTCCCGATCTGCCTCGCGACGAAGGACGTCGACGAGATCGTCCGCACGGTCGTCGCACTGGCACCTGTCTTCGGCGGGATAAACCTCGAGGACATCTCCGCACCGCGCTGCTTCGAGGTCGAGAGGCGACTGCGAGAGGAACTCGACATCCCGGTGTTCCACGACGACCAGCACGGGACGGCGATCGTCACGCTCGCCGCGCTCCTCAACGGACTGCGCGTGGTCGGGAAGAGGATCGAGGACGCGCGCATCGTCGTCACCGGCGTCGGTGCGGCGGGCGCCGCCACGACCAAGACCCTGTTGGCCGCCGGGGCGCGCGACATCGTTGGCTGCGACCGCGAAGGCACTCTTTACCGATCACGCGAAGGCCTCACCGAGGCGAAGGCCGCGTATGCCGAGATGACCAACCCGCGCGACCTGCGCTGTAGCGCCGACGACGCGCTCGTGGGCGCCGACGTCTACATCGGCCTCTCGACACCAGGCGCCGTGAGCGCGGAGGCGGTCCGCCGCATGGCCGACCGCGCGATCGTGTTCGCGATGGCGAATCCGACTCCCGAGGTGATGCCTGAGGAGATCGCGGATGACGTCGAGGTCATCGCCACCGGACGTTCGGACTATCCGAACCAGATCAACAACGTGCTCGCCTTTCCGGGAGTGTTCAGAGGAGTGCTCGACGTGCGAGCTCGCGAGATCACGCACGGAATGGAGACGGCAGCCGCCCACGCGATCGCAGCGATCGTCGCGCCGGGCGAGCTGGAGGCGGACTACATCATCCCGAGCGTGTTCAACCGCGACGTGGCCCCTGCTGTCGCCACCGCGGTGGCCGAGGCCGCCGAGCAAGCCGGAGTCGCACGCAGATCGTCGAAGCAGCGCGGGGCGGAGATCGCAGAACTCCCGCACAGGTAGAGACCGCCGTGCGACGTCAGCTCGGACACGGCTCGGATCCGACTGCGGCGGCCATGATGACCGCAGTCAGGACAAGTAGTACGAACCACGCCAGGGGCAGCAGCAGCGCGAGCCGGCGGGCACCGGCGACACGGGCGTAGAGCTCACCCATGAGCACGAACAGCCAGCCGAACGTTCCTGCGACCGCGATGGTAGCGGCGTACGAGTCACCGCTGACGCGCTGCACGCCGCTGGCACCGACGCAGTTCCACTCGATCCCGAACGCATCCGGAACGAGCCAGAGGGCGACTACCGCCGCGGCCGGCGCCAGCACGAGGAACTCGAGGAACACCACGAAACCCACCCGAGCCTCCGATGGCTCCCCTGCGACTCCGCTGCCATCGCGTGGACGCACGGTTACCTCCTTCGGGAACCACGCTACGCCGAGGCCGACCTTCAGCCATCCGGGCTTTCACTGACGCCGGTTCGCAGACCTACGGAGCCAGCTCGCGCCCGCGCAGGTAGACGAACCAGTAGATGGCGCCCACCATCAGCGCGCCCCCGAGGATGTTTCCGATCGTGACCGGGACGAGGTTCGAGGTGACGAACCCGCCCCAGGTGAGGTCCGGGGACGTCGGCAGCGTGACGTCCTGCTGTGACCAGTACTCGTCGTCCGACTCCACGAGCAGGCCGTAGGGGATGAAGTACATGTTCGCAACGCTGTGCTCGAAGCCGGCGGCCACGAACGCAGCGATCGGGGGGATGATCGCGAGGATCTTGTCGGCCGTCGTCCGCGCGCTGTAGCAGAGCCAGACCGCCATGCACACGAGCGCGTTGCAGAGCGCGCCCAGGACGAGTGCCTGCCACCAGCCGAGGCTCGTCTTGGCAGCGGCGATCGACACCGCCTGGAAGCCCACGGCGCCGTCGCCGAACTCGTACTGCTTGGCGATATACAGGAGCAGCGCGGTGGCCAGAGCGCCGACCAGGTTTCCCGCGTAGACGATCGCCCAGTTGCGCGCGAGGCGGAGCGTCGACACCCGGCGGTTCGCCCACGCCATCACGATCAGGTTGTTCCCGGTGAAGAGCTCGGCGCCGGCCACGACGACGAGGATGAGTCCCAGCGAGAACGTGAGCCCGCCGAGCAGCCGCGCAACGCCGTAGGGGAGCTCCGAGCCACCGGTGGTGACCGTCGTGGCGAACACGGCGCCCATCGCGATGAAGGCGCCCGCGAGGATGGAGAGAGCGAACGTGGTAGCGGAGTCGAGGCCGGCCTTCGTGACGCCGACCTGCTCGGCCTTCCTCGCCATCTCGGGTGGAGGGAGTGCGTCGAGGCTGCCGCCCGTGAGCTGACTCTGAGCCACGATCGCTGGTTCGCTACCGCCCCTCCGGAACCTCCCCCGCACGATGCGGCCAGTGGCTCTGCTTCACCGAGGTCGGCCGCTCGCCGCGGCGTGTAACCGCAGGAGCCCTGCGCCTTCATCTTCGAGCGCCCGCCGGGCCGTGCGCGACAGCGGCTCGAACGGCTCGAGCTCGAGCTGTCCGTCGGCGACGCGCCAGAGGCCGGCGACGAAGCCGTCGACGAGAAACGTCCGCTGCACGTCGCCGTTCCGGGCGATCACGACCTTGCGGTGCTCCTCGGGCAGGATCCGCGAGCGGTCGTCGTGCGCCAGGAGCGTGCTGTCCCACATCGGCAGGAACCGCGGCGGCGCGGCAGTTGCCGCGTCGGGAAGCGGCGCTCGAGCCACGTCGAAGAGATCGCGGCCGTTCTCGTCGCGAAATCTCCTGAGCGCGAGACCTTCGAACGCGGGCGCCAGTGCGCCGATCGGCAACCCTGTCCACTGCGCTGCGTCGGCTCGGGTCGCAGGCCCGAAGGCGGCGAGGTAGCGCGCAACGAGATGCGCGACCGCCGCCTCGCCTCGCGCTCCCTCTGCCCCGAGCCACACCCGAGCGGGGACGAAGCTGACTCCGGCGGTGTTCTGCCGCCACCGGGACGACGCCGGCACGTGCACGAGGCCGGCCTTGGCGGCGAGCGTGTGCCAGACGAGCCAAGGACGGCGCTCGGTCACGTCGAGCCGAGGTCGCCCGAGCAACTCGAGGAGCTCGGGACGGCTGCGCGGCTCCTCGGTCGTCAGCTCGACGACGCGCCGCGCGACGGCGTCGAGATCCGCGCCGTCGGGATCCCTCGCCAACTGCCGCTTGAGAGCCGCGATCCGCTGGGTGAAGAGCTCGCCTCCGTAGGCGAGATAGTCCCGTGCGCTGACGTGATGGAGCGTTGTTCGCATGAGGGTCGCCTTGACGACTCGGCGCCCTTCGAGCGCTCGTTGCAGCTGCTCGGGACGGAACCCCTCTAGCCGCGACCAGAGTGCGATGTACGGCGACGGCGGCCACTGCGCCTGGAGCCCTCCGACCCGCTCGATCGCCCGGGGCACACCGAGTCGCGAGCGCCGCAGGAGGAGCTGCCGTGCGAGGAGCGCCCGGTTCAGCTCGCGGACGGAGAGGACGCGCTCCCGCATCACGACCTCCCGAACCTGCTCCGCGCGAGGCCCCACAGCCAGCGAGGCGCGCCCGTTCGCGATGTCGCCAGCGCAGCCACGAGCGCACGTGCTGCCTCGGGACCGTGCACACCGTCGCCGTGGCCGCAGAGCACGTGCTCCGGCCCGAGGCCGGCGAGCGAACGAGGCGGCGTGAGCCGCAGAAGCGGGTGGACGGCCAGCAGTTCGCCGGGGCCGAGGAAGTAGCCGGCAGTTCCGAGCGCGTCCGCGACCACGAGCACGCGGCGGTCCGCCCACCAAAGCGCCGTCTCACGCCAACCGGGCAGGTGGACGCTTCTCCTGAACGAGAACGGCGCACCGGGGACCCCGTCGAGCGGTCTCCGGTGCAGCTGAACGCCAAAGCGCTCCGCAAGCGCCGCGCCGTCGCGGGCATGCCGTTCGAGGAGCAGGATCACGCCGGCGGGTTCTCCAGCTGCTCCGATCCGCTCGTCGAGGCCTGTGACCTCGACCGGATCGACGAGCCACACTCGTCCGGAGTCGACGAGCGCGTGGGAAGCGCGCTCCATGTAGCCCGGCTTAGCGGCGATCCAGCCGAAGCCGAACTCGAGCTCGTCGCAGAAACGTGCTGAGGCCAAGGCGTTGACGCTAGCGTTCGAGCGCATTGAGCCGCCTCGCGACAGGTGCCGAGATGCGGGTGTCGGGCTCGGGCCGGCTCGGAACGGTGGTCTGCGTCAACGGCGGGCAGGCGCGCGAGGTAGAGGGCACATGGAGCGCGTCTGTCGAGTGGCTCGTGCGCCGGCTCGCCCCCCGGATCCCGGAGCTGACGTTCGCCGAGGTCCGCTATCGCGTGAAGTCGTGGAATCGATTCGGCTCGTGCGTCGAGGACGCCCGTGCCGCCGTTGCGGAGCGGGGCGCCGAGCGCGTGCTCCTGCTCGGGTTCTCGATGGGCGGTGCGGTCGCGATCGCCTCGGCCGACGACCCGTCGGTGACCAGAGTCCTCGGGCTCGCACCGTGGATCCCCGACGATCTCGACCTCGACCCCCTCGCCGGCAAGTCGCTCGTCGTCCTGCACGGCGCTCTCGACCGCTGGCTTCCCGGAATCCCAGGAGTCTCGCCCGGGAGCTCGCGCCGAGGCTTCGAGCGTGCGATGCGCACTGGGTGTCCGCGGCAGCTACACCGTCATAGCCGGAGCCGTGCACGGCCTCGCGCTGCGCTCGCCGCTGGGAGGTCTCGTCCGCCTACCGCGTGCGAGCCGCTGGGCCGAGCTGGTGGAGAACGAGCTGCGGCTGTTCGCCCGCTCGTGATTCAGGTGCCCCGCCGCCGGCTCAGCCCTGACTCGCCGACCCGACGAGCGCGTACAGCGTCCACTCTCCGTCGAGGCCCTTCAGCGTGCGCGCCCCTCGAGTTTCGAAGTCGAACCCCGAGGCCTGCGCGATCGCACGCGTGATCTCGGAGACGACGATCTCCCCCGCCTCGGCGCTGTCCATGACCCGCGCCGCGACGTGGACCGCGACGCCGCGCACGTCGTTGCCGACGATATCCACCTCGCCGACGTGCACCCCGACGCGAATCTCGAGATCGTGCAGCGCAGCATCGCGCTGGATCTCGGTCGCGCAGTAGAGGGCCTGCGCCGGCCCGTCGAACGTCGCGAGCAGACCGTCGCCCGTGGTCTCTACCTCCCGCCCGCCGTGGTGCTCGAGTGACCGCCGCATCGTCTCGAGATGCTTCGATAGGCGGTCCCGCCACGCGCCGTCACCGAGCCGGTGCGCTGTCGCTGTCGAGTCGACCACGTCCGTGAAGAGCAGCGTGAGCAGCGCCCGGTTCTTGAGCCCGACGCGAAAGCCGGTGAACGTTCGCATCCCCGACCACTCGATCTGGACGCAGGGCTCGTCGCCGACCGTCCAGCCGTCGTGCCCGGGAGGAATATCGAAGACGTCGTCGGGGCCGAATTCGAGCGTCCTGCCGTCGTCCATCGCGACGGCGAAGCGGCCGGAGAGGACGAGCCCGAGATGCCGCGCCTGGCACGACTCCCCACCGACGACCGGACGGACGTCCTTCGACCAGCGCCAGCCGGGCTTCAACACCACGCGACCGACCGTCACATCGCCGAGATGAACGACACCGCCCTCGAGACCGGGAAACGTGAGCGCGTCGTCGGGAGTTCGGAGGCTCCTCGAACGGAGATCGGCCATCCGCGCATACTCGTCAAACGCGGCGCGGCGGGTCAACTGCCGTCAGCGTGAAACGCCTCGAGCCGCTCTGCCTCCTCGCGAACGTAACGTGCGCTGGCCGCATCCAGGCGGGCGAAGGCGGCGATCGTCACCCGGCCGCCCTCGTAACGCCACGTCCCGGCGACCGCGCCGTCGACGAGGAACGTCGGAAACGAGTGCGGAGTCTTGGTCGAGAAGATCCGCGGCCGGTAGCGCTCGGGAAGGATCCCCGTTCTCCGTGCGTGCACCAGAAGCGTCGCGTCCCACGTGGGAAGGAAGCGCACGGGTGCAGGCGTGTCGGGATCCGGGAGCGGTGCGCGCGGCAGGTCGAGAAGCTCGCCGCCGGCCTCGTCGCGGAAGCGCCGGAGAGACAGCCGCTCGAGCACGGGCGCGACATCGCCGAGCGACAGGTGGGACCAACGGCTGATGTCGTTCCGTGACGCCGGGCCGAATGCAGCGAGGTAGCGGCGCACGAGATGGTCGCGGGCCTCGCTCTCGTCGATGTCCTCCGGGCCGACCCATGCCTCGGCCGTCTGGAAGAGGTGGGCACGTCTTTTCTCCCAGGTCCCCGACGGCGGCACACGAACGAGGTCGAGCCACGGCCCGACCATCCCCCAGCTGCGGCCGACGATCTCGACGAGCTCGTCTTGACGGCGCGGGCCGTCCGCCATGAGCGCTCGCAGCTCGGCCGCCTGCCGCTCGAGGTCTCGCTCCTTCGGGGGAGGCTTCCGCACGCGCAGGAACCACTCGCGCTGCGCTGCCCGGATACCAATGGCAAACGGCCAATAGTCGCGTCGAGAGACGACGTGGATCGTCTCGCGCATGAGCGTCGCATGGATGACCGACCGACGCTCGAGGGCACGTGTGAGATCGTCCCGCCGGAAGCCGTCGACGCACGACCACAGGCGGACGTAGGCGTTGGGCGCGTACTGGTTCTGGATGCCGCCGATCCGCTCGAGGACGCGCGGCAGCGGAAGCTTGGAGCGCTCGAGCAGGAGCTGGCGCGCGAGCAGCGCGCGGTTCAGCTCGCGCTGCGTGAGGGTGCGCTCCGCCACGCCTCGACGCTATCCGAGGTTCGTGGACGTGGCGCGCGCTGGGTGAGAGCGATCCCGCCGACGACGAGCGCCGCTCCGGCCGCGAGCCAGATCGTCACGGGCTCGTCAAGGAAGATCGCGCCGAAGAGCACCGCCAGCGGCGAGATCGCGTACGTGAACGCAACTGCCCGGGTCGGGCCCAGCCCGCGGAGGCCGATGTTCCAGCCGATGTAGCCGAGGAGCGTTGCGGCGATGCCGAGGTAGAGGATGAGCAGCGCGTCCTCGCCGGAGAGGCCGGTCGCCGCATCGAAGGTGCCGCCGCGGATGAACGGCGCGAGCGCGAGGGTCCCCACGAGACTCGTCGCCGCGGTGAGGGCGAGGAGGTCGTGCCGCCCGAGCAGTGGCTTCAGGATGACGTTGTAGAGCGCAAACGACAGCGGGGCGCCTAGCACGAGCACGGGGCCCTTCGCGCTCTCGAACGAAAGTTCTTCACCGGTCCCGAGCACGACGACGATGCCGACGCCGAAGAGCGCGATCGCGAGGCCCGCGAGCCGTCGTGCCGAGAACCGCTCGAGACCGACGGCGACCGCGAGCACCAGCGTTATCCCGGGTGCGAGTGCAACGACGAGTGCCGCGACGCCCGAGGTCGTGTGCTGCGTCCCCAGGTTCAGGAAGACGTGGTAGCCGACCACGATGACCACTCCGGCCACGACCACCCGCACCGCGTCGGCGCGGGTTAGGCCGGGCAGCCCACGGGCACGCCAGAGGATGTAGGCGAAGCCCGGAGCCGCGACCGCATAGCGAAGGAGCGCGATGTCGCCCGCCGCAAGACCGTGGTCGAGCAGGACCTTGATCACCGAGAACGAGCCTGCCCACACGACCACGACCGCGAGGAGCGCCAGGTGGGCACGCGTCACCATCGACGATGACAACGCAGACGAACGCCACATCGTGAGACGGACAACGCGCGCCGGCGGGCAATACTTCCTTCGTGGTCGAGACTCTCGCCGCGTTCATCGCCGTCTCGCTGGTCGTGATCTGCACGCCGGGCCAGGACACCGCTCTGACGATTCGCAACACGCTCGGGGGCGGACGCCGAGCCGGGCTCGCGACCGCGGCGGGCGTCTCGAGCGGCCAGTTCGTGTGGACGGTGGCGGCGAGCGCCGGGCTCGTCGCCCTCCTGAGCGCATCCGAGCCGGCCTTCCGCGCGCTCAAGCTCTTCGGCGCCGCCTACCTCGTCTTTCTCGGCGGACAGTCTCTCTACGCGGCGCTCGCTCGCAGGCAACGCAATCAACAATCTGTTGCAAAGTCCGTCGACCTGTCCCCCGGGCGCGCGTTCCGGCAAGGGGTGATCTCGAACCTCGGGAACCCGAAGATGGCGGTCTTCTTCGCGAGCCTTCTGCCGCAGTTCGCCTCCGAGGGCCACGCTTCGTTCGCGGCCCTGCTCGCGCTCGGCATGTTCTTCTGCTCGTTGACGCTCGTGTGGCTGTCGCTCTACGCCATCGCGGTCGCTCGCCTCCGGCGGCTGCATGGCCGGCCCGGCCAGGCGAGTCGTCGACGCCGCTGACGGGCATCGTCCTCATCGCGTTCGGCGCTCGGCTGGCAACCGAGAGCCGGTAGGCACCCCGGCAGTACGATCGGGTGATGCCCGGGACGGCCGCGATCGAGACGTTCGGGCTGTCGAAGACGTACGGCAACAAGGTGCGAGCACTCGTCGGGCTCGACCTTCGCGTTGAGCGTGGCGAGGTCTTCGGCTACCTCGGCCCTAACGGGGCGGGGAAGAGCACGACGATCCGGCTCCTGCTCGGGCTCATCCGCCCGACCGAGGGTCGCGCGGCGCTCCTCGGTCTGGACACAGCCCGCGAGAGCGTCGCCTCGCGACGCCGCGTCGGCTACCTGCCGGGTGACCTCAGGCTTGCCGACCGGCTGACCGGGCGAGAGCAACTCGAGTCGCTCGCGCGTCTCCGGGGGAGCGTCGACGCCTCGTTCCGCGGCGAGCTCTGCGAGCGGCTGGCGGTCGTCCTCGATCGGCCGATCCGTCAGCTCTCGAAGGGGAACCGCCAGAAGCTCGGGATCGTGCAGGCGTTCATGGACCGCCCGGACCTCGCCATACTCGACGAGCCCACCGCCGGCCTCGACCCCCTACTCCAGGCGGAGGTGCGCACGCTCCTGCGTCAGACGGCTTCCTCAGGCAGCGCGGTGTTCCTCTCCTCGCACTCGCTCGACGAGGTGCAGCACGCAGCCGATCGGGTCGGGATCATTCGCTCGGGCCGCCTGGTCGACGTCGACTCCGTCGACAACCTCCGCGAGCGCTCGCTGCGGCACGTGAGCGTCACGTTCTCGATGCCAATCGATCCCGCTCCTTTTGCCCAGCTCGACGGCGTGCGCGTCGTGCGCAGCGAAGGGTCGACCCTCCGGTTGTCGGTTCCAGAGACCGCAATGGATGCGCTCGTGAAAGCGCTCGCGTCCCATGCCGTCCGAGATCTCGTCTCCGAGCCGGCCGATCTCGAGGAGATCTTCCTCGAGCTGTACAGGGAGGCAGACGATGGCCGCTGAGCTCGTGCGACGCGCCCTTCTCGACCACCGCCGAGCGCTCATCGGTTGGTGCGTAGGGGTTGCCGCGTACATCGCCCTCGTCGCGTCGATCTTCCCGTCGATCGAGAGCTCCCTGGACTTCGACGAGCTCATCGAGAACTACCCGGACGTCCTGAAGTCGTTCTTCGGTCTCGGCGAGGGTAGTGACATCACATCAGGCGCGGGCTACCTCGACGTCGAGCTCTTCAGCCTCATGCTGCCGCTCCTCGTCCTCGTGCTAGCCATCGGGTCGGGGGCGCGCACATTTGCCGGCGAGGAGGACGCCGGCCGGCTCGAGCTCGTCCTCGCCTACCCCGTTCGGCGGCGGAACGCTGTCCTCTCCAAAGGCGCGGCGGTGGCCGCGGAGGTGGTCGTCGTATCTCTCGTCGCGGGGATCGCGATCGCGCTCCTCGACCCAGTCCTGGGACTCGATCTCTCCCTAGGGCACCTCGGCCTGGCCGTCGTCGCCCTTGCAGTGCTCGGCATCTTCCACGGCTGGCTCGCCCTTGCCGTCGGCGCGACCGTTCCGAGCCGGGTGCTCGCCATAGGCGTTCCGGCAGGCGTCGCCGCAGCGGGCTACCTCGTGAACGGGCTCCACGGGCTCGCGGGCTGGTTGGACCCGTTCCGCTTCCTCTCGACCTTCTGGCTCGTAGGCTCGTCCCCGCTCCAGAACGGGATCGACGAGTGGGGCACAGCCGTCGTGCTCGCGTGCGCCGTCGTTGCCCTCGTCACGGGATCGCTCCTCGTGGAGCGACGCGACCTCGAGACTCCGTAGTCGCCGGCGTTCAGCGCGCGCGGGCGAAACGGTGCACGGCCTCGAGGAGCTCCCGGCTCTTCTCCTCTGCCGCCGCGGGATCACCCGACGAGAGCGCCCCCGCGACACAGTGGTTGACGTGGTCGTCGAGGATCCGGAATGCGACGCTCTCGAGCGCTGTGGTCACCGCCGAGATCTGCGTGATGATGTCGATGCAGTAGCGGTCGTCCTCGATCATCCGCTCGATCCCACGCACCTGACCCTCGATGCGGTGTAGCCGGCGCACGAGCTTCTCCTTGTCGTCGACGTAGCCGTGCGCGTGCTCCTGTGTCTCGCTCATGCGGCCACCTCCCGGGGGCTCCGAAAACGTCGCAGGCGAAGGCTGTTCCCGACGACGAAGAGACTCGACCCGGCCATCGCAGCGGCTGCGATGATCGGGTTGAGCAGGCCGGCGACGGCAAGTGGGATCGCCGCAACGTTGTAGGCGAACGCCCAGAAGAGATTTCCCTTGATCGTCCTCAGCGTTCGACGGGCGAGCCGAATCGCGTCCGCGGCGGCGCGGAGGTCGCCCGAGACGAGGGTTACGTCCGACGCTTCGATCGCGACGTCTGTTCCGGTGCCGATGGCGAGCCCGAGATCGGCCTGAGCGAGAGCTGGTGCATCGTTGACGCCGTCCCCGACCATGGCCACGACCTCGCCTTCTGCCTGGAGGCGCACGATCTCGGCGAGCTTGTCCTCGGGACGTACCTCGGCGTGCACTCGCTCGATTCCGACCTCGGCGGCGACGCGCTCGGCTGTCCGCGCGTCGTCACCGGTGAGGAGCACAGGCGTGAGACCGAGCCGCTCGAGGTCCGCGATCGCCTCTGCGCTCGTCGGCTTGACCGCGTCCCGTACGACGAGCGTCGCGCGAGCGAGACCGTCCCACGAGACGGTGATCGCACCGTTGCGGCGACCGACTTCGACCTCCACCGCGTCCACGGTTCCGGTGACCCCCACGCCTGGCATGTTCCGGAACCCGCTTACCCGCGGGAGCCCTCCCAGCTCGGCGCGTGCAGCCTGGGCGATCGCACGGCCGACGGGGTGCTCGGAGGCGTCCTCGACGGCTCCGGCCAGCCGGAGAATCTCCGCTCGGGTCGTGCCGTCGAGCGGCGTTACCTCCAGGAGCTCCATGCGACCCTCCGTAACGGTGCCGGTCTTGTCGAGCACGATCGTCCCGACCTTCCTCGTCTGCTCCAGGATCTCCGGGCCCTTGATGAGGATGCCGAGCTCCGCACCGCGGCCGGTCCCCACCATCAGCGCCGTCGGAGTCGCGAGCCCGAGCGCACACGGGCACGCGATGATGAGCACCGCGACGGCAGCGGTGAATGCCTCCGCGGTCGAGAAGCCGAGTGCCAGCCAACCGGCAAGCGTCGCGAGCGAGATCGCGATCACGACGGGCACGAAGACCGCAGAAACCCGATCGGCAAGGCGCTGGACGGGTGCCTTGCCCGATTGTGCGGCCTCGACGAGACGCACGATCTGCGCGAGGGCGGTGTCCGCTCCTATCTTGGTCGCGCGGACGACGAGGCGTCCGTAGGTATTGATCGAGGCACCGGCGACCTCGGACCCGGGCTCGACCTCGACCGGCACTGACTCGCCCGTCAGGAGCGACTGGTCGACCGCAGACTCGCCCTCCACGACCTCGCCGTCCGCCGGGATCTTCTCCCCAGGGCGAACTACCAGCAGGTCGCCGACGACGACGTCCTCGATCGGCACGGCGATCTCCCGCCCGTCCCGGATGACGCGCGCGTCCTTGGCGCCGAGTTCGAGGAGGCGGCGAATGGCTTGGCTCGAGCGCGACTTCGCCCGCGCCTCGAGGTAGCGGCCGAGCAGGATCAATGTCGTTATGACCGCGGCGACCTCGAAGTAGATCTCCTCGTCGAGCCCCGCGACGAGCACGACCGACGACCAGCCCCACGCAGCAAGCGTCCCGATCGAGATGAGCGTGTCCATGGTCGCCTCGAAGTGGCGAGCGCTGCGGAACGCCGAGCGGTGAAATCCACTACCGCTCCAGAAGACGACCGGAGTCGCCAACGTGAACGCGACCCACTCCCAGCCCAAAAACTGGAGCGGCGCGACCATGCTCAGAAGCAGCACGGGAACCGTGAGCGCAGCGGCAACGACGAGCTTCGTGCGGAGCCCAGCGGCGCCTGCCCCGTGCTCGTGCGCGTGCACACCGTGCTCGCCCGCCGCGACCGGGCGCGCCCCGTAGCCCGCCCCTTCGACCACTGCCACGAGCTCGTCCACGGACACGTCCGCCGGCACATGCACGGTGGCCTGCTCGGTGGCGAAGTTCACCGTCGCCTCGACACCCTCGACCTTGTTGAGCTTCCGCTCGATGCGAGCGACGCAGGACGCGCAGGTCATGCCCTCGAGGTCGAGCCGGACCTCGCGGGCAGCGGAGCGGTCGGGCGTCGCAGTCGTCACGCCGCCTCGTACCCCGCTTCGCGAATCGCCGCACGGACGAGCTCGTCGGAGACGGACTCGCCGCGGACCTGCACGGTCTTCGACTCGAGATCCACGGCGACAGCGCTGACGCCTGGTACCTCGGTCACCTCTTCCTGGATGGACCGTGCGCAGTGCTCGCAGTGGATGGACGGAACGGCATACGTGATCGCGTCTCCCACGAGTGCTCCTCTCGGGTCGTGTCCCGACCCGAAGTATACCCCCCGCGGGTATCTAGTCGAAGACGAGCCGCGAAGCCCCGAGAATCGACTCGGAGCCGTCGCCGAACCGCACGAGTGCCTTGCCCTTGCCGTCGTAGTCGGGAGACCAGACGACGATCGTCGCCTCCTCGTCGAGCGCACGACAAGCCCGACCGTCCTCTTGGTCGAGCCCGCGCCAGTAGCGCACGAACGGGTTGTCGTCCCACTCGCGTCCGATGGTGGTCTCATCCGTGTGCCCTGGGAGGACGCGCGTCTCGTGCGGGAGCGCCATGAGGACATCCATCACCGAGCTCCGCATCTCTCCGGCGGGGCCGCCGCCGACCGCGTCTCGGAACAGCGTGTCCCCGGTGAAGCAGATGTCCCCGACGACGAACGACACGCCGTCGTCCGAGTGGCCGGGCGTGTCGAAGACCGCGATCTCGAGCGCGCCGGTCGCAACCGCGCCCGAGGTGACCTCGAGGCCGTAGCGGTCGACGAGCTCGTCGTTGCCCGCCACGTGGTCGGCGTGACCGTGCGTCACGAGCAGGTGCGTGGGCGTCAGGCCCTGGCTGTCGACGAACGCGACGAGCGGCTCGAGCGGTGCGCCACTGTCCACGAAGACGGCGGTTCCCCCCGCCTCGTCTCCGACGACGTATGCGTTCGAGAGCCACGCCGAATGCATGCTCCGCTCGACCAGCATGGCCTGGATCGTACGGGAGGAATCCACCGAGTGAGCGGAGAAACCGGCCTCACGAAACAACCGGAGGAGGTCGGATGTCCACGATGGACAACATGTTCGAGGAGCGGGAGGTGGTTCGGGAAGCCGCACGCTGGTGGTGGGTGTTCCTGCTCACCGGCATCGCTTGGCTCGTGTTCTCGCTCATCATCTTCCGCTTCAACATCACGAGCGCGGCCTCGATCGCGATCCTGTTCGGCATCGTCGCGATAGTTGCGGGGGTCGACGAGTTCATGGCCATCGGCGTGTCGACCACCGGCTGGAAGATCGTGCACGGCATTCTCGGCGTGATCTTCATCATCGTCGGGATCTTCGCGTTCATCGAGCCCGGCACCACGTTCGAGGCGCTGGCCTCGCTGATGGGCTTCTTCCTGCTCTTCAAGGGCCTCTTCGACATCGCGGTCGCGTTCGTCACGAAGGGCGAGTACGACCTCTGGTGGGTCCAGCTCGTCGCCGGGATCATCGAGATCGGGCTCGCGTTCTGGGTTGCCGGGAACTTCCGGGAGAAGGCGATCCTGCTGCTCGTCTACGTCGGCATCATCGCGCTCTCGAAGGGGATCACCGAGATCATCCTCGCCTTCAAGCTCAAGTCGCTCCAGCACCGAATTGCGTCGGCCTGAGGCGAAGAAGTGAAGAGGGGGTTGGTTTGGCAACCCCCTCTCTGCGGCATATAGGATCGAGTGAGGATGCGTCGCTCGGCAATCGCGCTCGTCGTTCTCGTCGCCGCCTTCGGGCTCGGGCTGGCCGCGGCAGGTTGCGGCGGTGAGGAAGAGGCGACACCGACGCCCGAGACGGTGACCGGCACCTTGCCCACCGAGACCGAGACGACCGAGACGGATACGACGGAGACCGACACGACGGAGACCGAGACGGAAACGACGGACACGGGCGGAGCCGGGGGCGGCGACGCGGCAGCCGGGAAGACCGTCTTCGTCGCGAACTGCGGCACCTGCCACACACTCGGAGATGCCGGAACGACAGGAACCATCGGGCCGAATCTCGACGATGCGCAGCCGGACGAGGCGCTTGTGGTCGACCGCGTCACGAACGGCCAGGGCGCGATGCCTCCGTTCGCGGGCACGCTCTCGGAGCAGCAGATCGCCGACGTCGCGGCCTACGTCTCGCAGACCGCCGGCTCCTGAGCCTCCTCCGAGACCGCTCTAGACTCACGTCGTGATCGACCTCAAGGCCGCTCGGGCCGATGCCGACCGCTGGCGGGCAGCCCTCGCGCGGAAGGGCGCCGCGGGTGACTTCGATGCCCTCCTCGCAGCTGACGAGCGCTGGCGCACGCTCGTCCCGGCCGTCGACGATCTGCGCTCGCGCACCAAGCTCAAGGGGAAGCCGAGCGACGACGAGCTCGAGGCTCTCCAGACGGTGAAGGCGGAGCTCAGAGAGGCGGAAGAGGGGCTCGCCGCGGCGGAGGCCGAGCGGGACGCCGCGCTCGCGCTCGTTCCGAACCCTCCCCACGAGTCCGTTCCGGACGGGGACACGGAGGACGATGCCGCGGAGCTGCGGCGAGTCGGCGAGCCGCTTGCCCTCGAGTCGCTCCGCGAGCACACCGAGGTCGGCCGCTTCGACATGGAGCGCGCAGCCCGCATCTCCGGAGCGCGGTTCGGCTACATCATCGGAGACGCCGCGCTCGTCGCGATGTCGCTCTACCAGTTCGCCCTCGCGCACCTCGCGAGGGCCGGCTTCACGCCGGTGATCCCGCCGGTGCTCGTACGCGAGGAGGCGATGTTCGGCACCGGCTTCTTCCCGACCGATCGCTCGAACATCTATGCGCTCGAGGCCGACGGCCTCTACCTGACGGGCACGTCCGAGGTCGCGCTCGCCTCGCTACACATGGGTGAGGTGCTGGAGACACTCCCGCTCCGGTACACGGGCTTCTCCACGAATTTCCGCCGCGAGGCGGGCGCCGCAGGCAAGGACACGCGAGGCATGTTTCGGGTGCACCAGTTCAACAAGGTCGAGATGTTCGTCTTCGTCGAGCCCGACACCTCGTCGGACGAGCACGAGCGCATGCTCGACCTCGAGGAGGCGTTTCTAAAGGCGCTCGGGCTGCCGTACCGGGTCATGAACGTCGCGGCCGGCGACCTCGGCGCATCGGCGGCGAAGAAGTACGACATCGAGGCGTGGTTCCCGTTCCAGGAGCGGTACCGAGAGGTGACGTCGTGCTCGAACACGACCGACTACCAGGCCCGACGGCTCGGCATCCGCTACCGCAGCGAGCAGGGCCTCGAGCCCCCGCACACGCTGAACGGGACGATGGTTACCGATCGCGCGCTGCTCGCGATCCTCGAGAACCTCCAGGGCGGCGTGCCCGACGTGCTGACGGAGCACGGCGCCCCCGCCGAGATTCGCGCGTAGCGTCGGTCAGCCCATGCGTCGGTCACAATGCGCCGCGGCGGGGTGCCGGAGCGGTCGAACGGGGCGGTCTTGAAAACCGTTGGGCGTGCAAGCGCCTCGTGGGTTCGAATCCCACCCCCGCCGCCTGTAGGAGCCCCACAGCTCGCGAGGTCTCGGCCTACGTCTTCTCTGCGATCCTCGAAGTCGTAGCGCTTCCCCGTAGAGCTTCGGCGATCCGTACTCGATTCGGGCTGGCAATCCGTGAGGCGGCTGTGCGGCGCTTCTGCGCCGAGCGGCTGGCCGGGGCGAATGCGCTCCAGGTGAACCAGTGGCCGAATGCACGTTGCAGCGTCCGCGGACCGCTCATCGTCAGCTGGCCGGCTCGAATCGCTCCGCCCAGCTCGGTCCGTCCCAGGTAGACCCGATAGAGCGTGGCAGTGTCGACGGTGACCTCGAGGTCGACGTCGAAGCCCGGATGCTGGAGGCAGACCGATACCTCGGAGGGCTCGAGGACCATCCAGTAGCGCCGCTTCGGGTTGCGAAACTCGAACCGAACCACGGTTCGGTTGGGTGGGAGCCGCTGGCGATCGGCGTGGCGGGCCATCCAGACGATCAGCAGGTCGGGATCGAGCTCCTCGGGGCGCGGGTCGGTGAACGACCAGGTCGCACCCCACTCGCCCATCGCCTGCACGACCGGCTGGAGGTCACGGCCGGCCGAGGTGAGGCGATATTCGAGCGTGCGGCCTTTGGGGCCGGTCCTGCGTTCGATGACCTCGGCCCGCTCGAGTGCGCGCATGCGGTCGGTGAGGACCGAGCGCGAGATCCCCGGGAGGCCGCGTTGGAGCTCGTTGAAGCCGTTCGCGCCGCCGAGCATCTCGCGCACGATCAGAAGCGTCCAGCGGTCGCCGAGGACTTCGGAGGCCTTGGCGACCGGGCAGTACTGCGCGTAGCTGCGCATCGCACCACCATGCTAGTCCCGGATCGGGCACAGGTCTGTTACTCGAACCGGTTGGTTCGAAAGTAGAACTAGTCAGCTCCGGGCCGGCAAACGTACGTTGGTCGCATGGCTACCCGGACGGCACAGGGACCGCCTCTGGAGACGACCGCGTCCGACGAGCTCGGCGGATCTTTCCGCGGAGAGCTCCTGCTGCCGACCAGCCCGGGCTACGACACTGCCCGCAAGATCTGGAACGGCGCGATTGACCGTCATCCGGCCTACATCGCGCGCTGCACGGGCGTGGCCGACGTGGTCGCGGCGGTGCGCTTCGCACGCCAGCGCGATCTGGAGATCGCCGTACGGGGCGGGGGCCACAACGTGGCCGGCACCGCGGTCTGCGACGACGGGGTCGTCATCGACCTCTCGGCGATGCGGGCCGTGTGGGTCGACCCCGCCGGTCGCACGGCCCTGGTGCAGGGCGGTGCTCTGTGGGGCGACGTCGACCACGAGACGCAGGCCCACGGTCTGGCCACCACCGGCGGCATCATCGGCCACACCGGCGTCGCCGGGCTCACCCTCGGCGGGGGCATCGGCTTCCTGATGCGGAAATACGGGCTCGCCGTGGACAACCTGCTTGCCGCCGACGTGGTCACCGCCGAAGGCAGCATCGTCCGGGCGTCCGCCGACGAACACCCCGATCTGTTCTGGGCGCTGCGAGGGGGCGGCGGCAACTTCGGCGTCGTCACCTCGTTCCGGTTCGCTCTCCACCCCGTCGGCCCGCCCGTGATAGCCGGGCCTGTCTTCTGGGCTGCCGAAGACACCACCGACGTGCTGCGCTTCTACCGCGACTTCGCCGCCGAAGCGCCCGACGAGCTCGGCACCGTCGTGAGGCTCGGCACCCTCCCCCCGCTGCCGGTCGTCCCCGAGGACCTGCATTGGCGGCCCGCCATCGCCGTGGCCTGCTGCTTTGCCGGCGCCGTCGAAGAGGGCGAGCGTGCGGTGCGGGCCCTCCGCGGGTTCGGGAGGCCACTCGCCGACCTGCTCGCACCCTCGCCATACGCCGCTTTCCAGGGCGGCCTCGACGACACCGTCCTACACGGGTGGCACTACTACTGGAAGGCGACGAGCCTCGCCGGCCTCTCCGACGACACCATTGCCGTCATCGCCGATCACGCCTACGCCGCCAGCTCGCCCCGGTCGTACGCGGCGATGTTCCACATGGGTGGCGCCGTCGCCCGAGTCCCCCACGACGCCACCGCGTACGCCGGTCGCGACGTCGCCCACAACATAGTCATCGATGCCGTGTGGCTCCCCGAGGAGTCCGGTGAGCACGCCGCGGCCGAGACCGCCTGGGCGAAGCGGTTCCTCCAAGACCTCCAACCGCACGGCGCCGGCGGCGTGTACGTCAACTTCCTCGATGCCGACGACGACTCCAGCCGGGTTCAAGAGGCCTACGGCGATCAGACTTACCGGCGCCTCGCCGAAGTCAAGGCCAAGTACGACCCTGACAACGCCTTCCACCACAACAAGAACATCCAGCCCGGGTGACGCCAGCGCCGGGGGGCGCTCAGGCGCTCTTGGCGTCGAGAAGCTGCAGTAGCTCGTGCGCCATGAGCTCGATCTCCTTGTGACGCCACTCGGCAGCCCGGTACTGGCAGGCGATGAGCCCCGACCGGTGGATGCGGCGGAAGTCTCCATAGACGAACGCGTACTTGGCCTTGGTCTCGTCCGACGCTCCGTCGGTGAGGCCGAGATGCCAGACGGCGTACTCGTCCCACGAGTGCGACTTCAGAAACGTGTTCTCGTCAACTGCGCGCGGCTGAGCGTCGCCCCAGTCGCTGTCGAGAACGTACTGGCGTGCGTCGATGAGCTGCCGTGCTCGCCCTACCGCACGCTTGTTGACCGTGTACGAGGCCATGACCTGGCTTCTACCCGCGGGGCGACGAGCAAAACGCCACGGTCCCGGCATCGCTCGCCTATGATCCTCGCGTAACTTCGGCGCCGATCGACCAAGGAGCGGAGATGCGCCAGGCGTTCATGTCCATCGAGAAGGGCTTTTCGACCTATTCGGAGGGTATGACGCATGGCACGGAAAACGCTGAACTTGGGGATCCTGGCGCATGTAGACGCCGGTAAGACGACTCTCACGGAGCGGCTGCTCTACGCGGCCGGCGTCATCGACGAGATCGGGAGCGTCGATGCGGGCAGCACGCAGACCGACTCGCTGGAGCTCGAGCGGCGGCGCGGCATCACGATCAAGTCCGCCGTCGTGTCCTTCGCGATCGACGACGTAACGGTCAACCTCATCGACACGCCCGGCCACCCGGACTTCATCGCCGAGGTCGAACGGGTGCTGAGCGTCCTCGACGGCGTCGTGCTCGTGATCTCGGCGGTAGAGGGCGTGCAGCCGCAGACGCCGTTGCTCATGCGCGCGCTGCAGCGACTGCGACGTGCCCACGCTCCTGTTCGTGAACAAGATCGACCGCGCCGGAGCGAGCGACGAACGCGTCCTGCGCGCGATCTCCGCGCGACTGACCCCTGCGATCGTCCCTGTCGGATCCGCACACGATCTCGGCACCCGCGCCGCCGACTTCACTCCCTGGGGCGCGGCTGACGTCGCCTTCAAAGCCAGGCTCCTAGAGGTGCTCGCCGAGAACGACGATCGGATCATGGCGACCTACGTCGACGACGACGCAGGTCTCTCGTACGCCGCGCTCCGCCAGGCGCTCGCCGCCCAGACGAAGCGCGCGCTCGTGCACCCGGTCTTCTTCGGCTCGGCGATCACGGGGGCTGGGGTCGACTCGCTCATGACCGGCATCGCCGAGCTGCTGCCTGCGGCCGAAGGCGACATCCACGGCCCAGTTTCGGGCAGCGTGTTCAAGATCGAACGAGGTGCCGTGGGGGAGAAGATCGCGTACGTTCGGATGCTTTCCGGGACCGTGCGAACGCGAGATCGGCTGCGCTTCGGACCGGGCGTCGACGGAAAGGTGACGGCGATCAACGTCTTCGACAGCGGGTCGGCCGTCGAGCGACAGTGCGTATCCGCCGGAGAGATCGGAAAGCTTGCGGGTCTCGGCGAGATCCAGATCGGCGACAGGATCGGTGAAGCAGGAGCAGCCGCTGTTCACCAGTTCGCGCCGCCGACGCTGGAATCGGTTGTCGTTCCCCGCGATCCCGCCGACAAGGAGGCCCTCCGCGTCGCGCTTGCACAACTCGCCGAGCAGGACCCACTCATCAACGTACGGCAGGACGACATCCGCCAGGAGTTCTCCGTGTCGCTCTACGGCGAGGTCCAGTCGGAGGTAGTCCAGGCGACGTTGGCCGGCGACTTCGGCATCGAGGTCACGTTCCGCGAGACGACGACGATCTGCATCGAACGTCCTGCTGGCTCGGGTACGGCCATCGAGTCGCTCGGAGAGGCGGCCAACCCATTCCTCGCCACGGTCGGACTGCGTATCGACCCCGCGCCGGTCGACTCCGGCCTCGACTTCCGACTGCAGGTCGGCATTCGCTCAGTGCCGATGTACGTCTTCAAGACGGTGGAGAGCTTCAAGAACCACATGGAGCAGTACGCCCGCTCCACGCTGGAGGAGGGCCTCTCCGGCTGGCTGGTCGCTGACTGCACCGTCACGTTGACCGACTGCGACTTCAGCGCGCCGAGCACCACGGCCGCTGACTTCCGAAAGCTCACGCCGCTCGTCCTCATGCGGGCACTCGAGCAGGCGGGCACGGTGGTCTGCGAGCCGGTGCTCCGAATCAGGCTCGAGGCGCCCACCGGGACGATCGGCGCAGTGCTGGCTGCCCTGGCACGGGTCGGCGCGGTCGCGCAAGCGCCGACGCTCGAGGGAGAGCTCGCCACGATCGAAACGGTGTTGCCCGCCGCGCGAGTTCAGGACCTTCGCCGGCAACTGCCCGCGCTGACCGGCGGCGAAGGCGTGCTCGAGTCCGACTTCGACGGGTACGAGCCGGTCAGCGGCGCGCCGCCGATTCGGCGGCGGACGACCGCCGACCCACTCAACCGCAAGGAGTACCTGCTGGACCTGGGGCGCCGGGTCGCACGCTGATTTCGTCAAGTCGCCCGTCGGTACGCTCCGCGGATGGTCGAGGCACCCGCGGGCGGATGGATCGGGCGCTGGCCTCGCGAGCACTAGTCACGACCTGCGCCGCCGAGGATGCCGCATGATCGCCGTGCTCGGCGGGCTCGGTGCCGCGTTCGCCTGGGCACTGACCACGATGTGCTACTCGCGGGCGAGCCGGACGCTCCCGTCGGCGTCCGTGATCGCGCTCGCGATGCTCGTCGGGCTCGCGGTGACCGCGCCCGCCGCCGCGGCATCCGTCCCGCAGGAGTTGGACACGGAGACCGTTGCGCTCCTCGTCGTCGCAGGCGCGGCGAATCTGGGAGGCCTGCTTCTCGTCGTTACGGCGCTTCGCGCCGGGAAGGTGGGGATCGTCGCGCCGATCGTCTCCACCGAAGGAGCGATCGCCGCGGTCCTCGCGGTGGTTGCCGGCGAGAGCGTGGCGCCGGGCGCCGGGGTGACTCTGGCGGTAGTCGTCGTCGGCATCGCGCTGGCGAGCACCGGGAGCAACGACACGGAGGCGGTGCCGAGCGCGGTGAGACCCAAGCAGGCGGCTCTGCTCGCGATTGCGGCGGCTTTCGCGTTCGGCCTCAGCCTCTACGCCACCGGCCGGGTGAGCGACGACCTCTCGGTCCCATGGGCACTCCTCCCCGCGCGCGTGATCGGGGCACTGGTCCTCGCCCTACCACTGCTCGCGGCCAGACGACTCGTCGTGACGCGAGAAGCCTTCCCGTTCGTCGCTATCGCCGGCGTCTGCGAGGTGATCGGGTTCGCCTTCTTCACCCTCGGCGCGCGCGACAGCATCGCGATCAGCGCCGTGCTGGCGTCGCAGTTCGGCGTACTCGCCGCTCTCGCCGGGTTCGTCGTCTTCAGCGAGCGCCTGACGCGGCCTCAGACCATCGGCATCGCGGCAATTGCCATCGGCGTCGCGTCGCTCACGTGGATCCAGGCCTGACGGTCAGAAGCGCAGCCCCTCGCCGCGCGCCATGAGCTTCACGGTCTGCCAGAGGATGCCGAGGTCGTAGCGGACGAGTCGCCGCCCGCTCCACGCGCGGCAGGCGTCAACGTACGCGAGGTCGAGCTCCGTGTAGCCCGCGGGCTCCGTGACGTCCTTCCGCACCTGAGCGGGCCCCGTCCAACCCGCGGTGACATGGTTCCGGTACTCGTGCCCCGCGGCAGCCTGCTGCTCGACCATCGAGGGCGGCCACGGGCGAGGGCCGACGAGACTCATGTCGCCTTTGAGCACGTTCAGGAGCTGCGGGAGCTCGTCCAGATACCAGGGCTTGATGATGCGCCGGCCTGCCCAGGTCAGGTTCGCAGTGTCCGCCTCGAGCAGGCGTGCGTGCGCTTCCCCGCCCGCCTGGGTCCCGAGCACTTCGCGTCGAAGGGTGCGGAACTTCAGCAGCCCGAACTCGCGGCCCCGCGAGATCCGCGGCTCTCGATAGAGCAGGCCACCGCGGTCGGCAGGGACGAGAAGGGCGTCGAGGGCCAGCGCGACGAGCACGACCGCGATCACCGGCGAGAGCACGACGAGGAGCGCGATCGAGACGCTCTTGTCGAGCAGCAGCTTCGAACCGGGGTAGCGAACCTGATCGGCGCTCACAGTCGTTCGATTCTCTCCCGGTTCGACTTTCGCGGCGCGGTTAGGGTGCAGCCATGCCCGGCACAGGGAGCGGAACGGACCCTGAGCTCGTGGGGCTTCCGGAGGATCTCCGCGGTCTGTTCGGCCGCTACCCGACGGGCATCGCAGTGGTGACGGTCGACGCGGGCGGCCAGAAGCTCGGGCTCACAGTCGGGTCGCTCGTATCGCTCTCGCTCGAGCCGCCGCTCGTCGGGTTGGCGATATCGACAGAGGCAGCGATGCACGAGCTGCTGCGCGAGGCCGGCGGCTGCGCGATCTCGCTGCTCGCCGAGGGACAGGATTGGCTGGCGCAGCACTTCGCACGCGGCGTTCCGCCGATCGCCATGTGGCACGGCATCGCGACCGAGCCCGGAGCGAGCGGCGCGCCGCTCCTCGTCGGCGCTCTCGGGTGGCTCGAGTGCGAGTTGCGCGAGCAGGTGTCGGCCGGGACGCACACGTTCTTCGTCTGCGACGTGCGGCGAGTAGAGCTCGGCGTCGATGCTCCTCCGCTCGTCCGTGTGCGCGGCGCGTACGGACCGTCGTGAGCCGAATCGAGGCGGTTGTCTTCGATCTCGACGGTGTCATCGTCGACTCCGAGCACGTCTGGGACAGGGTGCGGGAGGAGCTTGCTCGGGAGCGCGGGGGACGCTGGCACGACCGAGCGCAGGCCGACATGATGGGCATGAGCTCGACGGAATGGTCTCGCTACATGCACGACGTGATCGGGCTCGCCGACGCGCCGGAGGAGATCAGCGCCGAGGTGGTGCTGCGTATGAAGGAACGCTACGACGAGCAGCTTCCGCTCATCGACGGCGCGGTCGCCGCAGTTCGGCGCCTGGGCGAGGCGTATCGCCTGGGCGTGGCGTCGTCGTCCAACCGACCGCTGATCGACGCTGTGCTCTCCGCGGCCGGCCTCGACGAGCTCTTCGCGTCGACCGTTTCCTCGGAGGAGGTCGCTCGCGGGAAACCGGCTCCGGATGTCTATCTCGAAGCCGCGCGCCGGCTCGACGTCTCGCCTTCGGGGTGCGCGGCGGTCGAGGACTCGGGCAACGGGATCCGCTCCGCTCACGCTGCCGGCATGCGCGTGCTCGCGATCCCGAACCGCCGCTATCCGCCGCCGGACGATGCTCTCGCTCTCGCGGACGCCGAGCTCGGCTCGCTCGCCGAGCTCACGCCCGACGCGGTCGAATCAGCGACACGCCGTCCCTGACGGTGAGCATCACGCACTCGACGCGCTCGTCAGCTGCCACGTGGTCGTTGAAGCGCTTGATCGCCTGCAGGCCGGGGTCGCCCTCGTCCTCGACCACGCGGCCCGACCAGAGGACGTTGTCGGCGACGAAGAACCCCCGTTCGGAGAGCTTCGGGAGCACGTTCTCGTAGTAGTCGATGTAGGCGCCCTTGTCGGCGTCGATGAAGACCAGGTCGAACGGTCCGTCGATGCGACCGAGCTCGTCGAGCGCGGGGCCGACCCGGTAGTCGATCCGGTCGGCGACCCCTGCCTCATCCGCGTAGCGAAGTGCGACCGCCGTCGTCTCCTCGTTCACGTCGAGACTGATGATTCGCCCGTCCTCCGGCAGGTTGAGCGCCATGGAGATGGACGAGTAGCCCGTGAAGGTCCCGATCTCGAGCACGCGGCGCGCCTGCGAGAGCCAGACGAGCCAGCCCAGGAGCTGACCCTGGAGCGGCCCGACCATCATCTGCGGGATGGTCGTCGTCTCCCGTGTCTCGGCCTCGAGGCGCCGGAAGAAGTCCGCGTCGGGCGTCGAATGCTCGAGCGCGTAGCTTTCGACGTTCTCGTCGACGATGAAGCTCACTCGACTCGCCCGACGAGCACGCACGCGTTGTGGCCTCCGAGGCCCATCGCGTTCGAGAGCGCGACGTCGACCTGTACCCGCCGCGCCTCGTTCGGGACGTAGTCGAGATCGCACTCCGGGTCCGGCGTCCGGTAGTTGATCGTGGGCGGCAGCAGGCCCTCGTAGACCGCGCGGACGCACATCATCGCCTCGACTGCCCCCGCGGCCCCGAACATGTGCCCGAGCACGGACTTCGTCGACGACACCGCCAGTTCGTACGCGTGGTCGCCGAAGAAGTCCTTGATGGCCTTCGTCTCGGCGAGGTCGCCCAGCGGTGTCGACGTCCCGTGCGCGTTGATGTAGCCGACGCGCTCGCGCTCGATCCCCGCTCGCTCGAGCGCTGCGCGCATCATTTCGCCGACACCTACCGACTCCGGGTCGGGCTGCGCCATGTGGTGCGCGTCGTTCGATGTTCCGTACGCGAGCACCTCGGCGTAGATGCGCGCATCGCGCGCGAGCGCGCGGTCGAGATCCTCCAGCAGGAGAACGCACGCACCCTCCCCCATGACGAAGCCGGCGCGCGTCGCGTCGAAGGGCCTGGACGCGAGCGCTGGATCCTCTTCCTCGGCCACGAGCCCGCGCATCGCGCAGAACCCCGCGAGGATCACCGGGTGCATGCAGGCCTCGGTGCCTCCCGCCAGGACGACGTCCGCGTCGCCCCGACGGATCAGCTCTGCCGCCTCCCCCACCGCGTGCGACCCCGTTGCGCAGGCCGAGCACGGAGCGTAGTTCGGCCCGCGCAGCCCGAGATCGATCGCGATCTGCCCGCTCGCGGAATCGACCAGCACGTTCGGTATGAACCAGGGCGAGACCCGCTCGTGGCCGCGCTGCGCAAGCACCTCGTTCTGGGCGAGGACGCCCATCATGCCCCCGATCGCCGAACCGACGAGGATTCCCGCGCGCGCCGGGTCCACGCCTTCGGCACCCGCGTCCGACCACGCCTCGCGGGCAGCCGCGACCGCGAGCACGACGTTCCGCTCGAGCCGGCGACCGTCCTTCGGCCCGACGACATCGACGGGATCGAAGTCCTTGACCTCGGATGCGATCCGCACCGGGAATCCGGTCGCGTCGAAGGAGCGGATCCAGTCGACGCCGCTCCGGCCGGCGACCGCACCTTCCCAGGTCGTGCGCGCGTCGAGCCCGAGCGGGGTGACGGCTCCGAGACCGGTGACGGCGACGCGGCGCATGAGAGCAAGAGCGTAGTAGCTTGCAGCGGTGGCTCGCCCGCGCCGTCGTCCGAGTAGTGATCCCGTCGAGCGTCCAGCCGATCTCGACTCCGCGATCCCCTTCCCGCCGATGGAGGCTGAGCTGGTACGCGAGCTCCCCGCACCGGACGGTTGGCAGTACGAGCCGAAGTGGGACGGCTTCCGCGGTCTGCTCGAGAACGGGGCCGGCGAGCTCCGGCTCTGGTCGCGCAACGCCAGGCCGCTCCTCCGCTACTTCCCCGAGCTCGAGCCGCTCGCGAAGCTCCTCCCACCCGGCTCCGCGCTCGACGGCGAGATCGTGATCGAGCGTGGCGGCGTACTCGACTTCGACGCGATGCAGACGCGCCTGCATCCGGCCGAGAGCCGCGTGCGCAAGCTGTCAGCGGAGATCCCGGCGCAGTTCATCGCCTTCGACGTACTCGTCTGGAAAGGAGAGGAGATCTGGCGGAAGCCGCTCGCGGAACGGCGAAAGGAGCTCGAGCGGAAGGCGAAGCGATTCTCGCTCTCCCCGGCGACGCGCGACCGCGACGAGGCTCTGAGCTGGCTCGACCGCTTCGAGGCAATCGGGCTCGACGGCGTCATCGCCAAGCGCGTCGATGCCGGGTATCTCGCGGGGTCGCGCGAGGCGGTCGTCAAGGTCAAGCCCGAGAAGACGGCCGATTGCCTGGTCGTCGGCCTCCGGTGGAGGTCGAAGCCGGACCGGATCGCAACCCTCCTCCTCGGCCTGTACGACAAGGACGGTGAGATCGACTACGTCGGCTCCGCGGCGGTGGCGCCGGCGAAGCACGATCAGATCGCCGAGCGCGTGCTCCCGCTCCTCGAGAACGCGCCCGAGCGCAGGTTCTCGGAGCCGAACCGCTGGGGCGGTGGCGAGCTCGAGGAGGCCCCGGTCCGGCCCGAGCTCGTGGTCGAGGTGCGGTACGACAAGGTGCAGTCGAACCGCTTCCGCCACGGCACGAAGCTCATCCGCTTTCGCGACGACAAGGAGCCGGCGCAGTGCACGTGGCAGGAGCTGCGCCCGCCACGACGGCGCACCGACACCGTCGGCTCCCTCCTCAGCCCCTGATCCGCCTGCCGAACCGTGCGACTCGAAGCCCGGGAACCGGCTCGATCTCGTCGATCTCCTCGAAGCCTTCACCGATGTAGAGGGCTCTCGCCGGCTCGTTGCCCGCGCCGGTCTGGACGATCGCGCGCGCCGCAGAAGGCTCGGCGGCAAGCGCGGCGCGCACGAGCGTCCTTCCGACTCCGCGGCGGAACCACTCGGGGTCGACCACCAGGCGGTGGATGTCGAGCGTGCCGTCGAGGAGACGCCACGAGACCGCGCCGACAACGTGGCCCTCTACAAATGCGCCGAGGAACGTCTCGCCGCAGCCGCGGAGCTCGTCCAGGGACTCACGAAGCGGAGGGATGTCCTCCGAGCCGATCAGCGCGGCTTCGATCGCGTACGCCCGGCGCTGGATCTCGAGCAGTTGCGCAGCGACCGCGTCGTCCGAGAAATCCAGGCGTTCGACCTCCACGCAACGCCTCAGTCGGGCTTGCGGGCGCGGGAGGGCTGCACGCGGGGCGGCTCCCCGGGCATCTTCGGGAAGTTCGGTGGATACGGTGCCTCGCCGAGCCCTTCCTTCTCGTCCCGCTCGACCCACTCGAGGAGGACGCGTAGGTCGCACACCGCCTGATCCATCTCCGCCTGGAGGTCGCCGAGCTTCGCGAAGCGCTTCGGCATCGTCGACATCGTGAAGTCCTCTGTGGCGACGTCCTGAAGCTCGTCCCAGGTCACGGGAGCCGAGACCGCCGCATCCTTTCGCGCGCGTACGGAGTAAGCCGAAGCAATGGTGCGGTCGCGTGCGTTCTGGTTGTAGTCGATGAACACACGGCGGCCACGCTGCTCCTTCCACCAGGCCGTCGTGATCTTGCGCGGGAGTCGCCGCTCGACCTCGCGCGCGAAAGCGAGCGCGGTTCGGCGCACCACGGGGAACTCCCATTTCGGCTCGATGCGGCACGCGATGTGGATGCCGCGGTTGCCCGAGGTCTTCGGCCAGCCGACGTACCCGATCTCGGCGAGCACCTCCCGCACGATCGCGGCGACGCGCTTCCCGTCCTTGAACGTCGTCCCCGGCTGCGGGTCGATGTCGATGCGGAGCTCGTCCGGATGCTCCGTGTCCCGGCGACGCGAAGGCCACGGGTGGAAGTCGACGACCGCGAGGTTCGCCGCCCAGACGACCTGCGCCAGCTCGGTCACGCAGAGCTCGTCCGCGTGCCGCCCCGACGGGAACGTGACCCGCGCGACCTCGATCCACTCCGGCCGCTTCTCCGGGACGCGCTTCTGGTAGATCGCCTCCCCGGTGATCCCGTCCGGAAAGCGCCGGAGCTGCGTCGGGCGCTCGTACAGCGTGCGCACGATGCCGTCGCCGACCGCGATGTAGTAGTTCACGAGGTCGAGCTTGGTCTTCTCGGCGCCGGGAAAGAGCACCTTGTCCGGGTTCGTGACCTTGACGGTCCGCCTCCCGACCTCGAGCTCGACGAACGGGCTGGGCACGGCGTCACGCTACCCACCCGCTGCTAGGCTCGCGCAGGTCGAGTCCCCGTTCGAGGAGTGGATCTGCGATGCGTATTGCCTTCCTTGGTCTTGCCCTTACGTCACTCGCTCTCGCTCTCGCCGCAACTGCAACAGGTGGCCCTGCGGCGGCGGAAGCGATCCCCGGCTGCGCGAAAGCCAACCTGAACCTCGTCACCGACGGTCAGCTCAGCCTCGCGACCGACAACCCCGCCTTCGATCCCTGGTGGACCGGGGGCTCGAAGTCGAAGGACTGGGAGACCAACGATCCCCGCAACGCCAAGGGCTACGAGGGCGCCGTGGCGTACCAGATCGCCAAGCGCCTCGGTTTCACGAAGGCTCAGGTCACATGGCAGGTGGTGCCGTTCGACAAGTCGTACGCGCCGGGGAAGAAGTCGTTCGACTTCTATCTCGCGCAGGTCTCGAACACGCCCGAGCGACGCGGAGCGGTCACGTTCAGCGCGTCGTACTACCGCGTGAACCAGGCCGTGGCCGCGCTCAACTCGAACACGCTCTCGGAGGTTCGCTCGCTGGCCGGCCTGAAGCGCTATCGCCTCGGGGCGGCACTCGGGACGACGAGCTACGACTACATCGTCAGGTTCATCAGGCCGACGCAGTCACCGCGCGTGTACGGCTCCGTGAACGACGCGGTCACGGCACTGAAGAACAAGCAGATCGACGGGCTCGTCCACGACTTCCCGAGCATGGGCTATGTGACGAACGTCCAGGTGCCGGGCTCGACGGTCGTCGGGCGCCTCCCGAACCGGGGCAAGCCGGAGCACTTCGGACTCGTCTTCCAGAAGGGAAACCCACTGGTGCGCTGCGTGAACAAGGCGATCAACCAGCTGCGCACGGCCGGCGTCCTCAAGCGACTCGAAGTCCGGTGGTTGGGGCAGACGGGCGCCCCGATCCTGAAGTAGCACCGGTCTGGACGAAAACCGCCGCTCGAGGATCCTAGGCAGCCTGACCACGGGCGGCGGCGGCCGGAGCATCGCCGTCGCCCTCGTCTCGACGACGATCGTCGTCGGCCTGCTGGCGTTCCTCGTCGTCAACTCGTCGGGCTGGGACGAGGTCAAGCAGTCCTTCTTCAACCGCCAGGAGTTCGAGGAGGCGTTCCCGGACATCCTGGCGGCGTTCTGGATCAACGTGAAGATCTTCGTGGTCGCGGAGGTCTTCATCCTCGTCTTCGCGCTCGTGATCGCCGTGCTCCGGAGCCTGCCCGGGCCTGTGTTCTTCCCGCTCAGGGCGCTCGCGGTCGTGTACGTCGACGTCTTCCGCGCGATCCCGGCGATCCTCGTCATCTACATCCTCGGCTTCGGGGTGCCGGCGCTTCAGCTCCCGGGCGTTCCGATCGAGCCGCTCTTCTGGGGCACCGTCTCGCTCATCCTCGTCTACTCGGCGTACGTCGCCGAGGTGTATCGGGCAGGGATCGACTCCGTGCACACGAGTCAGTCTGCTGCTGCCCGCTCGCTCGGGCTGACGCATCTCCAGTCACTGCGCTTCGTCGTCGTCCCGCAGGCGGTCCGCCGCGTGGTCCCGCCGCTGCTGAACGACTTCATCGGCCTGCAGAAGGACACAGCGCTAGTGGGCCTGCTCGGTGTCGTGGAGGCATTCCGGCAGTCGCAGATCGAGGTCGCCGCCTCGTTCAACTACACGCCCTACATCGCGACGGCGATCATCTTCCTTGCGCTCACGATCCCGATGGCGCGCTTCACCGACTGGCTCATCGCGCGAGATCGACGCCGGCAGCTCGCGGGAGGTGTGCGCTGAACGCCGTCCCGAATACCGCTGCCCTCAGGCTCGAGGGCTTACACAAGTCATTCGACAAGCTGGAGGTGCTGCGAGGCATCGACCTCGAGCTCGCCGACCACGAGGTCGTCTGCCTCATCGGCGCCTCCGGCTCGGGGAAGTCGACACTCCTCCGCTGTGTGAACCTGCTCGAGCCGATCGACGCGGGCCGAGTCGTCCTGCACGGAGAGGAGATCAGCCGTCGCCCGGTCGACGTCAACAAGGTTCGACGCGGGATCGGGATCGTCTTCCAGTCCTTCAACCTCTTCCCGCACATGTCGGTCCTGCGCAACATCACGCTCGGGCCGCAAAAGGCGCTCGGGCTCTCGAAAGCCGAAGCGGAGGCGCGCGCGGACGAGCTGCTCTCGCGCTTCGGCCTGTCCGACAAGAGGGACGACTACCCGGACCGTCTCTCAGGCGGTCAGCAGCAGCGCGTCGCGATCGTGCGCGCGCTAGCGATGCGGCCCGACCTGATGCTCCTCGACGAGGTTACGAGCGCGCTCGATCCCGAGCTCGTCGCGGAGGTGCTCGCAGTCATCCGGGAGCTCGCCGCCGAGGGCATGACCATGCTCATCGCGACCCACGAGATGGGATTCGCCCGCGACGTCGCGAGCCGCGTCTGCTTCCTCGACGACGGCCTCATCCTGGAGCAGGGCCCTCCCGAGCAGATCTTCGGCGCCCCTCGCGAGCCGCGCACCCGGCAGTTCCTGCAGCGGATCGTCGAGGCGGGGCGACTGTGACGCGTTCACGGCGTATCGTTAGGCCGTGATCGAGGACGCGAGAAGCATGGACGTGACGCTCGAGCCGCTCGACGAGTTCGTCGTCATCCAGCCGGTGGCCGACGAGATGGAGACGCGCTCGGGGCTCGTGCTGCCCGCCTCCGCTGCGGCTGCGGCAGCGTGTCGAAGCGGCATCGTCACCGCGGTGGGAAGTGATGCGAACGGCGTCGAGGCGGGCGACAAGGTGCTCTATCCACGCGACGCAGGCTTCGACGTGCGCCTCGGCGGGATCGAAGTGAAGGTCCTGAAGCGCGAAGAGCTGATCGCCCGGATTCACGACTAGTTCCGCTTGCCCGGCTCGACGTGTAGCGTCCGCGGCAGATGCTGGCTCTGCTCGCCTACGAGTTCGGGATTGGGCTCGCGACGGTTGCCCTCTTCCTGTGGATCTTCATCTGGGTCCTCGTCGCGGTGCGAGTCATCCGCCGTCACGACATCGGAGTCGGCGGCAAGATCCTCTGGCTCGTCGTGATCCTCGTCCTTCCGCTGTTCGGGCTCTTCGCGTACTTCCTCTGGGATGCCGCCAGAGTCAAGCCGTCCTGACCATTCCGTTCCGTTCCGGAAACGGAGAAGGAGGGATTCGAACCCTCGAGGCAGGGTTTTCCCCACCTAACGCCTTAGCAGGGCGCCGCCTTCAGCCACTCGGCCACTTCTCCAGGAGTGGCCAGGATATCGGACACTCCCGCCGTCGCCTGCACCGCACGGCGGTTACCCTAGTCCTCGTCGGAGGGGTGCCGGAGCGGTCGAACGGGGCGGTCTCGAAAACCGTTAGACGTGCAAGCGTCTCGAGAGTTCGAATCTCTCCCCCTCCGTTGCATCGCTAGGGGGCCGGCATCGTGGCGACGAGGTGCCGGCCGCCGGCGTCGCCCCGGATCGAGGCGAACGCGCGGCGCTCGCGCGTCGACCAGGAGATGCGCAGATTCGCGACCGTTGCGTCCGGACCACGAGCAGTAACGCGCGCCGTTATCGACCCGTTCTCGACACTCCATCGCGCCGTGCCGCTCACCTCGACCCCTGGTACGAACTCCGTCCTGTCGAGGTCGAAGACGACCGGATCGTCGCCTTCATACGACCACGTACCTCCGCGAAGCCCCACGCTCATCGCGTCGTAGTTGACCCACCACCGCGCCACGACGTCGGCGATCGTCGCCGCCGCGGCGGCCGCGAGCCTTCGGTCGTTCGGCGTCGAGACGTCGCCGCTCTCCGACTCGGCCGCCGTGACATCCGACAGTCGCATCGGGAAGTTCGGCACGACGTGCTGCTCCGGGATGCGCTGCGCGCAGCTCGTGTCCCCCGGATCCAGCGTGGCCACGAAGCGGACGTAGATCCGCGAAGCGCAGTCGTCCTTGTCGGAGATTGCGGTCACGTGGATGGAGTTCAGGACCTCGACGAACGTGCTGTTCGGGAAGCGGCTTGCGACCTCGCGCGCTCCGGACGACGCGGTGATCGTGTCCAGGTCGCCGTTCAGCACGAGCGTCGGGACGTCGGGGTAGTCGGCACCCGGGGGATCGGGTGGATCGTCGCGCGCCGGTGAAGGCCATTTGAGGCAGGCGAGCCAGCCCTCGTAGTCGGTACCCGTCCATTCGGCTCCTGTGAACGGCTCGAACGTCCCGTCGGGGTAGGCGGCCAGGCGCTCGTCGACCTCGGCCGGCCGATCCTCGATCGCGGTCTCGGGGTCCCAGAGCTCGGGATAGTCGTGGCAGATGACGGAGAGATAGAGCGCCTCGGAGGACGACGGAGGATCCTCGCCGCCGGCGTCGATCGTGACGGTCTCGGCGCCGAGCCGCATGATCGGCGCGAGATCTCCGCTCTCCGCCGCGAGGATCGCGGCAGGGAGGTCGCGCCAGAGCCCGGGGAAGTAGTAGCCCGCGGCGAAGATCTGCACGAAGGCGTCCGCGTCGAGGTGGACCCGCGTGCGGGTTCCGTCGCCGTCGGGGGCGAAGCCGTCGTACGACTTCGCGCGCACGCGCTCGGCGAAGCGGGACGTCAGGGCCACCGGATCCGGCCGGGCCTCCGCCGGGCACGTTGGGCTGCGTTCGCACGTCATCTCGAGACCGAGCCGGCCTGCCTCGGCGAGATCGGCCGCGGCCGGGTCCGAGCCCGGGAGCGGGTAGGTGCCGTCCAACGTGATCGACCTGACTCGCTCGGGATAGCGCAACGCGAATGCCTGGGCGGCATACGAGCCATACGAGTCGCCGTAGAGGTCGACCTCGCCCGCGTCGAGGGCGATCAGGACGGTCTCCATATCCTGGACCGCCTGAGACGTGGAGTAGAGGTCGCGCGAGGGGCCGATCTGACGGGCGCAACGCCCGGCGCGTTCCGCGTAGCCGACGGTCGTCCGGGAGAAAGCCTTGCAGCCGAGTGCGTCGCTCTCTCCCGTCCCTCGGAGGTCGACCAGCAGGAGATCGCGCTGCCCGGCGACCGGATACCAGAGCTCGGCTCTGGCGTCGCGGTCCGCAGCCGTGGGGTATCCCGGTCCGCCTTCGATGGACAGCACGGTCGAGAGGGTCGGCTTGCCGCGCTCACGGTGCGGATAGAGCTCGAAGTAGATGCCGATCTTCGGCCCGGCAGGCTCTTCGCGATCGAGCGGCAACCTGACGTACCCGCAGCGTGCGCGCTTCTCGATCGCGCGCGCCTCGTCCGGGCACTTGCCCGTCTCCACCTTCGGTGCTGCGGTCGGCTGCGGAGCGACAGCCGGAGCGTCACGTGTCGCCGTGAACCCGACGGCAAGCGCGAGTGCGGCCGCGGACGCCGCGATCGCTCCGAGACGTCCCATCGTCACGCTGCGATCTCGAGCTCGAGATCGCGGAGAGCGTTGAAGATCGCTTCCGAGAAGGTCGGGTACGGCTGGACGGTGTCGAGCAGGATTTCGAGCGGCACCTCTGCCCGCACGGCGAGCGTCAGCTGCCCGAGCCACTCCCCCGCCTCCGGACCGACCGTCACCGCACCGACGAGGACATGCCTCGCCGGATCTGCAGCGAGCTTCACGAGGCCGGACCGTTTCGGGCTTTCATATGTCGAGAGGCGGCCCCCTTCGATCTTGTAGCTGGTCGTCACGAGGTCGTCCCCCGTCGTCCGCCCCACGCTACCGACCTGTGGATCGGTGAAGACTGCGGCGGGAATCGCGCGGTAGTCGGCTACGGCAGCTCGACCGACGATGTCCGCGGCAGCGACCCGAGCCTGGTACTTGCCCAGGTGCGTCAGGAGCCCTTCACCGGCGACATCGCCGATCGCCCACACTCGTTCGCCGGCCCGCATCCGCCCGTCGACGCGAATGCCGCGTTCGCCGATATCGAGCTCGAGCGCCTCGAGCCCGAGGCCTGCCACGTTCGGCGTACGCCCCGTCGCGACGAGGATCTGCGCGACCTCGAGCTCCTCACCCGTGTCGAGTCGGAGCCGACGACCCGACTCCGTACGCTCGACCCGCTCGGCTCGCGCCCCCAGGTGGAGGACGATTCCCTCGTCTTCGAAGTGGCGCGCCAGGAGCTCTCCCGCCTCGGGATCGACGCTGGCGAGGAGGCTCTCGCTGCCCTGGACGATGGCCACGCGGGCGCCAAGGCGGTGGAAGAACTGCCCGAGCTCGACGCCGACGGGGCCGCCGCCCAGCACCGCGAGGCTCTCGGGGACCTCGTCCGCCCACACAGCATCCCGGCTCGTCCAGTAGCCGGCGTCCTCGAGCCCGTCGACAGGCGGCACGGCCGGTGACGATCCTGTCGCGACGACGAGGGCGTCGTACTCCAGCTCCCGCTCGCCGACGGCGACCACCCCGGGGCGCACCACGCACGCTTCGCCGCGGACGAGCTCGGCGCGTTGCTCCGCGAGCCAGCCCGTGTGCCAGGAGTCGTCGCGTCCGTCGGTCACCTGGTCGCGCCACGAGAAAACTCGCTCGACGTCGATTTCGCCCGTGACGGCCTCCGCAGCGCCCGGCGCGTGGCGGGCGGCAGCCAACACTTCTACGGGGCGAAGCAGCGTCTTCGTGGGAAGGCACGCGTAGTACGAGCACTCCCCGCCCGCCAGCCCGTGCTCGACGATCACGATCTCCGCGTCGCCATCGAGGCGTCGCAGCGCCCCGACGAAGTGCTCGCCGCTAGAGCCGGCTCCGAGAACGACGACCCGCTTGATCCCGCTCATCCAGCCTCCTCACGACTCAAGGGTCAGGTCCGGTGACCTGACCCCGCTACGACCGCCAGCGGAGAGGGCGGGATTTGAACCCGCGACGCACCTTTCAGCACGTACGCGATTTCCAGTCGCGCTCCTTAGGCCACTCGGACACCTCTCCAGGAGGCAACAGGGTAACCGCGACTCGTGTCGCCAGCGGCCCAGTGCCCGCCCGCGGACTCAGTTATCGGTGGCCGAGGAGACGTAGGCGGCAACGTCGGCGATCTGCTGCTCGCTCAACGTGTCGGCGAAGGACGGCATCGCGCCTTGCCCGTTCGTCACGCGCTCGACGACCTTGTCGAACGACGGCGACGCGTCGTCGAGATTCGGGCCGATCATCCCCGAGGTGCCTGCATCGGCGAGCGTGTGGCAGCTGGCGCAGTTGGCGACGAAGATCGCCTTCCCGGCGACGGCATCTCCCTCGCCCTCGGTCGTCCCGGTCGTCTCCGTCTCGGTCGTCTCCGGTCGTCGTCCGTCTCCGTGGTATCGGTCTCGGCCGTGTCCGTCTCCGTCGTGTCGGTCTCGGTCGTCTCGGGCGGCGGGGGCTCCGTCGGCGGGGGCTCTGTCGGCTCCGGCTCGGATGGAGCACCCTCGTGCACGGGCTCGTCTGCCTCGCCGACCTCGGCGAGGGCGAGCACAGCCGTCAGCTGCGCGGCGAAGAGCAGAGCGCACACGCCGATGAAGACGCCGAGCCGGTTCGCAGGGAACTGCGGCCTGGAGCGAGGCACGAGGAGCGCGACGACGAGCGCGAACGTGATGAAGATGGCCGCGACGACGAGGAGCGCGGTCTCGTACCCGGTCAGCGCCAGGACCACGCGCGTGACGCTACCACGGTGCCTGTGCCGGAGATCTCGCTACTGCTCGAGTGGCGCCATGGTCAGCCCGAAGCCCTGGAGCTGGCTCCAGTAGAGCTCGGCCTGCTCTCGGTGCCCCGACCACACGACGGCCTGACCGGTCGAGTCGATCCGGTTCGCGAGCTGCATCCCGCCGTCGTACGTAACCCCGGGAAGAACGCTCGAGAGCGCGAAGGCCACGCCCTGGAACGTGTTGTGGTCGTCGTTCAGGACGATCACGCGCCAGGGCTTCCCGAGCCCGGTGCCGCCACCACGCCTCGCACGCTCTCGTGGCGGCGTCAGCGTCCCGGGCATGCGAAAGACCGTACCAACGGCTCGCGCTACGGTTACGCTCTTTTCCGGCACCCTCCCGGGCGCATAGCTCAGCGGGAGAGCGCTCGCTTCACACGCGAGAGGTCCCTGGTTCGATCCCAGGTGCGCCCACTGGAACCCTGCGGGCCGGGGCCAAGAGCGCGCGGCGGGATCTAGCTTCGGGCTCTAGACCTGTTCAGATCCACGGCGGCGCGGACGAGCGTCTTCAACGCCTCCTCGTCTATCTCCTCGCCCTCGTGGAAGTCGATCGCACGCCTCGTGTTCCCCTCAAGACTGGAGTTGAAGAGGCCCGAAGGATCCTCCAGAGACGCCCCTTTGGCGAAGGTCATCTTCACGACGCTCTTGTACGTCTCGCCCGTGCAGATCATTCCGTCGTGCGACCAGACCGGAACCCCTCGCCACTTCCACTCCTCGACGACTTCCGGATCGGCTTCCTTGACCAGGGCACGAAGCCGGCCGAGCATCTTGCCCCGCCAGTCGTCCAGCTCCTCGATTCTCGCGTCTATCAGCTGAGAAGGCGACTTGTTTGTCTGCGATCCGCTCTTCTTCATGCCCGATTACGGTACCGCGTCCTCCGATATTGTGGAAACCCGGCTCGGAGGAGGGCTACCTGCGGCCGACCGTGAGGTTCACGCGACCGCCTCGCGGCAGTGTCGTGCCTGATGCCGGGCTCTGCGCGACCACGATCCCGATGTGCTGCCTGTCGCGAATGCGCCTCACGGTTCCGACCGAGCAGCCTGCGTCGAGGATCTGCGTCCGGGCAGCTGCGAGCGGCATGCCGATGACGCCGGGCACTGCGCACTGGGTCGTCGGCGGCGGAGGCGGCGGCGGAGGCGGCGGCGGAGAGCTCGTGCCTTGCCTCACCGCGTACAGGAACGAGAACTCGCCGCCACCCCCGAGGACCGCGGTACCGAAGTAGGCGGTCTTGCTGTCCGCCGAGAAGCGAGGCTGCGTGTACAGGATCTGGTTGCCGCCGTTCTCGTCGGGCAGGTCGATCTGCCAGACGACCGTGCCCGTCGCGGCATTCCACGCGCGGACCGATCCGGGCTGACCGAAGTTCGGGCGGACGCCTGCGACGACGACGCTACCGTCGGGGCTCACCGCGGGATGGTCGATGATCGAGCCGTCGGAGAACACCCAGCGCGACTGGCCGGCGGGAGTCACCGACTCGAGGTAGCCCAGGCTCCTCGAGAAGTACACCGACCCATCCGGTCCCACGCTGGGAGCCGACATCCCGTTCGACGGGAACGGGGAGTAGTTCCAGAGCACGTTGCCGTTGGCCGGGTCGACGCGGTTCAGGCTCCAGCCGTTCGCGCCGCCGAACCCGGTCAGGTAGAGGCTGCCGTCCGTTCCGGTCGCCGGCTGTCGCTGCTGCTGCATGAACTGGTCGTCAGCGCCGCCAAGTGCTCTCGCCCACAACTGGGCTCCTCCCAACGAGAGGCCGAACATCGTGCTCAGGGCAACGCTGCGCTCGTCGAAGGCCGCGAAGAGACGGCCCGAGCCGAACACGATCTGCGCGCCGAGCTGACCGTTCTCGGCGAACCGCGGGTTGCCAGGGTTGCTCCAGACGAGCTGCCCGGCCGGCGAGAGCGCGAAGGCACCCAGGCCGGAGAAGTCGGTGATCACGTAGATGTTCCCGTCGGGGCCGACGGTCGGTCCTGCGATCACGCCCTGGCCGCCTGGAGGGCTCGGTGAAGCTCCACCTGATCGAGCCGTTCGGGGCGATAGCGGTGACGGTGCCGATCGAGGCGACGTAGACGGTCCCGTCCGCCCCGATCGACGGACCTCCGCTGACACCCGCTGACGGGACGACCCAGCGGAGAGCGCCGGCGGCGGTCAGCGAGTACACGTTGCCGATCGAGCTCACGGCGACGACGCCGCCGTCAGGACCGACAGCCGGGGGTTGCAGGATGTATTGGCCGCTGACCTGGAAGCGCCATTGGACGACACCGTCGGCTGCGACCGACGCCGCTCCCGGAGTTGCGCTGACGACGAGAAGCGACGCGACAGAGCAGGACAGGAGTGCGGCCAGGCGTCTCATGTCAGGGCATCATCGAGACACGGTGCGCCCGCCAAGCGCTGCCGAAATCGGGGTGTCGCCCGATCGTGTTGCGGGGAACTGCGCAAGAGCTGCAAACTCACCCTCCCGATCCCGAGGCCCTCTCACCTTCGACTGTACGCCGGTCGGCGCTTAATGGATCGGGAGTCAGCCCCCGTTGGAGCGGGCCTTGAGCTCCTGCCTCCAGCCCGCGAGGATGCCGTGCACGCTCGCGGCGCCGATGATCGGCCCCTCCGGCACCTCGAGCTCCGTCGGGTGGAGGATGAACGGACGAGTCTGGAAGCCTCCGATCCCGCCGTGGAAGGAGATCAGCTCCTCGAAGGCGCAGCCCTCGTCGAGGTCGGGGTCGTAGAAGCTCCCGACCATGATGTCGGCGACGTGCTCGAAGCCGTCGGTGCGCAAGAGGTGCTGCGGCGCAGTGGGCGAGAAGGGCGCGAGCGGATCCTCGCCCTCGACGCGGCCTTCGGCGAGGTAGTGGATGCCGTTGGCGCCGAGCGCGAGCGCGCCATGCTCGGAGGAGCGGACGAGCAGCCACCCGACGTGGGGATGCGAACGAAGAGCCGGCAGGAGCTCGGGGTGCCGCTCCTCGATCTCCTCGAGGGTCAGCCGCCGGCGCTCCTCCATCAGGTAGATGAGGCCGAGGTTGCCTGAGCCCATCACGACGACATCGCGGTCGGAGACGTCGTTCTTTGACCGCTTCTCCTTCTTCTGCTCCTTCCCCGTCGCCTCGCTGAAGGCAAGGCCGACCATGGCGTTCTGCTCGTCTCCGCCGCCGATACCTTGGACGTCGCGCTCACCGTGTGCGAGCGAGCGCACGACCAGCTCGTCGAGGCCGTAGCCGTTCCGCTGCTTGAAGGTCGCTCCCTGCGTCTGCCCGTGGTCGGAGAGGACCACGATCTCGTACGGCCGTGGCGCATAGCGGCAGGCGCGCTCGATTTGCCCGAAGTGGTCGTCGAGCTTGCGTAGAGCTTCGAGCGTGTCGGCCCGCTCGAGGCCCGAGTGGTGCGCCACCTCGTCGTAGCTCGAGAACGTCGCGTAGACCGCGGGTCGCCCTCGCATGATGTCGGTGAGCACGCCCGACACGATCAGGTCGCGCACGAAGACGCAGAGCGCTCCTCTCATCAACGGGTAGATGCCGCCGCGGTGGCCGCGCGGCTGCACATCGCGTCGTCTAGCGCGCAGCGCCGCCGTCCACTCGAGGATGACCTCCCAGCCGAAGAGGACGAGCGTGCGCGTCGCGTTGTCGCCGTTCGCGAAGAACGCGCGATAGCCGGGGTTGGACTTCTTCTCCGCCTCCATGCGGCTGACCGTGAGGATCACGTCGTCTGCCTCGCCGGAGAGGAGATTGCCGCGGCTGGCGCCACCGTCGACGAGGAGGCCGATGCCTGTCCCACGCCGTCGCTCGATCTCAGCGCAATCCGGCGGTGCGGAGCACGTCATCATCGTCGCCGTCTCCTTCTCCACCCAGCGGAAGGCCGAGATGTCCTCGTTCGATCCCAGCAGGATCCCCGCCTGACTGGCACCCGTCTGCGAGGAGAGATCGGTCTCCCACTCGACGAGGCTGTGCGTGTCGCGCGCCCAGCGCGCCATGTTCGGGGCATTGCCGTCGCGCATTGCCCGGCGTAGGACTGGCAGCGCGAGCCCGTCGATCTCGAGGTAGACGATCCCTGGAACGTCCGTGCTGGCGATGATGCCCAGGCGCTTGGCGATCCGTTGCGCGGTGCGGATCGACCCCATGTCGTCCGAGCCGAGGAGAACCGCGAGCACGACGCTCACCGCAGCCACGATGAGCGCGGCGAGGAGAGCCCAGCCGAAGTTGTCGACCGTGAACGTGCCGTCGGTGATGTCCAGCTCGGCAGCGATCAGGAGCATCAGGGCATCCGCGATGAGGACGAGCAGGAAGCCGAAGACGAGCGTGAGCGGCAACCGCAGGGCGGCGAGTACCGGCGGGATGATCGCGTTCAGCGCCGCCACGATCGCCGCGACGACGAGCGCACCCCAGAAGCTCCCGATGTCGACACCCGGGAGCAGCCACGAGGCCACCATCAGCGCGACGCCGGTCGCGAACCACGAGACGAGGAGCGGGAACAGCTTCAACTGCGGGCGCTCGGGTTGCCAGGTTTGGCCGTACGTCCGCTCGGGGTCGCTAGTCGTCATGTTCTCCTCTCTCGATCGCTGACGAGGAACCATTCTCCGTGGTTTCACCGTCGTGGCGGCGGTGGAACAGGCCGCCTCGCCCGGATTCGTCGCGCTCCGCTTTCTTCTCCGCCTTCTTCTCGGCGTGCTCGGCCTTCTGCTCGGCCACCTTCACCTTCGCGTCGGCGTAGGACTGGGTGACGAGCTGCTTGCCGCCCTTCCAGCCGAAGACCGAGACGACGAGCACGATCGCGACGAGGATGTTCCACGCGGTGGTGATCAGCTGCTGTGCGGTCGAGTAGTCGACCGCGGTGCTCTTCGCGACGTCGCAGCACGCGTCGAGTGCGAGCGCGTTCGTCGCCTGCGTGATGCCGACGGCGCCAGGTGTGACCGAGACGACGTTGGCGAGCGAGCCCGATCCGGTCACCCACATCACCGACTCGAACGTGACGGGGATCGTGAACGCCGCCAGGAAGACAGCGATCACGCCGAGCTTGCACAGCCAGGAGAGAAACGAGGGGAGAAACGCATGCTTCAGGTACTCCTTCGGGCGCGAGAGGATCACGCCACCCTGCTTCGCCTTCTCCCAGAGCTTCTTCAGCTGCGTCCAGAAGACGCGGGCGAGGATCACGACCAGGAAGACGGCTCCCGCCGCGATCAGGACCGCCCTCAGAGGATCTTCGGAGATGTTGCCCAGGCTCTCGTCGAAGGAGCCGGGCACGGACAGGAAGAGGTAGACGTAGACGAACGTGCCGGCGATCGTGAAGAAGATCTTCTGGACGAGGTAGGCGGCGAGCGCGCCGGGAAACGTGCAGGCCGGGATGATGGCGGTGAACATGACCAGCGTCGCGAACGTGCCGAGGTTCGCGGGCAGGAAGTTGTTCATGGCCACGCCCACCGCGTAGGCGGTCACGATCGGCCAGAGCTCGACCTGCCCCGGATACGCCGCGCGCAGGATGCCGTAGTACGAGAGCCCGGCGAAGAACGTCGCGCCGGTCTGGAAGGGCCAGCCCCGCGACCATGTAGCCGGCTGGCACGTCCTTGATCTCGTCCCAGAGGTCCGACAGCCAGCCGATCACGTCGATCCCGAGCAGGTTCAGGACGACGACGAGGAGCGCGATGCCGACGAGCCACGCGCCCACCTTCATCAGGCGCTTGCCGCGCGACGGCTCGTGGAACGGGTGCACGGCCGAGGGCTGGACGGCGATCTCGCTCATCGACGCCGATCCTCGTCGCCGATCACTTGCGCCGCATCATCCGATCTGGATGAATCCACGGCTGGTGCCGGAGAGCGCGCGATTCACCCACATCGGACGATGTTCCACCGTCCCTGACGCACCAGCGTGCCCTCCAGCCTGAGCATGGGTTAGCGTCTCATACACCGTCGTCCTGTTCGAAAGGAGCAATCGCTATGGCATCACAAGATGCGTGGAGCGGGTGGATCTTCTTCGCCGCGATCGTGATCATCATCGTCGGAGGGATGGACATCCTCCAGGGGTTTGTCGCGATCCTCGAGGACGAGTACGTCGTGGCGACGCCCAAGGGCCTCGCGATCTTCGACGTGACCGCCTGGGGCTGGATCACGCTCCTCTGGGGCGGCCTGCTCGTCCTTGCCGGGCTCGGCTTGCTCGCCGGGCAAAGCTGGGCACGCTGGCTCGCCATCATCGGCGTGGCCGTCAACGCGTTCCAGCAGGTTGCATTCCTGGCGAACTACCCCCAGGCGTATCCCCTCTGGAACCTCCTGATCGTCACGCTCAACTTCGTCGTGCTGTATGCGCTGGTGGTGCAGTGGAAGGGCTACAAGGAAACCGTCAGAGATCCTGCGCTCTGACGGGCTGAGTCCGAACCGGATCGAGGGAGTGCGGCTGTGCAATTCCCTCGATCCGGCGTTCCCCGCCTCCTTGCTGGGTCGCCGATGAGAGTCACACCGGCTCGACGTCTGGCAGCGCCCACGTGCCGTCGAACAGCGGTTCGGTGGGGCTGTAGAGGCGGAACATCATGTAGAAGCCCCTGCCCGGGAACCGTCTCGATCCAGTTGCTCTCGTGGCCTGGCGGGGCAACGGGCCCGAAGTACATCTCGAACGAACCATCGGCGTTCGTCTCGAGCTCATCGTAGGACGCGTGGGCGGCGTCGTTCGTCGCGTTCTGGACCATCGAGCGCGTTGCGCTGTCGTATGCCGTGAGGGACCAAAAGGCCGCCGCCGGAGGGTTCGCAGGCAAATGGAGGCGGTAGGACCTGCCGCCGTCGAAGTGATCGCCATTCTTGTCCCTAAAGGTTTGAATGTAGTTCCCCCCGGGACCGGGTTTCATCACGCCGAGGGCGGGCGACAAGTAGATCGCGCCGTAGGTGTACATCAGCCGCTCGTCTAGCTGGCTGTAGTGCTCCGTCTCCTGGCTCGGCTTCACGTAGAACACCCAGTCCCAATGAGTGCCCGGAAACGCTGTGACGCCCGTTTCGCGCTGGGAGCCTTCGTACATCACATTGCGTGCCATCGCATCGCCGAGTTCCGCGGCCTCCTCGAGGATGGCCGTCTGCCGTGCGTCAGGCTGGAACGGCTTGCCCTTCTCGATGCCCAGCGGCTTGAGCATCGCCATGAAGAAGCGGTCGTGCTCTTGAACGGGGTTGTTGTCGATGACCGTGGCGAGCCGCGCCCAGTACTCCAGGCCTCCCGGCGGAGTCGTGTCGATCAGCGCACCCGAGATCGAGACGAACTTGTTGGGCTTGGGGTCTTCGCGCTCGCTCCACGCGTAAACCTTGACGTTCCGAATGCGTGCTACGGCGTCGGGAACGTCGTTGTCGACGATGATGCCGCGCACCAGGAGGTTATGGTTGTGCATGGTTGCCCGAAGCTCGTAGTAGTCCGGATGGAGCTTCGCCGTCGTAGCCCGGTGGCAACAGGAGGAACTTGCCACCTTTGCCCGCGTCGGGCCCGGGCAGGCCGACGTCGGAGAGCGAGCGCTGCCAGAAGTCGTCCAGTAGGCCGACGATGGCTCCGGGTGGGATCTCGATCACGACCGGCCCCTGGGCGACGTCGATGTTGACGAAGGCATAGATCGTCGTGTCGTTCGCCGTGAGCCAGACGGACGTGGGGTCGACAAAGTTGTCCGCAATGCCCATGTCGTTGAAGTCGATGTCCAACTCCTGCTTGGCCGTGAGCCGAATGGACTCAAACGACACGGCGGGATAGCCCCACAGATAGGCCTGCACCGCGCGCTGGAAGTCCATCTCGTCGAACAGCTTCTGCGACGTTTCCGGGGTCGGGAAGCCCAACTCGTACTGCAACGTGCCGATACGTGGCACTTCTACGCTGGCTGCGATCGTGGCGTTTGGATGTTCCACAATGGTCACTGACGTGCCCTCCTCATGTCCAGGTCGGCGACTAGCTGACAGGCTCGATCTCGCTCGGCCGCCACGTCTTGTCGAAGAACGGCTGGAGCGGGTTGTAGAGCCTCAGAATCGTCCACCAGCCCTTGCCGGGAGTGGTCTGGAGCCAGTTGGACTCCTTGCCGCTGGGCGCTGCGGGCCCGAAGTAGATGTCGGTCGAGCCGTCGGGGTTCGTCTCGACCGTCCCGGACTGACTGCCGAGGCGAGGCAGGTGTTGATCCGTCTGCAGCATGGAGCGTGTCTGGCGGTCGTAGAGGATCACCGACCAAAAGCGGCTCTCGGGAACATCGGCCGGAAGCGTGAGCCGGTAGTCGCGGGCGCCGTCGAGGTACTCGCCTTGGCTGTCGCGCATCGCGTAGATGTACTGCGAGCCGATGCCGGTGAGGCGCATGCACATCGCCGGTGTGATCCCGGTGGCCATGTAGAAGAAGTTGGTGCGGGAATCGAGCTTGCGGGCACCGTCGCTCGCGGCCGCGACCACGCCGTCCGCGGTGATCTGCGGCGGCGGATCGAGGAACTCGTAGCCACCGATGAAGAGCGCGCTTTCCCACGCCGAGCCCGGGTAGAAGGCGAAGCCCTCCTCGGGTCGTCCGGCGAAGAGAACGGTACGGGCGGTGGCGTTGCCGACCTCGACCGCCTCTTCGAGGATCTTGCGCATTCGCGCGTCGGGCTCGAACGGCTTGCCGTGGACGATGCCGACGGAGGCCAAGCAGGCCGAGAAGATCCGGGATCGCTCGCGCCCGGCGGCTCCTGCTGCACCAGCTCGTGCACCAGCTCCCAGAACCCGAAGTCGTTCGGGTACACGGTGTTGAACGACCTGTCCGTAGCGTCGACGAAACGCGTCTCCGGCACCGGAGCGACCGCCCGCAGGGGCGCTTCGCCGGCGAGGAACGTGCCGACCGCGGTCCCTTGTGCCCCCGGAACGTAGGGTGAGACACGGAAGCTGGTCCGGATCGCTTCGACGGGGACCGTGGGATCGTTGTCGATCATGAACGCCCGGCCGATCACGGTCGCGCGCGTCGTGCGAACATGCGAGACGTGGAAGCCGCTGTCGGGCAGCGGCCCGTCGTAGCCTGGCCCCACCATGAGATAGCGACCGCCCTGGCCGCGGTCCGGGCCGGGCAGGCCGAAGTCCGTGACCCACCGGAACCACATGTCGTCGATGGTCCCCAGGACCCCCGACGGCGCCTCGATCGACGGCACGTCGATCACCATCGGTCCGTCGGACAGGTCGAGGAAGCCCCAGAAGTAGACCGTGTCGCAGTTCGCGGTCAGGAACACAGACGCTGAACCCATCAGCTCCGGGAAGAACACGAAGTCGTTGTCCTCCGCTCCTATCGAGGCGAACCCGCGACGGATGGCAGCGAGTGATGCGCCCGGCAGCGCATCCAGGAACGCCTCGACCCCGTGGACGAAGTCGAGATGGTCGTAGATCCGCTCGGCCGTTTCCCGCGTCGGCGCGCCGTCGTTGAACTCGAGCGTCCCGAGCCTAGTGGTCTCCACCTTGTCGGGCGTCGTGATCGAAGCCAGCATGTCCGCGGTCGTGCTCATCCCCAGCACCTCCTTGGTGCGAATCGTTCCCGCGCCTTCCGGGCGGGTCACGAGCAACGTATGCCCCAGGAGTTCCGATCGCGTCATCCCGATCGGATGAATCTGGTCAGATCGAGTGTTTGTGGCGGCCCGAGCCGCGAGACGGGCTGAATCACCCGGTCTGGATGATGTCCGACGGTCGCAGACCGGCCACGCTCGGGCCGTGACCGGCAGCGAGTTCGGGGCGTAGAGCCATGAACGCCGTACCCAGACTTGGAGTCTGGTCCTGGAGCTTCGTGGGATTCGTGGCGGCGCTGGTAATCGTGGTCGTCGCATTCGGAGCAGTGAGCGAGATCGTGCTCCCCCTCCTTTTCGCGGCGGTTCTCGCCGTGATCTTCAAGCCCCTAGTCGGAAAACTCGAGCGCCGCGGGCTCAAGTCCACTCTCGGCGCCGGCCTGATCGTCCTCGGCCTGCTCGCCTTGATGGCCCTGGTCATGGTGGCAACCGTACGCGGCGTGATCCAGCAGACCGACGGGATCGGTGACTCGGTCGATGCAGCGATCGAGAAAGCGGTCGACGAGCTCGCCGTCGACGAGGAAGCGCTCGAGGACGCCAAGGCGGCGGCGGAGGAGACGTCTCCCGCGGTCGCGGAGGGCTTCGTCACGAAGGTCGTGTCCGGCGTCGACGCACTGATCGGCCTGGCGAGTGCCTTGATTCTCGGCGCAATGATCATGTACTACCTGCTCAAGGACGGCACGAGTCTACGGCGCTCCGTCGTCAAGCAGATCGCTCCGTCGATCAGGGACGAGGTCGACAGCTTCATCACCGACGCGTGCCAGATCCTTCGCAGTTACGCGCGCGGCCGCTCGGCGATGTCCGCCATCGTGGCGACGGTCGTCGGCATCGCCAGTTTCCTGATGGGACTTCCGCTCGTCTTCACGATCGTCGTCGTGAACTTCATCGGCGGCTACATCCCGTACATCGGCGCCTTCCTCGGCGGCGGGCTCGCGGTGATCGTCGCCTATGGCGAAGGCGGCCTCCCCTTGGCCGCGGCGATGCTCCTGATCGTCCTCGCCTCGAATCTGTTGCTGGAGAACTTCGTGGAGCCCAAGGTCATGGGCCGCACGCTCGACATCCATCCGCTACTCGTGATCATCGTCACGGCGCTCGGCGGCTTCCTGTTCGGAATCGTCGGCCTACTGCTCGCCGTGCCGTTCACCGTGATCGCCGGGAATCTCATCGGCCGCCTACGGTCGAGAGGCTTCTTTACGGTGGTGGCCGAACAGGCACAGCCGGCGATGAAGAAGATGCTCGACTGAGGAGGGAGACCGAAATGGCGGAAGAGACGAGGTTCGAACGACGGCTCGAAGTTTGGATCGACCGTGCCACGACACCACGCGGGGCCGCCGTGGTGATCGCCACAGCGACGATTGTCATCACGCTCGTGGCAGGCTTCCTGATGACGGTGGTCGACCACGACCACTACCCCTCGATCGGAGAAGGTCTCTGGTGGGGCGTCCAAACGACCACGACGGTCGGATACGGCGACAACGTTCCGACGACGATCGCCGGGCGGTTCATTGCCGTGCTCGTGATGTTCTTCGGCATCGGCTTCCTGACCATCATCACGGCAGCGATCACGAGCACGTTCGTGTCGCGCTCGCGCCTCGAGCAGGATCACTCGGACACGGAAGCACTTACGGCGGAGCACTTTCGTCAGCTCGACCTGCGGCTCGAGCGAATCGAAGCCGCGCTCACGCGCTCTTCGCATAGCACCTGACCAGGCCAGTTCTCAGCTTGTCGCTTCCAGCTTTCGGTGTCCGCAACAGGGTCGTCCCGCGAACCCAGGAGACGCGGGCCGTATAGATCCAGACGTCGCGCGGCGCCGGTGCCGCCCGACCCGACGTACCCCGAACTTCATCCCATCGGTATGAGGAACGGCGGCGTATCCCGACCCAGACTTCCCCTGCGTTCGCGGTGAAGCGAACCCGGGGCAGCGACGAAAGGGAGCACGCTCATGGCAGTCGTCGAAAAGAAAGAGCCGTTCTGGAAGCGCCACGGCACTCTGATCGTCGGTGGATTGGTCGTCCTCCTGGTCGTGATCATCGCGGGCCAGTTCATCGAAGACGGCGACATCTCCAAGTGGCTCGCCGACGTGCCGGAGCAGTGGGCCTACGTCATCACATTCCTGTTCATCTGGTTCGATGCCGTCATCCCGATCTTCCCCGGCGAGACGACGCTGAGCGCAGCGTCAACGCTTGCCGCAGCGGGAGAGCTCGAACTCGGAATGATCATGGTGGCCGGTGCGGTCGGCGCGATCGTCGGCGACACGTCGTTGTTCTGGATCGCCCGCCTGTGCTCCGCCAAGATGCAACCCCATCTCGACAAGGCGCTGGAGGACGACAAGGTCCGCGTCGCTTGGGACGCAATGAACCGGTCTCCTGGCCTCCTGATCGTCGCGGGCCGCTACGTCCCCGGGATGCGCTTCGTCGTCAACGCATCCATGGGGCTATCCGACATCGCCTACCGCCGCTTCCTGGGCTGGTCCGTCGTGAGCGGGATCCTCTGGTCGGTCTATACGTGCGGGTTGGCCTACTACGTTGCGACCACCCTCTCCGGTTATCCGCTCGCGTCGCTCCTCATCTCCTCGTTGATCACGGCAGGCGCGTTGGCGCTGGTCTTCTACGTCGCGCGCAGCAAGAAGCGCAAGGCAGAGGCAGCCGCTTCGACCGACGTGCATGCGGATACCGCGCCCTCGGACGGCATCGCCGGATCCGAACCGTCAGGGCAATAGGACAGTCGCTGAAAACGATGAGCAAAGCCGAGAGTCGTCGAGCCGGGCCGGTGGAGGGTGCTGACGAGGCTCCTGACGTTGCGATCGACGATCCCGCGGGGATCGGCTCCACCGTGGCGGCTGCAGGAGTAGGACGTCCGAGCGAGCGACATGTGGCGGTCGCGGTCCCGCTCCGTGCCGTGGAGCTCAACAAGCGCATCGCGTCGAGCGTTCTCGCCGGGGGCTTCGCCTATCGACTGTTCCTGTGGCTGCTGCCCTTCGGGCTTCTCGTCGGAGGCGCGCTCGGGCTTTCGAATGCGGAAAGCACGGAGGAGGCAGTCGAGGGCGGTGGTATTCCGGGGGCGATCTCGAACGCGATCGGCGATGCCGCACGTTCCGCGGACTCCGAGTCGTGGTGGCTCTTCGCGGTCGGCGTCCCGCTTCTGCTCTGGGCGGGCTTCACGGGCGCGAAGGCGATCCAGCTCATTCATGCGCTCGTCTGGGACGAGATTCCCCCACGGCCCAAGCCGCTCCAGGCCTCGCTCGCCTTCACGGGAGTCATGTGTGCGTTCATGGCCGCCATCGCACTCACCTGGTGGGTTCGCGGGGACTGGCCGGGCATCTTCGCGCCCGTACTCACCTTCGCGCCCCTCGCCGCGCTTTGGCTTTGGGCATCTCTGCATCTTCCGCATCGCGACGCTCCCTGGAGAGCGCTCGTACCGGGAGCGCTCCTCGTCGCGATCGGATTTCAGGTGCTTCATGAGGCGATCGGACACTTCCTCGTGCCGAAGCTCGAGAAATCGACCTCGCTCTACGGCAGTCTCGGCGCCACGACGACGCTGCTCTTCTTCATGTACATGCTCGGGCTTCTCGTCGTCTCCGCAGCCGTTCTCAACAGCTCGCTCTACGAGGAGCTGACCCTAAGGCGCGACGGCACCGCGGACAGCTCCGCCCAGACCACCCCTGCCAGATAACGGAGGAACGCGATGAGCCCCGACCCACATGCCCGCACGATGTTGCCCATCCCGGACCGGCCTGCGCCGGGTCTGACGACATATGACGCCAAGGACCCGGAGACTTCGTTTCCACCGATCGAGCCGCTGCTGCCGCCGGACGGGGCGCCGAACGTGCTCATCGTGCTGGTCGACGACGTCGGCTTCGGCGCCTCGAGCGCGTTCGGCGGTCCGTGCAACACACCGACACGCCGAACGGCTGGCCGCCGGCGGCCTGCGCTACAACCGGTTTCACACGACGGCGCTGTGCGCGCCGACGCGCCAGGCCCTGATGTGCGGGCGCAACCACCATTCGGTGGCGATGGGCAACATCACCGAGACGGCAACGTCGGCTCCCGGCCAGAGCTCCTTGCGTCCGAACACCAAGGCACCTCTGCCGATGACGCTGAAGTTGAACGGCTACTCGACGGCGCAGTTCGGCAAGTGTCACGAGGTGCCGGTCTGGCAGTCGTCGCCGATGGGGCCGTTCGATGCGTGGCCGTCAGGCGGGGGCGGGTTCGAGAAGTTCTACGGATTCATCGGCGGCGAGAACAACCAGTGGGATCCGGCGCTGTACGACGGCACGACACCGGTCGAGCCGCCGGCGACGTCGGAGGAGGGCTACCACCTCACCGAGGATCTCGCGGACCACTGTGTGAGCTGGATCCGACAGCAGAAGGCGCTGATGCCGGACAAGCCGTTCTTCATCTACTTCGCGCCGGGTGCGACGCACGCTCCGCATCACGTGCCGAAGGAGTGGGCGGACAAGTACAAGGGCCAGTTCGACGACGGCTGGGATGCGCAGCGCGAACGCACCTTCGCCCGCCAGAAGGAGATCGGCGTGATTCCAGCCGATGCCGACCTTCCCGCCCGGCACGACGTGATCCCGGCCTGGACGACATGGCCGACGAGCTCAAGCCGGTACTCGCCCGCGAGATGGAGGTATACGCCGGGTTCCTCGAGCACACCGACTACCACGTCGGCCGTCTTGATCGACGCCATGGACGATCTCGGGATCCTCGAGGACACGATCGTCTACTACATCATCGGCGACAACGGCGCCTCTGCCGAAGGCACCCTGCAGGGCGCATTCAACGAGATGGCCAACTTCAACGGGATGGCCGAGCTCGAGACACCCGAGTTCCTGCTGAGCAAGATGGACGAGCTCGGGTCGCCGAGCTCGTACAACCACTACGCGGTCGGCTGGGCGTGGGCAATGAACACGCCGTTCCAGTGGACCAAGCAGGTGGCCTCGCACTGGGGCGGCACCCGCAACGGCACGATCGTGCACTGGCCCAACGGGATCGAGGAGAAGGGCGGTCTGCGCAGCCAGTTCTCCCATGTCATCGACGTGGCGCCAACGATCCTCGAGGCAGCAGGACTTCCCGAGCCCACGATGGTGAACGGCGTCATGCAGTCGCCGATGGAAGGCACCAGCATGCTCTACAGCTTCAACGACGCCGACGCATCGGAGCGTCACGAACTGCAGTACTTCGAGATGTTCGCCAACCGCGGCATCTACCACAAGGGCTGGAGCGCGGTGACCAAGCACAAGACGCCATGGGTGCATGGTGGGCGGCGGGCTGCCGGCGTTCGACGACGACGTGTGGGAGCTCTACGACGGCGCGAACGACTACAGCCAGGCCCACAACCTCGCCGCCGACAACCCCGAGATGCTGGCAAAGCTGCAACGGCTCTGGCTGATCGAGGCCGTCAAGTACAACGTGCTGCCGCTGGACGACCGCACCTCGGAGCGGTTCGAGCCATCGATGGCCGGGCGGCCGACGCTCATCCGTGGCAACTCGCAGCTGTTCTTCGCCGGCATGGGACGGCTCTCGGAGAACAGCGTCGTCAGCATCAAGAACAAGTCGTTCTCCGTCACGGCCGAGATCGACGTCCCCGACGGCGGCGTGAACGGCGTGATCATCGCGCAGGGCGGCCGCTTCGGCGGCTGGACGGTCTACTTCCAGGATGGCAAGGCCAAGTTCGTCTACAACGTGCTCGGCATCCACTCGTACGCCACCGCCGCCGAGACCGCAATCCCTGCTGGCACCCATCAGGTGCGTATGGAGTTCGCCTACGACGGTGGCGGGCTGGCCAAAGGAGGCGACGTCACGCTCTACTACGACGGGAACGCGGTCGGCACGGGCCGAGTGGAAAACACCCAACCGATGATCTTCTCCGGCGACGAGACGACCGACATCGGTCAGGAAACCGGTACCACCGTCAGCCCCGACTACACCGCCCGGGACAGCCGGTTCACGGGGAAGATCAACTGGGTGCAGATCGACCTCGGCACCGACGATCACGACCACTTCATCGATCCCGAAGAACGCCTCCGCCTCGCCATGGCCCGGCAGTAGCCATGGCGATGGCGGTCGACGTTCAGCGGCTCGAACTGGGGGATGTCGTGCTGGTCGACCTCGGCGACGGCTCGGGCGAGGTTGAGGCCAAGGTGGTGCGCCCGATCGATCGAGCGGAGGGGACGGTTCGTGTCTCGCTCCGAGCAGAAGGGCGCGAGGAGTTCGTGAAGGAGTGGGCAGTCGGCGAGCAGGTGACCGTCGTGCGCGGGCCCTGAGACGGCGCCTCGGTTGATCGGGTTCGGTCGGGCCTGCCGCTCGCTCAGGCGCTGGTAGGCCGCGCGATGCACCGAAAGCCGAGGTGCGTCGTCGACGAGTCGATGGCCTGTCCCTGTCGCGCAGCCGGTCTGTAGCGGAGGCAGTAGTTCGGCGCGCACAGGTGTGAGCCACCCTTGATCACCCGACGCGGGAGCGCTTCTCCGGGTATGGCCTGAGGCGACGAGACGCGCGGGTTGCGCGGCACGCAGCACGGGCTCTCCACCTCGTCCGAATGGCGAGAGACAAACCAGTCGGACGTCCACTCCCAGACGTTTCCGGTCATGTCGAGGAGGCCATATCCATTCGGCGGGAAGCTGCCGACCGGCGAGGTCCCTTCGTAACCGTCGAGCTTGAAGTTCTGCCAGGGGAACTCGCCCTGCCACGTGTTGGCCATCGCTCTGCCCTCCGGGAAGTGCTCGTCACCCCAGGCGAACGCCGCACCCTCGAGGCCGCCGCGTGCCGCGTACTCCCACTCGGCCTCGCTCGGGAGCTCCTTCCCCGCCCAGGCCGCGTATGCCTCCGCATCCTCGTAGGCGACGTGCACGACCGGATGCTGGTCGCGGCCGTTGACCGACGTCCCGTTTCCACCAGGCCGCTTCCAGTACGCGCCCGGGACGTACTCCCACCAGTTGCGGTGGTCGTTCAGGTCGACCGGGCCCGTAGACCTGCGAAAGACGAGGGAGCCGGGCACGAGCAGCTCGGGATCGGCGTCGGGATAGAGCGCCGCGTCGAGCGGCCGCTCGGCGAGCGTCACGTACTTCGTCTCACGGACGAACCGGCGGAACTGCGACGCCGTGACCGGGGTCTCGTCCATCCAGAGCCCGTCGACCGAGACGCGGTGGATCGGGCCCTCCTCCGGGTAGAAGTCCGCGGATCCCATCGAGAACGTGCCCGCCGGGATCCAGCGCATGCCCGGAGCAGGAGGCGGTCCGATGTCGGGGATGGCGGCCGGGACGTCGCGCTTCGGCTGCGGCCTCGCGGACACGGTGCCTCCTTAGTCGGGCTGCGGCGCTTCTCGCTGGACGATGTCCCGGACGACCTCGATGCCGGCCACGACGAGGCCGATCAGGATGACCGCAGAGAGCCAGCCGCGAGCGATCTGCGGAGCGAGGAGCGCGAGCACGAGCAGGGCAAGCGCGGCGATGCCGTAGGTGGTCGGGCGGCTGCGCAAGGTGGGCGCTGCGGCGCGGCGCGCCCGGGCTGCGCGAGCGCTGTCACCGACGAACCAGACTCCGACGAGCGTGATCACACCGAGGATGATCCACACCCACGCCCGGTCCGCCAGGACCTGGGTGAGGATGCTCCAGGCCTCGTGCGCCGCCGGCTTGACGGCGTCGTCCTGTGCGAGCTCGTCGACGAGGTAGTCGCCGGCAAAGCGGCGCACGGCCAGCATCAGGAGCCCGACGACGAGCAGGCCGAGGGCGATGCGCGCGCAGCTCGAGCCTGCGGCGCCCTCGGGCCAGCCAGACGGCGAGGGCTGCGACGGCGAGCGCGACGAGCCACATCCAGTCGGCGACCGCGCGCAGGATCTTCGTGATCGGACTGCGCCGTCTCGAGCTGGCTCTCCTCGATGATCGCGATCCTTCCCGAGGACTCCGGAAGCCTCTCGGCAACCTTTCCGATCACCGCGACCTGGTCGCCGATCTGGATCACGAGCGGGCGGAGGTCGAGCACGACGGCGCCACCTTCTGTCTGGATGAAGGTCGTGTCGTCGTCCAGCAGGCGCACGAGCTGGCGCTGCGTCCTGGTCGTCACCTCCACCCACACCGTCTGCACGCGCGGCCGCTCGAGTGCGGCGTCCGCCGCCCGATCGGCGCCCGAGCGGGCGAGACCGGCCAGAACCGGGGCCAACCCTTGCTGTGCTGCGGGCAGGCGCTCGGCGATCGCCGCCTCGACGTCGACGTTTGCGAACAGCGTCTCCACCGACTTGGCCGCGACCTGGGTGCGGATCTCGTCGTTCTCGATCATGTTGCGCGAGATCGTCTCGAAGCCCTCGTCGTCGAGCGCCGTGTGCTCGACGTAGAAGGCGAGCATCCCCACGAGCGCGAGCAGGATCGCGAGGACGGTCAGCACGCGTGCGCCGATGATGCGTACCCGCGAAGGGCGTGCGGGCTTGGGCTTCGAGGCTTCCTTCACCACCGGTGTCTCCGCGTCGGTCACGAATCAAGACGATATCGCGTCAGGCCGGGGCGACACGGCGATCGTCAACCATGTAGGCAACGAGCAGCGCGAGCGGGAAGAAGACCAGGCTGAAGAGGAAGTAGAGAAAGAAACTGTGCCCCTTGCGGGCGGCAACGCGAGCCGGCCAGAACGCGATAGCGATCCAGATGATTGCGGCCAGGATGTACCAGAGCATGTCGTACCTCTTTCCGCTGGGTGGGCTCAGGTGTGCGCGGGAGCGGCAGCCGCCCTCTGGGGCGGCTGCCGCTAGCTCGCCCGCTACTGGTCCTGCTCGTCCTGCTCGTCGGCGATCTCGATCGCGACCGCGAGCGCCTCGACGATCTTGCCCGTCGCGGACGCGACGCGCGCAGTGCCGACGATCGGTGCGATCGCGGCCAGCACACCGCGGATCTGCTCGGCGTCGATCCCGATCTCGCTTGCAGCTCCGAGGTTCAGCAGATACGAGATGGTCGGTGCATCCACAGCGGCAAGCGCAGCGATGCGAACGAGCGCGAGTGTCTCGGAATCGAGACTCGATGCTTCGAGCGAGTCCGCGGTCATGCTCGCCAGCAGATCGAGGACAGGGGTCTCACTGGTGGATCCAGCCATGCCTCTTCCTTCCTTTCGGGGTTCGCTTGGGATGAGGGGGTTGACTCGCCGGGGAGTATGGTCGTTGGGCCCCGCCTGGTTCCTCATCCCGTTGGCATGAAATTGGCCTGCGCCCGAGGGCGACCGCCCCGGCCTCGCACGTCATTGTGGCACTCCGGCTTGCCCCTCTCCTAGGATTCCCGTCGGCATGGCGATCGTCGAAGCGCCTTTCGACCTCCTGGAGGTCAAGCTCAGTGCGCCGTTTACACGGTCGGGCACCGTCGCGAAGGCAGAGACGATCGCACGACTGAGCGCCAGCAGCGCCCCCTTCACCACCGTCGTTGCGCCAGCTGGATACGGCAAGACGACGTTTCTCGCGAACTGGGCCGAGACCGATCCTCGTCCCTTCGCCTGGGTCGCCCTCGACGAGCGCGACGACGACGCCGTGGTGTTCCTGCGGTACATCGCGACGGCAATTCACCGAATCGAGCCGCTGGCTCCCGAGGTGTTCGAGGCGTTGTCCGGCCCGGGCGCTTCCTCCTGGATGGCGCGCTTACCGCGGATCGGGAGCGCGCTGGCGGCACTCCACGGCTCGCTCGTGGTGGTGCTCGACGATCTGCACCTCGTCGCCAATCGCGCGTGTCTGGACGTGCTCACGGCGTTGGTCGAGTACGTTCCCGTCGGCTCGCAAATCGCGATCTCGAGCAGGGAGGAGCCCGCGCTGCCGCTCGGCCGCTGGCGGGCACAGGGGCAGGTGCACGAGATCGGCGTGGCCGACCTCAGGCTGGACGAGCGGGAGTCAGCGTCACTCCTGGAAAGCGTCGGAGTGGAGCTCGACGAAAGCGAGCTCTCCGAGCTGACGGACGGGACCGAGGGCTGGGCCGCCGGTTTGTACCTCGCAGCGCTCTCGATGCAGGCGGGCGGTACGACCAGAACGTGGAGCGGCGACCAATTCTCCGGAGACGACCGGTTCGTATCCGATTACTTCCGCCACGAGCTTCTTTCCCGCATGCCGGCGGAGGACGCGCAGTTCCTCACATACACCTCGGTCCTACATCGCATGTGCGGCGGTCTCTGCGACGCCGTGCTCGAGACGACGGGGTCGACACGCACGCTCGAGGAGCTCGCGCGCACGAACGGCTTCGTCGTGCCCCTCGACCGGCGAAGCGAGTGGTATCGCTACCACCATCTGTTCGGCCAGCTGCTGCGGACCGAGCTCGAGCAGACCGAGCCGGACGTGGTGGCTGAGCTCAGCCGCCGCGCGATGGGCTGGTGCATCGCGAACGACCTGACGGAGGAGGCGATCGCCTACGGCAACTCCGCGGGCGAGAAACGCACCATTGCCGGTCTGATCGAGGCTCTCGTACTGCCTGTCTACTACGACGGCCGAATCGAGACCGCCGATGAGTGGCTCTCGTGGTTCGGCGAGGACGAGCTGGCGCACTATCCTGCGCTCGCCGTCTGGGGAGCGTGGATTCGTGTGCTGACGGGGCGGCCCGACGACGCCGAGCGGTGGCTGGCTCTCGCCGAGGAAGGTTCCTTGACTATGCCGCTCTCGGACGGCGCCGCCACGATCGAGCCCTGGGTCGCCACTCTGCGGGCGCACATGATGCCGAACGGCGTCGTGCAAGCGCTCGCGGACGCCGAACTTGCGCTCCAGCAGTTGACACAGGGGAGTTTCTGGATCCCGAGCGCGCTCCTCGGTCGGGGGATTGCGCATGCTCTCCTCGGGCGCCGATCGTGCGGCGGACGATCTCGCTGCAGCCGTCGAGCAGGCGCTGGCACTCGACGGCGTGGAAGAGCTCTACTTGGGGCATGCACAGCTCGCTCTCCTCGCTGCCAGGCAAGGAGCCTGGGGCGAGGCAGCCGAACGCGCGCGCGCCGCGCAGGCGGTCGTCGACGAGGCGGGCCTCGGCGACTATGCGTCGAGCGCGATCGCGCACGCAGCAACGGCTCGCATCGCAGTCCACGAGGCAAGACACGAGGATGCCCGGGCCGCGCTGATCCGCACCCACCGCCTGCGGCCAATGCTCGATCACGGCATACCCTGGCTGAGCATCCAGGTCGGGCTCGAGCTCGCACGTGCGCATCTCGCTCTCGGCGAAGCCGCCGCAGCCCGCACGATTCTCACGGAAACGGAACGGGTGCTCGACCTCCGCCCGGACATGGGCTCCCTCGTCGAGGACGCGCGCGAACTGCACGACCGAGTGGGGGCGACCACCGGGCCGGCAGGCGCTTGGGCCATGAGCTTGACCGGTGCCGAGCTGCGACTGCTTCCCTACCTCGCCACTCATCTCACATTCCCGGAGATCGCAGCGAGACTGTTCATCTCGCGCAATACGGTCAAGACCGAAGCCGTCTCGATCTACCGCAAGCTGACCGCCTCGTCGCGCAGCGAGGCGATCGAGCGCGCGGTCGAGGTTGGGCTCCTCGAGAGTTCGATATATCCGCCGTCGGCGAATCTCACCCAGAAGGGATGAGGCGAAAGTGACGGCTTTCGGTCGGATATGAGCCGACCGCAATGGCTGAGTACAAGGAGCATCTGCGTCGCCTCGCAGTGCACGACGATGCATTCGTCAGCCTCCTCCTCGGAGAGGACGAGAATTCGTCGATTGCCTCAGCTCTGAACGCCAGGACCGCGGCTCTCGTGCGCATCGCCGCAACGATCGCCGTCGATGCGGCGCCTGCCTCGTTCCAGCACGCGGTGACACACGCCCTCGCAGCAGGGGCAACGAGCGACGAGATCGTCGCCACCCTCGAGGCGGTGACGCCGGTGACCGGGGCCGCCCAAGTGGTCTCGGCTGCGCCGAAGGTCGCGCTCGCGCTCGGCTACGACGTCGAGGAAGCGCTCGAGACGATCGACCTGTAACCAGCTGCACTTCGTCCGGCCGGTTGCATAGCGTCATGGCGGAGATGTTCCGACTTGGCGCCGTTGATGGGAGGACCAATCGTGACCTCGTCTGACGTCTCGCCTGCAGTCCAGGCTCCAGAACCGGTGAACACAGGCGGGTCGCGACGCGTCGAGCTGATCCTGCCGATGCGAACGGTGCTGCTCGTCGTTGCGGCGATCGCCGTGATGGGCGCGTTCTGGGCAATCGGCGACACCTTCCTTATCGTGTTCATCGGAATCTTCCTCGCGCTCGTATTCGAGTATCCCGTGCGGTTCCTGATGTCGAAGACGAAGCTGTCGCGCGGGCTGGCGGCGACTGTGACGGTCATCGGCATCGCACTCGCGGTGTTCATGCTCCTGTTGCTGCTCCTGGTGCCGATCGTCGGCGGGGTGCGAGACTTTCTCCAGGATCTTCCGGCGACGGTCGAAGAGTTGCGCGAGGCCGACGGGCTGTCATGGCTGGGCGACAGCGGGGCTGCCGAGAACGTGCAGGCGGGATCCGAGGAAATCTCGGCATCGGTGCCCGACGCCATCTCGGCCGTCCTCGGCATCGCCGGCGGCTTCTTCACCGGCCTCCTCGTCGCCTTCACGATCATCTTCATCTGCCTCTTCCTGCTCAGCGACATCGCGAATATGAAAAGGGCTTTGGGCAGCGTGCTGATGCCCGGGGAGGACGAGCGCTGGCTCGGAGTCTGGGAACGCGTGACGACCGCGATTTCGCGCTGGGCGATCGGTGTCGTCGTGATCGCCACGATCGCCGGCACCGTGCAGGGCACGACCGCGTGGCTGCTCGGGTCGAGCTATGCCCTCGCGCTCGGCGTCATCGCGGGACTGCTCGACACGATCCCGAACCTCGGCGCCACCATCGCCGGATTCATCCTCGTTCCGGTGATCTGGGCCGAGGAAGGCATCGGCGCGGCGATCATCATGCTCGTCGTGGTGCTCGTCTATCAGCAGGTGGAGAACAACATCCTGACGCCGAAGATCCAGGGCAAGGCCGTCAACCTCTCGGGGTTCTTCATCATCGTGGCCGTCACGCTCTTCGGCGCGCTCCTTGGCGTCCTCGGCGCGCTGACCGCGGTCCCCCTCGCCGCGACGATTCAGATCTTCGTCCAGGAGCTGACGAAGGAACGTCGGGCCAGGGTCGCAGCCGCCCACGCGGCGCTCGAGACCGCGAGCATCGACGACTAGCCACCGCGCTTCGTCAACAGCGGATTCCTCCTGTTGGGTGACGCGCCTGGCCGCACGAGCGCCATGCTCGCAGCGGCGGAGTCGGATCCCCCCATGTGGCGTCCCGACTCCGCCGCTTGGCTCTTTACCCCGTTTTCCACCAAGGACACACATCGGCCGTCGTCGGTGAGCGGATAATCAAGGGGTGGCACTCGACCTCAGGACGCCACTCTGTCGCTCGCTGGGCATCGACCATCCCGTCTTCTCGGCCGGCATCGGCGCGGGCGCACGTGCGGAGCTCGTCGCAGCCGTCTCGAATGCAGGTGGTTTTGGCGTGCTCGGCGCGAGTGGGCTGCCGCCGCAAGCTCTGCGGAGCGAAATCGAACGTGCGAAGACGCTCACCGATCGCCCGTTCGGGATCAACGTGATCATCGCGGACGACCCGACGGGCGATCTCGAGGAGGACCGGCGGTTCTTCATCTCGCAGATCCGCGCGGCCGCCGAGGAAGGCGCGGCGGCGGTCGTCCTCTTCTGGGGAGATGCTTCGCCCTACGTGCCCGCGGCGCACGAGGCAGGGCTCAAGGTGCTGATCCAGGTCGGCTCGGTCGACGAGGCGCTGACAGCCGCAGCAGCCGGGGTCGACGCGGTGATCGCGCAGGGCGTCGAAGCGGGAGGTCACGTCCGGGGGAAGACCTCGATCTGGGATCTGCTCCCCGCAGCAGTCGAGCAGCTTGCCCCGGTGCCGGTGCTGGCTTCGGGGGGAATCGCCGACGGCGCGGGGCTCGCACACGCGCTCGAGCTCGGAGCACAGGGCGTCTCGCTCGGCACGCGCTTCGTCGCGAGCGACGAGGCGAACGTGCATCCCGAGTACAAGCGACGCATCGTCGAGAGCAGCGCCGAAGACACCGTGTACACCGATGACCTCTACGACGTGTGGTGGCCGGACGCGCCGCATCGGACGCTCCGGAACGCGACGCTCGCCGAGTGGGAGGCGGCGGGCAGGCCGCCGTCGGGCAAGCGGCCGGGCGAGGGGACGATCGTGGGGACGCGCCGCTCGTACACGGGCGATGTCGTGGAGTGGCCGCGGTATGCGACCGGCATGATCACCCCCGACTTCGAGGGCTCACTCGAGCACGCGCCCATGTGGGCGGGTGAGTCGTGCAGCGTCGTGAACGACATCCGGCCGGCCGGCGAGATCGTCTCCGCGCTCGTGCAGGGCGCCGCGCTGCACGCCAGGCAGGCGGACGTACGTGGAGCGGCAGACAGCGACTAGCGGTTCGCCGCGCGTTCGACCCGAGCCTCTGCCGCCTTCGCGGACTCGGTCAGGTCAGCGACCAGCGACACACCGGCCCTTCCGGGGATGTCCGCAACCGCCTCTTCGAGTTGCCCGCCGATGAAACGCACGGTCTCGAGCAAACGTTGCACGTTCTCCTCGAGCGGCTGGACCTGCGCACGTAGCGCCGCCTCGCGCTCCCTTGCGGCAACCTCGATCTCGCGGGCGCTCTCCTCTGCGGCCTCGTGAACTGCGCGCGCCTGCGACTCCGCCGCGGCCAAGATGCTCCGAACCTGGGCCTCCGCCTCCTTGCGCTGCGACTCGAGCTCCGCCTCCGCAACGTTCTGCGCCTCTTTCGCCTTGACCTCTGCCTCGCGCCGCAGCTTCGTCACTTCATTCTCGGCGCGCGCAACACGTGCCTTCGCCTCGTCTTCCGCAGACTCGCGGATGCCGGTCGCCGCCTTGACCGCTTCGGCGCGGATCTGGTCCGCCGCGGACTCGGCAGCCTGAAGAATCCCGGCGACATTCGTACCGATCTCGTCGAAGCTCCCCTGGCGGCCCGGATCACTCGCTTGCGGCGCAGGCTGGCTGACGTTGCGTTCTTTAGGCGGCTCGGCCACTCGAGGGCTCCTTCCGGCTGCTGGTTGGCTCGTTTGACCCGAACGAGCCGACGTGGGGGCCTGCGGGGCGACCGCAAGTTGCGGCCCGCGTCTTCGCCGTCGGCGCAACGCACGCACACCGAAGACGGTGAGGAACGCTGCCGTGGCCGTCCAGATCGCGAACAACATCAACAACAGTCCACTCGCTCGCGAGCCCGCGGACTCACCCTCGGTGTCCGCCTCAGTGGGTGTCTGCGCGACCGCGGCATCGGTTCCCGCCAGCGCGAGCGCCGCGAAGGCGATCGCGAACAGCAGGAGGTCTCTCTTCGTAGGGTTCCTCATCAGCGGATCGTGAGCGGCTTCCCGACTGGCAGTGACCCCCGTATCGCCATCCGCACCCCTCGACCACCCAATCGAGCTGCTTTCCCCTGCATACCCACCCTTTTCCGCGGTGGCGGAGAGTTTGGTACCCCGGTTACTCCGTTGTCAACCTCTCCGGGCGTCGGTCAGGCCAAGTTCGCCCGAACGGGGAGTCGTTTTCGGTCCTCGGTCGAGCGGTCCTGGAGTATCGTCCGGTAACGCCGCCATCATCCTCCCGTCCGTGATCCCCGGCCTGGAGGCCCCATGAACTCGACGCTCTGGATCTTCTATCTCGCGCTCTACGTCCTGTTCGTCGCCGGCTTGTGGAAGACGTTCGAGAAGGCCGGCGAGGAGGGTTGGAAGGCGATCATCCCGATCTGGAACATCCTCATCCTGCTCAAGATCGTGGGCAGAGAGTGGTGGTGGATCCTTCTCATGCTCATCCCGATCGTCGGCTTCATCATCTGGATAATCGTGGCGCTCGACCTCGCGAAGGTCTTCGGCCGAGGCACCGGGTTCGCGATCGGGCTCATCTTCCTCTCGTTCATCTTCGTGCTCATCCTCGGGTTCGGCAGCGACAGGTACCGGGGGCCAAACACGGCGGCTGCGGCACAACCACCGCCGGCCGCGTAAGCACGATCTACGCCAGCGCAGCCTTGATCTCGTGCGGCGGGCCGGTCGCAGCGCCCGCCGCGCGAAGCCAGATCGCGTCCTGTCCGAGCGGTGCTCGCACGACCTGTTCGTCGGCAGCGAGCTCGAGCAGCGCACGCTCGGTCGCCTCGTAGTCCGGAGTCGGGTCGGGACCGGCGGCAAGGAGAGCCGCGACCTCTGCGGTGGTGAGGCCGTCCGGGAAGCGCTCGAAGAGTGGGGTTGGCGTCTCCGGCGGGGGCTCGCGGTGCAACCTGGGATCGAGGTTCGCGAGCAGCACGTCGTAGGCGAGGATCGGCTGCCAGCCGCCCGCGACGAGCCGCGTGCCGTCGCGTTCGAACACAAGCGAGGGCGCCGTGAAGCGCACCGGCCCGTCGGACGTCGACGTCTTCCCCTGCGCCTCTGCGGCCGAGCCTGCCGCGCTCCGGGCCTCGGCGCGGTCACGCTCGTAGGCCTCCGCGACGTCCTCATCGTCGAGCCGGGCGACGATTGCATCGGCGTCGACCCCGGGAACGCCGTGAAGCGCATCCCGGATCAGCTCGTCGTCGTCCAGCAGAAGCGGAGTCGTGAAGTTCGCGAGCTGCAGGGCCCGCAGCACCCTCCATTCGGTACCCGGTTCCGTGATGCGCGCAGCGACGACGGCTCGGCAGCCACGCCCCGACGCCGAAGGACGCTCCTTCGGCTGGAGACCGAACGGCATTCCGTACCGGCGCCGAAACGTCATGTGGCCGTGCACGACTCGAGCGGGGTCGAAGCTCGTCCGCGCGGCCTCGCTCACCTCTTCGCGCAAGCCGATCATCACGAGTCGCCACGAGAGCTGGTTGCCGTAGCGCCATTCGAGAACGCGGAGCGCCGGGTTGGCCGAGTACGCCCACGGACAGGCGGCATCGGTGTGAAGCGTGGCCTCGATCACAGTCCCAACCGATGGTAGTCGGCGGCACACTCCTGCCGAAGCGGTGGCCAAGCCGCGCGGCACGTTGCTACCCTCCGCCTGCCCGGCCGCGCTAGGTGGGGAGTCAGCGGTTCCCTGAACCCGAAATCCGCTCCATGCGGGGCCGAACGCCGTCCGAGGGACGGTTCGTCGGGACTGGGTCTGCGCACGCAGCGTTGACAGATCGGGTTCCGCGCACTGGGAGCGTCCGAACCGCGTCAGGTCCGGAAGGAAGCAGCGCTAAGGACTCCCTCTCAGGTGCCGCGGCTCCGCCCGATCCGAGCGAGCGACGCGGGTACCTCCGGTGATGCCGATCTCGAAGGCGGAGCGCGCAGCCGGGCAACTCCGCACCGCAGCCGCACCTGCTTGAATCCGCACGGTGACCGCTCTCTATCGGACCTACCGCCCGCAGAGCTTCGACGACGTGGTGGGACAGGAGGCGGTCGTGCGGACGCTTCGCAACGCGATCGACCAGGATCACGTGCGCCAGGCGTACCTCTTCGCAGGCCCACGTGGGACTGGCAAGACGTCGATGGCGCGCATCCTCGCGAAGGCGCTCAACTGTCAGGGAGCCGCAGGCCCCACGTCGTCACCCGACGCCACGTGCCACTCGTGCGTCGCGATCGCGAACGGCTCCTCGCTCGACGTCGTCGAGATGGACGCCGCGTCACAGCGAGGCATCGACGACATCCGGGAGATCCGGGAGCGGGTCGTCCTGCAGCCGGTCGAAGGTCGCTACAAGGTCTACATCCTCGACGAGGCGCACCAGCTCACCACCGCCGCCTGGAACGCGCTCCTGAAGCTCATCGAGGAGCCGCCACCACACCTCCTTTTCGTCTTCTGCACGACCGAGCTCTCCTCGGTGATCGCCACTGTCCGCTCCCGCTGCCAGACCTTCGTCTTCCAGCGTCCGCGGCTCCCGGAGCTCGTCACGCTCCTCCGCAGGGTCGCCGAGGGAGAGAAGCTCGACGCACCGGACGCAGCGCTCTCGCTCATCGCGAGGAGCGCGCGAGGCTCCTTCCGGGACGCGGTGTCGACGCTCGACCAGCTCGCGGCCGCGACCAACGGCGCCATCGACGCCCAGGCGGTGCTCCAGCTCCTCGGCACGGTGGACGAGGACTCGCTCCTTCGTCTGTGCGACATGGTCGTCGACCGCGACACGGCCGGAGCTCTCGTGTTCATCGAGGAGCTCGCCGAGCAGGGCCAGGACCTCGGCCGTCTCGTCACCGACTTGCTCGAGCATCTGCGTCACCTGCTCCTCGTCCAGCACATGGGACACGTCCCCGACTCGCTGCCCGTCACCGAGGAGACGAAGGAGCTCCTGCGCGAGCAGGCGAACCAGCTCCCGGAACCGACCGTGCTGCGCCTCATCGACCTGCTCGCGGTCGCGGTCGAGGACATGCGCCAGGGCGGCGATCCCCGACTTCCGCTGGAGCTCGCGATCGTCAAGGTGACGAGGCCGCACGCGGATCTCTCGCGAGAGTCGCTCGCGCACCGGGTCGAGCTCCTCGAGGCCCGTGCGCCGACCGTGACCGCGCACCACCAGGATCCGCCGACGCCCGCGCCCTCTGGTGGACAGGTGGACGAGGAACCGGCTCCTCCCGCGTCCAACCCCGCCGATGCGCCGGAAGTCGCGCTGGAGCAAGTTGTCGACGCGTGGCAGCGGACGATCGTGGAAGCGGTGCGCGAGAGGTCGATCCCGGTCGCGAGCCTCCTTGCAGAGGCGCGGCCGAAGGAGCTCGAGGGTGACACGCTGACGCTCGAGTTCCCGTCGGGAACCGACTTCCACCGACGGCAGGTGGCCGAGCCTCAGAACATCGTCCTCGTGCGGGACGCGATCTACGAGGTCACGGGACGCAAGCTCGCCGTCGTCCTGGAAGCGGGTGACGCCGAGGCCGAGGAGGCGAGCTCCGACGAGCCGGCCGGCGAGGAGATCTTCATCGAGGCGATGAAGGAGAACTTCGACGCACAAGAGGTGATCGAAGACCAATGAAGTTCGACATGAACAAGATGCTCCAGGAAGCGCAGCGGATGCAGGAGGAGATCGCCAAGGCACAGGAGGAGGCGGCCGCGGAGATCGTCGAGGCGTCGGCCGGAGGCGGGATGGTCACGGTGAAGGCCAGCGGCGCCGGCGAGGTCGTCGAGATCCGCATCGACCCGCGGGCGATCGACCCGGACGACCCGGAGCTGCTCTCGGACATGGTTCTCGCCGCGGTCAACGAGGCGCTGCGCTCGGCGCGAAGCCTCGTCGAGTCGAAGATGTCCGGGATCGTCCCGGGCGGGCTCGGCGGCCTCGAGGGGATGCTTCCGGGCTCATAGGGCCTGCAGCCGATCCGGCCGGCCGCCCGCCGTCGCCACAACCCACGTCCGAAACAGACGGCTAGGCTCCTCCCGTGCTGAGCCCGGCGGTCGAGAACCTCGTCGTGCAGCTCGCGAAGCTGCCCGGTATCGGCCGCCGTACTGCGCAGCGGCTCGCGTTCCATCTCCTGTCGACGTCGCCCGAGGACGCGCTCGAGCTCTCACGCGCGATCGAGGACGTGAAGGCTCGCGTGCGGTTCTGCAGCGAGTGCGGCAACCTCACCGAAGAGGAGCTGTGTGAGATCTGCGCGGACACGCGCCGCGACCGAGCGGTGATCTGCGTCGTCGAGCAACCGGTCGACGTCATCTCGGTGGAGCGCACACACGAGTTCCGCGGCCTGTACCACGTGCTCGGCGGGGCACTTTCGCCGCTCGACGGCGTCGAGCCCTCGGACCTCCGCATTGCAGGCCTGCTCGCCCGGATCGAAAACGGGGACGTCACCGAGGTGGTGCTGGCGACGAACCCGACGATGACCGGCGAGGCGACGGCCGCCTACATCGCGGACCGGCTGCGGGACAAGGTCCGCGTGACGCGTCTCGCGAGCGGCCTCCCCGTGGGGGGTGACCTCGAGTACGCGGACGAGGTCACGCTCGGGAGAGCTCTGTCAGGCCGGCGGGAGATGTAGCTACCGCGAGCAACACATTTTTCTCGCAAATTGCGCCAATCCGGCGTTCGGCGCTCTTGCAAGAAACGACCACTCTTCATAGATTGCGACCACTGAACCGGCGGGCCTTCGGGTCAGCCGGTTCAGTGTTTTATGTAGGGGTAAACGTGGTTTCCCCCGACCACCCCCTTCCTCTTCGGATCGGACCTAGCGGCATTGCCGCCTAGACTCGCCGTGATGGCTACGACCGAGTTCGAAGCAGTCCCGGCTGTCGGGACGGACGGGCAACGTCCGGTTGAGCGAGCGGCACACGACGTCGTGGTCATGAAGTTCGGCGGGACGTCGGTAGCGGACCCGGACCGGATCATGGCCGTCGCGCGCAGGCTGGCGCGGGCCCACGACGCGGGCGGCCGCGTCGTCGGAGTGCTGTCGGCGATGGGCAACTCCACGGACGAGCTGCTCGCGCTCGCGCGCGAGGTCTCCACGAACCCGGAGGAGCGCGAGCTCGACATGCTCGCTTCCGTGGGCGAGCGCATCTCGTGCGCGCTCGCGGCGATGGCGCTGATCGACGTCGGGTACGACGCGGTCTCGCTCACGGGCTCCCAGGCGGGGATCGTCACCGACACGAAGCACGGAAAGGCTCGGATCGTCGAAGTTCGCGCGCAGCGCATCCACGACTCGCTCGCACGGGGAGCAATCGTGCTGGTCGCGGGATTCCAGGGGGTCTCCACGGACGCCGAGGTGACGACGCTCGGACGAGGAGGGTCAGACACGACCGCGGTCGCCCTTTCCGCCGCGCTGGGGGCAGGGGTATGCGAGATCCTCACGGACGTGGAAGGGGTCTACACAGCCGACCCGCGTGTCGTCCCGAGCGCACGGAAGCTCGACGCGCTGACGTACGACGAGATGCTCGAGCTCTCCTCGTCCGGCGCGCGGGTGCTCCAGCTACGCTCGGTCGAGTTTGCGCGGAACCACGGCGTCTCCCTGCACGTGCGCTCGTCGTTCACGGACGGCGACGGGACTTGGGTGACGAGCGAGGAGACTGACGGAATGCTCGAGAAGGCGATGATCTCCGGAGTGGCCCACACGGTCGACGAGGCCGTGTATCGAGTCGACGGCGTCGATCCCGCGACCCTCTTCACCCGTCTCGCCGAAGCGCACGTCAACGTCGACACGATCCTTCAGACAGGCTCCGAGATCGTGTTCTCGGTTCCGAAGGAGGATGGCGAGGCTGCCGCACGCGTGCTCGACGCACTCGCGACGACCTGGACCGTCGACGTAGAGCTCGGGAAGGTGAGCGTCGTGGGAGCGGGAATGAGGAGCCATCCGGGTGTCGCTGCGACGACGTTCGCGACGCTCGCGGAGAGCAACATCCAGCCGGTGATCGTGACGACGTCGCCCATCAAGATCACGTGCCACGTCCCGCGGGACGACGTGGAGCGCGCAGTTTCGGCGCTGCACGATGCGTTCGGGCTGGGTGACGCCCGGTGAGCGCCGAGCCTCCCCGCGTCGCCGTCGTCGGCGCGACGGGCGCCGTCGGCCGCATCACGCTCGACTTGCTGCGCGAGCGGTCGTACACGAACGTCACCGCTTTCGCGTCCTCCCGCTCGGCGGGCTCGAGGGTCGACGGACTAGTGGTCGAGGAGGCGACACCCGAGCGGCTCGGCGCCGGCGAGTTCGACCTGTGCCTCTTCTCTGTTGGTACGGAAGCGAGCCGGGAGCTGGTGCCTGCGGCCGCCGCGGCCGGCGCGCTGTGCATAGACAAGTCGGCGGCTTTCCGGCTCGACGAAGGCGTCCCGCTCGTCGTCCCGGAGGTGAACGGCGACCGGGCCCTCGACCATCAGGGCATCGTCGCCAATCCCAACTGCTGCTCGATTCCGCTCGCCATGGCGCTCGCCCCGCTCCGGGACGCTGCAGGCCTGCGCCGGGTGCGGGTGTCGACGTACCAGTCGGCGTCAGGGGCAGGCTCGCAGGCGCTCGAGCGCCTGCGACGAGAGCCTTCTGAAGAGCACGACCTCCGCATGGACTGGTCCTTCGACGGAACCGAGTTCGACGAGGAGACGAAGATCCGCGACGAGACGCGGAAGATCCTCGAGCTCCCGGACCTGCCGCTGAGCGCGACCTGCGTCCGGGTTCCGGTGCTCGTCGGCCACGCGGAGGCCGTGTGGGTCGAGACGGAGGACGCGCTGTCGGCGAGGGACGCGGAGCGAATCATCTCCGCCGCGCCCGGGATGCGGCTCGAGACCGTCCCCACGCCGGCCCTCTCCGTTGGGACGGACGACGTGCTCGTGGGCCGCGTGCGCGAGGACACGGCCGCCGAGCACGGCCTGGCGCTCTTCATCGCATGCGACAACCTGCGCAAGGGCGCGGCGCTGAATGCCGTTCAGATCGCGGAGCTCGTGCTCGCGGCGCACCAAGCCCGTCGCGATCGAGTCGCAGTAGCGGGCGCACCACCGCGCTGAATCCCCTGCTACCTTCGATGGGTGGCCTGGGGAGACCACAGAGACGGCGCACGCGGCAAGGCGCTGGTCGCCGTAGCCGTCGCAGCCCTGCTCGTCTGCGGCGTGACGGCTGCAGCCGTCTGGGCCGCGACCGCCGCGGAGAGCGAGCCCAGCACGAGCTCGGACCTCATCCGGGGGACGAAGAAGGCTGACCGGCTCACGGGGACGGGCCGCGCGGATCGCATCTTCGCGCTCTCGGGCGACGACTGGCTTCGGGGCCTCGCCGGGAAGGATCTGCTCGACGGCGGGCGGGGCAGGGACACGATCTCCGGAGGGGCCGCGGCAACGATCGCGTCCTCGCTCGCGACGGCGCCCGGGACAAGGTCTTCTGCGGCTTCGGCAAGGACGTGGTCGTCGCTGACGCCCTCGACCGGGCGTACGCCGACTGCGAGACCGTCCTGCGCCCGAGCAAGCCGCCGCCGCCGCCGGAGACCCGTACGGACTGCGCGACCTCGAACTACACGTCGTGGAGCTGGGAGGAGTGCAAGCCGGGGACGAAGATCGTCGTCACGAACGAGAGCTGGGACTGCGACAAGCCGCTCTCCGAGTACGGGCCGCTGCCGATCAAGGTCGTCGTGATCTCGACCGAGCCATGGAACAGCGGAGCTGCCGTCGACGGTCAACACGGGCTGCACCGGCTCACCCGGCGCGGACGTCAACCTGATCCTCGACATCCGAGGGGACGGCCCCCGGTCGGCGGGCGGCCCGGGCGGCCGATGCCTTCAAGTCTCGCGTGAGGCCCGAGGGGCTCCGAATCACCGGCTCCATCCAGTGCGGTCGGCGCGCGTCCGGTGCGCACCAGGACGCGATACAGCTCCAGGGCGGCACCGACATCACCTTCGTGAACGTCGAGGCGGGCGGGGACTACGCGGCCGGAACCTCGACCTGCCAGGGCGCCGGCGGAAGCCCCTTCTACTCGCTCAACCGCAATACCAACGTGAGCGTGCTCGGCGGCGACGTTCATCAGCTGCAACAAGGCGCTCAACGGGAACAACGGCGACGGCAACGCCGTGAGCAACGCGCGGTTCCGCTCCGGTCGCACCGACGGATCGGATCCGAACTGCGACGACTTCGCGTCCTCGGCCCGTGCGTGAACACCGGCTCACTGGTCCTGCGCGACGTCATCCTGCCAGCAATGGATCGGGGGACGCTGGGCTCCGGTTCCGCCGCGGTAGAGGCGGGCAAGCTGCGCCGGCCCGTTTCGCCACGCTCACCGAACTGGAAGAACGCGCCGCGTCCGTACAAAGCTGAGGCTGGCACCGTGTACTTCGGGGAATGAACGTGCGAGACGCAACCGCGCTGCGCCTGTTCTACGAACTCGCTTCGCACGCGAGGAGTGCGCGGGACGATCGGCCGCTCCGACGACTTGCCGCTCCACCGCAGGGATGCTCCGCCGCACCGCGCGCGCGGATCGCGCAGTTCGACGAGGCGCGCGGAGTCGAGACCGCAGCGTGGGTTCGCGTGCCCGGACCTCGACACCGAGAAGCAGCCGACCGTCAGCACGCCGTTCGCTACCAGCCGTCGAGCGTCGACGAGTTCGAGCTCCTCATGGCCAAGCTTCGCCGACAGGTGGCGACGTCAGCGACTTCACGTTCGTCGACTACGGCAGCGGAAAGGGCCGCGTGCTGATCCTCGCCGCCGGATCATCCGTTCCGGCGGATCGTCGGACATCGAGTTCGCGGAATCGCTGCGACCGGATCGCTCGCGAGAACATCGAAGACGCTCGGAGCCGACGCGGCACGCGGATCGAAGTGGTTCTCGGCGACGCGACGGGAGTTCGAGCCTCCGACCGGACCCCCTGGTCCTGTACTTCTTCCACCCGTTCGGCGCGCCGGTGCTCCAGCCGGTGCTCGAGCGCGATGCGTGCATCAGTGGTCGACAATCCGCGACCCGCATACCTCGTCGTCACAGCTCCACCCGAGTTCGCGAACACCGTGGACGAGGCCGGCTTCGAGCGGGTCGACGTCGACGAGCTCGGCTGGTCACGCGTGGGGTCTTCACGTGCGCCCCCGCCGGTTGCAGTCGCGAGTACGCGGCCGGGAAGACGGTCGCGCAGTCGCGCGAAGTGCGCTCGGCGCCGCAGCCGACTCGAGCAAGCCCTTCTTCCTGATCTTTCCGCTCGCGGTCTTCGGCAGCTCGTCGAGGAAGATCACCTCGGCCGGCACCATGAAGCTCTCGAGCCGCTCCCGGCACGACCCGATGATGTCGCGGGCCGTCAGCTCCGAGCCGTCGTCGAGTGCGACGTAGGCGTGAATCGCCTCGCCCATGAGCTCGTCGGGGACGCCGATCACCGCGGCCTCGCGCACGCCCTGGATCGCGTACAGCGCGTTCTCGACCTCCACGGGGCTGACCTTCTCCCCACGTGACTTGATGATGTCGTCGCTCCGTCCGACGAAGTAGAGGAAACCCTCCTCGTCGACCGTGAAATGGTCGTGCGTGCAGAGCATCCGCTCGCCGGGGAGCGGACCGTCCACGAGCATCTCGGCGGTTCGCTCCGGCAGGCCCCAGTACCCGACCATGACGTGCGGCCCGCGCACATGGAGGATGCCGGTCTCTCCGGGCTTCACGGGACTGCCCGCCTGGTCGAGGACGAGCGTCTCGGTGCCCGGAATCGCCTTCCCGACCGAGGTGGGCTTCTCCTCGAGCAACTCGGGCTCGAGATAGCTCACGCGCTTGCACTCGGTGAGGCCGTACATGCGGAAGACGAGTGCGTTCGGGAAGATCTCGCGAAGCGGATCGTGGAAGCTCGGGGGAAGACCGGCCGCCGTGTTCGTCACGCGCTGCACGGAAGGGAAGCTCAGCGGCGCGCGCTCGTGCATCGAGATGAGCGTCGCGTACACGGTGGGTACCCCGGGAAAGACGGTGACCTCTTCCTCCGCGAGCCGGTTCAGGACCTGTGTGGGGTAGACGAACGACCGCTCGAGCACGAGCGTCGCCTGCATACGCACGCTCATGAGCAGCTGGTAGAGGCCGTAGTCGAACGCCAGCGGGAGCACGTTCATGATGCGCTGCTCCGCGTCGAGCCGGAGGTACTCGGAGAGGCTCCCGGCCGCGAACACCATGTTCGCGTGGGTCATCATCACGCCCTTCGGGTTCCCGGTCGTCCCGGACGTGTAGATGAGAGCGGCGAGGTCGAGCGGGATCGTCCCGGGCGCGCGCGGCGAGGGCTCTGCCGCGGCGAGGAGATCCTCGTACGAGAGCATCCCGTCGAGCTGCTCGGCACCTGCCTTGATCGCCGCCACGAGCGAGGGGGCCTGCTCGCGCGCTCGTTCGGCCACCCTGGCGATCGTCCCCTCGGTGACGAGAAATCTCGCGCCCGAGTCCGCGAGGATGTACGCGAGCTTGTCCTCCTTCGTTTGCGGGTTGACGACGACGAACACGCCACCAGCGAGCAGGGTCCCGAAGATCGAGACGACACAGGGCAGCGAGTTGTCCGTGAACACGATCACACGGTCTCCGCGCTCCATACCGAGGCCCTGGAACGCAGCCGCAAGGCGGCGCGACGAGTCGAGGAGCTCCGCGTAGGTGAGCCGCTCCCCGTCCACGACGAGCGCGGTCTTGTCGCCGACAGTCTCGGCGGCCGCGGTGAGACTGTCGTGAAGGAGTCGGTTCTCGCGCACGCTTACCCGGTCCCCGCCAGGACTGCGGGCTCGGGAACGGACTCGGTTTGCGTGGCTCCGACCACCACGCGAGTCGGAGTGGCCGGCGGGGCGAGCACAGGGCTGGTGACGAGACGATCGTGCAGGAGCATCGTCGAGATCGCTCCGACGAGCCCCATCTCGTCGGTCTCCCCCACGCCCGCAGTCCCTGCCGACTCGCACTTCGAGACGAGCCGGGCGACGGCATCGGGGTCGAACACTCCTGCCCCGGCGAGGCTGTCGGCCGACAGGACGTCGCGGACGTAGTCGGGCGCACGGTCGCCGACGAACGCGGAGACGATCGGCGCACGGTAGGGCCGCTTGCGCCGGGCGGAGATGTCGGACGGAATCATCGAGGAGGCAACTTTCCGGAGGAGGTACTTCTCCTCGAGGCCGCGGACCTTCAGCGTGTCCGGAAGCCGCGCCGCGAACTCGGCGACCCGGAAGTCGAGGAACGGGAACCGCCCTTCGACCGAGTGCCCCATGAGCATGCGATCGCCCTGCGAGTGCAGGAGGTACCCATCGAGGAACGTCATGACCTCCAGGTACTGCGCCTTGCCGAGCGGCGTCAGGGAGTCGAAGTCGCCGGGCAGGCGCTTCTCTACGCGCTCGGCTGGGTCTCCGTCCGCCGCAGCCCGCTCGATCATGCCCGGGTCGAACAGCCGGAGCAGGCGCGCGGTGTTCGCAAACCGCAGGCGATGGCTGTACAGCGGATCGTCCGTATCCTCGAGCCCGCGCCTGTAGAAGCCGGCAAGGAACGCGCCGGAGCGCTTCAGATCCTTGCCCAGGAACTCGTTCAGGCGCACGAACAGCAGCGGGCGCAGCTCGGAGTCGGGAACTCGCGCCCAGAAGCGCCGCACCTTGTTCTCGCGGTAGATGTCGTAGCCGCCGAAGAGCTCGTCGGCGCCCTCGCCCGTGATGACCACCTTCAGGCCGGCATCGCGAACGGCGGACGACAACCGAAGAAGGGGCGCGAGCGCGGTACGCAGCGTGGGCTTCTCGGAGAGCTCGACTGCACGCGGAAGCAGCTCGGCGATGTCCGGGGAGTCCACGACGACCCGGGTCAGGCTCGTCCCGAGATCCGCGACGAAGCGATCCTGGTAGGAGCTCTCGTCGAACAGCGGGTCTCGGAAGCCGATGCCGAACGAGTTCAGCGTCTCCGGGTACAGGTTGCGCGCGAGTGCCGCGGTCAGCGACGAGTCGAGCCCTCCGCTCAGGTACGCGGCGACCGGGACGTCTGCGCGAAGCCTGATGCGCGTCGCGTCGGTGAGAAGCTCGAGGAGCTCCTCCTGGAGCTCCGGCTCGCTCGCGCTCGACTCGTCTCCCTGCCGCCGAAACGGTAGGTCCCACCACCGGCGCTCCTCGACGAGCCCGTCAGGTCGATACCGGAGGTAGTGCGCCGGCGCGAGCTCCCGCACGCCGACGAAGGCCGAGCGGTCGGGCAGGATCGACCAGGTCGTGAAGGCCTCGACGAGGCCGAGCGGGTCGAGCTCCCGGCGAGCCTGAGGGTGCCGGAGGAGCGCCTTCGCCTCGGACGCGAAGACCAGGTCTCCGTCGATCTCGGCGAGGAACAACGGGCGCACCCCGAACCGGTCCCGCGCGAGGAAGAGCTCCTGGTCGCGGCGGTCCCAGACGGCGATCGCGAAATCGCCGTTCAGGTGGTGCAAGCAGTCGACGCCCCACTCGTCGTAGGCGTGGGCGATGACCTCGGTGTCCGAGGAGGTCTCGAAACGGTGGCCGAGATCGCGTAGCTCCTGCTGGAGCTCGACGTAGTTGTAGATCTCGCCGTTCTGCATGACCCAGTAACGCCCGCTCTCGTTCGAGAGCGGCTGGTCGCCGCCGGCGAGATCGACGATCGCGAGACGCGTGTTCGACATGCCGAACCTGCCGTCCAGGTACAGGCCGACTCCGTCTGGACCACGATGGTGAAGCTCCCCCGCCATCGCGAGGAGCAGGTCCGGCGGGGCAGAACGCCCCGGCCGGGCGTAGATGCCCGCAATCCCACACATAGTCGCCCCCTCCCAGGATATGGACGAGCCCCACCCCCGGCAACAGGAGGAGGCCGGTTCGGCTCAAGACGGCGCCGACGCTGCCGATACCGTGTAGCGGCTGCTGACCATCGATTCGGGGGGATCCTGCATGGAACGTGAAGCGATCGAGAAGGACGTCCGCGGGTTCATCACCCAGAACTTCCCGCTGGGCGGCGGGCACGAGCTCGCCGGTGGCGACTCGCTGCTCGAGGTCGGGGTCATCGACTCGGTCGGCGTGCTCGAGCTGATCGAGCACCTCGAGTCGACCTACGAGCTTCAGATCCCCGACGCAGACGTTCTTCCGGAGAATCTCGACTCGGTCGACGCGATTGCCGGCTACATCTCCCGGCGCCTGAGCGCAGCGAGCAACGGCACGGAATGACGACCGCCGAGGGCCCGCTGACGCTCGACGCGCTGAAGCTCGACGCGAATGCTGCGCTAGCCGAGATCGGCGATCGCTTGTCCGAGACGGTCTTCCGTCAACTCCGCAAGCGGGGTGTCGTGGTAGCCGTCTCGGGAGGAATCGATTCGAGCGTCGCCGCCGCCCTCTGCGCGCGGGGGCTCGGGCCCGAGCGCGTGCTCGCGCTCCTTCTCCCCGAGTCCGAGTCGAGCGGTGACACGCTCGACCTGAGCACGCTGCTCGTCGAGTCGCTCGGCATCGATTCCGTGACGGAGGACATCACACCGATGCTCGACGCATTCGGGTGCTACCGCCGAAGGGACGAGGCGATCCGCACCGTCGTGCCCGACTACGGGGACGGCTGGCGGGCGAAGCTCGTCATGCCGAGCGTCCTGTCGAGCGACCGTCTTCCGATCTTCTCGATTGTGGTCGAATCGCCTGCGGGCGAGCGGACGCAGGCCCGACTGACCTCAGATGCGTACCGGGCAGTCGTCGCCGCGACCAGCTTCAAGCAGCGGACCCGAAAGATGCTCGAGTACTACCACGCCGATCGCCTCGACCGCGCGGTCGTCGGGACACCGAACAGGCTCGAGTACGACCAGGGCTTCTTCGTCAAGGGCGGCGACGGGCTCGCGGATCTCAAGCCGATCGCCCACCTCTACAAGACCCAGGTGTACCAGCTCGCGGAGCACCTGGACATCCCGGAGGAGATCCGGTCGCGGCCGCCGACGACCGACACGTACTCCCTCCCCCAGAGCCAGGAGGAGTTCTACTTCTCGGTCCCGTACCAGGTTCTCGACCTCTGCCTGTACGCACTCAACAACGACGTGCCACCCGCATCAGTCGCGGAGGCCGCGGGCCTGCGCGAGGAGGACGTCGAGCGCGTCTTCCGCGACATCGAGTCGAAGCGGCGGGCGACGACGTACCTGCACACGCACGCGCTCCTCGTGGAGCCTGTCTCCGAGATCTCCTAGGAGCGGCTAACCGGGCGGTGCTGGCTCGGGGGCGGGCTGGAACGCCTCGCGCACGGCCTTCAGCACCTTGTCCCGGGCACCTTCCTCCACCGCCTTGAGACCGCCTAGCTCCAGCCGCGCGAGCTCGATGCGACCGACCGAGCGCACCGTGCGGAAGCCGAAGTCCGCCAGGAAGTCACGCGGGAACACCGTCCGGTGCTCCAGGAACCGCTCGCGGGCCGGTGTCCCCTCCCGGTAGCGATACGCGAACGTCTCGAGCGCGCGGGCTCCCTTGTCGCGGGCCTCCCCGATCGCAGCCAGGAAGAGCGACTGCTCGACCCACGGCTGGGAGTCCGAGACGAGGTACGCGCAGGTGACGAGGACGGCATCGTCGGACGGCGGTCCGGCCGGAAGATCGGCCGCTCTCGGGAACAGGTGCGCGGGGCCATATTGCATCGAGCCGAGGACGCGGCCGTCGTCATCGCGATAGATCGTCCCCCAGGCGCCCCAGTCCTCCTCCGCTCGCTCGGCCCACCGCACCTTGTCGGGCTCCTTGTTGCCGCGTGTCTGCCACCAGATGCAGCCCTGGCAGACGCCGGGCGCGGTCTCGAGGGTCGCGCCCGTCAGGCCTGCGAGCCGGGTCGTCACGCGCTCGCGGACGAGGTTTCGCCCATCGAGGCCGATCGTACAACGAGTTCCGTGACCTCCGGCCGTGCGAAGAAGCGGAACGGGACGAAGGTCGTCCCGATTCCGGGCGACACGTGCAGGACGGTGCGTCCGTACCGGTAGATCCCCTCGATGTCCCGGATGCCCAGATGGGCCAGCCGTAGCGGGCGCCGCGGCACCGGGACGACGATCTGGCCGGCGTGGAAATGTCCCGCGAGCACGATGTGGAACGCGTCGGGTGGGAGCTTGCTCGCGATCCCCGGGAAGTGGCAGAGCAGGATCCGCAATCCCGCATGCGGTGACACGAGCTCAGCGGGGCGTGTAGTCCGTGCCGCGTAGCTTCGCGGGTCCACGCCGACCACTTGAACACGGCCGCCGGGCAGCTCGAGGTCGGTGGACTCGTCCGAGAGCAGCCTCATCGGCTCCATGTGCTCGAGCTCACCCTCGCCGATGCTCTCGGAGAACGGATCACGGCTGTCCGCCAGGTCGTGGTTGCCGAGCACGGCGATGCAGCCGGGGATCTCGCTCACGAGCCGCTCGAGGAGCGGCAGCCCCGCCCGGCGGGACACGAGGTCACCCGTGATCACGACGAGATCCGGCCGACGGTCGGCGACCCAGGCCACGGCGAGCTCCGCTGCCCGCTGCCCCCGGGACGGCACGCCAAGGTGGAGATCCGAGAGGTGAGCGATGCGCAAGCCGTCGAACGAGGCCGGAACCCCTTCGAGCTCGACCTCGAGCACGCGGCGCCGCAGCCACCCGGCTTCGAACCATCCCCAAGCTACGACCCCGATCGCGATCGCGGCCAGCAACAGCAAGACCCAGAGCACGGTTGCACCCATTAGCGCAGCCGGGAAGCGGACGCGCTAGACCGACAGCTTCTCGGTCACGGGGTCGACGGACACCACGTGGCGCTTGAACTTCAGGTCCGCGCCGTCGAGCCCCGCCGCGACGCCGATCAGCTGCGAGAGGTGGAGGATCGGCATCGCGAAGTCCCTCCCGGTCTGCTCGCGCAGCTTCGACTGCCAGGCGTCGAGCGAGAGGTGGCAAAGCGGGCAGGGCGTCACGATCGCGTCCGCTCCCGCCTCCTGCGCTTGCTCGATCGGCTGGATGAGCTCGCCGAGCGCCACTTCCTCACGTGCCTGGATGATCGGGAAGCCGCAGCACTTGATCTTCGCCGGGTAGTCGACGGGCTCGCCTCCGCACGCTTCGATGATCCGCTCGAGGGACTCCGGGCGATCGGGATCCTCGAAGCCGAGGAGCTTGGACGGCCGCAGGATCTGACAGCCGTAGAACGGGGCGATCCGAAGCCCTTTCAGCCCCTTGTGGGCCGCGCTCTTGAGCAGCTCGTAGCCCTCGCCGGCGGCGATCAGCCACAGGAAGTGCTGTACGTCGACGCCACCCGAGTACGGCGGCACGCCCACGGTCATGAGATTCTGGTTGACGCGCTCGAGCAGCGCGGCGTCGCCCTTGAGCTGGAAGTTGGCCTGCCGGAGGTTGAGCGTGCACACGTTGCACACCGTCATCAGGGTGTCCGAGCCGGTCTCCTCGGCGTAGGCGAGGATCCGCGCGTTCAGGTGCAGGTAGTAGTCGGGCTCCGCCTCGTGGATGTCGCCCGCACCACAGCACGTGACGCGCTCGAGCTCGATCAGCTCGAGACCGACCTTCGGAGCGAGCGCGATCGTCGACGAGTCGAGCTCCTTCGCGCTGAGCGAGGCCAGGCAACCCTTGTAATAGGAGACCGTCCTCACGCCTCGGGCTCCTCCGAGCCGTCGCCGACCGGGAGCGGCCGTGGGAACGAGCCCTCGCCGTACGGGTCGCGGTCCGCGTCGCCGCTCTGCTCGAACTCGAGGCGCTCGAGCGCGTGCTCCCCCTGGACGATGCCCTTCGCACCGGCCTGGTCCTGGTGCTTGACGAGGTCGTAGAGCGCACGAGCCTCGCCCACGTCCTTCGCGACGTGCGGCGGAATCGGCGGCGGGACCTTCCCGTGCTTCATCAAGCCCATGGCGAACTTCACTTCCTTCAGCGACTTCGCGATCCCCTGCGTCTTCGGGACGAGCTCGGTCTCCCTGAGCCAGCCCGTCGTCTTCGCCGACGTCACGAACCACTTCGCGTGCTTCGCGCCCATGTCGGAGTCGATGCCCTCGCGCATCGCCTCGGCGCCGAGCTTCGCGATCGCATCGCGCGGATCGACGCCCTTGGGACAGCGCTCGTTGCAGAAGTAGCAGCGCGTGCAGTCCCAGATCCCGTGCGGGTTGGAGTACTCCTGGAGCCTCTCCACCGTTGCCTGGTCGCGCGCGTCGCCGACAAACCGCATGCCCTTCGCGAGCGCCGCCGGTCCCAGGAACTCGGGGTCGGACTCCATGGAGTTGCACTCCGAGACGCAGCAGCCGCACATGATGCAGAGCGACTCCTTCTTGATCGTGTCCATCTGCGTCTGCGAGACCGTGAACTCCTTGTCCCCCGGATCCTGGTAGCCGGGATCGAGCCAGGGGCTGACGGCGCGGATCTTCCCCCAGAACGGCTGCATGTCGGTGACGAGGTCCTTGACGATCGGCATGTTCCCCATCGCGGAGATCACGGGGACGTGGCCGGACTCCGAAATCTCGTGCATCCGCGTCTTGCACGCGAGGACGGCCGCCCCGTCCATGCGCATCCCGCACGAGCCGCAGATCATCATGCGGCAGCTCTTCCGGTACGCGAGCGTTCCGTCGACCTGGTCCTTGACGATGTCGAGGCAGTCGAGGAGCGTCGCCCACTCGGGAGCGTCGATCTCGTACTCCTTGAGCGCACGCTCCCCAGCGACCGCGTCGAAACGCCAGATCTTGAGCGCGACTTTCACGGCCTCAGCACGTCCACTAGTACTTCCGTTCCTCGGGTTGCCACTTCGTGATCGTCACCGGCCTCCAGTCGAGCTGTGGAGAGTCATCCTCCCACGTGATCAGCGTGTGACGTAGGTAGCTCTCGTCGTCGCGGTCGGGGTAGTCGTAGGGCCGCGCATGCGCTCCGCGACTCTCCTTGCGCGCAAGGCCGCAGACGACCATGCACTCGGCGAGCTCGAGCAGGAAGCCGAGCTCGAGTGCCTGGGTGAGGTCGGAGTTGAAGATCTCGCCCTTGTCCTCGACGACCACGCGCTCGTACCGCTCGCGCAGCCCGCGGACGATCGCCCCCTGCTCGAGCATGTGCTCCTCGCGCCGGAAGACGCCGAAGTTCTCGTGCATCGTCGATGCGAGCTCGTCCCTGATCTTCCACGGCCGCTCCCCCTCCGTGCGGTCGAGCAGGGTCTGGAGCTCTCGGTGCGCATCGGCCTCGACAGAGGCGGGGACTTCCACCGTCGTATTCGCAAGCGACCACTCGGCAGCCTCGCGACCGACGCGCTTGCCGTACGTGATCGTCTCCATGAGCGCGTTCCCGCCGAGGCGGTTCGCGCCGTGAACCGAGACGCAGGCGACCTCACCGGCGGCGTACAGCCCTTCGACGGTCGTCCGGCCGAGGAGGTCGGTGTCGACCCCACCCATGTGGTAATGCGCCCCAGGTCGAACGGGAATCGGCTCGTAGATCGGGTCGACGCCGGCGAAGGTCATCGACAGCTCACGCGTGCCGTGCAGCCGTTCCAGGATCTTCTCGGCGCCGAGGTGACGGAGGTCGAGGAGGACGTTGCCGTCGACCCCCCTGCCCTCGTCGATCTCGACCTGCTCGGCGCGGGAGATCACGTCCCGTGACGCGAGCTCCATCGCATTCGGGGCGTAGCGGACGAGGAAGCGCTCGGCGTCCTTGTTCAGCAGATAGGCGCCCTCGCCGCGACAGCCCTCCGTGATGAGCACCCCCGTCGGCGCGAGGGTGGTCGGGTGGAACTGCATCATCTCCATGTCCTTCAGCGGCACACCCACCCGGAGAGCGAGCGCCATCCCGTCTCCGGTGCACGCGTACGCGTTCGTCGTCCCCGTGTACAGGCGCCCGGCTCCACCCGTCGCGAGGATCACCGTCTTGGCGCCTATCGACTTGAGGCCGCCGTTCAGGAGATCCCAGGCAATGACCCCCTGGCAGCGGTCATCGTCCATGACGAGCTTCCAGGCGAAGAACTCCTCGTAGGTGAGGATGTCGCGCTTCATGACCTGCTCGTAGAGGACATGGATGAGGACGTGGCCCGTGATGTCCGCCGCGTAGGCGGTGCGCGGCTCGCCGGCTGCGCCGAACGGGCGCTGCGCGATGCGTCCGTCGGACGTGCGCGAGAAGACCGCTCCCCAGTTCTCGAGCTCGTAGACGTCATCGGGCGCCTCGTTGCAGAGCACCTCGATCGCGTCCTGGTCACCGAGGTAGTCCGACCCCTTCACGGTGTCGTACGCATGCTTCACCGGGTCGTCCTCCGATGCGTTCCCGAGCGCTGCGTTGATGCCGCCCTCGGCCGCTCCCGAGTGGCTTCGTACGGGGTGGATCTTCGTGAGCATCGCGACGTCCGCGCCGCTGTCGAAAGCCTCGATCGCCGCTCGCATGCCCGCGCAACCGGCCCCGATCACGACCACGTCGTGTTTTGCATCCACCTCGTCGGACGCTACCTGATCGCCCGCGCGCCTCGGACGGGCATCGGTACCCCGAATTAGGCTCTGGCGAAGACTGCGCGCGCCGTCGTGTTTCCGCTCATCGGGAGCGTGCACACGGCGCGTTTTCCACGGCAGGCGCCGGTCCAGCCGCGGAGTCTCCAGCCCTTGGACGGCGTCGCCCGGAGCGTGAGCGGCCGATGCGAGGCGACCGGCGAGATGCAACGGCCGGGGCACAGGATCCCTGCGCTGGCGCCGCGCACGACGCCCTTCCCGCCGACGCGCACCGTCAGGCGAAACGTCAGCGGAGCGAAGACCGCGCTGACAGCGCCGACCTCACCCACGGTGACGAAGCACCGGGACGATCCGGTGCACGCGCCGCCCCAGCGCACGAACTTGGCATTGGAACCGGGAGCCGGCGTCAACGCAAGTCGAGTTCCGGCGTTCCACGTCGTCGAGCAGGTCCGCGAGCAGAGCAGACCCGGTACGTCGGCCTCCACCCGCCCCGTACCGGAGATGGTGAGCGCGAGCGGAGACTGGCGGTCGAGCTGGACGAGCCACTGCGAGTCCTGGACGTCGAGCCAAGCGCCACCGTGCGCGTAGTAGTCGTCCCGTCCGGGGTCGAGCGTCAGGCCAGAAAGCGGCGTTCCGTCCGTGACGGGATACATGAGATCCCGGTCGTTGTCGCACGTGTGCCCGTCGCTGGGTGGAGGACAGTCGTTCGGCGCGCTCCTCGGGACCGCGCCGAGCGAGTGCACGAGCTCGTGGGCAGCGATCTGCGCGCTCTCCGCGCCAGCGCAGGCTCGTACCGAGACGACCGCCAGACCGAACCCGCCGAACGTTCCGCCCACGCCGCACACGTTGTCCTCGCCGACCGGGCCGTCGTAGTAGACGACGTACTTCGTTCGCTCGGAGTTGAACCCCTGCGAGTCGAGCGAGTCGAACACTTGCTCGAACGGTGTCTCACGGGCCGCGATCTGCGCGCTCGACTGCCGCATTCGGATGGACGACAGATCGAGCTGCACGCCGCACGAGAACTGCGCGACGTCGGCACGTGGCCTCCTGCTCGGATCCTGGCTGCGCCACCACGAGTCGATCGTCTCCCAGTCGGTCTGGAGCACGTTCGCGAAGCTCGAGAAACGATCCTCTCCGTCGGACGGGATGGCGTAGATGAACCGGATCGGGCTACCGGCGACGGCGTTCGGTTTGGCGTCGAGCTGCGACGGGGTGCCGCACCACGTCGCGGTGGCCCGCTGCTCCGTGGCGGGGAGTGCCGACGCCGCTGTCGTCCGCGCGATCGACGTCTCCCCGGACGCTCTGGGCGTGCCAGGTGCGAGCCAGCTCGCACCCAGGACCGCCGCGGCTCCCAGAAACGCGACGACGACGACCCGCACGTGACGCGAGGTCACGGGGTCGCCACCGCGACGGTGACGAGGCCGGGAGCACCCTTCTGGGTCACCCGGAGGAAAGTGGAGCGCTGTCCACATATCGTCCCGCCGATCCTCCGCTTGCGCGGGCCGGCAGCCGCGCCGCGTTTGATCAGGGTACGTCGGTTCGCACCGAGCAGGACCGCTTCGTGGCGGCCACCCCGCGGGATCGTCACGGTCGCCGCAATCGCTCCGTCGAGTGGCGTAGTCACCGGGATCCACCAGACCTGGCCGCGTTTCAGGACGCGCCGGAGATTCGTTCGCCGAGAGGTCGCCCACGGCTCGAGAACGTCCTTCTCCGCTGCCTGGAGATCCGCGTCGGTCGGATAGAAGCTCGACGCGACGAGGTCCCAGCGGCCCGTCGCAACTCCCATCCTCCGCTCGTCCATCACGCGATACACCTCCGCCCAGGCCTCGCCGGGGTTCTGGGCGTACCTCTCGCGCTCGTCCCCCGGGAACGCCTCCCCGCGCTCCACCTTCGCGCAGACGCTCGCGCTCGACGCCCACCGCTTCGGCCCCCAGTCGATCGCGCGCCAGGGCGAGTTCGAGCGGTAGAGGGCGACGTGGTGGCCGTACTCGTGCCGGACGACGTCCTCGGGTGTCGTCCCGTCGGGACCGACCTCGCCGATCGACACGGCCCGATCGCGCGAGTAGCACCCGAGCGCACGCCCCCCGCAGAGCTCCTCGACCTCGTCGAGCGGGGCGATGTGCAGCGTCAACTCGAAAAGCTCAGACCCGTGTGCGAGCTTGACGAGGAACTCCGCCCAGCCCTCGGGTGTGACCGTCTCGAATGGAAGTGCCTCCGATACGAAGACGCGTACCGTCTCGCCGGTCGACGTCGTGATGGCTCCGCCACGCCACTCGACCGCCGATCGGGCCAAACGGCGTGGTTCGAGTGTCGTGACCTTCGCGGAGAGCGTGCTGCCGTACGCACTCACATGCGTCGAGTGCGACTCCTCGGGCTGTGTGGCTCGAACCCAGCCGGATGCAGCAATCGCGAAGGCAGCAAGGAAGCATGCGACGAGGAGGGCGATGAGCGGCCGGGCGAGGCGAGAGCTCACACCAGCCATATCGCCACGCAGGTGTGAGAGCAGCGTAAGAATCCCCGTTAAGCGGCTGTTGCCATGCATGCTCAGATGCGCGGACCGGCCGCGGCTACCGCCTCGCCCGCCTCGTCCGCGAAGCGGGCGAAGTTCTCCCGGAACATGGCGGCGAGCTCGGCCGCCTTGCGGTCGTACGCGAGCGGGTCGTCCCACGTCGAACGCGGCACGAGCAGCCGCGTCGCGACGCCTGGGACCTCGACCGGAACCTCGAACCCGAAGGTGGCGTCGACCCGGTACGTGACGTTCGCGAGCTCGCCCGACAGCGCGGCGTCGAGCAGCGTCCTCGTCGCCTGGATCGGCATGCGGTTCCCCTCCCCGAACGGGCCGCCCGTCCAGCCGGTGTTCACGAGCCAGACGGCTGCATCGGAGTGGTGGTCGAGCCTGTCGCCGAGCATGCGTGCGTAGACGGCCGGCGGCTGCGGGAGGAATGGAGCGCCGAAGCAGGCAGAGAAGGTGGGCGAAGGCTCCTTCACCCCGATCTCGGTTCCCGCGAGCTTCGCGGTGAAGCCCGAGAGGAACCAGTACATCGCCTGGTCGCGCGTCAGGCGTGCGAGCGGCGGCAGGATCCCGAAGGCGTCCGCCGCGAGGAAGACGACGGACGAGGGGTGTCCTGCACGCTTGGCCGGCAACGCGTTGGCGATCTGCGCAAGCTTGTACGCCCCTCTCGTGTTCTCGGTCTTCGAAGCGTCTTCGAGGTCGAGCACGCCGCGCTCGTCGACGACAACGTTCTCGAGAACGGTGCCGAACGATCGGGTCGTCCGGAAGATCTGCGGCTCGGCCTTCGCCGAGAGCCGAATCACCTTCGCGTAGCAGCCGCCCTCGAAGTTGAAGATCCCGTCGTCGCTCCAACCGTGCTCGTCATCGCCGATCAGCTGCCGCTCGGCGTCCGCGGACAGAGTCGTCTTGCCCGTGCCCGACAACCCGAAGAAGACCGCCACGCGCCCCTCCTCGTCGACGTTGGCGGAGCAGTGCATAGGGAGAACGCCCTCCAGAGGAAGCCGATCGTTCATGAGCGTGAAGATCGACTTCTTGATCTCGCCGGCGTAGTAGGTCCCCCCGATGACCACCTCGAGCCGAGACGGGTGCAGCAGCACGAAGGTCGCGGTCCGGGTCCCGTCCTCTTCCGGGGACGCGTCGACCGATGGCGCGTGCAGGACGAGTGCGTCCGGCTCGAACGCCTCGAGCTCTCCCGGTGTCGGGTCGATGAAGAGTGTCTTCGCAAAGAGCGCGTGCCACGGGCTCTCGGTGACGATGCGGACGGCGATCCGATGGGCGTGATCGGCTCCTGCGAATGCATCGATGACGTACGCGTCGCTTTCGCCGAGGCGCGTGGCGACCTTGTGCCGAAGCCGCTCGAAATGCTCCTCGGAGATCGGCGCGTTGATGTCGCCCCACCAGATCCGATCGCTCGATCCCGGCTCCTGCACGACGAACTTGTCCTGTGGAGAGCGCCCGGTGTGCGCGCCGGTGTCGACGACCAGGGGACCGCCCTCCGCAATTACGCCGTCGCCTCGTGCGAGCGCGTGCATGTAGAGCTGTGAGACGCTCGGCCGCAAGTGGACCTGGGCGCGCGATTCGATCCCGTGGCCCGAGAGCGAGCCCCGGGCGGGAACGGTCGCGGTCACCGGCAGTCCCTGCGGGCGCCGGTGCGGGACGTTGTGCGTGCGATCTCCATGCCTGAAGCCGCCCTATGGTACGCCCGCCACGCGCTCGGACGCGGGCGTGCCGTCGTCGCGTGCGGCGAGTGCCGCGAAGCGGCCTCCCCGCAGCATCAGCTCGGTGTAGGTCCCCACCTCCACCACACGGCCCCGATCGAGCACGACGATCTGGTCCGCGTCCTCGACGGTCGAGAGCCGGTGCGCGATGGCGATCGTCGTACGGCCGACGGACAGCTGCTCGAGCGCTGCCTGCACGAGTCTTTCGGTCTGGGTGTCGAGCGACGAGGTCGCCTCGTCGAGGACGAGCACCGGCGGGTTGCGGAGAATCGTCCGCGCGATCGCGATCCGCTGCTTCTCTCCCCCGGAGAAGCGATATCCGCGCTCGCCGACGACCGTGTCGTAGCCGTCCGGGAGGGTCGCGATCAACTCGTGCACCTGAGCCGCACGCGCCGCCTCCTCGACCTCCTCGTCCGTCGCCTCCGGCTTGGCGAAGCGGAGATTCTCGCGGACCGTCGCGTGAAACAGGTACGTCTCCTGCGAGACGACTCCGACCGTCGCCGCGAGTGACGCGAAGGTGAGATCGCGCACGTCGACTCCGTCGACGGAGACGCTGCCTTCCGTCGCGTCGTACAGCCGCGCGACCAGGTACGCGCACGTGGTCTTGCCCGAGCCGGTCTCGCCGACGAGCGCCGTCTTCGTGCCCGGGGGTACGACGAACGTGACGTCCTCGAGCGTCCAGGCCGCGTCGTCGTAGCGGAACCAGACCGAGTCAAGGTGCACCGCACCCGTTGCCCGGTGGAGCGTCTGCGTCCCCTCGACGATGTCGACGCGCTGGTCGAGGTACTCGAAGATCCGGTCGAAGAGCGCAAGCGACGTCTGCACCTCGATCTGTACTCCGAGGAGGCTCCCGATCGGAAAGAACAGCCGCGCCTGGAGCGTCGTGAAGGCGACGAGCGTTCCGATCGTGATCGTGTCCGTGCCGTTCGCGATCATCACGCCTGCGGCCCAGTACACGAGCGCCGGCATGACCGCGAAGGTCGTCTGGATCGCGGCCATCACCCAGCGACCGGTCATGCGGCTCCGCACCTCGAGCTCTGACAGCCGAGCCGACTCGGACTCGAAGCGCTGGGCGAGATCGTCGGTCCGCCCCATCGTCTTCCCGAGGAGGATCCCCGAGACCGACAGCGACTCCTGCACGATCGACGAGACGTCCGCGAGCGAGGCTTGCCGCTCGGCGGTCACCTTCTTCCGCTGCGCGCCGACCCGTTTCGTCAGCCAGACGAAGAGCGGAAGGAGCGCCAGCGCGAACACGGCAAGCCGCCAGTCGAGCAGCAGCATCGCGACGATGGTCGCGAGCACCGTCGTGACGTTCGAGAGCACCGAGGTCGCGGTCGACGTGACGACGGTCTCGATCCCGCCGATGTCGTTCGCGATTCGACTCTGGACCTCACCGGTGCGCGTCCTCGTGAAGAACGCGAGCGAGAGCCGCTGGAGATGCCGGTAGACCTGCGTTCTCAAGTCGTGCATGACGCTCTGCCCAACCTGGTTCGACAGGAGCGTCTGCCAGACGCCGAGCGCTCCGGTCACGATCGGGATCGCGACCATTCCCGCGACGAGCGCGGTCAGCAGGCCGACGTTCTCCTCGGGTATGGCGACGTCCAGCACCTCGCGCAGGAGGAACGGTGAGATCACGCCGAGCCCGGCCGAGAAGACGATGAGCGCACACACGGCCGTGAGCCGTCGGCGGTACGGCCCGAAGAGCCTGACGATCCGCCTCAGGTTGGCCTTGCGAACGGCGGGGTCGGCAGGGCGCTCGGGAGCCTCCTGCGAGCCGAACGAGTCGAAGCGACGTCCTGGCACTGTCGTAAGCCTGCCTGCAGCCGGTCGGGAGCCGCGACCGGCTCAGGCGACGCGCACGACGCTCGCGCGGATCAGCCTGGCGAGCGCAATCGCGCCCGCTGTGTTCAGGTGCAGCCCGTCCTCGCGAAACCACGGCCGCCCGCGGCTGTGCCTCTCCCAGTCCGCGATGCGAACTCGAGGCCAGCGCTTCGCCTCCTTGCGGATCGCGACATTGGTGGCCGCGTAGATGTCGCGCGTCGCCCGCAGCGTGACCCACACGATCCCATTCGCTCCCTGCGCGTTCGCCGCCCGGATCACCTGTCGCATACCGACGCCGTATCCGAAGGATCCCTCGTTGTAACCGACGTGGACGACGAGCACGTCACCGAGTGCACGACCCTGCGACGTGACCGCCTTGAGAGCGCTCGACGGGGTCCGGCCCTGGAACGCGCAGCTCTTCGTGACGAGCCGGCGGCAGACCTCGAGGTCGTAGCGCATGCGAAACGGGCGCGAGAGCACTGCGCGGGCGGACGCGACGTAGTCGAGCGATGCCGAGATGGAGTCGCCTACGAAGGTGACGCGCAGCTCCGCGGTGGGTTTCGCGGCGGCCGGCCCAGCGACCACCGGGCTTACAGCGGCGACAAGTCCACCCGCGAGGACGGCGGCGAAAGCGATGCGAGCTCGGTTCAATTCCCTGCTCCTGTCCTGTTCCGAGTATCGCAGCAGGTGCGGTGCTGCTGCCACCGGACAGCGTTCCGGGAAGGCTGCGAGGCGAGGACGGCGAATCCGATCCACGTGGACACCGAGGTCGCCATCGAGCGCTTCCTCGAGCACGGCGGGCTCGCTCCTGCGACCCAGCGCGCGTACCGGTCGGATCTTGCGGTCGTTCGCGGAGTGGCTCGACGCGGACCGGCGCTGACGCTCGAGGACGCGGACAACCGCGTTCTCGCCGAGTACGTCACGGAGCTCGGACACGGGCGCGACCGGCTCGCACCGGCATCCATCTCGCGCAGGCTCGCGGCCATTCGCGCCTGCATCCGCTTCACCTTCGGCGCCGCTCGAGTACCCGACGGAGCGCTCGCGCCCGCACGGCCGCGGCGGCTGCCGGACGCACCCAAGGAGCCCGATGTCGCCTCACTGCTCGAGGACGTCGAGGGAGACAACCCGCTCGCGCTGCGAAACCGAGCTCTCCTCGAGCTCCTGTACTCCGGTGGTCTCCGGAGCGCGGAGGCCGTCGGGCTCGATCTCGCCGACGTCGACTTCGAGCGCGAAGCACTCCACGTCCGCGGCAAGGGCGGGAAAGAGCGGATCGTCCCTCTGGGAGAGGAGGCGGCGCACCACCTCGCGCGCTACCTCCGTGACGGCAGGCCGGCGCTCGCCCGCGATGCAATCGACGCGGTCTTCCTCTCGGCGCGCGGGCGGCGGCTCGACACGAGCACCGTCCGCCGGCTCGTTCGCAACCCCCACCGCCTACGCCACGCCTTCGCGACGCACCTCCTCGAGGGAGGCGCGGACCTGCGCACGATCCAGGAGCTCCTCGGGCACGCATCGCTCTCGACGACTCAGATCTACAGCCATGTCGACGCGCGCCGGCTGCGGCGCGTCTACGACCGCTCGCACCCTCGTTCCTAGTCCTCCATCGCAGGACCAGGGCAGGAGCACGCCGGATCGCGCCGAATCCGACACGGCCTCATGCCGACTCGAGACCCCGACGTCGAGCGCTTCCTCCTCAACCTGGCCGCACGGCGATCCCCGCGTACCGTCGACGCGTACCGTCGTGACCTCCAGCTGCTCGCCGACTTCCGCGGCGGCGTCGTCGCCGATGCGACTACCGACGACCTCGAACGCTGGGTGGCCGAGATGCGAGCCGCTGGACTCGCCGGGTCGACGATCGCCCGGCGCGCGTCGGCGGCACGGAGCTACTTCCGCCACCTCGGGCTCATCGGTAGCCGGTCCGACAACCCGGCAGCAGCACTCGTACTGCCGAAGCGCGGGCGCCGGCTTCCTCGCACGCTGTCACCAGGCGAGACCGAGCGCCTGATCGACGCAGCCGCCGGAACCTCGCCTCGCTCGCTGCGAGATCGCGCGCTCGTCGAGCTCCTCTACGGTGCCGGCCTGCGCGTGTCCGAGGCGATCGGCCTGCAGAAAGGCTCGGTGGACATCGACGAGCGCATCGTGCGCGTCGTCGGCAAGGGCGGGAAGGAGCGGCTCGTCCCGCTGGGCCGCCCTGCTGCCGAGGCAGCGCGTCGGTATCTCGCGCTCGGTCGGCCCCACCTCGACCGGCGCTACCGGTACGAGCTCTTCCTGAACGCACGCGGAGGGCCGCTCACGCGCGCCGGAGCCTTCCTCATTCTCCGCCGGCTCGCCGAGAGAGCGGGCCTCGAGCCAGGGCGCGTCCACCCCCACCTGCTCCGCCATTCCTTCGCGACCCACCTGCTCGAAGGCGGCGCCGACCTGCGCAGCGTCCAGGAGATGCTCGGCCATGCCGACCTCGGCACGACCGAGCGCTACACGCACGTCTCGGATCGCCGGAGACGCGAGGTCTACTTCAGCGCGCACCCGCATGCGCGCCGGAAGACCTCGCGTCCCGAGAAGGCGTCCTAAGCCGGGTTCTTCGTCTCCGCTATTGGGTTCGGGTCGATCCCCAGGTCGTAGTACGCGGTGTCGAAGTCGGTGCCGCCGTTGATAGAGACGTCCGCTTGATCATCGTCGGCCCTCAGGGTGTCGTTGCCCGCGTTGCCTAGTAACTCGTCGGCGCCCGTCCCGCCGGTGATTGTGTCGTTGCCGTTCTGGCCCAGGAGGACGTCGTTGCCTCCGGCACCGTCCAGCGTGTCGTCACCGTCGAATCCCTCGAGCCGATCGTTGCCGGCGCCACCGTAGAGCTCGTCGTGGCCCAAGCCGCCCTGAAGCAGGTCGCCATCGTCCCCGGCATGGAGGATCACCTTGCCGAGGTACACGGTCCCTGTTCCGAAGCCTCCCCTGGCGCTGAGCGTGTTGACGCCTCCCTTGCCGACGATCTCGATCTGTGACGGCAGCGGATCGAACGTCACATCGAGGTCACTGTCCGCGTTGAGCCCCAGCCCGCTCTGGCCCATGCGGATCGTGTCGGCCCCGGACGTGCCGCGAACCGTGATCAGATCCGTCGCGTCGCCGAGCACCGTGACGATCTCGATCTCCGAGACGCCGGTCGACTCCGGCGTCGCTCCGGGTTCGAACGCACCGCCCGTCATGTCGAGCTTGAGCGACTCGACGGTACCGGCACTCCCCACGACCACGATCGTGTCCGTGTTCGATGTCGTCGCCGACCCGCACGCCGTCGGCGTCGAGCCGAAGTGGATCGCACCTGCGACGACCGTGAGCGTCGTCTGCGTTCCGCTGTCGACCGTCGCGAGGATCGACTTCGCGGCGGCGTCGTAGCTGCACCCGCCGGGTGGCGGCGGAGGCGGAGGTGGTGGCGGAGGTGGAGGTGGTGGAGGTGGCGGAGGAGGTGGAGGCGGAGGCGGCGGCGGCGAGCCGTCGCCGATCACGGTCTCCACTCCTACCGGGTTGGGATCGAGGTTGCTGTCCACATGGGCGGTGTCGATCCCGGACCCGCCGCTGATCAAGGTGTCTGCCTCGTCGTCCTGGGCGAAGATCGTGTCGTCGCCGCCGGAGCCGTTCATGCTGTCGAGCCCGGCCCCGCCGGTGATCTCGTCATTCCCGGAGTTCGCCGAGATCGTGTCGTCCCCCGCGCCGCCGGAGATCGCGTCGTTGCCGATCTGGCCGTTGAGGACGTCGTTCGAGGCACCGCCGACGAGCTGGTTGGCGCTTCCGGCGCCCGCGTCGAGGACGTTCCCCGGATCGTTGCCTGCGATGAGGACCACGTTCCCGAGGAAGATCGAGCCGGTCCCGGAGCCACCCTTCGCATACAGGACGTTCGCACCGCCCAGCCCGGACACCGTCATGAGGGCCGGGACGGGCGCAAAGGTGACGTCGAGGTCGGTGTCCGAGTTCAGGTTCACGCCGCTCTGGCCGAGCTTGATCGTGTCGGCATCGGAAGTCCCGAGCACCGTGATCGCATCGGTCGCGTCCCCGAGTGAGGTTGCGATCTCGATCTCCGGGCACGCCGACATCCGCGCGTCGCACCGGGCGCGAACGCACCGCCCGACATGTCGAGCGTGAGCGTCTCGGTCGAGCCCGCACCTCCGGTGATGGAGATCGAGTCGGTGTTCGCCGTCGTCGCAGCCTCACACGCTGCCGGAGTCGACCCGAAGTGGATCTCGTCTGCCGACGACCTTCGAGCGTCGCCTGCGTCACCGCTCCCGATCGTCGCCGTGATCGACCTCGGCAACGGCGTCGTAGCTGCACCCGCCGGGTGGCGGCGGAGGCGGAGGTGGTGGCGGAGGTGGAGGTGGTGGAGGTGGCGGAGGAGGTGGCGGAGGTGGCGGAGGCGGCGGCGGCGAGCCGTCGCCGATCACGGTCTCCACTCCTACCGGGTTGGGATCGAGGTTGCTGTCCACATGGGCGGTGTCGATCCCGGACCCGCCGCTGATCAAGGTGTCTGCCTCGTCGTCCTGGGCGAAGATCGTGTCGTCGCCGCCGGAGCCGTTCATGCTGTCGAGCCCGGCCCCGCCGGTGATCTCGTCATTCCCGGAGTTCGCCGAGATCGTGTCGTCCCCCGCGCCGCCGGAGATCGCGTCGTTGCCGATCTGGCCGTTGAGGACGTCGTTCGAGGCACCGCCGACGAGCTGGTTGGCGCTTCCGGCGCCCGCGTCGAGGACGTTCCCCGGATCGTTGCCTGCGATGAGGACCACGTTCCCGAGGAAGATCGAGCCGGTCCCGGAGCCACCCTTCGCATACAGGACGTTCGCACCGCCCAGCCCGGACACCGTCATGAGGGCCGGGACGGGCGCAAAGGTGACGTCGAGGTCGGTGTCCGAGTTCAGGTTCACGCCGCTCTGGCCGAGCTTGATCGTGTCGGCATCGGAAGTCCCGAGCACCGTGATCGCATCGGTCGCGTCCCCGAGTGAGGTTGCGATCTCGATCTCGGGCACGCCGACATCCGCGCTCGCGCCGGGCGCGAACGCACCGCCCGACATGTCGAGCGTGAGCGACTCGACGGTCCCACCGTTACCAGCGATCGAGATGCTGTCGGTGTTGGCAGTCGTGGCCGATCCGCAGGCGACCGGGCTCGTCCCGAAGTGGATCTCGTCGCCGACGACGACGAGAGTCGCCGCGGTCCCACTGTCGACCGTCGCCGTGACCGCCTTCGTCGCCGCGTCGTAGCTACATCCGCCCGGAGGCGGGGGTGGCGGAGGTGGTGGTGGGGGTGGTGGTGGCGGCGGAGGTGGTGGCGGCGGGGGCGGAGGCGGCGGAGGTGGCGGCGGCGAGCCGTCGCCGATCACGGTCTCCACGGCCACGGTGCTGGGATCGACACCGGTGTCGACATGGGCCGTGTCGATTCCGGACCCGCCGTTCAGCAACGTGTCCGCTTCGTCGTCCTGGGCGAAGAGCGTGTCGTCGCCGGTCGAGCCGTTGAAGCTGTCGAGCCCTGCATCGCCGGAGAGCGAGTCGTTCTCGCTGCCGCCCGAGATGGTGTCGTTCCCCGGGCCGGCCGTGATGGTGTCGTTCGCCCTCTTGCCCCTGGAGATTGTCGTTGCCGGCGCCGCCGTCGATGGCGTCCGGGTCCGAGCTGCCCCGCAGGAGCGTGTCGTCGCCGTCGTCGCCGGTCAGGGTGATCGGCCCGAGGAAGTGCAGGCCGGCACCGCCCTGGCCGCGACCGTTGAAGTAGTCGTTCCCCCCGAGCATGTGGGCCTCGAGCTGGAAGATGCCGGGCGAGAAGGTGACATCGACGTCGCCGTCGGTGTTGAGCGCCATGCCGTTCTGCCCGGGCGCCATGACGTCGGCACCTTCGGTCGCATAGACGACCACGCGGTCCGACGCGTCGCCGAGGGTGGTCGCGATCTCGATCTCGGGAGTGTTGAACTCGGCGGTCGCGCCGGGCCCGAAGATGCCGCCCCGGTGGTCGAGCACGAGAGTCTCAGCGCTTCCGACCTCGCCGGCAATCGTGATCGTGTCCGTGTTCAGGACAGTCGCGAGCCCGCACGCCGTCGGTGACGCTCCGAAGTGGAGCTCCTCGCCGACGACGACCAGCGTGGCCTGGCCGCCCGCCGCGATCGTGGCGGTCACGGCCTGCGTCCCGGCGTCGTACGCGCACGACTCTGCAGCGGTAGCCGGCGTTACCAGCAGACCTGCGGCGAGAGCCGCCACTGTGACGACGAACACTGCACCTGCGCGAGAGCGCGTTCGTTCTCCCATCCCCCGACCTCCCCCAGAAGTCTTATGTCCCAATCCAAGGCACGCCGCCCACCGGCGAACCCAAGTTCGCAGAATAGTGTCACATTCTGAGAGAAACAATCCCTACGAGCAGGGGAAAAGGTCGATTTCCCGCGCACAAGCGCAGCAGCGAGCCCGACGCCTCACCCGGCAGGGCGCCGGAACGCGGCTCACGAGGTCTACGTCCGCGCGGACGTAGACCTCGCTCACCAGAACTGCTTACGCCGGGTTCTTGATCTCGGCGACCGGGGTCGGGTCGATGCCCAGGTCGTAGAACGCGGTGTCGCTTCCGCCGCCGCCGCTGATGCTCGCGTCGGCCTCGTCGTCTTCCGCGTGCAGGACGTCGTTGTTGTTGCCGCCCGTAAGCGTGTCGGCTCCGGAGCCTCCGGTAAGCAGGTCGTTCCCGTTACCGCCGACGAGCGAGTCGTTCCCGCCCGCGCCGTCGATGGAGTCGTCTCCATTGCTCCCGTCGAACGTGTCGTTCCCGGCGCCTCCGTGAAGCTCGTCGCCTCCCGACCCGCCGGTGATCGTGTCACCGGCATCGCCGGCCCATAGGATCGCCTTCCCGAGGAACGCGGAGCCCGTGCCGAACCCGCCCTTGGCGCTCAGCGTGTTGACGCCCCCGTTGCCGAAGACTGCGATCTGCGATGGGAGCGGGGCGAACGAGACATCCAGATCGTTGTCCGCATTCAAGCCCACACCGTTCTGACCGATGCGAATCGTGTCGGCCGCGGAGGTCCCGAGCACCGTGACCACGTCCGTTGTGTCGCCGAGTGACGTGGCGATCTCGATCTCCGAGACGCCGCTCGACTCGGTTGTGAAGCCGGGCACGAACGCGCCGCCGGTCATGTCGAGCGTGAGGGTCTCGACGCTCCCGGCGGAGCCGCCGATGGAGATCGAGTTCGTGTTCGACGTCGTCGCAGCCCCGCACGCTGCAGGCGACGAGCCGTACCAGATCTCAGTGCCACTGACCTTGAGCGTCGCCGACGCGCCCGGCTCGATCGTCGCAGAGACGGCCTTCGTCGCAGCGTTGTACGTGCAGCCGCCGGGAGGCGGAGGCGGAGGCGGAGGAGGCGGAGGAGGCGGAGGAGGCGGTGGCGGCGGAGGAGGCGGAGGAGGCGGTGGTGGCGGCGGCCCATCGCCGATCTTGTTCTCCACCGCGACCGGGTTGGGGTCGACGCCGGTGTCGTAGAAGGCGGTGTCGAAACCGGCGCCGCCGCTCAGGAGCGTGTCGGCCTCATCGTCCTGGGCTTGCATCGTGTCGTCGCCGCCGCTCCCGCTGAAGCTGTCGCGGCCGGACCCGCCGGTAACGCTGTCGTTTCCGTCGCCGGCGCCGATCGTGTCGTCGCCACTGCCTGCGTCGATGACGTCGTTCGCCTCCTGGCCCTGGATGTTGTCGTTTCCTGGACCACCGTCGATGACGTCGGGATCCGAGCTGCCGCGGAGGAGCGAGTCGTTGCCTTCCCCACCCGTCAGGGTGATCGGTCCGAGGAAGTGCAGGCCCGCGCCGCCCTGGCCGCGACCGTTGAAGTAGTCGTTGCCGCCCAGCATGTGTGCTTCGAGCTGGAAGATCCCGGGTGAGAACAGGACGTCGACGTCGCCGTCGTCGGTGAGCGCCATCCCGAACTGCCCCGGCGCCATGAAGTCGTCGCCCTCAGTCCCGTAGACGATGATCCGATCGTTCGCGTCGCCGAGTGCCGTCGTGATCTCGATCTCCGGGATGTTGAACTCGGGCGTGAAGCCGGGGGCGAAGACGCCGCCACGGTGGTCGAGCGTCAGCACCTCGTTCGTCCCCGACGAGCCGTTGATGGTGATCGAGTCGGTGTTCGCCGTGGTGGCTGCTCCACACGCCGCCGGTGTCGCCCCGAAGTGGAGCGCGCCTCCGACGACCACGAGTGACGCCTGACCACCTGAAGCGATGGTGGCGGTCACCGCCTTCGTGCCCGCGTCGTACGAGCACGACTCGGGAGCCGCCGAGGCAGGCCCCACGAGCACGGCTGTGAGAAGTGCCAACGCTACGACCGATATCGCGGCAGCGCGCACCCGCATCTGACCCCGTCCCACCATCCCTGCTACCTCCCCAGAAGTCTTTGGACCGCACCGGGTGCCTGCCCCCAGGCAGCGAACCCAGACCGCAGGATACCGCTAGTTCAGCCGGTAGGAAACCCTCGACTCAGTGACCTGAGCCGGGATCGCCGGCCTCGAGCACGGCCTGTGCCTGCTCGTCCCGATACCCGAGCAGGCGTCCCTCCAGCGCGTCGTCCGTCCGGGCGAGGATCGCCGCCGCGAGCAATGCGGCATTGACGGCCCCCGCGCGACCGATCGCGAGCGTACCCACGGGAATGCCGGCCGGCATCTGCACGGTCGAGAGCAGCGAGTCGAGCCCGCCGAGCTGCGTTCCCATGGGCACTCCGAGCACGGGGCGGATGGTCTTCGAGGCTACGACACCGGCCAGATGCGCGGCACCGCCCGCAGCGGCGACGAACACCTGTGCGCCTCGTGCCTCCACGTCAGCGACGTACTCGTCGAGAGCAGCCGGCGTTCGGTGAGCCGAGAGGACGCGGACCTCGTGCGAGATCTCGAGCTTCTTCAGCGTCTCGACCGCGTGCTCCATGGTCTCCCAGTCCGATCGCGAGCCCATGACGACCGCAACGAGCACGCTCACCGTGCCGCCGCCTTCTTCTTCAACGCCGTCCGGACGACTCGGGCCGTCTTGCGGACCTCGGAGTCCGCGTCGTCCGCGTCCTCGATCCCCTCGAGGAGCTGGATCGTGTCGCGCGCAGGCGTCCCGTTCTTCAGGCAGATGATCGCGAGTCGCTGGACGGCGACGTTCGGGTCGCGCGCGGCGAGCTCGTGCAGCAAGGGCCGGTACGCGTTGACGTCGCCCGGATGGTCTCGCGAGAGGCCCTCGAGCGCGATCAGCGCCGAGCCGCGCGCCGCCGGGCTCTCGTCCTCGAGCCCTCGCCGGAGGAGCTCGAGCTTCTGCCGGAAGCGGAACTGGGCGATCGCCCGGTAGGCCTGCGCACGGACGCGGTAGTCCGGATTCCGCGCAGCCGCCTCGAGCTCGTCGTCCCAGGTTGCCCGCAGCTGTGCGAGAGCCCGCTCGTCGCCTGCCTGGGCGAGCACGTCGGCCTCGGCTGCGGCCTCGGCCAGAGTCACGCCACCAGGGTCACACCCGGGTCATGCAAGCGCCGAGAGTGACCTGGCCTCGGGCCCGACGTAGCGCGCGGCAGGGCGAATGAGCCGACCGACGCGCTTCTGCTCGAGGATGTGAGCGGACCAGCCGGCGACGCGGGCACACGCGAACATCGCGGGCGTCAGCTTCGCGGGAATGTCCGCGATGTCGAGCACGACAGCCGCCCAGTATTCGACGTTCGTGGCGAGCACCCGCTCGGGATGGCGTGCCTGCAGAGCGGCGAGCGCAACTTCCTCGAGCGCTTTCGCAGGCTCGACGCGCGGCGAGCCGAGCTCTTCGGCGGTGTGCCGCAGCAGTCTCGCGCGGGGATCTTCGGCCCTGTACACGCGATGCCCGAAGCCCATGATCCGATCCCCTCGATCGAGCAGCTCCTCGACGTAACGCTCGGGGTCTCCCGTTGCGGCCACCTCGTCGATCATCGGAATGACATGCGCCGGCGCGCCCCCGTGCAGACGACCCGAGAGCGTGCCGACAGCGGCCGACAGGGCCGCACCCGCATCGGCTCCGGTCGACGCTGCCACCCGCGCAGTGAAGGTCGACGCGTTCAATCCGTGCTCGGCCGTGCAGATCCAATAGGTGTCGATCGCCGTCACCTGAGGGGGCTCGGCGACACCACGCCAGCGGATAAGGAACTTCTCGGCGGCGCTCGCCCCCTGCGCGACCTCATCGTCGGAGACCGGGTCTCGGTGGCCGTCTGCGACGCGTGCCGAGCGTGCCACGATCGCCATCAGCTGCGCCGAGAGCCTTCCCAGGTCGTCGCGCGCTTGCTCGTCGGAGACGTCCGCGAGCTGACCGAGGCCCCAGATGCCCGACAGCCGGGCGATCTCGGCCTGCGCATCCGCTGGCGCCTTGCCCGTGAGCCCACTGGGCTCGTAGGGCTCCGGCTCCGGCATTCCTGGCTCCAGGCTCTCGTCAACGAGCAGGCCCCAGACCTTCTCGTAGGTCACGTGCCCGACGAGCTCCTCGATGTCCACCCCTCGATAGCGGAGAGCTCCGCCTTCGCGGTCCGGCTCGGCGATCTCGGTCTCGACCGCGACCACACCCTCGAGCCCCGGCCGGAACTCAGTCGTCTCGCTCATCTTCGCCGGACGCTACCTGAGCGCAGGTACGATCCGCGCGCTCATGGCCCACCGCGTGACGCTGATCCCCGGGGACGGGACGGGCCCCGAGCTGACAGAGGCGGCGCGCCGGGTGCTCGAGGCCACCGGAGTGGCCTTCGATTGGGACATCCAGGAGGCCGGAGTCGAGGTGATGGAGGAGGCGGGAACGCCCCTCCCGGACGAGACGCTCGAGTCGATCAAGCGGAACGGCGTGGCGCTCAAGGGGCCGATCACGACGCCGATCGGCACGGGCTTCCGCTCGGTCAACGTCGCGCTGCGGCACGAGCTCGAGCTCTACGCGTGCGTACGCCCGTGCAAGTCGTATCCGGGCGTCCGCTCTCGCTACGAGGGCGTGGACATAGTGGTCGTCAGGGAGAACACGGAGGACCTCTACGCGGGAATCGAGTACGAGGCGGAGAGCGCCGACGCCAAGAAAGTCATCGAGACCCTGAACGCGCTCCAGGCGAAGCAGATCGCGCCGGCGGCGGGCATCTCGGTGAAGCCGATCACCGCGGCCGCGTCCGCGCGGATCATTCGCTTCGCGTTCGACTACGCCCGCGCGAATGGCCGGCGCGAGGTGGCCGGCATCACGAAGGCGAACATCATGAAGTTCACGGACGGCCTCTTCCTCTCCGTGTTCAGGGACGTCGCGGCCGACTATCCGGAGATCGCCTCGCGCGAAGTTCTCGTCGACGCACTATGCATGGGTCTCGTGCAGCGTCCCGAGGAGTACGACGTGCTCGTGCTGCCCAACCTCTACGGCGACATCGTGAGCGACATCACCGCCGGGCTCGTGGGCGGCCTCGGGCTCGCACCCGGAGCGAACATCGGCGCGACCGCGGCCGTGTTCGAGGCGACGCACGGCTCGGCACCCCGGTACAAGGGCCAGAACAAGGCAAATCCGACCGCGATGATCCTCTCCGGCAAGCTGATGCTCGACCACCTCGGCGAGCGAGATGCCGCGCGGCGCCTCGAGCAGGCCGTGACGGCGGTCATCGCCGACGGCGAGAGCGTGACGTACGACTTGAAGCCGCAGCGCGACGATCCGACGGCAGTAGGCACGTCCGAGTACGCCGAAGCGATCATCGAAAGGCTCGGCTCAGAAGATCCGGTTCAGGTGGACCGGCGAAGAAAGGAACGGCGTGAGCGGTAGGAAGAAGGTGACAGTCGTCGGCGCCGGAAACGTCGGAGCCACCTGCGCACAGGAGGTCGCGCGGCGCGACTACGCCGACGTGGTCCTCGTCGACATCATCCCGAACTTCCCGCAAGGCAAGGCACTCGACATGAACCAGGCGGGCTCCGTGCTCGGATACGAGCCGACCATCACCGGCTCGAACGGCTACGACGAGACGGTCGAGTCCGACGTCGTCGTCATCACCGCCGGGCGCCCACGGGCCCCCGGAATGAGCCGTGACGACCTGGTCGCGACCAACGAGGCGATCGTCACAGCCGTGACGAAGGACGTCGTACGGCGCTCGCCCAAAGCCGTGCTCGTGGTCGTCTCCAACCCGCTCGACGCGATGTGCCACGTCGCGCGGGCGGTCTCCAGATTTCCGAAGGCGCGTGTTGTGGGAATGGCCGGGATCCTCGACACCGCTCGGTTCGAAGCCTTCGTCTCGCAGGAGCTTGAAGTGTCCGTCCAGGACGTGACCGCGACCGTTCTCGGAGGACACGGCGACCAGATGGTTCCCGTCGTGTCGGCGACCACCGTCGGGGGCATTCCGCTGCCCGAGCTCCTGTCCAAGACCAGGATCAAGAAGCTCGTCGATCGGACGCGCTTCGGCGGCGGGGAGATCGTGAACCTCCTCGGAACGTCCGCCTGGTACGCACCCGGCGCAGCCGCAGCGCAGATGGTCGACGCGATCTGCCTCGACCAGAAGCGGGTGCTCCCGTGCACGGCCTACCTCGAAGGCGAGTACGGGATCCGCGGTCTGTACATGGGCGTGCCTGTGTCGCTCGGTTCGAACGGCGTCGAGGAGATCCTCAAGCTGCGCCTGACACCGGACGAGAAGAAGATGCTCCGCACGTCCGCTGCAGCTGTCCGGGAAGTCGTCTCGATCCTCAAGAGGTCGTAGGAGCGGGCGGCGCCTCGCTGCGGTCGCGCATGGAGCACTAGCGAATGGACCTGGGGCTTCGAGGGCGAACGGCGATCGTCTGCGGCGGGTCCGCAGGCATCGGTCTCGGCATCGCGGAGGCGCTGTCCGAAGAAGGCGTGAACGTCGTGCTCTTCGCCCGACGCGCAGACGTCGTCGAGCGGGAAGCGGCGCGGCTGGGCGGCGTTGGTGTGCAGGGGGACGTCACCGTCGAGGACGATCTCGAGCGCCTCGTGCGCACTGCCGTCGACACGTACGGCGCCATCGACATCCTCGTGGGCAACTCCGGCGGCCCGCCGCGTACCGCAGCGCGCGACGTCGACCCTGACAGCCTCCTCGAGGCCGTCCGCCTGCTGTTCGTCTCCACGGTGCGGCTCACGTCGCTGTGCCTCCCCCACCTGGAGCGGAGCGCCGGCGGCCGGATCGTCATCGTGACGTCGAGCTCTGTTCGCGAGCCGATCGACATGCTCGCGCTCTCTAATGCGGTGCGGCCGGGCGTCGTCGGCTGGGCCAAGACGCTCGCGCGTGAGCTGGGCCCGCTCGGGATCACGGTGAACGCGATCGCACCGGGCCGGATCGACACCGACCGCATCAGGGAGGTCTATCCGGACGGGCCGAGCGAGGCGGACCTCGCGACGATCCCGCTCCGGCGACTGGGCACGCCGCGCGAGGTAGGCGACCTCGTCGCCCTCCTGTGCTCCGACCGCGGGGCCTACATCACGGGCACGCTCCTTCCCGTCGACGGCGGCCTTACGCGCGGGCTCCTGTAGTGCGACTCCGGTACTTCCTGGCGCTCGCTGGTGTCCTCGTGGTCGCCCTGGGCGTCCTCTGGACGCTGCCTGCGGACGACTTCATCTTCACACCCGACCGGGCGAAGCCGCTCGAGGATCGGGTGCGCGTCGAGGGGGCGAAGCCCGCAGGGGACGACCCCGTCTACTACGTCGACGTCTTCGTTCGGCGAACGACCCAGCTCGAGCGGTTTCTGCCGTTCACCCGCCCCGACGGCGCGGACGTCGTTCCCGAGCACGCGCTGCTTCCGGAGGGAACATCCGACGCGGAGCGCGACCGGCAGAACGCAGAGCTGATGCGGCAGTCGGAGATCGTCGCCTCGGCGGTTGCGCTCGCAGCCCTCGGGTACGACGTCCGCGCGACTCCGACCGGGGCGGAAGTGACTGCCGTCGCGACGGACGTCCCGGCTGCCGGCAAGCTTCGGGTCGGGGACGTCGTCGTCGCCGTCGACGGCCGGCCGGTGAAGACGCCGGACGAGGTACGCGCGGAGATCGGGCGGCGAAAGCCCGGCGAGACCGTCCGGTTGACGGTGCGCCGTGACGACTCGGAGCTCGACATGACCGTCGCCACCGTGCCCTCCCCGGAGGACGCCACGCGACCGATCGTGGGGATCTCGGTCGAGCAGGACGCGAAGATCGATCTGCCGATCGACGTCGAGATCGATCTCGGCAGCGTCGGTGGACCCTCGGCGGGCCTTCCGTTCGCGCTCGAGATCGCCCGCATGCTGGGTCGCGACGTCTCGCACGGCTGCCGGATAGCGGCGACCGGCGAGCTCGCGCTGGACGGGAGCGTGCTCCCGGTCGGCGGCTTGAAGCAGAAGACGATCGGCGCGCGCCGCGCGGATGTGGATGTCTTCCTCGTCCCGGCGGGGGAGAACGCAGCAACTGCGAGGAGCAATGCGGGGGAGATCACCGTCATCCCTGTTAGGAGTTTTCAACAGGCGTTGCGAAGATTGACAACTAGGCCCGAAAAGTGCTGATTTTGCAGGTGTTTCGTCGGTTCTGAAAACACGCGCAAATTGCGGCGTTTTCCCGTCGGAAGCTCTTGTCACGGGCGCGCCGCTCGACAACAATCCGCTGGCTCGATCCGCCGCTCGACGACAAATCTGGAGGGTGATGGCTCAGAAACGACGCTCGGAGACCACATGCGACGACTGCTTCTTCCGTCGCGAAGGGTTGTGCGCGCTCCCGGGCAACGTGCCGTGTCCGACCTTCAGAGCCGCGTCCTCGGGGGACCTGACTCCGCCACGCCAGCCGATGCTCGTCCCGCGTCCGCTGGGGCCCGTCGCGGTCGGTCACGCCGCGTAGACACGCCGTAAGATCCGCGTCGTGGAAGGCTCCGGCGCCACCCGGCCACCCGACTCCGAGAAGAGCCCGCCGTGGAAGCTGATCGTCCTGGGGGTGCTGGCCCTCTACGCGGTCCTCATCGTTCTCTTCAATCGCGAGGAGGTCGAGGTCAGCTTCGTGTTCTTCTCGCCGAGGATCCCCCTCCTCGTGCTGATCCTGCTGTGCCTCGGGATCGGCTTCGCGGCCGGCTACTTCTTCGACCAGCTGCGCGCGCGGCGTGCTGGGGGACCTCAGCGTAGGAGCTGCGCGAGCCGGTCGATCCCCTCCGCTATCCGCTCGGGGGGCTCGAAGCTGAAGGCCAGACGGGCCGAGCGGACTCCAAGACCGGATTCGGGCGGGAAGAAGTCGGCACCGGGAACGAATGCCACGCCGCCCTCCTCGGATCGCAGAGCGAGCGTCCGAGTGTCCACGTCCCCGTTCAGATCGAGCCAGATGAAGTAGCCGCCCTCGGGCCGGCTCCAGCTCGCTCGTTCGGCGAAGCTCCGATCGAGCGCTTCGAGCATCGCGTCGCGCCGCGCCCGGAGATTCGCGCAGACCTGCTCGAGGTTGGGCTCGAAGAGCCCTCTCGCGATGAACTCGTGCATCGCCGCCTGTACGAGGAAGGGCGGCGATATGTAGGTCGAGTTCGCGCGCTGCTCGAATGACTGCTGCTCGCCTGCCGGCAGCACGAAGTACCCGATCCGCAGCCCCGGCGCGCCGGTCTTCGAGAACGACGACGTGTACGTGACGAGCTCGCCGCCCTCGAGCGAGTGCAACGTCGGGGGCGCTGTGCCCTCGTACCGGACCAGGCCGTAGGGATCGTCCTCGAGCACCGGCAGGCCGGCGGATGCTGCGATCTCGGCGAGCCGCCGTCGCCGCTCGACCGAGAGCGTCCTTCCGCTCGGGTTCTGAAAGGTCGGAATCGTGTACAGGAACGACGGGGGATCACGCCGCGATCGGAGCTCCGACTCGAGCGCATCCGGGTCGAGCCCTTCGTCGTCCATCGCGAGTGGGACGACCTCGGCCCCCTCGCGCGCAAGGATCTTCAGCGGCCGGTCGTAGCTCGGCCCTTCGACGAGCACACGGCCTGGCCGGGTCTCGAGCAGCTCGCTCGCGTACAGGACGAAGCCGAGGAGCCCGCCCACTGTGAGCACGACGCGCTCCGCGGCAACGCCGTGACGCTCCGCGACCCATTCCCGCAGCGGGCCGAATCCCCCGGCAGGCCCGTAAGAGAACAGCGCTGGGCCTTCGCGTACCGCAACCGCATGTGCGCAGTCGGCGAGTTCCGCCGCCGGGATGAGGTCCGGCCCGGGCGCGCCGCGAGCGAACGAGATGGCCGAGGCCGACACGTCCGCGAGCGTACCGGTGTCAGACACCGCATCGTGTCAAGTGCAATCTGACTCGACTGAGTGCCGATGTGCTCACAGGGCGCGACGCGGAGAACCACGCCGGCATGGACATGAGCGGCTGTTCGCGGGCACCGGGACACGTCTCCGGGCACCGTTCGGTTAAGGGCCTTAACACTCGGTGTCAGACACCCAGTGTTAAGAGCGGGCGATGTCGGCGACGAGCTCGGCCGTCTCGGTCGGAGTCGTCCCGACCTGGATCCCCCGCGCTTCGAGGGCCTCCTTCTTCGCCTGCGCCGTGCCCGCCGAGCCGGAGATGATCGCGCCGGCGTGGCCCATCGTCTTCCCTGGCGGCGCAGTGAAACCGGCAATGTAGGCGACGACCGGCTTGGACATCGTGGCCTCGATGAACGCGGCCGCCTTCTCCTCCTCGTCGCCGCCGATCTCACCGACCATCACGACCTGCTTCGTCTGCGAATCTGCCTCGAACTTCCCGAGGACGTCGATGAACGACGACCCGACGATCGGATCTCCCCCGATTCCGACGATGGTCGAGTTTCCGAGGCCGAGCTGTGTGAGCTCGTGGCCGATCTGGTACGTGAGCGTCCCAGAGCGTGAAACCAATCCGATCGAGCCCTCGCGGAAGATCTCGCCCGGGATGATCCCGACGTTGGCCTTTCCCGGCGAGAGCACGCCCGGGCAGTTGGGCCCGATCATCGTGATGTCGCGGGAGGCGATGAACGCGTGGATGCGCAGCATCTCGTGCGCCGGCACGCCCTCCGTGATGCAGACGATCGTCTCGATCCCGGCGTCGATCGCCTCGTACACGGCGTCCGCCGCAAAGGGTGCGGGGACGAAGACCATCGACGTGTTCGCGCCCGTCTCGGCCACCGCCGCCTCGACTGTGTCGAAGACCGGAATTCCGTCGACGTCCTGCCCGCCCTTGCCAGGGGTTACGCCAGCTACGACCTGGGTGCCGTAAGACCGGTTCCGCAACCCGTGGAAGCTGCCCTCCGACCCCGTTAGTCCCTGAACGACGAGGCGCGTTTCGGTGTCGACGATGATCGCCATGCTCAGGCGGCCTCGCTCGCACGAATCGCGATCTTGTCGAGCGTGAGCCTGCTCTCGGCGATCCGTGGACCCCAGAGCTCCCGGACGCGCTCGGCCGCTTCTCCTTCGCAGCCCGTCCGCTCCAGCCAGGCGCCGAAGTCGATCTCGTGCTCGAAGACCTCGAGCTCCCGGATCTCGAGCCTGGCAGCCGCGAAGAGATCGCGCCATTCCTGCTCGGAGTAGCTCCGCACGTGCGAGGGATCGCGCAGCCGTTCCGCTTCCTCGGCCGCAGCGCCCATGTTCAGGGTGTCGACGAGCAGCATCTGGCTGCGCGCCACGCGGGCCATCTCGCGGACCGCGGCCCCCACGTCGGCGAAGTGATGCGCGGCCGTCCGGCACGTGACGATGTCGAAGCTCGAGTCCGCGAACGGGAGCTCCTCGGCGCGGCAGACGACGTCCGGCCGCATCCCGGGTGCCGGGTCGCACGAGACGACTTCGACGCCCTCATCTCGCAGCCGGCGTGCGACGTGGCCTCCACCGGTCGCGACGTCGAGCGCGGTCCGGGCTCCCGCGGCCCAGACGACGAGCTGCTCGAGGTCGTCGCCATGCCGGTGCGCGTCGGACTCGACGTACAGACGAGCCCGTGCTGACCAGACGTCGGTCATGCGGCCAGCTCGACCGCTCGCCGCGCTCCGGCGAGCATCGTCGCCTCGACGTGCACGTTCGGCGGTGCCGCCTCCGCGAGGATGTCGCGAGCCTCGTCGGCGTTCGTCCCGTCGAGGCGAACGACGATCGGGTCGTCGATCGACATCTGCCCGAGCGCCTGGAGCATGCCGCGGGCAACCTCGTCGCATCTCGTGATGCCGCCGAAGATGTTGAAGAAGATCGACCGGACCTGCGGGTCCTGGGTGATGACGCTCAGCGCATCGACGACTCCCTGGGCGTCTCCGCCGCCGCCGAGATCGCAGAAGTTCGCCGGCCGGCCTCCGACGAAGGTGACGACGTCGACGGTCGACATCGACAGGCCCGCGCCGTTGCCGAGCACTCCGACCTCGCCGTCGAGCTTGACGTACGTGACGCCTTTCTCCCGCGCGAGGCGCTCGAGCGGGTCGCCGGCGGAGACGTCCCGCATCTCGGCGAGATCGGGATGACGAAAGAGCGCGTTGTCGTCGACGGTGAACTTCGAGTCGAGAGCCTTCACCTCGCCCTCGGGCGTAACGATGAGCGGGTTGATCTCGCAGAGCATCGCCTCGTAGGAGACGAAGACGTCGTACAGCTTCCCGACGATCGCCGCGATTTGCTTCTGCTCGGACGGGTCGTCCACGCCCCCGTCGTAGACGAGGCGCCTTCCTTGCCACGGATGGAATCCCTCGAGCGGATCGACGTGGAGGCGGACGAGCGCGTCGGGGCTGGACGAAGCCACTTCCTCGATGTCGATCCCGCCCTGCCTCGTGAACATGAAGAGCGGCTTCTTCGCGCCCCGGTCGAAGGTCACCGACAGGTAGTACTCGCGGGCGATCTCGGACGCACGCTCGATCAGCACCGTGCGCACCTCGTGACCGCGGATCTCCATGCCGAGAATGTCGGTCGTATGCGCTTCGGCCTCGGTGGGCGACCCCGCGAGCTTGATGCCGCCCGCCTTCCCGCGGCCGCCTGTCAGGACCTGCGCCTTGACGACGACGGGGCCGTCGAGGTCCTCGGCGGCCTCACGCGCCTCCGCTGCCGACTGGGCGAGCCGCCCCTCCGAAACCGGTATCCCGCTTCGCCTGAAGAGCTCTTTCCCCTGATGCTCGTACAGGTCCAAGGCGGGCGCGAGTCTATCGGCTCGACGTATGCGAGCATGGACCGATGAGCCGCAGCACGGCACTCGTCTTCGTGGTCCTGGGCGCCGCCCTCGCCGGCTTCGCGTTCTCGTCTGCGACCGGCCGGTTCGACCGCCAGCCGACGCAGGTCGCACCGAGCGCGCCCGCCCGTCCGCAGTTCGCCACGCTGCGCTGGCGCGAGAGGCACGGAGCCCCAGGGGAGCAGCTGGTGTTCGACGTCGACCGCATCCAGGTGTCCAGGAACGGGTGGAAGGTGTGGCTCGGAGTGCGCAACGACACCTCGGTCACCTACGAGGTCGGTGACCCACGTGCCTCGCTCGATCGCGCGTTCGGTCTGATGCTCTTTCGCACCGGCGAGATCGCGGAGCTCGAGCGGCGCAATCGCGGCAACACGCTTCCGCAAACACGGCAGGCGGTGCGTTACGAGCCCAGCCTGCCGAATGTGCTCGAGCCGGGTGCTTCGTGGCGAGGGACGATCTCGGCTCCCGGCGCGCTCGTCGCCGGGAGCCATGCGCGCGTGGTCTTCGGCACCCTGCTGCCAGTGGGGGAGCCGAAGAACGATCTCGGCGACGACATCGTCTGGATCACGGACCACGCGCACCGCCTCGAGCCCTGAGCCCGGCGGAGCGCCGCCGGGCTCAGGTCACGCTGACGTCGAATGCTCGCTGCGATGTCGGCTCGACCCCACAGCTCGCCGGAACGTCCGGCCCGCGCGTCTCCTCGACCACTGCGCTCCACTCGCGCCCGTCCCAGGACCGGAGCCGCACGAGGCCGCCGTCGACGCCGTCGAGTCGCAGCTCGTCCACCCCGTAGAGCTCGGCTGCGTCTCGGACCGCGTGCTCCGCGGCCTGGACACGAGCCGGGTAGCACGTCCGTCCCCGGTACAGCTCGAGCGGGATCCTCCCGCCGAGCACGCGGGCGACCGTGAACGCGGCCTCCGCGGGGTCGACGCGGCCCAGCTGGATGCCCGCGGGCAGCACGAGCACGTTCGCGGCGAAGCGATGACCGCCGAGGTGGGACGAGATCCAGAGCTCTTCGACGCCCAGGCGGTCGGCAAGCGCGTCGAAGACCGCGGTGCCGCGAAGCGCGCAACAGCGATCGCGCGTCCCGTGCCCGCAGACGAGGACGAGCGAGGAGGCGTCGAGCCGTGTGCCGGCTGCATCGAGGTCGATGTCCGCCAGATCGTCGAGACGCTCGAGCTCGAGCCTTCGCACCTCGCGCCGCTGCTCCCCTGCTTCGACGACGAAAGCACGGAGAGCTCCCGCACCGCGTCCCGGGCGCCGAATGAACTGGAGACGGCCACCGGGAGTGCGCTCCAGCCACGCGGCCACGGCCTCGCGAGCGCCATTCGGCAGCGCGGTCTCGTCTCCGACGTCGCGGGGCCACGGGCCGGAAACCTCGAGGAGCAGCCAGCGCAGCGCCGTCACAGCGGTGGCGCGCAGCTCCTCTCCGCCGGCAAGCGAGAGCTCGGAGCACTGCGTGCTCATTCGGACGACGGCCGGAGCATGCAGATCAGCTGGCCGCTCGTGACCTGCTCCCCGGCCGTGACACCGAGCTCCGAGACGACTCCGTCGCGATGCGCCACGATCGGGTTCTCCATCTTCATCGCCTCGACGACACAAAGGGTCTCGCCCGCCTCGACGCTGTCTCCGTCCGCGACCTCGACTTGGAGCACCGTGCCCTGCATCGGGCTCACAACGGCATCGGACCCACCGCCGGCGAGGCCCTTCGACCGTTCGCGACGACGCCTGGCGAGCTCGGACCACGGCGGTTCCGCAGCGCGCACGCGAACCTCGTGGAGCCGACCGTCCAGCTCGACGCTCACGACGTGCTCGCGGGTGCCGACCGGCCGCGAGTGCGGCGACGCCGAGCTCCGTGCATGGCCGCGAACCTCGAGGACGCGTGCCGCGAGCTCTTCCGACTCCAGGAGATCTCGACAGGTCTCTCCACGGATGAAGCACGGCGACGCGAGGAGCGCCTGATGGAAGTCCAGGAGCGTCGTCGGCCCCTCTATCACGTATTCCGCGAGCGCCCTCGACATCCGCCGCCGCGCGTGCTCGCGATCCACGTCGTGGACGATCACCTTGGCGACGAGCGGGTCGTAGAGATCCGAGATCTCGTCGCCCTCGCGCACGCCCGAGTCCACGCGCACGCCCAGCCCGGCGGGCTCGCGATAGCTCGTAATCCGCCCGGGCGCAGGCCGGAATCCCACCGCGGCATCCTCGGCGTTGATCCTGCACTCGAGCGCATGGCCGCGCAGCACGACGTCGGCCTGGGTGAAGGACAGCGGCGCGCCCGCCGCGATGAGCACCTGCTCGCGCACGAGATCGATGCCCGTGACGGCCTCGGTGACCGTGTGCTCGACCTGGATACGCGTGTTCATCTCCAGGAAGTAGTAGGCGCCGTCGGGGGTGAGCAGGCCCTCGACCGTCCCGGCGGACCGGTAGCCGACAGCATGGGCCGCGTCGACCGCAACGCGCCCGATTCGCTCGCGCAGCGTGTCATCGACGGCCGGCGACGGCGTCTCCTCGACGAGCTTCTGGTGCCGCCGCTGGATCGTGCAGTCGCGCTCTCCCAGGTGGACGACCGTGCCGTGAGCGTCCGCGAGGACCTGCACCTCCACATGACGCGGATCGTCGAGATACCGCTCGACGTAGACCTCGGGGTCGGCGAAGTAGGCCTCGCCCTCGCGTGTCGCGGTCTCGAACGCACGCTCCACCTCGTCCGGAGCGGTCGCGACCCGGAACCCCTTGCCGCCTCCACCCGCAGACGCCTTGACCGCGATCGGATATCCGATCTCCTCGGCGAGGCTCAGCGCGTCCGCGGCGGTCGCAGCGGGTCGCGTGCTTCCCGGGACGATCGGTACTCCCACCGCCTGCATCCGTTCCCGCGCCGCGAGCTTGGAGCCCATCGACTCGATCGCATCCGGCGGCGGCCCGATCCAGACGAGACCCGCTGCCTCGACGGCACGCGCGAAGTCCGCGCTCTCCGCGAGGAACCCGTAGCCAGGGTGGATGGCCTCGGCGCCGCTCCGCTGGGCGGCGTCGAGCACGCGGTCCACGCGCAGGTAGCTCTCGGCGGCCGGCCCTGGGCCGAGCAGGTATGCCTCGTCCGCGACCGCGACGTGGAGCGCGCCCCGGTCCGGTTCGGAGTACACCGCGACGGTCGCGACCTCGAGCTCGCGGAGCGTGCGGAAGACACGCACGGCGATCTCGCCTCGGTTGGCAACGAGGACTTTGGAGAACGGTGGCATCGGGCGCGTATTCTCCCGGACGGTGACTCTTCCGGATCAGCTGACGGTTCTGCGTGTGGTCGCCGTGCCGGTGGTGATCCTGCTCTACGCCTGGGACTTCCCGAACCATGCGTACTGGGCGACGACGATCTTCATCGTCGCGATGGCCACGGATCAGATCGACGGGTGGCTGGCGCGCCGAAGCGGGACGAGCTCGCAGCTGGGCAAGCTCCTCGATCCCGTCGCGGACAAGGTCCTCGTGCTGGCGGCACTCGTCATGCTCATCGGGGAGGGTGTCGCTCCGGCCTGGATGATCGCGCTCATCGTCGTTCGCGAGATCCTCGTCTCGGGCCTCCGCCTCGCCGCGCTCGAGCGCGGCGTCGTCCTCGGCGCACGTGATCTCGGCCGGTTGAAGACCTGGGCGCAGGCGCTCGCTGCCGCGATCGCCGGGTACGCGGCAGCAGGAGCGTGGAGCGAGGACATCGCCTGGTGGGCGCTCCTGGTCGCGCTCGTGGCGACGTGGGTCTCCGGGCTGGACTACGCGCGGGTCGCGCCGCGCGTGCTGCGCGGCGAGGGCGCGTAGCGCACCACGGCAGGCTGGCGGTCGACCGCCTCGCGCGCTGCGGCGCGCCGCCAGGCCGAGTCGTAACCCGAGTTGGTCGCGGCGAACCCCGCTCGCGCGCTCGCGAGCGCCCGTCCGACGAGGGCCAGCCCGTGCTCGGACAGCGTGGGGATCGCCTCGAGCTCCACGAGCCGAGCCTACGCCACGGGAAGGAGACGCGTCCCGGTCGCCTTGAACGACGCCACCACGAGCTCGCCTTCCTGCAGCCCCAGCCGTTCGGCCGACTGCGCGGTGACCTCTGCTGTCAGCGGGCCGATGCGCACACGAACGCGATTTCCGAGCGGGACGAGGGACGCAATCGGGCGCCCGGATGTGGTTGACGGCTGAGTCGTTCGGAGCCTCGTGTGCGACGGAGACCTCCCACGGGTACACGGCGAGAGCGACGTGCCCGACTCCTGCGTCGACCGTGAAGGCGGTGAACCCGGCGTCGAGCGCGACAGCGGTCAGCCCGTCTGGACCCGCTTCCGCGACTCCCCGCAGGAGGTTCGCGCCCGTGAACCCCGCGACGAAGGCATCGGTCGGAGCGGCGACGAGCTCCGACGGGGCGGCGACCTGGAGCAACCGTCCCTCGACGAGCACTCCGACCCGGTCGGCGAGCGCTGCTGCGTCGTCGAAGTCGTGTGTCACGAGCAGAGTCGGCAGCTGGAGCTCCTGGAGCAGCTCCCGCAGCTCGGCCCGGACACGAGCACGTGTGTAGGCGTCGAGCGCCGAGAGTGGCTCGTCGAGCAGGAGCACGGCCGGGTCGCGCGCGAGCGCCCGTGCCAGCGCGACCCGCTGACGCTCTCCTCCCGAGATCGCCGACGGCCGAACCGATGCGAGGTGGCCTATCCCGAAGCGCTCGAGCAGCTCGTCGACGCGGTCCTGACCGCCGAACGCCACGTTCGCGCGCACAGTCATGTGCGGAAAGAGCGCGTACTCCTGGAACACGAAGCCGACGCGACGGCTCTCGGGAGGAAGGTCGACGCCCGCCTCCGTGTCGAGCCAGGTCTCACGGCCCAGCTCGACGCGCCCGCGCTCGGGGCTCTGCAGCCCCGAGATCGCGCGGAGCACGCTCGTCTTCCCGGCTCCCGACGGCCCGACGAGGGCGACGGTCTCGCCGCCCCCAACCTCGAGCGCTAGCGCGAGCCGGAAGGCGCGAAGGCCGTGGTCGAGGTCGACTCGGAGCGTGTCCATACGGGGATGAGCAGCTTGGCTGCGAACAGGACGAGCGCGCTGACGATTACGAGCAGAGCGCCGATCGCGAGCGCGCTGTCGAAGTCGACGTCGAACTCCTGGTAGACGGCGAGCGAGAGCGTCTGCGTGACGCCCTGGAGCGAGCCCGCGAACATGATGGTCGCCCCGAACTCGCCGATACCGCGCGCGAACGCGAGCGCGAGCCCGGCGCCGAGGCCTCCTGAGGCAAGGGGCAACGCGACACGCCCGAAGGTCCGTGCCGGTCCGGCACCGAGCGTGCGTGACGCTGCTACGAGGTCTGTGTCGACGGCCTCGAATGCGGCGATCGCCGTGCGGACGTAGAACGGGCTCGCGACATATGTGACCGCGAGCACGACCGCGACCTTCGTGAACGCCACGTCGATGCCGACCGCATGGAGCGAGCGACCCAGCAGCTCGAAACGCCCGAACGCGGCGAGGAGTCCGAGACCCGCCACCGCTGGCGGGAGGACGAGAGGAAGCTCGACCAGGGTGACGAGCAGCGCCCTTCCACGAAACCGCCGTGTCGCGAGGAGGTACGCCGTCGGCGTGCCGAAGAGCACGATCAGCACCATCGCGATGAGATTTGTCTCGGCGGTCACTCGTAACGCGTCGAGCGCAACGTCGCTCGTGAGCCCGTCGCGGAGCTCGCCCAGGGAGAGCTCGGCGAAAATCGCGACGATCGGTATCAGAAGGAACGCGAGCGAGAAGGCGGTTGCCGCCGCGAGAACGGCGGCGAACGGTGCGGGCTTCACGGAAGCCCGAAACGAGCCGCGCGCAGCTCGCGGCGTCCGTCCGGTCCCAGAACCGAGATGACGAAGTCCTGGGCCGCCTCGACGTCGTGCGGCTTCGTCGCGATCGCCAGCTCGTAGACCACCGTCGGCTGGGCCTTGGCCGGGATCCGGATCGCGCGAGCGCGCGACGCGACCGGCGCGACATCCGTCAGGTATACGAAGCCGGCGTCGGCCTGCCCGAGCGCAACCTTGCCGACGATGCCCTTCACGTCGGGCTCCAGGCTCACCGTCTTCTTCAGCACCCTGAGCAGCCGGAGGCGCTTGAGCACCTCCCGCGTGTAGAGGCCGATCGGAACCTTCGGCCCGGCGACCACCAGCTTGAGCTTCGGCCGCCTTGCGAGGTCGTAGATCGTCTTGATGCGTGCGGGATTCGAACGCGGGACGATGATCACGAGGGAGTTCGTCGCGAACGCAACGGGTTTCCGCACGAGCCCTTCGCGATGGAGCGCCTGCGTATAGATGGGACTCGCCGACAGGTACACGTCGATGGGTGCCCCACGCCGGATCTGCTCGGCCAGCGAGTTGGAGCTTCCGAACGAGTACGCGGCCTCGGGCTCGATCCGCGGCAGCACCTCGGTGAGGGACGCGGCCGCGAGGACGACCGGTCGGTCCGCGTGGGGGCTCGACCTGGCGGCCGTGGCTCCGACGGCCACGAGCGCCGTGAGCAGAGCGGCGAGGAGCAAGAGCCTCCTCACCGCTCCACCATCACCGACGTCGCCTTGACGACTCCCGCCGCCCCCATACCTCGTTTGAGACCGAGCGATTCCGCCGACTCGCGCGTGATGATCGCGACGACGCGAGCCGGCTCCGTGACGTCGATCTCGATCTTCGCCAGCAGCCCGTCCACCTCCACCGAGCGGACGACTCCACGAAAACGGTTCCGTGCCGAGAACTGCTCCGAGGCGTTCGCTCCCTTCAGCCGCTCGACCTCGGAGGCAGGCACGACGCGGCGGTTCGCGGAGTCCCGCTCGACGCGGATCTTGCCGTCGCGATCCCACCGCCTGAGCGTGTCGAGGCTGATTCCGAGCGCGCGCGCCGCCTCGGCGGCGCTGAATGTTTGCTTAGGCATTGCCTAAGAACTACCGAATTGGAGCGGTGCTCGTCAAGTCGCTTCTAGAGTGCGGCCGTGCCCGATCGACTTCGCCAGCTCTGGGACTTCGGCGATCTGGACGCCACCGAGACACGCCTCCGCGACCTGCTGTCCCGCGAGGAGACCGACGAGGGTCGCGCCGAGGTGCTGGCGGAGCTCGCGCGCATCGAAGGGCTCCGGGATGACTTCGCCGCAGGAGAGCGGCTGGTGGACGAAGCAGATGCCCTCGCGGGTACGAGCAATGTCGCCAGGGCGCGGATCGATCTCGAGCGAGGCCGCCTTCGACGCTCGGCCGGGGCTCCGGAGGCCGCGCTCCCGTTGTTCGAGTCGGCCTTCGGCCTCGCGCTCGAGGCCGACGAGAGCTTCATCGCCGCGGACGCGGCACACATGGCCGCGCTCGCTTCTCCCGGGGACGAGGGCTACAGAGCGTGGACCGGACGGGGCATCGACCTCGCGGAGTCCGACGAGGATGCGCGCTACTGGCTCGGCCCGCTTCTCAACAACCTCGGCTGGCACGAGTACGAAGGCGGCCGTTACCAGCAGGCGCTCGACGCGTTCGAGCGAGCGCTCGCCGCCCGCGAGGCCGACCCGGAGAACCGCTCCGCCATCGAGATCGCCCGCTACGCGGTCGGGAAGGCGCTCCGCGCGCTCGGCCGCTCGCAGGAGGCAGTTCCCCTTCTCGAGCAGGCCGTCGCGTGGGCAGAGAGCGAGGGTGCCCCCGACGGCTGGTTCCACGAAGAGCTCGCTGAGGAGCTGGCAGCGGTCGGTCGCGCCGACGAAGCGCGCAAGCACGCCGCGCGGGCGCTCACACTGCTCGCAGAGCAGGATCTGGCGTTGGGGCCCGACGAGGCGCGCCGCTCGCGACTTCGAACGCTCGCAGAGCTCTAGGCCGACCGCAGCGGCACGCGCCGGAACATTAGGTACAGCGCGAGGTCGTACACACACTTGAGCGCGCCGGCGAACAGGAACGGCGAGACGAGGGACACGCTCGCGGCGATCCCCGCGGCTACCGGGGCGAGCGGTCGCGAGGCGTACCGCGCCGCGTTCGTATATCCGGCGGCCGCCGTGCGCTCCTGCGACTCCACCAGCGCCATCACGTACGCCTGTCGTGCGGGGACATCCATCTGGCTCAGGGCAAAGCGCGCGAAGAGCAACGCCAAGGCCACGGTGAGGTTCGGGGCGAACGCGATCGCCGCGAGCAGGATGTTTGACGGCAGGTGCGTGAACACCATCGTTTGCAGCAGTCCGATGCGACCCGCGAGTCGCGCCGCGACCTGGAAGGAGGCGGCCTGGAGGAGCCCGACCGCGAAGAACGCAACGCCAAGCGCCTCCGGAGACGCGTCGAAGCGCTCGGTGAACACGTAGGCGATGAACGCCTGGACGACGAATCCGCCGCCGAACGAGTCCAGCGCGAAGAGCGCAGAGAGCTTGTAGACGTCTCCCCGGGAGGGCCCGAGCGGCTTTCGCGGTGCGACCTGACCGGCACGCGGGGCTTCGACCGCCTGGGACAGTCTGGTTGCGAGGAGAAGACCACCGGCAGCGGCGACGACGTACGCGACGAAGAGGTGCTGCGCCGGAGGTGGATCGGGGAGAAGCGCGAGCGCCGCGACGACCAGGGCTCCAAACGATCCGGCAACCGTGGCGATCGCGTTGTAGACGGCGTACGTTCGGGTCGAGCCCCCCGACGAAGGGACGCCGGAGAGCATCGGTTGCTCGACCGAGGTGAACGGGCCGGACTCGACGACGTCGGCCGAGACGGTTCCGGTCAGCGCCACGAGCACGAGCGCCGGAATCCAATCCGTGACGGCGAAGGTCGTGCCGGCTACAGCCATCAGCACGAAGAGAGCCGCATAGGCACGGCGTCGTCCGATCCGGTCGCCGTAGCGTCCGACGACGACCGAGCTCACGGCGCTCCCGACCAGCACCGCCGCGAGCACGAGGCCGACCTGTGCCGCGTCGAGACCTGCGTCGGCCAGGCCCACACCGAGCGCGATGCTGCCCACGCCGTACGCGAACGCGCGCAGGGCCTGGGCCGAGAAGATGATGTGGGTGTCGCGGGTCAGGCGGGCGGCGAAGTCTCCGCTCGGCACCACGCGTATAGCGCGTCGTAGACGGGGAGGCTCAGGTCGAGCTGTCGGTGGTCGTCGAGCTCGAGCAGGTAGAAGCCCTCGGCGATGGCAAGCAGGCCACGCGACTGTGGAGTCGCGTCACGGTCGTCCGCGATGTCGGCACCGTGCACGATTCGCCCCAGGAGCCCGAGAGCAGGCTCGTCGAGGGCGTGCTCCTCGAGCAGGACCTCGAACGTGCAGAGCCCGTCGCGATGGTCGAACCGCGCTCCCGGGCGTCGAACGAGAGCGCGTTCTCGCGTTCGGCGACGTCGAGGACGTCCGAGGTCGGGACATACAGGGACTCCGCCTCGGCGTCGATGAAGCGAAGGATCAGCCAAGGGCACGCGATGCGATCCGTCTTCGGTCGCTCGCGCGTGACCCACTTCATGGCGCGAGCGTCTCGAGCCTGTCCACGAGCGAGGCGAGAACAGCAAACGTCTCCTCGACGGGCTCGGGTGACGTGAGATCGACTCCCGCATGACGCAGGATGTCGAGCGGGTACGCGGATCCACCCGCCCGCAGGAAGTCGAGGTAGCGCTCCGCTGCACCAGCCTCGCCGTCGAGGACTCCGCGCGCAAGCGCATGGGCGCCCGAGATGCCGGTCGCGTACTGGTAGACGTAGAACGGCGCGTAGAGGTGAGAGAACTGCGCCCACGTGATCCCGACCCGCTCGCGGTCGACGGCGAAGTCGGGCCCGTACGCCTCGCTGAAGAGATCCGCCATCCGCTCCTCGAGCAAGTCGGCGGTGAGCCCCTCGCGCCGCTCGACGCGCTCGTGCACCTCCCGCTCGAAGCGGGCCAGCGTCGGCATGACGAAGAAGTACCGGTGGAAGTTGGCCATCGCCTCGTCGAGCACGGCCAGCTGGAGGTCGCGGTCCGAGATCGACTCGAGGAGATGGGCGCGCAGGAGCACCTGGTGGAAGTTCGACGCAACCTCTGCCACGAACAGCGAGTAGCGGCTCGAGATCTGCGGTTGTGTCTCCCAGGTGAGGTAGGAGTGCATCGAGTGGCCGAGCTCATGAGCGAGCGTGCCGAGATTCACGGCCGAGCCGTCGAAGCTCATCACGATGAACGGGTGCATGCCCTTGGAGCCCGAAGAGAACGCGCCTGCCATCTTGCCCTGGTTCGGATAGACGTCGACCCACCGCTCCTCCAGGCATCCGCGGCGAACGGTGGCCGCGTACTCGCTGCCGAGCGGGGCGAGTGACTCGCAGATCCACTCGACGCACTGCTCGTATTCGAGCGACGGCTCCTCGCCCAACGGCGCCCAGAGGTCGTATGGCTGCAACGAGTCGACGCCGAGCAGTGCCGCTCGCACGCGCCAGTAGCGATGCCAGGTCGGCAGGTTCTTCTCGAACGTCGCGAGCAGGTTGTCGAACACCTCGAGCGGGATGTTCGAGCGATGGAGCGCGGCAGCGCGAGTCGATGCGTGACGGCGGGCCTGGCCCGAGAAGACGTCTTGCTTGATCGCCGTCGCGTAGTTCGCGGCGAGGGCGTTGCGGACGCTGCGAAAGCCGTCTGCGTAGCTCTCCCAGGCACTGCGGCGCAGAACCCGGTCGGAGCTACCGAGCAGCCCGTGGATCGAGCCCTGCGTGACCTCCGCCGTGTCGCCAGAAGCCCAGGTCGCGTCGGCGAACGCGAGGTCGCTGTCCGTCAAGCCGCTGTAGATCGCAAACGGTCCCGAATGGGCGTCTTCCAGCAGGCCGAGCAGCTCCTCGACCTCTGCCGAGCGGACATGCGCCCCTCGCCGCAGGAGATCGTCGAGATAGTGGCGGTACGGCGCGAGCGCCGGCTCCGCCTCCGACCACTCGAGCAGTCGGTCGCGTCCGACCTCGAGCAGCTCGGGCTCGATGAACGACGCTGCTGCCAGCACCTGTGCGTACGCCCCCTGCGCTCGACCGTAGCGGGCGACCGCTTTCTGGTCGGTCGTCTCCACAGCCCAGCCGAGGGCGGCGTACGCGTACACACGGCCCAGCCGCCACATCAGATCGTCGGTGGCAGCAAGCGCCGCGACCGTCACCGACGCCCCCTCTGCGAGACGTCCCCGGAACTCCTCGAGGCCCGAGAGGTCCCCGAGCAGGGCCTCCAGCTCCGCCTCCCATGCCTCGACCGTCGCGAAGACACTCTCGGCGTCCCAGGTGCGCTCCACCGGGACGGCGCTTCGGGGCGGTGTCGCGATGTCGGTCATGTCTGCATCAGAGCGGAATGTTGCCGTGCTTGCGCTTCGGCGTCGACTCTCGCTTCGTCAGCGCTGTCTCGAGCGCGGCGGCCAGCCAGGGCCGAGTGCGCCGCGGCTCGATCACGTCGTCGACGTACCCGCGCTCGGCCGCCGCGTACGGAGTCGCGAAGCGCTCCTTGTAGTCGGCGATGAGCTCGGCTCGACGGGCAGCCGGGTCCGCCGCTTCCTCGAGCTCCTGGCGAAAGACGATGTTCACGGCGCCTTCGGGCCCCATGACCGCGACTTCCGCGGTCGGCCACGCGGCGTTGAAGTCGGCACGGATGTGCTTGGACGACATGACGTCGTAGGCGCCGCCGTACGCCTTGCGCGTGATGACTGTGAGCTTCGGAACGGTCGCCTCCGCGTAGGCATACAGGAGCTTGGCTCCATGCCGGATGATCCCACCCCACTCCTGCTCGGTTCCGGGCAGGAAGCCCGGCACGTCGACGAACGTGACGAGGGGGATGTTGAACGCGTCGCACGTCCGCACGAAGCGCGCGCCCTTTACGGACGCGTCGATGTCGAGGACGCCCGCCAGCGCAGCCGGCTGATTCCCCACCACGCCGACCGAATGTCCGGCGAGCCTTGCGAATCCGCAGACGATGTTCGCCGCGAAGTCGGGCTGGATCTCGAGGAAGTCGCCGTCGTCGACGACCCGCTCGATGACCCGCTTCATGTCGTAGGGATGGTTCGGGCTGTCCGGGATGAGCGTGTCCAGCGACGGATCCTCCCGGGCGGCCGGGTCGGATGGCGGTGCGAACGGAGGCGGCTCGATGTTGTTCTGCGGGAGGAACGAGAGCAGATAGCGGGCGTCCTCGAGGCACGTCTGCTCATCGGGCGCGGTGAGATGCGCGACTCCGGAGCGCGTGGCGTGCGCCGCCGCTCCGCCGAGCTCCTCGAAGCTCACCTCCTCCCCGGTCACCGTCTTCACCACGTCGGGGCCCGTGATGAACATGTACGAGGTCTCCTCGACCATGACGACGAAGTCCGTGATCGCCGGCGAGTAGACCGCGCCGCCTGCGCACGGGCCCATGACGAGCGAGATCTGCGGTACGACCCCCGACGCCTGCACGTTCCGCCAGAAGATCTCGGCGTAGCCCGCGAGCGAGACCACGCCCTCCTGGATGCGCGCGCCCCCGGAGTCGTTGATCCCGATCACGGGGCAGCCGTACGTGACCGCGAGGTCCATGACCTTGCACACCTTCTCGGCGAAGACCTCGGAGAGCGAGCCGCCGAAGACGGTGAAGTCCTGCGAGAAGACGAACACCTTCCGTCCGAAGATCGTCCCGTAGCCGGTGACCACCGCGTCACCCCACGGCCGGTTGTCCCGCATGTCGAACTCGACTTCACGGTGTCGCACGAAGCGGTCGAGCTCCACGAACGAGCCGGGGTCGAGGAGCTTCTCGAGCCGCTCGCGAGCGAGCAGCTTGCCGCGCTCGCGCTGGCGTTCGACGTGCTTCTCGCTCGCCGGGTGGAGCGACTGCTCGCCGAGCTCCTCGAGCCAGCGGAGCTTGGCCTCGGTCGTGTCGTGGGTCTCGGACACTGCCGCGGAGCCTAACGAGGGAGCGTCTAGCATCGCGCCGTGGGCTCGACCCCGATCGACCGCTCGACGACCTGGCCGTACGAGGACGGTGAGCCCGGTGCGTTCACGTACTCGCGCTTCTCGAGCCCTACGGTCGCCGAGGCCGAGCGGGCCCTCGGCGCCCTAGATGGCGGGGATGCGCTCCTGTTCTCCTCGGGTGCGGCCGCGACGGCGAGCGTCGTCCTCGCCCTCCTGGCGCCGGGAAAGACCGTCGCGATCGCAGAAGGTGCGTATTACGGGACGGGAAGGCTTCTGACGGAGCTCGAGCGCTGGGGCCTGCGGCACATCGAGTTCGACCAGACCGGAGCGCCGCCCGAGGAAGCGGATCTCGTCTGGATCGAGGCTCCGTCCAATCCGTTCCTGACGATGCCCGACTTCGAGGCCGCTGCGTCACACGCGGCTCCTGTCGTGTGCGACGCCACGGCGGCCACACCCGTCCATCTGCGACCGCTCGAGCACGGCTGCGACTACACGCTGCACTCGGCAACGAAGTACCTCGCCGGCCACGACGACGCCCTCGTCGGCGCGGTGGTGTGCCGCCGTCCCGAGGATGCGGTGCGACTGCGCGAGTTCCGCTCGAGAACAGGGCCGGTCGCGGCGCCGGATGTCGCCTGGCTCGTGCTCCGCGGGTTGGCCACGCTGGAGGTGCGAGTGGCGCGGCAGACCGACAGCGCGCGGACGATCGCGGACAGGCTCCGTTCGCACGGAGCGGTCGAAGTCGTCCGCTACCCCGGCTTCGGTGGCCTGCTCTCGTTCGACGTCGCCGGAGCGGACGAGGCTCGCCGGGTCGAGACCGGCACGCGCCTCATCGCGAACGCCACGAGCCTCGGAGGTGTGACGTCGCGGATCGAAGCGCGGTCGCGCTGGGAAGGCGCACGAGTGCCTCCGGGACTGCTGCGCGTTTCCGTCGGCCTCGAGGACGCGGACGAGCTGTGGGCCGACCTCGAGCAGGCACTTGCGAGACTCTGAGGCATGGGCCTTCTCGACCGTCTCATACAGAAGCGACCGCCACCGGCGGAGGTCGACAAGATCTCGCTCAAGCAGCTTCGCAAGCTTGGTGCGGATCTCTCGCGGCCGCGGCACGTCCTCCACTTCGTCTACTTCGACGACGAGCTGTGCGCGTCCCGCGCAGCGGAAGCGATCAAGGCAGGTGGATACACGACAGCGGTGGAGCCACCGACCGACACGATCGAGCAGTGGCTCGTTCGCTCGGAGGCCACGCGAGTCGTCGACGACAGCACGGTCCCCGCATACCGGCAGTGGTTCGAGCAGATCGCAGCAGCGCATGGAGGCGAGTACGACGGTTGGGAGGCGGCGAAGAAGCCGTAGCTCGGGCAGCCGCTACCGTACGAGCATGCTCTTCAGCCGGAAGCCGCTCGAGCTCCCCACCGCTGAGACCGCAGTCCCCGGACGTGAGACTCCACTCGCCGCTCCGGACCGGCACTTCGTCCTCGGGACCCCCCTCCTGCCCCCGTTTCCAGAGGGCTACGAGCGGATCGTCGTCGGCATGGGCTGCTTCTGGGGCGCCGAGCGGATGTTCTGGCAGGCTCCGGGCGTCCACTCGACGGCGGTCGGGTATGCGGGCGGTTTGACGCCCAACCCGACCTACGAAGAGGTCTGCTCGGGCCGGACCGGGCACACCGAGGTCGTCCTCGCGGTCTTCGATCCCTCGCGGACGAGCCTCGACGAGATGCTCCGGATCTTCTGGGAGGGCCACGACCCGACGCAGGGCATGCGCCAGGCGAACGACGTCGGCACCCAGTACCGGTCAGCGATCTACTGGGAGAGCGAAGGCCAGAGAGAGGCCGCTCTCGCATCACGCGAGATGTTCCAGGCGGAGCTGACCAAGGCCGGCTTCGGGTCGATCACGACCGAGCTCGCCGAAGCGGGGCCGTTCTACTACGCGGAGGACTACCACCAGCAGTACCTCGCAAAGAACCCGAACGGCTACTGCGGGCACGGCGTCACGGGCGTCTCGTGCCCGATCGGCACGGGCGCGGCGAGCAGTTTCTAGGGCGCCGCGACACCCACCGTCTTCGCCTCGTCGCCCTCGGCCGGACCGGCGAGCCGCTGTGCCGCGTACACGGGAATGATCGAGATGAGCACGACGACGAACGCGACGACGTTGATGACCGGCAACTGCTGGGGTCGCGCGAGGTTCGTGTAGATCCAGATCGGGAGCGTCTGGTCGGACCCGGATGTGAATACGGTCACGATCACCTCGTCGAACGAGAGCCCGAACGCCAACAGGCCGCCTGCCAGGAGGGCGGTCCCCATGGACGGGAGAATCACGCGCCGGAAGGTGGTCCAGCTGTCGGCCCCGAGATCCGACGACGCCTCTTCGAAGGACGACGACGTCCTGCGAAGTCGTGCGACGACGTTGTTGTACGCAAGGACGATGCAGAAGGTCGCATGGCCGATCACGATGGTGGCGAGACCGAAGCTGATCCCGATCGGCTGGAGCACGGTGGTGATCGTGGCGTTCAGGGCGATGCCGGTCACGATGCCCGGCAGCGCAATGGGCAGTACGACCAGGAACGACAGCGCGTTCTGCCCGAAGAAGCGATAGCGAGAGAGCGCGAAGGCAAGCGCTGTCCCGAGCACGAGCGCGATGAGGGTGGCGAGAAACGCGGCCTTGACCGACAGGAGGAACGCCGACCGCACGTCCTCGTCGTGGAACGCGACCGAGAACCACTTCGTCGTCCAGTTCTCTATGGGCCACGACTGCGTGATGTTCCCGTTGAACGCGTACAGCGTGATGATCACGAGCGGGAAGTAGATGAACGCCAGCACGAGGGCGGACGCGATCCGCAGGAACCAGCGTGTCGCTCGGCTCTCGACCATCAGAGGTTCTCGAACGCCCCGAGTCGCTTCGCGACGTAGAGGTAGAGGATCATCACCGCGATCGGGACGAAGGCGTAGGCCGCGGCGAAAGGCAGGTTGTTGGCGACGCCGATGTTGTCGTAGATCACGTTGCCGATGAACTGCTTGCTGGAGACCACCTCGGGCGTGATGTAGTCGCCGAGAGTCAGCGAGAACGTGAAGATCGAGCCCGCGACGACAGCCGGGAACGCCATCGGCAGCACGACACGGGCGAACGTCCGACCGGAACGCGCGCCCAGGTCCGCGGACGCCTCGAGCAGAGACGGTGGAATCCGCTCGAGGCCTGCGTAGACGGGCAGGATCATGTACGGGAGCCACAGGTAGGTGAATACGAGCCAGGTTCCGACGAGCGAGTAGCCGGGGCCCTCGATCCCGAATGGCGAGAGCAGCCAGTTGAGAACGCCGTTCTCCGCCAGGATCGTGCGCCAGGCGTAGACCTTGACCAGGTAGCTCGCCCAGAGGGGGATGAGGATCGCGATGACGAGCAGCCGACGCGTGCGCCGGGATGCGATCCGCGCCATGTAGTACGCGATCGGGAACGCCAGGACCGCACACGCGACGGTGACGGCGGCGGCCATCCCAACGGTCCGGAGCGTTATCCGGCGGTAGACCGGCTCGCTGAAGAGCTCCTTGAAGTTGTCGAGCGTCGGCTCGTGGACGATCTCGGCCGTGAACGGGTCGAGGTACCAGAACGCGGACACGAGCATGACCGCGAGCGATCCGAGATAGCCGATGACGAGCCAACCCACAGGCCCGGCGAGAAGCGCGCCGAGCCGGACACGCGGGTGGCGGTAGAAGAAGCTCGAGAGCCTCCGACCAGCCCCCGCGTGGGCGACTCCGCCTTCGCTCGAATCCGTCGTCGTCACGAGAGGGGGCTCGGCAATCCGCACGGGAGGGAGCCGGCCGAGGCCGGCCCCCCTCAGTGCTCCACTTGCGCGAGCGCGCGCCTAGCCCTTGATCTCCGTCCAGGCCTGCGTCCACTCCGAGTAGTCCTTGCAGACCTCACCGCGGTCGTCGCCGCAATCCTTCACCGGCGTCGTCCACAGGTAGATGTTCTCGAAGTAGGCCTCGTCGTTCGCATGGAACGTCTCGCAGTGGTTCGGGTCCTCCGTGAGGCCGCACGCCTCCTCGGACACCGGAGCCTCGCCGAAGTACTCCGTCGCCTTGGCGTTCGCCTCCGGGCTGATGATGTAGTCCATCCAGAGGTACATGCAGTTCGGATTCGCCGACTGGGAGGAGATCATCCACGTGTCCGACCACCCGGTCGAGCCCTCCTCCGGGACGATGCCCTCGGCCGAAACCGGTGGCGTTGCCGCCGCGAGCTGATTGAGCTGGTACTGCCACGTCGTCCCGGCGGTCGAGTTGCCGCTCGAGATCGACTGGATCTGCTTCGCGGCGTCACCCCAGTACTCGCCGACCTGCTGGTTCTTGAGGACCTCGACCGCAGCATTGAACTGCTCCTCGTCGAGCTCGTACGGGTTGGTGATGTTCAGATCCGGCTGCTTCGACATCAGGTACACAGCTGCATCCGCGATCTGGATCGGTAGGTCGTACATCGAGATCTTCCCGGCAGCCGGCGAGTCCGGCTCGAACACGAGGCTCCAGCTCGTCTGCTCGCCCGGAATGTCCTCCGTGTTCCAGAACATGAGGTTCGCGCCGCGTCCGTGTGGAACCCCGTAGTTGACCCCGTCCACGGTGTTGTGCGGCTGATCCTTGAGCCCCTCGAACACGTTCTCGTAGCTGGGTGTGAGCTCGAAGTTCACCGGCGCGACGTCACCCGCGGCGATGAGCCGGAGAGTTGCGTCGCCTGACGCCGAGACACCGTCGTAGTTGCCGGTGCGCATGAGTGTGACCATTTCGTCCGAGCCGCCCGTGGCGACCTTCGCGTTGACGTTGCACCCGGTCTGCTGCTCGAACGGGGTCACCCAGTCGTCCTCCGTATAGCCCGCCCAGGCGATGAGATTGACCGCGCCTTCCGTCCGCGCGTTGTCCTGAATCTCTTCGAGCGTGGAGCCGAGGCCTTCGACCTGCCAGTCCCCGCCGGCCTCGTCGTCGCCGCCGCCGCACCCTGCCGCGACGACGCTGAGCGCGACCACGAGCAGGCCCAGTGCGGCCCACACGGCGGCGCGATTCCGTTTCCTCATTCCGATCCTCCCTCTGACTCGTCGATGACCGACTCCTGCTCGGGGCGCCACTCGAGTGACACCCGCCGTCCTTTCGCCTCGAGCACCTCGCTCGAGCCCTCCTCGAGGTTCTGGGCGAGCACCTGCAGCTCGCCGCCCCGGTCGAGTGTGACGTGATACCGCGTCACAGGCCCGACGTACTGGACGTCGCGCACGACACCCTGCTCGACGTGAGAGCCCTCCTGCGCCTCCTCGCCGCTCACGAGAAGGTTGATCTTCTCGGGGCGAACCGTGTACCGACGCCCGCCGCGCTCGATGACGTTCGAGACGCCGACGAATCCCGCGATGAACTCGCTCTCCGGGTGCTCGTACACCTCTGCGGGAGGCCCCACCTGCTCGATCCGCCCCCGGTTGAAGACCGCAACGCGGTCGGACATGGTCAGCGCCTCTTCCTGGTCGTGCGTGACGTAGACGAAGGTGATTCCCACGTCGCGCTGGATGCTCTTGAGCTCGATCTGCATCTCCTGTCTGAGCTTGAGATCGAGGGCGCCGAGCGGCTCGTCGAGCAGGAGCACCCTCGGCCGGTTGACGATCGCGCGGGCGAGCGCGACCCGCTGGCGCTGTCCCCCCGAGAGCTGGGACGGCTTGCGCTCGCCGAAGCTCCCTAGCTGGACCATGTCGAGCGCCTGCCCTGCGCGCTCACGGCGCTCGCCCTTCGAGACCTTCTTCACTGTCAGCCCGTACTCGACGTTCTGCCGCACGGTCATGTGCGGGAAGAGCGCGTAGTCCTGGAACACGGTGTTCACCGGACGGTCGTACGGAGGCAGCCGAGAGACGTCCTCGCCCCCGAGCTCGACCGTACCGTCATCGGGAGTCTCGAACCCCGCGATCATGCGAAGAGTCGTCGTCTTGCCCGAGCCCGACGGACCGAGCAGCGTGAAGAACTCGCCCGGCGCTATGTCGAGGTCGACTCCGTCGACCGCCACCACCTCGCCGTATCTCTTCGTGAGCCCGCGCAAGCGGATGTCCGCGACCGCGTCACTCACCGGCGTGGAGCGCCTCCTCGAGGATCGCGAGCCCCTCGTCGAGATCCGCCTCCGCGATCGTGAGCGGCGGGAGCAGCCGGATCACGTTCCCGTGCATCCCGCACGACAGGAGGATCAGCCCGCGCTCGAACGCCGAAGCGACGACCGCCTTGGCGCGATCCGGGCTCTGCTCCACGAACTCGAACGCCAGCATCGGCCCGAGGCCGCGGACCTCGCCGATCTCGGGACGCCGCTTCGCGATGTCCTCGAGCCGGGCACGCAGCTTCTCCCCGAGCTCACGCGCAGCCTCGAGGAAGCCCGGCTCGGTCACGATGTCGAGCACGGCGACCGCCGCCGCACACGACAGCGGGTTCCCGCTGAACGTCCCGCCGAGACCTCCGGCGTGCACGGCGTCCATCAACTCGGCGCGACCCGTGACGCCCGCGAGCGGCAGGCCTCCGCCGAGCGACTTGCCGGAGACGACGAGGTCCGGCTCGACGCCCTTGTACTGCTCGATCGCCCACATCGTCCCGGTGCGCCCGACTCCAGACTGCACCTCGTCGTCGACATAGAGGATGCCGTGACGCCGGCACAGCTCCTGGAGCCGCGCGGGGTAGTCCGGCGGCATGGCGATGAAACCGCCTTCCCCCTGCACCGGCTCGAGCACGACGCATGCCACCGAGGAGGGGTCGACCTCGCCGCGGAACAGGTCCTCGAGCCCCTCGATCGCCGCGTCGGAGGAGACTCCCCGGTACGGATACGGCCCCGGCGCCCTGTAGATCTCCGGAGCGAACGGGCCGAAGCCCTTCTTGTACGGCATCACCTTGGCCGTCATCGACATGGCGAGCAGAGTGCGCCCGTGAAAGGCGTTCTCGAAAACGATCACCGCAGGCCTGCCCGTGGCGGCGCGCGCGATCTTGACGGCGTTCTCGACGGCTTCCGCACCGGAGTTCACGAGGATCGAGCGCTGCTCGCCCTGCCCACATGGCGACAGCTCCGCGAGCCGGCGGCACACCTCCACGAACGGCTCGTACGTCCCGACCATGAAGCACTGGTGGAGATAGCGGTCGGCCTGCTCCTTCACGGCTTCGACGACCGCCGGGTGACGGTGGCCGGTGTTCTGGCAGCCGATCCCGCCGGCGAAGTCGACGAAGCTCCGCCCGTCGACGTCCGTGATGCGAGCACCCTCGGCCTCGGCGACGACCAGACGCGGCGTCGAGACCGCCGGCGTGACGTACTTCGCCCGCGCGTCGGTCACGCGCTCCGAAGCGGTGCGCTCCTGCAAGGACATCGCGCGATTATCCGGCGTGGAGCCGTTCCGGGCAACCTGAAGGCACCGATCTCACCGGCGAGCCGCGTACTCTGTGCGCTGCGCCGGAGTAGCTCAGCTGGTAGAGCACCGCTCTTGTAAAGCGGATGCCGTGGGTTCGAGTCCCACCTCCGGCTCTCCCGCGGCAGCGGACGGATCGGTCAGGCCCGTCGGGTCAGGCCGGCACTTCGCGCGTCTTCTGGTGCGCGATGATCTTGCGCTTCACGCGCTGGAGCGCGTTGTCGATCGTCTTCGTGTCGCAGCCGAGGTCCTCGGCCATCTGCTCGTAGGAGTTCCCCTCGAGGTAGAGGCGGAGCGCCTCGGCCTCGAGCGACGACAGCCCGGTGCCCAGGCAGACCACGAGGCTCTCGAGCTCCTCGGTCGAGATCACGCAGACGGACGGGTCGTTGACACTCGGCCCTGGCAGGGCGTCGCCGAGGGTGCAGTCACCGTCGGATTCCTGTCCAGCCGGGGTATGGCTGAACGAGACGTAGGTGTTCAGCGGCGCGTGCTTGAACCGGGTAGCCGTCTTGATCGCGGTGATGATCTGCCGCGTGACGCACAGCTCGGCGAAGCTGCGGAACGACGTCTCCTTGTCGGGTCTGAAGTCGCGCACCGCTTTGTACAGGCCGACCATGCCCTCTTGCACGAGATCGTCCGCGTCGCCGCCCGCGAGGAAGTACGAGCTCGCCTTCAGGCGCACGAACCCTGCATACCTGCGCATGAGCCCGTCGAGCGCGTCCTGGCTTCCGTTGCGGGCCTTGAGCACGAGCTGCAGATCCTCGAGCTCTCGCTGAGCTCGCTGCGCGGGACTGCGCTGTCCGGGCCTCGGTGCTGCGGCAGTGCGAGCGGCCATCTGCGTACCCCCGTGGACGATTCGATTGCAGGTCTGCGGTCCTGCCGGTTCATCGGCAAGTCTCACCTTGAAGTTGAGGGAGAAGCTAGCACCATTCGCGGAGCGTTACAAGACCTTGCGAGAAATGCAAGATGCTAAGAACATATGTTCGCCCTCGTACTCCGCAGCAATGTGCGGTTGTCCGCACTGCGCATCTCGGAAACGTTTGCGACTATCAGTGCATGCCGCAGACCGTGCTCATCGTGGATGACCACCCGAGCTTCCGCTCGTCCGCGAGAGCAATCCTCGAGGCCGGCGGCTTCGTGGTCATCGGTGAAGCGGCGGACGGGGCGGCGGCGCTCTCCGCGGCGGAGAGGCTTCGTCCCGACGTCATCCTCCTGGACGTGCAGCTGCCGGACATGACCGGCTTCGACGTCTGCGGCCGAATCGCCGAGTTGAACGGAGCGGAGCCTGCGATTGTCTTCGTCTCGAGCCGCGACCGGGCCGACTACGGCGAGCTCGTCGACGAATCATGTGCGCGCGGGTTCGTCCCGAAGGCTGAGCTCTGCGGCGAGGCAATCTCGGCCCTCGTCGCATGAGCATGACGGACGCCGTGCCGCCGATCGCCGTCGATCTGGCCCTCGCGTTGCAGCGGGGAGTCCCGCTCCGCGACGCCCTGGCCGACGCACTCGGCGACCCGTCCATCTCGATTGCATACCGCCTCCCCGGAAGCGCGCGCTGGGTCGACACCGAGGGACGGTCCGTTCCCGAGCCAGTGTCCGCGGAGGGCAGAGGCCAGACGACGATCGAGCGCTCCGGGCTGCCGATAGCCGTGCTCGACTACGACGAACGACTCGACGACGAGCGCGAGCTGGTCGACATCGCCACCGCCGCGGCGAGCCTCTCGTTCCAGAACGAGCGCCTGGCCGCCGCGCTTCGCGCCCAGTACGCGCTGCTCGAGACGATCGCCGACACGGCGCCGAGTCTGCTCGTGAACGTCGACACCGACGGACGCGTCCTGCACCAGAACCGCGCGGCTGTAGCGGTCTCCGGAGCAGTCGATCAGGAGGACATCCGCGGCGCGTACTTCTGGGACGTCTTCATCGACCCGAGCGAGCGGCAGGACGTGATCGACCGCTTCCAGGCCCTCGCTCCCGGCTTCGAGGCAGCCGAGTACGAGAACACGTTCGTCAACCAGAGGGGCGAGGAGCGCGTCGTGTACTGGCGGAGCGCGCCCGTGCTAGCGGAGGACGGACGCGTTCTGAGCATCGTCGCCGGGGGCCTGGACATGACCGAGCGGGTTCGGATCGCCGAGGAGAAGGAGCGCGAGCGCGAGTTCCTGAATGCCATCGCGAACCATGCGCCGAGCCTCCTCTGCCTCATCGACGAGAACGGAGTGGTCGCCCACCGGGCGACGAACATCTCCTTCGAGACGACGCTCGGCTACGACCCGAGCGAGACCGGCGGCGACGTTTTCTGGGAGCGGTACGTCGATCCGGCCGAGGCGGACGACGCCCGCCGGCTGATCGAGCGCGTCGTGTCCGGAGAGGCTCTCGGCGAGCACGATCACCACTGGCTCACGCGGTCGGGCGACCGCTTGCTCATCGCCTGGACCTGCCGCGCGTTGCCCCAGGTCGACGAGCGGCGGCTCTTCCTCGTGAGCGGGGTCGACGTGACCGAGCGAAAGCGGCTCGAGGAAGAGATCCGCGCGTCCCGGGCACGGATCGTGCGAGCCGAGGACGAGGCGCGGCGCGCGCTCGAGCGCAACCTTCACGACGGGGCCCAGCAACGCCTCGTCGCTCTCTCGGTCGCGCTTCGGCTCGTCGAGTCCAAGCTCGGAGCCGACGACGAGACTGCCGCCGAGATCCTGGCCGGCGCACGGACCGAGCTCGGGCTCGCGCTCGAGGAGCTCCGCGAGCTGGCACGCGGCATCCACCCCGCGATCCTCACCGACCGTGGCCTGCGGCCCGCCCTCGAGGCGCTCGCGGCGCGGGTGCCGATCGCCGTATCGCTCGAGACACCGGTCGAGCGGCTGGCTTCGGCGGTGGAGGCCGCCGCGTACTACGTGGTCGCGGAGACCCTGACGAACGTCGCGAAGTACGCCGAGGCCACAGCGGTCGAGATCTCGCTCACCACGAGCGACGGGACGCTGATGGTCACGGTGTCCGACGACGGCGTCGGCGGCGCCGACCCCGACCGAGGTTCGGGCCTGCGCGGGCTCGCAGACCGCGTCGACGCGCTCGAGGGCGTGCTCGTCGTCACGAGCGAGCCCGGCCACGGCACGACCATCCGAGCGCTGATCCCGCTGCACCCGACGCGACCCATCCCGGGCTAGTCGACCGGGTCCGTAGACTCGTGGCCGTGAGCTCAACGCCTGCGGGGACAGTGACGTTCCTCCTCGCCGACATCGAATCCTCGACGGCGCTTCAGCAAGAGGCCGAATACCCGCAGGTGCTCGGTGCCATCCGCGACATCCTCCGTAGCGCGGTCTCGGCACACGGTGGCCACGAGGTCGACGCGGTCGGAGACGAGCTCCTCGCGGCATTCGGCGACCCGGAACAGGCGGCAGCGGCGGCGTTCGCGGCGCAACGCGCATTTCGGGACACGGAGTGGCCCGTGCAGCAGGACGTTCGCGTTCGGATCGGCCTGCACCTCGGAACGCCCGTGATCGGCGTCGAGGGGTACACGGGAGTCGACGTCGTGCGCGCGTCACGGATCGCCAACTCCGGGCATGGCGGCCAGATCCTCGCGTCGGCGACGACCGTCGTGTGCCTCGACGGGCTCGCCTTACAGGACCTCGGTGAGCACCACCTCGAAGGGTTGCCCACGCCGGAGCGCATCCATCAGCTGCTGGCCGACGACCTCCCTCGCGACTTCCCGCCGCTCCGCAACACGATCGCGACTCTCGGCGCTTCGATCCGGGTCGTCCTCGCGGACGACTCCGTGCTCCTCCGCGAGGGAATCGCGAGGCTCCTCGCGGAGTCGGGCTTCGACATCGTCGCCCAGTCGGGTAATGCGGACGATCTCCTGCGTCACGTGGCGATGCACAAGCCGGACGTGGCCATCGTCGACATTCGCATGCCGCCCACGCATACGGACGAGGGGCTACGGGCGGCGCACGTGATTCGCGAGAACCATCCGGAGTGCGGGGTCCTCGTCCTCTCGCAGTACGTCGAGGCGGGCTACGCGCTCGACCTGCTCGCGGAGAACACCGAAGGGGTCGGGTACCTGCTCAAGGACCGGGTTGCGGACCTCGAGCAGTTCGCGTCCGCGGTCAGGCGGGTCGCGGAAGGCGGATCCGCGCTGGATCCTGCCGTCGTTGGCGAGCTGTTCGAGCGCAAGCGCCGGGACGATCCCGTGGACGAGCTCACGCCCCGCGAGCGGGAGGTCATCGGGCTGATGGCCGAGGGACGCTCGAACCAGGCGATCGCCGACCGCCTCTACATCACGCTACGTGCCGTCGAGAAGCACGTCACGAGCATCTTCTCGAAGCTCGGGCTCCCAGCCAGCACCGACGACCACCGGCGCGTTCTCGCCGTCCTGCTCTACCTCCGGTCCTAGACCGGCGTCCCGCCCTGCCCGCCTCTCCGAAGGCGTTCCAGCTGCTCACGCGTCTCCGGGTCGAGGCGGTCGCGGAGCTGGCCGCCGCTCCCGCGTTGCTCGTGGTCACGGTGCTGCTCCGGCTCGAGCTCCGACAGAAACAGGCTGGAGGAGAGCTTCCGCACCTCCTGGCCCGACACGCCGCGAATCGCCGCATCGGACGACACGAGGCACACCTGCTCGAGGTTCCTATGCTCTGCGGCGAGCCGCTCGAGCAGGTCGTCCGCATGCGCCGCGAACCGAACCGAGAGCGGGCCGATCTCCCGCTCCTCCCCACCTCCGTCGAAGACGACGAAGCCCCGCGCTCCGCGACCCGCCACGAAGCTCGACAGCGCGTCCACGAGCTCGCGCTCGTCGCGGAACGTGCCCGCGTGCAGAAGGTTGTGCCCGTCGAAGAGGTACAGGGTCGGATCGGCCATGGCGTACGCGCAAAGCCCATTGTGCAGGCGCAAAGCGTCCAAGTTGCAATTTGATACTTGGGCTAGCGCGCGACGCGCTGTCGTCGGGCCTCGTAGAGCAGGACGGCGGCGGCTGCGCTGACGTTCAGCGAGCCGACGCGGCCCGACAGGGGAATCGAGATCACGGCGTCGCACGTGCGCCGAACGAGCGGGCGTACGCCTCTGCCCTCGGCGCCGAGGACGAGCGCGACCCCGCCGGCCAGATCCGCGTCCCACAGCGAGAGCGCTCCCTCGGCCTCGGCGGCATAGGCCCAGAGCGCCGGCCCTTTGATCTCCGCCAGGTACCGGGCGAGGTTGGGGACGACTGCGATCGCCAGGTGCTCGATCGCACCTGCGGACGCCTTTGCGACCGCCGGCGTGACGCGGGCAGAGCCGTGTGCCGGAACGACGACCCCGGTCGCACCGGCCGCCTCCGCGCTCCTGACCACGGCGCCGAAGTTCTGCGGGTCCGTGACCTGGTCGAGACAGACGAGGAGCGGGGCATCGCCGCGCGCGAGCTCGGACGCATCGGCGTACCGGTACGGGTCACACCAGGCGACGACGCCCTGGTGCTCCCTCGTTCCCGCGGCGGCGGTGAGCTCGCGCTCGGGCTTGATCTGGCTTCGCGGGGCGTGCTCGATCCAGGCGACCTGTGAGGCCGCTCGCTCGGTCGCCCAGATCTCGTGCGCCTCCCGCGGGCCGCGCAGTAGCTCGCGTACCGGATTCCGGCCGTACACGAGCTCCCGCGTCGGGGTCACGGGCGAGGGACGAGCCTGTAGCCGCCGGCTTCGTCGCGGGCTTCCCAGCCCGCAGCCTCGATCTCCTCGCGGAGGCGGTCGGCCTCTGTGAAGTCATGGCTCGCACGTGCTGCCTGCCGTCTCTCGGCAAGGGCCACGATCTCGGCCGGAGCGACCGCGTCGTCCGCCAGGGAGCCGAGGCCGAAGATCTCGAGCGCGCGCCGGAGTAGCTCGTGATCGCGCCACTCGTGCATGACGGCGAGCGCAGCAGGCGTGTTGAAGTCGTCGTCCACGGCTGACTGGAAGCGCTCCCACGCTCCCTCGGGGGCGGCGTGGTGCGGACCGCGGAAGACCTCACGGAAGCGGTCGGCGCGGGCGGAGGCCTGCTGCATGACCTCGTCGTCGAAGTCGACCGGTTTGCTCCAGTGGCCGGTGAGGTGGAAGACGAGGAGCGCCTCGCGGCCCCACACGTCGAGCACGTTGCGGAGCGTGACGACGTTTCCGAGCGACTTCGACATCTTCGCCTCGTCGAGCTCGAGCATGCCGTTGTGCATCCAGATCCGCGCGAACTCGTGCCCGAGGCTCCGGGACTGTGCGAGCTCGTTCTCGTGGTGAGGGAATCGAAGATCGTTGCCGCCGCCATGGATCTCGAACGACTGGCCCAGGAACTTTTCCGCCATCGCCGAGCACTCGATGTGCCAGCCCGGCCGTCCTGGCCCCCAGGGCGAGTCCCACGCGGCGTCCTCGTGCGGCTTCTGTCCCTTCCAGAGCGCGAAGTCGCGCTGGTCCTCCTTCAGGCTGCTCTCCTCCTGGGAGATCATGTCCTCGAGCTTTGCGCCGGAGAGCTTCCCGTAGTCGGGAAAGCCGGAGACGCGGAAGTACACGTCGCCGTTCGCCGCATACGCGAGATCGCGCTCGATCAGAGCCTGGATGAACTCGACGATCTCCGGGATGGTCTCGGTGGCTCGTGGCTCGACGTCGGGCCGGCCGAGGCCGAGGTCGTCCGTGTCCTCGAAGAACCAGGAAGTCGCCTGCTCGGAGAGCTCGCGGCTGCCGATCCCGAGCTTCGTGGCCTCGGCGTAGACCTTGTCGTCGACATCCGTGACGTTGTGGACGAGCGCTACCTCGTATCCGGAGTGGCGCAGCCAGCTCCGAAGCCACATCGCGAGCACGAACGGCCGCGAGTTGCCGACGTGGATGCGCTGGTACACGGTCGACCCGCACACGTACATGCGGACGGGGCCTGGCGGCTCAGGCAGATCGACGAGCTCGCGCGTGTACGTGTCGTAGAGGCGCATTGCGGCGATCGTACTCAGGCGGGCGTCGCGCGCGAGGCACGGCCCAGGGCGTCCTCGCGTGGAAGAGAGGCGAGGACTGCGGCAAGCTCCGGGCCTGTCTCCGCTCCCGTCAGCGCGTAGCGCAGCGTGCGCAGGTCGCCGCCGACGGCCTTCAGCTCGCGGATGAGGGAGCGGGCCTCACCGTGATCGAGTCGCTCCGGAGCGCCGGAGCGCAGCTCGACGAATCGCTCGAGGGTCGGGACGGCCTCCGCCGGGAGCTCCACCTGCGCCGGCTCGGCGACGAGGCGCGCGTACTCGCGGGCCTCGACGAGCGTGCGTGCTCCCCGCAGCACCGGCGCAAGCTCGAGCGGCGCGTCCACGGCCGAGGTCAGCTCCTCGTCCGACATGGAGGCGATCGCGTCGACGGCGAGACGTCCCAGCCGCGCCATGTCGAGCTGGACGTCGTGCACGGGCAGGTCGAGCTCGTCGAGGTAGGCACGCACGGCCTGGCAGGGGAAGCCATCCTCGCGAAGGTCGGCGATCGAGGAGTGCCCGTGTCGCTTCGAGAGCTTCTTCCCGTCCGGCCCGAGCACCAGTCCGTGATGGATGACCTCCGGCAGCTCCCCGCCGACCGCCCGCGCGATCCGCTGGTGCACCTCGAGGTTCGGGCGGTGGTCGGAGCCTCGGATGACGTGCGTGATCCCGAGCTCGAGGTCGTCGACCACGGATGCAAGCTGGTAGGTGGCGCTCCCGTCCGGTCGCACGAGGGTCGTGCCTCCGGCAGTGAGGCGAATCGCGCCCTCGTCGTCGCGAGTGGCCGCGCCGGACTCCACTGCTCGCGCCGCGGCTTCGGAATACGCCGTGCCTCGCTCGCTCTGCCGTAGCGGGCCTTCGTCGATCGCGACACCGAGCCACTCGAGGTCGTCGAGGATGGCTGTCTCGCCGCCCTCGACTGTGCGCGAGCTATCCGTATCGTCGATCCGGAGCACGAGCACACCGCTGCGCTCGTCGGCGAAGTTGCGGTTCGCGACGGCGGTCAACGCATTGCCGAGATGGAGCGAGCCGGTCGGGCTCGGCGCAAAGCGCACGCGCACCCCGCGCGTGGAGGTCATGCGTCGATCGCGACATGCCCCGGCTGCGAGGCGACGCGCTCGAGCCAGGCTCGGATCGCGGGGTACGACGCGAGGTCGAACTCGCCCTCGTGGGCGACGTGTGTGTATGCGTAGAGCGCGATGTCGGCGATCGTGTACCTCTCACCCACGAGAAAGGCCGTGCCTTCCAAGGCGTGCTCCATCGCGTCGAGAGCCGCGTAGCCGCCCTTCATCCGCGCGGGCAGCTGATCGCGGAAGCGCTCCGGATCGCCCGAGTACCGGAGCCAGAAGCGCGCGACCGCGATGTTCGGCTCGTGGCTGTACTGCTCGAAAAACATCCACTGGAGCACCTGCGCGCGCTCGTACGGATCCTCGGGCACGTAGGACGTCCCGTCGCCGAAGTACCAGAGGATCGCGTTCGACTCGCCGAGCGGCCGGCCGTCGTCGAGCACCAGGGTGGGCACACGAAGCCCCGGGTTGAGCTCGCCGAGGAGCTCCTTCCGGTTCGAGCGGTCCACGACCGACACGTCGACGGTCTCGTACTCGAGCCCGAGCTGCGCCAGCAGAAGCCGGACCTTGTAGCAGTTGCCGGAGACCGCGGAGTTGTAGAGAAGCACGCACGAAGCCTAGATCGAATGGTGTCCGCTTCCTCGCGACTACGCTCCACGCATGGCGATACGCCGCGCAGGTGCCGCCCTGCTCGTCGCAGCCGCGCTCGCGGCGGGGACGGGTCTGGCTCACGGCCATGCGCAGTCCGGAGAACCGCATGACGCTCGGCTCACGGCCCGCCCGGGCCCCGGCGGCGGGGCCTGCAGCACCGGGACGCACACGCTCCGTCTGGGGCCGAATCGACGTGCCCTCATGCGGGTCAGCCCCGGTGGCGAAGGGCGCAGGCGGCCACTCATCCTGGCGCTCCACGGCTACGGCGGCGGATCCACCGACGGCCTGTGGATCTTCCGGGGCGGCTGGAGTCGCCGCGGGCTCGTGGTCGTAGCGCCCAGCTCGGAAAGTCAGGGCTGGAACCCCTTTCTCGGGTCGGACCTCAACTCCGTCGACCGGGCACTCAGGCGAGCATTCGCCCGCTGTCGAATCGATGCTCGGCGGATCGCGATCGGCGGCCACTCGGACGGCGCAGGGAATGCGCTGACGTTCGGCCTCTCGAACGGCGACCTCTTCAGCGCGGTGATCGCGATCGCGCCGGCCGGCATCATGATTCAGAGAGCTGTCGGCAAGCCTCGCGTGCTCGTCGCGCACGGCACACGTGACACTGTGATCCCGCCGCGCATGGGCGCCGCGGTCGTGCGCCAGCTTCGGTCGTCCGGCTACAAGGTCACGTACCGACGGTTCGTAGGCGGGCACGAGGTCCCGCTCGAGGTGTCGCGCGCCGCAATTCGCTGGTTCCTGGACTAGCGGTAGTCGGGGTTGGCGAAGTCGAAGCGGCAACCGGCATCCCACAGCGACCGCTGGTTGCCGTGCGCGGGCACGCCTCCCGCGTCCTTGAGCAGCCGCGCGAGGTGGAGGACATTCCAGGTCATGAACGTCGTGTTCCGGTTCGTGAAGTCGTTGTCAGGGCCGCCCGATCCTTCGTCGAGGTACGACGGCCCCGGTCCTGCCTCTCCGATCCAGCCGGCGTCGGCCTGCGGCGGAATCGTGTACCCGAGGTGCTGGAGCGAGTAGAGGATGTTCATGGAGCAGTGTTTGATCCCGTCCTCGTTACCGGTGATCAGGCAGCCGCCCACCTTGCCGTAGTAGGCGTACTGCCCGTGCTCGTTCAGGAGGCTGGAACACGCGTAGAGGCGCTCGATCACCCGCGTGCAGACCGAGGACTTCTCGCCGAGCCAGATCGGCGAGCCGAGCACGAGGACGTCGGCGGCCTGGACGCGCTCGTCGAGGGCGGGCCAGTCGTCGGTAGCCGCACCGTGCTCGCGCATGTCGGGCCAGACACGCGGGGCGAGGTCGTGGTCGACTGCGCGCACGTGTCGACTTCGAACGCCGTGCGACTCCATGATCGCCATCGAGATCCGCATGAGCGCCCTCGGTGTGCAGACCTCCGGCGCGGGCTTGAGCGTGCAGTTGACGTAGAGCGCCCGCAGGTCGGAGAAGTCCCACCGGCTCGTCGTGCAGAGCTCCTGCTGGAAGTCAGTGAGGGTCATATGCACTCCTCTCGGTCGCGATCGGGTACCCGGCGAGGAGATACGATCGCGCGATGGAGCGGCAGCTGCTCGCGTGGTTCGCGCAGAACGGGCGCGATCTCCCGTGGCGGCGGACGCGCGACCCGTGGGCGATCCTCGTGTCCGAGGTCATGCTTCAGCAGACGCAGGTCGAGCGTGTCGTGCCGCGGTATCGGGCGTGGCTCGAGCGGTGGCCGACGCCCGAGTCGCTCGCGCGCGAGACACCGGCCGAGGCGATTCGCGAGTGGCAGGGGCTCGGCTACAACCGCCGGGCGCTGAACCTGCATCGCGCGGCGAAGCAGATCGCCGCCTCGGGTTGGCCCGCTGATCTCACGGAGCTGCCCGGCGTCGGGCGCTACACGGCGGCGGCGATCCGCTGCTTTGCGTACGGCGAGGACGTCCTGCCGGTCGACGTGAACGTCGAACGCGTCTCGCGCCGAACCGGCACGCGTTCACCGCCGCCGCCGCCCAGGCACTCATGGACCTCGGCGCCACCGTGTGCCTCGCGCGGGTCCCCCGTTGCGACGTCTGTCCGCTGGCGAGTGAATGCCCGTCCCGCGGCATCCGCGAGAGCCCTGCCCGGAAGCAAGGCCCGTTCGAGGGCTCGTTCCGGCAGCGGCGGGCCGACACGCTACGCAGCGTCGCCGGCGGGATCTCGGAGCATGGACGCCTGGACGCCGAGGCCGTCCACTCACTCGAGCGGGACGGCCTCGTTGTCGTCGCAATGGGAGTGGTCGCCTTGCCTTCGTAGGGGCGAAGTGTCTGTCGTCCCTACAGAACCGGGCAGTTCACGACGATCGGCATCGAGCGAATGGACACGTCTCCCGCCCGCTGCGCGGCACGGACGGCGGCCGCGGAGCGAAGGACGCGAGGCGTCTCTCCCGACTGCCAGGTGACCATGTTGACGGCCCAGAGCGGCGTGTAGTCCCTCCGGCCGGGAACGGTGTCGATGATGTTGCGCTGGCCTTCGTGCCCGTTCGTGAACGCCCAGATCGGAGCCACCTTGTTGCCCGCCTGGAGCTTCACCGGGCCGAAGTCGAGGTACGAGACGACCTGGCCGCGGTAGAAGCCGAGGGTCACGTCCTGCGAGAACGTCCGTACCGGCCCATCAGCCGCAACCGCAGGGAGCACGGCCAAGATGCCGGCCGCCACCACGACGCCTACCGTGAATGCGAGCTTCCTCATCGGTCTCTCCTTCCGTCGAAGTCGCTCACGACGCTAGGTGGTGCGTCTTACGCGCGGGTCACGCGCGCATGAACGCCCGCTGAATTCACCTCCGCGTAATCCTGGGCGCAGCACAATGCGCGCGTGGCAACCGTTCTCGTGGTCGACGACGAGCCGATCGTGCGGGAGGTGGTCGTCCGCTATCTCGCGCGTGAAGGGCACCGGACGTGCGAGGCCTCGGACGGGAACGCTGCCCGGGAAGCCATCGAGCGCTCGGCGCCCGACCTCGTCGTACTCGACGTCATGCTCCCGGGAACCGACGGGTTGGAGCTGTGTCGGTGGATCCGCTCGAGCTCGAGCCTGCCCGTCATCATGCTGACCGCCCGCGGCGAGGAGGCCGACCGGATCGTCGGGCTCGAGCTCGGCGCGGACGACTACGTCACGAAGCCGTTCTCTCCACGCGAGCTCGCGGCGCGTGTGCGCAGCGTTCTCCGACGAGCTGCGCCGACCGCTCCGGACGTCCGCAAGGTGTCGTTCGGCAACGTCGAGCTCGAGCGCTCGACGAGGGAGGTCTCCAAAGCCGGCGACGTCGTCCGCCTGACGGCGAAGGAGTTCGATCTCCTCTGGTTCCTCGCGAGCCATCCCCGCCGCGTCTTCTCGCGTGACCAGTTGATGACGAGCGTCTGGGGGTACACGGCTGCCCTCGACACGGGTACGGTCACCGTCCACATCCGGCGACTCCGGGAGAAGATCGAGGACTCGCCTTCCGACCCCAGGCATCTCGAGACTGTCTGGGGTGTCGGATACCGGTTGGTGCCGTGATCACAACCGGAGTCGTGGTCGCGCTGGCGACCCTCGGCGTGGGGCTCGCGCTCGCCGTGCTGCTGCGAAGTCTGCCGACCGTCCGCCTCCAGCTCGTCGGGCTCGCGTTCCTCGCCGTGCTGCTCCCGCTCGGCGCGGTGCTCTTGTCCGGGTGGGTCATGTTCCACATGGGCGACGACGTGAAGATCCTGACGGTCACGGCCGCATCCGCCCTGACCGCAATCGTCGCGGCGCTCGTGGTCGCCCGCTCGATAGCGGATTCGCTCGACCGCGTGCGCGACGCGTCGGCCGACCTCGCTCGCGGCGACCTCGACGCTCGGGCACCCGAGGGTGGTCCTGCGGAGGTCGCGGAGCTCGCGTCGACCTTCAACGAGATGGGCGAGAACCTGCGGCGGCTCTTCGACACGCGGCGGGAGCTCGTGGCGTGGGCGAGCCACGACCTGAGGACGCCGCTCGCCAACATGCAGGCGATGATCGAGGCGCTCGAGGACGGCCTCGGAAGCCAGGACGAATACCTTCCCGCACTCAGAGAGCAGGTACGAGTGCTCTCGAGCCTCGTCGACGACCTGTTCGAGCTCGCGAGGATCGATGCGGACTCCCTGACTCTGGAGCTCCACCGGCTTCCGGTCGCGCCGGTGGTCTCGAGCAGCCTCCGCGGCGTCGAGGCGGAGGCACGCGCGAGGCACGTGAGTCTCGCGGCCGAGGTCGACGAGGACTTGACCGCGACCTTCGCACCCGAGAAGGTCGAGCGCGTGTTGATGAACCTCCTCACGAATGCGCTCCGACACACACCCTCCGACGGGGCCGTTGCGGTGCGGGTCGAGTCTCGTGCGGGTGAGGTCCGGGTGGCCGTCGAGGACTCGGGCGTCGGCCTCGACGACGAGGCGCAAACCCGAATGTTCGAGCGCTTCTGGCGGAGCGATCGCTCGCGCTCGTCACCTGGAGCAGGACTGGGGCTTGCCATCGCTCGCGGGCTCGTCGAGGCCCAGGGAGGAAGAATCTGGGCGGAGGATCGTGAGGAAGGCGGCGCCCGCGTCTGCTTCACGCTTCCGGCATGAGCCGAGCCCACCACGCCCGATGAAACGCGTCGCGCTCCTCATCGCCGTGCTGCTGGCTCTATGGGCGCTTCTCCGCTGGATCGGAGAGCTGTTCGCGTTCGAGCAATCACTCGACGACTCCGAGCGACGCCGCTTGGACGGCTCAGATCCGGTGGTGCATCCAGACGTTCGGCTCGACGTACACGCCCTGATCGGTGTCGAGGTCGATGCGGACGGGAACGAGGGCTCCGGCGACGACGTACTCGCCGCTCTCCGGATACACGAGCCCCGTCCACTCCTCCCACTCGGCGACGGTGCCGACGATCGTCATCGCCTCGACGCACGGGCGGACGATGCGCGCTCCGAGCCTCGCGTGCGTCCGTAGCCACGGGTCGAGCGGGAGGCCCTCGCTCGTCTGCCAACCGATGTACCGCTCGATCGGCACGAGTGGGTAGCGCGCCTTCCAGCTCGGTCGCACGGGCGCTACGAGGTGCTCGAAGCCGTGCTCCTGCACGACCGATCGCATGCGCTCGAGGCAGAGCCTACTGAGCCCCTGACCATGCCGGCCGGGCGCAATCATCACCTGGATCGCCGTAACGGCGTTCGGATGTTCCCGAGCGTCGGTACCGCGCACCATCACGTCCTCCCACCCGCGGTCGGGGAGATCGTCCAGGTCGACCTGGACCGGGAGTGAGTTGACTTCGGCGACCAGCTCGTCCGACTCTTCGTCGAGGAGGAAGTGCTGGAAGCCGCCGAATCGCTCGTAGAGCAGGTGCCAGCGCGCTTCGGCCACGGGGTCTTCGAACATGAACGCGGGCCACGCCTCGAGCAGTGGGCCTTTGCGCTGCTCCAGCTCCGGGCGCTCGTCGTAGGTGAAGAAGCGCAGGCTCACACTCTTCGGAGCAACGCAACGGCCTGGGCGGCGAGACCTTCGCCTCGCCCGGTGAACCCGAGCCCGTCGGTCGTCGTCGCGCGGACGCTCACCCGCCCGCCCTCCACCGCGATCGCCTCGGCGAGCCTCTCGCTCATCTCCTCGCGGAGCAGCTCGATCCTAGGCTCCTCGCCGATCAGGACGCAGTCGGCGTTCACGAGCTCCCACCCGGCGTCGCGCACCTCACGGTATGCCTTCCAGAGCAGGTCGAGCGAGGACGCGTCGCGATACTCCTCATCGTCCGAGGGGAAGAACGACCCGATGTCGCCCAGATCGGCGGCGCCCAGGAGCGCGTCGATCAGCGCATGTGCGACGACGTCGCCGTCGGAATGACCTGCGAGCCCCCGCGGATGCTCGATCTCGACACCGCCGAGGACGAGCGTCCTGCCGTCGACGAGCGCGTGGGCATCCACGCCCAGCCCGACTCTCAGCTCGCCGGCGACCGTCATCGACGCGAGGCTAGCGCGTCTGGAAGCTCGGACAGGGAGTCGATGCCAACCGCACCCGCCGGCGTGCGCTGGAGCCGTCCCCACGGGCCGCGGCGGACATGGACTGCGACGAGCCCCGCGGCCATGGCAGGGAGGACGTCGTTGTCGACCCGGTCGCCGACGTAGGCGACCTCGTCGACGCGACAGCCCATGAGCTCGACGACGCGCGCGAAGAACACGAGATCGGGCTTCCGCACGCCAAGGCTCGCCGACGACGAGATCACGTCTGCAGGCAGAGCCGACTCACGCGCCCACGCTTCGAGCGCCTCCGTCTGGTTCCCGACGATGCCGACTCGAACCCCGAGCTCCCGGGTCTGATGCAGGCAGTCGAGCGCGTCCGGATAGAGATCCTCGATCGAGTACGGGATCTCGCTCCACCACCGCGGAGGCGTGTCGATGCCGAGATGCCCCCACAGTGCGTCGTGCTCCTCGCCACGTGCGATCGTGACGCCGAGAGCGGCCCAGACGACATGCGGCTGCAATCCCTCGCGATCGGCCAGACGCCGCCACCATCGCTCCTCGTCGACGAGCGTCTCACCGACGTCGAAGACGACTGCCTTCAGAGCCACGACTCGACGAGTGCGAGATCCTCGGGGGTCGTCACCTTGAGGAGCTGTCGGTCGCCGTCCACCACCGCGATACGACCTCCGGCCCGCTCCACGAGTGCTGCGCAGTCCGTTGCCTGGGAGAGATCCCCGGCGAACGCACGACGGAGCGCCTCGGCGAGGAAAGCCTGCGGCGTCTGCGCCGTGACGAGGCCGCCGCGCTCGACGGTCTCGGCGACCGTACGCCCCTCGACCCGCTTGACCGTGTCCGAGATCGGCAGCACCGGCACGACGCCGTCGTAACCCTCGGCGAGCGGGCCGAGAACGCGCTCGAGCACCGCGTCCGAGAGGAGCGGACGCGCCGCGTCGTGGACCAGGATCACGAACGCGTCACGCGAGACGTCTCCGAGCGCGGCACTCACAGACTCGGCCCGAGTCGCCCCTCCGGCGACGCACGCGACGACCTTGGTAGCCACGAGCTCCTCGCTCAGCAGGATCGCGGGCTCCTCCCACCCCGCAGGTACCGCCACGACGATCGCGTCGATCCACGGTGACCGGTCGAGCCGGTCCAAGCTCTCCGCGAGCAGCGGCCTGCCGCCGAGCGGCGCGAACGCCTTCGGCCGATCGAGCCCGAGCCGCTCGCCGGTCCCACCCGCCGCGATCACCGCCCAAGTACTTCCGCCTTCGCCGGAAATACCTAGGACCCTTTCAACGAGCTGCGGCCAGGACCTAGTGCTCTCTCGCGAAGCGAGGAAGCGCTACGCGCTCGCGGCGGCTGCCTTCGGCTTCGCTCTGGTGCTCGGCTTCGTCTGCCCCGCTCGGGACAGAACGTCGTCGAGCCAGACCGCTGCCTGCTCCTCGCTCATGTCCTTCGCGTACATGAGCTCGGAGGCGAGGATCTTCTTCGCCTTCACGAACATCTGCTTCTCGCCGGTCGAGAGGCCCTTCTCGTTGTTCCTCACCGCCAGGTTCCTGACGACCTCGGCGAGCTCGAAGATGTTGCCGGTCTTCATCTTGTCGCGGTTGTGCTTGAAACGGCGGTTCCAGTTCTTCGGCATCTCCGTGGAGCCGCCGGAAAGTGTTCGTACGACCATTTGCACGGTTCGCTGGTCGATCACCTGCCGCAAGCCGACGCGCTCGGCGTTGTCGCACGGCACGTTCACCGTCATGTCGTTGTGGAGGATCTGAATCGTGAGGTACTCGCGTGTCTCACCGAGAACCTCGCGCTTCTCCCGCTTCACGACAGTCCCAGCGCCGTGGTGCGGATACACGACCTTGTCGCCGATATCGAACAAGCCAGCCTCCCCGTGGTGTGTAGTCGACGCCATCACAAAAAAAGGCCGGCACCGCTCTCTACCGTGCCGACTGCGCCGTCGCATGATAGCGCGTTCTTCACACGGGATTAACGGAACCGCAACGGCTCTCCGGCGGGGGCCGCCTCGCATCGGAGCCTCGACCCGCCCCGCCGGTTAGGCGACAGCCCGCTCTGTCTGTATCGGCTCTGTCTGTATCGGCTCTGTCTGTATCGGCTCTGTCGCTGTTTCAGCCATGCGGTACTCGAGCGCGGCCTTGACGGCAGCGCGCACGCTCTCGACGTGCACGATGCGCGGGAGCTCGCGGTTCGCCGATCCGTCTGGCGCAACGACCACGGCGATTCCTAGCTTGCGGCACTCGTCGAGACGGCGTTCGGCCTGCGCAGCGGGGCGCAGCCGTCCGGTGAGACCGATCTCCCCGAACACCGCGGAGCGCTCGAGAACAGGCGCGCCACGGGTCGCCGACGCGATCGCGAGCGCGACCGCGAGATCCGCACCGGGCTCCTCTATTCGGACACCACCCGCGACGTTCACGAAGACGTCGGCGCTCCCGAGCTTCAGGCCCGCGTGACGCGTGAGAACCGCGACGATCATCGCCAGGCGCTTCGGATCGACTCCAGTCGCCACTCTGCGCGGCATCGCGAGGTCGGTGGGCGCGACCAGAGCCTGAATCTCGAGCAGCATCGGACGCGTTCCTTCCAACACGCACCCGACCGCGGCGCCGACCTCGCCGGGATTCGTCGCACCGAACAGCTCGGACGGGTCGGGCACCCCCACGAGGCCCGACGCGGTCATCTCGAATACTCCCAGCTCGTTCGTCGATCCGAAGCGGTTCTTCGTCGCCCTGAGGACGCGATGCTCGTGATACCGGTCGCCTTCGAATTGAAGGACACAGTCGACGAGGTGCTCGAGCACTCGAGGGCCGGCGACCGCTCCGTCCTTCGTGACGTGGCCGACGAGGATGGTCGCGATCCCCGCCTCCTTCGCGACTCGGAGGAGGCGTGAAGCTGCCTCCCGCACTTGGGCGACGGAGCCCGGCGCCGATCCGAGCTCGGAGGCGTGGAGCGTCTGTACGGAGTCGATGACGCAGACATCCGGTCGCTCCTGCTCCAGCGTCGCGCAGACGGCCGAGAGCTCCGTCTCCGCGATCACGCCGACGTCGGCGGCACCGCCCAATCGAGCGGCGCGGAGCGAGACCTGAGCAGCCGACTCCTCGCCCGTGACGAGGAGCGCGCGGCGACCGGCTCGCGAGACGGCGACGAGCGCCGAGAGGAGCAGCGTCGACTTGCCCACTCCGGGCTCGCCTCCCACCAGGACGAGCGACGCTGGCACGAGCCCTCCTCCGAGCACGCGGTCGAGCTCTGGAACTCCGGTCGAGATCCGGTCGGCCTCAGTCGCGGTGACGCCGCCGAGGGCGATCGGGGTCACAGGCCCGTAGTGCGACTTGTCGGCGCCGCTACCGTGCAGCTCCTCCACGAGAGTCCCGAACGCGGCGCAACCCGGACAACGGCCGAGCCAGCGTCCGGTCGTCGTACCGCACTCCGAGCAGGTGAACTGGACGCTGACTTTGGCCACCGAGCCAGTCTAGGAACGGCATCCGACACCACCGGTCACGCCAAGGTGACCAAAGTGCGCCAGTTTCGCTTGCATGTTGTGCCCCCGTGCTTAAGAGTCCGGATGACACAGCCGCAGGCGAGCTCTGGGAAAGGACGGGGGTATGGAGAGGTTCAACGAAATCGGACGCGGAATGCAGCTCATGCTCGTCGGGAGCGTGCTACTGCTCATCTCGATGTTCTTCAACTGGCAGGAGATCGACTTCGAGTTCCTCGGCGAGGAGGTGTCCGGCGGCGTTAGCGCGTGGCACGGCTTCTTCGGCTGGGTGATGGGCCTGCTCACGATCGTCCTGATCGCGTGGATCGTCGCGCGACTGGCGGCCGTGGGTGTCCCGGTTCCCGTCTCGCTCACGGGAGCGGTGCTCGCCTTCCTGATCTTCGCCTGCGCGCTGCTCAAGAACCTCGTCGACGACTACTCGACGTTCTGGAGCTACCTCGGTGTCGCATTTGCCGCCCTGATCGCAGTGGGCGCCTGGCTGCAGGTCCAGTCGGCCGGCGGTGTCGAGAACCTCAAGAGCGAGATCCCGAGCATGCCGGCATCCGGGACCGCGGCAGCTTCTGCGCCGCCCGCCGCGTCCGCGGCACCGCCTCCCGCAGAACCGGCGCCGCCACCCGAGGCGGCCGCCGAGCCGCCGGCGCCGGAGGCATCAGGCTCAGGGGACGAGTCCCCGTCCTCATCCGAAGAGACGACGTAACGGTCGAGAACCGGAGTCATGCGGCCGCGCGAGCCTCGCGCGGCCGCAGCTCGTTCAATTCAGCGGCTTGACGAGGAGAACGCGGTCCTCCCCCGGTCCGTCGTAGTTCTCGACGACCCGGTCGACCTCGAAGCCGAGTGCCCGGTGGAAGTCGACCGAGCTCTGGTTCGCCGGCGACGTGACACAGCGCACCGTCGCGCGTCCCGCATCCCGGGTGGCGTCGAAGAAGCGCTCGTAGAGCTCGCGCCCGAGACCAGTGCCGCGCTGCTCGGGCGCAACGCCGACGAAGTGGACGTACGCATCGGTCGGGTCGGTCTGGGAGAGGAAGCCGACCAGAAACCCGGCAAGACGCCCCTCAGCGTCCTCGGCGACGAAGCTCGTCCCCTCGAAGTGGAGGAAGAAGAGCTGCGGCAGCATGGGAGCCATCTCGCGGCCGCCCCACCATGCGTTGACGTGCTGGATGACCCGCCCGTAGTCGGAAGGCTGTGCGTGGCGAATGAGGACGCTCACGGCGCTCAGGCTAACCGAGGTGGTGAAATCACTCGCGCGTGGGCTACCCTCAAGGGCTCCGCGCTCCGATCTCACGCCGCAGTGGCCGGAATCCGGTTTCTCATCCCTGTCGTCGCCGCCGCCGCAGTCGCGGCCGGGTTCTTGGCGCCCACGGCGGGCGCCTCACAGCTGATCGCACGTGACGCAAGGGCCGTGAAGCTCCAGGTAGACGCGCGCGGAAAGGCAATGCTCACCTACCGCGTCCACGGCCGAACGCGGCACGTTCTCGCGTGGGGCGCCGTGAACGCGATCCATGCGAGCGAGGATCGGAAGCAGGTCGCGTTCAAGGTGGACTACTCCGGCGGCTGGCGCTCGTTCGGCCGGACCCTGTGGAAGGGCTTTCGCAACGTGTGCAGGCCGGCACGCGTCGAGCTCGCGTGGCTCGTAACCGCCTGTCGCACCCCCGACGGCTCGTACTGGGCCCTCCAGAGCTGGCAGCGCGGCCTTCGCAACTACGGCGAGCCGTCCACGGGGACGCGGGACGACTGGGAGCTCCGGCTCTCGCACTGGACCGGCCACGTACCGCAGCTCGACGTCGGGCTGGGCTGGGCGTATCGCCGCTTCCATTCCCTGTACGGCCGGTATACGTGGCGCGGGCGCGGGATCCACGGCTTCGCGTCGACGCCCGCCGGCGTGCCGCTCGACTCGTTCGGACGCAATCTCTACGTCGACACCCTCAACTCCGCCTACGGGTCCGGTTGGCGCCGGGAGAACGGCTTCCTGAGCCACGTCGGGACCGGCGGCTTCTGCTACGGCTTCTATCCCCACGGCTCACGCCCGTCGGGCATGGGGCAGCGCTACCGCATCAGCGTGAGCGGCCCCGGCGTCCTCCCGGACGCGTCCTGGACGGGGGCACCGCCTTCGGCCTACGACCGCGCGTTCGACCTCGCCGCGGACCTGGCCCAGGCCAAGCTCCTGGCACAGGATCGCCTGTGCCGGCCCCGCTGACGTGCAGAGACTCGCCTCATTCGGCACCGGGACGAAGCTGCTCCTCGCAGCGGGCACGCTCCTCGTCGTAGACCTATTCCTCACGTGGCAGTCCGTGCCGCTCGATTTCGGGCGGAACGGGACCGTGACGAAGAGCCTCGACGCCTGGGACTTCTGGGGGCTTCTCATCGGCGTCGCCGCGCTCCTCGTCGTAACCCTCGCCGTCGCGCGGGAGTTCGACGACGGGCTCGCGTTCGACACCCGCTGGGATCGCGTCCTGCTCGGGCTCGGCGTGTTCGTGTTCGCGCTGACGGTGCTCAAGAACTTCCGCGATTCGGACTCCGCGTGGGCGAGCTATCTCGGCGTCGTGCTCGCTGGTGTCGTCGCCGCCGGGGCGTACCTCGCTTCCGTCCAGGAGCGCGAGCCGACCCCGACGAGCGAACCGGTCTGGCAGCCTCGCGACCGCGGGCTCGAGCAGTCCTCGGCGCAGCAGGCACCGCGGGACGACAGCCCCCCGCGCTGGTAGAGCGCGTTTGGGCTAGGAGGGCCTAGGAGTCGTCGCCCGGCGAATCGCCCGCGTCGACGTCCTCGGGGGCGTCTTCGGGGCCACCGACCGTCGCTGGCACAGGCGTGCCCTCGACGAGCCTGATCTCGACAAGCGACTCGCCCTCCACCGGGTTCTCGCGCTTGTCGACGATGATCGTCGTCGCGGGCTGGAGCTCGCGGCCGAGGATGAAGTCGGCGAGAGGATCCTCGATGAGGCGCTGGATCGCGCGGCGCAGTGGCCGGGCGCCCATGGCCGGGTCGTAGCCCTGCTCGACGAGCAGCTCGCGCGCTTCGTCGGTGAGCTCGATGACCGTCCCGTGCTTCGCCATCTCCTCGCGGACGCGTCGCATGAGCAGGTCGACGACCTCGAGGATCTCCGCGCGCTCGAGCTTGTGGAAGACGATGACCTCGTCGATGCGGTTCAGGAGCTCGGGCCGGAACACCTTCTTGAGCTCCGACATCACGCGCTCCTTCATCTCGTCGTACGTCAGCCCTTCCTCGTCGCCGACGGAGAAGCCGAGCGTCTGGTTCTTCGAGATCTGAGCCGCGCCCAGGTTCGAGGTCATGATCACGATCGTGTTGCGGAAGTCGACCTTCCGCCCCTGGGCGTCCGTGAGCTTCCCGTCCTCGAGGATCTGGAGGAGGATGTTGAAGACGTCCGGATGTGCCTTCTCGATCTCGTCGAGGAGAACGACCGAATACGGCTTGCGGCGGACCGCCTCGGTGAGCTGACCGCCCTCGTCGTACCCGACGTAGCCGGGAGGTGAGCCGACGAGCCGGGACACGGAGTGCTTCTCCATGTACTCCGACATGTCCACCTGGATCATCATGTCCTCGTCGCTGAAGAGGAACTCGGCGAGCGTGCGGGCGAGCTCGGTCTTGCCCACGCCCGAGGGGCCGAGGAAGATGAACGAGCCGGTCGGCCGCTTCGGGTCCTTGATCCCCGCGCGGGCGCGCCGGATCGCCTTCGCGACGGCGACGATCGCCTGGTGCTGGCCGACGACCCGCTTGTGGAGCTCGTCCTCCATACGAACGAGCCGCTGCGACTCCGCTTCGGTGAGCTTGAAGACAGGGATGCCCGTCCACATCGAGACGATGTCGGCGATCTCGTCCTCGCCGATCTCCGGCTGCTCCTCGTCGGCCTGGTTGCGCCAGTCCTCCTCGAGCTCCTTCTTCTTCTGCGTGAGCTTGCGCTCCTTGTCGCGGAGCTGCGCGGCCTTCTCGAACTCCTGGGCCTCGATCGCCGCTTCCTTGTCGGCGCGCACGCGGTCGATCTCCTCCTCGAGCTCGCGGTAGCGGGGCGGCGCGGCCATCGTGGCGATGCGGATGCGCGAGCCGGCCTCGTCGATGAGGTCGATCGCCTTGTCCGGGAGGTGCCGGTCCTGGATGTAGCGGTCGGCGAGAACCGCCGCGGCGTGCAGCGCGTCGTCCGAGATCTTGCACCGGTGGTGCGCCTCGTAGCGGTCGCGCAGCCCGCGCAGGATCTGCACGGTCTCGTCGATCGTCGGCTCCTCGACGCGCACCTGCTGGAAGCGGCGCTCGAGGGCGGCATCCCGCTCGAGGTACTTGCGGTACTCGTCGAGCGTCGTCGCGCCGATCGTCTGGATCTCGCCGCGCGCGAGAGCAGGCTTCAGGATCGATGCAGCGTCAATCGCGCCCTCGGCGGCTCCCGCTCCGACGAGGTTATGGAGCTCGTCGATGAAGAGGATGATGTCGCCCCGCTGCATGATCTCCTTCATGACTTTCTTCAGCCGCTCCTCGAACTCGCCCCGGTACTTGGAGCCGGCGACGAGCGCGGCCAGGTCGAGCGTGTAGATCTGCTTGCCCTTGAGAATCTCGGGCACCTGGCTCGAGGAGATGCGCGAGGCGAGGCCTTCGACGACGGCGGTCTTGCCGACGCCGGGCTCGCCGATCAGCACCGGGTTGTTCTTCTGGCGGCGCGAGAGGATCTGCATGACCCGCTCGATCTCGGTCTGACGGCCGACGACGGGGTCGAGCTTGCCCTCGACGGCGAGCTTCGTGAGGTTCCGGCCGAACTGGTCGAGGAGCTTGGAGCTCTTCGTCTTCTCGCCGGCAGGCGCGCCGGCGCCCGTCTGGCGGCGGCCCGGCCCGGAGAGCATCCGGATGATCTCGTTGCGAATCTTTTCCGCATCCGCGTCGAAGTCGAGCAGGATCCGAGCGGCGACACCCTCGTTCTCGCGCACGAGCCCGAGGAGGATGTGCTCGGTGCCGATGTAGTTGTGGCCGAGGGAGAGCGCCTCGCGCAGCGCGAGCTCGAGCACCTTCTTCGCGCGCGGCGTGAACGGGATCTGGCCCGTAGTGACCTCGTCACCCTGGCCGACGATGCGCGCGACCTGCGCGCGAACCTCTTCCACCGTGATGTCGAGCGACTCGAGGACGCGGGCCGCAAGCCCTTCTTCCTCGCGGAGCAGCCCCAGGAGGATGTGCTCGGTGCCGATGTAGTTGTGCTTGAGCGCCCTCGCCTCGTCCTGCGCGAGAACCACAACCTGCCTGGCTCTTTCGGTGAATCGCTCGAACAACTCCTTCGACCCTCCTTTTCCCTCATTCGTCTCCGGAGGCCGACAGGTTTGCCGCACTCTCCGGGTCGAAGGTGAGGTCTGATCGTAGCCGACTACCTTCTGCTCGGGTCTCCCTTGTCTTTACGTGACGGTTCACGGATTCTCATCGGCTCGTAAAACCCCTTCCGTGAGTACCCGAGGCGTGCGAGGCCGTCGATTGCGCCCGTTACTCTTCAGCACGCCGTGAAGGTTCTCGTCACCGGCTCGTCCGGACAGATCGGCACGAATCTCGCGCTGCGGCTGCAAGGCGACGGCCACGACGTCTACGGCGTCGACAAGCGCCTGAACACGTGGACCGACGACTTCTCGTACCTCCTCCAGGACCTGGCCGGGCACTACGCGCCCTTCCGCGGGGGAATCAACGGCGTCGAGTATCCCGAGGTCGACCTCGTCGTCCACCTCGCGGCACACGCCAAGGTGCACCAGCTCGTCAGGCAACCGCATCGCGCGCTCGAGAACGCGGTCATGACGTTCAACGTGCTCGAGTACGCACGGCTCCGTCACATCCCGATCGTCTTCTCGTCGAGCCGGGAGGTCTACGGGGACGTGCACCGCTTCGAGGAGTACCCGGAGCAGGTGGCCGACTTCGCGTTCGCGGAGAGCACCTACTCGGCCTCCAAGATCGCAGGCGAGGCGTTCATCTACTCGTACGCGCGGTGCTACGGGCTCCCGTACCTCGTCTTCCGGTTCTCGAACGTCTACGGGCGCTTTGACAACGACCTCCAGCGGATGGTGCGCGTCATCCCGCTCTTCATCCACTCGATGCTGCGCGGGGAGCCGATCACGATCTACGGCGGGCACGACAAGACCCTCGACTTCACGTACGTCGACGACTGCACCGACGGGATCGTTCGAGGCATCGAGGCGCTCGCGGCGGGCCGCGTCGTGAACAAGACGATCAACCTCGCCTACGGGCGGGGGAATACGCTCGTCCACTGCGCCGAGCTGATCGCGGCCGAGCTCGGAGTGACGCCGAACATGACTCTCGCTCCCTCGCTGCTCGGCGAGGTGACCCACTACGTCGCCGACCTCTCGAAGGCTCGCGAGCTGCTCGGCTACGACCCTCAGGTCACGCTCGAAGAGGGCATCCCCCGCGCGGTGGAGTGGTTCCGCGAGCACAGGGCCTCACACCCCGAGGAGGACGTTCCCGTCACCGCGGATCACGAGGGCACGCTGCGAAGCGCGGGTTCCGTCTGGAAGTCGCCTGCGGCGACGTAGTAGAGCTCCGCCGAGCGGCCCTTGCTCGTTCAGGCCACCCTGGCCTGGTGCGTCCGCTGGCTGCCGGGAAAGGTCGGGACGACACCGGCTGCCATGAGGTCTCCGAGGTCGTCCGCGGCCAGCGGCGCTGCGAAGTGGAAGCCCTGGCCCATCTGGCAACCGATTCGCTTCAGAACGGCGACATGCGCGGGGCTCTCGATGCCCTCCGCGACGACCTCGAGCTCGAGCGCCTTCGCGAGGTCGACGATGGCCCGTACGAATGCCGTGCGCTCGAGCCCCGAGCCGATCGACCCGACGAAATACCGGTCGATCTTGATCGTGTCGACAGGCAGGTCCTGCAGGAGCGGTAGCGACGAGTACCCCGTGCCGAAGTCGTCGAGCGCGATGCCCACGCCCAGCCTCGCCACCTCGTCGAGGACGTCGATCATCTCCTCCCGCCGATCGGCGAACACGCTTTCCGTGATCTCCACGGTGAGAGTGGACGGATCCAGGCCCGACTCGGTCAGAGCTGTCTCGATGTCGGCGACGATCTCGTGCCGCCGGATCTGTCGCGTGGAGACGTTGACGCTCACGGAGAGCGGCGTCCCCGGGCGAAGGCCCGCCTTCCACTCGGCGGTCTGGCGACACGCTTCTGCGAGCACCCAGCGGCCGACGTCGACGATGCGCCCGGTCTCCTCCGCCAAGAAGACGAAGTCCGCCGGCGGGAGCAGCCCGCGCTTCGGATGCTGCCAGCGGACGAGCGCCTCGACGCTGACGAGCCTCCCCGTCGTGAGGTCGACGATCGGCTGGTAGTGGAGGACGAACTCGTCCTCGACGCACGCGCGGCGCAGGTCCGCGATGAGCTCGAGCCTGCCGAACACGTCCTCGTCCATCCGCGGCCCGTGCACGACGTATCGGGCACCGCCGCCTCCCTTCGCCCGATAGAGCGCGACATCCGCGGACCGAAGCAGCTCCTCACTCTCGTGGCCGACCGCGATTCCCACGCTCACCGTCACGTAGACCTCTCGTCCGTCGAGCTGAAACGGAGTCTCGAACTGGGCCAGGACGCGCTCTGCGACTGCGACCGCGGCAGGCAGCCCCGTGGTTTTCTCGATCAGGATCGCGAACTCGTCACCACCGATTCGCGCGACCGTGTGGCTCTCTGCGAGGGCCGCTCGCAGTCGCCTGCCGACCTCCGCCAGCAACACGTCTCCGGCGCCGTGGCCGAGGCTGTCGTTGATCGCCTTGAAATTGTCCAGGTCGAGGACGAGGACCGCCGCGTCCACGCGTGCGTCGGACCGGACGACGAGGGCATGCTCGACGCGATCTGTGAACAACGCACGGTTCGCGAGGCCGGTGAGCGCATCGTGGAACGCCTGGTGACGCAGCTGCTCCTCCGCCTCCTTCCGGGCCGTGACCTCCAGCAAGTACCCCTGGAGCACGTGCGGCTCGCCGTCGACGCCGGGAATCACGCGTGCCTCGTCGTGGACCCAGACGACCCGACCGTCGCGAGCGATGAGCCGGTACTCGAGGTGCATCGGCTCTCCCGTCGCATGCGTCCGCGCGTGCGCGGCGAGAACTCGCTCTCGGTCGTCCGGATGCAGGAGGGAGACGAAGAGATCGCTGTCGGCGGCCCACTCCTCGGGCGAGTACCCGAGCATCGACTCGACCTGTGGGCTCGTGTAGACGTTGGAGCTCGTCTCGTCCAGACGGTCCACGTACACGGTGAGTGGAAGCTGCTCGACGAGGGACCGAAAGCGCGTCTCGGCACGCCGCAGGTCGTCGACTGCTTTCTCGCGCTCGGTGATGTCCCGAATGCAGGCCGTGAACACCGGCTGGCCGGGAGCGACCACGCGGCTGATGGCCAGCTCGGCGGGGAAGACCGACCCGTCCGCTCTCATCGCTTCGACCTCGATGCGCCGGTCGAGCAGCGTGCCCGCGCCTTCAGCAGGAGGCTGCTCCGTCCAGCGCGCAAGCGCCGCGCGATGGGCGGCTCGATGCTGCTGCGGCACGATGAGCTCGGCAAGCTCGCGGCCGACCACGTCCACCTTCCGGTAGCCGAACGTCCGCTCGGCCGCTCGGTTGAACTCGAGCACCTGCCCGAGGTGGTCGATCGTGATCACCGCGTCGAGCGCTGCGTCCAGGATCGCGTGAGCGTGCGCCTCGCCATGGCGAAGCGCCCCGCCGCCTGCCGAGGCCGAGCTCGAGTCCGCAGTCACCGTCTGACTGGCATCGTCACTCCGTCGAGTGGCTCTGACACCCGGGTGGGGTAGGCGCGTGGAGAGGCTCGAGCCGCTACTTCCCGCGCAGCGCCGGGAAGAGGATGACGTCGCGGATCGTCTCGCGGCCGGAGAGCAGCATCGTGAGGCGGTCGATGCCGAGGCCGAGCCCGCCCGTCGGCGGCATCCCGTAGGAGAGCGCCTCGACGTAATCCGGGTCTCCGGCGACGCCCAGAACGTGCTCGGACTGCTGGTCGAAGCGGAGCTGCTGCTCGGAAGGATCGTTGATCTCCGAGTAGGCGTTGCCGAGCTCCATTCCGGCGGCGAAGTACTCGAAGCGCTCGGTCAGCGTCGGATCCTCGTCGGACACGCGCGCAAACGGCGAGAGCTCGACGGGATGGCCGTACACGATCGTCGGCTCGACGAGAGCCGGCTCGACGAAGTGGCCGAACGCATGGTCCACGAGCTGCGGCCAGTCCTTGTCCGCCGTCGTGTCGACACCGCGTTCCTGAAGCCAGGCTCGGAGCTCGTTCTCGTCTCGCGTCCAGAGCTCGAGCTCCTCGAGCGCCTCGACGAACCCGATCCGCCGCCAGGGTCGTTTCAGGTCGACGTCGTGCTCCCTGAAGCGGACGACGGTCGATCCGAGCACGTCGAGGGCAACGACTTCGAGCAGCTCCTCGATCCGGGCCATCGTGTCCCGGTAGTCGGCGTACGCCTCGTACCACTCGAGCATCGTGAACTCCGGCTGGTGCTTGTACGAGACGCTCTCGTTGCGGAAGTCCTTGCCGATCTCGTACACGCGCTCGAGCCCGCCGACGATGAGCCGCTTCAAGTAGAGCTCGGTCGCGATCCGCAGGTAGAGGTCGGACTCGAGCTCGGCGGAGTGCGTCACGAACGGCAGCGCGAAGGCGCCTCCGTAGCGGGGTTGGAGGACCGGGGTCTCGACCTCGACGAAGCCGTGCTCGTCGAGGTACTTCCGGATGGCCGTCACGACACGCGCCCGCAGGAGGACGAGCTCGCGTGCGTCGTCGTTCATCAGAAGGTCGAGGTATCGCTTCCGGTAGCGCGTCTCGACGTCCGTGAGCCCGTGGAAGGTGTCCGGAAGCGGGCTCTGGTTCCGCGAGAGCACCTCGAGCAGGTCGACCGCGAGCGAGGGCTCGCCACGACGTGACTTCGCCGGCTTCCCCACGACCCCGACGACGTCGCCGAGGTGGACGTCCACCTCGCCTGTCCGCCCGGTGTCGCACATGAGCTGGATCCGTCCCGAGCGGTCTACGAGGTCGAGGAAGACGAGCTTCCCCATCTCGCGGCGCGCCATGACCCGGCCCGCGATTCGTCTCGTCTCGTCGAGCTGGCCACCGGCCTCAATGGCTTCGGTGGCAGCGCGGACGTCGGCGATCGGGTTGCGATCCGGAAACCGCTTCGGAGCCGTCACGGCGGCCAGCCTATCCGGCCGCGAGCAGCTAGTCCTCGGCTGCGACGAGCTCCGGCGAGGGACGCTCGACGCTGGCGACGCGCGCGCCCTCGACGCTCAGGATGGTATTCCCGGAGCCGGGTCGCTGAATCCGCACGGTCGTCACTGGGCTCTCCGAGATGTCACCGTTCGGGTCGAACCCGAAGCTCCCCAGGAGGCCGTCCGTGACACGTGTCTCGAAGAGCTCGCGGACGACCGAGGCTCGCGTTCCGTCGTGCTAGCCTCGTCGCTAGGCGGCCTTGATCTCCATGATCTTGAACTTCACCTTCGAGCCGCGCGGCGTGACGACCTCGACGGTCTCGCCTTTCTTCCGCCCCATGATGGCCTTGCCCACCGGTGACTCGTTCGAGAGCTTCTGCTCGGCCGGGTTCGCCTCGGCGGAGCCGACGATGAAGTACTCGATCGTCTCCTTCGCGTCGACGTCGCGCAGGCGGACGACGGAGCCGATCGAGACGATGCTCGTGTCCACGCGCTTCGTGTCGATCAGGCGCGCGTTCGCGAGGCGCTCCTCGAGCTGCGCGATGCGGTGCTCGAGCATCATCTGCTCGTTCTTCGCGTCGTCGTACTCGGCGTTCTCCGCGATCTCGCCGAACTCGCGCGCCGCGGCGATGCGCTCCGCTACCTCGCGGCGCCTGGTGGTCCGCAGGTAGTCCAGCTCTGCCTTCAGCTGCTTGTAGCCCTCAGGAGTGAGGATCACGTCCTTCACGAAGCCCTCCAGAGACGGTGGTGCTGAGGCCTGCCGGGCCCTCAAACGGCTCGGAATGGTAGCTGTGCCCCAGGACGGTCGTCAACAGATTCCGGACGGCGCCCCGACTACCATCTCGGACGTGGAAATCGACCTCCGGACTTCGTGGTGGATTGCCGACGTAAAGGTGCCGACCCGCCTCGTGCTCGCGCCGATGGCAGGCGTGAGCGTTCAGGCCTTCCGGCGCCAGGGGAGGCGCTACGGAGCGGGGCTCGTTTGCTCCGAGATGGTCAGCTGCGCGGGGATCGAGCACCGCAACGAGCGCACGCTCGGCTACCTCCGGGTCGCCGCCGACGAGCATCCGCTCGCCATCCAGCTCTTCGGCTGCGAGCCCGGCCCGATGGCCGAGGCGGCGCGCATGGTCGAGGCGGCCGGCGCGGACATCGTCGACCTCAACTTCGGCTGCCCGGTCAAGAAAGTGACGCGGACCGGTGCCGGCGCAACGCTCCTCGAGGACCCGGAGCGGGCGGCGGGGTTGGTCGAGACGGTGGCTAAGGCGGTCGAGCTCCCTGTCACCGTGAAGCTCCGGCGAGGCGTGCGGAACGGATCGCGCACCTGTCTCGAGCTCGGCCCGCGACTCGTCGAGGCGGGGGCGGCGTCGCTCACGCTGCATCCGCGCTCCGCGGAGCAGATGTACACGGGCTTCGCCGACCACGAGCTGACCGCCGAGCTCGTCTCTCTCGTAGACGTTCCCGTGGTGGCCTCGGGGGACGTCGTGTCGCGCGCTCGAGCGCAGACCGTGCTCGCGACTACGGGCGCGTCCGCGGTGATGGTCGGGCGGGGGGCGCAGGGCAATCCGTGGGCGCTCAAGGAGATCGTGGAAGGAACGAACGGGCAACCGAGCCGCGAGGAAGTAGCCGCCGAGCTCGTCCTCTTCATCCGCGAGACGGTGCGCGAGCTCGGGGAGAGACGGGCAACGGGCTTCCTGAAGAAGTTCTATGGCTGGTATCTCGGCCAGGGCAGGTTCCCGAAGCCGTTCAAGCGGGAGATCCTGCAGCTCGACTCGCCAGGGGAGGTCGAGCGGCGCCTCTTCGCCGCCGCGCCCGGCGCGATCGCCATCGTCGAGCAGCTCGAGGCCGAGATCCCGAGCGGTGACGAAGTGACGCTCGAGCTGCCGATCTCGGTATACGGCGGCGGCTAAGGCCGCCGCAGGCCTCAGTCCTCGGCCTTGCCCGCGAGCGCCGTCGCGACGCCTAGCCCGATGTAGACGCCGCCGGTGACGTAGCGCTGCGTGCGAACGAGCCGGCGCGAGCGGCGCACGACGCCTCCGGCAGTTCCGGCTACGAGCGCCCAGATCGAGTCGGTGACCATCCCGAGCAGGGCGAAGAGCAAGCCGAGGAAAGCGATCTGGACGGCCGGGTGCGCGGCGTTCGGATCCACGAACTGCGGCAGGAAGGCGAGGAAGAAAAGCGCCGTCTTGGGATTCAGCACGTTCACGACGATTCCCTGTGCGAACGCGCGACGCAGGTTGCGCTCGCCTCCGAGCGCGACCTCCGTCTCGGAGCGGCGCGCAAAGATCGTCCACAGGCCGAGCCCCACGAGGTAGACAGCACCGGCGAGCTTGACTGCCGTGAACGCGACCGCCGAGGAGACGACGAGCGCCGAGAGACCGAGCGTGGCCGCGGCGATGTGAACGAGCGTGCCGACGTGGATGCCAAGCACTGACACGAGACCGGCGCGACGTCCGTCCTGGATCGAGCGGGCGACGATGTAGAGCACCGCCGGACCGGGGACGGCGAGAAGCGCGAGCGCCGCGATCACGAACAGGCCGATCTTCGGCGGGTCGGGAATCACGTGTTGAGCTCCCAGACCATGCGCAGCCCGTCGAGCGTCAGGAAGGGGTCGACCGTCTCGATCGTGCGCGAGTGCGGCGCCACCAGGTCGGCGAGCCCGCCCGTGGCGACGGCGGGGGCATTCGCCCCGAGCTCCTCACGGATGCGGTCGACGATGCCGTCGACCTGTCCCGCGAATCCGTATACGAGCCCGGACTGCAGCCCGGCAACAGTGGTCTTGCCAATGACCGCCGGCGGAGCGGCGTAGTCGACCTTGACCAGCCTCGCGGCGCGGGCGAACAGCGCATCCATCGAGATTTCGATGCCCGGAGCGATCACGCCGCCGACGTACTCGCCTGCAGGCGACACGACGTCGAAGTTCGTGGACGTCCCGAAGTCGACGACGACCACCGGAGCCCCGTAGCGCTCTTTCGCGGCGACAGCGTTGACGATCCGGTCCGGGCCGACCTCGCGGGGGTCGTCGTACCGGATCGGAATGCCCGTCTTCACGCCGGGCTCGACGACGAGGAGCGATGCGCCCGCCCACTTGTCGGCGAGCGCAGTCCACTCGCGGACGAGCACCGGAACCGTGGACGCCAGGCAGATCCCGTCGACTACCCCGAAGTCGAGGAGCCCGGCGAGCAGCACTCCGAGCTCGTCTGCCGTGGACGAGCGCTCCGTCGCGAGTCGCCAGTGCTCGGACAGCTCGGCGCCCTCGTACAGGCCGAGCGCGGTCTGCGTGTTGCCAACGTCGACGGCCAGCAGCATCGCCGGATTGTAGGGAGTGGCTTGCCCGCCCCTCCGGGTCGCCTACGTCGAGTCGTCGTCGCCCGGGAGCGGCTGTCCGATTCGCTCGGCGAGCGCGTCGGCCGTGAGACGTGGTTCCTCGCCCTCTCCGCGCAGCTCCTCGACCGTCACGTCACCGGATGTGTAGACCTCCGCGCGCGGGATGATCCGGCTCGGCCGGTTCTTGTCCCACACCCACACGTCCTCCATGCGAATGTGGAAGAACGGGTAGCTCGCCTGCGACAGCGCCTCGAGGTCGAGCTTGTTGCAGAGGTACGTGTCGTCCTGCGTGAGGACGCAGTACCGGAAAAGCGCGAAGACCGCTGAGTACTCCCGCTTGAGGGAGAGCTCGAGCTCAGCCTCGAACTCGTCGAGCTCGTCGAGATGCGACATCGCGCTGAGTTTAGACGAGTGCCGCCAGCAGATCGGATGCGCGGCCTACGGTCGGCACGACGATGTCCGGATCGAGCTCCACGAGAGGCTCGAGGACGAAGCGCCGTTCCGGGAGGCGCGGATGGGGCACTCGCAGGCCCGGGTCGTCGACGACCTGGCTGCCGTAGAGGAGCAGGTCGAGGTCGATCGTCCTCGGTCCCCACCGCTCCCCGTCTCGCACCCGCCCGAGCTCCCGTTCGACGTCGAGCAGGACGTCCAGAAGCTCGCGGGCCTCCAAGCTCGTGTCGAGGGACGCCGCGGCGTTGACGAAGCGAGGCTGCTCGACGAGCCCGACGGGATCGGTCTCGCGGAAGCTCGACACCGCGACGACGTCGACGCCGTCCACCGAGTCGAGCAGCTCGATCGCACGACGGAGCATCTCCTCGCGCTCGCCCAGATTGGAGCCGAGACCGACGTACGCGCGTGTCCTCAGCTGCGCACCCGCTCGACGATCACCGCGGCGTGCTCTACCGCCGGGACCAGTACGACATCGGGCTTTCGCACTCGTACCCGGACCCGCCCGACCGACGGAAATCGAGCCATGACGTCCTCCGCGACGGCGCCGGCCAGCCCTTCGAGCAGAAGCCGCGACGGGCCCGCGAAGACGTCCTTGACGACCTCGGCGAGACGTCGGTAGTCGACCGTGTCGTCTATCCGGTCGCTCACGGTCGCCTGCTCCTCGAGGTCGACCCACAGGTCGACGAGGAAGCGCTGCCCGAGCCGTCGTTCCTCCTCGAGGTACCCGTGGTGCCCGAAGACGATGAGGCCCTCCAGCTCGATGCTCGTCACGCCGTCACCCTCCCACGTTCGACCGCCGCCACGACGGCGAGCGCCTCCGCCGTCTCGCGCACGTCGTGGACTCGGAGGATGGATGCCCCGTGCTCATAGGCGGCAACCGCAGCCCCGACGGACGCCGACACCGTCCCCGAGGTGGCAGCGGGATCGCCCAGCACCTTCCCGAGCGTGCTCTTCCGCGAGAACCCGACGACCACGGGACGGCCGATCGCCACGAGGCGGTCGAGGCGCCGGACGAGCTCGAGGTTCTGATCCGCGGTCTTCCCGAATCCGATGCCAGGGTCGAGGCAGATGCGGTCCTCCGCGATCCCCTCCGCGACGGCGAACGCGAGCCGCTCTTCGAGGAAGGAGGCGACGTCGGACACGACGTCCTCGTAGCTGGGAGCGACCTGCATGGTCCGCGGCAACCCCTGCATGTGCATGAGGCAGAGGTAGGCGCCACGCTCGGCGACCGTCTCTGCCATGTCGGGGTCACCGCGTAGCGCCGTCACGTCGTTCACGAGCTCGGCGCCGAGCTCGAGTGCGCGACTCGCCACCCGCGCCTTGGACGTGTCGATCGAACGTGGAACGCCGTCGAGCCCTTCGAGCACCGGAACGACGCGGCGCAGCTCCTCGTCGACGGACACCGCCTCCGCGCCGGGCCGGGTCGATTCGCCGCCGACGTCGACGAGGCCCGCGCCGTCCTTCCGAAGCTGCAGACCGTGCGCGATAGCGGCGTCGGGTCGCACAAACGTGCCTCCGTCGGAGAAACTGTCCGGAGTGACGTTCAGCACTCCCATGATCGCGGGTCGGGGAAACCGAGTCGCGACAGACATCGTCGTCGGGCTCACTCGGCTGAGCGTACCGCTGCAGGCATCGGGAAAAACACGCAGAATCCTCTCCCATGAGCACTCAAGCGTCATCCAGCGGCCCTCTCGGCCAACCTCGCGGAATCGGCTTCGCGATCCTGATCTTCATCGTCACGTTCGGCATCTACGGCCTGTACTGGGTGTACAAGACGCAGGAGGAGATGAAACAGCACACGGGCGAGGGCCTCGGCGGCGTTCTCGGCCTCGTCATCTGGCTCGTGATCAGTGCGGTGAGCGCCTTTGTCATCCCCTCGGAAGTGGGGAAGATGTACGCCAAGGCCGGCAAGCCTGCGCCTATCACGGGCTGGACGGGCCTGTGGCTCTTCCCGTTCGGCATCTTCATCATCCCGGCGATCGTGTGGTTCGTGAAGATCCAGGGCTCGCTGAATCAGTACTGGGAGTCGCAAGCCGCCCCGGCGGCGCCTGCAGCGGCACCGGCGCCGACCGCGTAGGGCCAACATGAGTCGCGGCCCCGGCCGCGCACTGGGAGCTCCGTCAACGTGGGCGCTCGCCGCGGTCGCGGTGCTCGTCCTCGTGGCCGCTGTCGCGGTAGCGTCGTCCGGCTCGACTCCTTCGGGCACGGCCGACGTACGCCCGCCGGCAACGGTCCTCGTCGACACGTTCGTAAGCCTCGGGATGGTGCTCGTCATCCCGGGGTTGGCCCTCCTGATCTACGGGCTGATGCAGCGGAAGCTGATCGCGCGCGAGATCTCGTCCGGCCGCTATCCACGATCCGGCCTCCTCACGTTCCTCATCATCGCCGGGCTCTTTGGCGTGGCGTCCTACTACCGGCTCCGCGACTGGCGGCCACCGGTTCCCCCGGACGAGCTGGACCCGAGCTTTCCGCAGGCACCACCCATCGTCCCCGAGACCCCGGGCGGCGCCGAAGCAGCACGGAACCCGCAGTTCGAGTGGATCCCGGTGCTCATCGTCGTCGGTCTCGCCGCGCTCGGGATCGCCGCCTACATCCTGGCCCAGCGCCGAAAGCGGCCGGAGCCCGGGCTCGACGAGGACGCTGCGGCCGGAGACGTGGCGAACGCCCTCGACGACGCCCTCGACGACCTGCGGGCCGAGCCGGATCCGAGGCGTGCCGTGATCGCCGCCTTCGCCCGGCTCGAGCGGGCGCTCGCTGCGGTTGGACTGCCCCGAGACCAGGGTGAGACCTCGGAGGAGTACGTGACGCGGGTGTTCGGTCGGCTCGACGTCGACCGCGAGCCCGTCCGCAGGCTCGGGGAGCTGTTCGCGCACGCGAAGTTCTCCCAGCACACGGTCGACGAGGCGATGAAGGACGACGCGATCGCATGCCTCGAGCAGACCCGAGACCAGCTCAGGGCTCTCGTACGCAGACGCGAGGAAGAGCGCCTCCTGGCCCGTTCTACCCCGGCAGACGCAGGCGAGGCCGTCGCCCCATGAGGCGCGCTCTCGGCCGCGCGGCTCGACTTCTCGCCGTGCCGACGCTCGTGCTCGGCGTCGTCTTCGCGTTCGTCCCCGGCCGCGCCGAAGTCGGCGTTCGCCTCTACGCGCTCGTCGTCGCGGCAGTGGTGCTCGGCCTCTTCATCGGAGGCCTGCGGCGCGCATACCACCGGGAGGCATCGCCACGACCGGCGGAGGGCCGCACTCGAGATCGCCGGAGCGTGCCACCGACGCTCGGCCGACTCGAGCAGGAAGTCGCACTCGGAGTCGCCGGCACCTTCGACCTCCACCATCGGCTTCGCCCACGGCTCCGAGCCCTCGCCTCCGGGCTCCTCGCGGCCCGGCGTGGGATCGACCTGGATCTCCACCCCGAGCGTGCGCACCAGGCCCTCGGGGACGAGGCCTGGGAGCTCACTCGCCCCGATCGTCCGCCTCCGACGGACCGGCTCGCCCGAGGGATCCCTATCCGAGACCTCGATCGCGTCGTCGAATCCCTCGAGCGGCTGTGACCACCCGACCCATGGACCTCGAGCGCGTCCACGAGCTCTCCGGCCAGGTGCTGGACGAGGTCGGCCGAGCCGTCGTCGGAAAGCGCGACCCACTCGAGCTCGTGTTCATGGGATTCCTCGCCGACGGGCACGTGCTGCTCGAGGACTTCCCGGGTCTCGCCAAGACCCTCGCCGCGAGATCGTTCGCGCAGGTGCTGACCATGGACTTCAGCCGTATCCAGTTCACGCCCGACCTCATGCCGTCCGACGTCACGGGCTCGTCGATCTGGAACCAGCGAGACTCCGACTTCGAGTTCCGACCGGGGCCGATCTTCACAAACCTCCTGCTCGGCGACGAGATCAACCGCGCCCCGCCCAAGACGCAGGCCGCGCTGCTCGAGGCCATGCAGGAGCGCCAGGTGACGATCGAGGGCGTCAGCCGCCCGCTCGGGCCGCCGTTTCTCGTGGTCGCGACCCAGAACCCCATCGAGTACGAGGGCACCTACCCGCTCCCCGAAGCGCAGCTCGATCGGTTCCTCCTCCGCACCGCCTTCGGCTATCCGTCGCGCGAGGGCGAGATCGAGGTGCTCGACCGCCGCCTCGAGCGCGGAGACGACGAGATCCGCCTCGAGCCTGTCGTCGACCGCGAGACGTTGATCGAGATGCAGCGCGCGATCGAGCTCGTGCACGTGGCGGACAGTGTCCGCGCGTACTGCGTCGACGTCGTCGAGGCGACGCGAAGCTCCCCGAGCACGGCCGTCGGCGCGAGCCCTCGCGGAAGCCTCGCGCTGCTCAAGCTGTCGCGAACGCAGGCCGCGTTCCGCGGTCGGGACTACGTGCTTCCGGACGACGTGAAGGCGGTCGCCGTCGCCGCGCTCGCGCACCGTCTCATCCTCCGCCCCGAGCTCTGGGTGCAGAAGGTGTCGGCGGAAGACGTGGTTCGCGACGTCGTCGCGACGGTTCCGACGCCCAGAGCCGAGGACGTCGCCGCCACGCGATGAGGAGATGCGCCGGCCCTCGCCTCGAGGGCTTCGCGATCCTTGCCGGAGTGGGGCTCGTCGCCGCGCTCGCACTCCGTCGACCCGAGCTCGCCGCCGCGGCGGCGCCCTTTGCGCTCGCGCTCGTCGTCGGGATGCGGCCGCTCCCCGATCCAGGAGTCCACGTCTCCTTCGAGGTCGAGTCGGAGCGCGCTGTCGAAGGCGAGGAGGTCGACGCCGAGATCCGCTTGAGAACCGATGCGCCTGTCGACCGGCTGGAGATCTTCCTGCCGCTGCCGGCCGCGGTCGAGCTCCAAGACGGAGTGACCGCGATCGCCATGCGGCTGGCCCGGGACGAAGCGCGTGTGATGCCGATCTCGCTCCGCTGCCTGAGGTGGGGTCTCTACGACATCGGCGAGCTTCGAGTCCGTGCCCTCACCACGCTCCGGCTCGTGAGCTGGGAGACGACGATCGCCGGGCGGCATCGCCTCAAGGTCTACCCCAGCACCGAATTCCTGAGTCGGATCGTCCCGCCGCGCGAGACCCAGGTCTTCACGGGAAGCGAGGTCGCGCGCACGAAGGGCGACGGCATCGAGTACGCGGATCTCCGCGAGTACGTCCCGGGCGACCGCCTCAAGTCGATCAACTGGCGCGCGTCCGCACGTCGAAACGGCCTGGTCGTGAACGAGCGGCATCCGGAGCGGAACACCGACGTCGTGCTCTTCGTCGACAGCTTCGCCGACGTGCGGCGCGAGGATCGGAGCACCCTCGACGACGCTGTACGCGCGACCGCGTCGCTCGCCACCCGCTACCTCGGGCGTCGCGACCGCGTCGGCCTGGTCACGTTCGGCGGTGTCCTCCGCTGGCTCGAGCCCGGAATGGGGCTCACGCAGCGCTACCGACTCGTGGAGACACTGCTCGAGACGGGCGTCGAGCCGACTTATGTCTGGCGCGACGTCAGCATCATCCCCGCTCGGATCCTGCCGCCGAAGGCGTTGATCCTGGCGGTCACGCCTCTCATCGACCCCCGGATCGTCGCGACGCTCGGCGATCTCAGAGCGCGCGGGTTCGACGTCGCCGTCGTCGAGGTCGACCCTGTTCCCGTCATCGAGTACGGCGAGAACGAGCTCGAGCGCCTCGCGTTCCGGCTCTGGCTCCTCCAGCGCGAAGTGCTCCGCGCTCGGATCGTAGGGCTCGGAATAGCAATCGCCAGGTGGACCGATGAAGTCGATCTCGAGGCAGCGCTCGAGGAGGTGAGGACATTCCGGCGCAACGCCCGACTGACGCGCGTGTAGCCACCGGCGCCGTCTCGATCCTGGTGGCCGCCGGGCTCGTCGGCCTCGCGCTCGTGGGCGCCGACGAGACCGCCGTGGAGGTCGGGGCCCGGTTTGCCGCGATATCGCTTGTCTCGCTGGTCGCGGCGCTCGTACTCGGCTGGGCCTCGCTGATTCCCGTGTCGCTCGTGTTCCTCGGGGCCGTGTACGCCGCTCATCTCGCCCTTGACGACGTGCCCCTGGACGCGAAGGCGCCGCTCCTCGCGGCCGGCCTGTACCTCACCGCCGAGCTCGCCTACTGGTCGCTGGACGAGCGCACCGCCGCCCGCACGGACCCAGGCGACGGACTGCGCAGGGCGGGAGTCGTCGTCGCGCTCGGCCTTGCGGCGCTCGCCGCCGCAGGCGTCGTCCTGGCAGCAGCAGACGTCGCCCGAGCTCAGGGCCTCGCCGTCGACCTGCTCGGAGCTGCAGCCGCCGCAGCCGTGTTGCTCGTCGTTCTGTTCCTCACACGCAGAGACACTGAGGCCTAGTCCCCAGCTTCGAGATCTCGGCCGGCCAGGGATGCTGAGCGCGGATCGCTGCTAGCTGGGAGCGCCCTCGGGGGGCGGCGGCTGCATGGCCGTGCCGGGGATGGGTCGCGGTTGCGGCTTGAGCTTCGGCTTGCGCTCCTCCTCGGCCTCGGGCTCCGCAAGAGCGGGCTCCTCCTCGGGGAAGACCGATTCCTGGGACTCGCCCGCGAGCAGACGCTCGAACTGCTCCTTGTCGATCGTCTCGCGCTCTATGAGGATCGCGGACAGACGGTGGAGCTCGTCCATGTGCGCTCGCAGAACGCTCGTAGCGGAGGCGTGCCCTTCCTCGATCACGCGCCGGATCTCGTCGTCGATCTCCTTCGCGACTTCCTCGGAGTAGTCGGGCTCTGAGCCCATGTGGCGACCGAGGAAGGGGAGGTCGTGGTTCTGGCCGAGGACGCGCGGGCCGAGCTTTTCGGACATCCCGAAGCGCATGATCATCTGCTTCGAGGTCGCGGTCACCCGCTCGAGGTCGTTGGCCGCGCCCGTCGTCACTTCGTGGAACACGAGCTCCTCGGCGGCGCGGCCTCCGAGCGTCATCGCGAGCTCGTCCATGAGCGCCGACTTCGTCGTCAGGTACTTGTCCTCCGTCGGGAGGGAGATCGTGAGCCCGAGGGCCTGCCCGCGGGACACGATCGTGATCTTGTGCACCGGGTTCGTGTGCTCGAGGTAGTGGCCGACGAGCGCGTGCCCCATCTCGTGATAGGCCGTGATCTTGCGCTCCTTCTCGGAGAGAAGGCGCGCCTTCTTCTCGGGGCCGGCGATCACGCGCATGATCCCTTCCTCGAGCTCGTCCTGCTCGATCATCTTCTTGCCCCGGCGGGCGGCCAGCAGCGCTGCCTCGTTGATCAGGTTCGAGAGGTCGGCGCCCGTGAATCCGGGTGTTCCCGCGGCGAGCGTGTCCAGGTCGATCTCGCGCGCGAGCGGCTTGCCGCGCGAATGCACCTCGAGGATCTTGCGACGGCCGAGGCGATCGGGCCGGTCCACGACGATCTGACGGTCGAAGCGGCCCGGACGCAGGAGGGCGGGGTCGAGAATGTCGGGCCGGTTCGTCGCGGCGATGAGGATGATGTTGTCCTTCATCTCGAAGCCGTCCATCTCGACGAGCAGCTGGTTGAGCGTCTGCTCGCGCTCGTCGTGGCCGCCACCGAGCCCGGCGCCGCGATGCCGGCCGACCGCGTCGATCTCGTCCATGAAGATGATGCAGGGCGACGCCTGCTTGGCCTGCTCGAAGAGATCGCGAACGCGGGACGCGCCGACGCCGACGAACATCTCCACGAAGTCGGAGCCGGAGATCGAGAAGAACGGCACGCCCGCCTCGCCTGCGACCGCGCGCGCCAGCAGCGTCTTGCCCGTCCCGGGCGGCCCGTACAGGAGCACGCCCTTCGGGATCCGCGCGCCGAGCGCCTGGAACTTCTTCGGGTTCTCGAGGAACTCCTTGATCTCGTGCAACTCCTCGACCGCCTCGTCCGCGCCGGCGACGTCCTTGAACGTCACCTTCGGCGAGTCCGGGGACATGCGCTTGGCCCGGCTCTTCCCGAAGCTCATCACCTTCGAGCCGCCGCCCTGCACCTGGTTCATGAGGAAGATCCAGAAGCCGATGAGAAGCACGAACGGGAGGAGGTTGATGAGGAGCGCCCACCAGGCCGACGACCCCGTGCCCTTGGAGTCGAACGTGACCCCCTCCTCCTGCAGGAGGTTCTGGAACTGCGTCGCAGACTGCGGCGTCGGGTAGTTGACCTTGTACTTGTCGCCGCTGTTGACGAGGGTCAGCTCGATCTGCTGTCGGTTCGGCGTGAAGAGGACCTGCTCGACGTTCCCATTCTTGACTTCGGTGAACGCCTGCGAGTACGTCAGCTCCCGCTTCTCGGACCGTCCTGGCAGAAGCGTCTGGCTCGCCAGGTAGACGAGCAGGACGATGACGATGAGCGGGAAGAGTGCGCTTCGGAAGAACCGATTCATGGCTTGTCGCAGGGTACCACTGTGATTCTTCTGCGTACTACGCCCGGCCCCTGTCCCCGGGTTGCGATGTCGTTGTCGCGCCTATGTGGTGTTCGGCACGAGATCCGGGTGCAGCACGGCGACGTACGGCAGATTCCGGTACCGCTCGGCGAAATCGAGGCCGTAGCCGATCACGAACCGATTCGGGATCTCGAAACCGATATAGCGCACCGGGACCTCGATCTCACGCCGTTCGGGCTTCGTCAGGAGCGCGCAGATCTCGAGCGAGGACGGCTTGCGGGCGCGGAGGTTCCGCATGAGGTACGAGAGCGTGAGACCGGAGTCGATGATGTCCTCGACGACGAGCACGTCGCGGTCGGCGACGTTGATGTCGAGGTCCTTCAGGATCCTGACCACCCCTGACGAGTCGGTCGCGGCTCCGTAGCTCGAGATCGCCATGAAGTCGATCTCGCACGGCACGGTCAGCTCGCGCATGAGGTCGGCCATGAAGAAGACGGCGCCCTTGAGCACGCCCACGAGGAGCAGGTCGCGGCCCTCGTAGTCCGCAGAGATCTCGGCGCCGAGCTCACGGATGCGCGCCTGCAGCGACGACTCGTCGATCAGGATCTCCGCAACCCCGTGGTCGAGCTCTGCCTGCGTCATAGGCCCTCGGTCATGGTGCGCCATCTTTCCACGCCCGCACGGTTCCTTCCCAGCCCGGCGCCTCTGCGATCCCCGGGACGACAACGACCTCCTCGCCGGAGACGACGAGCGGCCACGCGTCGCGCTCGCTCCTCGGCACTTTGGCGTCCACGAAGAGATCCTGCACCTTCTTGCGCCGCCCTGCGAGCCTGTCACCGTGGCGGCGCGTGCGCACGACAAGGCCCTCCGTATCGCTCTCGAGCGTCCATGGCCCGAATACGACCCGGCCTTCGAGGCGAAGCGTGTCGTACTCGCGCACCGCTCGGACTCCCTGCCCGAGATCTGCCCGGGCGCTTCCCTCGGTCGACGAGAGGAGCTCTGCGAGCGTGCGCTCGAGCGATCGCGGGAGCCTCGGCTCTCCCCCAGCCATGGCGAGCAGATTCGCGTCGGCCCCGGGGTGCAGCCGGCGCAGCAGCGGCAGGATCTCCTCCCGGATCAGGCCACGCTTGGTGTCACGGTTCGACGAGTCGATGCGAAACGGGAGTCCGTGCCCTCGGCAGTACGCCTCCGTCTCCTCTCTCCACACGGCAAGGAGCGGCCGTACGACTCCGTCCTCGCGGCGCACCTTGATCGCCTTGGTCGTTCCCGACGAGACGATGCGGTAGAGCACCGTCTCGACCTGGTCCGATGCGGTGTGTCCCGTCGCGCGCAGCGCGCGGCCGTCGGTCATGCGATAACGGATCTCGCGCAGGTCCGCCTCCGACTGGCCCTGTGACACGGTGCTCGGCTTCAGGATCTCGGCCCGCATGAGCTCGGCGCAGAAGCGGGCGTCCTCCTCGGACTCCGCGCGCCGCAGGCCGTGGTTCACGTGAACGGCGGATACCCGATAGCCGAGCTCGCCGAGCACGTGCCAGAGGCAGGTCGAGTCCGCACCGCCCGAGACGAGGCAGGCGACGTCCCCGCCGGCAGGGATGAGCTCGTGCCGACGGATCCACTCCTCGACGCGCTCCGTTAAGCGCTTGGGCACGGCTTCCGCCATGCCCGGATTCTGCCCGCTACCTCTTGAGCGCGAGGGCGTCGACGACGTCCCCCGCGGGCGGCGCCTCGACGGTCACGGGGCGTCCGTAGTCGAAGAGCTCCATGTCGATGGACGCCTTCGCCTGTTCGGACTGGCCGGCAGTCCCGAACGAGAAGCCCATCGTCATGCGGCGGACGAGGTTGTCCGCGTCGACCCAGACGTCGACCGGGACGCTCGCCACCGCGGCCGGCATGTTCTGGAGCTGTGCGAGAACGCCGGCCTGCCCGGAGTCGCGCGCGGCTCGCGCCAGGGCCTTCTGCCAGTCGACCGCTGCGAAGTAGTGCGTCGTCGGAACGCCGCGCACCTCCTCCGTTCCCAGGTTCGTGAGCTCCCCGGAGATCGATCTCAGATAGTCGAGCGTCTGGCGCGGATCGCTTCCCTTGGCGAACGACTGCATGTCCCCGAAGTCCATGCCGCGTAGCTGTGCGGCCTTGGCGAGGTCGAGGAGCACCCACTCCTTGCCGTCGGGGAGCTCGCTCGCGAGGAACGGCAGTCGCATGTACGCGACCGTGCCGTCCATGCGCATCTCGAGCTTCCACTTCGACGCGTCCGTCAGCTCTTTCGGAGCTTGCCCGCCGCCCAGCCCGCTGGCCAGCCCTCCCATGAGCTCCGCGAACGAGCTGAGGTCCATCGTCATCTGCACCTTGCGGGCCGGTGTGTCGAAGGCGCCGGACGCGGAGAACGTGAACGGCGTGTCGAAGCCCGGCATCCCCTGCATCTCCATCGTGAAGTCCATCTCGAACTTCGCAGAGTCGGCATTGCTCGTGGCGTCCGCGACCGGTGCAAGGTCCTGCAGGGCTGGCAGCGCGACCGCATCGCTCGTCTGCGCACCGCCGCACCCGGCGCCGAGCACGGCGAGCGTGCCCAGGACGAGCGTCGTCAGGGCAAGCGAAAGAAGAGGCCGCACCATCTCCGGAGCGTCGGCTCCGGGGGCGGTCTGGTCATCCTTCGTTCGGGGGATCCCTGAAGCGCGGGGCGTGGCTCCACGACTCGAGCAGGCGCGCCGCGCTCTCGACCTCCGCTACTGCGAGCCGGTTCGGGAACGCATGCTCGACGGGTGCCATGCGCGCGGACGGCGGAAGCCCCGCGACCGCGTCGAGGACGTAGCGCACCATGAGCGCGTGCCCCACGGCGAGGATCGTCTGCTCGGGGCGGGCGAGAAGCACCCGAAGGCCCCTCGAGAAGCGGGCGGCGCCCTGCGCACGGCTCTCACCCTCTCCGGGCGCCAGCACGTCCGGAAGCTCGCTCCAGGCCCATGCGCGGTAGTCACCGAGCGGCCCGCCGTCGAAGGATCCGAAGCCGATCTCGTTTAGCTCGGGGACGACGATCCGCGGGGTCTCCCGCCCGGCGAGCGCGAGCTGGAGCGTCTCGCTCGTCCGTCGCAGCTCCGTGGACGCGGCGAGGTCGATGGGCTGGTCCGCGAGCGCGAGCGCGAGCCTGCGCCCCTGCTCGACGCCTTCGAGCGTCAACCCCTCCCCGGGAGGCGTGCACGAAGCCGTCCCACCGTCGCGATTCGACACTGCGAAGGCGTGCCGGACGAGGATGAGCTCCTTCACAGAAGCACGGACCGGTAGTCAAGAGCATGCCGCATGCCAATCGACTCGTAGAGGCGAATCGCGGCGATGTTCTCGGCCCGCACGAAGAGGCACACGGCGGGGACGCTCTCGAGCAGCAACCGGCAGAGATCGCGCAGTCCCCGCTGGCCGAAGCCGCTCTGACGCACGAACGGGTCGACCCAGACCTGTTGGAGCTGGATGGCGGACGGCGTCCACGCGGATGCCTCCGCCTTGAAGAGGATGACGTCGTCGTCAACCCAGACCCACGACCGCCCTTCGTCGATCTGGCTGCGCGTCCGCCAGCGAAAGCCCTCCGGATCCCGCCGGAGCGGGTCGACACCGAGCTCCTGCTCGTGGGCTGCGGCGCAGGCGGGGAGAAGCAGTTCGAAGTCGTCCGGAGTCGCCGCGCGAAGCGCTGTGTCACCCGACGTAGGCGGGTCCGTGATCACGAAGACCGGCTGGCCGGGCCGGTCCTCTCTCGGTCGGGACAGCTTCGCCCGCACCCCTTCCCACAAGTCGGTGACCGCGCCCGACTCCCCGATCAGCATCCGTGGGGCGGCGCGAGCGACATCGCGGGCGAACCCACCGCAGCCGCGACCCGACGGCACCGCATTCGCTCCGACATGGCAGAGGGCGACGAGGTCCTCGGCGCCGTCGCTCAACCCCACGAATCTCCCGAGCCCGCGGCGAGCGACATCCTCCAGGAAGACGCGTTCGATCGGGTCTTGCGCGCAGAAGCGAAGAATCTGCTCACGCGTCGGGTCGACGAGCCTCGCCTCCATGGCCGGAGACTCTAGGAGGTAGAACCGGTTCACAGCGTCTCACGCGGGACGAATCCGTAGGGTTCCGGCCATGCCCATCCACCTCCGCGCCGATCCCGGCGACTATGCAGACGCCTGCTTGCTCCCCGGAGACCCGCTCCGAGCCAAGTACATCGCGGAGACGTATCTGGCTGACGTCCGGCAGGTGAACGGCGAGCGAGGGCTCCTCGGGTTCACCGGCTCGTGGGAAGGCAAGCCGGTATCGGTACAGGGAACCGGCATGGGCTGCCCGTCGGCCACGATCGTCTTCGAGGAGCTGATCCAGCTCGGCGTCACGCGTCTTCTTCGAGTCGGCACCTGCGGCGGTCTCCAGCCGGATCACGCGCTCGGCGACATGATCGTCGCGCTCTCGGCCGTGCCCGCCGACGCCACCGCGACGCATCTCGTCTTGGGCGAGCCACACGCGCCGACCGCCAGCTGGGAGCTCATCCATGAGGCAGTTCACGTCGCCAAGGAGAAGGGCGAGAAGCTGCGAGTGGGCCCGATCGTGTCCAGCGACCTCTTCTACAACCCCGACGAGGGCCAGTACGAGCGCTGGTCTAAGCGCGGAATTCTCGCCGTCGAGATGGAGGCGGCCGCGTTGTTCACTCTGAGCGCTCTCCGCGGAGTGCTTTCCGGATGCCTTCTCACCGTGAGCGACATCGTCGTCGAAGGCGAGTTCGTGCGCATCTCCGACGAGGAGCTGCGCGCGGCGGTCGACCGGATGACGCGCGTCGCGCTCGACACGGCGACCGCGGCTCATTAGCGGCGAGACCGTCTTCCTGGTCAATCCGGCCTCGGCTGCCGGGAGCACGGGGCGCCGCTGGCCCGAGATCGCGCATCGGTGCACGTCCCTCGGGCTGACGGGGAAGGCCCTCCTCTCCGAGGAGGCCGGCCAGCTCGCGACGCTCGCGCGGCGGGCGGTGGAGGACGGTGCGACTCTCCTCGTGGTCGTTGGCGGCGACGGAACGGTCAACGAGGTCGTGAACGGCGTCGCGGGCCTCGACGGGTTCGAGCTCGCGGTCCTCCCGTACGGAACCGGGTGGGACTTCGTCCGCACGTTCGGGATCCCGCGGGAGCTCGACGACGCGGTCCAGACGGCGCTCACGGGCGACGTCCGCACGATCGACCTGGGGGCGGCCGAGTTTCGGACGTGGGCAGGCGACGAGAGCAAAGCCTTCTTCGCCAACGTCGGGAGCGCGGGGATCAGCGGCGCGATCGCAAAGCGGGCGAACGAGACCTCGAAGGCCCTGGGAGGAAAGGTCTCGTACTACTGGGCGACACTGGCGGTCTTCTTCGGCTGGCAGACAGGTGAGGTGCGCGTGTCGGTCGACGGCGAGACGCGCGAAGGCCGCATGATCGACGCCATGGTCTGCAACGGCCGCTATCTCGGCGGCGGGATGATGATGTGCCCCGAGGCCGAGCCGGACGACGGCCTCTTCGACGTGCTCCTCATCGGAGACGTCACGAAGCGCGATCTCGCCTTCGTGCTGCCGAAGACGTATCGCGGCAACCACCTTCCGCATCCGCGGCTCGAGCTCCTCCGCGGTCGCGTCGTGACGGTTGACGCGGCGGAGCCACTCCCGATCGAGATCGACGGGGAGCAGCCCGGAACGACCCCGGCGCGCTTCGAAGTCCTCCCGGGGGCGCTTAGGCTTCGGGTGCCGCGCCAGAGCTAGGAGGGGACTTCGACTTCTGCGAGGTCGACCGTGCCGACGCCTTCGGCTTCTTGAGCGCAGCGAGCTCCTTCTCGAGCTTCTCCACGCGTACCTCGAGGCCCTCCAGTCCGCGGACCTTCTTGCCGAGGTCGTCGACGCGAGCGCGCAAGTCGTTGACCGCCGCCAGGGCGCGCTGTCCTCCGGGAAGCTCTGCGATCCGGTGGAGCGCGTCCTCTCCCGCGTCAGCCAGGCGGGTGAAGAAGTCCTTTTCGCTCGCTTTCGGTGGTTCGGTCTTCGTCGATCCGTCTGGTGCCATGTCGATAGTCATATCACTCCGCGAGCGCAGCCACGAGCGCTTCGAGGGTCTCGCCCGCTCCCGCGTCGACCTTGAGGAGTGCTTGCTCGTCGAGCGCGGTCGGGCCACGGTTGACGATCGCGAACGCGCGGGCCTCGAGTGCGAGCCCGGCCGCCGGCCACACCTCGAGCGACGAGCCGACGACGAGCAGGAGCCGAGCCGAGCGTGCAAGCTGCGTCGCCCGTTCCATCGCTCCCGGTGGAAGCAACTCTCCGAACAGCGTGACGCCCGGCTTGAGGATCTCCCCGCACTGGACGCACGTGGGCGCGGGCCGCTCCTCGAGCTGAGCCAGCACGGCCTCCGCGTCCTCCGTCCAGAGACAGCGGACGCACAGGGCGGATCGGATCGAGCCGTGCACTTCGACGACTTCTCGGCTTCCCGCCCTCGTGTGCAGGGTGTCGATGTTCTGCGTGACGACCGCGAGGACGAGCCCTCGGCGTTCGAGCTCGGCGAGCGCGTCGTGACCGGCGTTCGGCTTCGCTTCGAGCAGCATGTCGATCCGCTGTCGGTAGAAGCTCCACACGCGCTCCGGATCACGGCGGAACGCCTGGATCGATGCCACCTCGAACGGGTCGACGTCGGCCCAGATGCCGTTCGCCGACCGAAAGTCCGGTATCCCGCTCTCCGTCGACATCCCCGCGCCCGTCAGCACGACACACGGCTGCCGCTCGCTGACGAGAGCGGCCAGCTCGTCAACCGACATCACGGGATCTTAGGCTTGCCTCCGTGGAGGGATTCTCGTTCTCGACGGAGGTGCGGGTGCGGTTCGCGGAGACGGACGCGCAGGGCATCGCGCACCACGCCGCGTTCGTCGTCTTCCTGGAGGTGGCGCGCGTCGCCTACCTCGAGGAGTTCGCGGGCGGCTACCAGGCGGTCCGGGATCGCGGGATCGAGGCGCTAACCACCGAGGTCTCGGTCCGCTACCACCGGGCGGTCTACTTCGACGAGCGCCTGATCATCTGGATCCGGTGCACGGACATGCGTGGGGCGCGGTTCCGCTACGAGTATCGAATCGAGCGCGACGGCGAGCTCGTGGCAGACGGGTACACGAGCCATGCGACCGTCGACCGGGAGACGTACAGGCCAACGCGCGTCCCGGACTGGCTCGCTGAAGCGGTCGCTACGGCTGAGCGGGAGGCTGGGGCGGCGGAGTAGGAGCTTTGCCCTCCGGGGGCTTCTCACCGTCGGTCGGAGCCACCTTCGACGGAGGCTTCTGCTCCTTGACCTTCGTCCCCACGTGGACGATCCGCGTCTCGCCCTCGTAGGACGTGTTCCACGTCTCGGTTCGGATCACGTCTCCGTCGGCGGAGTACACCGTGCGGGTGACGGACGTCCTGCTCGGCGAGCTACCTGACGCCTCGACGACGGTGCGGCCCTTTGGGAGCGTCGGATCACTCACGCGCTCGACCGGCGGCGAGCCCGTGACCGTGAACGTCCCTGGCGAGCTCTCGACACGGCGGCTCTCCCCGCCGTAGATGCCGACCCGGATGCCAGAGGCCTCCGAGAAGCCCTTCACGAGAACCCAGTTCCTCGTGTCGTTCTCGAACTTGAGGTCCAGCGAAGGCCAGTAGACGGTCGCGTCACGACCGAGCTGGTACCGGCTGATGTAGAGGCTGTGAGGGTTGCGCTCGGTGATGTTGAGCCCCGCCTCCCATGCGGCGTTGAAGACCGTCGTCGCCACCTGCGACGTGCCCCCGCCGATCTCTTCCGCAAACTCGGTGCCGATGATGACGGGTGCCGACCTGAATCCGCGCTCGACGGTTCGCTCGCCGATGGCCTCGTTGAGCGAGAATGTGCCGCCTGGCGGCACGAGCGTGCCGTCGAGGAGCGCGACCCCGAGCTTGAGATTCGTGATGCGGTCGTACGTCCCGGAGTAGTACGTCAGGTACGACCCCATCGGCCGGTCGATGCCCATCGCTCGGGCGTCCGCCGTCGACACCTCCGGCTCCGCGCGAACGACGGAGATCCTCGCCGTGCGGTTCGCAGGCGAAGACGCAGCACGCAGCAGCGCGCGAACCGTCCGCGGCACGTCGAGCTCCGTCCCCGGGCGAGACGGGGCGACGCTCACGGAGTCACCCGAGATGGCGAAGTACGCATCCGCGGGCTCCTTGCCGACGCGCTCCGAGAGGGCGCGGAAGTATGCGGTCGCAGCGGCGCCGCCGATCGTGAGCCGGGTCGCGCCGTCACGCGGAAGCGAAAGAAGCGTCGCGATCCGGGTGCGCGGAAGTCGCCAGCTCCGAGCCTCGCCTCGAAGGATCACCGGTGCGGAGATCGCGATGCGCGCACGCCGCGCGGCCGGTGCGAGCATCTCGGCATCGACCCTGGGCTCGGCGACCAGAACCGGAAGGGGCACGACCCCGCCGCTCCGCCGCACGGACGCAAGCGAGCGCACGACGACCTCGGCCGCCGCCTCGCGCTCCAGCCGACGACCCGTGTGCTCTGTGGCCATCTCGATGCGGAGCCCTCGCCGGACGAGGGCCGCGTTCCCGGGCGCCCGGTCGACGCCGCCGGCAACTCGGTCGAGGGCGAACTCGAGAGCAGCATTCGAGACCGCGACCGGTGGTGCGATCTCGGCGCCGAAGAATCTCGTGTGCAGCCGCCGGAAGCCCCGCAGCGGGCCGAATCCGCCACTCGTCCGGGCGGCAGCAGCGACGGCCGCGTTCCAGTCGGGCTCGACTCCCAGCTGCTCGGCCGCAAACGGGTACGTCCGGCCTCCCGCGACGAACGGGACGGGCTCGGGGGACACCGCGGCGTACTGCTCGGAGAGCCTGGCAACCGCGTCCGAGCGCGTCAGCCCTCCGACGTCGACTCCTCCGACGTGCGTCCCCTCGGCCAGCTCGGAGCTCCGTCCGGCGAAGGCGAGCCCGACGAGAGCCGCCAGCACGAATACGATCCCCGCTACGAGCGCAAGGGTGAGCAACGCCGACCGGCCACGACCGCGTCGACGTACGCGGGACGCGAGGAGAGGCGACTCGGCGCGCACGGAACGCCTGATTCTACCGGCCTTCTCCCGCCTCGCTGCCGAGGTCTACGGGTCGTACAACGTCCTCAGAACACGAAGAGCTCGACGCCTCCGGAGACGTACAGCTCGACCCCGGTGATGTAGGCCGCCAGGTCGGAGCATAGGAAGGCGATCGCGTTCGCGATATCCGCCGGCTCGCCGGGCCGCTTGAAGACGGTCCGGTTCGCTATGCGCTCGTTCATGGCGGCATTCGCGGCGTGGAAGATCTCGGTCCCGATGATGCCCGGCACGATCGCGTTGCAGGTGATCCCGTGCCGCCCGCCCTCCATGGCGAGCGTCTTCGTCAGCCCCAGGACACCCGCCTTCGTGGTCGAGTAGCTCGCCTGGCCGAAGCCGCCGAGCGTGCCGGCAACCGAAGCCATGTTGACGATCCGCCCCCAGCCTCGTTCCTTCATGTGCGGCCAGACAGCCTGCGCGCAGTTGAACGAGCCGGTCAGGTTCACCCGCAGGTCGCGCTCCCAGAGCGACGGGTTCTGGTCGTGGAATTGCCCGACATGGTCGAGCGTTGCGGCGCTGTTCACGAGGATGTCCACGGAGCCGAGATCCTCGACGGTGCGCGAGACCGCCGCGCCGACCTGCTCCCGGTCGGTGACGTCGCACTTGAGCGCAAGCGCACGGCGACCAAGGGATCGGATCTGCTCCGCTGTCTCCTCTGTGTGGACGAGTCCCTGCTCTCGTGCATAGAGCGCAAAACCGCCCACACTCTCGGCCGCCTCGTCCGACTCGTCCGACTCCACGAGAAGATCCGCGATGACGACGTCCGCGCCCGCGCGCGCAAGCGTCAGCGCGTCCTCGCGCCCCAGCCCGCGCGAGCCGCCGGTGACGAGGGCGACTCGCCCGGAAAGGTCGATCTCGAGGGCCACGCGCGGATCTTATGGCGTGAGCGCGACCACCTCCGAGCGAACGAGCTTCATCTTCGCCGCGTGACCTGGATCGCGCTCGATCTCGTCGACCACGACGACGTCGACGGGAGTGTCGGCGCCGCTCGCGAGGAGCGCTTCGGCGATCGCGTTCGACACTGCCGCGGGCGTCTCGGCAGCCGCCAGTCCTAGTCTTTCGGCAGGAAGATCTCCTTTGCGATGACGAGCCGCTGGATCTGGGACGTGCCCTCGTAGATCTGGAAGAGCTTCGCGTCCCGCATGAGCTTCTCGACCGGGTACTCCTTGATGTACCCGTATCCGCCGAACACCTGCACGGCGTCGGTCGTCACCTTCATGGCCGTGTCCGCGGCAAAGCGCTTCGCGAACGACGAGTAGAGCGTCGCTTTGCGGCCGTAGCCCTGGTCGAGCATCCACGCGGCCTGCCAGCAGAGAAGGCGCGCGGCCTCGATCTCGGCCGCCATGTCCGCGATGAGGAAGTTGATCCCCTGGTGCATGGCGATCGGCACGTCGAACGTCACCCGCTCCTTCGCGTACTCGACCGCGTGCTCGTAGGCCGCCTGGGCGACGCCGACTCCGCCGACCGCCGTCCCCGGACGCGTGAAGTCGAGGGTCTGCATCGCGATCTTGAAGCCGTCGCCCTCCGCGCCGAGACGGCTCGCGGCTGGAACGACGACGTCTGTGAGCGCGAACGCGGAGGTGTCAGTTGCACGCTGACCCATCTTGTCCAGGTGCTTCTCGATCTGGACCCCCGGCGCGTCCATGGGAACGACGAATGCCGAGATGCCCTTGTGGCCCTTGGCGGGATCGGTCTTCGCGAACACGACCGTCCAGGCCGCCTGTCCCGCGTTCGTGATGAAGGTCTTCGATCCATTCAGGACGTACTCGTCGCCGCGCTTCTCGGCGACCGTCTTCATGCGGGCGACGTCCGAGCCGGCGTCGGGCTCGGAGAGCCCGAACGAGCACAGGATCGGCTCGTCGAGAAGCGGTGGCAGCCAGGTCTCCTTCTGCTCATCGGTGCCCGCGATCAGCACCGGCGCAGCGCCCAGCCCGTTGGCCAGGATCGACGTCCCGATCCCCGAGCACCCCCAGTACAGCTCCTCCCCGACCAGCATCCCGTCGAAGGCCGAGAGGTCGGGACCGCCGAGCGCCTCGGGGACGTGGAGGTTCATGAGGCCGAGCTCGTGCGCCTTCGCGACAACGTCCGCCGGATGGGTCGAATGCTCGTCGTACTCGGCGGTCTTCGGCCGGATCTCCTTCTCGGCGAACTCTCGCGCGAGCGCTCGGAGCTCGCGCTGCTCGGCCGTCAAAGCGAACGAGACGCCGCCGGCGACGCCGGTCTCAACTGCTGTCATGGCCTAACACTCCCACTTCGATTGACTAGTCAGTCAACCAAGTGTAGGCGCCCGCGGCGGCTCGGGTCAAGCGTCGCCGGCGAGGTCACGCGGATGAGCCGTTCGCGTACTCGCGATGCGCAGCGGCGACGCGGCTCCACAGACGCTCGCGCTCGGCGGCGCCCACGTCTTCGAGCACCAGTCCGAACATGTCGGCGAGCGCCTCGTACCACTCTGCTCGAGACTCGAGGATCGTCTCCACGGCAGGATCCGGGCCCTGGCGGGTAAGGACGAGGCCGCGGAGGACGTCGGCGCCCTCGGAGTCGCGCCGCTGGACGACCGCGACCCGTACGAACGGCGACTCGGGCGCAGTCGAGAGGTGCTCGTGCATCGCCGCGAACTCGGCGATCTCCGCGGGCTCTGCGCGGAAGTCCATACCGGCGAAGCTGCCCGTCGTGGGGTCGTTGTCGAGGCGCCAGCCATCCGACATAGCGTCGGAGAGGCGCAGGCGGTACTCGAACGGCCCCTGCGGGTACGTGCCCTGAACCAGCGGCACCGGCTCGTGCAATGTCGCGCCGAGGCCGACGTCCGCCATCCACACCCCATCGGGACACGTCTCGTCGGGGAGCCCCGCGACCGTGAGCGCCATGTGGCCGCCGGTCGCCCGGGCGGGATCCCGGTCGGTGCGTTGCACGCCTCCGACATGCCTCGTCACGCGGTATCCGAGCGCGCCGAGCAGAGCGGAGAACGCGCCGTTCAGGTGGTAGCAGTACCCGCCACGCCGTCGCCCGACGATCCGCTCGGCGGCCTCGACGGGGTCAACCGTCGTCGGTCGGCCGAGCTGGATCTCGAGGTTCTCGTAGGGAACGCGCTCGACGTGCGCCCGGTGCACGCGAAAGAACGACTCGACGCTCGGTGGCCCCAGGTCTGCAAGGCCGAGCCTCTCGAGGTAACCGGGCACATCGAGCCGACCCGCTGCGGCCACCGCGGCATCGTAATCTAGAGTTCCGCGCGTGGCCGTAACCGACGCCGACCAGGCCGCGCTCGACCCGCTCGACTACCTCGCGATCGACGCTCTCCTCGACGACGAGGAGAAGGCGGTGCGCGACACGGTTCGCCAGTTCGTGCGCGAGAACGTGCTCGACGACGTCGGAGACTGGTTCGACAAGGGGTACTTCCCCAAGGAGCTGATCCCGGAGCTCGCGAAGCTCGGGCTCATGGGAATGCACCTCGACGGGCACGGCCTCCCAGGGGCGAGCTCCGTCGCATACGGGCTCACGTGCATGGAGCTCGAGGCAGGCGACGCGGGCGTGCGCAGCGCGGTCTCCGTTCAGGGATCGCTCGCGATGTTCCCCATCTGGAAGTTCGGCTCCGAGGAGCAGAAGGAGCGCTGGCTTCCGCCGATGCACACCGGCGAGATCATCGGCTGCTTCGGGCTGACCGAGCCCGACGCCGGCTCCGATCCGGGCTCCATGCGGACGCACGCGCGGCGGGACGGATCCGACTGGATCCTGAACGGGGCGAAGATGTGGATCACGAACGGGACGATCGCCGACATGGCGATCGTGTGGGCCAGAACGGACGAGGGTGCGATCCGCGGCTTCATCGTCGAGAAGGACATGCCGGGCTTCTCGGCGCCGGAGATCCACAAGAAGCTGTCACTGCGCGCCTCGGTGACCTCGGAGCTCGTGCTCCAGGACGTCCGCGTGCCCGACGAGAACGTCCTGCCCGACGTGACGACGCTGCGCGGCCCGCTCTCCTGCCTGAACGAGGCGCGCTTCGGGATCGTGTGGGGCGCGGTCGGCTCTGCGCGCGCCTGCTTCGAGTGCGCCCTCGACTATGCGAAGGAGCGCATCGTCTTCGGAAAGCCGATCTCCGCGTACCAGCTGACGCAGGAGAAGCTCGCCGAGATGGCGCTCGAGATCAATCGAGCCTCGCTCGTCGCGCTCCACCTCGGACGCATGAAGGATGGCGGCACCCTCCGCCCCGAGCACGTGAGCCTCGGGAAGATGGGGAACGTCCGCGGCGCGATCGAGGTCGCGCGCAGCGCCCGCACGATCCTGGGTGCGAACGGCGTCACGCTCGAGTACCCGGTGATCCGTCACGTGAACAACCTCGAGTCCGTGCTCACGTACGAGGGGACTCACGAAATCCACACGCTCGTCGTCGGCCAAGCGCTGACCGGCGAGAACGCATTCCGCTAGCTCGCTAGTCCTCGCCGTCCCAGTAGTCGAGCATCGGCCCCGGGCGGCTCAGGAGGATCCGCTCTCCCGCGACACTTCGCGCGCCGACCTTGCCGCTGTCCAGGTACTCGACTACGTCCGGGGCGATGAGTGTCGAGAGCATCAGCACCCGGATCGGCGCGTCGGTTCGGTTCGTGACCTGGTGGGCGCCATCCTGTCCGCGCGGAAACGCAACGACGTCGCCCTCCTTCAGCTCGTGGTCGCCCTCGGGCGTCCGCAGCGTCGGCTGACCTCGCACGACGACGAGCCACTCCTCGTTCGCGTGGTGGGTGTGGTACGGCCACAGCCGGTCGCCGGGCTCGAGCTCGTACATGCTCCCGCCGATCAGCTCGGCGCCGATGCGGGCGCCGACCCAGGCGTCCTTGCTCCGCCAGCCCGGGTCGATCCTCGGTGCGATCCCACTCGTCGCCGTTGAGGTTGAAGACCTTCATGCGCCCAGCCTAGACGCGTGAGCCTGGACGGGCCGCCGAGACGGCCCGTCCAGGCGATGATCGTCTCGCTACTTCGCTTTCTTGAAGTAGTGCTTGTCGACCCAGCGGGCGACGTCCTTGCCGAGCTTTGCGCCCTGGACGTCAGGAGCGCGGAAGTGGATGCCCAGCCACACGCGGGCGTCGATCGTGTCCTTCGGAACATCCAGGAACCGGTCGTAGTCTCGCGTCACGCCAAGAGCGAGGTTGGTGACGTGGAGATCGGCCTTCTTGCCGAGGAACAGGGCGGCGGTGTTCATGAACGCGCCGGTGCCACAGTTGTAGCCGGACGGGTGGTCCGGATACGGCGGTGTCGCGACGAGCGGCGTCCATGCGGGATCTCCGACCGTACGCGGGTTGGTGTCGTCGTCACCGTTCCGGATCGCGGTGATCGGACGCCAGAAGTGCCAGTGCTCCTTGTCGTCCCAGCAGTTGATCGCGGCATCCGCTCCGGACACGTTCACCTGGGCGAAGAACCGGGCCTCGTCCACGAGCCCGAGCCCCTCGGCCGCGGTGACGCCGCGGAATGCGCGGTTGAACATCTCGAACGGGTTCGCCGTGTAGAAGAGCGCGAGGTCGGTCTGCTCCTGGGACCGGCTGCTGTTCGTCAGTGAGCCGTACGCCTTGACTTCGTCGTACTCCTTCGCATACGCCTTGCTCTTCAGGTCGTGCGGCCCTTTCGTCCGGAACTGCGACGCGCTCATGAGCGTGAACGGGTCGACGTTCCGCACCCAGGCGAACGGGTCGTTGACCCCACCCGTCGGCCGCCACTCGCCCGGGCCCAGTCCTTCCGTGAACGAGATCCGGCACGTACCGGCCGTCACCGGTTCGCTCCGCCAGCATCGCCGCTGCTGCAGCGGCGCCTGCGGCGATCCCGCCGGTCTTCGCCGGCTCCATCCGGAATGGCCGCGAGAGCGTTCGCGTGGAGCATGTCGAGACGGTCGCGGACGACGTGCGGTAGCGGCGGAACGGGAGCGATCCCGAGCCCGTCGAGCACGTCGTGAGCCGCCGTCGCGACGGCGGCGTCGAGCGAGCTCCCGGGGGCTGCCGACGGCAGGCCCTCGAGGTACGGCTTGTACCCGCCGTGGATCGAGTTGACGGCGTCGTAGACAGCGAGCTGCGTCATCGCCATGTGCTGCGCGCCGACGGGCGGCGTCTGCCCCGCTCCGGGAACAGCTGCGTTCGTAGCGTTGTAGATCGCAGCCAGCGCGTGCGCGTTCCACGTGCGTACCGAGTCACTCATGTACGGCGGCGACGCCGCTGGCGCGCCACCGAGCGGCGCAACGGCAAGTACAGCGACCGCGACGAACGCTGAAAGCGCAACCCGACGACGGGTCCGCTTCTGTGACTTTGGCTCGAACACTGTAGCCCCCTCCCTGTGAAGGCCCCCCACGGCCCGAGGCCGCGTCAGGACCCTACGACTTCGTCGCGCGACACACAAGAGTGACGGGTGCGGCGAGGCAATTGTTCCGACCCACGGCGACGCGCCGTACGTTCAGTCCCGAGACGTCGAGAGACCGGCGAGGGCAAGGTCTATCGCCGTACGCTCGGCTCTCGCGACGTCGTCTTCGCCGTCCGGCAGGCCTCCGAGCACCCAGCCTGTCAAGACCTCTTCGAGCCCTCCGTACACGATCCAGGCAGCGAACCGCGCGTCGACGTCCGCCCGGAAGGAGCCCTCCGCCTGGCCCTGCTCGATCACGCGCTCCACGATCGCGAACGCCTCCCGCACCTCGAGCACCTGCGCCTGGAGGTGCTCGCTGCGCGCGACGTCGCGGACCATGACCGTGACGAGGTCGGGATCGTTACGCCAGGTGCGGAGGAGGATCTTCGCGATCCCTTCGAGCTTCTCGGCGGCCGGCTCGTCCGCGAGCTCGACGGCGCGGAAGCGCTCGATGAGCTCGCCCCAGTTCTCGCGGAAGATCGTCTGCAGAACCTCTTCCTTCGAGGCGAAGTAGTGGTAGAGGAGGCCGTGAGCGACGCCCGCCTCCTCGGCGATGTCGCCGACCCTCGACCCGTGGTAGCCGCCGCGTGCGAAGACCCGGACGGCCGAGTCGAGCAGCAGCTTGCGCTTGTCGGTGGCGATTGAACGGTCAGTCAACCGGCCGAGGATAGAGGTAGGGTCCGCGCCGGTGCAAGGCGCTCGGCAACCTGGGCAACCGCTCGCGGGGACACTGATCGTCGACTTCACGCGCTACCTGCCGGGCGCCTACGCGAGCCGGGAGCTCCTGCGCCTCGGCGCGCGCGTCGTGCGAGTCGAGCCGCCAGAGGGCGATCCCATGCGCGCTACCGCAGCCGCCTGGGACGCGGCGCTCCGCGCGGGAACCGAGTCCGTCGTCTGCGACCTGAAGGCCGACGCTGGCCTTCGCGCGGGCTCTGGCAGCGCGGGCAGACGTCGTCCTCGAGGGGTTCCGGCCGGGCGTGGCCGACCGCCTCGGGATCGGCCCCGGCGACGTTCCAGAAAGGACCGTCTACTGCTCGATCACGGGCTTCGGTCTCGGCGTGCCTCACTCCGCGACCGCAGGCCATGACGTCAACTACCTCGGCTGGGCGGGCGCGCTCGCGGACACGGCTCCGTCCCTTCCTCCGGTTCAGATCGCAGACCTGGCGGCCGGCGCCCTCGGCGCCGTGACGCGCGTGCTCGCGGCGCTGCTGGAGCGGGAGCGCACGGGAACTGGTGCACGCATCGTCGTCTCGATGACGCACGCCTCGCACGACCTCGTCGCCCATCGGGTCGGCGGCGAGCCCGTACCGCGCATGCTGACCGGAGGGCTCGCCAGCTACCGGATCTACGCAACCGCCGACGGACGACAACTCACGGTCGGGGCCCTCGAGCCGAAGTTCTTCTCGCGCCTGTGCGAGCTCGTAGGCAGGCCGGAGCTCGCAGGTCGCCAGTACGAGGAGGACCAAGTGCAGCTCGCCGAGGAGTTGAGTGCCATGTTCGCGACAAGGTCGCTCGCCGAGTGGCTCGCGCTCTTCGACGGCGAGGACGTGTGCGTCGGCCCGGTCTCGACGCTCGCGGAGGCCTCCGCTGAGTTCGGCACGTCACAGACACCCGTCGACCCACCTCCCGAGCCGGGCGAGCACACGGACGCCTGGCGACGCGAGCTCGGGCTCTAGCTAGCGCGCGAGGCCGAGAGCGGCAGGAAGCGCGAAGAGGGTGTCGATCCGGTCCTCTGCCTCCGGCTGACGGCCGTCACGGTCGAGGAGGATCGCCCGGATGCCGAGTGCGCGCGCACCCTCGACGTCGTCCTCGTAGGAGTCTCCGACCATCGCCGCCTGCTCGGCGGCCACGTCGAGAGCCTCGAGAGCGGCCACGAAGATCGAGGGGTGGGGCTTCGTCCGCCCATGGGCCTTGGAGCCGACGATCGCGTCGACGTCGAGTGCATGGTGGCTCGCGAACTCGTCCAGATCGCGCTGGCCGTTCGAGATGAGCCCGAGCTTGAGGCCGTGACGCCTGAGCTCGTCGAGCACGGGCAGCGCGTCCTCGTACAGCGAGAAGTTCTCGTGCCGCTCCCACTCTCGCACCATGTCGACCGCACACGCGCGGGCGCCGCCCGCGTCGCCGCCCATTCCGACGACGATGTGCTCGGTGAACGCGATCCAGACCTCCTCGTCGTGCACGAGATCGTGATCGCGCTGGAGCTCCTCGATCGCGGCCGCCCGCGCCCCGTCGTAGCGATCCGGCTCGAGAGTCAGACCGTGCCGCTCGCCGACCCTGCGGTATCCCTCCGGGCCGAGCTCGGGCCCGGGCCGGAAGAGCGTGAAGTCGACGTCGAAGAGAACGGCGCGGAGCACCTCCGACGAGGATAGTCCGGAGCGCAGCGGTGATGCGACCTCGTGCGCGCCCCCGGCTCTGGGGCGAGTCGCTACCCTGTGCCGCCTCGGGGTGTGGCGCAGCCTGGTAGCGCGCTCCGTTCGGGTCGGAGAGGTCCCCAGTTCGAATCTGGGCACCCCGATTTCTCCATCAGTGACCAGCCACTCGAATCACGACCACGACCACGAGGGGCATGGCCACTCGCATGGCCTCGTCGACCGCTCGATCCTCCGTTCCCGAGAAGGGATCAGGGCGGTCCTCCGGAGCCTCGGCGTGCTCGGCCTCACTGCGCTCGTCCAGGCCGCGATCTTTCTCGCCACGGCGTCGGTGGCGCTGCTCGCGGACTTGATCCACAACGTCGGGGACGCGCTCACGGCCGTTCCGATCGGGATCGCGTTCTACCTCCGCTCGGCCCGCGGCGAGAAGCTCGCCGGTCTCATCGTCGTCGCGGCGATCTTCATCTCGGCCTGTGTCGCAGCGTACGAGTCGATCCGGCGGCTCATCGATCCCGAGGAGCTCTCACATCTCTGGGCGCTCGCGCTCGCAGGTCTCGTCGGGTTCGCGGGCAACGAGATCGCCGCGCAGGTCCGGTTGCGTGCAGGGCGCAGGCTTTCGAGCCCAGCCCTCGTCGCAGACGGAAACCACGCGCGGGTCGACGGCTTCGTCTCGCTCGGCGTCGTCGCCAGCGCGGCCGCCGTGGCACTGGGCTTCGAGCTCGCCGACCCGGTGATCGGCCTCCTCATCACGGTCGTGATACTCAAGATCACGTGGGACTCGTGGCGTGTCATCCGCACGACCGAGCCCGGCCAGCTCGCCGTGCCACACGAGCACTAGAGGTGCTCATCTAGGTCGTTGCGCAAGCCGGCGGGGCCGGAGTATGCTGAGGGCCGATGGATGTTCTTGCGGAGCGGGCCCTTTGACCCGTCCGAGCAAAGGAGCTAGTCCATGCCCGACTGCGCAACATGCGCCCCGGGCATTTTTTGTGCGCTTTTTTGTGCCCTGCGTATCGCGATAGGAGGAGTCGATGGCCAACCACCTGACGCCCGACGAGCTCGCCAAGGAGATGGGGATCGATCGCGACGAAGTCATTCGCATCTGTCTCGAGGAAGGCGTGCCGATCTACCACGGCAAGATCGACAAGACGCTCTTCCAGGCATCGCTCGAGGCCGTCGGTTCGGCCGCCTCCGCGCCCAGCAGCTAGGCACCGCAGCTAGGCGCCACCTGCGAGAAGGCTCAGCTCGCGCGGGAGCGCGCCTTCGAGCGCGCACCGGCCTTGCGCTTTGCGGCGGGCTTCTTCTCGTCTCCGCCCTTCGCCGCGGCGACGCTCGCCTTGAGCGCCTCCATCAGATCGATCACGGGCGCGTCGGCGGCCTCCGGCTCGGGCATCGTGATCTCCTCGCCCTGGGCCTTGGCCTCGAGGAGCGCACGCAGATCGCGGCGGTACTCGCTCGTGAGTGCTGACGGCTCGAACTCTCCAGACAGGCTGTCGATGATCTGACGTGCGAGCTCGAGCTCGGGCTCCTTGACGTCGACGCTCTCGACCGCTTCCGCGATCTCAACCTGGGAGTGGACGTCCTCCACGAGGAAAAGCGTCTCGAGAACGAGCGCGTCGCCCTGAGCCCTGACGAGGCAGAGGCTCTCGCGGCCGGAGCGGACGAACCGCCCGAGACCCGCCGTCCCCGTCTGCTTCATCGCCTCGAGCAAGAGAGCGTACGGTCGTCGCGGTCCGGCGCCCGAGTCGGGGACGAGGAAATAGGTGCGGTCGAAGAAGATCGGGTCGACCGACGCGCCCTCCACGAATCGGGTGATCTCGATCGAGCGCGAGTCGTCATGGCGCTCGAGCGCCTCGAGATCGGCGTCCTCGACCATCAGGAACTGCCCCTTCGCGACCTCGAAGCCCCGGACGATCTCGTCCTGGGTGACCTCGCGATCGTGCGTGGGGCACCACCGCTTCTGCTTGATCGGCGTCCCGCACTCTCGGTGAAGCAGTCGGAACGAGACGTCCGACTGCCGCGCAGCAGGCTTGGTCGCCGGGGCGAGCCCGACCGGGATCGAGACGAGACCGAAGCTGAGTGATCCGTTCCAGGATGTGCGCATTTGCCAGGAGAACTGTAGGCGGACCAGTCGGTTTCGCGAAATACCTTCGAACACCTTCCGCCCGAGTAAGCTCTTTCGTAGTGACCGAAACGGCTTCCGCGGCACCGAAAGTCGGCGCGGGTACGAAGCGCCGGACGATTGCACACCTCTGGCGAACCGCTGTCGCTGCTGCCCGGCGCGGCCCCGCATACCTCGTCGAGTCGGAGGACGGCTGGCGACAAGTGTCGTGGGCAGAGGCGGACGAACGCGTTCGTGCGTACGCGAACGGCTTCCTCGCCAGAGGCCTGCGCAAGGGTGACAACGTCGCGCTGCTCGCGCGCAACAACCTCGACTGGGCTCTTGTCGACTTCGCGCTCGCAAGCATCGGGGCAGTCGGAGTTCCCGTGTACGCGTCGAGCGCGCCCCACGACGTCGGCTACGTGCTCGCGCACTCGGAAGCGGTCGCGATCGTCTGCGAGGACGCGGAGCAGCTGGCCAAGGTGGAGGCGATCTCGGAAGAGCTTCCATCCCTGCAGCACGTGCTCACATTCCACGACCTCGACGGGCTCGCGGCGCACGGGCGTGACTTCGCGGCCGCGAACCCGACCGCGCTCGACGACGCGTCGGCCGCGATCGAGGATGAAGACCTCTACACGATCATCTACACGTCCGGCACGACGGGCCCCCCGAAGGGCTGCATGCTGAGGAACCGGAACTACTACGAGATGGCGAGCGTCGTCGACCGGATGGAGGAGAGCTACTACCTCGAGGACGACGTCATGCTGCTCTACCTCCCGCTCGCTCACAACTACGGGAGGTTGATGCTTCTCCTGGGCGCGCACGTCGGCTTCACCATCGCGTTCCTCGCTGACCCGCTGCGTGTCGCAGAGGCACTTCCCCAGGTTCGCCCGACGCTGCTGCCGAGTGTTCCGCGCGTCTACGAGAAAGTCCACTCGGCCGTCCTGTCCCGCTTCGACGCAGCCACCGGTACGAAGAGGCGCCTCATCAACTGGGCGCTCCCGATCGGCCGCGAGGTCAGCCGCCTGCGGAGCGACGGAAAGGCCGTTCCCGCGGGGCTCCGAGCGAAACACCGCCTCGCCGACCGGCTCGTCTTCAGCAAGGTCCGCGAGCCGTTCGGCGGACGCCTTCGCATGCCCGGCTCGGGCGGTGCCCCGCTGGCCACGGAGGTCATGGAGTTCTTCGACGCCGTCGGGCTCCGCATCTCGGAGGGCTACGGCCTCACCGAGTGCACGACCGCCTGTAGTACCAACCGCCCCGACAGCTACCGCTTCGGCACGGTGGGGCAGCCGCTGCCCGGGTTCGAGGTCAGGATCGCAGACGACGGCGAGATCGAGATCCGCAGCGAGACGGTGTTCCAGGGGTACTACAAGGATCCCGAGGCGACAGCAGCGGTGCTCGGGCCGGACGGCTGGCTCAAGACCGGCGACATCGGCGAGCTCGACGAGGACGGCTTTCTCCGGATCACCGACCGGAAGAAGGACATCCTCGTCACCGCGGGTGGCAAGAACGTCGCGCCCCAGAACATCGAGAACGATCTCAAGACCTCGAAGTACGTCTCGCAGGCTCTCGTCGTCGGTGACCGGCGACCGTACGTCGCCGCCCTCATCACGCTCGACGAGCCCGAGATCGCTCGTTGGGCCGCCGAACACGGGCTCGACGGCGATCTCGGCAGCCTCGCGTCGGCCGAGCCGGTGAAAGAGCTCGTCCAGAGCGTCGTCGACGACGTGAACCGCGAGCGGTCACGCTACGAGCAGCTGAAGCGCTTCGAGATCCTCCCGCGCGACTTCACGATGGAGCACGGCGAGGTCACTCCCACGCTCAAGCTCAGACGGCGGGCGATCATCGAGCACTTCCAGGACGAGATCGACGCGCTGTACGCGGCTCCACGCGAGGCGGAGGCAGGGGTCGACCACGAGCTCGCCGGCTGAGAGAGCCCGGCCTAGAGAACTCTGCGAGCCCCGACCCAGGTCGCGGCGTACCAGCTGTCGTACAGGCTCGAGATCTTCACCACGTCGCCCGTGTGCGGCGCGTGGATGAACTGACCGCCGCCGATGTACATCCCCATGTGGCCGAGGCCGTTGAAGAAGACGAGGTCGCCCGCAGCCAGGTCGTCACGCGAGACGGGAACTCCGTAGTTGTACTGCGACGCCGCGTGGTGCGGGAGGTAGATGCCGATCTGCGCGTAGACGTACGCCACGAACCCCGAGCAGTCGAAGCCCTGCGACGGGCTCGATCCGCCCCAGACGTACGGCACGCCGAGGTACTGCATCGCGATCGAGACCACTTGCGATGCCAGGCTCCCGTCCGGTGGTGGCGCGACGGCGATGACGGGGTCGTCGACCGTGTAGTCGTACGAGTCGTCCTGTGCAACGAGCGTTGCGGCCTGTGCTGCCGCGAGCCGCGCCCTGGCCTCGGCGGCGAGTTGCGCCTGCTGTGCACGCTCCTCAGCCTGGAGCCGGGCGATCTCGTCCTTGACCGACGCGAGCATCTGCGCGCGCTCTGCAAGGCGCGCTTCGATCGAGCCCTTCTGCGCCGCTCGCTCCGCGACGATGCGCGCCTGGTCACTGCGTGCCCGTTGCAGATTCTTGCGCCGGGTCTCGACCTCGCGCTTGTACTTCTTGACCGCGGCGAGCACGCGTGTGTCCTGTTTCGATACGCGCTCAATGGCGTCGAGCCGCGAGATCATGTCGTCGAGGCTGCTCGCGCCGAGCAGCACTTCGAGCGTGGAGTCGCCGCTGCCGTTCACGTAGAGCTCGCGGAGGCGTTGCTCGATCCGCGTCTGGGCGACCCCGAGGCTCTTCCTGGCGGCGACGAGATGACGCGCGTTCGACGCGAGATCGGTGTCGATTCGGTTGAGCTCGATGTTGGCGTAGTTCCAGGACTCGATGGTCGCCGCAAGGTCCATGTCCAGCTGCTGGACCTCCGCGAGGATCTGTTGTGCCTGCTCGCGCTTCGAGCTCACCGTCTGCGCGGAAGCCGGTCCCACGGCAAGCAGCAGCGCCGCGGTCAACACCACGAGAACGGGGACTATCGGCGCCCATCCGGCGGTCGAACGCCCACAGGTTCGACCCCGAACAGGTCCGCCGGTGGCGGCCCTGCCCGTCACAAGTCGGAGACCCTACCAGCCCCGCCGGACGCCTGCAACAAGTAACAGAGCCAAAATCACTGGAAATAGGCATGTTCCTCAATGTCACAAAGGGGTGATCTGTGTTAGGGTCGCCCCTTCGTGCGGAGCGGACAGCACAAGGGAGTACCGGCGACGGGGCGGTTGGCAAGGCTAGGACGAAGACCGGCAAAGCTCGCGGTTCTCGTCGGAGTCGTCGTGGCCGGAGCCCTGCCGGCAAGCGGGCCTGCGTTCGACTCGATCACCCTCGACGCGAGGTCGGCGAGCCCTGCGTCAACGACCGCTCAGGCGCCGATCCGGACGAGGTACCGGCTCCGGGTGGACGCCGTCGCGTATCACCTGCCCGGGCGTACGGCGCTCGGCATTCCCGTGCGCGTCGGCGTGGTCGCCGTCGATCCGAAGCTGATTCCTCTCGGCACGCGCCTGCACGTTCCGGGCTACGGGCCGAGCATCGCGGCCGACGTGGGTACGGCGATCAAGGGGCGGATCATCGACCTCTGGATGCCGAGCCACGCGGCTGCCCGCAAGTGGGGCCGCCGAACCGTCACGATCACGGTCTTTCGCTAGCCGGCTCCGGCCGCGACTCTGCCTAAGGTTCTTGTGGTGGATCTCTCTCGAATCGCGGCAACGCTTGCCGCCATGCTGGCCGTCGTCGCGGCGGCGCTCGTCGGCTCTTCGACTGCCCGTAGCGACACAGCCGGTCTCGAACGGGCCCTGACGCGGGCCCTGGCGTCACCCTACGTCGATCCGCGGCAGACCGGTGCCCTGGCCGTCGACCTTCGGACCGGGCAGGTGATCTTCCAGCACAACGGCGCGATGCCACTGATTCCGGCATCGGCCGAGAAGCTGCCCGTGGCCTTCGCCGCGCTGCGTGAGCTCGGCCCTAGCTTTCGCTTCCACACCGAGGTGCTCGGCTCGGGCACGCTCGTGAAGAGCGAATGGCGCGGCGATCTCTACCTGGTCGGCCACGGCGACCCGACGCTCGCCGTGGCGGACGTAGGCCGTCTGGCACGCGATCTCAAGGCGGCAGGCATCCGGAGCGTGACCGGTGGAGTCGTCGCAGACGAGCGCCACTTCGACGCGCGCCGAGCGGCGCCGGGCTGGAAGCCGTCCTTCCTCGGCATCGAGTCGCCACCTCTCTCCGCGCTGGTCGTGAACGGCGTGCCGGTCCCCGGAGCGAACAGCTCCGCGTCGACTGCCGCGGGCGCGCTGACCGCTGCGCTCGGTCGCCGGGGCGTCACGGTCGCCGCCGCACCGAGAACGGGCCGGGCGCCTCGTATGACCTTCGTGCTGGCCGTCGACCACTCGGCGAAGCTCAGCGTGATCGTCCAGCACATGAACCGCGAGAGCGACAACTTCGTCGCCGAGATGCTGCTCAAGGAGCTCGGGGCAGCGGTGACCGCGAGCGGGTCGACGCGCGCGGGAGCGCGGGTCGTGCGTCGAGCGCTCGAGGAATCCGGTGTGCCCACCGACGGCATGCGCGTCGCCGACGGATCCGGCCTTTCGAGGCTCGATCGAGTCACCGCGGGAACGCTGGTCGCAATGCTGAGGGCGGCGGCGGCCGACCCGTCGATCCGCGGCGCGTTCGTGTCCTCTCTTCCGGTGGCCGGCATCTCGGGGACCCTCGAGAACAGGCTCGGCACGCCGCCCACGCGGCGGCGAGTCGTCGCGAAGACGGGGACGACCTCGTTGGCGTGCTCGCTCGCAGGGTTCGTCGGTCGGCGCTACGCCTTCGCGATCATCCAGAACGGCTCACCGGTGTCGTTCTGGTCCGCGCGCGCGGCGCAGGATCGCTTCGTGACCGTGCTAGCGCGCTCGTAGCAGCTCGCGCAGGTCCTCCTCCGACAGGATCTGCACCCCGAGCTTCTGCGCTTTCGCGAGCTTCGACCCCGGGCTCTCGCCGACAACGACGCCTGTCGTCTTCCCCGAGACGGACTCCGAGACCTTCGCGCCGAGCGCCTCGAGCGCCGCCTTCGCCTCCTCGCGCGACTGGCGCTCGAGCGTGCCGGTGATCACGTACTGCCTCCCGCTGAGCGGGCCCTCGACAGGCCGCTCGGCCTCTCCTGCAGCCATCTGCAGGCCGAGCGAGCGGAGCTCCTCGACGAGCCGCCGGTTCTCCTCGTCGGCGAACCACTCCGCGACGAGCTCGGCACGATCGGGGCCGATGCCGTCGACCTCCTCGAGCTGCTCCTGCGTCGCGGCCATCAGCGCGTCGACGGTCTCGAAGTGGCGAGCGAGATTGCGGGCCATGACCCACCCGGTCTTCGGGATGTTGAGCCCGAGCAGCACCCGCGAGAACGGCTGCGCCTTCGAGGCCTGGATCGCGTCGATCGCCTTCTGCGACGAGATCTCACCGTAACCGTCGAGCTCTGCGAGCTGCTCTGCCGTCAGGCGGTACAGGTCGGGCATCGAACGCAGGAGCCCCTCGTCCCAGAGCCGCCGTACGAACTGCTCCCCCACGCCCTCGATGTCCATTGCCGCCATGACCCAGTGATTCAACGTCTCGAGCCCGCGCGACGGACAGGCGCGGTTCGGGCAGCGGTGCATGACCTCGCCCTCCGGCTTGACGATCTCCGCGTCGCAGAGGGGACAGCGCTTCGGCATCCGGAACGGCTTCGTGCCGCGTGGGTGTGGGAGCACCGGCCCGACGACCTGCGGGATCACGTCGCCGGCACGCTGCACGATCACCGTGTCGCCCTCCCGGATGTCCTTGCGGTTGATGTCCTCCTCGTTGTGGAGGGTCGCGTTCGAGACCGTCACACCGCCCACCTGGACCGGCTCGAGCTGCCCCCAGGGATTGAGCGCTCCGGTACGTCCGACGCGGATGCGGATCCGCTCGAGCTTCGTCTGCGCCGCCATCGGGGCCCATTTGAAGGCGCGCGCCCAGCGGGGTCGACCGTGAAGCGCGCCAAGCCGCCGTTGCTGGTCGAGGGAGTCGACCTTGATCACGATCCCGTCGATCTCGTAATCGAGTTGCGCTCGTCGGGACTCCCAGTCGCCGGCGGCCTGGGCGACCTCCGCGATCGACTCGACGCGCTCGGCGTGCGGGTTCGTACGGAAACCGCGAGCGCGCAGCCACTGGAGGATCTCCCACTGGCTCTCGAGCTCCACGCCGTCGGCCTGACCGACGCCGTAGATCCAGATCGAGAGCGGGCGGCTTGCCGTGATCGCGGGATCGAGCTGGCGGACCGACCCGGCCGCGGCGTTGCGCGGATTGGGAGCCGCACGCTTTCCCTCCGCGGCCTGTTGCTCCGTGAACGCCCTGAAACCGGAGAGCGGCATGTACACCTCGCCTCTGACCTCGAGCACGTCGGGCGTCGTGCCGGCCTGGGCCGTCGTCGCAAGCGGGATCGCCCGGATCGTGCGCAGGTTGGGCGTGATGTCCTCTCCCCGCTCTCCGTCCCCGCGGGTCGCGCCGCGCACGTAGCGACCGCCCTCGTACAGGAGGGACACCGCGAGACCGTCGATCTTGGGCTCCACCACGTAGGCGACCGGCTCATCGGTCCCCAGTCGCTTGCGTACGTCGTCCCCGAACTTCGTCAGCGTCGCCTCGTCAGTCACCTTGTCCAGTGAGCCCATCGGAGCCAGGTGCTGCACCTTCTGGAATCGCTCCGAAGGAGTCGCCCCGACGCGCTGCGTCGGGGACTCGGGCACGACGAGCGACGGATGCTCCTCCTCGAGAGCGACGAGCTCGTCGTAGAGCCGGTCGAACTCGGCGTCCGACATGATCGGCTCCTCGCCGACGTAGTACGCCGTCGACGCTGCGTTCAACGTGTCGCAGAGCTCGGCGGCGCGCTTCGATGCCTGCCGCGGGGGCGTGCGCGTCCTAGAGGACATCCAGAAGCTCGGCCGGGGAGTGCACGAAGGCGTCGGGACCGTGGCTCGCGAGGGCATCGTCGGCGTGGATCCCGCCCCAGCCCACGGCCACGGCAAACACGCCCGCGGCCTTGGCCGCGTCGATGTCGAACGGCGAGTCGCCGACATAGGCCGCCGAAGCGGGCTCGGCCTCGAGACGCTCAAGCGCAGCGAAGACCGGAGCGGGGTCGGGCTTGTGCCGTGTCGTGTCCTCGTTGGTGACGACGACTTCGAATTGCGCCTCGAGCCACGGGAAGCGCTCGATCGCAAGCGCGACCGTCCGGTGGCGCTTCGCAGTCACGATCCCGAGCCGGCGGCCGTCCGCCCTGAGCTGCGGGACGACCTCGATCATCCCGGCGAACGCCTCCAGGGTCTCGTGCAACGGGTCGTTGTGCTCGCGGTACGCCTCGACGAGCTCGTCCACCCGGTCCGGGTCGAGAGCCTCCATCTGGGCGACAAGCCCCTGGCCGCCGACCGTCGCCGCGAGCTCCTCGTACGCGAGCTCACGCCCGGTCACGGAGCGAACGGCGTGCTGCATCGAGGCGAGGATCATCGGGCCGGAGTCGATCAGCGTGCCGTCGAGGTCGAAGAGGACGACGGGGAAGCGAGGCGCGTGGTTCACGGGCCGATCGTAGCCACGCGTCAGTACTCCACTCGCTCGAGGTAGAGGCCCCATGGCGGTGCGGTCAGGCCCGCCTCGGAGCGCGGCCTGCCGTCGAGGAGTGTCCGCATCGCGTCGGGCGCGCCCTCACCAAGCTCGAGCATCGTCCCGACGAGCGTCCGGACCATGTGCCGGAGGAAGGAGTCCGCCGTGATCGTAAAGTCGAGCCGGTCGCCCTCACGCTCCCACCCCGCGGCGAAGACGTTTCTCGAGAAGCTCTCGCGCTGCGCCTCAGTCGGGGTGAACGCGCGGAAGTCGTGCCCGCCCGCGAGGAGTGCCGCGGCCGCAGAGAGCGCGTCCACGTCGACCGGGCGGGGCCACCAGAGTGCGCGCCTGCTCTCAAACGCCGCCGAGCGCTCCCTTGCCAGTACCCGGTAGCGATACGACCGCGCCCGCGCGGAGAAGCGCGCGTGGAAGTCGTCCGCCTCCTCCTGTGCTGCCAGGACGGCGACGTCGTCGGGAAGCGCGGTGTTGAGGGCGACCGCGGTCCATTGCGGCAGCGGGCCACCGTCGACGGCGACGCTCGCGACCTGACCGGTCGCGTGGACTCCGGCGTCGGTGCGGCCCGCGACCGCGAGCTCGCTCCAGCTGGGAAAGGCCACGTCCAGCGCATCTCGGAGAACGCCTTCCACCGTCCGGAGGCTCGGCTGCCGCGCCCAGCCGTGGAACCCCGTGCCCTCGTATTCCAACGTCAGCTTGAGCTTCACGAGCTGACATCATGGGCGGTTCCATGGCCACGTCGCAGAAGTACGACCTCTACTCGAGCGACTTCCGCGCAGCGACGCACGAGACGTACGCTCGGATGCGCGAGCGGGATCCGGTCTTCTGTCAGCCGGGGCTCGACGGCGAGACTCCGATCTGGTTCGTCACGCGCTACGACGACGTCGTTGCGGTGCTCACGGACAGCAAACGCTTCGTGCTGGACGCGAAGCTCGCGCTCACCGAGGACGAGCTTCGCCGGCTGGAGGCGGCAAGTCCGCTCCCGAACGACGAGCGGGTGAACACGAACCTCCTGGGGATGGACGGGGACGACCACCGGCGCGTACGGCAGCTCGTGACGAAGGCATTCACGCCACGAATGGTGGAACGGCTTCGACCCCGCATCGAGGGAATCGCGAACGCGCTCCTCGATCGCGTCGAGAAGCGCGGGGCAATGGACGTGGTCGACGACTACGCCTTCCCGCTCCCGATCACCGTCATCGCCGAGCTACTGGGCATTCCGGTCGAGCACCAGGATCGATTCCGCACGTGGTCGAACAGCTTCGTCCTGCCTCCGGTGACAGAGGAGCTGCGTGAGCAGTTCCTACGGCACATCGACGAGTTCGTCGCCTACCTGGACGACGTGTTCGCGGAGCGACGCGCCAAGCCCACCGAAGACCTTCTGAGCGCGCTCGTCCAGGCCGAGGAGCACGGCGACCGACTGAGTGAGAACGAGCTGTACAGCATGGCCGTCCTGCTCATCGTCGCGGGGCACGAGACGACCGTGAGCCTCATCACGAATGCCGTGCTGGCGTTGCTCTCGAACCCCGACCAGCTCGCCATCGTGCGCGACGACATGTCGGTGATCCCCGCTGCTGTCGAGGAGCTCCTTCGCTACGACAGCCCCGTCGAGCGCACGATCACACGCTGGGCCGCCGCCGACGTCGACGTCGGCGGTCAGCGCATCGAGCGCGGCCAGCTCGTCGTCGCCGTCGTCGGGTCGGCGAACCGCGACCCGGAGCAGTTCCCCGATCCCGCCACGCTCGACCTCCGGCGGGAGGCAGGCAAGCACGTGGGATTCGGACGTGGCCCGCACTACTGCCTGGGAGCTCCTCTCGCCCGGCTCGAGACGGAGACCGCGCTCCGCACGCTCTTCACGCGGCTCCCGGACCTGCGGTTGGCCATCGCAGAGGAAGACCTGTACTGGAGGCCGATCCCGCTCTTTCGCAGCCTGGCCTCGCTGCCCGTGGCCTGGGACCCGTAGGGGCGAGACATGTCTCGCCCCTACGGCAGGACTGCGAGCGACTCGTTTGCCCCGCTGACCGTGAGACCTGGCTCCGGGCCGCCCCCTATCACGTACACCCGACCGCCAAAGGCCACGACACCGAGGCCATGGCGAGGTGTAGGGAGGTCGTCGAGCCGTCCCCATGCTCGCGACGAGACGCGGTACGCGAAGACCTCTCGGATCGTCCCACCGGGCTCCTCGCCGCCCACCGAGACGATGCGACCGGCGACCGCGGCGGCAGCTGTGCCGCCGCGCGGCTCGGGAACCGGAGGCAACCGCGTCCAGCGTCGTTGACCAGGTCGGTACGACTCGAAGTGCGTCACGTTCGTGTCCAGCCCGGACGTGCGGCCTGCGACCGCGTAGACGGTTCCCGAGAGAGCAGTAACGCCCAGGTGCTCGCGCGGAGTCGGCCCGGTGATCACCGACCATCTCCTCGCCCGCAAGTCGAACGAGAGCGCGTTCCGGGCCAGTCTCGCGCCGCTCGTCTGCGCGACGCCGCCTGCGACGACGATGCGGTTCCCGAGGACTGCGGCTCCGGCTGCGGCCCGCGGGAACGGCAGGCGCGGAAGCGCGCGCCAGCGCCCGGCCTGGAGCACGAACGCAGTCCGCAGCGGTCGCCCGTCGTGGCCGTACCCGCCGAGGACGTACAACCGGCCCTGGTACCCGACCGCCATGGCGTGATGCGCCGAAGCGGGCAGATCGGGGAGCCGCCGCCAGCGATCGAGTGTCGGTGAATACGCGTCGACCCGCGCGGAGTGACTGCCGTCCGCGTTGAATCCGCCGGCAACGGCGATCTCCGCCGCGATCACTGCAGCCGCGACCTCGGTCCTCGGCTGCGGCAGCGGCGCTCGTGTCTCCCACGCCGCGGGCATCGCGCCGCCGGCAGCGGCCATGAGGAGAGCAACGAGCCCGAGCACGGGCGCGGCACGCACCATGAACGGAATGTAGCTACGCGGGATCGACGACCAGCGTGAGGCCCTCCACCGACCGGACCACGACCTTCGTGCCGCTGTCGCACCCACCGCCGCAGCGAGCGCGCCAGATCTCACCGCGGATCCGGACCTGTCCGTCCGGCCAGAGATCCGAGATCGCCTCGCCCACGACACCGACCAGCGTCTCGACACCGACGCTGGCCTGGCGACGCTGCGACCACCACCAGAAGGCGCCGGTCTCGGCGATGTCGAGCGCTGCGCCGACGCCGATTGCAACGAGCCCCCAGGGCGACGGAAGGACGAAGACGGCGAGGAAGACCCCGAGCAGGAAGAGCACGCTCGGAGCGTACTGCCGGACGTGCGGGTCTAGGCCTCGGCGGCGGCGGGCGCGGCCGCTTCCTCGGGAGCCCGGGAGCGGCGGGGAGCCAGCGGCGTCGCCGCGGGCTCGTGGTCGACGAACTCGAGGTAGACCATCTCTGCTGCGTCGCCCTGGCGGGGGCCGATCCGCACGATCCGCGTGTACCCGCCCGCCCGGTCCTCGAACCTTGGCGCGACGTCCGCGAACAACCGATGGACGACGTCGTTCGAGCGAAGCGCGGCGAGCGCAGTGCGTCTCGCGTGCAGGTCGCCGCGCTTGCCCAGGGTGATCATCCGCTCGGCGAACGGCTTCACGGCCTTCGCCTTCGCCTCGGTCGTCTCGATCCGGCCGTGCTCGATCAAGGCGCCTGCGAGATTCGAGTAGAGCGCCTTGCGGTGGGCGGGGTCCCGCCCGAGCTTCTTGCCGGATCGTGCGTGCCTCATGTCCTTACCCGAGCAGCTCCTCGCCCTTGAGCGTGAGCCCATGGGACGCGAGGGCGGAACGCACTTCCTCGATCGACTTCCGACCGAAGTTCGGGATCGCGACGAGCTCGCCCTCCGACTTCGAGGTCAGGTCGCCGATGGTCTCGATACCGACGCGCTTCAGGCAGTTGTAGGAGCGGACACCGAGCTCGAGCTCCTCGATCGGGAAGTTCTCCATCCCGTGCGTCGCAGGAGCCTCCGCCGCGGCTTCGAGCGCCGCCTCGCCGAAGCCCTCGATGCGGTCGAGGTCGGTGAAGATCGCGAGCTGGCGGATGAGGATCTCCGCGCCCTGCCCGATGGCGTCACGCGGGTCGATCGAGCCGTCCGTCGTGACGTCCAGGACGAGCTTGTCGTAGTCCGTGCGCTGACCGACGCGAGCCGCCTCGACCTCGTACGCAACACGGCGAACGGGCGAGAAGATCGAGTCGATCGGAATCACACCGATCGTCGTCTCCGGCCCGCGGTTGAGCTCGGCCGGGACGTAGCCGCGGCCGCGGCCGATCGTCAGTGTCATCTCGAGCTTGCCCTTGTCGGAGACGTGGGCGATCTCGAGCTCCGGGTTCAAGATCTCGAGGTCGGCGGGCGCCTCGATGTCGGAGGCGCTGACCACACCTGCGCCCTTCTTGGCGATGTACACCTCGATCTCGGGCGAGGCGCCGTGCAACCGGACGATGAGGTTCTTGAGGTTGAGGATGATGTCCGTGACGTCCTCGCGCACGCCCGGGAGCGTCGTGAACTCGTGCGCGACGCCCTCGATCTTGACGGCCGTGACCGCGGCGCCCTCGAGCGACGACAGGAGCACGCGGCGAAGCGAGTTCCCGAAGGTGTGCCCGAAGCCGCGGTCGAGCGGCTCGATCGCGAAGACACCGCGATGCTCGTCGGTCTCCTCGTGGACGATCCTCGGGATCTGGAACTCCATGAGACTGGTGCGAATAGCCAATTGAATCCTTTCTCGTTCTCGGTTCTTGCCCTACGGGCGAGACGTCTCGCCGCCTACTTCGAGTAGAGCTCCACGATGAGCGACTCCTGCACGGGCGCGTCGATCTCGGCCCGCTCGGGCCACTTGAGCACGGTGCCCGTGAGACCGTCGTGGTCGGCCTGGAGCCAAGGCGCGACGGAGGCGGTGAGGTCGGTCGCGTCCCGCACGAGAGACTCGACGGGACTGCCGGGCCTGAGGCTGATGACGTCGCCGGGACGCACCCCGTAGCTCGGGATGTTCACGCGGCGTCCGTTGACGTGAAAGTGGTTGTGGCGCACGAGCTGCCGTGCCTGCGCGCGCGACCCGGCGAATCCGAGCCGGTAGACGACGTTGTCGAGCCGTGTCTCGAGCATCCGGAGCAGGTTCTCGCCCGGTGCCCCGAGACCGCGGGTCGCCTTCTCGTACGTGTTGCGGAACTGCTTCTCGAGGAGGCCGTAGTAGCGCCGCGCCTTCTGCTTCTCGCGGAGCTGCAGGAGGTACTCGCTCTGCTTGATGCGGCCGCGGCCGTGCTCACCCGGCGGGTAGCTTCGGCGCTCGACGGCGCACTTCTCGGTGAGGCAGCGCTCCCCCTTCAGGAAGAGCTTGATCCCCTCACGCCTGCAGAGCCGGCACTTCGGGCCGAGATCGCGGGCCATCAGACACGCCTCCGCTTCCGGAGCCGCACGCCGTTGTGCGCCTGCGGCGTGACGTCCTTGACGCCGAGGATCTCGAGCCCCGCCGCCTGAAGCGAGCGGATCGCGGTCTCGCGCCCGGACCCTGGCCCCTTGACGAACACCTCGACCTTCTGCAGACCGTGCTCCATTCCCTTGCGGGCGGCGCTGTCCGCGGTCACCTGCGCAGCGAACGGCGTGGACTTGCGGGATCCCTTGAAGCCGGCGGAACCGGCCGACTCCCAGACGATCACGTTGCCCTCGCGGTCCGTGAGCGTGACGATCGTGTTGTTGAACGACGTCTTGATGTGCGCCTGCCCGATGGCGATGTTCTTCTTGACCCGGCGCCTGGTGCGACCGCGGGCAGCTGACTTCCGTGGGGGCGCCATTACTTGGCGACAGCCTTCTTGCTGCGCCCGACCGTCTTCGCCGGGCCCTTGCGCGTACGGGCGTTGGTCTTCGTCCGCTGGCCGCGCACGGGGAGGCCACGGCGGTGCCGAACCCCGCGATAGCTGCCGATCTCCTGCAAGCGCTTGATCGCCTGGGCGCGATCGCGCCTCAGGTCACCTTCCACCTCGAGATCCGAGTCGATGTAGTTGCGGAGCTTCGTGACCTCCTCGTCGGTGAGGTCGCGGACCTTCTCGTTCGGATCGAGCTCCAGGTCGCGGCAGATCTTGTGCGCGGTCGAGTTGCCGATACCGAAGATGTACGTCAGGCCGATCTCGAGCCGCTTCTGCGTGGGGAGGTTGACACCGGCGATTCTGGCCATACGCCTAACCCTGCCTCTGCTTGTGACGGGGGTTCGAGCAGATGACGATGGTGCGGCCGTGCCGCTTGATCACGCGGCAGCGCTCACACATCGGCTTGACTGACGGACGGACTTTCATCTGCTCCCTACTTGAGTCTGAAGGTGATGCGGCCGCGGGTGAGGTCGTACGGCGAGAGCTCCACCTTGACGCGATCGCCCGGCAAGATGCGGATGTAGTGCTTCCGCATCTTTCCCGAGATCTTGGCGAGCACGTCGTGGCCAGAGTCGAGCTGGACGCGGAACATCGTGCTCGGAAGAGCCTCGACTACCTCTCCCTCGACCTCGATCTTTTCTTCCTTGACCGCCAAGTGACCTCGTGTCTCTCGTCCTCTCGCGCTCGGAGCCTCCACCCGGGTCGGCTCTAGCGGCCGAGGAGGCGGAGAGCCCGCGCGCAAACTCGCGTGCTCGATTCAGGTGGCACAGCGCAGCATGCAGCTGCGCCGCGGTCGGCTATCGTAGCACACCGCCTCTTCGCTCCCCTGCCGCCCCAGCGGCCGGTACGCCGACCCGCGGCGTCAGGATGCGTGGCCCGTTCGACGTGATCGCGACCGTGTGCTCGAAGTGCACGGCAAGCGCGCCGTCGGCCGTCGAGATCGTCCAACCGTCGTCGGCCAGGACGACGTCCGAGCCTCCGGCAGTGATCATGGGCTCGATCGCAAGCGTCATTCCCTCGGACAGACGCGGGCCCCGTCCGGGCTCGCCGAAGTTCGGGATGTGCGGATCCTCGTGGTAGTAACGCCCGACGCCGTGGCCGACGAGGCTTCTGACGACGGAGAACCCGGCGTCCTCGACGACGGTCTGGATGGCGCGGGAGATGTCGCCGACCCGGTTGCCCGCCCGGGCCTGTGCGATGCCGGCGGCAAGCGCGTCCTGCGCGACGTCCATGAGCCGCTGCCCTTCGGCGTCGATCTCTCCGACGCCGAAGGTGTACGCGCTGTCCGCGATGTAGCCCTCGAGCGTCACCCCGACGTCCACGGTGACGAGGTCGCCCAAGCCGACCTCGTACGCACCCGGGATCCCGTGCACGACGACCTCGTTCGGGGAGATGCAGATCGCCCTCGGATATTCGCGACCTCCGGCGCCTTTGTAGCCCTCGGAGGTCGGAACACCGCCGTGGTCGCGGATGAAGCGACCTGCCGCATCGTCCAGCTCACCCGTCGTGACTCCGGGGACGATGAGCGAGCCCACGTGCGCGATCGTCTCGGCGACCAGCGAGCCCGCGGCCGCGATCTTCTCGATCTCGCGCTCGCTCTTGCGGATGATCATCTGGTGCGCCCACTTACCTGCGCGAGCGCATCGTCGATGTCGGCACCGACCTTCTCGACGCTCCCCGAACCGTCGACTATGACGAGCAGGCCGTCTCCGCTGTAGCGCCCGACGAGGGGCTCGGTGAGCTCGTGGTACAGGCGCAGGCGTGTCCGGATCGCGTCGGGCGAGTCGTCCGCGCGTCCCTCGGCGAGTGCGCGGGCTCGAAGGCGAGCCGTCGCGACGTCGTCGTCGACCCTGAGCAGGATCACCGCGTCGAGCGGCTTTCCGATCTCGGCGAGCATCGCGTCGAGCGCCTCGGCCTGTGGAAGCGTGCGCGGAAAGCCGTCGAGGACGTACGCGTCCTCGTGGGCGAGCTTCTCGCGGATCAGGTCGATCATCAGCCCGTCCGGAACGAGATCGCCGCTCTCGAGAATCGGCTCGACCCGTCGTCCCAGCTCGCTTCCCTCGGCGACAGCCGCCCGGAGGATGTCGCCCGTCGCGACATGCACACCGGCTCGAGCGGCCGCAAGCCGCTTTGCCTGAGTGCCCTTGCCGCTCCCTTGAGGGCCAAGTATCAGAATGCGCATGAAGCTCCGCTCGCTACTTGAGGAAGCCTTCGTAGGAGCGCATCATCATCTGCGACTCCATCTGGCGCATCGTGTCGAGTGCGACGCCGACGGCGATCAGCACCGACGTGCCACCGAGCGCGCCGGCGCTCGCCTGCGAGAAGCCGCCGTAGGCGATGAAGAGGCTCGGGAGCACGGCCACCAGGGCGAGGTAGAGCGAGCCGGGCAGCGTGAGCCGTGAGAGGACGCGGTCGAGGTACTGGGCGGTGGGCGGCCCCGGCCGAATACCCGGGATGTAGCCACCGTAGCGCCGGAGGTTGTCCGCCTGGTCGACCGGGTTGAACTGCACGGCCGTGTAGAAGTACGTGAAGACGACGATCATCATTCCCTCGACGAGCAAGTAGATCCAGTCGCCCGGCTGGAAGTACTCGTTGACGAAGTCCCGGGTCGCGGGGAAGTACTGCGCCATCGTCGGCGGGAAGGCGAGAATCGCGGCGGCGAAGATGATCGGGATGACGCCGGCCATGTTCACGCGCAGCGGCAGGTAGGTCGAGCCGCCAGTCGTCATGCGCCGGCCCACCATCCGCTTCGCGTACTGGATCGGGATGCGGCGCTGCCCCTCCTGCACGAAGACGACAGCCGCGCAGATGCCGACCGCGATGAGCGGGTAGAAGAGCTTCTCCATCGGCCCGCCGTTCCACCACGCCGCGATGCCGATCGGCGCTCCGACCAGGATCGAGGCGAAGATCAGGATCGAGATCCCGTTCCCCACGCCGCGCTTCGTGATCAGCTCGCCCATCCACATGAGGAGCGTCGTCCCGGCCGTGAGCGTGACGACGATCAGCACCATCTCTCCCGTGCCCGCCTGCAGCACGTTCTGGTCGCGGAAGAGGAACGCGTAGCCGGTGGCCTGGGCCGCCGCGAGGACGACCGTCAGGTAGCGGGTGTACTGGGTGATCTTCGCGTACCCCGCCTCGCCTTCCTTCTGGAGCTCGGCGAGCCGAGGGATAACCACGGTCAGGAGCTGGATGATGATCGACGCGGTGACGTACGGCATGATCCCGAGCGCGAACAACGAGAACTGGGAGAGCGCACCGCCCGAGAAGAGGTTGAGCAGCCCCAGGACCGTGGCGCCCTGACCTCCGAAGAAGTTCTCGATCGCGCTGGGATCCACGCCGGGAGCGGGAATCCACGACCCGAGTCGGTAGAACGCGAGGATCATCGCCGTGAAGAGCACGCGGCGACGGAGCTCCGGCACGCGCCATGCGTTCGCGAGCCAGGAGAACATCTCTAGCTCTCGGCCTCCGAGTCCTCGCCCGCGGCCGCTGCTTCGGACGCCTCAGAGTCGTCCGCTGCCGCTTCCTCCGCCTCCGAGGACTCCACTTCCTCCTCGACGCGCACGGCCGCCTTGTGGCGCTTCTTCTTCTTCTCGACCGGCTCGCCGCGCAGCCACGTGACGGTTCCGCCGGCCGCCTCGATCTTCGCCACCGCCGACTTCGAGAACCCGTGCGCGGAAACCGCGAGCTTCGTCGACAGCTCACCCTGGCCCAGCACCTTCACGTCCACGGACACCTTCCGGATGAGCCCGGCCGCCTTCAGTGTCTCAGGGGTGACCTCGGATCCGGCCTCGAAGCGCTGCTCGAGCTCGGCGACGTTCACCGGCTGGCTGTACGTTCGAAACGGCCCGATCGGCATCGCGTCGGCGGACGTGTTGCCCCGCAGCTTCCCCATTCGCATGTCGATGGGCATCTGCCCGCCCTCGAACCCGGCCGGCATCTTGTTCGAGCCGGCACGCGACTTCTGGCCCTTGATGCCGCGGCCCGAGTAGCGCCCCTTACCGGAGCCGAGCCCGCGACCGATGCGCTTGCGGTCCTTCCGGGCCTGCGCCGGCTTGAGATTGGAGAGATTCAGCTCTCCGGCGATGGGGTCGCTAGCCACCCTTGCCGTCCTTCCCTTCGATCAAGACGAGGTGGTTCACGTGACGGAGCATGCCCCGGAGCTCGGGGCCGTCCTCGTGCTCCACGGTGCGCCCGATCTTCCCCAGCCCGAGCGCGCGGAGAGTGCCCTCGTGGCGGTAGGACTGGCCGACGGTGCTGCGCACCTGCGTGATCTTGACGGCGCTCACTCGGTAGTTTCCTCGGCCGCCGGCTCAGGCTCCTCGGCGGTCTCCTCGGCCGCCGTCTGCTCAGCCACTGGCTGCTCGGCCACCGGCTCCTCCGTCGAGGCCTCGGCTGCGGTCTCCTCGGGCTTCTCGACGGGAGGCTTGTACGGAAGGACCTCGGCGATCGTCTTCCCGCGAAGCAGCGCGACGTCTTCGGGACGAACGAGACGCTGCAGGCCGTTGACGGTCGCGCGCGTCATGTTGATCGGGGTCGTCGTGCCGAGGCTCTTCGCGAGCACGTCACGAATGCCGGCGAGCTCGAGCACGGCGCGGACTCCGCCACCGGCGATGACGCCCGTTCCCTCACTCGCTGGGCGAAGCACGACCCGCGCCGCGTCGAACCGGCCGAGGATCTCGTGCGTGATCGTCTGGCCGTGCTTTGGCACGGTGAAGAGGTTCTTCTTCGCGTCCTCGACCGCCTTCGAGATCGCGAGCGGGACCTCGCGAGCCTTCCCGTAGCCAAGCCCGACACGATCGATCTCGTCGCCGATGACGACGAGCGCCGTGAACGAGAAGCGCCGGCCGCCCTTGACGACCTTCGCGACACGGTTGATCTCGATCACGCGCTCCTTGAGCTCGCGTGAGTCTGCAACTTCCCTGGTGCTCAAAACTCGAGTCCTCCTTCGCGCGCGCCCTCAGCAAGCGCCTTCACGCGTCCATGAAACAGGTAGCCGGCGCGGTCGAACACGCACCGCTCGACACCGGCCTTCTTCGCCTCGGCCGCGAGTGTCTTGCCGACCTCGCGTGCCTGATCGGTCTTCGACCCGCCGCCCTTCGATCCCTTGCCTGCAGCCAGCGCCGTCCAGCTCGCCGACGCGACGGTCCGGCCGCTCGAATCGTCGATCAGCTGGGCGAAGATGCCCCGGTTCGAGCGGAAGACGGCGAGCCGCGGCCGCTCCGCGGTGCCGGAGATCTTCGCGCGCACGCGCCGGTGGCGGCGCAGCCTGGCCTCTCGTTTCGTAAGGACGGTCATGCTCGCTTTCCGACCTTCCTCCGAACGTGCTCGTCGCGATAGCGGATGCCCTTGCCCTTGTACGGCTCGGGCGGGCGCACCTTGCGGATCTCGGCGGCCGTCTGGCCGACCATTTGCTTGTCGATCCCCTTGACGATGATCTGCGTCGGCTGGGGCACGTCGAAGCTGATGCCGGGTCGAGGCTTGACGACCACGGGATGCGAGAAGCCGACCGCGAGCTCCAGGTCAGTGCCCTTGAGCTGGGCGCGATAGCCGACACCCTGGATCTCGAGCTCCTTCTCGAAGCCCTTCGTGACACCCTCGACCATGTTCGCGATCAGCGTCCTCGTGAGGCCGTGCAAGGCCCGGTCCGGGCCTCGCTCGGTGGGTCGCGTGACGACGATCACGTCTTCTTGCTTCTCGACCTGCATGCGCGCGGGAACGGCCTGGCTCAACTCTCCGAGCGGCCCGTTGACCTGCACGCGCCCGGGGGAGATCGCGACCATGACGCCTGTGGGCAGTTCGATTGGCTGTTTACCGATTCGACTCATGGGCTTCCATTAGAGGGTTCGCGAAGCGAAGCGCCTACCAGACGAAGGCGATCACCTCGCCGCCCACGCCGCGTTCGGCGGCCTGGCGGCCCGTGATGATCCCGCTCGAGGTTGACATGATCGCGGTGCCGAGCCCGCCGAGGACCCGAGGCAAGCGGTCCTTCCGCGCGTACACGCGGCGTCCGGGCTTCGAGACCCGCTTGAGGTCGGTGATAACCCGCCGCCGGTCCTTGGCGAACTTGAGCTCGATGACGAGCGTGCGATACGGCAACGGCTGGTCCTTGGCATCCGTGGTCTCGATGACCTTGAAGTCCTTGATGTAGCCCTCGTCCTTGAGGATGCGGGCGATCTCCTCCTTGACGCGCGAGGTCGGCATCGACGTGCTTTCGTGGAGCGCGCGATTCGCGTTGCGAATGCGGGTGAGCATGTCGGCGATCGGGTCGGTCAGCACCTTCGTTCCTCCTACCAGCTGGACTTCGTCATGCCGGGCACCGCGCCCTGGTGCGCAAGCTCGCGCAGGCAGATCCGGCACAAGCCGAACTTCTTGAACACCGCGCGCGGGCGACCGCAGCGGTTACAGCGCGTGTAGCCGCGCACCTTGTGCTTCGGCTTCTGTTGCTGCTTGACGACGAGAGACTTCTTGGCCACTTACTCTTCCCTTCTCTCTCCGGCGAACGGCAAGCCGAAGGCGCCGAGGAGCGCCAACCCGTGCTCGTCCGTGTCCGCCGAGGTCGTGATCGCGACGTCGAGACCGCGGATTGCCGGGACCTGGTCGTAGTCGATCTCCGGGAAGATGATCTGCTCGCGGATCCCGATCGAGTAGTTCCCGCGCCCGTCGAACGCCCCCGGGTCGAGGCCGCGGAAGTCGCGGATGCGGGGCAGCGCGATGCTCGTGAGCCGGTCCAGGAACTCGTACATGCGCGCGCCGCGCAGCGTGACCTTCGCGCCAACGGGCATGCCTTCGCGGAGCTTGAAGCTCGCGATCGACTTCTTCGCGCGCCGGATCTGCGCACGCTGACCGGCGATCAGCGTGAGCTCGTCGATCGCGGCGTCGAGCGCCTTCGCGTCCGTCTTTGCCTCGCCGACGCCCATGTTGAGCGTGATCTTGGTCACGCGTGGCACCTGCATGACCGAGTCGAGGCCGAGCTCGTCCTTGAGCCGCGGCCGGATCTCCTCCTCGTAGCGCTGCTTGAGGCGCGGGACATACGTCTCGGATGCGGGCGGCGCGCTGGCGGATGCAGTCGTGCTCATCGGTCGATCTCCTGTCCGCAGCCTTCGCGCTTGCAGACGCGGACGCGGAGGATCTCGCCCTTCACTTCCTTCTCGAGGATCCCGACGCGCGTCGGAGTGCTGCACACGGGGCAGACGACCATCACGTTGGAGACGGCAACCGGAGCGGCCTTCTCCATGATCCCGCCCGGGATGACTTGCGTGCCGCCCATCCTCGAGGAGTCCTTGATCGGCTTGGGGCGCGTGTGTCGCTTCGCAACGTTCAGGTTCTCGACGATGACCCGGCGCTCGCCAGGCCGTGCCTCGAGGACCCTCCCCTGCTTCCCGCGGTCCTTGCCTGACAGGATCTGGACGAGGTCGCCCTTCTTCACCTTCATCTTCTGGGCCATGGCTCTAGAGAACCTCGGGCGCCAGGCTGACGATCTTCATGAAATTCCTCTCGCGAAGCTCTCGCGCGACGGGCCCGAAGATGCGGGTGCCGCGCGGGTTGTTCTGGGCATCGATGAGGACGGCGGCGTTTTCGTCGAATCCGATGAGCGTGCCGTCGTCCCGGCTGAAGGGCTTCTTGGTCCGGACGACGACCGCTTTCACGACCTCGCCCTTCTTGACCGCGCCCTGGGGCGTTGCGGACTTCACGGTAGCAACGATGATGTCGCCGACCCGCGCGTACCGCCGGTGCGAGCCGCCGAGCACGCGGATGCACAGGATCTCGCGCGCTCCCGTGTTGTCCGCCACCCTGAGCCGGGATTCCTGCTGGATCATTAGCGGGCCGCCTCGACTATCTGCTGCAGGCGCCAGCGCTTCGTCCGTGAGAGTGGCCGCGTCTCCACGATCAGCACGATGTCTCCGACCTTGGCCTCGTTCTGCTCGTCGTGAGCATGGAACTTCGAGCTCCGCCGAATCACCTTCTTGTAGCGGGGGTGCACCTTCGCGACGTCGACGCGGACGACGATCGTCTTGTCCATCGCCGCGGAGACGACCTTCCCCTGGCGCTCCTGGCGCCGCCCGCGTACGTGCTCTGGCTTGGGCAGCCGGGAGATCGGCTTGCGCTCGGCGGGCTTGACCCGCTTCGCCTTCGTCTTGGTCGGCCGTAGAGCCCTCGGCAGGCGCTTCTTCTTCGGCTTCGCCGGAGGCGAATCACCACCGGGCGCAGACGGCTCGTCGGACGTGGGCTCCTCTGCTGCGGCCTCCGCGACCGCAGGCTCGGGCTCAGGCTCGGGCTCTGTTGACTCGGCCTCTGTGGGCTCGGGCTCTGTCGACTCAGCCTCCGCAACCTGCTCGTCGGCCGCGGGCTCCTCGGCTTCTGCCGGTGCCTCGTCGGCGGCAGGCTCCTCCGCTTCGACCTCAGCCGTGGGCTCCGCAGCTTCGGCCTCGGCAACGGGCTCGTCGGCAACGGGCTCGTCGGCAACGGGCTCGTCGGCAACGGGCTCGTCGGCTGCAGGCTCCTCGGCGTCGACCTCGGACTCCACGGCCTCGACGTCGGCTCGAGCCTCGGGCTCGGTTGTCACCGCGTCGGTCTCCTCGCCCGCATTCGGCGCCTCCGCGTCAGCGGAAGCGTCCTTCGACTTCTTCTCAGCCACTGCTCAGCCTTTCGTTCTGGACGGTCAGGATGCGGGCGATCTCGCGCTTGGCATGGCGCAGACGCGCACTGTTCTCGAGCACGCCGGTCGCGGTCTGGAAGCGCAGGTTGAAGAGCTCGTGGCGCGTCTCCGCCATCTTCCGATCGAGCTCCTCGTCCGTGAGCTCCCGCAGCTCTCTAGCTCTCAAAGAGATCAGCCTCTCTCTTCACGAACTTCGTCTTGATGGGCAGCTTCTGACCGGCAAGTCGCAGCGCCTCCTTGGCGAGAGGCTCGGGCACGCCGGCGAGCTCGAACATGACGCGCCCGGGCTTGACCACGGCGACCCAGCCCTCGGGCGAGCCCTTGCCGGACCCCATGCGGGTCTCGGCGGGCTTCTTCGTGAAGGGCTTGTCGGGGAAGAGGTTGATCCAGACCTTCCCCGTACGCCTGATCTTCCGCGTCGCGGCGATTCGGGCAGCCTCGATCTGACGGTTGCTGATCCAGCCCGCCTCGACCGCCTTCAGCCCGTAGTCGCCGAACTGCACGGTCGTCTGGCCCTTGGAGATGCCGGAGCGGCGGCCGCGGTGCTGGCGCCGGTACTTCGTCTTGCGCGGCATCAGCATCAGGCACCGTCCTCGGTGTCGGTCTCAGGCTCGGGGGTCGCCTCGGCTGCAGGCTCGGGTGTCGCCTCGGCTGCAGGCTCGGGTGTCGCCTCGGCTGCAGGCTCGGCGGGAGCCTCCGGAGTGGTCTCGGGGGGCGTGGGCGCCGCCTCGATCGTCTCGGGCTGCGCAACCGGCGCGGCGGCGGTCGCCTCGGTCGTCGGCTCGCTCACGGGCTCGGTCGCCGGCTCGGGCGCCGGCGTATCGCCGGGGCTCCTGCGGGGACCGCGTGCACCGCCCGGCCGCTGTCCGCGTCGCTTGCGCGGGACGATGCCGAGGCCTTCGCGGTCTTGACTGCGACCGCGGCCCTCACGTGAGGCGCCGAGCCCCTCGGAGGACGAGCCGCGCCGGCGGCGGGCCTGGTCCTGGTCGCCGAGACGCGCGTCGCGCGTGCTCGCGCCCTCGTAGCCCTCGGGCATGATCTCGCCCTTGTTCACCCAGACCTTGACGCCGATCTTGCCGAACGTCGTCTTGGCCTCGGCCAACCCGTAGTCGATGTCCGCGCGGATCGTGTGGAGCGGGACACGGCCCTCCGAGTACATCTCGCTCCGGCTCATCTCGCCGCCTCCGAGGCGTCCCGCGGCCCTGATCTTGATCCCCTGCGCGCCGGAGCGCATGGCCGAGGCCAGCGAGCGCTTCATCGCGCGCCGGAAGCTCACCCGGTTCGTGAGCTGCTCCGCGATGGACTGCGCGACGAGCTTTGCGTCGAGCTCGGGCCGCTTGATCTCGTTGATGTTGATGTGGACGTTCTTCTTCGTGATGGCGTGCAGCTCGCGGCGGAGCGCATCGACCTCCACGCCCGACTTGCCGATGACGATCCCCGGCCGCGCGGTGTAGATGTCCACGGTGATCCGCTGCTTGTCCTTGCGGATCAGGATGTCCGAGAGCCCTGCGTGCGACAGCTTGCCGAGGATGTGCTCGCGAATTCGCACGTCCTCGAGCAGGTAGTCGGCGAACTCCGGCGTTCCGGTCCACCAGTTCGACTTCCAGTCGTGGATGACGCCGACGCGAAAGCCGCCGGGATGCACTTTCTGGCCCATCAGGCAACTGCCTCCTCTGTCTGCGGCTGCGCGGGTGCCTTCGGCTTCCTCGCGCGGGTGGTCTTCGGCTTGGTCTGCGCGCCCTCTGTCGCTGGCGGCTGCTCTTCGGCCGCCGGCTTGGCCGAGGCGCGGCGCCGCTTCGGCGTCGCCTCCTCCGGTCGCTCGATGAGGACGAGCGTGACGTGGCAGGTGCGCTTGCGGATGCGGTTGGCACGGCCGCGCGCGCGCGGCTTCCAGCGCTTCAGCGTCGGCCCTTCGTCGGCGTGCGCGGCGTGCACGAGCAGCTCGTCCCCGTCAAGGCCGTGGTTGGCCTCGGCGTTCGCAACCGCCGAGCGGAGCACCTTGTCGATCTCCGTCGCCGCGGCGCGCGGGGTGAAGGCGAGAATCGTCCGCGCCTCGGGAACCGAGCGGCCGCGAATGTTGTCGAGGACCAGACGCGCTTTGCGCGCGGACATCCGCACCCACTTCGCCTGTGCGCGCACCGTCATCAGATCGTCGGTTGAGGTGGCCATTACCGGCGCTTCACCTGCGTCGACTTGTCGCCGGCATGACCTCGGAAGGTCCGCGTCGGCGCGAACTCGCCGAGCTTGTGGCCGACCATCTGCTCGGTGACGAAGACGGGAACGTGCTTGCGCCCGTCGTGGACCGCGATCGTGTGGCCGACCATGTCCGGGAAGATCGTCGACGTGCGCGACCAGGTGCGAATCATCCGCTTGTCCCCGGTCGCGTTCATCGCCTCGATCCGGCTCATCAGCCGCTGCTCGACGAAAGGCCCCTTCTTGGAAGACCTGCTCACTAGCGCCTCTTCTCCTTCCCGCGGCGGCGGCCGCGGACGATCAACGAGTCGGATTCCTTGTGCTTGCGGCGGGTGCGCTTGCCGAGTGTCGGCACGCCCCAGGGCGTGACCGGGTGACGGCCGCCCTTGGTCTTGCCCTCGCCGCCCCCGTGCGGGTGGTCGACAGGGTTCATAGCCGAGCCACGGACCGTCGGTCGCTTTCCGAGCCACCGGCTCCGCCCGGCCTTGCCGCTCGACTGGTTTGCGTGATCCGAATTGCCGACCTGGCCCACCGTCGCGCGGCACGTGAGCGGGACGCGCCGAAGCTCGCCTGACGGAAGCCTCAAGACACCGTGCCCCGCGTCCTTCGCCACGAGCTGAACGGACGAGCCGGCCGACCGGGCCATCCGGCCTCCCTGTCCAGGCCTGAGCTCGACGTTGTGGACGAGCGTGCCCGTCGGGATGCTCGCAAGTGGCAGCGCGTTTCCTGGCTTGATGTCGGCGTCCGGACCGGACTCGACCGTCGAACCGACTTGCAGTCGCGCGGGCGCGAGTATGTAGGCCTTCGCACCGTCGGCGTAGTGGAGCAGCGCGATACGAGCCGAGCGGTTCGGGTCGTACTCGATCGCAGCGACCTTCGCCGGGACCCCGTCCTTCGTCCGCTTGAAGTCGATCTTCCGGTACTGCCGCTTGTGACCGCCACCCTGATGGCGGGTCGTGATCCGGCCGCGGTTGTTGCGGCCGCCCTTCTTGGTCAGCGGCTCGACGAGCGACTTCTCCGGCTCGGTCTTCGTGATCTCCTCGAAGCCGGAGGTCGCCATGAAGCGCCGGCCGGGGCTCGTGGGCTTGTACTTGCGCAGCGCCATGGCTAGACGGACGCTCCTTCGAAGATCTCGATCTCGTGGCCTTCGCGAAGCTGCACGATCGCCTTCTTCCAGCCCGGGCGGCGGCCCTTCACCATCCCGCGGCGCTTCGGCTTGGACTGGACCTTGACGATGTTCACGCTCTGGACCTGCACCTCGAACAGCTGCTCGACGGCCTGGCGGATCTGGGTCTTGTGCGCGTCCTCGTGCACGCGGAACGTGTACTTGCGGTCGGTGATGAGCGAGTAGCTCTTCTCGGAGACGACGGGCGCAAGCAGCACCTCGTTCGGATGGAGGCTCATGAGCTCTCCTCCGTCGTCTCGGCGCCCGCGCGCGCGAGCACGAGGGGCAGCGCAGCCTCGCTGACGAGCAGCGAGCGCGCCCACACGACCGATGCGACCTCGAGCTCCTCCGGCACCGTCACGACCACTCGGTCGAGGTTGCGAAATGACTTGATGAGCGCCTCCTCGTCCTCGGTCGCGACGACGAGGGTCGGCTGAGCGCCTCCCCAGTCCCCGAGCAGCGAAACCGCCTTCTTCGTCGAGGGCTCGGAGAACGAGTCCCCGCTCACGAGCGCGAAGGTCTCGTTGCCCGCGTGCGAGCTGAGCGCACCTCGGAGGGCAGCACGGCGTGCCTTGCGGTTGACCTTGACCTCGAAGTTGCGGGGTCCGGACGCGAAGGCGACACCTCCGCCAGTCCAGTGCGGCGCGCGGCTCGTCCCGGCACGCGCGCGCCCGGTGCCCTTCTGGCGCCACGGCTTTGCGCGGCCGCCCGCGACGAGCCCGCGGCTCTTCATGCCACGCGTGCCCGCGCGAGCAGCGTTCAGCTCCGCCCGGACCGTTTCGTGGACGAGGTGCGGCTTCACGTCGGCGGCGAAGACGTGGGCCTCGAGCGAGACCTCCTTCGCCTTCCCTCCGCCCAGCACGGGTGCCTTCGGTGCGGCACTCACTGGGCTCCCCTGATCTCCACGATGCCGTTCTTCGAGCCGGGGACCGAGCCCCTGATCAGCAGCAGGTTGCGCTCGGCATCGATCTCGTGCACGACGAGGCTCGGCTGCGTGACGCGCGTGCCACCCATCCGGCCGGGCAGGCGCGTCCCTTTGAAGACACGCGAGGGCGTCGCAGATGCGCCGATCGAGCCGGGGGCACGGACGTTGTGGGAGCCGTGCGTCACCGGCCCGCGTGAGAAGCCATGCCGCTTGACGGTTCCCTGGAAGCCCTTGCCGATCGAGACCCCAGACACCTTCACCTGCTCGCCGGGCTCGAACGTCTCGACGGTGACGGTCTCTCCGACGGTGAGCTCGCTCGGACCACGCATCTCCACGAGATGCCGGTGCGGACCGGCGCCCGCTTTGGCGAGATGCCCGACCTCCGGCTTCGAGAGCTTTCGCTCGGCGACAGCCTCGAACGCGAGTTGGACGGCGTCGTAGCCGTCGGTGTCCACGGTCTTGACCTGGACCACCGGGCACGGCCCAGCCTCGATCACCGTGACGGCAGCCATCGCCCCCGTCTCGGGATCGAACACCTGGCTCATGCCCAGCTTGCGTCCCAGGATTCCCTTCACTGCATGCCCTTCATCGCCGCCTCAGAGCTTGATCTCGATGTCGACGCCGGCGGGAAGGTCGAGTCGCATCAACGAGTCCACGGTCTTCGGCGTGGGGCTGTGGATGTCGATCAGGCGCTTGTGAGTACGGACCTCGAAGTGCTCACGCGAGTCCTTGTCCTTGAACGGGCTGCGGATCACGCAGTAGACGTTCTTCTCGGTAGGCAGCGGAACGGGCCCCGTGATCGTCGCCCCGGTTCGCTGGGCCGTCTCGACGATCTGGGATGCCGAGCGGTCCACCTGCTGGTGGTCGTAGCCCTTGAGCCGGATGCGGATCTTCTGTTGAGCCATGTCGGTAGTGGTAGGGGCGGGTAACCCGCCCCTACTTGATGATCTCCGTGACGACGCCGGCGCCGACCGTGCGGCCGCCCTCGCGGATCGCGAAGCGGAGGCCCTGGTCCATGGCGATCGGCTGGTGCATGTCGATCTCCATGTTCGTGTTGTCGCCAGGCATGACCATCTCCTGGCCTTCGGGCAGCGCGATCGACCCCGTGACGTCGGTCGTCCGGAAGTAGAACTGCGGCCGGTACCCGTTGAAGAACGGGGTGTGGCGCCCGCCCTCGTCCTTCGAGAGGACGTACACCTCGGCCTTGAACTGCGTGTGCGGCGTGATGCTGCCGGGCTTGGCGAGCACCTGCCCGCGCTCGACGTCCTCGCGCTTGACGCCGCGGAGCAGCGCTCCGGCGTTGTCGCCCGCCTGCGCGTAGTCGAGGGTCTTGAGGAACATCTCGAGCCCGGTCACGACGGTCTTCTCGACCTCGGGATGAATCCCGACGATCTCGACCTCTTCGCCGACCGTCAGCTTGCCCTGCTCGATCCTGCCCGTGACGACCGTGCCGCGGCCGGTGATCGTGAAGACGTCCTCGATCGGCATCAGGAACGGCTTGTCCACGTCGCGCGTGGGCTCCGGGATGTACGAGTCGACGGCGGCCATGAGCTCGAGGATCTTCGGCGTCCACTCGGGGTCGCCCTCGAGCGCCTTGAGCGCCGACACCTGGATGATCGGGATGTCGTCGCCGGGGAACTCGTACTTCGAGAGCAGCTCACGGACCTCCATCTCGACGAGCTCGATCAGCTCGGGGTCGTCGACCATGTCGGCCTTGTTCAGCGCCACGACGATCGAGGGCACCTCGACCTGGCGTGCGAGCAGGATGTGCTCGCGCGTCTGCGGCATCGGGCCGTCGGCAGCGGAGACGACGAGAATCGCGCCGTCCATCTGGGCGGCGCCCGTGATCATGTTCTTGATGTAGTCGGCGTGCCCGGGGCAGTCGACGTGGGCGTAGTGCCGGTTCTCCGTCTCGTACTCGACGTGCGCCGTCTGGATCGTGATGCCGCGCGCCTTCTCCTCCGGCGCCTTGTCGATCTCGTCGAACGACGTCACCGCTGTCGAGGTGCCGGACTCCGAGAGGACCTTCGTGATCGCCGCGGTGAGCGTCGTCTTCCCGTGGTCGATGTGGCCGATGGTGCCGACATTGACGTGGGGCTTGGTGCGCTCGAACTTCTGCTTGGCCATTTCTTCCTTCCTCCGAAAGAGAACGTTCGCTACTACTCCGTGGCGACGATCGTGTCCGCGATCGAGGCCGGTACTTCTTCGTATCGATCGAACTGCATCGTGAACGTCGCACGACCCTGCGACATCGAGCGCAGGTCGGTCGCATAGCCGAACATCTCCGCGAGCGGGACACTCGCGCGGATCGACTGCGACCCACCGACCGGCTCGAGCTGCTCGACCCGGCCGCGACGGCCGTTCAGGTTACCAATGACGTCGCCGACGTACTCCTCCGGGGTGACGACCTCGACGGCCATGACGGGCTCGAGGAGCTTCGGCTTCGCCCGCTTCATCGCTTCCTTGAACGCCATGGAACCGGCGATCTTGAAGGCGCGCTCGCTCGAGTCGACGTCGTGGTACGACCCGTCGACGAGCTCGACCCTGACGTCGACCACCTGGAACCCGGCGAGGATGCCCGCGCTCATGGCCTCCTGGATTCCCTCGTCGACTGGCTTGATGTACTCCCTGGGGATCTTGCCGCCCACGATCTTGTCCTCGAACTCGTAGCCGGCACCGGGCTCCTGCGGATAGAGGTTGATGACGACGTCGCCGTACTGGCCGGATCCACCCGTCTGGCGGACGAAGCGCCCCTGGATCTTCTCGGCGGGGCGCCCGATGGTCTCGCGGTACGAGACTTGCGGACGGCCGACGTTGCCCTCGACACGGAACTCGCGCAGCAGGCGGTCGACGATGATCTCCAGGTGCAGCTCGCCCATGCCGGCGATGATCGTCTGGCCCGTCTCGTCGTCGGTCGAGACCCTGAACGTCGGATCCTCCTCCGCAAGCCGGCCGAGCGCTGCTGAAAGCTTGTCCTGGTCGCCCTTCGTCTTCGGCTCGATCGCGACCGAGATCACGGGGTCCGGGAACGTCATCGACTCGAGCACGATCGGGTGAGAGTCGATCGCAAGCGTGTCGCCCGTCGTCGTGAACTTGAGGCCGACGGCTGCTGCGATCTCGCCCGCGGCAATCTCCTCGCGCTCCTCGCGGTGGTTCGCGTGCATCTGGAGGATGCGGCCGATGCGCTCCGTCTTGCCGTTGCTCGCGTTCAGCACGCGATCGCCGGCCTTGACCTGGCCCGAGTACACGCGGAAGTACGTGAGCTTTCCAACGTAGGGGTCGGTCATGACCTTGAACGCGAGAGCGGCGAACGGAGCCTCCGGTGCCGGCGGCCGCGTCGCTTCGTCGGAGCTCTTGGGATCGACGCCCTGCACGGGCGGGACGTCGAGCGGGCTCGGAAGGTAGTCGACGATGGCGTCGAGGAGCGGCTGGACGCCCTTGTTCTTGAACGCCGAGCCCAGGAGCACCGGCGTCACGCCGCCGCTCAGGGTTCCGCGGCGGAGCGCACGCCGGATCATCTCCGGAGTGACGGCGCTCTCGTCCTCGAGGTACGTCTCCATCAGCTCGTCGTCGAACTCCGCGACCGCGTCGATCAGCGCATGGTGGAGCTCCTCGACCCGCGCGCGCAGCTCCGCGGGGATCGCCTCGACCGCGAATTCTGTGCCGAGCGCATTGGTGTAGACGGTCGCGGTCATCTCGACGATGTCGACGATTCCGGAGAAGGCGTCCTCGCTGCCGATCGGCAGCTGGATCGGCACCGGATTCGCACCCAGCCGATCCCGCATGGACTGGACCGCCGCCTCGAAGTCCGCGCCGGTGCGGTCCATCTTGTTGATGAAGGCAATCCTCGGAACGCGGTAGCGATCGGCCTGCCGCCAGACCGTCTCGGACTGGGGCTGAACGCCCGCCACCGAGTCGAAGACCGCAACCGCGCCGTCGAGCACGCGCAGGCTTCGTTCGACCTCCATCGTAAAGTCCACGTGCCCGGGCGTATCGATAATGTTGATCCGGAAGTCGCGCCAGAACGCGGTCGTCGCCGCCGACGTGATCGTGATGCCGCGCTCCTGCTCCTGAGCCATCCAGTCCATCGTGGCCGCGCCCTCGTGCACCTCGCCCATCTTGTGGGTGCGCCCGGTGTAGTAGAGGATCCGTTCCGTCGTCGTCGTCTTGCCCGCGTCGATGTGGGCCATGATCCCGATGTTCCGGACACGGTCGAGCGCGACGGGTGTGGCAACAGCAGTCATCGCTACCCGCCTACCAGCGGTAGTGCGCGAAGGCCTTGTTGGCCTGCGCCATCCGGTAGATGTCGTCCTTCTTCTTGTACGCGCCGCCCTGCTGGTTCACCGCGTCGACGAGCTCGCCGGCGAGCTTCTCCGGCATGCCCTTCTCGCGTCGGTCGCGCGCGTTCTGCACGAGCCAGCGAATGGCGAGCGTGCGGGCGCGGCGTTGCGGGACCTCGACCGGAACCTGGTAGTTCGCGCCACCCACGCGGCGCGAGCGAACCTCGAGCACCGGGGTCACGCTCTTCACGGCCTGCTCGAGCACCTCGATCTCGGACCGGCCGGACTTCTCCGCGGCGATCGTGAGCGCGTCGTAGACGATCCCCTCCGCGACCGACTTCTTCCCGTCCAGCATGAGCCGGTTCACGAACTGGGACACGAGCACGGAGCCATGAACCGCGTCGGGATCGGGCTGACGGGGCTGGATCTCGGCTCGGCGCGGCATCGCTGGACCTACGCCTTCTTGGCGCCGTACTTCGAGCGGGCCTGTCGTCGTTCCTGGACACCGGAGGAGTCGAGACCGCCCCGGATGACCTTGTACCGGTAGCCCGGGAGGTCCTTTACGCGACCCCCGCGCACGAGTACGACCGAGTGCTCCTGGAGATTGTGGCCTTCGCCCGGAATGTAGGCGCCGACCTCCATCCCGTTCGTCAGGCGCACGCGCGCCACCTTCCGCAGAGCCGAGTTCGGCTTCTTCGGTGTCTGTGTCATCACGCGCGTGCAGACGCCCCGCTTCTGGGGGGCACCCCGGAGCGCCGGGGTCTTGGTCTTCGACTCGGGGGCCTTGCGACCCTTGCGCACGAGCTGGTTGACAGTGGGCACGCTGCTCCTACGGATTGGTCGTCGGTTCTCGTGGACATGCGCGGAGCCAACCGGTTGAACCACCCAGCTTGGACCCACGCAGAAAGGCAGGCGGAACGCGCTACATCCCGCCGACCGGCCGCAGGATGGTAGCAGAACGCGTTGTTCCAAGCCGTAGCGCCTCCCCCGTTCCCGAATTACAGTGCGCCGGGAGGTCGAGGGTGGACTCAGCGATGCTGACTGCGGTAATCGCCGCCTGCGCGGCGCTGGTGCTACTGGTGCTGCTCGCGGTCGCGCGACACCGCCGGCTGCGCTCCGACGAGCGGTTCGAGACCGTGCTCGCCGAGCTGGACAGGCACATGGGCTCGATCTCGGAAAGCCTCGAGCGTGTCGTCGAGCGGTCGGGGGAAGCGCGCGCCAGAGGTGTTGACGACCTCGAGCTCACGGTGGACTTCGGCCAGCTCATCCGGCGGATCGCGATGGAGGCTGCCTCGAGAACCGGGTCCGAGGCGGCAGCCGTCCACATCGTCGGGCCCGAGGGCGCGCCCGTCGTCGGGTCCTTCGGCGCCGACGAGCGTGCGACACCTCTCGAGGCCCCGCTCACGCGTGCGGCGGGGCCGTTCCGGGCCGTGACCATCAACTGGACGTACCACCCCGCCCCATTCGGCGAGACCGATCCCCTGTCGGCTGCGCTGATCGTGCCGATCGTCGAGGGCGGCGTCGAAACCGGGACGCTCGCGGCGTATGCGCCGGTCGCTGGCGTCTTCGGCCCGGACCACGTCCAGGCGCTCGAGTCGCTCGCGCGCGAGGCGGTCCCGGCAATCGCGAGCGCACGGCGCTTCGCCGAGGCGCAGCGCGCAATGACGGACGTCATGACGGGGCTCTGGAACCGGCAGGGCTACGAAGCCGAGCTCGAGCGGGCCGTCGCGCGAGCCCACGAGTCCCGCCAGCCGCTGTCGCTCCTGATCCTGAATCGGGAAGACGCGGGCGCAGGAGAGGAGAGCTCCGGCGACGAGCGCACGGATCTCGCGCTCCGCGAGCTCGCGTCGCTGCTCGTCCGGGCGACCCGTACGAACGACGTCGTCTGCGTACGCCGAGACGGCGAGTTCGGGATCGTGCTGCCGGAGACTGCGGGCGCTGCAGCCCGTCAGTTCTACGTACGACTCCGAGAGGAGGCGTCGAGGACGACGTTCCCCCTCACCCGGCAGCTGACGTTCGCGGCGGGTGTCGTCGAGTGGCGACCGGACGAGACGAGCGAGGCGCTCGATGCCCGCGCGACAGAGGCGGCTCGCACGAACCGCGTCGGGGTCATCGAGCTCACCGCGCCCGAGCCAGGTCTCGAGTCGAGGATCGCCGCACCGGCAACGCGCCACGACTTCGAAGATCGTCTCCGTCAGGAGATCTCGAGGGCACGCAGCGTCGACCGACCGCTCTCGCTCCTGCTGATGAACGTCGACGGGCTCGCCGATGTCGACGAGCGGCGCGACCGCGACGCGGTCGCGCGCGCGCTCGTCGAGCTCGAGGTGCGGGTCGAGGCGAATCTCGGCGCGGGCGACGCGAGCTGCCATATCGGCGAGGAGGAGTTCGCGCTGATCCTCGACGGAGCCGCGGAGGACCGAGCCGAAGCCGTGCTGCGTGCTCTCCGGTCCTCGCTCGAGGAGCAACCTCCGACGGAGTTCGAGTGGCTCGGCGTCTCCGCAGGCATCACGGAGCTGGCGTGGGGCGACGACGCCGCCAGCGTGTTCAGCCGTGCGGAACACGCGCTGTGGCGCGCGAAACGGGCGGGAACCGGCACCGTCGTCGTTGCCATGGCGGCTGACGACCCACGCCGGTAGCCGTAGTCTTTGACCGAGTGGTTAGCGTCCAGTTCCCTGAGTACAGTGCGACGAGGGAAACAGAGCTGGACCTGAGCTCTGGAGCTGAGCTGGGAATGGGCCTGATCACCGTGCGGGCTGTAGGTGGTCGGGCGCTTGCGGAGGAAAGGCGACTGTGGCGACCACTGCGGTGATCCTGATCGCCGCCGCGATTCTCGTGGCGGTGCTCATTGCGTTCGTCGAACTGAGACGTCGGCGTCAGCCCGCGCCGCAGGACACGGAGCTCGTCCGGGCCGTGGACGAGATGCGCCACAAGATGGACGAGCTCGCTCACGATCTCTCGGAGGCGCTGGACCGGGCGGAGCGAGAGACTCGGCGCAACCGGCTATTCGGCGAGCTCGGAGGCACGATCGACCTCGCCGAGGTCATGGACCGCGTGCTCGATGCCGCGATGGCGCTCCCCGGGGTCGACGCCGCGATGATGACCGTCGAGGGGCAGGGCGGCGCGCCGGCGGTCGCGACGCGCGGCATGACACCGCAGGAGACGGCAAAGCCACCCACGTCAGGCGTGGCCGGCGCGCTCTCCGGCACGATCACGGTCAGCTATCGGTACGGACGCGATCAGGATCTCCCGAGCGACGACCTGATCCGCGGCGGCGTCTTCATCCCGCTCGTCGGCCGCGAGCTTCGGACGATCGGGACGCTGTCCCTCTTCTGGCGGACAAGCGATCACGAGCCCGAGTCCAGCCACATCGAGCAGGCGGAGAGCCTCGCCGAGAGCTCGATCCCCGCGATCGAGAACGCGAGGCGGTACGGCGAGGCGCGCAAGCTCGCCGAGACCGACGCTCTCACCGGCCTGTACAACCAGCGCTACTTTCACGAGACGCTCCGGCGCGAGGTCATGCGCGCGCAGCGCTACGAGCGAAGCCTCGCCCTGATCGTGTTCGACCTCGACGACTTCAAGACGATCAACGACGACATCGGGCACCTCGCGGGAGATCGCGTCCTTTCACAGGCGACTGAGAGGCTGCGAGACGCCGTGCGCGCGGTCGACATCGCCTGCCGGATCGGCGGCGACGAGTTCGCGGTGATTCTCCCGGAGTCGGGCGCCGAGGACGCCGACCAGCTCTACCGGCGCGTGCACAACGCGATGCGCGGGACCGCACTCGGCCCCGACGGCCAGCGACTCCGGATCTCGGCGGGTGTAGCCGAGCTCGAGCACGGGGACACGGCTGCGAGCCTCTTCGAGCGCGCCGACGCGGCGCTGTACCGCGCCAAGGACCACGGCAAGGATCGAGTGGACATCGCGCGAAGCACCGGCCCCGGCCGGACCAGCTGAGGCGCTGCTAGGCGGGTCGCTCGACGATGAGCTTCGGCGTTCGCGTCGGCGCCAGCGATCCGGTCGCGGGCTCGAGCGTCACCGCTACCCCGGCTCCTCGACGCACCGAGACCCCGAGAGGCACGACGACCTCGCGGCCCGAGAAGAGGCCGGCGGAGCGTGGAGTGATCGAGCTCGGGCGGCGTCACCCACGCCTGGTACGCCCAGCCGGACGGGGCTTCGCCGAGACCGTTGAGCACGAGTGACGCTTGATTGCCCGGCTGGACGACCAGGATGATCCGGCCGACCGAGCCGCGCATACGCAGCCGTTCGGCGCCAGGACGAGTGAGGAGCGCCACGGCTTCTTCGAATCCAGTCGGTGCCGCCGCCCGACTGGAGACGTCACCGTCCTGGTCTCGGTCGAAGCCGGATGCGAACGCCCACCCCCCCAGCACGATCGCCGCGATCCCCGCTGCCGCCGCGAGCGCCGCCAGCGTCGGCGCAGAGAGTCTGCGCTCGGGCGGCAACTCGACGCGCTCGAAGGAACGCACGGACGGGGGCGCGGATAGTGTCGATGGTGCCGGCTCGGCAGCAGGAGCCTCCGCAGAAGGCGACCGCGACCCGTTGCGAACGACGCGCGTGGCGATGGGGATCGGCGTGGGCGACTCCATCGCGGCCACGATAACGACCGCGCCTGTCGGCGCACGTCGAGCCGCGCGAACCCTGCGAGCGAGGTCGGTCCGACCGACGGGCGCGGTATTACTTCGACGCGGTGATCACTACTCCAGGGGGCACGAACCCGAGCGGAAGGGCGCAGCAATGACGGCCGCGGTCTACACCGCGTCGGTCATGCTGGCAGCGACCTGCATAGCCCTCTTCGCGGTGGCCATACGACGCATGTTCGGGCGCCACGAGGAGGTCGTCACGGCCATGCTCGACCGCTACGACGATCGGCTCGCCGATTTCGCCCAGACGCTCAACGACGCGATCACTCCGCTGCCCGAGAGGATCCTGGCCGCGATCGCCGAGTCGCCCCTCCGAGCTCCTGCTGTTCAGACATCCAATGGGCAGGCGTCGGTGGAAGACGGCAACGTCATGCGGCTGCTCGAGGTCGCGCGCGACCACACGGCCGCCGACGCTGCGGTAGCCATCGTGGCCGACGCGAGCCGAGAGCCGATCCTCGCCACGGTTGGCCTCTCCGAGGACGAAGCCGCACAGGTTGGCCGCATGGGCGTGCCCGACTACAGGGGAGCGAGGGCGATTCAGGTCTCTTTCAACGGTGACGCCGATAGCCCGCCGGGAACGTCGCCGATCCGGTACGGGCTCGCCGTTCCGTTGCTCGATTCGCCGAACGACCCGGGCATGCTCGCAGTCCTGACCCGATCGCCGGACCGTCGCTTCGGCGATCCCGACATCACCTCGCTCGAGGACGTCGTCGCCGGTACGCGGCCCGCGCTCGAGGGCTCGCTCGCGCTGCGTGAATCGAGCCCCGTCCCGGAGACCGACCCTCTGACCGAGCTCTACGACCGCCGTGCGTTCCACGACCTTCTCGACCGGGAGATCGCCCGCTCACGCCGGGCTGAGGCCCCGCTCGCCCTGCTGATGCTGGACGTCGACCGGCTGACCACGCTGAACGCGCAGGTCGGCTATCTCGCCGCCGACGCCGTGCTCGCGGAGATCGCGCAGCGCCTGCGCAATGTCTCCGGCAAGCGCGACCTGCCGTGCAGGATCGGCGGAGGGCGCTTCGGCGTTCTCGTGCCCGGAGGCGACAGCCGGGACGCCGAGCGATTGTTCGAGCGTCTGCAGGCAGTGCTCCGCGACCGGCCGGTACCGGACGTCGGAAGCATCTCGATGTCGGGTGGCGTCGCAGAGTTGCTTCCTCTGGACGACGTTGCTGATCTGCTCGGGCGCGCCGATGCCGCACTGACCCTCGCCAAGGGCTCCGGCCGCGACACGGTCGTCACGGCCGGCAAGAGGTAGGCCTGCCGCTAGCTCGACTGGACGGACTCGTGCAGCGCGAGGAACGGCGCGAAGCTCGACAGCGAGACGACGCCGAGCTCGGGTAGCCGGTCTCTCTGGCATACGAGGCGGCTCTCCGCGCCACGCTGACGACGCAGGGTCCAGTCGGCGTACAGGCCTGCACGTTGCTCTGAGCGGAGCTCACGGACGATCGCGGGGCGCACCAGCCGCAGCGGGAGCACCTCGAGCGGTGCCACGTCGTCGGAGGCTCGCACGGTGATCGGCCCCTCGATCGTCTGCAGGCGGCGGGCTCTGCCGGTGGGAATCGTGAAGATCGCCGCCGGAGCGGACGACGCCAGCGCGTACCCGGCCCCGTCGGGAAGCCAGCTCGGGGCCGGCGACGCCGTGACGAGACGGCCGAGTACCTGCCCGTGTGCCGCGGCGTAGCGTGCGATCGCGCTCGGCGCAGGACCGGACACGCGGAAGTTGGACTGCAGCTCACGCCTGCGCAGCTCGTCGCCGAGGATTCCGCGGGCCAGCGCCGCGCCCGCCCGGGCGCGGCCGAGCGCGGCGAGATAGGCCGTCCTCGACCCGCCGAACCGCGCCGCGATGACGCGCCGCTCGGCCACGAGGACGTCGTCAGGGCTGACGTCCGTCAGGTCGCGCTCGATCCTGCGCACGACGAGCGCCGTCAGGGCCAGCTCGTAGTCGCGAGTCAGCCTCTGCAGCGTCGTGACGCTCCTCGCGGTCAGCGCTGCGTCGTCGAGCTTGCACCGCACCGCGGCCGGGAGGTCGATCTGCCCGATGCGCACGTCGGTGTCGAACTTCGGCCCGATGAGCTTTGGCGCGTCGCAGAGCGCAGGGTCGCGCGTCCAGAGCCAGACGCAGGCCGCGTAGGTCTTATCCGGATCCTTGCCCGCCTGCGTGCGCATCGTCCAGCCCCACGACCAGACGTGTGCGAGCCGGAGCTCACGCGCGACCTGGCGCGCGGCGAGTGTCTGGAGCTTCCCGACCTCGAACCACTTCTCCCGTGGCTTGAGTCCCTCGCGCCCGCCCGTTCCGGGAGTCGTGTGAAATCCCAGCATGAGCCCAAGGCGCGACGACGGTACGCCGACGGCGAGGAGCGTCGCGGCCGAGCGCCGGAAATCGACGCGGAGCATGCGCGAGCCCTCGATGGGGCCTGCTCGGGAGATGACGTTCGCGTTCCAGTAGTTCTCGAGGACGATGTCGGAGACCTGGCCGATCGAACGCCACCACGCGGCCGCCTCGGCTCCCGTCGCGGCGGTGCTCGAGACGAGGAGCGCAGGACGCACTCCGCGCTCCGCGAGCCTTCGCACGAAGGCGAGCACATTCGCCCGGTAGCGCTCGGTCGTGGCCGTCCAGGGCGCCGGCACCGAGGCGCCCCAGAGCTCGTTCAGCGCGATCATGGGGGTCGAACAGCCCGTGACCTCGACGGCGTACTCGTACAGGCCGTCGGCGCGCTTCTCCATCGTCGCCGGATCGTTCGGCGCCATCGGAGTCCCGACGCGACGCCGCAGGTACAGGTCGAAGTGGACGGTCGCGGTCGCACCAGCCGCCCGCAGTTCCGTGCCGAGACCAGGCCCGCCCGTCGCGATGACGACGCCCGGCCGGCCGAACCTGTCTCGCCAGAACTCGACCGTTCCATCCACGTAGTCGATCCAGACGGGCTGCGCCTCGGGAACGCCGCACGAGACGGACCGCCCGGACGCCCCAGCGGACGCGGACAACGCCCACGGCACGACCGCGAGGCTCAGACAGAGAATCAGGAGCCGACGCACGGCCACTCTAGGTAGCAGAAAGACGTAAACAAGGGCTCAGGTCCCGAACGCCATTAGACGTTCGGGACCCGGCCCGGATTGCCTACTCGCCCTCTGCGGGAGGCTCGAGCTCGGCGGGGACGTCTCCGTTGCCGCCGAGCGCGGTCTCGTCGTCGAGCGACAGCCCGAGTGCGTCGAGGTCGAAGCCGTCGCCCTCGCCGATCTCTTCGAGCGCGGCGAGCAGCTCGGCTTCCGCCTCCGGGTGCTGGAAGGTGACCGGCAGCGGCTCGGTCGGCTCGATGGTGATGTTCCGGTACTGCTTGAGCCCCGTCGCGGCGGGGATGAGCTTGCCGATGATCACGTTCTCCTTGAGCCCGTTCAGGCGGTCGACCTTGCCTTCGATCGCTGCGTCTGTGAGGACCTTCGTGGTCTCCTGGAACGAGGCGGCGGAGAGGAAGGACTCCGTCGCGAGCGACGCCTTCGTGATGCCGAGGATGATCGGCTCGAACGTCGCCTGCTCGCCCTTCTCCTTCTTGACTCGGGCGTTCTCACGCTCGAGGACCACGCGGTCGACGAGCTGTCCGGGCAGGAGCTCCGTGTCGCCGTTCGTCTCGACGCGCACCTTCTTCAGCATCTGGCGGACGATCAGCTCGATGTGCTTGTCGTGGATCTCGACGCCCTGCGACTTGTAGACCTTCTGCACCTCGCCCACGAGGTACAGCTCCGTCGGGGTCGCGCCCTTCAGGAGCAGGAGCTCCGCCGGGGCGATCGAGCCGTCGTTGAGCGCGTCACCGCGCTCCACGAGCTGGCCCTTCGCGACCCGAAGGCGCGTCCGCCGCGGGAAGCTGTGCTCCTTCGGCGGCAGCAGCTCTCCGTCGTCGTCGAGCTCGCTCGGAGTGACGGTCACCTTGATCGTGCGGTCCGAGTCGTCGATGTCGATCTTCCCGGCGACGTCCGAGAGCGTCGCGGCGCCCTTCGGATTGCGTGCCTCGAAGATCTCGACGACGCGCGGGAGCCCGTGCGTGATGTCGGACCCGGCGACGCCGCCCGTGTGGAACGTCCGCATGGTCAGCTGCGTGCCGGGCTCGCCGATCGACTGAGCAGCGATGATCCCGACCGCGTCGCCGATCTCGGCCATGCCACCGGTAGCGAGGAAGGTGCCGTAGCAGAGCCGGCAGATTCCGTACTCGCTGCGGCACTTGAGCACCGAGCGCACCGGGATCACGGCCGTGTCGGCGTACTCCCCGAACTCCTCGACGAGCTTCCGGAGCAGGCTCATCGTGATCTCCTCGTTCTTCGGGACGATCACGACCTTGCCGGGCTTACCGTCCTTGATCGGCTTGTGGATGTCGATCGAGGCCACACGACCCGCGGCGCTCTTGTTCGGTGAGCCGTCGAGGATCAGCGGCATGTCGATCGAGTCCTCGGTCCCGCAGTCCTCGTCGCGGACGATGACGTCCTGTGACACGTCAACGAGACGACGCGTCAGGTACCCGGAGTCTGCGGTTCGAAGCGCCGTGTCCGCGAGGCCCTTACGAGCTCCGTGCGTCGAGATGAAGTACTCCAGGACGGTGAGGCCCTCCATGAAGTTCGCCTTCACCGGACGCTCGAGGATCTCGCCCTTCGGATTGGCCATCAGCCCGCGCATGCCTGCGAGCTGGCGGATCTGGTTGAACGATCCCCGCGCCCCCGAGTTGGCCATCATGTAGATCGGGTTCACCTTCGACAGGTTGGCCATCATCTTGTCGCCGACCTCGTTCGTGGCCTCGGTCCAGATCGCCACGATCCGCTCGTGCCGCTCCTCCTCGGTCATCAGGCCGCGGTCGTACTCCTTCTCGACGTTCGCGACCTCGACCTCGTAGCGCGAGAGGATCTCCTCCTTCTCGTCCGGGACGACGATGTCGTTCTTGGAGATCGTGATCCCGGCCCGCGTGGCGAAGCGGAACGTGAGCGACTTGATGATGTCGAGCGCTGCCGCGATGGTGTTCGGGCCGTAGTGCTCGACGAGGTCTCCGATGAAGCCGTCGAGCTCGCGCTTCGTCAGCGTCCGGTTCAGGAACGGGTGGTCCTCGACGTCGGCGACCCCCGCCTCGGTCAAGGCGCGCTCGACCTCGGCGTTGAAGATGACTCGGCCAGAGGTCGTGAGGATCCGCTCACCGCGCCACACGTACTCGATCGGATCCTGGAAGTCGATCTGGGTCGACTCGACGTGGAACTCGACGTCCTCCTCTGTCCGGAACCGGCGGAGCCCCTTGACGCCCAACTGCTTGGCGAGCTTCTCGGGCGTCGTCGCCTCGAGATCGTGCTCGCAGTACGTCAGGAAGTACGCGCCGAGAACCATGTCCTGGGTCGGAGTCGCCAGCGGCCGGCCACTCGCCGGCGAGAGGATGTTGTTCGCGGAGAGCATGAGCACGCGCGCCTCGGCCTGCGCCTCGGCGGACAGAGGCAGGTGGACCGCCATCTGGTCGCCGTCGAAGTCGGCGTTGAACGCGTGGCACACGAGGGGGTGCACCTGGATGGCCTTGCCCTCGACGAGTACCGGCTCGAACGCCTGGATGCCGAGGCGGTGGAGCGTCGGCGCCCTGTTGAGAAGCACGGGGTGCTCGGCGATGACCTCCTCGAGGACATCCCAGACCTCGGGAATCATCGACTCGACCATCTTCTTCGCCGCCTTGATGTTCTGGACGGCCTTGCGCTCCACGAGCCGGCTCATGATGAACGGCTTGAACAGCTCGAGTGCCATCAGCTTCGGCAGCCCGCACTGGTGCAGCTTCAGGTTCGGGCCGGCGACGATGACCGACCGACCCGAGTAGTCGACGCGCTTTCCGAGCAGGTTCTGCCGGAAGCGGCCCTGCTTCCCCTTGAGCATGTCCGAGAGCGACTTGAGCGGCCGGTTGCCGGGGCCCGTGACCGCGCGGCCACGCCGCCCGTTGTCGAAGAGAGCGTCCACAGCCTCCTGGAGCATTCGCTTCTCGTTGTTCACGATGATCTCGGGAGCACCGAGGTCGAGAAGACGCTTCAGGCGGTTATTGCGGTTGATGACGCGCCGGTAGAGATCGTTCAGGTCGCTCGTGGCGAAGCGGCCACCGTCGAGCTGGACCATCGGCCGGAGCTCCGGTGGGATCACCGGCACGGCCTCGAGGATCATCCACTCGGGCTTGTTCCCCGACTTGATGAACGCCTCGACGACCTTCAGGCGCTTGATCGCCCGCTGCTGCTTCTGGCCCTTGGAGGTCTTGATCACCTCGCGCAGCGTCAGCGACTCCTCCTCGAGGTCGAGGTCGCGCAGGAGGTCGCGAACCGCCTCTGCGCCCATTCCGCCTCGGAAGTAGATGCCGAATCCGTACGGTGAGCCGAAGCGGTCCTTGAGCTCGCGGAAGATCTGCTCGTCGCCGACGATCATCTTCGGCTCGAGCTCCTTGAACAGGATCCAGGTCTGCTCGAGGCGCCGGACGGCGTCGACCGCCGCCTCGCGCGTGTCCTCGCGCCGCACGTCGATGTCCGCGACCATCTCGCGCACCTTGAGCGCCCACTGTGCGACGGCGTCGAGGTCCTCCTTGCGAGTGCCCTCGACGAGGCACAGGTCGTATGCGAGCTCACGCACGGCGGCCGCATCCGCCTCCGGGTCGAGCGCTGCGAGGACGTCGGCCAGCAACCCGGCTCCGACCTCACGGGCTCGCTCGAGGTTCTTCTTGTCGACATCGGCGACGAGCTCCGCATCCTCTTCGTTCAGCTCGGATCCTTCGAGCAGAGCCTCCTGGACACGCTTGAGATGCTTCGTGACGGCGCCCTTCTTCGAGCCCGAGGACTTCTCGAGCTCGATCCGGAGCGGCTCCAGCGCAGCGGCGATCTGCATCGCGGCAGCTGCGACCGACTCGACCTCGCGCGGCGCGAGCCGGCGGTCGTCGCGGGTCGCAGTCTGTCGAACGAGCTCGCGAACCCGCCGTGGGTCCTCCGTCGCGATCGACTTGGCGAGCTGGATGAAGACGCTGCCGCCGAGAGTCCTGATCTCCTCGAGCGTCGGAAGCTCCGCCTCCTCGGCCCAGTTGGAGAGCCCGCGGGCCCAGAAGTCGTCGTCCTCGTCGAAGTTTCGCTCCTTGCCGGCGGCGAAGTAGTCGCGCCGGCGACCGAGCCGGTCGTCGAGTGCCGACAGCGCCTCGTCACGATCGAGGTAGATGCGCTCGCTCTCGGCGGCGACCTTGTCCTCGAGATCAGCGAGATCCGACTGCCGCTTTTCGCGATCGACCTGCGTGACGATCGAGGCGGCGAAGTACAGCACCTTCTCGAGCTCGCGCGGAGCGATGTCGAGCAGGTAGCCGATGCGGCTCGGGACACCCTTGAAGAACCAGATGTGGGAGACCGGAGCGGCGAGATCGATGTGGCCCATGCGCTCGCGACGCACCTTCTGGCGGGTCACCTCGACGCCGCAGCGCTCGCAGATGATCCCCTTGTAGCGCACGCGCTTGTACTTGCCGCAGTAGCACTCCCAGTCCTTGGTAGGGCCGAAGATGCGCTCGCAGAAGAGCCCGTCGCGCTCCGGCTTCAGGGTGCGGTAGTTGATGGTCTCGGGCTTCGTGACCTCGCCCGACGACCAGTCGCGAATCTGTTTGCTCGACGCCAGTCCGATGCGGATCGCGTCGAAGTCGTTGATGTCGATCAAGCGCGCTCACCTCCGGTGGCCGCGCACGTAGTCCTGAGAGTCAAAGTCGCTCCTTCTTCTCCGTTCTTCACGAGACGCTCGTGCGCCGGCAAGAGCGTCATTCCTCGACGTCCGCGAGCTCGACCGGGGCTGCCTCGGGGTCGACGGCACCTAATTGCTCGTCCGTGGCGACCTCGAGCTCGCCTCCCTCGTCGGCCCGCTCGCCGCCCTCCTCGACCTCCTCGACGGTCGGCTGCCGGGCTGCCGCGTGCAGGGATCCGGGCGAGAGGTCGATGCCCAGCTCCTCCGCCGCGCGGAGCAGCTCGTCGTCCTCCTCGCGCACCTCGACCTCGCGCCCCTCGTCAGAGAGGACCTGGACGTCGAGTGCGAGGGACTGCATCTCCTTGAGCAGCACCTTGAACGACTCGGGGATCGACGGCTCCGCGATGTTCTCGCCCTTCACGATCGCCTCGTACGCCTTGACCCGGCCGATCGTGTCGTCGGACTTGATCGTGAGCATTTCCTGCAGCGTGTACGCCGAGCCGTATGCCTCGAGCGCCCACACCTCCATCTCGCCGAAGCGCTGGCCGCCGAACTGAGCCTTGCCGCCGAGCGGCTGCTGCGTCACGAGCGAGTACGGGCCGGTCGAGCGCGCGTGGATCTTGTCGTCGACGAGGTGGAGCAGCTTCAGGATGTACATGAAGCCGACCGTCACGTGCTGGGCGAACGGCTCGCCCGTCTTCCCGTCGTACAGCGTCACCTTGCCCGAGCTTCGCTCGCCGCGAGGCGCCTTTTCGTCGACGTCCATGGCCACTGCCTGCTGCGCCGCGTGTGTCCACTCGTAGAGCGCGTCGTCGACGTCCTCGGGCGTCGCCCCGTCGAACACCGGCGTCGCCACGGCGCGCGGGTCGGGAGCGTTGATCGGAGCGCGAGCGCTCACGGGGCCGCCGTCGGGGAAGACGCCGTGCGCGGCCGCCCACCCGAGGTGTGTCTCGAGGATCTGCCCGATGTTCATCCGGCTCGGCACGCCCAGCGGGTTCAGGACGACGTCCACAGGGCGACCGTCCTCGAGGAAAGGCATGTCCTCCTCCGGGACAATCTTCGCGATGACGCCCTTGTTGCCGTGGCGTCCGGCGAGCTTGTCGCCCTCTGCGATCTTGCGCTTCTTGGCGACGTAGACACGGACGAGCTCGTTCACGCCCGGCGGCAGATCGTCGCCGGCGTCGCGGGAGAACGTCTTGACGCCGATGACCTTCCCGCCCTCGCCGTTCGGCACCTTGAGCGAGGTGTCGCGGACCTCGCGCGCCTTCTCCTTGAAGATCGCGCGGATCAGCTTCTCCTCGGCGGTCAGCTCGGTCTCGCCCTTCGGCGTGACCTTGCCGACGAGCAGATGGCCGGCGTCCACGTCCGCGCCGATGCGGACGACTCCGCGCTCGTCGAGGTTCGCGAGCGACTCCTCCGAGCGGTTCGGGATGTCGCGAGTGATCTCCTCGTCGCCGAGCTTGGTCGAGCGCGCGTCGATCTCGTACTCGTGGATGTGGATCGAGCTCAGCACGTCGTCCTTCACGAGCCGCTCCGAGATGACGATCGCGTCCTCGAAGTTGTAGCCCTCCCAGGGCATGAACGCGACCAGCAGGTTCGCGCCGAGCGCGAGCTCGCCGCCGTCGGTCGAGCTGCCGTCCGCGAGCACGTCGCCCTTCTTCACCTTGTCGCCGAGCGTCACCACCGGCTTCTGGTGAATGATCGTGCCCTGGTTCGAGCGCATGAACTTCGTGAGTGGGTACTCGTCCCGGGTTCCACGCCCCTCGACGACGATCCGCTCGGCGTCGACGTCCACGACGGCGCCGTCGCTCCGTGAGAGAACGACGTCGCCGGTGTCGACCGCGGCTCGAAACTCGAGCCCCGTGCCGACGATCGGCGCCTGCGGGATCATGAGCGGCACCGCCTGCCGCTGCATGTTCGCGCCCATCAGCGCCCGGTTCGCATCGTTGTGCTCGAGGAAGGGGATCAGGGCCGTCCCGACGGACACGATCTGCGCCGGCGAGACGTCCATGTACTCGATGTCCTTCGGCGCGGCCAACACGGCCTCGCCGTCCTTCGAGCGGCAGAGCACCTGCTCGTGGAGGAACTTCCCGGTCTTCGGGTCGACGGCCTCGGAGGCCTGCGCGATCGTGAACTGGCGCTCCTCGGCGGCGTCGAGATAAATGATGTCGTCGGACACCTTGCCGCCCTTCACCACGCGGTAGGGCGTCTGGATGAACCCGAACTCGGACACGGTCGCGAACGACGCGAGCGAGCCGATGAGGCCGATGTTCGGGCCCTCGGGAGTCTCGATCGGGCACATGCGCCCGTAGTGCGTCTCGTGGACGTCGCGCACCTCGATCGGGGCGCGCTCACGTGTCAAGCCGCCTGCGCCGAGCGCCGACAGCCGCCGGCGATGCGTGAGACCGGCGAGCGAGTTGGTCTGGTCCATGAACTGCGACAGCTGCGAGGACCCGAAGAACTCCTTGAGCGCGGCGACGACCGGCCGGATGTTGATGATCGTCTGAGGCGTGATCGTGTCCACGTCCTCGGTCGTCATGCGCTCGCGGACGACCCGCTCCATGCGGTAGAGCCCGACCCGGAATGCCTCCTGGATCAGCTCGCCGGTCGTGCGGAGACGGCGGTTGCCGAAGTCCTCGTACTCGTCGAGCTCACCGCGGATCGGATCGCGCGAGAGTTGCGCCGCCTCGGCGGCGAAGTCCTTCGCCTCCTCCGGCAGACCGAGCTTTTCGGGCAGGTCGACCAAGCGCCGAACGAGCGCGATGATGTCCGCCGGCGTCAGCACGCGGACGTCCTCGGGCACGGACAGGTTCAGCCGCTGGTTGAGCTTGTACCGGCCGACCTTGGTGAGGTCGTAGCGCTTCGGGTCGAAGAACAGGCCCTTCACCAGGTTGCGGGCGTTCTCGAGGGTCGGCGGCTCGCCCGGTCGCTGCTTCTTGAAGACCTCGATGAGCGCCTCGTCCTCGCGCGTCGACGGATCCTTGTCGAGGGTGTTCTGGATGAACGGTGAGTTGCCGAAGAGCGCGAGGATCTGCTCGTTGGTCGACGTGTCGACCTGGAACTCCGAGAACCGGTCCGCAGGCAGGAGCTCCCGGAAGAGCTCCTCGAAGCGCTCGCCGCTCGGGAGCGCACGCAGGAGCGTGGTCACCGTGAGCTTGCGCTTGCGATCGATGCGAGCAAAGACGATGCCCTTCTTGTCGATCTCCACCTCGAGCCACGAGCCCCGGGAGGGCATCAGGTTCGCCATGAAGACCTGCTTGGTCGCGTCCTTCGGCTCCATCAGGTACGCGCCCGGGCTGCGTACGAGCTGCGTCACGATGACGCGCTCGGTGCCGTTGATGATGAACGTCCCCCAGGGGGTCATCATCGGAAAGTCGCCCATGAAGACCCGCTGCTCGCGGATCTCGCCGGTTTCCTTGTTGACGAAGCGAACGGTGATGGAGAGCGGGACCTGGTAGGTCAGGTCCTTCTCCCGACACTCCTGAATCGAGAACTGGGGATCCCCGAACTCGTACTCGCCGAACTCCACCGCGAGCGTGCCGGTGTAGTCCTCGATGGGCGAGATGTCGTCGATCGTCTCCCGCAGGCCGGTCTCCATGAACCACTGGAACGAGGCCTTCTGGATGTCGATCAGGTTGGGGAGGTCCAGGACGTGCTTCAGGCGCGAGAAGCTCTTACGCGCGCGCGGCGCGACAGCGACGCTGCTCAAATGTGACTCCCTCTAGTAACTGCGTGCAGGGTTGGACGGGCGAAGCCTCGGCGGAACCCCGAAGGATAGCGCACGAGCACAACCCACCGCAACCGCCTCGCGCGGCCGGTGGATTGCGTCGCCGAAGTGTACCAGGCACCGCGCGGCATACGGCCGCGTAGGCGCTTCGCTGCGGATCCGCGAAGCGCCTTGTGGGTGCCCAACAGGTGCACTGGGACGATTTCGGCGAAGCCGAAACGGCGTTACTTCAGCTCGACCGAGGCTCCCGCTTCCTCCAGCTGGGCCTTGATCGACTCCGCCTCGTCCTTCGGCGCTGCCTCCTTGACGTTGCCGGGGGCGCCGTCGACGAGGTCCTTCGCCTCCTTGAGGCCGAGGCCGGTCACGGCACGAACGACCTTGATCACCTGGATCTTCTTGTCCCCGGCTCCCGTCAGGACGACGTCGAAGGAGTCCTTCTCCTCCTCCGCCGCGGCAGCACCGTCCCCACCGGCGGGACCTGCTGCGGCGACCGCGACCGGAGCGGCGGCGGTCACGCCCCACTCCTCCTCGATCGAGTTCTTGAGCTCTACGAGCTCGAGCACGGTCATTTTCCCGAGGGTGTCGAGAACCTTCGCAACATCGGTAGCCATTACTCCTCCTCTTCTTGATCGGAGGATTCCGCTTCAGCGGAATCCTCCGAAGCCACTGGTTCTTCGTCCGCCTGCTCGGAAGCGGGCTCCGCTTCGTCGACAGGGGTCTCGGTCTCTACTTCGGCCGCGACGGGCGGCGGCTCGGCGCCTTCCTCTGCGGCAGCTTCTTCCGCGACCTCGGCCGCGCGCTCGGGCTCGGGCTCGGGCGGCTCCGCGATCTGACCCTCCTCCTCGAGCTGCTTGATGCGCGCCTCGAGCAGGCCGTGGAGATCGCGCAGCGGCGCCGACACGAGTCCGAGGAGCTGCGTGATCGGCGCGACGATCACACCGACGAGCTGTCCTCGGAGGACGTCCACCGGCGGCAGGGTCGCGAGGCGGCCGACCTCTTCGCTCGACAGCGTCGCTCCTTCGAAGATCCCTCCGCGGAGCTCGAGGACGTTCGTCTCCTTCGCTGTGGCAGCGAGAGCCTTTGCCACCGCGGCAGGGTCTCCGCCCGACTCGATGAAGGCGATCGCCGTAGGGCCCTCGAGCATCACCAGCAGCGCATCTGCGCCCGCACGCTCGGCGGCACGCCGCGTCAGGGTGTTCTTGACGATGCGGAAGCGCGCACCGTGCTCGAGCAGCACGTCTCTCAGCGCCTCGAGCTGCTTGTTCGTGAGACCGCGGTAGTCGGCGACGATCAGCGTGTCGGCAGCGGTCAGCTCTGCTGCCAGCTCGTCGACGATCCGCTCCTTGTCCGATTTCAGCATCTTGTTCCTCCGAGAAAGACGAAACCCGCGCGAGGCGGGTTCGATCGTGGGCACGGATGCGCCGCGTGATGAACCAGCCTCGGCCGGACCTACGACACCTCGGGGCTCAAGGCCACGAGACGCCTGCCGGCTGTCTTCGGCGGGACTCGTCGGTGATTAGGCCGAAACTGTAGCTTCCTCCGCCGCTTCGGCGGGCGCCGCGCCGTCGAGCTCGTCTGCGAGATCGCGTGTCTTCGTGGGGTCCACGTGGATTCCGGGCCCCATCGTCGTCGTCAGCGTGATCTGCCGGATGTAGCGGCCTTTTGCAGCTGCCGGCTTCGCGCGAACGATCTCTTCGATGAGCGCGGCGTAGTTCTCGAGCAGCGCCCGCTCCTCGAAGCTGCGCTTCCCGATCGGCAGGTGGATGTTTGCGCCACGGTCGGTCCGGTACTCGAGCTTGCCCGCCTTCGCGTCCGTGACCGCCTTGGCGATGTCGAACGTGACGGTGCCCGTCTTCGGATTCGGCATGAGGCCACGAGGGCCGAGCACACGGCCGAGCTTGCCGACCGTCCCCATCATGTCCGGCGTCGCGATCGCGACGTCGAAATCGAGGAAGCCCTCCTCGATCTTCGACGCGAGGTCGGCCGACCCGACGACGTCCGCTCCCGCGTCCTCTGCCTCACGCGCCTTCTCGCCCTCGGCAAACACGGCGACGCGCATGCTCTTGCCGATCCCGTGCGGCAGCATGATCGTCCCGCGCAGCTGCTGGTCTGCGTGCCGGACGTTCAGCCCCAGCCGGAAGTGCGCCTCGACCGTCTCGTCGAACTTCGCGCCGCCCAGGCCTTTCACGAGGCGGACCGCCTCGAGCGGCGAGTACGCGCGCTCGCGGTCGATCTCCGCCATCGCGTCGCGATATCGCTTGCCGCGTGCGCTCATCAGTCGACCTCGACTCCCATGGAGCGCGCGGTTCCGGCGATGACCTTCATCGCCTCGTCGACGTCGCGCGCGTTCAGGTCCGGCATCTTCGTCTCCGCGATCGAGCGGAGCTGCGACTGGGAAAGCTTGCCCACCTTCTCCCGGTTCGGCTCGCCCGATCCCTTCTCGAGGCTCAGGGCCTCCTTGATCAGCACGGCAGCAGGTGGCGTCTTCGTGATGAAGGTGAACGAGCGATCCTCGAAGACCGTGATCTCGACCGGCGTGATGCGACCGTTCTCCTGTGCCGTCTGCGCGTTGAACGCCTTGCAGAACTCCATGATGTTGACGCCGTGCTGCCCGAGCGCAGGCCCGACCGGAGGGGCCGGGTTCGCCTGGCCGCCAGGGATCTGGAGCTTGATGATCGTGAAGACCTTCTTCGCCATCAGTCGATCTTCTTCACCTGGTCGAAGCTGAGCTCGACGGGCACCTGGCGCTCGAAGATGTCCACCATCACCTTGAGCTTCTGCTGATCCGGGTTCACGTCGACGATCTCACCGTCGAAGTCGGACAGCGGTCCCGAAGTGACCTTGACCGACTCGCCGAGGGAGAACTCGACCTGCGCCTTCTGCGCCTGGCCGCCCGCTGGCGCACCGTGGTGGAGAATGCGGTCGACTTCGGGCTGGGAGAGCGGTACCGGCTTCGTGCCGGCACCGACGAACCCGGTCACGCCGGGTGTCCCCTTGACGACCGTCCACGCGTCGTCGGTCATGTTCATGTTCACGAGCACGTAGCCGGGAAGGACGCGCTTCTCGATCTGCACCTTCTGGCCTTCCTTGGTCTCGATGACCTGCTCGGTCGGTACGACGACGCGCCGGAAGCTCGGCTGCTGGTTCATCGAGACGATCCGGTGCTCGAGATTCGTCTTCACCTTGTTCTCGTGCCCGGAGTAGGTGTTGATCACATACCAGAGGAACATCGGCTTCTCCTAGAGCAGCACGCGGTCGACGAGCGGACGGAAGATCTGGTCGAGGCCCCACAGGTAGGCGCCGACGATCGTGCAGGCGATGATGACCACGACGACGCCCTGGAAGGTCTGCCTGCGACTCGGCCAGTCGACCTTGCGAAGCTCGGCGTAGGACTCGCGCACGAACTGGCCGCGCTGCTTCGACTCCTTGCGGCCCGTCTGCTGCTTGACCGGCTGCTGGCCAGGGCGTACAGCCGCCTGACGGCTGCGCCGGCTGGTCGCGCCGTCACCCGCTGCTGCCCGTGCGGCGCGCCGCTGCTTGCGCGTCTCGCGGGCCACTACCGCGTCTCCCTATGCGGCGTGTGGCGACCGCACCAGCGGCAGTATTTGGACAGCTCGACGCGGTCCGGCGTGTTCCGCTTGGACTTCTGCGTCTGATAGTTGCGCCGCTTGCACTCGGTGCAGGCGAGCGTGATCGCGACTCGGACTCCGGTTGCCATTCTTCTTCTGCCAGATGTATGTAACTGCAGTGGGACGAAAGCTTGCGAGGCTTGCCGACAGGAATGTTCGAGTAGCGGCGGCAGGACTCGAACCTGCGACACGCGGATTATGATTCCGCTGCTCTAACCAACTGAGCTACGCCGCCGCGCGCGGGAGAGTGTAGCAGCGTGGCGGGCGCGGTCATGCGATATCCGCGGCGACGGACGGCGAGGTACGAGCTCGGTCGAAGACCGCCTGTGTGAGGGCATCCGTCGTCTCGGCGAAGACGTCGGCGCCGGGCGCATACTCGCGCGTGAACTCGACTGCGCCGTTGAGCTCGAGCACCTTCCATCGCCCGTGCCCGTCGGGAAGGAGATCGACGCCGACGAGCGAGCTGCCAACCGCCGCGGCGGCCGCGAGTGCCAACGATGCCGCCTCCACAGGAGGCTCGAGCACCGGACGGCGAACACCGCCGAGCGCGATGTTCGTCCTCCACTCGCCGGGCGCCGCGACGCGGAAGACGGCCCCGACCACGCGCCTCCCGGCGACGAGGACTCGCAAGTCGTAGCCCTGCGGCGGTACGAGCTCCTGTACCAGCGCGCCGTGCCGCCGGTACCAGCCCTCGCCGCGCACGTGATCGAGCGCCGTTTCGAGCGCATAGGCGTCCTCGCACAAGACGACCTCGCGTCCCCAGCTCCCGAACCGCGGCTTGACGACTACGGGCCCGATGGGCACGGGAATGGGCCTACCGTCCTTCACGTGCAACGTGCGCGGATGCGGCACCCCCGCGCGCCGGAGCAGACGTGCGGTCAGGAGCTTGTCGTGGCTCCCGAGGAGAGCGGGCGGGCCGTTCAGGATCACGACACCACGCGCCGCGAGCGCACCGAGCGTCCACAGACCGCCGTCCATCCCGTCGAGCGTCGGGAGGACGTCGAGGCGCCCCAACGCTGCGTCTCCGGAGACCAGCTGGGCGAGAGCCTGCTCCGGGGTCATGAGCTCCCAGCGCGGCCCCGCAGCGACGAGCGCTTCGTTCGTGGGCGTGGTCCGGCGTGCGACGAGCGCGTGGCGCATGCAGAAGTCGTGCCACGCCGGAGCTCCTTCCGCAAGGCCGTTCACCGCCTCGTCACCGCCTGAACCCACGCTGGTCGCTCCGACCGACGACAATCGTAGGATCGCCGCCGTGATTCGGATCCCACCACAGCGAGGCGGCTGGCTCGAGGTCGTCTGCGGGCCGATGTTCAGCGGGAAGAGCGAGGAGATGATCCGCCGCCTGCGCCGTGCAGAGATTGCCGGCCAGCGGGTCGTCATCTTCAAGCCCGTGATCGACGACCGGTACGACGCAGCCGACATCGTCAGCCACGCGGGCGCACGTATGCGAGCCGTGCCGGTCGCCTCCGTCCAGGAGCTCCTTCGACGGTCGCGCGGCTTCGAGGTCGTCGGCATCGACGAGGTGCAGTTCTTCGACCGGAGCGTCGTTTCCGCCGCGCTCGAGCTCGCGAACGGCGGTGCGCGCGTCGTCGTGGCCGGCCTCGACCAGGACTTTCGCCGGCTCCCGTTCGGCCCGATTCCCGATCTCCTCTCGCACGCGGAGTTCGTGGACAAGCTTCAAGCCGTGTGCAACCGGTGCGGCGGCCCGGCGACGACGACGCAACGCCTCGTCGACGGAAGCCCGGCGCCCTACTCCGGCGAGACGGTCGTGGTCGGAGCAGCAGAGCAGTACGAAGCGCGCTGCCGCGGCTGCCACGAGCGGGGAGTGGAGACTCCGCTGGAGACGGAGATCGAGACAGCGGCTGCGGCCGCCTGACGCTCAGCGCCCTCTGACGCCGCCGGCGAGCAGACAGGCGAGGTAGCACCCGGCTGCGACGAGGACGATCGTCCCTCCAGGCGGCAGGTCCGCGTAGTAGGCGATCGTCAAACCGCCCAGCGCCGAAGCGAGGCCGATCCCCGTCGAGAGCACGAGCGCCGAGCGCATGCTCCACGCGATCCGACCGGCCGCGCTCACAGGCAGGACCATGAGGGCGGCCACGAGCAGGATGCCGACGACGCGCATCGAGAGCGCAACCGTCACCGCCACGAGCGCGCCGAGCGCGATGTTCAGCGATTGGATCGGGACGCCGGCCACACGTGCGCCCTCCTCGTCGATGACCACGGCCGCGAGCGGCCGGTAGAGAAGAGCGACGGTCGCGAGCCCGAGCGCTCCGAGCCCTGCGATCAACACGACGTCGCTCCGGGTCACGGTGAGGATCGACCCGAACAGGTACTGGAAGAGATTCGCGTTCAGCGCACCGGCGGCGGAGACGAGGACGACTCCCAGCGCGATGCCCGTGTAGAAGACGAGGGCGAGTGCCTGGTCGCCCGCAGTGCCGCCGCGCGACCGCAGGAGCTCGACGACGAGCGCGCCGAGCACGGCCGCGGCGAGCGCTGCCGCCACCGGTGCCACGTCGAGCAGGATCCCGGCGGCGACGCCGGCGAACGCCACGTGGCCGATCCCGTCTCCGCTGAGCGACTGGCCGCGCTGGACGAGGAAGAAGCCGACAGCCGGTGCGAGCACTCCGACGACGGCGCCCGCACAGAGCGCGAGCCGCATGAACTCGGACTCAAGCATGGCTGTGCGAAGGGTCGTGCCACAGACCCGGGAGCTCCTGGGGCGCACCGTCGAAGACGACTGTTCGCCGGACGAGGACGAGGCGCTGGACGAAGCTTTCGACGGCTCCGAACTCGTGCGAGACGTAGATGATCGTCACGCCGAGCTCGGAGTGAAGGGTGTCGAGGAGCGCGGCGAGCGACTCCTGGGACTCCGCGTCGACACCCGTCGTCGGCTCGTCGAGAACGAGCAAAGACGGCTCACCGGCGAGGGCCTTCGCGATGAACGCGCGTTGCTGCGTGCCGCCCGAGAGAGTGCGGACGGGCGCGTCCGCACTCTCGGACAGCCCGACTCGCTCGATCGCCTCGGCGACGAGCGCCCGGTCCCGGCGCCGCAGTGGGCCGACGAGCCCGCCCGCAGCCAGCCGGCCGGCCGAGACGACCTCCCGGACGGTGGCGGGCGCATCGCCTCCCAGCTCGGCACGCTGCGCGAGGTATCCCAGGCAGCGCCGCCGGGAAAAGCGGTGCGCAGGCTCCCCGAAGAGCTGCGCGCGACCGGCGGCAGGGCGCTCGAGGCCCAGTACCACGCGCAACAGCGTCGTCTTCCCACCGCCGTTCGGGCCCGCGACGGCGACGAACTCGCCTTCCGCGATCTGCAGGGAGACGTCCTCGAGGACACGCTGGCCCGCTCGATAGCCGAAGGTGACGCCGGCGAGCTCGACCGCTAGTGGCATCCGAGAGCCTTACGGAGACTGGCGAGGTTGTCCCGCATGACGGTGAAGTAGTCGGTGCCCGTAGCCAGCTCGTCGTCGTCGAGTCCTTCGATGGGGTCGAGCTCGGCGGTCGAGACGCCTGCCTCGCGCGCGACCGTCTCCGCCAGCTCGGCCGAGACGAGCGGCTCGAAGAACACCGTCGTCGCACCTGACTCCCGGACCTCGTCGACGAGCCGCTCGAGCTCGCGCGGACCGGGCTCCGCCTCCGGGCTCAGCCCTTCCAGAGAGACCTGGTTCAGGCCGTACCTCGATGCGAGGTGCCCGAACGCCGCATGGGTCGTCACGAACGTGCGCCGCGCACACCTCCGCAGGTCCCGCTGGTACACGGCATCTGCTGCCGCGAGGCCCCTCGTCAACTTCCCCGCAGCAGCACGGCGTCCGAGCGCGCCGCCGATCTCCTCGACGACTCTCGAGAAGCGGATCGGGTCGAGCCACACGTGCGGGTCCTCCTCATCGCCACGCAGGACGTCGAGCGTCGGCCCGTCGCGGTCGGCCAGGGCATCCTCGAGCCCCGGTTGGAACCCGCCGCCGGCATAGACGACCAGCTCGGCGTCGCGAATCGCCTCGACGTCGCGCGGCGAGAGCTCGAGGTCGTGGGGCTCCGCGCCGGGTGGCGTGAGGTTCACGACCTCGACGTCAGTCCCGCTCACGCGCTCTGTAGCCCAGGCGAGCGGGTAGAACGCCGCGACCACGGTGCGGCGACCGCCGGTCGACTCATCGGATCCGGAGCACCCGGAGAGCACGACGGCGCCAAATACCACCAGGAACATGAGAAGTCGCACGGGCCCACGCTAGCATCTCATGAGAATGGGTATCATTATCTCTATGGAGCGGACATGGACCGCGAGCGCACTCGATCGGCTTCGCGAGTCGAGCGGCCGCAGCGGCACCGCACGGCGCGCTGTAGTCGAGTTCCTCGGGGGCCAGGACTGCTGTGTCTCGGCGCAGGAGATCCATGACGGCGTCCGCGCACGCGGCGTGCGCCTCGGGATCGCGAGTGTCTACCGCACGCTCGAGGGGCTCGACCGGAGCGGCCTCGTGCAGAGGATCGATCTCGGCGACGGCATCGCGCGCTACGAGCCCGCGCACGCCGGCGGGGAGCATCATCACCACTTCGTCTGCGACAGCTGCGGAAAGGTGGAGCCGTTCGAGGATCCGGCACTCGAGGCCGCTCTCGAGCGCATCGCCGGCGGGCGGGACTACGAGGTCGCCGCCCACGACGTCGTCCTCCGCGGCGGCTGCGGCGAGTGCCGATCCGCCGCGTAGCTACCCGCGCCGGAGGCGGTCGGCGAAACCGGCGTTCGGAGCGTGGATGTTGAGCAGGCGTAGCTCGGACTCCGACGCGGAGCGAAAGCCGTGCGTCACCCCCGGCGGCGCCGCGACGAAGGTTCCCGGCCCGGCCAGGAACACGTCGTCGCCGACGCTGAACTCGGCTTCGCCGGCGAGCACGTAGAACGAGTCCACGAAGTCGTCGTGTGCGTGTGGCTCGACGCCCTCGAAGTCAGGGCCGAAGCGGAGCTCTACAGCCTCGAACTGCGCGAGCTCGCCGAGGATCCGATGGTGTCGCTCCGGGCGCTCCACACGCTCGCCCCCGTCAGGGCCGAGAGCCACGATGCCGTCCACGGCCCAAGTATGCGTCACGCAGGTCGAGCTCCGCGCGCGGGCCAGCCCCGGTCTCGACACGCACGCCGAAACGTACGTCGACCGTCGCTCGTGCCTTGCCGCCGCTACTCGATCAGTGTGAGCAGCTTGAACATCGGCAGGTACATCGCGATGACGATGATGCCGACCATGAAGCCGACCGCGATCATCATCAGCGGCTCGATGATCGAGGTCAGGGCCTGAATCGAGGCGTCGACCTCGTCCTCGTAGAAGTCCGCGACCTTGCCGAGCATCTTCTCGAGCTCACCGGATTCCTCGCCGATCTTGACCATCTGCGAGACCATGGGCGGGAAGACCGGGCTCTCGATGAGCGGCTGCGCGATGGTCGCTCCTTCCTGCACGCGAATGCGCAGGTGGTTCGTCTCGTTCTCGACGACCCAGTTCCCGGACGTTTGCGCGGTGATCTCGAGCGCCTTGACGATGTCGACGCCCGCGGCGATGAGGGTCGAGAGCGTTCGCGACCAGCGCGCCATCGAGACCTTCCGCACGACCTGGCCGATCGTCGCCGGGATCCGAAGCTTGAAGCGGTCCCAGACCCTGCGGCCGTTCTCGCTCTTCTTCCAGCGGCCGAACAGGAAGATGATGAACGCGAAGATCGGGAAGATGATGTACCAGTAGCTGCGGAGCGCATTCGACGCATGGACGATGTACTGCGTCAGCGTCGGCAGGTCTCCCCCGAGCGATTCGAAGATCTTCTGGAAGACGGGGACGAGGAACATCAGCATCCCGACGAGGACGAGCGTCGCGAAGCAGAGGACGACGAGCGGATAGATCATCGCGCCCTTCACGCGGCGCTTGATCTTCTGCTCCTTCTCGATCTGTGTCGCGACCCGGTCGAGCACGGTGTCGAGCACACCCGCGGCCTCTCCGGCCTCGACCATCGAGATGTACAGCCGGTTGAACGTGTCGGGATGGGCTGACATCGCCTCGGAGAGGAAGGCACCGCCCTCGACCCGCTCGCGCACGTCGGCGATGACGACGCCGAGCGCCGCATCATCCGTCTGCTGCTCGAGCACGACGAGCGCGGTGACCACCGACAGGCCCGCTTCGATCATCGTCGCGAACTGTCGCGAGAAGATCTGGAGGGACTTCGCCTTGACCTTCTTGCGGCGCCCGAACATCCCGCGACGTGCGTCGCTCGAGGCCGGCGCCTTGAGCTCCTTCAGCCAGTCGGCGAGCAGCCCGCTTCCGCGCAGCGCATCGCGCGCAGTAGAGAGGTCAGTGGCGGAAATCTCGCCAGCCTGGACCTCTCCCTGGGCGTTGATCGCGCTATAGGCGTAGGTCGGCATTCGGGTGCGAGCTCTCGACGCTAGTTCTCGGCCTTGGTGAACCCTTGGACCTGCTCGGGCTCGGATCCGGTGTAGAGGAGCTTCAGCGTGTACCGCGCACCCGTCGCCGTGTTCACGAGCGTGAGCGGCTGACCCAGCTTCAGCGTGACCGTCCCGGACCCCGTGACCGAGCCGCCCACAACGCCGATCTGAGCGGACTTGGGCTTGAGGGAGACGAGCACGAACGTCGGATCGGTGGCTGGGAACTTCCCCTTCACCTGGACCGAGTCGTCGGTGCCGTTGACCCAGATGGTCGCGTTGGTCAGCTGCGACGACGTCGGCGTCGACGAGTTGCCGGACGACGATCCGGTCGTGCCGCCGCCGCCATTGTTTCCGGCGCCTCCGCCATTCGAGACCTTGACCCCGGTCCCCTCTCCGTCCCCCGAGGCCGTCCCGTCAGCGTCCTTGACGAGCTGGACGAACGGATCGTGCCGGGCGAAGAGAGTGAACGAAGCCAGCTGACCCGGAAGAGGCTTGGGTGCCAGACCGGGTGCGATCTTCACACCGGCGAGCACGGCGCCCTTTCCGAAGCTGACGGTCGTAGGAGGCGGGCTGGTAGTGGACGGGGTCCCCGTCGAGGACGTCGGGACCGCATCGGTCGTCGTGCTCGGAGCAGCCTCGGACCCGCCACCGCCGAGGAACTTCGGCGCCTGGAGGGCCACGATCGCGAGCAGCGCGACGCCGAGGCCGATGACGATGAACATCTGCTTGCGGCTCGTGCCCTGAGTAGACATGGCAACCATTAGGGAGTCGCTCCTGCTGCGGAGGTGCCGTCGGTGGACGGTGTCGTGGAATCGGTCTCGGGGGTCGTGGGAGTCGTCGTCGCCGGCACGCCGGGCATGAAGCCGAACGCGTTCAGCAGAACTCCGGCTCGGACGACCGGGAACTTGATCTCCCCGTCAGGCTTGCCCAGGCGGACCTCACTCACCGAGTAGAGCCGCCCCTGGACGGATAGCCTGCCGTGCTTCACGCGGACGAGGTTGCGAAGGTCTGCGAGGAACTTGGAGACGTCGGGGAAGCGGCCCTGCACGGTCACGGTCAGCGGCTGCGCGTAGTAGCCCGTTACCGGGACGACGGCCGTCGGCTGGAAGCCTTCGAGCGTCAGCTTGTGCTTCTTTGCGAGCCGGTTGACATCGAGGATGGCGCCTGCGACGTTCTCGTCCTCGGGCAGCGCCTTGGCGAGCCGGAACACGTCGCTGGCACGCACCGTCACAGCCGCGGATGGATTCGCGAGCGCAGCTTTCTTCTGGTCGAGCTCCGCCTGTGCCGCAGCGACGTCCGCCGCGAGGCTCTTCGCCTGGCTTCGCTCGGGCGAAACGACGAGGAACCAGAGAGCGACGAGGGCGACCGCGAACACCGCGCAGCCGAGCGCGACGGCGGACCTGTTGCTCAGCTTGCCGGTCACTGGACACCTCCGGGAGTCGCCAGGTCGGCGACGATCGTGAACTCGATGACACGCTTCGTTCCGAGATTGGCGGGCACAGCGCTCTGGAGCTGCGCGTTGGCCAGGCTCGGGATCGCCTGGAGGCGCGCGAGCGCGCGGGCGATGGACTCGTAGTCGAATGCGTAGCCGGTGACGATGACGCCGGTCGGGGCGCTAGGCGTGGTCGCAGCCGGCGCGGGGGGTGGAGTCGAGGACGTGGACGAGGTCTCCTCCGTCGTCGTCGCCGCGGGCTCGGGTGTGGTCGGCTGAGGCGCCGTCGCTGACAGCTCGGTGAGCGAGACACCGGCCGGAAGGACGCGAGCGACGTCTCCGAGCACGCGCTCCCAGCTGAGCCGGCCGCCGAGCACCTGCGCCACGGCGGTCGCCCGCTGGGCCTGCTCGCCGGCGAGCGCCGGGTCGATGTTCGGGCGCGTCGGCTCCGGAAGCTTCGCGATCTCGGCCCGCACGGCGTCGAGCTCGCCCTGGCGATCGCCCACGGTGGAGCTCGCCTGCATGAACAGGAACGCGAGAGCGGCGAGGAGAACGGCTGCACCGACGGGCAGCGCCACGGCGAGTGCGTCCGGGCTCTTCCGGGCCTGGCGCGACTCCTTCGGCAGAAGATTGACCGAGCGCGTCGACTCGTCTTCGATGGCAAGGCCGATCGGGACTGCCAGCGAGCCGATCGTCGCGTCGAGCGCAACGGGGATCTCCGTCTGGACCGTAACCCGGGCCAGCGGATCGCCGACGCTGACGCTCACACCGATCATCTGGTGGAGCACATCGGCGAGACCCTCGAGGTGCGAGGTGCCGCCGGTGATCAGGATTTCCTTGATCCCGAGCGACTCCGGCTGGGTCTGGTAGAACTGGAGCGAGCTGACGAGCTCTCGCGCGAACGGCGTGAGCTTCGTCCGGACTGCCTCGAGAGCGCGGCTGCGCGTGTCGGAGTCGAGCGAGTCGAGATGGCGTCCGGGGCCGCTCAACGAGAGGTGCGTGAGGATCGTCGCCGCTTCCATGAGCGGAACTTCGAGCTCTTCGGCGATCGCAGACTGCAGAGCGCCGCCACCCCAGTCGAAGACGCGCGTGAACTCGCACACGCCACCGCCGGCGACGAGGAGTGTGGACGCCTCGTGGCCGATGGCCACGACGACGGTCGCGCTGTCCTCGCTCCGGCTTCGGCTCCCGAGGGGCGGGACGAACGCGCGGAGCAGACCGAATGACTCGAGGTCAACGCCTGCGAGCCTGAGTCCGGCGGTGCGACAGGCCTCGATGTACGGCTCGACCTGATCACGCGGCGCGACGACGAGCAGCACGTGACGAGCGACTTCTCCGCTCTCCGTGTAGCGCTCTTCGACGACGCGGTAGTCGAGGACGGACTCGTTGGCGGCAACCGGGAGGACCTCGTGCGCCTTGAAGCGCACGGCGTTGTCGAATCGCTCCTCGTCCTCGATGCCGACGATGTCGAACGACCGGACGCCGACGCGGCTCGAGGAGATTCCGAGGCGCACGTTCTTCGCCGGCAGGCCGTGATCCTTGAAGAAGGTCTTGAGCGCGTGGGCGAGCGCTTCAGGGTCGCGGAGCTCGCCGTCGACGACGACGCCGTGCTCGAGCGGACGGCGAGCGATGTCCACGAGTGCAGGGCGATCGCCGCTTCCCGTGACGACCGCAGCTGCGATCTGAGACGCGCCGACCTTGAGGCCGACGACCTTCCTGCCTCGGGACGACGAGTTGCCGTTCCGCTTCCGAGAGACGACGGGCTCGTCCTGGAGCGACGTCACAGGGACGTCGAACGGCTGCGTGTCGTCGTGATCGGACTCGAACGGCTCGTCGACGACCTCGAGGGCGAATTCTTCAACGGCATCGGGCTCGAGCTCTTCGGCCGTCGCGGCCTCGTCGACCTCGTCGGCCTCCTCGGGAGCACCCGGCTCGTCGTTCGCTTCGACTTCGGAGTCCTCGGCAACGGCGTAGACCTCGATCTGCGCCGCCACGCCGTAATCGGGTTCCTCGACCTCGGTCTCGGGCTCGCTGGGCTCGGGCTCGGCGAAGTCGGACTCGAGCTCTTCCGGCGCCGCGACCTCGGGCTCGGAGGCGTCCCAGCTCGAGGAATACGTGGTCTCGGGATACATCGGGACGTTCTCGAATCCGTCGTCCTCGACCGCGAGTGGCTCGTCAGCGTCGTCAGAGGCAGCCTCCTCGTCGAAGGTGGACTCGGCCACGGAGACGGCCTTGCGTCGGCGGAAGAGACCGCGGCGCTCGTGGGTGACCTGTGGCTCGTCCTCGACCTGGTCGTCGAACTGCGCGACCGGCTCGAGCTCGAGGTCGTCTTCGGCTGCGACCTGGTCCTCGAGCGGGCGCTCGACCTCAGGGTCGTCCGCGGACTCCACATAGCTCGAGACCTGACTGTCGGCTGCGGCCTCGGTGTAGACGGGCTCGTCTGAAAACGGCTGGGCCTCGTACTCGTCGGACTGATCCGGCTCGGCGTCTGCGTCGTCATCCGCACCTGTGTCGAGAACGTCGTCCTCTACCGCTTCGGCTGCGACGACTGCCCGGCGCCGGCGGAAGAGGCCCCGGCGCTCGTGCTCGACGGCAGGCTGCTGCTCGAGCTCGGTCGACTCCAGCTGCGCCTCGTCCCAATCAACGCCGGCCTCGGCCGCGACGTATGAGGACTGGTCCTCGGGCTCGCCAGGGGATTCGACATCGAGCGTGCTTTCCGCCGACGTGCCCCAGTCATAGCCGCTGTTCGTGGGCAGCGCCTCGGCGCTGTCCTCCTCGACCGACGCTGCGACGGGCTTGCGCCTGCGGAAGAGACCGCGCCGCTCCTGCTGCACGTCGGCAGCGTCCTCGACTTCGATGGCCGCTGCGGCTGCCGCCCAGCGCTCGGCGTCCGTGTCGGGGCTCGACTGCTCCGACTCCACGGGCCCCGGGTCCTGGTCGGTCTCGGCTGCGATCTCCGGGAAAGAAGGAGCGGAGCTCCAGACGCCGCTGTCGTCGGCCGCCGTGTCGACGCCCTCGTCGGAGCTTTCGTCAGCGCTCGCGCCTTCGGGCTCGACCTGTGCCTCGACGGCGTCGGCATCCACGGCGTCCTCGACCTGCGAGGGCTTACGCCTGCGGAAGAGACCGCGCCGCTCCGGCTCGGACGAATCGACGTCCTCGGACTCGACCTGAGCCGACTCCGCGCTCGCAAACTCGACTTCTTCGACGGCCGGATCCTCGGACGCCTCCACGGAGTCCTCTGCGGATGCGTCGTAGGTTCCGCTCTGCTCCGTCGGATCAGCGAAGTCCGCCGGCGTGCTCTCCTCGGCAGAAGTATCCGAGACGTGCGTCCACGCGTGACCGATCTCGGGCGCGTCGGAGCTCGGTGACTCGAAGGAGTCCCCGCTGGAACCGGACGATGCTGCGCTGGCGTGAGGGCGATTGACGAAGCGGTCTTCCCAGAAAGACATGGCGGCTAGCTCCCGGCCACCCGCAGGCCAGCGCCGAGATTCGGCGCGGACACGGGCGACCCCTCGGTGGAAAGGGCAGGTACGGAGATTCCGGCGCGCTCGAGCGCCGAGACGAGAGACTCGGGGCGCGACGTCCGGCTGAGCGCATCGGGGATCGAGATCGTGCGCGACTCGATGAGCTCCGCGAGGGACTGTTCCATGGTCTGCATCCCTCGGCGGGTTCCGGTCTGCATGTACGAATAGACCTGCTCGATCTTGCCCTGGCGGATGAGATTGCGAATCGCGTCGTCGAGGAACAGGATCTCGAGCGCGCACACACGTCCGGTGCCGTCGGCGCGCGGGAGAAGCGTCTGGGTCACGATCCCCTGGAGCGAGTTCGCGAGCTGCATTCGCACCTGAGCCTGCTGGGCAGCGGGGAACGCGTCGATGATGCGGTCGATCGTGCTCGGAGCACTCTGCGTATGCAGCGTCGCGAAGACGAGGTGGCCGGTCTCCGACGCGGTGAGCGCGGTCGAGATGGTCTCGAGGTCGCGCATCTCGCCGAGGAGAATCACGTCAGGGTCCTGGCGCAGCGCTCCGCGAAGGCCCTCCGCGAAGCCGACGGCGTCGGTGCCGATCTCGCGCTGGTTGACGATGCAGCGCTTGTGCGAGTGCAGGAACTCGATCGGGTCCTCGATCGTGATGATGTGGTCGCGACGCGTGCCGTTGATCTCGTCGACGAGCGCGGCAAGCGAGGTCGACTTCCCGGAGCCGGTCGGGCCGGTGAAGATCACGAGGCCCCGGGGCTTCGTCGTGAACTCGTGCAAAGCGGGTGGAAGGCCGAGCTCCTCGAGCGAGCGGATGTCCGCCGGGATCATCCGGAAGGCGGCTGCAAGCGACTCTCGCTGGTAGTAGGCGCCGACGCGGAAGCGTCCTAGGCCTCTGACGCCGTACGCGAAGTCGAGCTGCCGGTTGAGCTCGAGGTGCTTTTGCTGCTCGGTCGTCGTGATCCGGTAGATGAGCTGCCGGGTCGAGTCAGGGTCGAGCTCCGCGAAGTCGCTCAGCGCCTCGATGTGGCCGTGGACGCGAATCACGGGCGGTGAGCCGGCGGTGATGTGGAGGTCGGAAGCGTTCATCTCCACGGCTCGCTCGAGGAGCGTGTCGATGGAGAGGGGAAGGTCCGACCGCGAACCACTGACGGCGTGCGGATTCGGCACGGCGGGTGTGGGGCTCGTCATCTCCACGAGGCCGTCTATCGGCAAGGAATGCCACTGGCTTGAGAGGTCCTGAGACGAGTCGCAGTCGCACGTGGTCCGGACTCCGAGGTCGATCCGGGTGCTCCCTCCGCACCTCCCCCAGGTTGAGGGACGGAATCACCCTGAGATCACCCGTTGTGGGGAAGAGCCACCCGACCTCCGAGCCGATCCTCCGAGCGTGGTTCCCCTCCATCCATCCCGAAGGGAGCATTTCATGCGGTTCATCGAGAAGGCGCAACGGCGCCTGCGCGGTGAGGAGTCGGGCTTCACGCTCATCGAGCTCCTCGTCGTCCTCATCATCATCGGGATCCTGCTCGCGATCGCCGTTCCGTCCTATCTCGGCTTCAAGGACCGCGCCGAGCGGCGGGCGGCTGCGGCGAACGTGCGCGCAGCGATTCCTGCGGTCGAGGCGTTCTATGCCGACTTCAACACGTACGCGGGCATGACCCTCGTGGCCCTGCGCGGGATCGACCAGGGTGTCGCTCTGAGCGGCAACCCGACGATCCTGGGCGGCGGCACCGGCTACTGCATCGAGAGCGACTCGAACGGCGCAGCGGCCGGCGGTGCCAAGGAGCACAAGTACACCGGCCCCGGCGTCGACGCCGCTCCGGTCGAAGCAAGCTGCTAGAGAATCTGCGGCATTCACCTAGCGGAGAAAGGGCGCGGGAGACCGCGCCCTTTCTCTTGCCTTCGTTTCGCCGGCACGCACGAGGACAAGCGCCCCGACGCTCCCCCGACGTGAGTGGAGCGGCTCCTCCAGCCTGTGCCTCTCCGCGGAGGAATCACTCGATACAGGACTGGGTGACCCGCCTCACCCAGTCGATCTTCGGAGTGTGGTTGCCCTCCATCCATCCCGAAGGGAGCACTTCATGCGGTTCATCGAGAAGGCGCAACGGCGCCTGCGCGGTGAGGAGTCGGGCTTCACGCTCATCGAGCTCCTCGTCGTCCTCATCATCATCGGGATCCTGCTCGCGATCGCCGTTCCGTCCTATCTCGGCTTCAAGGACCGCGCCGAGCGGCGGGCGGCTGCGGCGAACGTGCGCGCAGCGATTCCTGCGGTCGAGGCGTTCTATGCCGACTTCAACACGTACGCGGGCATGACCCTCGTGGCCCTGCGCGGGATCGACCAGGGTGTCGCTCTGAGCGGCGACCCGACGATCCTGGGCGGCGGCACCGGCTACTGCATCGAGAGCGACTCGAACGGCGCAGCGGCCGGCGGTGCCAAGGAGCACAAGTACACCGGCCCCGGCGTCGACGCCGCTCCGGTCGAAGCAAGCTGTTAACGCACCATCTCTGCGGCATTCGACCAGCGAAGAAAGGGCGCGGGAGACCGCGCCCTTTCTCTTTTCGCGCAGCGGCTTCAGAGAGGGTAAAGAGTCCCTCACTCGGTGCCGATAAGAGGGGGAGCCATGAACACGACACTTCCCGTCCCCACCCGATACCTCGCAGTCATGGGCGTCGCGCTTCTGTTTGCCGCCCTCTTCGTCGTCGCACGTCCGATGCTTCTGGGCGACGGCGGCGGCACCGCCACACCCGTGACGCCGGCTACGCCGGTCCCGTCTCCGACACAGCCCAAGCCGCACGGTCGGCCGAACGCGCCCGACGCAGCCGAAGGTCGTGCTCCTGCCCGGGCTGCCGGCGAAGGTCGCTAACAAGCTCCGGTATTCGAAGGTGCTCGTAGTCACGCTGTACCAGGGCGCCGCTCCGATCGGACCGCGCGGCGGTCGCGACCGGACGCACGAGCGCGCGCAGCGTGCGCGCAGGCTTCCTCCCCGTCAACGTGCTGAACGAGAAGAGCGCTCGCGCAGTGCAGGCCTTCGTCGGGACGACGTCCACACCCGCAGTCGTGGTCGTACGCCGTCCCGGGGAAGATCGTCGCGAGGCTCGAGGGCGCAGCGAGCACGGACGAGCAACTCGTCGCCCAGGCTGCGCACAACGCAGGCGCCCGGTAGCGATGAGTCGTCAGGCACGGAGTGCGGCAGCCGAGGCCGACGCGCCCGATCCGCTGCCTCGCAACGAGCTCTACTCGTACGAGGTGCGCCGCGAGGGTCGCGTGGTCGTCCAGCTCCGCGCGCTTGGTGCGGCTGACGGCTCCGTGACGGTCGAGACCGAGGTCTACCCCATCAGCAAGGGTGCGGGCGAGGCCATCACGCGTCCGTTCGAGTTTCCCGACGCCGACTATGCGCGGCACTTCGTGGACGAGGCCCTCCTCGCCCTCGAGTACCTGAACTGCCACGTCGTCGAGTAGTCGCGGCCCCTCTCACTGCCCGGGCATCCCCCGGGAATCACCCGTTATGGGACTGGTGGCCGCGGTAGCGCAGCCGATGCTCCGCGTGTGGTACCGCCGTCCACAGAGAAGGAGTAGGTCATGCAGCATCTCGACCTGGCGCGTCAGCGCCTCCGCGGTGAGGAGACCGGCTTCACGCTGATCGAGCTCCTCGTCGTCCTCATCATCATCGGCATCCTGCTCGCGGTTGCCGTCCCGTCCTACCTCGGCTTCAAGGATCGTGCCGAGCGGCGTGCGGCCGCCGCGAACGTGCGAGCAGCGATCCCCGCAGTCGAGGCGTTCTACGCCGACAACAACACGTACTCGGGCATGACGCTCGTGGCGCTCAAGGGCATCGACCAGGGTGTCGCCCTGAGCGCTGACCCCACGATCCTCGGTGGGGGTACCGGCTACTGCATCGAGAGCGACTCGAACGGCGTAGCGGCCGGAGGTGCCAAGGAGCACAAGTACACCGGCCCCGGCGTCGACGCGGCTCCGGTCGAAGCCTCCTGCTAGTCGACGACTCGCAACGCACGTGACGAAGGGCGCGGGAAACCGCGCCCTTCTCGTTCGATCCGAACCGCTCCGAGCGTTACTGAGTGACGACGCGGGCGAGCTCTTCGACGGACGTGAGGCCGGCCGCAGCCTTCGCGATTCCGTCGTCCCAGAGCGAGCGCATGCCACCGGCGAAGGCAGCTCGGTCGATTGCGTCGCGCGGAGCGTTCGCAGCCGCGAGCGCCTCGAGCTCGTCGTTCATGATGAGCAGCTGGAAGATCCCGATGCGGCCCTTGTAGCCCGTGCGGTTGCAGCGCGGACAGCCGACCTTGCGGTACACCACCATGCCCTCGCGCGCCTGAGCGGTCTCGGGTGAGATGCGGGCGGCCAGGAGCTCGTCGACGGTCGGCACGTACATCTCGCAGCAGTTGGTGCAGAGGCGCCTCGCAAGGCGCTGCGCGAGGATTGCGCTCACCGCCGAGCCCGTGAGGAACGGCTCGACGCCCATCTCGTTGAGTCGTGTCAGCGCGCCAGGGGCGTCGTTCGTGTGCAGCGTGGAGAGCACGAAGTGCCCGGTCAACGCGGACTCGATCGCCATCTTGGCGGTCTCGGTGTCTCGGATCTCGCCGACCATGATCACGTCGGGGTCCGAGCGGAGGATCGAGCGCAGCGCAGAGGCGAAGGTCAGCTCTGCCTTCACGTTGATCTGGACCTGGTTGATGCCGGAGAGCCGGTACTCGACCGGGTCCTCGACGGTCATGACGTTGATCTCGGGGTCGTTGATCTGGGCCAGCGATGCGTACAGCGTCGTCGACTTGCCCGATCCCGTCGGCCCGGTGCTCAGGAGCGCTCCTGTGGGCTTGCGGATGATCTGGGAGATCTGTGCCCTCATCGTCTCGGACAGGCCGAGCGACTCGAGCGTCGGCGTGGAGCGCGACTTGTCGATGAGCCGCATGACGACCTGCTCGCCCTCGACCGTCGGCAACGTCGCGACGCGGATGTCGAGCAGACGCCCGACCGCGGTCGCGTTCAGCGAGATCCGCCCGTCCTGAGGACGCCGGCGCTCAGCGATGTCCAGCTTGGAGAGCACCTTCAGTCGAGTCGTCACGCCCGCGGCCATGCGCTTCGGAATCCGCTGCTGCTCGGTGAGCACGCCGTCGACACGAGTCCGTACGAGCAGTGAGTCGCCCTGCGGCTCGAAGTGGATGTCGCTCGCACCGTCGCTCGCGGCTTGCATGATGATCGAGTTGACGAGCCGCACGAGCGGGGCGTCGGAGACGCCGTCCTCGGCCTCGAGATCGTCGCCGTCGTCCTCGACGACCTCGAACTCGTCGATCGCGGACTGGGTCTCGTAGACCTCCGCCGAGCGCTCGAGCCGGGCAAGCTCGACGAGGATCTCGTCGCGCCCGGCGATCGCCAGGTCGAGGTGGTGTTTCGTGGCCAGACGGAGCTCGTCGACCGCGAGGATGTTCGCCGGGTCCGCAAGCGCCACGAGCAGCCGGCCGTCGCGCAACGTCACCGGGATCGCGGTCACGCGCTTGAGCGCACGGAGCGGGATCTGCTCGATGGCGTCGCCCGTCGGGCGTTCGTCCTCGAGGTCGATGAAGGGAAGGCCGTGGCGCCGTGCGAGCGAGCGCGCGACGCCCTCGGACTGTGCCTGACCCTCGTCCGCGAGGGCTTCCGCGAGCGAGCCGACGCCCGCGCGCGCCTTGGCAGCGGCAAGGCGGTCGCGCGGCAGGATCTCGAGGGGATCGATCAGGTCGCCGACGAGGTCGGCGAGAGTGGCGAAGCTGCCCCCCATGCGCCCATTCGACGCAGCCGAATCCGACTCGGGATGCTTGCCGAGTGCCTTCGCGGTCCGCAGTCGTCCAGAAGGCTTCAGAGTCATCAGATCCCTCACTGAGGGTTATCGGCATAGGGACTGGATCCCATGAGTTGGACAGGGATCCGGGCCGTGCTCAGGACATCCAACCGCCTTGCGCGTCGCGCTACGTCGCGGCAGGGAGCTCGCGGAACAAGAGAACCGTGTACGCGTCCTCGACAACGGGGAACCAGGGCGGCGGAAGCCACTCGAAGTTCGCGTCATAGCCGTAGTCGCGAACGTCGAACATCCCGGCGAAGCTGCCGCCGTCGTCCGTCGCGGCCATGCCACGGAAGGTCATCAGGCTCTTGTTCGCCCCGGTCCAGTCCCTGGCCCTCCAAGTCCCGGTCTGCGCGATGACCCCGGCCGACCACGTGAGCGGGTCCGGGGTGTACGCGGCGACGTACACGAAGTTCTTCGCGACGAGACCCAGCACGTCCTGGCCGGGCGTGACGAGGAAGATGTTGTTGGCAACGACGATGTCGTCGTTGGAGGCGACCGTGACCCGTCCCTTGACGTTGCCCTGAATGATCGCGTCCTGGACGGCGTAGATGGCACCGTTCGCCGGCACCACGGGCGAGCTGAAGGAGGTGCACGTCGGCAGCACATCGGCTACGTCGTTTCCGCCCGTCTGGTCGCAGGACTGGATCGTCACGGTGCCGCCCGAGTTGAACGTGAGCCGCCAGGCGTCGGTGCCCGCGTCGTCGAGGTAGATGCCCCCGATCTGCGACGCGCGCTCGATGTCCGTGAACGACGTCAGGAAGTTCGTAAAGTCGATCGGGTTCTTGATCTGACTGCGGATGTTGGGGTTCGTGTCGACGTCGTAGCGCTGGGCGCCGTTGTTGAGTACGACCGAACCGTTGATCTGACCCTCGGCGTAGATGTTCGCCGTCGCAGTCCCGTCGTGGTCGATGTTGCCGTTGGCGTAGATCTTCCCGTTCGTGATAGCGCCCGTCCCCCAGCCGACGTCGCCGTTCACAACGCGGTAGTAGTCGGCGAGCGACGACGGCCGCACGTAGGTCTCGATCACGCGGACGTCGGACGTCGCGCCGACCTTCCGTCCCGCCGCTACGACGCGGACGTACTTCGACGTCGCACTCGGCGGATAGACGCGGAGGTTGTACTCGTAACACTGGGGGTCGCTCGCTACACAGCCGGTGGGCACCTTTCGCCAGGTGTCCTTTCCGTTCGGGTACGTCCACGTCTGACCGAAGGTCCAGGCAGCCCCGGCGGCGACGTTCGTGCCGCCCGAAGACTGGCGGGTCGCCTCGCCTGGATGCACGTAGTGGAGGTAGTAGCCGCGGTCGTCGACGAGCTTCGAGACGTAGTCGTCCACGCCGGCCTCAGCCGCCTGGAACGACGTGCCGCCGTACACCTGGTGGACGCTGCGGGTCGACTCGTTGCGCACCTGGTCGATCAGGAAGATGCTCAGGAGGGTCACCATGGCGCCCGTGAGGACGACGAGGATCATCCCGATGCCCTGCTCCTCGCGAAGCAGGCGGCCCAGCAGCCGGCGAAAGATCACGACTCCCCCCTCACGGTGACGCTCGTCTTGTAGGTGATGATCCGGGTCGGGGACGTCTTCGGCCTGACCTGGAGATTCACGTCGATCGTCTTGACGTCGATCGGCGTCGTCGCGGTCGTTCCGTCGGACTTCTTGTACGTGAACGGTGAGGCCACGACCGACCCGACGAGCTTCCGGTAGGGGCCGACCGCGGTGATTCCAACCCACGGCGCGCCGTCCGTGTCGGTGCTCGTCGCCATGGCGCGCTGGAACTCCGTGCCGCTCAGGCGATACGACACCCGACGCAGGTGGAACGGGAGCAACCGATCTGGCGAGTAGAACGTGACCTGGGTCGGAGACATGCTGATGATCGGCGATGTCAGGACGTTGGCGTCTCCGTCGTAGACCTGTCGGAGATCCTGCGAGATGGACGTGATCGCGGCTCGTGACTCGACCTGTAGGTTGCTCTGCTCCTCGATGTCGCTGGAGTGCCGGATGGCGGAGCTCAGGACCATCGAGAAGCTGGCGAGAACGATGGAGAACACCGTCATCGCGCTCAGCATCTCGACGATCGTGAAGCCGTCCTGGCGACCGCGCAGCTGACGAAGCCGGTTCACGCCACCGGACACGCGTCGGAGTTGAAGCTGACGTTGATGGTCTGCGCCACGGCCGTCTTGGTCTGGTTCGTGACCGTCACGCTCCTGAGAGGACTGCCGGAGCAGGCCGTCTTGAACGCCTTGATCGTGTAGCCCGTTCCGACCGGGACATTCGTGAAAGTGACATTCCCGTTCGCGTCGGTTGTCCCGTTCACACTGATGCTCATCGGCCCGAGCTGGAGCCGGACGGTCGTAGTGCTCTGGTTGACGCCGCTTCGCTTCACGTTGACCGTCAGGTTCGCCACTGGCAGGTTGAGGGTCACGGTGTTCGAGCTACTCGCCGGAACCGATCGCCGTCGTCGACGCGTTCTGGCCCGACTTCGTCGCGGTGACGGTGTAGCCGCTGCCCGCCGGCATGTTCGGGAAGGTCACGTTGCCGCTGGCAGGCGTCGCCAACGTCATGTTCACCGAGTTCGGGCCTCCGGTGACCTGGACGGTCGCGGCGTTGACGTTGAGACCGGCCCAGCGCACCTGCACCACGAGCGAACCGGTCGGCAAGGCGAACGTCACGTTCGTCGTCGCGCTGGTGGTCACGGAGATCGTCTGAGGCGTGGCGCTCTGGCTGGCCTTCGTCGCGGTGACCGTGTAGCCGGCGCCAGACGGGACGTTCGAGAACGACACGACCCCGGACGCGTTCGTCGTGCCGTTGACCGGCGACATCGCGTACGGGCCCCCGCTGATGGTCACAGTCGCGCCAGGCGCCGGAGACGCGCCCCAGTTCACGGTCACGTTGACATTGCCGGAGGGGCAGTTGCCGAGCCTCACCACCATCGTCGAGGTAAGAACGGTCGGGTAGTCGTCGGGCACGTACTGCGTCACGGGCGTTGCACACTGCGGCGAGCCGCCTGTCGTCCAGGCCTCGGCCGTGTACTGCACGCTCGGGACGATCTGCTCACCTGCGAGCGTCGTTACGACCCCGGAACCTCCGGAGACGCTGTAGGTCTGGGTCGCGCCGTTGCGCGCGGACGTGAGCTTGACCGTGGCCGTTCCCGTGTACGGCGAGCCGCCCGAGTTCTGGACGACGAGGTTGATCGTCGCCGGCCGGAAGATCTGGATCGTCGGCGACGCCGTCTGACCCGGGCCGACGTTTAGGCGTGTCGGCGAGTTGAGCTGGACGTATCCGCTCAGGCTCGCGGTCAGGTCGTAGCAGTCGCTGGGGCATGTCGCCGTCGCGTTCGGCGTCAGCTTCTTGAACGAGACCGTGCCGGTCGCATCCGTGACGTCGTTGCGGGGCGCGCTCGGGCCCGTCAGCAGGCTGACGTTGACGTTCTCGACCGGGACGTTCAGCCCGTAGTCGATGACGAGCGGCTGCACGATTGCGAGGTTCACGCCGCCGAACGGCGTTCGGGACGTGGGTGCGACATACGTCACCTCGCGCGCCAAGAGCCGCGAGTCGTCGTCGCGGCGCACGGTGACGACCACGCGCTTGTAGTTCGCCGTGGTCTCGTAGCTCGTCGGCGTCGGGTCGTCGACGTAGCGAATCTGGGTCGTGATGGTCGCGTCGAGGCCCGTGAGGTTGATCGCCGTCGTGGCGGCCACGGTGCCCGGCGGGTTTCCGAGGACGATGCCGACGTCGTCGTAGTCGAGCCGCCGGATCATCTCGATGTGCTCCATCGCGGCCTGGTCAGCGATTGTCCGTTGGCGCGCGAGCTTGTTCGCGGAGACAGCGGACGTGAGCAGGCCAGCCATCGCAGCGGCGAGGCCGGCAAAGAGGACCATCGCGAAGACGGCTTCGATCAGGGTGAATCCCGACTCGCCACGCAGGCGAGGTCGCCGCCGCAGAAACCCAGGGTTTTCGGTCACATCGTCTCGCATATCGGAAGCCGCAGGCGGGAACTTGATCCCGAGGTCGTCCCTCAGCGTGAGTCAGCGGAAGAGGGACGTATATCCCCCGAGAAGGGGAGCACCCCAGAAGAGAGCCACAACTGCACCGAGCGCGAGGAACGGCACGAGCGGGATCGCCATCTTCCGCGCGCTGCTCCCGTGTCGTACGAGCAGCACGACCGAAGGGACGAGCGCCGCGATCAGCCCGACCATGATTGCGAGCATCACGGACCGCCCGAGCATCGCCCCGAGGAGGAGCGCGAGCTTCACGTCGCCCATTCCCAGCCCCGCCGGGTACGCGAGCGCGGCCACGAGGAAGAAGGCCGACGCCCCGAGTGCGGCAATCAGCCACTCGGGGCTCGGCTCGATGAGCGTGCTGGCCACGAGCGTGATCGCAGCAGCGGGAAGCACGATGCGGTTCGGCACGATGCGATGCCGGAAGTCGATCGCCGAAAGCGCGACGAGGACTGCGCAGAAGGCGGCTGCGAGAGCGGCGTAAGGCGTCAACCCGAAGCGCCAGAAGGACGCGGCGATCAGCGCGGCCGTCGCGATCTCGACGAGCGGATACATCGGCGAGATCCGCTCGTGGCAGCTGCGGCAGCGGCCTCTGAGGGCGAGGTAGGAGACGATCGGGAGGTTGTCGTACCAGGCGATCTGCGCGGAGCATGTCGTGCAGCCGGAGCGACCGCCGAGCGAACGTCGCTCGGGCACACGCGCGACGACGACGTTCAGGAAGCTCCCGACCGCGAGCGCCGGCCAGAGGACGAGAGCCGCCTCGTTCATCCCGTCGCCGAAGCTGCCTCGTCCGACCCGGCGACGCGAAGCGTCCCCGCACCGGGAACGAGCGTTGGAGCCCGTGCCGGAGCTTCTGCAGGAGCACTCTCGGCGTCGCGGGCCATGCGCTCCTTGAGCGCGTGCTCGAGCGCGACGAGGAAGTCGTGCTGGTTCGAGGCCGCGCTGGCTGCGACCTCGCGCTCGACCTCGCCTCGGAGCACGAGGTCGATCAAGGACGTGTGGAACGTCTGCATGTCGTAGTACTCGCCCTCGGCGACGGCATCCGTGATCTCGTCGGGCCGGTTCTCCCGGATCAGGTCTCGGATCCTTGCGTTCGCGACCATGACCTCGACCGCCGGCACGCGTCCTCCGTCGTTTTTCGGGAGCAGGCGCTGGCTGATGACTCCTTTCAGCGTCCCCGCGACGATCGAGCGGATCTGCTGATGCTTGGCGGCCGGGAAGAACTCGACGAGTCGGCCGAGTGTCTCGGCGGCGTCGAGCGTATGCAGAGTCGAGAAGACGAGGTGCCCGGACTCGGATGCCTGGAGCGCAACCTGAGCCGACTCGGCGTCACGAAGCTCGCCGATGAGGATGACGTCCGGGTCCTGGCGCAGAACTCGGCGGATCGCCTGGTCGAAGCTGGCAGTGTCGAGCCCGACCTCACGCTGGTTGACGATGCAGCCGCGATCCGGGTGCAGGATCTCGATCGGGTCTTCGACCGTCACGATGTGGAGCCTGCGAGTCCGGTTGATGTGGTCGAGCATCGCGGCCAGCGTGGTCGTCTTGCCCGAGCCCGTCGCTCCCGTGACCAGGATGAGGCCACGGTGCTCGTTCGCAAGCCGTACGACGCCTGCCGGGAGATTGAGCTCGCCGAAGTTGGCAATCGTGTTCGGGATGACGCGAAAGGCGAAAGAGATCGATCCGCGCTGCCGGAAGCCGTTGACGCGGAAGCGCGGGAGGCTCGGATGCGAGTACGCGATGTCGAGCTCGCCGGAGTCCTCGAAGGCCTCGCGCCGGCGAGGTGCGATCGCGGTCACGGCCTGGAGGACGGACTCGAGCGACGCTTCGCTGAGCGGCGGATGATCGGCTACGAGCTGGAGCTCGCCGTCGATTCGGATCACCGGGGGCTGGCCGAGCTTGAAGTGGACGTCGGAGGCCCCGAGCTCCACGGCGTGCGAGAGCAGAGGAATCAAGTCCATACCGGGCAACCATCGGCACCCGGCAAGGTTCGCTTTAGGCGGCTGCCTTCGGGTAGTCGGCTCTAACTCGCCGGCTCGCCGAGCGGCCCTCGACGAGCGAGGCGAGCGAGCGCCCTCAGCGGCGGTTGGGCAAGGCCGCGCGCCTCGCTCGGGTGGCGCACGTCGCCCGCGAGCATGCCCGCGACGACTCCGAAGACTCCCGGTGAGCGGGCCGCCCAGAAGCACGCACCCGGGCTTCGCTCGAGGGCTCGCTTCGCGGCCCAGGACGCGCCCGCGTGGCGGCTCAACGCGCCGTCGAGCAAGCGCGGGTACGCAGGGAGGTCGCCGGCGAGGATCGACTCCGCCGCGAGCTCCGCGGAGACGAACGCCTCGTAGATGCCGTCTCCCGAAAGCGGGTCGACGAGGCCGGCCGCGTCGCCGACGAGCAGGGCGCGTCCGCGCGACGGAACCGCTCCCGCACGGCGCATCGGCAGCCGGTGCCCGCGCAGGTCGGTGAGCGCATCGATGCTCAGCCCGTGCGCGATCGCCAGCCGTGCGAGGTGTTCGCGCAGGCGCGGGCCCTCTCGTCCCCAACCTCCGACCCCGAGATTGGCGTGGTCGCCCTTCGGGAACACCCAGCCGTAGCCGCCGGGAACGACGCCGAGCTCGACGACCGCGGTGCGTTCGACCTCCGCCCGTTCGAGGTCGGCATAGGACGCGTTCCCTTCCAGCGCGACACCGTTGACGATTCCGGAGTCGAGCCCGGTCGCGCGCGCGACGATTCCGTTCGCACCGTCGGCGCCGACGAGAACGTCCGCTCTCACGTCGGCCCCGTTCACACGCACGTCGACGTGCGTGTCAGACGCGTCGACCGCGGTGACCCGTGCTCCGTCCCGGAAGTCCACGCCCGCGGCGGCAGCCTGCTCCGCGAGGTGCAGGTCGAGCCGCCGCCGCTGGGTCATGAGGACGAGCGGCCGCGAGTGCGTCCGGGTGAAGCTCAGGCCGTAGCGGAGCCGGATGCGCAATCGGTCGACGACGTGCTCGACGACGTCGTCGACCGCGCTGGGCGCATGCCGCAGCGCGCGCCCGGTCAGCCCGCCGCCGCACGGCTTGTCACGCGGGAAGCGGGCGCGATCGGCGAGGAGCACCGTCGCTCCGCCGCGGACGAGGCGCAACGCGGTCGCCGAGCCTGCAGGCCCGGCTCCCACGACCACGACGTCGAAGCGCTCCATTCCACGATCGTAAGGGCCCGCCGGCACGCGGCTACAATTGCCCGCCTCGCAGGGGTTCCCGAGTGGCCAAAGGGGGCGGGCTGTAAACCCGCTGGCTCAGCCTTCGGAGGTTCGAATCCTCCCCCCTGCATCGAACCTGCCTGGGCTAGAGTCCTTGTCCACGCCCTCTTAGCTCAGTTGGTAGAGCACCTCCATGGTAAGGAGGGGGTCGACGGTTCGAGTCCGTCAGAGGGCTTGAGGAAACGGCCCGGAAACACGGGCCTTTTCTCCGGAAATGTGAAGGGCCCGAGAGACGGCTCGGGCCCTGTTTGTCAGATTTGGTAGATTCGACGGCGATCAGGCCGCCGAACGCGGCGCTGAGCTTGTCCGCGATGTCGGCACGCTACCACCGAGGCCATCGCGCCGAGCTCTTCCGCGCCGAACTCTTCAGGTGTGAGGGCTCCTTCCCCGCCTCGGGGCGAGGGCCCATGGTGATCACCCGGTGGTCGTCCACCGATTCGGTTACCCCCGCGACGAACCACGTCTCTCCGTCCGTACCAGCGTGTCTCCGACGTTGGGCACGCGTTCCGTCGTTGCGTACTCCCAAGCCCAGACGGGAAACGGATCGTCAAGGATTCAGAGGCCACAGGCCTTCTCCCTCCGCTCGACCTGGCGCAGTGTCAGGCGGGCACGGCGAGAGGAAGAACTCTAGGTAGTGATTCCAGAGTAGCCGACTTTGTGCTCTTCGAAACGTTGTGCTTGTCGATGGTCGTTCCGCACGTCTCTCCGCGAACTCGCACGGGGACGCCCACCGCACACACCCGCCCTCAGCCCTCCCACTACGCACCTGCTCGCGTGAGAATCGACTCCAGAACCCTAAACTGGGGGGCCCCCACCCACCCCTCCGCGAACGAACTCGTGGTCTGGACTCGTGAGCGCTCTTTGCGAGAGGTACGACCAGCGGGACAGGTGGCGCATCCGCCACGGCCTGTAACGTGGGATCGTCCGTTGCCTCTCGCACTCGATTGAGGAGAACCGGCATGGCAGGGAAGTCGAAGAAGCATCCTGCGGCCAACCCCGTGTCCCTCGGAACCGGGGCGAAGGCACCGATGGTCAGCTTGAAGGTGAAAAAGCAGAAGAAGAAGTCGCGCGGTAAGTAGTACGCGGCGGGGCTCCGACCGGCGAAAGCGGTGCCGTAGCCGAGTTCCTGGTAGCGCCGCTCGGCCTCGGCTGCAGTGAGCCGTGACGATGTCAACGTCGCGGTTGTTCGCCCGCATCGTGACCTGCATGGCGGCACGACCATCTGGTTCATCATTCGGCGGCCGTCCGGGCCTGCTGGGTCGTCGCCCACCTGCACCGGCAGCAGCCCATTCGGGAAGGGGCGAATCTCGATCGGATCGTCTTGGGTTGCTTGCCTAGTGGCTGGTTAGGACATGTCCCCTCACCCTCCCCTCGCGAGGCGTTCGGGCGGTGGGGCCTGCTGGGGGAGCAGCGAAGCGTCGCGGGTGTGGAGGATGGCCCGGTGTCCGATCCGCGCAACGCACTAGAACAAGTCACCTCGCTCATCACTTGCCACTTCGGGGCCAACCTGCACGGCCTCTACCTCTTCGGGTCGCTCGCGGCTGGTGCGTCCGACCAGGAAAGAGCGACCTCGATCTAGTGGCCGTGCTCGGGGCGGATGTTCAAGACGGTGGGGAGCTTCAGGCGCTGACCGAACTGCACTCCGGCTTCGTAGCCGATCATCCCGACTGGCGTGAGCGTGTCGAGGTCGGCTACATCAGTCACGCGCGCTGCAAACGCTCGGAGAGACCCCGACAGGTCGTATCGCCGTCATCAGCCCCGGCGAACCACCCACATCAAGGATGTTGGAGCCGACTGGATACTCAACTGGCGGAGCGTGTGCACGCGGGGTGAGACGATCGTTGGCCCTCCACCGGATGAGATCGGCCCGGAGATCACCGACGAAGCGTTCAGACGGGCGGTTGAACTCCAGCTTGAGGCGTGGACGGCGGACGTGCGTGCACCTTGGGTCGCGTATGTACCAGCGCACCAGGGATACATCGTGGTGACGATCTGCCGCGCCTTTACGCGCTTGCAACCGGCGACCAGACGAGCAAGGAAGAGGCGGTGGCGTGGGCGGCGGAACGCTTCCCAGCCTGGTCGGACTTCGTGAACGACGCGCTCGCTCGGCACCGAGCCGACCTCACGGAGCAGCACATCGCCACAGTCGCGTTCGTGGACTACGCCGTGACGGAGGCTGACCGACTCGACCAGGACTAACGGCGAGCGCGTCGTGATGCCTGGGCCGGGGTCGGCCATGCCCTCCCCCTCGCCAAGCGCTCGGGCGATGGGGCCTGCTCGCCGGGTACGACGAGGGCGACAACCGACAAGTCTCACTATGACGCAGCCTCAGCTATCGGCCGATCGCGGAGGTTCTTCGCTCGCGCGCTGCTGAACCGCCGCCTGATACATCGGCATGCCGCTCGGGAGGAGCCAATAGTCAGGGCCGGGGATCGCGTCCGGCGGATCGACACCCGCCTCCTGCAGTACCCGCTTCGTCAGTCCCGTCAGCGAGTAGATCTCGCCATCGAAGCGCCAGCGCATCGATCGTGCAGTCAAGGAGCCGTTCCACTCTGCAATGCCCGCATCTGGGTAGTCGGCGAGCAAGCGTTCAACGTCTGGACGCCAGTGGCTGATCAACGTCTCGAGACCCAACCGAAGCAGCGTCCCCTCTTCGATGAGGCCTGCCTCTGCCAGCACCTGAACTGTGTTCGCTCCGCGACTCGCCGCGCCCTGACCTCCTGCTCCTGCTCACGTCGACGCCGCCGGACGAGGTAGTCCTCCGTGAGGGGCAGTGGAAGAAGTTGCCGCGACGTCACTATGGCGGAACGCCGTCGAGCAGGCGCGCCGTGACCTGGATGCATCCGACGTCCATGCCGAAGTCACGAAGCCACAGCACGACGGAAGTGACGGCGGGGCCGAAGCTGCCAGCGACGAGTCGAATCCGTGTCGGCCCGAGACCGTCCTCTTCAATCGCAGGAGCATGGGAGAGGATCTGCGAGCGGGCTCCTCCTCCTGCGTACCGTGAAGCGTCGTACTCCTCGACTACATCCTCGACCGTCATGTCGAGCAAACGCCGCGTACTTCAGCGCCTGTAGTCGGTCGTGTCGGAGCGCGGTCGCGTTTCCGCTCGGCAATCAAGCAGCGATCCTGATCGATCTAGGAAGAGCACGTCGAGACGGTCTCAACGCGCTGGTCACGAAGCTCCCACCGATCGAACTCGCTCGTGACGAGCAGGAGGTCAGCTTCGACCAGTTCCGGGTGCTCTGTGATCCACCGTTGGAGATCTTGTCTTCCAGCAGACCTGCTTCCTGTAGCGAGGCCTCACCGATCGGCCGGATGGATCCCGTCTGGAGATCGACAACGAGCGCGGTCTCGGACACCTGGTCACCCTAACTCGGCTCGTCAGGGGACGTCATCCAGGCGACGGAATGGTCAACCAGGAGTCAACCTCGACGCTGGCGCACGACGTCGTCCAGTGGCATGCCATCACGGATTTAAGCCACCTCTGGCGTCACTTGCCGCCTGTTGGTGTTTCAGCCTCCATGGTAAGGAGGGGGTCGACGGTTCGAGTCCGTCAGAGGGCTTCGACGAAGTTCCTGCAAGCGAGCAGATCGACGAGCTCGTCGCGCGCTTGCGGGACGTGCCTCCGAACGAGCGCTAGTCGAGCTCAGGCGACGACGAACGCCTCCAGCCGCTCGGCCTCGTCCTCGACCTCGCGGCGCACCGATCGGGAGAGCCGCGCCAACGGCTCGAGGACGACGCGACCCTTCTCGACGCTCCACATCCCGGCAACGAGGCCGTCGACGAGGAACGTCTGCGCGACGTCGCCGTTCGACCCGATCACCGTCCTGCGGTACTCCTCGGGGAGCACACGCGTCCGGTCGGCGAACGCGAGCAGGACGTTGTCCCACTTCGGGAGGAAGCGAACCGGTGCCGGCGTCTCCGGGTCGGGCAGCGGAGCGCGCTCGACGTCGAGGAGCTCGAGTCCCCGCTCGTCCCGGAAGCGGCGCAGCTCGAGGCGCGCGAGCGCGGCCTTGATCGCAGGCACGTGCATCCTGCTCCAGATCCCGATGTCGCGGCGCGACGCGGGCCCGAACGCAGCGAGATAACGGCGCAGGAGCTCCGCGCGCGCGTCCGTCGGATCGTGGTCGTCGGGCTCCACGAGCGCGACGAACCGCCCGTGCGGACGCGCGTTCCAGAGGGCCGTCTCGTGGTGGTGGACGCGTGCGTAACGCCACGCCCGGCGCGCGTCGATTCCGGCGAGCCCGCACTCGCGTTCGACGAGAGCGAGCCCTTCCTCGTTCGTCACTGCGCCGCGCTCGGCGAGCTCGCGCACCAACGGCGCGAGACGCTTCGCAAGCGATGACTCGCACGAAAAGTTGGTCTCGCTCATCGCCGCGCGAATGAGTGCGTAGTCACGGCGCGTGACGAGGTGCAGGGTCTGCCGCATCATGTTCGCCTTGAGCACCGCCGCCCGACGTAGATCCCGCTCGAGCGACTCGCGCCGGAACCGCGTCGTACGCGTCCAGATCCCGACGTACGGAGCGGACGGCCACTGCGCCTGCATGCCCACGAGCCGCTCGATCACCGAGACGGGGGAGAGTCGTCGTCGCTGGAGGAGGAGCTGGCGGGCAAGCGTCGCGCGGTTCAGCTCCCGCAGCGTGAGGACGCGCTCGGCCACGCGGCCACGCTACACGCGCCGGGTGCCGCAACTCGCGGCTAGCCTCGAGCCTCGCCATGAACCGTGCCCACACACGCTGGGTCTTTCGGGCGGTTCGTCCTCCGCTTGCAGCGGCACGGCCAGCGCTCGCGCATTCTCAGCTGCCGCCTCGCGCGTCGCGGGCGATTGCGCGCCAGTGAGCGTCGCCCGCAGGGCCGTCGTGCGCAGCAACCGCGAGTGCTTCCCGCTCCCCGCGGGAGAGCTCGCGGACGAGGCAGAACTCGTTCCCGAACGGGTCCTGCATCACGGCCCAGTCGATGACTGGCCTAGCGCCCTCGTAGGCGTGCGGGACGGGATACAGAGTCGGCGGGTACTTCAACCGGCCACCGACCGCCTCGATCTGCGCGATCGCGTCGTCGACGTCCTCGACGGTGATGTCGATGTGGGCGCGGTTCGCCGCCGGGTCGAGTCGCCGCACTACGTCAATCGCGTCGGAATCCGGGGCCTTCGCAGTCGGCACACGATGAAGAATGATCTCGTGCTTCCACGTTGTTTCATCCTGGTGGCCGAGATAGGCGAAGCGGTCCGGCCAGAGCGACGAGATCTGTTGAATCCCGGTCACCTCGGACCAGAAGGCTGCTCCGACATCAAGGTCTTCGACGTCGATCACAAAGCAGCGAAGCGTCCCGATCGCCACGCGTACATCCTCGCGCAAGGCGCAGGTCAGCACTAGGTCCTCCCCCGACTACTGCGGCGGGCCGAAGTTCTGCTGCTTGATGAGATCCCAGTCGCCCGCTCCGTCGGCCGCCTCTGGGTCGACGCGAAAGAACGACACGACCTGCTGCGTCGAGTCGCCGTTGGCGTCGAAGCCCACCGTACCGAGGATGGTTTGGAATCGATGGGCAGGATCGACAGCATGTGCGCGAAGAGCCTCCCTGAGCCCTTCCGCATCCGGGCCGTCAGCGGCGATGGCCTCCAGCGAGGCGAGAATCACCTGCGCGCACGCATAGGCCGCGGCTGCGTAGTCGGTCGGTTCCTCGCCGAAGGCCGATCGATAGGCATCGACGAAGTCTGCTCTCGGCGGCGCGAACGCGGCAAGCGCGACGTAGGTTCCGTCCGCAGCCTCGCCCGCCCGTTGCAGGTACGAGCCTGCAGCCGCGCCCGAGCCGTCGAGAATCCCGTCCCAGCTGACGAAGGGGGTGGACTCGTGTCCCGCCTCGCGCATGGCCCGTCGAACCTTCGCAGCGCCAGGCCTGGAGAGAGTGTCGCCTGCGAACACGACGGCGTCGGGAGCGGACGCTGTGTCCAACGGTTCGAGAGCGGCGGCTGGGCTCGTGCCGGCCGCGAGCTTTGCGTGAGCGACCCGTCCACCGAGTGCGGTGAAGGCGTTTCCGAAGGCGGTGGATTCTGGCTGCCAATCCGGATCGGCGATGACGAGAGCCGACTCGGCGTCGAGATCGTGTGTGACGAACGCTGCCAGTGCTCGCGCCTGAACGTCGGACGTCGGGGAGAGCCGGACGTAGTTGATGCGATCCGGATGTGCCGCCCGGAACTCGAGTGCGCCGTCCCCGGGCTTCGTCAAGCCAGGATACGAGTTGGACGGGCTGCACTCGAGCAGTCCGGCCCGGTTCGTGATCGGGATCGTGCTCGCGGCCACGGGAGACTGGAACGGGCCGATGGCTGCGATCGTGCGTGGATCACCCGCCATCCTGGTTGCGGCGGCGCCCCCGCGGGCCGGATCCTCGACTTCTTCGCCACCCGTGTCGTGCGCCTTAACGGCCAACTCCACGCCTTCGACGCCGCCGGCCTCGTTCGCCTGGTTGATGGCGAGCTGCACCGCGTTGCGGACAGCGATGCCCTCCGATGCGAAGTCGCCGCTGATCGGCATATGCACGCCGATCGTCCAGGGCCCCGACGGAAGCCCGGTCGTCGGCTGCGACGCAAACCAGGCGACACCCACAGCGGCGGCCACGCCGATTGCCACGCCCCCGGCCAGCGCGACGCGTGCCCGACGCGACAGCAATCGGCGACCTCTCGACGGCCACGCGGTCGCCGCGTCGGCTGCCTCCTCGACCGCGAAGAGCGCGATCGGCTCGGCGATGCCTTTCAGCTGACGTCGTCCTCGCGACTTGAACTGGACCGGGAGCACGGTCGTCGTGAGAGCGCGGACGGTCTCGCTGACCACGACCTCGCCCGGGCCGGCCTGGGCGCAGATCCGCGCGGCGATATTGACGGGTGACCCGACGTACCCGCCGTCGGCCTCGACCGTCTCGCCCGCGTGAATGCCGACACCCACCCGGATCGGCTCGTCGGCTGCTGCTGCTGCGGTCGTGATTGCAAGGCCGCAGCGGACGGCGCTGCTCACGGAGTCGAAGACGACGTAGAAGCTGTCGCCCTCGGTCTTGATCTCCGCGCCGCCGAAGCGTCCGATCGCCTCTCGGGCGAGCGCGCGGTACTGCGTCAGCAGCTCCGCGGCCGCCGCGGCGCCGCGCTGCTCCACGAAAGCCGTATAGCCCCTGAGGTCCGCGAACAGGAAGCCGCGAGTAATCGTGCCTTCGTGTTCGATGGCCATGGGCGCGCATCCTAGACTGGGATGCGCCCGCATCCCATATCGCCGGCAGTAGCCCCAAGGCGTCGGAGAGCCGGGATCCTCGCCGATCGCAAACGACACAAAGCCTCGAGCAGACCAACGCTTTCGGGGGAGTTGCTGGCACGAGCTTCGCGTCGACGTTAGAACAACGCACGCCTGAGGAGGAGCCACGTCGCCTTGCCCTTGAACGATGACGAGATCGCGGTCTCCCAAGACCCGGGATACATCCAGCCGCCACCTGAACGACTGGGTGGTCGCACGCGGCGTGAGGCTCCGGTCTCGGGGCTGCGGCCAACGATTCGCTTCACGATCGCGTTCTTATTGACCCTTGCGTGGGTGGCGTTCGGCGTCTGGGTCTCCGAGCCGTGGCGAGGTGAGCTAGAGGCTGCGATCGGCCCCGTCATGGGCTGGGTGATCCCGCTCTTTCTCGCCTACATCCCTGCCCTCGTCATCGGGTTCATGATCTTCACGCTCCTGATCACGCGATACGAGGAACTCCCGCTCGTTCCCCCCAAGGGGGACTGGCCCGAAGGGGAATGGCCGTCCGTGACCATGGTCGTCGCGGCGTGGAACGAGAGCGCGGCGATCGTCCGCACGCTAGAACACATCGCCGAACTCTCCTACGAAGGAGAGGTGGAGGTCGTCGTCGCGGACAACAACTCGACCGACGACACCGCGCTGCTCGCAGACGTGGCAGGTGAGCGCCTTGGTCTCACCTATCGACGTGTCTTTGAGACGAAGCAGGGCAAGCACCACGCGCTGAATGCAGCCCTTGCAACCGTGACGACGCCTCTCGTGGTGACAGTCGATGCCGACACGCATGTGCAGCAGCAGTCGCTCACACGACTCGTGGCTCGCATTACCAGCACACCGCAGGACCAGCACGTCTCGGCGTGTGCAGCCGCGCTCGTCGCAGAGAACCCGATGGCGACCTTCGTCACCCGGATGCAGCAGTGGGACTACCGCCTCGGGATCAACGGCATCAAGCGGATGCAGGCGGCGTACAACACCGCGCTCGTCGCGCAGGGGGCGTTCTCGGCCTACTGGACGAGCGACCTGCGTGCTGTCGGCGGTTGGCCGGATGCGATCGGTGAGGACATCGTGCTTACCTGGTCGATGCTGGGGTCGCGAGGGCTTGTGCAGTACGAGCCGGTGGCGCTCGGCTTCACCGTCGTCCCCGAGCGCCTCGACCGCCTCCTAAGCCAACGCTCGCGTTGGGCACGCGGGATGCTGGAGGGCCTTCGGACTCATCCCCCACCGAAACAGCCCCGTGTGCTTGCGAAGCTGGTGGCCGGGATCGACTACCTCGTCCCGGCCCTCGACATCGGCGTCATCTTCTTCTGGGTGCCGGGGGTGATCCTCTTTCTCTTCGGATACCCGTTGATCTTCGGCTGGTGGTCGATGCTTCTGCTTCCGATCACGCTCGCCGTCTTCGGCTTCCTGCAGCGGTGGCAGGCGCGACATGTCTTCCGGACTCTCGATATCCGGCCGCAGTCCGATAAGGGCGGCTTCATCGGCTACCTGTTCGCGTATCAGGTGCTGACGTCGGCAGCGGCGCTACGCGGTTATGGCCAGTACCTCGTCGGGTCGGGTCGTCGCTGGAAGTAGTTGCGTGTCGAAAGGCCTGGAGTCGTCTCCGGAACGCTGCCCTTGGGACGATGGAGGCCAAAGGCATACACCGCCTCCTCAGCCCTCACCGCAAGGAGCAGCTTCCGCACAGTCCCCGTCAGGAGTCAGGAGCAGGCCGGGCTCCGACCCGTCAATATCCGTGCGAGAGCCGACGCGACTGAGTCCTGACTCGGGTAGCCATGCCGGAAGCCGCCGGACCCACAGAAGCCGTTACGAGCCCCCCGGACGACGAGACGTCGCGGTACGCGTCGCTGCTCGCGACGGGTGAACGCGTGGTGCTCGTGCGTCAGCGCCACTGGCTCACGTTCCTCGAGGCAGGGCGCTGGTTCGTGCTCGCGCTCGGTGCCGGCATCGTGGCGCTTCTTCTCAACCAGGGCGTCCCGGACGACGGTGTCCTCGGGTTCCTCGGAACGCTCCTCGACTGGGGGTTCTGGATCTTCCTGCTGATCGGGCTCGCGGGCGTCGGCTGGTACTTCCTCGAGTGGAGGGTCGAGCGCTATCTCGTTACCACGCGCCGTGTCATCGAGGCGGGCGGCGTCATCAACAAGTACACGCGCGACACCTCGCTACAGATGATCAGCGACATGATCGTTGGCCACCCGTGGCTCGGGCGCATGGTCGGCTACGGCGAGATCGACCTGCTGACGGCCTCCGAGGCGGGAACGAGCAAGATCCGCTTCCTCCCCGACGCGGACGGCTTCAAGAAGGCATTGCTCGACGCGAGGCACGAGCTCGAGCTCGAGCTGGGCGGCGGCCAGGCACGTCACGACCCTCCTGCCGGTGCCGCGGTGCAACAGATTGCGTCGACACCCGCGGCGCTCTCGGCCGACGACCTCGATACCGCGCTCAGCAAGCTCGCTGATCTGCGCGATCGCGGCCTGATAACGCAGGTGGAGTTCGACGAGAAGAAGCGGGAGCTCCTTGACCGGCTCTAATGCATGCTGGTGGGCGGCCGTTACCTCGTAACCCCTACGGACGCCGCTCTCGCGGCTGAGAGGAGGAGTGAGAGCGATGTCGGACGGAGTTGACCGCACGAGGGCCGAGGCTGGCGCCGCGAGCGCACCCGACCGCGCCGGGATCGTCCTCGTCACGCTCATCCTCGTCGCGGCGGTCGCCAATCTGAACCTGTCGGTCGCGAACGTCGCGCTGCCGTCGATCGGCGAGGCGTTCGACTCGTCGCAGGTCACGCTCAACCTGATCGCGGTCGGCTACTCGCTCGGACTCGCCGCCTCGGTGCTCTACCTCGGTGCGGTCGGCGACCGCTACGGGCGGAAGATGATGCTCGTCCTCGGAACGGCGCTCGCGATCCCGATGTCACTGCTCGCGGCCTACGCACCGTCGGACGAGGTGTTGTTCGTGGCTCGGGTCGGCGGTGGGCTCGCGGCAGGCATGGCCTACCCGACGACTCTCGCGCTGATCGCCGCGCTGTGGTCCGGGCCGTCGCGGACGAAGTCGATCGCCCTCTGGTCTGCGCTCGGAGGAGCGATCGCCGCGCTCGGCCCGTTGGTCTCGGGCGCGCTTCTGGAGGAGTTCTACTGGGGGTCCGTCTTCCTGATCACTCTTCCTCTCGCCGTCGTCGCGCTCCTGATGGCGTTCCTCTTCGTCCCCAGCCACGTCAACGAGACGAGCGATCCCGTCGACAACCTCGGCGGAATCCTCTCGGTGGTGCTCGTCGGCTCGCTCATCCTCGCGATCAACTTCGTGCCGGTTCCGAACGAGGGAATCCTCGTGCTCGGCCTCGCCCTGATTGCGGTCGCCGCCCTCGTCGGTTTCTACATCCGGCAGCGCCGAGCAGCGAACCCGCTGTACGACCTGAACATCGCGAGCCGCCGCATCTTCTGGGTCGCTGCCTGTGCAGGCATCATCGTCTTCGGCTCGCTGATGGCTGCCATGTTCGTCAGCCAGCAGTACCTGCAGAACGTGCTCGGTTACTCGACGCTCGAGGCCGGAGCGGCGATCATCCCGGCGGCACTCGTCATGGTCGTCGTCGCTCCGCGTTCGGCGAAGCTCGTCGAGGCGCACGGCGCGCGGTTCACGCTGCTCTGCGGCTACGTGTTCCTGTTCCTCGCGTTCCTCACCATGCTCCTGGTGTGGGACGAGGGCGCCCCGTACTGGCAGATCGCCGCCGCGTACATGTTCATCGGAGCGGGCGTGGGGCTCGCCGGGACGCCGGCCTCGCACTCGCTGACCGGATCCGTGCCGGTGACACGGGCAGGCATGGCCTCGGGCACCGCCGACCTCCAGCGCGATCTCGGCGGGGCGATCATGCAGTCGATCTTCGGCGCGCTCCTCACGGCCGGATACGCCGCGTCCGTCTCGACGCAGATCGCCGCCTCCGATCAGCACATCACGGACTCCACGCAGGCGGCACTTACGAAGTCGTTCGACAGCGCGGAGGCAGTCGCAGCGCAGCATCCGCAGTACTCCGACGCGATCGTGTCCGGCGCGAAAGACGCATTCCTGCAGGGCGACGACTGGGCGTACACAGCGGGCGTGGTCGCGATTCTTCTCGGTGCCGTCCTCGTGTACTTCATGTTCCCGAGGCACGACGAGGAGCGGCAACTGCTGGCCGCCTATCACGCGCAGGACACGGCGGTCGCCGACGAGGGCGTCGGAGCACCGGCACCGGAGAGCGCGAGCGCATGAGCGCGCTGTCGGCGACCTCGGTAGGTCGGAACCCGCCCACCTGAGCCCAGCCCGCCTGGCTGGTTAGCCTCGAACCGTGCGTCCACTCGACCCGCGTCTCATGCAGCGCACGCGTGCTGTCCGCCACCTGGTCACCGCCGACGTCGCCACCGGGATCGTCATGGCGATCCTCGTGCTCCTCCAGGCGACGCTGCTCGCCCGGGTGATCGCGCGCTCCTTCGACGGCGCGTCGCTCGACGACGTCTCTCGCGATCTCGCCCTCCTCGTTCTCGTCTCCCTGGGGCGTGGGCTGCTCGCGTGGGCCTTCGAGGTGATGGGACGGCGCGGGGCGATCGCCGTCCTCTCGCAGCTGCGGCTCGAGCTCGTGGAGACGCGACTCCGCCGCGATCCCACGGCCCTCGACGGCGCCGAGAGCGCCGAGCTCGCGGCCGTCGCGGTCCAGGGCATCGATCCCCTCGAGGTCTACTTCGGCCGGTTTCTGCCGCAGGTCGTCCTAGCCTTCGTCGTGCCGGTCGCGGTTCTTGCGTGGGTTGCGCGCATCGATCTCACGTCCGCGCTGGTGATGCTCATCACGCTCCCGCTCGTGCCCGTCTTCATGGTGCTCATCGGCCGCTACACGGAGCGGAAGACGCGAGCGCGGGCCGAGGCGCTCGCGCTGCTCGCGAACCGGTTCCTCGACGTCGTTCGCGGCCTTCCAACGCTGCGCGCCTACAACCGCTCGAGGGCGCAGGCGGACTCCATCGCCGTGGTGGGCGAGGAGTACCGAGCGACGACGATGAAGACACTGCGAGTTGCGTTCCTCTCGGGCGCCGTCCTGGAGCTCGCCGCGACGCTCGGCATCGCGCTGGTCGCGGTCACCGTCGGCGTGCGGCTCGTTGAAGGTGGCATCGGCTTCGAGGCCGCGTTGCTGGTTCTCCTCCTTGCACCGGAGCTCTACCTTCCGCTGCGCACGCTCGCAGCTCAGTACCACGCGAGCGCCGACGGGGTCGCGGTCGCCGAACGGCTTCTCGAGCTCACGGAAGAGTCTGCTCCCACGCCCGCCCCGAGGACGCCGCTGCCGGCCGGAGACGGTGCGGTCGTTCGGCTCGAGGCGGTGTCATACACCTACCCGGCGCGGCCGAGGGTCGTCCTCGACGAGGTCGACCTCGAGCTTCGCCGCGGTGAGACGGTCGCGCTCGTCGGGCCGAGCGGGAGCGGCAAGAGCACGGTCGCAGCGATCGTGCTCGGGCTCGCGGAGCCGACCGGAGGCCGTGTGCTCCGGGAGGGGTCGGAGGGTGGGAACGGGGACATCGCAGCCTGGCGACGACGCGTCGCGTGGGTCCCGCAGCGCGCCACGATCTTCACCGGGTCGGTCGCGGACAACATCCGGCTCGGTGAGCCCGGCGCGGACGACGAGCACGTGCAGGCGGCAGCGCGGCTTGCAGGTGCCGACGATTTCATCGAGCGGCTTCCCGGTGGGTATGCGGCCATCGTCGGCGACGGCGGCCGGACGCTCTCCGCGGGCGAAGGGCAGCGACTTGCTCTCGCCCGCGCTTTCCTGCGCGATGCGCGTCTCGTCGTGCTCGACGAGCCGACGGCGAACCTCGATCCTGCGAACGCCGAGGCCGTCGCCGGCGCCATGCACCGGCTTGCGGGCGGCCGGACGGTCCTCGTGATCGCCCACCGTCCCGAGCTCGCGGAGACGGCAGACCGGATCGTCCGGCTCGAAGCCGGCCGCATCGTCGTGGGAGCACCATGACGCGCTTCGGCAGAGTCGTCGCCCTGGCACAGCCGCCCCGCGGTCGTCTAGCGCTGGCGATCGTCCTCGGAGCACTGGCCGTCACCTTGGGTATCGGCCTCATGACCTCGGCGGGGTACCTCATCGCTCGTGCCGCCGAGCGTCCGGCGATCCTCTCGCTGACGACGGTCATCGTCGCCGTCCGTTTCTTCGGCCTCGCGAGGCCGATTGCGCGCTACCTCGAGCGGCTCGCGTCGCACGATCTCGCCTTCCGCCTCCTCGCTCGGATCCGAATGCGCTTCTACGAGCGGATCGAGCCGCTAGCGCCAGGCGCGCTCGAGGCATACAGGCGCGGCGATCTGGTGAGCCGCATGGTCGGCGACGTGGATTCGCTCCAGGGCATCTACCTGCGCGGGCTCGGCCCGCCCCTCGTAGCCGTCCTCGCGAGCGCGCTGGCGGTCGGGGTCGCCGCCGCGCTCCTGCCCGTCGCGGCCCTCCTTCTGGCAGCGGGACTGCTGCTGGGCGGCATCGGCGTCCCCGCGCTTTCAGGTGCGCTCACCCGGGCGACAGGCCGCATCCGGTCAGCCGCGCAGGGCGATCTCGCCGCAGAGCTCGTCGAGCTCTTTCGCGGCGCTCCGGAGCTCCTCGTCTACGGACGCGATGCGGAGACGATCTCTCGGCTGCAGACGAAAGACGGCGTGCTCGCGCGGCTGGCGCGCCGAGACGCGCTCGCAGCCGGAGTCGCCGACGGCCTCGTGATCCTGGTTGCCGGGGTGACCACCGCAGCGGTGCTCGCCGCTGCCGTCTCCGCTCACGCTGCCGGCGATCTCGATCGCGTGCTCGTCGCCGCGCTCACCCTTCTCGTACTCGCGTCCTTCGAGGCGGTCCTTCCGCTGTCGCTTGCCGCTCGCGAGCTGTCGTCGACACTCGCGGCCGGCGAGCGCGTGCTCGAGCTGACCGATCGCGAGCCGGCCGTGCAGGACCCGATCGCTCCGCGGCCACTTCCGAGCGGCACGCCGAGACTCGCACTCGAAGCGGTGACGGCGCGCTATGCGGCCGATGGTCCGGATGTGCTCGATGGTCTCGACCTCTGCGTCGAGCCCGGCCGGAGGATCGCCCTGGTCGGCCCCAGCGGCTCAGGGAAGACCACCGTCATCAACCTCCTGCTCCGGTTTCTCGACCCTGTCCGCGGACGGGTCACCCTCGGCGGGCATGACCTCCGCGACTACCGTCAGGAGGATGTTCGGGAGGTCCTCGCCGTCGCCGGTCAGGACTCGTACCTCTTCTCGACGAGCATCCGCGAGAACGTCCGCCTCGCGCGGCCGGAGGCAACCGATGTCGAGGTCGACGAGGCGCTTCGACGGGCGCAGATCGGCGAGTGGGTCGCGTCCCTGCCGGATGGGGCCGAGACGCTCGTCGGTGAGGAGGGCACGCAGCTCTCGGGCGGCCAACGCCAGCGCGTTGCGCTCGCGCGCGCGCTGCTGTCGCGAGCGCGCGTCCTCGTCCTCGACGAGCCGACGGCGCACCTCGACCCGGAGACGGCCGAGATGTTCGTCCGCGACGTCTTCGCCGCCGCCGACGGAAGGTCCGTGCTCCTCGTCACGCATCGTCCCGAAGGTCTCGACCTCGTCGATGAGATCGTCGTCCTCGGTGCCGCTGCAGGCGCCTGGGCGGGTGTAGGGCCGCCGGCGGCGGAGGTTCCTTAGGGGTCGACTTCTGCCGCGAGCCGGATTGCGTCGGCCTCCGGCCCGGCACCCTGGAGGAGAAAGGTCATCTCGTCCTGCTGCCAGAGCAGGACGCCGGGACTGACCTCGAAGCTCTCGCGGTGAATCGTTCCATCGGCGCCGACGAGAGTGAACGTTCCTCGTCCAGCGCCCTCGAGCCAGAGGGCCGGCCTGCCCTCGATCGTGACGTCGTCGGCATTGCCGCTCATCGGGACGATCGCGATGCGCGGATGGACGTCGGTCGTGCGCCACTGCGTGAGGAGAATCCGTCCCCCGCGGTAGACGATCGTGGTCATCCCACCCACGATGTCGTCTCGCACGCGGGCCTCGTCAGGAACGCCGAGCGAGGAGATCGTCCGCACGCGGAACGGCGTAGAGGCTTGAACGGCCTCTACCGGAACGGTTCGTCCGGCGTACGGCGGCGCGACACCGGGCTCGAGCGGCCCGAGCGCCGGCACCTCGTCGACGTCGAACAGGTGACGGATCGCCGAGACCGAAGCCGGCGCGGCAGCCATCCCCGCCAAGGCAGCTGCGCACACGAGCACGACGACCCTGCCTCGGGCGCGCCGCCGGGGGGCCGACCGGAGGAGACCGACGTCGAAAGCAGGCGCGTGAACGTCGAGCTCGCGAGCGGCCATTCGCAGGCGCTGGTCGAGGTCGTGCTCAGCCATCCAGCTCCTCCAGCAGCGCGTGCAGCCGCTTCCGAGCCCGCACCAGCCGAACGCGATACGCCTCCGTCGACGTGCCGATCAGCGCGGCCGCGTCTGCGTCCGGGAGCTCGGCGAAGTAGCGGAGAGCGAGCGCCAGCCGATCGGCGTCCGCGAGTTGGGCGAGCGCGGCCAGAACCGTGTCGACCTCCTCTCGCGCGATCACGGCTTCGTCGGCGCCCGCGATCGACAGCTCGCGCTGCTCTGCCGCGCGCGAGCCGAGCCTCACGTGCCGTCGCTCCGCTCGCCGCACGTTGTGCGCCTCGTTGACGACGATCCGTAGCAACCAGGGCCTGAATGCGGCGCCGACCCGGAAGCGGTGCAGCGAGCGATATGCCTTCACGAGCCCGTTCTGCATCGCCTCCTCGGCGTCCGCGCTCCCTCCGGTGATCGCGGCAGCGACGCGATAGGCGACCCGCTCGTACGGCCGCACGAGGTTCGCATACGCCTCGTGATCGCCCGCCATCGCCTGGGCGAGGAGCTCGGACTCGAGCTCGGGCCGAGCCAGGGGCAGGGCAAGCGCAAACGAGACATCGGAGGCCATCGCTGCCTTTCATACACGCTGGCCGACCCGAACATAACCGTGTAACGCCAGCCTCCTTGGGCGCGTAGAGGACACATGCGACTGATGGCAGCTCTCGCCGTCTCAGCCGTGCTCCTTGTCGGCGCAGGCTCACCCTCCGAGCCCGAGCTCCAGGAGGCTGCAGATCGACTGATCGCCACGAGCGAGATCCCTGCCGTCATCACGCTCGTCGAGGAAGACGGACGGCGCACCGTCGTCGCTTCGGGCGACGCCGAGATCGGACGGCGAAAGGCTCAGCCCGACGACCGCTTCTGGGTCGGAAGCATCACGAAGAGCTTCGTGGCGACGGTCGTCATGCAGCTCGTCGCCGAACGCAAGCTCGGGCTGGGCGACCGGGTCAGCAAGCTCCTGCCTGGCCGCATTCGCGAGGGGCGACGAATCCGCCTTCGGAATCTCCTCAACCACACGAGCGGCATTCCCGACTACATGGCACTCCAGCTGTGGAGGAACGCCGTCATGCGCAATCCACGCGCCGTGATCTCGTCCCGGCGGCTCGTCTCGGCCGCAGCCAAGCTCCCCCTCGACTTCAAGCCTGGAAGCCAAGCCTCGTACTCGAACACGAACTACCTCGTGCTCGCAGAGATCGTCGAGCGGGTCACCAGACGGCCATTGGCCCGTCTTCTTCGAGAACGAATCTTCGGGCCGCTCGCCCTTTCCGCAACGTCCTACGAGGGCGGACGCCGAACCCTTCGCGGCGACGACCTCCACGGCTACGACGTCACGGGCTCGCCGCCGACCGACGTCTCGCTGCACGGGCTCGGCGGGCCCTGGGCCGACGGGGCGATCGTGTCGAACGCGCTCGACCTGGCGGTGTTCTTCGGCGCGCTCCTCCGCGGAGAGCTGGTTCCGCCGCGACTCGTCCGGCAGATGGAGAAGATCGTCCCCCGCTCGCACGGCGAGGGACTGGGCCTGTACAGGCTCCCGTCACCGTGCGGTCGCTGGTTCTACGGGCATACGGGCGGCACGCCCGGATACGTGACGTTCGCGGCCGGCTCACGCGACGGCCGCACCTTCTACGTCGTCGACTGGAACGGCGTGAGCCCGGACGCCATCCGCGCGATGGACGCCTACCTCGACGACCTGCTCTGCTAGGCCGCGTCCTCGCACACGTCTGACGCGGCAGACGCGGGCGCTCGTGCCCCTTTTCGGCGATGCAGAGCCCACGGGGTCGACTGATCCTCAGAGGGTGGTCGGGAAGCCGCGGATCCCAAGCATCCTTCTGCTGGTCCTCATCGCCCTGATCCCGGCGGCGGTCGCGGAGGGCAGGCCGGTTCCGGCCGCGCCGTCGTGCCCGATGACGCCGGCCAACTCGTTCTGGCACGCCGACGTGTCGGGGCTGGCCGTTCACGCGCAGTCGGCAGCCTGGATCTCGAGCATCGGAGCCTCGGCGGGACTCAAGGCCGACTTCGGCTCGGGCACCTGGAACGGCGGCCCGATCGGGATCCCGTACACCACCGTGCCCGGCACGCAGCCGAGGGTGCCGGTGACCTTCACGTACGACGACGAGAGCGATGCCGGGCCCTACCCGGTCCCGGCGAACGCTCCGATCGAGGGAGGCCCGAGCTCCTCCGGCGACCGGCACGTCCTCCTCGTGGACAGGGACTCGTGCCGACTCTGGGAGCTGTACGCCGCATATCCGCAGAACGGCGGCTCCTCGTGGACGGCCGGATCGGGAGCGACGTGGGATCTCAGCTCGAACGGGATGCGCCCGCTCGGATGGACTTCCGGGGACGCAGCGGGCCTTCCGATCCTGCCGGGGCTCGTTCGCTACGACGAGGTCGCCGCCGGCGAGATCGACCACGTCATCCGCTTCACGGCCCCGAGGACGGCCAACGGGTACGTGTGGCCGGCAAGCCACAAGGCGGCCTCCGGCGGCGCGTCGGATCCGCCGATGGGCGCCTGGTTCCGGCTCAAGGCGAGCTATTCCATCAGCGGTTTCTCGGCCCAGAACCAGGTGATCCTGCGCGCGCTCAAGAAGCACGGGATGGTCCTTGCGGACAACGGCTCGCCGCTCTTCATGAGCGGAGTGCCCGATGCAGGCTGGAACAACTCCGATCTGAACGCGCTCAAGTCGATCCCCGGCTCGGCATTCGAGGCGGTCGACGTCTCGAGCCTGAAGGTGTCGAACACGACATACGCCGTGTCGGGCACGTCGTCCTCGCCGCCTCCGCCCCCTCCACCCCCTCCCTCTCCGCCTCCGCCTTCTCCCTCGCCTCCCCCTGCCCCACCTCCTCCTTCTCCGCCTCCCCCGGCTCCACCACCACCGCCCCCACCACCGCCGCCGGCTCCCCTTCCGCCCGCTGAGCTCGTGTCCAACCGCGGCTTCGAGACCGGCCTCGGCGGCTGGAGAAAGGGCAGCGGAACGACGCTCGTTCGGACATGCACGGTCGCCCACACGGGCTCGTGCTCGGCGGAGGTCCGCCGCACCGCGTCCCCCGGAGACGCGGTGCTCGACGACTGGCCGAATACCGTGGCCTCCACGAGCGCCGGGGCAACCTACACCGCCTCAGCGTGGGTGCGAGCGCCCGTGGGACGCACCGTGAAGCTGCGCCTTCGCGAGCTCAGAGGAGGCGCGGTCGTTCGCTCGAGAGTCGCAACCGTCGCCGGAAACGGCGGCTGGCTGCGCCTCGTCGTGACGAGCGCGGCAACCGCTGGAGGCACGTCGCTCAGTTTCGAGGTCCTCGCCTCGCTCTCCGGGACCTCGAAAGCTCGAGTCGACGACGTCTCCCTGAGACGGAACTAGACACACCTCCGAAAGTGCGAGCAACTCCGCGAGAGCCGAGGCTCTCTCGGGCAGCATTCGCGCGAAGGTGTCCTTTCACGAGCCCGCCGTTCGTCTCTAGCTGCGACCAAGCTTCCCGGCAAGGAGGGATCGATGAAGTACATGCTCCTGATCCATCAAGGCGACGCTCCTACTCCGTACTCGCCAGATGACTGGGCACGCCTGTCGGAGGACGAGCAGAACGCGGTCTACGGCGCGTACCAGGCGATCAACGAGACCGCCGGCGTGAGCCCCGGAGTCCAGATGCAGCCCCCGGAGACGGCAACCACGGTCCGCGTCGAGGACGGCAAGACGCTGACCACGGACGGGCCGTTCGTCGCGGTCAAGGAGGCGCTCGGCGGCTACCTCTTCTTCGAGGCCGACGACCTCGACGCCGCCATCGAGCTCGCGTCGCGCGTTCCGGCGGCCCGCATGGGCGGAGCGGTGGAGGTGCGCCCGATCGTGGAGTACTAGTGCTCGAGCAGGTCTTCCGCGACGAGTGGGGGCGCGTCCTCGCGGCGCTGATCGGCTTCCTCGGCGACTTCGACCTCGCCGAGGAAGCCGCTCAGGAGGCATTCGCGATCGCGGCCGAGCGCTGGCCCCGCGAGGGGGCGCCGGCAAGCCCACGAGCCTGGCTCGTGACCACCGCACGCAACCGCGCGATCGACCGGATAAGGCGTGACCGCACCCTCGCGGCGAAGGTCCGCCTCCTCGACGCTCCAGAAGCCACGGAGGACCACGTGGACGAGACGACGATCCCCGACGAACGCCTCGAGCTCGTCTTCACGTGCTGCCATCCCGCGCTCGCGCTCGATGCCCAGGTCGCGCTCACACTGCACACCCTGGGTGGCCTGAGAACCGAGGAGATCGCCCGCGCGTTCCTCGTTCCCGAGGCGACCATGGCCAAGCGGCTCGTCCGCGCGAAGCGCAAGATCAAGGCCGCCGGAATCCCGTTTCGCGTTCCGCCTGAGCACCTGCTCCCCGACCGTCTGTCTGCGGTGCTCGCCACCGTCTACCTGATCTTCAACGAGGGCTACGGCGGCCGCGGAGACCTCGCAGCCGACGCCATCCGGCTCGGGCGCGCGCTGGCCGAGCTCATGCCCGACGAGCCCGAAGTGCATGGGCTGCTCGCGCTCGAGCTCGTGAACGACGCCCGACGCGACGCCCGCTTCGCCGACGGCACCGTAGTCCTGCTCGCCGAGCAGGACCGATCGCTCTGGGATTTCGACCAGATCGCCGAAGGGCGTGCCGCGCTCGAGCGCGGGCTCGCGCTGGGCGGCCGTGGTCCCTACGTGCTGCAGGCGGCGATCGCCGTCCTGCACGTCGAGGAGCCCCAGGACTGGCCACAGCTGGCGGCCCTCTACGGCGAGCTCGCTCGCACCACCGGCTCGCCCGTCGCCGAGCTCAACCGAGCTGCGGCCATGGCCGAGGCGGGCGAAGTGGAGGCCGCGCTCGCATTGGTTGAAGGGCTCGACCTCGACGGCTACCACTACCTCCACGCCACACGCGCCGAGCTGCTTCGTCGGCTCGATCGCGCCGAGGATGCCGACGCGGCCTACGAGCGTGCGCTCGAGCTCGTCCATTCGGAGCCCGAGCGGCACTTCCTCGAGCAGCGCCTGGCCGAGCTGCGAGGCTGACCGACCGGCTCCTCGATTGCGCGAGGCGGGCAAACTACGCCCGGTGATCGGCGAGCTCTCGCGGAGCCAGGTCGACGACCTCCTGCGCGAGCAGGTGATCGGACGCATCGGCTGCCACACCGGCGGCCTCACGTACGTCGTGCCGGTCATCTACGCCTACGACGGCGAGAGCCTGTACGTCGCCTCGGTCGAGGGGCAGAAGATCCGCATGATGCGAGAGAACCCCGAGGTGTGCTTCGAGGTCGACGAGTACGAGGCGGGGAGCTGGCGGAGCGCGATCGTCCAGGGTGCGTACGAGGAGCTGGCCGGCGCAGACGCCGACCGCGCGATCGCGCTACTCGCCAAGCGCTTCGGACGCACGGGTCAGGACGGCGAGTCACGCCGCCGCCACGGAGCCGACGGCGCCTCGACCGTCTGCTTTCGGATCGTCATCCGGGACGTGACCGGCCGCGCTGTCGAGCGGTAGCGCGGCCAGCGCCAGATCTCCCGTAACGAATCGCGCCGGCGCTATTGACTTCCTGCTCTCGCCGATGAGAGTGTGCGCACGGACTTGGGACGGGGAGCTCCATTGCGGCTGGGCTTCTGCGCGATTGCGGCCGTTCTCGCGTTCGCTCCTTCAGGCCCCGCACAGGCTCCCGAAGCGCCGTCCTCGCCGTTCGTCATCGGCGTCGACGACGACCATTCGAAGTGGCTCGCGCGCCCCGACGGGCTGATCGCGAAGTATCGAGACCTCGGGCTCGAGGCCGTTCGCATCACGATTCCGTGGCGCCACGGCCAGAGCCGCCCGACGGACGTCCGGGTGTACCTGCACCGCGCGGCGATGATGATCCAGCGCGGGCAACGCGTTGTCATCTCGGTGTTCGGCAGGCCGTCGGACGCTCCGCTGGACGCGAGATCTCGGAGGCAGTACTGCGACTTCCTCCACTACGTGGTCACGCGCATCCCCTTTCGGGACGTCGCCATCTGGAACGAGGCCAACTCACCCCAGTTCTGGCCGGCTGCAGCCGGGGCGCGCGGCTACGAGGAACTGCTCGCGGCCTGCTGGCGGCGCCTCCACAAGCTCCGCCCCGGGATCAACGTGATCGCGACGACTGCGGCGCACCACGACCCGGCCGGCTTCTACCGCGACGTCGGCCTCGCCTACCGGGAGCACGGAAGGCGGCACCCGATCCTGGACACGTTCGGGCACAACCCCTACCCCGACAACGCCTCCGAGCCCCCGTGGGTGCAGCACTCGGATCCACGCACCGTCGGGCAGGGTGACCTCGACCGGCTGCTGCAGGCGCTCGAAGAGGGGTTCGGAGGCACCGCGCAGCCGCTTCCGGGACAGGGGCGGACGACCGTCTGGTACCTCGAGACCGGCTTCCAGACGATCGTTCCGCGCACGAAGAAGCGCTTCTACCACGGCCTGGAGACCGACCCGTACGTCGTCCCGCCAGTCGCGCCGGAGGGCGCCGAGCCGTGGGCCCGCGACCAGGCCAGTCAGCTCCGCGACGCGCTTCTTCTGGCGCGGTGCCAGCCGGCGGTCGGCGCCTTCTTCAACTTCGAGCTGCTCGACGAGGACCGCCTCGCGGGCTGGCAGTCGGGCGTCCTCTGGCGCGACGGCACGCACAAGCCCTCGTATGAGTCCTTCAAGTCGGCCGTTCGCCAGGTCCGCTCAGGACAGGTGAGCTGCTCGACGGTCACCGGCGTCCCGGGCTCGCCGCCGCCCCCGAAGGCGCCGCCGCCCCCCGCCGGCGCTCGACCGCGCTAGTCCGCGCTAGTCCGGAGGCGTCATGCCGGGCAGCGTCGTGGCGTCACGAGGTGTCGGCGCCGCACGCGAGACCGGCATCCCAGCGTCGCGCCAGGCGGCGAAGCCGCCGACGACGTCGCCGATCCGCTCGAAGCCGAGATCGGCGAGCGTGGCTGCGGCGAGGACTGACGAATACCCATGGTCGCAGACGAGCACCAGGCGCTCGTCTAGCCCGCACGCGTACGGGCTCCTCCACGGGCTGTCAGGATCGAGCCTCCACTCGAGCACGGTTCGCGGCACGTGCAGCGAGCCGGGCACGATCCCGTCGCGCTCCCGTTCGCCGTCCGACCGGATGTCGACGAGGAGCGCGCCTGACTCCAGGGCGGCGAAAGCTTCGACCGGCTCGAGGCGGTCGATACGAGCCTGCGCCTCGGCCATGAGGTCGTCGAGAGTTCGCCGCTTCGGCATTGCGCGACTACGCTACTCGCGTAAGCGGCGCGGCCGCCGAGATCGCTGCTGCGGTCGCCAGAGCCCGATCCGATCGTGTCCGCTCGTCGAAGAACTCCCGTGGAACGGGAAAACGACGAGGGGGTTCGATCATGAGAGTGCTCTCACGCCTTGCTCTTCCGGTTGTCGTAGCGCTGGCCGCTCTCGCGCTCGCCGCGACCGCGCTCACAGCATGCGGCGGAGACGACGAGGCAAGCAGCGGCGAGGTGACCGTGGAGCTCGCAGCCGTCGGCGACTCGGGCCAGTCGGGCACCGCGACGCTGACTCCGAACGGCGACTCGACCGACGTGGTCGTCGAGGTCGACGATCCGGTGTCCGCGTCGCAGCCGGCGCACATCCACGAAGGGACGTGCGACGACCTGAACCCGGCGCCGGCGTTCGGACTGCCGAACGTCATCGACGGCATGTCACAGACGACGGTCGACGCCTCGGTGGACGACCTGACGAACGGCAACTACGCGATCAACCTGCACATGTCCGACGACGACCTCACGACGTACACGTCGTGCGGCGACATCGAGTCCTGACCAGGTAGTTCCCGCGGTGCGGGGTGCGCGCTGGAAGCGGCGCACCCCGCACCGCATCAGGCTCAGGCGGGCTCGGCCTCGAGCGCAGGCTCGACCGACTTGGCCTCCTGCTCGGCGAAGTCGCGACTGCGAACGAAGACGAGCGAGACGAGGACGCCGACGAACGAGATCGCGGCCCCGGCCCAGAACGCCGCCTGGAACCCCTCGGTGAGCGCAGCGGGCTGCGGAGTCCCCGCGACCAACGCGTCCGTCGTCGTGGAGACGGCGATCGTGGAGAGGATCGCGATGCCGACCGCACCGCCGATCTGCTGCGACGTGTTGATCAGACCGGACGCGAGGCCCGCCTCCTCTCGCTTCGTCCCCGCGACCGCGGCGATCGTAACGGCCACGAATGCGAACGGCATGCCGAGCCCGATGATCAGGAAGCCCGGGAAGAGGTCGCTCCAGTAGGAGCCGCCCACGGACACCTGCGTGAAGTAGAGGAGCCCGACCGTCATCAGGGCCATGCCGAAGGCGAGCGCGGGCTTGACCCCGACCCGGGTCACGGCAGCTGCCGCGACGTTCGCCCAGATGATCGCCGTGCCGGCGACGGCCAGGTATCCGACGCCCGTCTCGAGCGCGGAGTACTGGAGCACCTGCTGCATGTACAGCGTGAGCATCAGGAACATGGCGAAGAGCGCCGTGCCCAGGATGAACCCGACGACATTCGCCGCCGTCAGCGTCTGGAGACGGAAGATCGAGAACGGGACGAGAGGATCCTTCACTCGTCGCTCCCAGACGACGAACGCGAGCAGAAGCACGACGGACACGGCGAAGACCCCGATCGTCCTGCCCGACTCCCAGCCCCACCCGTAGCCCTGGGTGATGCCGAGGACGAGCAGCGAGAGGCCGGACGTGACCAGGATCGCGCCGGGAATGTCGAAGCCCTGGCCGTGCCGATCGAGGCTCTCCGAGAGGAGAACCGGCGTGAGCACGAGCGCCGCGACTCCGACCGGGACGTTGACGAAGAAGATCCACTCCCAGGAGAGGACGTCCGTGAGGATGCCGCCCAGGAGCACACCGGCTGCGGCACCGACGCCACCGACGGCACCCCACGCGCCGAGCGCGATGTTCCGCTCACGACCCTCCTTGAAGGTCGCCACGAGGATCGACAGTGCGGCCGGCGTGATGGTCGCGGCGCCGAGACCCTGGAGAGCGCGAGCCGCGATCAGCGTCTCCTCGCTCCACGCGAGGCCGCAGAGCAGCGATCCGACCGTGAAGAGGATCGTGCCGGCCATGAACACCCGGCGTCGACCGAGGAGGTCCGCCGAGCGCCCGCCCAGCAGGAGAAAGCCTCCGAACACGAGCGCGTACGCGCTGATCACCCACTGCAGGTTCTCCTGTGAGAACCCGAGGTCGACCTGGATCGACGGCAACGCGACGTTCACGATCGCGATGTCGAGGATCGTCATGAACTGCACCGTGAGGATCAGTCCGAGTGCGAACCACTTCTTCCGATCCGAGCCCACCATTTTCAGTCCCCCTGAGCTGTGGTCATGTGAGAGGGCAGGATGGTAGCGGCTCTACTTTCAAATTGCAAGCTTCTACTTTCATTTTGGAACAAACCTGTCTACAATGCGCTTCGTGGCCAAGAGCTACAACCACTACTGCCCGGTCGCGCACGCCCTCGACCTGGTCGGGGAACGGTGGTCGCTGCTCGTCGTGCGCGAGCTGATCGAGCACGGGCCACTGCGGTACTCGGATCTCCACTGCCGGCTGCAGGGGTGCGGGACGAACATCCTGGCCTCGCGGCTCAAGGATCTCGAGCGCGGCGGCGTCATCAAGCGCCGGCGACTCCCACCGCCCGCGGCGGCCACCGTGTACGAGCTCACGGACTTCGGCCAGGAACTGCGTCCCGTCATGCACGAGCTCGCGCACTGGGGCGCGCGCTCGCTGGGCCCGCCGACCCCGGACACCGAGCTGCAGCCCGGCTGGCTCGCCGGCGCCCTGAGAATGGCCTTCCCGCCGACCCCGCCCGAGGTGTGCATCGAGTTCCGTGTCGACGACGAGCTCGCCTCGTTCGTCGACGGCCAGGTACGCGAGGGCCCGGGCGAGCGCGTCGACGCTGTCGTCGAAGCCGACCGGGCGGGTTTCTTCCACATGTTCGTCGACCGGGACCTGGACGCGGTCTCGATTCGCGGAAGCCGTGCGGCGGTCCGCACGCTGCTGGAGGCACTCCCTCCCCGCCCCGCGGAAGCGCCCCGTCCCGAGCCTGCGTCGGTTCGCTAGTCGCCCAGTAGAGGCTGGAGTGCGGCCTCGAGACCGTCGTGGTACTCGGGCCCGTCGTAGCGGCGGAGCGGATGCGGGGGAAGAGCACCCTCCTGGAGCACGCCGCCATGCCGGACATAGGTCACCGGACGGATCGTCTCGTCGGCGTCGAACTCGAGCGTGAGGGCGACTCCGTCCGTGTCGGCGTCGACGAAGACCTCGAGCGGAAGGATGCCGTCGTCGACGACGTGCCCGGTGTCCTCCACCCGCAAGACTCGTGCGAGGTAGCCCTTCTGGAACGCGAGCTCGGGAGCATGGTTCGCCTCGCGGACGAGATACGCGACGATCGCGGCCCGGTCGATCCGCGGGCGCTCGAGCTCGACGCCGAACACCGCTTCCGCGAGGTGGCGCGCGAGCACGCGCGCGTTGTAGCGAAAGCCCGCGACCATCGTCGAGAGGCTCGCGACCCCGTGCTTTCGCAATCCCGGTGCGGCGTCGCTCACGTTGCCCGCGAAGTAGAGGCGCGGCACGGTGACGCTCTCCCAGAACGGCGTCAGTGCCGGCATACGCCCCTCGCGCATCGTCGCCACTCCGAGCGCCGGCAGGTCCTGGAGCGGAGCGTGGAACCCGGTCGCCGCGATCACGTCGTCGGCCTCGAGTAGGAGCGGCTCGGACCGGGTCGGATCGAGCGCGTGCACGACGTAGGCATCGCCGCGGCGCTCGACGCGGTCGACCGACGCGTTGACGACGTACCGGCCGGGTGCGCCTCGGACGTGCTCGTCGTACGGCGTGAGATACCAGGGCCGAAGGGGCGACCGTGCGAGCCTGCCGAGGTCGGGCGGCCGCGGCGAGACAAGCGTCAGCTCGCGCAGGCCGTGGCGCGCGATCGCCTCGCCGATCTCGAAGGCGGAGTTTCGCTTCCCGACGATCACGACGCGGCGGTCCCGGTAGCGATCGGCGGTGCTGTCGACGTTGACGTAGTGCTGCTCGGGCTCGAGGCCCGGGATCCCGGGAAGCCAGGGCTCGGTCATCCCGACGGCGAACACTGCGGCGCGACAGCGGTACTCGCCGTCGCTCGTCAGGAGCACGACCGCGTCCTCTTCGAGCCGCGTCGACTCCCACCGGCAACCGAAGCGGATCGAGAGCCCGCCACGCTCGGCGAACGCCTGCATCGCCGCGACCATCTCGTCGCGAGAGGGCCGGCGGTCTCCTTCGGCGATCTGCTCGGCGACGAGCGCGCCGAGCCCTGGTTCGTCGGCGATGAGGCTGTTCTGGTCGTGGAGCTCGAACTCGCGGGTGCCGCGCGGGACGTCCGCACCGGCGTGGGTCCAGCTGATGAGCCGCTCGAAGAGGGGGAACCGCTGGAACATCCCGCCCGCCCGCTCGTCCGCGGACAGAACGGCGTGGTCGATGCCGAGGCGACGCAGCGAGTAACTCGTCTGCAGGCCCCCCGGCCCGCTCCCGACGATCACGACCGGGTACTCGCCGGGCGGGAAGGGGCGTGAGCCGCTTAGAGGCTTGACGTGGGTGGTGGGTGCGTTCGGGGAGGCCATGCGTCAAGCAGCGTGGACGGATCGATGCTCACCAATACCGGAACGTATTGGTGAGTAGCGAGCCGGCCGCGATGCGCCGCGCGCAGGGCCCCAGCCGGACGTGCCCACGACCCACGTCAAGCCTCTAACTCCACCGGCTCGCGTCGCGCAGGCGCCGGGAGACCGACTGGAGCATCCGAAACATCACCGCCGGATGCTCGAGCAGGAACGCCTCGAGCTGCGGGCCTGGCAGGACGAGGCAGCGCAGGAGCGACTCGGCCCGCACGTCTGCGATCGGATCGCCTCCCGTGAGGACGGAGATCTCGCCGAAGAACTCCCCGCGCCCGAGTCGCGCGCGGTCCTGACCGTCGATCACCACACTGGCCTCGCCCTCGAGGATGATGTAGAACGCACCGCCCGAGATCCCCTGGCGCAGAACGCGCTGGCCCGCCGCGAAGACCTCTTCGTCGAACGTGTGCGCGACCGCTTCCAGCTCGGGCCAGCGGAGATCGGAGAACATCGTGAGCTGGGCAAGGCGGTCGACGGACTCCGAGCCGGGCATCAGACGAGCCCTCCGGGATACCGCCAGGGGCCGGGCTCGAACCGGATGCCCCGCTTCCGGCAGAACTCCCGCACCGAGTCGAGGACGACTCCGCCATCCCCGTGCACACGTCGGCCGAGCAGGTCCAGGACGGCGGTACCGGCGGGAACCTCACCCGCGACTTCGAGCGTCAGAACGACTGCCTCCCCGGCCTCCTCGCGACCACGATAGGCCGGCACGAACACGATGCGGGCGCCCTCGATCTCGAAGCCGGGATCGTCTCCTCCGCTCAGGGCCGACACGTCATGGCCGCGAAGCGCGAGCAGCTCGTGCAGCTCATCGATCATGCGCCGCGCGAGCTCGACCTGCCGAGCCGGGGAGACCGTGTGCTTCGCGTTCCCGGTCACCTTCGCGGGGACCCCGATCGCAAAGGCTCCGGCGGGCACATCGCCCACCACGTAGGAGTTCGAGGCGACGATCGCCTCCGTTCCGATCCGTAGCCCCGCGTAGAGCACGGCGCCGAGCCCGACCTGCGCGCGGTCCTCGAGCACGACCGCTGCGAACCGGTTCTCGAAGCCCTCGAGCAGCGAGTGGCCGATGTTGTGCGTGACGATCAGCGAGCGCATGGTGAGGAACGCCTCACGGCCGATGAGCACCGGCCGGCAGACGTTGACGAACGCCTCGTCTCCGATGAACGCCAGGTCGCCGACGGCGAGTACGGCCCACGGGTCCCGATGCCCCCCTCCGCCGATCCTGATGCCGCGCCCTGCCCAGACCCCTTCGCCGACGTATGCCCGCCTGCACCTGAGGTCGAGGTTGGGCCCGAAGCTCGTGAGCTCGCCGATCGCGATGAGCTCCTCGCAGAGGATCGTGCCCTCCGGCCCGATGGCCACACCCGGCGAGATGACGATCTGAGGCGAGACGACGATGGTGCCGAACCCGAACGCGACGCCGTCGCCGATCTGCGCACCGTGCTCCCGATACGCGGCGACCTTCTCGTCCGACGAGAGCGCTCGAAACGCCTCCGGATCGGTGCGGAGCGATTCGAGGAACGCCTCGTCGAGCCGGCCGGCGTCGTCGCCGAGTTCGAAGGACGAGGGAAGCGTCACTCCGTCGGTCGACACGCCGGCGAGCGCCGGTCGCGTCGCCGGACCCGCGACCGCGGCCTGCCGTGCGATCGCGGCTTCGACGTCCTTCTCCGTGATGAAGCCGCGCTTCTCGATCGTGCCGAGATCGATTCCGTGGCGCTCGGCCAGCTCGACCGCTTTCCGAGTCGCCTTGCCATCCGAGGGCTTGGCCTCGACGGCAGCTTTCGGCTCGCGACGCTGTAGCGCCTCTTCGACCTCGGCGGCGGTCTCCGCAACGAGCGCGATCGTCTTGCCGAGCTCGACCTCGATGCCGTCGTCGAAGAGCTGGACGAGCGTGCCGTCGCCCGGCGCCTCGACCTCCACCGTCGCCTTGGTCGTCTCGACGACGCACACGGGTTGCGCCTGAACCACGGCAGCTTGGTCCTCGACGAGCCACTCGGCGAGGAGCGCGAACTCGGTGTTCGCGTCCTCTCTTGTCAAGACGATCTCCAGCATCGGGCGCTAGCTTCGCACGCCCTCCAGCGCGACGATCGCATCGACGACGTCGCGCGCCGCAGGAAGCATCGCGTCCTCGAGCGGACGGGCGGACGGGATGATCCCGTCGCGCGCCGCGATCCGCCGCACCGGACGCCGCAGGTCGCTCCAGGCGAGCTCCTGCACCCGCGCGGTGATCTCTGCGCCGAACCCCGCCGTGAGCGTGCCCTCCTCCGCGGTCACGAGCGCTCCGGTGCGCGCGACCGACTCCAGTACCGGCTCGAGCTCCATGGGCAGGAGCTGGGAGAGCGCCACTACTTCGCAGAAGATCTCGTGCTCGAGGACGAGCTCGGTAACGGCCTCGAGCACCACGGGAACCATGCCTCCGTACGTGACGATGGTCGCGGAGTCCTCGGAGAAGTCGGTTGCGGAGAACGCGAGCGCCGGGTACCTGGCCCCGGTCTCGCGAACGGCGAGCTCGCCGATGTGCCCATCCTCCGGCCGGCTCTGAAGCCGGCCGTACATGAGCTTGTTCTCGATGAAGAACACGGGCCGGTCGTCTTCGACTGCGTTCGTGAGGAGCCCCTGCAGGTCGTGGCATTCGCTCGCCGCGACGACACAGATGTTCGGGATGCCGAGGAGCAGCTTCTCCAGCGACTGGCTGTGGGTCGGGCCGTAGCCACGCCTGCCTCCCATGGGCGTACGGACGACCAGCGGAACGGAGACCTGGTCGTCGTACATCTCGCGGAACTTCGAGATCCCGTTCACGACCTGGTCGAGACCGAGCGCGATGAAGTCGCCGAACATGATCTCGAGGATCGGGCGCAGTCCTCGCAACGACATCCCGGCCGCGACGCCGAAGATGCCACCCTCGCTGATCGGAGTCGTAAGGACCCGCTCCGGAAAACGGTCGCTCAGCCCCTGCGTCACCTTGAACGCGCCGCCGTAGGGGTCGAGCACGTCCTCGCCGAGCAGGAAGACGTCGTCGCGGGCAGCGAAGATCTCGTGCAGGCCCTCGTTCAGGACCTGGACACACCGTCTTGACGCGCCCGTCACGCGGCGACTCCCGCCATCGGCGCCGCTTCCGCCGCCTCGACGGTCTCGGCGAGCCGCGTCTCGGCCCGCGTCTCGATCGCCTCGCGCTCCCCTTGTTCGAGCTGCGAGCCCGCAATCCCAAGCGGGTCGCGCTCGCGGCGGCGCTCGATCTCCGCCGGGTCGCGGTTGTCGTCCCCCTTCGAGTGCGGGCTGAAGCGGTACGTGTGCACGACGAGGAAGAACGGCTCTCCGGTCGCGCGGATCCGAGCCACCGCCCGCCCGGCGGCTTCGTGGATCTCCGAGACGTCCGTCGTGTCGAGCTCTGCGACCTCGATCCCGAAGGCCGCGCCACGCGCCGGAATGGAGCCTGCGAGCTCGAGCTCGACGGGAGTCGACTGGGCGTAGTGGTTGTTCTCGACGACGAACAGCACCGGGAGCTTCCAGAGGGAGGCCATGTTGAGCGACTCGTACGTCGCCCCCTCACCGAGCGTTCCGTCGCCGAGGAAGACCGTCGACACCGCGCCCGTGCCCTTGTGCTTCTCCGCGAGCCCGATCCCTGTGGCGACGGGGACGATGCTCCCGAGGACGCCGTTCGAGTAGAAGTTCCCCTTGCACAGGTGCTGGCTCCCGCCCTTCCCGCCGCACGTGCCGGTCGCCTTGCCCATCACTTCGCTGAGGAGCCCGAACGCGTCGTCGGTGAACGCGAGGTAGTGGCCGTGGCAGCGGTGGTTCGAGAAGACGACGTCGCGCTCCGGCTCCAGGTGGTCGACGATCCCGACCGCGTTCGCCTCCTGGCCGATGTACGTGTGCGTGGTCCCGTGCAGCTTTCCCTGCGCGAACAGGTCGAGGAGCGTCTCCTCGAAGCGGCGGATGAAGTACATCCGCTCGTACAGCGTCGAGAGCGAGGTCGTGCTCACAGGTACCCGAGGTCGGAGAGCCGACGGGTGACCGTTGCTTCCTCCTCCTCCGTCAGCTCTCGCCGCTCGGCGGACTCGAGCTCTCGGTAGAGGAGCTCCCGCAGCTCGGGCGGCGCCTCGTCGGACGAGAGCGGCGTTCGCTCGCGGGGGTCGGCGTCGAGCCGATATGCGATCTCCTCGCCCGTCTCGACCTCGAGGATGAGCTTCCAGGGCGGGAGTCGCAGCGCGAGCTTCGTGAGCGCGCCCATGTCCGTCCCGGCGATCACCGCCGGACGGTCGCCCTCTTCTCGGCCCTCTGCGAGGGGAAGCAGCGACTCCCCGTCGAGCTCGCCGACGGTGATACCCGCAAGCTCGAGTAGCGTCGGCATGAGATCCACGGAGCGCACCTGCGAGTACACCGTCGCGGGCTCGAGCAGCCCGGGAGCGGACAGGATCAGCGGAACCTGCACGATCTCGTCGTGGAGGGTCGCCCCGTGCATGTGGTACACGCCCTTGACGTCCTGCTTGTCCGAGAACCGCTCGCCCCACGACTCGCCGTGGTCCGAGAGGAACGCGAGCGCGGTCTGCTCCCGGAGCCCGAGTGCTTCGAGCTCCTCGAGCAGGCCGGCGACGAGCACCTCCGACTGCCGCTCCACCGCCGCGCGGTACGCCTCGCGAGTCGCCTCGAGCGCGGACGCTGAGTCGCCCTGGATGCCGGAGATGACCTCCTCCTTCGCGGCGAGCCAGTCCTTGCGCTCGGAGTGGAGGATGTCGTACGGCATGTGCGTGGCCCAGTTGTGGACGAAGAGGAGGAACGGACGGTCACGGCGCTCCCGCAGCCAGGCCAGCGCGCCGTCGAGCGTCTGGCTGGTTCCGACGACGTTCGCGTCCGGCAGGTCCTTGAACAGGTAGTTGCGGTCGAAGACGAACGTCCCGACCTCGTGCCCGTGCCGCCCGAACGCGCCGAACAGCGTGTCGTGCCGTGGGTCGAGAGCGGCGTCCCAGTGCAGGTACCCGTGATGATGCGCGTAGACCCCGGTGACCATCGACGTCATCGACGGCGCCGTCCACGCTGCCGCGCTCACCGCCTGGTCGAAGCGGACTCCCCCGGCTGCGAGCTCGTCGATCGTGCGCGTGTTCAGGAAGCGCGCGCCGTAGCACCCGAGATGGTCCGCGCGTAGCGCGTCCGATACGTAGACGAGGACGTTCACAGCCGGGCGGATTCTAGAGACGCGGGCTTGCTCGACTAGCGTGCTCGCGCGTGAGGCGGACCCCGCTCTACGCCCTGTACGCCGCGGACACGATCTCGCTCGCCGGCAACGCGGTCGCGCAGCTCGCGATCCCCTGGTACGTCCTCGTCACGACCGGCAGCGCGGCGCTGACGGGTCTCGTCGTCTTCTTCAACTTCCTGCCGATCGTCCTCGCGACGTTCTTCGGCGGAGTCGTCGTCGACCGCCTCGGATTTCGGACGACGAGCGTGGTAGCCGATCTCGCGAGCGCCGGTGCCGTTGCCGCCATCCCACTCCTGCACGCGACCGTCGGCATCGAGATCTGGCAGCTCATGGCCCTCGTCTTCGTCGGTGGCCTGCTCGATGCGCCCGGCGCGACCGCGCGCGCAGCGCTCCTACCCGACGCAGTGGAGCTCGCGGGCGCCCGCATGGAACGGGCGAGTGGCATCCGGTCCGCGATCCAGCAGGGCTCGCTGCTCCTCGGAGCGCCAATCGGCGGCGTGCTCGTCGCCGAGTTCGGCGCAACCGACCGCTCTCTGGCTCGACTCCGCGAGCTTCCTCTTCTCGGCGGCGCTCGTGGCCGTCTTCGTGCCCCGGCCGGGGAGGGCTGCGGAGACCGAGACACAGGGCAGGTTCTTCGGCGAGCTGGCGGAAGGCATGCGGTTCATCTGGAACCAGCGTGTCCTTCGAGCGGTCGTCTTCACGGTCCTCGTCACGAACCTGCTCGAGGCGCCGTTTCCCGTGGTGATGTCCGTGTTCGCAAAGGAGGCCTACGGGAGCGCGACCGACCTCGGGCTGATGTACGGCGCCTTCGGAGGCGCCGCGCTCGCCGGTGCGCTCGTCTACAGCGCGATCGGGCATCGGCTGCCGCGTCGTCGAACGTTCGTCGGCTGCTTCGCCGTCCTGCCCGTCACCTACCTGACGCTCGCGACAATGCCGTCGCTACCGGTCGCGCTGGCCGCGCTCGTCGTCACGGGATTCGTCGCCGGGCCGATCAACCCGCTGCTCTTCACGGTCACGGCGGAGATCGTCCCGGCCCGTCTACGGGGCAGGGTGTTCGGGGCCGCGCGGGGTGGCGCATGGGCAGCGATCCCGCTGGGCATCCTGCTCGGGAGTTTCATGATCGCCGCCCTCGGAGTCGCAGCGACGTTTCTCGTCATCGGCCTGCTCCTGGCAGCGGTCGTCGCCTACGGCTTCTTCAACCCGGCTTTCCGGGAGATGGATCTCCTCCCTCGCGAGAGCGAGCCCCGGGAGGACGCAAACAGCGTCCTCCCGGGTTCGCGCGATCGCTAGGGCAGGATCTGGACCGCGTCGGCCATGCCTGGGACGAGCGCCCAGGTCGTCCCCCACAGGCTGCCGTTGTTGCGGAAGGCGATCGAGGTGAGGATCGGCAGACCGCTCGCGACGGTCGTGCACGCTCCCGTCGCAACGTTGCAGCGGTGCACGGATCCGCCGACACCCTGGCCCTCTTCCATCGCGAGCCAGCTCGCGTCGTCGATCTGCGCGACGTAGAGATGCCCGTCAGGCCCGAACGCGAGGTCGATGACGGAGGTGAACCCGTCGAGCGCGACCCTGCAGCGCCCCGGCTCCTTCCCGCACCGGACGTTTTCCGCGTTCGGCCTGATCCGCCAGACCTTGGACTCTCCCGTGGGTGCCGGGAAGCCCTTGAGCTCGCCTGCGTAGATCCAGCCGTCAGGCCCGATCGCAACGCTCGTGGCGACGGGCTGCGCCGGGATCATGTCCGGAAGACCACAGATGAAGTCCGGTCCACCTGGGCAGCCGAAGATCTTCTTCGCATTGGCGGTCGAGACGAGCTCGTCCGGCAGAACGGCGACGAGCTTCGGATGACCGAACCGCTCGACCTTGATGATCGAGTTCCCGCCCGCGTCCGCGACGAGTGCGCGTCCACGACCGAAGTCCTCGACGTCGAACGGATTCGAGTCGACCGTCTCCGGATGCGGGTTCTTCGCCTCCTCGAAGGCGAACAGGTTCGTGACCATCGTCGGAACGCCGTTCTCGACCCGCCACAGGGCCTGACCGGTGTCGGCCTCCACATCCGGGCCGGACGTGATGGCCCAGAGCGACGTATCGGTGATCGGATCGACGTCGCTGATGCCGGGCAGCGACGCGACGAGCGTGCCGTCGTCGCCGTCGACGATGCCCTGACCCGTATCGGCCACGAGCAGGGTGCCGTTCGGCGTGGTCGCGCTGCCGAAGAGCGGTGACTCATAGAAGCTGGGATCCGCCTGCGCTGCTGTCGGAACGAGAACGAAGGCGGTTACGGCGGCAAGTAAGAGCATGCCGCGCTTCAAGCGTCGAGTGAAATGCATACGGTCCTCCCCTGTTGACGTTGACGGGGTACCCCGTCCCCCGGTCGACGCAATCCTATTCCTCCGCGCCGGCAATTTCCGGGGCACCTACTCCGGTCGCCAGAATGAACATCGTGGCTGTCGAGAGCCCGCGACCGGGCGACATCGTCGTTATGGCCTTCGGAGGCTCGTCCGTGGACGGGCCCGAGGCCGTAAGGAAGGTGGCTCGCAGGCTCGTCGCTGCGAGAGAGCGGAGTATGCGCGTCGTCGGGACGATTTCGGCGCCACGAAGTTCGACCGACGCGCTGGTCGACCTGGCTCGCAGCGTCGCCCAGGAGCCGGCGCCGCGCGAGCTCGCGATGCTCCTCTCGACGGCTGAGCGGGCAGCCTGCGCGCTCGTCGCGATGGCCATTCACGACCTGGGGCACGAAGCGGTGTCCCTGTCCGGCTCGCAGGCCGGGATCCTCACCGACGCCACCCACACCGACGCGACTATCCGGGAGGTCACACCGGTTCGGGTCGTACAGGCACTCGATGCAGGCAAGATCGTCCTCGTCGCGGACCAGCAGGGATTCTCGAGGGAGACCATGGATCTCACGACGATGAGCCCGGCAGAGGCGAGTGCGACCGCGTCGGCGCTCGCGGCGGCGCTCGGCGCCTCCTGCGAGGTCCAGTGAGAGCCCGCCTCGAACGAGGTGGCCGCGCCCGAAGCGACTGCATAGGCTCGCCCTCGTGACGCAGGCTGCCGAAGCCACTCCGACGCAACCCAGATCGCGAGGCCGACGCATCGGCATGTACGTGCTGCTCGCGGTCGCAGGGCTCCTCTTGCTTCTCTCCACGTTCGCGGTCTGGATCGACCGCGTCGCCCTCAACACAGAGGTCTTCGCGGACACGGCCAGCGAGCTCATCGACGATCGCGAGATCCGCCGCGTGATCGCGCAGCGGTCGGTGGACGAGCTGTATGCCAACGTCGACGTCGAGGCGGCGATCCGGCAGCGCCTCCCCGACGACGTACAGTCGCTTGCCGCGCCGACGGCTGCCGCGCTGCGTCAGGCGGCGCCCGAGATCCTCGACCGGGCGCTTCAGCAGCCCGCTCTCCAGAGGTTGTGGACGCAGACCGTCGAGCAGTCGCACACAACGCTGGTCAGGGTGCTCGAAGGGGACGAGGGCGTCGTCTCGACGACCGGCGGCGTCGTCGTGCTGAACCTCCGAGGCCTCGTCCTCGAGGCGGCCGACCGGATCGGCATTCGGGACCAGGTCGACGCGAGGCTGCAGGCCGATGCGGGCCGAATCGAGATCCTTCGGTCCGACGAGCTCGACACCGCTCAGGACGCGTTCCAGCTCCTGAAGACACTCGCCTTGGTCCTCCCGGTGCTCGCGCTCCTGGCGTTCGCCGGTGCCGTCTGGCTCGCGCCGGACCGGCGGCGGGCCTTGCGCGGAGTCGGAATCACGATCCTGGTCGTCGGCATCCTCGGGCTCCTGGCCGCCGCTCTTACGGGCAACTACGTCGTCGACTCGCTGGTGGAGGAGCGAGACGCACGGCCTGCGGCGAACAACGCCTGGGACATCGTCACCGATCTCATGGGGGCCTCGTTCCGCTGGCTCGTCGTGATCGGAGCGCTGTTCATCGTCGCTTCGTGGCTCGCCGGCCCGGGTCGCAGGGCCGTCGCCGCGCGGAAGGCGCTCGCCCCGGCGGTGCAAGCACGCGTGTGGGCGTACGTCGCCCTTGCGGTCGTCGCGGTGCTGCTCCTCCTCACAGGCCCGGTGGCCGACTTCACGCGGTTCCTCGTGATCGCGGTGCTGGTCGCGCTCGGAGCCGTCTGGATCGAGCTGACACGCAGGCAGACGATGCGAGAGTTTCCCGACGCGCAAGGGCCGGAGCTCCTCGACGACGCCCGGGCGTGGTGGGACTCGAGGCGAGCTCGCACACCGACGCCCGCAACGCCGGCGGCTTCGGCCGACATCACCGTGCAGCTCGGGAACCTCGCCGATCTACACGCCCAGGGCAGGCTCACGGACGAGGAGTACTCAGCGGCCAAGGCTCGCGTCCTCGCCGGCGGCCCGTAGCTGGGGCGGGAAGGCACGAAGCAGCCGACGCAGAACTAGCCGGGCGTGGACGCCCGTTGGCTCGATGCGCTCCTGACGGCCTCGATCTGGCTCGTCGCCGTGATCGTGCTCCGTTTCACGCTCAACGCTGCATTCGACCGCTACGAGCGGCGCCTCGCCGAGCGCGACCCCGCAGTCGCCGCGCGCCGCCGGACGACGTTCAGCTTCCTCGTGCGTGTCGTCGTCGCGATCGCCGCCCTGATCGGTGTCTGGAGCGTCCTGTCGATCTTCCCCGCCACGAGCGAGGTCGCTCGTGCGTTCCTCGCCTCGAGCGCCGTGCTGGCGCTGATCGCGGGCCTGGCGCTCACGACTCCGCTCGGAAACCTCGGGTCGGGCGTTCTTCTCGCCTTCACCCAGCCGATCCGGCTCGGCGACCGCATCACGGTCGGCGAGCAGACGGGGGTCGTGGACGAGATCACGCTGAGCTACACGGCGCTCGCGACCGACGAAGGCCGAAGGGTGTTCGTCCCCAATACGACGATGGTGTCGACGACGCTCGTGAACAACTCCGTGAGCGATCCTCGACGGCTCGTCATGGTGCAGCTTCCCGTGCGTCTGGATGCCTCCCTCGCTGATGCGCGCCGTGTTGCGGCCGCGGCGGCGCAGGACACCCCTCACGACGGAGAGCTGACGGTCGAGGTGCAGGTCGGCACCGTCGGGGAGTCATCCGCCTGGCTCGACGTCATCGCGTACGCGGCCCCCGGCTCGAACGTCCCCCAGATCGCCAGCGACATCCGCGAGCGCGCGCTCGCAGCCCTCGCCGAGGCCGAGCTCCTTCCGGGCCGCTAGATCTCGGCGCTCTCGCCGGGACGGAGCACCCGCAGCTCCGCGTCGGGCACGACCTCTGCCGCGGCGCTCAGGAACTCGGCCAGAGGAAGCTCGAGAAACGACGGTGCGCCGCGTAACCCCGAGTGGATCGGAAAGTACGTTCCCCAGTGAATCGGAATCGCGATACGGGGCTCGATCAAGGCGATGGCCTCGGCGGCACGGCGTGGATCGAGATGCGCTCCGCGGCCAAGCGAAGGCCCCCACCCCCAGATCGGGATCAACCCGACGTCGATGCTGCCGAGCTCGCTCATGCCCGCGAAGAGGTCGGTGTCGCCCGCGAAGTACACGGAGCTCGTGCCGGTCACGACGTATCCGATCGCGTCGGCCTTCACTCCGAACGGCCCCCGGCTTCCCTCGTGGTCGGCGTGCACTGCCGCAACGCGCAGCGTTCCGATGCTGAACGTCTCGCCGGCTTCGACCTCCGTGACGCTCGCGAACTTCCGCTTGCGCAGCAGGCCGCCGAGCCCGCGCGGGACGACCACGGGCACCTTCTTCAAGCGCTCGAGCGACGGGAGGTCGAGATGGTCGTAATGGGCGTGCGAGATCAGGACCGTGTCGATGCCGCGGAGCGCGCTCGAGTCGACGGGCACGGCCCGTCGGAGATGCGCGACTCGATTGCGGAGCAACGGGTCCGTGAGCAGACGCACCCCGTCGAGGTCGACCAGCACCGTCGAGTGCCCGACGTATTCGATCCGCACCCTGGAAGCGTTACACGCAGTCCTTGAGCGCCTGCGCCTCCGGGAGACCCTCGAGCTTCTTCAACGTGTTGTTCTCGATCTGGCGGATGCGCTCGCGTGTCACCCCGAACGCACGACCGACCTCCTCGAGCGTGCACGGCTGGGAGCCGTCGAGCCCGTACCGGAGCTCGATCACCCGGCGCTCGCGCTCGGGCAGCGACGACAGCGCGAGCTCGACGTCCTCCCGTCGCAACGAGAGCGACGCCGTGTCGAACGGCGACTCGGCCATCTCGTCCGGCACGAAGTCGCCGAGCGAGGAGTCCTCGTCCTCGCCGATCGGCTTCTCGAGCGAGATCGGAAGCTGCGACATGCGCAGGATCTCGCGCACCTCGTCGCAGGCGATGTCGAGCTCTTCGGCGATCTCCTCCGGAAGGGGCTCGCGCCCGAGTCGCTGGACGAGCTGCCGCTCGATGTGCACGACCTTGTTCAGCTTCTCGACCATGTGCACCGGGATGCGGATCGTGCGCGCCTTGTCCGCGATCGCCCGCGTGACCGCCTGGCGGATCCACCACGTCGCGTACGTCGAGAACTTGAACCCCTTGCGGTAGTCGAACTTCTCGACTGCCCGGATCAACCCGAGCGAGCCCTCCTGGATGAGGTCGAGGAACGAGAGCCCTCGCCCCAGATACCCCTTCGCGATCGACACCACGAGGCGGAGGTTCGCCTCGATCATGTGCTGTTTCGCGGCCATGTCCCCGCGTTCGATGCGCTTCGCGAGGTAGATCTCCTGATCCGCGGTGAGCAGCGGAACCTTGCCGATCTCACGGAGGTAGAGCCGCAGCGAGTCGAGCGACGGCTCCACCGACAGGTCGAGCTTCGGCGTCGCCTTCTCCTCCTCCGGCGCGACCACGGGCTCCTCGTGCGGGAGCGATTTGTGCTCCACCCCTTCGACGAGCTCGATCGAGTGGTCGATCAGGTACGTGTAGAAGTCTTCGACCTGCTCCTTCGTCAATTCCACGTCCTCGAGACCGGTGACGATCTCGTCGTACGTGAGAAAACCCTTCTCGAGCCCCTGCTCGATCAGCCGGTGAAGTTCCTCGGCCTCCGGCAGAGAGATATCGGCGGACAGCATGGCCACCCTGGCGTTCTCCTTCTCCTCGAACGGATACTGACCTGCGACATGCACTACGCCGGTGTCCCCCCGCAGCCCGGCTTGTTCCATCCGGGCCGGGACTCTAGTCGGACTTGTCCGATTCGGGAAGGTCCGAGTTTTGGGCGACCTCTCGGAGGTCGGGGTTCGTGGTCAGCGCGCGGGTCGTATCTCGCCCACGATCTCGCCTCGCGAGTTCTCGACGGGCACCCTCGCCAGGCCATCGACATCGATGCCGAGCCGGCCCAGGAACGCAGCGAGCGCACTGCGCACCGCGCGCACACCGCCGTCCTCCACCTTCACCGCGACTCCGAGGCCGTCCGGCGACGCGGCGCAGACGACGGCCTCCGCGCCACCCTTCGCGACCCAGCCGGGGAGCGCTCGCATCAGCTCGGTGTCAGCCGCCCCAGGGCCACGGATGAGCTCGGGGTGCGCGCGCATCGCGCGGACGACATCGGCTCCGCCGTCGAGTCCCGGAAGACGGGCGAAGGCGTGCGCCATTCGCTCGAGCGTCAGCGCGAACGTCGGCACGCCACATCCGTCGATCGCGATCGCCACCGAGTAGGGGTCGACCTCTGCAGCCGTACCCACCTCCCCGAGCATGACGCGCTGGCACGGGTGCTCGAGACGGCGATAGTCGCGACTCTCCCAGCGCATGGCTCGACAGAGCGCGAGCATCCCCGCGTGCTTGCCCGAGCAGTTGTGCTCGACGGGGGTCGGCTCGGCGCCGCACTCGAGCTCGTCCTCTCCGGCCGGCGCCTTCGCGAGGAGGCTCCGGACCGCGGAAAGCTGATCGGGCCGGGCGAGATGGGACGCGCACGCGATCGCGATCTCGACGTCGGACAGATCGGCCCGCGCGCGTACGAGCGGTAGCGCCTGGAGCGGCTTCGCGGAGCTGCGCAGCAACGTGCGGAGAAACGGATCTCCGGCGGCGGCCACGAGAGCCCCGTCCTTGACCGCGACCGCCTGGGCAAGGTGACGTGCCTCGACGACCTCGCCCCGCACAACCTCGACGACGATCGGCGGCCCGGGCTCCACCCCGCCAGCCTACGAAACACGCTGTGTTGCTAGTGTCGCGGGCGTCGACGGTCGTCCAGCTCGGGAACCGGCGGGGTGTGGTGGCCAGCCCGAGCGGGAACACCTTGCGGTGACCGGCCGACGCTGCGTTTGTTCCTGCGGCAAAGGGGAGACGGAACGATGCACCTACGGAGGAGGGAACACATGACCGATCGACGGACTCGACGATCGAGGCACACCTCGGCGTCGACTCTCGCGCTGCTCGCCGCAGCGGCCCTGGCACTCGTAGCGCTCGTAGTTCCGGCTGCGGCGCCCGGTGCGGGCACCCAGTGCCAGCGACAGGTGAACAACACGTACGACAAGCTCCTCGAATGCGTGACATTCGAGGGCGTCCGCACGCACCAGGCGGCGTTCCAGAAGATCGCCGAAGCAAATGACGACCCGTTCTATCCGGGCACGCGCGCCGCAGGGACGGAGGGGTACGACGAGAGCGCGCTCTACGTCAAGAGGATCCTCAGGGACGCCGGCTACAAGGTCACTCTGGACGAGTTCACGTTCGACTTCAACTTCCCCGCGGTGCTCGAGCAGCTGACACCCGTGAGCGCGGAGTACGACACCGGAGCGTTCACGAACAGCGGGTTCGGTGACGTCACCGCGGCGGTCGTCGCAGTCGACATCAACCTCGTTCCGCCGCGTGCGACGACGAGCGGCTGCGAGGCCGCGGACTTCGCCGGCTTCCCGGCCGGTGCGATCGCGCTCATCCAGCGTGGCACGTGCACGTTCGGGCTCAAGGCGATGAACGCCGCGGCCGCAGGAGCAGATGCCGTGATCATCTTCAACCAGGGCAATACGCCAGAGCGGGAGGAGCTCATCGTCGGAACGCTCGCACCGGACGAGCCCGGAATCCCGGTCGTCGGAGCGAGCTTCGCCGACGGCGAGGCCCTCGCCCAGGCCGGCTCCACCGCGCACGTTCGGGTGGACGAGCCCGAGCAGCGGACGACCGTCAACGTGATCGCCCAGTTGAACGGCAAGAACCGGGACAACATCGTGATGGCAGGTGCGCACCTCGACTCCGAGACCGAAGGCCCCGGGATCAACGACAACGGGTCCGGCTCGGCGGCCCTCATCGAGACCGCGCTGCAGATGGCCAAGGTCAGGCCGGAGAACACGTTGCAGTTCGCGTGGTGGGGCGCCGAGGAGCTCGGTCTCCTGGGCTCAGCCGCGTACGTCGCCGAGCTGACGGAGAAGCAGCGCGACAAGATCGCGCTGTACATGAACTACGACATGGTCGGCTCGCCGAACTACATCCAGATGGTGTACGACGCGGACGAGTCGACGTTCCCGGCCCCCGTGGTCATCCCGCCGGGATCGACGGCGATCGAGGATCTCTACGAGTCGTACTACACGCTGATCGGCGAGCCGTACGACGACGCCGAGTTCTCCGGTCGGAGCGACTACGAAGCGTTCATCAACGCCGGCATTCCGTCCGGTGGCCTGTTCACGGGCGCCGAGGAGCCGAAGTCCGCCGAGCAGGCGGCGATCTGGGGCGGGACCGTCGGGGAGCAGCTCGATCCCTGCTACCACATCGCCTGCGACACCTTCGGCAACGTCAGCATGCACGCGCTGACGGTGAACAGCGACCTGATCGCGTTCGCCCAGCTCACGTTCTCCTACTCGACCGAGTCGGTGAACGGCGTGAAGGGCAGGCCGGTGCCGGGGGCACCGACGCTTCCGCCTCCCGCAGGCCCGGAAGGGACCTGGGACTGACACGAGCACGGTAGGAACCGAGAAGCCGCCGGCGCACCGAGCCGGCGGCTTCTCATCGCTCCTGTTTGCGAATGGTCGGGATTTTCCGTATGTTTCGGAACCATGGACCATTCGCACGACTATGAGGCGGAGGAGGTTCTCCTCGTCCAGGAGCCTCACCAGCTCCGAGCGTTGTCCCAGGAGCTGCGGGCGAAGATCGTCTTCCTCCTGCGGGAGCGAGCAGCCAGCATCACGGAGCTCGCCGAGGCGCTGGCAACCCCGAAGGGAACGGTCGGGCACCACGTCAAGGTGCTCGAGGACGCAGGCCTGATCCACGTCGTGCGCACGCGCAAGGTGCGCGCCATGACCGAGAAGTACTACGGGCGCGTCGCGAGGCTGTTCGTCCTCCGCGGCGACGAGACACTGCCCGAGGAGCTCAGCGGGACGTTCGGCGCGATGATGCTTCGCCAGGCAGCCGACGAGCTGGTCGCGGCGCACGCCCACAAGGACCAGTCGGCGCTCCTCCACGCACGACTCTCGGACAAAGACGTGCTTCGCTTCCAGCGGCGGCTCAACCGGCTGATCGCCGACTTCCAGCAGGCCGAGGACTCGAGCGGCGAGATGCACGCCCTGACGCTCGCGCTCTTCCGGTCCGACGACGGTTCTGCCGGCACGGGACGACGATGCGTAGCCTCTGGCCCACCGGCGGCCTCTGGCGCCACCCCGACTTCCTCAAGCTGTGGTCTGCCGAGACGATCAGCGTGTTCGGCTCGGCTGTCGACGACATCGCGTTCCCGCTCGTCGCGATCCTCGTGCTGGACGCGAGCGCGTTCGAGGTCGCCGCGCTTGTCACGGTCCTTTTCCTTCCGTTCATCCTCTTCACGCTGCCGGCCGGGGTCTGGGTCGACCGCCTGCCCCGGCGTCCGGTCCTCATCGTGGGCGACTTCGGCCGCGCAGCCCTCTACGCGACGATCCCGATCGCGTACGTCGCCGATGCCCTCACGATCTGGCAGCTCTACGCCGTCGGGTTCCTCGTCGGCGTCTTCCAGGTGTTCTTCGACGTCGCCTACATGTCGTACCTTCCCTCGCTCGTCGAGCGAGACCAGATCGTCGAGGGCAACTCCAAGCTGCAGATCAGCCAGTCGGCCGCACAGGTCTCGGGACCCGGGCTCGGGGGGATCCTCGTCCAGGCTCTGACCGCGCCGTACGCCGTGCTCGTCGATGCTCTGAGCTTCGTCGCATCTGGGCTGTTCATCCTCGCGATCAGGAAGCCTGAGGAACGTCCCGAGGTCGCCGACAACGATGTGAGGACGAGCTTCTGGGCGGAGGCCAAGGAGGGTTTGCGCTTCGTCTTCGGCAACCCGAACCTGAGAGCGCAGGCGGGTTGCACGGCGACGTCGAACTTCTTCTTCAGCCTCGGGTTCGCGATCTTCCTCGTCTTCGCGGTTCGCGAGCTCGGCCTGTCGCCAGGAGCTATCGGTGTCGTCATGTCGGTAGGTGCGATCGGCTCCCTCGTGGCGGCAGTCACCGCCCAGCGGGTGTCGCTGCGCTTCGGGATCGGCCCGACGACGATCGCCGTGACCATTCTGCAGGCACCTGCGTTCCTTGCCGTCGCCTTCGCGCCCGTGGGGAACGCGGCGATCCCGGTGCTCGTCGCATCCCAGCTCCTGCTCGGCTACACGCTCGTGACCTACAACATCGTGCAGGTGAGCTACCGCCAGGCGATCTGCCCAGCGCGCCTACAGGGGCGGATGAACTCGGCGATGCGCTTCATCGTGTGGGGCACCATCCCGCTCGGGACGCTCGCCGGCGGCGCGCTCGCCACAGCGGTCGGCCTCCGCGAGACGATCGCGATCGGAGCAATCGGCAGCGGTCTCGCGTTCCTGTGGATCGTCTTCTCCCCGCAGCGCCACCTCCGCGAGCTGCCCGAGCCGATCGAGGACGCTGCCATCGAGCCGGCGAGCGCGTAAGCGCTACGGTCACGACATGCCTGAGCTGCCCGAGGTCGAGGCCTGGGTGCGCGAGCTCGACCCGCTCGTCTCACGCTTTCCCGTCGAACGCGCCGGGCCTGCGCATCTCGCAACGCTGAAGACGGTGGATCCCCCGCTTCGGGTCCTCGAAGGGCGCGGGCTCGCCGGAGCGAGGCGGCGCGCGAAGAACCTGCTCTTCCCCACCGCGGACGGCGAGCTCGTGCTCCGCGTCCACCTGATGACCGCCGGACGGCTCCGTTTTCTGCCTGCCGGCGCCAAAGGGCCGAAGACGCCGATGTTCCGGCTCCAGTTCGTGGGCGGCGACCAGCTCGTCATGACCGAGGCGGGGAAGAAGAAGCGAGCGGGGGTCTGGCTCGCGTCGCCGGAGCAGATCGATGCCGACCTCGCACACCTGGGCCCGGACGCGCTCGGCGTGGACGAGACCGCGCTCCGCGAGATCCTCGCGCGCCGACCGCCGGCAGCTGCATCCGCTTCTCCGCGACCAGCGGGCGATCGCCGGCATCGGGAGGGCGCACGCAAACGAGATCCTCCACCGCGCTCGGCTCTCGCCCTTCAAGTCCTCGACCGAGCTCACGGACGAGGAGGTCACGCGGCTGACGCTGGCGATGCACGAGGATCTCGAGCGCGCACTCGAGCTCCGTGAACGCGGAAAGGGCGACCGCGACGTGTATCGGGTGCACGATCACCTCGGCGAGCCGTGCCCCGTGTGCGGGACGCCGATCGCACGCGTGGACTACGAGGAGCACACGGTCTACTACTGCCCGACGTGCCAGACCCAGGGCAGGCTGTTGAAGGATCGCCGGCTCTCGCGGCTTCTGCGGTGAGCGACCCGCCCACGGGGCAGGCCCTTCGCAACTGGCGCCCGTTCGTCGCTCTCGAGACGGCGGCGCTCCTTTCCGCGACCGGCAACGGCATCGCGCTCGTTGCCCTGCCCTGGGTCGTGCTCGAGCTCACCGGGAGCGCGGCCGACGTCGGGCTCGTCGCCGCGGCCGCAGCGGTTCCGCTCGTCCTGTCGGCGTTCGTCGCCGGAACGATCGTCGATCGCTTCGGACGCCGGCGCACTGCGGTCGTGTCCGACATCCTGAGCGGAGTCAGCATCGCGGCGATCCCGATCGCCGCGTCGCTCGGCGTGCTCTCGCTCTGGCTCCTCGTGGTGCTAGCCGCCGTCGGTGCCGTGTTCGACCCAGCGGGCGTCACTGCACGCGAGACGATGTTGCCGGGTGCGGCCGAGTCCGCCCAGTTGCGACGCGAGCGCGTCAACGGCGTGCACGAGGCCGTGTTCGGCGTCGCGTTCCTCATCGGGCCGGCGGTCGGGGGCGTGCTCATCGCGTGGATCGGCGCCGAGGCCACGCTGTGGGCAACCGCCGCCGGGTTCGCGGCATCGGCTCTGGCGTCGTGGCTCGTGCGCCTTCCGGGCATCCAGCGTCCATCGCACGGAGACGAGCGGCGTCCGATCTGGCACGACGGCCTCGAGGGCCTCGCTTTCGTCTGGCGGGACCGCACGCTCCGCACCCTGACGATCCTGTTCACGGTGCTCGTCGGCGCGTGGGTGCCGATCGAGGGCGTCATCCTCCCTGTCTATTTCCAGGCGCAAGACGCGCCCGAACGACTCGGGATCATGCTCATGGCCATGAGCGTCGGCGGCATCGTCGGCGCCCTCGGCTACGGAGCCGTGGGACATCGCGTGCGCCGGCGAACGGCCGTGCTCGTCGGACTGATCGGAACCGCGGTGCCGGTGGTCGGAATGGCCTTCCTGCCCCGGTTCTGGATGCTCGTCCTGCTCGGCGCGGCGACGGGCCTGCTCTACGGCCCGATCAACCCGATCGCCAACCTCGTGCTCCAGGAGCTGTCGCCACCCCATCTCCTCGGCCGCGCGATCGGAGTCCTCACCTCGCTGGCATATGCCGCGGGACCGATCGGGTTTCTCCTCGTCGGCCCGCTGATCGAGCTGGCGGGCCTGCGCACGACCTTCGTCGCGCTGGCGCTCGTGCTCCTCGCCGTCGCCATTGCCGCCCCGTTCGTCCGGGCGCTCCGCGGGCTCGACGACACCGAGGCTCCGGCCCCGGCGTGAACCGGTGCGTGGCCCGGCGCGTATTCTCCGCACGATGTCCAAGCTCCCGAACCTCGTCGAGGACCTCCAGGCGTCCGCACCCGAGATCGGGCTGGCGCTCTCGCACGCGGGCGTGCGCGGCGTCCAGAAGGCCGTGCGGATCCGGCGCGGGGATTCGGAGACGGTCATGGCCGCGACGATCGACTGCACAGTCGACCTCGCCGCCGACCAGAAGGGCGTCCACATGTCTCGCTTCCCCGAGCTCTTCGAGGAGGCGATCGACGTCGTCGTGGGCAGCGAGGCGCTCCTCGTCGAGACCCTGGCCGGGCACATCGCGCACAGGGTCGTGGAGCGCCAGGGCGCGCTCCTGGCCGAGGTTTGGATCCGCGCGCAGTGGCCGATCCGCCGGCTCACGCCCGTGACGGGGCTCGTGACCCAGGAGATGGTCACGCTCTGCGGGATCGCGGCCGCATCAAGCTCGGGGACACGGCACGTCGTCGGCGTCGAGGCGACGGGGATCAATGCCTGCCCGTGCGCGCAGGGGCTGGTTCGCAACCGCGCGAGCGAGCGCCTGCTCGACGCCGGCTTCGACGCGGGCGACGTCGAGAAGATCCTCGAGCTCGTACCCATCGCAACGCACAACCAGCGCGGCCGGGCAACGCTCTTCGTCGGCACCGACAGCGATCTCGACGCGGAGCTGCTCGTCGGGATCGCGGAGCGCTCCATGAGCGCGCCGATCTACGACCTGCTCAAGCGACCGGACGAGCTCTTCGTGGTCGAGCACGCCCACCTCCAGCCACGGTTCGTCGAGGATTCCGTCCGCCATTCGCTTCGCGACGCGCTCGACTCGCTCCCTGGCCTCGGCGACGACGACTTCCTGCTCGCGCGCCAGGTCAACTTCGAGACGATCCACGTCCACGACGTGGTCGCGGAGCGCCACGGCACGGTCGGGGAGCTCCGAACGGAGCTCGCGTCGGGCGAGCCGAGCCCGCGGCAGACGACGCTCGCCGGCTGGCTGGCCGGATAGCTACGCGCGGCGCGGACGCCGCAGCTCGAAGCGGTGCTCCGTTCCGGCGGCGAGCCGCCGTACGTTCTGTCGGTGGAGCAGGATCACCGCGGTCCCGCCGGCGACCCCGAACGCAATCACTGGCCAGGCGTAGTCGAAGACCACCACGAAGACCGCCAACCCGAGCGCCGTCACGATCGACGCCAGCGACGCGTATCTCGTCAGCAAGAAGACGGCTAGCCAGAGTCCGACGCAACAGACCGCAGCGAGCGGAGCGAGTGCCAATGCCGCTCCTCCGCCCGTCGCAACCATCTTGCCGCCCTTCTGGAACCGCAGGAACACCGGGCGCGCGTGACCGAGCATCGCCGCCGCAGCGGCGAGAACGCCGACGAGCTCGCCCCCGACGGCGAGGCCGAGCGACGCAGCGGCGAATCCCTTCGCCACGTCGAGGAGGGCGACCGCCGTTCCCAGCCTGCGACCGTAGACGCGGAACACGTTGCTCGCGCCGATGTTCCCGCTGCCCGCCGTTCGGATGTCCTCGCCGCGCACGAGCCGCGGCAGCCAGTACCCGAAGGGCAGCGAGCCGATGACGTACCCGCCAACCACGGCGAGCACCTCGATCACGAGCTACTCCGTCGGGATGCGATACGCCTCGACCCAGTGGTTGACGACCGCCCAGTCGAGGTTCCGGAGGAACGCCTCGATGTAGGCCGCGCGATCGGTCTGGTAGTCGAGGAAGTACGCGTGCTCGTAGACGTCGAGCGCGACGAGAGGCGTGGCATTCCAGACCGGGAAGGTGTTCTGCGCGTCGCCGACGTAGTTGAAGAGCCGGCGCTCGTCCCAGTCGTACGCCGTCCATGCCCACCCGCGGGCCGCCATTCCGGTCGCTCTCAGGTCAGCCTGCCACGACTCTGCCGAGCCGAAGTCCCGCTCGATCAGCGCCGCAACCGGCCCATCCGGGTCGCCTCCCTCACCGCCGAGGTGGCCGAAGTAGAGCTCGTGGTTCTTGATCCCTCCCACGGCGAAGGTGAGGTCGACCTTCAGCGCGCGGAAGTCCGAGTAGACCTGGTTGGCCACCGAGCCGTCGGCGTCGCCGAGCTTTCCGAGGATCTCGTTGCGCTTCGCCACGTAGCCCTGGTACAGGCGGTAGTGCGCCTCGATCGTCGTTCTCGAGATGCCGTCGAGCTCGAGCAGGGAGGGCTTGAGCTCCTGTGGTCTGATCTCGACGAAGTTCGACATCCGTGTTTCCTCCAGCGCCCGGGCGGGAACGCCGGTGAGCATATCCTTCTCCCCGAGTCAGGATCCGCGAGAAGAGGAGCAGACAGATGGCGTACAGCGTCCCCCCGCTTCCATACGACTTCGACGCGCTCGAGCCCCACATCGACGCGCGCACGATGGAGATCCACCACGACAAGCACCACGCCGCGTACGTCACCAACCTGAACGCCGCGCTCGAGGGCACCGAGTGGATGGACCGCCCGCTCGACGCGGTGCTCACTGGCCTTGAGAGCCTGCCCGAGGACAAGCGCATGGCAGTGCGCAACAACGGTGGCGGCCACGCGAACCACACGCTCTTCTGGGAGATCATGGGACCGGGCGGCGGCGGCGAGCCATCGGGAGCGCTCGGGGACGCGATCGGATCCGACATTCGGAAGCGTCGACGAGCTCAAGAAGGCCGTGAACGACGCAGGCGTGAAGCGGTTCGGCTCCGGCTGGACCTGGCTCGTCTGGGACGGCACCGGGCTCGCGGTGAAGTCGACGCCGAATCAGGACAGCCCGGTCATGGACGGTGACGTGCCGCTGCTCGGAATCGACGTGTGGGAGCACGCCTACTACCTGAACTACCAGAACAGGCGCCCCGACTACCTCGAGGCCTGGTGGAACGTCGTCAACTGGGACGCCGTCGCCGCCAACTTCGAGGCGGCGAGCTCGACGTAGAGGCTTCCGTCCGCGCTCGCCGACTCCGCCATGGCAATCCGACCGCGGGCCCGGTGCGTAGCACCGGGGGATGTCGTCGCTCGCACTCCATGCTGATTCCGTCCGGAGCCCAAGGGCGACAATGGCCTACGTGCACGAGCCGCAGCTGACCGACGGCCAGCTCCTCGAGCGCGTGGCCGGCGGAGACCGGCGGGCGTTCGAGGAGCTCTACCGCCGGTACGCACGCGCCGTGCTGGGGCTCGCGCTCCGGCGGCTCGGAGATCGCGGCAGAGCGGAAGACGCGGCACAGGAGGCGTTCGTCGCGATCTGGAGATCGGCGCGGACGTACGACCCTGTCCGCGGTCGAGGAGCGCCCTGGCTGTACGCCGTCGCACGAAACGCCATCACCGACGGCCTGCGGCGCACCCCGGAGCCCACCGCCGAGCTTCCCGACGGCCCGACCGGCGACCCCGGGCCGGCCGACCGTGCGGAGGCGTCGTGGACCGCCTGGCAAGTACACCGGGCGCTCGAGGTGTTGCCCCCTCACGAGCGCCCGGTGATCGAGCTCGCGTACTGGCGAGGTCTGTCGCAGAGCGAGATCGCCGAGGCTCTTGGTATCCCATTGGGCACGGTGAAGACCAGAACGCGCAGCGCGCTCGCCCGCCTCGCAGACGCGCTCGAGGACGAGTTGGAGTGAGCAAGCACATGCCCGACTTCGACGAGCTCGTCGGCACGGATCTCAGCGAGACGGAGCGCGAACGGCTGCACCGCGTCCACGATCTGCTCGTGGACGCTGGACCGCCGCCCGATCTCCCGGCGGGAAGCGGCGCTCCTGAGCCTGGCGCGTCCGTGCACGTCCTGCGCCGGCGGCGCGGCGCACTCGTCGCCATCGCGGCAGCTCTCGGTGTGCTCGTGTTCGCAGTCGGCGTCCTGGCAGGAGTCCGCTCGGAGAGCCCCAGCACGTTCCGGACGTACTCGCTGGAAGGGACCGCCGCCGCCGTGGACGCGCGAGCAACGATCGAGCTGTTCGATGCGGACTCGGCCGGAAACTGGCCGATGGAGCTCGCCGTCTCGGGCCTGGGGCAGGTGCGCGACGGCGACCACTACGAGCTCTGGCTGACGCAGGACGGGCAGCTCGCAGCGCTCTGCGGAACGTTTCTCGTCGACGCCGACGGATCGACGGTCGTGCCGCTGAACGCTCCGTGGAGGCTCACGGATTTCGACGGCTGGGTGGTCGTCGAGGAAGGCACCGAAGTGCCTCTCCTCGCAACGTGACCGACGTGTCGAGATCCGCATGTCTCCGCTGACGCTGCTAGAGCTCTACGTCGAGCACGGCGTGCGGTACTAGCTCCGCAGGGAGTACTCCCACCCCGGCTGCCAGCGATACGGCGCGCTGACAAGCGCCTCGAGTGGCGTCCCTCTGAGGAGATGCTCGAGCGCCCAGCGGGTGGCCGCGTGACCGATCACCACGATCCGGCCTCCGTCGGTATCGGGTGGCAGATCGTCGAGGAACTCACGCACTCGCTCCACGACCTGGCGGTAACTCTCGCCGCCCGGGTACGGCGTGTCGATCCGTCGGGGCGGTTCGCCTGCGAACCGTGCGAGCGGCTGGCCGTTCAGCTCGCCGTAGTTGCACTCGCGGAGCCGCCAATCGTGGTGGACCGGTACCCCCGAGTCGCCGAAGGCAAGCTCCGCGGTTTCGACGGCGCGTCGGAGGTCCGACGTGTACACGGCTCCAATGCGGTCGTCTATACGACGCTCGCCGAGCTCCGCGGCCTCGCGCCTGCCCCGGTCCGAGAGCTCGCCGTCGAGCCAGCCGGTACCGATGCCGCGCTCGTTGTGAACGCTGGTCGCGTGCGTCTCGAAGACGATCTCGACCTCCACGCGTCCGACGATTGCACAGTCGCGTGATCTCGTCAGCGACCGCGCGCGAGGGTCGTGATCGTGCCCGCGGAGAGCTTCACCCGTCGGATCGCTGGAATCGGCTCGATCTGCGCGATGAGCAGCGACCCGTCTCGGGCGAGCGCCACCGCGCTCGGGAGCATCGGCGCTCGCAGCGCTCGGCCGTCGCGGTGCGAGCCGAGACGGCCTGTTCCGGCGATGGGCTCCACACGACCGCTCGGCGAGATGCGCACGACGCGCCCGCCCGTCGGGCCGCCCGTCGCTCCGTAGACGGCACCGTTCGGAGCGGCGAAGAGCTTGAACGCGTCGACGTTCGCGAACGTCGCCACAGCCCCTGTCTTCCCGTCGACGCGGCTGACCGCGTGGCCATCGTGGACGATGAAGTCACCGTCTGCCGTACGAGCGATGCCGTGCGGCTTCACGACGCTCGCGAACGGCTGCACAGCACCGGAGGCGACGTCGACACGAACGAGTCCCACTCCGTCGGCGATCGAGGCGACCCAGAGGGTCGAGCCGGAGCGGTCGGAGAGGAGGTCGACGGGCGAGGGCACGACCGCCACCGTCGTGGCAGCTGCCCGCGGTGGGACGCGAAAGATTCGACCGCTGGGCAGATCGGCAGCGAAGAGCGTGCCGTTCTCGAGCCGCGCGAGCCCAGCGAGCTCTCCTGCGCCGCGAACTTGCCTGTGGACGCGAACCCGGCCGGTCCTCGGTTCGAGACGCAGGATCCGGGAGCGGTCGGGGAAGTAGATCGTCCCATCGCGCGCGGCGACGAGGTCGTACGGGAGCGCGAACCCCGTGCGTGCAGACGCGGACGCAGCAGAGCAGGTCACGGTGACCAGCAGGAGCACGAGTAGCGCCCTCATCTTCTCCGTGTACACCGTCGCACCCGAAGGGGTTCCGCCGCTCCGGGCACGCCGAGTCAGGCGCTATCGTCGGACGAGCATGCCCGCAGGCGCCGACACACGTCCTGTCCGCTCGCAGTACGAGGACTTCATGCGCCACGTCTTCACGAACGGCGTCCCGAAGTCGGACCGCACGGGAACCGGGACGGTCAGCGTTTTCGGGTACCAGATGCGCTTCGGCCTCGCCGAGGGGTTCCCGCTCGTCACGACGAAGAAGGTGCACTTTCCATCGGTCGCGAAGGAGCTGCTCTGGTTCCTGCGCGGCGACGGGAACGTCCGCTGGCTGCAGGAGCAGGGCGTGACGATCTGGGACGAGTGGGCCGACGAGGACGGAGACCTGGGCCCGGTCTACGGAGTCCAGTGGCGCAGCTGGCCGACTCCGGACGGCGGGCACATCGACCAGATCTCCGAAGTCGTCCGCCTGCTGCACGAGGACCCAGACTCGCGGCGGATCATCGTGTCCGCCTGGAACGTCGCCGACATCCCGAAGATGGCGCTCGCTCCCTGCCATGCGTTCTTCCAGTTCCACGTATCGAACGGCCGCCTGAGCTGCCAGCTCTACCAGCGCAGCGCGGACGTCTTCCTCGGCGTCCCGTTCAACATCGCGAGCTACGCGCTGCTCACGCACATGCTGGCCCAGCAGTGCGACCTCGCTGTCGGCGACTTCGTGTGGACCGGCGGGGACTGCCACATCTACGACAACCATCGCGACCAGGTCGAGACACAGCTCGGGCGCGATCCGTTTCCGTACCCGACGCTCACGCTCCGCCGCCGTCCGGCGACGATCTTCGAGTACGAGTTCGAGGACTTCGAGGTGGTCGGCTACCAGCACCACCCTGGGATCCGGGCGCCGATCGCGGTTTGAAGGTCGCCCTCGTCGCGGCCGTCGCACGAGGCAGCGTGATCGGCCGCGCGGGCACGCTCCCCTGGCGCATCCCGGAGGACATGGCGCGCTTCCGCGAGGTGACGATGGGTCATCCCGTCGTGATGGGACGAAAGACGTGGGATTCGCTGCCCGACCGCTTCCGCCCGCTCACCGGGCGCAGGAACGTCGTCGTCACGCGGAATGCGAGCTGGAGCGCTGAGGGCGCCGAGCAGACGCCATCGCTCGAAGCGGCACTCGAGCTCCTGGCCGCGGAGGAGCGTGTCTCGATCATCGGCGGCGGCGAGATCTTCGCGGCCGCCCTTCCTCGGGCGGACGAGCTCGTGCTGACCGAGATCGACGTCGACATCGAGGGCGACACGTTCTTCCCGAAGTGGAGTGCCGACGAGTTCGTGGAGGCCGGGCGGCAGGAGCACGTGTCGGATGACGGCGTGCCGTTCGCGTTCGTGACGTATGAGCGCGCGCCGTCGTCGCGACAGCTCGCCGCGCTCGCGTCGGTCGATGCACTACTCGCGAACGCAGGAATCGACTACTGGTTGTTCGGCGGCTGGGCAGTGGACTTCTACGCCGGTTCGATCACGAGACCGCACGACGACGTCGACATCGCCGTCTGGCGCGGCGACGTTCCGCGGATCGCAGCTCTGCTCGAGGGAGCCGGCTGGAGCCATGCGCCCGAACTGGACGAGGACGGAGGCACCGGCTACGAACGCGAGGGAGTCCGGCTCGAGCTCACGTATCTCGTTCGCAGGAGCGAAGGGCGCGTGCTCACGCCTTTGCGCGACTTCGAGGCGGCGTGGCCGGAAGGTGCGTTCGAGGCGGATGCGCGTGAGCTCAGTGGCGTGCAGGCCAGGCTCGTGAGCATCAATGCGTTGAGGAGCGGGAAGTCGTCTGCCCGCGAGGACCCCGGCGACGCCGCGAAGGACGAAGCCGACTTCGACGTCCTGTCCGGCCTTGAGGACCGTGGCTAGCATCCGGGAACCGTGAGCACCGACCTGTACGCAACGCGTGAGAGCCTCGATGCTCGACTCCCCGAGCTGCGTGGGCTCGACACCGAGGAAGGAACGCTCGAGCTCATCGTCATCCGGCCGAGCGAGGACAAACGTGAGACTCCCGAAACCGCCGACCTTTCGATGGAGGAGGGTCTCGTCGGCGATCGCTGGGAAGCGCAGGTCGGCGCGGACGGACGCGTGCAGCGTGAGAACCAGCTGACGATCGCGTCGACCCATCTGCTCGGGCTGATCGCGGACCCCGAACGCTGGCCGCTCGCCGGCGACAACCTGGTCGTCGACATGGGCCTCGACCGGGAGAGCCTCCCGGCGGGGAGCAGGCTTGCGATCGGGGACACGGTCGTCGTCCAGATCTCCGAGGAGCCGCACACCGGGTGCGCGAAGTTCTCGGCCCGGTTCGGAAGCGACGCTCTCAAGTTCGTCAACTCCGCCGAGGGCCGCGAGCTGCGGCTGCGCGGAGTGAATGCGCACGTGATCGTGCCCGGCTCGATCTCCACGGGCGACGTCGTGCGCCGCATCTGGCTCTAGGCAGTGTCGTTGCCAGGGAGCTCGCTGACCGCCTCGCGAAAGACCTCGGCGTGCCGGTCGACGTCTGCTTCCGTCGTCGCAGGGGACATGAGCGCCATGTTGTGGAAAGGCGTCAGCAGGATCCCGCGGTTGAGCGCGAAGAGGTGCATGTAGCGCTCGAGCTCGGCGTCGCCGGCCGCATGTGCCTCCGCGCCGTTTCGAGGCCGGTCAGGGCCGAACAGGTATTCAGCTCGGCACCCGAGGCGGGTGACGTGCCATGGAAGACCGGCTTCAGCGATCGCCGACTCGACGCCCACCGTCCAGCGCTCGGCGAGCGGGATCATCCGCGCGAACGCCTCCTCCGTCAGCACCTCGCCGAGTGTTGCCCTCGTCGCCGCCAGCGAGAGCGCGTTGCCGGCCAGCGTCCCGCCAATCCCGCCGACGTCGATGACACCGAGCTCGATCGTGCCCGTGAGGCGTGCCGCGACCTCCTCCGAGAATCCATACGCCGCGGCCGGGATCCCGCCGGCAATCGTCTTCCCGATCGTGAGGATGTCCGGCTTCAGGCCGTTTGCGGCCGTAAACCCACCGGGACCGCAACAGATCGTGTGCGTCTCGTCGATCGCGAGCAGTGTGCCGTGCGTCCGCGTCAGCTCGCGAAGCGCGTCGTGGAAGCCCGGCTCGGGATGGACGATCCCGATGTTCGTCAGCGCGGGCTCCGCCAGCACGACGGCGACGTCCCCGTGAGCGAGCTCCCGCTCAAGAGCGTCCACGTCGTTGAACTCGACGACGCGAGTCGTCTCGGCGGGATGCACCGGAGGGCCGATGTTGCCGTCCCGCGCCTCCACGACCCGGTCGTGGAGAGTCGCGAAGGCCTCGTCGACCGAGCCGTGGTAGCACCAGTTGAAGACGAGCACTTTCGAGCGGCCCGTGAGATGGCGAGCGAGGCGAATCGAGAACCGGTTCGCGTCCGTCGCGGTGAGAGCGAACTGCCAGGACGGAAGCCCGAACCTGCGGGCGAGCTCCTCCGAGACCCAGAGGGCGTCCTCGCTCGGGAGCATCAGAGTCAGGCCCTTCGCCGCCTGCTCCTCGAGAGCACGAAGCGTCGGCTCCGGTGCGTGGCCGGCCATTGCGCCTGTATCGCCCAGACAGAAGTCGACGTACTCGAGCCCGTCCACGTCCACGAAATGCGCGCCTCGGGCCTCCCGCACGAAGACCGGGAACCCGCCCGGCCACTTGCGCATCCAGTGCATCGGGACGCCCTCGAAGAGGTGTGCGTGCGCACGCTTCGCAAGCTCGCGAGATCGCGGGTGGAGCTCCACGAACCGCGCTTCCTCGCGGGCCTGAAGCTCGGAAAGAGGCGGCACTACGAGCGACGGATGGCGAGAACGCGCGCCTTCCAGGCGCCACGCGGCGCCTGAACGTTCACCACGTCGCCCACTGCGGCGCCCATGAGCGCGTGGCCGAGCGGAGAGTCGGGTGCGACTCCGCCGACCGCCGAGATCTCGACCTCCATCGTCTCGCCCTCCTCGTCGGCGACCTGGACGAGCGAGCCCACGCCCACGTGGTCGTCGGTGTCGTGCTCGACGGTCACCGCATGGGCCAGACGGTCCTTCAGCACCCGGATGCGACGCTCGAGAAGGCCCTGCTGCTCCTTCGCCGCGTGGTACTCGGCGTTCTCGGCGATGTCCCCGAACTCGCGGGCGGTCTTGATCGCATCCGACGCGGCCTTGCGCTGCGGGCCCTCGAGATCGGAGAGCTCGGCCTCGAGCGCCTCGCGCTGGGCGGGAGTCAGGTAGTCGGTACGCGGCTCGTTCACGCAAGGAAGGCTAGCCACCTCATGGGCGCGCCGCGCCGCTGCCGCTCCATTACGCTCCCGCACGAACGACTGCGACTCGGGAGAAAAGGAGGGGCACGTGGCGACCGACCTGGAGCGCTTCGTCAAGCAGAGAGGGCGCGCTGCGCTCGTGAAGGACGTCCGCCGGCGGATCGACTCCGAGGGAATCCAGTACGTCTACTACCAATTCCCCTCGGTAACGGGCCGCATCATGGGCAAGGGTGTCCCGGCCAAGCACTGGGAGACGATCGCGAGCAAGGGCTTCCAGCTCGTGTACGGCGCGACGGCGAACCTCTTCACGGACCGGCACGGGAACTACATCGGCTACGGACCGGAGGCCGCGGAGCTCGTCGGCATCCCCGAGCCCGAGACCTTCGAGGTACTCCCGTGGGATCCCAGCGTCGCGCGCGTCTGGTGCATCTGCTTCCGGAACCGTGAGGAGCGGGAGAACCCGGGCGGGTTCCTCTCGTCGGACTGCCGCGGCAACCTGAAGCGCATGCAGGCCGAGTTCGAGGCCGACACGGGGCTCCACCTCCGCGCCGGCACGGAGCCCGAGATGATGTGGCTCAAGCTCTCCGAGGACGGCACGCCCTCCGTGGAGGGCATGACCAAGCCCTACTGCTACCACATCGACCAGTTCTCCGAGCTGCAGCCGATCATCCACAAGGTCGTCGAGTACGGGCAGGCGCTCGGCCTCGACATGATCCAGGGCGACCACGAGGACGCGCCCGGCCAGATCGAGCTCAACTTCGGGTTCGACCGGGCAGAGGCGACCGCGGACAACCTCTCCACCTTCCGCCAGGTCTGCAAAGCCGTCGGCCGCGAGCTCGGGGCGTTCCCCTGCTTCATGCCCAAGCCGTTCATGGGCGTCTCGGCGAACGGGTGCCACCACAACATCTCGCTCTGGAAGGGCGACGAGAACGCGTTCATGCCGGACACGGACGACCCGCAGCGCCCGAGTCGGATCGGGCTGCACGCGATCGGCGGGATCCTCGAGCACCTTGCCGCGCTCACCGCCGTCACGGCCTCGACCGTCAACTCCTACCGCAGGCTGTGGGACACCGGCTTCTGGGCACCGGTGTTCGCCGACTGGGGCTACCAGAACCGGACGACCGCGCTGCGCGTCTCAGCACCGGGGCGCTTCGAGTACCGGTCCGTCGACTCGGCGGTCAATCCGTACCTGTCCATGGCCGCGCTCATCGCCGCGATGCGCGACGGGATCGACCGCAAGCTCGATCCGGGCGAGCCCGAGGAGCGCAACATCTACGACGCCATGGAAGCCGGCAAGGACGTCAAGCGCATCCCGATGACGTTTGGCGACGCGCTCGATGCCCTCGAGGGGGACGACGTCGTCAAGAGCGCCCTGCCGGACGAGATGTACCGTGTCTTCATGCACTACAAGCGCGACGAGTGGGAGCGCCACTGCGCCACCGTCACGGACTGGGACGTCTCCGAGTACCTCGACGTGCTGCCCTAAGGACCGAGCGGAGAATGTGCGGAATCGCGGGGATCATCTACCGGGACGGCTCGGAGCACGCGATCGGCGACGAGATGACCCGGATGCTCCAGTCGATGAAGCACCGCGGCCCGGACTCCACCGGCTACGCGCTGTACGGGAACGGGGAGAACGGCAACCTCGTCATGCGGTACAAGCTCGCGGACGCGAACACGCCGCGCGACTTCGACTTCGAGGACCGGCTGCGGCGGCATCGGCTGGAGGTCGAGGCCAGGCTTGCGGCGCTCGGCGGGCGCATCCACGAGGTCGACGAGGAGACGCCGTACGCCTTCCGCGTCTCGTTCGAGTACGACGGTGACCTGAAGCTCCTCGCCGACTTCGTCGAGGACATCCCCGAGGCCGAGGTTCTGTCGCTCGGGCGCGCGCTCGAGATCGTGAAGGACCTCGGCGACGCCGAGAGCGTGCACGACCAGTACGGGCTCGCGAAGTTCACCGGCACGCACGCGATCGGCCACGTGCGCATGGCCACCGAGTCGGAGGTGGACATCGCCGGCGCACATCCGTACTGGGCCTACCCGTACTCCGACGTCGCGGTCGTCCACAACGGGCAGCTCACGAACTACTTCATGTGGCGCAGGCGGCTCGAGCGCGCGGGGCGCCGGTTCATGTCCGAGTGCGACTCCGAGATCATCGCCGTCTACCTCGCCGAGGAGATGACCAACGGCGCGTCGCTCGAGGAGGCGATGCACAAGTCCCTCGACGAGCTCGACGGCGTCTTCACGTACATCGCGGTGACGAAGGACGAGCTCGGCGTCGCGAAGGACGAGCTCGCCGCGAAGCCACTCGTCCTCTACGAATCGGACGACCTCGTGGCGCTCGCGTCCGAGGAGATCGCGATCCGCGCGATCGTCGACCACGAGATCGACACCTACGATCCCTACGAGCGCGAGGTACTGGTGTGGCAGCGGTAGGCGAGCGGCAGATTTCCTACGACGCGCGCGGGCTCGCCGAGCCGGTGGCCGAGGCGCCCCGCACAGCCGTTGTCGAGGACGGCGTCGCGACCTTCGACGCGCGTGAGCTCACGACCCGAACGATCAACCTCGAGCTCCGCCGGCTCCTCTACGAGGAGGGCATCGACGAGGTCGTGATCCAGAACCCGCAGGGGCGCCACTCGCTCGGCGTCGGCATCCTGCGGCGCTGCAGGATCCGGTTCGAGGGGTCACTCGGCTACTTCGCATGCGGGCTCGTCGACGGCCCTGAGATCCACATCACGGGGCGGGTCGGCTGGTCGGCGTGCGAGAACATGATGTCCGGCGTCGTCGTCGTCGACGGGAACGGCGGCTCACTGACGGGAGCTGCGATGCGCGGCGGCGATCTCGTGGTGAAGGGCCGGGTCGGCGCTCGCACGGGGATCGACCAGAAGGGCGGGACGATCATCATCGGCGGCTCCGTCGGCTCGATGACCGGGTTCATGATGCAGCGCGGGCGGATGATCATCTGCGGCGACGCGGGCGCAGGCCTCGGCGACTCGATGTACGACGGGACGATCTACGTCGCCGGGAAGGTCAAGTCGCTCGGAATCGACTGCGTGCCCGGCGAGTGGACGGATGCCGACACGGAGCTCGTCGAGCGCAAGTTCCGGATCTACGAGCTCGGCTCCCCGCCCGAGTTCCAGAAGTTCGTGTGCGGGAAGGTGCTCTACAACTACGACGCACTCGAGCCCTCCGAGAAGAAGCTGGTGATCTGATGGCGACCGAGAACGGGCCAGGCCAGAAGGACGTCCTCGGGCGGAGCCGCATCTTCACGCCCGAGGTCATCAACGACATCCACATCAAGGCTGAGCTCGGCCGCTATCGCATGCGCGGCTTCTCCGTCTTCAAGCCGATGCCGCACTGGGACGAGCTCGTATTCCTCCCGGGCACGCTGACCCGCTTCGTCATCGAGGGCTACCGCGAGAAGTGCGACACGACGACGGTGCTCGGCGCGCGCTTCGCGAAGAACCCGCTCTCACTCGACATCCCGATCTACATCACCGGCATGTCGTTCGGCGCGCTCTCGCTGGAGGCGAAGATGGCGCTCGCGAAAGGCGCGTCGATGGCCGGCACGGCGACGTGCTCGGGCGAGGGCGGGATGATCCCGCCGGAGCGCGACTACTCGACGAAGTGGTACTACCAGTGCATCCAGTCGCGGTACGGGTTCAACCCGCACCACCTGATGCTCGCGGACGCGTGCGAGTTCTTCATCGGGCAGGGCTGCAAGGTCGGTCTCGGCGGCCATCTCATGGGGCAGAAGGTCACCGAGCAGGTGGCGGAGATGCGCTCGCTGCCGGCGGGGATCGACCAGCGCTCGCCGGCCCGCCACCCCGACTGGCTCGGACCCGACGATCTCTCGCTGAAGGTGCAGGAGATCCGCGAGGCGACCGACTACCGCATCCCGATCCAGCTGAAGCTCGGCGCTTCCCGCGTCTACGACGACGTGCGCATGGCGGCCAAGTGCGGCCCGGACATCATCTACCTGGACGGCGCCGAGGGCGGAACGGGAGCAGGCCCGCACATCGCGACCGAGGAGACTGGCATCCCGCTGATGGCGGCGATCCCCGAGGCTCGCCGCGCGCTCGAGGACGTCGGTCTTGCGGACGAGATCGACCTCGTCGTCGCGGGCGGCATCCGCAACGGCGCGGATGTGGCGAAGTGCCTCGCGCTTGGCGCGAAGGCGGTCGCAATCGGTCACTCGGCGCTGATGGCGCTGAACTGCAACAAGGAGATCCCGGGCGTCACCGACTACGAGGGCACGGTGGGCGTCCCGGCCGGCCAGTGCTACCACTGCCATACAGGGCGCTGTCCGGTCGGCATCACCACTCAGGATCCCGAGCTCCGCAAGCGACTCGTGGTCGAGGAGGCGTCCGAGCGCGTCTACAACTTCCTGACCACCCTGACCATGGAGCTCCAGATGCTCGCGCGGGCGTGCGGGAAGACGAACGTGCACTCGCTCGAGCCGGAAGATCTCGCGGCGCTCACGGTCGAGGCGTCCGCGATGGCGCGGGTTCCGCTCGCCGGGACGACCTACACCGTGGGCCAGACCGAGCGTGAGATCCTCGCCGAGGTCCAGCGGCTGCTCGCGATCAAGGCCGAGGAGGAGCTCGCGGCGAACCCGACCGCGCAGGTCGCCGACCTGCGGACCGTCGAGACATGAACGAGCACCACTCGCACGAGCTCGCGTACGCGGAGCCCGAGAAGATCAAGTCGCTCGACGCCGAGTTCCTCGTCGGGGCATCGCTTCCCGTACCAGGAGGACATCGCGCTAGTCGAGGACGTCGATCTCGACGCCGCGACGCCGGGCCAGGACATCAACTGGCTCGAGGACGTCGCGCTCCTCGAAGAGGACGGCATGCCAGCCGTGTTCGACCGCTACAGCAACTCCTTCTTGAAGATCTACTTTCCGATTCCCGAGGGCCGCGAGGACGAGATCGCCCGCAAGGTGCTGATCACGCACCTCACCTCGGGAAACTCTTACGGGATCCAGCTCAAGGAGATGCACACGAAGTTCCCGCAGCCCGAGCTCGGCCCTTGGGTCGAGGGCTCGAAGACGGTCGGCACGGACTACACGCCGCCCGTCCTCGAGGGCTGGGAGAAGCCCGCCGGGCACTGAGCCCGCGAGGGTGGTCCGGGCGGTCACGCCGCGGGTGCGCCCCTTGACTAGCCCGTGACGGGGCTGGCATAAAGGCGGTGAACCGCAGAACGTCGACCCTTCCGCGGCAGGGCGCCGACCGTGGTCGGCACATGGATGCGATCGACGCACCTCGACGAAGGGAGACGGTGGGATGGATCGGGAGACGCGAAGGGCGATCGAGGAGTACCGCCGCAGCGAGGCGGGCCCGGTCGAGAACAACCTCATCGACGAGCTCGTCGACGGTGACCTCGACCGCGAGGAGTTCCTGCGACGAGCCACGATGTTCGGCCTGTCGGTCGGCGGGATCGCCGCGCTCTTGCGCTACGTGGGCGAGGCCGACCTCGCGTTCGCCGCGCCCGCGGAAGCCGTGCAGGCCGGCGGCACGATCCGCGTAGGGCTTCCAGTGTTCGGCGCCTCGCTCGAGCCGTACCTGTTGAACGAAGGCGGTGCGCTCGCATTCTCCGGCATCCCGGGCGAGTACCTCACGTTCACGAACCCGAAAGCCAGAGTCTTGCCGTGGCTGGCGACGAAGTGGACGCCGAACCGGGACGCGTCGGTCTGGACGTTCCAGCTCCGCAGAGGCGTCAGGTTCCACAACGGCAAGGAGATGACGTCCGCAGATGTCGTCGCGTGCATGAAGCACTACGTCAGCCCGGGGTCGAATGCGGGCTTGAGCCCGTTCTTCGACGCCGCAGGCGTCTCGGCCCGCGGCAGGTATACGGTGGTGTTCCGCCTGAAGGCACCACTCGGCAGCTTCCCGTACCTCCTCAGCCAGACGACGTACCAGGCGATCATCCAGCCGGCGTCGATCGTGGCGAAGCCCGGCACGTGGGTCGCGAGCGGGATGATCGGCACCGGGCCGTTCAGGCTCGTGCGCTACGTCGACAAGAAGAGCGCCGTGTTGACACGCAACACCAGATACTGGGGCGGCCGCGTGCCACTCGCCGGCGTCAGGGTGACCTACTACCAGGGCTCGGCACCGATGGTGCTCGCCCTGCGATCGGGACAGATCGACCTGGCGATGCAGCTCTCGCCTCAGGAAGCCCGGCCGTTCCGCAACAACTCGAGGTACAGGCACTACTCACAGCCGACGTCCGCCCACCGGCAGCTCTGCATGCGGGTCGACGAAGGCCCACTCGTGGACGCGCGCGTGCGCCGCGCGCTCGCGGTCCTGATCAACCGTCCACAGCAGCTCGCGAGAGTGATGCTGGGGCAAGGTCAGATCGGCAACGACAACCCGTTCTGGAGGCAGTTCGCCTCGACCGACCGGTCGGTCGCGCAGCGGAGGCAGAACGTGCAGCAGGCGAGAGCGTTGCTGGACGCGGCGAACGTGGACAACCTGGACTTCAACGTCACGACCTGGGACTTCCTCGACCACACCGACCACGCGGCGTCGTTCCAGGCGTACGCGCGTCAGGCGGGAGTGGACGTCGGCATCGAGGTGATGGACGTCGGCAAGTACTACGACGCCGAGCCCGCCGGCGCGGACTACTTCACCACCACGCCGTGGCTGAACCGCACCAGCACGCTGACCGAGTACGGCTGGCGCGGGGTGCCAAGCCTTTACATCTCGCGTTGCTACATGTCGACGGGCGACTGGAACGCGGCCCACTACAAGAACCCGCAGTTCGACGCCGTCGCCAGGAGGTTCCTGGCCGCCCCGGACATCGCGACTCAACGGAGGGCGATGAGGCAGATGGCGGCGATCCTCAATCGCGACACGCCGGTCATCACCGACTACTTCATCAACTACGTGACCGCGAGCACCTCCAGGGTCAGGAACTACGTCCCCGAGGGGATCTCGCACGTGCGGCTGGCCAAGGTCGGCCTGGCCTAACGGAGTCCGCGGAGGGCGGGTGGCGGACGAGCAGCGCCTCGCCGCCCGCCCTCCGACGTATCCGAGGCGTCGTTGACGCGTTTCCTCCTCAAGCGCCTCGGGCTCGCGCTGATCACGCTCTTCCTCCTGAGCGTCGTCGTGTTCGGGATCTCGACCGTGCTTCCGGGCAACGTCGGCCGCGCTGTCCTCGGACCGTTCGCGACCCAGGAGTCGGTCGACGTGCTGAACGAGCAGCTCGGAACCGACCGACCCGTGGTCGTCCAGTACATCGACTGGGCGAGCGGGTTGCTGCACGGTGACCTCGGCACGTCACTGACGAAGCAGGTCCCGACGTGGGATCTCTTGAAGCCCGCGCTGGAGAACTCGTTCAAGCTCGCGCTCGTCGCCTTCCTGATTTGCGTCCCGTTCTCGATCCTGGGCGGCGTGATCGCCGGTCTCCGCTACGGCAAGTTCACCGACCGGTCCGTGACGCTCATGGGCATTTCGCTGGCAGCGATGCCCGAGTTCGTCACGGGGATCGTCCTCATCCTCGTGTTCGCAATCTGGCTCGGCTGGTTGCCGTCAACCGCGCAAGCGGAGGAAGGCGCCAGCGTGTCGACGCAGTTCAAGTACCTGCTGCTGCCGGCACTGACCTTGACGCTCGTCCTCTTCGGATACATCGCCCGCATCACACGCGCGGGGGTGATCGAGGCCCTCGATAGCGACTACACGCGAACTGCCTATCTCAAGGGGCTTCCGTCGAATGTCGTGATCCGCAAGCACGTACTGCGAAACGCGCTCCCCCCGACGATCGCAGTCGTGGCGGTGCAGGTCGGGTACCTCGTCGGCGGTCTCGTCGCCGTCGAAGTCCTCTTCAACTACCAGGGGATCGGTCTGCTCGTGTACGAGGCCGCGCGTCAGAAGGACCTCCCGCTGCTGACGGCGGGGGTGCTCGTGATCGGAATCGTGTACCTCGTCTTCACGCTGATCGCGGACATCCTCTACGCCGCGCTCAATCCGCGGATCCGGCTGGGGAGCACCGAGTGACCGACATCGGTCTCGCCGGCCCTGCGCCGACGCCGCCGCTCCGAGAGACGCGGGCCGCACGCACGGAACGGATGCGGCTGCTCCTTCGCTCGCCCTCGGTGCTCATCGGCACCCTCGTCCTCGCGTTCTGGGTCTTCTGCGCGCTCTTCCCAGGCGTGGCTCCGTACGACCCGATCTTCGACAATCAGTTCCCGACGAGCCTGAAACCCGAGTGGGGGCATCCGTTCGGCACCGATACGAACGGCCGCGACATCTTCTCCCGGGTCATTGCGGGATCGCGCAGCATCCTCGTGATCGCACCTGCTGCAGTTCTCATCGCGACCGTTCTCGGGACGGCGATCGGCCTGATCACGGGCTACTTCCGCGGCGTGGTGGACGACACGGTCAGCAGGCTCGTCGACGCGGTCCTCTCGCTGCCTCTGATCGTCGCCGCGATCCTGATCGTGACCGCCGTCGGCAGCACGGGCACGTGGGTCGTAATGCTCACGATCGGATTGATCTTCGCCCCGGTGATCTCGCGCACCGTGCGAGCCGCCGTGCTGGCCGAGACGGAGCTCGACTACGTGCAGGCCGCCCGGCTTCGCGGCGAGCGCCCGCACTACATCATGTTCTCCGAGATCCTCCCGAACGTGTTTCCGCTCGTGGTCGTCGAGTTCACGGTCCGACTCGGGTACGCGATCTTCACGGTTGCCTCGTTGACCTTCATCGGGTTCGGGGTCACGCCGCCGTCGCCGGACTGGGCCGCACAGATCAACGAGTACTGGACGCTGATCGACCCGTACTGGTGGATGACGCTATTCCCCGCCCTGGCGATCGCGAGCCTGGTCATCGCCGCGAACCTCGTCAGCGACGGCGTCCGCGAGGTGTACGAGCGGTGAGCGGTATCGAGGTGACGGCTCCAGCGCTCGAGGTCTCCGACCTCGAGCTCGTGTACCAGGTTCGTGGCGTCGACCGACTGGTTCTCCGCGGCATCTCGTTCACCATCGAGCGCGGGCAGTCGTACGGACTGGTCGGCGAGTCGGGTTGCGGAAAGTCGACCGCTGCGCTCGGAATCGTTCGCTACCTCCCGCGCAACGGCCGAGTCACCGGCGGTGCGATCTCGGTCGCCGGACGGGACGTCCTCGCACTCGGAAGTCGTGCGCTCCGCGAGTACCACGCTCGCACGGTCTCGATGGTCTACCAGAACCCCGGCTCGGCGCTGAACCCGTCATTGAAGGTCGGCGATCAGGTGGCGGAGGCGTTCACCGTCCTCGGCGTCCCACAGAAGGAGGCCGAGCTGCGAGCGCTCGAGACGCTCCGGACCGTTCAGATCGCCGATCCCGGCGAGCGTCCTGGGGCGCTATCCACACCAGCTCTCGGGCGGAATGCAGCAGCGCGTCGTGATTGCGATGGCCCTCGCCAAGAACCCCGAGCTTCTCATCCTCGACGAGCCGACGACCGGGCTCGACGCGACGGTCGAAGCCGAGGTGCTCGATCTCGTCTCGCAGCTGCAGGCCGAGCTCCACACGGCCGTGCTCTTCATCAGCCACAACCTGGGCGTGATCTCGAAGATGTGCCGGCGGGTCGGAGTGCTTTATGCCGGGCGCCTCGTGGAAGAAGGCCCGGTCGAGACCGTTCTCCAGGATCCGCGGCACCCGTACACGGTCGGGCTCCTGCGCTGCATCCCGCGTGGCGGCGTTCGCAAGGACCACGGCCGCCTGGACACGATCCCGGGCTTCCTCCCACCGCTCGGCGCGGATCTCCCCGGCTGCGTCTTCGCCGATCGCTGTGCGCTGGCGGACGAGCGCTGCCACGTGGAGGAGCCTCCGTCCTTCTTCGTCTCCACGACGCACGAGAGCAGATGCTGGTACCACGACCGCGCGGGGGAGCTCCCGCGCGAGATGGCCGCAGACCTCGAGCTGCCACGCGTCGACCGCAAGCAGCCGCCGCTCGTCGAGCTGGACGAGCTCACGAAGGTCTTCAAGCAGCGCGGCCACGAGGTGCACGCGCTCACCGGCGTTACCGCGGCCATCTGGCCCGGGGAAACGCTCGGCCTCGTGGGCGAGTCGGGCAGTGGGAAGACGACCCTCGCACGGACGCTGCTCGGCATCGTCCCACCGACGAGCGGCAGCGCGACGCTGGACGGGCGGCCGTTGCCCGAGCGGTACCAGAAGCGCTCGCAGGCGGAGCTGCGTGCGCTCCAGATCGTGTTCCAGAACCCCGACTCCGCGCTCAACCGCCGACATTCCGTCCGCCGCATCCTGCTCCGCTCGCTGCGCAAGCTCGCCGGCGTGACCGGACGTGCAGCGGAAGAGCGCATGCAGGATCTCGTCTCGCGCGTGCGCGTGACCGAGCGCACGCTCACGCAGAAGCCCGTGCAGCTCTCCGGCGGTCTCAAGCAGCGCGTCGCGATCGCGCGCGCGTTCGCCGGCGACCCGCGCATCGTCGTCTGCGACGAGCCGACGTCGGCGCTCGACGTGTCGGTGCAGGCCGCGATCCTGAACCTTCTCGTCGAGCTCCAGGCCGAGAAGCGCGTGGCATACATCTTCATCTCGCACGACCTCGGCGTCGTGCGGTACATCTCGGACCGGATTGCCGTCCTCTACCTCGGACGCCTGCAGGAGCTCGGGGCCGCCGACGTCGTCTTCGACGGTCCGCACCACCCGTACACGGAGGCGCTCGTCTCTGCGGTGCCGACGATCGACGGCGGCGGACGCGACCGGATCAGGCTCGAGGGTGACATCCCGAGCGCCGCCGACCCGCCCTCCGGATGCGTCTTCCACACGCGGTGCCCGCGCTTCCTGGGACCCATCTGCGTGGAGGAGGAGCCGCCGCTTCTCGAAGTCGAGGACGGACATCTGATGCGCTGTCACATCCCGATCGGAGAGCTGCGCAGCCTGCAGGCGAAAGAGAAGGTGACCGCATGAGGATCCGAGGTGTCGTCCTTGAGCAGACCGGCGGGCCACTGACGGTCGCCGAGCTCGACCTTGCACCGCCCGGCCCCGAGGAGGTGCTCGTGCGGCTGCGCGCGAGCGGTGTCTGCCACTCCGACTACAACGCCGTCGACGGCACCTCGGAGACGGTCTGCCCGGCTGTGCTCGGTCACGAGGGGGCGGGCGTCGTCGAGGCCGTCGGTGACGACGTCACACGTGTTGCCATCGGCGATCACGTCGCTCTCTCGTGGACGCCCTGGTGCGGGACGTGCGAGGAGTGCGAGCGCGGACTGCCACAGCTCTGCGCGACGGTGTGGCCCGCCATGGGAACCGGGGGCCTGATGGACGGGACTCCCCGGCTGTCCCGCGACGGCGAGCCGATCTACCACTACTCCTTCCTCTCGACGTTCGCGGACGCCTGCGTCGTTCCGGAGCGCTCGTGCGTCCCGATCGCGAGGGACGTGCCGTTCGACGTAGCCGCGCTCGTCGGCTGCGCCGTGTCGACCGGAGTCGGCGCCGTGTGGCGCACCGCAGGCGTCGAGGCGGGCGACCGTGTCGCGGTCGTCGGCTGCGGCGGCGTCGGGCTGTCCGCGCTGCTGGCCGCGGTCGCGGTCGGAGCGGAACCGATCATCGCGGTCGACACTGCGCCACAGAAGCTCGCAGTCGCGCGCTCGTTCGGCGCGACCGACGCGGTCGAGTGGCAGGGAAGCGCGGAGGCGACGGCCGAGGCCGTGCGCGACGCCTCAGAAGGCGGCGTCGATTACGCGATCGAGGCGACCGGCCGGCCGGAGGCGATGGAAGCGGCCTTCCTCTCGACCCGCACGCGCGGCGCCGCGGTGCTGATCGGCATCCCGCGTCCGGACGCGCAGCTGTCGCTCCCGGCTGTAACGATCCCGCGTATGGAGCGCCGCGTGCTCGGCTCGATCTACGGCTCGACCAAGCCCGAGCGAGACTTTCCGCACGCGCTCGACCTCTATCGCGAAGGACGACTTCCGCTCGATCGCCTCATAACGCACCGGCTCCCGCTCGAGGAGGCGGAACGCGGATTCCAGCTCATGCACTCGGGCGACGCGGTACGGGTGGTGCTCGAGCTTTGACGTCGGACCACCTCGATGGGCGGATCGGCGAAGGCTGGAGTGGAGAGGCGCCGAACGGATCCCACGTCAACATCGTGTTGGCCCGCCGCGGGAGCCCGACTGCGGCGACCGCGATCTCGATGCTCGCCCACCCTGCGCCGGGTCACACACCGGTGCTCGTGTGCGTCGGGCCGACCCAGCAGGAGTACGAGCCTGTCTGGCCGCCGACGTTGATCATGAACAAGGCCACCGCGGTCGACGACCGGCACCAGACGCTGACCTGGGGAGCCGCCCAGCTAGGGATCGGCCAGGGCGTGCTCGACGCGGTTGCGGACGGGCTCATCGAGGCGAGCGGCGACTTGCTCGTGCTCGTGGCGTTCTGGGTCGACCCGGCCGCACACGACGAGACGGCGCTCCGGATCGCTAGCCGCGCCGCGACGCGCAAGGCGCTCGGCGTGTGCGTCGAAGGCCGCGATCCGCGCGCGGCCGCCGCGCTCGTGGAGCAGCGCGACTCGCTGCGCAACCCCTTCTACTCGGGGGAGTAGCGGTGCGCATCGCAGCGATCGAGGAGCGGCGCTACCGCTGTCCGTTCGATCCTCCGATCAGCGTCGCGTGGGATCCGGTACCACGGACGCACCAGGACGCGACGATCGTGATCGTCCGCTCCGACGAAGGTGTCGAGGGCTACGCGAGCGGAGACGCGCTGCCGGACCGCGAGTTGCTCGAGCGCCTGCTCGTCGAGGTCGAACCGGCCGACGCCGACACCGTGCACGGGATCGTCGAGACCGTCGACCTGCACCACGGGCGCAACTGGGTCCTGGAGGTGGCCGTCTGGGATCTCGTCGCACGCGCCGCCGGACAGCCCCTGTGGCAGTTCCTCGGAGGAGCCGCCGATCGAATAGGCGCTTATGCGTCGAGCGGAGAGCTCGTCTCGGCCGGGGAGCGCGTGCGCCGCTGCGTCGAGCTTCGCGATGCGGGCGTGAGGGCAGTGAAGCTGCGGCTCCATTCGCACGACTGGACGCTCGACCTGCCCGTGATCGAGGCAGTTCGGGACGCCGTCGGCTCCGGGCTCGAGATCATGGTCGACGCCAACCAGGGCTGGCGCATGCCCGGGGACCTGACGCCACGCTGGGACCTCGACACCGCGCTCGCGTTCGCCCGCGAGCTCGAGCGACTCGACGTCTACTGGCTCGAGGAGCCGCTGCCGACCGAGGACGTCGAGGCATACGCGGCACTCCGGAACGCGGTGGACCTGCGCATCGCTGCCGGGGAGTTCGTTCGCTCGGCAGCGGAGGCTCGTGAGCTCGTACGACGTGGAGGGTGTCGACGTCGCGCAGCCCGACGTCGTCCTCATCGGCGGAATCGAGGGCGCCCGGCTCATCGCCGAGTTCGCGGGTGAGCACGGCAAGTGGTGGAGCCCGCACACGTGGTCGAACGGCTACGGGCTGCTCGCGAACCTCCATGCGGCGCTCGCGTTCTCCACCTGCCCCTTCCTCGAAGTCCCGTACGACCCGCCCGCATGGTCCGCGGAGCGGCGCGACTGGCTCCTGCCGGTCACGATCGAGATCGCCCCGGATGGGACGGTCTCGCCGCCGGCGGGGCCTGGCCTGGGGGTCGTCCCAGACTGGGACACGCTCGAGCAGTACCGGACCGGGTAGGCGATCCGCTTTTCGCTCAGTCGCCGCCAGCCCGTAGCTCGGACGCCAGCGCCCGTCCGGCCACAGGGCGGCCGTCCTTCAGCACGAGCCAGATCTGCTCCGGCTGCGTCAGGACCCGGATGTCGGCGAGCGGGTCGCCGGATACGATCAGGAGGTCCGCGACATGCTGCGGCTCCAGCGCACCGACGTCCTCGATCCCGAGAGCCTGCGCCGAGCCCTGCGTCGCGGCAACGAGCCCTTCGAGCGGCGTGAGCCCGCCGTCGACCATGCGCACGAGCTCGAGTCCATTGGCGCCCGGCGGGCCGCTGTCGAAGCCCATGGCGAGCGTGACGCCTGCGGCACGAGCGGCAACGAGCGTGAGGTAGGCCTCCTCGAGCTGCCGCTTGGCCTGCTCGACCAACGCGGGCGCGAAGTCCTCGGTGAAGCGCTCGGCGAGATCGTGGAACGTCGACAGCGTCGGGACGAGCACGATCCCCCGCTCCGCCATCGCCGCGAGCAGCTCGGGCGCTCGGTGAAGAGACAGCCCGTGCTCGATCGTGTCCACCCCCTCCTCGACTGCGAGGCGCGCGCCGCCGAGACCCTCCGCGTGAGCCGCGACCCGCAGGCCCATCCGGTGCGCCTCGTCGACGACCGCGCGGATCTCCTCACGCGTCATCTGCGCCGGCTCCGGATCCTCGCGCACGACGGAGCGGGCGCCGGTCGTCATGACCTTGACGAAGTCGGCTCCGCGCCGGATCTGCTCGCGGACGGCCTTCCTCAGGTCGTCGGGCCCGTCTGCCTCTCGGTACATGCTCCCGAAGAGCGCGCCGCCCGGAGCGGTCGCGGAAATGATCCTTCCGCACGAGAGGATGCGAGGCCCGTCCACGAGGCCGAGCTCCACGGCGCGGCGGAGGACGATCGCCTCGTCGTCGTAGCTGCCCACGTCCCGGACGGTCGTAACGCCGCCCTCGAGAAACGCCCGAGCCGAGTTGGCGAGCACGAACCATCCGAGCTCGCGAGGGCGTGGCTCCTCCCCCTCGAGCGGCGCCGGGGGACCAAAGCCGGGGCTCCGCGACACGCTGCTCGAGACGTGCGTGTGGGCGTCGATCAGCCCTGGGAGAACTGTGCGTCCCGCGAGCTCGATTGCACCCGCGGGAGGGTCGCCGGCCGCGATTCCCACTTCGACGATGCGACCGTCGGCAACGACGAGCGACGCTCGGTCGCGGCCGCCGACGAGCCGCGCGTTCCAGAGGACGATCGAGCCTTCGCTCACAACTCATTCTCCCCCAGCCCGAGCCGCGGGCTCGGGAGTACGGCTACTGCGCCGTCGCGAGCTCGTCCGCGTACGTGATCGGCATGCGGCGGACGGCGCCCGAGTCGTCGGGCTCGTAGTGACCCATGCGCCAGAGAGCCGGCGAGTACGCGTGGAGCGAGGTCGCCGGCGGGCCACCTGCATGCCGCACGCCGTGGATGTAGGAGGAGTCGAAGCGGAACGCGTCGCCGGCATGGTGGACGTTCGTCCGCTCGCGGATCCAGCCGTCGGGGTCCCGGCCGAAGAAGTCCTCGTAGAGCCTGCCCTCGACGACGTAGACCGCGCCCGAGGAGAGGTCGTGGTCGTGGTAGCCCGTGTCCTGCGCGTCGAGCCAGCAGATCAGCCACAGGTCGAGATGCGGGTCGCGGTAGAGCTGGAAGAAGTACCGCGAGTTCGGGTCGTGCCGGACGAGGTGCTTCCAGAACCGTGGCTCACCCGCGAGATCGGAGACCAGATCCGAGAGCGCCTGCAGGTCCAGATCCGTGTCCTCGGGCACGCGCGCGTGGACCCAGTGGGCGAGATCGCTCAGGTCAGCAGCCGGGACGGATTCTGTTCGCAAAGAGCTTCCGCCACAGCATCGCCGAAGCCGCGGATGGCGTCCATAGTCAGAGCGGGGTCGATGACCGGTGTGTCGCTTCCGAAGACGATGTTGCCGATGCCGAACGTCGCGAGGCAGAGCTCGAGCGCACGCCGCCCGTACGACGACGTCTCGAAGAAGAGAGTCTCGTGGAGGAGGTCGCGACCCGAGACACCGCGTGAGCGAAGGCGCTCGAGCTGGAACGGACCTCCGCCCGCGAGGATCGCGAAAACGACCCGGAGCCCGGGCCAGCGCTCGACGCCGTCGGAGAGCCAGCGGACGTACGCCGCCTGCATCTGTGCGGTGTAGTCGACGACCTCGGACCACCAGAGCGGCGGGGCAGGAAGGCCGCGCGCAGGGCCCGGATGGACGAAGAGAAACGTGCCCTGCCGGTCGAGGTCGTCGAGCAGCGGCGCGACTCGGTCGAGGTCGAGCAGCTCGTGGGCGCTGACGCAGAGACCAGCGAACCCGGCGCGCGGCCGTGACGAGGCGAGCGGGACGAACCGGGCGGTCGAGCCCGCGAGCTCGAGCATGCCGTCCTCGTACTCGGCGACGAGCTCGTCACGCTCGGCGGCGGGGAGATCTCCGATGCCCAACGTCGGCTGCAGCGAGATGACCGCAGTGTCGATCTCGAATCGATCCAGAAGAGCCAGCCGAGCATCGAGGTCATGAGCTCCGAGATCGACCGGGAACGGGCTCTCACCCTCGAGCTCGAGCGTCGAGCCGCGTAGCGCGGGCGGGCGCCGCCGGCGCGACAGCGCCTCCACGAAGGCGGGGGGCCAGAAGTGCTGGTGGACGTCCACGACCGCCATGCCTACGCCTCCAGGGCGCCGGCGCGCACGAGATCGACGACCGGCTGGAGATCAGGCGGCAGCGCCTCGCCTGCGTCGGTGAAGGGGACGACCTCGCGCACTCGGTCATACGCCCGCCGGGTCCCGGCACCGAGCGCGGAGGGTCGGCGGAGGTCGATCGCCTGAGCCGCGATCGTGAGCTCGACGGCCACGACGCGCGCTCCCAGCTCGACCATCTCGGCCAGGCGCCTGGCCGAGAGCGGCGCCATCGTCGTCCGGTCCTCGAGCCCCTCGTGTTGCGTCGTGCTCGCAAGCTCGTACGACACGGGCTGCGCGAGCAGCCGGGCCTCGGCCGCGAAGGCCTGGACGGCCGCGCCGAGCTCGCTCAGCGCGGGCTCGGCCAGCCCGGGCTTCGCCGCCAGGCCCTCGGGGAGGCCGCTCAGCGGCGCCTGCAGCAGCTTGAGGGCGCGCTCGGCCGCACTCGTCAGCACCGGCGCGAGCGCGATGCGGAGCAGGTCGAGCGCGGAGGCCAGCGGGACGACGTCGAAGTTCCCGACGGAGACGATGCGGTTCTCGTCGCGGACGACGAGCGGATTGCCCTGGTGCGCGTTGAGCTCCACGACGAGGATGCCCTCCGCGTACCGCAGCGCATCGCGCGCGGCGCCGTGCACCTGCGGGATCGTGCGGAACGAGAGCGGGTCCTGGAGGCTGCGTGGCTCGTCGCTCCAGAGCGAGCTCCCTTCGAGAAGCGCGCGCAGTCGCGCCAAGGTCTCCTGGAGACCCGGATGCGGCCTCGCCTCCGCCACCGCCGGGTCGAGGGGGCTCGGATTCGCCGCGAATGCCTCGAGGTCGAGCGCCCCGGCACAGTCGAGCCCGTCGAGCAGCGTCCGGTAGTCCGCCACCGCCAGGGCCGCCGATCCGGTGGAGTACGCGTTGCTGTTCAGGAGTGCCAGCGCCTCTCCGGGCGCGAGCTCGAAGTCCCCGAGCAGCTCGTTCGCGAGATCCGCGTTCGCCGCGAGGTCGGCCTGACCGACGGACCCGAGGGTCCGGACGCGTGGCGTCACGCCTGCGTTCAACGCGTCCACGACGAGCTGCGCGAGCTCGGGCCTGACGCCCGCCGCGCCGCTGGCGAAGCCGTTCGCGACAGCCACCATCGTCGCTCGCGCGACATCCTCCGGAGCCGCGTGTCCCTGGCCGATCAGGTGCCCGGCGATGAGCATGCGGTTGAACCGCCGCTGCTCGTCCTCGATCGCGAAGCGCTTGCGCATGCCGACCCCGGTGGTCAGCCCGTAGACGCCCTCCCCCCGCTCCACGGCTCCTTCGACGACCTGCCTGGACGCGCGCATCCCCTCGACCGCCTCCGCCGCGAGCTCGACGGGCGCGCGGCTCCGCGCGACGTCGACGACGCCTTCGAGCGTCAAGGCGCGGCCGTCGAGCACGACACTGCTCACATTCGCCGTCTTCCGCGGCGTCACGGCGCGGAGTGTATGGCCGCGGCCTCGTTCAGCAACGCGGCGACCTGGGAGCTCGTCGCCTCGGTCTCGAGACCGCGGTGGTAGAGCGTCGTGCGACGGCGCAGGACGTCCTCGGCGCTGCCCGCCCACTCGTGCGTCGCGGCATAGCGCACCTGCGCGGCGATGTCCGGGCCTGCGGGATGCAGCCGCTCGAGCAGAGCGGGATCCGCTGCCGCCGGCTCGAGCACCTCCGTAGCGAGGCTCCCGTGCAGGTGCCGGAGGTGCTCCCGGATGTCGGGCTCGAGAGTCGCCGGCCACGAGAGCCGCTCCAGGCCCGACGCGCCGGGTAGCGGCCACGGACGTCGGTCGAGGCGGTGCAGGCCGAGCTCGGGCTCGAGACGACGAAGCGCCTCGAGAGCGATGCGACGGTACGTCGTCAGCTTTCCGCCGGCGACGTTGAGCATGCCCCCGCGGCTGCGCGTGAAGACCGTTTCCCGGCGCGCGTTGACGCTCTCTCCCTCGCCGGCGGGCAGCACTCGCACGCCGGCATACGAGGCGCGAACGCAGTTGGGTGCGACGAGCGATTCCTCCAGCGCGACGGACGCATCGGCGAGGATGCGCCCCGCGTCCGCGGGTTCGACGGTGACATCCGCAGGATCGCCCTCGTACTCGTCGTCCGTCGTCCCGAGCAGGAGCATTCCCGACCAGGGAACCGCGAAGGTCACGCGGACGTCGCTCTGAGCGATCGTGAGCGCGGCGGACCATTCCTCGTCCGCGGGCACGAGGACGTGCGACCCCCTGCTCAGGCGAACCGACGCTCCCGCGTGCTGATCCTCCAGCCGGCGCACGTGGTCCACCCACGGGCCGCTCGCGTTCACGACCGTACGCGCCTCGACCGAGATCTCTTCGCCGTCCACGAGCACTTCCGCGCCTGCCACGCGCCCGCCGTGCGAGCGGAGAGCGACGACCCGCGCGCGGTTGAGCACGCTCGCGCCTGCCTCGGCCGCCGCTCGCACGTTGGCGAGACAGAGACGCGCGTCGTTCGTCGTCGCGTCTGCGTACAGCGCGCACGAGCGCAGCCCCTCGAGGCGCAGCGAGGGGACCCGCTTGCGAGCCTGCTCCGGTTGCACGAGCCAGTTGAGGCGCGATCGCGCGAGCGCGGAGTAGACGACGATCCCGCTCTGGACGACGGCCGGCCGGTACGGGCCGTGCTCGTACAGGGGCATGAGGAACTGCGATCGCCGGACGAGGTGCGGCGCGACGATCTTCGTCAGCAGCCGCCGCTCGTGATGCGCCTCCCGCACCAGGCGCACGTCGCCGAGACGGAGGTAGCGGAGCCCGCCGTGAATGAGCTTCGAGGACGCGCTCGAGGTCGCGCCGCCGAAGTCTCCGCGGTCGACGAGCGCCACGGCGAGGCCTGCACGGGCGGCATGCGCGGCGATCCCGGCACCGATGATTCCGCCTCCGACCACCAGCAGGTCGTACCGGCGCTGCGCTAGCTCCTCGATCGTCCGTTCTCGCACGAGCAACCTAGATCGTGCCCCAATTCCCGCTCCCTGGCCGCGCGGCCTGGTTGGATTCGACCCGCATGCCCGCTTCGGCACTCGCGCTGGCGCTCGGCGCAGCCTTCCTGCACGCCTTCTGGAACCTCGTCCTCGCCGGTGCTCGCGATATCGAGGCCGCCACTGCGGTCGCCCTCGTCACCGGTGTCCTCGTCTTTGCTCCGGTCGCAGTGCTCGCCTGGGACGCCGAGCGTGAGGTGTGGCCGTACCTGGTGGCAACCTCGCTCCTCCAGCTCACGTACTTCATCCTGCTCGCCGCGGCGTATGGGCGCGCCGAGCTGTCGTTCGTCTATCCGATCTCGAGGGGGTCGGCTCCGGTATTGGTGCTGCTCGTCGGCGGGCTGCTGCTCAGCCAGAAGGCGTCCGCCACGCAGGTCGCAGGCGTGCTGCTCGTTGCCGGCGGCGTCTTGCTCGTGCGTGGCGTCGGGGGCAGGGCGAGTGCGACGGACCTCTGCCTGGCGCTGGCGATCGCGGCGTGCATCGCGGCATACACGCTGCTCGACAAGTACGGGATCCGATACGCGTCACCGGTCGTCTATCAGGAGCTATCGATGATCCCTGCAGTCGCCGGCTTTCTCGCGCTCACGCTCCACCGCCGCGGGCGCCAGGCGGTTCGGGGAGCCGTGGGGTTGCCTACCCTCGCAGCGGGGATCGCGACGTTCGGCGCCTACATCCTCGTTCTCGCCGCGCTCGCCCGTGCGCCCGCGGCACCGGTCGCGGCAGTTCGTGAGACGAGCATCGTCATCGCGACCGCGTTCGCCGCGATCTTCCTCCACGAGCGTGTCGGGGTTGCCCGATTCGCCGGCGCGGTCGTGGTCGTAGTCGGAGTCGTGCTGCTCGGCGTCTAGCGGGGCTGCATCGCGATCGCCTGCCCGGCCCCGTCGGGGACGGGCAGCGCGGCGTGCGCGGCGGCCGCTGCTGCGACGCGGCCCGCGACGGGATCGACCCACTGGCACGCACGGCCCTCGGCGGTGTCGACGTGCAGGAGCAGATGCTCTCCGGTCGCGAGCGTCTCGCCGGTCCGACCATGGAGCAACGTGTGAAAGAGGTGCAGGCGCTTCTCATCTGCGCCGAGCACCTGCGTCACGACCTGTACCGGCTCCCCTTCCCCGACCTCGCGCAGGTGCCGCAGGTGCGTCTCGACGGTGTACGCGCTGTGACCACCGTCGAGATATGTCTGGTCGAGACCGATGTGGCGCAGGAGCTCGTCGGTGGTATCGGCGAAGACGTGCAGGTACCGAGCCTCGGTCATGTGCCCGTTGTAGTCGACCCAGGACGGATCCACGACGGCCTCGTGGAGACGCAAGGGCTGTGTGGGGTCAGCCACGTCGGCCGGGGTTGCGAGGCCCAAGAGACGGGCTTCGTGCTGGCGAAGTACGGCACCGGCAGCCTCGTCACGTGCGCGGAGCGCCTGCAGGATCGCAACGAGGTTGTCGTCGCGCAGCTGCTCGAGCTCCCGAACCGAGCGTCCCTCCGCCTGGGTGTCCGACTGCGCGGCGATGTTCTCGATCAGCTCGTCGGTCAGCTCCGGCACGTCCATCAGCTTCGTCCACGGCCAGGCGAGCGCAGGCCCGAACTGCGCGAGGAAGTGGCGCATCCCGTCCTCGCCCCCCGCGATGCGATACGTGAGAAAGCTGCCCATCTGCGCCCAGCGCAGCCCGGGCCCGTAGCGGATCGCATCGTCGATCTCGGAGACGGTCGCGACCTCGTCGTGCACGAGCCAGAGCGCTTCGCGCCAAAGGGCCTCCAGCAGGCGGTCGGCGACGAAGCCGTCGATCTCGGAGCGCACCCGGAGCGGGTGCATGCCCAGCCAGCGGTAGAACGACAGCGCGCGCTCGACCGCCTCCTCCGATGTGCGCTGGCCCGCGACGACCTCCACGAGCGGCAGCAGATAGACGGGATTGAACGGGTGTCCGACGAGCACGCGCTCGGGATGCGCCAAGCCCGCCTGCAGCCGGGAGGGCAGAAGGCCGGATGTCGACGAGCAGACGAGCGCGTCCGGCGGCGCGTACGCGTCGATCTCTCCGAGCACGCGGCGCTTGAGCGCCTCGTCCTCGGGCGTGCTCTCCTGAACCACCTCCGCGTCCCGTACCGCCTCCTCGACGGTCGCAGCGAACCTGACTTCTCCTCGCGCTCGGGGCACGCTCGTCAGCCTCGACCAGGCGCGCTCCGCGTGCTCGAGCACCTCGTGGACGCGCCGCTCCGCTTCGGGATGCGGGTCGTAGAGGACGACGTCGAGTCCGTTTTCGACGAGGCGGCCGGCCCAGCCGCCGCCGATCACCCCACCGCCAACGAGCGCGACTCGCATCAGCTGGCGGTCAGGGAGAGCTTCTCGCGTACCTCGGCCGGGCCGAGGACGCGGGCGTTCATCGCCTCGAGAATCGTCACCGCTCTCTCGACGAGTGCGCCGTTCGTCGCCTTCACCCCGCGCTCGAGCCAGATGTTGTCCTCGAGCCCGACGCGCACGTTCCCACCCACGATCGGTGCGAGCGCGACGTACGGCAGCTGCATCCGCCCGATCGCGAACGCCGAGAACACCCAGTCGTCCGGCACCTGATTGGCCATGGCGAGCAGCGTCCCCGGATCGTCCGGCGCGCCGTACGGGATGCCCATGCAGAGCTGCAGCATCACGGGCTGCTCGACGAGGCCCTCTTCCACGAGCTGCTTGGCGAAGACGAGGTTGCCGGTGTCGAAGATCTCGATCTCCGGCCGCACGCCGAGCTCCTTGATCTGCCGCGCCATCTCGCGCAGCATCGAAGGGGTGTTCGTCATCACGTAGTCGCCCTCGGCGAAGTTCATCGTCCCGCAGTCGAGCGTGCAGATCTCCGGGCGCAGCTCGGCGACGTGCCGGAGACGCTCCGTCGCCCCCGCCAGATCCGTGCCCTCGGGGTTCGGCGGGAGCGGAGACTCCACGCCGCCGAGGACGAGGTCGCCTCCCATGCCGGCGGTGAGGTTGAGCACGACGTCGACGCCCGAGGACCGGATGCGCTCGACGACCTCCCGGTAGAGAACCGGGTCTCGCGACGGGCCGCCCGTCTCCGGGTTCCGCACGTGGACGTGCGCGATGGCGGCACCCGCCGCGGCGGCCTCGATCGCCGCGTCCGCGATCTGAGCGGGCGTCACGGGCACGAGCTCCGACCGCTCGGTCGTCGCACCGACGCCCGTCACCGCGCAGGTGATGAAGACCTCGGTGTTCACCGGCCGGACTCTACGACGCGAGCGCGCTCGACAGGTGCTTCGCACCGGCGAGCCACGTCCGGCGAGATCTCGACTCCCCAGCCCGGGCCGCTCGGGACCTCCGACCTTGCCGTCGACGACCTGCGGTCGCGGCTCGTACATCCCACCTGCCAGGGGTAGTCGGCGTCGGGCTCGATCGAGAACTCGACGTACGGCCCCGCGTTGTCGATGGCCGCGAGCAGGTGGAGGGTGAAGACGAGGACGAGGCTGTGATTGGCCGAGTGCGGCGTACACCGCATGCCCGCGGCAGCCGCGAGCGCGGCTACCCGGACCGCTCGTGTCAGCCCGCCGACGTAGCAGACGTCGGGCTGCACGACGTCCACAGCCCGCAGCTCGACCATCCTGCGCCAGACCCCGAGATCCCAGTCCTGCTCACCGCCCGTCACGTCGAGCTCGAGCGCCGCCGTCACGTCGCGCGTCCACTCGAGCTCCCAGTACGGGCAGGGCTCTTCGAAGTGGGAGACGTCTTGCTGCTCCAGCATGCGACCGACCTCGATCGCCCTGGCCGGCGTGTAGCAGCTGTTCGCGTCGACGAGCAGTGCGGCGTCGTCCCCGAGCGCACGACGCACCGCATCGACGACCGCCTCGGTGCGCCCGGGCCACTCGTCCTCGTCGCGGCCGCACTCCTTGCCGATGCGGATCTTGAACGCGTCGAAACCGTGGGTCTCGCGCAGCCGGACGAGGCGAGCTGCCTCGTCGTCCGGCGTGATGTCGCGACGCATGCTCGAGGCGTACGCGCGAACGCTCCTGGGCCGCCCGCCGAGGAGCTCGCAGACGCTCTTGCCCTCGAGCTTGCCTCGGAGGTCCCAGAGCGCGGTGTCCAGGCCCGCGAGCGCCCGGTAGAGATACGACCCCGGGAACTTGTGCTCGCGCTCGGGTATCTCGTCGACGAGACACTCGAGGTCCAGGGCGTCGCGACCGAGCGCGTGCGGCGCGACCTGCCGGTGGAGGACCTGGGCGGTGATGTCCGCGTGATACGGAGCCACCTGGCCCCACCCTTCCAGCCCTTCGTCGGTGCGAACACGCACGAGAGCGACGTGCCCGTTTCCGAAGCTGTCGACGCCAACGATCTTCACTCGTGGTCGAAGACGATGACGTTGCGCAGCGCGCCCCCGTCCTTCGCAGCCGCGATCGCCTCGTTGATCCGTTCGAGCGGATAGCGGCCGCTGATCAGCTCGTCGAGCTGCAATCGTCCTTGGCCGTACAGCTCGACGAGTCGCGGCACGGCATCGGCGAGCCGCGCGGAGCCCAGCTTGCTTCCGAGGATGCGCACGTCGTCGTGCGACCAAGTCGACCGCGACGACGCCGAACGTCTCACCCGAGGCCGGCATGCCGACGACGACCAGCGTTCCGCCCCGACGCACGTACCGGAGCGCCTGCTCGATCACCTCGGCGCGGCCGACGGTGACGAACACGTAGTCGGCTCCCCGTCCGCCCGTGATGCCGTGCACCTCAGCCACAGGATCCTCCGCTCCGGGGTCGACCGCGTGCGTCGCGCCGAAGCGGACCGCAGCCTCGCGCTTGGCGGGCACAGGGTCGAGGGCGACGATCTCGGAGGCGCCGGCGATGGCCGCGCCCTGCACGGTGTTGAGACCGACCCCGCCCGTACCGATGACGACGACGCTCGAGCCCGCGGCCACCTCGGCTCGGTCGAAGACGGCTCCGACGCCCGTGGCAACACCGCAGCCGAGAAGAGCCGCGACGTCGAACACGACCGACTCGGGCACGACCGCGAGCTGAGACACGTCGACGACGACCTCCTCGGCGAAGGCACCCGTGTGCATCGCCTGCAGCACAGGTTCGCCGTCCTCGGTCCGCAGGCGGCCCGCCTGGTCGCCCGGAAACTTGCCCTCGCACAGGTGCGACTGACCACCGACGCAGAAGAAGCACGTCCCGCACGAACGAAGCAGGCTGACCACGACGCGATCGCCGGGTTGGAGCGCGCTGACGCCCGGGCCGACTTCCTTGACGACCCCGGCCGCCTCGTGCCCGTAGACCGCAGGCAGCGATCCGCCCCATGCTCCCTCGGCGAAGTGGATGTCCGAGTGGCAGATCGCGCACGCCGCGACCTCGACTCGGACCTCCCCTCTCTCGGGCGCACCAAGGCGGAGCTCCTCGAGCTCGAGTGGGGCGCCGAACACACGGCAGACTGCGGCCTTCACCGCACACCGCGTGACGCCGGCGGAAAGCGCGCCTGCGCGTCACGCTCGGCGACGTCCATCGTGTTTCGCGTGTACTGGTTCGCCGCGGCGCGGAACGGCTGGAAGTCCCATGGGTACCCGACTCCCTGTTGCAGCGCGCGAAAGACGTGGAGCCGCGCCTGCTGGCTCTCGCGGACGGCCCGATCGAGCGCGTCGAGGTCCCAGCGCGTCTCGACCTCCGCCCGGAACTCGGCCACAACGGAGGCATGCTGCGCGTCCGCGGCCAGGTTGGCGAGCTCCAGTGGATCGCGCTCGAGCTCGAAGAGCTGGTCGGGATCACTCGGCGTATGGATGAACTTCCAGCTGCCGCGACGGAGCATGACCATCGGCCCGAGAACGCTCTCGGCGAGGTACTCACCCACGACGGTCGACTCTGGGCTCTCGTCCGCCCCTTCGAACAGGTGGACGAGGCTGCGGCCGTCGACGGGGCGCGCGAGCTCGTGCGAAAGACCGGGACGCGCGAGGTCGGCGAGCGTCGGAGTCACGTCGAGGAGCGAGACGGGCTCGTGCACGCGCCGAGCGCCGTACCGCCGGGGGGCATGGACGACGAGCGGCACGCGGGCCGGGTGCTCGCGAAACGACATCTTGTAGAAGAGCCCGTGCTCGCCGAGCGCATCCCCGTGGTCGGACGTGAAGACGACCACCGTGTGGTCCGCGAGCTCGCACGCCTCGAGCGCAGCGAGCACCTCGCCGATCTTCTCGTCCACGTACGCGAGGCTCGCGTAGTACCCGTGGCGTGACGCGCGGACGTCGTCCTCGGTGATGTCGACCTCACCCATCGCGCAGTCGTCCCACAGCCGGCGGCTGTGCGGATCCAGCTGCTCGTACGGGAGGCCAGGCGCCGCCGGCAGGTCGATCTCGTCGTCCGCGAACAGGTCCCAGTGACGTCTCCGGGCCACGTACGGGTCGTGCGGATGGCTGAACGAGACGCAGAGCAGGAGCGGGGTCTCGGGCTCGTACCGGGCATGGTCGAAGAGCTTCCGGGCCGCGTGGAAGGCGACCTCGTCGTCGTACTCGAGCTGGTTCGTGATCTCGGCGGTGCCTGCGTCCTTGACCGAGGACATGTTGTGGTACCACCAATCCACGCGCTCGCCCGGCTTGCTCCAGTCCGGCGTCCAGCCGAAGTCGCCGGGATACAAATCGGTCGTCAGTCGCTCCTCGAAGCCGTGCAGCTGATCCGCGCCGACGAAGTGCATCTTCCCGCTGAGGCAGGTTCGGTACCCCTCGAGCCGGAGGTAGTGAGCGAACGTCGGGATGGACGACGAGAACTCGGCCGAGTTGTCGTACACCCCTGTGCGCGACGGAAGCGAGCCCGTCATGAACGATGCGCGCGCGGGCGCGCACAGCGGGCTCGGCGAGTAGGCGTTCTCGAAGAGGACTCCCTCGTCGGCCAGGCGATCGATCGTCGGCGTCTTCGTGACCGAGTGCCCGTATGCGCGAAGGAAGAGCGCCGAGAGCTGATCGACCATCGCGATGAGGATGTGCGGCCGGTCGGGCACGGCGCGCTGACGCTACCAGCGCGGTGCCGGCTCGTTGAGCGCGTTCTCCGGCCGCCGGCCCTGGAGCGCGTCGCGTACCGACTCGGCTGCCCGCCTGAAGACCGTCTCCTCGGCGCGCTCGCTGTACCAGCCGGCGTGCGGGTTGACGACGAGCCTGGCAGCGGCAGGGGCTGGCGAATCTGCAGAGGGCGGCTCGACATCGAGGACGTCGAGCGCGACTCCGCCGAGATGGCCACGCTCGAGAGCCTCGAGCAGCGCATGAGTATCGACGAGGCCGCTGCGCGAGACGTTGACGACCAAGGCACCCTGCGGCAGCAGCGCGAGCTCCGCTGCGCCGATCAGGCCGCGTGTCTCGGCCGTCAGCGGCGCGTGGACCGATATCGCGGTGGATTCGCGAAGGAGGTCGGCGAGCGTCGAGGGGCGAACGCCCGCCGCGGCGAGATCCGCATCTGCGACGAACGGATCGTGCGCCGAAACGTCCATGCGGAGCGCGAGCGCACGACTCGCGAGCGCACGACCGATGCGCCCGAAGCCGATCACGCCGAGCCGGACATCCGCCACGCGAGGCAGCGGGCCCGCAGCTTCGTGGTCCACTCCCCCGCGCGCACGCTCCGATCGAGCTCGACCACGCCACGCACGAGCGCGAGCAGCAGCGCGAGCGCGTGGTCGGCCATTTCGTCCACGCAGTAGTCGGGGACGTTGGACACGACGACGCCGCGCGCCGTCGCGGCCGCGACGTCGATGTGATCGAAACCCACGCTCGGCGTCGAGATCACGCGGAGCGACGGGAGACGTTCGAGGTCGGCCGCCGTCACGGGCTCGAAGGAGAGCAGGCCGACGACGTCGTCCCCACTAAACGGACCGGCCGACGATTCGACGACGGCCTGCGCGGACGCGAGCACCTCCCGAGCCTCCTCGAGCGGGAAGGTCGAATCGCAGAGGACGCGCGCCACGACTCAGGCCCTGAGCGAGGCGCAGGCGTCGGCGAGCTCGGCGCCGAGTCGCTCCATCAGCGGTGGCGGGCCGACGGTGATGCGCACGTACCCCGGCAGGCCGTAGTCCGAGCCGGGCCGGATCAACAGGCCACGCTGGGCGAGCCTCTCCGCAAGCACCGCGTCGTCGACGTCGACACGGGCGAGGACGAAGTTGGTCACCGAAGGGAGCGGCTCGAGCCCCGCGGCGCGCATCGCGCCCGCGAGCGACTCCCGCGCGGAGGCGACCTCGCGGCGCCGAGCGTCGATCGCGTCGGTCGCGCGCAGACAGGCACAGCCGGCGGCGAGCGCCGCGCAGTTGACGTTGAACGGCTCCTCCAGGAGATCGAAGTACGGCACGAGCGGCTCGTCGACGATCGCGTAGCCGAGCCGGAGCCCCGCGAGCCCGAAGAGCTTCGAGAAGCTGCGCAGGACGATCACTCGCCGGCCCTCCTCGACGTCGACTTCTCGCCGAATCCGCTGATCCGGAGCGAGGAAATCGACGTATGCCTCATCGACGACGGCAACGCAGCGCTCGGGCAACGCGTCGAGGAACCCTGCCCATTCGTCGCGCCCGAGCGCGGCGCCCGTCGGGTTGTTCGGATCGCAGATCCACGCGATCCGCGCGTCCTCGCGACGCGCCATCTCGGCCAGCGCGCCGAGGTCGAGGTCGAGCCCGCGCATGGGTACCCGATGGACGGTGGCGCCCCGGATCGCCGAGAGCTGCCCGTACAGGCCGTAGGTGAGCGTCGGGACGACGACGTGCTCGCCGGGGCGCAGGAACGCGGTCGCGACGGCGCTGATGAGCGAGAGGCTCCCGTGGCTGGGGACGATCCTCGAGGGAGTCGTCCCGGCGTAGGCGGCAGCTGCGTCCCTGAACTCCAGGTAGGGCTGCTCCGGGTACAACCAGAGGTTCTCGATCTCCGCGCGGGCGGCGTCCAGGGCTCCGGGCAACGGCCCGAAGAGGTTCTCGTTCCAGCTGAGCTTCACGACCTCGTCGAGGCCGTAGAGCTCCTTCACTTCGGCGATCGTCTGGCCGAGCGCGAACTGCTCGAGCTCGTCGAGTGCGGGAACGACGAGTGCGCTCCAGTCCGCCACGCGTGACAACTCTAGGCAGGGCGAGGACCGAACGCGTCGCGAGAACATTCCGCGCGCTCCTTGTTTTTCGCCAAGCGCAGGAGTTGAATTGCAGCGGATGACCGCGAGGAGGTCGCGGACTACGGCACGAGGAGGGCGCGAATGACGTCATTCGACGAAGCGCTCAGCCGTGAGGTTGAGCGCGGAATGACCCGTCAAGACCTACTCCGTCGGGCAGCGGCGTTGGGCGTCGTCGTCACCGGCGGCTCGCTCGGCCCGCTCACCGAGGCAGCGTTCGCAGAGACGCTGATCCGGCGCGGCGGCACGTTCCGCATTGCGGTATCAGGCGGGACAACGGACTTCATCGACGGCCAGCACATCGTCGCGAAGTCGGACATCCAGCGGCTCATGACCGGCTGGGAGGGCCTCGCCTACTTCGACGAGAACTACAAGATCAAGCTCAACCTGGCCGAGGAGCTGAGAGCGGAGAAGGCCAACCAGTACCTCATCCGCGTGCGCGACGGCATCGAGTTCCACAACGGCAAGACCCTGACGATCGACGACGTCATCTACTCGATCAGGCGCACGAAGAACCCGAAGCTGAAGCTGTTCGGCAACGCCGGCTTCGGCGCGATCGACGTCAGGAGGACGAAGAAGCTCGACAAGCGCACCTGCCGGCTCTTCCTGTCGCGCGCGGACGTCACGTTGATGGAGGCGTTCGCCCAGTACTTCCAGGGTGTCGTGCCCGTCGGCTACCAGCCGAACGCAGTCGGCAAGGGACCGCTGCGCTACATCGGGACCGGGCCGTACAAGGTTCAGAGCTTCACGCCCGGGCGCGAGAGCGTCCACGTGAAGAACGAGAACTACTGGCGCTCCGGGCAGCCGTACTTCGACCAGGTGCGCATCATCAACTTCCCGGACGATGCGTCGAAGGTGAACGCACTCCTCTCCGGACAGATCGACGCCATGACGGACGTGCCATTCGCTCAGGTGCCTGTGGTCAGGCGGCGGAACAACCTGCGCGTCTACACCGCTCAGACGGGCGCCTGGACACCGCTCTGCATGCGGGTCGACGTCGCTCCCTACAACGACGTCCGGGTGCGGCGCGCGCTTCGGCTGCTCGTCAACCGGCCGCAGGTCGTGAAGCAGGGGCTCTCGGGCTTCGGACGCGTGGGCAACGACATCTACTCGCCGTTCGATCCCGCTTACGCGGGCGACGACTTCCCGCAGCGGAGGTACGACCCCGACCAGGCGAGATCGCTGCTCCGGCAGGCGGGCCACGACGGCCTCTCGATCGAGCTCGTCACGACCCCCGCCGACACGGGCATGGTCGAGGGCGCGACGATCTTCGCCCAGAACGCGAAGGCGGGCGGCGTGAACGTCACCGTCAAGAACGTCGACGGTGGAACGTTCTACGGCGACCAGTACCTGAAGTGGCCGTTCTCTGCCGACTACTGGGGGACGCGCAACTACCTGCAGCAGGTGGCGGCCGGCGTGCTCAAGACCGCGCCCTTCAACGAGACCCACTGGGACAAGTACTCGGGCTATCCCCGGTTCGTGTCGCTGTACCGACAGGCGCTCGCGACGGTCAACGCGAAGAAGCGCGCCGAGATCATCCGGGAGATGCAGCGGATGGAGTACCAGGACGGCGGGAACATCATCTGGGGCTTCAAGAACCTCACGGACGCGTACTCGACCAAGGTGGGCGGATTCAAGATCGACCGCGGCACCCTGAACCTCAACAAGTACGGCAACGGCTTCCGCACGATCTACTTCGTCTGAGCGCACTCGCGTGCCGGGCTTCGGCCCGGCACGCGACTGTTCTCGCCGGGGCTCTTCGCACCGATGCACGGGATAAGCGGCTTCGTCGTCCGGAGGTTGCTCCTCGGTCTCCTGACGCTGTGGATCACGTCGGTCGTCATCTTCGCCTCCACCCAGGCGCTGCCGGGCGACGCGGCACGCTCCATCCTCGGACGCAGCGCGACCCCTGAGTCCCTCGCGGAGCTCCGTCGCCAACTCGGGCTCGACAAGTCGATCCCGGCGCAGTACTGGGAGTGGATCACCGGAATCTTCTCCGGTGACCTCGGGACGTCGCTCGCGAACAGCCTGCCGGTCACGGAGGTCATGGGCGAACGCCTCGTCTACTCGCTCTTCCTGATGCTGATCGCCGGAGCGATCAGCGTGCCGTTCGGCATCTTCCTCGGCGCCGTCAGCGCGCGCCGCCGCGACAGCACGTTCGACCAGGCCACCTCGGTGACGACGCTCGGCCTCGCCGCCCTCCCGGAGTTCGTCGTCGGCATCACGCTCGCGGTCATCTTCTCGACCACCGTCTTCCACGTCCTCCCGAGCGTCATCGTGACCGAGCCCGGAGTCGGCCCCTGGAACTACCCGAAGGAGCTGGTCCTGCCGGTGATCACGCTCGTCATCGCCGTCGTCCCGTACACCGCTCGGATCATGCGCGCGTCGACGGTGGAGATCCTGGAGAGCGACTTCGTGGAGATGGCCAGGCTCAAGGGACTGCCCGAACAGCGCGTCCTCTGGCGCCACGCGGTTCCGAACGCGCTCGCGCCGACGTTCCAGGTCACGGCGCTGAACCTCGCCTACCTGGCCGGAGGCATCGTCGTCGTCGAGGCGGTTTTCAACTACCCGGGCGTCGGGTTGCTCCTCGTCGACTCGGTGCGGGCTCGCGACATGCCGACGGTGCAGGCGATCGCGCTGCTCATCGCGGCGCTCTACGTGGTCCTGAACCTGCTCGCCGACCTCGCCACCATCCTCGTCAGCCCGCGCCTCCGGACGTCTCTCGAATGAGCGACGTCGCGGCAGTCGATGCGGTCGAGGTCAGCCTGGAAGAGACGCAACAGCGCAGCCCGTGGCGCGTGCTCTTCTCGACCGCCTGGTCGCAGCACCGCACGAAGATCGGGCTCGGCATCACTCTGCTGCTCGTCGGCATCGCGCTCTTCGGCCGGCTGGTGGCGCCGTACGCGCCCGATCAGGGGGTCGAGAACCAGCTGCCCTTCGCGCCGCCGTCGAGCGAGGCGTTGCTCGGCACGGACACGCTCGGGCGGGACGTCTTGAGCCGTTTCCTCCACGGCGGGCTCTCCGTGCTTGTGCTCTCGGGGGTCTCGACCGCGCTCGGCATGGTGCTCGGAGTCACCATCGGGCTCGTCGCCGCGTACTCGCGCGGCAAGCTCGACGACGTGCTCATGCGGACGATGGACGTCTTCCTCTCGCTGCCGCAGATCGTCTTCGCACTCGTGTTGGCGGCGACCGTGGGCCCAGAGCTGTGGCTGCTCGTGCTCGCCGTCGGGCTCACGACGATGCCCCGCGCCGCGCGCGTGACGCGCGGTGCAGCTGTGGAAGTCGTGGAGCGGGACTTCGTACGCGCCGCAGAGGCGATCGGCCTACCGCGCCGACGGATCCTCCTCTCCGAGGTGCTGCCGAACATCTCGAGCCCGCTCATCGTCGAGACGACGCTCCGCATGACGTTCAACGTCGCCGTCGTCGCCGGGCTCAGCTTCCTCGGGTTCGGGCTGCAACCACCGGCGGCCGACTGGGGCCTGATGATCAACGAGAACAAGAACGGCCTCACGCTGCAGCCGTGGCCGGTGTTGCTTCCGGTCATCGCCATCGCGCTCCTCACCATCGGTACGAGCCTGATCGGCGACGGGATCTCGCGCGCCGCGATCGGCATCGAGCGCGTCCGCACAGGTGGAGAATGAGCTTGCAGGGGCCGACGCAATCACCGGCGCTCGAGCTGATCGACCTGCGGGTCGAGCTCGACTACGGCGACCACGAGGACATCGTCGACGGAATCGCGTTCAGCGTCGCGGCCGGCGAGGTATTGAGCCTCGTCGGAGAGTCCGGCTCGGGGAAGACGACGGTTGGCCTTGCGGTGCTCGGGCACACGCGACGCGGTGCTCGCATAGCGCGCGGCGAGGTGCGGATCGAGGGTCGCGACATCCTCACCCTGCCTTCCTTGGAACGGCAGCGCCTCCGCGGCCGCCTCGTCTCGTACGTCCCGCAGGATCCGGCGGCCGCACTCAACCCCGCGCTGCGCATCGGCACGCAGCTCGACGAGACGCTCTCCTCGCACGGCTACGGCTCGGCCGAGGAGCGGCGTACGCGGATCGCGGAAACGCTCGCCGAGGTATTGCTGCCGAGCGACGAGGCGTTCCTCCGCCGCTACCCCCATCAGCTCTCCGGCGGCCAGCAACAACGCGTCGCGCTCGCGATGGCGTTCGCGAACCGGCCGCGCGTCATCGTGCTCGACGAGCCGACGACCGGTCTCGACGTGACGACACAGGCACACGTGCTCGAGACCGTGCGTGACCTCTGCGCAGCGCACGGCGTCGCGGCCGTCTACGTGAGCCACGACCTCGCCGTCGTCGCCACCCTCGCCAGCCGCGTGGCAGTCATGTACGGGGGGCGCATGGTCGAGCTCGGACCGACCGGCACGCTCTTCCGGCTGGCGGCCCATCCGTACACACGGCGCCTGATCGAGGCGATCCCGGAGCTGTCGGGCAAGCACGCGCTCGTCGGCATCCCGGGGACGGCGCCACGGCCCGGGCAGCGGCCGACAGGCTGCTTCTTCGCACCACGGTGCTCGCACGCCGTCGACCGCTGCCGAGCCGAGTTCCCGCCGGTGGAAGTGGTCGCGGGAGGCCACGAGGTGCGGTGCTGGGAGCGCGAGCGGGTGCTGGCCGACTCGCTGGCGGACCGTACCGCTGCGGTACCGCTCCCCGACGTGATCTCTGAGCAGCCGCTGGTCGCAGTGAGCGAGGTCGACGCCTCGCACGGCTCGCGGCAGGTGCTGTTCGACGTCGCTGTCGTCGTCCGTCCGCACGAGTGCGTCGCGCTCGTCGGCGAGTCCGGCTCGGGCAAGACGACGCTCGCCCGCTGCATCGCCGGCCTGCACACGAACTACGAAGGCGAGATCGCCTTCCGCGGACGACCGCTGCCGCCCGGCGCTCGCACGCGCGACCGCGACGTGCGCCGGGAGATCCAGTACGTCTTCCAGAGCCCGTACAGCTCCTTGAACCCGCGGAAGAGCATCGGCCAGATCATCGGCCAGCCGCTCCGCCTGTTCTTCGACCTCGGCGGCCGCGAAGCGCGCCGTCGAACCGTCGAGGTCCTGGAGACCGTTCAGCTCAGCGGGTCCGTCGTGGAGCGCTTCCCGCACCATCTCTCGGGCGGCGAGCGCCAACGCGTCGCCATAGCGCGGGCGCTCGTGGCCAATCCCCAGCTGCTGATCTGCGACGAGGTGACCTCGGCACTCGACGTGTCCGTGCAAGCCGCGATCGTCGACCTGCTGGCCGACCTGCAGCGCGAGCTCGGGCTCGGGCTCCTGTTCGTCACGCACAACCTCGCACTCATCCGGACGATCGCGCAGGAGGTCGTCGTCATGAGCGAAGGGCGAATCGTCGAACGCGGTCTCGTCGAGGACGTGCTCGACCGTCCCGAGGCCGAGTACACGAGGAAGCTGCTGTCGGACACGCCGAGCCTCGAGGCGGCGATCGCCGCGGCGGGCTAGAGGACCCGGAACACCCAGACGCGCACGACGACCTCGGGCTCCCCGAGGGGCAACGCCTGGAACTCGTCGCCGCGCTCGACGAGCTCCCATCGCCCCCGGCTCTGGAGCTCGGCGATCTTCTCCTCGTAGCCGGGTGGCATCTGATCCGCTCGCAGCGTGAAGATCATGTGCCCTCCAGGCCGGGTGATCCGCGCGAGCTCGTCCAGGCAGCCCGCCGGCGCATGGCCGGTCGTGAGCACGCCCGCCAAGACGACCGCATCGAACGTCTCGCTCTCGTACTCGAGGTCGTCGCCGAGCCGCGCCGCTCGGAGCTCGCTGTAGACGTGCTTGCGCTCGGCCTCGTCGAGCATGCCGGGTGAGAGGTCGAGCCCATCCAGCCGCGTGAACCCGCACTCGGCCAACGCCACGCCGAGCAGCCCGGTGCCGGCGCCGGCGTCGAGGATCCGGGCATCGGCGGGCAGGAGCCGCCGCGCGACGGCCGACACGGCAGCGGGAGAGCGGTACCCCATGCCGTCGATGAGCTCGGCGTCGTAGGCCGTCGCGATACGGTCGTACTCCCCGCGGAGCTCGTCGAGGTCGCGGGCGCCGTATAGGCGGCCGAGGTCGATTCCGGCGCGGCCGCGGTCCGCACGGATCAGCCAGAGCCCGAAGACGGTGCAGCACACGACCATCACCGCGTAAGCGGCTCTCGCGCCGAACGTGTCGGCGATGCCACCGGCGAGCAGCGGACCGACGGTCGATGCTGCGGCCCAGCCCAGCATGACGAGGCCCATGACGGAGCCGCGGCCGAGCGAAGATCGGTGCGCGCCCGCCGCGGCCAGCGGGTAGATGATGGTGTCCATCGTCGACCACGGAGCTGCCCGCAGCAGAACGAAGGCGACTGCTGCGGTGGTCGAACCGCTCACGAGCACGAGCGCGATCGAGAGACCGGTGAGCAAGGCGGAAATGCCGCCGATGCGCAGCGTCGCCGCGCGATCGCCGAGCCGGGCGACGACCGCGCTGACGAGTGTGTAGACGGCCGAGGCGACGGAGAAGAGCAGGCCGATCTTCGCGGCCGAGACGCCGTTGTCGCGCAGCTGGAGTGGCACGAGCAGGTTCACACCGCCACCGACGAGACCGATCAGCACGATGATCGCGATTCCCGCGAGCACCAGCTCGTTGCGCCGCGCGACTCGCAGGAGCTCCCGCAGGCGCTGCCGCGGTGGGCTCACCTCGACGAGCGGCGCCGCGACGACGAGCGCCGCCGTCACGGCCGCTGCCCCGACGGCCGCGACCAGGAACGGCGTCCCGGTGTCGTAGCGATCCGCGAGCACCCCTGCGAGGAGTGGACCGACTGTGAAGCCGACGCCCGCGACCGTCGCGGCGGCGCCGAGCGCACCCGAGCGCCTATCGTCCGCCAGCGAGTCCGAGAGCCACGCGGCGCCTGCTCCCCAGAGCGCACCGAACGCGATGCCGAACGCCGCACGAGCAAGCAGTAGCGACCAGAACTCCTCTGCGAGACCCTGCCCGAGGGTGGCGAGCGTGAAGACGACGGCCGACGCGATGGTCACCTGCCGGGCGCCCAGCCGATCCGCAAGCAGCCCGAGAGGAAACGCGACAACGAGCGCCGCCAGGCTCGCCGCGGCGAGGATCATCCCCGTCTCGACGCCGGAGAGCGCGAACTCGTCCGCGAAGGTCGGCGCGAGCGGGACCATCGCGATCCACACGAGGGTCTCGAGCAGGATCAGCGCGTAGATCGGGAGCACCGAGCGGCGCATCGTCATGAGTGTTCCACCGAGCGCCGGGCCGGAGCGTCAGCCGAGCGAGATGACGACGGTCTTCGTCTCCGTGAAGACGTCCAGCGGATGACGGCCGCCCACGCGGCCGACACCCGAGCGCGAGCCCGACCTGCCGCCGAAGGGAAGGTGGCTCTCCCAGTAGTTCGTCGACTCGTTCACGTTCACCCATCCCGCGCGGACGTGCTCGGCAAAGCGCAGCCCGCGCGCGAGATCGCCCGTCCAGACGGCCGCCAGGAGCCCGTACGGCGACGCGTTCGCGATCGCGATCGCCTCCTCGTCGGAGCGGATACGCGTGACCGGCACCACCGGGCCGAAGGTCTCCTCCCGAGCGATGGCCATGTCCTCGGAGACCCCGGCGAGAACGGTCGGCCGGTAGTAGAGCCGGGTCGGATGGTCCTCCGCGCGGCCTCCCGCGAGGACGAGCTCGGCGCCGCGCCCGAGCGCCTCGTCGACATGTTGGTCGACCTTCTCCGCCGTCGGCTCGTTGTTCAGCGGGCCCATCGTCGTCGCCTCGTCGAACGGGTCGCCGAGTCGGATCTCCCGGGCGATCGCACCGGAGAGCTCGTCGAGGAACTCGTCGTGCACCCGCTCGTGGACGAGGAAGCGCTCGCCCGCCGTGCAGCTCTGGCCGGCGCACAGGAACGCAGCCGCGAGGCTCGCCTCGGCCGCGCGGGCGACGTCGGCATCCTCGAGCACGACGAACGGGCCGTTCCCGCCCATCTCGAGCAGCAGCGCCTTCCCGGCTGCCCGCTCGGCCACGCGGTGGCCCGTCTCGATCGAGCCGATGAACGCGACCGCGTGCGTACCGGGGCTCGAGGCGATCTCGTCGCCGACGACAGGCCCGGGGCCGGTCACGAGGTTCAGAACGCCGGCCGGCAGCCCGGCGTCCGCGACGCATGCCGCAAGAGCGACTGCGCAGACCGACGTCGAAGGCGCCGCGGCCCATACAACCGCGTTGCCCGCTGCGAGAGCGGGCGCGATGACCTCGGCCGGCATCGTGTACGGCCAGTTCCACGGCGTGATCACGCCGACGACGCCGCGCGGCACGCGATAGACGAGGACGCGCTTGGAGGCGTCGACCGACGGCGGCAGCGATCCTTCGAGGCGGGTCGCGTCGGCGGCCGCCTGCCGGAAGTACCCGGCGAGCTCGTCGACCTCGTCGTAGGACTCCGCGGCGAGCGGCTTCCCCTGGTCGAGGGTCAGCGTGCGCGCGAGCTCGTCGCGCCGCTCGCCGACCAGCTCGGCGACCCGCTCGAGCGCCGCTGCGCGCTCGAATGCCGAAACCGCGGCCCAGGCGGGCCACGCGTCGTTGGCAGCAGCGATCGCCCTCCGAGCATCCTCGCGCGTTCCCTCGGGGACGGTCCCGATCGTCTCCCCCGTCACCGGGCTCTCGGCGGCGAAGCGGGCACCGGATTCGCTCTCGACCCAGGCACCCCCGATGAGCATCGAATAGTCGATCGGCTCGTCTCCGCGCCTCTTGACTCAGGCGCGGCGGAAGTATATTCACCGTATACCAGTGGCCCGGAGTCCGTTCTGAGGTGACGACGGTCGAGAGCGCGGCCCGTATGAAGCACGTGCGAACGACCGGCGATCCGCTTATCCGCACGCAGGGCGTCTGGAAGATCTTCGGCCCGAAAGCCGACCGGATCATCGGGACTCCCGATGCCGACCTCCCCCGGCGCGAGCTGCGCGAGAAGACCGGCTGCGTCGCGGCAGTTCGTGACGTCTCGATAGAGGTCTGGCCCAGCGAGGTGTTCGTCGTCATGGGGCTTTCGGGGTCCGGCAAGTCGACGCTCGTCAGGACGCTCATCCGGCTGATCGAGCCGACCGCGGGCTCGATCGAGATTGCGGGCCACGACGTCATGGCCGCGGGGAAGACGGAGCTGCGAAATCTCCGCCGGCATACGGTCTCGATGATCTTCCAGCACTTCGGCCTGCTCGCCCACCGGCGCGTCGTCGACAACGTCGCATTCGGGCTCGAGGTACAGGGCGTTGGCAAGGCGGAGCGTCACGCGCGAGCGCACGAGGTCCTGAAGCTCGTCGGCCTGGAGGACGTCGCCAACCAGTTCCCCGATCAGCTCTCCGGTGGTATGCAGCAGCGCGTCGGTGTTGCCCGCGCGTTCGCCGTCAACCCGGAGGTGATGCTGTACGACGAGCCCTTCAGCGCGCTCGACCCGCTCATCCGCCGCGACATGCAGGACGAGATATGCCGCCTCCAGGTGGAGACGGGCAAGACGATGATCTTCATCACTCACGACCTCCAGGAGGCGCTCAGGCTCGGCGACCGGATCGCGATCATGCGGGACGGCGCCATCGTCCAGCTCGGGACGTCGGAGGAGCTCGTCGGATCGCCGGCGGACGAGTACGTCGCGAACTTCACGCGCGACATCCCGCGCAGCCACGTCCTGACGCTTCGTTGGGTCATGCGCGAGCCGGCACCTGGAGACGACCTCGATGGGCCCAGGCTCGACGTCGCGACGACAGTGCGAAAAGCCGTGCCGGTGCTTGCCGCAAGCGAGAAGCCGGTGTGCGCGGTCGAGAACGGCACCGTCGTCGGAATCGTCGACCGGGACGCGGTGCTCACCGCGATCGCCGGAGAGCAGAGCGACTGATGGCTTCGATCGCCGAGCCTGCCGTCATCACCGCCCCGGTCGTCGTCCATCGGCCGTGGTGGCGGGGCAAGATCGTGCAGGTCGCGGGCATCGTCGCGCTGATGTACGCCGCCTACCGCTGGGGAGTGACCGAGGACGAGAACGGCGTGGCGCTGGCCCGCTTCCCGTGGCCTGACCGCCTCGTCTGGAACACCCTCGCCGGTGCACATCGACGACTTCCAGATCTGGCTGCTCGACCAGCGAAACGCCGAAGACCCGAGCTTCGTCTTCGGCATCTTCGAACGGCTTCACGACCCTCGTGGACAACCTCGTCGACTGGTTCGACAGGCTGCTGCTCTGGCTGACCTGGGTCGGAACGACGGTCGCCGGGACGCTCGTTGCGCTGCGGTTCGGTGGTTGGCGCGCGGCCGTCTGGGTCGGTAGCGCGTTCGCGGCCTTCGCGCTCATGGGGCTGTGGGAGGAGAGCATGCAGACGCTCGCGCTCATGCTCGCCGCGGTGGGCCTGTCGCTCGCTCGTCGGCATCCCGCTCGGAGTCATCGCGGGGCTCTCGAATCGCTTCCAGAGGGCGATCACCCCTGTGCTCGACGCGATGCAGATCGTGCCGGCGTTCGCGTACCTCATGCCCGTCGTCATCCTGTTCTCGGTCGGGCCTGGCGCGGCGGTCGTCTCGACGATGATCTACGCGATCCCGCCGGCAGTTCGCATCACGGCGCTCGGCATCCGTGGAGTGCCGGTCAACACCGTCGAAGCGGCGACGTCGATGGGCTCGACGCGCCGACAGCTTCTCGGCAAGGTGCAGCTTCCGCTCTCCCGCCGAATGCTCCTGCTCGGCGTCAACCAGACAATTCTGTTCGCGCTTTCGATGGTCGTCATCGCCGGGCTGATCGGCGGCGGGGGCCTCGGAGACGTCGTCACGATCGGCCTGTACTCGAACCCGGCGCTGGCCATCCTGGCCGGCGTCGCGATCGTGATCATGGCCATGGCGCTCGACCGGTCGACCGAGGCGGTCGCCGATCGAACGGATCCCGTCCAACGGCATCTCACCGACGGGATGCGAAGGCGACTCAGGCTTGTCAGCGTCGCGACGGTCGCCGGCATCATCGTGGCGGTCGCGCTCGCGAAGGCGCTCGGAGCCGCTGCGATCTACCCCGAGCCGAGAAGCGCTCCAGGAGCGGCTTCTCGCACGGATCCAGGGCTGTGCTCGACTACGTCCAGGACCCGGCGACATTCGTCTTCTCGATCACCGAGCCCGTGGGAACCTTCATTCTCGTCGAGATCCTGCAGCCGCTCCAGGAGTTCCTCATGCTGGCGCCATGGTTCACGACGGTGATCGGGCTGACTGCGATCGCGTTCGTCGTGAGCGGCCTGCGCCCGGCGCTGACGACGCTCGCGATGTTCGTGTCGATCGGGTGCATGGGCATGTGGGAGCCGGCGATGGACACGTTCTCGCAGGTCCTCGTCGCGACCGCGCTCGCCGTTGCTCATCGGGGTCGGGCTCGGCGTATGGGCGGCGGAGAGCAAGACGGTCTCGACGCGTTCTTCGCCCGGTGAACGACGTGCTGCAGACGCTTCCGCAGCTCGTCTACATCATCCCGTTCATCTACCTCATGCCAGTCTCGTACGTCCCTGGGATCGTCGCGGGAGTGCTGTACGCGTTCCCGGTGGTGGTGCGACTCGTCGAGCGAGGCGTTCGGGACGTCGCACCCGACTCCGTCGAGGCAGCAAGCGCGTTCGGAGGGACGCGCCGCCAGGTGCTCGCGAAGGTCAAGGTCCCGCTCGCAGGGGACGCCATCATGCTCGGCGTCAACCAGGGGATCATCATGGTGCTCGCCGTGGTCGTCATCGGCGGGCTGGTCGGCTCGGGCGGCCTCGGGTACCTCGTCGCTCAAGGGCCTGCAACGAGGAGAGTTCGGACTAGGGCGTGGTGGCGTCGCTCGCGATCCTCGCTCTGGGAATCGCGCTCGACCGCGTCACACAAGCGTCACGAACAGCACGGAAGGAGAGTCTCGAGTGAGGAAGAGATCGATCGAGAAGGAGGGTTTGATGTCTACATGGTGTCAGAGCCCGGGTCACGCTGCTCGTCGGCGTGTCGCTTGCGGCGGTGCTCGGCCTCGTCGTGTCGGGGAGCGCGCTGGGCTCCGGAGCCCAGTCGTGCGGAACCGTCACCCTGAACGAGCAGGCCTGGGCCGGCTCGACCGCCAACACGTACGTCGCGAAGTACGTACTCGAGAAGCGACTTGGCTGCACGGTGAAGATCACGAAGATCACCGAGATCCCCGTCTTCCAGGCGATGGCTGACGGCAAGGTCGACGCCGTGCTCGAAGACTGGAACCACGTCGACCAGTACAAGCAGTTCGTCACGAAGCAGAAGTCGGTCGTCCTCGTGCGGCAAGAACGGCCTGGTCGGCCACATCGGCTGGTTCATCCCCAAGTACCTGCTCAAGCAGAACCCGGCGTTCAAGACCTGGCGAGGACTCAAGGGCAAGGAGACGGTGTTCAAGACCGCGGAGTCGGGCTCGCAAGGGATGTTCCTCGGCGGCGACCCGTCCTACGTGCAGAAGGACAAGGAGCTGATCGAGCTGCTCGGCTTGAACTTCAAGCACGTGACGGTCGGTGCGGAGCCTGCGGAAGTCGCACGCTTCAGCCAGCAGATACAAGCAGCGCAAGCCCGTCATCTTCTACTGGTGGACGCCGCAGTACCTGAACTCGAGCCTCAACCTGGGCGAGGTCAAGCTGCCGCCGCGCCCAAGGGCTGCCAGGACGACGCGAGCGCAGGCGGTAGCACCAAGAAGTACCGATGCGCGTACGCCGCCGACCGCTCGAACAAGCTGCTCAGCAAGGAGTTCGTCCAGAGCGGGTCTCCGGCCGTCAAGTTGCTCAGGAAGTTCCAGTGGTCGAACGCCGACCAGAACCTCGTCGCCAAGTGGATCGCCGGCGACAAGGTGAAGCCGGAGAAGGCGGCAGAGCGCTGGGTGAAAGCCAACGCAAGAAGGTCAACGCCTGGCTGAAGTGAGCTGAACCGGGTCAGGTCTTCCGCGCTCCGGAGCAGGAGCGCGGAAGACCGTGCCCACCAACGCCGATGAGCACAGCCCCGCTACGCGTGCACCAGCCGGAAGCCGCCGAGGCTCAGTCGCTGAGCGACCGCGCCTACTACTCGATCCGCGAGCTGATCGTGACGCTCGAGCTCGCCCCGGGATCCATCGTCAGCGAGCGTGAGCTGCAGGACCGGCTCAGTGTCGGGCGGACTCCGGTGCGGGAAGCGCTCCAGCGGTTGGAGGGCGAGCGCCTCGTCGCGGTCTACCCGCGGAGGGGCATCTTCGTCTCGAACGTGAACGTGCTCGACCTGGCCGTGCTCTCGGAGGTGCGCGGTGTGCTCGAGAGCTTTGCTGCTCGCCTCGCGTCCGAGCGGTCGACCGAGGCGGATCGTGACGAGACCCTGGCACTGATCGAGGAGCTGAAGGCCGTGACCGCGGCAGCGGACGAACGAGGTCTCATCGACCTCGATCAGCGCATCCACAGGCACGTGTACCGGTGCGCGCACAACGCGTTCCTCGAGACGACGCTCGACGGCTACTACGTGCTCACGCTCCGTATCTGGTTCCTCGCGCTCGACCGCGTGAGTCGGCTGGGAGACGCGGTGAAGGAGCACCTCGAATTGCTCGAGGCGATCCGCGACCGGGATCCCGACCGCGCCGCGGACGCGATGCGTCGCCATGTGGCGGGCTTCGAGGAAGCGATCCGGCGGGTCCTCTAAGCCGGTGTCTGACACCGCTTCCCTCAACCATGCGGTTTCTCGGCCTTCGGTGTCAGACACCTGGTATATCCGTGTCCGTCGGTTGATATATGTAAGCGGCTGATGCCGACCTTTCCTTCCTCAGCGAGGGCAGTCGTCATCGGCGCCGGAATCGTCGGCTCGAGCGTCGCTCACCACCTCGCCCGGCTCGGGTGGAGTGACCTCGTCCTGCTGGAGAAGGGACCGCTGCCGAACCCGGGCGGCTCCACCGGCCACGCGTCGAACTTCATCTTCCCGGTCGACCACTCGAAGGAGATGACCGCGCTCACACTCGAGAGCGTCCGCCAGTACCAGGAGCTCGGGGTGTACACCGAGTCGGGCGGAGTCGAGGTGGCGCGAACCGAGGAGCGCATGCAGGAGCTGACGCGCCGCGTGTCGTCCGCGATCGCCTGGGGCATCGAGCCCGTCTCGCTCGTGACACCGGCAGAGGTCAAGGAGCTCGTCCCCTTCCTCGACGAGACCGTGATCCTCGGCGGCTTCTACACGCCGAGGGTCGGGGTCGTCGACTCGTTGCGCGCCGGAACGCTGATGCGCGAGCAGGCGGCCGCGGACGGTGCGCTCACCGTCGCCGCCGGCGTCGAGGTGCTCGGAATCGATGTCGAACGCGGGCGAGTAACGCGCGTCCGGACGACCGAGGGCGAGATCGAGACCGAGACCGTCGTCATCGCCTGCGGCGTGTGGAGCCCAAAGCTCGCCCGCATGGCAGGGGCGAGCATCCCGCTGACACCGGCCGTTCACCAGATGATCGACATCGGCCCCGTCCCCCGTTTCGAGCAGGCGTCGCGCAGCATCGAGTTCCCGATCGTCCGTGACATGGACACGAACATGTACGAGCGCCAGGACGGGACGTCGCTCGAGATCGGCTCGTACGCACACCGCCCGATCCTGTACGAGCCCGAGGATCTCCCTTCCGTCGAGGAGGCGGCACTCTCGCCGACCGAGTTCCCGTTCACGCAGGAGGACTTCGCGCCCCAGCTCGAGCACGCACTCGAGCTCATGCCCGAGATCGTCGGAGACGAGTCGGTTGGCATCAAGTACGCGATCAACGGGATCCTCTCCCTCACGCCCGACGGGATGCCGGTGCTCGGCGAGACGCCCGAGGTGAAGGGCCTGTGGTCGGCTGCCGCCGTCTGGGTGAAGGAGGGCCCCGGCGTCGGCAAGGGCATGGCGGAGTGGATGGTGCACGGCGAATCCGAGATCGACCTCCACTCCTCGGACGTCGCCCGCTTTCACGAGCACCACCGGACGAGTGCTCACATCAAGGCGCGCACCGCCGAGGGCTTCAACAAGACCTACGGCATCGTCCACCCGTCCGAGCAGTGGGCGTCGAACCGGGACATCCGCCTGTCGCCCTTCAACCCCAGGGAGCGCGAGCTCGGCGCCGTGTTCTTCGAGGCGGCGGGCTGGGAGCGGCCGCAGTGGTACGAGTCCAACGCGCCGCTGCTCGAGGAGTACGGCGACCGCGTCGCGCGACGCGAGGCCGAGTGGGACGCGCGCTGGTGGTCTCCGATCGTGAACGCCGAGCACCTCGCCATGCGCGACCGTGCCGCGATCTTCGACCTCTCGGCCTTCTCGATCTTCGACCTCACGGGGCCGGGTGCGCTCGACGTGCTCCAGCGCGTGTCCATGCGTCAGGTCGACGTTCCGGTCGGTCGCGTCGTGTATACGCCATGGTTGTCCCCGGGCGGCGGCTTCAAGTCCGACCTGACGATCATGCGGCTCGGCGACGAGGAGTTCCGCGTCGTTACCGGTGGCGCACACGGTATGTGCGACCGCAAGTGGCTCAGCGACCACCTTCCCGAGAACGGCTCCGCCGAGGGCTGGGCCCACCTCGCCGATCTCACGTCGGGCTGGTGCACCCTCGGCCTCTGGGGACCGAGAGCGCGGGACATCCTGGCGAGCGTGTCGAGCGACGACGTCTCGCACGAGGGCTTCCCGTTCGCGACCTGCCGGACGCTCGACGTCGGGCCGTTACACGTCCTCGCGTCCCGGATCTCGTATGTCGGCGACCTCGGTTGGGAGCTCTACGTGCCGCTCGAGCAGGGGGCACGCCTGTGGGACATCGTCTGGGAGGCCGGTAAGGCGCACGGCGCCGTGCCGGCCGGCATCGGCGTGTACGGCACGACCGGCCGTCTCGAGAAGTGCTACCGCGCATACGGCACGGAGCTCGAGAGCGAGTACACCGTGGTCGAGGCGGGCATGTCGCCGCCCAAGGTGAAGGAGCAGGTCTTCGTGGGCAAGGAGGCCTACCTTCGGCATCGCGACGAGGAGCCCGCAGCGATCCTCTGCACGCTGACGGTCGACGACCACACGTCGTCGTCAGGTGTCGCCCGCTATCCGCTCGGACGCGAGCCGATCCTGACCCGAGCCGGAGACCCGCTCGTCGATCGCAGAGGACGGCGCTCCTACGTCACGAGCGCCGGCGCCGGGCCTTCGCTCGGCAAGCACCTCCTCATGTCGTACCTGCCGCCGGAGCACGCCGAGGCAGGCGTCGAGCTCGCGGTCGACTACCTCGGGGAGCGCTACCCGGTCACCGTCGCGGTCGCCGGTGCGACGCCGGTCTTCGATCCCGAGAACACACGCATCCGCTCGTGAACGTGCTCGTCTGCGTGAAGCGGGTTCCGCTCACCGGCGGGAAGATCGTGCTGACCGAGGACGCGCAGGCGATTGCGACGCAGCACCTCGGTTTCACGATCTCGCCGCACGAGGAGTGCGGCGTCGAGGAGGCGGTGCGGCTGGTCGAGGCACACGGCGGCGAGTCGGTCGTCCTCACTCTCGGGCAGCCCGAGGCGGAGGAGCAGCTCCGCGACGCGATGGCGCTCGGCATCGACCGCGCGATCCACCTCGTGACGGATGCGGAGGAGTGGGACGCGCAGGCCACTGCCAACGCGATCGTGCAGGCGATCGAGGCCGAACGCGCTGCAGGCGTCGAGTTCGACCTCCTGTTCTTCGGCAACGAGTCGGCGGACGCGTGCGGGTACCAGGTCGGGATCCGCGTCGCGCACGCGCTCGGCCTCCCCGTCGCCACCGGGCTCAAGGGAGTCGCGGTGCGCGACGGACGCGCCCGCTGCGAGCAGGAAGTCCCGGGCGGACGAGACGTCTTCGACCTCCCGCTCCCTGCGGTCGTGACGGTGAAGGAGGGGCTGAACTTCCCGCGCTACCCGTCGGTCCCCGGCCGCATGCGCGCACAGCGGAAGCCGGTGGCAGCGAGCCCGCCCGCGCGTCCCGCGCCGCGGCTCGAGAAGGTCCGCCTGGTCACGCCGCCCGGGGCGAAGAAGGAGGCCGAGATCCTCGGCCACGGGCCCGAGGCGGCTCCGCGGGTGCTCGAGGTCTTGCAACGGATCGGCGTCGCCTGATGGCCGTGGTCGTTGTCGTCGAGCGCGACTCCGACGGAGTGGACGAGCTCTCGCTCCAGGCGCTCGCGTTCGCCCGCACCCTGGCAGGCGGCAACGACCTCCACGCGCTCGTGGTGAGCCCAAGTGTCAATTTGACACAAGGGCTCGACGAGCACCTCGCGGAGCACGGCGTCTCGACGCTGCACGTCGCGGAACACGATGTGTTCGACGCCTACGCGCCGGTCGCGATCGCCCGAGCAGCCGTGGAGCTGGTCGAGCGCATCGGGCCGATCGCTGTCCTCGCCGCCGGAAGCGAGCGCGGGAACGAGGTGCTCGCGCACGTCGGCGCGATCCTCGACCTCCCGTTCGCGGCGAACTGCACGGAGGCGACGCCCGGCGACCCACTCCGCGTCACGCGACTGCGCTGGGGCGGCAGCCTTCTCGAGGCGGCAGACGTGCACGGCACCCCGGCGGTGCTGACGGTGGCCCCGCACGTCGTCTCCGCAGACACGGTGGCGGATGCGCACGAGGCGGCGGTCGAGTCCTTCACGCCGGTGCTTGCCGACTCCGACCTCGTCGTCCGGGTTTCCGAGCGCGCCCAGGCCCAAACGGGGGGCGTCTCGCTCGCGGATGCAAAGGTCGTCGTCTCGTGCGGACGCGGCGCCGGCTCCGCAGAGGGCTTCGGGATCATCGAGGAGCTCGCGGGGCTTCTCGAAGGCGCCGTCGGCTGCTCCCGGGCGGTGACCATGGCGGGCTGGCGGCCGCATACGGACCAGGTCGGCCAGACGGGCACGAAGATCGCGCCGGACATCTACATCGCGTGTGGCATCAGCGGCGCGACGCAGCACATGGCCGGCTGCAAGGGCGCGAAGTCGATCCTCGCGGTCAACACCGACCCGGACGCGCCGATCCTGGCTAGCGCCGACTATGCGGTCATCGGCGACCTGCACGAGGTCGTGCCGGCGATCTCGGCCGAGCTGAGAAAGATCCAGCAGAGAAAGGCAGAGCGGTCATAGACGTCGCGGTGTCCGCGCTCGCCTTCGCGGCGGTCGCGGCCGTCGCGCTGGTGCTCTTCTCGAGACGTGCGCTCCTGCTCTGGCGACTCGTCCGCATGGGCGCTCCGCTCGAGCGCTTCGACGATGTTCCGAAACGCGTGGAGAACGAGGCGGTCATCGTCCTCGGCCAGCGCAAGCTCCTCCAGCGGCTCGTCCCCGGCGTCATGCACGCGCTCATCTTCTGGGGCTTCCTCGTGCTCTTCCCGACGATCCTCATCGCGGCGATCCACGTCATCGACCGAGAGCCCGGACTGCCAGACGACGCGCCGCTCCCATGGCTCGAGCAGCAGGGCTGGTTCGCGTTCCTCGTCGATCTCTTCTGCTGCCTGGTGCTCGTAGGCGTCGCGACCGCGTTCTGGATCCGCAAGGTCCAGCGGCCGAAGCGGTTCGAGGGGAGCCACCTGCGCGAGGCCGACCTCATCCTCGGGCTCATCACCGGGATCGTGGCCACGCTACTGCTCTGGCACGCCACGCTGATCGCGCTCGGCCAGAACCCGTGGCCGAACGAGTGGTCGCCCGTCTCCGAAGCGCTGTCGGGCCTCTTCTCCGACAGCACGACGACCGAGGTGCTCGAGCGCGTCTTCGTCTGGACGCACGTGCTCCTCATCCTCTCCTTCCTCGTCTACCTCCCCTACTCCAAGCACCTGCACATCGCGACCGCCGGCTTCAACGTCTTCTTCACGCGAACACGCGCGCGCGGGCGGCTCGAGCCGCTTCGCTTCGACGGTCCGGACGACGAGCTCCGCTTCGGAGCCGGGACGGTGCCCGACCTCACGTGGAAGGGGATCCTCGACACGATGTCGTGCACCGAGTGCGGCCGCTGCCAGGACGTCTGCCCCGCCTACGCCACCGGCAAGAAGCTCTCGCCGAAGCTCCTCGTCATGGATCTGCGCGACCACGTCTTCGCGGAGGGGCCGAAGGTGCTCTCCGACCCGGGCTTCGAGCCGACGGCGCTCGTCCCGAACGCCGTCACCGACGAGGTGGTCTGGGACTGCGTCACCTGCGGCGCGTGCGTGCACGAGTGCCCGGTCGCAATCGAGCACGTGGATCACATCGTCGACCTGCGCCGGCATCTCGTCATGGTCGAATCGCGCTTCCCCGCGGAAGCTGAGCCCATGCTGCGGGACGTCGAGCGCAGCTCGAATCCGTGGGGGAAGCCGCAGGGAGAGCGCGCGGCGTGGGCCGACGGGCTCGATGTCCGGGTGCTCGAGCCGGGAGATCCGCCGCCCGAGGTCCTGTACTGGGTCGGCTGTGCGGCCTCGTACGACGAGCGTGCACGGCTGGCCGCCCGGTCGACGGTGAAGCTCCTGCTCGCCGCCGGGCTGGACGTCGCGATCCTCGGTCCGCGGGAGTCGTGCACCGGCGATCCCGCGCGGCGGATGGGAAACGAGTACGTGTTCCAGGCGTTCGCCGAGCAGAACGTCACGACGCTGAACGAGGCGGGCGCGACGAAGATCGTGGCGAGCTGCCCGCACTGCTTCAACACGCTGGCGAACGAGTACCCGGACTTCGGTGGCCGCTACGAGGTGCTCCATCACACGGAGCTGCTCGCGGAGCTCGTCCGCGACGGGCGGCTCGCCCCGGCAGCGGGCGAGACGAAGATCACGTACCACGACTCGTGCTACCTCGCCCGTCACAACGACGTCGTCTCCGCCCCTCGAGAGCTGGTCGCCGCGGCCGGGCAGCCGGTCGAGATGGAGCGGAGCGGAAAACGGACGTTCTGCTGTGGCGCCGGCGGGGCGCACATGTGGCTCGAGGAGCGCGGGTCCGCGATCAACGAGGAGCGCGTACGCGAGGCGGCCGAGACCGGAGCGGAGACACTCGCCGTTGCCTGCCCGTTCTGCACGATCATGCTCGACGACGGGGTCCGCCAGACCGGCCGCGACCTGCGCGTCGCCGATGTCTCGACGCTGCTCGTCGAGGCGCTCGAGCGCCGATGAGGGACGCGTACGACTTCGTCATCGTCGGCGGCGGCTCTGCGGGCTGCGTCCTCGCGAACCGACTGAGCGCCGATCCCGCGACGAACGTGCTCGTGGTCGAGGCAGGACGTCCCGACTCGCTCTGGGACATGTACATCCACATGCCTGCGGCGCTCTCCTTCCCCATCGGCTCGAAGCGCTACGACTGGTGCTTCGCGTCGGAGCCGGAGCCGTCCATGCACGGGCGCCGCGTCGCGCACGCGCGCGGGAAGGTGCTCGGCGGGTCGAGCTCGATCAACGGGATGATCTTCCAGCGCGGGAACGCGCTCGACTTCGAGAAGTGGGCGGCCGAACCGGGGCTCGAGCAGTGGGACTACGCGCACTGCCTCCCGTACTTCAAGCGCATGGAGACGTGCGTCGAGGGCGCAGACGAGTACCGCGGTGCGGACGGGCCGCTCGTGGTCGAGCGCGGGCCGGCGACAAACCCGCTCTTCGGCGCGTTCTTCGAGGCTGTCCAGCAGGCCGGCTACGAGCTGACGGGAGACGTGAACGGGTATAGCCAGGAGGGCTTCGCGCGCTTCGACCGCAACATCCACCGAGCGCGCCGCTTGAGCGCGGCCAGGGCGTACCTGCATCCCGTGAGCAAGCGGCCCAACCTCGAGGTCGTCTGCAAGGCGCTCGTCACCCGCGTCCTCTTCGAGGGAACGCGGGCAGTCGGCGTCGAGCTCGCGAAGGCCGGCGGCTTCGAGCGCGTGAGCGCCGGCGAGGTGGTCCTCTGCGGCGGCGCCATCAACTCGCCGCAGCTCCTCCAGCTGTCGGGCGTCGGTGCGAGAGAGCACCTCGAGTCCGTCGGCGTCACCGTCGTGCACGACCTCCCGGGCGTCGGCGAGAACCTCCAGGACCACCTCGAGGTGTACGTGCAGCACGCCTGCACGCAGCCGATCTCGGTCGCGCCGGCGATGAAGTGGCGCAACCGTCCATGGGTCGGCTTCCGCTGGCTCTTCTTCCGGGACGGCCCCGGTGCGACGAACCACTTCGAGGCGGGCGGCTTCGTCCGCTCGAACGACGACGTCGAGTACCCGAACCTCATGTTCCACTTCCTGCCGCTCGCGATCCGCTACGACGGAACGCAGCCGGCCGGAGGTCACGGCTACCAGGTGCACGTCGGCCCGATGAACTCCGACGCGCGGGGCTCGGTGAGGATCACGTCGACCGACCCGCGCGCCCACCCGGCACTCCGCTTCAACTACCTCTCGACCGAGCAGGACCGCCGCGAGTGGGTAGAGGCCGTCGCGTGCGCGAGGAACATCCTCGGGCAGCCCGCGTTCGCCGAGTACGACGCGGGCGAGATCTCCCCCGGGCCCGAGGTCGAGACCGACGAACAGATCCTCGACTGGGTCGCCGACGACGCGGAGACCGCTCTGCACCCCTCGTGCACGTGCCGCATGGGAGTGGACGAGCTCGCCGTCGTCGACCCCGAGACGCTCCGCGTCCGCGGCCTCGACGGCCTGCGCGTCGTTGACGCGTCCGTGATGCCCTACGTCACGAACGCAAACATCTATGCGCCCGTGATGATGATCGCGGAGAAGGCCGCGGATCTCGTCCTCGGCGCGACTCCGCTACCGCCCGAGACGGTCACGTACCACCGGCACCGTCCGGTGTGAGACCGCCGCCCGCTACGTGAGCCCTGCGCCTCGTCGGCAGGCCGCTCTCGCGGCGGGCCGCGGCGACGCTCCGTCGCACGCCGTGCGCCTCTCTGCCTCGGTCGCGAACATGTCGCCGAGGATGGTCCCGATCCCTTCGTAGCAGTAGCCCCGAAGCTCTTGTGAGGCTTTCTCGCACAGGGTCGACGACCGTCCGGGACCGCTGTCCTGGGCCGTCAGGTCACGTGCTGCGCCGTAGACGCACTCGCGTGCCATGTCTCCGCCCCGAGCGCAGATCTCGACGATACGAGCGGCGTCTCCTCGCGTGCTGCCCGACGCATCGCGTCCGAGGGACTGGTAACAGGTCGCGACCCACCCCTCCTCGGCGCGCCGGCACCAGTCGGCCGTCTTGGCGAAGTCGTAGTTCTCCACGTCGAGGATTCGGGACGTCACCATCAGGTAGCAGAACAGCTTGTGTCGCTCCGCCACCGTCGGACAGGGGTACAGCGGATCGTCGTCGCGCAGCCACGCGGACGTGATGCCGTAGGACGAGGAGATGTTCTCCATGAACACCCCGCTGGCGCACGCCGTCTGATCCCATTCCGTGACCTGTCGATCGCAGATCGCGAGCGACTTCGGAAGGTGATATCCCGTGTAGATCATCAGTCCGTGCCCGAGGCCGTGGACGCACTGGTACGCGATGAACTCGGTGCGCCGGACGTCCTCGTCGTCGCAGAGGCGTCGGGAGACCGGAGCGAGCTCCGAAGCGTCCACTCCGGCAAAGGCCCGCTCGAGGATCCCGTGGTAGTAGCCCGACCAGCAGCTTCCCGAGCCGGCAGCGAACGCCTTACCGACCTCGCCCTCGAAGTGGACGAGGGCGCCTGCCCCGATCTTGTGTGCGATCCGATGGCAGTTGGCCTCGATCTGGGGATTCGCCGCAATGCGCCGGTCGAATTCCGTGAGCGCCAGCTTCGGCCCCTTCTCGTACGCGAGGTTCCCGAAGGCCTGCTCCAGGCAGGAGAAGCTCCCCTTGCAATCCCGGAGCCGCGTCTCGTCGAGCTTGAACTCGGCTGCCGTGGATGCGCTCGGGTTGTCCGTCCCGCTTGCGGCGCTCGAGACGAATGTCGCGAGCGCGGCGATCTCCTCGTCCGAGAGGCGGTCGGCGAAGGCAGGCATGCCCGAGCCTCCGTTCCGAACCTGCTCCGCGACCTCGGCATACGTCGCAGCGGCCACGTCGAGGTCTGGACCGACCCGGGCGCGCGCTCCGGCTGCGGTCAGCGTGTGGCAGCCCGCGCAGCCCACCTCGTTGAAGAGCGAGGCGCCCTGGGAGCCGGCACCTTGCGTGCCTTCACCCCCACCGCAGCCCGCTGCCACGAGCACCACTGCCAGCGCGAACGCACGCGCGAGAAACATCTTCGGCACTCTGGACACTCGACGAGGGTAACTGCCCACGCTCGGGTTATAGGCCGTCGGTCGCCGAGGCGCGAACCGAGCCGGCCGGCGGCGCGCTCGAAATCGCGCGTCGCCGGCCGAGCAGGTCAGTCGTCGTCGCGCGGCAACCGCACCGCGTTTCCGTCGAGCGAGTGCGTCGGAGCGATGCCGAGCACCTTGAGGATCGTCGGCAGGATGTCGACGTTCCCGATCGGCGTCGAAAGCCGCTCGCCGGCCTCGAGCCCCGGCCACGAGAACATGATCGGGATCATCTGGTTGTCGGCCTGGTGTCCGCCGTGGTCGCCCTGGACGCTGTAGGTGACGTCGTTCGCGAGTAGGGCCACGGCATCGGGCCCGTTCGACGCGGCCATCGTGTTCAGCAGGTGCTTGCCGTTGCGGTTGAACCAGCGCCGCTCGTCAGCCGTCATCGACGACGAGACCCACTCGCGGGTATAGGCGCTATCGGTCTTGTTCAGATGGAACGCGGCGATGGCGTCCGGCAGGTCGCGCATCGCGTCCGCCGCCGCCTTCCTCTCCTGCTGAGATCGGCTCTTGAGCCACACGGCGACATGCGTGTCCTGGTACGAGAACGCGAGGTTGCTGCCGATCCTGCTGGCGAGAGCGGCGATCGCGGGGCTCGGGTTCAGGTACGACTCGTCCGCTCGCGTGCCTGTCTCGGCGCCGTAGTACCAGTTGAAGTTGCCCCCGTCGATCGGGGGACCGGTGTTGCCGTGGAACCGCTTGGCATCGGTCATCCCGTGATCGGCGGTGACCACGATCAGCGTCTCGTCGAGGAGCCCCTCCGCGTCGAGCTCGTCGAGCAGCCGCCCGACCTGCTGGTCCGCCAGCTTCAGCTCGCCGGGGAGGTGGATCATGTTGTCGACCGATCCCGGAGGGCCGGTGACAGCGTCGTTCGGGCCCCACATGTGGGCCATCTTGTCCGGGCCGCCGAGACCGACGAACAGCCCGCTCCAGTCGTCCGCGTCGGCATCGAGGAAGTCGGCCTGCATCATCTCGATCGCCGCGTCGACGGACCAGATGTCGCCGCCGAGCCGGGCCGCATCGAACCCGGGGACGAAGCGATTGCCGTCCAGCGGGTAGAGCAGCGCCGGCGACGTCGTGTTGGTGCCGTAGTCGGTCGTCGAGTCGACGTAGTACCGGCTGCAAGCCGCTGCCATCGACGCAGGGACGTTGACCCCGCGCGGGAACCTGTAGCGATGGAGCGGGCCGCCGTCGCAGGAGATCCCCGGGCTGCCCAGCCGAGCCATTCCGATGATGGAGTCGTTCGCGTCTGCGGGCTGTCCGACACCGCACGCTGAACGATCCTTCTGGGCGATGGAAACGAACCGGGCGTCACCGTCGGCCTCGAGCGTGCCCAGATAGTCCTCGAGCTTCGGATAGCCGCCGGCACGCGTGAGCAGGTCGAAGTCGCCACAGGCCGCGCTCGACATGACGTAGAGCGAACCTGCCCCGCCTCCGAGGACGTTGTCGACGTCCCGGTAGATCTCGTCGGCCCAGCCCTGGTTCTTCGGAAGCTGGCCGCTCGTGATCACGTTGTGGCTGATCACCGTGATCGACGACATGTAGCCGACCTGGCTGTTCGGGAAGCTCACGCCTCCGTCACGAAGCGCTTCCAGGTTCGGGAGGTCGAAGCGGTCGAGGTAGTCGCTGCGCATACCGTCGAGAACGATCAACAGAACTCTCGAGGGCTTGTCCGGACCCGTCGGCGTCGCGGCGGACGGTGTCATCACGACGGCCAGCGCGGCCGCGGCGACGAGTCCCACGACGAGCAGAATTCGTCTCTTCATCGTCTCTCCCCTTCCTTGCCTTGCGGCAAATGGCACCTGCCGACCGGCCGACACTACAAGAGGCACCGCGGGTGTGCCTGCGGGGAGCTCCGCAGAGGTTCAGTATCGTGGCTCGACCTCGCCCTCTTCGCGCAACGACCCAAGGAGGCGACATGCCGATCTCGATCGATGAACGCGCGTTTCCGAAGTTCTTCGTCTCCCGCCACTTCATCGCGACATCGCTCGGAGATGACAGGCACAGCATCGTCCGGAGCGGAGTCCTGCTGCTGCCGAACGAGTCTCGTGAGGCCGCCGAAGCTGCGGGTCGTCCCTGGGACCCGGTCGGGTTCTGGGGCACGTCGGAGACGTGGCGGCGCGACCACGTGCTACTCGACCTGGATCTCGTGCCGTCGATCAACAGGTTGCGGCCCCTCGCCCCGGGCCCGAACACGTTCTGGGCCTTCCGGATGGATCAGTGGGCGCCGATCGCTTCGCTCAACTCCGTCGACGACACCGGGATCTCGAACAACGCCGGACACGCGGTGGACACGTTTGCGGTGCAGCAACCGGCTCCAGCGACGTCCGTGAAGCTCGAGCTGCTCGTTGCAGTGAGGGACCCGGACGCTGTCCTGTGGCGCATCGGGTTCCACGTGAGTCTCACGGGTCGCCTGGTCGCGCAAGCCATCGTGCCGTAGGCGATGCGCTACTCGCGCGCGAGGAGGCGGCTGACCGCCGCGCCTGCGGCCACGACCTCGGCGGTGTGCGCTCTGCTCGCTGCCGTGGGCCGGGAACCGGTACGCGGGGCCATGGACGTGGATCGCCGCAATCGCGTGACCGCGTGGGTCGCGCACGGGCGCCGCGACGGAGTTGATGCCTTCCGCGTACTCCTCGAGCCCCCAAGCGTAGCCGCTCCGCGCGACGTCCTCGAGCCGTGTGCGCAGCTGCTCCGGGTCAACGACGGTCTGCGGAGTCAACGCGGTGAGGCCGTTCGCCACGTATGCGGCGATGGCGTCGCCCGGCCAGTCGGCAAGGAGCACGAGGCCCGACGGCACGGCGTGGAGCGGCGCGCGTGTTCCGGTCCAGTCGCGAATCTGGACCGGGTGGTCGCACTCGACCTGGACCACGTAGTGGATGTCGTGGCCGTCGGGCAGGCCGAGGCCCGCGTCCTCTCCGAGCGACGCGACGAGCCGCTGGAGCTCCGGCCTCGCGAGCGAGACGAGGCTCCGCTCGAGCGGCGCGCTCCCCGCCAGCGCCTCGATGCCGGGACCGACCCGCCAGCGGCGGCGGTCCAGGCGCTCCACGGCGCCGAGCGCTTCGAGCGAAGAGAGGAGCCGCGCGACGGTGCTCTTCGGCAGGTCAAGGCGCTCGGAAAGCGCGGTCACGCCGGCCGGCCGGTCTGCGACCGCCGCGAGGATCGCGAACGCCCGCTCTAGCGACTGGACCATTGCACCGCTTGCGCGACTCGACTAATCTCTCTCATGATGCAGCACAGTTCCACGATACGGAACATACCGGAGCGAAGCCGAGGAGGGAACCCGCGTTGAGCGAAATCGTCGAGAACCCAGGCGTCCTTCTGTACTCGCGGATCCGGCGGTCGCCGTACTTCTACGCGTCACGCCGCCATGGAGTCCAGCTGTACAGCTTCTACAACCACATGTACCACCCCCGCCACTACGGCGATCCCGTCGAGGAGTACTGGCAGCTCCTGAACGGCGTCACCCTCTGGGACGTCGGCGTCGAGCGCCAGGTCGAGATCTCGGGCCCGGATGCCTTCACGTTCACGAACATGCTCGTCCCGCGCGACCTCACGAAGTGCGAGGTCGGCCAGTGCAAGTACGTGTTCGTGACCTCCGCGCACGGCGGCATCCTCAACGACCCGGTGTTGCTCCGGCTCGAGGAGAACCGCTTCTGGCTCTCGCTCGCCGACAGCGACATCCTCCTGTGGGCTCAGGGTGTCGCCTACAACGCCGGCCTCGACGTCGAAATCACGGAGCCGGACGTCGGCCCGCTCCAGGTGCAGGGCCCGAAGTCGAAGGACGTGCTGGTCGACCTCTTCGGCGAGAGCATCGTCGAGATTCCCTACTACTTCATGCGCGAGTACGAGCTGGACGGGATGAACGTCGTCGTGTCCCGGACCGGCTACACCGGCGAGCTCGGCTACGAGATCTACTTGAACAACGCGAGCCGGGACGGCGTGCGGCTCTGGGATGCCGTGCTCGCCGCCGGCGAGCCGCACGGGCTCACGGTGATCGGCCCCTGTCACATCAAGCGCATCGAGGCAGGCATCCTCGCGCTGGGCTGCGACATGTGGTTCGACACGAACCCGTACGAGGTCGAGATGGGCTACGAGTGGATGGTCGACCTCGAGCAGGACGCCGACTTCATCGGCAAGGAAGCGCTCAAGAAGATCAAGGCGGAGGGTGTCTCCCGCAAGCTCGTCGGCGTCGAGATCGACGGGCCAGGGCTCGGAAGCTACAACGACAGCTCCATGATCGACTACTTCCAGGTCTCGAAGGACGGGAAGCCGGTCGGCCAGATCACGTCGTCGTGCTACTCCCCTCGCCTCGAGAAGAACATCGGGTACGCGATGCTCCCGATCGCGCTCACGGAGTTCGGAACCGAGCTCGAGGTCGATGCGCCGAGCGGTCGTCAGTCCGCCATCGTCGTGCGGAAGCCGTTCATCGACCCGAAGAAGGACACCCCGAAGCAGGAGGTCGCGATCGGCGCGCAGGCGGAGGCGTCGAACGTCGACTGACCGAGCGTCAACGAGCTGGCTGGTCGAGCTCCTCGCGCGGCCCCGCTACGAGGTGATCCCGCTCGCGGGCGCCGAGGAGGCCGTGCTCGCGCACGTCCCGACCGACGTCAAGGTGACCGTCACGACGTCGCCGAAGAAGGGGCTCGAGCCCACGCTCGAGCTCTCGGAGCGGATCGCCGAACACGGCTACGACGTCGTGCCGCACCTCGCAGCACGGCACGTGCGGGACCGCGGTCATCTCGCCGAGGTCGTGGAACGCCTGCGGGCGGCCGGGGCGAGCGACGTGCTCGTCATGGCCGGCGACGCGGAAGAGCCCGTGGGCGAGTTCGAAGGATCGCTGCCGCTACTCAAGGCACTCGCGGAGCTCGGTCAACCGTTTCGAGACGTGGGGATCACCGGGTACCCCGAGAGTCATGCCTTCATCACGGACGAGGCGACGATCAGGTCGATGTTCGAGAAGGAGGAGTTCGCGACGTACATCGTCAGCCAGATCTGCTTCGACCCCCAGGTGACGGCGGCGTGGGTGGGGGCGGTGTGGGAGCGAGGAACCCGGCTACCGATTTACATCGGGCTTCCGGGGCCTGTCTCGCGCACGAAGCTCATTCGTATATCCGCTCGGATAGGAGTCGGCGACTCGCTCCGCTTTCTGCGCACGCACGGAGGCTGGCTCAAGCGCACGCTCGGCGGCGACTTCGACCCGGGTCCGCTCGTTCGGGGACTCGAAGACAACCTCGGCGTGGCCCGGCCGAACGTTGGCGGCTTTCACGTCTTCACGTTCAACGAGCTCGAGGGCACCGAGCGCTGGAGGCAGCAGGAGCTTGCACAGCTCCGCTCGATCGCGACCGTTGCCGAGTAGCGACTAGGTCGGTAGCCCGGCGCCCCGCCGGCAGGATGCGCGCGGGGCCGGGAGGGCCGACACGGCGTCGCAGGCCTTGCGCTTCGCTGGCTCGGTCGCGTACAGACCGCCCAGAATCGAGCCGATCCCGTAGAAGCAATAGTCCCGATGCGCCTGCGCGGCCTTCGCGCACAACTTCGCCGAGCGAGCAGGCCCGCTGTCGTTGGCCGACAGGTCCCGGGATGCTCCGTAGACGCACTCCGTTGCCATGTCCCCGGCCTCGTCGCAGATCTCGAGGATCCGCGCTATGTCACCGCGCGTCTGCCCGGATGCATCCCGGCCGAGCGACTGGTAGCAGGTCGCGATCCAGGCCTCGTCGCTCTCGAGACAGATCTTCGCCGCCTCGGCAAAGTCCCAGCCGACGAGCGGGAGGATGCGCGACGTCACCATCAGGTAGCAGTAGAGCTTGTGGCGCTCGGCAACGGTCTGGCACGGGTAAATCGGATCGTCGTCGCGCAGCCACTTCGACGTGATGCCGTAGGACGACGAGATGTTCTCCATGAACACGCCGCCCGTGCACGAAGTCTGATCCCAGGAGGTCGCGAGCTTGTCGCAGACCCCGAGGGACTTCGGCAGGTCGTAGCCCGTGAAGATCATGAGCCCGTGCCCCAGCCCGTGGACGCACTGGTACGCGATGAACGCGGTGCGACGGACATCCGGGTCGGAGCAGAGCTTGCGCGAGATCGGGCCCAGACGGTCGGCGTCGACTCCCGCGTAGGCGCGCTCGAGGATGCCGTGGTAGTAGCCCGACCAGCAGCTCGCCCTGCCGTCGGCAAAGGCCTTGCCGACGCCGCCCTCGTAGTGCACGAGAGCGGCTGCGCCGATCTTGTGCGCGATGCGGTGGCAGTTCCGCTCGATCTCCGGGTCCGCTGCGATGCGGCGGTCGAACTCGTCCAGCGCAGGCTTCGGCCCCTGCTCGTAGGCGAGGTTTCCGAACGCCTGCTCGAGGCACGAGAAGCTGCCCTTGCAGTCCGCGAGCTTCGTCTTGTCCGGCTTGAACTCGGCGGCCGTGGAAGCGCTCGAGGAGTCGGGCACGCCGCTCGCCACCGTGGAGACGTACGTCGCGATCTCGGCGATCTGCTGATCGGTCAGCTCGTCGGCGAAGGCCGGCATGCCGGAGCCGCCGCTCCGAACCTGTTCCGACACGTCTGCGTAGGTCGGCTTCGCGGCGTCGAGGTCCGGACCGACGCGCGCGCGTGCCCCGGCGGCGGTCAGCGTGTGGCACCCCGCGCACCCGGACTCGTTGAAGAGGCGCGCACCCTCAGCACCGGCCTCCTGCGAGCCGCCGCTTCCGCCGCAGCCCGTCAGCAATGCCAGCGCCGTGGCGAGCACGAAGTATCCGAGAACACGCCGCGTCATCGCTCGCAGTGAAGCAGTTCGGGCCGGCGTCGGTGTCGCAATACGATGTTCGTCATGCGCTCGCTGAGAGCTCCATCGGCAGCGGGCGAGACTCGATGAAGTCTCCCCGCGCCACTGGCCGTTGCCTCTGCGGGGCCGTGACCTACGAGGTTAGCGGGCCGCTGCGCGACATCCTTCTCTGCCACTGCGAGGAGTGCCGGCGCTGGGGCGGATACGTCGGGGCGTTCAGCGCCGTGCGTCGCGAGGACCTCACGATCGAGAACGAGAGCGCCGTGCGCTGGGTGGCAAGCCCGCACAGCGATCGTCAGGCCATGCGCGGGTTCTGCGGCGAGTGCGGCTCGAGCCTCTTCTGGAAGCCAGCGGGGGGAGAGCGGGTCAGCATCGCCGCAGGGACACTCGATCGCCCGACCGGCCTACAGGTCGCCGCTCACTGGTACACGCACCAGGCGGGCGACTACGACGAGGTTCCGACCGACGGCCTGCCCCGCGACGCCGAGCTCACAAGCTTCGAGATCCCGTGGCGCTGAGAGCGCTCGTCCTCCAGCACATCGCCTGCGAGCCGCCGGGGACGTACGAGGACGTGCTGCGCGAACGCGGGGTCGAGCTCGAGCGGATCGAGCTCGACGAGGGCGACGCGCTTCCCGACTGGCGCGAGTTCGACGCGATCGTCGCCATGGGCGGGCCGATGAGCGCGGGCGACGACGAGACGCTGCCGTGGCTCACGGATGAGAAGCGGCTGATCGCGGAGGCGGTCGAGGCGGGAACACCTTTCTGGGGCGTCTGCCTCGGCGTCCAGCTGCTGGCGGCGAGCCTCGGCGCGCGCGTGTACCCGGGTCCGGCTCCGGAGGTCGGCATCCTCTCCGGTCACCCTCACGGAGGAAGGACGGAGCGATCCGGTGTTCGGCTCACTCCCGGACGAGCTCCCGACCCTCCAGTGGCACGGCGACACGTTCGACCTCCCGCCAGGCGCTGTGCGGCTCGCCGGCTCGCCTGCGTACCCGAATCAGGCGTTTCGTGCGCGCCGCGCGTACGGCATCCAGTTCCACATCGAGGTCTCCCCCGACATGGCGAGGGAGTGGGCCGAGCGTGCCCGAGTACGCCGAGTCGCTCGAGCGCGTGCTTGGTCCCGGAGCGCTCGAGCGGCTGATCGCGCAGCTCGAGGTCGGGGGAGAGACGATGGCCGAGCATGCAGACCGGCCTGTTCACGCGCTGGCTCGACCACGTCGTCGAGCCACGAGCTTCGCGAGCCGGATCCGCTGTGCCCGATACGCCGTAGCGGACTTTCCTAGATCATCGTCTCGCCAGGCGAACGGAGGAACGATGCACTGCCCTCACTGCGGCAACGCCCTGCCCGACGGCGCAACTGTGTGCGCGTTCTGCGGCGCCACGAAGCGACACATCCGTCGCAGCAGCTCGTGCCTCGTCCAGCTCGGCGCCTTCGTCGTCTGGTGGATCGGCGTGATCGTCCTCGCGACGCTCGTCATCAACGCGGGTGCAATCGGGTGGGGGATCTTCCTCGGCGTCTTCGGCTTCTTCGTGTCCCCCGTCGCCGTGTCGTTGCTGCTGCGAAGGCTCCTCCCGGACAAGACGGTCTGGCGGCGCGACCAGAGCTAGCGCAGTGCAGCAAGCGGGAGCTGCCCGATCGGCTCACGACTAGACACGGAGCGCGCGAACGGGACTAGCAGGCGGAGTCAATCCTCTCCACGCGCATCGCCCGCATCCGTTCCCTCGGCCATCTCCTTGATGAGCCGGCCGCTTCGTTTCATCCAAGCGATCCTGTGTTCCGACCGCTCAACGAATTCTGCGGTCGAATAGTCCAAGGCGTCGGAGAGATCGAAGTCTTCCAGATCGGCTTCGTACGTTCCGAGTACCCGCTCCGCGGTGATGTCCTTGTCGGCGCCGGCTTCCAAAGCTGCCTCGACACCCTGGAGAGCCAGGAGCAGATCGATGTTCGGGTCGTCAACGCCTTTCTTCTTCAGGTGCATGAGCGGCCAACGCACATCGTCCGCACGGGATTCGGAATCAGTCACAGCTCTGCCTCCTGTTCATGTCGCCGGGCGGGCGACATTCGACGGGAATCGCGTCACCCCTCGATCCGCCGGCGCATGACGCCTGAGAGAGTGATGATGAACCCAGACAACATGATCCAGCCAATCACCGCATACAGGCTCTTTACAAAGGCCCAGTCGAAGACGAGCCAGTGACCTTGTCTCGAGAGTTGGCAGCGCGATTCCTGGCGCAGGTCGATCAACGGGAGCATGACGTCGAGCGGATACGCGAGCTTGCTGATGTGATCGCCACAGGGAACCTCCTCACGCGGTTCCGCGATTGCCTGCTCTTCGACCACGACGCGCTCGATACCACCATCACTCGCCACAACGGTGGCCACTGCCGACGCGTCGATCTTGAGCACTCCCGAAAAGACGAACATCCCCACGACCCCGACGAGCCAGAGGGCGGCGAACCACGCAAATGCCCGCCAGGGGTTGAGAAAGAAACCGAAGAAGAGTCGAGCCAACCGCCACAAGGACCGTGAGACGCTGTTTCGGATTTGCTGTGTGAACGTCAGGTTCGTCTTGACCAACAACACCTTCTCGAGCTCGAGCTTGTCGTGTGCGATGGCGTCCGCTTCTGCAAACTGCCCCGCGGCTCGCCACACCCGAGCAAGTTGTTGGTATGGCTGCGCGCGGTATTCGATGTCGTCTGGTGGATAGGTCCTGTACTGCGCCCTAAGCCAACTGCGACGGTAGGCAACTAGCTCTTCGGGTGTCAGTGCTTCGCCGGCTTCCGATCGATCGGCTTCGCCGCCACCGTACGTAGCGTCGTCCTGTCGGGCCGTCTCTCCAAACTCGACTCGCCGGTCGATGCGCTGCTGGGGGTTCGCGCCACGAATGGCGGCTGGAGGGAGACGTTCGATCCGGCCGTACTCAAATCCGCCGAGCCGCAGCCATAACTTCGGGCCTGCACTCCAACTCGCAGTATCTTCGCTCAGGTTCCAATTCTTGCCCTCGCCGTCGCTCAGACTCGCAACTCGCAGTCCCCGTAGATCGATCGACGGCGTGGCGCTCAGGTCGATCGACAGTCTCGTCTGCTCCTTGGCATTGCGACGAAGTGCGCGTTGTACGTCAGTCCACTCGGGGTTGGCTTCGTCGGAGACGAAGGCGAACCCGGATGGTGACGGCACAGGCCACGTATCGTCGTCGTGCTCAGACTCGATACGTATCCGACGCACTGGAGGGTCGTAGATGACCTCCGGCCCTCGGCCCTGGCCGAGAGCGTCGTCGGCAATCATTGCGACATCGCCCGAAGAGTCGACCACGAATGTGGCTCGGTACAGGTCAGTCCCGTATTCGACCTCGGCTACCGCCAGCCATGAACCGTCACCGGGTTGCCGACCAAAGACCGCAGACGCCTCGTTCACGGTCGGGTCATCAGGTGGAAGAGGTTGAACACGAACCTCGTCACCCACAACGCGGAAAGCTCCGCTGTCTCCCCACACGTACTGGCAGAAGAACGAGAGGTACTGGGCCACTTGCTCCTCCCGCTCCAGGAGTGGTGAGTGATCCTCGTTGAATTGGTGGATCGAACCGGACTGCCCCGTGAGAATGACCATCGGAGCAGTCCCATCCGGGCGGTAGAGGAGCGCCCCGATGGCAACATCCCGTAGGTCATCTGAGGGGATGAGGGCTTCCGCCAGTCGCCACCCGGGGTAGCTGAGGAGCGCCGCCGTTCTGAAGCGAGGATTGGCGGCCGGCTTCGGCACAATCGTCACGATCTTTTCGACCTTCAGGGTGCTACCTACGGACGCCCCGACCAACTTGAGGACCGGAGGTGTGCGACTGCTCGAATCCAGCACGAAAGGCTGGGTAGCGTCGTCGACGGTGACCCCGAGCCGGACGTCGCCATCGATGACGGCCCCGCTTAGGTCGCAGGTCGCGGCCAGGAACCCGGTGAGCGTGACGGCACCACCGACTTTGACACCCGTCGCAGTCACGGTGTTGATCGGAGACTCTGCGGTGCCCTCGATCTCTGCGTTTCCGGTGATCGTGCTACCGGAGAAGTCCGCATTAGACACCGAGCCCGACAGCTCGAGGTTGCGACCGATCGCAAGTGTTCTCGCTGTCAAACTTTCGATCGGTGCAGCAGCCGCGCCCTCGATCTGCACGGATCCGTCGATTGTGCTGCCCGAGAGATCCGTGCTGGCGATGGTTCCGTAGAGCGTGAGATCACCACCGACGGTCATTGATGTGGCCTCGAGGCGCTCGAGGGGAGCGTCGGCGGATGAGTTGATACAGAGGACGCCGCCGATGTTCACACGGCTGAGATCGATTGTCGGAATGTCGATCGGCCCGCACTTGCTGTCCCTCAGGAACACATCGGTAGGGAGTGAGGCCGAGCACAGGTTCAGGGCCTCGCTCGGAGGCTGCTGAACGTCACCCACCTTCACGTCTGCGCCTTCGAGAACTAACGCGCCACTGATCCTGGCCCCGTAGAGGTTCACAGCCCCTGCACGGAACCGCTTCGCCGCGACTGACACCGTGTCGTCGCACAGGAAGGCAGGCCCTTCGACCTGAACGTACTGCGCAAAGAGCGCTTCCATCGAAAGTCCGATGTCGGCAGGTTCGATCGAAGCCCCCGCCGCCCAGATTCCGCCGCCAATCGTTGCGTCGGCGATGTTGACACCACCGCTTGACACAAAATTCGGGTGCAAGCCAAGCGCACCTCCGACGTCCGCTCCCCCAAGGTCGAGCGCGTATGGTCCACGCAAGTTCGACCAAAGGTCACATTTCGGTGGCCACTCAGCGCCTGGCTGCCAGGGGAGACTGAGAGTCGCGTCCCGAGCCGTGACATACCCGCCGATGCGGGCGCCTCGTGCTTTGACCCAGCATGGGGGTTGTCCGCCTCTTTCGCCATCCCCGGCGCCGTCGGGTTCGCCGCGGTCAGCCGGTGTAAGGGGACGGAGTCCGTCGAGGTTCAGGTCACCGATGATCTGTGCACTCGACAGCTCGACACCGTCGATTCGACAGTCGAACAGCGACAGACGTTGGAGAAGGCTGTGGCGCGCGTCGAGTCCGGGATGCCCAGCGGAGGCGTGAGCACCGCCCTCGCCCAAGAGTACGCAGTCCTCGAGGATCAGCGCGTTGCACGCGGTGCCCGAGTCTCCCCGAGCGTCCGCGAGATTCAGAGTTCCGCTGATCGCGATGCCAGAGATCTGAACGCCGCTCGGTGCCTTGGCGTGAAGCACCAGCTCCCTGATCACGTCGGCGTCGACGACGAGCCTCGGAGCAGGTTTCGATACGAACGGTACTCCGTCCTCGACGTGCTTCCTGAGGGTCTTGATGTCGGTCGGCGTCGCCGTCCGGTACTTCACCTGCCGGCCCCGCTCATGTCCTCGACGCGCTCACGCGACCGCTTCGTGCCAGCAGCTTGCGCAGATCCGCCCCGCTCAGTTCCTGCTTCTGCTCGAGAATCGCGGCGACCTGCTCGAGGAGCGCCCGTTGGGCCTGGAGCCGGTCGAGGATCCTGCCGTACGCCTTCGTGAGCATCGCGTCGATCTGCTCGACCTGGGCAGGCGTCGGTGTGTCGGTCCAGTGGAGCGAGCCGTCCTCGCCGAGGCCTGTCCTGCAGACGTAGAGCTCCGCCAGGCGGGTCGCGACCGAGAGGTCGCTGCTCGTCGAGTAGCCGCCCGCGCCGGCGCCGACCGCTTCTGCACCGAAGACGATCTCCTCGGCTGCGCGGCCTGCCAGGAAGGTCTCGAGCCTCTCCAGCATCGTATGGCGCGTGCTCTCGCGCCCTTCGATCGGGACCGAGGCGACGAAGCCGAGCGCGCCGTCCAACCGCGGGATGATCGAGATGAATGTGATGTCCTCCCCCTGGCTCGAGCTCGTGAGCTGGGCGACCGCGTGTCCCGCCTCGTGCACGGCCGTGTACCGGATCTGCTCCTTGCCGAGCCTGGGGGCGCTGTCCGGGTTGCGCGGACGCCCCGTGACCTCCGCCAGGAGGTCTTCCTGCTTGATCTTCCGATTGGCACGCCGTGCACGCCGAGCGCCGCCGCGCACGAAGAGCTCGACTTCGGCGCCGGTGGAACCCAGGCTCAACTCGGCTAGGCCCCGAGACTTGACTCCACGTCCGACCTCGTTGGCGGAGCGGAACGGCGCGAGGTAGTAGTCGAAGATCTTCTCGAGACTTTGGATATTGGGAAGCGGGATCTCGACGGTCTGGTCGAGCCGTCCCGCCCGCCGTAGAGCAGGATCGACGTTCTCGGGGTAGTTGGTTGCGGCGATGACGATCACGGGGTCGACCGTGTTGATCCCCTGGATCTGCTCGAGGAGTGCGTTGATCACCTCGGTCTGATACAGGGCGTTGTGATCTCCGACGAGGCGCTCGCGGCTGCCGATCCCGTCGATCTCGTCGAGGAAGAGGATCGCCGGGGCATAGCGCCTGGCCTCGGCGAAGTCGTCACGCATGGCTCGGATGTGATCGCCGAGGTGGCCGGCGGACTGCCAGGTCGCTGCGCTGGCGACGATGAACTTGATGCCGCACTCCTTGGCCACGGCGCGCGCGAGCGTCGTCTTGCCGGTTCCCGGAGCTCCGGCAAGAAGCAAGCCCCTGTCCACCGCCGACCAGGGAACCTTGCCGGCCTGCGCGGCGTGGACGTCGGCGATGAGGTCCTCGCAGATCTGGCGAGCCTCCCCGAGCCCGTGCAGCTCGTGGAGGCGCGGGCCGATGTCCGGAGTGACGTCTTCGAGGCGTCGCTGGACCCGGTCTCTCAGCAAGCGCACCGCGGCGCCAGGGGCGAGGCGCAACCGGCGCGGCATGTGGAAGTCCGCCGGCACGAGATAGCGCGTCCAGTCGGCTCCGGGCGCGTCCCAGCCCCGCGCCGGCTTGGCGTGGAAGACACGCTCGAAGATGCGAGCGAAGCGCCGGCGATCGATCCGTGGAAACGTGAGCTTCAGGTCCGCGATCCGCCGCAGCTGCTCGGGCACGCTGGGCGTTCGGTCGCAGCCGACGAGCACCGCCGCATCGTGGATCGCGAGCTCGTGCGCCGTGCGCTCCGGGTCGTACAGACTGCGGTAGGCGTGGAACGAGATCAGGTGGAGATCGACGGGGCTCGAGAGGTCGACCTGGCAGCGCAGCTCGTCGCCGGACACCGCGCTCGCACGGGAGACGCGCTTGCCCGTCGCGACCAGCTCGGCGACGAAGTCCTCGACGAACGGGATGTCCGACTCGATGACGATCACGGGGGCCGAGCTCGTGACGAGGCGAGCGAGCCAGTCGAGGGGCTTGTCGCTTCCCGTCTCGGAGTTGAAGTGCCGCAGCAGCCTGTTGCCGCCGGCGCCGCTGTCGGCCGCCCTGATCGCGTCCTCGAGCAGGACCGCGACGATCGCCTCGGTGATGTCGCGATCGCGGGGCAGCTCGGGATCGAGTGGCTGCCCAGGACCACCGACCAGCCCCGCCGCGATCAGCTTCTCCTCGAAGGAGGCGATCGAGGCAGCGGTATCGCCCAGCCCGTTCGAGCCCTGCGGGTCGCTGCTGCTCGTCGCTAGGGCGAGCGGCCAGTACTCGCGCACGGACAAGCCCTCGAGCGACTCGATCGGCTCGTCGTCGATCATCTCGACGATGCCGTCGGAGGCGACGGCCAGCGTCGCCAAGAAGAAGTGGCCTTCATAGGCGACCGAGCACTCGATCACCCATCTCCCGTGCTCGTCGGTCTCGCGAATCGTCAGCGGCGTGGCTCGGCCCCGAACGGCCAGCAGGCGCGTCTCGAGCACCGAGGCATCGCCTGCGACCGAGCCGCCGTTGCCCTCCGGTGAGCCGCCGCCGCTCTCGCCGAGGGCGACGTGGTCCTCGGACTCGATGAGGACGAACGCTCCCGCTTCCCCGCGAACGAAGTACATGAAGTAGCGCACGTAATCCTCGACGGTCGATTCCGTCAGCGCGAGAATCTCGTCCTCGTTCACCTCGTGGACCGAGTCCGACCTCCCGTCGAGCCAATGGGTGTCGTCGGGCCCGTGGAGCACGAAAGCGCGCTCCGGCCCGTGTCCACACTCCACGTGGAGCTCGATCAGGCGATGCGCGGCATAGAAGGCGAGCTTCGCCGAGCGGGCGCTGACGAGAGTCGAGTCGCCGAAGACCTGCGGACTGTCCCCAGCCAATCGCGAGAGCGCCTGTGCAGCGTCCTCGTCGTTACACGGCTCCCACGCGATCCCGAAGTCGGGCGTTTCCAAAGTGCGCGAGACTAGGCCGCTCCGAGCGCAGAAGTCAATGGTCGCCGCCAGGGAGCTTCATGCCCTCGCAGCGCAGGTCTCTCGCTCCCTAAGAACTCTGCGCCGGGTCGCCCGGTGGAGCGTGGCCACCCGAGGCGCCTCCTATACTCGCCCGCCTGACCGACCTCGTCTCCCCTCTGCGCGAGCTCTTCGGATTCGACGCCTTCCGCCCTGGGCAGGAGGACGTCGTACGCGCTGCCGTCGAGGGCCGCGACACGCTCGCGCTCATGCCGACGGGCTCCGGGAAGTCGCTCACCTACCAGCTCGCCGCGATGCTGCGGCCCGAGCCGACCCTCGTCCTCTCGCCGCTGATCGCGCTCATGAAGGACCAGGTGGACAAGCTCCCGCCCCAGATCGCCTCCACCGCGACTTTCGTGAACTCGTCGCTCTCGGCCGAGGATACGGCCGAGCGGCTGGCGGCCGTTGCCGCCGGCGAGACGCGGCTTGTGTACGCGGCACCCGAGCGCCTGCGGCAGTCGCGCTTCGTCGAGCTCCTGGCCGGTGTCGGCATCGGTCTCGTCGTCGTCGACGAGGTGCACTGCGTGAGCATGTGGGGACACGACTTTCGGCCCGACTACCTCTTCATTCGCCGCGGGCTCGAGGCGCTCGGCGAGCCGACGCTCCTCGGGATGACGGCGACGGCGACGCCTGAGACGGCGCGGGACATCGGTACCGCGCTGGGACGCGCGCTCGAGATCGTCCACACGAGCGTGATGCGGCCGAACCTGCGCTACGACGTCGAGGAGGTCGCGAATGCCGAGGACCGGATCGAGATCCTCGTCGAGCGCCTCCGCGCCATCCGCGGCGGCTCGGCGATCGTCTACGCGCGGTCACGGCGCTCGACGGAGGAGCTCGCGCGCGTCCTCAGCGGCCACGGGTTCCGGGCCGAGCACTACCACGCAGGACTCGAGGCCGACGAGCGGACGCGCGTCCAGGACGACTTCGTCGCGGGGAGGGCGCAGGCCGTCGTCGCCACGACCGCGTTCGGCATGGGGATCGACAAGCCCGACGTGCGGCTCGTGTGCCTCGTCAACTACCCGGACTCCGTCGAGGGCTACGTCCAGATGGTCGGCCGCGCGGGACGGGATGGCGAGCCGAGTCAGACGCTCCTGCTCGCGAGCCCGAGCGACGCCGCGGCGCTCCGGCGGTTCGCGGTGTCGGACGTGCCTGACGCCTCCGAGCTTCGCTCCGTCTACCGCGCGTTGCGAGACTCGGGAGGGCGCGTCGACCCCGATGAGCTCGCAGCGCTCGTGCCTGAACGGGATGCACGCGTCCTCGTCGGGATGCTCGAGCAGGCGGAGTTGCTCCGGCGCGACTTCGACGAGGGGCGACGCATGCGAATCGAGCTAGCGGCCGCGCCGACCGATGCGCGCGAGCGTGTCGAGGCACTCCTCGACCGTGCGCGCCTCGTCGCAGAGTCGCGCGCCGATCGAGTCATCGCGTTCTCCGAGACGCGCGATCTGCCGGCACGAGCAGGTCGCGGCACACTTCGGAGAGGACTACTCGGGGCCGTGTGGCGCCTGCGACGTGTGCGCGCCGCTGACTCCGTGGCTCGGCGTCGATCTCGAGCCCGCCTCCGCCGCTCCCCGAAGACGTCGGCGAGGCGATCGTCGACGCCGTCGCCTCGCTCCAGTGGCCGCTCGGACGGCGGAGCCTGATCGCAACGTTGCGCGGCTCGCTGAAGGCGCCTCCTTCGGCGCGTCGGTCTGCTGCCTATCGCCTACTCGCTGCCGCGACCGACGCCGATGTTCGCCGCTGGGTGAAGATCTGCGAGGTCTCGGGAGCGCTCGTCGAGGTGACGACTCCGGACGGTTACCGCGTGCTGAAGGTCGACCCGAACGTTCCGTCGCCGCGGATCAGGACGAGCAGCGAGACCGACGTCGACGAGGATCTCGTGACGCGCCTGCGAAGCTGGCGCCTCGAGCGCTCGCAGGAGGACGCAGTCCCGGCATACGTCGTCCTCCACGACGCCACTCTCCGCGAGCTCGCAGCCCTCCGCCCACAGACGATGGACGAGCTCGCAGGTGTGAAGGGCTTCGGCCCGGTGAAGCTCGAACGCTACGGCGGCGATCTGCTTGCCGTGCTCGCAGCGGCGTCCTAGCCCGCCCGCCACTCGTCACTCTGGAGGCTCTGTCTTGCCCGCGCATCCGGCCACGCTCTACGATGACCCGGCCAAGCGACGCACGAGCGGAGGTACGCATGTCCGAGAAGATGTGGGGCTCCGAGCCGTACTTCGGCCTCGGGTACGAGTGGGACCCCGACTGGTTCCTGACCGAGCGCCAGAAGGAGCTCCGCGCGACGCTCATCGAGCTCTGCGAGAAGGAGATGCGCGCGAACGCCAAGCGCTCGGACGACGAGCTCCTCTTCCCCCGCCGGAACCTCGAGCTCATCGGTGAGCACGGGTTCCTCGCGCTGACGGTGCCCGAGGAGTACGGCGGGCTCGGCGAGAACCACGTCGCCTACTCGATGGTGTGCGAGACGATCGCCCGCTACGGCTGCGCGTCCACGGCCATGTGCTACGTGATGCACATCGGGGCCGTGAACACGATCATGCTCCGCCCCACGCCGGAGCTGATCGACAAGTACATCCGGCCCCTCGGCTCCGGGAAGATCGGAACGCTCTCCTACTCGGACCCGGAGACGGGCTCCCACTTCTGGTATCCGATCTCCTCTGGTGCGGAGCGCTCGAACGGCGGCTTCAAGGTGCGCAAGAAGGCCTCGTGGACGACCTCCGCCGGCTTCGCCGACTTCTACGTCGTGCAGACGACGAGCCCCGACTTCTCCGGGTACGACGACCTCTCGGTCTTCGTCATCGACGGCGACGACGTCGAGTCGCAGCCGTCCCTGTGGGACGCGCTCGGCCTGCGCGGCAACCAGTCCGGCCCGCTCGAGGTGCCGGATGTCGAGGTTCCCGGCGAGCAGATCGTCGGGCCTGTCGGCGACGGAGCGGCGTCGAACGACGAGTCGGTCGATCCGTGGTTCCTCATCGGATCGTCGTCCGTCTGGAACGGGATCGCGCTCGGCACGATCGATATCGCGAAGCGTCATACGACCCGCAAGCGCCACGTGGACGTGGGCATGCGCGTGGCCGACTATCCGACGATCCAGGACTACGTCGGCGAAGCGGTCATGGACACGAACGCAGCGCGGGCGTTCGTCCTCTCGGTCGCGAACGCGATGGACGGAGCCACCGAGAACAACACGAAGGTGCTGGCGCCGGGAGAGTTCGCCCGAGCCGATTTCCTGCATTGGGCCTGGCAGATCAAGTTCATCGCCGCGAAGAACGTCGCGCACGTCGTCGACAAGATGCTCCACGCCTGCGGCGGTTCCGGGTACAAGCGCGACATGGAGCTCGAGCGCTACCTGCGCGACGCGAAGGCCGGCTGGGTCATGGGCCCGACGAACGAGGTGCTGCGGCAGTTCGTCGGCAAGGCTGTCCTCCTCGGCTTCGACTCGCTCGACTACTGGAACCAGACGTACAACCGCCGCGCGGTCGAGAACGAGATCAAGAAGCTCGACTCCGCCGGCAAGCGCGAGCTCGCGGAGCAGCTGCTCGCAGAGGCGGAGGAGCAAGCGGCCAAGGAACCGGCGCAGAAGGCCTAAGTGGCAATCGGGGCCTCGAGCGGTCTCCAGGGATGGCTCCTCCCCGAGGACCCGTTCGTCGAGACGTACCTCGTGCGACCGGGCGGTGCGACGGTGCTCGCGCTGGGCGCCGACGAGCGGGTGACGGTCGTCGACGCGCACGGCGGCCAGGTTGCGGAGCTCACCGTCCTCGACGACGCAGGGCGCGACGCGGCGGCAGCGCTCGGCGCGACTGCGGATGCCCCGGCGACGGTCGTCCGCGAGGCGTACCGCAACCGGAACGGGAGCCTCCTCGCCCAGGAGCTCGGGTCACGCGGCCTCGATCCGACCGAGGCGACGGCAGTGCTGCTCTTCGGCGAGTGGTCACCGCCGGGCAGCTCGCAGGCGTTTCGAGCGGACCGGCCGGTGACGATCGTCGTCGCGGCGCCGAGCGGCCGCATCGTGGACGGCGCCCCTCCACCTTCGGAGCTGCTGATCGAGGTGCGACGCTCGGCGCCGCGCACCTACGAGCAGCAGGAGCTCCCGCCCCCGCTCGCCGAGCCGCGCCTCGACCTCAGGGTGGACTCCGCGACCGCGCTCGCATACGAGGTGCGGGCAGGGGAGTTCATCCAGGTGATCGACGTCGAGGGCAAGCAGTGCTCCGACTTCCTCGCGTTCCACCGCCACAAGCTCGAAGCCGGCAGCGAGCGTGGCCTCGATGCGACGACGACCAGGAGCCTGATGGGCCACGCGTACCCGCAGCCCGGCCTGCACGGGAAGTTCTACGACGTCGACCAGGACCCGCTGGTCGAGGTCGTCCGCGACACCGTCGGCCGTCACGACACCTTCGGGCTCGCGTGCACGGCCAAGTACTACGAGGACAAGGGTTACCCGGGCCACGTCAACTGCACAGAGAACTTCAACGGGCAGGTGACGCCGTTCGAGATCGCTCCGCGAATGGGTTGGGAGGCGCTCAACTTCTTCTACAACACCGGGTTCGACGCCAACAACGTGTTCGTCATGGACGAGCCGTGGTCGCGCCCGGGCGACTACGTGCTGCTGCGCGCGATGACCGACCTCGTCTGCGCGTCCTCGTCCTGTCCGGACGACATCGATCCGGCGAACGGCTGGCAGGTGACGCCGATCCACGTGCGCGTGTACGCGCCCGACAACACGTTCTCGATGGCGATCGCGCGTCGGGTCACCGCGGACGCCGCGCCGGTGCTCACGAAGGAGACGACGTTCCACCCGCGGACGAGCGAGCGCACGAAGAGCTTCGTCGAGTACCGCGGCTACTGGCTCCCGCGGTCCTTTGACAACGAGGGGGCGATCGCCGAGTACTGGGCCTGCCGCGAGAAGGCGGCGGTGATGGACCTGTCGCCCCTCCGCAAGTGGGAGATCCTCGGGCCTGACGCGGAGTCCCTCGTCCAACGCGCCATCACGCGCGACGCGCGGCGGCTCTCGGTCGGCCAGGTCACCTACACCGCGGTCTGCAACGAGACGGGCGGGATGATCGACGACGCCACCGTCTACCGCCTCGGCCAGGACAACTTCCGCTTCGTCGGCGGCGACGAGTACGACGGCATCTGGCTCAAGGAGCTCGCCGACCGGCACGAGCTCAAGGCCTGGGTCAAGCCGTCCACGGAGCAGCTTCACAACGTCGCCGTGCAGGGGCCGGCGAGCCGTGAGATCCTGAAGAAGATCGTCTGGACCCCGCCCGCGCAGACGTCACTGGAGGACCTGCGCTGGTTCCGGTTCACGATCGGCCGGATCGGAACCTACGACGGGATCCCGATCGTGGTGTCGCGCACCGGATACACGGGCGAGCTCGGCTACGAGGTCTGGTGCCATCCGTCGGACGGGCCCGCGGTGTGGGACGCGATCTGGGAGGCAGGCGAGGAGCACGGCCTCGCGCCCCTCGGCCTCGAAGCGCTCGACATCCTCCGCATCGAGTCCGGCTTGATCTTCGCGGGGTACGAATTCGACGACCAGGTCGACCCCTTCGAGGCCGGGATCGGCTTCGCCGTCGACCTCGGGACGGACGACGACTTCGTCGGTCGCCAGGCACTCGAGGAGCGGCATGCGCACCCGCAGCGGACGCTCGTCGGGCTCGAGCTCGACGGGAACGAGACGGCCGGCCACGGGGACGAGGTGTACGTCGGCAGGCAGCGGGTCGGCGTCGTCACGAGCGGAACGCGCAGCCCGATCCTCAAGAAGAACATCGCACTCGCTCGCGTCGCGATCCAGTACGCCGAGCTCGGCACCGCCCTCGAGGTCGGCAAGCTCGACGGTCTGCAGAAGCGGATCACGGCGACGGTCGTCCGCTTCCCCTTCTACGACCCCGAGAAGACCCGCCCACGTTCTTGATCGAGTCGTTCGCGCCAGAGGAGGTAGAGGCTTTTCGCGACGACGGATTCCTCATCGTCGAGCAGGGCCTCGTCTCCGAGTCGGCGCTCGAGCGCCTGCGAAAGCGATACGAGCGCCTGTTCGAAGGCGAGTACGAGACCGGCATCCGACCCGACGAGGTGAACTGGGTGCCCGGCCGGGATCCGGAGGACCGCACACGCCAGCTCTGCAACGCCTGGAAGTCCGACAACGTGATCGCCGCGCAGGTGCTGTCGGCACGAACGGGCCGGCTCGCCGCGCAGCTGATGGGCTATCGCGGGGTGCGGATCCTCCAGGACAACGTGCTCTGGAAGCCGCCGGGGACAAAGGCGATCGGCTTCCACCAGGACTCCTCGTACGCCGACTACCTCGTGCCTCCGGAGATGGTGACGTGCTGGATCTCGCTGCAGGAGACGCAGGCCGACGCGGGGCCGCTCGAGTTCGTCCGGGGATCGCACGCATGGCCGAAGTCGCCGCCCGAGCGGACGCAGTTCCATGCACCCGAGGACTGGCTCGCAGGCGCGCGCGCTGCAGCACCAACTGACGCCGCGGTCGACACGGTGCCGGTCGTGGTCAAGGCGGGAGGCGGCTCGTTCCACCACGGATCTCACCTGGCACGGCTCCGCGCCGAACACGAGCGGCACGGTCGCGCGCATGGCGCTGGTCTCCCACCTCATCCCGGCCGAGACCCGTTTCCACGAGACCAACGTCGACGTGACCTACTCGCGCTACCGCCGCCGCGGCGACCTCTCGCTCGACGAGTCGTTCTTCCCGGTCGTCTGGGACGAGTCGGGCTACCGTACGCCCTGGCTCGCGGACCTGCCCGACCTGGGATAGGCCTACGGCAGGAAGCTGCCGAGCTGCTCGAGCGCCTCGAGAACGAGCCACGGCGGCACGGTCTCGGCCGCCCTGCGCACGAGCGGTGCGACGAGTCCAGGCAGCGCGTCCGCTTCGACAGCCTCGTCGACCGCCGCTACCAACCCGTCCCTGATCGCGTCCTCGAGCTCGTCGCGATCGATCCCGTGCTCCTCGGAGAAGGACGCGAGCGCCTCTTCGCTGCGGAGTGCCAGCACGAGATCCTCGCGGGACACGCCGAGCTCACATGCGACCCCGTCCACCGCCTCGAGCGCGATCAGCTCGATCGTCGCGGCGAGACCGTCCGCGTCGCGTCGTTCCCGCGGCTCGCAGGGATCAGCGACCGGTGTCGGCTCGAACCTACCGCCGCCGAGCGCGATGTACGGGATAACGACCGCAGCCACGAGCCCGAGGGCCACGAGAATGGGAAGCGCTCGCCTCACGCCCGCCTCCGCAAGAAGAGCACGGGAAAGAGCGCAGCCAGCGCGAGTCCCGCGGCCAACAGAAACGGGCCCGAGAACGCGTTCGTGACCGCGCGGTCGAGCTGGTTCTGGAGACCGGCCAGAAGAGACGTCCATTCGTCGTCGTCCGGACGGTCCGCGAATGCCCGCTCGACGTCGGGCAGCTCGCCCACCCCGTTCGCGCGATCGACCTCCTCGAGGACGTCCTGCGCGACGCCGAGCTTGTCGAGCGGCGGGATGTCGCTGTCGAGCACGATTGCCGCGCCGGCGCGGATCGCCTCGTCGCGGCTTTCCTCGAGTGCCGACGTGAGGAGGGGCGCCAGCAACAGCAGTCCGAGGACGACGCCTGCGTGGCGGGCGGTGATCGTCCAGCCACCGTGCACGACCTGGTCGGCTCGACCTCGCAGCGCAAGCTCGGTGAGGCCGACGACGGTCAGGCCGAGGCCTGCGCCGACGAGGATCTGCGGCGGAATCGTCCACGCCCAGCCGGCTCGCGGCATGAACGCCAGCGCCGCCAGCCCTCCGGCGAGCAGGATGACGCCGCACACCACGCCCTGAACCGCCCCGAGCGATCCGGGCCGCAGGCGGCCGACGACGATCGCCGTAACCGGCATCACCGTCACGACGAGACCGGCGGCCGCCGGCGACATCCCCCACCCCTCGACGAGCAGCAGCACGATGAGGAAGAGCGCCGCGACGAGCCCGCCGGCGACGAGGACGAGCGCCGCGTTCGCCGTCACGGAGGGCCGGCCCGCCGGCGCCGCGACGGGTCGCGCGGCAAGTCCGCGCAACGCGACCAGGAGGACGAGCGCGAGCGGGACCTGGACGAGGAAGATCGACTCCCAGCCGAGCACCTGGGTGAGGACGCCGCCCGCTGCCGGCCCGAGCGCCGCCCCGAGCACTCCGGCGGCGACCCAGGTGCGGAGAGCTCGCTCGTCGCTTCCCTCAACCTGCGAGAGGAGGTCGAGCGCCGCCGTGACCAGCAACGCCGCACCGACCGCCTGCACGCAGCGAGAGCCGACCAGCACCTCGAACGACGGAGCGAGGCCGCAGGCGAGCGAGCCTGCGGCGAACACGAGCACGCCACCCGCGAACGCCTCCCGAGGTCGGCGGCGACCGACGTACGCCGCGGGCACCGCGAGCAGAGCGAGGACGAGGTTGAACGACGTCAGCACCCAGGCGACCGTCGTGATGGCGACGTCGAACTCCCCCAGGATGTCGGGGATGGCGAGCGTTACGATCGACGAGTCCGCGAGCGCGAGCCCGACGCCCAGAGCGAGCAACGCGCGACGCATGACGCGAGTCTAGGCCCCCGGCTATCGTGGCGACCGATGCGCCACCGGTGGGCTTTTGCTCCCTTCTGTATCGCCGCGGCGCTCGCCTTCGCCACGGCCGCATCCGCACTCGTACCCAGCGACCCGCTTGCGAAGCACCCCGCGTACACCTCGCTCAACCTCCCGACCGCATGGGAGATCACCACGGGATCGCCGGACGTGGTCATCGCGATTGTCGACTCCGGTGTCGACCCTGCGCATCCCGAGCTTGCCGGCGCAGTCCTCCCCGGCTACGACTTCTTCGCCGACCGCGCCGGGGCGACACCGATGGATGGGCACGGAACCGGCGTGTCGGGAGCGGCAGCCGGACGCGCGAACAACGGGCTCGGCGGGGTCGGCGCCTGCTTCACGTGCCGCATCCTGCCACTGCAGGTCTTCGGTCCCAGCGGCTTCGCGAGCACCGATCACGTCGCGAAGGCGATCGACTACGCGGTCAACCAGGGGGCGGCGGTGGTGAACATCAGCCTGAGCGCCGCTGGCGCTGGGCCCGAGCTCGAGCATGCGATCGCCCGGGCGCGGGTCGCCGGCGTGCTCGTCGTCGCTGCGGCTGGGAATGACGCACAGGACATTCCCCGCTTCCCCGCCGCGCTTCCGGGCGTGATCTCGGTCGGCGCCTCGACCTACGACGGCCGGCGAGCATCGTTCTCGAATCACGGCTCCTGGGTGCGCTTCGCAGCGCCCGAGTGCACCCCGATCGCACGTCTCGGGGGCGGGACCGAGGTCGGCTGCGGAACGTCCTTCGCTGCGCCGCTCGTCTCCGGAGTCGTCGCGCTGATGCGTACCAAGGCTCCATTCGCGACCATCGAGAGCATCGAGGGGAACCTCGCGTTCACGGCGCGGGCGGTTCCCGGCACGATGTTCGGCGTCCCCGACGCAGCCGAGGCGCTCCGCGCCCTGCGCAACCCGTCGCCCCGACTCAGCCCAACCGCCATCGGAACCGCGTCCGTGGGCGGTCGACTCGAGGCGTTCTCGGGAATCTGGGTCGGAGCCGGGGTGCGGACGAGCGTGCAGTGGGAACGCTGCCTCCAGGGAAACTGCTCGTCCATCGCGGGCGGGACGTCCTCGCGCTACACGCCGACGGAGGCCGACGCTCGGCACCGACTCCGGGCCGTCATCACAGCGGAAGAGCTCGGCGCCGCAGCGTCGCCACTGACGCGCACGGTCGAGAGCCAGCCGCGGCTCGTCGTGCGTCCGTCGATTTCCGGACGCCTGCGACCCGGGAGCCGACTGACTGCGAGCGTCGGTCGCTGGATTGGCCAGAACCTCCGCTTCGAGGTCTTGTGGCAGCGCTGCCAGCGGACGTGCGACGTAGTCGCGCTTGGTCGCGTGTACCGCGTGCGAGACACGGACCGCGCCCACCGGCTGCGCGTCCTCGTCCAGGCCGCAAACTCCGTGGGCCAAGGCAGCGCCTTCAGCAACGCGACGCGCGTCGTGGGCTAGCGCTAAGCAGTCTCGCGGAACCGGGCTGCGAGGATCTCGATCAGCGCGATCGCGGCGCGCGGGTCGGCCTCGAGGGCGACGAGGAGCTCTGCGCGCGTGATGCCAAGGCACCGCACCGGACCGTCGGCATGGATGTCGGCGATGCGACCGCTGCCCGGGTCGAGCACTTCGATCTCGCCAATGAGCTCGCCCACACCGAGAGTCAGCGTCCTGCCGGGTCGCTCGACCCGTACCTGACCCTCGAGCACGAGGAGCAGCTCGCTGCCGGTCTCGCCGATTCGCATGATCGCCTCGCCGTCCTCGTAGGCACGCTCGTGCCCGAGCGCGAAGATCGGCTCCAGCAGCTCGGGTGGGAGAAGCGAGAATACGCGCGGATCGCGGACGAGGCGCTCGTACCGCCCTCCGTGGAAGAGGAGCGGCTCCCCGTCTCCATAGCGGGCGAACTCGACCTGGCCGAGGAAGAGCGAGTGGTCGCCTCCCCAGTACGACCGGACCACGCGCGCGACGAGGTGGGCGAGGGCGCCTTCGACGAGCGGCGTGTCGTGGACGAGCTCGAACCGCGGCTCGGATGAGCCCTCGACCGCACGCCCGGCGAAGTGATCCGAGAGCGCCGACTGGCTCGCCTCGAGCACGTTCACTCCGAATCTCGTCCCCTCGTGCAGCAGGTTCGACATCCGGGCACGCCGGTCGACCGACACGAGGACAAGCGGCGGCCGCAGCGACACCGACGTGAACGCGTTCGCAGTCATGCCGTGGACCTGCTCCGCCCGAGCGGGTCGTGATGATGGTGACCCCGGTGGCGAACATTCCCAGCGTTCGCCTGAACGCGATCCCGGGATCGCCCTCGAGGCCGACTCCCAGCTCCAGCTCTCCGGCGGCTGGCGCCGCGTCAAAGGAGGCGCCGAACGCCTCTGGCGCGGAGATCGCACCTTCGAGCGAGAGCTCGAACTCCTGTGGCCGGGACCCTTCCACCACGAGGGATTCTGACGCGAGGAGCGGGGCTCCCGCCCCGCTCCTCGTATTACGCGACGGCTGGTCTACGCCGGCATCGTGGGCGTCTCTTCACGCCAGTGCGGCCGCTGCCTGTCCTGGACGATCCTGCGGAAGAGGTAGAGCAGGATCGAGATCAGGAGGACGCCGACGCCGTACAGGACTTCCTTGGTCCCGCCGTAGCCGATGAGCTCCGTGTACCAGACGCCCATCACGGTGAGGAACAGGTTGATCGCCGCGAGTAACGCTGCGATCGGAACCCAGACCCGGCTCAGCTTGATCGGCCTCGGCCAATCCGGCCGATCCCTGCGCAGGAGCACGAAGGCGCTGAGGGCGAATACGTGGGCAAGGATGTATCCGAGGTTCCCCACCACGTAGATCGCGAGCACGTTTCCGACGAAGAACACGAGCAGCAGGTTGATGACCATGTCGACGGTCATCGCTCTCGCGGGCACGTTGAACCGATTGAGGTGGTAGAGCTGCTTTACGGTCATGTCGTCGCGGGCGATCCCGTACAACGCTCGCGACCCGTCGGCCGTCGCCGTGTTCATCGAGAGCACGAGGCTGGCGATCAGCAGGACTACCATGAGGTTCGACGCCCCGCCGACGAGCTCGTCGAAGATCGGGACGTAGAACGCGTACGGGTTCGCCGCGATCTCCTCCTGGGTCATCATGCCGCCGAGCCCGAGCGGGAGCAGGATGTAGACACCGAGCGAGAAGATGGCCGCGCTCCGCAGGGCTAGCGACGTGTCACGTGCGGTGTCCTGGTACTCGGGCGCGAACGTCGCGCACGCCTCGACTCCGTATGCGGACCACCCCATCAGCCAGAGCCAGGCGAACGCGGCCTGCCAGCTGGGCACGCTCCACGCCATGTCGGAGCTCTGCCAGTCCCCGGTGAGGAAAGGCAGGAAGATGAAGACGGCGAGCGGGATCATCATCAGCGCACCGGTCGCGTATCCGACCCAGAGCGACGGACGCACGCCGAAGATGTTGAAGACCCAAACCGCAACGATCAGGATGGCGGCGAGGACGTGCGGGAAGCCCGCGGTCACGGGCCCCGTGTCGAACGTCCAGGCCGCGCTCTCCGCCGAGGACGGGTACCACTCGGCCTGGACGATGAAGCCGATCAGCAACCCGAAGCTCGCGAGCACGCTCGACCAGGCGAACCAGTAGCCGAACGTCGCAACAGGTCCGACGAGCGTGAAGTACTTCCGCCAGCCCTCGTGCGCGTAGAGCGAGATGCCCCCGGGCTTGTCGGGGAACATTGCAGCCTGCTCCGAGTAGACCCAGTTCTGGAGCACGCCGAGAGTCATCGAGACGCCCCACAGCACCATGGCTCCCCAGCCACCGAGGACACCGATCGAGCCACCGAGGGCGCCGAGCAGGAAGCCCGGGTTCGCAAGGGCGATGACGAACCCGTCGTACCAGCGAAGCGACTTGAGGAGCTGCCGTTCCTCGATGATCGCGCCCGCATAGACAGCCTCAGTCACAGAGCACCTCCTACGAGCAACCGCAGCCGGGGAGTTCGCCCGGATTGCGGCGACCGTAACAGGCTCGTGAGCCGGACTCAACCATGCGGTTTACCATCGCCGAGAATGAAGGGCCCGCCGATCACCGTCACGTGCCACTGCGGTGAGATGCGTCACGTGCCGTACGGTGAGACGTGGGCGTGCGAGAAGTGCGGCCGCCGCTGGAACACCACTCAGATCCCCGCGGAGGCCTACTGGGGGATCATGCGCGAGATGCGGAACTACCGACTCGCCGTGATCGGCGTCGCGCTCGGCACGACCGCGGTGTTCGCCGTACTGGCGTTGACGGTCTCGGAGGGTCTGATCCTGATCCTTCCGCTCCTGCTGACCGGTTGGTTCATCTGGTTCATGCCCTGGTGGCGGCGCAAGATCCGCCGACGTGCCCGCAGCCTGCCGGGCTGGCAGCTGACGCCCGACGAGGTAGCTCCCACAGACTGAGCGTGGTACCGTTCGTCGTACTGTACGCAATGCCATTGTCTAGAAGGCAATAGTGACTCGTCCGCAGAAGGCTTCCTACGTCGTCGTCGGAGCCGGGATCCACGGCCTCTCGACCGCCTACCACCTCGCGCAGGAGCTCCGAGCGCGCGGCCTCGGCTCCGGCCGGGACATCGTCGTGCTCGACAAGGCGCAGCCCGGCGCCGGCGCGTCGGGAATCGCCTGCGGCGTCGTCCGCAACAACTACTTCCAGCCGGCGATGAGCGAGCTGATGCAGGCCTGCGTCGAGGTCTGGGAGTCCGATCCAGACGCCTACGCCTACAACCCCGTCGGCTACATCGCGCTCGGCGCCTCCGTACAGGAGTCCGATCTGACCGCGACCTACGAGCGCCAGGAGCGGATCGGCTACGACTCCGAGCTGATCGTCGGCCCCGGGCCGGTGGACGCACACATGAAGTCGCTCTTCCCGGACTGGCGTGCGCAGGGCGTCACGATCTGCCTCCACGAGCGCCAGGGCGGGTTCGCGTTCAACATGGACTCGGTCCAGGGCCTCGTCGGGAAGTGCCAGGCCGAGGGCGTCGAGATCGCGGCGGGCGTCGAGGTGACGGGGTTCATCGAGGCCGGTGACGGGTCGATCTCCGAGGTCGCCACGAACGCGGGCTCGATCGCGGTCGGCGAGCAGGTCGTGGTCGCACCGGGGCCGTGGGCCAGGGACTTCTGGCGCATGCTCGACCTCCCCGACACGATCGACGTGCGCACCACGTCCGGCGCGGTCGTGCACGACCGGCCGATGTGGACGTACTGGAACCTCCAGGAGGGCGAGGTCTCGATCGACCCGCTCGTCTTCGCGACTGCAGACGGTGGGCCGCCGCCCGTGATCCATCTCGACACGGACGCCCCGCTCGTCACCGATGACGGACAGCTCGTCACCGACGAGCTCTGGGGGATCTACTTCAAGCGCGACCGCCACGGCGTCCAGGGCGGTGCGTCACCACTCGTCGTGGACGGCGACGTCGAGCTCGATCCGTATCCGCAGACGACGAACGTCGATCCCAGCTTCGCGGACATGTGGTGCGCAGCGCTCTCGCACTCGATGTCGCGGTTCGAGGGCTGCCGGCCCCTCTACAAGGACGCGCGCTCGGGCGGGGTGGGCGCGTTCACCGTCGACAACTTCCCGGTCTTCGACTATTTCCGCCCGAACCTGTACGCGATCCTCGATTCGAACCACGGCTACAAGATGATCGGGGTCGGGAAGGAGGTCGCGTCGGTGCTCGTCGGCGAGCACTCACGCCTTCTCTACCCGTTCCGCTTCGAGCGCTTCGAGACCGGCGACCTGCACCCCGTCTCGAGCTCGCCGTACCCCTGGTCCTGACGCCACCGTTAGCTCTCGACTAGGGCTCTGTTCGTAGAGTCGAGATCGCCGCGCTCGGGGGACTCCTCGCCGGGTATCTCTGCCGATAGAGATGCGCATGCGGCTCCTCCGGCTCGTCTCGCGCGGCGATGAGGCGCGCGCCGAAGCAGCACTCGGCGGCGATCACGCGCTCGTTCGCGTGCTGGCCGTCCGGCGCTCTCTCGTCGCGCAGCTCGCCGTCACATTCCTCGCCGCGATCCTCGGGATCGTCGGGTGGCTGCGGCACGTGCCGAAGGCACCGTTCGAGCTCGGCGCGGCATTCCTGGTCGCGCTCGTCCTTGCGAGCGCGTTCCTCCTCGTCAGAGCGCGGCTTCGAACCCTCGCGCAGGAGCTCATCGCGTCTCGCTACGGCGGGACCGGCGTCAGCGTCATCGACGACGAGAGGCGCCGGCTGCTCTCCCGCGCCGAGCGCGAGCGCGCCGCGCGCTGGCTGGAGGGGCTGGTCAAGGACGCCGAGAACTGGCCCAGGCTGGCATCGGCCCCCGTGCTTCCCGAGCTGCGGCTTCTGCGGTTCACGGCGGTCGAGATCAGGGAGATCGCCGCGCTGCTCAGGTCGAGCACGGTCAACGTCGAAGGGGTCGCGCGCACGATGCGTCTCTTGAACGCCGGGGCGGACTCCCTGCTCTTCGCAGGCGACGTCGAGCGACTTCGGCACGAGCTCCGTCGGATTCGCGAGCTCCTCGACCCAGGGTCCCAGAGCGCTCTACCGACCCAGCTAGCCGCCTAGGTCAGGGTGCCGCGAGGTCCGCGGCGTCGCCGAGCTCCTGCGCAGGCTCGCCGAGTCCCAAGCGCCGCCCCAGCCAGGCCTTGGTCGTCGTTTGCACGGTGAGCGTGACGACTATCGCGAGAGCCACAGTGGTCACGATCAGCTCGGCGTCCGGGACATCGAGCGTAACCATGACCCCGGCGAGCGCGGCCGCGACGACGCCCGTCTCTCGTGTCCAGGCGAGGAACGCAATCTCGTTCCGCGTCCAGCGTCCACGCCTGTCGGGGAGCAGGCAAAGGGCGATTGTCAGCGGCCGTGCGAGGACGATGAGAGCCAGTACGACGGCCAGTGCCGGCGCGAGATTGTCCCAGATGTCGCTCCACGGCAGGTTCGCTCCCAGCGTGATGAAAACGAGAATCACGACGATCTCGGTGACGGTGTCCACGAATGCCCGCATGTCCCGCTCGTGGGTCGACCGCATCCCAAGCCGAAGCTGATCCATGTTTCCCACGATGAGCCCTGCGAGAAACGCGCCGAAGTAGCCGCTACCGCCCGCCGAGTCGATCGAGAAATACCCGACCGCGACCACCGCGACCACTGCCACCGCTGCCGACTCGCGCCAGACGCCGGCACGGCGATCCGACACGACGAGCGAGAGCAGGATGCCGAACACGACTCCCAGCAAGGTCGAGATCGCGAGCTCCTCGAGGAAGTCGACGGCGGGGGCGGACACCGAAGCGTCGCCGCTCAGGACGACCCCAGCGAACACCAGCGCGAGCACCGCTCCGGTGGAGTCGTTGAGCGCCGACTCGGCGATAGCGGTCTGCTCGATCTTCTGCCGAATGCCGATGCGATCGAAGAGCGGGATGAGGATCGCCGGGTCGGTGGGAGCGAGCACGGCGCCGATCAGGAGCCCGGTCGAGAACGGGACGTCGAACGCGAGCGCGGCGATCGAGCCGGCGACGAGCGCGGTGATCACGACACCGGGGATCGCGAGCAGCCCGAGTCCAACGGCAACCCGGCTCAGAACTCGTGTCGAGAGCTGGAGCCCGCCGTGGAAGAGGATGAACGAGACGCCCAGGGTGAGCAGGAGCTCCGCGCCGGTCGAGTCGAGCGGAACGTCGATCGCATCGAGGACGGACGGCCCGAGGAGCACCCCCGCAGCGAGCAGTACCAGCATGCGGGGGATGCGCAGCGTGTCTGCGACGAGGTGGCAGACGAGCCCCGCTCCGAGCATCACACCAAGGGTGAGGACGATGTCCTTGACCACCACGACGGCGATTCTGACCGGCTATGCGGTCGAGGGATAGGCGCCGACCGCACTTGCACCCGCTGCGGGGCTAGTCCACGATGCCCGCGTGCTCATCTTCCTCGTGCTCGGGTTTACGCCGTGGCTGCTCCTCCTCACGCTGGCCGTGGTGCTCTACCTCACGGTCATCGAGCTTCGCGAACTCGATCTGCACTACACCTGGTGGGTCTGGTGGCTCCTACTCGTGTTCATGACTCACTTCGTCGGCTACCTCTTCCTTCGTGCCTACGCTCTCCACCGACGGCGACAACTCTCCTCGCCCTAGCCGGCCGCGGGACCTACGCGACAGCTGGATCTTCCGGCTCGCGGCGCTCGTCGTCGTTCTCCTCGCAGCTCTCGTCGTTTCTCGGAGCTGTGGCTCCGCGGACCGGAACGTCACCGCCGACGAGGCCGTGGCGATCGCACGGGAGTCGACCGACTTCGTACCCGACAAGCACCAGGTGCGTTTCTTCCAGCAGGGAATCCCACCGCAACCCCGCTGGGCAGTGTCGCTCTACGACGTTGGGCCAAGGGACCGGCCCATCCGCGTACACCTGATCATCGTCGACGCCACGACGGGGGCCATCGTCGAGCAGGGGCGCTAGCCGTATGTAGCAAGTCTCCATAAGCCGCTCGCCAAGGCCAGCCTCCTCTACATGGAACGCGCGAGCGCGGTCTCATACGGTTGCGCCACGTTCGCCGGTGCGGCCTGAGGGAGGATGCGCATGGTCTCGTCGATCGTTTCGACGCTGTTGGCCCAGACGACCACGACCATCGAGGAACTCGAGGCGAAGGTCGACCTCGACTCGCTGGTTCTGCTCGAGTTCTACTACTTCACGACGGTCGTGATCATGTGGCTGATCCACGTCGGCTTCATGGCGTACGAGGCCGGCATCGCCCGGCGCAAGAACGTGATGTCGACGGCGATGAAGAACATCCTCACCATCGCTGTCGTCACGCCGACCTTCTACTACTTCGGCTGGTACATCTACGGCTGCTTCGAAGAAGGCTGGCCGAAGAGCGGCCACGCAAGTCCCGATGCCGTCCCCGGCTTCTGCGGGCTAACCGCGCCATGGAGCTCAGGCCTCGGTCCGAATATGGAAAGCAATTTCACGGGCCATCTCAGCCTCGTCTTCTTCTTGGCGTTCCTGCTCTTCTCCTGGACCACGGCCTCGATCATGTCCGGTGCGCTCATCGAGCGTGTGCGGCTGTCGGCGTTCCTGTTTCTCGGAGTCGTCCTCGGCTCGGTCGTCTGGATCATGGATGCCGCATGGGGCTGGAGCTCCGGCGGCTGGCTCACCACCCGGTATGGCTTCCACGACTCGATCGCGTCGCTGGTCGTCCACGGCGTCGCCGGGGCGTTCACATTAGGCGTTCTGCTGAACCTCGGACCGCGCATCGGCAAGTACGACATCGCCGGCCGCGCGCGGAGATTCAGACCCCACAACACGCACATGACGTTGATGGGGTTGATGCTGATCTTCACGGGCTTCTACGGCTTCTATGCGGCGTGCCTTTTCATCCAGTCCACCGTCTTTCCGGGCTGGGTAAACATCTATCTCTCCCCGACGACGCTCGGTGCCATCGCGATGGTGATCACGATCGGCTTTGCGGGCGGGTTCACGGGCGGCTGGTTCGCAAGTAAGGGCGACCCGTTTTGGACGCTCTCCGGAGGTCTCGCCGGAGTCATCTCCGTCTCCGCAGGCGCAGACGTCTACGCTCCGTCCCTCGCGTACCTGCTCTCGTTCTCCGGCGCGCTCGTCGCGGTGTGGTCCGGCGGGTACATCGAGAAGAAGCTCCGCGTGGACGACGCCGTTGGCGCTGTAGCCGTGCACGGCGTCTGCGGGTTCTACGGCGTCTTTCTCGTCGGGATCTTCTGCGGCGGCTACCCGACCGGTGTGAACAACATCCCGGTCTCCTTCGGCGGGCAGCTGATGGGCATGCTGGCGTTCCTGCCTCTCGCATTCCTCCCCGGCTACATCCTCAGCTGGATCCTCAAGAAGATGAACCTGCTGCGCGTCCCGCCCGAGGTGGAGCTCGAGGGTCTCGACCTGGCCGAGTTCCAGCAGGACTTCTTCCCCGAGTTCGAGCGCGTGCCGGAGGTCATCGTCATGCCCGACGGCGAGGAGGTCGACGCAGCCGACGTGCTGCTCGACGCGTACCGGTCTGCGAACGGCAAAGCGACCACCAAAGTCGGAGCCTGAGGAGGAGCCATGATCAACACGTTCCCGTACGACGAGTGGGGCCCAGAGGTCACCGACTTCTGGACGTGGGGCGGTGCCAACTCCACCGGCACGTACGTCCTCACGGCCCTCGGCTGCATCCTGATGGTCGCCGCAATCATTGGCTTCTTCGTCCTCGAGAAGCGGAAGCTCGACGCCCAGGCTGCAACGCTCCGTGCGAGTGGAGCCTTCGGTATGCCAGCCCCCGAACCGCCACCCGCAGGCTAGAGGAGAAGATATGGCTGAGAAGCAGATCGACTTCCCCCCGCTGCAGAAGGAAGTGTCATGGCTCGCGCCCTTCATGCTCATCCTCTCGGTGGTCTGCATCATCGTGGTCGCGGTCATCCTCAACACGGATCTCGAGGCGCCCTTCATCGGGCCGTGGGGGTAACCTCCGCGTAGGTGGCGCTCTACCTCCACTGCGCGATCTGTAGCCGAAAGCAGGCCGACGGCCTGCTTTCGGGCGCGGCCTGGGGACGACTCGAGTTGCCCGCCGGAGCTGCTGCCGACCATCCCGCGGTTCGCGGCTCGACGCTACGGGCGTGTCCTTCCTGCATCCAGAGCCAGCCGGATTGGCAGGAGCGCATCCTCCACGCCCTCGGCGTGGGCTCACCACAGCCCGACCCGGCTCGGTAGGAACCCGCAACGCGAAGTCGGATCTCCGCGGATTCGCGGGGTCGACCCGTCCGCGACGATCGTGGCAGTCCAACGGAGGAGGCCTGCCATGAAGACGATCGTCCTCGCCTACAACGACACGAACGACTCGGATCGAGCGCTCGAGCGGACCGCGGAGCTCGCGAGGTTCTACGGCGCGAAGGTCGTCGTGACCAGCGTCATGCCCGTCCTCGTTGGCTCCGAGCCGACGCCAGGGCCCGGGCTGGAGCTACAGGTCGCGCAGACGCGCCTCGGCGAGCTCGGGATCGAGGCGGAGCTGGTGGAGGCGTTCGGAGAGATCTCGGAAGCAATCGTCGAGGTCGCGGAGAGCCGCGCTGCCGATCTGATCGTCGTCGGGACGCGAGAGCTGAGCCACGTCGAGCGGCTGCTCGGTTACTCCGTGAGCGAAGGCGTCCAGCGCATGGCGCGCTGCGACGTCCTGATCGTCCACAGCTAGATACATCTCGCCTACCTAGAACAGCCCGACCGTCTCGCCCGACTCGTCGATGTCGATCGCGAACGCGGCCGGCGACTTGCCGAGCCCGGGCATCGTCATCATGTCGCCGCAGAGCGCGACGATCCAGCCGGCGCCCGTGTAGGGCCGGAGGTCGCGGATCGGCACCGTGAACCCGGTCGGCGCGTTCCTGAGGGCCGGGTCGTGCGACAGCGAGAGATGCGTCTTCGCCATGCAGACGGGCAGGCGTGCGAGCTCCGAGTCCGCCCACTCGGCGGCCTTCTTCTTCGCAGGCGGTAGCAGCTCGACTCCGTCGGCACCGTAGACGCGCGTCGCGATGAGGCGGATCTTCTCCTCGATGGGAGCGTCGAGCGGGTAGGCGAAGTCGAACGTGTTGGGCTCGTCCGCAGCGGCGACGACCGCCTCGGCGAGCGCGGTCGCTCCCGCGCCGCCGTCCTCGAAGGCGGTGTTGATCTCGGACGCGTAGGCGCCGGCCTCGGTCGCGAGCCGCCGGACGAGCTCGAGCTCCTCCGGCGTGTCCGTCGGGAACTTGTTGACGCCGACGACGGCCTGCAGCCCGTAGCCGTTCACGATTCCGATGTGGCGCGCGAGGTTGGCCGCACCGGCTTCGATCTCGGCCGCGCCGCCGTCGAGATCGCCGCCGTGGTGCTTCAGCGCCCTCACGGTGGCGACGAGGACCACCGCGCTCGGCCGCAGGTCGCCGATGCGACAGGTGATGTCGAAGAACTTCTCCATCCCCATGTCGGAGGCGAACCCGGACTCGGTGATCACGTACTCGCCGAGCTTCAGCGCGACTCGATCGGCGACCAGCGAGTTGTTGCCGTGCGCGATGTTCGCGAACGGGCCGCAGTGGACGAACGCCGGCTGGCCCTCGAGCGTCTGCACCAGGTTCGGCTTGATCGCGTCCTTGAGGACGACCGCCATCGCGCCTGCCGCCTGGATCTGCTCGGCCGTCACGGGCTCGCCCTCGTAGGTCTGGCCGACGGTGATCCGGCCGAGCCGCTCGCGAAGGTCACCGAGATCGCGCGCGACGGCGACGAGGCCCATGATCTCGCTCGCGGCGGTGATGTCGAACCCGGTCTCGCGCGGCGCTCCGTGCGCGCGTCCGCCGAGGCCGGTGACGACGTTCCGCAGGTTGCGGTCGTTCATGTCCATGCAGCGGCGCCAGGAGATGGCGAGCGGATCGAGTCCCGCCGCGTTCCCGTGGTGGAGATGCGCGTCGATCAGGGCCGAGAGCAGGTTGTTCGCAGCAGTGATCGCGTGCAGGTCGCCCGTGAAATGCAGGTTCAGGTCCTCCATCGGGACGACCTGGGCATAGCCGCCCCCGGCCGCGCCGCCCTTCACGCCGAAGACGGGCCCGAGCGAGGCCTCGCGGAGGCAGAGCACCGGTTGCCTGCCCAGCGCGCCGAGCCCCTGGGTCAACGAGACGGACGTCGTCGTCTTGCCCTCGCCCGCGGGTGTCGGAGTGATCGCCGTGACGTTGACGAGCTTCGCGTCCGGGCCGATCGGCGAGCCGCTCGATGACGGACAGGTCGACCTTTGCCTTGTAGCGACCGTACTGCTCGATCTCCTCGGGCTCGAGGCCGGCGGCCTCCGCGACCTCGGTGATGGGTCGGAGCGTCGCTTCCTGCGCGATCTCGAGGCTCGAGGGCATCCCTGTCTTCATCGGACTCCTTTAGTGGCTGACTGCCGCCGCGGCCAGCTCGGAAACGAGTGTGTCGGTATGAAAGCGTTCGAGAGCGAACGGCGCGATCAGGTCGGGTGTCTCGCCGGTCGCAACCAGCTCCGCGAGCGTCACGCCGACGATCGGAGCCGCCTTGAACCCGTACGTCCCCCAGCCGGCGGAGACGTGGAAGTTGTCGACCTCGGTCCGGCCGAGAATCGGGCTGTAGTCGGGCGAGAGGTCGCAGAGACCGGTCCACGTGCGGAGCACCTTCGTGCGCTCGAGCTGAGGGAAGAGCTCGAGGCTGTGGCGCGCGGAGGTCTCGAGGAAGGAGAGGGTGCCGACTCCGTTGTAGGTCGTGTACGGCTCGATCTCGGCGCCGATGAGGAACTCGCCGCGGTCGGTCTGCGAGATGTACACGTGCAGCTGCGACGAGACGATGATCACGTCGAGGAACGGCTTGAGCGGCTCGGTAACGAACGCCTGGAGGATGTGAGTCGTGATTGGCAGCCGGACACCGGCGAGCCCGCCCACGAGCGTCGACCAGCCTGCGGTCGCGCTCACGACCTGCCCGCACTCGATCCGCCCGCGGTTCGTCTCGACAGCCGTGACGCGCCCGTTGGAACGCTGGAATCCCGTCACCTCGGTGTTGGGGTGGATCTCGACACCGCGGCGATCGGCGCCCCGAGCGAACGCCCACACGACAGCGTCGTGCCGGATGATCCCGCCAGGCGGGTGGTAGAGCGCGCCGAGCACGGGCCACGTCGGCCGGTCCGAGAGGTCGAGCTCGGGGCAGAGCTCGCGGATCCGGTCGTTCCCGATGACGCTCGAGTCGATCCCGAGCAGCTTGTTGACCTCGGCTCGCTCCTGCATGACGACGAGCGAGCGGTCCGAGTGAGCGAGGGTCAGGTGGCCGCGCTGCGAGAACATGAGGTTGAAGTCGAGCTCCTTCGAGAGGCGCTCGTACAACCGCACGCTCGCGCCGTAGAACTCCGCTCCTTCCGGCGTCCGGTAGTTGGAGCGGACGATCGTCGTGTTGCGACCCGACGCCCCTGAGCCGATGTACGACTTCTCGAGGATGCAGACGTTCGTTATCCCATGGTGCTTCGCGAGGTAGTACGCCGTGGCGAGGCCGTGCGAGCCGCCGCCGACGATGACGACGTCGTAGCTGCGCTTGAGCTCGCCCCGCGGACGCCACATCCGCTTCGGGAAGAAGATCTCCTTCACCGGTTCTCCAGCCCGGCCATCGTGTCGAGGACGACCTCGGCGACGTAGTGGCCGAGCTCCTGCGGGAAGTACACGCGGAAGCGCTCGCCCTCGTCACGGACGAGGATCGCGCCGATGCGGGCGAAGCCGCCCGCCGCGGGTAGCGCATCGAGGTCGAGGTCGGTGAGCCGGCGCAGCAGTCGCTCGCCCTCGAGGCCGATCCCAGCGAGAGCGCCGCTCATGTCGTAGGCAAGGAGACCGTCGTCCCGCAGGCGCTCGACAGCCTCCACCGGGTCTCCGGCGACGAGCAGCAGGCCGCGGCGCGGCGTGAGCCGGACGAGCTCGTCGCCGGCCTCGAGCCCGACGAGTGCCAGATCACCTCTGATTTCGACCTTGCCCGCAAGGGACAGGTCGACTAGACGGTGTCTGACACCTTCCGGGTGCAAACCCGCATGGTTGCGTGGTGCGGTGTCAGACACCGCGTCTAGCGCGCGAGCGAGCGGCGAGGCTAGCGACTCAGGTGAGCAGCGGGCGGGCGATAGGAAGTCGAGCGTGCTCACGAGCGCATCCGCTCCCCGGCCGGGTCGTAGAACGCGCCGTGCGTGACTCGTGCGCCGAGCAGGCGCCGGTCGACGCGGACCTCGAAGCGCATCCCGCTCTCGGCGCGCTCGGGTGAAAGCCACGCAAGCCCAATCACGCCGCCTACTTGCTCGCTGTGACGGGCGCTCGTGACACGCCCTGACGGCCACCCTTCGACGACGATTTGCGCGCCCTCGGGTGGCACGACGTTCTCCTCCATCGTGAACCCCACGAGCCGCTCGCGCTCCTCCCGTTCGGCGAAGTGCTCGAGCGCGTGCTTCCCGACGAAGTCGTCCTTGTCCATCTTCGGCAGCCAGGACATCCCGGCCGAGAGCAGGTTCGACTCCGAGTCGGTGTCCTGGCCGACGATGACATGGCCCTTCTCGAGCCGGAGGACGCGTTGCGGCTCGAGTCCGAACGGTCGCGCTCCCTCTTCGACGAGGCTGTCCCACAGGTACTCCCCGGCGGGGCTCGGAAAGTGGAGCTCGTAGCCCAGCTCGCCGACGAAGCCGATGCGGAGCGCAAGGCACGGAACGCCCGCGACCTCCAGCCGCTTGGCGTCGAGGTAGCGGAACTCCTCCGCCGAGACCTCGGTCTCGGTGAGGCGCTGGAGCGCGTCGCGGGCCTCAGGCCCCGCCAGGTTCAGCGCGCAGAGGGCGCCCGTGACGTTCACGATCTCCGCCTCGTAGCCCCACACCGCGTTCCACCATTCGAACCACGCCGTGACCGACTCCGCCCCCGACGAGGTGGTCGTCACGTAGAAGAGATCGTCCGAAAGCCGCGCGACCGTGCCGTCGTCCATGATGCGCCCGCCGTCGCTCGTCAGGACGCCGTAGCGGATGCGACCGGGCTTGAGATCGGCAAAGCGGTTCGGGTAGAGGCGTTCGAGAAACGCGGCTGCCTCGGGCCCTTCGACGAGGAGCTTCCCGAGCGTCGAGACGTCGATGATCCCGAGCGACTCGTGCACGGCACGAACCTCGTCCTCCGGCTTCTCGCCGTACGCATACGGCCGCTTCCAGGGCCCGGCCCACATCATCTTGGCGCCGAGCTCCTCGTGGCGGAAGTGGATCGAGGTCCGCCGGGTCGGCTCGAGATGGCGCCCGGCGAGAAGACCGAGCTCCACAGGCGCCCAGGGCGGTCGGGCGGTCGTCGTCCCGATGGCCGACTCGTACAGGTGCCGTTCCTTCGCGTAGAGCCGGATGCTCGGGAGCTGGCAGAGCTTGCCCTGGCACGGCCCCATCGTCACGGTCGTGTACCGCTTTGCGAGCTCGATGGAGTCGAAGCCCTCCTCGATGGCGCGCTTGACGTCCTTCGTCGTCACGTCCTCGCAGATGCACACGAAGCATTTGCCCCGGCCGCCGTACGCCGGAGCTGCATCCACTCGCTCGATGCCCTCGCCCGTGACGCTTCCGATTGCCTCGACTCCCGGCGGCAGGTCGGTCGGGACGAAGATGCCGCGCGCATCGTCGTATTCGACGCGCGCACCGGCTTCGGCGAGCAACGCGTACGCAGGCTGTCGTCCGCCGGACACGGCGACGAGGTCGCAGTCGACCGCGTCTCCGTCCACGGAAACGCGCTTCACGCGCCCGCCGCGCCCCGTCGCTTCGAGCTCCCGAGCGCCCTCGCGGAGGTCGACGACGCGCGGGACCGCAACGCCGGCCTCGCGGAGATCGCCGGCTATCTCGAGCCCTTCGTCGTCGGCGGCCACGACGACGGCTCTCTGCCCGGGCCTCAGCGAGAAGTCTCTGATCAGGCGGCGGATGCCATCCGGCAGCATGACGCCCGCGAGATCGTTGCCGGGGAAGACGAGCGGCTGCTCCACCGTGCCCGTTGCGACGATGATCCGCTCCGCGCGGTAGCGATACAGGACCGTCCCGGCGTCGATCGGGACGAGATTGCCCTCCCAGATGCCGAGCGCGCGCGCAGGCGCGAGCACCTCCACGCCCTCGAGCTCCGCGCTGCCGAGACGGACTCCTTCGTCGACGAGGACGACGCCGGGGCCGGCCGTGGCAGCTGCGAGCGCCGCGACGCGGCCGGCCTGTCCGCCACCCACGACCAGCACGCGTGCCCGGCGGTGCTCGACGTCGTAGCGACGCGAGTGTCCCGCGTGCTCGTCGAGCCGGCCGAGGCCGGCGACGCCGCGCAGGAACCTTTCATAGAGCGGCCACATCTTCCGCGGCCACTTCATCGTCCGGTAGTAGAAGCCGACGGGCGTGAAGGGCCCGCCGACCTTGTCGACGACGCTCATGAAGTCCATGTCGAGTCGCCCGACGACGTTCTGCGGCGTGACGACCGCGCCCTCGCGCAGCGGCTCCACGCAGACGCGGACGTTGGGAACGCCGTCCACGGTCATCATGCAATTCGGGCAGTGCCCGGAGCAGCAAAGGAGCCCGCGCGGCCGGTGGTACTTGAACGAGCGCGAGAACACGCGGCGGCCGTCCGCGAAGAGCGCGGAGCCGATCGTGTCGCCGCGGAAGCCCTCGAGCTCCGACTCCCCGAGCCGGAAGCGGAGCGTCTCGCCGCGGTCGATCAGCTCCCCACGCTGCGGCGGAAGTCTCATTCGGGACGCGTTGCCGGTTCGTGCCGGGCGGGCTGGGGCAGGGAGGTGGACAGGACCTCGTTCGTCCGTGTGTCGCGCTCCGCGAGGAACCACTCGCCGCAGCCCTGGCCGTGCTGCCACCACTCGCGCTGCACGCCCGCGACGTTGTCGCGGAAATAGACGTAGTCCGTCAGCTCACGGAGGGTCGGCGAGGCCTCCGGACGCCTCGTGACCTCGCCGAAGTAGGCGAACTCGTCGACGGGGCGGGGCCCGCAGTGCGGGCACGGCAGCAAGAAAGACATCTTCCTAGAATTGCACTCTCAGCAACGGCGTGCCAGAATCCGCAACGACCGTACACCGATGTCCCGGACACGTCAACCCTCCACCCGACGAATCGGCGCCGCCGAGCGAGCGATCTCCCTCCTCGACACGCTCGCGGACGCGGGCGAGCTGGGAACGAACGAGCTCGCGCGCCGCACGGGGATGACGCCCAGCACGGTCTCTCGGCAGCTCGGCACGCTCGCGGCGTCGGGCCTCGTCGAGCGCAACGCGACGACGGGCAAGTACCGACTAGGGCTCCGCATCGTGCACCTGGCCAATGCGCTGCTCGCGCGCCTCGACGTCCGCGAGGTGGCGCGGCCGCATCTCGTATCACTGGTCGAGGCGACGGGCGAGACGGCGACGCTCTCGGTCCCTGGGGACGAGGACGCGATCACGGTCGACTTCGTGCCGGGCACGCACCACATCCAGCCCGTCTCGAGACTCGGCCGTCCGTCGATCGCGCACGCGACGTCGGCAGGGAAGGTGATGCTCGCGTTCTCGGGACGCGAGCTGCCTGAAGGCCCGTTCCGCGCTTACACGCCTCGGACGATCACCGACTCCCAGGCGCTCGCGGGCGAGATCGAGCGCGTTCGTGCGCGAGGGTATGCGGAGGCCGTCGGCGAGCGCGAGCCGGGGCTCACTGCGATCGCCGCGCCGATCCGGGCAAGCCGTGGTGAGCTCGAGGCGATCGTCGCGCTGCAGGGCCCGAGTGATCGCTTCGATCGGGCGGCCGTCGAGGCTGCGCTTCCGCTGCTGCTCGACCGGGCGGACGTCGTCTCGCGCGAGCTCGGCTGGCGCCGCGACTGATCGCCGAGCAGTGCCACGCCCCGACCTCCCGTTATGCTCGCGGCTCGATGCCGACGGTCGACAGCATCATGTCGCGCGACGTCCTGAGCGTCACGCCTGACACGAGGCTCTCCGAAGCAGCCCAGAAGATGAGCGGCGGCCGCGTGGGAGCGGTAGTGGTGCTCGAGGAGGAATCGCTGCGGGGGATCCTGACCGAGCGCGACGTGCTGCGCGCCGTCGGTGAGGGTCGCGTCGAGGGCACGACGGTCGCCGACTGGATGACGAGCGATCCGGAGACGATCGAGCCGTCCGAGTCGACCGACATGGCGGCCACGCTCATGATCCACGGCGGCTTCCGCCATCTGCCGGTGGCCGAGAGCGGCCGCGTGATCGGGATCGTCTCGATTCGTGACTTGATGCGCGTCGTGCTCGACGACGCGGCGCCGCGCGGCGTCTGAGGCGACATGGCCGTCGTCGGTGTCGTCAGCCCGGGAGCGATGGGGAGCGCGCTCGCGGACGCGCTAACCCGAGGCGGCGCCCGGGTCGTGACGACGCTCGCAGGCCGAAGTCAACGGACTCGCCGCCTGGCCGGCAAGACCTCGTTCGAGCTGCTGGACGACCTCGCCGCCGTGGTGCGCGAAGCCGACGTCGTCCTGTCGGTCGTCCCACCCGAAGCTGCCACGGCAGTCGCACGCGACATCGGGCGAGCGGCGCGCGACCAGGATGTCGCGCCGCTGCTCGCCGAGCTGAATGCGGTCGCGCCGGCGACGGCGGTGCAGATCGAGGACGACGCACGCACGAACGGCGTCGAGCTCGCGGACGGCTCGATCTCGGGACCACCGCCGTGGAAGCCGGGGACGACCCGCGTCTATCTTTCGGGGCGGCGCGCGCACGAGATTGCGGATCTCCCCTTCGCAGGCGTCGAGTGCATCTGCGTCGGGCACGAGGTCGGCGGAGCGTCGGCCGTGAAGATGAGCACCGCGTCGGTCTACAAGGGCAGCTCGGCGCTGTTGGTGCAAGCACTGCTCGCGGCACACGCCAACGGCGTCCTCGAGCACGTCGTCGCCGACCTCCGCGCCGCGGCCCCCGAGCTCGTGGCGAACATCGAGCGGCGCATCGCGTTCGCTGCCGCGAAGTCGCAGAGGTACGTCGGCGAGATGCGCGAGATCGCTGCTACCCAGGCCGCCGCCGGCCTCACGCCCGCGCTCTTCGAAGCGATGGCGGAGATCTACGAGACGCTCGCCGAGTCACCACTCGCACAGCTCAGTCCCGAGGACGTTCCGAAAGATCTCCGCCTGGCGGACGTGCTCGATCGGCTTCGAGGAGCTCACACGTAGGCGATCAGCCGGTCGGCGAGCGCACGGACGCTCGTTCGCAGCTCGTCGGGCTCCCGAATCGTGAAGCCACAGTCCAGCTCCGCCAGGATGCGGGCCATCCAGTCCAGCGAGCCGACCCGCATGCGAACCAGGGTCCCGCCGTTCTCATCGCTGAGCTCCGCGAGCGTCGCGGGGAGGCGCCTCGCCGCCTCGTCGAGCGGCAGGTCGAGGAGCACTTCCACCTCCCATCGCGATGGAGTTCGCGCGAGCGAGCGGCTCACGTAGGCGACGGCGTCGAACCCGTCGGGCGCGGCCGCTGCCGGAACCTGAGAGACGCGCGTGCGGCTCATCCGGTCGACCCGGAAGGTCCGCATGTCGGCGCGGCCGTGGTCGTACGCCGCGAGGTACCAGCGTCCCGAGTGGACGACGAGGCCGTACGGGCTGAGCTCGCGCCGCGTCGCCTCGCCGGCGAAAGACCGATATGCGGTACGCAGGCGCCGCCCGCGGCGGATCGCGTCGGCAAGGAGCAACGCTAGGTCCGCCGGCACGGGCGCACCGCCCGTCGCGGACGTCGTGAAGTCGAGTGTCGCCTCGAGGGCCTCGACCTGCCTGCGCAGGCCGTCCGGGAGGACGCGGTGGATCTTGGCGAGGGCTCCGTCGACCGCCTCCGCCCCGCTCGTGAGCCCGAACCGGGCCGCCGCGATCGTTCCCAGCGTCACGACGATTGCTTCGTCGTCCGTGAGCATGAGCGGCGGCAGCCGGTACCCGGGACGTATCCGGTACCCACCCCCGACGCCGCGCTGTCCCTCGACGGGGATCCCGAGCTCCTGCAGCCTCGCGATATAGCGCCGGACCGTTCGCGCGTCGATCTCCAGTCGATCGGAGATCTCCCGCCCCGTGACGACCGGTTGGGTCTGGAGCAGCTCGAGCAGCTCCAGGAGTCGCGCGGTCGGGGCGAGCATGGGCAGAGTCAAGCACACATAGAGGGCAAGATCCGCCCTATTTAGGCGATAGCGTCAGTGCTGACCGATACGGGAGGTGAGGCATGGCGAGCGCAGTGCAAGTGGAGGCAACTGCACACGATTTCGATTTTTGGATGGGCAGCTGGCACGTACGCAATCGCAGGCTCCGCGAGCGCTTCTCGGGCTCCGATGAGTGGGACGAGTTCGAGTCGAGGGTCGCGGCGCGGCCGTTGCCAGGCGGGATGGGCAACGAGGACGTGTACTGCACCGACTTCGACGGCGGCTTCATCGGCATGTCGTTCCGCTTCTTCGACCCGGAGACCAATACCTGGTCGATCTACTGGGCCGACAGCCGCAGGCCCGGCCTGCTCGACCCGCCCGTCCTCGGATCGTTCGAGGGCGACACGGCCATCTTCGAGGGCGAGGACACGCTTGACGGGGGACCGATCCTCGTTCGGTTCACGTGGTCGGGGGTCACGACGCCGACGCCGCGCTGGGAGCAGGCGTTCTCGGACAACGGCGGCGAAACCTGGGAGACGAACTGGGTGATGGACTTCACCCGGGCAGGAGACGGGTCATGAGCGTCCTCGAGCGGATCGGGGTCGTCCGGCCCGACTACGAGCACATCTCCAAGCGCGTCACAGCCGCGCCGAGCATCGCTCTCGCGGATGCGGTGTTGAAGTGGTACGACATCGCCCCGGCGGACGCTCCTGTGCCAAGCGAGATACGGGCGCTGGCACGAAGCGGCCTCGAGCAGGCATCGAGGACCGGTGCGCTCGGGCTCGCCGAGGATCTCGGGTTCGTGATCCTGCACCGCTGCGGCGAGAGCTTCTACTTCCTGCTCGTCGCAACCTGGCGCAACGACAACGAGCTGTGGGAGACGGTGTGGGCGAAGAACGGCGACGCCGATCCGGCGTTCGCCCCATGGCCGATCGAGGGCCCGCATCGCCCGACGTTCTGCGTGTGGGAGCTCGCCGCGGTCTGCCACGAGCAGCGGGCGTGGAGCCGCTACCTGCGCTCCCCGCGGGACGAGCTCGCGAAGCAGGTCTATCTGGAGTCCGGCTACGAAGGAGCGGCCTAGGACGGCTGGCCGGGAATCCAGTCGGTACCGGCGAGTGGGACCCTCGCCATCGCGGCGGCCTCGACGGTGAGTGCGACGAGGTCCTCCGGCTCGAGGTTGTGCACGTGCGACTTCCCGCAGGCGCGCGCGAGCGTCTGCGTCTCGAGGGTGAGCACGCGCAGGTAGTTCGCGATCTTCCGGCCCCCGACCACCGGGTCGAAACGCGCCGCGAGCTCGTCGTCCTGCGTGGAGATGCCGACCGGGTCGCGTCCCGCCTGGTAGTCGTCGTAGAAGCCCGCTGCACTGCCGATCTGGCGGTACTGGTCCTCGTACTCGGGGCTGTTGTCTCCCATCGCGACGAGCGCGGCCGTGCCGATCGAAACCGCGTCGGCACCGAGCGCGAGCGCCTTCGCGACGTCCGCCCCGCTCCGGATCCCGCCCGAGACGACCAGCTGCACCTGCCGGTGCACGCCGAGCTCCTGGAGCGCTTCCACCGCGATCCGTGTCGCCGGCAGCGTCGGGATGCCGACGTGCTCGATGAACACGTCCTGCGTCGCCGCCGTTCCGCCTTGCATGCCGTCGACGACGATCACGTCGGCACCCGCCTTCACCGCGAGCTGCACGTCGTAGTACGTCCTCGTCGCCCCCACCTTGACGAAGATCGGCTTCTCCCAGTCGGTGATCTCGCGAAGCTCGTGGATCTTGATCTCGAGGTCGTCAGGCCCCGTCCAGTCGGGGTGGCGCGATGCGCTCCGCTGGTCGATGCCCCGGGGAAGGTCACGCATCTCGGCGACGCGGTCGGAGATCTTGTGGCCGAGGAGCATCCCGCCGCCGCCCGGCTTCGCGCCCTGGCCGACGACGACCTCGATCGCGTCCGCACGGCGCAGGTCGTCCGGGTTCATGCCGTAGCGCGACGGGAGCAGCTGGTAGACGAGGGTCTCCGAGTGCTCGCGCTCCTCGGCCGTCATCCCACCGTCGCCGGTGGTGGTCGACGTGCCCACCTCCGTCGCGCCGCGCCCGAGCGCCTCCTTCGCGGGCGCCGAGAGCGCCCCGAAGCTCATCCCCGCGATCGTGATCGGGATCCGGAGCTCGAGTGGTTTCTTCGCGTGCCGCGTCCCAAGTGTGACGTCGGTCGCGCACCGCTCGCGGTAACCCTCGAGCGGGTAGCGGGAGATGCTCGCGCCGAGGAACAGGAGGTCGTCGAAATGCGGCACTCGCCGCTTCGCGCCGAAGCCGCGGATGTCATAGATGCCCTCGCGCGCCGCGCGCTGGATCTCCGCGATGATCGAGCGGTCGAAGAGGTACGACTCGCGAAGCCCCCACGGGCGTTCGGTGTCCGTGGTGGCCACTAGGGCCCCGTCCAAGAAGCCCGCGTCCCCCCGGCCGAGCAACCCCGGTGTCTGACACCGATTGTTGAGACACTCGCCGCGAATGGCTTGCTGCCGCGGTTTGCGAGGCCGAATGTTAAGACGGCGGCCCCGCGGTGTCTGACACCGTTTGTTAAGGCGGCCGCCATCAGTAGGCGCCGGCGTTGTCGACCTTGAAGTTGTAGAGCTGCCGCGCGGAGCCGTAGCGGCGGAAGTCCGCGGGGTCCGCGTCGATGCCGGCAACGTCGAGCAGCGCCGCGAGCTGGGCGACGTGCTCGGCACGGAGCTCCTTCTCGATGCAGTCCGCCCCGAGTCCCGCAACCGCTCCCCGTACGTAGAGCCGCGCCTCGTAGATCGAGTCGCCGAGCGCGTCGCCCGCGTCTCCGCACACGACGAGGCAGCCGGTCTGGGCCATGAACGCGCTCATGTGGCCGACCGAGCCGGCGACGACGATGTCGATGCCTTTCATGGAGATCCCGCACCGTGACGAGGCGTTCCCGCGGACGACGAGGAGCCCGCCGCGCCCGGTCGCGCCCGCCGACTGACTCACGTTCCCGTCGACGACGACGAGCCCGGACATCATGTTCTCCGCGATCCCGGTCGAGGCGTTCCCGTGCACGTGAACCTGGGCGAGCTTGTTCATGCCCGCGCAGTAGTAGCCCACGTGACCGTCGATCTCGACCTCGATCTCCACGTCCAGGCCACACGCGAGAGCGTGGATGCCGTTCGGGTTCAGGATCTTGAAGCGGCGGGGCGCGTGAGGATCGCTCGCGACATCGTGAAGCCTCTGGTTGAGCGCGCGCAGTGAGGTCGACGTGAGGTCCAGGACCTCGACCTCGGTGGCGCCGACCGTGCGCACGGCCATCACGCCAGTGCCTTCTCCCAGGCATAGACGACACCGGGCTCCGGCTCCCAGGCGGATGCATGGGCGGCGCCGGGAAGGACAGCGATCGCGCGCCACTCCGACGACATCGCGACCCACTCGTCCGTCTCCGCGAGGACCGCCGGCTTGCACGCGATCGGGTCGCGCAGTACTGCGAAGCCATCCGCCGTGCCGACCGCGAACGTGTAGAAGCCGTCGAGGTCCTCGAGGCAGCCCTCCAGCGCCTGTTCGAGGCTCGCGCCTTCGCGCATCCGCCAGGCGAGGTAGCCCGCGGCGACCTCGGTGTCGTTCTCCGTCTGGAACTCGATGCCCTCGCGGCGCAGGGTCTCGCGCAGGCGGTTGTGGTTCGAGAGCGACCCGTTGTGGACGAGGCAGAGGTCGAGCCCGGTGGAGAACGGATGCGAGCCCTCGGTCGTGACCCGGCTCTCGGTCGCCATCCTCGTGTGCCCGAGCGCATGGGTCCCGCGGAAGTCCTCGAGCGCGAACGCAGCGGCGAACTCCTCGGGGAGACCGGTCTCCTTGTAGATCTCGATCACCTGGCCTGCGCTCATGACTCGGAGGTCGGGGCGGTGAGCGCGAATCCACATCTCGGCTGAAGCGGCGTCCGACTCGACGACGAGCACGGCATGGCTCGCCCGGACCGACGGCTCCTCGCAGGCGCCGAACGCGTCGCGCAGTCCGTCTGCCACGGGGTCCCAGTCTTCGGCAGCGGCCGAGTAGAGCGTCAGCTTGCTCCAGCCGCTCGGAACCGGGTCGCGATACACCGCGACGCCGGCGGAGTCGGGCCCCCGGCTCGACATCTGCACGAGCATCGCGGACAGGTGCTCGCCGAGGCGCTCCTCGACCTCGGGAGCTTTCGCGAAGAGTCCGACGATTCCGCACATATGGTCAGAATCTACATACGGAATTCGGCTTCACGGCTGGAGATTCCACGATCTTCACTCACTGGATATGTAGCTTTTCTACACACCAGGCTCAGAAGCGGGTGAGGTACTCGCGGACCTCCCACGGGGAGACCTGCTCGTGGTAGCGGTTCCACTCGTCGAGCTTGACGTTGATGAAGTAGTCGACGTAGTCCTCGTCCCGGCCCGCTCCGAGTGCCGCCCGGAGCACCTCGTCCTGCGCGAGCTCGCCCGTCGCCATGAGGAGGTTCGTGGGCAGCGTGTCGAGGCCGCGCGCCTTCAGCTCGTCGAACGGGATCGCGTACAGGTTCTCCGAGTTCGGCTCGCCCGCATCAGCCTTCGTGTCGATCCCGTCGAGGCCGGCCGCGAGCACCGCCGCAGCCGCGAGGTACGGGTTGCAGGAGCCGTCGATCGTCCTGTCCTCGACCCGTCCCGGGCCAGGGATGCGGAGCATCTGCGTCCGGTTGTTGTAGCCGTACGAGATCCAGACGGGCGACCAGGTCGCGCCGCTCACGGTCGTCCCGACCTTGAGCCGCTTGTACGAGTTCACGGTCGGCGCAGTGAGCGCGCTCGTCGCGCGCGCATGCGTCTTCAGTCCTCCGATGAAGTTGTACGCGAGCTCCGAGAGCCCGAGCCCGCGCGGGTCGGACTCGTCCAGGAACAGGTTCGTGTCGCCGTCCCAGAGCGACATGTGGAAGTGGCAGCCGTTGCCGGTCAGGTCGGAGAACGGCTTCGGCATGAAGGTCGCGATCATGCCGTTCTGCTCCGCGAGCGTATGCACCATGTATCGGAAGAAGATGGCGCGGTCGCAGCTCGTAAGCGCGTTCGCGTACGTGAAGTTCTGCTCGAACTGGCCGTTCGCGTCCTCGTGGTCGTTCGCGTAGTTGCCCCAGCCGAGGTCGTTGCAGTACCGCGAGACCGTCGTCAGGAAGTCGTAGCGACGCGTGAGCCCGGCCATGTCGTAGCACGGCTTCTCGAGGGTGTCGTACGGGTCCGCGATCTCGATCGACCCGTCCTCGCGCTGCTTGACGAGGAAGTACTCGAGCTCGAGCCCCATCTTGAACTCGTAGCCCCGCTCGCTCGCACGCGCGAGCATTCTGCGCAGGATCGTGCGCGGGCAGTACGGCCACTCCTCGCCCTCGACGGTGATGTCGCACGCGAACCGCGCGAGGTTCGACTGCCAGGGCACCGGCGTGTAGCTCTCGAAGTCCGGAATCGCCGCGATGTCCGGATCGCTCGGCACCTGGCCGATCTCCCCGGCGGCGAAGCCGGCGAAGCCCGCGCCCTCGGCCGCGAGCCCCTCGAGATCCTCCTTCGACCGGATGGGCACGAGCTTCGCGCTCGGTCTCGCGTACATGTCGACGAACTGCGCGAAGACGAACTCGACCCCGCGGGCCTGCATGTCCTTCCAAATGGCATCGACGGCGGTTCCAGCCATGCGAGCGCCTCCCGTGTGTGACGTGGAGACGTAGGCGTAACACGCGATTTCCCCGCGATGGAAGGTGCGTTCTCCACACCTTCAGGCCCGTTATGTGTGCGGTTTGGCCGTCCTCTTGGATGCGCCGAGTGCCTGCTCGAGCTTCACCATCTTCACGGCGATCTCGATCAGAAGCCAGTCGTCGCGGCGCAGGTCGAGGCCGGAGAGCTCGGCGATCCGGCGTAGGCGCTGGCGCAGCGTGTTCGGGTGCACGAACAGAGCCTCCGACGTGGCGCTGATGTTCCCGTGGCGGCGCAGGAACTCCTCGAGAGTCGTTACGAGTTGGGCTCCGCGCTGCGCGTCGTACTCTGCGAGCCGTGCGACCGCGTCGATGGTCGCATCGCGGATCCCACCATCGAGAGCGACTCGGAGCAGGTACTTGTAGGCGCCGAGATCCTCGTACGTGAGGACGGCGGGCTCGCCGCGTAGCACGATCGTGCCCAGCAGCGCCTGCTGCGCCTCCGTGAACCCGTCGGCGAACGAGTCCTGACCCCGGCACACGCTCGAGACGCCGATCGAAACCGGCTCCTTGGCCTCGGTGTGAGCTCGGCGAATGCGCTCGAGGATCCCGTCGGCACTCGCGTTGGGGAGCCGGACGAGCGCACGCAGCGACTCCTCCCGCCGGTCGAAGAGCGACCCGGGAGCCGCGGAGCGAAGGGCGCGCTCGATCGCATCGCTTGGAGGCTCGGCGACGAGGACGACGTGGGGCTGGTCGAGGTCGCAACCGAGCCTGGCTGCGCGGCCTTCGAGCTGACCGCGAGGGCGACCACCGGAGAGCTCCTCGAAGAAGTCCTTGATCAGGTTCTTCTCGGTGAGCTGCTCGATCACCTGCGCCTTCTTCACCCCGACCGCAACCTGGCTGGCGACGGCTCGACCGAGCTCGACGCGCGCGCTTCCTTCGGCCACGAGCAGGCCGATGAGCTCGCCGTTCGCCACGAGCGGCACGGCCAGCCTGGCGCTGCGGCCGCCACGAGCGAGCTCGGGGCCGAGCTCGGCGAGACCGAGGGTCTCGCGGGCAGTCCCGGGTTCCGGGTCGCTCGCGCGGCGCTCGAGCTCCTCGCTGCCTGGATCGAGCAGATAGACGTGGCAGGCGCGCGCGGCGAGCAGGGGTCGTGCTGCCTCGACGACGATGTCGAGGAGCTCGTCGAGCGCGTCGGAGCGCGCGATCGCCTCGGCGAGCTCGGTGAGCTGCTCGAGCTCGGCGACGCGACCACGCGAATCCTCGTACAGACGGGCGTTCTCGATCGCGCTGGCGACGAGCGACGCCGACGTGACGAGGAAGTCGACCTCGTCGTCGGCGAACTCGCGCGGCGCCTCCGTGTGCGCGGTGATGACGCCGACCACCTCTCCGGTGCGGCCGACGACGGGCACGGCGAGCAAGGACTGGAACTTCTCCTCCTCGAGCTCCGGGAAGTACTTCGTGCGCGGATCGCCGAGGGCGTTGTCCTTGATGAACGCCGGCTCGCCCTGCTCGGCAGCCCACCACGCGAGCCCCTCGCCACGCTCCATGACGACCTTGCCCGCCTGACGCTCGTACGGCGGGGACGCGGCGCGGAGCTCGAGGCGCTCGCCGTCCTCCGAGGGTAGGTAGACGAAGCACGCGTGGACGCCGCCGCCCTCGGACATGAGGCGCACGACGGCCCGCAGCACCTCGTTCAGTTCGAGCGACGACGCGACCGTCGAGACGATCTCGTGCAGCGTCTTCTCGCCTGCCCGCAGCGCCATCCGCAGGCGGATCGTAGGTGGGGAGCTCTCGCGAGTCCAGCTAGTGCAGCGCCGCTGCGCCTGCGTGGCGGGAGTACGCGCCCGTCTCGACGATGTCCACGATCTGCTCGACGGCGAGCCGAATCTCGTCGTCCGTCGTGAAGAAGTGCGGTCCGATGCGGATTCCCGCGCCAGGTCGGTAGTCGCAGAGGATGGCGCGTTCCTCGAGCTCCGCGTACACCGCCGCCGCCTCGGGGACGTCGAGGATGACGGCGCCGCCTCGACGCGACGGGTCGCGCGGGCTCGCCAGGGCGAAGCCCGCCGCTTCGGCCAGCCCGATCAGGAGCTCGGTCTGGCGCAGCGAGCTCTCACGAATCCGGTCGACGCCGATCTCCTCGATCAGGTCGTAGCCCGCGGTCGCGGCGTAGTGCGCGGCTGGGTTCGGCGTTCCCGTGAGGAAGCGGGCCGCCCCTGGCGCGTACTCCAGCTCCTCCTCGAACCCGAACGGCCGCGCGTGCGCCTGCCAGCCCGTATACGTCGGCTGCAGCCGCTCGGCGAGATCCGGCCGTACGTACAGCCAGCCGTTCCCGGGCCCGCCGCAGAGCCACTTCACGGACCCGCCGACGGCGAAGTCGACGCCAAGCGCGGCCACGTCGAGCGGCACGATTCCGGCGGACTGGTAGCAGTCGAGGATCACGTGCGCGCCGACCTCGTGAGCCCGGCGCACGATCGGCTCGACGTCCTGTACCTCAGCCTCCTTGTACAAGACGTGGCTCATCGGTACGAGCATCGTGCGCTCGTCGATCCGCTCGACGATCTCGGCGTCGTCTTCGCACACGACGACCTCGAGGTCGGGCTGCGCCTGGTAGAGGTAGCGAACCGACGGGAAGTTGCCGCGCTCGTAGACGACGCGGTTCCGCGCTGGGTCCACGGGACGAAAGCAGGAGAGCGCGACCGCCTCGGCGATCGCGACGTTCTGGTGCATGACCGTCGAGCCAGGCGGCGCCCCGACGATCCTTCCGACCTGGTCGCCGACCTGCAGCGGTGTGTCCCACCAGCCCTCGGCCCACGACCGGATCCCTCGCTCGGCCCACATGCGCGCGTACTCCGCCAGGCGCTCGGCCGCCCGCCGGGGCATCGGCCCGAGCGTGTGGCTCGCGAGGTACGTCGTGTGCTCGAGGATCGGGAACTCCGAGCGATAGTCCAGAAGGCCCCGCACCGGATCAGCGTAATGGACTAGGCTCGCGCCCACGTGCGCGTCCAGTTCGACCGCTTCTACACGTATGCCGAGCTGAACGAGACGCTCGACGCCTGGGCATCGGAGTTCCCGAACCTGCTTCGGGTCGAGTCGATCGGGACGTCCTACGAGGGGCGCGACATCCCGCTCGTCACCGTGACGAACCTCGACACCGGACCGCCGGAGGAGAAGCCCGCGGTCGTGCTCCACGCCCAGATCCACGCGATGGAGTTCACGGGGACGACGGCGGCCCTCCACCTGCTCGAGCGACTCCTCACGGGACACGGCACGGACGGCCGCGTGACGCACGCGCTCGACACACGCACGTTCTATGTCGTCCCTCGGGTGAATCCCGACGGCGCGGAGGCCGGGCTCGCGGACGGCAGGTTCAGGCGGTCGAGCGTCCGCCCCTATCCGCGCGAGGAGCCCGAGGACGGCCTCCACCGCGAGGATGTCGACCGCGACGGCCGCGTGCTCTTCATGCGCATCCCGGATCCGAACGGATCTTGGAAGACACACGCCGACGACTCACGACTCCTCGTGGCGAGGCTGCCGGACGACTTCGAGGGCGACTTCTACCGGGTGCTTCCCGAAGGGACGATCCGGAACTGGGACGGCGTGACGATCCCGATCGCGCCGCCACTCGAAGGCCTCGACCTGAACCGGAACTGGCCAGCGGACTGGGCACCCGAGGCGGAGCAGCAGGGCGCGGGGCCGTTCCCGACGTCGGAGCCCGAGGTGCGCGCATTGGTGGAGGCGATCGTCGCGCGAAAGAACGTCACCTCGTACGTCGGCTACCACACGTTCTCGGGCGTCCATCTCCGCCCCTGGTCGGGTCACCCGGACGACGACTTCCCGGTTCCGGACCTGCGGGCCTTCGAGCTCATGGGCGAGGAGGCGACGCGCCTCACCGGCTACCCGTCGATCTCGATCTTCCACGACTTCAAGTACCACCCGAAGATGGTGATCAAGGGCGGCGACGTCGACTGGGTCTACGACCACCTCGGCGTCTTCGCCTGGGTGACGGAGTTCTGGAGCCCGCAGCGCGCGGCCGGCCTCTCCGAGTACCACTTCATCGACTGGCTTCGCGAGCACACGCCCGACGACGAGCTGGCCGTGCTGAAGGTCGCTGACGAGCTCGGTGGTGACGGCTACGTCGACTGGTATCCGTTCGAGCATCCACAGCTCGGCCCGGTCGAGCTCGGTGGCTGGGATCTCGTGCGCTTCTGGTTCAACCCGCCGCTCTCGCGGCTCGAGGAGGAGGTGAAGACGCACGCCGACTTCGCCGTGTTCCTCGCCCTGGTCTCGCCGCTTCTCGAGATCCGCTCGTTCGAGTCGGAGCCCGTGGGGAATGGCGCGTTTCGCTTGCGATTGGTGATCGAGAACGCCGGCTGGCTGCCGACGAACGTCACCGAGAAGGCGCTCGAGCGCAAGGCGGTCCGACCCATCGAGGTCGAGCTCGAGGTCCCCGAGAGCGCGAGGATCGCGAGCGGGAAGGAACGTGAGGAGGTCGGGCAGCTCGGCGGCCGGGTCGAGCGGCGCCAGGTGACCTGGTGGGGCACGGATCACTCGACGAACGAGCGAGCGAAGGTCGAGTGGGTCGTCGAGGCGAGCGCGGGAGACCGCGTGGCCGTCGTCGCACGTCACGAGCGGGCGGGGACCGTCCGCGCCGAGCTGGTTTTCTAGAGCGCCTTACGCATGTGGATGTCCTCGGGCTCGAGCTCGAGGAGCTCGGGAAGCGGCTCGGCCGTCGGCTCGTAGCCGCGGCCGAGGTAGAACCGGACCGTGTTGGCCGACGGTGTCGCAGAGACGACCGCTTCGGTGTCTCCGGCTTCGCGGGCGATGCGCTCGAGCCCCTCGTTCAGGACGACGCCGATTCCCTGACCGCGGAAGCCATCGCTCACGTGGAGATAGGCGAGCTGCGCAATGCCTGGACGGACGTGTGGCTTGACGATCCCGATGCCGACGAGCCGCTCGCCGTCGAACGCGCCGAGCGCGACAGCCCCTGCCTTCAGGTATCGCTCGCACTCGGCTCGTTGCGCGGCAACCGAGTGCTCGCCCTCTCCCTCGGGATTCCAGGGAGAAGCGCCGAAGTCGCCGACACGCTCTTCGAGCCGGGTGCCGTGTTGCACGTAGAGCGTGTCGATGCGCTCGCTCCGATCGATCTCGCCGACCCGCGACAGCTCGTGCGGCTCCAGCTTCCGGTAGGTGACGGTCGCCGACTCCAGCCTGCCTCCTAACCGAAGCGACCGATCTCGACGAGACCATCGCGGTCAGATACGTGATCGACCTGGAGCGTCGTGTGCTCGATGCCGAACTCGCGTCCGAGCACCGACTCGAGCTCGCGGCGGATCCCGTGGCAATCCTCGCCCTGCCCGACGAGCACGTGCGCTGAGAGCGCGGGGAAGCCGGACGTGATCGTCCAGACGTGGAGATCGTGCACCTCGACGACACCAGCCGACGAGGCCAGGCGCTCGCCGAGGACGCGGACATCGAGGCCTCGCGGCACGCCTTCGAGGAGGATCGTCGTCGAATCTCGGAGAATCGACCACGAGCTGGCGAGCACCAGCACGCCGATGAGCACGCTCACGATCGGATCGATCTCGACCCAGCCGGTGGCGAGGATGACGACTGCGGCGACGACGACGCCGATCGACCCGAGCAGATCCGCGACGACGTGCCGAAATGCGGCCTCGACGTTGAGGCTGTCTCGACGAGCTCCGTGCAGGGTTGCGCCCGCGGCGACGTTGACGGCGACGCCCACGAGCGCGATTGCGAGCATCCACCCACCGAGGATCTCGTGCGGGTCGTCGAACCGGCGTGCGGCCTCGATGAAGATCCAGATGGCAAGGGCGACCAGCGCGACGCCGTTCGCGAGTGCCACCAGCACCTCGGCGCGCTTGTACCCGTACGTCCGCTCGGGCGTGGCGGGCTTCCCGGCGAGCCACACGGCGAAGAGCGCGAGCGCAAGCGCGACGTTGTCGGAGAGCATGTGCACCGCGTCGGCGATCAGAGCGAGGCTTCCCGTGAGGACCCCGCCGACGACTTCGACCAGCGTGTAGGAGGCGGTGAGCGCGAGTGTCAGCGAGAGCGCACGGCGTCCTTGCACCCTGCCGTGGTCGTGCCCGTGACTCATGCGGAGGTTCTACCTTGCCGAACGAGTTGCCGCCGGGGCGGACGAATCGACAGGCGGCGGCGAGCCGTTGCTGAGGGCCGCAGCGGCGAGGAGAACGGCGAGGGCGACGAGCGCCTCCCCGGCGAGACTCGGCCGCACGCGCGGCTCAGCTCCGGCTTCGAGCCGGGGGCGCACGACGAAGTGGTGCACGCCTCCCCAGGCCAGGGCAAGCAGCACGATCGCGACCTTGAGCAGCAAGACCTGGCCGTATCCGGTCTTCCAGAGATCCGAGAGATCCGGCAGGCGAACGAGGGCGAGATACGTTCCCGCGACCACCATGACCGCGACGAGCACGATCGCGAGGCGTGCGAAGCCGAGAAACGCCGTGCGACGAAGCGCCGGGGCGACTGGCCAGACGCAGAACGCGAGCGCGACGAGGCCGCCGACCCAGACACATGCCGCGACCAGGTGGAGCCAGTCCGCGAGCTCGGACAGCCACGAGGAGTTCGGCTCCGTGGCCTGGTGGCCCGAGAGCGAGAGGCTCGAGCAGAGCGCGACCGACAGCACGAGAGCAGGCCACCTGAGGTCGAGGCGGTCGAAAACCCACGACACGAGCAGGAGCGCCGCGACAAGGCCGAAGCCGACGGTCATGACGAGAAACGCCACGCCGAAGTGCGTCTTCTCCGCGAACGGCTGGAGATCGCCGTAGAGAAGCTCTCCCAGGGGAACCCGGAGGGCATTCGACGCTCGCAGCACGAAGGCGACGATGCCGACATCGATGACGAGGAAGGCCGCGAGCGCCGTGACCAGGTGGATGCGTCGCTCGAGACTCGGCGGTACGGGGCCTCGCAGCACGACGAGGCGAATGACGAGGGGGCCGATCACGAGAGCAAGCGCCGCGAAGAGGCCCCAGCGGGCGAGATCGTCCTTCCAGGTCGCGCCCTGGGCTCCGGTCGCCTCGGTGGGCGGCGGCGCCCGCAACTCGACTCCAAACGTGAAGACGCCCGACGGCGAATGCCCGTCGACACCCGTGACCCGCCAGCGGACGGTGTAGCTCTGCTTCCTGGAGAGACCGAACACGCGGGTGGAGACGACACGGCGGTCGGCCGAGAGACGAGAAGCTCCGCTGTGCACGGATCCGTCGGCCGCGAGTACGGAGACTGCGTCCGACGTGATCGTGAGGGGCTCGCTGAAGCGCAGCACGATCGCCGACGGTGGCTCGGCTGACCCGGCTCTGGGTCGCCGGGCTCGCGCCCTGCAAGGTGGCGATGCGCAGACCCCACAGCCGGCAAGAGGAGAGCTGCGACCGCAGCCAGCGCCGGTCACGACGGCCAATCTCGGCCGCGTCATCGACCTGCGACCTCTCCGAGATGGCCGAAGATCGGAGCCAGGTCCCGATGCGCGTAGAGCAGGACGGCGACGGCGAGGAACGTGAGCGCGAATCCCGCATCCCACACGCGGAGCGCGGGGCGGAAAGCCCGTCCGAGCGGGAACAGCGCCCCGGCGATGAATGCCCAGCCCAGGGCGTGGTGGAGGAACGCCGCCCGTGAGTAGAGCCACGGATTCTGCTCGTGCGCCAGGAGACCGATTCCCGTCACGAGAAGCGCACCGACCCACACGAGCGACCAGAGCGGGCTCGACAGCTTGCCGCGGACGATCGCGAGTTGCACTGCGCCCGCAACCATCGCGACCTGCGCCCATGCGGCATGCGCGAGGAGATGCATCGTGGAGAACGTCGAGAAGACCGTGACCGCCCAGAGCGCCACCCCGCCCGCCAGGGCGAGCGCCGGCCACGAGTACGCGCGCCAGCGCCGGCGGCGAAACACCTCGGGGCCGACGATGGCCTCGGCGAGCAGCACGAGCCCGAGAAGCAGAAAGAACGAGGCCGAGATCCAGTGCGCGATCTCAGGTCTCGGGACCATCGTCTTCGCGCTCGACGTCCGCGACCAGCCCTGGTGCGATGGCGACCATGAACCCGAGGCCGACGATCAGCACGAGCAGCGGCGGCTGCGCAAGGTAGTCGTAGAGGCCCTTTCCGGCTGGTTCGAGGAACACGATCCGATATGGCTGTGCGACGGCCCAGACGAGGCCCGCGAGCATGGTGAGCGGGCCGATGAGCAGGATCGCGACGACCCGAGGTTCACGCCTCGCTGCGGTGTCCGAACGGCGCTCGCGACGATCCTCGTACGACGAGCGGCTCAAGGAAGTCATCTGGAAAGTCTTCCCCACGCGCACTGTTCCCAGTCATGATCATGTCGTGCGTACGAGGATCGTCGTGCTTGCAGTCGCCGCGACGTTCGCCGTCGTGGTCGTCGTCGTCGCTTCCGCAGAAACGACGGCGAACGGACTGCCCTCCTATACGGACGGGTACCAGAAGTGGCCGAAGATCAACGAGAAGCCGATCCGGAACCAGGATCCTCGATCCGGCCACGCCGGAGTCAAGAACGTCTACCGGAGCAAGGCGAAGCGCGGAAAGGCGTTCCCGAACGGAACGGTGATCGTGAAGACAATCGTCGAGCCTCCACGGAAGTTCGTCGCCCAGGTCGCGGTCATGCGCAAGGTCGCGGGCCGGTGGCGGTGGGTCGAGTACACGCGCTCGGGACCGTCGGGTCGCTACTCGGTCCTCGCCCAGGGCAACACCTGCACGTCCTGCCACGTGCAGGTGCGATCGAACGACTGGGTCTTCACGAAGAAGTAGGCGGCGTCAGGCCAAGTTCCCTGGCCGCCCAGGGCAGCGCGACGGCGGCCTGCGCACGCTGGAACTCGCGCACTGTCGGCGCACCCGAAGGCGCCGGTAGGCCGGCCCGCGCTGCGAAGAAACCAGCCACCGCGGCAGCGAGCGCGCCCGCGTCCGGCAGGATCGCCCACGGATCAGGGCCGCCCTCGAGAGTCAGGCTCGGCAGCCAGAACGCCACATCGAAGCGACGGTTCCCCTTGCAGGCGAGGTTCCAGTCGACGAGCACGGCGCGGTCTTCGACGAAGCAGAGGTTGTCGCTGCGCACATCGAAGTGGAGGAGGTCGTCGCCGCCAAGTGCCGCCGCCTCGCCCGCAGCGACGAGCGTCGGCAGGCTTTCCTCCAGCCACGCGCGCGAGCACAGACCCGTTCCGAGCAGTAGCTCAGGGCTTGCCGCAACGGAAGCCCAGCCGACGACGCTCTCGCGCATCGCTTCGAGCGAGTCGAGCCCGCTGGGCGGCAAGGTTTCGTGTAGCGCGTCGAGCGACGCGAGCACCGAGTCGACCCGATCCGAAGACCATGGCGGAGGCCACGCTGCCCGAGACAGGTCTTCGAGCACGAGCAGCGTCGTCGCGTCGTCGCAGGCACCGAGGTACGCGGGCATGAACGAGCCCTGCACCGCCTCGTACATGCGGCGTTCCTTGCGCAGCGCTTCCGCGGCGTCGCTCGTCAGCGCATGTTTCACGAATGCGGTACGCCCGTCCGCGAGGACGACTCGCCAATGGGCGCTCACGACTGAGTAGCCGCCGCTCTCGACCGGCTCCCACTCCACTGGCCGCGCCTGGACGGCTAGCGCAACCTCGCGCTCGGGGAAGCTGGCTATCGGATTCCTGGCGCCCACCGCTGGATCCACGCTAATCGAGAGCACGCACTCCGCTTCGAGAGCTTGCTAGCCCGAACGTACGCGCCTGAACGCCTCGATCGCCCGCTCCAGGTGCTCGGCCTCGAGCGCGGCAGACATCTGGATGCGGATGCGAGCGGTTCCCTCCGGCACGACCGGGAAACCGAATCCCGTCACGAACACGCCCTCGTCGAGCAGCCGCTCGGAGAGCGCGATCGCCGCGGCGGTCTCCCCGACGATGACCGGGATGATCGCGGCCTCACCGTCGAGCGGGTTGTAGCCCGCCTCGGCGAGCAGCCCGCGGAACTGGGCGGAGTTCTCACGGAGCCGCACGAGCAACTCCGGGTGCTCGAGCATCACCTCGATCGCCCGCCGGGCGCTGCACGCGACGGTCGGCGGCAGCGCATTCGAGAACAGCTGCGGTCGCGAGCGCTGTGCCAGCAGGTCGCAGACCTCCTCGGACGCTGCCACGTAGCCTCCCGCCGCACCGCCGAGAGCCTTTCCGAGGGTTCCCGTGAGGACGTCCACGTCGCCGAGGAGCCCGAAGTGCTCGACGACGCCGCGTCCGGTCTCGCCGAGCACGCCGACGCCGTGCGAGTCGTCCACGATGACGATCGCATCGTGATCACGGGCGAGCTCGACGATCTCCGGGAGCTTCACGAGGTCTCCCTCCATGGAGAAGACGCCGTCCGTGACCACGAGCTTCCGCGCGCCCTTGGGCGCGGCGGCGAGCGCGTCGCGAAGCATGTCGATGTCCGAGTGCGGATAGATCACCTTCTGCGCGGGTCGCGAGAGGCGGACGGCGTCGATGATGCTCGCGTGGTTGAGCTCGTCGGTGAAGATCACCGTCGTCTCGTCGGTCAGCGTGGGAATGACCGCCTCGTTCGCGTTCCAGCACGAGACGTACGAAAGCGCCGCCTCGGTCCCCGACAGCTCGGCGAGCGCGCGCTCGAGCTCGAGATGCGGCTCGAAGGTCCCGCAGATGAAGCGGACGGACGCGGTTCCCGCGCCGTACCGCTCGAGCCCGTCGATCCCGGCGCGGACGACCTCCGGGTGTGCCGCGAGGCCCAGGTAGTTGTTGGACGAGAGGACGACCACGTCGCCGCGGCCCTCCATCTCGACGACTGGCCCTTGCGCCGACTCGAGCACGTTGAACCGCTTGTACGTGCGGGCGTCGCGCAACCCGTCGAGCTCGCCTCCGATCTGCTCACGTAGGGCTGTGTTCACGGTCCAGCTCCGTTCGGTCGCAGGACGATCTTGCACGCCTCACCAGTGTCGAGCAGTGCGAATGCCTCCTCGAAGCGGTCGAGCGGAAGCTCGGCGGTGATCAGAGGGCGCAGGTCGACGACGCCGTGCTCGAGCAGCCAGCGCGTCGTGTACCAGGTCTCCCAGATCTGGCGCCCGTTGACCGCGCTCACGGTGAGGTTCTTGAAGATCAGCGACTCGGCGATGTCGATCGTCGCGGGCTCGGCCGGGATGCCGAAGAGGACGACGTTGCCGCCATGTCGCACGATTGCGAACGCGTCGTGGATCGCCTTCATCGCGCCGGACATCTCGAAGACCACGCCCAGGCCCACTCCCTCGTTCTGCTCGAGAAACCAGGCGGGTACGTCCTCCGTCTCGTGGACGTTGACGACCTCCTCTGCGCCGAGCTTGCGCGCGAGCTCGAGCCGGAAGGGCACATGGTCCGAGGCCAGGAGCCTGCCTGCCCCGAACGCACGGGCGATCGCGATCGTGAAGAGGCCGACAGGGCCGCACCCGAGCACAGCCACCGCCCGGCCGGCGAGCTCCTGCGTGCTCGTGGCGAACACCGCGTTTCCGAAGGGCTCCTGAAGGCACGCGATTTCGGGCGGCAGCTTCGCACGGTCGTTGCGCCACGCGACCGACGCGGGGATCGCCACGAAGTCGGCGAACCCGCCGTCTCGGTCGACCCCCAGGATGCGCGTTCGCTCGCACATGTGCGCACGACCGGTGCGGCAGTGGAAGCAGACGCCGCACGTGACGTGGCTCTCGGCCGAGACGTAGTCCCCCTCCTCGAGGTCACGCACCTCGCTGCCCCGAGCCACGACCGTTCCGCAGAGCTCGTGCCCGAGAGTCAGGGGCGGGTCGACGCGCTCGGACGACCACTGGTCCCAGCGGTTGATGTGGAGATCGGTTCCGCAGATGCTCGCTGCCTCGACCCGGACGAGAATCTCGTCCGGCTCGGGTGTGGGAACGGGGACCTCGTCGAGGACGAGGCCCGGCGCGGATCGGGTCTTGCGAACGGCGCGCATCGTCTCCACGGCCGGCTGATCTTGCCACGCGCTACCCGACCCAGCGCGGGTGCTCCCCGCTGGATCAGCACTCGAGCGTTCCGTCGAGCGCCCCGGGCGCCGGCGGCGGGAGCGCCGTTGCAGCCGCCTGCGATCCGAGAGGACGCAGGGCTGCGCCGATCCTGGTGGCGCGAGCCCGGGTGCTCGAGAACACGACGACGGTCGAGGTGCCGGTCTGGATCTCGAGCCGGGCGCCCCCGTCGAGGAAAGCGGCGGGCACGCCGTGAATCGTCACAGGCTCGAGAGACGGGCTCACCGGAGCCGGCACGCCGTAGAGGGCCAGGCTGCGCTGGCAGGCGGGCCACACCTGGATCTCCGCAGGAGGCGCACACCCCGTGTCGGCCCGAGGCTCGCACTCGCCGTAGACGAACGAGACGTAGTCCGCCGTGTCCCGTCGGCGGATGATCCGGGCAAGCGGGAGGCCGTCCACCCGCTCGCCGCCATAGAAGAGCGGAAACTCGCTGAGCCCGCGTGCCTCCTCGAGCGTGATGCTCTCGGCCGGGGCCGATTCGTCAGCGGCGGCGCCGCACGCCGTGATCGCGAGGACGGCGATGACCACGGAAGCCGCCTGTACGCCTCTCAATGGTTCACCTGGTGGAGCGCGACGAAGATGACCCATCCGTCCGAACCCGCGTAATCGCCGTCGCACTGCTTGAAGCTCTGCGTGTTTCCCCACCAGACTCGGTACCAGGCATGACCGCCGGTCGCAAACCGACCGCGGAGCTCGTCGCGGCCCTGATCGAAGCCGCTCCCACCAGCGCCGTTCGAGTCGACCGCGTGACCGCATGGAAGCGGAAGGAGCACGAGGTCCTCGTGGTGCGCGGCCGCCGTCGTCGTCCAGCCGAGGACCTCGTCGGCATGCTGCCCGCGGAGACGAACGTGGAAGCGCGATCCGAGCGAGCTCGCCCGCTGAGCATGGAATGGACGGCAGCTCCCGTGGTCGACGAACGACTGCATCGAGCCGTACGTCGACGTCCACCCGGCATGCGACTCGATCTGGCTGACCGCCCGACCCCACGTCCCCCAGCCGTGGAACACGACGTTGACGGGGTCAGCGCGCGTCGAAGGTGTCGCCGGACACGTCCGGTGCGCATACCCCTCACCGGCGTCGAAGTGCGCCCGCGCGATCGGAGGAGCGAGCAGGAGCGACGGGAGAAGTGCCGCGCAGACGAGGAACTTGACCATGCTCCGAGGCTAGGCGTACGCAGAGCGCTCACCGTGTCGGCGGTGTGCCAACTCTGCGTCAACCCTGTGCCAATGAGACGGCGCCCTCACGGACGCGGCCTTACGCGTCAGATCGCGGCAGTCGCCCGACAGACCTCACCGGACGATCTCGTCGCGACCGCCCTGATCCGATCCTTCCCCGCACGGTTGGCGAGGGCCCTTCTGAACTCGAACGAGCCACTCGGAGCCCTCGTGATGCGTGTCCCGCGGGCCACGACCGGTGCACCGCCCGAGACGATGCGCCTCAGGACGACCGACCAGCGGACGCCGTTTCGGTTTTGGTCGACCTCGAACTCGACCTCGATGCCGCCGTCCTCCAGGCTCAGCTTCAACTTGGAAGCACTCGCGCTGGTGCACGTCCCACGTACGAGCACGTCCCCGTCCTTGGCAAAGCTCACGGGCGCAGCGGCCAGGATCAGCGCCGCAACGACCGCGCTCCAGAGCAACCCCTTGTGAGTGATCACTCGCGTCATCCCCTTCGTGTCGTTGGTGAGTCCCACGACGTGGCTTCTTCTACGAAGAGGGGCCCAGCACCGGATTTCGTGCGCTGGCGGGCGTCAGAAGACGTGGACGGGCGTGCCGTAGTCCGCGAACGTGTACACGCGCTGAGCCTCGCCCGCCGGAAGCCGGACACAGCCGTGCGAGGCGGGGTACTCCGGCACGTACGAGTACTCGTGCATGGCGATGCCACCGACGAAGTACGAGGCATACGGCATCCAGACGCTGAACGGAACCGACCAGGAGAGGAGCTCCTTGCGATAGACGCGGTAGCTCCCCGTCGGTGTCCGCCCGAAGGCGCCGGTCGAGGTGTGAACCGCGCGAACGACCTCGTTCCCCTCGAGCATGAGCAAGACGCCGCGATCGCGGTGGATCTCGATGCGCTTCCCGGATCGCCGCGTCAGCGGACGCGGGGGTACCGCACGGAAGAGCTCGAGCTGCGTCTCTCCGGTCAGCGTCCCGGTACGCGCGAGGTCGTTCCAGCCCTGGAAGGCGAGCAGCGCCTGCTCGGTCTGGTAGTCGGCAGTGCCGGTGACCGACGACCGGTCGAGATAGCCGAGCCCCCACAGTCTGAGTTGCACACCCCGCAGCGCGTAGGGGTAGCCCTTCTCTCCGGTTGACGCCTGCCACGCGCCGGGGCGCAGGCCGATCCGGAGCGTGGTCACGAATCTCCCCTCGGCCGAGACCACGATCCAGCGGGCGTCCCCGAGCCGCGCAAGCGTCGCGGAGATCTGGCCGAGTCGTGTCTCCATCGTCCGTGCCGTGGCCCAGCCGAATGCCGAGCGCGAAAGGCGTACGTACCAGACGTCTCCCTGAACGCGGACGGAGCGCAGGCGGGCCCCCAGCCTGAACGCGGACCTGAGACCGACCATTCGCTCGGTCCTCGTCGGGCCCTGAAGCAGCTCTCGAAGGGCGTGCGCGGCCGGGGGTGTGCCTCGGCGTACGACGCGTTCGACGCGGGCCAGCCTGCCGGTGTGCACGAAGGCAACCTCGACCGTGGTCGGCTGGCGTTTCTGCGCGACCGTCGCACGCGAACGAGGGACGTCCGCAGCGAGCGGCGCCGCGTCCGGCGAACCGGACGGCTCGAGATCGACCGCGAGAAGCCCCGCGAAGGCGAGCAGGAGGACGACGAGGAGGGTGCGCATGACGGAGCGCAACCGAGTTCGCCGCCGACGTCGCGAGACCTCCCCGCCTAGGCCGCTACCAGTCAGCAAAAGAAAGGGCGGCCGGAGCCGCCCTTTCCGTTCGTAGTCCTGCCCGCTCTAGCCGCCAACGGGCGGGACGAAGATCCCGATGACACCGATCTGCTTGGCCCCGCAGGCCTTGCGCGAGACCGTCGTCACGCGGATCAGACCCGGGTCGCTGATGTTGACCTTGATGAAGGCCATGCCGCGGGCATTCGTCCTGCCCGTCGCGTGGAGGCCCTTACCGGTGACGAGCACCTTCACGCCCTGCACCGCCTTCTTGCTCGCGGTCACCTTGACCGAGACCGTGGTCGGCTTCCCGTTGGCCCTGATCACCTTCGGCGTGACCGTCAGCGTGACGCAGACCTTCGGCGTGGGCTTGGGAGTCGGTGGCACGAACGGTGGAGGTGGTGGAGGTGGTGGAGGGTGGTGGAGGTGGTGGAGGTGGTGGAGGGGGTGGAGGTGGCGGAGGTGGCGGAGGTGGCGGAGGTGGTGGAGGTGGTGGAGGTGGCGGAGGTGGCGGAGGTGGTGGTGGAGGTGGTGGTGGAGGTGGCGGAGGTGGAGGTGGAGGAGGTGGCGGAGGTGGAGGTGGCGGAGGTGGTGGAGGTGGAGGTGGCGGAGGTGGTGGAGGTGGTGGAGGTGGTGGAGGTGGTGGAGGTGGCGGAGGTGGCGGAGGTGGAGGTGGAGGTGGAGGAGGTGGATTCGGCGGGTTCATCGTGTTGACGAAGGTGCACGTGACCTCTTCGTCGACCGCGACGTTGATCGCGCTCGGCGAGCTTCCATCGCTGCAGGTCGCCGACGTGAGCGTCCACCCTGCCGGTGTCGACTCGGACACGGAGTAGACGCCGGGCTCGATCTGGCCCGTCGTATGGTGTCCGCCGTTCGCAAGGCTGAACGAGATCGAGTTGCCGTTGGGGCGCGTGAGCGTGAAGGCAAAGAGCGTGGAGTCGGGAGCCGGAACGGTCTGCTTCCGGACGATGATCTTCGCGCCGGGGTTCGTCGCCTGGACGCCCGGCACCCCGAATGCCAGAAACGCTGCTACCGCGCCGGCCGCCGCTACGAGCGCGCGGCGTCTCGGAATATGCACCTTCCCCATCGAGCCCCTCCCTCTCGCTTCACTGGAAAGCTCGGAGCCTGGTGTTCGCACTGGGTGTTCGCAGTAGCGCGTTCCCGGGCTCGAGCCGTGGTTCTAACGACTCCCACTGTATCCCCCCAACAGGGGATCTGCAATCACTCGTTCGGGGAGCTGACACCCCCAAAAAGGCGAGTACGGTGACTTGGGGACGGCGTTTTCGGGGATCGCTGCGGCAAATCGCGATCCCGGGGGGAGCCGATACGCAACGAAAGGGGACACATGGGTTCGATGCTTCGAACGCGAACGGGTCTGGTGACCCTGTTCGCGATCGTGTTCGCCGGGGCGTTCGCGCCGTCGGCGCTCGCGAACACACCGCTCACGATCACGAAGACAGCGACCGCTCACTGGACGAAGTCGTTCACGTGGACGATCGACAAGAACGTCGACAAGAGCATGATCGAGCTCAAGAAGGGCGATTCGTCGACGGCGAAGTTCACGGTGGCGCTGACGAAGAGCGCCGGCGTCGAGTCGATGTGGGTCGACGGCGAGGTCTGCGTCGGGAACACGGGCGACATCCCGACCGAGGGGCTCGAGGTGACCGACCGGATCGTGGCGTTCCACGCCAACGGCACGCGGACGCTCGTCAAGATGACTCCGCTCGACCTGTCGGCGAAGCCCGTGCTCGGTCCGGGCGAGTCGTACTGCTATCCGTACTCGTTCCCGATCGAGCCGTTCCCGAATGCAACCGGGTATGCGAACGAGGCTCGCGCGACGATCCTGAACGATCCACGCGGACCCGAGCCCGTCGGGCCGGGCGCCGAGGCGGCGTTCACGATTCCGGCGGCGCCGACGACGACCAACGACTCGGTCAATGTCGACGACACGAACGGCATGTCGTGGGCGTTCTCGGCCAGTGGCTCCGTGTCGTACTACCGCACGTTCACGTGCGATCGCGACAAGGGCACGCACACGAACACGGCGAAGATCCGGCAGACGGGGCAGAGCGACAGCGCCACCGTCACGGTGACGTGCAAGGACAAGCCGCGTGAGTGCCCGCCCAAGGGCCACAAGGACAAGGACAAGAAGGGACACGGCTACGGCAACAGCTACGGCCGTGGAAACGACTACGGTCATTCGAGCTACGGCCAGCGAGGCCGTGACGACGACCGTTGTGACGACCACGGTGGCGGCGGTGACGACTCGGACGATTCCTCCGATGACTCGTCCGACGACTCGACCGATGACTCTGACGACGGCGACGACTGCAAGGGCGACCGTCGCGGCCGGGGCCACTAGCTGACGACTCGCTGGTAGCCCGTGCACGAACGAAGGGGGCCGCAAGGCCCCCTTCGTCTTCCGTCACGCCGATCTGGGAGTCTGCCGCTCGGATGAAGCAGAGCTGGAACGTTGGAGAAGGGGACGCGATCGCCGAGGGCCGGACCGTCCTCGAGCCGCTCGGGGGAGGACGGCGCTACGAGGTCTTCCTCGTGTGGGACGAGGAGCTGGGAGTCGAGGCCGTGGCGAAGATCCTGCGGCCGGACCGGGTCGACGAGGAAAGCACCGTCAACGCGCTTCGGCGCGAGGCTGGGTTCCTCGAGCGCCTCGACCATCCGGTCCTCGTGCGCGGGCTCGACGCAGTCCTCGACGGGCGTTTCCCCCACCTCCTGCTCGAGTACATCGCAGGGCAGAACCTGCGGGAGTTGCTGCAAGGCGAAGTCACGCTCTCCGTCACGGAGGCTCTGGCCGTCGGCGTCGACCTCCTCGACGCTGTCGACTACCTCGCGGAATCGGAGATCGTGCACCTCGACGTGAAGCCGAGCAACGTCGTCGTGACCGAGCCGACGCGGCTCATCGATCTCGGTGCCGCGCGGACGCTGGAAGAGATCGCAGTCCGCCGGTCTCCGATCGGCACCGCGTCGTACATGGCGCCGGAGCAGTGCGATCCCCCGGAGCTGGGCCCGATCGGGCCGCCGGCCGACGTCTGGGGCGTGGGCACGACCCTCTACCACGCGCTCACCGGCAATCTGCCGTTCTCGAAGCCCGGGCCCAGAGGGAGTGATCTCCCCGTCCGCTATCCCCAGCTCTTCGAGGAACCGCTGCCGATACCCGACTACGTTCCCGAGCCCATAGCGATCGTGATCGGCGAGCTCCTCGCACGCGACCCGGAGAACCGCCCGTCAGCAGCCGATGCCGCAGATGCGCTCGAAGCCCTCGCCCAGCGGTCCTGGTAACGCGCGCCGCCGTCCAGTACGCTCGGTCGGAGACTGCGGCTCCGCCAAATGCCAGGAGGATCTCGAGGGACGAGCCGCATGAGTGAGGTCAAGCACTGGGGGATCCGCTACCGGGCCCACAACGGCGCGCCGCGCTGGGCCGTGATCATCGCGCCCGCACGGTACGGGCCTGAGAATCCGTCGCCGCCTCTGCCGCTCGTCGTCTCCCCGCACGGACGCGGAGTCCGCGGGCGCACGAACGCGAAGATGTGGGCGAGGCTTCCTGGACGGGGCGACTTCGCAGTCGTCTGCCCGGGTGGCATGGGCCGCCGGCTTCCGCTGCACTCGTGGGGCTTCGCAGGTCAGATCGACGACCTCGCTCGCATGCCCGCGATCGTCCGCCAGGCGAAGCCGTGGCTCCGTATCGACTCCGATCGGATATACGCGGTCGGAGGAAGCATGGGAGGCCAGGAGACCCTGCTGCTCGTCGGCCGCCGTCCGCGCTTCCTCGCGGGAGCGGTCGCCTTCGACTCGGTGACGGATTTCTTCCGCAGGTACGCCGACTTCGCCCAGCTCGGCCGGAAGGGCACGGTCCTTCAGCAGCTCGCCCGGCTCGAGGTCGGCGGGACGCCCAAGAGCAACGGCGAGGCCTACCGGCAGCGCAGCCCGGCGCGCTGGATCGAGGAAATCGCCGGCTCGGCCGTGCCGCTCCAGGTCTGGTGGAGCGACGCCGACGAGATCGTCACAGGCCAGGAGAACCAGTCGGGCAAGTTCTTCGCGGACCTCCGCGCGATCGGCCCGCTCGGCCGGCTCGAGAAGGTCACGGGGTCGTGGAGCCACACGGCGGAGAGCTACCGCGAGCTCCAGCTGCCCGGTGCCGTCGAGTGGCTCGGGCTCGTCCCTCCTGACGTATAGCGCGGGGCGGGATGTATCCCGCCCCTACACCCCGTTCGCGATCCTCACTTCGACTTCGGCGCGAGCGAGGTTCCCGGCGACGTCCCACGCCCTGACGCGAACCACGTAGCGACCGTCGGGGTGCCGTGAGGTGTCCCAGCCACGCGGGAACAACCGGAACCAGTAGACGCCCTGGCAGCGGAGCTCCGCCTGGCGGCGCATGCAGCCACCGGCCGGAAGGTTCTGCTCCGTCCCCGGCGCGAAGTGCTTCCCAGCGGGTTGGTCGAGGACCTGCTCCGCGCGGAACGCCTCGCGCCGACGCACCATGCGCCCGGTGGCGACGTGGACGATCGTCACGGCGAGCCTGAACGGATGGTGCGGCGCGGCCAGGTGAGGAAGGTCGGCGAACCAACCGTCGAACGACTGTGGGTCGCTGACCTGTGCGCGGACGTCGACGCGCCCGCTCAACACGTCCTTCGGCAGGCGCCGGCCGGAGGACAGCATGCGCGCGACGCTCGTTGTGGCACGCCGCCCCCAGCGAGCGCTGGCCGGCCGGTGAAACCGGATTGCATGGATGACCGGCGGCGCGGTGTCGACGTACGGTTGGAGCTTTCCTCCCGGCCTGAGGGGATTCACCGAGATGTTCCCCGAGGTCGTGAAGATGAACTCGCTCAGATGCACGTGCCAGTCGTCGCGGCACGTCCAGCCGATGGGATCGCCGGGGGCGACGATCTCTCCCGTGAGGACGACCGGATCGATGTGGCCGTAACCGAAGTGCCCGGCGTGGACGAAGCCGCGTGAGCCTCGCGGCGTCGCGAAGAGCACGGGACCGCCCTCGATCGCGTACACGCGGTGCGTGCGGCCGCGGGGCGCTCGACTCTCTGGCCGGTCGTCGCGGACAGCGATGTCGACGCCGTCGTGGTAGATCGCGCCCAGCTCCGGATCCGGGTCGGGGATCGAGAAACGATCCCCGGATCGGGTGCTGACGGCGATGTGGCCGCACGGGCCAGCCGCGCCAGGTGTCGTTGTAGACCTGCGCGAGCTCGAGCTTCCCCGGAATCCGCTGCGGCACGGCCCCTGAACTATCCCACGCGCTACGACTTGGGTGAGACCGATGTCAGGCGCCCGCGAGCGCCCACGCGCGGCGCTCGCCCGTCGGTTCGGCAGGAGGTAGGACGCACACGGTGTTGCGCGATCGCTTGGCGACGTAGAGCGCCTCGTCGGCACGGGCGAACGTCTCATCGGGAAGGGCCCAGTCGGTGAGGAGGGTCGCGCCGATGGACACCGTCAGCGACACGTGCTCGCCCTGGATGAGCAATGACGCCTCGGCAACCGATGCGCGCACGCGCTCGCAGAGGGACTCGAGCTCGGCGAGCGAGCCGATCTCCGGTGTGATCAGGCAGATCTCCTCGCCGCCCCAGCGAGCAACGAGGTCGCTCGAGCGAGCTGCCGACTCGATCTGCTCGACGACGAAGCGCAGCGCCCGATCGCCTCCCAGATGGCCGTACTGCTCGTTGAAGCGTCCGAAGTGATCGATGTCGCAGATGAGGAGCCCTGCCGAGCGCTCGCCACGGAGCACGCGCGCGTGCTCGTGCGCCAGCGCGCTGTCGAACGCGCCGCGGCTCAGCGCCCCGGTCAGCGGGTCGGCGAGCAGCGACACCGGAGCGTCGACACGCGCGTGGTCGGCTGTCAGTGCCCAGAGACCCACCGCAAGCCCTGCGAGAACCGACGCTGCGACGAGCGAAACGAGCCCCGGCGACTGCGCGTAGCTGCCCGCGAGCAGCACGATCAGCGGGGCTGACACTGCGATCTCGGCGAGCTCGAACACGAAGCCGCGAACGAGCCATGGCGAGGGCCACTTCTGCCGGTCGACCAGCACGACGGCCTTGCAGGCGAGGCCGATCGCAAGTGACGCCAGGCCTGCGAGCCCCACCGCGACGGCCAGTCTCAGCTGTCCGGCCCGCCACGCATCTCCCGCGGTACCCGCGGCGAATCCCTGGAGCATCGCGATGCCGGCGTAGGTGCTCCGTCGCCGCCACACGGCCCCGACGTCGCCGAGACCAGTGGCGACTCCAGCGAGGACTCCGGCGAGCGGGCCACCGACGAGGCCTGCGAGGAGAACCGTCGGGACCTCGAAGCTGAACACGACCCTCGACCCGAGCACGACCGAGAAGAGCCCGTACGCCGCGCAGATCGCCGGGAGGACGAAGAGGGTCCAGGGCGTGAGCTCGGGCGCAGAGCTTGCGCCCGCGAGCCACCACGCCGTCACGGCGAGTGCGACGAGCGGGAAACCGACGGCGACCCGGGTGCCGGCACGCGCATCGACGGTCGCGTGAGCGCGCGCGGCGTCGTCGCCCTTCAAGGGCCGCAGAAGATGGTTCATCTCAGGCACAGCGTGCCGTGCTGCCAAAGGGGAAATATCCCCACGACGGGGGAGCCGGAGGCGCCGACAGCCCGCTTAGGTCACCGGGCGGAGGAGACCCCGTCCGGCAAAGCCGACCATGCGGTCGAGCGTGCGCAGGAACGCGTCGGAGAGGGATGGCGACAGACGGAGCGCCCAGAGGGCTTCGGCGTTCGTCCACGCTGCCTCCCGTGCCCGCTCGACCTTCCACATCGCGATGACGTCGTCGAGTTCTCCGAGCAGGTCGTCGGCGATGCCGAGATCGCCCGTGAGGAACTCGTGCTTCACGCGCTCCTCGGTCGCGACGAGGAGCGCGTTCACCGCGAGGAAGTCCGCGTACTCGGGACCATCCCGACGGAGCTCGACCCCGAGCTCCTCACAGGTCCGGACAACCGCGATAGGAAGGTCGCGGTTGATGTGGGCGTTCATCCCGGCCAGTGCGAACTGGAGCGGATGGATCCCAGGACGCGCCCGTCCCTCGAGCAGCGGAGCCCACGCCGGCGGCGGATCGTCCAGTGCTTGGAAGTAGAGGCCTGCGAAGCGGACGTCGAGTCGGGTCAGGAACTCGGGCGCTTCGAAGGCATCCTCGTCGGCCACCGCCTCCGTTACCGCGAGGTACAGCCTCGTGAAGCAAGCGACCCCGTCGCCGGCCGGGAGCGCGTCACCGAGCGCTCGCATGCGAGCAATGACCGCCGCGATCGTCTGTGAACTCATGCCGAGCGGTGCTCGGCGGAGCTCATGGGCTGCCGGCTGCCGCCAGGATGCGGCGCGCCACGATCGTCCAGCTCCACCGCTCGACTGCCGCCCTCCGCGCCGCCTCGCGCAGCGCCGCACGCTCGTCCGGCGGCAGCGCGAGCGTGTCGTCGAGCCGCTCCGCAAGCGCGGAGACGTCCCCGCTTGGGAAGCTCGCCAGGCGACCGAGCTCGGGCGGGTAGTCCTCCTCGAGCCCGCGCGCGATCTCCGCCAGGCCCGAGTGGTTCGCGACTACGGGAGGGCAGCCCGCCGCAGCTGCCTCCGCCGCCACCATCCCGAACGCCTCCGGGAAGATGGAGGGCACGACTGCTACGTCGGCGAGCGCGAGCAGGTGGACGAGGTGACGATGCTCGAGCGGGCCTGTGAAGAGGACGGGCTTTCCCTCGGCCTGCTTCTCGAGCTGCGCGCGGTAGTCGCCGAACCCGACGATCACAGTGCGCGCGTTGACGTCTGCCAATGCCTCGAGCAGGAGGTGGACGCCCTTGTTGAAGATGAGCTTTCCGAAGTAGACGACGGTCGGCCGGTCGTCGGCGAGGAAGCGCGCCAGCCGGTCGGCGTTGCCCTCGTCGGGCAGCCGCTCGTTGCCGTTGCCCGGGTTGGGCGGATCTCGCCTCGCTTCCTCGAGAAGCGCGGCGAGCGCCTCCTCGCGTGGCTGCGGCCGCCAGAGCTCGATGTCGACACCCGGCGGGACTTCGTGCACCCGCTCGACGTGCCCGCACACTTCGTCCACCACCTCGCGAATGTGCGCCGACCCCACGATCACGGCAGCCGCGCCCTGGAGCGCCTCGCCGCCCCACTGCGAGAGCGCTGCGTCTCCGCGCATCGAGTACTCGAGCTCGGATCCGTGCGCCTTCACGACGTAGCGCGCGCCGGTCGCGGCTCCGACAGGCCCGCCGAGGAGCACGTGGTTGACGAAGACGAGATCGGCGGGCAGGTGCTCGCGCAGCGCGGCGGCATTCGCCTCGACCCACGTGTCGAGCTCGGCGCGTGTGCACTCCTGTACGCGCTTCACCTCGTACCCCTCGTACTCGTCGAGCACGAAGACGGGGAGCAGGCCGCCCACGTCGGGACGGACCGTGGCCGCTCCGCCGAGGTCGTAGCGCTCAGGGTGCGAGTCCTGGGAGAAGACCGTCACCTCGTGCCCCTCGCGGCTCCACTCGCGGGCCAGCTGGCGCGCGTAGATGTTCGAGCCGGTCCCCGCGAGCAGGTACCCGTGCCATACGAAGATCCTCATGGGTACGCGAAGCCCGTCCGCTCGATCATCTCGGGGATGGTCACGAACTCGAACCCCGCCTGCTCCTTCCACTGCTCGAGAATCAGCGCGGTGGCCTGAACGGAGTGGCTCCGGTCCCAGCCCATCCCCTCGTTGCACCCGTCGTGCAGCAGGATTACGTCGCCGCCGCGGATCTGCCGCTCGGCCTTCCGCATGATCTTCTCGGTGGTGACGCCCTTGCTCCAGTCCCAGAGCGTCACAGACCACACGATCGGTACGTAACCCTCCTCGCGGAGCACGCGCAGCGTGCCCGGTCGGCGACGTCCGTACGGAGGTCGCATCAGGCGCCTGCCCTGGACTCGTGCCATCTCGACACCGGCATCCTCGATTGCCTCCGTGGTCAGGCGCAGCTCCTGGCGGATCTTCGCGTCCGTGTGCAGCGGCATCGTGACGTGGGAGTAGGTGTGGTTCCCGATCGCGTGCCCCGCCGCTGCGACATCGCGGAGCAGGGCCGGCTGCTCACGCGCGTAGTGCCCGATGCTGAAGAACGTCGCTCGAACGTCGTGCCGGGCCAGGAGCTCGAGCAGCGCCGGCGTCCAGGCGGTGTTCGGCCCGTCGTCGTACGTCAGCGCCAGGAGCTTTCCTCGGCCGGGCGTGCCGATGAACGTCCGGCCGAAGCCCTGGGGTCTCGGAGCCTGACCGTTGTAGAACGCCCAGCCGGCGGCCGCGCCTGCAACCGAGCCGGCAGCGAGCGGCCACTTCCTCATCGCGCACCCTCCTCACTGTCGGTTCGAACGCCTTCGAGCGGGCGGAGATCGGGGGCACCTGACGCCCATACAGCCTCGGGGGCAGGCGGCGGATACATCGCGGTCAGCTGACGGTCGTCAGCACCGCTCCGCCGCATGCGCCGGTACCAGCGATGGTAGAACGGCGCGGCCAGGACGGCGAGGGCGACGAGCACGGCGAGGCCGGCCAGCATCCACAGGTGGCGCCTGAACGGCTCGCCGTCCCCGGCAGCAACGCCTGCGAGGCCGGCGAGAACGACGGAGAGCCCCACGCCAACGTAGTAGTCGAGCGGAAAACGCCAGATCCAGGGAACCTCGAACCACCAGACGTTGCCGCGCTCGAATCGGCGCACCGTGTAGGCGGGGTTGAGCACGAACCACAGATAGTCCCAGACCACCGCGAGGGCGAAGTAGGTGGCAATCGCCCTGAGCTCTCCGGCAGGCGTCCACTCGACCCCGGACACGAACGGCAGGTGGAGCATGAGCAGCGGGATCGTGAACGCAAATACGTGATAGCCGGTGAGCGGACGGTGTCCCATCACGATCCCGTACGCGCGCCCGATGTTCCCCCGCTTTCGGAACCAGGTGGGCAGACGCTCCGCCCAGCCGTAGCCACCCTCGACCTCGATCTCGATCCCAGCCAGCCCGAACGCCCAGAAGAAGAGGAGCAAGGTGCGTCCGAGCTCGAGCTCGCTCATCGACGCCCGGCCCCGGAAACCTCGTGGACTGCCCGGTCGATCTCTTCCAGAGCGCCGTCGTTGCCCGTTTGCTCGTAGCCGGCGAGCGCCTGCACGTGGTCGGGCTCGCGGCGGAGGAAGCGCTCGAGAGCCGGCTCGTCGAGCGTCGCCGCTGCCGTCCCGTACCCGAGCCGGTCGAGATAGCGTGCGTTCATCTCCTGCTCGAACTGCCCTGCGAGCGGCAGGGCCAGCATCGGCTTTCGGAAGTACACGGCCTCGCTCATGAGCGAGTACCCCGCCGAGGCAACGACTCCCCGGCACGTCCGCAGATCGTCGATGAACGCCTCGTTCGCGAACGGCCGGTAGCGGAGATTCCCGTCCTGCTCGTCCGCGGTGACGTTGCGCGCGCCGTAGACGCGGCACGGGACGGCGCTCGCCCGCAGGGCGGCGATCGCCTTCTCGGAGATATGCCCGTACACGAGCAGGTGGGCGCCCGACTTGGGACTCGCAGCGACGATCTCGGGCCGGAGGAGCGACGGGATCAGGGTCGTGCGCTTCTTTCGTACGGGAGGGCGGAAGAAGGTGGTGATGAGATAGCGGTCGGCCCGCGGCACCTTCGCGGCGACGAACGCCCGGGCGGCGAGGTAGTCGCGGTGAATGCCCTGCAGGATGCTCGCGTCATGGCGACAGCGGTCGACCATCTGGATGTTGTCGATGCTGAGGACCGGACGCCGGTGGACCTTTGCGAAGAGGTACGCGAATCCGTCGAAGTCCGCGACGACGAGATCGGGGTCGAAGCTGCGTGCCAGGTCGTGGCCCCGGTGCCAGTCTTCCGGGATCCCGTGCAGACTGCCGCGCACGTTGACGACAAGCGTCTTCCACGTCTCCACCTCACCGTGCTCGAGGACGAAGCTCAGGCCCCAGATCTCCTCGACATCCGGCAGGTGCTCACGGAGGTAGGGCAGGGCGCGCCCCGATGCGGCCATCTTCACCTCATGGCCCTCCGCGAGCAGGTGCTCGGCGACCACCCTCGAGCGTGTCGCATGCCCGAGGCCCTCCCCAACGGCGCCGTACAGAATGCGCATGCGACAAGAGTCTGCTACTTGGGCGGGCTCGCTGCCACCACAGGACGCTCGGCCGGAGGCACGCTTGGAGCCGTCCCGCCCTTCGCTCGAGCCAGGACTACGAGGCCGACGAGCGCCACGGCGAGCGAAACGAGCGCGAGAACGTAGCCGAACGCGTTCTCGTGCAGCGCCTCGTCGAAGAGCACGACGCCGAAGACGAGGCTCGACAGCGGATCGAATGCCATCGTCGTCGCCACAGCGGCCGCGAGAGCCCCGGTCTGAAGCGCAGCCTGCTCGAGCCAGAACGCGGCAATGCTGACGAGTACGAGGGCGTACAGGTGCCAGTCCCAGAGCACGGCTCCGACCCCATCGTCGAACAGCGACACCGTCGCTTTCGTGAGCGCCGCGCCCAGGCCGAACAGGATTCCACTTGCAGTCCCGACCAGCCCCGCTCGCAACTCGGGTCGGCGACCACGGGCTACGGCGAACAGCAGGACGGCGATGCCGACGGTCAGCCCCCCGACGACCGCCCACGCCGAGAGCGACGCATCGTCCGATCCGCTCGCCGGCTTGCTGACGAGCAGCAGCACAGCGATCCCGCCGGTCACGAGGCCGGCTCCGACCCACTCCGACCGGTGGATGCGCCGTCCCTCGAGAAGCCGCCCGAGTGGCAGCGCGAAGACGATGGTGGTGACGAGCAGCGGCTGCACGACGACGATGCGTCCGATCCCGAGCGCGATCGCCTGGAAGACGAAGCCCACCCCCTGCATGACGAGCCCGAGCAGCCAGACGGGCTGCCGAGCCAGCCGGACCAGAAACCCGGCCCCGACGGCGTCCGCCGGCTGCGTGGACGCCGCCTTCTCCTGGAGCACGAGCCCGAGCGCGAAGAAGAAAGCGGCGGCGAGGGCGAGGACGACGTCCACGAACTGACTCTAGGTCGCGCGGGGCACGCTCATCACCACACCGGCAGAAGCACGTGGCGTACCCTCCGTGTCCTGAGTCGCCCTGACTGGCTTGCCGCCTCGGAGCTCCGCATCGGTCTCGGCTGCATGCGCCTGTCGACGGAGCAGGACCGCGACGAGGAGCTTGCCCTCGAGACGATCGCGGCCGCCGTCGAAGCGCGCGTGACCGTGTTCGACACCGCGCGCGCGTACGGCCACGGTGAAGCTGAGCTCGGGCACAACGAGAGGCTGGTCGCACGCGCTCTCCGTCGCCCCGGTTCCAAGTCGCGCGCGCGGATCGTGACGAAGGGAGGGATGACGCGGGCCGGAGGCGGGTGGATCCCGGACGGTCGAGCGAAGGCCATTCGTACGGACTGCGAGGCGAGCCTGGCTGCGCTGGACGGCCTCGCGATCGACCTGTACCTCGTCCACGCACCCGATCCGCGCACGCCGTGGAGAACTTCAGTGCGCGCACTGGCGCGGCTCCTCGACGACGGCCTCGTACGCGCTGTCGGGCTCTCGAACGTCAACCGCGGCCAGTTGAACGAGGCGCTCGGGATCGCTCCGATCGCAGCCGTGCAGGTCGCGCTCAGCCCATTCGACGACAGCGCGCTCCGGGGAGGGATCGTCGAGCGGTGCGCCGAGGAGGGGATCGCCGTGATCGCCCACTCACCTCTCGGAGGTCCGCGCAGGGCGACCCGACTCTCCCGACACGAGGCGCTCGTCGGAATCGCGGACCGACTCGGTGCGACACCGGCCGAGGTCGCGCTGGCATGGCTGCTCGATCTCTCGCCTGTCGTCGTCGCGATCCCCGGCGCTCGGCGCCCACAGACGGCGAGCTCCGCCGCCCGCGCCGCGACGCTCCCGCTCGGAGACGACGACCGAGCTGTCCTTTCCAGGGCGTTCGGTCGCCCGGGTCGGGCTCGGCGGCCGCGTACGAAGGTGGAGGGCGACATCGTGCTCGTCATGGGCATCCCGGGAGCCGGGAAGAGCCGCCTGGCGGCGGAGTACGCCGCCGACGGCTACCTCCGTCTCAACCGCGACGAGCGCGGCGGCTCCCTGCGCGAGCTCGCCGCGGCGCTCGACGGCGAGCTGGAGTCAGGCGTGCGGCGAGTCGTCCTCGACAACACGTACGTCACGCGGACCTCGCGGAGCTACGTGGTCGAGATAGCGAGCCGGCATGGAGTCCCGACGCGCTGTATCTGGCTCGACACACCGCTCGCTCAGGCGCAGGTCAACCTCGTCGAGCGGCTGCTCGAGCTCTTCGGCTCGCTCCCGACTCCCGAGGAGTTGAACGAGCTTGCGAAACGCGAGCCGGGCGTGCTCGCACCGACCTCACAGATGCGCGTGTTTCGGGAGCTCGAGCCGCCTTCGGCCGACGAGGGGTTCGCTGCGGTCGAGCATGTGCCGTTCGAACGCATGACGTCCGCCGAGCGGGGGCGCACAGGCGTCTTCGTCGCGGCCGCTGCGCTGCGACGGCCGCGCTGGAAGAAGGCAGTGGAGCAGGGTGATCCCACGGCGCCCCACCTCGTGTTCGACTGGGCGCCCGGCGGCTCTCTACGCCGACCTCGCCGATGTCGTTGCGCTGCTCGAAGGCGGGGTCACCGGTCCGGTCGAAAGCGCGCTCTGCCCGCACGGGGGCGGCCCGCCGACCTGCTGGTGCCGTCCGCCGCTTCCCGGCCTCCCCCTTGCGTTCGCGAGGAAGCACTGCATCGATCTCTCGTGCGCCGCTCTCGTCGGGACGAGCCCGGCGCATCGGACACTTGCGACGACCATCGGCGCCGGATACATCCCGACCTGAGTCGACGAGCCATTCCACATGCCCGCCGAGAAGATGCACGCAGACGAGGTCGAGACCGATGCAGCGCTCGTGAGGCACCTGCTCGAAGCCCAGTTCCCGCACTGGGCACGCCTTCCGATCGAGCGCGTCCCTTCCGACGGGACGGACAACGCGCTCTATCGGCTCGGGGACGAGCTGGTCGTGCGACTGCCTCGCATCCAGTGGGCCGTCGGGATGGTGGAGAAGGAGCAGACGTGGCTGCCGAGGCTCGCTCCGCTGCTTCCACTCGTCATTCCCGAGCCACTCGCGCTGGGGACGCCCGGAGACGGGTACCCGTGGCCGTGGTCCGTCTACCGCTGGCTCGAGGGCGACAACGCGACGAGCGAGCGCATCGCCGATCGTCACCAGGCGGCGACCGATCTGGCGAAGTTCATCTCAGCCCTGCAGCGAGTCGATCCGGCTGGCGGGCCGCCTTCCGGGGCGAACAACTCCTTCCGCGGCGTGCCACTGGCGACGCGTGACGTCGAGACGCGAGCGGCGATCGCGTCTCTGAAGGACACGATCGAAGTCGGCGCGGCAACGGCTGCGTGGCAGCGGGCCCTGGAGACGCCCGCATGGGACGGCCCGCCGGTCTGGATCCACGGAGACCTCCAGTCCGGAAACCTGCTGAGCGTGCAGGGCCGGCTGAGTGCCGTCATCGACTTCGGCTGCCTCGGCGTCGGCGATCCGGCATGCGACGTGATGGTCGCCTGGACGTATCTCTCCGCAGAGACGCGGGAAGCGTTCCGCGTCGCGCTGCCCGTCGACGACGCGACCTGGGAGCGAGGCCTCGGCTGGGCGCTGTCGACCGCGCTGATCGCCATCCCCTACTACGAGGACACGAACCCGGTGCTCGCCGGGATCGGCCGCCGCGCGATCGACGAGGTGCTCGCCGATCGCCGATGACAGGGCGCCAAGGCCGGCGACGGCTGCTCGCACGGGTGGCGCCTCCTACAATCGGGCCACGTACGACGAGGGTCACATCGATGTCCGTGGCGGGCGAGTCTGGTACCGGAGCATTGGCGACGGTGCCGGCGCGCCGCTTCTCTGCCTTCACGGCGGCCCGGGATTTCCGCACGACTACCTCGAAGAGCTCGAGGGGCTCGCGGACCGGCGGCGCGTCGTGTTCTACGACCAGCTCGGGTGCGGGAAGTCCGACCGTCCTAGAGATCGATCGCTGTGGACCCTCGACCGCTTCGTGGACGAAGTCGCCAGTGTGCGAGAGGCGCTCGGGCTCGACCGCGTCCACGTGCTCGGAAGCTCGTGGGGTGGGATGCTCGCCCTGCAGTACGTGCTCGACCGCCAGCCCTCCCTCGAGAGCCTCGTGCTCGCGTCGAGCCCGGCTAGCAGTCGGCGCTGGACCGAGGACTGCGCGCGGCTCATCGCCGACCTCCCGGAGGACGTCCAGGAGACGATCAGCCGCCATGTCGCGTGCCGGTACACGGAGTGCCTCGAGTACTCGGGCGCGATCTTGCACTACTACAAGCGTCACGTCTGTCGGCTCGACCAGTGGCCGGACGGCCTCGAGCGGTCCTTTGCCGGTGCAAATCGGGAGATCTCCGACCACATGGTGGGGCCGAGCGAGTTCGCGATCGTCGGGACGCTCCGGGACTGGGACGTCACCGACCGGCTTGGCGAGATCGGCGTGCCGACCCTCATCACGTGCGGCGAGCACGACGAGCTGCGACCGAGCTACGCGGACGAGCTGCGGCGACTGATCCCACACGCGGAGCTGGAGGTCTTCCCGAACGCGTCGCATGTGACGATGGCGGAGGTGCCGGCCGCGTACCGGGCCAGGCTCAACACGTTCTTCGCAGGGGTCGAGAGCGGCTACGCGGGGCGCGAACGCACCGCGTAGCTGCGTAGCCACTCGAGCGTCAGCTCTACTCCTTGTACTTGTACTCGACGCTGACGACGGTCTTGGAGCCGGGGATGACCAACACGACCGCGCTCCGCCTGACGGGGTTCGCCGAGATCTCGGCGTTGACGCGGAGAACCTGCGCCCGGACCTCTGGATCATCTCCGATCCCCATCTCTTTAATCCCCCGGAAGACCGAGATCGGATCGTTGAGCAGCCGCGCTCCAGTATCGGAATCGCTCTTCACCTGGACGAGGAAGACTTTGAAGATGTCCTTGAAGCCCGAAAACTCGGCGGGCTTGAGCTCCGTCACGAAGAACTGGTCCACTGTTCCGTCGTAGTCCATCGGGTGCCCCTTTCCTGACGTCTCTCACGAGGTGCACTCGCGACCATAGGAGACCCCGGTGAGCACGTCAACGTCCACACAAGGCATGCCTCGGGGCGCGGGACAGCCGTCCTCATTGGACTAGAGTCGGAACGTGCAGATTTGCAGCAACTGTCACCATCGCAACGCGCCTGACGCGCGGTTCTGCGCGAGCTGTGGCGCGGCCCTCGAGGAGGTCACCGACACGCGCGAGGAGCGCAAGGTGATCACGGTCGTGTTCGCCGATCTCGTCGGCTTCACGAGTCGCGCCGAAGGCATGGACGTCGAGGACGTGCGCGCGATGCTTGCCCCGTACCACGCGCTCGTGCGGCGGGAGCTCGAGCAACTTGGCGGCACGGTCGAGAAGTTCATCGGCGATGCAGGCATGGCCATCTTCGGGGCGCCGACGGCGCACGAGGACGATCCCGAGCGCGCCGTCCGGGCGGCGCTCGCGATCCGGGACGCGCTCGCGCTCTCGAACGAGCGGAACCCGGAGCTCGACCTGCACGCACGGATAGGGGTCAACACGGGCGAAGCGCTCGTCGCGCTCGACGCGCGACCCGAGGCCGGCGAGGGGATGGCGTCGGGCGACGTCGTGAACACTGCCGCACGGCTTCAGGGTGCAGCCCCCATCGACGGCGTCCTCGTGGGTGAGGCCACGTATCAGGCGACTCGCGACGTCATTGGGTACGAGCCGCGACCCGCGGTCCAGGCGAAAGGGAAGGCCGCGCCGATCCCGTGCTGGCAGGCCCTGGGGACGCGCTCGCGGGTGGGCGAGAGCAGGCGCGTCCACGACGCGACGCCGCTCATCGGCCGCCGACTCGAGTACGAAGCGCTGCTCGAGGCTTTCGAGCGCGCGCACACCGACGGCTCGATGCAGCTCGTCACGCTCGTCGGCGTGCCGGGCATCGGGAAGAGCCGGCTCATCCGGGAGCTGTTCCGCGACCTCGATCGGCGCCCCGAGCTGATCCGCTGGCGCGAGGGTCGCTCGCCGCCGTACGGGCACGAGGTCACGTTCTGGGCCTTGGGCGAGATCGTGAAGGCCGAGGTGGGCATGGTCGAGTGGCACGACCCCGGAACAGCCGCAGCCAGGCTCTCATCCGCGGTCGGGGCCGTCGTCGACGATCCCGACGAGGCCGAGTGGATCGAGCGGCACCTCCGTGCGCTCGTCGGCCTGGAGGCGGAGGAGGCCCTGTTCGGCGATCGACGTGCCGAGTCGTTCGCGGCGTGGAGACGTCTCATCGAGCGGCTGGCGGAGCGCAATACGACGGTGCTCGTGTTCGAGGACCTCCACTGGGCAGACGACGCCCTGATCGACTTCATCGAGCACCTCGTCGCGTGGGCCGACACCATCCCGCTGCTCGTCCTGTGCACCGCGCGGGCGGAGCTCCTCGAGCGGCGCCCGGGCTGGTCGGCGGATTCCAGATCCTCGCAGGTCATCTCTCTCGAGCCCCTCTCGGAGACGGAGACTTCCGAGCTCCTGGACGCGCTCCTCGGGAGCGCGCAGGTGCCCGCGGAGACGCTCTCCACCCTGTCCACCGGTGCGGCGGGTAATCCGCTGTACGCCAAGGAGTTCGTCCGAATGCTCGTCGACCGGCGGATCCTCGTCCAGCGTGGGGACGCCTGGATCCTCGAGGACGCCGACGACCTACCCGTGCCCGACTCCGTTCTCGGCATCATCGCCGCCCGCCTCGACGCCGTTCCCGTGGAGGACAAGGCCGTGATCCAGGACGCCTCCGTGCTCGGGAAGGTCTTCTGGCCGGGCGCGGTGGCGCACGTCGCGGGACGAGGGCGCTGGGCGATCGAGGAGGCCCTGCTGCGACTGGAGCAGAAGCAGCTCATTCGCCGCAGACACGACTCGTCGGTCGCCGGCGACCTCGAGTACGTCTTCGAGCACGGGCTCATTCGCGACGTCGCCTACCGGACGGTCCTCCGGTCGGTCCGTTCCGAGAAGCACCGGCGCGCCGCGGAGTGGCTGACCTCGCTCGCGGGCGCGCGCCGCGATCGTGCGGACATGATCGCCCATCACTACGTCACAGCTCTCGAAAATGCCGAGGCGTCAGGCCACGATGCGTCCGACCTTAGGGTCGCGGCGTCGAGCGCCGTGCAGGCGGCCGCCGAGCGTGCGGGATCGCTCCACTCCCACGCCGCGGCCGCACTCCTGTGGAGGAAGGCGCTCGAGCTCTGCGATCGCGACGACGAACGTCGCCCGCGCCTATTGCTTGCGCTCGGCAAGGCGCTCGCGCTCGCCGACGAGCCTGCCACGGAGGTCCTCGACGAGGCCGCAGAGGCGCTGCTCGAGGTCGGCGACTACTCAGGCGCGGCCGAGGCGGAGTCGACGAGCGCGTGGCTTCTCTCGCTGGCAGGCAAGCCGGAGCAGGCTCGAGCCCGCGACTGGCGCGCGCTCGAGCTCGTGCGCGACGCCGCTCCCTCACCCACGAAGGCTTTGATCCTGAGCAGCGTGGGCGCCCACACGGTGTTCGTTCGCGAGCGCCGGGGCGAGACGCTCGAGCTCCTCGGGGCCGCGCTCGCGATCGCCGAGGAGCAGGGCCTGCGCGAGATCGAGGCCGAGGCCCTCCAGTTCATCGGGATCGCTCGGCTCGACGCAGGTGACGAGGACGGCGTCCGCGACATCGAGAGGGCGCTCGCGATCGCCACCGAGCTGAACTCGCCCGTGTCATTGACCTGCTACGGGAACCTCGCCGACATGCGCCGGTACGCCGGCGACGTGCACGCGTCCGCCGAGCTCCATCTGGAGGGCGAGCGCGCCGCCGGGGCCTTCGGGGTTCCGATCCAGACGCGTCGGTTTCGCGCGGAGCAGGCCGCCGACCTGTACTACCAAGGCGATTGGGATCAAGCCGTCGCGCACGTGGACGAGTACCTGAGTGCCGTAGAGGCGGGCTCGCCTCACCGCGGTATCGGGGAGGCGAGGATCCACAGGGGGCGCGTCCGCCTCGCAAGAGGGGAGGGTCGGGCGGCGCTCGACGACGCGGACACGGCGCTGGAGTTCGCGCGGAGGACCGGCGAGCCTTTCAACGTGTTCCCCGCGCTCGCGTTCCACGCTGCGGCGTCGATCGAGCACGCACCGGAGCGCACGGAGGCGAGCGTCTCGGAGCTCCTGGACGCGCTGTCCGACGGACAACCGTTCTGGGGTGCCTGGTCGCTTCCCGACCTCGTCAGCGCGATGACGGGTGACGAGCGGGCTCACGAGCTGCGGCGGCTGCTCGAGACTGCGATGCCACGGTCGCGCTGGTACGACGCCGTCTCCGCGTCGATCGACGGGGACTTCACGCGAGCCGCGGACCTCTATGCGACCATCGGCTCACAGCCGGACGAAGCCGTCGCGCGCTTGCGCGCGGCGCAGCAGGCATTCGCCCGCGAGTGCCCGACAGAGGCGCGCGACCAGCTCGAGCGCGCGCTCGCGTTCTTCGCCCGCGTAGGCGCTCACACGCACGTGCGCCGCGCAGAGGTGCTCGCCTCGGCGTGAGGAGCGCTCGTCGTGCCCGCGAGCGGTCGAGCGCAACAGACGGAAAGGGCGATCAAGCCGACGCGCGGACTCGAACCGCGGACCCCTTCATTACGAGTGAAGTGCTCTACCAGCTGAGCTACGTCGGCCGAGGAATGGACTGTAGCCAAGTCCGCCTGCACGTTCTGCCGGTGGCAGGCATCCCATCAAGGTCGACGCGATCTGGCCGATCTCGAGCGAGTCGCCGTCGACCGAGTAGGGGGCGGAGTAGCTGTTGCAGCCTGTCGAGCCTCCGACGGTCCCGCTTTCGAAGGTCGCGCTGGGCCGTGTGGCAGCCACGTCCTGCGGTTCGTCAAAGCCGGAGGCGAGTACCCAGGGCTGTCCCTCGAACGACGCGGGTTCCATGGCGCCCCCATCGTCGCCACCGCACCCCGTCACGAGCGAGAGGATGAGCAGTACAGCAACCAGCCCGGCACCGATCATCACGACACGACCCCTCGGCAATCGTCTTGACAGACAGCAATCGAGTGTACCGCCGGCATCGCCAGCTCCAGCCGCCCGATGACGCCATAATCACCGCGTGCTCCCGGATGGCGTCGAGCTTCACCAACTGGAGCCTCATACGGATGCACGAGGCGTGTTCACGGAGCTCTTCCGGGAGTCGTGGGAGCTGCCGTTTGCGCCCGCGCAGTGGAACGTCGTGCGGTCGGCGGAGAACGTGCTCCGCGGCGTGCACGCGCACTGGCGACATTCGGACTACCTGACCATCGTCGCCGGCCGGGCGACGATCGGGCTCCACGATCTCCGCCAGGAGTCACGCACCGAGGGGCTCGGTGCGACGGTCGAGCTCACGCCGGACGAGCCGGCTTCGCTCGTGATCCCGACGGGCGTCGCGCACGGCTTCTACTTCCACGAGCCTTCGATTCACGTGTATGCGGTGAGTCACGAGTGGGATCCGGCGGACGAGCTCGGCTGTCATTGGGAAGATCCCGAGCTGTCGATCACGTGGCCGTGCACCGGCCCACAGGTCTCCGAGCGGGACGACGCGCTCGGCTCAGTGCGCGAGCTGCGGGCCGCCTTTAACGCAGCCCTGACAGCCGCTGCCTCCTAGTCCGCCGAGAGGCGGTACGGGATCACGTCGTTGTCGAGCGGCAGCCGGTACTTGTCCGGATCGTCGTGTCGGTACGGCAGCGACGGGAGGTTGACGAACGCGCCCTCTCGATCCCCGACGTTCTTGACGCCGTGGTAGACGCCAGCCGGGATGCTGACGAGCGCGCGGTCGTGCGCGCCGAAGTGGAAGACGTTCACCCGCCCGTACGTTTCCGAGTCGGTCCGCGCGTCGTAGAGGACGATGCGGAGCACCCCCTCGAAGACGAAGAGGCGATCGTTCTGCTCGAGGTGAACGACCCAGCCCCGCACTTGCCCGGGCCTGAGCGTCGCCAGATACGCATAGACGAGCGGGTCCTCGGTGAATCCCCACCGCGGGTCGAAGATCTCGCTGAGCGTTCCGCGTTCGTCGGCGTGCGTGCGAGTGCGGCGGTACTCAACTCCGTCGATGAGCTCGGCGAGGGACTCGCCCTCGGCCGTGACCGTCGCAGGATCCTTCGACGCGTGCTCGAGACCGTCGACGCCGGCTACCACAGTCACGGCCCGAGAATACAGCGGCGTGAGGACTACGCCGAAGCTCGTCGGCCCCGCAGCGCCCGGGACGGCGACGATGTTGCCAGACGCGTGCGCAGGCGCCACCAGCGGGTGGCCTGGATCTCCCGGATGACGTCCTTGAGCTCGTGGATCCGAGCCTCGCGAATCACGGCTCCCTCCCGGACGACGTCGGCGACCATCTGCTCGAGCTCGTCGGCGAATCCCGGCTCCTGGATCCGGGCCCACCAGCGCTCGAGCTCGGCGACGCGGTCCGCGACCGACACCTCGCGTCGGTCCTGGTCGGGCATGTGGAGGTGCGTGAGGCGAGTCCCCGTTCGCCCGCGGAACCAGCGCTGCCGGACGAATTGCTGCCACATGTGGAGATCGCTCCAGACGCTCGCCGGCGCCGGTCGCCAGCCGTACGGAAGTCGTCGGTACGACTCGAGCGTGTGAGCCGCCCCCGACAGGGAGATCTTGTTCCAGCCTCCGCGGAGCAGGAGCGCGTAGAACTCGGGCCGCGCCATGTCGATCGGCCCGTAGCGCAGCGATCCATCCCGCATGACCACCAGCGGCGCGCTGTGCGCGAAGTCCGCGTCCTCGAGGAGCCGGAGCATCTCGCCGACGTGGTCCGGTAGGAGCAGATCGTCGTCCGAGAGGTAGCAGACGACTCTCCCCCGAGCGTCCTGGAGCGCCTCGTGCCGGCTGAGCTCACCGTTGCGCTCGCCTTTCGGGAAGTCGAAGAAGCGGACGCGATCGTCGGAGAGGAATTCCTCCACCGCGGCTCGCGTGTCGTCCTCGACGCCGTCCCCGATGACGAAGAGCTCGATCGACGCGCCCTCCTGGCCTAGCGCGCTGCGGATGGAGTACGGGATCAGGGCCGCGTGCCGGTACGTCGGGATCACGACCGTCGCGTCGATCATCCGACGGCCGCCAGCCGGTGAACCTCTTCGAGAGCCGCGACGATCGCGGCTCCTTCGGCCGCGCTCGATCGCGGTGGTGGGCCGCCGCCGAGATGCTCGACGAACGCTCGGAGCTCCGCGAGCAGCGGAAGCTCACCGGGCGTCTCTATCCGCTCCGGCTCGGGCTCGTGAGTGCCGTTCCGGTAGACGGTCACGTGCTCGTCCCACGCGTCGGCGAGCAGGACCACGCCCTCCTCGCAGTGGAGCTCGACGCGCCTCGACCGTGTCGGCGAGCGGGCGGAGACCTCGAACGAGTGCCAGTAGCAGGGGCCGTCGAGGAGAGCCGAGAAACCCGTAACGGACCCCGCGGCCATCTCTGCGACTGCCGCCCGCGGGCGTGGCACCGCTCCCATCACCTCGAGCGCGATCGAGAGATCGTGCGGAGCGAGCACCCATACGGGGTTCACGTCGTCGTGCGCAACGCCCCAGCCGAGCCGGGTGGTCGTCAGGCCGGAGACGCTGCCGAGCCTGCGCTCCCGCGCGATCGCCGCGATCTCCGCGACAGCCGGGTGGTAGCGCCACTTGTCCATGACGAAGACCGTGTCGGGCGCGCGCTCTGCAACGCGTGCCGCAGCCAGAGGATCGGTGCTCAGCGGCTTCTCGGTGAAGACGGGGACGTCGCGCTCGAGCAGCTCCTCGATGACGGCTGCATGCGTGCTCGTGGTCGTCGCGACCACGACACCGTCGAGCGCGGGGAGCTCCTCGATCCCGGAGACGATCGCGCTCGCACCACCCTCCTCGGCTCTCGTCCGGCTCTCCGGCGAGCGCGCCACGGCCGGGACCTCGCACCCGAGCGCGAGGAGGTCGCGCAGGATGTACTTCCCCCAGCGACCGCAGCCGACGAGGCCTACGACCATGCGTGCGCCGGCCGGATGTCCCGCTGGACACGAACGAAGAGCGCCTCGACGGCGAGTGCCGCGTTGAGGTTGAACTCCTCGAGGCTGCGCCAGAGCTCACGTACCGTCTCGGCCGCCCGCTCGGGGCCGTCGCCCAATCCGAGCTCGACGTCCGCGCGTAGCTCCTCGAGCCGATCGGCGTGCACCGCTGCCTCCTCCGCCCCCGCCGCGACCACCATGAGGTCCCGATACCACGCCTCGAGACCTTCGAGGGCCGCAAGCAGCTCGTCTCGCTCGGCGCCGAATCCGGCACGGCGCACTCGCTGGTCGGCCTCGCGCTCGGGAATGTCGAGCCCTTCGATCGCCTCCTGCTCCCTGGCCTTCGCCTCGGCCGCGCGCTCCGCCGCCGCGTCGAGGACGACGGCGGCGGCCGCGGCGGGCTCGAAGGCCGGATCGAGATAGACGGATCGGGCGGTCGCGACCAAAGCCTCGCGACGCCCCACCGCTGCGGGATCGAGGAGGCGCCGCGCGCGATCGAGACGGCCTGCCGCGGCCCGCGCGAGCGCACGGACCTCGTCCTCGCCGCGATCCGTCGCACGCGTCGCGATCCACTCTCGTACGGCGCGTTCCGAAAGGCGCGTGAAGGGAACGAGCTGACAGCGGGAGAGGATCGTCGTGGGCAACGGGCCGAGCTCGCTCGCCACGAGCACGATCACGGCGTACGACGGGGGCTCCTCGAGGTCCTTGAGGAACGCGTCCGCTGCGTCCTCGTTCATCCGGTCCGCGTCGAGCACGAGGTAGACGCGCCGGTCCGTCTCGAACGGGCGCATGTGCAGGTCGTGCCGCAACTCGCGGACGTCATCGATGCGGATCATCTCGCCGAGCGGCTCGAGCACGTACAGGTCGGGGTGCGTCCCCGCCGCGACCCGTCGCTCGTCGCCCAGCAGCGAGCCCGCGAACGCGTAGGCCGCCGTCCGCTTTCCGACGCCCGGCGGCCCGTGCAGGAGATAGGCGTGGGACGGGCCGTCGCGGAGCGCCCCGGAAAGCAAGCGCTTCGCCTCGAGCTGCTCGGGGACCTCAGCGAAGGCGTCCATACACCTCCTCCGCGAGCTCCTCGGCCGTCCGGCTCGCGTCGAGGACGACGATCCGCTCGGGGAAGCGCTCCGCGAGCTCCCGGTACCCGGCAGCAACGCGCGCGCGGAAGTCGTCCCCTTCGCGTTCGAGCCGGTCGAAGTGCCGCTGAATGCGCGACGCGACCTCGCTCGGATCGAGCTCGAGCAGAAATGTGCGATCGGGAAGTAGCCCTCCGACCGCGGCGAGGTTGAGGTCGAGCATCCGATCGAGCCCGAGCTCGCGTCCGACGCCCTGGTACGCGACGGACGAGTCGACATAGCGGTCGCAGATGACGGTCGCGCTTCGTTCGAGCGCCGGACGGATCACCTCGTCGACGAGCTGAGCGCGCGCGGTCACGTACAGGAGGGCCTCCGCCCACGGGCCGACGTGTCCTCCATGCAGGACGAGGTCGCGGATCCCCTCGCCGAGCGCGGTCCCGCCCGGCTCGCGCGTGGCCAGCACGTCCTCGCCGTCCGCCCGTAGCCGCGCGGAGAGGAGCTCCGCCTGCGTGGTCTTGCCCGAGCCGTCGAGCCCCTCGAAGGTGACGAACATGGGCGGCATCCTACGGCGGCCTCGCCTAGCGAGCTGCGACCCAGCTGGCCACGCACTCGAGGAGCTCGGGGTCAACGGGCCGGCGGAGCTGCGACCGATAAGACGAGAGGCTCGGGCGTCCCTGGTGCGTGCGGAGGACGTGCGTGAGGTTCTCCGGTGCGAGGCCCGTGAACGGCGTGCGGACCTGAGCGCCGATGCGCTCGACGTCGACCGAGTCCACCTGGATGTCCTTGCGTCCGGTGATCGCGAGCACGGGGCACCGGATCGCGGGGAGGTCGAGTGCCGGGTCGTACGCCATGTACTCGCGGAGCCACCGCGCCGGAAGTCCGCCCACGACGTCCACGGTGTCGTCGTCGCTCTCGAGGACCGCCTGACGAACCTCCGCCTGCCTCCGCAGGAACCGCCGTGCGAAGAGCCGCTGCGAGCCCGCGCAGCGAGGCCGCGATCCGCTCGGACTGCCAGCGCATCACATCCGCGCCCGGGCTGTACGCCGCACAGAGCAGTACCGCTCCGGCGATCCACTCGTGCCGAGCCGCCAACCGGATCGCGATCGTCGCGCCGACCGAATGCCCGACGACCGTCACGCGGGCGGGCTCGACTCCCATCTCCCCACGGAGGCGGAGCAGGGCCGACTCGGCGTCATCGGTCTCGCGGTCGAAGCTCGTCGTCAGGAAGTCACCGCCCGACTCCCCGACTCCTCGCTTGTCGAAGCGCAGCGACGCAACGCCCCGCTCTGCAAGTGCCGCTGCGAACGCGGGCGCAACGTTCAGCGCCTGCCCGGGCATGTTGGAGTCGCGATCGAGCGGCCCCGACCCGTTGAGCAGCAGCGCCGCGGGAGCGGAACCGTCCACCGCCGGCCTCACCAGCGTCCCGACGAGGTCGACGCCGTCGTCGGCCGTGAGCACGACCCGCTCCTCCACTTCGCGTAGCCTGCCTGCCCGTGCGCGTCGTCGTGACCGGAGGGGCGGGCTTCATCGGCTCCCATGTCGTGGACGCCCTGCTCGCGCGGGGCGACGAGGTCGTGGTGATCGACTCGCTCGTGACGGGGAAACGCGAGAACGTGCCCGCCGCGGCCGACGTCCGGGTCCAGGACGTACGAGAGCCGCTCGACGACCTCTTCGAAGAGGTCCAGCCCGAGGCGGTCTTCCACCTCGCCGCGCAGGCGGACGTCCGCGTCTCCGTTGAACGGCCCGCCGATGACGCCGAGGTCAACGTCGTCGGGACCGTCCGCGTCCTGGAGGCAGCGCGGCGCCACGGCGGCGGCCAGGTCGTCTTCAGCTCGACAGGCGGCGCGATCTATGGCGAGTGCGACGGGCCTGCTCCCGAGACGAGCACACTGGCGCCCGTCTCTCCATACGGCGTCGCCAAGCTCGCGGGCGAGGAGTACCTCCGGGGGTACAACCGGCTGTACGGATCGATCCACGTCGCGCTCCGATACGGCAACGTCTACGGGCCGCGGCAGGACCCGAGCGGCGAGGCTGGAGTCGTCGCGATCTTCCTCGGTGCGCTACGCCGGGGAGAGCAGCCGCGCATCTTCGGGGACGGCAACCAGACGCGCGACTACGTGTACGTCGGCGACGTCGCGCGCGCGACCCTCCAGGCCCTCGGGCAGGAGGGCGGCGTCTACAACGTTGGCACCGGTAACGAGACCTCGGTCGTCGAGCTGTACGAGCTCTGCCGTCGCGTTGCCGGGTCGGAGGTCGCGGCAGAGCACGCCGCTGCCCGCCCGGGCGAGCTCGCGCGGAGCGTCCTCGATCCGAGCCGGGCGGCACGCGACCTCGGGTTCTCGGCATTCGTCGAGCTCGAGGACGGCCTGCAGGCCACCTGGGACTGGGTCTCGGAAACCGGACGGGGGAACGAGAAGGAGTAGCGGCACCACGGGCGAATCGAGCGCCCTGGTGGATCATCTGCTCACAGCGCCCGACGCTCTGGTCCGCCCCTGGCGCACGGCTGCCTATGTCGCGGCCACGATCGCGGCAGTCGAGCTCCTCGTCCTACTCGTCATCGGCGGCGGCGCGCTCCTCGGCGCGGTGTCCGACGGTCTCGAGCAGGCGGCGACGCGCCGCGCCAACGCCACCCCGACGGCAGAGCGCCGGGAGACGCCGAAGCCGACTCCCGTCCCGGCCGCAAGGCTGCCGCGGACGAAGATCCGCGTCCTCGTCCTGAACGGAAACGGACGCCAGGGCGCAGCCGCCGTGGCTGCCGCGCGCGTCCAGGGTCGGGGCTACAAGATCGGCGGCGTCACGAATGCGTCGCGCAGCGACTTCGCGCGCAGCATCGTCATGTTCAAGCCGGGCTACGCGGGCGAAGGCAAGCGACTCGCACGCGATCTCGGCGTGCGCCTGGTGACGCCACTCGATGGAATACGCGTCCGCCAGCTGCGCGGCACGCACCTCGTCTACATCCTCGGCGCGTAGAGCTTCCGCGACTAGTTGATTCGCTTCTCGCGTCCGGACCAGGCGAGCTCCCGCAGCACGAACTTTTGCACCTTCCCGGTCGACGTCTTCGGCAGCGCGTCGACGAGCTCGACCTCGTCGGGAGCCTTGAACCGAGCGATCCGGCCGCGCACGTGCTCGATCAGCTCGTCGGACTCCACCTCCGCGTCGTCGCGCAGCACCACGAACGCCTTCGGCCGCTCTCCCCACTTCTCGTGGGGCATCGCGACGACGGCGCACTCGAGCACGGCGGGGTGGCTGGCGATCGCCTGCTCCACCTCGATCGTGGAGATGTTCTCGCCTCCGGAAATGATGATGTCCTTCGACCGGTCGCGCAGCTCGATGTAGCCGTCTGAGTGCCAGACGCCGAGATCTCCCGAGTGGAACCAACCGCCCCGAAAAGCGCGCTCGGTCGCCTCCGGATCCGCGAAGTACCCGGCCATCACGTTGTTCCCGCGCATCACGACCTCGCCCATCGTCTCGCCGTCGCGCGGCACGTCGCGCATCTCCTCGTCGACGACGCGGATGGGGTCGGCGCCGAGGAACGCGACCCCCTGGCGCGCGAGGAGGCGAGCGCGGCGCTCGGGTGACTCCTCGTGCCACTCGGTCTGCCATTCGCAGACGGTGTACGGGCCGTAGGTCTCGGTGAGGCCGTAGGCGTGGACGATCCGGGCGCCGAGCTCGCTGATCTGGCCGATGAGCGTCGGGCTCGGCGGAGCGCCGGCCGTCGTGACCGTGACCGGGCGCTGGAGCACGTGGGCGTCTGTATGGCTGACGAGCGAGATGAGCACTGTCGGGGCGGCGTTGAGGTGCGTGACGCCCTCGTCGTGGAGCAGCTTCCAGATCAGAGCCGGGTCGACCGCGCGCAGGCAGACGTGGCGGCCGCCGATCGCAGTGACGCCCCAGGTCGTGCACCAGCCGTTGCAGTGGAACATCGGGAGCGTCCACAGGTAGACCGAGTCGGTGTCGTGATGGGAGTGGAACACCTCCGCGAGCGCGTTGAGATACGCGCCGCGATGGGTGTACATGACGCCCTTCGGGCTGCCAGTCGTGCCCGACGTGTAGTTGATCGAGATCACGCGCTCCTCGTCTTCCACGCGCCACGGGCGGTGCGAGCCGTCGCCGCGAGCGAGGAGATCGGCGTACGGGGTCGTCTCGGAGGGCGCTACGGAGCCGACGTCGTCGACCGCGACGACCTCTTCGAGCTCCGGGCAGGCGGCGAGGTCGGGAGCGATCGTCTCGAGCAGCTGCGTGTCCGCGACGAGGATCCTTGCGCCCGAGTGGCGGAGGATGGTCTCGACCTCGGCGGCGGAGAGCCTGGTGTTGATCGCGACGAGGACGGCCTCGGCAAGAGGCACACCGAAGTGCGCGACGAGGAGCTCGGGGACGTTCGGGAGCAGATACGCCACGCGGTCGCCGGGCGCGATCCCTGATGCGCTCAACGCACCCGCAAGTCGCTGGGCCTCCTCGGCGAACTCGTCATAGGTCGCCCTGCGGTCGCCGTAAACGATCGCGACGCGCTGCGGGAAGACGTCTGCCGAACGTTCGAGGAAGAGGAGCGGCGTGAGCTGGGTGATCGAAACGGCGTCCGCGGCCATGCCGCTACCGGTTGCTCCAGGCCGGCTGTCGCTTCTCGACGAAGGCGCCGATGCCCTCTTGCGCGTCGACGAGCTCCGCGTTCGACGCCATCACGGACTTGGCGAGGTCGTAGGCGCGCCGCTCGTCGAGCTCGATCTGCGCGTAGAACGCCTTCTTGCCGATTCCGACGACCTGCTGGCTGAAGCTCGTGATCTGCCCCGCGAGCTCGTCGACTTCCTCGTCGAGCCGCTCGGCCGGAACGACCCGGTTGACGAGCCCCCACTCCTGTGCGGTGAGCGCGGAGATCGGCTCCCCGGTCAGCAACATCTCCATTGCCCTCTTGCGCCCGACGGCGCGGCTGACGGGAACCATCGGCGTCGAGCAGAACAGCCCGATCTTCACGCCCGGCGTTGCGAAGGTCGCTGAGTCCGCCGCAACGGCCAGGTCGCAGGCGGCAACGAGCTGGCACCCGGCCGCGTATGCCGGCCCGTGCACTCGTGCGATCACAGGCTGCGGGATGTGATGGACGATCTCCATCATCTGCGTGCAGACGTCGAACAGCTCGCGGTAAAAGGCGGGGTCGCGGTCGATCATCTCCGCGAGGTCGTGGCCGGCGCTGAACGCAGGCCCTTCCCCGCCGATCACGACGGCCTGCGTCTCGTCCGGAAGATCGTCGAGAGCGCCGATCACCTCTCGCATGAGCTCGAGGCTCAGAGCATTGCGGCGCTCAGGGCGGGCGAGCGTGAGACGACTGGTCGGACCATCGTGCGTGAGGTGGACGAGCTCCATCGACGACCTCCTCTGGCGATGGGCGGTGAGTCTCGAACGGTACCGCGTCAGGCCGGCTCGCAGGCGCCGGCGTTCACGGCATCCCGCGCGACATCGAGCGGGCCGCCCTGCACCCACTGGCCGCCCGCCGGGTCGAGCGTGTACGCGTCGTTCAGGAACCTGTACGCGTTGCACATGTTCTCGCGAACCTCGTACTCGAACAGACCGAGGGCGTACCACGTCTCCGGGTTCTCGGGCTGGAGCTCGACCGCCTGGATGTAGTAGGTCTGGGCGCTGTGCCCGAAGCCACGCCTCTCCGAGATCCGCGCCTGGGCGTGAAGCGGCGCGACCGACAGCGGGTTGAGCAGGTGAGCTCTGTTCGCCCGGTCGCGAGCTAGCGCGAAGTCGCCCTCGTCGAGCGCCCGCGTCGACGCGCGCACGCTGCGCTCGGCCAGCCGGGGTGACGCGAACGACGCGACGACCGCGAGGGCGACGAGGAGCGAGGCGAGACCGACGAGCGGGCGGCGCCTGCGCGTCAGCGCGGGGCGCCCGGCTCCGACGAGGACGCCGAGCGCGACCATCGTCGGAGCGGTCACCGCGAGGAAGTCCCACGTGTAGTCGGCGAGCGCGTGCACCAGGTAGGCGGCAGGAGCGGCGACGAGCGCGACGGCCGCGGCACGCTCCGCACCGTCGAGGCGGCGGAGCGCACCGACGCACGCCCACCCCGCCGAGAGCACGAACGCCAGAAAGATTGCGAGCCCTACGATCCCACCGTCGGAAAGGTGCTGGAGCGGGACACTGTGCGGCTGGAGCACGCTTCGTCCGTCGGTCCGGAATCGCTTGCGGGCGACCTCGAACGAGCCCGCGCCCGCACCGAGTGGCGCGTGGTGAGCGGCGACGTCGCGCGCCTCGCCCCACCAGCACCAGCGGTTGTTGAAGTTGAGCGAGCCGAAGCGACTCGGGTCGTTGACGACCTCCGCGCACGACGGGCCTGCGACCTCCTCGTCGAACCACGACACGGGATTCCCGATCGCGACGGCCAGCGCCACGACACCCGCCGCAGCCACCGCTCCCATGGCGACGAGGAGACCTCGCCCCGTGCGCCGTCGAAGCCGCTCGTCCAGGCTGCGGCGCGCGCCGAAGCCGACCAGGGCCGCCACGACACACGCACCCACGAGAACGCCGACGCCGAACACGGCTCCGTCCGCGACTCGATCCGAATGCGAGGCGCCTCCGTCGACGAGGGCGGGGCGCGTGAACGCCCACCCGGCGACGAGGCCCGCGGGAACGCCGGCAGCGACGAGCAGCAAGCCGCCCTCGATGCGTTCTCGGGAACAGACGAGCCAGAGGACGACGACGCCTATCGCGGCAAGCACCCCCGCGCGGGAGATGGTCAGGAGCAGCGCGAGCACGGCGACGTACCCGAGCAGCCCGCCGAGGATCCTCACGCTCACCCGGCGCCCACTCGTCGCACCGAGCCAGAGCGCGAGCACGATCGCGACGTCGGCGAGGAGTGCGAGCGCGTTCCAGTAGCCGACGGGCTCACGCAGGCGCGCGATCCGCTCGCCGCCCGGGTCGAGCGACGGAACCGCTTTCGCGAGCAGAGCCCACGAGAGCACGACACCCGTAACGAGGGCGAGCGCGGCGGCAGCTAGCCGCGCAGCGAGGTCGCGACCGACACCGGCGAGAACGACGCCGAGCCCGAGAAACGCTGCGAACACGACGCTCCGGTTGAACGTGTCCCAGCTCCTGTCGGGGACGATCGACCAGGCCACGCTCGCTCCTGTCCAGACGACGAGCAGGCCGGTTGTGACGAGCAGCACGCCTCCCGACGTACCTATCCGAGGAAGCGAGATCGCACCGAACGCGAAGACGAGGAGATACGCCGCGAGCAATCCGACCGCAAGCCCGCCGACCGGGAGCACGCCGTCGAAGCCCGATCCGTCGCCCGCGAACGCGGCTGCGAGGAGCGCTGCCGCGACGAGACCGGCGCTGACGAAGGCGGCCGTTCCAGCGGAATACGGGACGCGGCCCGTGGAGGGCTCCGGCCCCGTCCCCATGCTGCGCCACGCTAGCAGCACTCCTGGCAGCGCCTGCCAGCGATTACCCCGCCGAGGGGAAGGGTACTCAGGGGCTCCGTCTAACAATTCGTTTACTCTCCCCACACCACCGGATCACCTGAAGCCGGGAGACTCCGCCGAACTGGGTTCCCGGTCCCGCTCGTGACACCGCACTCGAGGCACACACCCCAATCCCTGCACGCCCTCTGGGCGTCGCTTGCGCTTTTTGCAGCGCTTGCAGGAGCGCTTGCGGTCCTCGTCTTTCCGAGCACAGGGGCGGCGGCCGCGGCCACCAAGTGCGGAGACAAGGTCCTCGCCGACTGGTTCGACAACGGGCGCATCGACCGCCTCTATCCGCTCCACTGCTACGAGGAGGCGATCGACGCGATTCCGGACGACCTCAAGGACTACGCGGACGCCGAGGAGGTGATCGGGCGCGCGCTCCAGTTCGCGCTGCGCGACGAGCTCGATCCGGCAGGCGGCGTCGACCCCACTCCCGGCGAGGACGATCCGCGAACGGGGGGCGCGCCGGCCGGCGGGAACAACAACGGCGGCAGCTCGGGGGGCGGCACCACCGAGGCGACGCCCGACATCGATACTGGCGGACCGTCGTCCGTGCCGATCCCGCTCCTGGTGCTGGCCGGCATCTCGCTCGCACTGCTCGCCGCCGGCGGTCTCGGCTACGTCTCGCGCCGCCGTCAGGCAGCTCGCGAGGTCGGCGACGACTTCGACGACCCGACTCTGCTCTAGCCAAGAGGTCAGTTCTTTGTAAGAACCGCTGCGGCGCGGCTTGGTCTTCCGCCACCATGGGTAGGGAGAGGGGGAGCCATGTCTTGCACCCGGCACGCCGCCCCCGGCTTCCTCCGGGGACTCGTGCGTATCGCCGTCGTCGTCTCGGCCTTCGCCGTCGTGGTGGCTGCCGTGCCGGCAGGGGCGAGCGCAGCACGCTGCGACCAGCGCATCCTCACGGACTGGTCCGACAACGGGCGCATCGACGGCATCTACCCGCTGCGCTGCTACGAGCAGGCGATCGACACTCTGCCGGTGGATCTTCGCGACTACACGAACGCCGAGGAGGTCATCGGACGGGCGCTGACCGCAGCGGCTCGCACGAACCCGCCGGTCGACGCCGAGCCGGTCGCCACGGGGGAGACGGCGTCAGCGGCAGAGTCGGGTGTCCCGCTCGCCCTGGCCGGCGGAGTCGGCGTCGCTGCTCTCGTCCTGGTCGCCGGAGCCATCGCGTACATCGTGAGACGGCGCGCCACCTCGTAGCGAGTCCGGGCGCGAGCGACCACGCAGGTAGAATGCCCGGGTCGTGACGACCGGTCGAAATACCTGCAAATTGCGCAAAAATCAGTACGTCCGACCGTCGTCCTACTCTCCCTGGTCCGCTCGCACGACGCCCTCGGCTCCGCTGTGTGCCCGGCTGGCGGCTCAATGGGGCGGGAAGCCCTAGTGTCCAAGACGGCTCGGGAGGAAACGATGGCAACGAAGGAGCAGGCGGCCCCGACTCCGCCACCCACTGGCGAGGAGATCGGCGAGGAGATCGTCAACACGGTCGTCGACGAAGAGGCAAGCGTCGCGCCGCGCCGCTACTTCACGATCCCGGGTCGAGAGCCGTTCGAGGAGATCGAATGGGAGCTCCGCCACGCCCACATTCCCGGCAAGGACGGCCCCGCGTTCGAGCAGCGCGAGGTCGAGTTCCCCAAGTTCTGGTCGCAGACCGCGACGAACATCGTCGCGCAGAAGTACTTCCGCGGGCGCATGGCTTCTCCCGAGCGCGAGCGCTCCGTCAAGCAGATGATCGGCCGGGTCGTGGACACGATCGGCGGCTGGGGCCGCCAGGGCGGCTACTTCGCGACCGACGACGAGGCCGACACCTTCGAGGCCGAGCTCAAGGCGATCCTCGTCAACCAGTACGCCTCCTTCAACTCCCCAGTCTGGTTCAACGTCGGCTTCGAGGCGAAGCCGCAGTGCTCGGCGTGCTTCATCCTCTCGATCGAGGACTCGATGGAGTCGATCCTCGACTGGATCCGGCGCGAGGGGGTCATCTTCCGCGGCGGCTCGGGCTCGGGCGTCAACCTCTCCCGGCTCCGGTCCTCGAAGGAGCAGCTCTCGAAAGGCGGCTATGCCTCCGGCCCGGTGAGCTTCATGCGCGGCGCCGACGCCTCCGCCGGCACGATCAAGTCGGGCGGCAAGACCCGGCGCGCCGCGAAGATGGTCGTGCTCGACGTCGACCACCCGGACGTAGAGGAGTTCATCTGGTGCAAGGCCAAGGAGGAGCGCAAGGCGCGCGTCCTCGAGTCGGCCGGGTACGACATGTCGCTCGACTCGCCCGACTGGGCATCGATCCAGTACCAGAACGCGAACAACTCGGTGCGCGTCACGGACGCCTTCATGGAGGCGGTCGTCGAGAACAAGGAATGGAACCTCACCGCACGGACCGACGGCTCGGTCGTCGAGACCAAGGACGCTCGCGACGTGCTGCGCCAGATGGCCGAGGCTGCGTGGGAGTGCGCCGACCCGGGCGTCCAGTACGACACGACGATCAACACCTGGCACACGCTGCCGAACACGGGTCGCATCAACGCGTCGAACCCGTGCTCGGAGTACATGTCCATCGACGACAGCGCGTGCAACCTCGCCTCGCTGAACCTCATGAAGTTCCGCCGCGAGGACGGAGAGCTCGACATCGAGGCGTTCGAGCACGCGGTCGACGTCGTCTTCCTCGCACAGGAGATCGCGGTCGGCTACTCGTCCTACCCGACGCCCGAGATCGACGGAAACGCGAAAGCCTTCAGGCAGCTGGGTCTCGGATACGCCAACCTCGGCGCACTCCTCATGGCGCGCGGGCTCCCGTACGACTCCGACGAGGGCCGCGCGTACGCAGCCGCGATCACCGCGCTCATGACCGGCCGCAGCTACCGCAAGTCGGCCCAGGTCGCCAAGCGGATGGGGCCGTTCGCCGGCTACCAGCCGAATGCAGCGGCGATGACGGGCGTCATCGCGAAGCACCGCGCCGCGGTCGGCAACATCGACCACTCGAGCTCGGTGCCGGACGACCTGCTCACGGCCGCGCGCCGGTCGTGGGATGAGGCTCTCGAGCTCGGTGAGGTCTCGGGCTGGCGGAACGCGCAGGCCACCGTCCTCGCGCCGACCGGGACGATCAGCTTCATGATGGATTGCGACACGACCGGAGTGGAGCCGGACTTCTCCCTCGTCAAGTCGAAGAAGCTCGTCGGCGGCGGCGAGATCACCATCGTCAACAAGACCGTGCCGATGGCGCTCGACAAGCTCGGCTACGCGCCGAACGAGGTCGAGGAGATCGTCGCGTTCATCGACGAGCGGAACACGGTCGTCGGTGCTCCGAACGTCAAGGCCGAGCACTTCCCGGTCTTCGACTGCGCGATCGGCGACCGTGCGATCCAGTACATGGGCCACGTGAAGATGATGGGCGCAGTTCAGCCCTTCATCTCTGGCGCGCTTTCGAAGACCGTGAATCTCCCCGAGGAGACGACGGTCGACGAGATCGCCCAGCTCTTCCTCGAGTCGTGGCAGCTCGGCGTCAAGGCGATCGCGATCTACCGGGACAACTGCAAGGTCGCGCAGCCACTCTCCGGGAAGGCCGACGCCGGCGCGACCACCCTGGCGCCGGTCGCCGGTGTCGTGGGTCCGCTACCTCAGCGGCGCCGCCTGCCGGACGACCGCGTCGAGGTCGGCCGCAAGTTCAAGGTCGGCGAGTATGAGGGCTACATCCACGTCGGCCTCTTCGAGGACGGCACGCCCGGCGACATCTTCGTGGACATCGCGAAGGAGGGCACGACCCTCGCCGGCCTCATGAACTCGTTCATGATCTCCGTCTCGCTCGGGCTCCAGTACGGCGTGCCGCTCGAGGTCTACGTCTCGAAGTTCAGCCACATGCGCTTCGAGCCCTCGGGCATGACGAATGACGCCGACATCCGCGTCGCGAAGTCGATCGTCGACTACATCTTCCGCTGGATGGGGAAGAAGTTCCTCTCCACCGACCAGCAGGAGGAAGCCGGCATCCTCACGGTCGAGGTGAAGGCGCGCCTGGCGGCGGCCTACGCGGAGGCCGGCGGCCACTCGATGGCGGTCTCGGCGCTCGACGCGCCCCCGGCCGGCCAGACGGCGCTCTTCAACCAGTGGGAGGACGCCGTCGAGTGCGCGAAGTGCGGCGGCCGGATGGTCAGGACGGGCAGCTGCTACACGTGCCGCGACTGCGGGACCAACACCGGCTGTAGCTAGCCGAAATGGTCAGCGAGATGCTTCGACAGCCGCGGGTGACGCGGCTGTCGTTCTAGGGAGGCGCGTCTCGGCGTGGAAGAATCGAGCTGGTGGACGCCCTCGATCAGCTCGAGTCCGTCCCCGTGACACGTTCTGATGAGCCTCGATACGCCAGCTGGGGCCGTCGCGCTGTCGCGCTGGCATGCGATGTGATCGTCATCGTCGTCTCGATCATCGGTCTCTACCTTGTCGCATGGGTTGCGGGCGGATACGACTACGGCACCGACACGTTGAGTGATACCTGGCTAGCGGTCTACCTCCCGCTGTTCGTGCTGGGACCGCCCGTCTACTTCTGGCTGATGGTCGCCCGGTATCGAGCAACGCTCGGAAAGCTGCGGTTGGCATCGAGGTTCGGCCGAGCGACGGTACCGGTCGTATCAGCTATGCACGCGCCCTCGGGCGGGTCGGCTCGTGGCTGCTCCTGGCGTGGTTTGTCATTCCACTTCTGCTGAGCATGCTCTGGCCGCTGTGGGATGCGCGTCATCAGACGCTCGTCGACAAGCTGGCGTCAACGATCGTGGTCCGAGTCTTGACGATGCCGCCCACTTTCCCCGAGAGTCAGTAGGCGCGACGACGACGTCATTGAACCGCGAGCAGAGTGCTCGAGAGCGCTGGCTAAGCACCCGCGCAGTCAACTGGTCGCGATGGGCGTGGTCTCCGGAGCCGGCAACTCCGCAAGCTCGTCGAGGCTCGGCGCCACGCGGATCGACGGGCTGAGTGTCCCCCACAACGCGAGGACGAGGGCGAAGGCGGCGAACACGGCGATCGTCGCGCGCTCCGAGGCCTCCTCGAGCAGGAACCCGGCAGTGAGCGGGCCGAGCGGCGCGATCATGAGCGCGATCGTGCTCCACACGCTCGCAACCCGGCCGAGAAGGCGGTCCGGCGTCATCGCAAGCCGGTAGCTGTGCACGACCGAGTCGGTCGACGGGATGGCTAGCGCGGTCGGGAGGATGCTCGCGACGAGCACGTAGACGTTCGGCCAGACGAGAAACAGGCCGAGGCCGACGTACGTCCAGAGCTCGAGCAGCAGCACTCCCCGGACCGGCAGCAGCCGCCGAACGAATGGCGATAGGAACGCGCCGAGGAGAATGCAGCCCCCGAATGCCGAGAGCAGCAGGCCGAGCTCGCCGCTCGACAGGCCTTCCTCCTCTCCGATGACGATGACCGCAAGCAGCACCCCGGGCACGATGAAATTCGCAAGCCCGAACAGAAGTGCGCACGTGCGCAGGAACGGGTGCTGCCAGAGGAAGCGAAATCCCTCCGCGAGCCGCGACCGCAGCGAGGAGCGGTCGCGCTCGCGCTCCTCCTGGAAGGGCGTTCGGATCGCGAGCAGCACGATCGTCGAAAACACGTACGAGACAGCGTGGACGATGAACGGCAGCGCGCGTGAAAGTCCGTACAGCGCGCCGCCGAGTGGTGGGGCAGCGAGGCCGATCGCAGCCTCCCGGCCGGTCACGGTGGCCACGGCGGCCGGCAGCTGCTCCCTCGGAACGACAGCCCGCTGCGCACCCGATTGCGCAGCCGAGTAGACCGTGCCGGCGCTCCCCTCGATCAGCGCGACGACCGGGATCACCCAGTAGACGATGTCGTCGAGGAGGATCAGCGCGCCGAGGGTTCCTACCGCCAGAGCGCGGACGACGTGTGCCGCGATCATCAGGCGCCTGCGGCTCCAGTGATCAGCCGCGAGCCCGGCGGGCAGCGCGAGCACCGCATGAGGAAGCAACCGCGCGAAGGCGACGACGCCGGCCTTCGCCGCGGAGCCGGTAAGCGACAGCACGAGCAGCGGATACGCGATCGCCGTGATCTGCGAGCCGCCGCTCGACAAGAGCTGCGAAGTCTGGAGCAGCATGAAGTCGCGGTTCTTGCGCAGAGGAGCTGCGGTCACGAAGCGACGCTATCCGAGTCCTCGGCTTGCTTCGTTCCGTCAGCCCTCGCCCCTAGGCTCTGTTGAGTGGCCGGCACGACGGACGAGCTGCCGCTCGGTCGCCTCGAAGCGCTGAGTGACGGAGTCTTCGCGATCGCGATCACGTTGCTCGTGCTTGAGCTCGCAGTCGATCCCGACGCGGCGGCGCATCCGCTGCGCTCGATTCTCGATGAGTGGCCGTCGTACCTCGCCTACGTGACGAGCTTCCTGACGCTCGGGCGTCGTCTGGATCGCGCACTCCACGATCTCGAGCGCGCTTCGCGCCGCCGACGCCACGCTCTACCGGCTCAATCTGCTCGTGCTCCTGTTCGTCTCCTTCCTGCCCTTCCCGACGAAGCTCGTAGGCGACTTCGTCGACGACGAGAGAGCCGAGCGAGTCGCCGTCGTCTTCTACGGGCTCGCGTTGCTGGCGCTCGCCGTTTCGCTGGCCTTCTTCACGCGCTATGCGTTCCGGCAGCCTCGACTCGTCAAGGACCACATCGACGAGGCAACCGCGGCCGCAGGCGCCGCGTATCGACCGAGCTACCTGCTGTACGCGATCGCGATCGCCGTCGGGCTCCTACTGCCGTTCGTCGCAGTCGCCCTCTACCTCGGGATCGCGCTCTACCTTGCCGTCCCCGCGCGGACGATCCGCAGGCTCGTGCAGAGGTGAGCCCCGAAAAGACGCTGTGCGTCGAGAGCTACTGCTGTAGCACCGACATGATGTTCCCGGCCGGGTCGGTGAACCAGGCGATCGGCGGGCCACCCTCGCCCCGCGCGATGCCCTTTTCGTCCTGGTCGAAGCCCTCGTAGTGCTCGAAGCGAACGCCGCGTGCCGTCAGCTCGTCTACGGCCGCGTCGATGTCCTCAACCGGAAAGTTCAGGATCGTGTAGGTCGCCGGAGTGAAGTCGGGCTTGGGGTAGACGAACGTTCGCCGATCACCGGCGAGATCGAGCGTGAGCAAGCCATCGTCGACTGAGGTCTTCAGCCCGAGCTTGTTCTCGTAGAACTCTCGGGCACTATCGAGATCGTCGACGGCGAAGCCGCTGAACGCCTTGCTGTTCGCGAGCATGGTTACTCCTTCAGTTGCGATGTCATGAACGTCGATTCCACGAGCTTTCGGATTCGAATCCTCCGCTCTCGGATCTCATGAGTACGACCGCGCGTGAGCGCCGAACTCATCGCTCCGGTTCCGTCCCCGCTCGTGCGGTCAGGCCGTTTCGCGGACCACGGAGTATCTGGCGGCCGCGAAGTCGCGGTTTTTGCCCAACTCCTCGAGACGCAACTCGAGCCGGCGAGGCAGCAGCGGGGCGCCGACGCCCAGGGTCACGGGAGCGATATACACGATGACCTCGTCGAGCAGACCCGCATCTGCGAACTGACCGGCGAGGTCCCCGCCTCCGACGATCCAGACGTTCTTGCCGGCCGCGGCGCGAACCATCTCCGCGTGCACGTCCGCGATGTCCGCGCTCGTGAAGTCGATCTGCGCGTTGGGCACGACCGTCAGCCGACGGTGCGTGAAGACCCAGCACGGAAGGTCGTACGGCCACTTCCAGTCCGCCGGATCCTTGTCTGCGAACTCGTGCTCGAGAACCCACTCGTACGTCGTCGACCCCATGGCCAGCGCGCCGACGCCCGCGATGAACTCGGCGTAGTTCAGAAGTCCGCCATGGTCCTGATCGCGTGTGAAGAGCCAGTCGAGCGAGTGGTTCTCGTCCGCGATGAACCCGTCGAGCGTGGTGGCGGTGTAGTACTGCGTGAGACTCACGGCGCGATCGCTTCCGAACCCTCGCGGACGAGTCGTTCGGCGCGCTGCTTGATCCCGCGAAGCATCTTCCGCTCCATGACGAGAGAGGCCGGCTCCATGGGGAGCATGCCGACGCGCGCAGCGAGAGTCGGGAGCCTGAAGCGGTTTCGGCTGATCAGACGCGTCGAGCCGTTGGGCTGATCGAGGACGAACGTCCAGACCCAGTTGCCGTCCTCCGAGCGCCACGCCAGCACGTGCTCGGGCTCGACCCGCTCGACACGCATCTGATTCGCGCCGTACCCGATCGTGTCGCCGACCTCCGGATGCTGGAACTCCGGCAGCACGCGGTCGGCGCTGTGCATGTCGAGGCCGAGCAGGTTCTCGATCCAGTCGTACGTGTACGCGCCGCCGCGCGGCGCCGGGCCTATCTGCGCAATCCACGGCCACACCGCGCCTGGAGGCGCGTCGATGTCGATGGCGCGTGTCGCGACGCCGTCGGCCTCCTCGAGCAGCTCGTCGCCAGGCAGGCGCGCTCGAGCTTCGGCAGCGGTCGCGCCCCACGTGAGAACCGGCTGCCGCAGGTACCGGAAATAGAGGGCTCCGACGCCTGCCAGCGCGACAGCGGTGCGAAACGGGCTCATGCGTCCGGCGAAATCCCCTTCTTCGCGAGCGCGGCTCTGACCCTCGCGTCGATCTGATCGCCGAGCGACTCGAAGCGCGAAGCGATGTCGTCGACGGCCGATGCATCGTCCGCTGCTCGGCCCGCCCGGTCGAGCTTCCCCTCGAGCGAGCGGAGCACGCTCTCCTGGATCCCGGCCGCAATCCGGTCGCCGAAGTCTTCGAAGCTCCGCTCGACGCCAGTCTCGAGCTCGTCCTGCGGCTCGAGCTCGCGCTCCGCGACCGGCTTCGGTTGGTCCTCCGCCTCGGCCGCCTGCTCGAGGTCGTCGATCGCGATTTCGTAGACGCGCTCGGGCTCGTCGATTCCTCGCAGATGGCGCTGGCCGACCGGAAAAACCGACACGCCCTCGGGGAGCCCGGAGCCGAGCAGCGCGCGGGTCGTCTCGGACAGGAGGATCTGACCGCCGTTGCCGACTGTGCAGATCCGCGCCGCTCGCACGACGTCGAGGCCGACGTAGCCTTCCTCGTGGAGCGCGGGCTCGCCCGTGTGGAGCCCGATCCGCACTCGAACGGTCGCGTCGTGCGGCCACGCCTCCACTGCATGCGCGCGCTGAGCCTCGACGGCCGCGGCCACGGCGTCTCGGGCTCGCGCGAAGACGAAGAAGAACGCGTCTCCCTGCGTGTCCATCTCGACGCCCTGGGAGGCCGTGAATGCCTCGCGGACGATCCGTCGGTGCGCGCTCAGGACGTCGGCGTACCCGTCGCCAAGGCGCTTCAGGAGCTCGGTCGACTCCTCGACGTCGGTGAACGCGAATGTGACAGTTCCCTGCGGCAGTTCCGACACGGGACGATCGTACGTCGGCGCCCGCATGCGGCGCGTCGCCGGGAGGGCTCTCTGTGGCACGATCCGCGACGGTGGACACGAGTCGGATCGCGGCATTTGAGGTCCTGGCTGACCTTCCCGCAACGGAGCTCGACGAGCTTGCGGCCGCGATGAGCGAGGTCGAGGTCGAGGAAGGCGCCAAGGTCATCACGCTCGACGACTACGGAACCGCCATCTACTTCATCGAAAAGGGAGAGGCGGATGTCCTGACCGACAGTGGCGAGGTGGCCGAAGGTCTCGGCCCCGGAGACACAGTCGGCGAGATCGGGCTCCTCCTGACGGGACAGCGGACGGCGGACGTCGTGGCGCTCACTCCGATGCGGCTCCTCTCGCTCTCCGGACAGGACTTCGAGCGCATCCGGGACCGTGTGCCCGAGCTCGAACGCTCGCTGCGCCGCCTCGGTGCCGAGCGCGCGGGCCGTTAGCGCGGCGGATTGGCTCACACCCGTGCTGGAGCTGCGACCGAACTGTGAGCTGTGCGACAAGGATCTGCCGCCCGAGGCCCCGGACGCGCGGATCTGCACGTACGAGTGCACCTTCTGTGCCGCCTGCGTGGACGAGGTTCTCCATGACGTATGCCCGAACTGCGGAGGCAATTTTCAGATGCGGCCGATCCGGCCGAAGCAAGCGTGGCGGGAGGGGGCCGGCCTGCTCAACGACCCTCCGGGCACCCGGCGACGCCACACCTCGTACAGTCGTGAGGAGATCTCGCAGTTCGTCGAAGGTCTCCGCGGCCTGCCGCCGACCGAGCGGTAGCCGCTCCCGCCACCGGGGCTTGATCCCCCACGTCGTCTGCGCCTGCAAGACTGCGCCCTCCCGCGGCAGGCCAGTCCGTAGGAGGAGCTCGTAATGAGATCGACGCACGCAGCCCTTGCCGTGATCGCAGTCGTTGCGGCCGTTGCGGCCGTGGTGTTCGCGGCCCTGTACTTCACGAAAGACTCGGGAGGCGAGACCGCGGCCGCGGAGCAATGCGGAGACAGGACGTTCGGACACATCTCCTCGCTCACGCCGAAGGACGATCAGTTCGAGTTGCGGTTCGACCCGGCGTGGTTCACGAGCGGCGTGACCGCGAACACGGCCGCCGCCGAGGACGGCGTCGTCGAACCCGGTGAGCCGGTCCCGAACGACAACTACCGCATCGAAGAGGGTCACCGCCTGCTGACCTACGTCGTGCCGGCGGATGCGCAGGTCACCGTCCTGACCAAGCAAGGCGACGCGGCCAACTTCGGCTCCACCTCAATACCCGTCTCCGAGCTCGCGCAGCTCGTGAACGGCGAAGAGCCGGTCGACCTGTTCGAACCGCTCGACAGCGGCGTCTGGATTCGAGTGGACATCGACACCGTCTGCGCCCTCGACCAGCAGTACCAGCCCTAGCCGTCGGCGGGAGCCGGCTGAGAGCTAACCCCGCGTTGACGATTCGTGGAACTCCGGCTACGCGAGCCGGCTCAGCTGATTCGCTTGCGGATCCACCAGACGGAGAACGCGAGCAACGCGAGCGCCATCGCGACGAAGATGCTCGCCTCGATCGCCTGGAACAGCCAGAAGCGGCTCGCCGGGTGATAGGTCGCATGCTCCAGGACCTCGATGCCGTGTTCGCCGAGGCACTCCGGGTCGAACTTCTTGGTCGCGGGGCCGTCGAGACATCCCTCCACCACCGACGGATCGGGAGCCGGGCCGCCGTCGGCCACACGGAACTCGCCGCCCTGCCTGAACACCCAGGCGCCGGCGAGATCGGGTCCCGGTCCTTCGGTCCAGGACGCCTCGATCCGTTCCCGGTAGTTCGGTCTCGCCCAGCCGCCGATCCCGATCCGCAGAGCGAGGAACAGGACGAACGCGAGACCGATCGCAGCCGCAGCCCGTCGCAGCGAGACCCCGAGCGCGAGCACGAGCGCGGCGGCGAACAGCGTGTACGAGATCGGAACGACACCCTCGAAGTCGAAGCCCTCGGAGAACCGCCCGTTGATGTCGTCGAGCGGGTCGCGCCACCAGGTCATCAGCAGCATGAAGAACAGCCCGGTTGCAACGGACGCCGCGACAACGAGCCCGACTCGTATCGAGAGCCAGCGGTCTCGCGTGACGCTTTGCGTCCAGGCGAGCCGGAAGGTCCCGCGCTCGAACTCGAGCACGAGGGGCGCGGCGATCAACGCTCCGAGCAGCATGGGAACGAGGCTGAGCCAACCGACGAAGTTCAGGAGCGTGTCCCAGCGGCTCGAGAACGAGTCGAGGGTCTGGCGGCACTCGTCGGTCGGATCGGTGAGGCAAGCAGCGATCCCTTGGCTGTCGTAGACCGAGGCCATCTGCAACCCCGTCGGCACGATCAGCGCCGCGACGAGGACGAGCAGGACCACCGCGATCAGCGTCTCGGTGCGCTGTTGGCGCCAGGTCAGCCAGATCACGACGCCAGCTCCAGGGTGGTCTCCTGAGGCGGAGCGGCCTGCAGTCCGAGATAAGCGAGCACGATCTCCTCGAGGCTCACCTCGTCGACGCTCCACGAAGGATCAGCGACGGCGCCGTTGCCGCGTACGAACAACGTCGTCTGCCGCGCGGTGTGCCGCTCCTGGATGACGACATGCGTGAGCGCGACCGCACCGATGTCTTTCCGGGGCCCGCTCAGGACACGATGCGTCTGCAGGAGCTCCTGGATCGAGCCGGCGAGCTGGACGCCGCCCGCAGCGAGGATCACGAGGTGGTCGCAGACGCGCTCGAGCTCCGCGACGATGTGCGACGAGAGGATCACGGTGAGCCCCTCGTCGGCGACGGCTTCCATCAGTCCCTGGAGAAACTCGCGCCGCGCGAGCGGGTCGAGGGAGGCGATCGGCTCGTCGAGCACGAGCAGGTCGGGCCGCTTCGCCAGCGCGAGCGTCAGCGCGACCTGTGCCTGCTGACCTCCGGACAGCTTCCCGACCTTTTTCTCGAGCGGGATGCCGAGCCCGGCCAGTCGCCGGGTTGCGAGATCATCGTCCCAGCGAGGATTCAGCTTGCGGCCGAGCTTCAGCGTCTCCGCGAGGCTGAAGCTCCGGTAGAGCGGGTGGTCCTGCGCAACGAACCCGACACGAGGAAGGACGAGGTTCGGCTGCTCGCGCGGAGACCAGCCCAACACGCGAGCATCGCCAACGGTCGGCCGGCTGAGCCCGACGAGCAGATGCAAGAGCGTGGTCTTTCCGGCTCCGTTCGGCCCGACGAGAGCTACGACGGCGCCGGCTGGAATCGCGAGCGAGCAGTCGCGAAGAGCCCACAGCGACCCGTAGCGCTTGCCGAGGCCATTCGTCTCGACGACCGGCGGTGAGCTCACGCGGCCTCCTTGACGAACGATGCCCGGACCGCCGCAGCGAAGAGCGCGGCCACGTCGTCCTCGTCGAGCCCGGCGTCGCGCGCCTGTGCGAACCAGCGGAGCAGCGCCGCCTGCAACGCTTCGTACTCCGCCGGGGCGGTGGGAGTGAGGGCGTGCGAGACGAAGGTCCCTCGTCCGCGGCGCGCGTCCACGAGCCCCTCGCGATCGAGCTCCCGATACGCCTTCAGCACCGTGTTCGGGTTGATCGCCAGCTTGCCCACGACCTCCTTGACGGTCGGGAGCTGGTCTCCCGGCTGCAGGACACCCAGCAGTACGGCTTGCCTGACCTGCTGCACCAGCTGCAGATAGGTCGGCACACCGGATCGCTCGTTGAGTCGGAACTCGATCATGTCGTGGCGAAGTTACCTATCTAACTAGATAAATAGCTATATATCGCGCATGGGAAAGCCTGTCAACCTTCGTCCTCATGAGCTTCACGGTCGCCGCCGACTCGTACGACCGCTTCATGGGGCGCTACTCGACGCTGCTATCCCCCGCGTTCGCGGACCTCGCGGACGTGGTCGCCGGTCAGCGCGTGCTCGACGTCGGATGCGGTCCCGGTGCCCTTACGGCCGAGCTGGCGATGAGGCTAGGCCCGCAGGGCGTGACGGCCGTCGATCCCTCGGAGCCGTTCGTCGCCGCGGCCGCGGAGCGCAATCCCGGGGTCCGGGTAGAGCGTGCGTCGGCGGAGGATCTGCCGTTCGGAGACAGCGAGTTCGACGCTGCCCTGGCGCAGCTCGTCGTTCACTTCATGGCCGACCCGGTCGCCGGGCTACGCGAGATGGCGCGCGTGACAAGCACGCAAGGCGTCGTTGCGGCTTGCGTCTGGGACCACGCCGGCGAGCAGGGGCCGCTGAGCCTCTACTGGGATGCGGCGCGAGAGCAAGACCCCGACGTCTTCGACGAGTCCCAGCTCGCGGGCGCGCGGCAGGGACACCTGGGGGAGCTATTCGAAGCGGCCGGGCTGGACGAGGTCGAGGAGACGCACCTCACCGTGACCGTCGAGCATCCGACCTTCGAAGACTGGTGGGAGCCGTTCGAGCTCGGCGTCGGGCCAGCCGGCGCGCACGCTGCCGGCCTCGATGCGGGCCACCGGGCACAGCTGCGAGAACGCTGTCGCGAGAAGCTCCCCGATGCGCCCTTCGTGCTGACGGTCGTTGCGTGGGCAGCACGCGGCCGGGTCTAGCGCGGCGTACCGTCAGCGAGGAGCCCGAGCGCCGCGCTGCTTGAGCGCGAGCACGCGCGCGGCCGACTCGCGCACCCGTGCGCGAAACGATGCGGAACGCTGCGCAACGGCGAGCAGGTGCCGGAAGACCGGCGCATACGAGCCCCGACCCGTCAGCAGGACGAGATCAACGCCGGCACGCACGGCACGCTCCGACACGATCGCGATGCCGCCCGTCGCGAGCGATGCCTGTGCCTCCATGGAGTCCGTGACGATGACGCCCCGAAAGCCGAGCCGCTCCCGCAGCAGGTCGCCGATGATCGTCGGCGACTGCGACGCGATCCGTGCGCGGTCGAGCGCCGGGTAGCGGGCGTGGCCGACCATCACGAGCGGCACACCGGCACCGATTGCGGCCTCGAACGGCGGCAAGTCCGTCGTCTCGAGCCTGGCTCGCGTGCGGCTGATGGTCACCGACCCGGCGTCGGAGTTGACGCGCGCGCCACCAAGCCCGGGGAAGTGCTTCGCTGTCGGAGCGACGCCACCGCGCCGCCAGCCGAGGACCGCGGCGATCATCGCTCTGCTGACCTCTGCCGGGTCCCTGGAGAACGCTCGAGCGAACAGCGCCGCACCTCGCACGCTCGGGACATCACCGACCGGCGCGAACGTGACGGTGATCCCGTCCGAGCGAAGCGCCCTCGCGCCCTTCACCGCCTCGGATCGCACGGTGCCCTGCGCGGCCTGCTGGGGCGCCGGAGCGAGCGGGGGCGCCCAGGGCAATCGCCGAACCGATCCTCCCTCCTGGTCGACGGCGACGATCGGCCGGCTTCCCGTTCGCCGCAGCGTCTGCGTCAAGGCCCGTAGCCGGTCCCGCGTCGCGATATTGCCGCCGAAGAGGATCACGCCTGCCGCGCGGCGCTGGCGCAGCGCGGAGCGAACGTACTCGGGCACGTCATGGCCCTTGAAGCTGATGCAGGAGGAGCTGTCCGACCTGCTGCTCGAGCGAAAGCGCGTCGACGGGCGCCTGCGCGCTCGCCGGCGTGCCACCCCGAGCTCCGCCGACGACGAGGGCGAGGCCGGCGATGACGACGGCCAGGCCGACGAATCGGGAGCTCACGAGCCGAGGAAACCACAAACCGATCTCGCTAGGCTCCCGGCATGGTTCCGGAGGCGCCGCTCGAGCAGACCGAGCACGGGCTCGTCCCGAAGGGCGACGGCTGGTTCGTCCTCAACGCGCGGGACGCGCGCTGGCTGCATGCGGCCGGGCGCGGCGGCTTCTGTGACCTCGAGGGCGAGCAGGACTTTCCGCAGCTCGGGATCAACATCCAGATCTTCGAGCCGGGCGAGCCGATGGCGATGTACCACTGGGAGGCCGACCAGGAGGATTTCCTCGTCGTCGCGGGCGAGGCGCTGCTCATCGTCGAGGGCGAGGAGCGGCAGCTGCGGCAATGGGACTTCGTGCACTGCCCGCCCGACACGAAGCACACGATCGTCGGAGCCGGGCAGGGGCAGTGCGTCGTCATCGCGGTCGGCTCGCGCGCGCACGCAGATAGCCCGGACTGGGGCGGGTACACGGTGGACGAGGTCGCGCTGCGCCACGGGGCCGGGGTCGAGCAGGAGACGACCGTCCCGGACGAGGCCTACGCTCCGCTCTGGGCTCGCGTCGGCAAGCGCGAGCCGACCCGGTACCGGGAGGGCTGGTTACCGGACCTCTGAGTGCCGCTCAGCGGTTCGCGTCGTTGTCGAGCCACGAGCCGACGACGAGCGACCAGAACTCGGGTTGTGACTTGAAGCCCAGCGACTCGTAGAGCGCCTGCGCATCGCTGGTCTGGAGCCCGACATGCTGGCCCGGAACTTCCTCGAGCAACTGGCTGATCATCGCCGACGCGATGCCCTGCCTCCGGTACGCGGAATCCGTCCAGACGTCGACGAGATAGGCGTTGCAAACGCCGTCCGAGAGCAGGCGCGCCATCCCGATGACGCGCTCGCCGTCGCGCGCGAACGCGACGTGCTGCGACTGCTCGAACGATCGCCGGAGGGCGCCGGGCGAGCGCCCGTTGTCGAAGTCGTCTGCCTGCAGGTCGGCCTTCGCCTGCACCCAGTCGATGCCGTCCAGCGAGCTGTCGATGCGAACTGACACGGCGCCAGGATCGCACGGCGCCGACTACCGGTGCTCGTCCTCCCACTCGGAGCGGAGCAGCGCGTACTCGACGTCCCCGTGCTCGTCTCCGTCGATGCGGTAGGGCCAAGGCTGGTGGAACGTCCGGATGTACCGCAGGCCCGCCTTCTCCATCACCCGTCGCGAGGCCGTGTTCACGACCATCGCGAACGCAACGACCCTCCGCACACCGAGCTCGGCGAATCCCTTGTCGATCAAGGCGCGGGAGCCCTCGGTCGCGTAGCCCCTTCCCCACGCCGACTTCCGCAGCCGATAGCCGAGCTCCACCTCGTCCGCCACGGCTTCGTCCTCCGGCCGGAAGTGGAACCAGCCGACGAACTGCCCCCTCGACCTCTCGATCGCCGCCCAGAACCCGAACCCGGGATAACGTCGGTAGTAGTCGAGATAGGCCGGCAGGAGGTCGTTCTCGATCTCCTCGCGCGGCGTCGCCCGGCCTCCGGTGACGTAGCGCATCACTTCCGGGTCGCCGTCGAGCTCGAGGAGCTCGTCGACGTCGTCGGAGGTGAACCGGCGCAACAGCAGGCGCTCGGTCTCGAGGAAGACCTCCATCGAGCTCTCGGTCAGGGCTCGAGTCGCTCTTCGAGGAAGTTCGTAACCGGCCAGGCTCCGTCGGCCGTGTTCGAGATCACCGTGTGCGTCAGGTCCACCCGCGGGTTATGGAGCGACCGGAAGGAAACCCCGGCATCCCAGCCTTCCAGGATCACGGTGTCGGTGGAGGCGTGCAGCCAGAAGCCGAGGCCGTAGCGCTTCTTCTCTTCCGGCACGTCGCTCCGCGGGCGGATCATCTCGACGACCCAGTCGCGCGACACGATCTGCCCGGCGAAGAACGCCGTCCACAGCGCTCGCACGTCGGCGGCCGTCGTGTAGATGCCCCCGTCCCCCGTGCCGCGGACCGGGAGGTGGAAGACATTTGTCCGCGACGCCCCGTCGATCTCCAGGTACCCGAGCGCAACTCTGCCCGGCAGCTCGTCCGAGCGGAGGAACTCGGTGTCCGGCATTCCCGCCGGCTCGCAGACGCGCTCGAGGACGAGCTCATGGAAGGGGACGCCACTCGCCCGCTCTGCGATCAACGCCAGGACGGCGTAGCCTCCGTTGCAGTAGGCGAAGCGCTCGCCCGGGGCGAACTTCCGAGGGTGGCCGTCGAGCCAGACGATGTACTCCTCCGTCGTCGCGAGCTCGTGCGCCGGCACGGGCATCAGGTAGTCGTTGATGTCCATCTCGACCTCTTCGTCGAGGTAGTCGCCGATCCCCGAGCGGTGGGACAGGAGGTGCTCGACGGTCACGTCGTCGCCGACGAGAGGGAGATCCTCGCCGAGAAAGGAGCGCGCGGTCGTGGTCAGCTCGAGCAGCCCGCTCTCGATGAGACTCACGACCGTGAGCGCGGTGAGGCCCTTCGTGGCGCTCGCAGTCCCGAACCGCGTGTCGACCTGGTTCGGAATCTCGTAGCCACGGTGCGCAAGACCGTATGCCTTCGCGAGCTCGACCTCGTTCCCGCGGTCGATCCGCACCACGCCGGAGAAGCCCTCGCGGGCGATGACCTCTTCGAGCTCGTGCTCCAGCGACTCCATGAGGAGACCGTACCGGGTTCTAGTAGTTGAGCCCGGACACGAGCCGGGAGAGGATCTGCGGCTCCCAGCCGTTCATGAAGTCGCCGTGCGAGCCCCACTTTCCGGACGCCGGCCGGGCGTACTTCGACGTCGGTGCGTACAGGACGAGCACCGTGATCGTCGGCAGCCGGACAGGATGGGACTCGGGGCAGCTGCCCGCGCGCGAGTACGCCATGTGCCGCCTGTGATCAGGGCTGTCGGTGGTCCGGCCGTTCCAGCAGTTGGGGAACCGGAGGTTGAACACGAGCATGCTCGTTGCGCCGCAGGCCGGAACCGCTGCGAAGCGCTTGCCTGCACCGGCAGCGCTACAGCTCCACGCCACGGTGCCCTTCGGCTGCGGGCGCTTCGCCGACTGGTTGCCGGCGACCATCTTCAGCCCGGCCGGCATCGTGACCACGGGCCCTGACGTGTGGCGCGTGTAGTAGACGACCACGGCGAGCGGGACGATGGCCTCGACGCCCTCGTACAGCGTAGGCACCCAGTACGTCGACGAGTCGGACGTGTCGCACGTCGACGCTCCGTCCTTCAGCGACTCCGGGGTCGTCGACGCATCGACGTCGCGGTTCCCTATGAACGTGTGGTTGTGCGAGCGGCCGGGTGCTCCGGGAAACACGATCGGGTCGTCGTTGTTCCGGTGGCTGAACCCGCAGATGACGTTGAAGTACGGCCCTCCTGGAAAGGAACGGGCGGCGATCTGCTGCACGGCGTCGCGCGTGGCGGAGCGGCCGCTCGTCGCGACGACCCCGCTCGTGATCACGACCGAGAGGCCGGCAAGCGCGAGAAAGACGACGCCCCGCGTGCGCCTTCCTCTGTGACCGTGAAGGGTCACCGTTCGACGAGAGTACAACGCTCCGCCTTTCCAGCCAAGCTCGCCGCTGTGCGAACATATGTTCGTGTCCGAGGCGACGATCCTCCATGCCGACCTCGACGCCTTCTTCGCGTCCGTCGAGCAGCGCGACGATCCACGCCTGCGCGGCCGCCCGGTCATCGTCGGCGGCGGAGTCGTGCTTGCAGCGAGCTACGAGGCGAAGGCGTACGGCATCCGCACGGCGATGGGCGGAAGGCAGGCCCGCCGACTCTGCCCGCACGCGGTCGTCGTTCCTCCGCGGATGTCCGCCTACTCGGAGGCGAGCAAGGCCGTTTTCGAGGTCTTCGAGGACACGACCCCGCTCGTCGAGGGGCTCTCCATCGACGAGGCGTTCCTCGACGTCCGCGGGTTTCGGCGTCTCGCCGGGGAACCGACCGAGATGGCCATGCGTCTCCGGCAGCGAGTCCTCGAGCAGGTCGGCCTGCCGATCACGGTCGGGATTGCGCGGACGAAGTTCCTGGCCAAGGTCGCGAGCGCGGTCGCCAAGCCCGACGGACTGCTCGTCGTACCGCCGGATGACGAGCTCGGCTTCCTTCACCCGCTCCCGATCGAGCAGTTGTGGGGCGTGGGGCGGGTCACCGCCGAGAAGCTGCACAGCCGCGGCATCTCGACGGTCGGCCAGGTCGCGGACCTGGACGAGCGCGTGCTCGTGTGGATCCTCGGTCGCGCAGCAGGCAGGCATCTGCATGCCCTCGCCCACAATCGCGATCCGCGGCCGGTGCACGTCGGCCGCAGGCGGCGGTCGATCGGCTCCCAGCGGGCTCTCGGCTTCAGGCCCAGAGCTCCAGAGGAGGTCGACGCGACCCTCGTCGCGATCGTCGACCGCGTGTCCCGGCGCCTGCGCACCGGCAAGCGCGTGTGCCGGACTGTCGTGCTGCGGCTGCGCTTCGCAGACTTCACGAGGGCGACGCGCTCCGAGACCATGCCGCAGGCGACGGCTCGGACGCAGCCCATCCTCGAGACGGCACGAGGGCTCCTCGCGTCGGCCAGGCCGCTGATTCACGCGCAGGGGCTGACCCTCGTCGGGCTCTCGCTGACGAACCTCGAGGACGAGGACCGAGTCCAGCTCGCGCTGCCGTTCGACCCGCTCCACGACGCGGCGCTCGACTTCGCCCTCGACCGGGTGCGCGACCGGTTCGGCTCCGCGGCGATCACGAGGGGTCTCCTGGTGGGCCGGGACCCCGGCGTCGTCATGCCCCTCCTGCCGGACTGAGGGCGAGCGCTACACGACCTCGTGCCCGACCTCCTGGAGGACCCAGGTGTTGCCGTCCGGGTCGGCGAAGTCGGCGAACGAGCCGTAGTCCCCATGAGCCGGATCCACGCCGGGCTGCCATTCGCCCTTGTCGCGGTCGAAGTGACGGAGGTCGCTCACGTCCACCCCGCGCTGGACGAGCTCCGCGCGCGCGACCTCGATGTCGGCGACGATCAGATGGGTGCCTCGGTACGACCCGGGCGCGGCGTCCGAGAGCCCCGTCCCGATCGTGACCGAGCAGGCCGATCCCGGAGGCGTCATCTGCACGACCCGGAACCCTTCGACGGGGCTCGTGTCGACGTCGAGCGTGAAGCCGAGGCTCTCCGTGTAGAACGCCTTTGCGCGATCCACGTCCGTGACGGGGATCAGCAGCAGCTCGAGCTTGTAGTCCATCGCTCTACCTCCTTGGCTATGCCTGCGGCGGCAGCTGCTGCACCGCCCAGCGGTTTCCGTCGGGATCGCTGAAGAAGACGAACGAGCCCCAGGCGAACTCCTGCACGTCGCTTGCCTCCACGCCCCGCTCGAGGAGCTCCGCTCTCGCGGCCTCGACGTCGGGAACCACGAGCTGCACCTGGGCAGAGCCGGGCTGCGACTCGCTGATCCCGGTCCCGATCGCTATCGAGCACGCCGACCCGGGCGGAGTCAGCTGCACGAAGCGAAGGTCGTCTCCGACCTGATGGTCGTGGTCTGCCGTGAATCCAGCCTTGTCGACGTAGAAGTCCTTCGCTCGATCGACATCCGATACGGGAATCGACACCAACTCCAGCTTCCACTCCACCTGAGTCTCCCTTCGTCACGGGCCATGGTGGCTCTTTCGAGACGCTATCCACCCGACCGACGGCGCGGCGCAGTCACCCAGCCAGCCTCCCGGCGATAGCGGCGAACGGCTATGCAGCCTCGGCAGCAGGCTCCGGCGCGCCTTCCGGATGCTCCGTCGGCATCGGGGCGGGCCGGAGCAACAGCCCGCCGATTGCCGCCGCGGCGGCGGCGAAGATCGCACCGACCACGAATGCAGCGTGGTAACCGCCGGCCAAGGCAGCGAGCGTGCCTTCGCCCGCGTCGAGCAGCGTCTCCGTCCTCGCGGCGGCGAGGCTGGCGAGGACGGCGAGCCCGAGCGCGCCTCCCATCATGAACGCGGTGTTCACGACCCCCGAAGCCAGTCCCGCGTCGCTCGGCTCCACGTCGCCCATCGCCGCGAGCAGCACCGGATTGAACGCCATTCCGGCCCCGACCCCGAGCAGGATCATGCTCGGAAGCACATCGACGACGAAGGTCCCGTCGACCGGAGCCCGCGCGAAGAGCAGCAGGCCCAGCGAAGCGAGCGACAGCCCTGTCGCCAGCGGAAGCCGGATCCCGAAGCGCATGACGAGCTTCGCCGACAGCCCGATCGAGAACGCACCCATGATCAGGTTGCCAGGCAGGAACGCGAGCCCGACCTCGAGCGGGCTGTACCCGAGCACGAGCTGGAGATAGAGCGCAGAGAGGAAGAACCACGCGAACATCGCCGCCGCCCAGAGGATTCCGACGATGTTCGAGATCGTGAGGTTTCGCAGTCGGAAGAGCCCGAGCGGCATCAGCGGCGCGCTGACACGTGCCTCGATGAAGACGAAGATCGCCATGATCGCCGCGGACAGCGCGAGGAGCCCGAGCGTGCGGACGGTGGTCCAGCCGACCACGTTCCCGTTCACGATCGCGTACACCGCAATCATCAGGGAGGTGGTCACGGTCACCGCTCCTGCGACGTCGAGGCGGCCACCGGCCGGCCGACCGCCGCCGCCCGGAAGCAGCGCGAGGCTGAGCGCGAACACCGCGATTCCGATCGGGATGTTGACGAGGAAGATCCAGTGCCAGTTCAGCGCGTCCGTCAGGACCCCGCCGAGCAGGACGCCGATCGACCCGCCACCGGAGGCGACGAAGCCGAAGACGCCCATCGCCTTCGCGCGTTCGCCCGGCTCGGTGAACAGGGTCACGATCAGCGACAGGGCCACCGCCGAGACGATCGCACCGCCGACTCCCTGCACCGCGCGAGCCGCGACGAGCATCCCTTGCGACGTCGCGAGCCCGCAGGCGATGGACGCGCCCGTGAAGAGAGCGATGCCGATCAGGAACAGACGGCGGTGACCGAAGAGGTCTCCGAGCCTGCCCCCGAGGAGCAGGAAGCCGCCGAACGTGAGCAGGTACGCGTTCACGACCCAGGCGAGCGAAGAGTCCGTGAATCCGAGGTCTTCCTTGATCGAGGGAAGCGCGACGCCCACGATCGTCACGTCGAGCACGATCATCAGATCCCCCAGGCAGAGGAGAACAAGAGCAAACCAGCGGGAGCGCGCGTCCATCGTCATCGTTCGTCCTTTCGCGGTCTTCGATTTCCCAAACACAGACCGCCGGTGGCCGTGAAACTCATCGGAGAAGCGGGAGCACTCGTTCGCAGATCAGGTCGACGCCGCCGGAAGTCGTGCGCCCCTGCGGTGTCCCCAGCTCGACACGGTCCGCGCCGACCTCCCAGAGTTCCAGCACTCGCGCTGCGACCTCGTCGGGCGTGCCGGCGATGCAGAACCGCTCGAGCGGCGGTGACTCACCGTCGCGGAGATCGAGGGTCGGATCGAGGGCCGCGACAACCTCGAGATACGGCTGAACGGCCGCTCGCGCCCGCTCTCGCGCCCAGACCCCGTCGTCGTCCACGACGGTCACGCAACCGACGACGATGCGGACCTCGGGATTACGCGACCCAGGTGCGCATCTCCCGGACGAGATCCGGATTGGCGGTCCCGCCCAGCTTGACCTCGGCCGCGACCGTGCCGGCCCAGCGCGCCGTCTTGCGCCCCCACGTGCCGATGGTGAGCGGCACCGACGGGCGCGCGCGCGGGTACGCGAGCGTGGTGCCCGGAAGAAGGGTGAAGCGCTCGCCCTGGACGCCGGCATCGTCGCCCGCGAGCAGCGCCTGGACGATCGCGACTGCCTCCCGGAGCCCGGCCAGCGGACGTTCCTCCTCGAGCCCAAGCCGGTCGAGCCAAGCGCCCTTCGAGAGCCCGAGGTACGCGCGACCGTTCGAGACGAGGTCGAGCATCGCGATCTGGCCCGCGATCTCGTAGGGGTGGAGCGTGAACGGGTTGAGCGCCGCGGGACCGAGCCGAATCCGCTCGGTCACCCTCGCCATGAGCAGGAGCGGGCCGATGGCAGGCTGGTAGAGCAGGTCGTGGAAGACCGACACGACGTCGACACCCGCCTCTTCGGCCCTTCGGGCGATGGCCTCGTAGGCGAGCGGTGCCTGGTCCGTGCGAAGCCCGATGCCGAGCTCGCGCGCTACGTCAGCTCCTCGGTCACGAGCGTCCGCTCGCCCACCCGCTCGATCCGCATGACCACGCGCTCGTCGGGATCCGGGCAGCAGACGAGGCTGTCCCGCTCCAGCCAGTCCTCCTCGGGCAACTGCCGCATCTTTGCCGGAATGAGCGGGAGCACGGCCTGCATCGCGAAGAGGCAGAAGTGCTTTCCCTCAGGGATCCGGACGCGGCTCGACTCCGTTACCTCGAACCAGTCCCCGACCTCGAGGCCGCAGACCGAGCGCCCCTCGATCCGCTCGACGGTCACGCGGATGTCGAAGAGGCGCATCTCCGTCATGTCCGCGCCCGAGCGTACAAGAGGCTTGATGCGAGGAGCTCCCGCTCCAATTCGCATCAAGCCTCTCGTCGAAGTGCTCCGGTCAGGCCCCGTGCGGCTCGGGCTCGCGCCGGATCTCGGGCTCCGGCTCCGCTCCGTCGTGCGGCGGCTCGATCGTGATGTTCGGCAGCAGGCGGTCGAGCCAGCGCGGGATGTACCACGTCTTCTCGCCTATCAGCGTGAAGAAGGCGGGGATCAGCGTCATCTTCACGACCAACGCGTCGGTGATGATCGCGACGGCGAGCAGGAGGCCGAACTCCTTCGAGATGCGGTCCGGCGTGAGGATGAAGGCCGAGAAGACCGTCGCCATGATGACGGCGGCAGCGACGACGACGCGACCGATCGCGGCTATGCCGTGCTCGACCGCCTCCCTCGTCTTCAGGCCGTGGACGTGCTCCTCCCGGATGCGGCTCGTGAGGAAGACCATGTAGTCCATCGACAGGCCGAAGAGGATCGCGAACGCGATCGGCGGAACGAAGGTCTCGATGGGGCCAGTACGGTCGAGCCCGGTGAGCGACATCAGGTGGCCCTCCTGGATCACGAGCGTGAGGACCCCGAAGCCGATGAACGCGGACAGGATGGTCGTGATCGCCGCCGTGAGCGAGACGACGATCGACCGGAACGCCATCGCCAACACGAGGAACGTGACGCCGATGACGTACAGGAGGAAGATCGGCATCCGCTCCGTGATGCGGTCGGCGATGTCGATGAACGCCGCGTTCAGGCCGGATACGTAGACGGCGGACTCGCTGCCCTCGGTCGCGGCGGGCACGACGTCGTCGCGCAGGCGATGCACGAGCTTCTCCGTCGCTTCGTCCTGCGGTGCCGAGGCCGGCGTGACGAAGACGATGGCGACCGACCTCGAGTCGTTGAACTGGGGCTCGCCGACGGATGCGACGTCGCCCTGGGTCCCGAGCGCCTGGACTCCTTCGTAGACGCGCTGCGGCGCCTGCGTGTCGCCGTTCACGTCGACCACGATCGGGATCGGCCCGTTGAACCCGGGACCGAAGCCGTCCGCGAGCAGGTCGTACGCGCGCCGGGCGGTCTGGTTGGTCGGCTGCGTCCCCTGGTCCGAGGCGCCGAGCCGCACGAGCGCCGAGCTGCCCGCGAGCAGGAGTCCCGCCGCGAGCAGGATCCAGAAGACCGGCTTTGCGTGCGCGGTCACGAAACGCCCCCAGCGTGCGATGAGCGTCTTGTTGCGGCCTTCCTCGGAGTCGTCGATCGGCTTGAGGAACGGCACCTTCAGGCGGTCGACCTTGTGGCCGAGCTTCGCCAGCACGGCGATGAGCAGCGAGTTGGCGATGAGCACGGTGGTCAGGACGCCGAGCGCGCCGCCGATACCGAGCTTCGTGACGAAGTCGAGCCCGAAGAAGGCGAGGCCCGTCACGGAGATCGCGACGGTCAGGCCCGCGAAGATGACCGCTCGCCCGGCCGAGGATCCAGCCTCGGCCGCCGCGTCACACGGTGGTAGCCCGTCGTGCAGAGCCTGTCTGAACCTGGTGACGATGAACAGCGAGTAGTCGATGCCGACGCCGATCCCGATCATCGACACGAGAATGGGCGTGATCGTGTTGATGGTCGTCAGCCCCGCGAGGATGTAGAGCAGGATGAACGCCGTCCCGACCGCCACGATCGCGAGCGAGATCGGAATTGCAGTCGCCACGAGCGTCCGGAAGACGATCAGAAGGACGATGAACGCCGCCAGGAAACCGAGCGCCTCCTGGATGCCCTGCTCGATGGGCGGGAACTCCGCGTCGCCGTTGAACTCGGCGGTGATCCCTGCCGAGGCGACGCCGTCGCGCACCGCGTCCTGCACCGCTACGACTCGCGCCCGGTCTGCCGTCTCGATGACATCCGAGAACTGGGCCTCGGCGTACGCGATCCGCCCGTCCTCGGAGAAGGTCTGCTCGGCGAATGGGTCGCCCACGCTGTCTAGCCCGACCTCGTCCCCGCTCGGGGCGAACTCGGAGGACTTGAGCTGCGCGATCACGTCCTCGATCGCGGCCTGGCGCTCGGGCGTATCGAGACGCTCGCCCTCGGGCGCCGCGAAGACCAGGTTGAGCACCGAGCCTTGCTCGGAGGCGAACTCGGACTCGATCAGGTCGGTCGCACGCTGCGTGTCCGAGCCCGGGATCTCGAACTCGTCCTTAAGACTGCCGCCGATAGTGACCATGAGCACGACGAGAGCGACGAGGATCGCCACCCAGCCGAGGACCACCTTCCACGGGTTGTTGGCGCACCAGCGCATCCACCTGGCCAGCCCTCCCGTCGACAGTCGCTCGTGCGCCGCCAGGCGCTCGCCGTTGTTTCCTGACACCGGCTCGCTCATCTCACTACCCCCTCGATCACTCCGGTTGCAACGTACGACTGCTCGAACCCCGACAACTCATCGGTCGAGTGCGCGAACCTGGGACAACGAAGCGCCGTGCCCCTTCCTTCCCGGCTCTCGACTCCGACACATTTCGGAGCGGGACGGCGTCCCCCGATAGACCTGTTCTAGCACCAGCGACCTTCCGCGCGCGCCGGTTCGCCGAGGAGCACGGCCGCCTCGGCCGATGACTTCCCACTGGCTCGGCGGTCTAGGGCTCGATGGCCGACACAGGGCCGCACACGGTCGCGTTCACGATCCGCGGCTCGATCAGCCGTGCCGATCTGCCCGGGCTGTGCGGTCGCGTGCGGGGGATCCTCGCCCGGAGCCCCGGACAAGTCGTCCTCTGCGACGTCGACGGAGTCGACGTTGACGCGGTGACGGTCGACGCCCTCGCACGGCTCCAGCGTGCGGCGCTGGCGTACGGATGCTCGGTGCGGCTCTGCCATTCGTCGGAGGAGCTGCTCGAGCTGGTCGAGCTCATGGGGCTCACCGACGTTCTCGCGGGAGAGAGCGATGAGTTCGGGGTAAGCATCCAGTCTCAACTCCAACCAAGAGAAAAGGAGGACGTGGTGGCAGGTAACGGATCACGAAAGCTGTTCGTCAACCTGGCGGTCGCCGACCTCGACCGGTCGGTCGACTTCTTCACGAAGCTCGGCTTCGCGTTCGATCCGCGGTTCACGGACGAGACGGCCACGTGCATGCTCGTGGGCGAGGACGCCTACGTGATGCTTCTCGTTCGGAGCAAGCTCTCGGAGTTCACGAAGAAGGAGCTCGTCGACCCGACGAAGCAGACCGAGGCGATAATGGCGATCTCCGGAGACAGCCGTGAAGAGGTCGATGCGCTCGCCGACAATGCGCTCTCCGCCGGCGGCTCGACCGCCAACGAGCCGATGGAGATGGGCTTCATGTACGGCCGGAGCTTCAACGACCCGGACGGCCATCTCTGGGAGGTCTTCTGGATGGATCCGGCTGCCCTCGAGCAGGGGGCGGCGCAGCCGTCCGTCGAGTCGGGAGCGGCTGCGTAGCCGGCTAGAGGTCGTCGAGCTCGAGCGGGAGCCCGAAGCGCGGGAAGATCGTCGCGGTGTCGAGGAAGAACGTGAACTCGACGATCTTCCCGTTCTCGATCTCGATCACCTGGAGCGCCCACGGCTCGTACCCGTCGCCGCCCGGGACCGGCCGGTACTGGGCGAAGGCGGGAGCCCCGTTCGCGGTCAGGGTCGTGACGACCTTGGAGCCGCGACAGGTGTGGCCCGGCCCGACCCAGAAGCTCAGGATGTCGTCGCGGCCGGCAAGCCAGAGGTCGAAGGGAGGCATCGACTGGGTCGCGTCCTCGTGGATCAACGACGTGAGCGCGGTCATGTCGTAGCGCTCGAACGCGTCGACGTAGCGCTGGAGGAGCTCCGCATCGGCCGCATCGACCGAGGGCGCCGTCGTCGACGCCTCGACGCGGCCCGATTCGAGAGTCGCACGTGCTCGCTGGAGCGCGCTGTTCACGGACGCGACGCTCGTGTCGAGGAGCTCTGCGACCTCGGACGCCTGCCAGCGCAGGACTTCGCACAGGATCAGCACCGCGCGCTGGCGGGGCGGGAGGTGCTGGAGTGCGGCGACGAACGCAAGCCGGACCGACTCGCGAGCCGCGACGACCTCGGCCGGATCTCCGTCGGGCACGACCCTGGCGTCCGGCATCGGCTCGAGCCACGAGACGTCGGGCGTGCGCAGGTTTTCAACAATCGGCTCGCCGGCCGGCCCGAGATCCATCGGGCGGGCGCGGCGCTTCCGCCCCTCGAGCATGTCGAAGCACACGTTGGTCGCGATGCGGTACAGCCAGGATCGAAGCGCGGATCGCCCTTCGAAGCGGTCGAACGCCTTCCAGGCGCGGATGAACGTCTCCTGGACCGCGTCCTCGGCGTCGACCGAACCGAGCATCCGGTAGCAGTACGCGGTCAGCTCGACGCGGTGCCGCTCGAGCTGATCCTCGACGGCGAGAGTGGCGGACGAGGCGCTCTCCACGACGAGCACGCTAGCCGGTCCGTGCGCCGCCACGGCGCGACGCCCAGCGCGAGCTCCGGCCGCTGCGGGATTGGCTCGGCCTTGACGAGGCCGACGATATGACCCTTGGGTCATCGCGCAGGCCGAAAGCCATCGGGGAACCGGCGTGTCGGCCCTCTAGCTTCGCCGCCGCAACGGCGCTATGGTCGAGCCAAAGGTCCTTTCAACCGCGGCCGCGGCGACCCCCTCATGCGGTCGGGCGAGAGGTCCGCGTACAGCAGCGCCGTCAGAGAACGGAGCCCCGCATGGCAGTTTCCTCGACGGAACGCCTCATTCCGGAACTCGCGACCACGAGCGCGCACCCGCGCCCCAGGCCCTGGGAGCTGTGGTCGATTGCGATCGCCGGCTGCAGCGTCGCTGCGTTCTCGTTCGTCTCCGCGTTCTACAGCGAAACAGTGACCCTCGAGCTGGGCGAGCCCCTCGTGGTCGCGTTGCTCGTCAACTGGATCACGATCTCGTACGTCCTGTGCGGGTTGATCGCGTGGAGGCTGCGACCCGAGAGTCGCTTCGGCCCTCTGATGATCGCTGCGGGGTTTGCGAACTTCCTCTCGACGCTGTCGTGGACGACCAACGACCTCTCGTTCACGATCGGCCAGGCGCTGGACTTCCTGGCGCCGGTCCTTTTCCTGTATCTCTTCCTCGCTTTCCCGAGCGGCCGGTTGGAAGGTCGAACGGAGCGAGTCATCGTCATCGCGGCGTACGCGACGGCGATCTCGCTGGAGTTGGCACGCATGGCCGTCGGCGGGTTCGGCCCGAGCAACCTGCTCGAAATCACATCGAATCCGACCGCCGGACTCTGGTTGGTGAGGCTGCAACTCGTACTGATGAGCGCGCTCCTGGTCGCAGGCGTGGGAGTACTCGCCTACAGGCGGTTGCACGCCGGCAAGCCGCTGCGACGTACGCGGTCTCTGATCGTCGACTGGTTCGGCCTCGGGCTCCTGATGATCGCGTTCCTGTTCGTGTCCATCGTGATCGAGGGCCCTGCGGTCCAGGAGATCCGCTGGGCCACGCTCGCGGTCATCGGCCTCGCTCCCATCGCGTTCCTGATCGGCCTCCTCGACGCACGGCTGGCCAGATCGTCCGCCGCCGGCCTCTTCGTCGAGCTGAACGAGGATCCCGCCCCCGGCGACCTTCGTGATGCCCTGGCACGTGCGCTCCGTGACCCGTCGCTGACGCTCGCGTACTGGCTTCCCGACTATCGGAGCTACACCGACCTCGACGGTCGGCCCATGGAGCTGCCCGGTGAGCCCAACCGAGCCGTGACGCTGATCGAGCGGGACGGAGCACGTGTTGCAGCACTCGTGCACGACCCGGCGCTTCTGGACGAGCCCGAGCTCCTGGCGTCCGTCACTGCGGCTGCGGGAATCGCGCTCGAGAACGCGCGCTTGCATGCCGAGCTCAAGGCGCGCCTCGAGGAGCTCCGCGGGTCTCGCGCGCGAGTCATCGCAGCGGGGCAGAGCGAGCGGCAGCGACTGGAGCGCAACCTGCACGACGGTGCCCAACAGCGACTCATCGCCCTGTCGCTCGAGCTGAGTGGCCTGGAGCAGCAGCTCCGCGACGACCCGAACGCATCCGCGCGGCTCGAGGCGGCTCGGCATGAGATCGCAGCCTCACTCGACGAGCTTCGTGAGGTGGCGCGCGGCCTGCACCCCGCGGTCGTCAGCGGTCACGGCCTGGGAGTGGCGCTCGAACAGCTGGTGGTGCACGCTGCGGTACCAGTCCGCCTGACGGTGAACATCGAGTCACGGCTGCCCGAGGCCCTCGAGGTCGCCGCGTACTACCTCGTCTCCGAGTCTCTCGCGAACGTCGCGAAATACGCGCGAGCGTCCTCGGCCAGTGTCGAGGTCACGCGAAGAGACCACGACGTGCTCGTCGAAGTGCTCGACGACGGAATCGGCGGTGCCGACGAGAGCCGCGGCTCCGGCTTGCGTGGGCTTGCGGACCGGGTGGAGGCGCTCGGAGGACAGCTACGCGTGTGGAGCCCGGCGGGCGGCGGGACACGAGTAAGGGCGGAGATTCCGTGCGCGCCGTGATCGCCGAGGACAGCGTGCTGCTACGAGAGGGCGTCGAGCGCGTTCTCACCGATGCGGGCGTCGAGGTACTGGGGACCTGCGAGACCGCCGAGGAACTGCTCCTGAGGGTGGCCACCGAAGCGCCGGACATCGCCATCGTCGACATTCGCTTGCCCCCGACGCACAGCGACGAGGGGATGCAGGCTGCCCTCCGGATCCGCGAGAGTCGTCCCGATGTCGCGGTCCTGGTCCTCTCCCAGTACGTGGAGGTGGGGTTGGCGATGCAGCTTCTCGCCGAATCGGCCGAGGGCGCCGGGTATCTGCTCAAGGACCGGATCAGCGACGTCGAGGAGTTCGTCGCAGCGGTGCAACGCGTCGCGGCAGGCGGCTCCGCGATCGACCCGATCATCGTGTCGACGCTGCTCTCCAAACGTCGAAGCGACGACGTCCTCACGGAGCTCACCCCACGCGAGCGCGAGGTGCTCGAGTTGATGGCCGAGGGCCGCTCGAACCAGGGGATTGCGGACAAGCTGGTGATCACCCTGCGCTCGGTCGAGAAGTACGTCTCGAGCATCTTTTCGAAGCTCGGGCTGCCTTCGGGGGAAAGCGACTCGCGGCGCGTTCTGGCCGTGCTGCTCTACCTGCGCACCTGACGCCGCGCACAAGACACCAGAAACCCGCCCCCCGAGACACCAGGCTCCCGGCTTCCGCCGCTCCCTCGCGCCTGCCAGATTCGTGCGATGCGCACGAGGTCGCCATGCGCGCTCGACGAGAGGGGATGGAGATGAAGACAGTTCTGATCCAGGAAGAGGAGGCGCAGTCGCTGAAGGCAGCGGCGCCGCCGCGGCAGGCGCTCGTCTCGGCAACGGATGTCACGCGCCGCTATGGCGTCGAGGGCGACGTCTGCGTGAAGGCGCTCCGCGGAGTCTCGCTGGATGTCTCGGGCGGAAAGCTCACAGCCGTGATGGGCCCGTCGGGGTCGGGCAAGTCCACGCTCATGCACATCCTTGCCGGCCTCGACCGACCGAACGAGGGCGAGGTCACGATCGCGGGCACCGACATCACGGACCTCGACGACACGGAGCTGACGAAGCTCCGGCGCGAGCACATCGGGTTCATCTTCCAGTTCTTCAACCTGCTGCCGATGCTGTCCGCGGAAGAGAACGTGGTCCTCCCGATCAAGCTCGCGGGCGAGAAGCCCGACCCCGAATGGGTCAACGAGCTCACGAGCAAGGTTGGCCTCTCGGACCGTCTGTCGCACCGCCCGTCCGAGCTGTCGGGCGGCCAGCAGCAGAGGGTCGCGATCGCGCGCGCACTCGTCTCGCGACCCACCGTCATGTTCGCCGACGAGCCGACGGGCAACCTCGACTCGACGACGAGCGGTGAGATCCTCGAGCTGCTCCGTGACTCCGTGACGAGCCTCGGCCAGACGACGGTCATGGTCACCCACGACGCGCACGCGGCAGAGATCGCCGACCGCATCCTCTTCCTCGCCGACGGCCTGATCGTCAAGGACATCGGGCAGTCGTCGGCGCGCGAGATCATCGAGGCGATGGAGGAGGTGACGGCGGCATGATGGGCGTCGCGCTCCGAGGCCTCTTCGGTCGCAAGATCCGCAGCCTCCTCACCGCTCTCGCCGTCGTTCTCGGCGTCGCAATGATCAGCGGCACCTACGTCCTCACGGACACGTTCCAGAAGGCGTTCGACAGCATCTTCAGCGAGTCGTACGCCGGCACCGATGCGATCGTCAGCGGCAAGCAGCTTCTCGAGTTCTCGTCGAGCGGACGCGCTCCGGTTCCGGCGGCCCTGCTCGAGGAGATCCGTGCTCTGCCCGAGGTCGGTGCGGCTGCCGGCGGAATCTTCGACATCCAGTCCAACTCGAATCCGGCACAGCTCGTCGACGCCGAGGGCAAGAAGATCGGCGGAGCCGGCGGCTCGCCGACGTTCGGCGTTGGGCTCGACTCCAGCGAGCTGCGGTTCTCCCCGCTGAGCCTCACCGAAGGGAAGTGGGCACGGGGAGCGGACCAGGTTGTGATCGACGCGAACACCGCGAACGACGAAGGCTTCGGCGTCGGCAACGTCGTCGGCGTCGCGGCGTTCGGGCCGGTGAAGCAGTACGAGATCACGGGCATCGCCAAGTTCGGCTCGGTCGACTCGATCGGAGGAGCGACGTTCGCCGTCTTCGACGTGCCGACGGCCCAGGCCCTCTTCCGGAAGGAGGGGCACTTCGACTCGATTTCGATCGCTGCCAAGCAGGGCACCTCGCCCGAAGAGCTCGTTCAGGCGCTCGATCCTCTCGTGCCCGCGACCGCCGAGGTGCAGACCGGCGCCGCGCAGGCCGCGGCCGACGCGGCCGACACGAACGAAGGGATCGCGTTCATCACGTACTTCCTGCTCGGGTTCGGCGGCGTCGCCCTGTTCGTCGGCGCGTTCGTCATCTTCAACACGCTCTCGATCACCGTCGCACAGCGCACGCGTGAGTTCGCGACGCTGCGCACGCTCGGCGGCTCCCGCCGCCAGGTGCTCGTCTCGGTCGTCCTCGAGGGGTTCGTAATTGGTCTCGTCGCATCCATCATCGGCCTGTTTCTCGGGCTCGGAGTCGGGAAGGGGATGAACTCGCTCTTCGTCGCGTTCGGGATCGACCTTCCGCAGGCAGGCACGGTCTTCGCGACCCGCACGATCGTCGTCAGCCTCATCGTCGGGACGACCATCACGGTGCTCGCGAGCATCGTCCCCGCGCTCCGGGCGACGCGGGTTCCACCGATCCTGGCGGTTCGCGAAGGCTCGACTCCCCCGCCGTCTCGATTCGCACCCTACGCGCCGTACGTCGCGCTCGTGACGATCGCGATTGCGATCCTGTCTCTCGGCGTCGGTCTCTTCGCACCAGGCATCGAGACCGCGCCCATGCTCCTGCTGCTCGGGGTCGGGACGATCGCGCTGTTCCTAGGAGTCGCGCTGCTGGCGTCTCGGCTCGTGCAGCCGCTGGCTGCAGTCGTCGGCTGGCCGGCTCAGAAACTGGGCGGCATGGCCGGGGAGCTTGCCCGCGAGAACTCGATCCGCAACCCGAGCCGGACCGCGTCGACTGCGGCCGCACTCATGATCGGGCTCGCTCTCGTCACCGTCGTGGCGGTGCTCGGCGGAGCACTTCGCACCTCGACGCAGGACGCAGTGCGAGACCAGGTCGCCGCCGACTACATCGTCACGTCGCAGAACGGCTTCGATCCGTTCCCGGTCGCCGCCGGAGATGCGGTGGCGGCAGCATCCGGCGTCGCGGTCGCCTCGAGCGTGCGTTTCGACCAGGCGCTCGCCGACGGGACCGAGGGCGACGTCACGGGCGTGGACCCGCGGACGATCTCCTCGTTCTACGACTTCGCCTGGGCCGAGGGCTCCGACACCGCACTCGGAGAGCTCGGCGCCGACGGAGCGGTCGTTACGAAGTCCTTCGCCGACGATCGCAATCTCGCGCTCGGCAGTCGCTTCCCCCTCGAGACAGCGAGCGGGAAGAAGATCGACATGGTCGTGCGGGGGGTCTACGACCCGTCCGACCTGGCTCCGCTCCTGGGCAAGGTCACGATCAGCCAACAGGCTTTCGACACCGGCTTCCCGAGGCCGCGGAACCTGTTCACGTTCGTCGACGTGGGCGACGCCGCGAACGTGTCCGGACTCGAGCAGACCGTCGCGAGCTTCCCGGACGCGAAGCTCCATACCGAGTCGGAGTTCGTGACGAGCCGGACCAAGGAGTTCTCGACGATCCTGAATCTCCTCTACGTGCTGCTCGCCTTCTCGGTGGTCGTGAGCTTGTTCGGCATGGTCAACACGCTCGTCCTGTCGGTGTTCGAGCGCACGCGGGAGCTCGGAATGCTCCGGGCAGTCGGGATGACCCGCCAGCAGGCGAGGCGGATGATCCGCCACGAGAGCGTCATCACCGCGCTAATCGGAGCGGCGATGGGCATCCCGCTCGGGATCTTCCTGTCGTTCCTCATGACGCAGGCGCTGTCGCAGTACGACGTGCGCTTCGCGCTCCCGATCGTGCCGCTCGTGCTCTTCACGTGCGTCGCGATCGTCGCCGGAGTGCTGGCGGCGATTCTCCCGGCGCGCCGGGCGTCGCGGCTCAACGTGCTCGAGGCGCTCCAGTACGAGTAGGAGGCCACGTGGGCGGCGGCTGCGCAGTCGGTCAGCCGCCGTCCACCTGAGGAGGGGGACACTGTGACAACGGCACGCGCTCGATCCGGCGATCCAGCGATCAGGGACGACGCGCCCGTGGTCTCGTCTGCGGAGGCCTTGATCGACGCCTCGATCGAGCGGGTGTGGGAGGTCCTAACGGCGATCGAGCGGTGGCCGGAATGGAATCCTGCAGTGCAGTCGGTCTCGACGGACCCGCCGATCGCAGAGGGCTCGACGTTCCGGTGGAAGGCCGGGCCGGGGACGATCACGTCGCTCGTCGAGCACCTCGATCGGCCCCGACTCATCGCGTGGAGTGGCAAGACACTCGGCATCCGAGCGTTCCACATCTGGCGTCTCGACGGGCAGAACGGAACGACGCTCGTCTGCACCGAGGAGTCCTACGACGGTCTCGTCGCACGACTGCTGCGCCGCTCGCTCCAGAAGACGCTCGATGCCGCGCTCGCCGACGGTGCTCGCTATCTCAAGGCTGAGGCGGAGAAGACTGCTCCGACTCCGTCGTGACCGCCGTCACTCCTGTCACGAGCCGCACGGCCTCCGGCCTAGCGCAGCCCGTGGGCCGCGCGCATCCGCTGGCGATCACTCGCCGCGAGCACCGACTGTTCCTGCTCGCCATCGGCCTCATCGCCATCCCCATCGTCGACGACAACTTCGTCCACCCCGCTGCCGGCACCTCCGCCGGAGATCACCTCCTGAGCGGCCTCGTCCCGCTCGCCGTCCTCGGCGCGCTGGCTGTCGTGTACCCGTACCTTCGTGCCGGCGTGCGCGCAGCGACGTCGATCACGCTCGGCGCGATCGTCTTCGCGGTTGGCTTCCCGGGCATCTACTACATCGTTGACGGAAGCGCCGCCTTCGACCACTACACCGCGCTACTCGCCATCCCAGCGGGACTGATCCTGCTGGCATCGGGCCCGGTGATCCTCTGGCGCACCCGCCGGGTGGGCGGGAGCAGGCGACGCCGCTATGCGCTCCGGGCGTTGACCTTCGCGATCGCCGTTGCCGCAGTCGCCGTGATCTGGATCCTGATCGTCTTCCCGATCGCCTTCCCGTATGGCTACGTCCACGTCGGGAATACGACCTCGGTACCGGATCTCGGCGTCGGCGAGGAGAGGGTTACCGTCATGACGACCGACGGCCTCGAGCTCGAGGCGACGTACGTGCCCTCCAGGAACCGCGCTGCGATGATCGTGTACGGAGGAGCCGGGCGGACGGAGCAAGGGCTCATGCTCGCGCGCCACGGGTACGGCGTGCTCCTTCTCGTCCCGCGCGGGCAGGGCGCGAGCGAGGGCGACATCGTGCGTTGGGCCGGCGACACCGACCTGCTCTCCGGGGCCGACTATCTCCAGGGCCGGCCCGATGTAGACGACTGCTCGGATCGGCGCCATTGGCTTCTCGATCGGGGGCGAGCAGCTGCTCGAAGCAGCCGCGCGATCGACGGCGATCAAGGCAGTCGTCTCAGAAGGCGCCGGCGGGCGCGTCGGTGAGACCGAGGCCTCGGGGCTGCTCGCGCCGCTCGTCGACGCATCGATGACCGTGATGACCGCCGCGACAACGGTGTTCCAGAACCACGGGCCGCACCCACGGCCCGAGGATCGCATCGGGCTGATCGCGCCTCGCCCTGTCTTCCTGATCTACGCGGTCCCGGGCATCGGCGAGGAGGACATCAGGCAACCGCAGTTCTACGCCGCGGCGGGCGAGCCGAAGGCGATCTGGAGGGTTCCGGGCTCCGATCACACGGGTGGCTTCGAGGCGCAGCCTGCCGAGTACGAGCGGCGGGTCATCGCATTTCTCGACGATGCGCTGCTGGGACAGAAGTGACAACCTCGACGCACGGTGCACGAGCGTCCGGGTCCGGGGTCGTGGCTGACCTCACCGTGCCGGGCTCGCGCGTCCTGACCGAGACGCTCATCGCTCGAGTCGCGATCGGGATCATCGCTCTCCACGTCGTCGACGACAGCTTCCTGCAGCCACAGCCAGGGACGTCCGCGGCGGACCACCTCGTCAGCGGACTCGTACCGCTCGCGGTGCTCGGCCTCGCAGCGTGGGCGTACCCACGGCTCCGGGCGGGCTTTCGGGCCGTCATCGCCTTGACCCTCGGGCTCTTCGGTGTCGTGGCCGGGATCGAGGGCGCCTACTACACGACCAACGGCGGCTCCTCCGGCGACGACTTCACGGGCCTGCTGGCGATTCCGGCGGGACTCGTGCTTCTCGGCCTCGGCGTGGTGACACTGTGGCGCTCGCGTCGAACCGACGACAGCCGCCTGTGGCGGTATCCGCGGCGATTGCTGCTCGTCGTCGCCGGGATCGTGGTCGTCTACCTGGTGATGTTCCCCCTCTCGCTCTCGTACGTCGTTACGCACACGGCGCGCGGGTTCGTTCCGGAAGCAGACCTCGGCGCAGCCTATGAGGAGGTCTCGTTCAAGACGAGCGACGGGCTCACGCTCGAGGGCTGGTACATCCCGTCGAAGAACCGCGCCGCCGTCATCGCGTTCCCCGGCCGCAAGGGCTCGCAGCGCCCGGCGCGCATGCTCGCTCGCCACGGCTACGGCGTCCTCCTCTTCGACCGGCGCGGCGAAGGCGAGAGCGACGGGGATCCGAACATCTTCGGCTGGAAGGGAGAACGAGACGTACACGCGGCGGTCGAGTACCTGCAGCAGCGCCCGGATGTCGACGCGGGGCGGATCGGCGGTATCGGCCTCTCGGTCGGCGGCGAGATGATGATCGAAGCGGCGGCGGAGTCGGACGGCCTGAAGGCCCTCGTCTCCGAGGGGGCCGGGATTCGCTCGATCCGCGAGAGCCTCGCGGTTCCTGACACGAGGAAGCGGATCGAAGGCTCGTTGGTGCACGCGGTCGTGACCCCGGCGGTCGCGCTCTTCTCGAACGGCATGCCGCCACCGAGCCTCGAGGACCTCGCCCCCGAGATCTCGCCGACTCCGCTCTTCCTCATCTACGCCGTCCCGGGGCAAGGCGGCGAAGCCGAGCTGAGTCAGGCCTACTACGACTCGGCGCGCGAGCCGAAGGAGATCTGGCGCGTGCCCGGCGCAGGACACACCGGTGGGATCGAGGCTCAGCCGGCCGAGTACGAGAGGCGCGTGGTCGGGTTCTTCGACGAGGCTCTGCTCGGAGACTAATCGGACGTGTTCGAGAGGCCGCGGAACCGCGGAAAGGTGAACCAGCCGATCACGAGCGCGCTCAGCGCCACCACGAAACCGGCGACCATCGCGATCCGGATCCCGCTGACGAAGACGTCGTCGGCTGCATCGAGAGCCGCGTCCCGGGTCCGCACGCTGTCGGGAACAGGCTTCGCCGGGCCGATGAGAGAGACGACGGCCTGAGGGTTGGCGTCGTCGCTGACCTTGGCGACGACCCGCTCGCGCTGCGACGCGTTCGGCAGCGACGGCTCGAGCCGGTCGGGAAGCGCGAGCGACACCGTTGCCGCCAGGATGCTGCCCATTACGGCGAAGCCTGCGGTGGAGCCGAGCCCACGTTGCGCGCTCAGGATTCCCGACGCCATGCCGGAGCGATCGGTGGGGATTGCGCCCATCGCGATGCTCGTCGCCGCGGCGACTGCGAGCCCGCCCGCCAGGCCGGCCAGCGCGAGGCCCACGAGCGTCACAGCCAGGGCCGATGCGCCCGCAACGGCGAGGACCCCGGTGCTGGCAGCCGCGAACCCGATCCCGAGGAGCGTCGGGCCCCGGCCTCCGCGCGCGGCGACGAGGCGGCCGCTGATCGGCGCGACGATCATGGTGGGCACGGACATGGCGAGCATCAGGATCCCGGCTTCCTCGGGGCTGTAGGCACGGACGTTCTGGAAGTACTGCGTGATCAGGAAGAGCGTCCCGTACACACAGAACAGGACCGCGAAGACCGCGTACAGAGCGGAGCTGTAGACCCTGTCGGCGAAGACCCGCACGTCCATCATCGGATCCCGGGCACGCAGCTCGACGCGGACGAAGAACGCCATCAAGGCGATACCGATGACGAATGCACCGACGATGATCGGCGAGAGCCAGCCTTCGACGGGTGCTTCGATGAGCGCGAACGTCAGCGCTCCGATCCCGCCGATGAATAGAAGCTGCCCGGGCACGTCGAAGCCCCGCGGTGTCGGGTCCCGCGACTCGTCGACGACTCGCACAGTGAGGGCAACGGCGATCGCGGCGACCACCGGATTTACGAGGAAGATCGAGCGCCACCCGATGCTCTCGGTCATCACTCCTCCGAGCGTCGGACCGAGCGCGAACCCGACCGCGGCTATGCCGGTCCAGATACCGATCGCCTTCGCCTTGGCCGCCTTGTCCGGATAGGCCGCTCCGACGAGTGCAAGCGAGGCGACGTTGACGAGCGCCGCACCTACTCCCTGAACGCCACGGGCGACGGCAAGGAAGCCTATGTCCGTCGCGAGCGCGCAGGCGAGCGACGCTCCGGCGAAGACGACGAGCCCGACGATGTAAGCAAGACGACGCCCCTTGCGGTCGGCGAATGTCGCGCTCGACATGATGAACATCGCCAGGGTCAGGCTGTAGCCGGCGACCACCCACTGGATTCCGGACTCGCCGGCTTCGAAGTCGCGCTGGATGTCGGGAAGCGCGACGTTCACGATCGAGGCGTCGAGGAAGATCATGAACAGCCCGAGCCCGGTGGCAACGAGCGTCCATGCGCCGCGCCGCGGGGACTCGCCCTCCGTCACGGCGCGGACAATAACCGGCTTCGCCGTACGTCCTCGGCGAGCCTGCAGCGCATCGCTAGGGTGAGCTTTTCATGACGGACGTCGCTGTCGGTCGCCCCGCTACGCAGGATCACCACGTCAATCCGTGGCTCGTGCTCGTGCTGGTGTGCATGGCGCAGTTCATGGTCATCCTCGACGCGACCATCGTCAATGTGGCGCTGCCGTCGATCCAAGCGGACCTGGAGATGTCCGACGCGGACCTGCAGTGGGTAGTGAACGCATACGCCCTGACGTTCGGCGGCTTCCTGCTGCTCGGCGGACGAGCTGGCGACCTCATGGGCCGCAAGCGGATCTTTCTCGTGGGAGTCGTCGTTTTCACGATCGCGTCGCTCCTGAACGGGCTCGCGCCGTCGTCGGAAGCGCTGATCCTCTTTCGCGGGCTGCAGGGCCTCGGCGCGGCGCTGATCGCGCCCGCCGCGCTCTCGATCATCACGACGACCTTCACCGAGGGCCCGGAGCGCACGAAGGCCATGGGCGTGTGGGCAGCGATCGCGGTCGGTGGTGGCGCCGTCGGTCTCGTGCTCGGCGGCGTCCTCGTGGAGGCGTTCTCCTGGCCCTGGATCTTCTTCGTGAACGTCCCCGTGGGAATTGCGGTGTTCTTCCTCTCGATGCGCCTCGTCCCGGAATCGCGCGACGAGCGCGAGCACAAGAGCTTCGACCTGGCCGGAGCCGTGACGGTGACGGCGGGGCTCGTCGCGCTCGTGTACGGGATCGTCAAAGCGCAGGAGAAGGGCTGGGTCTCGCTGCATACGGGCGGCTTCTTCGTGCTGGCAATCGTGCTCCTCGCGGCGTTCGTCGTCATCGAGCGCCGGTCGGCCGAGCCACTGGTGCGGCTGAGCATCTTCCGGGTGCCGACCGTGTTGAGCGCCAACGTCGCGATGTTCCTCGTCGCATCCGGGCTGTTCGCGATGTTCTACTTCAACACGCTGTTTCTCCAGCGCGTCCTCGGCTACTCGGCGCTCGAGGCAGGGCTGGCCTTCCTCCCGTTCACCGCCGGAATCATCATCGGCGCGGGGCTCTCCCAACGGTTCGTGCCGAAGCTCGGAGCACGCGAGGTGCCGCTGATCGGGATGGCGATGGCGATCGTCGGAATCCTGCTCTTCGTCCGCCTGCAGCCGGACAGCACGTACGCCATGGACTTCCTTCCGGGAGTGATGCTCACCTCGATCGGAATGGGGCTGGTGTTCGTGCCGGTCACGCTGATCGCGACAAGCGGCGTCCCGCACGATGACGCGGGCCTCGCCTCGGGGCTCTACAACACGTCGCAGCAGATCGGCGGAGCGCTCGGGCTCGCGATCCTCGCGACGCTTGCGGTGGACGCGACCGAGGACACGCTCGCAGGAGCCACGGGTCAGCCGCGGCCGGCCGAGCAGGCGCAGGCCCTCGTGGACGGGTTCCACGTCGCGTACATCGGGAGCGCTGTGCTCATCGCGACCGCAGCCGTCCTGCTCCTCGTCCTCCTGAAGCGCGAAGACGTGGTGGCAGTCGGCGAGGGCGAGCTCGCAGCCGAGGGCGCGACCGCCTGACCGACGTCGCCGCGATGGCCGACTGGAAAACCGTTCGCAAGATCGCGCTCTCGTTTCCCGAGGTCACGGAGTCCGAGGAAGGTCGCAGGGTGTGGAGCGTCCGCGGCAAGGGCTTCGCCTGGGAGGCGCGCGAGCGCGACGGCGGAGGCCTCGCGGTACGCGTCGACCGGGACGAGAAGCAGCTCTTCCTCGACGCCAACCCGGAGGTGTACTTCACGAGCCCGCACTACGCGGGCTACCCGGGCGTCCAGATCCGGCTCGAGCTCATCTCCCGAGACGAGCTGCAGGAGCGCTTGGAGGACGCCTGGCTGATCCAGGCTCCGAAGAGACTCGCAGCCGAGTTCCTCGCGGACTCGAGCTAGCGGGGCGCGCCAGCTAGCCTCGGGGCATGGCCGACTGGGAGACCGTCCGCGAGCTCGCCGGGGCACTTCCGGGAGTCGAGGAGCAGGTCTCCTACGGGCAGCCGGCGTTGCGGGTCAAGGGAAAGCTCTTCGTCTGGATGAGCCCGAACCGGGATGCCCGCGGTGCACTTGCCGTTCGTGTCGACCCGGAGGAGAAGTCAATGATCCTCGAGGCGAGTCCCGAGGTGTACTTCACGGTTCCGCACTACGACGGCTATCCGGCCGTCCTCGTGCGGCTCGAGGCGATCGGCCGCGAGGAGCTCCGTGAGCGCATCGAGGACGCCTGGCTCCTGCGGGCGCCGAAACGCCTGGTCGACGAGTACGCCCCTGGCGATTCCTAGCCTCGGGTGGCGTCCGCGACGAACGAGGCGATCGCTTCCGTGAACGCCTTCCGGCTCGTCTCCCACGCGTAGAACATGTGGCCTCCGCCGAAGTGGCGCACCGTCAGCCGGTCCGCCATCTGTGGATCGAGCCGCATGAGGTTCCGCAGCCGGTCGCTCGCGAAGTACGGCGTCACGAGGTCGTACTGCCCGTGGGTGATGAACGCCTTCATGTGCGGGTTGAGTGCCATGCCGTAGCGGAAGTCGTCCGTTGCCCCAGGGGGTGCCGCGAACGCGTGATGCTCGGTGTCGATCTTCCACGCCGTATTGACCTCGTACGAGAGCAACGCGTACTCGCGCTCGGTCTCGACGCCGATCTCGGATCGCAGCATGCGGTTCACCGCCATCGTGTACGCCGGGCTGATGCCCGAGAGAGTCGGGTCCGGCCAGGAGAACGCGTCGCGGTCGGGGAACGGATCGGTCGCGGTGATGGTCGTGTCGTAGAGGCCGAGCACCCTGCGCTGGTCGCGCAGGAGCTCGCGGACGAACGTCAGGATCGAGACGCGGCCTTCCGCCCGGACGACGATCTCGAGGGGCAGGCCGATGATGTCGGCGAGGCGTGTGAGGATCCGCGTCCGCTCCTTCTCGGGCATGGAAGCGCCTCGGGTGAGGAACGACGCGTAGTCGCCGGTCGTGAACTCCTCGGACTCGCGTAGCACCCGCTCGAGCGCCGTCCTCGCTTTGAACGCCCGGGAGCGCCGGTGATGCACGGCCGCTGCGGCCATCGTCGGCACGCGGTCGATCCAGCCGAGGACGTCGTAGTCCGTGGGGTCGAGCCCCGTGATCTCCAGTGCCGGCGAGATGAGGATCGCTCCGTTCAGGCCGATGCCGGCCGACTCCTGGAGCATGCGAGCGAGCCGCCCGACGCGGTACCCGCCGTAGCTCTCGCCCGCGACGAAGACCGGAGATCCCCAGCGCCCGTTGTCGGAGAGCCAGCGGCCCATGAACTCGCAGAGAGACTCGAGGTCGCGCTTGTAGCCGAAGTACTCCTTCGGATCGGGTGTGTCCTCCGGCTTCGAGTCGCCCTTGGCCTCGGCCTTCTTCTCGGGCGGCTCGATGATGCGGCTGAAGCCGGTTCCGACGGGGTCGACGAACACGAGGTCGGTGAAAGCGAGCCAAGAGGACTCGTTCTCGACGAGTCGCGCGGGCATCTCGGGAAGAGACCCGTCCGCCGGGAAGTCCACGCGCTGCGGGCCCACCGCGCCCATGTGCAGGTACGCAGACGACGCGCCCGGGCCGCCGTTGAAGACGAAGGTCACCGGCCGGTCGCGATCCACGTCGGAAGCGATGTACGCGACGGAGAAGATCTCCGCCGCAGGCTTCTCCTTCTTGCGCAGCACGATCCAGCGGGCGGTCGCCGTGTACCGGACCGCCTTCCTGCCACGACCCCACGTCGCGGTGGTCTCCGCTCCTGCGGGGGGCTCGTAGTCCGGTTTGCTCCCGTTCTTGGCTTCGGTCTTCTCCTCGCTCATGGCCGGGACGCTACCCACTCGCCGCGGCCCGCGGCGTCCCGTTTGCGGTCGGCTCGGGCTGGCCGCCACAATGAGTCCTCTCGTGTCTTCCGTGACCGAATCACTCGACGATGCACGCGCCGCCGCAGCGCGCCAGGCGTGGCGCGCGGCGTACGACGCGTACTCCGATGTCGCGGACCAGGACCTCACGCCGGCTGATCTCGAGAGCTACGGCGAGGCGGCGTGGTGGCGCGGGAAGCTCGACGAGGCGATCGCCCTCCGTGAGCGCGCGCACGCCGGCTACACGGCAGCCGGCGACACGCTCGGTGCCGCGCGGATGGCGCTGACACTCTCGTGGGACTACGAGGGTCGCGGCTCGTTCGCCGTGGCAGGCGGGTGGCTCGCCAACGCCGAGCGGCTGCTCGACGGCGTGCCCGAGGCCCCGGAACACGGCCGGCTCCGGCTCACACACGGGCTGACGGCGATGTTCGCCGAGGGTGACCTCGAGAAGGCCAAGGCGATCTTCGACGACGCCTACGAGCTCGCCAAGAGGGTCGGCGATCGAGACGTGCAGATGCTCGCGCTGTCGGGAAGGGGCCGTGCGTTCATCAAGTCCGGCGATATCGAGACGGGCCTGGCCCTGCTCGACGAGGCAACCGCCTCCGCGATGTGCGGCGATCTGCTCCCACACACCTCGGGCCTCGTGTACTGCATCACCATCAGCTCCTGCCGGGACGTCGGCGACTATCGACGCGCGGCCGAGTGGACGGATGCAGCCAACCGGTGGTGTGACCAGCTCGACGTCACCGGCTTCCCGGGCGCATGTCGGATCCATCGTGCGGAGGTCCTTCGGCTCCGAGGTGACTGGACTGCGGCCGAGGCGCAGGCGCTCGCAGCGTGCGAAGAGCTACACGACTTCGACCGGAGCATCACAGCAAGCGGCCACTACGAGATCGGTGAGATCCGTCGCCGGCGCGGAGACTTCGCCGGGGCCGAGGAGGCCTATCGCACGGCAAACGAGCTCGGGAAGGACCCGCAGCCCGGACTCTCGCTCCTCCGCCTCGCCGAAGGAAAGGTGGATGCAGCTGTGGCGGGCATCACCCGCTCGCTCGCGGAGGTCCAAGATCCGCTTTCGCGTCTCCGGCGACTTCCGGCACAGGCCGAGATCGCGCTCGCGGTGAACGACGTCCGAACGGCGCGCGCGTCTGCGGACGAGCTCGAGCAGATCGTCGAGTCGTACAAGATCGGCGACCGGCGCGCGGTGGCATTCGATGCAACCGTCCACGTCGCGCGCGGCCAGATCGCACTCGCCGAGAGGGACTGGGAAGACGCGGTCGGATGGCTGCAGCGCGCGAGAGACGGGTGGCAGGAAGTCGGCGCGCCATTCGAGGCGGCTGAAGCTCGGATGCTGCTCGGACTCGCGTTCCGGCGCCGAGGAGACCAGCACGGCGGGGATGTCGAGCTCGAAAGCGCGCTGGGCGCATTCGAACGACTGGGCGCGGCGCTGGATGTGGCACGCGTGAACGAGCTTCTCGGTCGCGTCGAGGCTAGGCGCACGTTCGTCTTCACGGACATCGTCGACTCGACGAAGCTGCTCGACACGCTCGGCGACGACAAGTGGAAGAGGCTCCTCGCGCGGCACGACGAACTCGTGCGCGAGCGGATCGTCGAGAGCGGCGGCGAGGTGGTCAAGAAGACGGGTGACGGCTTCTTTGCCTCGTTCGAAAGCCCGAAAGCTGCGATCGAAGCGGCAATCGCCATTCAGCGCGCGCTCGCGGCCGAGATCGTCGCTCCCGACGTCCGGATCGGCGCGCATTCGGGAGGAAGCTTTCGCACCGACGCGGATGCGACCGACTACGGCGGGCAGGGAGTCCATGTGGCCGCACGAATCGGGGCAGCGGCACGTGGCGGAGAGATCCTCATCAGCGCCGACACGCTCGACGGCTTCGGGTCGGCATTCCGCGTGTCCGAGCCACGCTCCGAGGCGTTGAAGGGGCTGGAAGTCCCGGTCGCGGTCGTCTCGGTGGACTGGCGCTAGGCCGTCAGCCGCAGCGGACCGCGGAGCGACCCAGGAACCGCAACGCCCCTCGGCAGAGACCTGCGGCTGCCAGGCTCTGATACGCGGCCGTGGCGAGTAGCCGATCCTCGACCGGATTCGTCATGAAACCCATCTCGACGAGGATCACCGGGACGTCCGCCCAGTTGAAACCGGTGAAGTCGGAGCGCTCCTGCAGGCCCCGGTCGGGGAACCCGAGCGCACGCACGAGGTCTCTCTGCACGATCCCCGCGGCGCGCCTGCTCGCCGCGTAGACGTCGTCCGTCCACCCCCGTCGCAGAGCGGGATAGAGCGTGTGCGATCCCCGAACGCTCCGTTCCGTCGAGCCGTCGGCGTGGATCCGGAGAAAGAGCGCGGCACCAGCCCGATTCGCGATCCGGGCGCGGGCGATGTTGCCCATGCTCGCGCCGCGGTTCCGCGTCCGCGTCATGACGACCCGTATCCCGGCACGCTGGAGCAGAGCCCGGAGCCGAAGCGCGACGCGGAGGTTGAGCTCGGACTCCGGGACGCCCGACACGAGACCGTGGGTGCCGCCGCCGTCCTTGATCTTGCGCACCGAGGAGCCGGGGCCGATGGGCTCGGTCGCAGGGTTCCCGCGTAGGTCGTGTCCGGGGTCGAGCACGACCACCGGCGCTCCACCCTGACCCGCGGCCGCGGCCGGGAGGACGAGCAGGGTCAGCCCGGCGAGTGCGGTCGCGACGAGACGCATCGACTCAGTCTGCCGTCAACGCTCCGCCCGTCAGGGGGCGAAGTGGTTGACCCACACGACGCCGTCCTCGACCTCCTCGAGATTCGCTCCGGGCAGAAGCGCGATCCCGATCACACGCCAGCCGGGCTGGAGCATGTTCTCGCGATGTCCATCGGAGTTGAGCCAGGTGGAGACCGCGAGCCTCGGCGCCTCGAGCGGGCCTTCTCCGACGTACAGGTTCTCGCCGATCACGCCGTGGTAGCCGGCGTCGTCTGCCACCTGGAACGGACGCTTTCCGCACGCTTCGTGCCGGAAGTCGTGACAGATGACGATGTCGCGGGCCTTCGCGGCGGCGGTGGTCGACAGAAGCGGCGAAACCGCAACGGGCTGCAGGCCGTGGTAGTCCCGCGCGTAGTTGACGAGGCAGAGGAGCACCTGCACCTGCACGGCGGGCGGGGCGGTCGCATCCTCTCCGCGAGGGCACGTCCCCTCGTCGGCGAGCCACTTGGCCCAGTGGTCGTTCTCCGGGATACAGCGACTTCTCGCCGAGCGTGATTCCCGGCGAGCCGGGGTAGAGCTCGAGCCGAAGTCCCGTCGACGTGCCCTCTCCGAGAACCAGGCGGTCCGCGATCGGGCGCATCAGCATCAGCATCAGCGCGATGCCCACGAGCAGCGCGACAGCCACGCGCAGGTGCGACGTGCTGTTCGTACGCGCTCCCTCGACCTCGGGTTGCCGCCAGTCTCCGCCTTCGGTTGGCACCGTTCGGTGCGTATCGGCCCCGAAGCGAGTGAAGTTGAACCAGGTCCGCCTCGGACGTCGAACGAGCGGTGTTAGCGAGTCAGCTCGAGCGCTCGATGAGCCGCTCGAGCGCGGCGCGCGGCCCGAGCAGCTTCGCCGGACGCCGGTCGGAAGGGCGCATCTCGAGCGCGAAGCGGTACGGGCGATCGGGTCCGTAGATCTCGCAGGGCTCGCTGCGGCAGGGAGTCATGGAAAGGCGCTCGACACGCCTTCCGTTGCGGTCGAAGAACGTGATGACGAGAGGCACTCGGGTGTTCTTCATCCAGAACCCGGCGATCGTCGGATAGGGGAACACGAAGAGCATTCCGTCCTTCGGCGCCGGAATCCGATTCATGAGCCCGCGCGAACGAGTCGCCGCGTTCAGAGCGATCTCGGGCTTGAACGGCGTGCCGTCGAGCCTCAGCCGAGCAGTCGCGCCATCCGAGCCGCTACCGGCCGTCGCCGACACACCGGCGACGAGCGCCGACAGGCAGAGGGCGATCAGCAGTGAGCGGACTCTCATGGACCAGACGATAGGCGAACGTTCCGGCGGCGCTACTCGACCACCGTGACCGCTATGCGCTGCACCGCGTTGTTCGCGTAGCCGCCGACGTTCCAGGGCGGCTCGAGCGGCTGCGACGCTCCGTCGACCGTCGTCGCTCGGGAGCACAGCTCGTGCTCGCCCGGCGTCGCGTCCCAGTCGAAGCTCCACCTGCGCCAGGCCCAGCGGCCGAGCGAAGCGCTGCCCAGCTCCGCCTGCGACCACGACTCGCCGCCGTCCGTCGACACCTCGACGGACGCGAGCTCCGCCCTCCCGGACCACGCCCGTCCCTCGAGCCGGCATGGGCCGGCGGCAACCGTCCGTGACCGCGTGAGGAACTCGGGGATCCCCGGCGGGACCATGAGCGAGCGCGGCTCGATCCGCTGGAGCGGCACGCCCTCCTCGTCCTCCTCCTGGCGCAGGCGATAACTGTGGCGTTGCTGGTACCCGTCGAACGGCGCGTCCAGGACCGAGATCCGCGCGAGCCACTTGACGCTTGTCATGCCATACCAGCCGGGCACGACGAGTCGCACAGGGAAGCCGTGCTGCGGCGGGAGCGGGACGCCGTTGACCTCGTACGCGAGCAGCGCGTCGCCGCCGAGCATTTCCTCCACGGGGAGGCTCCGCTCGTACGCCTGCTCCTCGCCGCCCTCCACTCCCCGGTCGAGCCCGGTGAACAGCACCTCGACCGCGCCGTCCGTGAGCCCCGCCTCCTCGAGCAGCGCTGCGACCGGAGTGCCGCGCCAGCGAGCCGTCCCGACCGCCTCGAGCAGCCACGGCTGGCTCACGACGTGCGGCTCGACGTGCGCGCGCCCGTTTCCCGCGCACTCCATCGTCACCGCCAGCTCGACTGCAGGACGCGCGCGGAGCTCGTCGAGCGTGAGGGTCAGCGGCCTCTCGACGAGGCCGTCCACCTCGAGACGCCACGCAGCCGGATCGACGTCGGGGATGTCGTAGTGGATCAGCAGGTAGTGGAGCCCGACCGGCGTGACGTCCCAGCGGAGTGCCTCGAGCGGCATCCCGTGGTTGCGCGCAGCGAGCTGGAGCTCTTCGAGGCTGATCGGGTCCGGCACACGGCGGACGCTAGCGCAGCCGACCGCTTACGACCCCAGGACGTTGACGGCACGCGCCGCGACGAGCAGCACGATGACGGCGGAGATGGCGGACTCGAGCCCCATCGTCGCTTTCGCGCGCAGTGAGAGAGGCATCGCGTCCGTCGGGCTGAATGCGATCGAGTTCGTCAGCGAGAGGTAGAGGTAGTCCCACACCTGCGGGCGCCAGTCCTTCGCTGCGAGCACGGGGTTCTCGTCCTGCGGAAACTGGAAGTCGAGCGTCGTCCGTGCGGGGTCGCGACTGCGGGCAACCGGGCCGCCCGCGTCGAGCTCCCAGAAGAGGAGGCCGAACACGAGGATGTCGGCCGTGTAGATCGCGAACGCGGTGAGCAGCAGCTCACCTCCGGTGAGATTCGAGGCGTTCTCGGTCACGAGGCCGGCGACGAGGATCGCCAGCGCCGTGAAGTTCCCGAGGACGAGAAGGCAGAGCAGAACGAGCGCCGCTCTGCGCGACCGTACGAGACCTCTCCCGCGAAGCGTGAGCGACAGGTCTACGGTCAGGAGGATCGCGGGCAGGCCGACGAGAAGCCAGATCCACCAGGGAAGACCGAGCAGTTCCCACCCCTCGGCCCAGCTCACGAACGCGAGCAGGACGAGAACGAGGAGCGCGAAAAATGCAGCCGGGGCTGCCTCCCTGCGTCCCTCAGCGCGAGCGTCGGCTTCCGTCTCCGCCATGCCCGCACTATTCGCGGGCGTTGCTACCCGCTCCTCTCAGGATCTCCCGGCGACGCGCTGCCCGGCGATGAAGTCCCGGTACCAGGAGAAGCTCTCCTTCGGCACTCGCTCGAGCGTCTCGAAGTCGACGTAGACGATGCCGAACCTCTTCGTGTAGCCGAAGGCCCACTCGAAGTTGTCGAGCAGCGACCAGACGAAGTAGCCGCGAACCGGCACGCCCTCGTCGATCGCATGCGCGACGGCACCGAGATGGCGTTCGATGTACGAGATCCGCTGCGGGTCGGGGACGCTCCCGTTCGAGCGCTCATCCGGGAACGCCGCGCCGTTCTCGGTGATGTAGAGCGGGGGAAGCTCGTAGTCGTCGCGCAGCCGGACCAGAAGGTCGCTCAGCCCATCCGGGTAGACCTCCCAGCCCATCTCCGTGTGCTCCGCGCCCTCGGCGGCGACGAACGCCGGGGCCGTGTCTCTGTTCCCGGCCCGGACGACGCTCCGCGTGTAGTAGTTGACACCGAGGAAGTCGAGTGGCGCGACGATAGCGCTCATGTCGCCGTCGGCAACCGGCGGGAGGATGTCCGCGTAGCGCTCGAGCATGTCCTCCGGATAGCCGCCGCGCAGCACGGGGTCGAGGAACCAGCGGTTCCGGAACCCGTCCGAGTGGCGCGTAGCCTCGATGTCGGCCTCCGAATCCGTCAAGGAGTACATAGGGACGAGGTCGATCGTCACACCGACCTCCGCGCCAGGCGCGTCTCGTCGAATCACCTCCGCTGCTCGCCCGTGGGCGAGGAGGGCGTGGTGACCCGCAGCGAGCGCGTCTTGCTCGTTCGCACGCCCGGGTGCGTGGACGCCCAGCCCGTAGCCGAGCCAGGAGACCACCCACGGCTCGTTCACCGTGATCCAGTGGCGAACGCGATCGCCGAGACGTCCGACGACGACCTCCGTGTACTCGGTGAACGCCTCGACCGTGTCGCGGACAGGCCACCCGCCGAGATCCTCGAGCACCTGCGGGAGGTCCCAGTGGTAGAGCGTCACGAACGGATCGATCTCGTTCGCGAGCAGCTCGTCGACGAGGCGGTCGTAGAAGTCGAGACCGGCGGGATTCACCATCCCTCGACCGTCCGGAAGGATCCGAGGCCAGGCGACCGAGAAGCGGAACGCGCTCAGGCCGAGGTCCCGTAGGAGGCGGATGTCCTCGCCGTAGCGGTGGTAGCTGTCGCAGGCGACGACACCGGAGTCGCCGTTCACGACGTTTCCAGGCGTCGCGCTGAAGCGGTCCCAGATGCTCTCGCTGCGGCCGTCCTCGGTTGCCGCGCCCTCGATCTGATACGCGGCCGTTGCCGCGCCCCAGACGAAGTCCTTGGGAAAGGAGCCGCTCACTGTGTTCACGCTAGTCTCCACACATCGCATGATCGCTTAACCGGATAAGGGGATCATACGTCGTTTATCGTTCGCTGCAAGCAGGAGGCGTCACGGTGTCGGAGCAGAGGCGCGGCAGGATCACGATACGAGACATCGCCGAGCGAGCGGGCGTGTCGAAGGTGGCTGTCTCGTACGCGCTGAACGGACAGCCGGGCGTCTCGGCCGCGACCCGGGAGAGGATCGTCTCGATCGCGGAGGAGCTCGGCTGGTATCCGAACCGCGCCGCACGCGCACTCTCCGCCGCGCGTGTTGACGCCTGCGGGCTCGTGCTCGCTCGTCCCGCCCGCACGCTCGCGCTCGAGCCGTTCTTCATGGAGTTCATCGCCGGAGTGGAGTCAGAGCTCGCGGCCCGATCGATGGCCCTGACGATCCAGCTCGTGCGGAACGTCCAGGACGAGATCACCGTGTACCGACGGTGGTGGGGCGAGCATCGAGTCGACGGCGTCCTGATGATGGACCCTCGCGTCGATGATCCTCGATTCGCCGAGGTCGTCAGGATCGGGTTGCCTGCGGTCGTGGTCGGTGGCCCGCTCGAAAACCGCTCTATTCCAGCTGTTTGGCACGATGAGGCGTCGGTCGTGACCGAGGCTGTGCAGTACCTCGCTGCTCTCGGCCACCAACGAATCGCGCAAGTGGCCGGCGTCAGCGACTTCCTGCACACCCGGGAGCGAGTCGCAGCGTTTCGAACCGCGGCCGAGGAGCTCGGGCTCGCGTGGAACGTGGTCGAGACCGACTCCGGCGCAGAGAGCGGTGCGCGCGTGACACGCAAGCTGCTGTCCTCGCCGGACGCACCGACCGCGATCGTCTTCGACAGCGACCTCCTCGCGGTTACGGGTCTCGGGGTCGCGCAGCAGATGGGCTTCACGGTGCCGGACGACCTCTCCATCATCGGCTGGGACGATTCGCTCATCAGCCAGGTCGTCCATCCGCCCCTTACCGCTATCACGCGAGACATCGGGGCCTTCGGGATCGCTGCGGCTCGACACCTCCTCGCTGCGATCGACGGAGACGCGACGACGGACGTGGAGACCGTCCGCGGCGAGCTAACCACAAGGGGAAGCACGGCCCGTCCGGTCGCAGTCCGGTGAGAGACCGGGTTGACACTTAACCGGATAAGTGGTGGACTTCCACTACCGGTATGCGACTTGTGTGCGAGCCCGAAGCGGACGACGCCGTCCGCGACAGCCCGTCGGGGCGGTGCGAGCCTTCCCCCGTGCAGGCACAGCCCTCCGTGACACGGGTGGCTTGGACCGCGCAGGCACGCGAGTGTCAGCGTTGCGCCGCCCGGGCTCGTGCGACCGGTGCTGTCGGGCGATCCGGCCGGATCCGGCGTCACGAACGACGCCCGGCCGGGCGTCCGCAGTTTGCCTGGGTCGTATCGGGTGCGGACCGGATGCGCTCACGCACCGGATCCCGGACGCTCGGAGATGACAAACACCACGGACAAGAGAGAGGAGCGGGCTGCCGGTTCAGGACACGTCGGTTGTTGCAACCTGGGGTGCCCTCACGTGATGCCGCGCGGCCAACCAATCGGGGCAGGTTCGAGAGGAGGGTGACAAGCAATGTCAACACCTAGGAAAGGCAAAGCGATCGTCGCGGGGCTAGCTCTCGTCGGCGCAGTCGTGGTCGCCTCACTTGGAGTAGCGGGGGCGGGCGCCAGCGAGCGGTCGGCGTTCCAGCTTCCGCGCGCACAGACGTTCTACATGAGCGGAAGCCAGTGGGCTCCGTACGGCGACGTCAATCCCGCGAAGACCTGGGATTACTCGACCGGCACCGTAGGGCTCGCGTACGAGACTGCGTTCCGGTTCAACCCGCTGACAGGCCAGTTCATTCCCTGGCTCGCCACGCGCGGTGCCTGGCGGACGAAGAACGTGTACGTCATGAACATCCGCCGCGGCGTCAAGTTCAGCGACGGCAAGACGCTGACGCCGAGGGACGTCAAGTACAGCTTCGACCTCCTGAAGATGCCGACGCATCCACAGAACGCGCTCTGGGCATCGACAGGACTTCAGAGCGTGAGGACTGTCGGGAGCACCGTGGTCTTCACGTTCGCCGGCAAGCCCGGCTACCAGCAGTTCGACTTCTACCGCTACAACGTCGCGATCGTCCCGCGGCAGGTCTTCAGCCAGTACAGCGCGTCGGAGCTGACGACGGGCAACCTCGACGCCGATGCCGTTGTCGGCACCGGCCCCTACGCGTACCAGTCGGGCGCGAGCGCGACGTCTCAGACGTTCGTCTGGCAGCGGAGAAACGACTGGTGGGCAACGAAGGCGCTAGGGCTCAGGCCCGCGCCGCGGTACGTCGTCGACATTCACAACTCGTCGAATACGGCGGCGCTCGCCAACTTCCAGGCGGGCAACATCGACCTCTTCAACAACTTCGCCCCGAGGTCGGCGATCAGAGGAAACCTCAAGACGTTCTACTCGAAGGCTCCGTACCACCTCGGTGCGAACACGACGTGGCTCTTCCCGAACACGACGAAGAAGCCGCTCAATGATCCGGCATTCCGCCGCGCACTCGCGTACTCGATCAACATGAACCAGATCCTGACGAAGGCCTATCAGGGCCTCGTCGACAAGGCGAGCCCGACCGGGCTGCTCCCGATCTGGAACAAGTGGATCGACAAGAAGGTGGTCGCCAAGTACGGCTTCTCCTACAACCTGACGCGGGCGAAGGCAATCCTCACCGCCGCCGGGTACAAGGACAGTGACGGCGACGGCTACGTCGAGAACAAGGACGGATCGGACATCTCGCTCACGATCCGGTGCCCGAACGGGTGGTCGGACTGGATGATCGCAATCCAGGTCGTCGCCGAAAGCGCGAAGGCGGCCGGAATCAAGGTGACCCCGGGGTACCCGGACTACGCAACGCTGGTCGACGATCGCGGACACGCGCGATACGACCTGCTGCTCGCGAACGACAGGCAGTACTCGAACACGCCGTGGACGTACTACCAGTACATCTACCAACTGCCGATTCTCGAGAATCAGACGACCGTCAACTACGAGCGGTTCGCGAGCACGAAGGCCTGGAACCTGACGCAGTTGCTGGACAAGACGCCTACGAGCAACACGAAGGCCTACCAGGCGGTGATGTCGAAGCTGCAGACCGAGTTCCTGCGGAACCTGCCTGCGATTCCGCTCTGGTACAACGGGATGTGGGCCATGTTCAACACGAAGTACTGGACGAACTGGCCGTCTGCGAACGGCGGCAAGTACACGCCCACCGCATGGAACAACTACTGGCAGATGACGAGCATCGACATGCTCACGCATCTGCGCCCGGCGAAGCGCTCGTAGCGAGAGCGATCGCCGTGATTGGACGCCACCCCTCCCGGAAACGCGCCGGGAGGGGTGGCGTATCTCTTTGCAGCCAGACTGATCGAGGGCCCCGATGACGCGCTACCTCCTGCGGAAGGTGTTCATCTACCTGGTCACCTTCGTCGTCGCGGTGACGATCGACTGGGCAATCCCGCGCTTCATGCCCGGCGACCCGATAGAGGGGCTCCTCTCGCGCATGCAGGCACAGCCTCAGGCGTCCGAGGAGCTGACAGGCTTCTACACGGAGGCGTTCGGGTTCGACGTCCCGCTCTGGAAGCAGTACCTCAATTTCTGGGCCGCTCTCTTCCAGGGGGATCTCGGGCTCAGCATCACGAACTTCCCGACCCCGGTCTCGGAGCTGATCATGGGCGCGCTGCCGTACACGCTCGCGCTGCTCATCCCGGCGATCCTGCTCAGCTTCTGGGCGGGGAACAAGGTCGGCGCGCTCGCAGCCCGCCGCAAGACGCTCGACAACACCGTCCTCCCGGTGAGCTACGTGCTGACCGCAACCCCGCAGATGTGGCTCGGGATCATCCTCGCCTGGGTGTTCGCCTCGACGCTCGCGATCTTCCCGGTCTCGGGCGCGTACGGGTTTGCGCTGCAGCCGGAGTGGTCGCTCGAGTTCGCCCGCAGCTTCCTGCATCACTGGATCCTGCCCTTCTCTGCCCTCTTCCTCGTCGCCTTCGGCGGCTGGGCGATCGGGATGCGGAACATGGTCATCTACGAGCTCGAGGCCGACTACTCCAACTACCTCGCCAGCCTCGGCGCTCCCACGAAGCTCGTACGCAAGTACGCCTACCGCAACGCACTGCTCCCGCAGATCACCGGGCTGGCGCTGGCGCTCGGCGCGGTAGTGGCGGGCGCCATCGTCGTCGAGATCGTGTTCTCTTACCCAGGTCTAGGGACGCTGACCCTGAATGCGATACAGAATCGCGACTACTTCCTCATCCAGGGGATCTTCCTCTTCCTCATCACCGGCGTCCTCATCGCGAACCTCATCATCGACATTGCGTATGTCTTCATCGACCCGCGAACGCGGATCGGGATGCAGGGCGGCGCGTAATGGCCGTCTCGGACCGAGACGTGGGAGTCGTGCCGACCGGCGCGCCGGCCCCGTCCCTCGAGACGACGGCGACGACCGCGCCTGGAGGAGGCGCGCCCATGGCCGCCAGCCCGCTCGGGAGCCGCTCGGAGTTCCTTTACTTCGCGTTCCGGAACTGGAAGTTCGTCGTCGGCATCGCGGTCGTGTTGGCGTTCTTCGTGCTCGCCCTCGTCGGGCCTCTGCTCACGGACAACACGCCGTTCGAGTTCAGCGGGCCGACCGACCAGCCGCCGTCCTCCGAGTACTGGTTCGGGACGACGTCGTTCGGACAGGACGTGTTCGCGCAGTTCGTGTACGGGCTGCGAGCAGCATTCCTCGTCGGAGTCCTGGGTGGGGGTATCGCCTGGCTCCTCGGCGCCGCGATCGGCTTTACGGCGGGCTATCGAGGGGGCTGGATCGACGACGTCCTGAACATGCTCACGAACGTCGTCCTCGTGATCCCGACGCTGGCGATCCTCATCATCGTCGCCGCGTACATCAACGTGCACAGCTACGCGACCGAGGCGATCCTCATCGGGCTGACGTCGTGGCCGTGGGCGGCGCGGGCGGTGCGAGCCCAGACGTTTTCGTTGAAGACGCGGGAGTTCGTGGACGTAGCCCGGCTGAGCGGACGAGGGACACGGCACATCATCACGACCGAGATCGCGCCGAACATGAGCTCGTACCTGCTCATGATGTTCATCCTGCTGTTCGGGGGTGCGATTCTCATCGGCGCCTCTCTCGACTTCCTCGGGCTCGGGCCCTCCGAGAGCATGTCGCTCGGGTTGATGATGAACAACGCGTTCCTCTCGAGCGCGCTCCTCCTCGGCTTGTGGTGGTGGTTCGTGCCGCCGGGCATCGGGATCATCGCGATCGTCGGTGGGCTGTACGTGATGAATGTCGGTCTGGACGAGATCTTCAACCCGAGGCTCCGGGAGAAGTGAGATGAGCCTCAAGGTCGACGGGCTGACGGTGTACTACCAGTCGCTCCGCGGCGACGTGAAGGCGGTCGACGGGGCCACCTTCGACATCGCGGACGGCGAGATCATGGGTCTCGCCGGCGAGTCGGGATGCGGGAAGACGACGCTCGGAAAGAGCCTCATCCGCATGGACGCGCGCATGCGCTACGTCGCCGGGCACGTCGAGCTCGACGGCCGCGAGCTTCCGGTCTGGGACGACTCGAAGATGAATCCGTTCCGGTTCAAGGAGGTCTCGATCATCCCCCAGTACGCGCAGAGCGCGCTGAACCCGACACGGAAGATCGGGCCCATGGCGGCGGACGTGCTCGCCTCGCGCGGCATTCAGGTGAACAGCGTGCTGCCCGAGTTCAAGCGGCGACTGAAGCTCGTCGGGCTGCCCGACGACGTGCTCGACCGGTTCTCGATCGAGCTTTCCGGCGGCATGAAGCAGCGCGTCGTGATGGTCCTCTCCTCCCTCCTCGACCCCTCGCTCCTCATCGCCGACGAGGTGACGTCGGCGCTCGACGTCTCGACGCAAAGAGCCGTAGCCGAGCTGCTCGTGGAGTTCCGCGACCGCGGCTTCGTCAAGAGCATGATCGTGATCACGCACGACCTCTCGGTGCTGTACCAGATCGCGGACACGATCCTCGTCATGTACGCGGGTAAGCTCGCGGAGAAGGCGCCCGCGGCTGCGATCGTCGACGCTCCGAGGCACCCCTACACGAAACTCCTGCTCTCGTCGCTGCCAGAGGTCGGCGTCAGGTACGCCGAACAGCGACTGACCGGCATCCCGGGCCGCCCGCCGTCTCTCCTCGAGCCTCCGACAGGCTGTCGCTTCAGGCCCCGGTGCCCGCTTGCATTCGAGAAGTGCGGCGAGGAGCCGCCGTTCGTCGAGATCGCGCCCGGCCGAGAGGCCGCGTGCTGGAAGGCCGCCTGATGCTGACCGTCGACGCGTGCTGCAAGTCCTACCGCGTCGGGGCGTTCGGCGGACGCGAGCTGCAGGCCGTTCTGAACGTCAGCTTCGAGGTCCGGCCAGGTGAGGTCATGTCCGTGATCGGCGAGAGCGGAAGCGGCAAGTCCACGATCGGGAAGATGATCCTCCGGCTGCTGAAGGTCACACGCGGGTCGATCGTCTTCGACGGAGTGGACATCTCGACCCTTTCGGGCTCGAGGCTGAAGGCCTACTACGCGGACGTGCAGGGTGTCTTCCAGGATCCGTTCAGCTCGTACAACCCGATCTTCAAGGCCGATCGGGTCTTCACGATGCTGCGCAGCGAGTACTTCTCCGGCCTTTCCGGGTCGGAGTGGGACTCGAAGCTGGCGAGCTCGCTGGAGGCGGTGAGCCTCAATCCAGGCGACGTCCTTGGCAAGTACCCGCACCAGCTGAGCGGCGGCCAGCTGCAACGGATGCTCATCGCGCGCGCGCTGATGCTCGACATCCGGCTGCTCGTCGCGGACGAGATCATCAGCATGCTCGACGCGTCGACACGCATCGACGTCCTGAACCTGCTCGGCGACCTCAAGGCGCGCGGGCTCGGCATCGTTTTCATCACCCACGACCTCTCGCTCGGCAACTACATCAGCGACAAGACGATGATTCTGAAGCGCGGGATCGTCGTCGAGCTCGGGCCGACCGAGCTCGTCTTCGGCAACCCTGTGCATCCGTACACGAAGTCGCTTCTCACATCCGTGCCCCAGCTCCACCGAACGTGGCAGGAGGTCGAAGCGGAGCTCGGGGCAGTCACCCCGACGGGCAACGGTGCCGGCGCGGCGGCGGCGGCGGAGTCAGGAACGCTCATCGAGGTCGAGCCCGGACACTTCGCCACGGTCGACGGAGGGGACGAGGTCGTCCGATGACGAGCGTCGACGCAAACGCCCGCGCGGAACCGAACACGGGCGAACCAGACATCCCCTGGGAGGAGCGCCCGCCCGGCTCCAGCGAGATCCTCTGGCGGTCCAGCCGAAACCCGATCATCCCGCACGATCACCTTCCGCGCTCCAACAGCATCTTCAACTCGGCGGTCGTGCGCTTCGGCGACGGCTTCGCCGGTGTGTTCCGGGTCGACGACCACAGCCGCGTGATGAACATCCACGCCGGCCGCAGTCGTGACGGAGTCGAATGGGACCTCGATCCGGCTCCGATCGCGTTCGAGCCGGGAGACGACCGGGTCGCCGAGATCCAGGAGGAGTTCCTCTACGCCTACGACCCGCGAGTGACGTGGATCGAGGATCGCTACTACGTCACGTGGTGCAGCGGCTACCACGGGCCGACGATTGGGGTCGGTTACACGTACGACTTCGAGACCTTCCACCAGCTCGAGAACGCGTTCCTTCCCTTCAACCGGAACGGCGTCCTCTTTCCTCGACGGATCGGAGACCGGTACGCGATGTTGAGCAGGCCGAGCGACGACGGTCACACGCCGTTCGGCGACGTCTACTGCTCCGAGAGCCCCGACCTCGTGCACTGGGGTCGCCACCGGCACGTGATGTCGCCGGTACCGCTCTCCTGGCAGGCGACGAAGATCGGTGCGGGCCCGACGCCAATCGAGACGGCGGAAGGGTGGCTCGTGCTCTACCACGGCGTGCTCACCTCGTGCAACGGGTTCGTGTACTCGATGGGCGCCGCCCTCCTCGACCTCGACGAGCCGTGGAGAGTCCTTGCCCGCCCGCAGGACTACCTTCTCTCGCCGCAGGCCGACTACGAACGGGTGGGTGACGTACCCAACGTCGTGTTCCCGTGCGCAGCTCTCGTCGACAGCGACGCAGATCGCGTGGCCATCTACTACGGCGGTGCGGACACCGTCGTCTGCCTTGCCCACGGGCACCTGTCCGAGATCTGCGAGTTCCTCCGCACCTGACGCCCCGCGATTGGCGGCGGTCTGGTTGTATCGGACGGTGTCCCGACCAGAGCGCCTGATCTCGACCTCGTTCGCCCTCGCCGTCCTGGTGATCTTCGGCGTCACGCTCTCCATCGGGCTCCTCCTGCCAGTTCTTCCGCTCTACGCGAAGGGGCCGCTCGACGTCGGGAGCGTCGGCGTGGGCATCGCGGTCGCTGCGGCCAGCCCGACGGCGCTTCTCTTTCAACCACTTGCGGGGCGGCTCGGCGATCGTCGCGGCCGGCGGATACTCGTCGTGGCCGGCCCGCTCATCGTCGCTGTCTCGGTCGCCGCCTACACCCTTGTCGACACGCTCGGCGCTCTCGTGCTGCTCCGACTAGTCACCGGGATCGGCGAGGGGATGGTCTTCGTCGGAGCGGCAACGGTGATCACCGACCTCGCGCCCGAGAATCGACGGGGCGAGGCCGTGAGCCTGTACTCACTCGGTGTCTGGGGAGGGCTCGCGATAGGACCCGTCCTCGGCGAGGTGGTGCTGAGCCACGGGGACTACGACGCGGTGTGGCTCGTCGCAGCGGCGAGCGCGCTCTGCGCCACGTTCGCGGGGCTCGCGCTGGCAGAGACTCGACCCGCGGACCTCGCCCCGTCGACTGGCGGCAGGCTGCTCCATCCCGCCGCACTCGGCCCCGGTCTCGTGCTCATCGCTTCGGCCTTCGGGTTCGCGGGGTTCAACGCCTTCGTGGCGCTGTACGCGCGCGAGCTCGGCCTCGGCGGAGCCGGCTGGGTCTTCTTCCTCTACTCGGCGATCGTGATCGGAATCCGCATCTTCGGACGGCGTCTCCCCGACCAGCTCGGCCCGAAGCAGGCGGCCGGCTCGGCCCTCGCGCTGCTCGCGGGTGGGCTCCTCGTCATCGGGATCTGGAGTCAGCCACTCGGGCTCTACGTCGGCACGGCGCTGTTCGCCACGGGCACGGCGCTCGCATTCCCGGCGCTGCTGACACTCGCTGTCGATCGCGCTGATGCCTCCGAGCGAAGCTCCGTCATCGGGACGTTCAGCGCGTGTGTCGATGTCGGCTTCGCGATCGGCGCGCTCACACTCGGCGGTGTCGCGTCCGTTTGGGGGTATGAAGGTGTCTTCGTGATCAGCGCGTTGATCGCCATGGTCGGCGCCCTCGCGCTCGCCCGAATCTCGACGAACGTGCACGTGCGGGCCGCCGAGGCGTAGGAGTATCGACGTGGAGCACCGAGAGCTCGGTCGCAGCGGGATCCTGGTCTCACGCGTGATCCTCGGTTGCGGGAACTTCGGCGGCGTCGGCTCGTCGCCCGCGTTCTTCGGCCAGGGTATCGCGCACGACGAGGCGTTCCGGATCATGGATACGGCCTGGGAGCTCGGCATCACGACCTTCGACACCGCCGACGCGTACGGCGGCGGGCGCAGCGAGACGTGGATCGGCGAGTGGCTCTCGACGAAGGGCTCCGACGTTCGCGACCGGATCGTCGTCGAGACGAAGACGTTCAACCCCATGTCCGAGGGAGCGGACCGCGGGCTCGGTCGCGTCGCGGGTGCTCCGCCAGATCGACGAGAGCCTGCATCGGCTCGGAGTCGAGCGCGTCGGCCTCTACCTGGCGCACGAGTTCGACCCCGGCGTCGCACACGAGGAGACTCTGCTCGCGTTCGACGAGCTCATCCGGACAGGCAAGGTCGGCGCGGTCGGTGCCTCGAACTTCGACGCCGAGCAGCTCGCCGAGGCGGTCGAGATCTCGGAGCTCGAGGGCCTGGCCCGGTACGAGCTCGTCCAGAACTCGTTCTCGCTCCTCGAGCAGGTCGATTCCGAGACGGTCTTCCCCGTCTGCCACGAGCACGGGCTCGGCTACGAGGCGTTCGGACCACTGGCCGGCGGCTGGCTCACGGGCAAGTACCGCCGCGATCAGCCCTTCCCCGAAGGATCCCGCATGACGCAGCGCCCGGAGTCGTACCTGCGCTATGCGACCGACGAGACCTTCGACGCGCTCGAGGGGCTGGAGCGCGAGGCGCTCGGCCGTGGCGTCTCGATGGCCGGTCTGGCGCTCGCCTGGCTGCTCGCCACTCCGGATGTCACTGCGGTGGTCGTGGGTCCCGGGTGCGCGGAGCACCTCGAACCCGTGCGGGAAGCGCTCGGGCTCGAGCTCGCCTCGGCGGAACACGGCCATCTGCGAGGCTTGTTCTCGTGATCGTGTTGTCCGAGCACGACGTTCGCGAGCTCCTCGACATGGAGTCCTGCATCGAGGCGATGACCGAGGTGCTTGCAGCGCTCGCACGCGGAGAGCTCTACAACCCGCTTCGCTCCGTCGCGCGTCCCGAGGGCGCAGACACGCTGCTCGGGCTGATGCCCGCCCATCGCGGAGGTGCGTCGCCGGCGTACGGGCTCAAGGAGATCGTGGTCGTGCCCTCGAACCCGGCGCGCGGGCTCGACACCCACATGGGCGGCGTCCTGCTCCACGACGGCGAGACCGGCGAGCTGCTCGCGATCATGAACGCGTCCCCGATCACCGAGATCCGCACGGCGGCTGTCTCCGGGGTGGCGACGCGTGCGCTCGCTCGGCCCGATGCCCGGCGTGTCGCGATTCTGGGCGCCGGCGCGCAGGCCCGCGGTCACGTCCATGCGATGCGCGCCGTCCTCGACGACCCGGAGATCCGCATCTGGTCGCGAAGGGTCGAAGCAGCCGAGGAGCTGGCGGGCGAGGTGGGCGCGACCGTTGCGCCGTCCGTTGACGCCGCTCTCTTCGGCGTGGAGGTCGTCTGCACGACGACCGCTGCGCGGGAGCCCATCGTCGAGAAGCGGTGGCTGGCGCCCGGGGCGCACGTGAACGCCGTCGGCTCGTGCTTTCCGACGACGCGCGAGCTCGACACCGAGACCGTCGCCCACTCCTCGTTCTTCACCGACCGCCGCGAGTCGTGCCTGAACGAGGCCGGCGACTACATCCTCGCCGCCGCGGAGGGCGCCGTCGGGCCCGACCACATCAAGGCCGAGCTCGGGGAGGTTCTCGCCGGAGCGCATCCCGGACGCGAGCACGAGGACGAGCTGACGGTGTTCGAGTCGCTCGGGATCGCGGTTGAGGATCTGGCCTCGGCCGAGCTCATCGTCCGGCGGGCACGCGAGCGCGGCGTGGGCGTCGAGGTCGAGTTCTGATCCCGCTCGAGGACATCGAGGAGGCGCGCGATCGCCTTGCCCATACGGTCGTGCGGACGCCGCTCGTCCGGCTTCACGTAGACGAAGCGCCCGCCGAAATCTGGCTGAAGCTCGAGAACCTCCAGCCGATCGGCTCCTTCAAGTTGCGCGGCGCTGCGAACGCGATCCTCAGCGCACCGCGGGCCGAGCTCCAGGGCGGTGTGGTGACGACGAGCACGGGGAACATGGCGCAGGGCGTCGCCTGGATGGCGCGTCTGCTCGGCGTTCCGGCGACGATCGTCGTCCCCGACAACGCGTCGCAGGCGAAGCTCGCCGCGGTCGAGCGGCTCGGAGGCCGCATCGTCCACGTGCCCTGGGAGAAGTGGTGGGCCGCGGTCGAGGCGGGACACGTGCGGGAGGCAGCGGAAGGCATCGAGGGGTTCTTCGTCCACCCGGTGCGCGATCCGCCCGTGATGGCGGGCAACGGCACCATCGGGCTCGAGCTCGTCGAGCAGCTCGACGACATCGAAGCAGTGCTCATTCCCTGGGGCGGTGGCGGCTTGACCACGGGAATCGCGAGCGCGCTCCACGCCGTCAGCCCGGAAACCCGGGTCATCGTCTGCGAGCCCGAGACCGGCGCGCCCGTCACCGCGGCCCTCGCGAACGATGGCGATCCGGTCCCGGTCGAGTTCACGCCGTCGTTCGTGGACGGCGCCGGCTCGGGCAGCCTGCTACCCGTCATGTGGGAGCACGCTCGCCCGCTCGTGCGCGGCTCGATGGCGATATCGCTCGAGGACACCGCGGCGACCGTCCGCATGCTGCTCGAGCGCGCCCGCATCGTCGCCGAGGGCGCGGCTGCACTCCCCGTCGCCGCGGCTCTCGCAGGCGCCGCCCCGGGCGCCAGGCGCGTCGTCTGCATCGTCTCCGGCGGGAACATCGACCGCGCCCGCCTCGCAGCGATCCTCGAGGGACGGGTTCCGGAGTAGCGTCTAGTCCTTGTCCTCGGCAATACGGCGGGCGAGGGGCAGTCCGAACCAAAGCAGCGAGAAGGCGATACCTGAAGCGGCCGTCGCGAGGATCGCAGCCCACCGCGGGAAGAGGTAGTCGCCGACGAGAAAGATCGCGGCGCTCATCGAGAGCGCGAGGAAGGCCGACCCGGCGATCACCGATCTGTTGGCGACGTGCAGCATGAACTCCTTGTCGCGCTTGCGCCACCGGATCCGATGGTGGGTCGTCGGCGCAACCAAGCAGACGATCGACGCGAGCGCACCCAGGAGCGATACGGCGTAGACATCCCGCTGCAGCTCCGTCACCTCCTCGAACCCGGTGGCGAAGGGCACGGCCAGCAGGAAGGCGAACAGAACCTGCACGCCCGGCAGGAGCACGCGGATCTCGTTCAGGAGCTCGAGCCACTCCTGGTCGAGGCGCTCGCGGGAGTCCGGAGGCCGCTCGGCCATGCGCTGACCCTAGCGCCACGTCTAGTTTGAGGCTCGTGAGGACGATCTCACTCACCGCGGTGCGCAGGCTCGCGATCGCCGCGCAGGGATATACGCCTCGCTCGCGCGCGGGCACGCGCGGGGAAGTCGAGGACGCGATCCGGGCGCTGTCGTGCGTCCAGCTGGACTCGATCACGGCAGTCGAACGCAGCCACCGCATCGCACTCGGGTCGCGGGTCGGCGCGTATCCACTCGAGACCGTGTCGCGTTTGCTCGGGCAGGGGCGCATCTTCGAGTACTGGGCGCACGAGGCGTGCCTGATCCCGGTCGAGGAGTGGCCACTCTTCCGGGCGCCGATGCGGGCGCACCACCCGTGGCGCGGCGACGTCCTCGGAGAGCACCCAACGCTCGCGGACGAGGTACGCGCGGCGATCCGCGAGCGCGGCCCGATCGCCTCACGTGACTTCGACGGTCGAGGAGGCGGCGGGATGTGGAACTGGAAGCCCGCGAAGGTGGTGCTCGAAGCGCTCTGGAACGCGGGCGAGATCGTCATCGCGGGTCGCGTGAGCGGCTTCCAGCGCCAGTACGACCTCGCCGAGCGAGTGATCCCGCGCGAGGTGCTCGCCGCGCCCGAACCCGACGAGGCGACGCGGCTTTGCGAGCTCGCGGCGCGTGCTGTGCGAGCACGCGGCGCGCTCACGGAGGCCGGCATCGTCGAGCACTGGCGGCTTCGCGGAGGTGCGGCGCGGATCCGGCCGGCAGTCGACGATCTGGTCGCCGACGGCGTCCTCGAGCGGAGGGCGGTCGAAGACGGCGGCACAGCCGTCCTCGTTCCGAGCGGCGTGGACCTCGACCCGCCGCGGCCGACCGCGGCCGTGCTCGTCTCGCCGTTCGACAACCTGCTCTGGGACCGGCGGTTCGCGCGGCGCATCTTCGACTTCGACCATGTCATCGAGGTGTACAAGCCTGCGCCGCAACGACAGTACGGCTACTACGTCCTGCCCTTCGTCTGGCGAGATCGAATCGTGGGGCGGGCAGACCTGAAGACAGAGCGGAAGGAGGGCAAGCTCGTCGTGAGAGCACTGCACCTGGAGCCGCGCGTTCGGCGGTCTGTAGCGCTCGACGAGGCCTTCGAGCGTGCGCTCGACAGGCTGAGGAGGGTCATCGGGCTCGAGCACGTCGAGCGCTGAGCGCCGCGCGGCTCTGCGAAGCTCTGCCTCCCGATGCACTGGCAACTCGCGACGCTCGCGGTCATCCTGCTCGGCTTCGCGGCCGTCTCGGGCGGTCTCGAGGGCACTTCGATCACCGCGCCGATGGTGTTCGTGGCGGCCGGCCTGGTCGTCGGAGTCGAGGCGCTCGGACTGGTCGACCCGTCGGCGACGGGTGTCCAGGTCAAGGTGCTTGCCGAGGCGACGCTTGCCGTCGTCCTCTTCTCGGACGCGTCGCGCATCGACCTGCGGGCTCTGCGAAGCGAGCTCGGAGTCCCCGCCCGGCTGCTCGGGTACGGGCTACCGCTGACGCTGCTTGCAGGCTTCGTCGCCGCGGTCGCGCTCTTCGGGCAGCTCGCGCTGTCCGAGGTGCTCGTGCTGGCCGTCATCCTGGCCCCGACCGACGCCGCGCTCGGCCAGGCCGTCGTCACGATGAAGCGTCTACCGATCCGCATTCGCCAGAGCCTCAATGTGGAGGCCGGGCTCAACGACGGAATCTGCGTTCCGCTCTTCTTGATCGCCCTCGCCGTCGCGCAGGCCGAAGAGGGCGCGATCGGCCATGGCGAGGCGGTACAGCTCGTGTTCGAGAAGATCGGATACGGAGCGCTCGCCGGCGCTGTCGCGGGTGCCGCGGCGGCCGCGGTCGTCGTCTACGCCGGCGGCCGGCGGCTGATCGACGCATCGTGGCTCCAGGTCGTGCCGCTCGCCGGGGCCGCGCTCGCGTTCGGGCTCGGCGAGGCGATCGGCGGCTCTGGCTTCATCGCGGCGTTCGTCGGCGGCGCGTTCTTCGGCGGCCTCCGGCGGCAGCGAGGCGGCGAGGTTTCGTACTTCCTCGAGCAGACCGGGACGATTCTCACGGCGGTCACCTTCGTCGTCTTCGGGGCGGTGCTCCTCGGCCCGGCGATCGGCGAGCTGACGTGGCAGATCGCCGTCTATGCGGTGCTCAGCCTGACCGTGGTCCGCATGCTCCCCGTCGCGATCGCCATGCTCGGAACCGGTGCACGGCGACCGACCGTCGCATTCCTCGGGTGGTTCGGGCCACGCGGGGCAGCCTCGATCGTGTTCGCGATCCTCGTGATCGAGGAGGGCGGCCTGCCGCACGAAGAGCATCATCCTCACGACCGCCTTCGTCACGATCGGGCTGTCGGTCTTCGCGCACGGCATCTCCGCCGCCCCGCTCGCGAAGCGGTACGCGGACTGGGTCGAAGCGAACCCGGGAAGGGAGGTGCTGCCCGCCGAGTCGAACGAGGGGCAGCAGGTCCGCCGGCGCTTGGATCGCGGGGAATGAGGATCGTCTCCCGCGACGACGCGCGGCGGATCGCCGTTCGCGCACAGCTCCTCGACGGCTCGGCCACGAACGTGCTCGAGACCGTCCGGCGCATCGGCTTCCTCCAGATCGACCCGATCTCGACGGTGGCACCGCCGCAGCAGCTCATTCTCTGGAGCAGGCTCGGGCCGTACGACCCGGCGGAGCTCGACCGACTCCTCTGGGTTGAGAAGAGGCTCTTCGAGTGGAACGCGTACATCCGTCCAATCGAGGACCTGCCGCTCATTCGGGCGCGTATGAGACGGCGGAGGAACAAGTACGCGTGGGAGCGCCGCGGCAACGAGTTCATGCAGGCGAATCGGCCCTTCCGGCGCTACCTCCTGCGCGAGCTCGAGCAGAACGGGCCGATGCTCTCCCGCGAGCTCGAGGGCGATGCCGTGCGCACGTGGACGTCGCACGGCTGGTACGGCAACCGCAGCGTCGCGGTGATGCTGGAGATCCTGCACGGGCGCGGCATCGTCGCCGTCGTCGGACGACGCAACGGCCAGCGGCTCTGGGATCTCGCGGAGCGGTGGTACCCGCAGACGGAGACGGTCCCGCTGCAGAAGGCCGAGCGACTGCTCGCCGAGAAGCGCTTTCGAGCGCTCGGCGTCCGACTCACCGCGGCGGGCTGGGAGGCGCACCCAGATGTCGACGCCGGCCCGGTCCCGGACCGGGTTACGCTCCTCTCCCCCTTCGACCGGCTGATCCACGATCGCGATCGCGCGGAAGCGCTCTTCGACTTCCACTACCGCCTCGAGATGTACGTCCCGAAGGCGAAGCGGGAGTACGGCTACTACGTGCTGCCCCTCCTCGTCGGCGACGAGCTGGTCGGGCGAGCCGAGCCGCGCTTCGACCGCAAGGCGGGGACGCTCGAGCTCCTCGGCGCGTGGGGCGACACGTCCCGTCTGGACGAAGCCATGGCTCGCCTCGCGGAGTTCCTCGGCGCGAGTCCTTCGGGCTCCTAGGCGCTGCCCAAATGTTGCGTTCTTAACAATCGGTGTCAGACACCGCAGGGCGAAAGCGCTCAACCAAGCGGGACGGAAGGGCCGGTGTCTGACACCGGGGGCGAAGTAGCATCGCTGCCGTGGAGTTCGAGACGAAGGCGATCCACGTCGGTCAGGAGCCAGACCCTGCGACCGGCGCGATCACCACCCCGATCTACCAGACGTCGACCTACGTGCAGGAGGCAGTCGGAGTCCACAAGGGCTACGACTACGCGCGAGTCGCGAATCCGACCCGCACCGCGCTCCAGGAGTGCATCGCATCGCTCGAGGGAGCGGCCCACGGCCACGCCTTCTCGTCCGGGCTCGGCGCGGCGACGACCCTCATGCACCTCGTCTCGCCGGGGGAGCACGTCGTCTCCGTCAACGACGTCTACGGCGGCATCTACCGGATGTTCTCCCAGGTGTACGAGCCGAAGGGCTACCGGTTCACGTTCCTCACGCCCGAGCAGATCTCGACCGAGCTCACCGATCACCTCGGCGAACGAACGAAGCTCGTCTGGCTCGAGTCGCCGACGAATCCGGCGCTGAACATCGTCGACATCGAGGCGGCGGCCACCGCGGCCCATGCGGCGGGCGCCCTCGTCGTCGTCGACAACACGTTCGCGACGCCGTACCTCCAGCAGCCTCTGGCACTCGGTGCCGACCTCGCCCTGCACTCGACGACGAAGTACCTCGGCGGACACTCGGACGTCGTGGGCGGGTTCGTAGCTACAAACGACGACGCGCTCTCGGAGCAGCTCGCGTTCCTCCAGAAGTCGCTCGGCGCAATTCCGGGGCCGTTCGACTGCTGGCTCGTGCTGCGCGGCGTGAAGACCCTCGGCGTCCGCATGGCGCGACACTGCGAGAACGCGGCGGCGGTCGCCGCGCATCTCGAGCGGCATCCACGTGTCGAGCGGGTCCTCTATCCCGGGCTGCCGTCGCACCCCGGCCACGCCACGGCCGCGCGTCAGATGATGAACTTCGGTGGGATGGTCTCGTTCCTCGCAGAGAGCGAGGAGGAGGCCGTCGCGGTCGTGGCGCGCACCCGGCTCTGGAAGCTCGCGGAGAGCCTCGGCGGTGTCGAGAGCCTCATCGAGCAGCCCGCGCGCATGACGCATGCGTCCACCGCGGACGCAGCGTTCGCGGTTCCGGGCAACCTCGTTCGGCTCTCGGTCGGCATCGAGGCGGCGGAGGATCTGATCGACGATCTCGACGCCGCGCTCGCCGGATGACCGCGGACTCGACCCGCGAACCTCTCGACCTTCACCACCAGCGCCCGCAGGTCATCGGGTCCTATCTGCTCGAGACCGACGACGGGCCTGCGCTCTTCGACTGCGGCCCGACGACGTGCATCCCATATCTGAAAGCAGGTCTCGCGGAGCGAGGACGCGACCTCACGGAGGTCAAGCATCTCCTGCTGTCGCACATTCACCTCGACCACGCGGGGGCAGCCGGCGTACTCGTGCGCGAGAACCCGTGGCTCCACGTGCACGTGTCCGAGATCGGAGCTCCGCACCTCGTCGACCCGGAGAAGCTCGAGGCGAGCGCGCGACGCCTGTACGGGAACGCCTTCGACGCGCTCTGGGGCGAGCTCGCGCCCGTGCCGGCCGGCAACGTCCACATTGCGGGCGAGCGCGTACTCGGGCTCGACTGCTTCCCGACTCCCGGCCACGCTTCCCACCAGGTGTCCTACCTCCATCCCGACGGCACGCTCTACGCCGGAGACGCTGTCGGCGTGCGGATCGTGCCCGGGCAGTTCGTCCTAGCGCCGTGCCCCCCGCCCGAGTTCGACCTCGAGGCCTGGGAGTCGACGATCTCGGAGATCGAGCAGCGCGCGCCGGCGCGCCTGGCACTCGTCCACTTCGGCGTGTTCGACGACGTGCAGCAGCACCTCGCGGCCCTTCGAGAGACGCTCGCGAGCTGGTCGAATCGCGTCGAGAACGGGATGGACGAGGCGACCTTCGTCGCCGCCGCGCGCTACGACGTCTCGCAGACTGACGCCGAGCTAGCGGACGAGTACGACCGGGCAGCGCCGTTCTGGCACCACTTCCGCGGACTCGAGCGGTACTGGCGCAAGCGCCGGGAGACCATCTCGACCCAGACCCTGTAGCCCAAGGGGAGTACGACCGACAATTTCGGCTGATGGAGTGGGTGCCTGGCTTGGCGGTCTGCTGGCGATAGCCGCGTGTACCGCACTCCTCTGCAGGTGGCTCGGCCTCAATCAAAAGCAGACGGTCACCTGTGTCGCGATCGCGGTCGTCGGAACACTCGTCGCGATGGGAGCGCTCATTTTCGCGTCCCTCGTCGAGTGCCTCAACGAGAATCGCGAGCGCCCGCTTTCGTGGCCATGGTCGCCGCGGCGCGAGTTCTGTTCGGATTCGGACTCTGCCGCTCAGCGCGGCGCATAGGTGCTCCTCGTGGTTCCGGCCCTCCTGACGTGGCTCGGCGCATTCCTCTGGTCGAGGCGCCGTGGAAAGGTGGCCGCTCTCGCCTTCGGCCTCATCGCAACGACCTTGTTCCTCCCCAGCCTGTACGTCAGCTTGCTGCCGTACTACCGCCTGGACAGCTATCCGATCCTGCACAACCCGTACGTGCGTCCAGCCTCCGACGACAATCCTGCGAGGGCGTGCTACGCGTACGGGATCGTCCACGGGCCGGCGGTGACCGAGACCACTGATGAGACCGAACGGACCTGTGTCGACCTCGCACGGACGGCGGATGCCGATCAACTGGTTTCGGAATACGAAACGCTGCCGTTCTACCCAACGGTGCTCTACAACCTCGAGTGGCTGGGGAAGCAACTCACGGAGAGCGGCATGGAAGCAGGCACGTCGTACCGCGGGCTCGTTGCCGAACGCGTGTACTCGCTGCCCGGACCGACAGCCCGCGAAGGCGCATTCTTCGTCCGAACTACTCCGTGACCGCGTGCGCCTGAAGATCCGCTAGGGAGACGAACTCGAGCGCTGACGCATGCGTCGCCTCGAGCACGACCGGCGGCGCGGCGCCCGCCTCGAACGCCTCCTGCCAGCGCGCCGCGACGACGCACCAGCGATCCCCCGGCGTGAGACCCGGAAACAGCCACTCCGGCTGTGGTGTCACGAGATCGTTGCCTCGGGACACCGAGAACTCCAGGAACTCTTCTGTCATGACCGAGCAGACGGCGTGGAAGCCGGGATCGGAGCCCTCGGTGCGGCAGTAGCCGTCGCGGAAAAAGCCGGTCACGGGATCGAAGGAGCAGGGCTCGAGGTCGCCGCCGAGGACGTTCACGGATCCCAGCATGACGCAGCACCGATCGTCAGGCCTGCGCGCGGCTCGACAGCGAGTGTCAAGGTCGCGTCAAGACTGGGCGACGTAGCGTAGGAACTCCATCAGCGGCCCACCGCAGTGCCTTGGCGCGCGCTACGACACGGGCGATGCGTGATCTCGTCTTCCTTGTTGTGGTCGTCGGGTTCTTCGCCGTTGCGACGGTGTTCGTCGCCGGCTGCGAGCGGATCATCGGTAGCACGCGCGACGAGGACACGGGCCGATGAGCCTCGAGAACGCCGTCGGGCTCGTGCTCGCGGCCGCGGTTCTCGCTTATCTCGTATACGCGCTCCTCGCCCCGGAGAAGCTCGGATGACGACCGTGCTCGAGATAGTCATGGTCGCCGTCTTCGTAGTCGGTCTCGGGCTCGGGCTGACCGTGCTCGCTCTCCTCCTACGCGATCTCCATCTGTGACCGGAGCCAATTGGCTGCAGCTCGCCGCGTTGGTCGCGCTCGTCGTCGCGACAACGCGACTGCTCGGGCCGTATCTTGCTCGCGTCCTCGAGGGCGGGCCGGCATTCGGTGACCGCGTCTTCCTTCCGGTCGAGCGCGCCGCATACCGCATCGTCGGCGTCGATCCTGCCCGCGAGCAGCCGTGGACGATCTACGCACTCTCGCTGCTGGCGTTCAGCGGCGTCTCCGTCCTCGGGCTCTTCCTCTTGCAGCGCCTCCAGGGCGCGCTCTTCCTGAACCCAACCGATGTCGCGGGTGTCCCGCCGGCGCTCGCCTTCAACACGGCCGCGAGTTTCGTGACCAACACGAACTGGCAGAACTACGGCGGCGAGTCGACGATGAGCAATTTGACCCAGATGTCGGGGCTCGCCGTGCAGAACTTCGTCTCGGCCGCCGTCGGGATCGCCGTCGCAGTCGCTCTCATCCGCGGACTCACACGCCGCCGCTCGCAGACGATTGGCAACTTCTGGGCCGACCTCACGCGTACGACGACGCGTGTCCTGCTGCCGCTGGCAGTCCTCGTCGCGATCGTGCTCGCGAGCCAGGGCGTCGTCCAGAACCTCGCGGGCTTCACCGAAGCCACAACGGTCGAGGGCGCCACGCAGTCGATACCCGGCGGGCCGATCGCCAGCCAGGAAGCCATCAAGGAGCTCGGCACGAACGGCGGCGGCCCGTACAACGCGAACTCGGCGCACCCGTTCGAGAACCCAACGGGCTTCACGAACCTCCTGGAGATCTGGGCGCTCCTCGCAATCCCCTTCGCGCTGACATACGCGTTCGGGCGCCTGGTGCGCGATCAACGCCAGGGCTGGGCCCTGTTCGCAGCCATGTTCGTCCTCTGGGTCGCGTCCGCGGGGGCCGCGATGGGGTTCGAGGTCGCCGGTAGCCCGCTCGTAGAGGAGCAGGGCACGACGGCGGCCGGCAACTACGAGGGGAAGGAGGTTCGCTTCGGCCCCGCGGCTTCCGGGCTCTTCGCCGCGTCCACGACCGGGACCTCGACCGGGTCCGTCGACTCCGCGCACGACAGCTTCACTCCGCTCGGCGGCGCTGTCCCGCTAGTGAACATCATGCTAGGGGAGGTCAGCCCCGGCGGGGTCGGCGCAGGCATGTACGGGATCCTGATCTTCGCGCTGCTCGCCGTCTTCATCGCCGGCCTGATGGTCGGGCGCACGCCGGAGTACCTCGGCAAGAAGATCCAGGCGGTGGAGATGAAGCTCGTCGTCCTCTACCTCCTCATCGTTCCCACGCTGATCCTCACCCTCGCGTCCGTTTCCGTCGTGCTCTCGAACCCGAAGTCGTCGATCCTGAACCCTGGCCCGCACGGCCTCTCCGAGGTCGTGTACGCGTTCACGTCCGCGGCGAACAACAACGGCTCCGCGTTCGGCGGCCTGACCGGGAATACCGACTGGTACAACACGACGCTCGGTCTGGCGATGCTCGGCGGCCGGTTCCTCCCGATCGTGCTCGTGCTCGCGATCGCGGGCTCGCTCGCTCGGAAGCAGCCCGTGCCGGTGACCGCCGGGACGTTTCCCACGGGGACGCCGCTCTTCGCCGGACTGCTCGTGGGCGTGATCGTGATCATGGTCGGGCTCACGTACTTCCCCGTCCTCGCCCTCGGACCGATCCTCGAGCAGCTGGGTATCTAGGCATGGCCAGGCAGCCCCGCTCGCTTCTCGACCCCGCCATCCTGAGACGAGCGGCAGGCGACAGCGTCCTCAAGCTCGACCCGAGACGAATGGCGCGCAACCCGGTCATGTTCGTCGTCGAGCTCGGCAGCGTGCTCGTCACCGTCCTCTTCTTCAAGAACTACTCCGACTCGTCCGGGCAGGAGAACGTCTTCGCAGGTCTTGTCGCAGCCTGGCTCTGGTTCACTGTGCTCTTCGCGAACTTCGCCGAGGCCGTTGCCGAGGGCCGCGGTAAGGCCCAGGCGGAAGAGTTGCGGAAGACGCGAGCGACCACTGTCGCGCACAGACGTGGTGCAGGCGGCGTGCTCGAGGACGTCGCGAGCGTAGAGCTCCGTCTCGGCGACGAGGTCGTCGTCTCGGCGGGAGAGGTGATCCCCGCGGACGGCGAGGTGATCGAGGGCATCGCCAGCGTCGACGAGTCCGCGATCACGGGCGAGTCGGCACCGGTGATCCGCGAGTCCGGCGGCGACCGCTCCGCGGTCACCGGCGGCACGCGCGTCCTCTCCGATCAGATCGTGGTCCGGGTAACCGCGGTACCCGGCGAGAGCTTCCTCGACAGGATGATCGCCCTCGTCGAGGGCGCCGAGCGCCAGAAGACGCCGAACGAGGTCGCGCTGAACATCCTGCTCGCCGGCCTGACGATCGTGTTCCTGCTCTCCGTGGTCACGCTGCAGCCGTTCGCCGTCTACTCGAACGCGGAGCAGAGCGTCATCGTGCTCGTCGCGCTGCTCGTATGCCTGATTCCGACGACCATCGGTGGCCTGCTCTCGGCGATCGGCATAGCGGGCATGGACCGGCTCGTCCGGCGCAACGTGCTCGCGCTCTCCGGCCGCGCGGTGGAGGCGGCAGGCGACTGCTCGACACTGCTCCTCGACAAGACAGGCACGATCACCCTCGGCAACCGCCAGGCCACCGAGTTCGTTCCCCTCCAGGGCGTGTCCGAGCTCGAGCTCGCAGACGCTGCACAGCTCGCGAGCCTCGCCGATGAGACCCCCGAGGGCCGCTCGATCGTCGTCCTCGCCAAGGAGCAGCACGGGCTTCGCGAGCGTGAGATCGGCGCGGGCATGCTCGTTCCGTTCACGGCCCAGACGCGGATGAGCGGCATCGATCTCGACGGCCGCATCATCCGGAAGGGAGCAGCCGACTCGATCCGTGAGTGGATCGCAAGCGGCGGTGGCAGCGTCCCGACCGAGCTCGACGGCATCGTGGAGGGCATCGCCTCGTCCGGGGGCACGCCGCTCGTCGTTGCGGACGGCGATCGTGCGCTGGGCGTCGTCCACCTGAAGGACGTCGTCAAGGAGGGCCTGCGCGAGCGCTTCTCCGAGCTCCGGTCGATGGGGATCCGCACGGTGATGATCACCGGTGACAACCCGCTGACTGCGAAGGCGATCGCGGACGAGGCCGGCGTGGACGACTTCCTCGCGGAGGCGACGCCCGAGGACAAGATGGCCCTGATCCGCCGCGAGCAGGCCGGCGGGAATCTCGTGGCGATGACCGGCGACGGGACGAACGACGCTCCGGCTCTCGCTCAGGCGGACGTCGGCGTCGCCATGAACACGGGTACCCAGGCGGCGCGTGAGGCCGGAAACATGGTCGACCTCGACTCCAACCCGACGAAGCTGATCGAGATCGTGGAGATCGGCAAGCAGCTCCTGATCACGAGGGGCTCGCTGACGACGTTCTCGATCGCGAACGACGTCGCGAAGTACTTCGCCATCATCCCGGCGATGTTCGCCGGGTCGCTGCCCCTGCTCGAGCGGCTGAACGTCATGGAGCTCGAGAGCCCGCGCTCGGCGATCCTGTCCGCGGTCATCTTCAACGCGCTGATCATCGTCGCGCTCATTCCGCTCGCGCTTCGCGGCGTCCGCTTCCGTGCCCGCTCTGCGGCGTCCGTCCTGCGCCGGAACCTCCTCGTGTACGGCCTCGGAGGACTGCTGTTGCCGTTCATCGGCATCAAGCTCATCGACGTCGTCGTCAGCGGGCTCGGGGTCAACTGATGCGCCGCCAGCTTCTTCCCGCCCTTCTGGCTTTCGTTGTGCTCACCGTGCTCACCGGCGTGCTCTATCCGCTGGCAGTAACCGCTGTCGCGCAAGTCGCGTTCCCCGGCCGCGCGGACGGATCGTTGATCGAGCGAGACGGGAAGGTCGTCGGCTCGCGGCTGATCGGTCAGCTCTTCGAAGACGAGCGCTACTTCCATCCCCGGCCTTCCGCCGCCGGAGACGGCTACGACGGAGCATCGAGCTCCGCATCCAACCTCGGCCCAACGAACGAAGATCTCCTGAGCGCAGTCGCCGAGCGTGTCGCCGCCTACCGCGAGCTGAACGGGCTCCCAGCGGGCGACGAGGTTCCGGTCGACGCTGTGACATCGTCCGGCTCGGGCCTCGACCCGCACATCTCGCCCGAGAACGCACGCCTGCAGGCGCCGCGGATCGCACGCGTGCGCGGCATGCCGCTGCCCGAGGTTCTCGCACTCGTCGACGATCGGACGGACGGGCAGTCGCTCGGCTTCCTCGGCGAGACCGGCGTGAACGTCCTCGAGCTCAACCTGGCCCTCGACGCCGCGACCTCGTAGGCGTCACGCTGTAGCAATGGCGCGAGGAACGCTCCGGATCTACCTCGGGGCGGCGGCCGGCGTAGGCAAGACGTTCGCGATGCTGAACGAAGGCCGCCGCCGCCGCGACTACGGCGAGGACGTCGTCGTAGGCTTCGTCGAGACCCACGGACGACAGAAGACCGCGGCGCAGATCGGCGACCTCGAAGTCGTACGACGAAAGGAGATCCGCTACCGCGACGGCGTCTTCGAGGAGATGGACGTCGACGAAGTGCTCGCCCAGAAGCCACAGGTCGCACTGGTCGACGAGCTCGCGCACACGAATGTCCCCGGCTCGCGGAACGAGAAGCGCTGGCAGGACGTGGAGGAGCTGCTCGAGGCGGGCATCAACGTGCTCTCGACCATGAACGTCCAGCACCTCGAATCGCTGAACGACGTCGTCGAGCAGATCACGGGCGTCAGGCAGCACGAGACGATCCCGGACGCGGTCGTCCGCCGGGCGGACGAGATCCAACTCGTCGACCTCACTCCGTTGGCCCTGCGCAACCGCCTCGCCCGCGGCGACGTGTATCCGCCGGAGCGGATCGACACGGCGCTCGCCAACTACTTCCGCCCCGGAAACCTGACGGCGCTTCGCGAACTCGCTCTGGCGTGGCTCGCGGATCAGGTGGACGAGGCGCTCGCGGACTACCGCGAGCGTCATGGGATCGCCGAGCCATGGGAGACCAGGGAGCGCATCCTCGTCGCGCTGACGGGGTCGGCGGACGGGGACCGGCTCATCCGTCGCGCCGCCCGGATCGCCCAGCGGTCCAAGGGCGATCTCGTCGGGGTCCACGTCATTCCGCAGGACGGCCTCGCAGCTCCTTCCGCAGCGTTGCTCGAGCGTCAGCGCAAGCTGCTCGGAGAGCTAGGAGGCACCTACCACGAGGTCGTCGGCGCCGATGTCGGCGCCGCCCTTCTCGACTCCGCACGACGGCTGAACGTGACGCAGATCGTCATGGGCGCGAGCCGCCGCTCGCGCTGGCAGCGCTTGACCAGGGGCTCCGTGATCGGACGCGTGATCCGCGAGTCGGGAGTCGGCGTCGACGTCCACGTGGTGAGCCATCCCGACATGGCCTCCGAGGAGGCGTTCGTCGTCCCTCGTACTCGGCGACCGGCCACGCTTCCACGCCGGCGCGTCGTGCTCGGCTTCGTGCTCGCGGGGCTGGCGCTCCCACTCCTGACCTGGGTGCTGGCGCTGCTGCGGGACGAGGTCGGCCTGCCGAGCGTCATGCTCCTGTTCCTGCTCCTCGTCGTGCTCGTCTCGGCGGTCGGTGGCCTCTGGCCGGCGCTCGCCGCAGCAATCGGCGGCTCCCTGCTTGTCAACTGGTACTTCGTCCCACCGCTCTACACGCTCACGATCAGCTCGGGCGAGAACATCCTCGCGCTCGCGGTATTCCTGGCGATCGCGGCGATCGTCAGCTCCTTCGTCGCGCTTGCGACCCGGAGAGCAACAGAGGGCCGCCGTGCGCGCGCCGAAGCCGAGGCGCTCCTGCGCCTTGCGGGTGCGTCCCCCGCGGCGACCGTCCTCGAGAGCCTGCAGCGCATTCTCGGCCTCGACGGCGCGGCTGTTCTCCACCGCTCCGAGAGCGGCTGGCTGGTCGAGGCGGCGAGTGGCTCGCGTGTTCCGGAGAGCCCCGAGGCGAGCTCGCTGACAATCGAGCTCGACGACGAGCACGTGCTCGCGCTCACGGGACCGCCGATTCGAAGCGATGACCAGCGAGTGCTCGACGCGTTTGCGAAGGAGCTCGCGGCCTCCGTGGAGCTCGGAGAGCTCGAGGCAGAGGCGGGCGTCGCCGGCTCGCTCGCCGCGGCGAACGAGCTTCGCGCGGCCCTGTTGTCAGCGGTCTCACACGATCTCCGGACGCCGATCGCGGCAGTGAAGGCATCGGTGACGAGCCTGCTCCAGCGCGACGTCACCTGGACACCCGAGGCGGAACGGGAGTTCCTCCTCACGATCGACGAGGAGACCGATCGCCTGAACGCCCTAGTCGGCAACCTGCTCGACATGAGCCGCCTGCAGGCAGGCGCGCTGGAGATCACCACCGCCCCGGTTGGGCTCGAGGAGGTGCTTCCCGCCGCTCTCCGAAGCGTCGGCGTAGAGGACGGCACGATCGAGATCGACGTGTCGGAGTCGCTCCCACGCGTGGTCGCCGATGTCGGGCTCCTCGAGCGGGCGCTCGCCAACGTCATCGCCAACGCGATCCGTTTCTCCCCTCCCGGCTCACAGGCACGTGTCACCGCCGGGGCGGTCGACGCCGTCGTCGACGTTCGCATCGTCGATCGCGGACCCGGCGTTCCTCCCGACGAGCAGGCCAGGCTCTTCGTCCCCTTCCAGCGGCTTGGTGACTCCGCGCAAGGCGAAGGAGTGGGTCTCGGGCTCGCCGTCGCCAAGGGATTCGTCGAGGCGATGGGCGGCGAGGTCGAGGTCGAGGACACCCCGGGCGGCGGTCTCACCGTCGTCCTTCGCCTGCGGGCAGCGGGATGACTGCAGCCGCGCGGATCCTCGTCGTCGACGACGAGCCTCAGCTCCTGCGCGCTCTCGGGACGAACCTGAAGGCCAGGGGTTACCAGGTGGATCTCGCGCCGACCGGCGAAGCCGCTCTCGTGCTCGCAGCCCGGAAGCACCCGGATCTCGTGATCCTCGACCTGGGCCTCCCGGGAATCGACGGCGTGGACGTCATCCACGGCCTGCGGGGATGGACGTCCGTGCCGATCGTCGTGCTCTCCGTCCGCGAAACCGAACGCAGCAAGGTCCAGGCGCTCGATGCGGGCGCCGACGACTACGTGACCAAGCCGTTCGGCATGGACGAGCTCCTTGCGCGCCTTCGAGCGGCACTGCGTCGGGCGACTCCGGGGGACGAAGAAGCGGTCGTGGTGACCGAGCACTTCACGGTCGATCTCGCACAGAAGCGGGTGACGACCCCGGCCGGCGAGGTCCGGCTCACGCCCACGGAGTGGCATCTCGTCGAGGTGCTGGTGAAAAACCCGGGGCGACTCGTGACCCAGCGCCAGCTTCTCCAGGAAGTCTGGGGGCCGCAGTACGAGAAGGAGACGAACTACCTCCGCGTCTACCTGGCGCAGATCCGCAAGAAGCTTGAGCCCGATCCGGCGAGGCCGCGCTACTTCCTCACCGAGGCCCGGATGGGCTACCGGTTCGTCACCGACTAGTCACGCCCATCCCGTGACGAGCCAGCGGCCGCGGCGGAAGCGTGCGCTCATGAGTACCAGCCGCACGAGGATCAGCACGACGAGTGCTGCCCACACGCCGCGGATCCCCCAGTCCTCCGCGAGCGTGAGCACGAGAATCGCGGCGCACACGACGAAGGCGACGACCATCGACGCGGCGAGGAACGGCCCGTCCGCGGCCCCGATGAGGATTCCGTCGAGCGCAAACACGGCCCCGTTGAACGGCTGCATGAGCGCGAACAGCGGCCACAGCAGCGCCGCCTCGTCGAGCACGGAGGCGTCACCGGTGAAGATCCTCGGGAGCACGCCCGCGAGCACCAGCATGAGCGCGGCGAAGAGACCACCGAGCGCGACCGAGAGCCAGATCATCCTCTGGCTCGCGGCGTACGCGTCCTCCGTCTTCCCGGCGCCCAGCTCGCGGCCGACGATGATCTGGCCGGCAATCGCAATCGCATCGAGAACGAGCGCGAGGAAGATCCAGAGCTGGAACGCAACCTGGTGCGCGCCGATCGAGGCATCGCCGAAGCGCGCCGCGACCGCGCCTGCGAGGACGAACGAGGACATGAGCGCGGCCGTGCGGATGAAGATCCACTTCCCCAGCGAGAGGACGCGCCGCGCGAGCGCGAGGCGCGGCAGGAGCTCGTCCCGCCGCATCCCCAGCAGGATCGCGACGACGAACGCCGCGCCCATCGCGAGCTGCGCGATCGCCGTCCCCCACGCCGAGCCTTCGATCCCCCAGCCGAAGCCGTACACGAAGAGCACCTCGAGGATCAGGTTCAGAACGTTGGCGGACACGAGGATGACGAGCGGCGTGCGCAGGTCGGAGATCCCGCGCAGATAGCCCTGACCGCCGAGCGCGAGAAAGGCAGCCGGAAGCCCGACAGCGGCAATTCTCAGGTATGTGACCGCGTACTCGGCGGCATCGCCCTCGCCGCCCATCAGCGCGACGAGCGGCTCCGCGAGCACGGCCACGAGTACGGCAACGCCCACGCCGAAGGCGAGCGAGAGCCAGACCGCCTGCGCACCGAGCCGGCGTGCGGTCTCCGCCTCTCCGGCCCCGCCCGCGCGCGCGACCTGCGCGGTCGTGCCGTACTGGAGGAAGTTGAAGATCGCGAAGACGCCCCCGAGAACGGCGAACGCAATCCCGAGCGCCGCGAGCTGCGCGCGGCCGAGGTGGCCCACGATGGCCGTGTCGACGAGGAGATAGAGCGGCTCCGCGGCGAGAGCTCCGAGCGCCGGGAGCGCGAGACCGAAGATCTCGCGGTCGTACGCCGACCGCAGCCTCACGCGCCGTTCGTGGCAGCGATGGTCGCTTCGTAGGCCGCGACGTAGTCGGCGACCATGTGCTCCGGCGAGAACCGCTCCTCGACCTCACGCCGGATCACGACGGGATCGAGTGAGTCGGCAAGCTCCAGTGCGGCGGGATCCTCCATCTCGCGGTAGTTGTCGACGACGACCCCGGTGCGGCCGTGGTCGACGATCTCCGGAACGGCCCCGCGACGCGTCGAGATGACGGGCGTGCCGCAGGCCATGGCCTCGATCATCATCAGCCCGAACGGCTCCTCCCAGTCGATCGGCGAGATGAGCGCCCGCGCGCCCATCAGGAGCTCGACCTTGTCGGCATGGCCCACCTCTCCGACGTACTCGATCGAGTCGCCGAGATGCGGGCGGATGAACTCGTCGAAGTAGCGGATCTCGAGCGGCTCGCGGCATTTCGCAGCGATCTTCAGCGGCAGACCCGTCTCGAGGGCGACGGCGAGCGCGCGGTGTGCGCCCTTGTCCGGGCTCATGCGACCGAGGAAGACGAGATATTCGCCGCCCGGCTTCCGGCGAAATGGATACATGGAGAGGTCGAGCGCGTTCGGGCAGTTTGCGATCCAGGGGAGCCCCGGCTTCGGCTTCCGCTGGTTCATCGAGATCGAGATCAGCTTGGCCTGGGGCGCGAGATCGAGGATCTGCTCGTAGAGCCTTCCCGGCTGTCCGTCGAGCGGGCCGTGCACCGTGTGGCAGAACGGCACGTCGACGAGGCCGCCGAACGCCAGCCCGAGCATGCCCGTGTGGTCGTGGAGCACGTCGAACTCGCCGGCCTTGCGAAACGCGTGCAGCGTGTGCTGGAGCTCCCAGTACGTGTGGCCGATCCACTCGCTCGGTGCGGTGTGAAAGACCGCTTCGAGACGCGCCCGCGTCTGGGAGTCCCCCGACGCGAAGAGCGTCACGTCATGGCCGGCATCGACGAGGCCGTCCGCGAGCAGCGCGACCACGCGCTCCGTCCCCCCGTATGCCTCCGGGGGCACGGGAAACCAGGGCGGACAGATGATTCCGATGTTCATCAGGGGCCTTCGCTGATCGTGACACTGCCACGCTCGACCGCAACCGTCCAGGAGCGCCCGAACGCGCGCACTCCCTCGAGCCGGAGGCCGTCGAGCCAGCTCGGAAGCTCGTCCTCGACGGTCGTGACGAGCCGCTGGTGTGCACGGTCGGGCTCGAGGCCGAGGAGGACTCGGACGAGCAGGACCGGCGTGCCCGCCGCCCAGGCCTGGGGTCGCGCGGCGGTCGGGTACGCGATCGGGAACGGCGTCTCGGCGCGTGCAAAGCCCGCGAAGACCTCCGGCAGCGACCATGCGAAGTGACCGGCGGCCTCGATCAGAGCTCGCGCGACGCGCCTGGCGGCCTCGACGTGTCCGTGCCTGGCGAGCCCCCAGGCCGCGAGGGCCGAGTCGTGCGGCCAGACGGTTCCGTTGTGGTAGCTCAACGGGTTGAACGCAGCCTCGTCGCTCGCCATCGTGCGGATGCCCCACCCGGACCACAGACCCTCCGAGAGGAGCTGGTCAGCGACGGCATCCACACGTTCCGGAGAGACGATCCCGCTCCAGAGCAGGTGGCCCATGTTGGAGCAGCGCGAGTCGACCTGGCGCTTCTCGCCGTCGAGGGCGAGTGCGTAGAAGCCCCCACGGTCGGGGACCCAGAACGCCTCTTCGAAGCGGGCGCGCAGCTGCTCGGCCTCTTGCTCGAGGCGGTCGGCGAGATCCGCGTCCCGCCACGCTTGACGCGCGATCTCCGCGAGCCCGCGCTTCGCGTCGTAGACGTAGCCCTGCACCTCGACAGGCGCAATCGGCGAAGCGGCCATGCGGCCGTCGTGGAACCGCTGGGAGTCGCCCGAGTCCTTCCACGACTGATTCTCCAGCCCACGCTCGGTGCGCCGTCGGTACTCGACGAAGCCGTCGCCGTCACTGTCGCCGTGGCGGTCGATCCACTCCAGTGCCCGCAGCGCCGGCTCCCGAAGGCGTGTTACGAGCGTCGTGTCGTCGGTCCAGCGGAACGTCTCGGCGAGCAGCACGAGGAAGAGCGGCGTCGAGTCGACCGAGCCGTAGTACTGCGAGAACCAGGTGTCCGCGGCACGGCCGTTCCGGACCTCGTGGACGATCTTGCCCGGCTCGGCGTCGATCGCGGCGTCGTCGGTCGTCGCCTGCAGCTGCGCCAGGACGTCGAGCGCTCCGGCAGCAAGTTCGGGACCGAGCAGGAGGGTTTGGAGCGACGTGATCGCCGTATCGCGTCCAAAAACGGTCATGAACCACGGCATTCCGGCGGCAAAGAGCGGCCTCCGCTCCGGGCCCGAGCGGATGCGGAGCGCGGCCAGGTCCGCCACCGACTGGTCGAAGGCGCGCCGCAAGGACTCCCAGCCGCCGCGCAGCTTCGGTACCCGCAGCGTCCACGCCTCGACGACGTCGCTCAGGACCTCGAGCTCGTCGTCGAGACGCTCGACCGCGGAGACGATCTCCGCCGGCTGCTCGCCGCCGAGGGAGGGAAGGACGTCGACGCGGAGGTCCCAGCTCTCGTGCGGGTCGAGCGCGAGCGGGAAGACGATCTTGCCACCGTCGATGCTGGCATCGCGCGAGAGCACGACCCGCGTGCTTGCATCCCCGCCTGGCTCCGCGAACAGGATCGCGCCGTTCGCCGATTCACGTGTCGCGGAGGCGGGCGACGGCAGCACCGGTGCATGCTCCGGGTCGCCGAGCGCGAAGTCGTGCTGCTTTACGGAGATGATGTCCGCGAAGTCCGCGCCGAGCTCGAGCGACAGCTCGAACGCGAGGCGCTCCATGCTCTCGTTCCGCACCGCGATCCGCTCCTGCAGCCCCGTGCCGACGAACCGTTGGCGCGAGATCGAGAGCGAGTCGCCCGGCAATCCGTTCACGCGAGGGTTCCGGAGGTAGAAGGCGGCCGCAAAGTGCTTGAGCCGGCCGGCAGAGAGCGGGAGGGGTCGGGCTCCGTCGACACGCAGGACGAGCCGCGAGAGGAAGCGTGTGTCCCAGGCGAAGAACCCGGATGTCTCCCCGTCGACGTCGCCGAGGTCGTCGCTCAGGCAGAAGGTCGAGCCCTCGAGAATCGTCAGCACGGGATCAATCCTCGCGACGCAGGATCCTGCCCCCGCTCGACTGGGCCAGAGCCTTGAGCACGATCTCGTCGACGTTGACGTGGAGCGGCCGAGTGAGCGCGAACAGAACGCAGTCGGCGACGTCGTCGGGGGTCAGCGGGTCGACGCCTTCGTACACGGACTTCGCAGTCTCGGCATCACCCCGGAAGCGCACGAGCGAGAACTCGGTCCCTTGCGTCAGGCCCGCGTCCACCGTCGTGATGCGAATCGGGCGGCCGAGTAGGTCCTCGCGAAGCGCGTATACGAAGCCGCGCAGCCCGAACTTCGCAGCGATGTACGAGGCGGCGTTCTGGTACGCCTGGCGCCCGGCGACGGAACCCATGAAGACGATGTGCCCACCGTCGCGGATGTGGGGGAGGCACAGCCTCGTGATCCGCATGACGCCGTCGACGTTCGTGTGCAGGACTGTCGCCTCGTCCTCCTCGGTGGACTCCCAGAACGGGTAGCGCCCCAGCGCGAGGCCAGCATTGTTGAAGAGGATGTCGATGCCGCCGAGCTCAGATGCCGCGCGAACGACGAACGCGGCGCTCGACTCCTCGTCGGTGACGTCGAGCGGCAGCGCAAGGTCGGCTTCGATGCGCTCCACCCGCCGCGCGCCACCCACCACGCGCGCGCCCGCCTCGCGGAGCTTTCGGACCGTCACTGCGCCGATGCCGCTCGAGGCCCCCGTGACGATCGCTGTCCTGCCGTCCAGGTCCACGGCCTGAGCCTAGACGTAGGGGCGAGACATGTCTCGCCCCCACGACACAGGGTCAGCCGAGATCGATCGATTCGATGACGACGGGCTCGAGCGGGCTATCCCGTCCGTCCCGATCGACGTGCGAGATGCGATCGACGACGTCCTGGCCCGACGTCACGCGGCCGAACACCGTGTGCTTACCGTCGAGCCACGAGCAGTCGTCGGCCGTGACGATGAAGAACTGGGAGCCGTTCGTGTTCGGGCCGGAGTTCGCCATCGCGAGAGCGCCGCGCACGACGCGGTGCTCATTGAACTCGTCCTCGAACTCGTAGCCTGGCCCACCCGTCCCGTCACCGAGAGGGCATCCGCCCTGGATCATGAAATCCGGGATGACGCGGTGGAAGACGAGACCGTCGTAGTACCCCTCGCCGGCCAGCTTCGTGAAGTTCTCGACCGTCTTCGGGGCTTCGCCCGGGAAGAGCTCGATCTCGACCGGCCCCTCGCTCGTGTGCAGTGTCGCGTTGCTCATCGCGCCGACGCTACCAGCCGCGTCCGGGCGCGCTGAGCTCGAAGCGCACGAGTAGATGCCAACTCGAACGCGAATTCGGCGTCGGAACACCTGAATGGCGTCCGACGCCCAGGACCTTTCGGGGATCCGGCAGAGCGAGCTCTCGTCCGAGCTTGCCGGCCAGTGGCGCCGCCTGACGTGGGCCGCGACCGCGGTCGCGCTCCTGATGACGCCGGCGCTCGTCGTCTGGTTCAACCAGACACAGGGCTGGTCCTGGCTCTGGTCGATGCTCGCAGCGCTCCTCTGCGTCGTGGTCTTCCGAGGCTTCGTCGACCTGGTCCTCCATCGGCTCATCCCGCGCCCGAGCCTCTTCGGATTGGAGAGCCCGCAGCTCCGCGAGGAGGACGTCGTCGCGCGCCGGCGCGTCTGGTTCTGGCGGTTCTGGCTGAAGTTCGCCATCTGGTCCGTCCTGATCGGCATCGGGATCTACCTCGTTTTCTTCGTCCTCCTCGACCCCGCGTACCTCGTCCAGGTCCTCCCGTTGCTCGTGGCGCTGCCCTTCTTCCTCGTCATGAACTTCCTGATCCTCTTCGGGCCTCTGCTGATCATGAACCTCTCGCAGATCCAGTCCTTCGAGCCTGGCGACGCCGAGTGGGGAGTCAGGCTCGCCGATGTCCGCGGCCAGGTGGAGGCAAAGGAAGAGGTGCGGCGCGTGGTCGCGATCTGGCAATCGGGTGATGCCTTCGAGCGTGCAGGCGGCAAGCGGGAGCGCGGCCTGCTCTTCCTCGGCGCACCCGGAACCGGGAAGACGATGCTCGCGAAGGCGCTGGCCACCGGCTTCAACTCCCCGTTCATCTCGATCCCGGGCTCGGGCTTCGCGGCGACGTTCATCGGGATCGACGCGATCGTGGTCCGCATCCTCGCCCGGCGCGCGAAGCGTCTTGCGAAGAAGTGGGGCGGCCAGTGCATCGTCTTCATCGACGAGATCGACGCGGTCGGCATGCGCAGGAACGTGCTCAACCCCGGCTTCGGCGGAGGCGCCGGCGCGCACGGGCCGGTGAACGTACACGAGCTTCTGTTCTACGGGCCGAGCGGAGCGCTGAACCACTCCGGCGACCTCATCCTCGAGAACCGCCAGTGGCGTGAGCGGCTCTTCGCGGAGCGCGCCCCTCAGGCGAGAGGATTGGGCCTGTACGGCCGCATGAACGGCCTTCTCGAGTTCGTCTTCCCGGGCGGCATGGGATCAGGAGGCTCCCTCGCGCTCAACCAGCTGCTCGTGGTCATGGACGGCATCGACAACCCGCCGGCCCTCAGGAAGTTCTTCACGAACAAGACCAACACGCTGCTCGACTCGATCTACATCGTCCCGCGCCGGGTCGGTGGGAAATCGCTGCGGATCCCGGCGGCTCGCCCGCGCAAGGAGCAGATCTACTTCATCGGTGCGACGAACGTGCCCGTCGACCGGCTCGATCCTGCGCTCACGCGTCCGGGCCGCATGGGTCGCCATGTCTGGTTCCGCACGCCGACGAAGCAGGATCGGCTCGACATCCTCGAGCTGTACATAGGAAGGGTCGCCCACGACCGCGAGCTCGACACCGAGCACCGCCGGGAGGAGATCGCGCGCGTCACGAACGGCTACTCGCCGGCGATGATCGAGCAGGTCACGTCGATGGCGCTCACGATCGCACACCACTCGGGTCGCGACTCGTTCGCCTGGGACGACCTCGTCGACGCGATGACGACCCTCGAAGCCGGGACCGCAGTCGGGGTCGAGTACGTCCCCGAAGAAACGCGGGCGGTAGCGATCCACGAGGCCGGACATGCGACCGCCGGCCACGTATACCTGAAGGGAGCCGAGTCGACGAGGCTCTCGATTCGCATGCGCGGCGCCTCGCTCGGCCACCATCAGGCGCTCGAGAAGGAGGAGCGTTTCAGCCGCTTCCGCAGCGAGGAGTTCGCGCGGCTCGTCTGGGCCCTCGGGGCCATGGCCGCGGAGCGGGTGTTCTACGGGGAGAACTCGAACGGTGTCGGCGGGGACGTCGCCAGCGCAACCGCACAGGCCGCGTACATGGTCGGGGCGTCGGCGATGGGGCCACAGCCGTTCGAGGTCACGCCCGAGAAGGGCGAGAGCCGGGAAGAGGCGCAGGAGCGAATCCTCAAGCGCTTCGAGAAGATCGGCTACCAGATCATGAACCGCACGAGTGCCGGCGGCCCCTTCAGCGAGAACCCGATAGCAGGGGTGCTCAGCGACGGCGACAAGCGCCCGATCGTCGCCCAGCTCCTCGGGCAGGCCTATGTTGCGGCCCACCATCTCATCGTTGCGAACCGCGACTCGGTCGAGCACATCGCAGACGTGCTGGAGGCCCGGCGCGAGCTCTTCGGCGACGAGCTCCTCGACTTGCTCGAGACTTCGAAGCTCGAGATCCCGGAGGTCGATCTCTCGGACGAGAGCGCATGGCCGACGACGTGAGGGACAACGGCATGAATCGCAAGGCTGCTAACGCGGCGAGCGCGACCGCTCCGGGTCAGACTGCTGTGCCGACCGCGGTCCCGTCCCGTGCGGAGCGGGCGAGGCGTTCGGCCTACCGACGCAGGTTCGCGGTCCTGTACGTGATCCTCGCCGCGATCGCGGGAGCCGCGATCGGGGCAGCGCTCGTCCTCGGAAGTCGCGGCGGCCCGGAAGCTTCGGCGCCGTGGTCGGAGTGGCAGCCGACGGGAAGCACGGAGGGGAAGGCCGCGCAGATCGCGGATCGCGTCGCGGACACGTATCGCCTCCCCAGCGGGCACGAACTCGCGACGGTCACGTATTCAGGCCCACCGATGGCCACCGGGGAGAACGGCGCCGTCTTCCAGGTGCCCGCGATCGCAGTCCAGGGCAGCGGGTCGTCAAAGGCCACGAGCCTCGACGACGTCGATGCGGTCGACGCCCGACGAGCCGTCATGTACTCGCTGTGCGAGTCGCGCGGGGCGAGCTGCACGATCGAGGAAGGGCAGCCGTCGACCGCGCGCGGGCAGCTGCTCCGACGGCAGGCACTCGAGCTGGCGCTCTACTCCTTCAGGTACCTGGATGAGATCGAGTCCGTCCTGGTCCTCCTTCCTCAGCGGCAAGGCGAGCAGACGTCCAACGCCGTGTTCCTCGCGGAGTCCGATCTCCAGCCGCAGCTCGACCGGCCGCTTTCACGCACGCTGACCGCGCCCCTGACGCCGGGCGTCGGGGAGATCGCGGCGGACGAGCAGGCCGTCATCGACCGCACCACGCTCAGGCGCCAGTACCAGACGAATCTCGTGCAGACGCAGGACGGGAGCGCGGTGCTCGTGCTCACGCCCACGCTGAGTGACTGACCCCGCACTCGCCGCGGCTCTCGCCCGCGCCAAGGCGAGGCTGGATCGGCTCGACTACTACCCGCGGCCCGTGAACGTCGAGCGCGTGCGGATCGTCGTCGCGCCGTGGCTCTTCCGCGTCCCCGGCTTCCGCCGCTACTCGGGCTACGCGTTCTGGCGGACGATCGCGCTGAAGCGGCCTGACGCCTCTGACGACCTCGTCACTCATGAGCTCTGCCACATCTGGCAGGGGCAGCAACGCCGCATCGACGTGGCCTGGAAGTGGGCGACCACGAGGTACACCCGAAATCCGTACGAGCTCGAGGCACGGCTGGCGGTACAGGCAACACGCCTTCCCTCTGAGGGGTGACATCGCCGCCTCCCGGCCTTCCCTCGTTCGAGGGAGGCTCGCCGATCTGCGGGTGCCGACACTCATCCCATGCTGCGACGCTCAGCGGCCCTGCTCCTGCTCGCGCTTTGCGCCGTCACGGTGCTCGCGTCCGGCAGTGTGCAGGCTGCCCAGACTTCGGGTCCGACTGCCGTATCCGTCCAGACCGGCTCGTTCGCCGCAGTCGTGAAGTGGCGCGTCGAGGAGTCGGCCCGCGTGGTGGTCGAGGTTGGCCTCGACGACCGCTACGGAATCTGGTCGCCCCAGACCGTCGTCCGCCAGGCAGCCGTGGACAGGACGACGATTTCCGGGCTCGAGCCCGCGACGACGTATCGCTTCCGCCTCGTCGCCCGCTTTCGCAACGGCCTCCAGTCCGAGGATCGCGGCACGTTCCGCACGGATCCCTGGCCGTCTTCCCTCGTCGCGACGGCAAACCCTGCCGAAGGTGCGACCTCGGATCCCGGCTCGCTCACGCCGTTCATCGGCGGCCCCAAGCTTCCACCGGGTGTAAAGCCGCCCGGCGGGTCGAGCGGCGCGCCCCTCCCGCCGGTGCCTCCCGCCGGCGCCTCGGCACCTCTGCGCGTCAACGGCGTCGCATTCTTCCCGCGGATGGTCTGGCGGCAGTGCCCGACCTACGTCCCGACGAGCATGGGCGCGGGGATCAACGTGTTCCTGGGCGTGAGCTGCGTGAACCCGGACGACCAGTTCAAGTATCTCGGCGGGCGCGCTCCGTCGACGACTGACGCGAGCAAGCCTGGGCTCTCGGGGGCGGCGCACCTGGGCTGGCACCTGCCGGACGAGGCAGATGTGGCGATCGGGGGAGCCGACAAGCTTCCGAAGCCCAAAGCGGACGGGCGGGTCACCTTCCTCACGCTCACCGACAAGTTTTCCGTCAACGCCGCGGCCGGCCCGCACGGCAAGGACATCTACCCGGGTCTCTTCGAGACCGCCGACGTCATCGGCTTCGACACGTATCCCGTCGAGGTCCGGTGTTCGCTCGAGCAGATAGACAACGTCTATTGGATGCAGCGCGAGATCGTCGCGCTCGCCAAGGGCAAGCCGACGTTCCAGTGGATCGAAGCCGGGCCGATGGAGCACTGTCGCGCGAACCAGGATCCGACGCCCGCAGTCGTTCGCGCCGAGACGTGGCTCGCCATCGCGGGCGGCGCGCGTGGAATCGGCTACTTCCCGGACTACTGGGCCGAGGACATCAGGAACGAGGTCCGACGCGTGAACCGCGAGATCGCGGCGCTCGCCCCCGCGCTGCTCGCGCCGGTCGTGAACGCCACATGGTCACCGTCGAGCCCGGTCCGCGTGAGCGCCCGCAGGCACAACGGAGCGCTGTACGTGATCGCGGCCAATACGTCGACTTCGCCCGCCAGCGCCTCCTTCACGGTTCCGGGTCTGTCGGGCCGCAAGCTCCATGTGTTTGCCGACGGACGAGTCGTGACGCCGAGGGGCAACCTCGTCATCGACAAGCTCCCCGGGCTCGGAACCACGGTCTACATCGCGCGGCCCGCGGGCTGGTAGCCGCTCCGAAAGCTCTTTGGGCCGACGCAGGTGGTCCCGATCGTGTTCCGGCGTCGCTGATCGCCAGCACGTTGGGACAACAGAGAAGCGAGTAGCTCTCTGAGTGGCTCCGAGAAGTTTGAAAGTGTCGGTTAGGTCCAGTCGCTCGCTCTCGAACCGACAACGGTCTCCCTTCCGGTTTCAGGCATCGCCGCTCCGGCCACCGCCGTCGGGCTTCTCTCGAACGCGGTGAGGACGTGAAGAGGCTAGGTGCTCGGCTCGTCCGAGCGCGCGGTCTCGAGCCGCTGCAGGCGCCAGTCGATCGCTCCCGCGGCCTTCTCGAGCTGGTCGATGACGCGCTCGCGGTCGCTCTTCTGAGACGCCTCGGCTTCCTCGAGCCGGCGCATGAGCCCGCGGAGCTCGGCGCGCATCTCGGCTCCGCCTCCATCGCCCCCTCCGCCGCCGCCGCCTCCGCCGTAGGTCTCCAGGTCGCCGACGCGAGCGGAGAGCTCCCGCACCTGCGCGACGATCCCGCCAGCGCCCATCAGCTCCGTCAACGCACGCTCGTGGGCTCCGAGATGAACCGAGAGACGCTCGATCGCCATGAGCACGTGCTCGACGTCGCGTTCGAGTGTCAAGTGGTTCGCGCCGCCTGCTACGGCGACACCTTCGTCTTCTTCGCTCGCGCCTTCGCCGGCCTCGCCGCTCGGTGCGGCGCGCCGGCCGGAGCCTGCGACCTGGTTCGCGAGCTGATCCATCCGGGATGCGAGCGCCGTGAACCGCTGCTCGAGCTCAGGGTCGGGTGCGGTCTGCCCCGCAGGCGCGGCTCCGTTTTCGGACGACGCGAGTTCCGCAAGTCGTTCTTCGAGCTGCTCGAGCCGAGTGGACATCTCGGCCTCGACCTCGAGCCGGGAGGTGATCAGCGACCGTGCCTCGTCCCACGCTTCGCGCGAGACCTGGGATGTCCCTGCCTCCTCGATCGTCGTCGCCATCTCGTCGAGGCGCGCGACCACTCCGTCGATCCGGAAGCCGAGCGAGCGGCCGTCCGAGTCGAGACGTTCCAGCACGTCGTCACCCGGCACGGCGTCCAGGCGGTGCTCGAGCTCGGTGAGTCGCTGCACGAGAGCGGGATCCACAGCCGGACGCGAAGCGAGCTCCGCGAGCTCGGCGATCTGGGCCCGGAGGACATCGAAGCCCTCCGCACGCTCCACCGCCTCGAGCCGACTGGTGATCTCCCACAGCTTCTCGTCCAGCGCGGGATCTCCGGCAGGCTTCTCAGCGAGCGCATCGACGCTGGCACGCAGCCCGTCGAAGGCGGCGGCGATCTCTTCCATCCTCTGCTGCGCGACCTCGTCGACGGCCGGTCGCTGCACTAGCTCGTCGACGACCTCGACCAGCGCGTCCACACGACGCTCGACTGCTGGGTCGGACGCAGGCCTCCGGGCGAGGTCGTCGACGAGAGCGACCAGCTCGTCCACACGACGTTCGATCGCCGGGTCTGCGAGGGGGCGCTGCGTGAGCTCCGCAAGGGCACCCTGTAGCTCGTGCAGCGCGTCTGCGTCGCCCGAGAAGCTCTGGACACCGGCGCCCAGCACGTCAACGCGGTCGCCGAGCTCGGCCATTCGCAGCGCAAGTGTGTCCACCTGCGCGATCAGCTCCTGGTCGCGGCCCGGTCGCTCGTCAAGCCTCTGGACGACCGCTTGCAGGTCCTCGATCTGTGCGACGAGATCGGGATCCTTGCCGGAACGCTCCGTCAGGCTCTCGACGACGGCCTGAAGGTCCTCGATCTGCGCAGCGAGGTCGGGGTCGCGTAGCGGTCGTTCGCTCAGAGTCTCGACGAGCGCCCGCAGCTGATCGACGTCGTCGCTCGCGGACAGATCGGTAACCCTGGCACCGAGCGCCGCGAGTTCGTCACGCAGCTTCTCGAGTGCAGCACCGGCGTCGACGGCGGCGTCGCTCGAACGCTCGGCAGCGGTCTCGACACGCTGGGAGAGCAACGTGACGCGTTCCTGGAGCTCGGCCATCGCTTCCGAAACATGTTCGACACGAGGGTCGTCGGCGCGCTCCACGACAAGGAAGTCGAGGCGGCGCGCGATCTCTTCGAGGGCCGGCTCGGTGGTCGAAAGGCGCTGGGCGAGCTCGCCGACCTCAGCCCGCAAGGGCGCGGTGAGGTCGATCTCGTCGGCGGCGCTCAGCCGCTCGACTTGCGCCTCGACGACCTCGAGCCTCTCGACCTCGGCCTCGAGGGTCTCGATGCGCGATCGCAGCTCCGACTGGTCGGGGAGGGGTGCGGCGGCGGGCGGCGGGCGCGGTTCGGGACCGTCCGCGGGCGGCTGCGTGCCCGATAGCGGAGACATGCCCGCCGGAGGGGCGATCGGCGCCCCGGAGTCGGACCACTGCTCCGCGAGCGCGCTCGCGAGCTCGAGGCGCGTGATGCTCCCGGACTCGACGAGGATCTGCCCTAGCGGACGACCGGACTCGGCCTGCAGCGCGGTCGCCTCGGCGATCTGCTCCTTGGTCACATAGCCGTGCTCGAGAAGGATCTCCCCGATCGTACGGCGGCCGAGAGACGTGTCCGGCACGGCACTCATCACAGGTTTCCTGTCACTGGCCCCGGCGCTCTCGCTCGAGGCAACGGGGAGCGAGCGAGGTTGCCCACCACTCGTTTATCGGAGCCGCCACGAGGCCACTCCGTCACTCCATCAAGGGACACGGTCCGCGGAGACGAGCGCCTCGGCGCGCCGCTCGAGATACGCGCAGCGCCGAGGGTCGGAGGGAAGAGGCGAACGCCCGATGCGAGTGACGACGAAGTGCCCGTCGGCCTCCAGCAGCGGGACCGGCTCGCCGACGACCGGAACGAATCCGTTCAGCTCCCGGAGGCTGTACCCGCTCCCGTTGGGCACGAACGCGATGAAGGGCCCCTTGGGCTCGCCTACGGCTGCCGACTTGTCGGCAACTTTCATGTCTACATCCGGCTCGACGGCGTGCTCCTGAGCAATTGCCTCGCCGAGCCGCTCGATCGAAGCGCGAAGAGCCTCCCCGGCCTCGGAGTAGGTCGCCTCGGCTTCGGAGAGCCGCTCGCCCAGTGAAGACAGGCCGGCCTGCAGTCCGTCCTCCGTCGCCCGAAGCTGAGCATCTGCGCGCGCAGTCTCCGCCTGAAGCCGGCCTTCGAGCTCGGCCTTCAGAGTCTCGAGCTCGGCTGCCGTGATCGCGTCCTCACCCTCGAGCCGCGCTGTGAGCGAAGCGAGCTCGCCACGGATCTCGTCGAGCTCGGGCGTCACGTCCTTGGGCGCCGCAGGCATGTCGTCGGCGAGTCGCTTCCCGAGCTTCTCGAGCTTGGCGAGCTTGTCGCCGTGACGCTTCAGATCTGCTTCCAGGGCGACGCTTCGAGCCTCGTCCTCCGCGGACGATCCTCGGAGCCCGGCAATCTCGGAGCGGAGCTCTTCCGCGCTCAGCTCGACCGAAGAAACCCGGTCGTCGACCTCACTTCGCTGCCCACCGACCTCGGCCGACACGGCAGCGACGATCTCGTCGATCTTCTGTTCCAGGCTCTCGCGATCCTTGCGGGCACCTGACGCCAGCTCGCCGAAGCGCTCCTCCATGCTCCCGATCTGCTCGGCGAGATCGTTGCGCAGGGCGGTGAGATCACCCTTGCGGACGCTCTTCGCATGCCCGCTCTCGTGAGCGGTGAGCTGCTCTCCGAGTGCGTCGATCTTGGCCGGAAGCTCTTCGACGATGCCGAGGCGTGAGTCGAGAGCCTCCAGGCGCTCGTCAATCCGCTCGTCGACGCGCTTCGCCTGGTCAGTTGTGTGAGCCTCCGTCTCCTCGAGCCGGCGCGTGAGCTCCTCGATGCGCGGCCCGTGCACATCCGTGGTCTCGGCGGTCGTCGCCTTCTCGACTGCATCGAGCCGAGCGCGCAGCTCGTCGAGCTGCGGCGGCTCGTCCGGGGACGACTCGACGGCAGCCGCGAGGGCCCGAACGCGCTCTCGAAGCTCGGCGACTTCGGCGCTCGTGCCGGCATCGGCGTCGTCGGCGCGCAACCCGTCGATCTTCCGCTCCAATGCTTCGAGGCGCGGGCCGTAGACGTCGGGCGACTCCGTGGTCGCAGCCTCTTCGACCGCATCGAGTCGCGCGCGCAGCTCGTCGAGCTGCGGCGGCTCGTCCGGGGACGACTCGACGGCAGCCGCGAGGGACCGAACGCGCTCTCGAAGCTCGGCGACTTCGGCGCTCGTGCCGGCATCGGCGTCGTCGACGCGCAACCCGTCGATCTTCCGCTCCAGCGCTTCGAGGCGCGGGCCGTAGACGTCAGGCGACTCCGTGGTCGCAGCCTCTTCGACCGCATCGAGCCGGGCACGCAGCTCCTGGAGCTGCTCGTCGCCGCCTGCAGCAGACTCGATCGCGGCGGCGAGCTCGTCGACGCGCGCCACGAGCGATGGGTCGCCGGCGGGTCGCGCCGATAGCTTCTCGACCCGCTCGCCGAGAGCAGCGATCTCGGCTCGGGTGTCTACCTCGGCAGCCTGCTCGCCAATGGAGTCGAGTCGGTTCCGGAGCTCGGTCAGCTGCTCCTGCAGGGCCGTCGTCTTGGCCGCGACGCGCTCGATCTCGGCCGGGTCCGCGGCCGGCATCCGAAGTTCCTGCGAGACGCCTTCGATCCGCTCTCGAAGCGAGTCGACCGCACCCGCGACCGGCGTCAGCCGTGCGAGGTCGTGCTCCACCTTCTCGATACGGGCGGCGTCCACTGTCGGCCTGCCTGCGAGCTCCTCCACTCGGCGTCCGAGCTCCGCCAGCCCATCCACGACCTGCCCGATCCCTTTTGCCTGACGAGCGAGCTCACCCACCCGAGCGCCGAGCGCCTCGAGTTGTGGCGTCGCCCCGGCGTTCACCTCGACCTCCCGCGCGAGCTCCTCGACGCGTTGCGCGAGCGCCGGGTCTCCGGACGGACGAGCTGCGAGCTCGGCCACAGCCTTGCGGAGCTCGACGAACTCGCTCTCGTATCCCGAGCGCTCGACCGTCTCGAGTCGACGCGCGAGAGCTTCGAGCTCCTCGGTGACCGCGGCATCCGCGCCTCGGCCGGCGAGCTCCTGCACACGCTGTTCGATCTTCGTAACAGCCGCCTTGAGATCCGCAGCCTCGCTGCGATCGCCTTCGAGCACGTCGAGCCGAGCGCCGACGTCGTCGAGCCCGTCGAGCCGTGTCCGCACGCCCTCGATTTGCGATGTGAGCTCGGCCGCTCTGGCGGCGTCACTTCGGAGAGCTGTCACCTGCTCGCGCAGATCGTCGGCCTGGGCGACCGCCTGCGTCACTTCCCCGAGCCGATCCTCGACGCGCGCGACCTGCTCTCCGAGCGCAGGATCGACCTGCGGCCGACCGGCGAGCTCGTCGATTGCGCCACGCAGCGCACCGAGCTCCTGCTCGACGGTGCCACCTTCGAGTGCCTCGAGGCGCCCGGCGAGAGCCGAGAGCTTCGCGTCGAGTGCCGGGCCTTGCTCGTCGAATCCCTCGGCCCGCGTTTCCATCTCCGCGAGCCGTTCCTGCAACGCGATGATCTCGTCGTGGCCGGCCCCGTAGTGCGACAGACGCTCGGCGAGCGGTGAGTCGACCGGCACGCGCGCCTCGAGCTCCGAGACGCTCCGACGAAGATCCTGAAGATCCTTGGTGTTCCCCGCCTCGAGTTGCTCGATGCGGGAGGCGAGCGCGCCGAGCTTCTCTCGAGTCTCGGGATCGCCCTTCGACTTCTTGCCGCCTTCGAGCCCCTGGACGGCCGAGCCGATCTCCTCGAGGCGAACCGTCAGCTTCTCGACGCGGTTGGCGAGCGCCGGATCGGGCTCCGCGCTTGCCGTGGATCGCCGCGCGACCTCGTCGAGGAGCCGCTGCACCTCGCCTCGAAGCTCGGCGACCTCGGTGTCATTGCCCGCTCCGCCGAGCTCCGTGACCTGATCAGCAAGCCCCTGGAGGTCGCCCTTGAGCTGTGCGATGTCGGAGCGGTCGTGCACGCGGGCTTCGACGTCCGCCAGCCTGAGCGAGAGCGACTCGAACGCACCGTCGAGGCTCGACCTCGCGGCTGTCGCAGCCTCCGCAGCGGCCTCGACTCGCCGAACGAGCTCGGGGTCGTCAGCCTTCTCGGCCGAGGACAGGGCCTCGACCTTGCTCGAGAGCCCGTCGAGTGCAGCTCGTACCTCTTCGACCGCGGCCTGCTCGTCCCGAGCTTCCGTGGCTGCGACGCGAGTCTCGACCTCGGCAACGGATGACTTGAGCTCGTCCGCCGCACTGGCGATCTCCTCGCGCCACGGCTCGCGAGCGGCAACGCCCTCGGCCGCGCGCAGGCGCTGCTCGAGCGCGCCGACTGCCTCGTGGAGCTTCTCGACGTCGGCCGACGATGCACCTGACGGCGCTGGCTGTCCTCCTTCGCGGAGCGCCGCCGCCTGGGGAGTCATCGGCTCGGCACTCGGAGGCCTGATCTTTCGGAGCGCAGTCCACTGCTCTGCCAGCGCGCTGGCGAGCTGAAGTCGGGTGATGCTCCCCTGCGCAACGAGGATCTCGCCGAGCTTCTCGCCTCCCTCTTTCTGGGTTGCGAGCGCGCGGTCGAGCTCGTGGTCCGTGACGAGGCCCTGCTCGGTGAGGATCTCGCCGAGAGGGCGAGGGCCAGATCCGGCTGGTTCATCGGCCGCCCCACCGTCTGACGCGACGTCGTCTACCGCTAGCTCGTGCCCGACGAACGGCACCACGTTCGAAGAGCTCTCCCGAGAGCTGTCCGCGGCCTGTGACGGAGTTGCTTCCGAGGAGCCGGGATTCGTCCGCTCGAGCTCGGCCCACTGCTCGGCGAGGACGCTTGCCAGCTCGATTCGGGAGACGCCGAAGTGCTGCACGAGGATCTCGCCGAGGTGCTCCTTCGTCTCGACCTGGATCGCAAGCGCAGCCTTGAGCTGGTCCTCGGTGATGAGCCCCCGCTCGAGGAAGATGGCGCCAATCAGCCTCGCCGAAACAGCGTTTGTCGCACTCACGTTTCCACTCATCGGCAATCCCTCGTTCGGGCTATAGATCAGTAGGTGGCCGATCGAGGCATGGGCTCGTGGCTAAATTCTGCGCGTCGTGTGCGTCGTCCTGCTCACTCGCGGCCGCCAGGCAACGAGAGCGACGCGAGAGTTACGTGCCGTCCGGGATCATCGCTCAGCCAGCATGCGGTCGAGGGTTGACGGCACTCGTCCGAAGATGACGACCCCACTGATGGACAGCACCGCTGCGATTACCGCCGGGACAAGCCACGCCCCAGAGCCCTCACCAACAGCGGCGGTCAACTGTCCGCATCCGGCCGCGACCAGACCGGCGTATGACCACGTCATGCAGTACGCGTGGGTAGTGATGCCCATCGGCGATCTCTTCCCGAGGAGGAGGGGCGAGAGCCCGGCACCGATCGTGAGCAGGCTGACGACCGCCAGCACATGGAACACACCGAAAGTGTTCTCTCGATGCAACGACAGCGCCGCCACATTCACGAGAACCAGAGCGAGCACGTAGACGGCTCCGATCACTCGGTGAGTAGGCGTGCCTTTCGGCGACAGGAGAACAGCGGCACCCATGCCAAGCGCAAAGAACGCTGCCAGAACGTGTCCGGCAGCTAGAGCCTGCCCCCAATCCACGGGGATCATTGTGTTCCGTCCGCAGGTGGTGGCCCGCACATCCATCGCGGACGGAGCCGTGGGCTCACCCCGGCGGTGACGCCGCTCGGCTAGGCCACGACCTCGTCTCCGATCACGACCGACCGGCTGACCAGCTCACTGCCCGCCCGCTCCTCCACCTGAACGGGCATGCCCGCGCGGCCTTTGGCGAACCAGAATGTGACGTACCCGTCCTGGGTTCTGACCGTGTAGCGCCAGCACGCCTCGTTCCCGAACGGCAAGGCCAGATCGACCTCGTCGATCACTGTGGCGGCAGCGGGCTGCGAAGCGTGACGCTGCAGATCGATCCAGCTGGAGCGGCTACGCGTCGGCTCGCCAATTGCTCGTCCTTCGGCACTGATCGACTGAAACTCCTGGACCGCGCCGTCGGCATCCACCTCCACGAAGCGGATCCGGCGGAAAGTCAGCTCGCCATTTTGCGCTTCGCTCTGGAGCCGGATCGTGCGGCCGAGTGGACATCCGACACAAATGTCCGCAGCGCAAAACGGAGTCGGAGCGTGATCCGGCTGAATCCTGTTGGTGTCGGGTGGCAACGACATGTGCCCAACGTATCCCGCGAGCGGATTCGACCGGGGTAACTGGAGCGAGCTGATCGCGAACGCAAGCGCGGTCACGATCGAAGGCGCACGCCTGATGCTGCGGTGCTCCGCGTCAGACTGGGGAGAGGATCTCGACCGTCAGCGGCTCGACTCGCCCGCACTCGCTCCCGAGCGCTGACTAGCGCTCAACCGAGACGCGGCGCTGATTCCGGTCTTGAGGCGGGGCGTCGTGGCCGCCGAGTCGTCTTCGAGTCGCAGTAGATCCAGTAGTTCGCCTATCTCGTGGTTGAACTGCGACGGATGGCGCATGGGTGCTGATCGGTCGAGTTCATACTCGTTTCGTCGGCCGACTCGCTTGCGAGTGACGTAGCCGGCCTCGACGAGGTCGCCCACGATTCGGTGAGCCGCCCGCTCGGTGATGCCGACGGTTTCTGCGATGTCGCGCAATCGCACGTTCAGGTTGCGCTGAATACAGAGCATGACCTGGGTGTGGCTCGTGACGAAGTGCCAGGTGCGAGATTCAGGACTTGACATACCGGATATCCATGTCTACTTTCTTGACCGTTCTGATCGTACCGAACTCTTGAGACAAGGGGGTGCGCGGTGGATCGCGTTCTTGAGATTTCGCGTCTGACTGACGGAGCAGGCGTCAAGCTGACCGGCGAGCTCGACCTCCACTACGCTCGGCAGGTCACAACTGCTCTGGCCGAGTTTCAGCGGGCCGGCGACGTACGCGTCGACATGGCCGATGTGACATTCATCGACAGCTCCGGGCTGAACGCGCTCTTGGCGTTCGCGCGATCTCGAAACGGAAACGGCAAGCTCCTGCTAGTCGAGCCGACGGACGGCGCTCGGCGACTCTTCGAGATCATCCGGCTCGAAGAGCACCCGGGCATCGAGGTTCATCCAGCGGAGATGAACGGGCATTCGGACACAAGCGTCTGACCGCGCGGCCGACGTCGGCCATCGTCAACACACGACCTCGCCCGTTCACGGTTGAGCAACGCGGCCGTAACGCACGTGCCGTGCAAAGACTCGCAGCCTGCATAACATCAACTATTGGGATTCGGTCCGTCTCACGTCGCTGAACGCGATCTCCGTGACCTAACTCGTGGACTAGCGGCAGGTGAAGCTGCGAGCAGGGTGGTGCCGCGATATCGCCGGTCGAGTTCTGAGGCGCGACCGGCGATATCGGGGACCTGAGTCGCCTAGCTCGACGTAGCAGACGTGGCGAAGACTTCGTTGCTGACACGCGTCGTGATCTTCTCGACCTCGCGGAGAGCCTCTTTCTCCTGCGCGAGGTTTTCGTCGAGCAGCGTCACAGCGTCGTCCTCGCCGAGCGCCTTCGCCATCCGGCGAAGACTCTCGTAGGCCGCTATCTCGTAGTTCTCGGTGCGCGCGGCCGCACCGAGGTCGATGGCATCGACAAGCGATGAGCTCGCCTGGTTGATGAGCTCGTCGTGTTCCTTCTTCAGACCCTCGAAGCCGATGCACTCCTCCTCGTGGGGCTCCTCATCGAAGATCCGAAACACCTTCTCCACGTTCGAGACGTGCTGCTTCGTCTGCTGGAGATGGTTCTCGAGCCCCGACTTGAACTCGTCGTCACTCACCTCGTCGATGAGTTTCGGGAGCACCTCGTCCGAGAGCTTGCGCTCGACGTAGAGGATGTCTCCGAGTTCATGGAGGAACAGGTCGCGTGGGGTGGTGATCTCGCTCACGTTGAACTCCTTTGGGTGGGGAGCCGTGTGCCTACCCGCCACCGGTCTTTTCGTAACCCGTTTCGGCCGGCAGAGAGAGCCCGCCCCGCAACCGGAGCACGTCGAGCCGACGCCAATGCGTCGACTCGACGGCAGAAGTCAGTACGCCTTGCTGAACCGCGCTCCGAATTGCCGCGTTGAGTCCGCACTCGATCGGCGACGGGACGCTCACACCCGGAAGCAAGTTCCGGGGAGCTCTATCGCGAGAGCCTCCGGATCGCGAAGCATCTTGGCCGTCTGCGCTCGACGTGGGAAAGCGAAGGCGCAGCTGTCGACGAGCGACGCGTTTGAGCCGGTCTCGCGGCGGGGTACAGATCGCGAGACCTCAAAGGAGGAACTGTGGGAATCATCGCGTTCATCATTCTCGGACTCCTCGCCGGCGCAATCGCAAAGGCGCTCATGCCGGGCGGCGATCCTGGCGGTTGGATCATCACCGCTGTCATCGGCGTAGCGGGAGCGATCCTCGGCGGCTTCTTGGCTGGGGCGCTCTTCGGCGCAGATCCGATGGATGAGTTCTTCGACATCTCGACGTGGCTCACGGCAATCGTCGGATCGATCATCCTGCTCGCGCTCTACCGCGTCGTTGTGAATCGCGGAGGCGGGCATCGAGTTCTCCGCACCTGAGACCACGAGATAACCACGTCGATTCAGAAGCCTCGCCGACTCGGGCGGGGCTTCTGGGTCAGAAGGGAGCCAGCCTGTAATGGCAGCACCGACCGAAACGACGAACACCGTTGGCGAATCCGCGGCGGACAGCGACCAGGAGTCACGACTCAAGCGCTACGACCAACGGATCGAGGAGTGGCTCACGTCCCTGAAGGAAGGGGCGGAGCAGCGCTCACCGGAGGTACTGAGTGCCCTGGCAACCAAGGCGAAGGACGTCGGGGACTACTTGGACAAGCTGGCGGACAAGGCGCGATCCCGGAACGAACCGTCGGCGGGTGTAGGACCGGAGAGTTTCGACGACATCTCCGCTAGCGCCGCACGGAGTCAAGCGGCGCCTGGCTACCGCGGGCCTGACCCGGAGAGCGATTCCAAGCGCGCCGGTGACCACGAGGATCAGGGCACCTAGCCCAGCCAGAGCGGCGCCCTCTCGGCATCACCCATCTTCAGTGAACGCCAACCTCGCGGCGTCGTCGAACGAAGTGAGTTCGAAGGGAACGAGCGTACGCAAGCGCTCCTCACGCGCAATGGTCGGATTCTTGAGCCCTTCGATCAGCGGGCGAGCGACGGACGCGTCGACGGGAGTAACGAGGTGAAGCCATAACGACGACAGTCTCGGCGTCAAGATCGGCACTTCGAGGATCCACGGTCGCCGACCGCGCAGGACGGCGATCCGCTCCATCATCTGGCGGTAAGTCATCAGCTCCGGGCCGCCGGCATCGAAGCTCTCTCCGAGCGCACGCTGGTCACCGCAGACACCAGCGAGGTACCGGCTGATGTCGTCGAGCGCAATCGGTTGAGTGGGCGTCGATACCCAGGTCGGGGTGATCATGGCCGGTAGGCGGTCGACAAGGGCGACGATCGTCTCGAAGGCGGCGCTGCCTTCGCCCACGATCATCGCGGCGCGCAGTGTTGTCACCGGAACTCCTCCGGCCGAGAGGCGTTCCCCCGTCTCTTGACGGCTTCGCAAATGCGGTGACGCTTCGGGGTCGTCGTCGCCGAGTCCGCCGAGGTAGACGATCTGCTTCACGCCGGCGTGCTCGCACGCTGCGGCGACGATGTCCGCCGCTACTCGATCGTGCCGCTCGAAGTCAGGTCTGCCGAGAGAGTGAACGAGGTAATACACGACCTCAGCGCCCTCGACGGCTCGCATGACGTCATCTGCGGAGGTGGCGTCACCCTCGACCCAAGACACACCCGTCTCGGCTGCTCGTGCTGAGCGCGAAACGGCCACGAGCTCGTGGTCCGAGACGAGGAGAGGGAGCAGCGCACATCCAACGACTCCGGTCGCGCCAAAGACCGTGATCTTCATACGCCCGCCCTCGACGCAAGCAGCTCGAAGTAGCCGCGGCTGATGGCGGCGTGCAAGGGACTCTGACCCTTCGCGTAGAGCGCTCCTGTCCATCTGGGTGCACCAAAGCGTGCCGCGAGGCGCGGGAAGTACTCCGCGACGAAGACGCTCAGCTCGACCTCGTCATCGGCGCGCCGCTGCGCGAGCGTGACAGAGCCGCCCGCTCGCAAGGCGAGCAAGCCTCCTTTGATCGCGTACCGACACGAGACGCTCTCGTCGGAGAATGCGAGCTCGGGCGGCTCAAAGGAGAGGAGGCTCGCGCCACCCACGAGGGTGAGGCGGCCGCCATCGTCCGTCCAGCGTGCGCGCACGCCCCCGCGGGTAAAGCGGTTGACCGCCTGCCAGTACGCGATCCCAAGCCAGCGTGCACCCGATTCGGAGCTTTCGACGAGCGGCTCGGAGGCACGTACGCCCTGCGTCGACTCGAACCCCCCGGAGTTGAGCACGCGCTCAGTCGTGTGCCAACTGTGAAGCAAGGAGGACATGTGTAGAGAGCGGCCGATCGGACCTCCGCTCAAGCCTGAGCCACGACCACGCCCGTCACGTCCACGAGCCCGGTCACGCGCCCTGCTTCGGTAACCGGGTCGCCGGCAAGGACGAGCATGAGATCCGACACGTCGAGCCCGACCGCACCCGCTCCTCCGAGGGCGACGCGATAGCGGCTCGCGAGCGCCTGTAGCTGCGGTAATGCCGCGTGTACGACGTCTGGCGTGACGGCAGAAAGCACAACGAGGCTCGGCTGAAGAGCGTCCGCGGCGTCCTCGACGGTGTTGAGGGGCGTGTCGCTCCCGAAAAAGGCGATACGCCAGCCGTGTGAACGCAACGCTAGCCCGAACGCCATCAGACCCAGTTCGTGGCGCTCCCCAGGGAGGCAGGCTAACAGTGCCACTGGGCCGAGACCTCGACCCCAGCCACGGGCCAAGCCGAGCAATCGCCCGCGCAGAACGCTGGTCGAGAAGTGCTCATGGGCGACTGAAGCCTCGCCGCGCTCCCAGCGCTCTCCGAGTTCCTCGAGAAACGGCAGGATCACGTCGGTCAGCACGCTCTCGACAGTCGCCTCTGCGAGCAGTCGATCGAGCGTCGATTGTGCTCGCGGCTCGTCGAAGGCGTCGACGGCCGCTGCGAGCTCGTCGCGTGCCGCCGTTGGCAGGCGGGGGGCCGGCTCGGCCTCTGCGAAGCGAGCGGCTAGCGCTGCCGCCTCTGCCGCCGCCAACCCGCCTGCGAGGTGTTGCTGCATCTCGCGTACGCGATCCAAGTCGTCGGCGGAGTACAGACGCAGCCCACCCGGTGAACGCGTCGGGCGGAGGAGTCCGTAGCGCCGCTCCCATGCCCGCAACAGTTCCGGGCTCACACCGGAGCGGCGACTGAGTTCGCCGATTCGCAGTAGACCACCCTCCGACATGCGCGCACTATACAGCGTTTGTACGAAACCTTGACAGTACGGAGTGACGGCGTGTACTGTCGTGCTGTACAAACTATTGACAGGAGGTGTACAGAATGAGAATCGTGAACGTCCTCGCCGCCACACTCGTCATCGTGGGCGCGCTCAACTGGGGACTCGTGGCATTCGCCGAGTTCGATCTCGTAGCCGAGATCTTCGGACTCGAGTTCGGGGAGACGAACGCCGCGACGCGCGTCGTCTATGGCCTCGTCGGTCTTGCCGGCGCGTACAGCCTCTGGGCGCTCGTTGCGAGTCGCGGCCGCGCCCTCGCCGAGCCTCGAAGCACTGCAGCGGCTCGCTGATGGTCATCCATCCAAACGAGAAAGGACAACCGACGTGTACCGACTGACAACGCTCACGGCTCTTATTGCAATCGCGGCCGTCACGATCACGGCGCTCGGACCGGCTGCATCGGCTCGGCCCCGCGAGAAAGGCACCATCGTCGAGACCGCGGCCGCGGCCGGCCAGTTCAAGACGCTCGCCATGCTGCTGAAGCGCGCAGGCTTGGTGGCGACCTTGCAGCAAGAAGGGCCCTACACCGTGTTCGCACCGACGGACGCCGCCTTCGAGAGGGTGCCGAAGTTCACGCTCAACGCTCTGCTGAAGGACAGAGCCAAGCTGCGGGCAGTGCTCCTGTACCACGTTGTCGCCGGAAAGGTGACGGCGGCGAAGGTCGTCAAGCTCTCCTCAGCGAGGACTGCGAACGGCAAGAGCATCCGTATTCGGGTCGCTGGCTCGAACGTCTTTGCGAACAGCTCGAAGGTGACGAAAGCGGATGTAATGGCATCAAATGGCGTGATTCACGTCATCAACCGCGTGCTCATTCCAAGCGCCTGATCAGGTCGAATAAGAAGGGGCCGCCCAGCTGGGCGGCCCCTTCGGGCAGACATGAAGTCTGCCGCGAACCGTAGCCCACGCGCGACTTCAAATCAGCCACGTCGGCCTCGATACGCCGAAGCGTCTCGAGCACTCCGTCGCTGCCGGCCCTGTCTAGCAGGGCGTTTCTAGTGGGCGGTGCAGGACTTGAACCTGCGACCCCCTGCGTGTAAAGCAGGTGCTCTACCAGCTGAGCTAACCGCCCCATGCCCCCAACGGGATTCGAACCCGTGCTGCCACCTTGAAAGGGTGGTGACCTAGGCCGCTAGTCGATGGGGGCCCGGCCGGAGTGTAGAGGGCAGCTTGTCCGGGCCTGCACGACCTGAAGACGCACGGTGGCTTCTACACTCTTCCGACCCGGGCCGGTAGCTCAGTTGGCAGAGCAGGGGACTTTTAATCCCAAGGTCGTTGGTTCGATTCCAACCCGGCCCACCTCGGGAAGACGGGGGCTGTGGGGGAGACACCGTTTCCCCACGCTCTCGGTTCGCTCAGCGCACGACCTGGAGGACGTCAGCCGCGTATGCGGATGCCTCCGAGAACGAGAGACCATCCCGGTACGTGAGGACGACGACGATCTCGGGTCCCCTGCGTGAGTAGATGACAGCGGCGGTGTGGCGCGCATCCGAGAGCCAACCGTTCTTCTGCGCGATCGGAACGCTGCGCGCGACGGAGCCACGAATGAGCCCGACGTTGTCCGAGACGGACTCCGATCCAAGCAACAGACTGAGCGCGAGTTGGGCGCGATGTCGGTCGAGTCTCAGAGCAGCAAGAGCAGTGGCACGGCCGGCCGCTCCGGCGTGGATCACATACATGAGCCGGCCGAGATCGCGGGCGGTGGTCACGCGGGACGAGACGCGAGGCGGCTCCTCATTGGGAATCGCCGCGCTCGTTCCGGCTCGGTACCCGCCGGTGAACGTGCTTGATCTCGCGCCAAGCTGACGGAGCACGCGATCGGCTATGCGCGAGCCCCTGTCGACCGATCCGTCGCCGAGCCGCACGAGAAGCCGGTTCGTCGCGAGGTTCGACGACCAACCCGTCATCGTTCGGAGGTCGTGCCCGTATCGTCCCCAGGCCGGGATCCGGACCCAGGGTCCGAAGTGCAGCGACGAGCACGGCGAGCTTGACCGTCGATGCTGCTGGAAAGCGAGCGGTCGCGTTCCACGTCGCAGTCTCACCCGTGCGCAGATCGTGGTGCCAGACACCGGAGTAGCCAGTGAATGTCGCTGCCACGGACCGGAGACGGCGCGAAATCGCTGGGCTCGACGGGCGTGGCGAATTGACGTGCCTGGCCGAGCGAGGAAGAACCCACACATCGGTGGCCACGTCGGTTCGGAAGACGCGAGGTCGCGACCCCTGGCCGCAATAGGTGGCCGTGAGGTCGTAACGACCTGGTACCAGGGTCAGGCGCGCGTCCACGGTGCGTGCCGCGCCGACAGCAACGCGCTCCACACCGTCGGTGTTGCAACCAGCGGACCCGTCGACATGGATCGTTGCCCAGATTGCGCCCGGCGGCGCCACCGCACGCACATGGACGGCGCCGTATGCGACCTCGTCTGACGTGGGGCTCAGGAGCGGGATGTCCAACCCCGTGTCGGTTGGTGGAGGATTCGAGCCGGCGGCATCGCACGAGGCCACTTCGTTCGGTATGCGAGCGCTCGCGTTCGTGGCCTGTCGTCGGCCGATGCTTGTCCTCGCGGGCTCTTGTCGGTCGAATCCCTCGGCCTGGTTGACATGCGCCCGCGCGAGCGCGTTCGCCGCGCTTCGCAGTCCGCGGCAGCGCTTGCTCACCGGCTCGAGGGCTCGCAGATCCTCTTCGAGGTTCCTCGCGGTGTCGTACTGCGCCTGCACAGCGTCGGGGTTACCGGCGGCAGCGACCTGTCCCGCCTGGCCGAGCGCAGACACGCGTGTCTTCGCGATGCGTAGCAGCGCGTCATCCGACGTTTGTCGGAATGCACCCGCGGACGGGACGAACACCGCGGCCATCGCGCCAAGAACGAGAGCGAGTCGCCAGGCCACGGGTCAGGGGAGGCGCGTCACGCCGTTCACGTTCACGTAGTTGTCGCCAATCGTGAAGCTCTCACCGCTTCCCGTGAGGTCTGTGCACGTGATGCCGCGACTCGAAGAGCCGCACTCGATCGAGCTCGCCGGCGTTCGGAACGATGTGCCCATGGGCATCGATGGACCACCGTTGTCGCGCGAGCTCGCCACCCCGACGTACCTCGCACCGGTTCCCGCGCGAAGCTCGACGATCTGCCCAGACGGACCCGAGCCGCAACGCACGAACCTGTCGGTCGCGAAGCAGTGCTGGAGCCGATCGACCGATGTGAAGTTCCCCGTGTACGTCGATGGGACCCCCACGCGAGGTGCCGCCGCAGTCTTGAGGCTCAGATGGTCTTCTCGTTCCACCGTCACCTGAGAAAGCGCCGGCGCTGTTCGGGCGAGATTGGAATAGGAGCGCTCGGCGGCTCCGGCACGTGCGATGGCGATCTCCGCCCGCCTGGCGTTCCGAGGTTGCTGGCTGTAGCTCGTGAGCGCTCGGGAATAGCGAAGGTGCGCGGCCAAGGCCGCCGCCACTGTCCTACGGACCGCCGAGTCGCGACTCGTTCGATTCGGCGTCCCTGCGAGAAAGCCCTGCGCTCGAACGATCGAAGTCGAGAGCTTGGACGCAGCATCGCCGAGCCCGGCGAAGGAGTCTGTCGTGTCGCCGAGGCCCTGAAGCCGATCGTTGATCGTCTCCTGCGCAGCGGCGATTCGCCGCATCTGGGGCGTCATGGGCTCGGGCTGCGCCTGGCCTGCCGGCTCGTTCGGCGTCGTGACGTTCCCGGAGTCGCCTCCGGCGCCCTCCTCCCCCTCGCCACCTCCCTGGAGCGCCACCGCGGCGGCGATGACGGCGGCAACGACGACAGCCGCTCCGACGATCGCCACCCAGCGCAAGTGGCGTGGCTTGCGAACGCCACCGCCCTCGTCAAGGGTGGTAGGCCCGACCGCAAGGCGGGCGCGGCCTCTTCAGGCTCCGACACGACGACCTGTTCGCGCTTCGCGGCCTGCCCGTCGCCGCTGTCGAGCACCGGGCCGGTCGCGACGTCGTGTGCTTCTGGCATCCGGCGTCGTCGCCACGGCACGCTCGACAGCAGCGGCAAGCACGCCTACGTCGTACCGCCAGCGGCTGTCGCTCAGCTCCACAGCCTGCCTGCGAGCGAGTGGAGCCAGACCTTCGGGAAGCTCGGCCGAGCTCGGCATCCCGGCACCCTGTACGCGCACCGGGATCACGCGCACACCGCGAGCGAGAGCGGCTTCGAGCTCCATGCGGACGTAATCGTCGGGACTGTCGAGTCGACGCTGTCCGCTGCCGTCCGTGATCTTGACCCAGCTCTTTCCGATGACGGCCAGTACGACCTCGCAGCTGTCCAGAGCTCGGTCGATGGACTCGCTGAAGTCGACTCCGGGCTCGATCGTATCGATGTCGATGAAGATCCGGTCGTCGCCGTAACGCTCGACCAGATCGTCGTAGAGGCGCCCCGCGTGACCCGAAGAGTCATCCCGGCGGTAGCTGATGAAGATCCGAGCCGCTAGGGCCTGTAGACCGCCGCCTGACGGATTCTCCATCGCACTCCTCCCGCCGCAGCTCGAGCTTCGTGGCAGCGTACCCGACTCGCAACGCGAGCGCCTTCACGGCGTTGTCCCCGCGAACCCGCTGGTGCCCGGGGGTGAAGCGCGACGCCGCCGGCGGCCCATCCGATGATCGTGCGACGGTTGCGGCTCGCACCCGCAGGGATAATCACAGGCGATGCGTCGTCCGGCAGTCCTCGCGGTCGTGTGCGCCCTCGCGATGGTCGTGCTCACGCAGAACGTGTCGGGGACGTCAGACGTCAGCTCCCTCATCCTCGGCATCACCGGCGATCCCGTCCGGTTCCAGGGACAGACGGGGCAGCGGTCCACCGTCCGGCAGGTGTTCATCAGCTGGGATCAGGGGCGCACGTTCGGCAAGAAGATCCCCGTCCTGCTGGCAAGTCTCGGCCCGATCCCGATGGTCCACATCGGTACCGGCGGGCCGCGCGGGACCACCGAGTTCATTACGCCGTTGCAGATCGCACAGGGCAGGGGCGACGCATTCCTCGTGGCGCTCAACGAAGGAATCGCGGCGCACGAGGGCCTCGTCTACCTGCGGCTGCTGGCCGAGATGAACCACCACAAGCCCTTCCACGCCGCATTCCGCGAGAACGGCTCCAGCAAAGGGCCCCAGTACTCCCCTGCCGCCTACCGGAAGGCTTTCGCCCGGATGTACCTGATCCTGCACGGAGGGACGCTCTCCGCGATCAACCGGGCGCTCCGGCGGCTCGGGCTTCCCGGCATCGGCGGGGAGCGACCTCGCGCCGAACCCGCCGTCCGAGCTTCGGATCATCTGGAATCCGCTCGGAGGCGGCGCGCCGGTCGATTCCGGCGAACGCCGCGACGAAGTTCTATCCCGGCGACCGGTATGTCGATGTGGTGGGAAACGACATGTACTCGAGCACCGGCACATTCTCGGCCGAGAAGAACGAGGCGCTCTACGCCTTCGCGCGTGCGCACGGAAAGCCGTACGCGCTCCCCGAGTTCGGGCTCGTAGGCGGGGACTTCCCAGAGTTCATCCGCTACATCTGCACGTTCATCCGCAACCACGCCCGCATCGAGCTCGCCGCGTACTACGAGGCAAAGGCCGGGTCGATCTACGACCTCGGAACGAGGTCGAATGGTCGACAGGCCTACCGTGCTTGCATCACCCCGCTCGGGCGTTAGTGTCCTTCGAACGCCCCGCAGTGGAGGCCCGATGAGCGACTACACGATCAAGCGGCTCGAGGAGGTCACGGACGTCCTCGGCGACTACCCCGGCGAGATGCGCATGATGACCGCGGACCTCGAAGCCGAGCAGGTGGCGTTCACGTATCGGCGGATGCCGCAGCACACGGGCGGCAAGGGGTCATACGGGCACCGGCACAAGGAGCAGGAGGAGGTCTACTTCGTCGTCTCGGGGAAGCTTCAGTTCAAGCTCGGCGACGAGGTGATCGACCTCGAGAAGGGGACGGCTGTGCGCGTCGCCCCCGAGACCTGGCGCTCCGTGTGGAACGACGAGGCCGAGGATGCGGAGCTGATCATCGTCTCGAAGGTCGTGCCCGGCGGCTCGCGCGACGACGCCGAGTACCTCGAGAACTTCTGGCCCGCGTAGCGGCGAGACACCCCCGCCCTACCCGCGCGGCCAGGAGAGCACGTCGGCGACCGGGCGTCGCCACTGCTCGTGGAACGCCGGGCCGCGAGGGCTTGCCCCGTAGAGGATGGGCGCGTTCCCAGGAAAGTGGATGTACGCGTCCTCTCCCCACGTGCCTGCGAACCGCATCCAGTCCGGCGAACCCGCGGTGACGCGAACGAGTCGCGGTCGCAGCGTCGGGCCCCGAGCCGCGTGGTCCACGGGCTGCTCGTCGAACGCCTCGATGATCGTGATCACCTCCTGCGTGAAGCAGTGGGGGTCGAGCGCGAGCGTGCCGGGCCTGAAGAGGTTCGCGTGGGAGCCCAGCGCGACGTACACGAGAGGCCTCGAACCGCGCCTCGGCGCGCTCCTCCATTCCCGGCGTACACCCTCGCAGTGCTGCGAGAGGCCGACGAGAAGCGGGCGTCCGTCGAGGTCGAGGATCACCGACACCGACTCCCAGTCGCCCTCGTGCGCCTGCCAGATCTCGCCGGCGGGCACGGTCGGGCTGTACAGGTTGAACGGGTACCAGAGCCAGTACTGGAGGACGAGTCGCGTCCGAGTCCGAAAGGCGGCGGCGTAGACGCGTCGGCTGGCTCGGGCGCACGGCCTGCGCAGCGACGTAGCACTCGATCGCGGCGGCTCCCTCGCGAGCGCTGCAGAACTTCTGGTCGATCCGGAGCCCGGTATCCGCGGGCGGCGGCGGGCCGGCGACGGGCTCCCAGGTACCCGCCACCAGGCGCTGCAGCTCGGAATCGGCGAGGAACCCTGCGACGGGCACGGGCCGGAAGCGCTCGGCCGGATGGAAGACGAGCACCGGCGAGTGCCTCGCGAGCAGCGTCGCGAGTGGCGGGCTCGCGCTCGGCATCGCCTCGGCACTCGGCACGAGCAAGGCGAGTCCGGCGAGAAGCACGCAGGCAGCGCGCACGGCCGAAGTATCCAGGAGCGTCAGGCGACGAGCGCGCGACGGAGCAGAGGCTCCAGGTCGATCGCCGGAACCGGCCGCGAGAAGAGGTAGCCCTGTCCGTACTCGCACTTGAGCTTGCGGAGCAGGTCGTACTGCGGCTGCTCCTCGATGCCTTCGGCGACAGCGTCGAGACGGAGCGTCGCGCTGATTCGGAGGATCGCCGCCGCGAGCCGCTCCTGCTCCGAGCTCGTCCCGAGCCCGTCGATGAAGGGCTTCGCGATCTTGAGCGCGTCGACCGGGAACTGGCGCAGGTAGTTGAGCGAGGAGTAGCCCGTCCCGAAGTCGTCGACCGCGATCTTGACGCCGAGGCTCTTCAGCTCCTCGAGCCGCGCGATGACGCCATGGCTGTCGATCATGAGGACGCTCTCGGTGATCTCGAGGGTCAGCGTCGAGGGGTCGAGCCGCGTCTCGGCGAGAGCAGCTGCGACCTCGGACGCGAGATGCCTGCTTGCAAGCTGCTTCCCGGAGAGATTCACGCTGATTCCGAGCCCGTGGTGCCCAAGCTCCTGCCAGCGCCTGGCCTGCCGGCAGGCGAGCCCGAGCACGAGCCGGCCGAGCGGCAGGATCAGGCCCGTCTCCTCCGCGAGCGGGATGAACTCGTCGGGGAAGACGAGACCGCGCGTCGGATGCCGCCAACGCACGAGTGCCTCCACTCCGGCGATCGTCCCGGACTTGAGCTCCACGATGGGTTGGTAATGGAGCTCGAACTCGCCTGCGGCCACCGAGCGCTGGAGCTCGGCTTTGAGCGCGAGGCGGTCGAGCACCTGCGTGTGCATCTGGGGCTCGAAGAGCGCGTAGCGGGACTCCCCCTCGCTCTTGGCCCGGTACATGGCGAGGTCGGCGTTTCGCAGGAGCTCGCTCGTCGTCAGGGCGCTCGACCCGAGCGCGATGCCCACGCTGGCCTTGACCTCCACGACCGAGCCGAGCAGCGCGAGCGGCTCGGAGAGTGCGCCCAGGATCCGCGTCGCGACGACGACTGCCGCCTCGGGCTCGGAGATGTTCTCGACCATGATCCCGAACTCGTCGCCACCGAGGCGCGCGCAGGTGTCCTCCGGACGGAGACACGCCTGGAGCCTCCGGGCCACGGCCACGAGCAGGTCGTCGCCCGCCGCATGCCCGAGGCTGTCGTTGATCGTCTTGAAGTCGTCCAGGTCGATGAAGAGAACCGCGATGACACGGTCGCGCCGACGGGTGAGCTCCAGCGCGTGCTCGACCCGGTCGCGGAACAGCGCCCGGTTGGCGAGCCCCGTGAGCGAGTCGTGGAAGGCCTGGTGTGCAAGCTGCTCTTCCAGCGCTCGGCGCTCGGTGACGTCGCGCGCGGTGACAACGACACCGGCGACGTTCGGGTCGTCGAGCAGGTCCGTGAACACGGTCTCGAGCTGGCTCACCGACCCATCCTTCCGACGGAGGCGCAGATCACACGGGACGGCGACGCTCGGCGCCGCGTGGACGTCCTCGAGGAGCCCGCGCAGCCGCTCCTCCTCTTCCCGGTCGAGCACCGCTCCGAGCGAAAGCCCGATCAGCTCCTGCTCTCCGTAGCCCAGAACGCGCTCGACCGACGGCGTGTGGTAGCGGATCGTGAGGTCGCTCTCGAGCACGAGGATGATGTCGCTGGAGTTCTGGACCAGCGAGCGAAACCGCTCCGAGCTTCGGCGCTCGTGGAGATCGGCGACGAGCGCGGTGCCCTCGAGGGCGAGAGCAACCTGCGCGGCCAGCGTCTCGACCCCTTCCGACGAGACACGGCTCAGGCGGTCCGGACTGTGGATGGCGAAGGCGCCGCGGAAGTCACCTTGCGTCGTGAGGCGCACGATCGTCCACTCCCCGTCGTCGCTCGTCACGCGAACCGTCCGCGGGGAGTGCGCAGCGGTGCGGCTCAGCTCGCCGACCGCACCAGGCGGGAGGTCTTCGGGGCGGAGCCCGAACCGGGCCAGTGGCCGCTCGCCGGCGACCGCGACGATCCTGAAGTCGCTGACGGTGCCGATCGCGAGACCAATGGTCGCACCGTCGGATCCGACGATCTCGAGCGCGGAGTCGACCGCCACCCGGTAGATGTCCTCGCGCCTCCAGGCGGCGACGAGCGCTGCCGCGGCCTCCCGAAGCGCCTGCTCGCGCCGCTCGCCGCGCTCGTGGCGCGAGACGAGCCCGGCCAGTCGCACGATGATCAGCGCAGAGAGAACTGCCGAAGCTCCGACGATCACGAAGAGCTCGCCCGCTCCTGCGCGAGCCGCCGCGAGAGCGAGCATCGCCGGGGCCAGCATCGCTGCCGTCGAAAGCACACCGAGCCGACGCGGGCTCAACCCGACCTCCGGCTCCGTTCGCGGCTCGGTGAGCTCGACCATCGAGCTGTGCAGAGCCGCGCTGCCCCAGAGGATCGCCGAGGCGACGAACAGGAGGTCGATCGGGTCGCCCATCTCGTACCAGCCGTGCACCGAGCCGAGGCCGTAGAGCGCATCGCCTGCGAACTGGAAGAGGAGGGCCGTCGCGATCATCGCGAAGGCCGGCGACCGCAGCCCTGTGCCGATGAGCATTCGCGCGACGAACGCGAGCAGCAGGAAGTTCAGGATGAGAAACGCGAACGCGGCCAGGTTGTCGAGCGTGCTCGTTCCCGAGAGCAGCTCCGGCGTGAGAAAGGTCCACGAGACGATCGCGAAGCCGGCCGTGAGGATTCCGGCGTCGATGGCGCTCTCTCGGTCCCGCCCGGGCAGCTGGCAGCGGAGCATGAGGTACAGCGAGACCGCCAGGATCGAGTAGGAGACGAGTGCGATGAGGTCGGCAAGCGACGGGAAGGGCACGACGCCGAGCCGATCGGAGCCGACCGTGTACACGCCGTCTGCCACGATCGCGCAGAGGCCGCTCACCGCGACGAGATACCAGGGGGTCTTCGAGCGCGGCTGGTTGAGAGTGACGCCGATGAGCGTGGCGATGACCGCGGCGACGGGGAACAGCTGATACCAGCGGCCGTAGACGATGCTGTCTCGCGGCAACGTGACGTACGCGATGGCCCCGGCCGCCGCGATCAGCAGGAACGCACGATCGGGGCGCGCGAGCGTCACTACCTCGGTATCGGCACCGCGGTCCGCGCGATTGAGCGCGCGGAGGCGTCAACAAAGCGGTGTCAGGAAGGGCGTCGCTGCGGCAGCGGGCAGGCGACGAAACGGCGCCCGGTCAGCAAGTAGCCGAGCTTGAACGCCTCGCACCCGGCGCAGAGCCCGGTCGCGGACGCCAGCAGCGCGAGCCCGGCGACGAGTCCGCCCAGGATTGCCCCGGCGGTGTCGGCTCCGACGATGTACGCCAGCGACGAGACGGTGAGGAACGCGACGCCGACCATGTTCGCGAACCGTGGCGGCCGCGCGTCCTCGAGCGGACCTTCGCCGAAGACGGGCTGGACGAGCTCGAAGTAGGCGAGGCACGGCAGGCAGTAGCGCCTCCCGAAGAGAAGCCCGACCCCGAGTTGCACCGCGAGGAGCGCGAGCAGCCACCACCAGCCGGTGATGACGGCCGCGAGTGAAAGCAGGCCAACGACTGCCTGGTTGAACCTCGGCGCCCGCGAGTCGATGACGTCGAGGTCGCGGTAGGGGTCCGCGAGGCGAGCCGGCCGGCGCTTCACTTTGGGAAGTATTACCTGGTCGGCGCGGCCGAAGCCAGAGCGAGGCCTAGGGCCTGGCCCAGCGAGCGAGGGCCACGAGAACGGCCTCGAGCCGCTCGCCGTCGCTCGTCAGCACGTACTCGACCCGCGGAGGGCGGGCGTCGCGAACCTCTCGCCGGAGGACGCCGGCTTGCTCGAGCTCGAGCAGGCGCTGGGTGAGCGTTCCCGGCGGGATCTCACCGAGCGCCTGTCGAAACTCGTTGAAGCGCGTGCACCCCTGGTAGGAGGCGTACAGGATCGAGACCGCATAGCGGCGCTCGAGCACGCCCGCTGCGCGCCGGAGCTCGGCGGGAACCGGCTCGTGCGACTTACATCGCCACATTCGACTCGACCGGCTTCTCCTCGAGAGCGAGGGACAGCACCTCGCCTATCGACATGACGGGGTGGAAGGTCACGTCCTGGAGCACCTTCTCCGGGATCTCGGTCAGGTCCGCGCGGTTGCGCTCGGGAATGATCACGTCGGTGATCCCGGCCGCGTGCGCCGCGAGCACCTTCTGCTTCAGGCCGCCGATCGGGAGGACACGGCCCTGGAGCGTGATCTCGCCGGTCATGCCGACGGTGTGCTTCACCGGCCGCTGGGTGAGCAGCGACGCCAACGCCGTCGCCATGGTGATTCCGGCGCTCGGGCCGTCCTTCGGGATCGCTCCCGCCGGGACGTGGAGATGGAACGCGCGGTCGTCGAATGCGTCCTCGTCGATGCCGAGCTGAGCCCGCCAGCGCGCGCACCGTCGAGAGCGCGATCTGCGCCGACTCCTTCATCACGTCGCCGAGCTGGCCGGTGAGGACGAGCTTGTCGCCATTGCGATGCGACGTCGCCTCGATGAAGAGGACGTCTCCCCCGGTCGCCGTCGCCGCCAGCCCCGTGGCAACTCCGGGGACCGCGGTCCGCTCGGCCGTCTCGCGGAAGAACTTCTGTCGCCCGAGGGCGTCTCGCACCTCGTCGCTCCCGACGGTGATCGGGATCTCGACCGTGTCCGACGCGATCTGCGTCGCGATCTTGCGCAGGAGAGTCCCGAGCTCCCGCTCGAGCTGGCGAACGCCGGCTTCGCGCGTGTACTCGGTGACGACGAGCTCGAGCGCGTCTTCCGTGATCTCCACCTCGTCCTCGCGGAGGCCGTTTCGCTCCCGCTGCCTCGGCCAGAGGTAGCCCTTCGCGATCGCGACCTTCTCGTCCGTCGTGTAACCGTCGAAGCGGATGACCTCCATGCGGTCGAGGAGCGGTCCGGGGATCGTCTCGGCCATGTTCCCGGTCGCGATGAAGAGCACCTCGGAGAGGTCGAGCTCGACGTCGAGGTAGTGGTCACGGAACGAGTGGTTCTGCGCCGGGTCGAGCACCTCGAGGAGTGCCGAAGACGGATCGCCGCGCCAATCCGCGCCCACCTTGTCGACCTCGTCCAGCATGATCACCGGGTTCATCGTCCCGGCGTCTCGTAGGGCGCGCACGAGCCGGCCGGGTAGCGCTCCGATGTAGGTGCGGCGATGACCCCGGATCTCCGCCTCGTCGCGGATGCCGCCGAGCGACATGCGCACGAACTCGCGCCCGGTGGCACGCGCGATCGACTCTCCGATCGACGTCTTCCCGGTTCCCGGTGGGCCGATCAGCGTCAGGATGACCCCGGCGCGTCGATCGACCTCGACTCCCCGCTCCTTGCGGAGCTTCGCGACGGCGATGTACTCGACGATCCGGTCCTTGACGTCGTCCAGGCCGGCGTGGTCGGTGTCGAGCACCTCCCGCGTGTACTCCGGATCGAGACGCTCCTCGGAGCGCTTGCCCCAAGGGATGGCGAGCAGCCAGTCGAGGTAGTTGCGGATGACCGTCGCCTCGGGCGTCTGGTCGCCCATGCGCTCGAGCCGCGAGAGCTCGCGCTCCGCCTGCTCGAGAACGCTCTCGGGCATCTCGGCCTCGGCGATCTTCTGCCGGTACTCCTCGACCACCGACGCCTCGTCCTCACCGAGCTCCTTGCGGATGGAATCGAGCTGGCGGCGCAGGATGTACTCGCGCTGCTGCTTCTCGACGCCCGACTCGACGTCCTCCTGGATCCGTTGTCGGACCTGCATGAGCGCGAGGCGCTCGCGCTGGAGCTCGAGCGCCAGCTCGAGCCGCTCGCGAACGTCGACGGTCTCGAGCAGCCGCACTTTCTGCTCGAAGGTCAGGTCCGGCGAGTAGCCGGAGGTGTCGGCGAGCGCGCCCGCCTCGGTGATCGAGCGGACGAACGCAGCGATCCGGCCGTCGTCGCCGCGCAGCTCGAGGATCTCCTCGACCACCGCGCGGTACTCGCGCTCGAGCTCGCGCATCCCCCCATCGGCGCTCTGGTCGTCCGGCCGCTCCTCCACCTCGACGAACAGGCGGCCCTGCGAGTCGCTCTCAGCCGCGCCGGCAACCCCGCGATGAAGGCCGTTGAGCGCCACTGCGCGCCCGCCGCCCGGCAGTCGGATGCGATCGGTGACCTCGGCAACCGTTCCCACGCTCGCGTACTCGTCCTCGTGCTTGGGCACGAGCAGCACGCGGTCCTCGTCGCCGACGTCGACCGTCAGGGTCACGTTCATGTTCGGGAAGACGACGATGTCGTCCAGGGGCACCAACAGCAGCTTCGTCACCGTTGTCGCTCACGTCTTGTTCCCACCTCGTTCCGGGTAGTTAGTCCAAGAACTGTAGCGACCGCGCTCCGGGCTGCGGCGTGCGGATCAGCCGGGACGCCGCCGAAACCGGTCGAGCGCAACCTGCGCGCAACGGCCCGCCAACACGTCCGAAGAAGTCCCGACACCTCCCGGGCGCCACGTCATGACGGAGACGACGAAGACTCCGCCCGGCCAGAAGACGAGGCCCGTGTCGTGGCGGGCGGCAGAGATCCAGCCGGCCTTGTGGAGCACTGCGACACCGCCTCGCTCGCCGACGAAACGGTCGAGCTTCGGTGTGTCGCGGACATGAGCCAGGAGCCAGAGGAGATGTCGCGCGTCGGACGCCGTGAACCCGTGCTCCTCTCGGCGCAAAGGGCCCGTATTCGCCGAGGCGAGCCAGATAGCGCGGTGCAGGCTCGACATGTCCCAGGCGGTCGTGTACTTCCCGACCCCGAACCCGGGCTGGGCCTCGACGCGAACCGGGATCGGCCCCGAAAGACGCCGCACCTCGTACCCGCCGTACATGAGCGAGTCATGCATCCCCAACGAGCGCATGAGCCCGTCGACGCGGTAGCTTCCGGCGCTCGTCGAGCCGGCGAGCCAGGTCAGAAGCCCGTTCGCAGCAGCGTCGTCGGACGGGATCATCATCTCGCGGAGCAGGCGGCCGACGTACGACCCGGGCGGCGGGATCCCCGAATGCTCGGCGAGCACCGCCGTCGCGATCGCGAGCTTGAGGGTCGAAGCCGCGGGGAAGCGCGCCTTCGCGTTCCAGGCAGCCCCTGTACCGCCGGTCAAGCTCTGGACGTAGAAGCCTGCTGTTCCCGCGTACCCGCGCACGAGAGTACGGAGCCTCTGCGCCAAGACAGCATCCTGTCCCGCGCCGACGATGCGCGGACGCGCCGCCGCGGGAAGTGCGAACACGTAGTGAACCGCGCTCGACGACCGGGCCCCGCCCCGCGCGACTGTCGTCACCCGTACGGAGACCTCGCCGGTCGGAAACGCCACCCGAAGCGAGAAGCGCCGACCGCGGAGCGACTTCGATGTCAGCTTTCGGCCGTTCGCGTAGACGATCACCCTCGTCGTACCGCGCGCGGCCCGGCCGGTGACGAGCCCATACGTCACCTGATGAGGAGCAGGCTGCTCGATCGCCGGCGGAGGCAGCGCTGGCACGGCGTACACAGCCGAACGATACGTCGGCCGACGGGCCCGGGGTCCGATCCCGAGACCTAGCCTACGCCCGTGCCTCTGCCACCAGCCCGGATCCTCGCCCATCTGGACCTCGATGCCTTCTATGCCGCCGTCGAGGAGCTCGAGAACCCGGACCTTCGTGACAAGCCGCTCGTCGTCGGCGGCGACCCGCAGAGCCGGGGGGTCGTGTCGACGGCGAACTACGCGGCCCGCGCCTTCGGCATCCACTCCGCGATGAGCGCAGCGGAGGCGTTCCGGCGGTGCCCACAGGCGGTCTTCTTGCGACCGCGGCATGCGCTCTACGCCCAGTACTCACGCGCGGTCTGGGAGGTCGTCGCCGAGGTCGTTCCGCGCATTCAGCGAACCGGCCTCGACGAGGGTTACCTCGATCTGTCGTCCGGCGCGCGGGACTTCGTCGGCGCGCGTCGCGTCGCCTCGGCCGTCCAGACCGCGGTACGTGCGACGACGAGCCTGACGTGCTCTCTCGGTGTCGGAACGTCGAAGGTGGTCTGCAAGATCGCGTCCGATCGCCGCAAGCCCGGGGGGATCACGGTTGTCCCGCCCGGACGCGAGGCGCGATTCCTGGCACCGCTCCCGATCAGGCTCCTGCCGGGAGTCGGCCCACGGGCCGAAGCGCGGCTGCGCGCAGCCGGCATCGACACGCTCGGGGGCCTCGCGAGCCTCGACGACCCGGTGCTACGCGCGACCCTCCCGGGCTCGGTCGGTCGTCTACTCCGCGACCGCGCGCGGGGAATCGATCCGCGAGAGCTCGAGCTCGAGGGCGAGCCCGTCTCGATCTCGGCGGAGGACACGTTCGCGCGCGACATCGCCGAGCGCGACCCCCTCCACGACGAGGTGCGCCGGCTGGCCGAGATCGTCTCGGAGCGGCTCCGCAACTCAGGGCTCTCGGGACGGACCGTGACCGCCAAGCTCCGCTACGGCGACTTCTCGATCCGGACGCGCTCGACGACGCTCCCGGCGGCTGTCGACGACGCCGCCACGATCGGCGACGTCGCCTGCGGCCTTCTCGACCGTGGCCTGCGTGACCGACCGGGAGCGCTGCGGCTCGTCGGGGTCGGCGTGTCGAGCCTCTCCCCGCACCGCCAGCTCAGCTTCGACGTCTCGTAGACGGCGGCCTCAACCCCGGAGGAGCGGGCGCGTGAGACACGTCGGGCCACCATCGCCCTTCGTCGAGATCTCGCGCCCGCGGTAGACGACGACGTCGACCCCGGCGCGCTCCATCCGCCTTCTCGTCTCCTTGTTTCCTTCGAGTGCGAGCGCACGCCGCGGTCCCAGCGCGAGCACGTTCGACCCCTGCGTCGGGAACTCGTCGTCCGGCACCTCGACGACCCCGATCCCGCGCTCGGCGAGCACCTGCATGAGCCGCACCGGCGCGAGGCGCGGATAGACGACTGCGAGATCGCGATCGAGTGGCGAGATGAGCGACATCAGGTGCATCACCTCGCCCGCACCGTTCCAGTGGGGCAAGTCGAAGGCGACAATGTCGACTCCCGGGAACGCTTCTTCGAGCGCGGCGGCGGAGGCCTCGTTCGTCCGGTATCCGATTCCGACGAGCAGCGTGCCATCGTCGAGCCAGAGAGTGTCGCCTCCTTCGGCGAGCGCGGGCTCCTCGAGCCTCGCCGACACCGGGACTCCCGCGGCCTCGAGCACCGGGGCGAGCGCGTCGGGCTCACTCCTGCGCCGTTCCTTGCCCGGGCGCAGGAGCACGGCGCCGTCGCGCCCCACCAGGACCGGGTCGTAGACGTAGATGGCATCGGGGTTACCTACGTCGTGGCTCGAGACGACGACCTCGGCGTCCGCCTCCTCGAGCAGGCCGCAGAACAGCTCGTGCTCCTCGGCGGCTGCTGCGTGATCCGGCGCTGCCCGCCAGCCGTGCTCTCGCCAGCGCGCCGCATCTTCGGCAAGCGGAGGCCTCACGAGAACCCGTCTGAGCGCGCCGACCATGGACGCGCTGCCGAACGCCTTGGTGGTCGCCTCAGCCATCGAGGATTCGTGGGCGATGCGACGACGAGTACACGTCCTTGCGGAGGATCAGGCCGTTCTCGAACGGAAAGACGTCGACGCCCTCCCACTCGACCCTGCGTCCCTCGCCGTCGGTCGCGGTCGCCGTCCACTCGCTGACCACGAGCCCATCGCGCGCGTACAGCCGTCGGCCGTCGAACGTCAGGTCGGGGCGGGCTTCGAAGATGCGCGCGATGTGCTCGCGCACGTCCTCGCCCTCCACGCGCTCTCCGGCCGTGTGGTTCTCGAAGACCATCCCGGGCGCGTGAAAGCCGACGATCGCGTCGACGTCATGCGCGTTCCAGGCCGCGTTGTAGCGCTCGATGACCCGCTCGAGCTCGACTGCCGAGTCCCGCTCGTCCACGCCGGCAAGTATCTCATCCCTGTTTCATTGACATCGATCGATGTATGTGCCATCGTAGGCATCGATGAACGTCGATGTCTTGCCGGTTCTGTCCGTGCCGGAGTGCTGCCAGCCGCTCGATCGCGGCGCGCTCACCGATGCCGAGGCCGAGCGGACCGCGACGGTGTTCAAGGCTCTGGCCGATCCGGCACGCGTTCGGATCGTCAACCTGCTCGCGCGCAGCACGGAGCCGGCATGCGTCTGCGAGCTCACCCCGGCCCTCCGCCTCGCGCAGCCGACGGTCAGCCATCACCTGAAGAAGCTCGTCGAGGCGGGGCTGCTCGTCCGCGAGCAGCGAGGCGTCTGGGCCTTCTACACACTCGACCGCGATGCGGTCGCCCGCGCAGCGGGGATCCTCGAGCTGGAAGGAGCCGTGGCATGACGACCGACGTGAGAGAGCACGTGCGAGAGCGGTACGCGGAGGCCGCGGTGAGCCTTGCGGAGGGACGCGGGTGCGGCTGCGATTGCGAGAGCATCGGCTGCTGCGGAGACGAGCCGACGACGCTCTTCGGGCAGGGTCTCTACGCAGCCGGCGATCGTGCCGAGCTCCCATACGAAGCCGTGACGACGAGCCTGGGGTGCGGAAACCCGGTCGCCGTTGTCGAACTGCACGAGGGCGAGACGGTTCTCGACCTAGGATCGGGCGGAGGGATCGACGTCCTCCTCTCGGCGCGACGCGTCGGACCGACAGGGAACGGTGTACGGGCTCGACATGACCGACGAGATGCTCGCGCTGGCCCAAGCGAACGCCCGCAAGGCGCGCATGACGAACGTCCACTTCCTCAAGGGCCTGATCGAGGCGATCCCGCTGCCTGCGGCGAGCGTCGACGTCGTGATATCGAACTGCGTCGTCAACCTCTCGCCCGAGAAGGACAAGGTGCTCGACGAGATCGTCCGCGTGCTTCGCCCCGGCGGCCGCGTCGGCATCTCGGACATCGTGGCCGAGGACCGGCTCACTCCGGCGGACCGCGCCGACCGCGGGAGCCACGTCGGCTGCATCGCGGGCGCGCTCTCCGAGAGCGAGTACCGGAAAGGGCTGGCGGCGGTCGGACTGACGGACGTCGAGGTGGAGCTCACGCACTCGGTCGCGGACGGAATGCACGGGGCAATCATCCGCGCACGCAAGCCGGATCGATAATTCCGACTCGCTATTTCTCCACGCTTATCGCTCGTCGCACGGGGTTACTAGTGTTAAGGTTCTCCTCGCGAACTTGCATCAGATCGGCTTCTCGTTTACCATCCGCTGGCTCATGAAACCGACCACCATCAGATTTTCATATCCCCATACGGACGCGACGTCAGTCGCCGCGGTCCGACCCTGGTCGCACGGGTTGGATTCAACGCATCTGAACCGAGCGCCGTCAGCCCTCGCTGGGAGGCATGCGCGCTAGCCCGCTAGCGCCATAGCAAGCCAGTCGAGGGCGACCCAACGGGTCGCCTTCGTCGTTTTCGGAGGCGATCGCCGACCGAAGACGGAGGTGATGCCCAGCTTGAGAAGACCTAGAACCGAATCGAGGCCCCGCCTGAGGGAGAAAGACTCCTCGGCGCTCGATGCGGAAATGACGTTGGCTCATTCATGTTTGCTTTTGCCTGCGCATTTTCGATCCAGCGACGAGGCTCCGGCTCCAAAGCCCCTCCACGTAGGACGTCGTCTCCACGGACGTGCACGGCCGCGGACGGCGATCCAGGGTCGAAGGGTAGGCGAGTGGCATGGACATAGGAGGCTCGGCATCGACGCCGAGCACCGTCGACACCGAGCAGACGCGCGCTTCTGCGTCGATCGCCCCGGAGGCGATGGACGGAGAGGCACGGGCTTCTGCCGGGGCCGCCTCACCCCAATCAACCGGCAGCTAGAGAGGAAGTAACGATGAGGACCGAGGTTCTGAAGCGGCACTACGCCGCAATCGGAGCTCGCATGAAGGTCGAGGACAGTCCGTTCCGCGCTCCTTGGATCGACGTGCGTGCCGACAGCCGCGGCGAGCACTTCGTAGTCGGATACGACGAGAGCGGCGATGCCGAACTGGAGATCGTCAACATCGACCGAACAGGGCGCCACCTGCTCCTGCTCACGCGGAGTCGCGGGCGGAAGAGCAAGTTCCTGTGCGGGCACGACGAGCGCCACTGGTTCGTGGCCGCCGTTCCCGAGTACGTGCGCGGGGTCACCGACGTTGCGACGGCGAAGGCTGCTCTGCAGCCCGAGCTCGTGCACGACGCCGTCTCGAAGGCAAGGCCGAGGGACCGGTTCAAGCGCCGTAACTCGGCGTACGTCCGTCAGGGCGAGTGGTTCTTCGTGCCGGCACCGGCGCTCGACCCGCCGGCTTCGCAGGTGCTTCGCAACGAGCCCCTGTCTCGCGGCCGCGGCCAGGCCCATGTGATGGAGCGCGCGTTCCGCACGGGCGGCAGGCTCGTCTACGTCGCCTGGGAGTATCCGAACGGACTGACCCAGGCAGAGCTCGATCGCCTCCCGGCGGCAACGCGGAGGATGCACTCCTGGCAGCCGATGACTCGAGACGCGGACGTCTTCGCCAACGGCGCGGTTCGCCATCCCGACCATGCCACCCTGCGGCTCGACGGCTGGCATCGTGTCGTGATGAACACCGAGCAGCTCGCACGTGCGATGCGGCACGTCGTGTTCCTCGACTGAGTGCGGGCGTCGACCCCCCGGCGCCCGCTCGTTCCGGGATCGTCTAACCGGTAGGACACCGCGCTCTGAACGCGGAGGTCGAGGTTCGACTCCTTGTCCCGGAGCTCACATCCAGGTGGCGGAACGGCAGACGCGCGGCGTCGAGAGCGCCGTGGGCTCGGCCCATGAGGGTTCGGCTCCCTCCCTGGATACTCCGGACCATGGGCGAGTGGCTCAATGGATAGAGCGCTTGTCTTACAAACAAGAGAGTGCTGGTTCGAGTCCAGCCTCGCCCACCTCACGTGACCGAAGCTCAGACGGTAGAGCGCCCGCCTGAAACGCGGGGCGTCGCAGGTTCGACTCCTGCCGGTCACACTCACCACGGCTCCGTAGCTCAATACGGCAGAGCTCCCGGCTCTTAACCGGGGAACGTGCAGGTTCGACCCCTGCCGGGGCCACTCGCGACAACCATGGAAGGACTGCCACAGGAGCGGTATCCCGTCTCGAAAACGGGTGGGCCCAACAGGCCTTGGGGGTTCGACTCCCTCTCCTTCCGCCTGACTCATCTGGAGGTATGGCCGAGCTGGAAAGGCGGCGCGTTGCTACCGCGCAGGCGGTCGCGAGACCGTTCGCAGGTTCGAGTCCTGCTGCCTCCGCCTTGATGCGACGTCGTTCAACGGCAGGACGACCGGCTGTTAACCGGGCGATGCTGGTTCGAGTCCAGCCGTCGCAGCCATTTCAGGCCCCGATCTTCTAGTAGGTCGAGGATGCCGGTCTCTCACACCGGCGACATGGGTTCGAATCCCATTCGGGGCACTCCGCTCTCGGACGCGTCTGGGTATGCGGCCCGACTGTCTCTCGGGTGAGGCGGGTTCGATTCCCGTCGAGAGCGCCTCTCGCCGTAGCTCAATGGATGAGCGCCGCGTTCCTACCGCGGGCGATGGGGGTTCGAATCCTCCCGGCGAGACTGCGTCGCAAGGCTAGTAGCGAGCCCGCGGGTTGTGAGCCCGTGGAGCAGGGTGCGATTCCCTGGCGACGCCCCACTTCGTGCGCAGCTCACGAAAGCGCACACTCGCGACGACGACGGGCCGGCCGGGCCGGCACCGCTCTGATACGGCGGTCGCGCGTGGTTCGACTCCACGGTCGTCGACTTCCCGGACGCCGCCAGGGCCGCGTCCGGGCTCTTCTGGCGCACATGCGCCGACGGGAACGAGCCGTCGACGGACGGCTCGAGGGAGTGACGGAACAACGGCAGCGCGGAGCGTGGGCCGTAACGTGCATCCGGCGTCGCTAAGGGGAAGGGTCCCTGGCGGCCGCGACGGCGGCTGGCAGGCGTGTCGACGGGCAACGGATGGCTTCGGGGAAGACTCGCAGAGTGGCGACGTCTCCGCCCCCGGTTGAGGGAAGCCAGTCCCTCCTCCCGTCTTTCATCTGGCTGTAGGGGAGCAGGCCACCCCGCCGGTTTTGGGAACCGGAGATCGCTGGTTCGATTCCAGCCGGCCAGACCTAGTTCGCTGCGCGGTGGAGGAGCGGCTGTCCTCGCGAGCCTCATGAGCTCGAGACCGTGGGTTCGAATCCCACCCGCGCTCCCTGGTGTCTCGCGGACGCTGAGCACGGGCGAGCTCTCTGCGCTGTAACCGCAGCGTCTCCGACTGTGGTGGTTCGACTCCACCCGTCCGCATCTCGTCCAAGCCGACCGGAGAGGAGTGAGACCATGGACACGCACGAGCACGAGACGTCGACGATCTGGGTCTCGCTCACCGAGCTCCGCATCAGCGAGCGTTCGACCCGAAGCCTCAGCGCGGCAACGGTCGAGCAGTACCGGCTGTGGCTCGAGCAGGGTCGGGAGGCGCCACCAGTGCGCCTCGCTCGCGTCGGCGACGCGTATGTCGTACGCGACGGTCGCCACCGCGTCGCGGCGGCGCTCGCCGCGGGCCTCCGCTTCATCGAGGCAAAGGTGCGGCCCATAGCGGGGCTCATGCGCCGGCTGCGACTGATCACGAGACTCCGAGCGTCGGCACGTCGCCGCTCGGAGCGAGGGGACGAGGTTCTTCCGGAAGAACACCTCGCTTGCACCGAGGAGGAGCGGGTTCGACTCCCGCCGTCTCCATTCCACGCCTCCGTAGTGTCAACGGCAAGCACGCGCCCTTTGTACGGCCGAAGTGCGGGTTCAACTCCTGCCGGAGGCTCCTGACGAACGCCCGAAGCTCAGCGGACTTCGAGCACTGCCCTGCGAAGGCAGCGGACGCTGGTTCGAATCCAGCCGGGCGTATCCAGGCGGACGTAGCTCAGACGGCAAAGCGCCGGGCTTCCACCCCGGAGAGGCCCGTTCGATTCGGGTCGTCCGCTCTCGCTCACCCAGGCCCGTGGTGTAACGGAAGCACGGCGAGCTCCAACCTCGTCGGTCCGGGTTCGACCCCTGGCGGGCCTGCCTTGCACGACTCACTTGCGGGTGTGGCGCAACCCGGTAGACGCACCGGTCTCAGAAACCGGTCGATGAGGGTTCGAATCCCTCCGCCCGCACCTTGCCTCCGTAGCTCAGCGGACAGAGCACCGGGCTTCGAACCCGGGCTGCCAGAGGTTCGAATCCTCTCGGAGGCTTTCGAGCGAGCCATGGGCCCGTAGCAGGAGCTCAGCAAGTGCGACCCCTGGCGGAGTGGTAGCTCCGCTGAACGGGAGGGGAGACATCGTGGGTGCAACTCCCACCGGGTCCGTATCACGACACCGTGGCCGAGGGGCGAGGCGCGCGCCTGCAAAGCGCGCTCACGGCGGTTCGAGTCCGCCCGGTGTCTTGACGATGCCAACGACCTGAGAGGAGGATCGGCGAAGTGAAAATCAAGACATTCGGCCCCGTGGACGAGCGCAGCCTCGAGCAGCTCGAGCGCTGCATGGCCGCAGGCGACGCCGAGTACGGCGTCCTCTGTGCCGACCACCACCCGGGTTACTCGCAGCCGATCGGCGGCGGCATCGCGTACGCGGGCTACATCTCGCCCTCGGGTGTCGGCTACGACATCGGCTGCGGAAACAAGGCTGCGCGCACGGATCTCACACAAGACGACCTCGATGCACTCGGCGGCGTCGAGCGGCTCATGGACGAGATCACGAGCCGAATCTCGTTCGGCATGGGCGTGCCGGCGCAGGAGCGTGTCGATCACCCGGTGCTGGACAGGATCCACTCGGCCGACTTCGCACCCCAGCGCACGCTCGCGCAGCTCGCGGAGTCCCAGCTCGGCACCGTGGGCTCGGGCAACCACTACGTCAACCTCATGGAGGACGAGGAGGGGCGCATCTGGATCGGCGTGCACTTCGGCTCGCGCGGCTTCGGCCACAGGACCGCGTCCGGTTTCCTGGCTCTCGCGCAGGGCCTGAAGTTCGGCGATCGTGCGCACGAGGGCGAGATGGACTCGCCGCCCGTGCTCTTCGAGGTCGGTTCCGAGCTCGGCGAGTCCTACGTCTCGGCGATGGAGCTGGCCGGCGAGTACGCGTACGCCGGTCGCGACACGGTCGTTGTGAAGGTGCTCGAGATCCTCGGCGCCGAGGCGACGCACGAGGTGCACAACCACCACAACTTCGCGTGGCGGGAGGAGCACTTCGGCCGCTCGTACTGGGTCATCCGAAAGGGCTGCACGCCGGCCAACCCCGGCCAGGAGGGCTTCGTCGGCGGCTCGATGGGCGACGAGTCGGTGATCCTCGAGGGCGTCGCGGGCACCGAGGCGGAGCAGTCGCTCTTCTCGACCGTGCACGGCGCCGGCCGCGTGATGAGTCGCACGCAGGCCGCGGGTCGGTTCCGCTACCGCAAGCAGGTCGTCGACGGTCGCACGGTACGGGTCTCCGAGCAGGTCAAGCCGGGCGTGGTCGACTGGCCTGCTGTTCAGGCTCGCCTGCGCGAGCAGGGCATCGTGCTCGTGGGCGGCGGAGCGGACGAGGCGCCGGAGGTGTACAAGCGCCTCCCTGACGTCCTCGGCGCCCACGCGGGCTCGATCCGCGTGAAGCACACGCTCCGGCCGCTCGGCGTTGCGATGGCCGGCCGCGACGTGCACGATCCGTACAAGGACTGACCGAAGAGCGCCGCGAGAGCGGCGCTCTTCTCATTCCCCGGCTAGTCCGAGGCCTGTGGCGCGATCCGGTCGCTCAGCCTCTGGAGGAAGAAGCCTCCCGCGAGCAGGAGCCCGCCGACGAGGATGAACGAGAACGCCCGTGCGACGGAGCTCAGCTCCGCGAGGTCGAACAGGAAGATCTTGGCGAGGCTCAGGGCGAAGAGAATGAGGCCGCTGTAGCGGATCAGGGCCGATCCCCGAAGAAGGCCCACGACGAGCAGGCCCAGCCCGACGAGCGCCCAGAGCCCGCTGACCGCTGTGTGCCCGCGTTCGAAGTCCGTCTCGATCGACGCCGTCGATGCGCGCTCGGCGACTTCGAGGATGCCGAGCGAGACGGCGTACAGCGCCACTCCGCCGGCTGCGCTCAGGGTCACGACCCGAAGGCGCCTGTCGACAGCGAGACCGGCAAGGGCCCCGAGCGCCAGTGCACAGACGACGAGGCCGGCTAGGCCGCTTCCCGGGTGCTCGGAGGCGACGAAGAAGTCCGACGGAGGGGTCAGAACAGCGAACGACGTGACAGTCGCGAGGCCCGTGGTGACCAGGCCGGCGACCCAGAGCCTCTCTTCGCGAAGCGGCGCCGCGAGCGCGCCGACCACCACGCCGGTCGCAGCCAGCGCGATCACGAACGCGGTATCGGAATCGAGCAGGAGACGCTCGGCGGCGACGAGCGCAACCAGCCCGATCGCCCACAGCGTCGTCGCAAACGTCCGGAGCCCTTCACGCCGGAAGACGAAGCCGGCGAGCGCGACATACGCGGCCGTCGCGACGACGAGGCCTCCTCCTCGAGCAGCGTCCGAGTCCGTCAGGTCGGTGAGCGCGATCCAGTACGCGACGAGGCCGGCTCCAGCCGCGATCCCCGACACGACGTCCCACTCCTGGCGTTGCGGCTCGAAGACATGGAGGGCGTAGGCACCGATGACCAGACCGGTTGCCGCCGCGACGAGCGACCAGCCGCCGTAGGAGCCGACGTCGCTCTCACCGAGCACCGATGTGTCGAATGCGAATGCCTCGGCGAGAACCACGACGAGCCACGTGAACGACACAACCGCGGACGCGTCCGAGCCGGTACGGCCCGCGTTGGCGAGGAGCACGGCGCCGACCGCGGCGGCGAGCGCGGATGCAGCGACGTGGCCTGCGTCGAACGACACCGCGACGAAAGCGAATGCCGCCGCCAGGGTCCCGACGCGCGGCGGCGGCGAAGACGAGCACCTCCCGAAGTCCAGTCGCGTGGGTCTCGAGAGCCTCCCGCAGAACCGTGATGAACGACAGCAGGCCCGCCTCGGTCCGCCGGCGATGCTCCTTCGGCCAGGCGATCCTTGCCACGAAGACCGCGACTGCGACCGATGCGAGCGGGAGCACCGCGGCGAGGTGGTCCGCATCGACCTCCAGCAGCAACCTCGGATCCCCGTCCGTCGTCAGCGTCCGCGCTGGCCGCAAGGGTCGCGTACACGAGCGCGAGCACCTGCATGCGCGCATCCCGGAAGCGCCAGGCGAGGGTCGCAAGCACGAGCGACTGAGCTGCCCACGTGATCGCGAGAGCCGAGTCCGTCAGCAGGTAGGCGGTGCCGGCACCTGCGAGTGCCAACGTGGCAATACCCACGACCACGCCGAGATCCGGCTGTCGCAGTGCAAAGAGCACCCCGGCGAGTGACGGCCCAGGCGGCGGCAGCGACGAACAGCGCGATTCCTCGGTCCTCGCGGCTTTCGAACAGGATCAGCGTGAGCACCATCGTGGAGGCGAACCCGACGATCGCGTACGAGGCGGCCGCTTCGTGCAGCTCGCCCTCCCCCTGCACGAGCTGCAGCGCGACGCCGATCAGGAGCAGCGCGGCGACGAGCCCGGCCACGACGGCGATGTCGCCTTCGCCGGCCGAGCCGCTGACGTGCAGCGCGAGCCCGAGGACCTGGGCGCCGACGACGACGGTGATCGCAGCGAGCAGACGCTGCCAGTCCCGCGGAACCGCGACCGCGGCCGTCGCGACGAGCACGATCAACGCGAACGCGGCCGAAGTCCAAGTCATGCCGGTGTCGAGTGCCTGCAGCGCCGGCGCGAGCGCGGCGCCCATGAGCCCGATCGCCGCGAGGACCTGCGAGCTCCAGCGCATCGCAATCGCGGTTCCGATTCCGGCGATGAGGGCAGCCAGCGGCAGCGCGAGCGCGTCGGGAACGAGGTCGTAGCGCGCAGCCGCGGCCGCCAGAGTCGCGTACGCGCCTGCGAGTCCGGCTCCCACCGCCGCGACCGCGGCCCAGTACTGGCCGTACCGTGCTCGCAGCAGCCACCCGGCACCGACCGCGAGTGCGGAAGCGATCCCTCCGAGGGCGACTCGCGCGCGATCGTCGATCCAGCCGCGGTTCGAGGCGAGCACGAAGAAGAGCCCGATGCCGAACGCGAGGACGACGCCGCCCGCGATCGCGAAGCCACGCGCCCCGACGAGATCCCAGTCGTGAGCGAGCTGTCCGAGCGACCGCCGCGGCGGCTTCGGCGGGGCAGGCGGTACCGGTGGAGGCGGCGGCGGAGGCGGAGCAGCCGCACGTGGCGGTGGCGCGAACGTCAGTGGCGAGGGCGGAGTCGTCGAGGCGAGCGCTACCTCCGGCACCGAGACGACTGGCTCAGCGAGTGACGACTCCCGCTCCGCGCCGGGCTCCGCAAGAGCGAGCGCGCGCACCGCCGCAAGCTCGCGACTGAGCCGAGAGAGCTCCGCCTCCAGGCGGTCGAGCCTTGCCTCGAGGTGGTTGGTCACGCCGATTCCTCGTGCGTATGCATCTGTTGGCCCTCACGGATACGCGGGGCCGCTCAAGGATCCTTCAAGAGCCGTCAGGCGAGAAGCGCGCGATTCGCCGCAAGCGCAGCGAGGATGCGGTCGACGTCCTCCTCGACGTTGTAGAGGTGGAACGACACGCGGAGGTTCGCATCGCGGGTCGACGTCACGATCCGCTCCTCGCCGAGCGCTGCGACGAGCGCGTTCGGATCGGTCGAGGCGACACAGACGAGCGGGCCGTACTCACCCTCGGCACGGGACGTCGCAACGGTCGCCCCGAGCTCGTCGAGACCGGCGAGGAAGCGGTCGACGAGCCCGCGGACGTGCGACTCGATGGCAGGCACGCCGGCCTCCGCGATGAGCTCCATGCCAGCCACCCCCGGATACAGGGACGGCACGGGCGGCGTCCCGCTGTCGAAGCGTCTCGCGGTCGCGTGCGGCGAGTAGTCGGCGATCGACATCGCGAAGATGTCCTCGTCGGCGAACCAGCCGGTCTGGGTCGGCAGGAGCGACGCGAGCAGGGAGCTGCGGATCCACATGAAGGCGAGCCCCGCCGACCCGATGAGGTACTTCACTGTCCCGCCCGTGACGATGTCGGCACCGAGCGAGCGCACGTCGAGCTCGAGAGCCCCGACCGCCTGGTAGCTGTCGGCGAGGAGCAGCGCTCCTTTCGCATGAGCCAGCTCCGCGATCGCCGAGACGTCGTGCCGGTGCCCGGAGCGAAAGGACACGGCGGTGCAGCAGACGAGCGCAGTCCGCTCGTCGATCGCCTCGGCGAAGCGCTCGACCGGGATGCGGCCATCGGCCTCGGGACGCACGTGGACGACCTCGGCGCCGCGCAGCTCCTGCGCGTGCGCGATCTGCCCCACCGTCGGGAACTCGTACTCGCTGATGACGATTCGGTTTCGCTCGCCCGACAGATCGAGAGCCGAGACGAGCGCGCTGACGCCCTGCGAGACCGACGTGGTGACGGCGACCTCGTCCGGCTCGGCGTGCACGAGACCCGCGAAGGCCGAGCGCGCAGCCTCGTTCCGCTCGACCCAGAACTCCCACTCGGCACCGTTCTCGTCCCAGCCGGCGAGCCACTCCTCGGCGGCAGCCCGTACGCGCCGCGAGAGGGCGCCCTGCGAGCACGAGTTGGCGTATACCGTGTGCTCGAAGATCGGGAACTCGCCCCGGATTGCGTGGCCGACGCTCACCTCCCGAGATACGCCTTCCGCAACTCCTCGTGCTGGATGAGCTCCGACGCCTTGCCCTCGAGCACGACACGGCCCGTGGAGAGCACGTAGCCGCGATCGGCGATCGAGAGCGACACGTTCGCGTTCTGCTCGACGATGAGCATCGCGACGCCGGCGTCGTGCACCTGCTGGATGATCTCGAAGCTGCGCTCGACGAGGATCGGCGCCAGCCCCATCGAAGGCTCGTCCATGAGCAGGAGCTTGGGCCGCGCCATCAGCGCCCGCCCCATCGCGACCATCTGCTGCTCGCCACCGGAGAGAGTGCCGGCGAGCTGCCTCTTCCGCTCCGCGAGGAGTGGGAAGAGCGTGAAGACGCGGTCGAGGTCTTCCTGGAGGTCGGCGCGCGGTCGCAGGTACGCGCCCATCTGGAGGTTCTCGAGCACCGTCATCGGCCCGAACAGCCGACGGTTCTCGGGGACGATCGCGAGGCCACGCACGATGCGGTGCGAGGTCGGCATCCGGGTGACGTTCTCACCGTCGAGCACGACCGTTCCCGTCCGGGGCTCGACGATGCCGAGGATCGTCTTCAGCGTCGTGGACTTCCCGGACGCGTTGCCGCCGAGGAGGCAGACGAGCTCGCCCTGGCCGAGCTCGAGGTTCACGTCCTGGAGGATGTGCATCTGCCCGTAGTAGGTGTTCACGCCCTCGAGCCGGAGGAGCGGCTGCGTGTTGCCGTTCGACGACGTGGGAAGCCGCGCCTCCCTGGGTGCCTCGCCGGTGCTCACTTGCGCTCGACCGCGGAGGTCCCGAGGTACGCCTCGACCACGTTCGGGTCCGTAGCGACCTCCTCGAAAGAGCCCTCGGCGATCTTGACCCCGTGGTCGAGAGCGATGACGCGGTTCGAGATGCCCTCCACGACGTGCATGTCGTGCTCGATCACGAGAATCGTGTAGCCGGCCTCGTCGCGCAAGCGTGCGATGAGCTCGGTGATCTCGTGCGTCTCCACGGGGTTCATCCCCGCCGCCGGCTCGTCGAGCAGAAGGAGCTTCGGTTGCGCGGCAGTCGCTCGCGCGATCTCGAGCCGCCGCCGATTCGCGTACGAGAGGCTGTACGCCGGCTGATTCCAGCGGTAACCGACCAGGCGCTCGCCGAAGAAGCCGAGACGCTCCTCGGCCAACTGCTCGATCTCCTTCTCCTCGCGACGCATTCCCGGAGTCCGGAGCACCGACCGCACGACGCCGGCCTTGGTGTGGCCGTACGCGGCGGCCATCACGTTCTCCTTGACCGTCATGTTCAGGAACAGCCGCAGCGTCTGGAAGGTGCGAGCGACGCCACGCCGGGCGATCTGATGGGGATCCAGGCCGAGGATGGTCTGCCCGTCGAAGAGGATCTCGCCGGCGTCCGGCGGGTAGACGCCCGTGATGACGTTGAAAAGCGTCGTCTTGCCAGCGCCGTTCGGGCCGATCACGCTGACGATCTCGCCCTCGCCGACCTCGAGGTCCAGGTCGTTCAGGCACGTCAGTCCTCCGAAGGCGAGCGTCAGTCCCTTCACCTCGAGGAGTCGGGTGCGCTCGGCGCTCACACGATCTCCACTCGCTGCTTGCCGAAGAGCCCTTGCGGCCGATAGGCCATCAACGCGACGAGCATCGCCCCGATGAGGACGAAGCGCGCCACCGCGGGCTGCGCAACGAGGATGTTTTCCCAGACGCACGCCGTGAGGTAGAGCACCGGCACGAGTCCGACGGTCCGCCAGAGCGTGCTGCGAACGAGCGTGAGGCCGAGGATCGCCGCCACGAGCCCGATGTACAGAAGACGGCCCGCCGCGCCGGTCGGGAGACCGTCCGGTCCGACGAGGTCGACGGGCAGCAGAACCCAGGAGTCCACGAGCTCGTCGACCCGCGCACCGCCGAAGCTCGCCCCCTCGACGAGCGACGGCCGAGCACGTTCGGCCACCTCGTGCACGACGATGCCGAACACGACGGTCGCCGCCAGGACCGCGGGGCCACGCCACCAGGGTCGGAGCAACAGCACGAGTGTCATGACGACGGCGCCATAGAAGAGCCAGCTCGCGTCGTCGGGCGAGCGCAACGCCTCGAGTGAGGCGTTGATGACGATTGCGCCGACCGTGACACCGAGCAGGCTTCCAGCTCCGCCGAGGACGACCATCGCGTAGACGGTGATCAGCAGCACTAGGTCGAAGCTCGCCGGAAAAACCGCGCCCTGCACCGGAGCGAAGATCGCCCCCGCGATTCCCGCGACGCCGGCTCCCACTGCAAAGGCGAGAAGCTTCAGGCGGTTCACCGGCATCGTCATGAGCTCCGCCGCGAGCTCGTCTTCCCGCAGCGCGCGCCACGCCCGACCCGTTCTCGACTGGTTGAGGAGGTAGAGCACGGAGATGATCAGGACGAAGGCGACGAGGGCCACGTAGAAGTAGGCCTCGAGCGACCTGACCTCCCGGCCGAAGAACCGCAGCGGGAGGATGTCCGAGATCCCATTCGGGCCACGCGTGAAGGACGCATTTATCAGCACGACGAGCCAGAGCTGGAGGAAGAAGAGCGTGACGATGGCGAGGTAGTCGCCGACGAGGCGCCGGGAAGGAAGCCCGACCACGAAGCCGACGGCGGCGACGGCGATCGCAATGACTGGAATCGCGAACTGCGCCTCCCAGTGCCGGCCGGCGTAGTCCGAGGCGACCGAGGCGTAGAGGTAGGAACCGAGCCCGAAGAACGCGACGAAGCCGAGATCGAGCAGGCCGACCCAGCCGACCGCCACGTTGAGCCCAAGCGCGAGCAGGATGAAGATCAGAGTGTCGACACCGACTTGCATCAGGTACGCGGAGTCGACGAGGAGCGGGAAGAGAGCCAGCGGGATTGCGAGCACCAGCAGCTTCCCCACGGGAGGAAGACGGTCGGTTGCTACCTGGACGCGGTCGGCAAACGTCAATGCGCGTCGGGCCTCGGCGCTCGCAACCCACTCGTCGACCCCGATCCTCGGGCCGTCTGGAGGTTGGAGCTGGCTCATACCTTCTTCACCTCGGGCTTCCCGAAGATGCCCTGCGGTCGCACGAGCATGAACACGATGAGGATCGTGAACACGACGAGGTCGCTGAACGCGCTTCCGAGCCGGCCCCGCGTGAAGTCCTCGATGTAGCCCACCGAGAACGCCTCGGCGAGTCCGATGAACAGCCCGCCGAACATCGCCCCCGGGATCGACCCGATCCCGCCGACGACAGCCGCCGTAAAGCCCTTGAGGCCGTAGTTGAAGCCCATGAAGTGGTTGATCTGCCCGAAGACCAGACCGACGAGAACCCCGGCTGCTCCGGCGAGCGCGGATCCGATGAAGAACGTCTTCACGATCACCCGGTCAACGTCGATCCCCATCATCGCGGCCGCCTCCCGGTCGAAGGCCGTCGCGCGCATGGCCTTGCCGAACTTCGAGCGGGTGACGAGGGCCCAGAGGCCGACCATCATCGCCACTGCCGCGCCGATGACCAGAAGCCGAATCACCCAGACGTTGAACGGGCCCCAGTGGAGTCCGACCTCGACGTCGACGAGATCGAATGCGTCGTAGCTGCGGAAGTTCGCCCCGAAGAGCAAGAGCACCGAGTTCTGGATGAAGAACGACACGCCGAGAGCGCTGATGAGCGGCGCGATGCGAGGCGCCCTGCGGAGCGGCCGGTAGGCAAACCGCTCGATGGCGACGCCCAGGAAGCCACAGCCCACCATCGCGCCGAGGATCATCAACAGGATGAGCAGCCAGACCGCAACGCTCGGATCCTGAGCACCGCCGAGCCAGCCGATGATCCCCCAGCCGATGAACGCGCCGACCATCACGACGTCGCCGTGCGCAAGGTTGAGGAGCTTCAGGATCCCGTAGACCATCGAGAACCCGAGCGCGACGAGCGCGTAGACGCTTCCGAGCGTCAGCCCGTTGACGGTTAGCTGGACGAGCTTGTCCCAGTCCACGGGCGGGTTATCTCACAGACACCCGGAAAGCACGAGCGGCCCGCCCGAAGTGGGCGGGCCGCTCAGTCCGAACCAGATGCCTAGCTGACCTCGCTGTACTTCCCGTTCGTAACCTTGTAGATCACGAACTCGCCGCCCTTCACGTCACCCTTGGCGTCGAAACGGACGGTGCCGCCGATGACGGACGAGATGCTCGTCCTCCTCGTCATCTTCACGACCTCGGCGCGCGACGTGGTTCCGTCAGCGCACGCCCTCTGGATCGCGGTCATCGCGACGATTCCGGCCACGTACGTGGCCGGGCCGTAGGCACCGGACTTGTCGTTCCCCTTCACGTACTTCCTGTACTCGGCGATGAGCCCCTTCGCCTTCGGATCGAAGTGGAGATCCGGTGCGAACACCGAGACGTACCCGCTCCTCGGCTTGAACTGCGACGGCGAGTACGCGCCGTCGGTACCGAACACGATTGCCTTCTTCCCTTGCTCGCGGAGCTGGTTCGAGAGCGTGTTCGCCGCGCTCGCCACCTGCGTCGCGAAGACCACGACGTTGACGCCGCTCCCGACGTTCGCCACGATCGAGGAGAAGTCGGTGTCGTCCGCCGAGACGGACTCCCGTGAGACCTTGACGCCTCGCGCCGCGAGACCCCTCGCGATACCCCTGGCGAGCGGCACGGAGTAGTCGTCCTGCGAGTCGATCACGACGACCTGCTTCGCCTTCAGCTTCGACTTGACGAACGCGACGACGTCCGGGCCCTGAATGGCGTCGTTCGGAATGACCCGGAAGAACGACTTGTAGGGATGTCCCTTCGTCAGATCGACCGCCGTCGCCGAGCCCGAGATCGACGCGAGATTCGCGTTCGCGAAGAGCTTGCCGCTGACGCGGACGGCCTGGCTCTCGGAGCCACCGATGACCGCGTGAATGTCCGCCTGCGTGACGAACTTCCGCGCGACCGTCCGTGCGACCGGCGCCTTCAGCTGCGTATCGCCCTGGACGACCTTGAACGACGTGCCGTTGTTCCTGTTGTAGCGATCCACGCCGAACCTGAGCCAGGACAACTGCTCCTGACCGAGGAAGCCGGCCACACCGGTCAACGGCCCCAGGAACCCGAGCGATCTGTTCGTGCACTGCGCGAGCTGCTCCGCCGAAGCCGTGTCCGACGGCTTGGCCACCGCCGCGCTCACGACCATCGCTGCTGCGATCGCCGCGATCGCGGCTGCGATCAGTCCTCTCCTCATGTGCCCTCCTTGCGGGAAACCCTGCCTTCGATTGTGACGTCGGTGGAGCCGCGTTGTTGCACGGCAGCCGAGCCCTTCCAGGGAGTGGAATGGTGCATAACACCGCGTTCGCGCTGGGATGTCAAACGTGGCAAGCACCTCGCTCGGAAGGAGAACCGCCCGCCGCCACACGAGTAGCCTTCGCCGCATCGAGACCGGGCTTGAGGGGAAGGGCGTGCTCGTGACCGGAGCATCCGGCGGGATCGGCTCGGCCTGCGTACGAGCCTTCGTGAGCGAGGGTGCCCTCGTGCTCGCCCACTTTCACCGTGGCGAGGACCGCGCCCGGGCGCTCTCGGAGGAGCTCGACGGGGTGCCGGTGGCACAGGCTGATCTCACCGTCGAGGCCGAGGTCGCGAGACTGTTCGCCGACGCGCGCGCAGCGCTCGACCGGATCGACGTCTGTGTGCAGGTGCAGGGCGTCTGGCCGCGCGACGACGTCTCCGTCTGGGAGCTGCCGCTAGAACGCTGGGAGGAGACGCTCCGCCAGAACCTCACCACGACGTTTCTCGTCGCGCGCGAGTTCCTGCGCGAAGTGGAGCGCTCGGGCCACGGGTCGCTCGTCCTCGTCGGCTCCACGGCAGGGCTCTACGGCGAGGCCGGTCACTCGGACTACGCAGCCGCGAAGTCGGCCCTTCTCGGCGGCCTCCTGCTCTCGCTCAAGAACGAGATCGTCCGGATCGCGCCGCTCGGGCGAGTGAATGCCGTGGCCCCGGGCTGGACGGAGTCCCCGATGACGCGCGGCCTCGTCGATCCGGATCAGGTGGCGGCCGTCTCGCGCACGATGGCGCTCCGCAAGGTCGCCCAGCCCGAGGACATCGCGGCCCAGGTCGTGGCGCTTGCGTCGGACACGGTGTCCGGCCACGTGACCGGACAGGTGGTCGTCGTGGCGGGCGGCATGGAGGGCCGGACCGTTCACCCCGACTGAGGAGCCGCAATGACCGAGTCGAGCCAGGGCAGGACCGTCGTCAATGCGCACACGACACCCTTCCTCCCGTACGACCTGGAAGGGCCGGTACAGCCGGAGATGAGCTGGCTGCCGCTCAGCTTCGACAGCGAGACCCAGCAGGGCACGTATCTGATGCGGATGGAGCCCGGCGCCGTCACGATCGCCCACGATCACCCGGGGATGGAGGAGTTCCTCGTGCTCGAGGGAGATCTCGTCGACTCCGACGGGGCTGTGTTCGGGCCGGGCGACTTCGTGAGCTACGAGGCGCAGACCCACCACAACTCGTGGACGAAGACGGGATGCCTCATCGCCGTCTTCGAGTGGCAGAAGCCGTAGCCCAGAACGAGAAAGGGCGGCAAATGTGCCGCCCGTTCCCTCGTTTCTCCACGTCTGGTTCTGATTGCCGTCAGTCCCCAGCCGGGAGTCTGTGCCGTTATCGGCAAGTTCCGCGTTCGACTTGAGCCTTGCTCGAGGGCAATGACGAGGGACAGGAGCGGGGTTGCCGCCGTTGGCCCCGCTCCGCTGTCCCGGCAGGTCCCTCGATTGGGGAGGAACCGCACTTGCCCCTCGCTTTCACTTGCAGCTCACTCGCGCGACCGCCGCATCGCTCGCGCGCTATGAGTGATCCGGACACTGGTCGATCCCCTCGCCCTGGGCGTCACCCGGAGGCGCTTGACCTATCCCTTGGACGGCGTTGACCGAGCCACTTCACAGCTTCACCTCGTGGTCTCTAGAGTGGCCGCTCATGGCGAGTCGGTTCCTGGAGCGGCTTTCGTCGGGCCCTCCGATCGTCGCCGACGGGGGAATGGGCACGCTCGTGTCGAGCGCGGTCCCACGTCTCCGCTGCCCCGAGGAGGCGAACGTGCGCGCGCCCGAGAGCGTGCTCTCGCTCCACCTCGGATTCATCCGTGCGGGTGCCGAGCTCATCGAGACGAACACGTTCGGCGCGAACCGCCGCAAGCTCTCCGACCACTACCTCGAGGACGAGTTCGTCGCCATCAACAACGCCGGTGTGAAGCTTGCCCGAGACGCGCGGGAGGTGGCCGGATCCGAGGTCTTCGTCGCCGGCTCGATCGGGCCGCTCGGAGGATCGACGAACGACCGTGCTGCGATGTTCTCCGAGCAAGCCCAGCTCCTCGAAGGCCGCGGTGTCGACCTGTTCATGGTCGAGACGTTCTACGACCTCGACGAGCTCACGACGGCGATCGCTGCAGTGCGCAGCGTGTCCTCGCTGCCGATCGTGAGCCTGCTCACGTTCGACGAGGACGCTCAAACGCTCGGCGGCGTTTCGGCCGGACAGGCCGCCGAAGCACTCACAGGGCTTGACGTGGCCGCGATCGGCGCCAACCACGGCCTCGGCCTCCAGGCGGCGCTTCGCGCAATCGAGCGCATGGGCCGAGACAAGCCGCTTGCGGTCCTGCCGAATGTCGGCCTGGCGAGCCTCGCCGGACAGCGGATCATCTTTCCCCACGCCACTCCGGAGTACTTCGCCGAGTTCGCCGCGCACGCTCGGGAGCTGGGCGCACGGATCATCGGCGGATGCTGCGGCACGACGCCGACCGAGATCGCGGCGATACGTTCAGCGGTCGACGAGGAGCGCAGCCCTAGCTCTCCGCTCGTGGTCCGCGAGCGCGAGCTCGTGGTAGCTCCGCCCGAGCCAGAGCGCCAGACGCTTCTCCAGCGGAAGCTCGAGTCCGGTGAGTTCGTCGTGTCTGTCGAGATCGACCCGCCCCGCGGCGGTAACGCCCACGCCATGCTCGAGCTGGCGCGCTCCCTGAAGGAGTCGGGCCACGTGGACGTCGTCGACGTCAACGACAACCCGCGCGCACGAGCCCGCATGAACGGGCTGATCGCATCGGCCACGATCGAGCGCGTCGTCGACCTCGAGACGATCCCGCATCTCACGCCGCGCGACTCGTCGATCGCCGGTCTGGAGTCGGCATTGCTCGGCGCCCACGCAGAGGGCATCCGGAACGTCCTCGCGGTGACAGGGGATCCGCCCGAGGCGGGGGACTACCCGGGCGCGCAGGGGGTGTACGAGGTCGACTCGATCGGCCTCTCCCAGATGATCACGCGAATGAACGCGGGCGAGGACTTCAACGGCCGCGAGATCGACGCTCCGACGTCCTTCTACCTGGGCGTCGCAGTGAACCCGGCGGCAGACGACATCGACTACGAGCTCGAGCGCTTCGAGCGAAAGCTCGAGGCGGGCGCGCGCTTCGCGATGACTCAGGTCCTGTTCGACCTCGACTACCTCGACCGGTTCGTGGAACGTCTCGGGGGTGCGTGCCCGATCCCGCTGCTGGTCGGGATCTTCTACGTGCGGAGCTTCAGCCTCGCACAGCGCCTGCACAACGAAGTGCCTGGGATCGTGGTCCCGGAGCACGTGCTGGAGAGGCTCCGAGACGCCGGCACCGCTGCCGGCGACGTCGGCCTTGAGCTCGCGAAGGAGCTCGTCGCGGCGAGCCGCGAGCAAGCGGCAGGCGTCTACCTGATTCCGCCGTTCCGCCAACCTCGAGCCGCGCTCGACGTCCTCGGATGACGGCCGCCTACCTCGAGCAGTCGGTTCTCAGCAGCCTCGTGCCTACTCGCCCGAGCACGTCTCTCACCACTGCGGACGGGATCCCGTACCCGCCGACCTCTCCGGGTCTCCGGGCGAAGACGGTCGTCAGGACTCGCCCCTGGGCATCCACACCGGGCCCACCGGAGAGGCCGGGGCGAACCTGTCCGCGAATGGCAGTCACCGAGCGCGTCACGGGCCTGCGGCCGTACGCGTCGCGACTGAGCGCCCTCCCAGTGCCGCCCAGCCGTGCCGGGATCGACGTCAGAGGCCCGTTTCCGGGATAGCCGACGAGCGCAACGGGTGTCCCGCGCTCCGAGTCGGCAAGAGGCAGAGGCCGGCCGCGCAGGCCGCTCACCCGAAGCACGGCCACGTCGTTGTCCACGTCGAAGGCCACGACTGACGAGACGAAGCCCTCGCCCGACCGCCGGTCCACGCGAGGTCTGCGAATGCCGGCCACGACGTGCGCGTTGGTGACAACGAGGCCGGGCCGCACGATCCACCCGGAGCCCTCGACGCCGAGCCCGCACGCGATCCCGGTCACACGCACGACGCTCTGGGCGGCAGCCTCCACATCTGGATCGTCCGCAATCGTCTTGTCGGGCGGAGGCACGACGGCCGGAGGGCCGATGACGACGCCGAGCGGATCCACGCCCTCGAGCGTCTCCAGCAAGCGCTCGGGCGGGAAGTCCTCGTTGATGCGGGAGAGGATCGCCGACTCCTGGACCGAGCGCCGCAGGTCGGACCGACCGGGGAGATAGAGGAGCACCGCCCCGATCGCCCAGCAGATCAGGAGCCCGGCGACGGCGCCGAGCACTACTCCGGCGGCGGAGTCGATTCGGCGGAGCCCGGGGACCGCTCCCATGCTCGTGCGGAGCGTGCCGCCGAGCAGCCCGGCGAACGACTGGAGCACGACCCCGCCGAGAATCGCAGCCCCTAGGGTGAAGAGCGGGGCATACGGGGAGCCGTCGTCGAGCAGCGCAGGGGCGACCTGAGCGCCAATGTACGCGCCGAGCGCGAACCCTGCGAGCGACAGCGCCCCGCGAACGAGCCCCCGCGAGAGCCCGTAGAACCCGAACAGGACGACGACGCCGAGGACGATCCAGTCGGCGGTGGCCACAGGTCGCACAGGGTACGCGCCGCGGTGGCCGGGAAGCCCGCCGCTACCTGGCTACAATCACGCGGCCTGGGGGCGTAGTTCAGTTGGTTAGAACGCCGGCCTGTCACGCCGGAGGTCGCGGGTTCGAGTCCCGTCGCTCCCGTCCTCTTCAAGCCGCATCGGCGCCTAGCAATCGCCGCTAGGCGCGCTGTCTAACTCGACGCGGCGCGTGCCCATAGCGTGCCGAACGCCTGCAGTCGCTTCAGTCGAGTCGTCAGGTGCCTGCGCTCTTACGTTCCACTGGCTACCGGCAGGCGAAGACGTTCAGCAGGCGAACGACGACGGCCGCCCGAGTGCGGCCGTCGCTCTTTCTCGACCACGCTTGCCTCAGAAGGACGCTTGCGCGGTGCAGACGACACCTGACGGGCTCGTCGCGCGGGCGCGGAAGACGTCCTTGCCCGAGGTGTTCGGCGCGACGATGCGCGCTTCGAACGAGCCGCTCGGCGCCTTCGTGACGCGAGACATCCGGGCTGCGCGCTTGCCGTTCTGGGTGATGACGACGTTCCACCGAACGCCGTTCCGATTCTGATCGACCTCGAACTCGACCTCGATCCTGCCGTCCTCCTCGCTCAGCTTGAGCTTCGACGTGCTCGCCTTGGTGCACTTCCCGCGAACACGGATGTCTCCGTCCTTTGCCATCCCCGCCGGGACTGCGACGAGCGCAACCGTGAGCGCGAGTAGAGCCGCCAGGATCCCCACACTGAACTTCGTCATCTCGATCTCCTCTCGACCACTGCGTTGACGCGATGAAGCCTGTCGAGAGACGGGTCCGGGCCACAATGGGACATTGGTCCTACGCCGTCGCGAGCCCGGCTGCGGCCGGGCGATACTCAGCCAGACATGGACGGCGAACCCGATCCCGGGCAGCCACGTCGCGCCGGAGTGAGACCCCCGGCTGTCGACGCACCGTCGGTGGCGAGCGCCGTCGCCCAGTTCGCGCTCACGGGCCTGGTCGTGCTCGCCGTGTTCGTCGTCGCGTGGCTCCTGGTCTTCCGGAGCATCGGAGAGGGCGAGGCGCTTCGCGACGCCCGGCAGTACACCGCGCTCACGGGGCAAGGCATCGTCGAGCCGGCGCTCGGCACTGGCGTCGTGGCCGGTGACGGAGCCGCACTCCGCCGTCTCGACACCGTCGTCCAGGAACGCGTGCTCGGAGAGAGGGTGGTGCGGGTGAAGATCTGGACCTCCGACGGCCACATCGTCTACTCCGACGAGCCGCGGCTGATCGGGTCGACGTACCCGCTCGACGACGCGAAGCTCGACGCTCTGCGAACGGGCGCTGCACGCGCCGAGCGCAGCGACCTCGACGGGCCCGAGAACCGCTTCGAGCAAGGGCTGGGCAGCCTGTACGAGGTCTACCTGCCGATCCGGGCGCCCGACGGGACGCCCCTGCTCTTCGAGACGTATCAGCAAGGGACATCGGTCTCGTCGACCGGACGCCGGATCTGGCTGCCGTTCGCAGCGCTCCTGCTCGCCAGCCTCGTCCTCCTCTGGCTCGTCCAGGTACCCCTTGCCTGGCGACTCGCGCAGCGCCTGCGACGGAGCCAGCGCGATCGGGAACTGCTGCTCGTGCGCGCCGTCGAGGCATCGGCCGACGAGCGCCGCCGGATCGCCGCCGATCTCCACGACGGCGTGGTACAGGACCTCGCAGGGATCTCGTACTCGCTCAGCGCTGCATCCGGTTCTGCCGACCCCGATATCCCGCCGGCGACTCGCTCGATCCTGGAGCAAGCGGCGTCCGGGACGCGCGACAGCATGCGGCGCATCCGCTCGCTCCTCGTGGAGATCCATCCTCCGAACCTACGGGCCGCGGGGCTCGAGGCTGCGCTCGGCGATCTCCTCACCCCGCTCGCCGGGCGCGGGATCGAGACGACACTCGACGTCGCCGACGGGCTCGACCTCGACGAGGAGACGGAACAGCTCTTCTACCGCACTGCGGGCGAGGCGATCCGGAACGTCGAGCGCCACGCGGACGCCCGTCACCTCGTGGTGCGTCTCCGCAGCCAGGACGGCTGGGCTCGGCTGGAAGTGGTCGACGACGGCATCGGCTTCACCCAGGAGGACCGCGACAAGAGCCGAGCCGAGGGCCACGTTGGGCTTTCGCTGCTCGAAGAGCTGGCGGCGAGGATGGGCGGGAGCCTCGAGGTGCGATCGACGCCCGGCGAGGGAGCCACGCTCGCCATGGAGGTACCGATCGAATGATCCGCGTGGTGATCGCCGACGACCACGGCGTGGTGCGGGCCGGCCTCGCACAGCTCCTCGCGACATTTCCCGACGTCGAGCTCGTCGGCTCGGCGACGAACGGCGAGGAGGCCGTGTTGCTGTCCGCCGCGCGCGATCCCGACGTCGTGCTGATGGATCTCGAGATGCCGGTCCTGGACGGAATCGAGGCTACGAGACGAATCCGGGCAGCGCAGCCCGGCGTCGCCATCGTCGTCCTCACGTCGTTCTCCGACCGCGAGCGAATCCTGAGCGCACTCGACGCAGGTGCAGCCGGGTACCTACTGAAGGACGCGGAGCCCGATGCGATCGCGCGCGCTCTCGAGGCCGCCGCCCGGGGCGAGGCGCCGCTCGACCCGAAGGCGGCACGCGCTCTTCTGAGCGCGCGACGAGCGGCGAGCCCCGCCGATGGGCTCTCCGATCGCGAACGCGAGGTTCTCGCGATGGTTGCGGAGGGCCTTCCGAACAAGCTGATCGCGCAGCGCCTCGGGATAAGCGAGAAGACCGTGAAGGCTCACCTGACGAACGTCTTCCGACAGATCGGTGTCACGGATCGCACCCAAGCCGCTCTCTGGGCCCAGCGGCACGGTGTCACGAGCGAGTCCTAGGACCGATGTCCCATTGCGCAGCTTCCCGGGTCACGGCACGATCGCTCCATGACGTCGGCCCGCAACCGTGCGCTCCTCGCGCTCGGCCCGCTCTGCGCGGCGCTCGCGTTGCCACTTTCGGCCACCGCTGATGACGGTCCGGACGACGTCCGGCGCTCCGGTGCCTGCTCACGCTCGAGCGAGATCGGGCTGCGCGCCCGCGCGAAGGACGACGTCATCGAGGTCGAGCTCGAGATCGATACCCCCCGACGAAGGTCGACGTGGGCGGTGATCCTGCTGCACGAGCGGCGCATCGTCTTTCGCGGAAACCTGCGGACACGAAGCAACGGATCGATCGAGCTGAAGCGATCCGTGCCGAACTGGTTCGGCGTGGATCTGCTCGTCGCGCGTGGCTCAGGTCCCAGGGGTGAGTCGTGCCGTGTTTCCGCGCGGCTCTAGGTACTGACCAGTTGTCGAGGCGTCACATGCACATCCAGCCGCCGTCGACGGTGAGGTTGATGCCGTTGATCGCCTCGTTCTCGAGCAGGAAGCGTGACGCGTTCACGACGTCCGCCATCGTCACGAGACGGCCGATCGGCGTTCGCTCCACGAGCGCCTGATATCGCTCCGGAGGCATGTCGCGCCACTGCGGGCTGTCACCGACGATTGCCGGGTGCAGCACGTTGACACGCGTGGGCGCGAGCTCGATCACGAGGGTGCGCACGAGGCTCGTCACGCCGCCGTTGACGGTCGTGACGGTCGTCGAGCCGGGGTAGGGCCTGTCGCGCGCGAGGCCCCCGAAGATGAGGATGGAGGAGTCGCCGCGAAGCCTCGGCGCCAGCGCGTGGATCACCTCGGTGTAGCCGACGAGCTTGAGCGTGACGAGCCTCAGCGCCTGATCGATGTCGTATTCGTGCACCTTGTTGACGTCACGCTCGATCGCAGCGAGTACCAGGTGGTCGACGTCGCCCACATCGGCGAGTTGCGGAGCAATCGTGTGCGGATCGGCGAGGTCGAATGCGAGGCCGCGCGTATGGCCGCCGATCTCCGCTGCGGCAGCATCGGCGCGGGACCGGTCCCTTCCGGTCACGACGACGTCGCGACCGTCGTCCGCGTAGGACTGTGCGAGCGCGCGACCTTGTCCTTGCGTGCCGCCGACGATGACGACATTGCCCATGGCTGTCTCCTTTCGCGCCGAGCCGCACGGCCCGAGCGATTGCGACCTAGCCCGCTGCCACCGACTCGGCTGCCCAGTCCGGCAGCAGCTCGCCCGCGCCCAGGATGTGATTCCTCGAGTCGTCGAGCTTCTGGAAGATCTTGTCGAGGTCGACGTCGACGAGCTGCCCGTTGCGTTTCACGGCACGCCCGGCGACGAACACCGAGTCGACGTTCGACGTGTCCGCGAAGACGACGATCGTCCCGATGGGATCGACCATTGGAGCGGTGTTGATCGCGTTGACCTTCAGGAGGACGATGTCCGCCTGCTTCTTCGGCGTGAGCGACCCGACCTTGTCCTCGAGCGCGCACGCGCGGGCGCCTTCGATGGTCGCGAACTCGAGCACGTCTCGGTGAGACAGCGTCGGCGCGAACGCCTCGTCGGGCGTGTCCGTGTGCGCGCCGATCCGCTCGTAGACGAGGGCGGTGCGCATCTGCGTGAACATCTCGCCCGGGACGCTCGAGACGACGTCGACGGAGAGCGAGGGCCGGACGCCGCGCTCGAGCAGCCTGCCGGTCGGCGGCGGCCCGTGGCCCATGAGCATCTCGACGTACGGCGCCACGGAGGCGGACCCTCCGGTCGATGCGATCAGGTCGAGCTCCTCGTCCGTCGAGTCCGTGCAGTGGATGTACGTCGTGTCGGGGCCGAGCAAGCCGAGGTCGTGCATGTTCTTGACGTGGGTCACGTGGACCGTCGTCAGCCGCATGCCGACGTGCACGCTGATCCGGATGCCGAGGTCGCGAGCAAGCTCCCAGTCGTGCTTGGCGACCTCGAAGTTCGAGTTGCCCGGGGCCCGGGCCGCGAGCGCCAGCGTGACGAGCTGATCGTCCGAGGAGAAATACGTCTCCCGGATGCGTCGGATGTCCTCCGGGTGGTCCAGGTCGCTGAACGACCACCATTCACCGCCTGTCGGCACTCCGTGCGCGTAGATCGCGCGGATACCGGCGTCCTTCAGGCCCTGGACGGCCGCATCGGAGTGGTCGGGCGTGTTGTTGATATGAGACCAGTCGAGCAGAGTCGTCACGCCGCCGTTCAGGGCCTCCAACGAACCGGCGTGGTTACCGATGTGGACGTCCTCCGGGCGGTAGTGGCCGCCGACGCTGCCGAGCATCACTGCGAAGTAGTTGTCGAGCGTGCAGCACGGAAGCACGCCGCGCACCGGCGTCTGCCAGGTGTGCCGGTGCGTGTCCACGAACCCCGGCATGACGATCATTCCCGACGCGTCGATCTCCTCTGCGTCCGATACGCCGAGGTCAGGACCGATGTCCACGATGACGCCGTCCTCCACGAGGACCTCGCCGTTCGGGATCTCGCCGATGTCGGGGTCCATCGAGACGACGAACCCGTTCCGGAAAACGACGCGCTGCGAGCTCATGCCACTCTCCTTAGCCGGCGGAACATCGATATCGCGTCAGCGCTCGGGCGCGCCCACCTGCGGCAGGCCGCGTCGCACTGCCGGATGTACAGCGAGCATAAACACGCCCGCGCAGGAGAGTCAACCGCGCCCGAGTCGGGGCTTGCCCGTGGTAGAGCGGGTTGTCGCAGGTCTGACCCGCAGTTCGGCACGCTTGAGTCCGGTGGACGACAGCGGAGTGCGTTCGGTCACGGTTGACACCTCGCGTTCGAAGTGCGCAGAATGGACACCTGGTCGCGGCTCGCTCTTCACCGTTCTGCCGCTCTGGATCGCGCGGTCCGTGAGTTCCCCGGCTGACAGGGATCCCGTCGCGGATGCCGCGCCGATGGCGCGCTCTGCGCAGATCGTCGCAAGCGGACTCGTCGCAGCACGCTTCTTGCCGATCTGGCTCGCGACAGCCGCGCTCCTGGTCATCGCTGCATTGTTCGCACCGAGCACACTCGAGAACACCTCGTGGTCCTACATCCTCCCGTTCATGACGATCCTCGCGATTGCCGCGCTTGGGCAGATGCTCGTGGTCATGCAGGCGGGCATCGACCTCTCGACCGCCGGCACGATCTCCCTCTGCGCGAACGTGCTCGTCGGCGTGAGCGTGGGTTCCAACCATGGTCTGGTGGTGGGGATGCTCGTCTGCCTCGGCCTCGGGGCACTGGTGGGCCTCGTCAACGGGATCCTCATCGGGATCGTGAGACTGAACCCGCTGATCGTTACGCTCGCCGTCGGGCAGATCGTGCTCGCATACAGCTCAAAGTACGCGCGCGAGAACACGGTTTCGTTGCAGGTGCCGGAATCGCTCTCGTCGTGGGCGGCCGAGAAGCCTCTCGGGATCAGCGCAGTCTTCTGGACGGGCGCCGCGATCGCTGTCACCATCGCACTCGTTCTTCGTTACACGACGGCCGGCCGGCGCTTCCAGGCGGTGGGTGCGAACCCCAGGGCGGCGTGGATGGCCGGACTGCGCGTCCGGACACACGTCGTGTTCGCGTACACGGCGGCAGGCGCTCTCTACGCAGTCGCGGCGATCTTGCTCGCGGGCGTGCGCATCAGCATCGACCCGGCGTTCGGCGCCTCGTACCTCCTCGCGCCCATCGCCGCGGTCGTCCTTGCGGGCGCGGCGCTGTCGGGCGGGCTGGCGAGTGCGACCTCGACGTGGGTCGCGGCCCTCGCGCTCACGTTCCTGACGGAGATGCTGCTCATCTTCGGACTCTCGGCGGCGATGCAGTTCATCGTGTTCGGCGCCGCGATCATCGTCGGAATGCTGGTGTCGGGCGACCGGGTGGCGTCACTCCTCGGCCGCCTCCTGCGGAGGATCGAGGCATCGGCGGGCAACCAGCCCCGAGTGAACGAGAACACGAGCTGAGGAAGGCTCGAAAGGAGGCACGATGCACGTAGGATCGGAGTCCGTAGCTCGGAGGCGGCGCCCACTGGTGGTGGGCGTGCTGCTGCTCATGCTGGTCGCGGCGGCGCTCGCGCTCGTCTCGACCGGGAGCGGCGGCACCGCAGAAGAGCAGGCGACAGCCGCGAAGCCGGGGATCGTCAGCACCGGTAAGGGGTTCGGCGAGGTGTACGCCGCGAAGGCGTCCACCCTCAAGAAGACCCTATTCAAGGCGACGCTTCTCCCGAAGAACAGAGTGTCGCGCAACATCGCGTTGGCCGGGCTCGGTCGAGCCGACAGAAAGGTCAACCAGGCGCTGGCGCTTAGGTGCTGGAAGAACAACGGCTGCACCACCGGGACGGGCGGCAAGCTCACCGTCGCGTATCTCGAGCAGTTCGGCGAGAACGTCTACCGCCAGATGTCGAAGATGGAGTTCATCCTCCAGGCGCTGACGTACAAGCAGGTCGGCAGGATCATCTACTCGAGCGCACACGTGGACTTCAACAAGGCGTTCGCCGACTGGAAGGCGGCAATTGCCCAGGGTGTCGACCTGATCGTCACCTATCCGGACTTCGGCGACGCCATGATCCCGGTGATGAAGGAGGCGACCGACGCCGGAATCCCCGTTGCGACATATGCCTGGGGCTACGTCAGCGATCCGGGCAAGAACTACCTCACGGTCGTCGGTGAGGACACGTGCGCGCTCGGCAAGACGTACGCGTACGTCATGAACAACCAGGTCAGGTCCGGGGACATCGCGTTCCTCGGCGGCTTCCCGGGGAACCCTCTCTCCGAGGGCTGGCAGACGTGCGAGGACCCTGCACTTAGATCGTCGATCGACGTCGTCGCGAAGGAGCCCACCAACTGGGATCCCTCGAGGGTGCAGCAGGTCGTGGCCGGAATCCTCGCGAAGAACCCCGACATCAAGGGTTGGAGCTACGAGTACGGGCTCGGCATGGCCCAAGGTGGGTACGCGGCATACAAGGCCGCGGGCAAGCCGTTCAACACGGTGCTGACGCTCCGCACGGACGACGTCGGCATGGGCTGCCTCTTCAACCAGCTCAAGAACCCGAGGCTCCAGATGTACTACTACACCTCGGGCAACACGCAGATCCGTGTCGCCTTCACGGCCGCGATGATGAAGCTCAAGGGCGCGAAGATCCCGCCAAAGATCGTGTTCCCGATCGAGCTGCAGAACCAGCGCAAGCGTGACTCCTGTGTCAAGGGCTATCCGATGGAGGCGTCGGCGACGTCCCTGATCCCATTGAGTCTGCTCAAGAAGATGTATCCGTAGAGAGGATCCAGAACACCAGAAACCAAACGATGTCGAATCCCGGGCTCGCGAGTACCGCTCGCCTTCGGCTCCCGGTCGCGGGGGAAACCATGTTTCCCCCGCGTGCCCCCTTCTTCCGGAAGACGTGGGGAGCCTCCCGGTTCCCCACACCCCTCCCCGCTCACTGGCCGACGGAAGTCGGCCAGTGAGTCCCGTCGTGCTCTCAGTTCGTGGAGTGTCGAAGGCATTCGGAGCAGTACAGGCGCTTCGCGAGGTCAGCGTCGACTGCCATGCCGGCGAGATCCACGCGCTCGTCGGGGAGAACGGGTCCGGGAAATCGACATTGCTGGGAATCGCCAGCGGCTTCCTCTCACCGGACGAGGGCACCGTCGCAATAGGAGAGACGGAGCGCCCGAGAGTCTCCGCGGGCGAGAGCCGCAGGCTCGGCCTCGGCATCGCATATCAGACGTACTCGCACGTGTTGCAACTGACGGTGGCCGAGAACCTCTACCTCGCGGCACCGTCCGAGCTCCGCCCGACGTACGGACGGATGAATGGATGGGCGGCCGACAGGCTTGGCGAGTTCGACCTCGACGTCTCGCCGACCGCGCCCGCGGGGAGACTCTCGCTCGCGGAGAGACAGCTCCTCGAGGTCGTCAAGGCGCTGCTCGCCGAGCCGAAGGTGTTGCTCCTCGACGAGCCGACGACGGCCCTCGGGCCCGAGGACGTCGACCGTCTCCACGCACTGGTTCACGAGCGGAGCCGCGCCGGCGTCGGGATCGTCTACGTCAGCCACCGCCTGCCGGAGGTCCTCGGCGTCGCCGACCGGATCAGCGTTCTCCGCGACGGCGTAGGCCAGGGGACGTTCGAGGCCGCCTCGATGTCGGAGGAGAGCCTCGTCGCGCTCATGATCGGGCGCCCGCTCCAGCTCGCGTTTCCGCAGCGACACGAGCGTGAGGCGGGACGCGAGGTGCTCCTCGCAGTCTCGGGACTACGGGGCGACCGGTTCGGGCCGATCGACCTCGAGGTAGCGAGCGGCGAGATCGTCGGAATCGCGGGCGCTGAGGGCAACGGACAGGTGCAGTTCCTCCGGGCGCTAGCCGGTGCGGAGCGAGCCACGGGCACGGTGACGTGCGACGGCAAGGAGCTCGATTCGAGCTCGCCGCTCGGTCCGCTGCGCGCCGGAGTCGTGCTGCTGAGCGGCGACCGCACCTCCGAATCGCTCTTCCCCGTCCTGAGCGTACGAGCCAACGCGACGATCCAGGTGCTGCGGCGGCTCGGAAGGCTCGGGTTCCTCAACCGCCGCCGCGAGCGTCGCACGGTCGACGATCTCGTGAAACGTCTGAGCATCCGAACGGCGTCGATAGAGCAACCGGTACAGACGCTCTCCGGCGGGAACCAGCAGAAGGTCTCGCTCACGCGACCGTTCCAGCGCGGAGACGTCAGGGTCATCCTGGCCGAAGAGCCGACCCAGGGCGTCGACGTGGCCTCGCGGTTCGACATCTACGGTGCACTGCGCGAGAAGGCCGAAGAGGGAGTTGCCATCATCGTCAAGTCGAGCGACCCGCTCGAGCTCGCCGGCCTCTGCGACCGGGTCGTCGTGATCTCGCGCGGACAGATCGTGGACGAGATCCCCGGAGACGAGCTCGGGGAACGTCGGATCGTCGAAGCGATCGTCGGCTCGCGGGCGGGCGCGAGGGAGCAGTCGGCCGAGAGCCCCCAGGAGTCGGTGTGAGGCTCGGCAGGTTCAGCGGCGCGTTGCCGCTCGTCCTGATGACGCTGCTGATCGTCGCGGTCGGCGCCTTCGCGACCGTCCGCCAAGACGCGTTCCTCACGAGCTTCAACCTCAACAACCTGCTCCTCCTGGCGATGCCGCTCGCGCTCGTGTCGCTCGGCCAGACATGCGCGCTGCTCGTCGGCGGCTTCGACGTCTCGGTGGCCGCGCTTATGACGTTCTGCGTCGTCGTCGCCTCGTACACGATGTCGTTCGACACGTCGGGGTGGGCGTTGCTTCCCGGAGGCCTGGTGCTGATCGCAATCGGGTTGGCGACCGGCCTCTTCAACGCCTTCATCATCCGCGTCCTCAAGCTTCCGTCGATCATCGCGACGCTCGGGACGTTCAGCATCCTCGAAGGTGCCGCGCTTCTCCTCCGGGATCACCCCGAAGGCCCCATCTCGAGTGACGTCATCAACGGTCTCACGAAGAGCGTCAGCTTCGTTCCGATCGCCTTCGTCGCCGTCGTGATCGTTGCTGTCCTCGGCGATGTGTGGCTATACCGCACGCGGACGGGCTTGGCGATGAGAGCGGTCGGCCTCGACGAGACCTCGTCCCGCCGGCTCGGTATGGCGACGGGCCGCATGGTGGTCCTCGCGTTCGTCCTCTGCTCCCTGATGGCGTCGCTCGCCGGCTTCTACCTCGCGGCTCAAGTCCAGATCGGCTCGCCGCTCATCGGCAACTACGCGCTCGAGAGCATCGCCGCTGCCGTCCTCGGTGGTGCGGCGCTCTCCGGCGGGAAAGGCTCGTTCGTGGGCACTCTGCTCGCGGCGCTCTTCCTCTCGCTGTTCGACAACGTCCTGCCGTTGTTCCATCAGCCGACGGAGTACTCCCAGATCACCATCGGCGTGCTGATCCTGGTGGCGCTCGTGCTTTACCAGAGCCCCGAGCTTCTCGGCCGGCTACGTACGAGCCGGGCCGGTGTCGGCCGGCTTCGGGCCGAGCAGGGCGAAGCGTCGACCTAGTCCGCGACCGCGCGCGGCACGGACGCCGTCGTCGCGCGCGGATCCGCCTCGCGTCCGATGACCACCCAGATCGCGTGGACCGGCTCCTCGCCGATCGCCCACAGCCGGTGCGGCGACGACGAATCGAACGCGATCGACCCGCCCGGCCCCAGCTCGTAGTCCTCGAACCCGACCTTCACTCCCAGCGTGCCGCTCGTGACATAGCCGTACTCCCGTCCGCCATGGGTCATCAGCGCGTCCTCCGGACAGGACGCAGCTCCCACGGGGTAGACGACATAGAGAAACTCCACGTCGCGATCGCTCGAGCGCGTCAGTCGCTCCCAGCGGACGCCGGACGCAAGGTTGATCACCTGTCGCGTCTCCGGTCGTTCGGCCAGGCCGTCGCCAAGCCGTGAGGTAACCCGCTCCCCGGGCTGTTCGCCGAAGACATCGCTCATCGTCATGCCCAGCTCGGTCACCAATGCATAGAGCGTGCTGACCGACGGGTTCACCCTGTCGAGCTCGATCTGCGAGACCAGGCTCGGCGAGACTCCGACGCGGCGAGCAAGCTCACGCAGGCCGATGCCGAGACGCTCTCGCTCCGTCCGGAGGCGGGTACCGACCTTCGACGCATCGGAAGTGAGGTCGAGCGAACCTGAAGACGGTGCGAGCTCGCTCATCGAGAGGCTGTCTCCTGCATTGCCCTCATGCCCTACCGTAGACGACGCCGAATCTCGGCCGCGATCCGGTCCGGTCCCGGCAGGAACGCGTCCTCGAGCGGCGGGCTGTAGGGAATCGGCGTGTCAGGCGTGGCGATGCGCCACGCCTCGTCGAGGTGGCCGAGCGCGTGCTCCGTGACGGAGGCGAGCACCTCGCCGGCCCAGCCACCCGTCAGCGGGCCTTCCTCGACGACGACGATGCGGTTCGTCTTTCGGACCGAGGCGAGGACGGTCTCGAGGTCGAACGGGCGGAGCGTTCGCAGGTCGATCACCTCGACCGACAACCCATCCTGCTCGAGCACTTCCGCTGCCTCGAGGCTGTCGTGGACGCTCTTCATCGCTGTGACGAGCGTGATGTCCCGCCCTTCCCGAATCACCGCCGCTTCGTCCGAGCTCACCCTGCGCGCCGTCCACTTCGCCTTCGATGGCGTAGAGCCGCTTGTGCTCGAAGAAGAGCACCGGGTTGTCGTCCCGGATGGCGGCCTTCAACAGCGCCTTCGCATCCGCCGGGGTCGACGGGCACACGATCTTGAGGCCGGGCACACCCATGAACCACGACACGGGCATCTGCGAGTGAATGGCCCCGAACTGCCCCCCGGCTCCGACCACGGAGCGGATCACGAGCGGCACGCTGACCTGCTCCTGCGTCAGGAACCAGTACTTCGTCGACTGGTTGACGAGGCTGTCCATCGCGAGGGTGAGGAAGTCGCCGAACATGATCTCGATGACAGGTCGGAGGCCGCTCACTGCCGACCCGAAGGCCGCGCCGGCGAGCGCGAGCTCGGAGATTGGCGTGTCGAAGACGCGCTCCGGGCCGTACTTGTCGTAGAGGCCGGTCGTAGTCGCGAAGACGCCTCCGGCGGCGGCGATGTCCTCGCCGAACAGGATCACGCGCTCGTCCGCGGCCAGCTCTTCGTCGAGCGCATCACGGATCGCGGTGCGGAAGGCGAGTGTGGGCATGTCAGCGTCCTCGTCTCGTCATGGCCGGGCTCACACCGCGAGCGCGAGCGGCTGCTCGAGGAGCTCACGTAGTCGGGACAGGAACTCCGCACCGTGCGCGCCGTAGACGACTCGGTGATCGCAGGTGAGGTTGACGGTCATCAGGTCGCGGAAGCCGACGCGATCGGGGCCGTCCTCGAACGGCTCGCGCCGAGCGCCTCCGACGGCGAGGATCGCGACCTGCGGCGGGTCGATGATCGCAGTGAACGACCGGATGCCGAACATGCCGAGATTCGAGACCGTGAAGGTGCCGTGGTGCAGGTCGTCCGGTCCCAACGCTCGCCGGCGCGCGGCGGCGGCAAGCCGCCTCGTGTCCGCGGCGATCTCGACGAGCGACTTCTGGTCCGCGTCGAACACGACAGGCACGAGCAACGCGTCGTCCGCGGCGACGGCGATGCCGACATTGACGCGCGAGTAGCACTCGACCTTGCCGTCGGCGTACGAGGCGTTGAATCGCGGGAACTCGTGCAGAGCCTGGGCGACGGCCTTCACGACGAAGTCGTTGAGAGACGGTGCGTCGTCGCCCCCGCCCCTTGCCGCTCGCCGCACCTGCGCGATCTCGGACACGTCGATGTCCGTCGAGACGGTGAAGACGGGGATCGTGGTCGCCGACTCGGTCATCCGGCGCGCGATCGTCGACTGCGTCGGCGTCAGCTCGAGCACACGGACATCGCCCTTCCCGCTGCCCGAAGCCTGCGGCGGCGCACCCGCGTCGGCAGCCCTCGTCACGTCCTCGGCAGTGATGCGACCGCCAGGTCCCGTGCCGGCGATGCCGTGGAGCGAGACGCCGAGCTCGACGGCGGTGCGCCGTGCCACGGGCGTCGCGTTCGGGCGCCGCGGTCCCGATCCGTCCCCGGTAACTGGTGCAGGCGCGGTTGCGACTGCGACAGGCCGGTCGATCGGCGGGTCGGGTCGAGACGGCGCGGCGTGTCGTTCCTCGCTGCTCACGGCTGGCTCGCCGTTCGCCAGTGTCGCGATCGGTTCCCCGACCGCGACAGTTGCGCCCTCCGGAACGAGGATCGACCCGAGCGTGCCCTTCGACTCGGCCTCGTAGACGACGGTCGCCTTGTCGGTCTCCACCTCGATCAGGCCTTCGCCACGCTCGAAGGCATCGCCGGGCGACTTCAGCCAGCGAACGATGACCGCATCGGCCATCGAGTCCGACAGCTTTGGCATCGTCAGCTCGCGCGTCACGACGAGGGCGTCACTCCTTGAACTCGCGGGCTGTCAGCTCGCCCGGGAACGGTGCCGAGAGACCGCGCTCGCGCATTCGGTCGAGCTCCTCGGTCACCTCTTGCTCGAGCTCGTCGAGCCCGGCGGCGCCGACGCCTTCCGCTTCGAGCTGCGCGCGGAGGACGATGATGGGGTCCCGTGCCCTCCATTGCTCGAGCTCACCGTCTGGTCGATACGCGCCCGGGTCGCTGCGCGAGTGCCCGACGAAGCGGTACGTCAGCGCCTCGATGAACGCAGGCCCGTTTCCCGACCGGGCATGTGCGACCGCGCGCTCGGCAGCCTCACGCACCGTCCACACGCTCATTCCGTCGATCGTCTCGGCAGGCACGCCCATGACCTCCGCGCGCGCGCGGATCTCACCCGCTGTCACCGAGCGGAACGGCGTGTACTCGCCGTAGCCGTTGTTCTCGCAGACGAGCACGAGCGGGAGCTCGAGGACCTTGCAGAAGTTCATGCACTCGAAGACGTAGCCCTGGTTCATCGCGCCGTCGCCGAAGTACGCGACGGCGACCCCGCCGGTCGTTTTCTTCAGCGCGAGTGCCGCGCCCGACGCCGCAGCGATGCTGCCGCCGACGATTCCGAACGAGCCGATCATCCTGTTCTGGGGGGAGTTCACGTTCATCGAGCCCGCGCGCCCGCCGTTGACGCCGGACTCGCGCCCGAGCATCTCGTCGAGCAGCTCCTGCGGGTCGACGCCGAGCGCAAGTGCGTGGCCGTGTCCGCGGTACGTCGCCGCCGCGCGATCGCGTTCCTCGAGGACGCTCGCCACACCTGTGGCGATCGCTTCCTGCCCGGAGTACAGATGCGTCGTTCCGTAGACCTCGCCCGCGAGGAAGAGCGACTGGACGAGGTCCTCGAAGCCGCGGATGAGGAGCATTTGCCGGTAGATGTCCCGGTACAGGTCGAGGTCGTCGAGGACCCCGGTCGCCGGCGGGTCGCTGACGTGGCTCATGCCCGCTCCGGCGCCGGCAAAGCCGGCACCTCCGCTCTGTTCCCGCTCCAGCGTCGGCGAAGCCGACGCCTCCGCTCTCGGGCCGGCTCCGTCGAGCCTACGCCCGCGTGATCACCTCCGTCGAGCCTACGGCTCATGCGACCTCGGCGCTCGCTTCGGATGACAGACGCTCGGCGAGGTAGCTCCAGTCCCGCTCGTGCCGGTACGAGTGGCGCGGAGGCGGCCCGGGAGCCGAGGTCTCGAGCCACCGCACCGGTCCTCCTTGCGTCTCGTAGAACGCGTGCACGCACCCGGTTCCCGTCCAGAACACGTCACCGGGACGAAGCGTGTAGCGGTCGCCGTTCGCGACGACGTCGACCTCCCCGTCCAGCATGTAGTACGACTCCTCGAAGGGGTGGTCGTGGGGGTTGGCGCACGCTCCCGGCTGGTAGTCGACCATGAACATGGTGTGGAGCTGCGCGTCGAGTCGCTGGTCGACGAGCATCTTGACGGCGATCCCGCTGTAGGCGAGGACGGCGGTCGCCATGCTCCCCGACACCGTCGGCGCACCCATCGCCTGGCCACTCCTCAAGCGGTCGAGGTCCATCTCGCCGTCCGTGAGCAGGAAGAGGTTGTGGTTCCGCGGGTCGCGAACGTCGAGCATCTCGGCCGGAGTGTCCGACGCGGGCCCGAGAAAGAAGGTGTCGCTACCGTCGGTGCGCGGCCGCGGCGAGGCCATCTCGATCCACCGCGCGCTCGCCGCGCAGCGAAACGCATGGGGAGCCCCGACCGGTATGGCGCCGCATGCGCCGGGCTCGAGCTTCACACCCCGCCCCTCCAGGTAGAGCAGCGGCTCCCCCTCGAGCACGAAGAAGCTCGTCTCGTAGGAGTGCAGGTGCTCGTCGACATGACCGTCGGCGAGCGAGACCAGCGTCAACGCCATGTGCGTCGAGCCGAGCGTGCCGTCGACGAGCCGGCAGGTCGTCAACCCGCTCGAGCGGCCCGGCAGCGCGTCGGCGAGCTCGACGTCCTCGCGGCGGACGAGGCGGTAGCCCGGCCGCCCGTCCGCGAGCTCGCGCGTGCCGGTGTCCGAGCTCATCCCGGGACGCCGGCTGGATCGACGACCGCCGACGCCGCGACGGCGGCCGCAAGACCGGGAGTGCCGTCCTGCCGCTCTTCGTCGCGGCTTCCGACGAGATCTGCCCCGCGCACGTACGTGCGGCCCGCGACCAGCAGCTCGTCGGCCGGGAAGCGCGTGATCACGTCGCAGCCGGTCGCCGTGACGACCACCTCTTCCTCGATCCGTGCGGCGGACCGACCGTCGGTGGCGGCGCAGTATGTCTCGAGCGCGAAGACCATCCCTTCCTCGAGCTCGACCGGGTGCTCGAGCGAATGGACGCGCGAGATCATCGGAGACTCGTAGAGCCCCACGCCGATTCCGTGCCCGAACTGGAGACCAAAACACGTTTCCTCATCCTGGAAGCCGAGCTCCTCCGCGGTCGGCCAGACCTCGGCGATCCTGTTCGTCGTCATGCCCGGCCGGACGAGCTCGATCGCCGCATCGAGCCATTCGCGGCACTGCTTGTACGCGTCGAGTTGCGCGTGGCTGACGCCGCCCACGTTGAACGTGCGGTAGTAGCACGTCCGGTAGCCCATGAACGAATGGATGATGTCGAAAAACGCCTGATCACCTGGCCGCAGCAGCCGGTCGGAGAACACGTGCGGGTGCGGGTTGCAGCGGTCGCCCGAGACGGCGTTGACCGCCTCGACCTGCTCCGATCCCATCTCGAACAGCAGCTGGTGCGCGCGCGCCACGATCTCGTGCTCGTACACACCTGGCCGGAGCATCCGGTAGATCTCCTCGTACACCGCGTCGACGAGGCCGGCTGACTGGTCGAGGAGCGCGATCTCCTGCGCCGTCTTGATCTTGCGTGCCTCGAGCAACACCTGAGACCCGTCCGTGACGTGCAGCCCGGCCCGCTGGAGCGCCTCGATCGTGACGAGGTCTGCCATGTCGATCCCGAGCGGCTCGTCCTGGAGCCCGAACTCGCGCAGCTCGTGTGCGATCCGCTGCCCCAGCCGGTCCGGAATCCCGGTCTCGACCGGCATCGCCCCCCGCATCGGCGCGACGCCGGCGCGGAAGTTCTCCTTCGGAAGCCACGGCGCGAACAGCTGATGGTGGCGCGCGGCGGATCCGAAGTCCCACAGGATCGGGTCCCCGCCGCGGGGCAGGAGAGTGAAGCGCGCGTTCTTGTCCCGTGCCCACTCGCCGATGTGCGTGCTCGTGACGTACCGGATGTTGTTCGGGTCGAAGAGGAGCACCGCACCGAGGTCGGAGGCCTCGAGCGCCGACTTCGCCCGGTCGAGGCGGTCCTGGCGGAGTCGTGGGAAGTCGATGCGCTGCTCCCAGTCCACCGCGCGCGTCGCGTCTGGTGAGCCGACGGACCTGCTTCGCGTGGTCACCGCACCACCTCCTGATCGGGAAGCTTGTTCACGCTCGCGAGCGACGCCGCCTCGGCATCGAGGCCGGAAGCTCTCCGCAGGTGCAGGAAGAGCGCGATGAAGTCGGCGTCCGCATATCCGGCATTGCCGGCCGCTCGAAGGTGCGTCTTCATCTCTTTTGCCAGCGGAAGCTCCACCCCGGCCTCGGAGGCCGCGTCGAGCACGAGATCGATGTCCTTCTCCATCAGCGCCGTCGTGAACGTCGCCGAGAAATCGTCGCGCAGGAGAGGCTCCGTCTTGTACTTGACGAATGGCGCGCCGACCGCGGAGCTCCCCATCACGTCGAGGAGCGCCGCACGGGAGACACCCGCGGTCTCGCCGAGCACGAGGGCCTCGGACATCGCCTGCGCGAGCACGGCGATCATCAGGTTGATCGCGAGCTTCACGATCCGGGCCTGCTCTCCGTCCCCGACATGGTGGATCGTGGGGCCGATCGCCCGGAGAACGGGCTCGACGTGCTCGAGCGTGTCGCGTGCACCGGAGACCATGAAGGTCAGGTTCCCTGCACGCACGACGCTCGGGTTGCCGCTGACGGGAGCGCGCAGGTATTTGACGGACGCGACCTCCGCCAATGACGCGACGCGTGCCGAGGCGGTCGGCGAGACCGTGCTCATGTCCACGAGCACCGTGCCCGGCCGGGCCGCGGCGATGACGCTGGCCGCCACCGATTCGAACGCCTCGTCGTCGGGGAGCGAGGTAAGGACCACATCGACCTGCTCGGCGAGGTCGCCAGGGGTCGCCGCAACGACAGCACCTCGTGCCTCGAGAGCGTCCGCCTTCTGCCGCGTTCGACTGGTCACGACGAGCTCGAAGCCGCCGTCGAGGAGGCGTTCTGCGATCGCGGCGCCCATGTTGCCGAGACCGATCAACCCCACGGCAAGACGCGGGTCCTGAGAGGCGCGCACTGTCCAGTATGAATAAACGACGGCGAGCGGCGGGTCAAGCCGTCATCGTCGGCGCGTCGGCTTCACTTCCGCGATTCACCGGCCGTCTGTACAGCCATACGACACGCTGCTAGCCCGGTTCGACCGCTTCCAGCCCGAGCCACGAGGCCAGGTCCTCCAGCTCGGTTTGCACGGCGCTGGTCATGGTGCGGGAGAACCTCACGCGGCCGACGGGACGACGACGTCGGCTGGATACACACGCTCGGCCAGGTCCCAGAGCCGCTCGCGTCCGACGCGGCCGGCGATCGCGATCTCGGAGCGCATCATCAGGAACTCCAGCATCTGCGTGACGTTGCGGTTGTTGGTCCACCCCGTCTCGGATCGCCTCGACATGGTCTCGGCCTCGCCGGTGCTGCTCGGCAGTAGGGTCTGCGCATGACGGTCCAGCAGTGGGTAGACGCGTACGCACAGGCATGGCGCGACCGTGACGCAGACGGCGCTGCGAAGCTGTTTACGGACGACTGCGTCTACCGCGAGCATCCGCTCCAGGACCCGTACCGGGGCGCCGAGGGCGTCCGCTCCTACTGGGCGAACGTCACATCGACGCAGGATCGAGTCGACGTGCGGATGGGTCGGCCGGTCGAGGCGGCGGACGGGCGGCGAGCTGCTGTCGAGTTCTGGGTAAGGATGCTGAGCAGCGGCTCCGAGGTGACGCTGATCGGCATCATGCTCCTCCGCTTCGCCGAGGACGGGCGCTGCGAGGAGTTGCGTGAGGCCTGGCTCTTCGAGCCGAGCGACCACGCACCGCACGAGGGCTGGGGCACCTGAGACGGCGGCCGACTAGGTCGCGACGTAGGTGCCGAACCAGGTAAGCATCCGACGATAGGCCGCTGCCGCCGCGGCCCGGTCGTACCGCGAGCTGGTCGGGTTGAAGAACGCGTGATCGACGTTCGGAAAGGTCACGATCTGATGCCGCAAGCGCGCCCTCCGGAGAGCCGCTCGTGCTGCCGAGCGAGTGGCGTTGACTCTCGAGTCGAGCTCCGCGTAGATCCCGAGCACCGACGCCTTCGAACCCGAGAGGTTCCCGTTCTCGGGGAAGGGGCCGTAGAAGGGGGCGGCGGCGGCCAGGCGAGCTTCCTTCGACGCGAGCAGCAGCCACGTCATCCCACCGCCGAAGCAGAAGCCGGTGGCCGCGACCTTCTTCCCCGGTAGCCGGCGGCGGAGCTCCGTCACCCCCGCCTTCATGTCTGCGACGAACCGTGAAGGAGGTGCTGCTCCGAGGGCAGCCATGGCCTCGAACTCGTCGGCGAACGACCCCGTACCGCCCTCCTCCGACAGCAGGTCGATCGCCAGAGAGGAGTAGCCGCTCGCAGCGAGGCGCCCGGCCACGGCACGAATCGAGTCGTTCAGCCCTCGGTTCTCGTGGATCACGAGCACGCCCCCACGAGGCCGGCGTGCCGCCGCCCACGAGCCCATCAGCCTGCGACCCCGTGGCCCACGAAACGTGATCTCGCGAGTTTGCAGCGGCGAAACCTCGTCATCCGCCGCCTCGATGTCCGCTGCCGAGTCAGGAACGGCGGCGACACGCGTCAGTGCTTTCGCCTGGCCCACCATCGCCCCGGCAAGCAAGGACGCGGCGGCGGCTCCGCCCAACCCGAGCAGCCCCAGCCGACGCAGTGCTTCCCGGCGGGAGACGAGACCATCCGCATGATCCTCGGCGATCTCCTCGGCCAGATATCGCTGAATCTCCGTCACGACTCGGCCTCCTCAGGCTCTCGCGTCTGACTCGCCATCACGCGCTACAGCAGATGGCGTCCGAAGTCGCGCTCGAAGTCGCGCCAGACGCTGTGGATGTGTGTGCCGCTGTTCCGCGAGTTGTCGAACTCGAGGACGAACGTGGGTCCTTGCAGCCGGTAGTACTGGGGCACGCCCGGGCGCGTGCTGCCTGCCCAGCCGAAACGCGTGCGGGCGATGCCAGCTCGCTCGATCCGGGCGAGCGTCCTTCGCGCCATCGCCGGCGGATGGTTGGAGAGATACGTGTCGATGATCTCGCGCACCCGTCGCTGCGCCGCTGACGGAAGATCTCCTGTGAGCACGCCCACTCGCTCGAGCGGCCTCACCCGGACGGCGTTCTGGGTGAGGTGATCGGTCAGTGACTCCGACGAGAACACGACACGCCTGCGGAGCGCGCGATCGAGCGAGAGGACGATCTCCCGGGCCGCGTCCTCCTCGCGCGGCATCGTCCGGTAGCCCGTCGCGACCGAGCGATACGCACTGCCCGCGCGAGTGGGCCAGGCGCCGAGGAAGAACGGCTCGGCGACGACCGTGTTTCGGACGACGGTGAAGTGCCTCGAGAGATGGTGCCCTTCGAACCGCCAGCCCCATGCTCTAGCTCCGGGAGCGCCGAACACGGAGACGTAGAAGCGGTTGGGGTCGAAGGGATCGCTGATTCCCGTGTCCATGCGCCGCAGCACGCCCTGCAGCGCCATGATGTCGACCGCCTTGCGGTAGCCGGCTGCAGAGCTGCTCACACGCAGCAGCGCGAGCGCGAGCCTGCGCTGCTCGGGCGACATGGCTCCGAGCGGAAGACCGTTCCGCGGCACGGACGAGGGCACTGTCCAGTGCCAGCGAGTGCGCTCGGACGCCGTCGAACGGGAACCTCGCCTGGTCGCGGTGGGCGGCTGACAGCGACGCGAGGAAGGCGCGCGCCGCAGCCTCGATCGCCGCTGCGTCGGTTGCTGCAGCTCGAGCAGCGACGCGACGCCGAGCGCGAGGCCTGCGGTGCCGACGGCGGCGAGTCTCAGCGCGGCAGCGCGTGTGAGTCGTTGCTCGAAGTGGTCGTCGTTCACTTCGGCGCCTCCCTCCGACCGGTCTCGCCTTCCGGAAGCATGCCTGTTTCAGAGCGGTGTCCGAGCCACTCGAGCGTGTCACCTCACCCGGTGGGCCGCTGCCGGTCCGCAGACTCCGCCAGGCGCTGCTCGACGAGCCTCACGAGCTCGTCGGCTGCCGGCGTAGCGATTCCGTGCCGCTCCCCGCCGCGCACGATCGGCCCGGCGATCGCATCGAGCTCGAGCGGCCGTCCGGCGTCGAAGTCCTTTTGCATCGACGTTCTCAGCTCTCCGCCGGAGAACCCGAGAAACACATCGCGGAGGTTCTGCGCATCGAGCTTTGCGCCTTCGGCGAGCCCGATCGCGACGGCCTCGTCGTGGCACTGCATGAGCCGCGCGAGCCAGTACGCATCGGCCTGCACCACACCGACCGGCGCGCCGCGCGCAGTCGTCGTCAGCGCGAGCGGCGCGAGGTAGACGAGCTTCTCCCAGAGCAGAGTGGGCTCGTCGGGTGCAAGGCGCACGTCGAGCCCTGCAGTGCGCAGCGCCTCGGCGATCTCGTCCTGCTGCGGGCCGGGTGCGAGGACGACGAATGCGAACGGCGTCTTCTGCCGCACGAGACCGGGCTCGACGCGCTCGGACTCGACGCTGATCGCCCCTGCGAGCACGTGCCGGTAACGCTCGTGTAGCAACGCGACGTGGTCGACGCCGTTCAGGAGCGGAACGACGACGGCCTCGCCGACGATCTCGGGGCGCGCGAGCTCGAGCGCCGCTTCCAGCTGGGTCGCCTTCGGCGTCACCCAGAGGACGTCGACCTCCCGGTCGAGGGCCGGCGCCGTCGCGACCTCCACCTCGAAATCGCCGAGGACGACGCTCTCGATCCGCAGCCGGGTCGGGTAGCGGGCGAGTGTCTCCGGCCTGAGGAGGAGCAGGACATCGCCGCCGGTTCGGGCAAGCGCGCCTCCGATGAGACCGCCGACACCACCAGCACCGAGGATCGCGTGTCGCACCGCACGATCGTAAGCCGAAGGAAGTTTTGGTTGACAAGACCATAACCTCGCGCTAGGGTAAGGGTCGTGACGACCAAAACCGACATGCCGCAAGGCTACGACCCCTCACAATTCCCGGCATTCGCCGTGACCGTCGACGTGGTGATCCTCACGATGTCCGCCGGCATGCTGCACGTGCTTCTCGTGCGGCGTGGCGAGAAGCCGTTCGAGGGCATGTGGGCGATCCCCGGCGGCTTCAAGCGCCCGAACGAGACGCTCGACGAGGCCGCGAAGCGCGAGCTCCGCGAGGAGACCGGCGTCGACGCTGCGAGCCTGCTGGCCCAGTTCGGGGCTTATGGCGATCCTGGACGCGACCCGCGGATGAACGTGGTGACCGTCGCGTACCTCGCGGTGCTTCGCGACGTGGGAGCGATTGCGGCGGGCACCGACGCCGCCGATGCCGCCCTCACTTCCGTGTCCGACGTCCTCAACGGCAAGCTTCAGCTCGCATTCGACCATCAGCGGATCGTCAGGGATGCGATCGAGCGCGTGCGTGTCGAGCTCGAGGCGTCGGGTGTCGCCACCGCGTTCGTCGGCCAGACGTTCACGATGGCAGAGCTGCGGGTCGTATACGAGGCCATCTGGGGCGTTCAGCTCGACGCCGCGAACTTCAGGCGCAGCATCCTCGCCGAGGAAGGCTGGGTCGTTCCGACTGGACGGCGGGCGCGACCAGGCTCTACCGGCGGAAGACCCGCCGAGCTTTATCGCGCCGGGCGCGCGTGGGGTCACGGGGGACCGATCCACCGCACCCAGCGGGCAGACGAGAGGAAGTGATCAGATGCGAGCGGTCGTCTACGAGCGGTACGGGACGCCGGACGTTCTGCAACTCCGAGACGTCGAGCGGCCCGAGCCCGAGGACGACGAGGTCCTCGTCAGGATCCGCGCGACGACGGTGAACCGGACGGATTGCGGGCTTCGCAGCGCCGAGGTCTTCATCAGCCGCTACTACACGGGCCTTCTCCGGCCGAAACGGCACATCCTCGGCATGGAGCTCGCCGGCGACGTGGAGTCGGTCGGCGCAGCCGTCACCGAGTTCGAGGTCGGAGACGAGGTCTTCGGCGTCAAGGGCTTCGGCGCGCACGCGGAGTTCGCGTGCATGCGCGAAAGCGCTCCGCTGGCGCACAAGCCGGCCGGCATGAGCTTCGAAGAGGCTGCGGCCGTCTGCGACGGAGCGAGTCTGGCACTGGCGTGCCTGCGCAAGGCCGGGGATCTGGCGGGACGGAGTGTCCTCGTCTATGGCGCCTCCGGCTCCGTCGGAACCGCGGGAGTGCAGCTCGCCAAGCATTTCGGCGCCGACGTCACGGCCGTGTGCAGCACGGAGACCGTCGAGCTCGTGCGGTCCCTCGGAGCCCACGCGGTGATCGACTACACGCGCGAGGACTTCACGAGGAACGGCAAGACGTACGACGTCGTCTTCGACGCCGTCGGCAAGCAGTCGTTCAGGCGGTGCAGGCGGTCGTTGAAGCCGGGCGGCTTCTACATCGAGACCGACCTCGGCTTCATGTGGCACGTGCCGCTCCTGGCCTTGCTGACCCGGTGGATCGGAAGCAAGAAGGTGACGCTCGGAGTGACCAGGTACACGAAGGCGGACGTCCTCTTCCTCAAGGAGCTCATCGAGGCGGGGGAGTATCGCGCGGTCATCGATCGCCGCTACCCGCTGGAGGACGTGGTCGAGGCAACCAGATATGTCGAGACGGGGCAGAAGACCGGGAACGTCGTGCTGACGCTCGACGGCGTCGTCCGATGAGAGCGGTCGTCCCCACCCGACAAGGATCCAGAGTGGAGGAAACACGATGCTGAGCTACGAGGAGCTACGACAGGTGACGGACGAGCGGCGACGCGAGCGTGAGCGCGACGCACAGAGCGAACGTCTGGCGGTAGCAGGCTCGCGCGCGGCGCGATCGCCGCCCGGACGAGACGGAGCCGGCTGCCGCGATCGGTCTGCTGCTGGCTGCCCGACGGCAAGCGACGCAGTAACGGGCAGCACACGACGGAGCGAAGGGAGGGGAAGCGATGAGAGCGGTTGTCCACGACAGGTACGGGCCTCCGGAGGTTCTGCGACTCGAGGACGTGGAGCGGCCGGTACCCAAGGACGACGAGGTGCTGATCAGGGTCCACGCGACGACCGTCAACCGCTCGGACTGCGGCTGGCGCGGAGCGAGCCCGTTCTTCTCCCGCGTCTTCACCGGCCTCCTGCGGCCGAAGCGGAGGATCCTGGGCAGCGAGTTTGCGGGAGAGGTCGAGGCGGTCGGGGCAGCGGTCAGCCAGTTCAAGGTCGGTGACCGCGTCTTCGGCCTCAGCGCGAGCACGAATGCGGAGTACGTCTGCGTGCCCGAGCACCGGAGGCTGGCGCACATGCCGGTGGGCGTGAGCTTCGAGGAGGCTGCGCCGGTCTGCGACGGAGGCGCCATCGCTCTGGCGTGCCTGAAGAAGGCAGATCTCCAGGAGGGACAGAGCATCGTCGTCTACGGCGCGTCCGGAGCCATAGGAACGGCAGCGGTTCAGCTGGCGAAGCACTTCGGCGCCCATGTCACCGCCGTGTGCAACACGAAGAACGTCGAGCTCGTGCGGTCGCTCGGAGCCGACGAGGTCCTCGACTACACAAGCGAAGACTTCACGAAGAACGGCAAGACCTACGACGTCGTCTTCGATGCAGTCGGCAAGCATTCGTTCAGGCGCTGCAAGGGGTCGCTGAAGCCCGGCGGGACCTTCGTCGAGACCGACCTCGGGTTCATGTGGCACGTGCCGCCCTTGGCTCTTCTGAGCCGGTGGATCGGAGACAAGCGCGTGACGCTGCCGATTCCCAAGTACGCGAGGGAGGACGTCCTCTTCCTCAAGGAGCTGATCGAGGCTGGGAAGTATCGCGCGGTCGTCGATCGGACGTACCCGCTCGAGGACGTGGTCGAGGCGACGAGGTACGTCGAGACCGGTCAGAAGACCGGAAACGTCGTCCTGACCGTCGGCCGCAACGGCACCGGAGCACCATCGTGACCGCAGTCACGATGCGAGCCGTCGTCCACGACAGGTACGGACCGCCGGAGGTGCTGCGCCTCGACGACGTCGAACGCCCGGTCCCGAAGGACGACGAGATCCTCGTGAGGGTGCACGCGACGACGGTCACGCGCACGGACCTTCACATGCGCGCCGCGAGGCCGTTCCTCTGGCGCTTCATGCTCGGCCTGCGCCGGCCGAAGCGAAGGATCCTCGGCCTCGAGTTCGCCGGCGTGGTCGAGGCGGTCGGTGCTGCGGTCACGCAGTTCGCGATCGGAGATCGTGTCTTCGGCCTGCGGAACAGCTCGCACGCGGAGTACGTCTGCGTGCGCGAGGCGGGCCTGCTCGCGCACATGCCCGACGCCTTCACATTCGAGGAGGCAGCCGGCGTCTGTGACGGGATGAGCCAGGGGATGGCTGCGCTCCGAATTGGACATGTCGGCCCGGACACGCGGCTCCTCGTCTACGGCGCATCCGGCTCGTGCGGAACCGCGGCGGTGCAGCTGGCGGCGTACCTCGGCGCGCGCGTCACGGCTGTGTGCAACGCGAAGAACGTCGACCTCGTCCGGTCGCTCGGCGCCCACGAGGTCATCGACTACGAGCGAGAGGACTTCACGAAGAACGGACAGACCTACGACGTCGTGCTGGACGCGGTCGGAAAGCACTCCTTCCTCCGCTCCCGCCGCTCGCTCGTGCCGGGCGGTATCTACGTCGCGACCGACCGACTCTACAACTTCCCGCTGGCGTACCTTACGAAGTGGGTCGGCTCGAAGAAGGTCGTCTTCGACGCGTCTGGATACGACCGCGACAACGTCGTCCTCCTCAAGGAGCTCATCGACGCGGGCAAGTACCGCGCGGTCATCGACCGGAGCTATCCGCTCGACGAGTTCCTCGAGGCGACCAGATACGTGGAGACGTTCCAGAAGACCGGGAACGTCGTCCTCACCGTCGGCGGCGGAGGTGCCCGATGAAGGCGATCTGCAGTGACACATTTGGCTCGCCGGACGTCCTCGAGCTGCGGGAGATCGAGCAGCCGGACCTCACCGACGACGGCGTGCTCGTGCGGGTCCGCGCGTCTTCGGTGAACCCGGCGGACTGGTACGGCATGACGGGCAGGCCCTACGTCGGACGAGTCGGGGATGGGGCTCTTCAAGCCGAGGGAGCCGTTGCGCGGCGTCGACTTCGCCGGGACCGTCGAGGCCGTCGGCAGAGACGTCACCGAGTTTCGACCGGGTGACGACGTCTTCGGCGCGAGGACCGGAGCCCTCGCCGAGTACGTGTGCGTTCGCAACGCGAGTCGCGTCGAAGCCTGCCAACCTGACGTTCGAGGAGGCAGCCTCCGTGCCGGTGGCGGCGGTCACGGCGCTCCAGGGTCTACGCGACAAGGGACGGCTCGAGCCCGGCCAGAAGGTGCTCGTCAACGGCGCGTCGGGAGGCGTGGGCACGTTCGCCGTGCAGATCGCAAAGGCGCTCGGGGCTCACGTGACTGCCGTGTGCAGCACGGGGAAAGTGGACATCGCGCGGTCGATCGGCGCGGATCGCGTCATCGACTACACGCAGGAGGACTTCACGCGGAGCGACGAGCGCTACGACCTGCTGCTCGACGTGGCGGGGAGCAGGTCGTGGTCGGAGTGCAAGCGCGTGCTTGCTCCGAATGCGACTCTCGTCCTGGTCGGTGCGCCGAAGGGAAGCCGCCTGCTCGGGCCTCTGAGCCACATCGTCAAGGTGCGTCTCGCGGCGATACGCAGCAGCCGCAAGGTCGTCTTCTTCATCGCCAAGCTGACCAGGGAGGACATGGAGGTACTCCGGGAGCTGCTCGAGACCGGAAAGGTGAAGCCGATCGTCGACAGGACCTACCCGCTGAGCGAGGCGGCGGACGCGTTCCGGTATCTGGGAGAGGGACACGCGCGCGGAAAGGTCGTCGTCACCGTCTGAGGCGCTGACCCGATCGGTATAAGGCGAGCGTGGTGATGTTCCACGTCGTCCTCGTCCGCTCCGGCCCCGACTGGGACCCGTCGCGGAGGCTCGAGGAGCAGTCCGACTGGCTCGCGCACGCGTCCTTCATGGACGGGCTCGTGGCCCAGGGCTTCATCGTCCTGGGCGGGCCGCTCGCCGACGAGCATCGCGTCGTGCACGTCGTCGAGTCGGACTCGGAGGAAACCGTCCGGGACGACGCTCGCGCGAGATCCCTGGAGCGGAACGCATCTACGCGTCGACTCGATCGACCCGTGGACGATTCGGCTCGACGGGCGGCGCGCCTAGCGCGGCGCGGAGGTCAGGGCGTGTACTGCTGGTCGAGGGCGAGTGCCCGGTCTCCTGCAACGCGTATCCAGAAGCCGTTCTCCGGCGCGAAGAGCGGCCGGTTCCTCGGGTTCCTGCCCTTGACGATCTGCGCGAGCTCGGCGACTGCGATTCGCGTCGCGCGGAGGCCCTTGCTGATGACCGTGACGTGGGCGGAAGCTGGAACTCGGTACGTGAGCAGGCGTCGGCTCTCGTTCCGGATGTGCGCCGCGGCAGCGGCAAGACCAAGAATCGAGAACCTCACCAGCCCTCAACCGTAGGTGCAGGGACGACAGCCCCGGCTCGTTCATCGGGCGGGGGTCAGCTCGAGCTCCGCCGGGAGCTCGGACACCCGCTCGACCGGCTCGAGCTCGAACCGCACGCGAGCGTCGAAGTAGACGTACGAGGTCACGAGCGCGACGAACGGCATCGCGAGGGCGTAGACGACTCCTGCGAAGACGTTGAGGAGTGCAAGCGGCGCCTCCGTGGCGAAGATGAGAATTGCGCCGAGCAGCGGGCCGGCGAGGAGCGCCAGCGCTGCGCCGACACCGACGAGCGAGCCGACCCTGATCCACCTCCGCTGCACGAGCTCGGCGCTGCGCCGCAGCGAGGGGAACGGGCGTAGGCCCTCGAGCTCGACGACCGGAACGACGACGCACCAGCGGATCGCAAGCCAGATCGCGACCGGGATGAGGAAAACGGTGCTCGTCAGCACGACCCAAACGAGGACGAAGAGTGCAATGGCACCGAGCAGCGGCCGTATGCGGCGGAGTGCGAGCCGATAGGCCGTCCATGCCGACACCGGACGATCGGCGTCGATCTCGACGAGCGCGCACGCAGCGGCGGCCATGACGAGACCGAGCCCGAGCAGCGCGAATGTCGTTCCGACGATCACGGAAAGGAAGGCCCATGCACCGGCGGCCTCTCCCGAGACGCTCCCCAGCAGGTCGAGCAGGCTGAGCAGAAGCCATTGCACGAGGGTCATGACGACGGCGATCGGGATGAGGAGCAGGCCCAGCCCGAGGAACAGGGCCGGACGCTTGACATACATCCTCGCCGACGCCGAGATTATCTGGCCCCATGCCCGGCGGCGTACGGCCCGAAGCGGTGCAACGGGCGTCCACGTCGCGCGCACAGCCGCGAAGATCACGAGGGCGAGTAACGCAGCAAGGCCGATGACGAGCGGAAGCGGGTTGCTGAGAAGCTGCGCGATCGCCCTCGAGCCCACCGCGACCGCGGAGCAGAAGAAGTCAGTCGTCCCTGTGCCGAAGACGCCGCCCGTCGGTATCGCGTAGCTCGTGTCACGCCACCCCTCCGACCAGGTGATGGGCTCTGTCCACTGCGTCTTGAGATTGGGACCGGTCGGGCCGTTGAAGAACGCCTTCTGGAGCTCCCCCCAGCGACCTTCGAAAGCAATCCACGGAAACGCGCTGCGCGCAGCTGCGGGGTCGCTCGGGATCGTCTGCACCGCCGGGCGCAGCTCGAAATGCGGGCCTCGCGTGTCGTCGCAGCCGACGCCTGCCTCGGCCGAGCTTCCGAGCCACAGCGCCTCCCCGTACTTGTTCGCGTGCGACCCGGCCGCGGGGTAGGCGACGGGATGCGTGCCGTCGACGATCTCTAGCCGATCGTCGTCCCAGGTCGCGCGCTCGGCGCCCTCGTGCGCGCTGTATCCGACCTCGACCGGCTCTTCGGTCAACGCCTCCTTGGCGTCACTGGCGTCGAAGATGAGCTGGAGCATCTCCCAGTCGCCTTCGTGCGTGTTGTTGAAGTCGTTGAAGGGGTAGAAAGACCAGTACTGGAGCGCCAGCTTGTCCGGGTACGCCGCCTCGGTGGCAACGTGGGCATAGACGACCGGCTCGGTTCCCTCGGTCAGCCGGCGTGCCCAGCGACGGTAGTCGCAGCTGGGCTCGAGCGCGTTGCCCGGGAAGTCGAGGTGGTACTCGAAGCGGTCGACGAGATCACCCGCCTCGGGACCGATCTCCACGAGGTCGGTCGGGTTCCACGGTCCGCGGAGCGCAACCGTCTGGTCGCCGAAGAGCAGGTCGACGTCCGTAGGCATGTACGGCTCCCCGTACCCGCACTCGTCCTGGAGCTCGACGAGCCGTACGACGGGTGCAAATCGCTTCGCGAGCGCCTCCTCGTCCGCGAGATCCGCGGCCGCTACCGCGGGAAGCGCGAGCACGGTGACCACCGCCAGTGCAGGGGGCATCCAGCGCAGCAAGCGTCTCACTCCTCGGATTTCGACGCGGAGCGGTCAACTCCCGTCGCGGCGCCCTCACGCCGTTTCGCGCACCGTCGCTTACGTCTCGGCGTCTCTCGAGCGATCGGTCGGCACGACCCGCGCATGCTCCCGCCCGTCACCGTGGCGGATGAAGACGATCGCGCACACGATCGCTGTCGGGACCATCAGGGCCGGATACTGGCCCAGCATCGAGAACGTCAGCGCAGCGACGAGGCAGGCGAGCGTAATAGCCCCGAAGATCACGCCGACCCCAAGTTCCGGGCGCCTCGCCCATGCATGCCCATCATCCCCTCGTACCCCAGTTACTTCCCCAGGCTGCAACGCTAACACCCTCGCGGGTGCGAACTCAAGCGCCGCTCCGGCGAGGCTAGACGCGACCGGAGAACGTGTCGCAGCTCCGCGGCCCCGATCCCTCGATCCCGCGGACGAGCCAGCTCTGCCGCTGCTCGGCGGAGCCGTGCGTCCAGGCCTCCGGCGTAACCCTGCCCTGTGCCTTCTCCTGGATTCGATCGTCCCCGACAGCCGCGGCCGCGTCGAGCGCATCCGCGATGTCTCTTCGAGTCAGCTCCTCGACGAATCCGGTGTCGAGCGCCCTGCCGATCCAGGCGCCCGCGTAACAGTCCGCCTGGAGCTCGACTCGTACCTGGCCGCCCTGGGGACCGGTGTCGCGATCGGCATCTCGGAGCACCCCGGTCAGGTTCTGCACGTGGTGCCCGTACTCGTGGGCGAGGATGTACGCCTCGGCCAGCGGCCCGCCGCTCGCTCCGAACTGCGACTGGAGCTGGTCGAAGAAGCCCAGGTCGATGTAGACGTAGCGGTCGTTCGGGCAGTAGAACGGCCCGACCGCAGACGATGCCGATCCGCACCCCGTCTGGATGCCGCCGTCGAAGAACCGCGTCTGCGTCGGCTCGTAGCCGCGAAGCGCCCTCGACCAGTACAGCTGGACACTGTTGATCACGGCGACGATGCGGCAGTCCTCGCGCTCGTTCGCGTCCTGCCCGGTTTGGCACTCCGACCTGATCTCCGTGGACGGCGTCGCCCCGGGCCCGACCTGCGTGCCCGAGAGCGAGCCGAGGTCGCCCAACCCTCCACTGCCGCCGCTCAGCAGCACGAACGCGAGGAGGACGATGATGCCGATCAGGCCGCCGCCGCCTCCGAGCGCCATGGGCATTCCGCCAGGCATGCGCCCGCCCTGCCCCCGATAGTCCTCGACCTGCGAGGGATCGAGCTTCGCGTCCTTCCGGAACCGCATGTCCTTGCTGTACCCCTCACCGCGTCGTTCTACGCGCGCGTGACCCCCATCGTGATTCGGCCGACGTAGCCCGAGCCGCTCCGCGTAAGCCTGAGCAAGCGAACGCCTGCCGCCGTTCCGGAAGATCGAGTCGGCGGCGTTGCGCGGATCTCGATTCGGTCGCCGGTTGTACGGCGGGCGCTTGTACACGACGTCCGTCAGCGTGTCCGGGAAGAAGAGCTGCCCGGTATGCACGGTGTTCCCGCCGAGGTAGACCTTGAGATGGATGTGCACCGCGCGGCCCGGGTACCAGCCCGGATAGATCGTCCTGAAACGCGCGAGCCCGTTCTTGTCCGCTCGCTGGATGCCGCGGAGGAACGTGAGCGTTTCGGTGCCCTGCTGGCCGGTGGCCGAGTAGACGCCCCCGGCGTCGCAGTGCCAGATGTCGACGGCCGCGCCCCTGATGGGCTTGCACGTCGAGGCGTCGACCACGGTCAGCCGAAGCGCGAGTGGGACGCCCGGCTTGCCCTCGGTGATGTTGCGGCGAACCTTGTCGCCCTCGACGTAGTACGGCCCCTCGGTCATCTCGGGTGCCAGCACGCAGGCCACGAGCCCGGCGCCGACCGCGGCCGGCCCCGTGCCCGCGGCGTCGGCATCCTGCGCGTCCAGCAGCTCCTTCGTACCGAGAGCGCCCGCGCCGAGCGCGGTTGCGGCAAAGCCGCCGATCCGGAGCAGAGCTCCACGGCGTGTTGTCGTGTCGTCCATGCAGGGAGAGTAGGAAACCTGCCTGAGACGAGCCTGAAAGACGAGTAAGGGTTCTCTCAGAGCTCGACCGTGCGGGCGGACTTAGGATCGCCGGCATGAGCCGTGCCCATCCCTTCTGGACGCTCGTGTGGATCCGAGCCGCCTTCTGGCTCGGCACCGCGCTGACCTTGCTCTGGGCGCCCGCGGCCGGCGACGCGATCGCGCCGACGCGAGCCTGGGACCCTTTCACCGATCTCGTCTTCGGGACGTTCGACCACTGGGACGCGCAGTGGTTCCTGCGCATCGCCCGCGAGGGCTACGACGAGACCTCGGCGGCGTTCTTCCCCCTCTACCCGGCTCTGCTGTCCCTCCTCGGCTCGTCCCTGGTCTGGGGAACACTGCTCTCTCTCGTCGCCGCGGGCCTCGGAGCCTGGGCAATCTCCGCCATCGCCAAGCGGAAGCTCGGCGCCGCGGGAGCGCACGACACGGTCCTGATCCTCGCGCTGTTCCCGACGGCGTTCGTGTTCACGGCGCTCTACTCGGACGGTCTCTTCCTCGCGCTCTCGGCCTCGTCGTTCCTCGCTGCCGAGCGCGGCAGGCCCTGGCTCGCGGGAATCGCCGGCGCCTTCGCCGTCGCGACGAGGTCGATGGGCCTCGCCCTGCTCCCGGCACTCGTGTATTTGCTCTGGCCTCGCTCGAAACGGGAGAGCTGGCGCCTCGTTCCGTTGCTCCTCCTGCCGGCCGCGCTCGGCGCGTACGCGCTCTACCTCGACCGCGAGGTCGGCGACGCGTTCGCGTTCACGGACGCGCAGGCGTCCGGTTGGGACCGCGAGGTCGCAACGCTCGGCCCGCTCGGCGGCCTCTGGATGGCGATCGAGGCCGGTGGGCACGGCGCGCTCGAGATCCTTCGCGACCTGCCGCGTACCGAGTACCAGGGAGCGGGCTACCCGCAAGCGCTCCAGGTGTCGTTCTGGAACGCCGCTCACCTGGCGCTGCTCGTTCCCGTTGCCTGGCTGACGTGGGTCGCGTGGCGCCGCCTCGGTCCCGCCCTCGGCCTCTACGCTCTCGCGACGTTGCTCGTCATCCTCAGCGTGCCGTCCGAGGGATTCCCGCTCGTCAGCATGCCCCGCTTTCTGCTCACGGACTTCCCGGTGCTGATCGCGCTTGCCGCTGTGATCCGCGACCGCCCTCGATTGCGTACGGGAGTGCTCATCGGCCTCGGTGCGCTGAGTGCCGCCGCGGGAATCGCATTCTCGCGGGAGATCTGGATCGCATGACGGATGCGTCGATCCCCAGGCTCGAAGGCTCGCCGCTGGCGCTCTCCGTGCTCCGCGCCCATCAAGGAGAGGCGCTCACTGTCGCCGACGACGAGTGCGACTCCCTCCTGTACGTCTTCGAAGGCGAGGGGACGCTTCGGCTCGACGGGCTGCACGGCCTCGCACCGGGAACGGCCGCGCTCGTGCTCGCGGGTGAGCGCGCCGACGTCACGTCGGCGGATTCCGGGCTGGCAGCCGTTCGGGTCTCGGTGAGCGAGGACGCCGATCGCCATGCGCCGCTCGGGCCTCGCGACCACGTCGTTCGGCTCGACGACGCCGGAGCGGGGGCAGCGACGGGTGCGCGCTCGTTCCTGGTTCTCTTCGGCCCGCACAACGGGTCGCACCGCGCGACGCTGTTCGTCGGCTACATCCCGCCCGGTCGGGCACCGTGGCACTACCACCTGTACGACGAGATCGTGTGGGTTCCGGAGGGCCCGGGCGCGCTCCATCTCGGAGACGGCGTCGAGGATCTGGGAGCCGGGTCCGCCTTTCGTCTTCGGCCTCGCCAGGTGCACATCGTGGAGAACGCGAGCAACGAGCGGGAGATGGCAGTCGTCGGCGTCTTCACACCTGCGGGCAGCCCGTCGGCTGCGTACCTCACGCCCGACATTGCCGCCGAGTACCGGTTCTCGGGTCCGTGAAGACGCCCCGGCGACCGGTGCTCCTCTACGACGCGGGTTGACGCTTCTGCCGCTTCGCGGCGCGTTGCGTCGTTCGGCTCGACCGTCGCGAGCGACTCGCGATTCTCCCGTTGGCTGACAGCGAGGCGGCGAAGTACCTCGCGGCTCTTCCCGAGGACGAGCGGCTTGCCAGCTGGCGTCTCGTGCGCCAGGACGGGTCGCTCGTCGGCTACGCGGGCGTCCGCGGCCGGCTCCCCGATGCGCTGTACGGGCTCGTCGCGCGACACCGCGAACTCCTCGGCCGCGTCGTCCCCGACGGGCCGGCGCCGCGGCGCTACCCGTGAGGCACGAGGCTCAGCCCGCGTAGTGCACGGCGAGCCAGACGCAGGGCGGGTCGACGCTCGTACGCTCCACGCGATGACGCGAGCCAGCAGGGATGAGGACGTGATCGCCGGGGCAGAGCGCGGCCGTGGAGTCGTCGAACGCAAGCTCCGCGTCGCCCTGGAGGAGCACGACCCACTCGTCGCGCTCGCCGACCAGCCATTCGCCATCCGGCGTGGACTGGCCGCTCGAGACGATGCGCTCGACGAGGACGTCGCCGCTTCCCGCAAGTCGCTCGAAGAGCTCGCCATCTGGAAGCTCGGCGGGGAGTGTGAACAGGTTCACGATGTCCGTCGAGCATACGGCGAATGAGGCTTGCGCCACGCGCGTCCGCCTGACCGCGCGGTAGCGTTCCACGCCGTGAGCACGACGGAGATCCGAACGCTTCCCTGGGGCTGGTACGTCGACCCCGCCGTGCTCCAGCTCGAGCACGAGCGGATCTTCCGCCACTACTGGCAGTACGTGGGACGGGTCGACGAGATCGCCGAGCCGAGCTCCTTCCATACCTCTCGTGTCGGAGACATTCCCGTCCTGCTCGTCCGTGACCGGGAAGGCGAGCTCCGTGCGTTCTTGAACGTCTGCCGGCACCGGGGCTCGATCGTCTGCAAGGGCTCGGGTCGCCGCGAGACGATCCAGTGCCCCTATCACGCGTGGACGTACGGCCTCGACGGTCGCCTGCTGAAAGCCCCCCGGTCCGAGCGAGAAGGAGGGTTCGATGCCGACGAGCTCGGCCTCGTTCCGCTCCAGCTTGGCACGTGGGGACCGCTGCTCTTCGTGAACCCGGACCTCGACGCTCCGCCGCTCTCGGAGGTCCTCGAGGACATGCCGGAGCGGATCGCCGCGGCCGGGGTCGACCTCGAATCGCTCCGCTTCCTGACGCGTGCGGAGTCCGAGTACGAGGCGAACTGGAAGATCTGCGCGGAGAACTTCCTCGAGTGCTACCACTGCTCGGTCGCCCATCCCGGCTTCTCAGCGGTCATGGACGTCTCACCCGAGGCGTACCTGCTCGAGACCGGGAACCTGCGCATGACGCAGTTCAGCCCACCCCGTCCCGAGCCGCGTGGAACGTACGACCCCACCGGCGAGGTCGAACGCGGTCAGTTCCACCTCTTATTTCCCGGCACCGTGATCAACGTCATGCCGGGGCGCCCCAACTTCTCGATCGGCCCGATCGTGCCGCTCGCTCCAGAGCGCACGTATCGCTTCCTCGACTACTTCGTGGCAGCCGACGCGGACGACATCTGGATCGAGGAGTCTCTCGCGTTCGACGCCCAGGTCGGTGCAGAGGACCGGGTCCTCGTCGAGCGCGTCCAGGCAGGGGTGCGCTCAGGGCTCCTCGAAGAGGGGCGTCTCATGCCACAGTCCGAGCAGCTCGTCGCGCACTTCCAAAGTCTCCTGCTCGACGCGCTCGCCGACTGATCTACATAAGCGGACGTTCACCGCCTCCACTCGAACGCGCCACCTTGCGGATACCCACGGCGGTCCCGAGCCGTGCGATGACTCCGCCGTCTACGAACTTCCGAGGGGAGGAGTCTGCGCGTGAACGGACGATGGAAGCTCGCGGTCGGAGCGCTTTGACAGCGGCACCCGCACCGGGCACCGTCGAGGACGGGCAGATGTTCCTCCTGAAGCCGACGAGCTGACGGAGGAATCCGGGGGAGGGGGACAGAGCTGAGCGGGGCCCGCCGAGGCCGGCCCCGCTCTGCATGTCCACTTTCCGGCAAGGCGCCGCGTACTGTTAACCAGATGGCCACCCATCGGGACAACGCGCCTGGACAGGATGAGAAATGGCTACTCGCGTACACAGCGAGCCCGCCGAGCGGCTGCTCAATCGTGAGCTCTCCCTCCTCGACTTCCACGCGCGCGTGCTCGAGCTCGCCGGGGACCCATCCGTCCCGCTGCTCGAGCGCGTGAAGTTCTGCGCGATCTTCTCCTCGAACGTCGACGAGTTCTTCCAGGTTCGCGTCGCCGGCCTGCTGGGCTTGGCCGAGTCCGGGGTCGCGGTCCGGTCGGCCGACGGGCTCACTCCGCAGCAGGCGCTCGCACGAATCCGGCACCGCCTGCTCGAGCTGACGACGCAGCAGTCCCGGCTCTGGAAGCGCGACCTCCGTGTCGCTCTCGCCTCGGAGGGAATCGTCATCGGCGGCATCGAGGACTGCGACACGAAGGAGCTGAAGCAACTCAGCCGCCACTTCCAGCGCGAGATCTACCCCGTCCTGACGCCGCTCGCCGTCGGACCCGGACAGCCGTTCCCCTACATCTCGGGCCTGTCGCTCTCGCTCGCCGTCTTCGTCTCCGATCCGGAGACGGGCGAGGAGCGCTTCGCGCGCGTGAAGATCCCGGAAGGGCTGCCGCGCTTCCAGGAGATCAACGGCCGGGGCTTGTTCGTCCCGCTCGAGCACGTCATCGCACACTTCCTGCCCACGCTCTTCCCGGGGGCCGAGATCATGGAGCGAGCCGCATTCCGGGTGACGCGGGACGCGGACTTCGAGGTCTCCGACGACGCCGACGACTTGCTGGAGGCAGTCGAGAGCCAGCTGCGGAAGCGCCGCTTCGGAGACGTCGTTCGCGTCGAGGTGAGCTCCTCGGCCTCCGCCGAGATGGTCGACTGGCTCACGCGAGGACTCGACGCGGACGAGACGCAGATCTATCGCATCGAGAGCCCGCTCGATCTCGCCGATCTCATGGAGTTCTACGCGCACGATCGCCCCGACCTCAAGGACGAGCCCTGGGTGCCGGTCATCCCTCCGAGACTCGCCGCAGCCCAGGGCGAGCTGCCGCGGATCTTCGACGACATCCGCCGCGGCGACATCGTCGTCCATCAGCCGTACGAGTCGTTCAGAGGCAGCTTCGAGATCTTCGCGCAGGCGGCCGTCCGCGACCAGGACGTCATCGCGATGAAGACCGCCGTGTACCGCACGAGCGACGACAGCGTGCTCGTCGGGTCCCTCATCCAGTGCTCCGAGGACGGGAAGCAGTCGGTGTGCCTCGTCGAGCTCAAGGCCCGGTTCGACGAGCGCCGGAACATCGAATGGTCACGCGCACTCGAGAAAGCGGGGGTCCACGTCGTCTACGGCTTTCCCGATTTGAAGATCCACGCGAAGATGACCCTCGTCGTCCGCCGCGAGCGCAGCGGACTCAGACGCTACGCACACATCGCGACCGGCAACTACCACGCGGCCACTGCGCGCCAATACGAGGACATCGGGATCTTCACCGCCGACGAAGACATCGCAGCCGACATCGCCGATCTCTTCAACTACATCACCGGCTTCGGCCGCCCGCAGAAGTTCCGCAAGCTGCTCGTCGCGCCCTTCACGTTGCGAAGCGGCCTCGTCGACGAGATCCGCGCAGTCGCCGCCGCTGCCTCCGCCGGCGAGCGGGCCCGCATACGACTCAAGCTGAACCATCTCGTCGATCCGGGAATCGTCGAGGAGCTGTATGCAGCATCCCAGGCCGGGGCGACCATCGACGTCGTCGCGAGGACCACGTGCGCGCTCCGCCCCCGTGTCGAAGGCCTCTCGGAGAACATCCGCGTCCGCTCGATCCTGGGCCGCTTCCTCGAGCACAGCCGCTTCTACACATTCGAGGCAGGAGAGCGCACGTCGATGTTCATCGGAAGCGCCGATCTCATGCAGCGCAATCTCGACCATCGCATCGAGGTGCTCGCGCCGGTGGAGAACGCGCGCATCCGACAGGAGGTCAATGCGATCCTCGACAGCGCGCTCGCGGACAACACGAACGCCTGGGAGCTCGACTCGGACGGCACCTGGACGCGCGTCACGCCCGATGAGGGCGAGAAGGCGCACTCGCACCAGGAGACGATGATGCGGCGCGTCCAGACACGGGCTCGTCGCCGCGCCCGCGATCGTCGTGCCGACTAGGCCAGCCGACGGCCCGGGAACAATCCAGGCCGTGAAGGTGGGAGTCATCGACGTCGGGTCGAACTCGATCCGCCTGCTCGTCGCTTCGGCGGGCAAGAACGGCGTGAAGCAGCTCCATCGCGATCGCGTGTACGCGCGGCTCGGCGACGACGCCTACGCCCTCGGCAAGATCGGCCCTGCCAAGCTCGACGAGACTCGCGAGGTCGCCGAGCGGTTCGCGCGCACGGCACGCAAGCGCGGCGCCGAGCGGGTCGAGACGATCGTCACCGCACCCGGTCGACAGTCCTCGAACTCTGCCGAGCTCGTCGAGGTGCTCGCGAAGGCCACGCGTGCCCCCGTGGTGGTGCTGTCGGCTGACGACGAAGGGCGCCTCGCCTGGGAAGGCGCGGTCGCCCGCCTCGACGACCCACCCGAGACCGTCGCCGTCGTCGATCTCGGCGGAGGCTCGTGCGAGCTCGCGGTGGGAAGGCCCGGGAGCGGGCCAACCTGGGTGCGCTCGGTCGACGCCGGAGCGCTCCGAGTGAGCCGCGCGTTCCTCGGCGGCGACCCTCCGTCTCCGAAGCGCGTCGCCAGGGCCCGCGACGAGATCAACGCGCTGCTCGAGGCCTTCGACCCACCCCTCCCCGACATCGCACTGGCTGTGGGGGGCACGGCCCGAGCCGTCGGGCGCATTGTCGGCCGCCGATTCGGCCTGACCGACCTCGACGCCCTCGCGGACACGCTCTCGCAGGTTCCCGCTGCACGGGTTACCGAGCCGCTCGGGATCACCCCCGAGCGTGCGGAGACGGTGCTCGGCGGAACGCTCGTGCTCGCCGCGATCGCCTCGTTGCTCGACTCCCGTCTCGAGGTCGCCCGCGGCGGCCTACGGGAGGGGGCGGCTCTTGCACTGGCCCGTGAGTCGCTCGCCGCCGCGTAGCCAGCGCGTCTGGTCCAGCCCCGCAACTCAGCGGCCGAGCGCGCGCAGCATCCTGGGGCTGACGGTCCAGCGAAGCACGCCGGATCCCGGCGCAACCTGCCTCGAAAAACGAACACACGTCACGCTGCCTTTCTTCAGGTCGAGCGCGACAGCGTGTGCGTCCCCCGTAAGCAACTGGGACGCGAGCTCCGATAGGTCGGGCTCGTGCCCGACGACTGCGAGGCGGTTTTCGTTACGGGCTCCGAGCTCGCGCAGCGCCGAGGACAGCGGCTCCGGCGGCACGAACGCACTCGACACCTCGGCTTCTGGCCAGTCCGCTTCCTCGGTCAGGATCGCCGCCGTCTGCGAGGCCCGGAGGTACGAGCTGGTGAGCACAGTGTCGACCCCGACACCGAGCCTGTGCAGTCCGCGGGCCGCGATTCGAAACAGCTCGCGCCCGTCCGCAGAAAGGGGCCGCAGCGCGTCGTCGGGCCACCGCTCGCTGTCGCGCGCCTCGGCGATCGCATGGCGCACGAGATAGAGATCCACCTCGGCAGGATGTCATGGCGGCCGACCCAGAAACCGGGCCGGCGAGAGCGCTAACCCGAGACAGAGCCGCCGGGCTCGCCGTCGAGCTAGGCGGCGTCCGCTCGAGTGCTGACGCGCCGCGCGGGTCTCCCGTGCACGGCACTCGTCTGCGGAGGAATGTAGGAGACCGGCTGGATGCTCCGAGCGCTCCTCTGCACGACCCAAACGCCACCCTTCTCCGATGCCACCCGGCCGTCGAAGAGGCGCTCGATGACCTCCCGATGTGTGCAGACCAGGGTGGTCTCCGGAAGCTCTGCGAGGAGAGCTCGGGCGTCGCGGCGCGAGGCGTCTGGCGCGAGTTCCTCTCGGCACTCGATGTCGAGCCCTCTCGCGCGGGCAAGCGGGGCGACGGTTTCGAGACACCGCGCGTGCGAGCTCGTGACGATCCTGTCGATCGTGTAGTCGGCGAGCGTCCTAGCCAGGTGCCGCGCGTCCGCACGTCCAACGCGGTCGAGCCCGCGAGCACGATCGGCCGACGGCGACGCCAGCCGCTCGCCTGCGCTTGCATGTCTCAGCAGCAGCATCTTCCCACCAAGATGCGGAATTCTCGTCCAGTGGGAGGGCCTAGGTCAAGACGCTATCGGGCAGGCTCTCGAGCAGGTCGACGTCGCGCCGATACGTGAGCAGCTCGCAAGCCTCGTTCCGGGAGACCCAGCTAGCGCGGTCGACCTCGTGCCTGAAGCTCAGCTCGCCTCCGATCGGGGTCATCAGCCAGTACCGCACGCGCTTTGGGCGTCCCCGGGCGTCCGTATACGACGTGGACGGCAACTCGTCGCGAAGCTCGCAGCGGAGACCTGTTTCCTCCTCGACCTCGCGCAGCGCACAGTCCTCGTCACGCTCGCCGGGGTCGGCCTTGCCCTTCGGGAACGACCAGTCGTCGTATCGGGGGCGGTGGACGATGAGCACCTCGGGAGGGTCTCCTTGGGCCACGACGCCCCCAGCCGCCCGGACGACGTCCGTCACACTCGGCACTCCCGACCACGGCGAACAAGGCGATCCCAGGCGGCAGGCCACGCTCGACGCGCTTTCTTCCGGCGCTTGCGCTCATATTCGAGAAGGACATCGGCGACGTCATCCACACCGGCGCGCTCATGTGCCCAGCCGACGATCCGCTCCTCGGCCACGGTGGAGTCCTGATGCTCGCCCAGCACATCCTGGAGCTTCTTCGCGGCCTCGACGAAACGCTCGCCGGGCCTGCCCAGCTCGTGTGCGGCAAGCTCGGCCGCATAGCGTGCGCGCTTCACGTGAATCCTCGCCACGTGCAGCTCGATATCCGCCGATTGCTCGTCGAGCAGCGCGAACTCCCTCCGGGTCCTTCGAAACTCCTTCCACCACAGCTCCGAGAGACTGGTCGCGCTCGGGCCCTCGGCGAGAGGCGGACGGCCGGCAGCGTCGAGCGTGTCCAGAAGCGCAAAGTACCGAGGCTTAGAGAGCGCGGAGACCGCGGCCTTGCGGGTCCGGGCATGCTGCTTCTCGAGCGCGGCCAGGAACCTCTGCGCCGGCTCGGCGACCGAGCCCAGAGAGCTCACCGCTTTGCGCATGTGCTCCAGCAGGACGTCGGCATCGCGCGCAGGGCCAAGAGCCGATCCCAGCCACCCAAGCTCTGCCCGAAGCCGCTCGGCCCATTCCCGGTCGAGAAGCGGCTGCGCAGTACGCAGGAACGCGCGTCCGCGGCGGGTCGCCACGCGCATCTGGTGAAGATCCTCGGGATCGGCGCCGAGGCGCGTGCCGGGGTCGTGCTCGAGCAGGCTGCGGTGTTGAGCGCGGAGCGCGAGGCCCAGCGCCTCCTGTGCTTTCGCGTCGGGCGGAGTCGGAGCAGGCTCGTCCAGCGACAGATCGAGCGCCCGGTACAGCTTGGGCGTGAACGATCCACGCTCGGCGCCCGCGCGCAGGAGCACTCGCTCGAGGCGTGCAAGCGTCTGCTCGTCACCGCCGACGAGCTCGATCTCGAGCTCGCGGAACCGCTTCGTGACGCGCTGCGCCTCGTAGACGGAGACCGCGTCCTCGACGATCTCCGCACCGTCCCGGCGCACGACCTGCCGGCGGGTGCGGAGACGCGCGACCTTGCCGAGAGCTTGCCCGTCTCGAAGGTGCACGACGAGCAGGTCGGTCATCTCCGCCGGGCGGATGCGCAGGAGGCCCGGGAAGCTCGAGCTCGATGCGGAACCCTTCGGACGGGAGTTTCAGCTGCCAGAGCCGCGTGCCCTCCTCGATGCGGTTTCGGAGCGTTATCCCGTGACGAGCGAGTCGGAGGTCCTCCGTGTCGTGGTACGTCGAGACGAACGTTCGGGACTCGATGGGCTCGCCAAGGTCCGAAAGCCGGAAGTCCTCGCCGGGAATCAGCTTCAACTCACGTTCGATGGTTTTCCGCACAACGTCTCAGCGTAGTCGGCCGCGCTGGTGTCGCTTGCACGTCTCCACATGTTCACCACATCGATCTACTCGTCGAGCCCGAGGCGTGCGACCATCGGCGTACATGACCGAGATGCTCGATCCCGTCACCCGGGCTCACGTCGAGAAGGCTGCGGAGGCGCTCCAGGACGAGTTCGCCGGGACTTTCTCCCGGGAGACGATCGCCCGCTACATCGCCGAGTCAGTCGACCTCCTCGGAGAGTCGAAGATCAACGTCTATGTGCCCGTGCTGGCGCACCGCTTCGCACGCGAGCGGCTCAAGGCGCTCGGTCAGGCGGAGGGGCTGATCACGAAGGAGCAGCCCGAGGTGCTCTTCGTCTGCGTCCAGAACGCGGGGCGGAGCCAGATAGCGGCCGGTCTGGTGAGCCTTCGCTCGGATGGCCAAGTTCACGTGCGCTCTGCCGGTTCCGATCCGGCCGAGGTCGTGAATGCGCTCGCCGCCCAGGCGATGGCCGAGCTCGACATCGATCTCGGAGACGCATTCCCGAAGCCACTGACGGACGAGGTGGTTCGAGCAGCGGACGTCGTGGTGACGATGGGCTGCGGCGACGCCTGTCCGATCTACCCCGGCAAGCGCTACGAGGACTGGGAGGTCGGCGATCCCGCCCTCGCATCCTCGCTCGCAGAGGTCCGCGCCATCCGCGACGACATCGACGCGCGCGTGCAACGGCTGCTCGCCGAGCTCGGGATTCCCGTCGTCGCTTGACCTCAGCTGAAAAGAGGGGCGGCCCGTTCGGGCCGCCCCTCTGACAGGCAGTCGGTAGGAGGAGAAGAGCTAGGTCTTGTTGGCTGCCTTCACGGCGAGGAGGAAGTTCGCCTTCGCCCCTTCTTCAACTGCTGCTTGGTGAGCGAGACGAAGGCTGCTCGCTTGGCGATCTTCACTTCGTTATCGAAGATGTAGTCGATGAATGCCTGCACCGGCTTCCGCTTGAAGGACGAACCCTTCGCATAGATGAAGAGCGGTCTCGAGAGCGGCTTGTACGTGTTGTTGTGCACGGTGGCGACGCCCGGCGACACGCAGGCGTCCGTCTTCGGGTTGCGGATCTGCACGGCGTTGAGCCTGCTCTGGTTCGCGACGTAGTACGAGTACCCGAAGTAGCCCATGCCGCCCGTCTCGCCCGAGACCCCCTGCACCAGCACGTTGTCGTCCTCGGATGCCTGGTAGTCCGTGCGACTGGCACGAGCCCTGCCGTTGATCGCCTCGGTGAAGTACTCGAACGTCCCCGAGTCCGTTCCGGGCCCGAACAGCTTGATCGCGCGGTCGGGGAAGCCTGGGCGAACGTCCTTCCAGTTGTTGACCTTCGATCCGGGCTCCCAGATCTTCTTGAGCTCGGGAACCGAGAGGCAGCGCGCCCATGTGTTCTGTTGGTTGACGACGACCGTGAGCGCGTCGTTTGCAACGGTGAACGCACGCCACGCGCCGATGTTGGCGTCCTTGCATGCCTTCGCCTCGCTGAGCCTCATCGGCCGGGACGCGTCGGAGAGATCGGTCTCGCCCTTGCAGAAGCGCTGGAAGCCGCCGCCGGTGCCAGAGATGCCCACAGTCACCTTCACACCCGTCGCGCCGGCTCTCCTGAACAGCTCTGCTGCTGCGGTCGTGTACGGGCCGACCGTCGACGAACCGTCGGCGGTGATCGAGCCCTTGAGCGCTTTCAGGTTGTACGTCGGGCCCGCTCCTGTCGCCACCGAGACGACCGCAAGGCTCGCCACAACCCCCACCAACAGCATGGCGCCGCGACGCTTGACTACGTGCTTCATATCCGTCCCAACTCCCTCTGTCGATTACCGGATCCGGTGCGATCGTCGCGGTCGCGCCGTCTGCCGTGGGCGCACTACGGGTGAACGAGAGGGTGGCGAAGTGGTTAACGGCGCTAGCCGAGCGGGCGCGGGTCGTGCGACGCGTCCGTGAACTCCGCTAGCTCGCCCGTCACGAGAAAGGCCGTTTGCTCGCCGATGTCGACGGCGTTGTCGCCGATGCGCTCGAAACACCTCGCGACGGTGATCTGGCGCATGCCCCACTCGAGCGCCTCGGAGTCGTGCACGTAGGAGAGCACCTCCCCGAAAACCTGGCGGTTCGCCCGATCGATGAGCTCGTCGAGCTGGTGCAGCTCGCGCGCCTGCGCGACGTCGCGCTGGGCAAATGCCACGAGCGAGACCTTGACCATCTCTGAGCAGCGCTCACCCATGTCGACGAGGCTCTCCATGACCGCCTGCTTGGTGCCGAGGTGGCTGGAGAGCTTCGTCAGCTTGGCGATCGTGACGCACTGGTCGCCCATCCGCTCGAGGTGGAGAGCATTGTGGAGCAGCGCGAGCACAAGTCGGAGGTCGGTCGCGACCGGCGTCTGGCGAGCAAGCACCAGCTCGACCTGCTTCTCCATTGCCCGGTACCCGTCGTCAACCTCGTCGTCGAAGGCAATGACCTCGTCGCACAGCTCCACGTCCTGCGTCCGCAGAGCATCCACGACCCCGTGTATCGACCGCAGAACGATCTCACCGGTCTCCTGGAACCCTGCTTCGAGAGCGTCAAGCTCGGCCTGCAGCTCGATTCTCATCCGAACCTGCCCGTGACGTAGTCCTCCGTCCGCTTGTCGGACGGTGTAGTGAAGATCTTCGTCGTCGTGTCGTATTCGACCAGGATGCCGCGACGGGCGCTTCCGTCGTCGGCGACGACCACGCTGAAGAACGCTGTCATGTCTGCGACACGCGCAGCCTGCTGCATGTTGTGGGTCACGATGATGATGGTGTACTCCCGCTTCAGCTCGTGCATGAGATCCTCGATGCGGGTCGTCGAGATCGGATCGAGCGCCGACGCCGGCTCGTCCATGAGGATCACATCCGGCTCGACCGCAAGGCAGCGGGCGATGCACAGGCGCTGCTGCTGTCCACCCGAGAGGCCGAGGGCACCGTCCTTCAGACGATCCTTGACCTCGTCCCAGAGGGCCGCGCGCCGCAGCGCGCCTTCCACCCGCTCGTCGAGATTGCCCTTCATGCCGAGAACCCTCGGCCCGAACGCGATGTTGTCGTAGATCGACTTCGGGAACGGGTTCGGCTTCTGGAAGACCATTCCGATCCGCCTGCGGATCTCCACCGGATCGACGTCGCGCGAGTAGAGATCGGAGCCGTGGTAGAGCACCGTGCCCTCGACCTTGGCTCCTGGAATGAGGTCGTTCATGCGGTTGAAGCACCTGATGAACGTGCTCTTACCGCATCCCGACGGGCCGATGAACGCCGTGACCGTGTTCCGGTGGACGTCCAGATTCACGTCCTCGAGCGCGGACTTGCCACCATATGACACGGCGAGATCGGAGACCGAGAACACCTTCTCGCGTCGCTCGATGTCGCCTTTCGAGAGCGCGCCGCGCGTAACTTCGGCGATACGAGTGCTGTCGATCTGCGGAGTCTCCATCTGCGTCATTGCCTCACCATTGCTTGCGGTAGCGGTTGCGAAGGAAGATTGCCACGGCGTTCATGCTCAGGACGATGACGAGCAGGACGATCGCTCCGGCGGCGGCGAGAGTCTGGAAGCCGGGATCCGGCTGCCTCGTCCAGTTGTAGATCTGCACCGGGAGAGCGGTATATGCCCCAAGGAGCTCCGGGTTGAAGGCGACGTAGGTGATCGCGCCCACCATGATCAGCGGCGCCGTCTCGCCCACCGCCCGCGAGAGCGCGAGAATCGATCCGGTTGCCATGCCGGGGATCCCCGCCGGGAGGACCTGACGCCAGACGACCTGCCACTTCGTCGCGCCGAGGGCGAATGCGCCTTGCCGGATCGAGTCCGGCACGGCACGAATCGCCTCACGAGAGGAGACGACGACCGTCGGCAACACGACGAGCGTGAGGATCAGGCCGCCCGCGAGGACGACGCGCCCAACGCCGATGCCGCGGACGATGAAGGCGAGCCCGAGAATGCCGTACACGATGGACGGCACCGCAGCGAGGTTCTGGATGTTGACCTCGATGAGCCTGTTCCACCAGCGCGTTCGGTCCGCATACTCCTCGAGATAGATGGCCGTGAGCACGCCGATCGGCACCGAGAACACCAGTACGATCAGCCCGAGGTACAGCGTCGCGAGGATCGCCGGCCGAGCGCCCGCCTCCTCTGGAACCGTGGACGGAACTCCGCTCAGGAGGTTCCAACTGATCGCAGGCCAGCCGGTGACGATCGTGTCGATGAGCAGGACCGCCAGCGTTCCGAAAGCGACGAACATCGAGAAGAGCATCGCCACCACGAAGAGGCGATTCTTCCAGGCACGGCTCCGCCGACTCGTCTCGCCCTGGTGAAGCTCGAGCGCGGTCATTCGTAGATCTCCCGGTACTTACGGACGAGTCTGATAGAGATGAGATTCATGACGAGCGTGATCACGAACAGCGTCAGCCCGACCGCGAAGATGGTCTTGTACTCGATGGATCCGGTCGGGACGTCGCCATTCCCGGTGGCGCCGATGAACGCAGTCATCGTCTCGATCGTCTCGCGCGGATCGAAGGTGATCTGCGCCAGCTGGCCGGCGGCGATGAGGACGATCATGGTCTCCCCGACGGCGCGGGAAAAGGCGAGGACGAAAGCGGCGATGACTCCGGAGATCGCTGCCGGAAACACGATGCGCGTCGAGACCTGGAGCTTGTCGGCCCCAAGTGCGTAGCCGCCGTCGCGCAGTTCGCGCGGGACCGCGGCCATCGCATCCTCCGAGAGGGTGGCGACTGTCGGGATGAGCATGATCCCGAGGACGAGACTCGCCGACAGCGCATTGAAGATCTCGACCTGAAGGCCGATGTCCCGGAGGAGCGGCGTCACAAAAGTGAGCGCGAAGTACCCGAGAACCACCGTCGGGATCGCGGCCAGGATCTCGAGGGTCGGCTTGAGGACGGCGGTTGCCTTGGGCCGCGCGTACTCGCTGAGGTAGATCGCGACGCCCACGCCGAGCGGGAACGCGACGACGGCGGACCAGAACGAGATGACGAACGTGCCCACGACGAGCGGGACGACGCCGAACTGTGCGTCGAGAAACAGCGGCGCCCACGTCGTGCCGGTGAAGAAGTCAACTGGGCTCACCTCGCGGAAGAAGTCGATCGCCGGCATGAGCAGCGAGACGACGATTCCGAGCGTCGTAAGCACGGAGATCGCCGCGGCGACGAAGAGGATCAGATGGACGAACTGCTCGCCCCACCTGATCTTCTTGCGCGGCAGCGCGACCGCTGCCGGCTGCTCGAAGGCGACGCCCGGAGGAGGCACTACGAGGTGGCTTCCTCGAATTTCGCGAGCTGTTCGTCGATCTGCGCCTGGCTCAATGGAACGAACTGGGCCGCAGTGGCGATGGTCTCGTTGTTGTCGAACATGTACTTCACGAAGTTCCGGACGTCCTCGTTGTCGTCGAACGAGCTCTGCTTCGCATAGACGTAGAGCGGACGCGAGAGCGGCGTGTACGTGTCGTTCTGCGCCGCCTGGACGCTCGGGGCGACGCAACCCGCCCCGCCGTCGACCTCGAGTGCCTTGAGCGTGTCCTGGTTCTGCTCGAAGTACGAGAAGCCGAAGTACCCGAGGGCGCCACGATCGCCGGAGACGCCCTGGACGATGACGTTGTCGTCCTCGCTCGGTGAGTAGTCCGTCCTGCTCGCCCCCTCCTCGCCATTGATGACATCGGTGAAGTAGTCGAACGTGCCCGAATCCGTGCCGGGCCCGTACAGCTTCAGCGCGACGTCGGGGAACGACGAGTCGACCTGGTTCCAGTTCGTCACCTTCGACCCTGGCTCCCAGATCGCATTCAGCTGATCGGTCGTCAGGCACGTCGCCCAGTCGTTCTCGGTGTTGACGACGTTCGTCAGCGCGTCCGTGGCGACTCGGAACTCGACGTACCCGACTCCGTTCTCCTCGCACACGGCGGCCTCTTCCTCGTCGATCTGCCGCGACGCGTTGGACAGATCTGTCTCGCCGACGCAGAAGCGCTCGAAGCCTCCCCCCGTGCCGGAGATGCCCACCGTGACGTCGACGTCCTGGTCGGCCTTGAAGTCCTCGGCAGCCTTCGTGACGAACGGCCCGACCGTGCTCGAGCCGTCCGCGCTGATCACGCCGCCGCTACCGCCGCTGTCATCGCCCCCGCCGCAACCCGCTCCGACGAGCGCAACGAGCCCTATACACGAGCAAAGCGCAACTGTTCGACGCATAGCCACTCCGCCAGTCTCTCCGGCTGCCAGTTCCCGCCGGGGAGCCTAATGGTGAAGATGCGGTGAGGATCCGGTGAACACCTACGGGGACGGGAATGAACATCGAATCTCGAGCCCCTTGCCCCTTCCACCGGACGCTTCGACGGTGCCGCCCGCCTGCGTCACGACGTGCTTGACGATCGCGAGGCCGAGTCCCGTCCCACGCGACGCCCGCGCGTGATCGGCCCGATAGAACCGCTCGAAGAGCCGAGGAAGCTCCGATTCTTCGACGCCCACCCCGTCGTCGCGAGCGACGAGCTGGATGACGCCACTCGGTTCTCGCTCCACTAGCAGGGTGAAGGACGAATCGGGCCCCGCATAGCGGATCGCATTCTCGGCCAGGTTACGGGCGACGACCCGAAGCATCCTGGGCCGGATCGTGAGCTCGACATCCGGGTCACACTCGAGGCAAAGCTCGATGCCTGCTCGATCTGCGCGCTCTGCCAGCTCCTCGAGCGCCTCTTCGAGCACGGGCCGAACCGGTTCTGCGCCGAGCGCCACGACTCGCGCACCCGATTCCAGCTCGCTCAGGAACAGCACCTCGTCGATGAGCTCCGTGATCTGGTTGACCTCGTCGACGGCCTGCTCGAGAACTTCGGCGACGTCCTCGCCGGGAAGCGTCGCCGTCTCGAGAATCGTCAGCAGCCGCGCGAGAGGGGTGCGGAGCTCGTGCGACACCGCCGCCGTGAAGCCGGAGCGCAACTCCTCGTAGGCCGCGAGATCTCCCTCGCGGGAGAGGTACACGAGGCGCTCGCGGCTGCCGTCCACCTCGTACGGCACGACGAGGGGGATCACGCCTCGCTCGCCGGTCAGGAGCTCGGCCGGAAGCACCTCGCCCTCGCGGATGCCGTCGATCGCCTGGCGTGCGCGGCGACTCGCGAGGAGGACGCGATCGTCGCCGTCGAGCACGACAACCGCTTCTCGACTTTCGTCCACCAGCACGCGGCCTCGGATCGCATCCCCATCCACCGGCGACAGCGTAGTGGGTCAGCCTGGTAAATCCGGTTCGCCTGCTGAGCCCCGCGGGTAGACTCAGACCCAATGGTCACCGTCTCACCGGCTATAGGCGTCATCGTCATAGTCGCCATTCTCGTGACCGTGGTCGGCGCTGCCCTCTATGCGCTTCGCCAGCACAACCGCATGTTCCCGAAAGGCTGGGATCGGACCGGCTGGACGCCTCGCTCCACCGGAGGTTGGTTCGCCACGAAGTTCACGTGGCTCTCCGGCGGGCGCGGCTAGCGTCACGATCTCGTCGGCAAACCGCTAAAGCTCACGACCGGCAGCCGCCGGCGAAAGGTTCTAACAGAACCATTGCGGATCGCTTGCCGCTCCCACACCGCGCCCAAACTCACATCTCCGTGAATGCCCCTGTCCACTCGAAAGGAGACGCAGGATGGGATTCAGGGCATTCGCGATCGTCGGTGTGCTCGCCGCGCTCGCACTCGCGACCGCGGCGACGGCCGCGACGATCAACGGCACTCCCGGCAACGACGTTCTCCGCGGCACCGAGGACGGGGACGAGATCCGCGCGTTCGCCGGCGACGACCTCGTGTATGCGCGAGGCGGAGGCGACCTGGTGCGCGCGGGAATCGGGAACGACGGCGTACGGGCCGCGGACGGCCCGGACCTCGCCTACGGCGGAAAGGGCACGGACTCGGTCGGGGGCGGCGACGGCAACGACCGGGTCTACGGCGGCTCCGACGGCGACAACGTCAGGGGCGGGAACGGGAACGACCGCGTCTCCGGAAACAAGGGCGACGACGCCGTGTCGGGCGGAGACGGAAACGACTCGCTGTTCGGTGGCTGGGGCGCCGACCGTGTCTGGGGAGGCAGCGGCAAGGACGAGCTGCACGCCCTCGCGCCGGACGGCCAGCTCGACGTCCTCCACTGCGGGCCGGGCGACGACAAGGCGTTCGTGCTCCGTTCGGAGCGCCCGAACACGAGGCTCGTCTCGTGCGAGACGCTGTACCTCGTCGTGACGACGACCGCCGACCAGGACGAGGGCGAGAACTCGGACGCCGACACGGAGGCAGACGGCTAGACGCATCGCGGGCGATCTTCGCCATTCACCATCCGGTTACCATCCGGTAACCAGTACGCGGCCCCCGGGCTCACCGGGGGTCGCGAGTATTGGGATCCGAATGGCGAAGGTCCTGATCATCGAGGACGACGATGTCATCGCCCGCGGCATGGCGCGGCACCTCGAGGCCGCGGGCTTCGACGCTGTCGGGGTCGCGAACGGCGAGACGGGCCTCGCACGCCTGCGCTACGAGAGACCCGACGTCTGCGTGCTCGACCTCATGCTCCCCGGGATCGACGGGTGGCGCGTGATCGAGCAGGCCCGTGCCGAGGGGATCGGCACGCCGATCGTGGTCGTCTCAGCCCGCGGCACCGAGCACGACCGCGTGCACGCGCTCGAGATCGGAGCGGACGACTACATCGTGAAGCCGTTCTCGCTCAAGGAGCTCGCCGCGCGCGTCCAGGTCGCGGCGCGGAGGGGGATCGGTCAGGCCGAGCCGCGCCGCGGCGATGCCATCGAGATCGCGGAGCTCCGCCTCGATCCGGACAACGTGCAGGCGTACGTCGACGGGGAGAGCGCCGAGCTCACGCCGACCGAGTTCCGCCTCATCTACACGCTCGCACGCGAGCAGGGCCGCGTCCTGACGCGCGACGAGCTCCTCCAGCGCGTCTGGGGTCGCCGGGCGACCCATCGCGACCGAACCGTGGACGTGTTCGTGCGCAAGCTGCGCGAGAAGGTGGATCGCCGGGCGTCCGGGCACACCTTCATCCACACGCGCTACGGCGTCGGCTACAAGCTCGAAGCCCTCCCCAAGGCCTAGAGCTCCCGGCCACCTCCTGGCTGTTACCTCATTCGGGGGGCGCGGTCCTGGCTGGCATAGGTATAGTTAGCCAGGTTAATGGTTAGCGAGGTTACGCTTAGCACCGAGGAAGTGGCCGCGGAACTGCGCCCGATCCTGCTCCGGTTGGCGCGCGAGCTGCGCAAGGAGACAGAGCAGGTAGGGATAACCGCCCGCCAGGCCACGCTCCTGTGGCTGATCAAGCGCCGGCCCGGGCTCTCGCTCGCCGAGCTTGCGGCCGAGGAGGGCATCTCCCCTCCCGCACTTTCCGGCCATGTCGACCGCCTCGAGCGGGCCGGGCTCATCGAGCGGGTGCGCTCGAGCGACGACCGCCGACGGGTCGGATTGCGACTCACCGACGAGGGTGCCCGGCTGCTGCGGAGCATTCGAGCTCGACGCACGACCTGGCTCACGGAACGCCTGCGTGTGCTGGAGGAGGGCGAGCTCGCGGCGATCGCGACCGCCCTCCCGGCGCTGCTCCGGCTCGTAGACGAGGGCGCGTGACGACGCTCGCGCTAGCGCTGCGAACGCGGACGTTCCGCAGCCTGGGACATCACCGCAACTACCGCATCTTCTTCGCCGGCCAGCTCGTCTCCCTCGCCGGATCGTGGATGCAGAACATCGCGATCGCATGGCTCGTGCTGGAGCTCTCGGGCTCACCCCTCGCCGTGGGCGCCCTGATGTTCTGGCGCTTCGTCCCATTCACGATCTTCGGGCTCCTCGCGGGCGTCGTCGCGGACCGGGTCGACACGCGACGGCTCGTCATGGCGACGCAGGGCTCCGCGCTCCTCGTCTCGATCGCGCTGGCTGTCGTCACGCTGACCGACACAGCGACTCTCCCGCTCGTGTACGTGCTCGCCGCACTCGGCGGGGTCTGCCTCGCGTTCGACGCCCCCGGCCGTCAGTCGCTCACGTACCAGATGGTCGGGCCGCGCGAGCTGCCGAACGCAGTCGCCCTGAACGCCGGCCTGTTCAACGGCTCGCGCGTGATCGGCCCCGCCATCGCGGGCGTCGTCATCGCCACGGCGGGGACCGGAGTCTGCTTCGTGATCAACGCGTTCAGCTTCCTCGCAGTGCTCGCGGCGCTCGCGATCTTGCGCGTGGACGAGCTGCACAAGGTCGAGCGAGATCCCTCGGCCCGGGTGGTCGAGGGCTTGCGCCGCGCTCTCGGCTTCGTACGCCGCGATCCTCAGCTGCGTGCGCTGCTGACGGTCGTGACCGTCGTAAGCACGGTGGGCTTCAACTTCCACGTCCTCGTGCCGCTTCTCGCATCGGACACGCTGCACGTCGGGCCCGAGGGCTTCGGCCTGCTCTCCGCAGCGTTCGGACTCGGTGCGCTCGTCGGCGCCCTGGCGACCGCCTCGTTCCGAGCTGCGAGCTGGCGGCTCTTCTCGACGGGCGCAACCGGGTTCGGGGTCCTGGCCATCCTGCTCGCGCCGATCGAGAACGCCGCACTCGCCGGAGCCCTGCTCTTCGCGATCGGAATCAGCTTCACCCTCTTCACGGCCAACGCGAACGCCCTCGTCCAGCTCGGCTCGCCCGATCACCTGCGGGGACGCATGATCGGGCTCTACCTCTTCGCTTTCGTGGGCGTGGCTCCCCTCGGCGGCTTGTTCTCCGCCTGGCTCGCCGATCTCGGCGGTACGTCACTTGCCTTCGCCGTCGCGGGCGTGACCTCCCTCGTCACGATCGGGATCGCGAGCCTGCGGCGGTCGCGAGGCCTCGCCCCCGCTGCCGTCTAGCGTTCCCACTGTGGACGCGTTCAGGACGCCCGACGAGCGCTTCGCGCAGCTGCCCGGCTACGACTTCACGCCGCGGTACCTCGAGCAGGACGGGCTTCGGATGCACTACCTCGACGAGGGCGCGGGCAGCCCCGTGCTCCTGCTCCATGGAGAGCCGACCTGGGCCTTCCTCTACCGGCGGATGATTCCGCCGCTCGCCGCGGTGGCTCGCGTCGTCGCGCCCGACTACTTCGGCTTCGGGCGCTCGGACAAGCCGACGCGGATGGAGAGCTACTCCTACGACTTCCACTTCGAGTCGATCGCGCGGCTCGCCGAAGAGCTCGATCTACGAGAGACGACGGTCGTCGTCCAGGACTGGGGTGGACCGATCGGGCTCCGCCTGGCCGTCGAGCAGCCGGACCGCGTTGCACGCCTCGTGATCCTGAACACCGGCATCGGTGCGGGTCGTGCACCGTCACCCGAGTGGCTCCGGTTTCGCGAGTTCATGCGGCGTGTCGGAACTGACCTCGTGCCCGGTCAGCTGATCCGAGTCTCGTCCGTGACCGAGCTCGCGGACGAGGTAGTCGAGGCCTACAACGCACCGTTCCCGACGCCGGAGTCGAAGGCCGGCGTGCTCGCGTTCCCGGAGCTTGTTCCCACCGAGATCGACCACCCGTCGGCGGCGAAGATGCTCGAGGTACGGGCGGGGCTCGAGCGCTGGGAGAAGCCTGCGCTCGTCTTGTTCTCCGACTCCGACCCGATCTTTTCGCCGGAAGCGGCGGAGCGGCTGGCCTCACGCATCCCGGGCGCCGGCCCAGCGGAGATCGTCGAGGGCGCCGGCCACTTCCTGCAGGAGGAGAAGGGCGGGGAGATCGCGGAGCGGATCGTCCGCTTTCTCAGCGAGACACGGGCAGCTCGCTGACGTCGCCGGTCGTCTCCGCTTCGTCCCACTCGGTGCTGCGCTCGAAACCGCGCGTCGCGTACCAGACCGACCAGGCGACGAGCGCGATCGTGAACGGCACTCCGGTCGCGAACTGGATGGCGGCGAATGCGCCGATGCTCCCGCTGGCGAGGACGAACATGCGAATCCCGCTCCGCGCGAGCAGGTAGACGCCCCAGACGACGGATTCGATGCCGAAGACTCGGCGATACGTCTGCGACGCCCGGACCTCGGGCGGGAAGGGATACCAGGCATCGGCGAGTACCCCGGCCAGAGGGCGACCGATGAGCGCGGAGCCGATGTTCGCGAGGCCCCAGATCGCGCTCACGATGACGGGTTGTGCCAGATAGACCGTCGCGCTGTCTGCGATCAGCCCGACTGCGGCTTGGACGATCACGAAGGCGACCGAGACGAGCGCAAGAGCGCCAGCTCGGCCTCGCCTGCGCTCGTACAGGTCGAGCGCGATCCCGACCGCGCTGGCGAGCACGATCGCAACGACGAGGTTCCCCAGCGTCCAGCCGACGTAGAACGCGGCCACCGGTCCGAATGCCTCGCGCGCGAACCGCGGCGCACCGGCAAGGAAGATCGAGCGGAACGCCGGCTCCGATAGGTCGCCCTCGCGCCGGTCTGCGACGGATGCGGGCGCGGCGTTCAGGCGGCGGCCTCGCTGACAGCGTTGCGGATCCTCTCCTCTTGCTCCTGGCACCAGGCGACGTTGAACTCGCCGTATGCGATGCCGTACCGGAGCACGAGGTCGACGAATGTCGGATCGTCGTCCGGCCGCGTGTCGAACTCCCGCAACACCGCCAGGAACTGCTCGTGACCCTCCTTGCGCAGCCGGAGCTGGTCGAGCGCCTGCTCGAGCGTAAGTGCATCCGCGAAGAAGAGCTTCAGCAGGCTCTCGTCGCGGAGCTCGAGCGTGTAGTCCGGGGCCGCAAGCCAACCGACGAGCGCGGCCCGGCCGGCCTCGGTCAGCCGGTACTCCTTTCGCTTCCGGCCGCCGGTCGGAGAGCTCTTCCCCTCGATCAGGCCGGCGTCCTCCAGGCGCCGGAGCTCGGGATAGATCTGCCCGTAGCTCGCAGCCCAGAAGAAGCGGATCGACTCGTCGACGATGCGCTTGATGTCGTACCCGGTCTTCGCCTCCCAGCCGACGATCCCGAGAATCACGTACCCCGTGCCGCTCAGCGGCTCCATACCGCGACAGGATATATCGCTACGATATATTAGTCAAGCGGCGAGCTGTCTCAGGAGACGGTCCAGGTGTCGCCCGAGTGCAGGAGCGACTCGAGGTCGCCCTCGCCCCGAGCCTCACGCGCAGCGTCGAGCTGCTCGCTCATGAGGTCGTCGTAGACCTCGCTCTCGACGCTCCGGAAGACCCCGAGCGGCACCGCACCGTCGGTGTCGAACGTGATCCGGGAGAGCGCGAACGCAAGGCTTGGCTCACGATGGCTGGCGTCGTGGACGAGCAGTGCTTCCTCGCCGACATCGGCAACCGCTGCGACCCGTACCGACCCGTCAACGTGCTGGACAACACCCTTCTCCCCGTCGTCTCCGAAGCGGATCGGCGCGCCATGCTCCAGGTAGATCCGGTTCTCCTTCGCGTCTCGCACGAAGTCGAAGGCGCCGTCGTTGTAGATGTTGCAGTTCTGGAGGATCTCGACGTACGCGGACCCGCGATGGCGGGCAGCCGCGCCCAGCACCTCGGTCAGTCCCTTCTTGTCGGTGTCGATCGCACGCGCAACGAACGAGGCCTCGGCGCCGATCGCAATCGAGAGCGGGTTGAACGGGTGATCGAGCGAGCCCATGGGGGTCGACTTCGTCACCTTGCCGAGCTCCGAGGTTGGCGAGTACTGGCCCTTCGTCAGACCGTAGATCCGGTTGTTGAAGAGGAGGATCTTGAAGTTGACGTTCCGCCGCAGTGCGTGGATCAGGTGGTTGCCACCGATCGAGAGCGCGTCGCCGTCGCCGGTGACGACCCACACGGAGAGGTCCGGCCGCGAGGTCGCGAGGCCGGTCGCGATCGCCGGCGCCCGCCCGTGGATCGAGTGCATCCCGTACGTCTGCATGTAGTACGGGAAGCGCGCCGCGCAGCCGATGCCGGAGACGAACACGATCCGTTCCCGCTCGAGCCCGAGCTCGGGCATGAACCCCTGGATGACGTTCAGGATCGCGTAGTCCCCGCAGCCGGGGCACCACCGGACCTCCTGGTCGGACTTGAAGTCCTTGGAGCTGAGCTGCACGAGGTTTCCGTTTCCTTCGGTCACGAGTCCACCAGGCCAGTGATCGCGTCCTCGAGCTCGGCGGCCTGGAACGGCCGCCCGCGGACCTTGTTGTAGCCCACCACGTCGACGAGGAACTGCGCGCGGAGCAGCATCCGGAGCTGGCCCAGGTTGATCTCCGGCACGAGCACCTTGTCGTAGGCTCGCACGACCTCGCCCGTGTTTCGCGGGAACGGGTTCAGGTAGTGGAGATGCGCGGACGCGACCTTCCGGCCGGTCCGCCGGACCCGTCGGACCGCCGCGCCGATCGCGCCGTACGTCGACCCCCACCCGAGGACCAGCGTGTCGGCGCCATCCGGGTCATCGACATCGAGCTCGGGGATGTCCGACGCGATGCCTGCGACCTTCGCCGCCCTCAGCCGCGTCATCAGGTCGTGGTTCTCGGCGTCGTACGAGACGTTGCCGGTCTCGTCCTCCTTCTCGAGACCGCCGATCCGGTGCTCGAGACCGGGCGTGCCCGGAATCGCCCACGGCCGCGCGAGCGTCTCGGGATCGCGCTTGTAGGGAAGGAACCCGTCAGCGTCGTTCGGCTCTTCCGCGAAGGCGGCAGAGATGTCGGGCAGATCGGCGACGTCCGGGATCAGCCACGGCTCCGAGCCGTTCGCGAGATACGCGTCCGAGAGCAGGAACACGGGCGTGCGGTACTTGATCGCGATGCGCGCGGCCTCGATCGCGGCGTCGAAGCACCCGGCAGGGGTCGACGCAGCGACGACGGGCACCGGCGACTCCGAATTTCGGCCGAACATGACCATCAGGAGGTCCGCCTGCTCGGGCTTGGTCGGCATTCCCGTCGAGGGCCCCGCGCGCTGGATGTCGATGACGAGCAGTGGCAGCTCCAACGTCACGGCAAGCCCGACCGTCTCCGACTTGAGCACGACGCCGGGGCCGGCTGAGGTGGTGACGGCGAGCGAGCCGCCGAACGCGGCTCCGAGCGCAGCTCCGGACGCCGCGATCTCGTCCTCGGCCTGGAACGTCCTGACGCCGAAGTGCTTGAGCGCAGCGAGCTCCTCGAGAACGCCAGAAGCGGGCGTGATCGGGTAGGCGCCGAGGAAGAGCGGCAGCCCCGAGAGCTTGCTCGCGGCAACCAGACCGTACGAGAGCGCGGTGTTGCCCGAGACCTGCCGGTACGTGCCGGGCGCGAGCGGCGCGGGAGCTACCTCGTAGGATATTGCGAAGTCCTCCGACGTCTCGCCGTAGTTCCAACCGGCTCTGAACGCCTTCTCGTTGGCTTCGGCGATCTCCGGCCTGCGCGCGAACTTCTGCTCGATGAACGCGAGCGTCCCGTCGATCGGCCGGTGGTACAGCCAGGACATGAGCCCGAGCGCGAAGAAGTTCTTCGAGCGCTCGGCTTCCCGCGAGGTGATGCCGTCGATGCCCTTGAGCGCCTCGATCGTCATCGACGCGAGCGCAACCTCATGCACGTGGAAGTCAGCGAGGGACCCGTCCTCGAGCGGGCTGGCCTCGTACCCGGCCTTCTGGAAGTTGCGGTCGGTGAAGGCGTCGGTGTTGACGATGACCGTTCCACCCTTAGCCAGGTCTCCGATGTTCACCTTGAGCGCCGCCGGGTTCATGGCCACGAGCACGCTCGGCTGGTCTCCCGGCGTCAGGATGTCGTGGTCCGCAAAGTGCACCTGGAACCCTGAGACACCGGGCAGAGAACCGGCCGGAGCGCGGATCTCCGCCGGGAAGTCGGGGAGGGTGGCGAGGTCGTTGCCGAAGACCGCCGTCTCGCTCGTGAACCGATCCCCGGTGAGCTGCATGCCGTCGCCGGAGTCGCCGGCGAAACGGATGACGACCCGCTCGAGCTGCTCCACAGGCTTGGTCTTGGCTATCTCCGAGGTATAGCTGACGCGGCGGTGCTGTGACACCCGACCTGAGCAGCGGGACATGTCGCGAACGACACGCAAACGCAATCGGCGTGTCGACGTCACAACTGGTTGAGGTGATGGCGCGTCTCGTAGGGTCGTGCATCGACGCAGTCGGCGGACGCGTGACTGCGTGCGTGCTGGCGCTCGTCGCCATCGCCTTGGTCGTAGCCGGTAGCGGCGCCGCCGGAGAGACCTCACATGCTGCGCGGCCGACGCGATCCTCGATCGTCGACCGGCTTCCGCGCGCGGTCTCCGTCGCGCGGATGCGCGCCGACCTGCGCGCGCTCGAGCGGATCGCAGACCGTCACGGGGGCAACCGCGCTGCCGGCACGCCTGGCTATGCGGCTTCCGTCCGGTACGTCCGCGACGAGCTGCGCAAGGCGGGTTACGGGACGCAAGCGATCGCCTTCCCCTTCGTGGAATATCTCGAGCGCCTCGAACGAGGACAGCAGATCGCACCCGTGCAGCGCGACCTGCCGCTCGAGGCGCTCGAGTACTCGCCTTCGACGCCGCAAGGTGGAATCCGCGCCCGGGTCGTCGCGAGCGGCGACGGCTGCACCGGCAACGACTTTTCCGGTGTCCGCGGGCTGATCGCGCTCGTCGAGCGGGGAACGTGCTTCTTCTCGGTGAAGGCAGCGAACGCTCGGGCGGCAGGTGCTGTCGCGGTGCTCGTCTTCAACAGCGAACCCGGGCCGCTGGACGGCACGCTCGGCGACCCGAATGCATCTGCGATCCCGGTCGCCGGGATCACCCGCAGCCTCGGTCAGGAGCTTGCCGCCGCCGCGAACCCCGTCGTCGAGATCGAGCTCGTGGCGGACACACGGCAGACGAAGTCGCAGAACGTCACGGCGGACGCACAGCGCCGGGCACCTCGTGTGCTCATGATCGGCGCGCATCTCGACTCGGTGCGCGCAGGAGCCGGTATCAACGACAACGCCACGGGTGTCGTGACGGTCCTCGAGATCGCACGAGCTCTCAAGAGGACCTCGTCGCCGCTCGCCGTCCGCTTCGCCTTCTGGGGCGCAGAGGAGCTCGGCCTCTTCGGCTCACGCGCCTATGCGCGTACGGTCGAGCGCGCCGACGTCGTCGGCTACCTCAACTTCGACGTCCTCGGCTCGCCTTCACGGCCATACGGCGTGTACGAGGACAGCCGCTTCGCTCAGCGGTGGCTGCGGTACTTCGAGCGCCGCGGCGTACGCGCAACGACGGTCGATCTCCAGGGTCGCTCGGATCACGCCTCGTTCGCGGCACAGGGGATCGCGATCGGAGGGCTGTCCTCAGGTGGATATGACTGCTACCACCGCACGTGCGACCGCGTCGCGAATATCGACTTCACGGCGCTCCGCGAGCTCGCTACTGCTGCTGCCTTCGGCGTCGCGTCGTTTGCACCGCTGAGCCGATAGGCGCCGCTTCAGAGGAGGTGCGTGGCCGCGTCCGCGGCCACGCTCGCTCCTGAACTACGCCCCGGCGACTCTGACGTCAGTCGCCTCAGGGCCCTTCTGCCCCTCGCGCTGCTCGAACTCGACTCGCGCCCCCTCCACGAGAGTCTTGAAGCCGTCGCCCGAGATGTTGCTGAAGTGCACAAAGAGGTCCTTCGACCCCTCGTCGGGGGTGATGAACCCGTAGCCCTTGCTGTCGTTGAACCACTTCACGGTTCCGGTTGCCATGAAAACACCTCCTTCACCAAGCTCACGAACGGGTAAGGAAGCGCTTTGTCGATGAATATCGGACGCGCAAACCGGACTCGCTCTAGTACTGGAACCCCGGGACGATAGCAGCGGAGATCACGGTTTGGCCGTTACTCGCGCGTTGCGACCAAGGGCGAGACCCGCCAGCACCCACATCGTCACCGCGATCCAGTGCACGCCGATCACGTCGGTCTGCAGACCGAGGAGCAACACAGCGGCGAAAGCGGCGCCGACCCAGGCTTCTCCTCGCAGGAGGCCGACGAGCAGGGCAGCGCTCCAGAGGCAGAAGGCGAGGAGCCCAGCCACACCCGCGTCCACTCCGAGCTCGACGTACGTCGACTCGCCCGCCTTGATCTCGACGCCGGTCCGCTTCGCGACGACGCCCGCGTTGCCCAGGCCGAAGCCCTGCGGATGCTCGGCAACGACCCTCATTCCGTCGCGCAGGTTTCGCCAGTGACTCGCGAGGGAGGACTCGGCGGGCGAGAACGGATCGGTGCTCGCGTCGGGGTCGCCTTCCGCGTTTGCGCGCAGGAACTCGAGCTCCTCCTGCGTGTAGCTCGTCGACGGGCCGATGTGCGGGTACGCGACGAAGAACGCAGACGCGACGGCTACGCAGGCAACCGCCATGACGACGGGGGCGATGCGTCGCTGGGCAATCGCCAGAATCACGAGGGCCACTGCCAGCGCGCCGACCGCCGCACGGGTATGCGTGTACAGGAGCCCGAGATAAAGAACCGCCGCGAGCAGTCCCCACCACCAGCGGAAGGGCCTGCTCGAGACGAAGACGAGCGCGACGACCAGCGCGTAGGCGCTCGCGAGCGGAGAGAGGAACGTCGACACAAGCCGGCGGATCGGGTTCTCCTCGTCGCCCGTGTTGTAGACCCAGTTCTCGGGCAACCCCGAGAGGCCCTCGTACAGGAGGCCGAGCTGCTCGCGGTACCACCCGACGACGCCGGAGTCCCGCCACGCCTGCAGCGAGACGAACGCAAGGTCGAGCAGTCCGACGACCGCCACACCGGCCGCTGTCAAAGCAGCGACGACGCCCAGGCGCTCCGGTCGCCAGATGCCAGAGATCAGGCGGCCTAGGGCGTACGCACCGACCGGGAGCAGGTGGTGCCGCAGCGCAAGCAGCTCGCCCCTCGTCGTCGCATTCCCGTCGAGCCAGTCCTGCGGAATGAGCGCGTAGAGGACGATGACGACCGCATAGGTGAGAGCCAGGGCGTCGGCTGCGGCGGGCGACGCAAACGGCCTTACCTTCCACGCGACGACGAGGACGACGGCCGCGAGCAGCACCTCCTTCCACGCCGCGACGACGTCGAGCGCGGTTCCGCGGATCCCCAGGTCCCAGAGCTGCGCCATCGCGGCGTTGTGCAGCGCAAGCCCGACGATGAGCGCCGCGATCCCGACTCGGATCAGGCGCTCAGTCGACAATGGCGACCAGCGTCAGGCCGAGGCTCACGATGCGAACCCGGCCGGGGAAGAGCGACTCGAAGCTGCGCCGGGAGAGCAGGTCGATGTCCTTCGCCCAGCCCTTACCGAGTAGGTCGTATGCGGCTCCGGCGGGCCGGGCCGGCAGCCAGTGCACGAACGGAAGCAGGGTGTGCACCTCGAGCGGAAACATCCGGTTCGGAGTCGTGATGAAGACCCTGCGCCCCACGCGTAGCGCCTCCGAGACGAAGCGGCGCTGCCGCTCGTCCCCGCCCACGTGCTCGATGACCGCGTTCGAGAAGACGACGTCGAACTCCCCGTCGTCGAAGGGAAGCGCGAGCGCGTCGCCCTGCACGTAGCGGATCGCCGGGTAGCGATCGCGGAACGCGGAGCCCTCGTGGATTCCGAGCGCGGTGATGCGCTCGGGCCACGGATAGCGCTCCTCGAAGAAGTTGAGCGTCCCGCAGCCGTCGCCCTCGCCGAAGGCGAGCTCGTCCACGCCGACGTCGAGCACGTTGGTCTCCGGCGTCGGCTGTAGCTCGTCCAGGAACAGCGCGAGCTTGCGCTCACGAGAGCGGAGCGAGACGGCGTCGGCGATCCTCACGGCACGTAAGTATCGGTCCACCGACGGCAGTAGGGTGGCTGGATGGTCGAAACGCGCCTTCGCGCACGCGGGCCGTACTCGCTGAAGCTCACGATGCGCACCGGCGACTGGGGCGCGGCACTCCCCGCCGGCCGCTGGGCGCGGGCGCGCCAAGCGCCTGATGGCTCGATCCTCCTCGCGGCCTCGTGCGAACGCGCCGTGGACGAGGCTCGGTTCATGCTCGCGGTCGACGACGACACGACCGAGTTCCATCGCCGCTTCGGCAAGGATCCGCTGCTCGGCCGGGCGGTGCTGACGCTCCGCGGGATGCGGCCACCGCGCAAAGCCACAGTCGCACACGCAACGCTGAAGGCGATCTGCGGCCAGCTCATCCAGTCGGGGCGAGCCCGCGAGATCGAGCGGGACGTGCTCCGCGCATGCGGCGAGGATCCGCCCAGCCGGGAGGCACTCTCGCGCCTCGCGCCGGCAGCGCTCGTCGGCTGTGGGCTGGCAGCACAGCGCGCTGCCACGTTGACGCGGCTCGTCCGCAGGATCGATCTCGAGGCGCTCAAGACATCTGCGAACACCGCACACGAACGGCTCGCGCGCGAGCGCGGAATCGGCCCGTGGAGCGTCGGGGTCATCTCCCTGTACGGGCTCGGCCGCTACGACGCCGGGCTCGTGGCCGATCTCGGCCTCGTCAAGCTCCTCGCAGCGCGCACGGGTCGCTGGCCTGACCCGGAGGAGACGCGTGAGCTGATCGCTCCCTACGCCGAGTGGCAAGGGCTCGCAAGCGTGTTCCTCCTGGCAGGGTTCACGCGCGGCCTCGTCCCGGGCGCGACCATGGATCGCGCTCGCTCGGCGCGCCGGTCCCCGGCCCACGCCGCCTGACGATCACTCCTAGACTCCGGCCATGGTCGACCCCCGCCGAATCGCGATCCTGGGCGCCGGCAGGATCGGGGAGGCGCTGATCAGCGGACTGCTCTCCTCCGGCTGGAGACAGCCGGCCGAGATCGCAGCCACCGCGAGGCGGGCCGAGCGCGTCGCCGAGCTGCGTGAGCGCTACGGCGTCGACGCGACGCTGTCGAACCACGATGCGGCCGCCGGCGCGGCGCTCGTGGTCATCGCCGTCAAGCCACAGGACATCGACGCGCTGCTCGGCGAGATCGGAGGGCTGATCCTCCCCGAGCAGACCGTCCTGTCGGTCGCGGCAGCAATCCCGACGTCCAGGATCGAGTCCCGCCTGTCGGCCGGTGTTCCGGTCACGCGTGCGATGCCCAATACGCCGTAGACCGTCCACGAGGGAATCGCCGGGCTATGCGCAGGGGCACACGCGAGCGAGGAGCAACTCGACCTCGCCGAGGAGGCGCTCTCTCACCTCGGAGCCGTCGTGCGCGTGCCCGAGGACGCGCTCGACGCGATTACCGCCGTGTCGGGATCGGGGCCTGCCTACTTCGCCCTGCTCGCCGAGGCGATGATCGAGGCCGGGATCCTCCTCGGTCTGTCCCGCGAGATCTCGACGCAGCTCGTCGTCCAGACCATGCTCGGCACGGCCAAGCAGCTGCGGGACGAGAAGATGCACCCGGTCGAGCTGCGCGAGATGGTGACGTCACCCGGTGGGACGACCATCGCCGCGATCAGGGAGCTCGAGATGGCCGGCGTACGCGCCGCGTTCCTGAACGCGATCCAGGCTGCGATGGTGCGGGCACGCGAGCTCGCAGCCGGCCAGCAGTAATCCTCCACAGGTGGGCTGGGTAGACCTCTACTGGCTCCCGCTCGGCGCGGGTGGCCACTCCGTGCGGCTGAACGGGCGCGTGTTCGAAGCGGTGGCCGCGCGGCTCGAGAGACGAGCGGCATGTGACCTCTACCACTCCGCGCTCGAGGTGTTCGTGCCGGAGGGTCTCTTCGTGATCGAGCAGGCGCCGGTTCGCGACAGCAAGGGACGGGAGCGTGGCGTGGTTTCCGAAGGTGCGGTCGGAAGCCGACGAGCGGGGCGTTTTCGGATCTTCCGCTACGAGGTCCGCTGCTGGCGCGGCGGAGTCATCCCGGACGTCGCCGAGGCGGTCGACAGCCCTCAGCGCCTGACGGACGACCCGGAAGCGGGGCAGCGCTTGCTGGATCTGGCTTCCCGCGCTCCCAGGGCGACGTGGGGTCGCGACGAGCTCGGAACCGGCGAAATGTGGAACTCCAACTCGCTGATCGCCTGGCTCGTCGTCCGCTCCGGACTTCCAGTCGAGTCGATCCGCCTCCCGGCGGGCGGACGCGCACCGGGTTGGCACGCTGGGCTGGTCGCGGCGCGTCGGTCGTAGGCGGCGAAATGTCCTGCCCTACGACGGCAGCACCGGCGAAGCGAGCTCAACCGCGAGGCCACGGGGCTCGGCGAGGGCCTGAAGCGCGAGCACGGTGTCTGCGACGGGGGTGTCCTCGAGGAACTCCTCACGCGACTCGAAGTCGGCGACGAGCTCCCTGATCGCGGTCTCGTAGCCACGTCCGTCGCGAGCTGACAGCGCGATGAGCGAGTCGCGCACGGCGAACGGGATGACCTCGTCGCCGACGAGCGTGGCGGCGATACGACCGGCAGCCTCGTCGTCGTCACGAACGAGGTGGGCCAGCGCTGCCGCGTAGCGTCCGATCGGGCTCTCCGATGTCTCGGCGCCCGCATCGAGCGCCCAGATTGCGTCCTTCCGCGCGCCTCGCAGGTCGTCCGCGATCAGCCGGGACTTCATCGCACCGATCGGTCTGCCCCAGCTCTCGGCCGGCGCGCCGTCCCAGCTTCGGCGGTAGGCGTCGGCGGCGCGAAGGAGCCAGGCATCGCCCTCCTCGTGCCGTCCGAGCATCCGCAGCGAGAGCCCTGCTGACCACGCCGCGTTCCCCATTCGCGTGAGCTGACGCTGCCGCTCGTCCGGATCGTCCGGCAGGCGGGTCACGCCGTCCTCGTAACGCTCGCCCGCCCGCGCCGCCCGTTCCTCCCAGTCCGCCATGCCCGGCCGAAGTATCGTCTTCGGCGTGGGGAGAGAGCTCAGCGAGGTCGTCTATGTCGACGGCGTCCGTACCGCCTTCGGGCGCGCGGGCGAGGGCGGGCTCTTCTGGAGGACGCGGGCCGACGACATGGCGGTCAAGGTCGTCCGGGAGCTCCTCAGGCGAAATCCGACGCTCCCCCCCGAGCAGATCGACGACGTCGTCATGGCCGCGACAGCCCAGGTGGGAGACCAGGGGCTGACGCTCGGCCGTGACGTCGCGCTCCTCGCCGGGCTGCCGAAGACGGTGCCCGGCTTTGCCGTCGACCGGATGTGCGCGGGGGCCCTCACGGCGACGACCGCCGGCGCCGGCGAGATCGCCATGGGCGCGGCGGACGTCGTGCTCGTCGGCGGGGTCGAGCACATGGGCCACCATCCGATGGGCGAGGACGTCGACTTCAACCCGCGCTTCATATCCGAGCGGATCGTGGACGAGTCCGCGGCGGTCATGGGGCAGACCGCGGAGAACCTGCACGACGCTTTCCCGACCCTCACCAAGGAGGCCGCGGACGCCTATGCCCTGTCATCGCAGCAGAAGGCCGCGAAGGCCTGGGACGAGGGCGTCATGGACGGGATCGTCGTGCCGATGTCCGTCTTCGGCGACGAAGGCTGGACGGTCGCAGCACGCGACGAGTTTCTCCGGCCGGACACGACGCTCGAGGGGCTCGCCGGCCTCCGGACGCCGTTCCGGGCGGGCGGCCGCGTGACGGCAGGCAACTCCGCAGGACTAACGGACGGCGCGACCGCAGCGCTGCTCACCTCCGAGAAAGCCGCGTCAGAGCACGGGCTGGAGCCCAGGATGCGGCTCGTCGCGTTCGCGTACGCGGGCGTCGAGCCCGAGCTCATGGGGCTCGGACCGGTCCCCGCAACGGCGAAGGTGTTGGAGCAGGCGGGAATCTCCATCGACGACGTCGGCCTCTTCGAGCTCAACGAGCCGTTCGCGGTGCAAGTCCTTTCCTGGTGCGAGGGAGTCGGAGTCGAGCCCGACGACCCGCGGCTCAATCCGTACGGCGGCGCAATCGCGTGCGGACATCCGCTCGCGGCGACCGGCGTGCGGCTCATGGCGCAGCTCGCGCACGGCTTCCGTGAAAGACCCGACGTGCGCTACGGGCTCACCGCGCTCTGCATCGGCCTCGGCATGGGTGCGGCGATTCTCTGGGAAAGCAGACAGAACGGTGGCTAGCCCGCCGACGCAGTTCAAGCTCCAGCGGCTCGAGACGCGTGCCGGCCCCGTCGCGCTCGTGACGATGGACAACGGCGAGGACTGGCAGAAGCCGAATACGTTCGGCGAGGAGGCGCTCCGCTCGCTCGACGAGGCCCTCGGACGACTGCGCACGCGCGATTGGCGAGGCCTGCTCCTGACGGGCAAGCCGTTCGTCTTCGCCGTCGGCGCCGACATCGACGAGTTCGGCGAGATCACGCCCGAGCGCGCCCGGGAGGGCGGCGCGGCAGGGCACGAGCTCTTCGGCCGGCTTCGCGAGCTCCCCTTCGTGACCGTCGCCGCTGTCAACGGCGCGGCGCTCGGAGGCGGCGTGGAGATCGCGCTGCACTGCGACTACCGCACGATCTCGTCCTCGGTCCGTCATTTCGCCTGCCCCGAGGTGTTCCTCGGGCTCATCCCGGGATGGGGCGGAACTCAACTCGTGCCGCAGCTCGTCGGGGCGGAAAGGGCCGTCGAGTTCGTCGTCGAGAACCCCTTGCGCCAGAACCGCATGCTCGACGCGGCCAGGGCATTCGAGGCGGGCTTCGCAGACGTCCTGCTCGAGCCCGTCGAGTTCCTCGACGAGTCGCTCGCGTTCCTGCTCGACAAGATCGAGGAAGGGCCGGGGAAGCGCCGTCCGGCGGCCGACCTCTCCGATGCGGCCGAGGTGTGCAGAAAGGCGAGGGCGCGCCTCGACGGACAGGTACACGGGGCTGCGCCGGCCCCCTACCGCGCGCTCGAACTGATCGAGGGCTCGGCCACGTGGACGCTCGAGGAGGGCTACCGCGCAGAGGAAGAGGCGCTCGCGGAGCTTCTTCCGGGCCCGCAGGCACAGGCGTCCGTCTACGCGTTCCATCTCGTCCAGCATCGGGCCAAGCGAGGCGTCGGCCTGCCCGAGGCTGAGCCACGCCGCGTCCAGCGTGTCGGGATCGTCGGCGCGGGCCTCATGGCCCGCCAGCTCGCGTTACTCGTCCTCCGTCGTCTCGAGGTTCCCGTCGTAGTCCGCGACCTCACCCAGGAACAGGTCGACGACGCGATCTCCTGGATCGCGGACGAGCTCGACGAGCTCACCCGCAAGGGCCGGCTCGGCGAGGGGAAGGCGAGGTTCCTGCGCTCGCTCGTCAGCGGGGGCATGGAATGGGAGGTCTTCGCGGGGTGCGATCTCGTGCTCGAGGCCGTGTACGAGGAGATGTCCGTAAAGAAGGCGGTGTTCGCCGAGCTCGAGCGCGTGGTCGCGCCCGAGTGCGTCCTCGCGACGAACACCTCGTCCCTCTCCGTGACGGAGATGGGGAGCGACCTCCAGCACCCGGAACGCGTCGTCGGCATGCACTTCTTCAACCCCGTAGCCGTCTTGCCGCTCGTCGAGCTCGCGCGGACGCCGCAGACGGACGACGTGACGCTGGTGACCGCCTGGGACATGACGAGGAAGCTCCGCAAGACGGGAGTGCTCGTACGCGACGCCCCGGGTTTCGTGGTGAACCGGCTGCTCGGCCGCCAGGGATCCGTCGTGATGGATGCCCTCGACCACGGCAACACCGTCGAGGAGACCGACGAGGCCGTGCTCAGGATGGGCCTGCCGATGGCGCCCTCCGTACTGCTCCAGCTCGTCGGGCCGAAGGTCGCCAGCCACGTCCGCCGCACGCTGCACGAGGCGTGGCCTGATCGCTACGTGCTGTCACCGACGCTGGAGAGCCTGGCGGAAGGCGGCGAGCCGGTCGTAGTCGAGCACGCGCCACGGAGCGTCGACGACTTGCACACCGCAGTGCTCGAGGCGCTCGCCGACGAGTCTCGGCATATCCTCGAGGAGGGCGTCGTCGCCGAGGCAGCGGACATCGACACCTGCGTGATCCTCGGGGCCGGCTTCCCGTTCTGGCTCGGAGGAATCACGAAGCACCTCGACCAGACGGGCGTTTCGGAGCGTGTCCTCGGGCGCCAGCTGGCCGAGATCGGCGCCGTTACACCTGCTCGTTGATCGTTTCCGACCCCGAAGTCTGAGGTATGCTCTGCCGGTACCGCTCGCCCCCTCTTCGGGCGAGCGCAATCCTTCGGAAGGAGCGGCACGGCAGTACGTGCTGCGCGAATGCACGAAGTAGAGGCCACGCCGACGCAGACGTCGGACACCCAACCTGACCTGATCGACGCCGCTCACCGAGCCGGTGCCTGGTACGGCGAACCGTTCCTCCACGAGGGCGAGGACGCCGCCGTTGCGCTCGCGCCGGGCACGGCGCGTCGCGCCGCGCTCGACCACGCCCTCGAAGAGATGGCGTCCGGTAACGCGCAGCCCTCTGCCCGCTGGAAGGTGCGCTACGGCCTGATGCTCGGGCTCGAGCGAGTCCTGATGCAGGATCCCGTCCGCACCTCAACAGGAACCGAGCTACGGCGCCACCAGGTTGACGCTCTCGCGGGAATGCTCACCGAGCTCATCGCGTCGACGCAGAGGGCGGCCGAGGAAAACGGCAACGGGATCGGAAACGGCCACACGCCCGAGAACGGAAGCGGCAACGGTGTGGTCATCGCGGAGGTCGAGGACGAGGTCGAAGACGACTTCGACGCCGGCTTCATCGACGAACGCGAGCTCGAGCCTTCTTTCCACGGGCACGACCCCGGGGCCAGCCGGCGCTACCGGTTCCGGCATCCGACTGCGTCCGGCAAGACGATCGCCGCGGCGGGGTTCGTCGAGGCGGCTCGAAACCTCGGTGTTCTCATCCTCACGCACCGCCGCCTTCTCGTCTCGCAGTTCACGCGCGACCTCACCACGGAGGGCTACGGCGACCGGTTCTCGGAGGCCGTGCTCACGGGAGCGACTCCCAAGCACCAGAATCCGGTGACGATCCAGACGTACGCGTGGTTCGCGCGTCACGGCTCGGAGCTCGACCGCTCGACGTACCACCTCGTCCTCTGCGACGAGGCGCACACGGCGCTGGGCGAGAAGACGAGCGCGGCCATCCGTGCGCTGCCGGAGCCGCTCTACATCGGCATGACCGCCACCGAACAGCTGATCGCGAAGCAGGTGTCGGACGTCTTCCCGGCCTCGGTCGACGACCTGCCGCTTGCGGACGCTGCCCGGCGAGGGCTCATCGCGCCGCTCAGGAACCTTCGCGTCCCGCCCGCGGCAGCAGTCAACTCGGTCCCCATCGTCGGAGGCGACTTCGAGGAGCGCGCTCTCGCCGCCGCACTCGACCACCAGGCGCTGAACCAGGCCGCCGCAAGCCTGTACCGGGAGCGCTTCGGCTCGACTCCGGGGATCGTCTACGCGGCCGGCGTCGACCACGCCTACAACCTCGCGCAGGAGTTCCGCGCAACCGGCCTCAAGGCCGAGGCAGTTTCCGGCCGGACACCGCCCGCACGTCTCGCGGAGACACTCGCCGCCTACGAGCGCGGTGAGATCAACGTCCTGGTCAACGCACAACTGCTCGCGGAGGGCTGGAACTCACCCCGCGCGACCGTCTGCATGCACCTCGCGCCGACTGCGTCGCGCCGCGTCTACCAGCAGCGGATCGGCCGCATCATGCGCATCCACCCGCGCAAAGAAGCCGGAATCGTCGTCGACTTCGTTCCGAAGGCGGCGCCGCACAACGAACGCGTGGTCTCGCTGCACGCGCTCCTGGATGCCGACTTCTACCGTGAAGGCGCTCGTGTCACCCCCGCGCCGCGTCGTCGATCCCAGCGCCGGGCACGTCGCAAGCTCTCGCCCGTTCCGTGGCTCGTCCCGGTCACGCCCGACGTCGCTCGACGGCTCGGCGTGATCCAGCGAGAGTGGCAGCGCATCGATCCCAAGCATCTCGACGAGGACGAGCAGCGCTTCTGGGCGACGATCGCCGGCCGCCAGATCCGTTTCGACCAGCGCGGGGAGTTCGCGCGCAAGTTCACGGAGGGCAGAGCGAGCAAGGGCGCCCTCGAGCAGTTCCTCGCGACGTGTGCGGCCGAGAACCCGAACCGCCGCCTGCGGATGACGGCGCTCATGGATCGCGTGGCGACACCGGTCGAGCGAGCCGACTTCGACGATCTCGTGACGCTCGTGACCCAGGCACCGCCCTGGGAGAAGGACCGCTCGGCTGGGGTCCGAGTGCTGCTGCGGGCGATCGGGGAGGGCAAGGCAGTCGCGCCGGACCAGATCCTCGCCCGCTGGACATGGCGGCTCGCGCGGGCGACGCGGAAGGTCCAGGATCGCCGCGTCTCCACGGAGTTTCCCGAGGCGAAGCGGCTCCTCGGAGCCGTCGCCAACTCGCGTGGCTACCGGCACGAGGAGAACGTCAACAGGCTGGTACAGGTCGCGAAGTCCATGCCGCTACCCGTCGGGTCGGCGCTCCTGGCGTCCGCGGACGGCTACACGCCGCGGGCGAACGCCGCTCTCGACGAAGCGCGTGAGGAGATCGGGACCATCGGCGAGATCGCCACCGCGCTCGCCGACAACCTCCCCGCGCCGAAGCTGACCGCCCGAAAGTCACGGCGTCGTCGTCGCAGGCGGAAAGGTGCAGGCCAGGCGGCGGAGCAGGCCGCCGGTGCCGAGGCGGTTACCGGAACGGCGGAGGGCGACGGCGCGCCCGCGACCGATGGCTCGCCGACGACCGACTCGAACGCGGTCGCGGTCGAAGAGACCGCCGAAGACGCCGCGTAGCTGCGTCCGTCCGCCGGCGCTGGGCCTAGCTCTCGCTGCCGCCGTCGCGTTCGCGCTCGCGCAGGAACCGCGCGATCTCGGCGGCGATTGCGTCACCGGACGGGATCCCGCCGGACTCCTCGAGCCAGTCGAGCGAGTCGGCTCGCTGCTCGAGCTCTTCGACGTAAGCCGCCGTCTCCTCGTCGCTCGCGACGGCCTGTGAGACCTGGTCGACGTAGGACTCTTCGGCCTCCGCCAGCTCGCCGACGTCGATCGTGATCCCGAGAACGCTCGCGAGCCGGTCGCAGAGCGCGCGCGCCGCGCGCGGGCTTGGCGCCAGCGAGACGTAGTGCGGGACGGCAGCCCACAGGCTGACCGACGGGATTCCCGCGCGCCGACAGGAGTCGAGAAGGACGCCGACGATTCCGGTCGGCCCCTCGTACCGGGAGAGCTGGAGACCCAGCTCATCGACGAGCTTCGGGTCGGTCGCCGCTCCGGTCACGGGCGCCGGGCGCGTGTGCGGGACGTCCGCAAGGAGTGCGCCCAGGGTCACGACCATCTCGACGCCGAGGTCGCCGACGAGCCCGCTGACGATCTCGGTGAACGCGCGCCAGCGGTAGTTCGGCTCGACACCGACCATGAGCACGGCATCACGCTCGGTCCCCGGGATCCGCGCGCGGAAGAAGGCATTCTCGGGCCAGTCGATGCTGCGCGTGCTGCCTTCGTCGAGAGACACGATCGGACGGGTCGCCTGGAAGTCGACGAACAGCTCGGGGTCGATGTCGGCGAATTTGTGCGCGTCCCAGAGCCGCGCGAGGTAGCCGGCCGCGAGGGTCGCAGCCTGGCCGCCGTCGTTCCAGCCCCTGAATGCCCCTATGAGGACCGGGCGCTCGAGCGTCGGGCGCTCGTACAGGCGCAGCTCATCGGCCATGAGCCCAGCTTACTGTCGAGCAAGTCGGCGGGGTGGGCGCCACAGGACATAGGCGATCAGGACGGTGAGTGCCCAGATCGACGCGGCAAGCGCGACGTGGGCGAGGACGAGCCCCCACGGCAGCGCGTTCCGGTACTGCACCTCTCCGAGGATCGCCTGGGTTGTGAGCACGCCCAGGAGGACCGCCCACAAGACGAAGACGCCCGGATAGGCGATCCGGGCTCGCCAGAGGAACCAGCCGACGATCAGCACGCCAATGCCGAACGCGGCAGCGACGCGTACGTGGACGTAGACCGCGTCTGCGATCTCCAGCCCGAGCCTCTCGACCGCGTCGTCGGCGCCGGGGTGAGGGCCGGACGCGGTGGCGATTGCGCCGGTCACCACGAGCGCTGCGCACGCGGGGACTCCGGCCCAGAGCACAGCCTTCCGCAGCCACCCCGGTCCGACGGGCCCGGCCCGACCGTCGACGAGAAGCAGCGCCTCGCCTGCCACGACCACCGCCAGTCCCAACGCCGTCAGCCCGAGGAGGAAGTGCGACATGACCGCCAACGGATGCAGGTCGACCGCGATCGTCACGGCCCCGAGCGGAATCTGCGCGACGACGACGAGAAACGTCGCAAGTGCAGCCCGACGACCGGTATCGGACAGGCCGACTGCTCGTCGCGCCCCGATCCACGTGACGAGCGTGAGCACGAGCCCGACGAGCGCGACCATGCGATTGCCGAACTCGACGAATGCGTGGAAGCCCTGCTCCGGATACGGCTTGTCTCCGCAGCGTGGCCAGTTCTCGCACCCGAGTCCCGAACCGGTCAAGCGCACGAAGGCCCCCGAGGTGATGACGACGAGGAGCGACGCCGCGGACGCAATGGCAAGGCGGAGGAACCGGGCGGGAGTGACGATCCGCGCGTGCGCAGCGACTGTGGTCACCGCTTACTGAAGCGCGACCCCAGCGCCGACCTCGATCCGTCCGATCCGCGCAATGAACAGACCCTCGGAGCGGAACGTCGCCTCGAGAACCGCGCCTCGCTCCGCCGGTAGCGCGATCAGCAGGCCTCCTGCCGTCTGCGGGTCGTACGCCAGCGCTTCGACCGTCTCCCCGGCGACGCTCTCCACGTGCGGGCTCGCGAATTCACGGTTCCGGCGATCGCCACCCGTGCGGGTTCCGCCTTCCGCGAGCTCGAGTGCACCGGGAAGCGCCGGCAGCGCGTCCGCGTCGACGACGGCCCGTACGCCGCTCCGCTCAGCAAGCTCGTGCGTGTGCCCGAGCAGTCCGAATCCGGTTACGTCCGTGACCGCGTTCGGAACGAAGGGGCGAAGGACGTCGGCGGCAGCCCGATTGAGCTCCTGCATCGCGTCAACTGCCGCACCGACTACGTCGTCGGACGCCGTGCCGTCGCGTGCGGCCTGGAGGACGATTCCCGTTCCCAGCGGCTTCGTCAGGAAGAGCGCGTCACCCGCACATGCTCCCGCCTTCGGCCACACGCCCTCCGGATGCACGGTGCCGACCACGGCCAGTCCGTACTTGGGCTCGGAGTCGCGGATCGTGTGGCCCCCGGCGAGAATCGCGCCCGCGGCCCTGACTCGCTCGTCGGCTCCGGCGAGGACGTCGCCGAGCAATTCGGTTGGAAGCTCCTCGGGAAAGGCGGCGATCGAGAGGGCGAGCAAGGGCTGGCCCCCCATCGCATAGACGTCGTTCAGCGCATTCGTGGCGGCGATCGCGCCGAACGTTCGGGCGTCGTCGACGAGGGGCGGAAAGAAGTCGACCGTGAACACGAGGGCCCGGTCGTCGTCCAGGCGGTACACGGCGGCATCGTCGGCAGGATCGAGGCCGACGAGGAGATCCTCCGCAGTCGCCGGCACGAAACCCGCCAGAAGCGTTTCCAGCCTCGCTGCCGAGTACTTGGCCGCGCACCCGCCGGCCTGCACGAGAGACGTCAACCGCACGGCCTCCATGCCCGAACTGTAGGTGTCGAACGGGGTTGCCGAGGCAGGAGGCCGGGCAGTGGCCGCGAACGCAGGGTCGGAGAGATCCATCTTCTTCTCCTCTCCCCTGTCGACCCGGCGGCCGCCGACCCCTCGGCGGCCGCTGACTTGTTGAGATACTCGGCCGCGTGAAGTCGGCACTCGTCACGGGAGGCTCGTCCGGGCTGGGGCTCGCGCTCGCTCGAATGTTGCGGGACGAGGGCTACGCCCTCACTCTCGTCGCGCGGCGGCCCGAGCCTCTCGAGGAGGCCGCCGCCGAGCTCGCCGCGACGGCAGTCGCCGCCAACCTGGGCGTGTCCGAGGAGTGCGAGCGGGTCGTCGCCGCTCACACCGAGGCTCACGGTGGGATGGACGTCCTCGTGAACTCGGCCGGAATCGGCGTCGGGGGGTCGTTCTCGGACCAGGACACCAAACGGATCGACCTACAGCTTCATGTCAACCTGCGGGCCGCGATGGTCGTCACCAGGGAGGCACTGCCGCTCCTTCGCGCCTCGCACGGCCACGTGATCAACCTCGCCTCGATCGCCGGGACGATCCCGACGCCCGGTCTGGCGGTCTACGGCGCGACCAAGGCCGCGCTCATCTCGTTCACGCACTCGCTGAACCGCGAGGAAGCCGAGCACGATGTTCGCGCTACGGCGATCTGTCCCGCCTTCGTCGCGACGCGGATGACCGAGTGGACCGGAATTCCGCCGGAGGAGCAGATCCAGCCGGAAGACATTGCCGAGCTCGTTCGAACAGTGCTCCGCCTGAGCCCGCGCGCCCGTGTTCCCCAGATCGTGATCGAGCGCATCGGCGACCCGGTCTGATCGCGGCTCGCTGATGTCCTAGCCCATGACCTTGGGCGTCAGCGTTCGATCGGGACCTCCACCAGGTTCCCCCACTCGGTCCACGAGCCGTCGTAGTTGCTGACCGTCTCGTAGCCGAGCAGCTCGCGGAGCACGAACCACGTGTGCGCGGAGCGCTCCCCGATGCGGCAGTACGCGCGCACCTCCTTGTCGGCAGTCACTCCTTTGCCCTCGTAGATCTCACGGAGCTCCTCGGCGCTCTTGAATGTGCCGTCGTCGCGGACCGCGGTCGCCCAGGGGACGGACTGGGCGCCGGGAATGTGGCCGGTGCGAGAGGCGCCTTCCTGCTCGTAGCCGGGGGGTGCCATGAGCTCTCCCGAGAACTCCTGTGGGCTGCGGACGTCGACGAGCACGATCGAGCTGTCTGCCAGACCCTGGAGCACCACGTCGCGTCGGACGCGAATCGACTCGTCGCGTGCCGCCGCGACGTATGCGACCGGGGTCGCTGCGCCCACCTCGAGTGTCAGCTCTCGTCCCTCCTCGATCCACTTCTGCCGGCCACCGTCGAGCAGACGCACGTCCTCGTGCCCGTAGAGCTTCAGGTACCAGTAGGCGTAGGCCGCGAACCAGTTGTTCTTGTCGCCGTAGAGGATGACGGACGTGTCGTTCGCGATCCCACGCTCGCCCATGAGCCGCTCGAACTCCTCCTTCGAGACGACGTCGCGGACGAGGGGGTCCTGAAGATCGTCGCGCCAGTGCAGCTTCACGGCACCGGGGATGTGCCCCTCGTCGTACACGTCCGGGTTCTCGTCCACCTCTGCGACGACGAGCCCGGGCTCGGCAATTCGCTCTGCCAGCCACTCCGTCGTGACGAGAACCTTGGCCGCAGCATCGGTCGCCATCTGTCCCTCCCGTGACTTCAACACTTCATTCGGAAAGTCTTGTCGACGAGCCTATGCGAGCTACCCGTCCGACACCTTACGAACCGCCTCCTCGAGCTCACGCACCGAGACAGGCCCCTCGAACCGGTCGGCAACCCTTCCGTCCGCGCCGACGACGAACGTCCACGGCTCCGTCGTGAGGCCCCACTCGTGCATCCAGCGGTTGTACGCCTTCGCCGGATCGTTGTCCTTGTAGACCTCGGCGTGGATGAACCGCACCGGCGATCCCGTTTGCCGGCGTGCAACCTCCTCCACGACGTCGACCACGGGCGCGCAGGTGCGGCTCGCGCAGAACTTCGGAGTGGCGAAGACGACCACGAACGGGCGCTTCGCGCGGACCGACTCCGCCACCGAGTGCTGGAGCAGGGTGACATCGGGAGGTGTACGTGTCGTGAGGCTCTCCACGTCAACTCCGAAGCGCAGCGTCGGTGTCTCCGACGCAGGTGCCGGGTCGCCGACGCCAGGCGGCTCGATCGCACCTGCGACCACCACGTTCCCGAGGGCCTGAACATCGGTCTGCCCCCCCTCGGGCTCCGCGAGCAGCCAGTACGTTCCCGGTTTCGGAACGCGGAGGTGAGCGACGTAGATGTGCGTGCTGTCCGCCGCGGCGCCGCCCGGCACGCCGATGCGCTCTATCTGCGCGGTCGACGCAAGGAACGGCCGTTCTTCCAGGCCACGCGAAAGCCAGACCTTTGCCGTCGGAAGCGTGACCGGCCGGCCCTGTGCATCGGTGACGAGGAAGCTGACCCGGATCCTCCCCGGCTCGTAGCTCGCGGTCCCCGGTATGACGGCCACGTCGTCACCGGGCGCACGCCAAAGCTGCTCGAGAGTCCGTCTTTCCTCGAGTGGGTTCTCCTCGGGCGTCGCGTCGTTCGTCGAACCACCACAGGCGATCAGGAGCAAGCACGAAAGAGCGCACGACACCGAGGCGAGAGCCGTCCGGAGGCGCATCGCGCCCAGTCTAGACGCGCTGCCTAGACGCGCTGCCGAGGCACAGTGTCAGACACGCATCGACTGCCGTGCACCGAAGATCGGACGACGGTTACGGAGCCGAGACGTTCTAGAAGTGGCCGTCAGACCAGGAGCCGCGGCTGAATCCGCCGAGCCAAGCCGCGAGCAGTGCCAAATTCACGAGAAGCAGGAGCAAGCGTGACTTCATGGCGACCTCCTTTCTTAGAAGCGGATTTCCGCGAGCGCTTCGGCAGCGCTGCGGTATAGGCGTGCGGCATCGCGGTCTTCGCCGCGTCGTGCCGCGAGGTCTCCCAGTGCGACCCACGCCTCTGCCCGGTGACTCAGCGACGCGAGCTGCTCAGCAGCCGCGTCAGCCGCCCGGAAGCATTCCTCCGCCTCCTCAAACCGCCCGCGCTCCATCAACGCTCGTCCCAGTACGAGCTGCGACGGACAGATCTCGTCGAGGAAATCTTCCCTGCCCTGCAGCAGATCGAGAGCCTTGCGGGCCATCTCGTCCGCCTCGTCGTACTCGGCACGCCGCAGGTGCACCGTGGCTAGCCCGCCGAGCGCCTGCGCCGCGTCGGCGCGTGAATCGGCCTCGAGAGCTCGCGTAAACGACGCCTTGAGATGCTCGACGGCCTGTTCCTCGTCGCCGAGGAGCAGTGTGAGACCGCCGAGGTTGAGCAACAGCCGGCCGACGTTCCGCTCGTCGTTGAGCTCCTGATAGAGCTCCTTCGCCCGCTGCGCGTAGTTCCGTGAGAGAACCCAGTGTCCCTGCCTCTGCGCGATCAGGGACGCCTGGAAGTAGGTGTTCGCAATCGCTCGGCGATCGCCGAGCTCCTGCGCCAGCTCGAGAGCACGCTCGACGTCCTCGTGAGCTGCGACGTAGTCGCGCTGGCGGCGATGACAACGAGACCGCCACCCGAGGATGTCCGCACGGAGGAGATCGCAGGGGAGACCCGATCCCTCGGCGAGCTCGAGGGCCTCTCCGAAGAGGGCGACAGCCGTCCCGACGCTCGAGAGCTTGTACCTGCAGACGCCGAGCCTGAAGAGGATGTCAGCGCGGTCGACGTCGGAGAAGTCGGGCGCTTCGACCAGCTCACGCGCTTCCTGGAGAAGCGTGATCGCGTCGCGGACGTCTCCGTGTTGCATGAGCGCCCAGGCCTCGCCGGCGAGCTCGCGTACCTCGAGAGCGGGCGCCCAGGTCCCGGAGACCACCTGCCGCGCCTCGCGGAAGGCGTCGATCGCGTCGGCGTACTCGTGCGCCTCAGCCAATGCCTCGGCACGCGCAAGTAGCGTCTCGACCTTCGTTCGCTCCTCTGTGGAGACGCCGGCTGCGAGGAACGCCGGGTCGACGGCAAGACGCTCTGCGAGCCAGGCGATCATCGTCTCCGTCGGCCGCGTCTTGCCGCGCTCGATCTGGCTGATGTACTCCTTCGAGACGCGCCCGTCAGCGAGCTCGGTCTGGGTCAGACCGGCCGCGACTCGCAGTGCGCGCACGCGCTCTCCGATGCGTGCGGCCGGACCGCCCGGAATCGCGCCGGGAACAGGGCTGGATAGGGATGCAGCTGCGGCGGTCTCGTTCATGCCCATCGGAGTGAACGTGTCATCTGTGGGTTCTCTCTCCCCCTTCGGGGGGATTGGTCGCCGCGCACGCCTTTCCTCCTGCGATCTCGAGTGAAGCAGACAGTAGCGCAAATCACTTGACTGAGCTACTTGACTTTCCGAGACATGGCTCCTATAGTCAGCCCACAACCGCATCGATCGGACGCCAGATCGGATGCGAGGGCGCCACCGCCGGATCCGCAGGCGAGCGCAGGTGGACGTGACTGGGCCGCAGAGTCACGATCTCCGGCTCGTCGGCCCGGGAAGGGGTAGCCTCGAACGGAGAACGCCCCCGGAGCCGCAGCCGGGGGCGTTCTATATTTGCGGAGCCTTTGGACCGAGACACCTACTCCTGGGCGCCCAGCCCCGAGCAGGTCGCAGCAACGAACGTCGCGCGCCTCGCGCGCAAGCTCGACTGCTCCGACTACGCGTCCCTGCACAGGGTCTCGCTCGACGAGCCGGACCGCTTCTGGCGCGCGGTGAAGGACGACCTCGCGGTTCCGTTCACGCGCGACTGGGAGCAGGTCCGCGACGACTCCCGTGGCATCGAATGGACGACGTGGTTCACCGGCGCCCGCCTCAACCTGGCCGAGGCGTGCGTCCACCGCTGGGCGCGCGAGCGTGGCGACGCCGAGGCCGTGGTCTGGCAGGCGGAAGACGGGATGCGCACGTCGTTCTCGTGGTCGGAGCTCTCTCGTGAGACGATCCGGCTGGCGGAGGCCCTCCAGGCAGCAGGGATACGCACTGGTGACAGCGTCGGAATCTACCTTCCGATGTCCCCCCAGGTGGCGATCGCCTCGCATGCGTGCGCGCACATCGGAGCGATTCAGGTTCCGATCTTCTCGGGGTTCGCGGCGCCGGCGATCGCGGCCCGGCTTGCCGACTCCGGCGCACGGGCTCTGATCACCGCCGACGGTTCGTACCGGCGCGGGACCGAGGTTCCGATGAAGACGATCGCGGACGAGGCCTTGCTCGAGACCCCGTCCGTCGAGAGCGTGATCGTTTGGCGAAGGCTCGGCTCGGACGTGCCGATGACAGCGGGCCGGGACCGCGACTGGGACGAGGCTGTCGAGGCCGCTCCGGGGGTCCTGCCTCCGGTCGAGGTCGCGAGCGAGGCCCCGTACCTCATCGCGTACACGTCGGGCACCACCGGCAGGCCCAAGGGTGCGCTTCACGTGCAAGGCAGCTTCCTCCTCTCCATCGCCCGCGAAGCTGCCTACCAGGCCGATCTCGATCCCGGAGACCGCGTGCTCTTTGCGACGGACATGGGCTGGATCATGGGGCCGTGGACAGTCGTGGGCGGAGGAGCGGTCGGAGCCGCCATCGTGTTCATGGAAGGCGCCCCGGACTGGCCGGCCGACCGAATCTGGCAGCTCGTCGAGAGCGAGCGCGTCTCGATGCTGGGAGTCTCGCCGACGCTCGTGCGCGCCCTGCTACCCCACGGCGAGCCGAAGGCAGACCTCACCTCGTTGCGCGCGGTGACGACCACGGGTGAGCCGTGGAACCGCGGGCCCTACGACTGGCTGAACGAGCACGTGTGCGGAGGGGGTCGGATCCCGATCGTCAACATCTCCGGCGGCACGGAGGTCGGAGCGTGCTTCCTCTCGGTCAGCCTCATGGCACCGGCCAAGCCCTGCTCGCTCGGGTTTCCGGCGTTGGGCCTGGACATGGATGTCCTCGACGAGGACGGCGAGCCGGTGCGGGGAGAGGTCGGCGAGCTCGTCTGCAGACGGCCATGGCCGGGGATGACACGCGGCATCTGGGGCGATCGCGAGCGGTACCTCGAGACGTACTGGAGCCGCTTCCCGGGTGTCTGGACTCACGGCGACTGGGCGTCCGTGGACGAGGACGGCTACTGGTTCCTCCACGGGCGCTCGGACGACACGCTGAACATCGCGGGGAAACGGATCGGTCCCGCAGAGCTCGAGTCCGCAGCGGTCAACCACCCCGCCGTGACCGAGGCGGCGGCAGTTGGAGTTCCACATGACGTCAAAGGGGAGGTGGTGTGGCTCTTCTGCGTCCTCCGGCCGGGAATGGACGCGACAGAGGACGCGGTGGGCGCGGCAGTCACGCACGAGCTCGGGAAGGCCTTCAAGCCGGAGCGAGTCATCTTCGTATCGGGGCTGCCGAAGACTCGCAGCGCCAAGATCGTGCGTCGCGCCGTCCGGGCAAAGGCGCTCGGGACCGATCCCGGCGACCTGTCGACGCTCGAGAACCCGGACGTGCTCGAGGAGATCGCGAACGCTGTTAGACCGCACTCAACACCGTGCTAACACGCCTGCGCGGAGTCGATCCGTACCATCCGAGCGTGCCCTACTTCATCTGTCCGAACTGCAAGCGGCGATCCATCGACCTCGACGGGTACGAGGGGTTCACTGCCCAGGCCGTGCAGTGTCGCGACTGCGGGTTCGGCTTCCTCTTCGAGATTCTCGAGGACTACTACCCGGCGCCGGCCACCGGGTTCGTCGTCTGCAACCGCGAGCGGCGCGTTCTGGCGGTCGGTCGGGGCGTGTTCGAGCTCACGGGCTACCGCGACGGCGACCTGCTCGGACGCGAGATAGCGGCCGCGCTCGGGCTCTCGGACTCCTCCCCCATCGACGTGGTGCAGGAATGGGGCGTGCGCAAGCTGGGCCAGGAGCTCGAGGTGCGGACGAACGCAGGGCTCGTCAAGCCCGTGACCGTCGACTTCTTCCCCGCGTACGACGACGACGGCGGCGTGCTCGTCGCTCTGACTCCGCGCTAGCGGGGCGCGATCCAGATCTGGCGGGCGATAGCGAGCAGCTCGCCGTCCTCTGAGAAGAGCGCCGTGCCGGCGAAGAGCTTGCGGCCGTCCTCACCGAGCGGCCACGCAGTCACGACACACGGAAGGCCGGGGTCCGGCACGTCGTAGAGACGTGCGGTCATCCGGCCGAGCACCATGTCGCCTCTCCCCTCCGCCCCTACGGCGTACGCGCCGGGACAGTCGATCGCCGCCCACACGATCTCCGGCGTGGGCTCTGTCGCGATCCACGGAGCAGCATGCAGCCGCTCGCGTCCCGCAACGGGACCGGCCCAGATGCGAAGGCCGTCGTCGGGGCTCCTGTCCCCGCAGACGAAGCACTCGCGGAAGTCCGCGTTCCCGAGGCGGACGTGGCGCCGCCTCGCGTCCTCGGCCTCGTCGAAAGAGACGGGAGCGGGCACCTCGAGGTCGAGGGTCGCCTCCCGGGCCTCCGCCACGACAGAGTCGCCGTCCAGGAGCACAGCCGTTTCGCCGTCCACGCGAACGTCGAGCGGCCGCTCGAGCGGCGGTGGCAGCCGTAGCGTGACCTCGACCGAGTCTGCCGGGACGTGCTCGGCGAGCCGCCCGCAGGCATAGCCTCCGTTCGCTGACGTGAGCGGCCCCCGGAAGCGTCGGTCGAAGGTGATGTGCACGGCGGGCACTGTAATTACACTAGGTTTCAGACTATGAGGCTAAAACTGCCGGCGGACCTGAAGTGAGGCTCGCCCTCGCACAGCTGAACGCGGTGGTCGGGGACCTCACGGGGAACCGTGAAAAGATCCTGAGCTCGCTCGCGGAGGCCGAGGCAGCGGGAGCGGACCTCGTCCTCTTCCCCGAGCTCGCCGTGACCGGTTATCCGCCGGAGGACCTCCTGCTCCGCCCCGGGTTTCTGCGCGCAGCGCGGCATGCGCTCGACGAGATCGCCGCGGCCACGGGCGACGCCATCGCGCTCGTGGGCACGCCGTGGCTCGACCACGACCTCTCGAATGCGTGCGCCGTGTGCGCGCGAGGTGAGATCGTCGGTGTCTACCGAAAGCAGTTCCTCCCGAACTACGGCGTCTTCGACGAGCATCGCTACTTCGCGGAGGGGCGCGACCTCGTCCTTCTCCGCTTCGGCGACACGATCGTCGGGACGACGATCTGCGAGGACGTCTGGCAGCCGGGGCCGCCGGCCACCGATCTCGCCCTCGCGGGCGCGCAGCTGCTCGTCAACGTCTCGGCCTCGCCGTACCACGTCGGGAAGGCCGAGGAACGCGAGGAGATGCTCGTAACGCGTGCGCGGGACACGAGCTCGCTCCTCGCCTTCTGCAACCTCGTCGGAGGCCAGGACGAGCTCGTGTTCGACGGGCACTCGGTGGTGCTCGACGACGCGGGCGAGGTGATCGCGCGGGCTCCCGGCTTCGAGGAGCACCTTCTGGTCGTCGACGTCGATCCCGCTCTCGCGCTCGGCCGCCGGCTGCGGGACGTTCGACGCCGCGAGCTCGATCGTTCTCGCGAGTCCCTACCGCCGGTGCAGACGCTCGACCTGGGCTCGCTCCGAGAGCGCGAGGACGCCGCACGCGGCAGCGTCGCTCCATTCGAGGATCCGCTCGAGCAGATGGTGCGCGCGCTCACTCTCGGTCTCCGGGACTACGTCGAGAAGAACGGCTTCGCGGACATCGTGGTCGGAATCTCCGGAGGCATCGACTCCGCGGTCACCGCGGCGCTGTCCGTCGAAGCGCTCGGGAACGAGCGCGTCCACTGCATCTCGATGCCCTCAAGATTCTCCTCGGAGGAAACGCGGGCCGACGCGCGTGCGGTGGCCGAGAGCCTCGGCTGCGACTTTCTCGAGATCCCGATCGAGCCCGCGGTGCGGGCATTCCACGAGACGCTCGCCGGCCCGCTCGACGGCGGACCCGAAGGGCTTGCCGCGGAGAACCTCCAGGCGAGAGTTCGCGGCGTCCTGCTCATGGCGCTCTCGAACACGCACGGCTGGCTCGTCGTCTCGACCGGGAACAAGTCCGAGCTCGCGGTGGGGTATTCGACGCTCTACGGCGACATGGTCGGCGGCTTCTCGCTGCTCAAGGACGTCTTCAAGACGGACGTCTTCAGGCTGGCCCGATTTCTCAATGCCCGGGCCGGTCGTGCGCTCATTCCGGAGACGACGATCGAGCGGGCGCCGAGCGCCGAGCTCCGGCCGGACCAGCGGGACGCCGACTCGATCCCGCCGTACGAGCTGCTCGACCCGGTCCTCGAGTCGTACGTGGAGCTCGACCGCTCGCGCGAGGAGCTCGTCGAAGCGTTCGACGCCGACGTCGTCGACCGGGTCCTCGCGCTCGTCGACGCCGCGGAGTACAAGCGCCGGCAGGCGCCACCGGGCGTCAAGCTTCGCCCGAAGGCATTCGGGCGGGACCGCCGCACGCCGATCACGAACCGCTGGAGGGGTTGACAAGCACTACTCGTAAGTAGTAACTTACGGTAAGTGCCTACTAACGGACATCCGCTCGACGCACTCGGCGATCCAACGCGACGCCAGGTCTTCGAGCTGCTGCGGGACGGCCCACGCTCCGTCGGCGAGCTCGCTGGGCACATGCCCGTGAGCCGGCCGGCCGTCTCCCAGCACCTCCGCGTGCTGGAGGACGCCGGCCTCGTCACCCACCGGCGGAACGGGACGAAGCACCTGTACGAGCTGCACGACGCAGGCGTCGCCGAGCTCCGCGCCTGGGTCGACGACTTCTGGACTGTGGCCCTCGCCCGCTTCAAGGCGGCGGCCGAGAGCGAAGGAGGCAACGGATGAGCAACACCATCGTCATCGAGGCCGTGCGGAAGACGGTCACCGTCGACTGCGCGGTCGAGGAAGCGTTCCGCGTCTTCACTGCCGGAGCGCAGAGCTGGTGGCCGGTCGCCACCCACTCGATCACGGGCAGGGACGTCACGGACATCGTGTTCGAGGAGCGGGAAGGCGGCGAGGTCTACGAGCTCTCGAGCACGGGCGAGAAAGGACACTGGGCCACGGTCGTGACCTGGGATCCTCCGAACCGGCTCATGCTCACCTGGAACATCCTCGAGCGTCCAGGCGACGCCACCGAGCTCGAGGTCCGGTTCCTGCCGGAAGGCGACGGTACGCGTGTCGAGCTCGAGCACCGAGGCTGGGACGCCATCGTCGAGAGCGCCGCGGAGAAGCGCGCCTCCTACGACACGGGGTGGGACCAGGTGCTCGACGTGTACGAGCGCCGGCTCGGCTGACCCGAGGAGACCAGACTGCGGAGCTCCTGGAACCAGCGGAGCCGCTCGCTCCACGGCACCGCGGCGTTCGCAGGCGAGGTCGAGGGCAGGACGAAGAGCGCCGTCTCGCCGAGGCGGCGCTCTTGCGTTCCGAGCGCACAGCGCTCGCGATAGACGCCCTGGTACGCGGCCTTCCCGACGAACGCGATGACGTGCGGACGGTACGCGCGCACGATCTCCTCGACCCGCTCCGCCGCCCCGTCGAAGTCGGCCTTGCGCAGATCGCCCGAGCCACGCGTCGTTCGTCGCGCCGCATTCGTGAGCCCGATCCCGAACGAGAGGAGCTCGTCGTACTCCTGCGGCTCGAGCAGGCGAGGCGTGAACTCCGCCGCGTGCAGGAGGCGCCAGAAGTCGTTCCGAGGATTCGCGAACGGCGCTCGCGCCGCGGCGCTCACGCGACCGGGATTGATGCCGCAGAGCACGAGCTGCATGCCCGGGCCGAGCACATCGGGGACGGCAGGCTCGACCGGGCCGCTCACGCAACCAGGTCGAGCACTTGCGGGATCGCGGTCACACGGAGCCCCGTCCAGTCGCCGAGCCCGTCCCACGGCGGCTCCCGGCCGTCGAGGTGGACGAGCACCGGCGTCATTCCCACGCGCTCGGCGCCCTCGAGCTCACGGTTCGCTCCATCGCCGACGAACAGTGCATCGGCTGCGGAGATGCCGAGCTCACCGAGCGCAAGCTCGTAGATACGCGCATCCGGCTTCATGCACCCCGCCGTCGCAGAGAAGACCGTGGCGTCCAGCAGACCTGCGAACGGCGACTCCTCCCAGACGAGCGCGACCTCCTCGGTGCAGTTCGAGATGAGCGCGGTGGCGATTCCGCGACGACGCAGCTCTTCGAGCGTCGCGAGGGACCCTGAGACAGGCACGAGAGCGCCGCGGGTCAGCTCGCGGCGGCGCGCGAGGACCTCCTCGACGTCGGCCTCCACTCCCAGCTGCTCGTACAGCGCAGCGATCGCCGAGGCGATGGGCCCGGTCTCGCGCAGGCGATAGAGCTCCTCCCCGAACCATGTCTCCTCGAGGACGTCCGCTGGGATCTCGAGGCTCTCGGACCAGATGCGCCGGAGCTCGGCCGACTTCTCGTCCGGCCAGGCGGCAAGGGTCTGCCAGAGGTCGAAGACAACGGCCCGCACCATCGTGAATCCTGCCTGGAGAGGTCTAGGTGCTAGGCGGCTTCGGGCTCTCGAGCGTCGAGCCGCAGCTCCAGAAGCCGTCGCAGGCGCTCGCCTGCTTCCGATGGATCGAGCCGCGGATCGGGCTCGGGCGGTCGAACGACCTTGACCGTGTCCTCGGCGCGACGCCACCCGTAGCAGCGCGCGTAGCACTCGGCCTCGGTCAGCGCCCTCGCGTCTTCCATCCACTCGGCACGGTAGGCGGACTGCCGGACGGTAGGGGTACGCTCCGCGCACGGAATGAGCACGACTGCTCTCGACATCTCAGCGGTGCGCGCGCGCTTCACGGCGCTCCAGCGGCGGCTCGCGTTCTTCGACGGGCCCGGGGGCACGCAGTGCCCGGACGAGGTCATCGATGCCGTAGCCGCGTACCTGAGGGAGTCGAATGCGAACATCGGCGCCCCCTACGAGACGAGCCGCCGAACGGACGAGCTCGTCGAGCTCTCCCACGAGCGGGCCGCGGCGTTCCTCGGCTGCTCGGCGGGCGAGGTCGCTTTCGGTCAGAGCATGACCGCCCTCAACTTCCTTCTCTCGCGTGCCTTCGCGCGGACGCTGCGCGCGGGCGACGAGATCGTCGTGACCGCGCTCGACCACGATGCGAATGTCTCCCCGTGGCTCGAGCTCGCCCACGATCTCGGCATCGTCGTTCGCGTCTCCGGCCTGACCGAGGAGCTCGAGCTCGACTACGAGGATCTCGCCGGCCTGCTGTCCGAACGGACGCGCGTCGTCGCGTTCCCGGTCGCCGCGAACTCGGTGGGCACCGCCCCCGACGTCCGCCGGGTCGTCGAGCTCGCGCACGACGCGGGCGCCCTCGCGTGGGCCGATGCCGTCCACTACGCCCCCCATGGGCCTATCGACGTCGCCGCGTGGGGCGTGGACGTGCTCATCTGCTCGCCGTACAAGTACTTCGGCCCGCACATGGGGCTCGCGTACGGCAGACGCGAGCTGCTCGAGTCGTGGCGGCCGTACAAAGTGCGGCCCGCAGCCAACGAGCCCGTCGGCCACCGCTTCGAGCTGGGAACGAGCCAGCACGAGCTCCTCGCCGGATTCGTCGCCGCGGTCGACTACGTGGACTCGCTCGGCTGGGCCGCGATCCAGGCGCACGAGAACGCGCTCGGCGAGCGCTTCCTCGCGGGCCTGCCGGACCACGTGCAGCTCTACGGCGTCCGCGGTCTCGAGGGTCGCGTGCCGACGTTCTGCTTCAACGTCCCGGCCCACAGTCCCGAGGAGGTTGCCGTCCACCTCGCTGGGCGCGACATCGCGGTCTGGCACGGGAACTACTACGCCGTCGAGACGATGCGGCATCTCGGCCTCGAGGACGGCGCCGTCCGCGCGGGGATCGTCCACTACAACACGGAAGACGAGGTGGACCGACTGCTCGACGGGCTTGCCCGGCTGGCGTGAAGCTGCTCCTTCTCGGCGGGCCGAAGTTCCTCGGCCGCGCGATCACCGACGCCGCGCTCGCAGGCGGGCACGAGCTCACGTTCTTCAACCGCGGCAAGACGAACGCCGAGCTGTACCCGGAGGTCGAGCGGCTCGTCGGCGACCGCAGCGGAGACCTCGACGCGCTCGGCGGCCGCACCTGGGACGCCGTCGTCGACACGAGCGGCTACTTCCCGAGCGCCGTCGGCGCCTCCGCCCGCGCTCTCGCGAGCTCCGGACGGTACTGCTTCGTCTCGAGCATCTCGGTGTACGCGGATCTCACCCTTCCTGTCTCCGAGGACGGCGAGCTCGCGACGATCGGAGACGATCCCCTCGACGAGCTCACCCCCGACTTCTCGAACTACGGGGCATTGAAGGCCCTCTGCGAGGACGAGGTGAGCGAGGTCTTCGGCGGGCGCACGCTGGTCGTGCGCCCCGGGCTCATCGTCGGGCCGCACGACCCGACCGGCCGGTTCACGTACTGGCCGCATCGGGTCGCTCGCGGCGGCGACGTGCTGGCGCCGGCTCCACAGGAGCGGCTCACCCAGTTCATCGACGTCCGCGACCTCGGCGAATGGATGGTCGAGCTGCTCGAGGCCGGAGCGCACGGCACATACAACGCGACGAACACAGGCGTGCCGTGGGGAGAGCTCCTCGAGTCGTGTCGAGCCGTCACTGGAAGCGACGCCCGGATCCAGTGGGTCACCGACGACTTCCTCACCTCGCACGAAGTCGGCGAGTGGATGGAGCTGCCGATGTGGATACCTGCTCCGACCCTCGATCTCGCAGTGGTCGATCGTGCGCTCGCCGCAGGGCTTCGCTTCCGGCCGCTCGCAGAGACGATCCGTGGCGCCCTCGACCACGCGAAGACCACGGAGGCCGCCGGGCTCGAGCCCGCGCGCGAGGCGGCGCTTCATCGACCGAGTGGAATGGCCGCGGATAAGGACTACTCCGGAACGCCGCTCTCGCAGAAGCTCGGTGCGAAGCCGGGCTCGGGCGTGGTCGTCTTCTTCACGACGAGCCGTGAGGATCTCGAGCGTCGATTCGACACGCTGAAGACGGCCCTCGATCCGGCCGACGGGCTCTGGATCGCGTGGCCGAAGAAGGCAGCGAAGATCGACGGCGACCTCACGTTCGAGGTCGTCCAGGAAGATCGGCCTCGACCACGGCCTCGTCGACAACAAGTCGTGCTCCATCGACGAGCGCTGGCAGGCGCTGCGCTTCGTGTACCGGCTGGAAGACCGCTAGGAGTACGTCTTCCGGGCCCGGTCCCAGGGCTCCTCGTCCCAGCGGATCAGGTCGGGGTCGATCCCACGCGCCTCGGCGAGGTCGCACGTGAGCCGCTGGAAGGCAACGATGTCGACCACTGGGTGGCTCGTCGGCACGAGGAGCGCATCGCAGCCGAGCTCGGAGAGCGCGCGCATGGCGTCGAGTGCCCGGACCGCCGCACGTCCTTCGCCTTCGAGGACGAAGCAGCGAACGCTGCCGTCGATCGCCGCCAGGTGCCCGTGGAGCAACTGCTCGGTGTGGTGGGCCTCGGCGGCGACACGTGCTCCCTCCCGGAGCTTGAGCACGGCCTCGAGCACCGTTGCCGTGTCACCACCGGCGCCCGCAACAACGAATCGGTCGTGAGCGGAGGCACCGAGCGGCTCGGCGGCGAGCTCCTCGGCGACGCCCTCCGCGAGCCGCACCACGTCCTCGCCCTGGAGCGTCCGCCCTGCCGCGATCGCGCAGGTGTAGCTCACCGTGTGGCAGTAGCTGTCCTCGACTGCCGGCGTTGCGACCACGACCTGATCGACAGCCTTCGCGAGCGGGCTCTCGGCGGCGCCCGTGATCAGCCACGTCTCGCCACGGAACTCCCGCACCGCCTCGAGCGTGAGCGCGGTCCCGCCCTCGTGGCTCATTGCGACGAGGACGTCTGCCTCCGGCGCGTTCCCGAGCATGACCTCGAGCGCCTGCGCCGCCGGCCCACACGCAAGCGCGGCATGAAAGGACGTGCCGCAGCCGGTGAAGAGCGACGCGTGCATCCTGCGGAAGGCGCCGAGCTCTCCGACGCGCTCGGGCACCTGCCGGAGCCACTCCGGCTGTGAGGCGATGGCCTTTCGGGTCAACTGTCCCGGCACAGGGTGCGTCTATACCATCGAACGCGATGGCGATCTTCGAGAAGACGACTCTCGGAAACGGGGTCAGAGTCGTGACTGCGCCGATGCCGCAGGTCGGATCGGTGTCGTGCTTCATCATGCTGGCGGCCGGAGCCCGCTACGAGACTCCCGGGTCGAAGGGCATCGCGCACTTCGCCGAGCACATGTTCTTCAAGGGCACGGAGCGGCGCCCGACCGCTCGAACCATCGCCACGGAGATCGACGCGATCGGCGGCGAGTTCAACGCGTTCACCGGCAAGGAGCTCACCGGGTACTACGTGAAGTGCGGCACCGAGACGCGCGACGTCGCGTTCGACGTGCTCGGCGACATGCTCCTGAACTCCCGTTTCGAGCCGGCCGAGATCGAGAAGGAGAAAGGCGTGATCCTCGAGGAGATGAACGTCTACCTCGACACGCCGCAGCGCTACGTCGGGAACGTGTACGACCGGCTGCTCTTCGCCGACCAACCGCTCGGCTGGGACATCCTCGGCACGAAGGAGACGATCGAGGAAGCGACGCGGGAGACGTTCACGTCGTACCTCGACACGTGGTACCGGCCGGAGAGGATGGTGGTCGGAGTCGGCGGAAGCATCGGAGACGGGCTCGAGGAGCGCCTGGAGGAGCTTCTCGGCAGCGTCGAGCCGCGGCAGACCGGCACGGCCGCTCCCGTCGAGCTTCCGCCCGACTCGTCGCCCGTAGCGCTTCACACGAAGGCCTCGGAGCAGGCGCACCTCATCCTCGGCGTCCGCGGCTACCCGATCGGGCATCCCAACCGCTACGCCCTGCAGCTCCTCGCAGTCGTCCTCGGCGGCGGCATGTCGTCGCGTCTCTTCACCGAGGTGCGCGAGAAGCGCGGCCTCGGCTACTACGTGCACGCCGGGAACTCGGCCTACACGGACACAGGGACGTTCTACTCGAGCGCAGGCGTCGACGTCGACCGCGTTGACGAGGCGATCACGACGATCCTCGGGGAAATGCGCAAGATCGCGGCGGAGCCAGTGCCGCCCGATGAGCTCGAGAAGGCTCGCGGGTATGCGAAAGGCCGCTTCGTGCTCAGGCTCGAGAGCCCGCAGGGGACGATCCAGTACGGGCTCCGTCGAGAGGTGCTCGAGGGTGAGATCGAGGAGCCAGACGAGCTTCTCCGCGAGCTCGACGCCGTCACGGCGGAGGACGTCCAGCGAGTCGCGCGGGACCTGTTCGAGGACAAGCGGCTGTACCTCGCGCTCGTCGGGCCGTTCGACGACCCCGCGCGCTTCGAGCACCTGCTCGCTGCCTAGAGCACGCACCGGCTCCTCCTGCCGCCGGTGAGGGAGGACGAACCGCGGCTTGCGTCCGGCATACGATGCTCCCGATATGGCGACGCTGGCACGGGTGAAGTGAGCGACACCGAGGATCGCAAAGAAGGTGCAGCCGACCCGAGCAGCGAGGCGCCCGCCCGAGGGTTCATCCATCGCTGGCGCAGAGGCGCCGAGTCGGGTGCTGAGTGGACGGTTGGGGCAAGGGAGAGACACGTCTCGATTGCCGTTCCCTTCCGGACTGTGGAGCGAAACCGGGCGGTTGCGGCGAGTGTGCTCGCGAGCGGGATTGCGTACCGGCTCTTCTTCTGGCTACTGCCTTTCGGTCTCGTCGTCGGGGGCGCGCTCGGCCTCGGTGATGCAGACTCGATCGAGGACGCGCTAACGTCCGGCGGCGTTCCGGCGGCGACCGTCAACGCGATCGGCGACGTCGCCCGCCTCACGGACACGGATGCGTGGTGGCTTCTCATCGTCGGCTTGCCCCTCCTCCTCTGGTCGGGATACACGGGCGGAAAGGCGTTGGTGCTCTTGCACGCACTCGCCTGGGACGAAAGACCTCCGCGACTCAAACCGCTCACGGTATCCCTCGTCTTCACCGGGTTGTGCTGTGTGTACGTGGCCGCTGTAGGACTCGCCTGGTATCTCCGGGACGAGCCGTGGTTCGTCGGGCTCGTCGCTGCGACATTGGCGATCGCACCGCTCGCGGGGCTATCGCTCTGGATCTCTCTTCGGCTCCCGCACGGCGACGCCTCGTGGACGAGACTGCTCCCCGGAGCGTTTCTCGTTGCCGTCGGCTTCCAGGCGCTCCACTGGTGCGTCCTCACGTTCCTCGTGCCGAAACTCGAGAAGTCGACGTCGTACTACGGGAGCATCGGAATCGTTGCGACGCTTCTGTTCTTCATGTACTTCGTCGGCTGGTTGGTCGTGACCTCGCCGATCCTCAACAGCTCGCTTCACCACGAGCATCGAAGGCAGCGTGCTCGGACGAGGGAGGAGAACGCGGCGTAGGAAGCTTCACCAGGTGAACACACCGCGGACGTTGTCGTCACTGCCCGGAGCATGTAATAGTCGTGACCAGCGGCAACGCTTCGGGCTAGGCAAAGCGCGGGACCGGGGAGTCCCATGCGGCAGCCCATGACAGGAAAGGAGCACTCCTGGTGACCAACGACCTGAGACCTCCGAGGCGTGGCACGGCCGTAGCACTGGCCGTTCTGTGCGCTCTTGCGCTTGCGGCTGCCGGGTGCGGTGGAGACGACAAGCCCGCCGTGTGTGACGACCTCGAGCAGCTGAGCTCCGACATCGAGGAGTTGCAGGCGATCGACGTCACCGCCGGCGAGGGCGCGATTGCCGACCTCGAAGCGTCGCTCGAGACGATCACAACGGATCTCGAGACCGTCAAGACCGATGCAGAGGCGGAGCTCTCGGAGCCGATAGCCGCACTGGAGACATCGCTCCAAGCGGTGTCCACGGACTTCGACGCCGCGAAGGCGGACGACGATCTGAGCAGTACTGAGGCGCAGGGCCTCCTCGACTCGCTCGCGGCGGTCAGTACCTCCTGGGAGGCGCTCAAGGCGGCTGCTCCCGAGTGCGACTTGGACGAGTAACCACGACGCGCGCTGACGAGTAGAAAGCCGATCGAAGGGAGAGCCCTGATGGCAGAGACACCCACCGACGTCCTCGTTGCCGGTTACCAGGACATCGACGAGGCGACGAAGGACTTCGAGGCACTCGTCGCGCTCGTCAAGGAGAAGAAGGTCTCGATCGAGGGCGTCATCCTCGTCACGCACGCGGAGGACGGCAGCGTCTCGGTGCAGCGGACCGGCGACAACCTCGGCCGCAAGGGAGATCGGGCTGGGGAGGTGGCGTCGGGCTCGCGGTGGGCTTGTTCGCGCCGCCGATGCTCGCGTCGGTCGCCGTCGGGGCGGTCGCGGGCAGGGTGATGGGCAGGTTCGCCGGCAACAAGGTCGAGAAGGAGCTTCGCGACAAGATCGGCGAGAACCTGCCGCCGGGGTCGGCCGGGATCATCGCGATCTTCGACGACGAGCAGCGGCTTGCCGTCGAGCAGGCGCTCGGGGGCGCGCTGCTCCGGTCGGTCGTCCAGGGCGACAAGAAGGGCATGGGCGCATTGAAGGAGTCGCTCGGCGAGGCGATGGGGAAGTTCAGCCCCGACCGCACCGTGCTGCCGATCCCGGATCCGAACTTCGGAGGCGCGATCGGGCGAACCCTCGACACGTCCGTCGCCGACTGGACGATCGCCATGACGCCGTCGCCGCCGGAGGGCGCGCCGAACGTGCTGCTCGTGCTGATCGACGACGCCGGGCTTCGGCAACCCGTCGACGTTCGGCGGGCCCGTCTCGACACCGGCGATGACGCGGGTCGCCGACCAGGGCCTCAGGTACAACCGCTTCCACGTCGTCGCGCTGTGCTCGCCCACCCGGGCCGCCCTGCTGACAGGCCGCAACCACCACACGGTCGGCTTCGGGTCGATCGGCGAGTTCCCGGGCCCGTTCCCGGGCTACTGCGCGAGCGTGCCGAAGGACTGCGCTCCGTTCGTCCGCGCGCTTCAGGCCAACGGCTACTCGACTGCCGGATTCGGCAAATGGCATATGACCCCCGATCACGTCCAGGGTGCAGCCGGGCCCTTCGACCGCTGGCCGAACGCGTGGGGATTCGATCGCTTCTGGGGCATCCTCGGGGGCGAGGCGGGCCAGTACGACCCGCTGATCACGCAGGACAACACGACGATCGGCGTCCCGGAGGGCGAGGACGGCAAGGAGTACTACTGGCCGGACGACATCACCGATCAGGCGGTGGGCTGGCTGCACGGGGTACGCGCGCAGGACCAGGAAAAGCCGTGGTTCATCTACTACTCGACCGGGTGCTCGCACGCGCCGCACCAGGTCGCGGTCGAGTGGAGCGAGAAGTACCGCGGCAAGTTCGACCAGGGCTGGGACGTGCTCCGCGAGGAGACCTTCGAACGGCAGAAGGCGCTGGGCGTGATCCCGCCGGACGCGGAGCTCACGCCGCGACCGGACGCGCTCCCCGCCTGGGACTCTCTCTCGGACGCAGAGAAGACGCTGTACGCGCGGCAGATGGAGGTGTATGCCGGCTTCCAGGAGAACACCGACTGGAACGTCGGCCGCCTGCTCGACGCGATCGAGGAGCTGGGCGAGCTCGACAACACGCTCGTCATCTACATCTTCGGGGACAACGGCGCGAGCCTGGAGGGAACGCTGACCGGCTCCTTCAACGAGCTGACGATGCAGAACGGGTTCGCCCTCACCGCCGAGCAACAGCTCTCGCTGATCGAGCAGTACGGCGGGCTCGACGCCTGGGGCACCGACGCGTACGCGCCGCACTACGCGGCCGCCTGGGCGTGGGCCGGGAACGCGCCGTTCCAGTGGGGCAAGCAGTGCGCCTCCCACCTCGGCGGCACGCGCAACGGCACGGTGGTCTCCTGGCCGGAGCGGATCAAGGACGCCGGCGGGTTGCGGACCCAGTTCACTCACGTCATCGACGTCGGGCCGACGATCCTCGAAGCGGCCGGCATCCCCGAGCCCACGATCGTGGACGGGACCGCCCAGAAGCCGATGGAGGGGACGAGCTTCCTCTACACCTTCGAGGACGCGAACGCACCGGAGCGCCACACCGTGCAGTACTTCGAGATCGTCGGCAACCGGGCGATCTACAAGGACGGCTGGTGGGCCGCCTGCAAGCTGGACCGGATCCCGTGGGACCTTTCGCCGCCGACGATGGCCAAGTTGGCCCCCGGAGTCTACGACCCGGAGCAGGACACCTGGGAGCTGTACTACCTGCCCGACGACTTCAGCCAGGCGAAGGACCTCGCCGCGGAGAACCCGGAGAAGCTCGCCGAGCTGAAGGAGCTCTTCTGGGAGGAGGCCGAGAAGCACAACGCGTTGCCGCTGCTGGCGGCCCTCTCGGTCTTCTTCGGGATCCTGCCGCCGATGCCGACGACCACGACCCAGACGTTCTACGGCGACGTCGAGAACATCGCTGCCGGGATGATCCCGCGCGTCTACGGCCGCTCCTATGCGATCGAGGCGGCGCTCTCGGTCCCCGAGGGCGGTGCCGAGGGCGTGATCGTCGCCGAGGCGGACGAGATGGGCGGCTTCTCGCTCTGGGTCGACGAGAACGGCCTGCTGCACCACAGCTATTCGACGATGGGCGTCGAGCGGTACGAGCAGGTCTCGACCGAGCCCATCCCGACCGGGGACGTCACGGTCCGCATGCTGTTCGACTCCGACCGTCAGGAGCGCAGGGCCGGCGGAACGGTCTCCTTGTACGCGAACGACGAGAAGATCGGCGAGGGGCGGATCGAGAGCACGGTCTCAGTCCGCTTCTCCGGTTACGCCGGCATGGACATCGGCCGCGACAACGGCCTCCCCGTCGACCGCGCCTACGCCGCGAAGTCGCCCTACCCCTTCACCGGCACGGTGAAGAAGGTCGTCTTCGACCTCAAGCCGGGCACCCACGAGGACGAGCTGGCGCTGCACGAGGGCGGCGCGGCACGTCGCCGCGGCCCAAGGGGTGAGCGCCTAGGCGGCGGCAGCTAGCTCCGCCGGTCCGAAACGTCTGCCTCGAACGCCGCGACCGCAGCCCGGACCGTGGGGAAGAAGCGGTCGGGCCCGATCCGGGCGGTGAGGCCCGTCTCCTCGAAGATCTCGCGCTGTCGTCCCTTCAGGCGGGCGAAGCAGAGCGCGATGCCCGCGTTCCTCGAGCTCGACATGGAGGTGCGTCACGACATCGATCGCCGTGGCGTCGAGGTATGTCCATGCCTCGGCGTTGAGCACCAACCACCTGACGTCTTCGGAAGCGTCGACAAGCTCGAGCACGCGCTGTCTGAGGTACTCCGCGTTGACGAAGTACGGCGGCGCATCGAAGCGGTAGACGAGCAGTCCGGGCACCGTCTGGGCGCCCTCCCAGCGCGCGATGTCGTGATAGCCGTCGACGTCGTCGACGCGTCCGAGAACGGCATCGTGCGGACGCGCCGAGCGGTAGAGGAACACGCCGATCGAGAGCGCGATCGCGACGACGACGCCGCCGACGACTCCGAAGACGAGCACGCCGCCGAAGGCGACGAGCGCGAGCGCGACCTCGGCCGGGCGCACGTGCCGGAGCCGCCAGATCGAGTCGATGTTGATCAGCCCCGCGGCGGCAACGACGATGATCACTCCGAGCGCCGCCGTCGGGAGCGGCTCGATCAGGGGCATCGCGAAGAGCAGGAAGAGCCCGACGACTACCGCTGCGACGAGGACAGCAGCCTGCGACTTCGCGCCGGCAGAGTCGTTGACCGCGGACCGGGAGTTGGAGGAGGAGACGGGAAACGCCCCGGTCAGGCCGCCGACGAGATTGGCGCTGCCGATCGCCGTCAACTCACGGTTTGCGTCCACCTCGTAGCCGTGCTTCTGAGCGAAGGTGCGTACGGTCGCGATGAGGTCCGCGAAGGCGACGAGCGCGAATGCCGCCGCGGGGAGCACGAGATCGAGGAAGTCGCTTGCTCCGACTCCTGGCAGCCCGAACGAGGGCAGGCCGCCCTCGACCTCGCCGACGACGGCGATCTCGTAATCCTCCAGGTCGACGAGCGCCGCAATCACGAGTGCGAGCGCGAGCACGACGAGAGACGGCGGGTACGACAGGAAGGACGCGCCGAGTCACGATTGCCGCCGACAGCAGCCCCGCGCTCAGGAGCACGGTCGGCCCGTTCGCATCGCCCAGCTTCGACAAGACCTCCCACACGATCGCGAAGAAGTCGTCCGCGTCGACGCTGATCCCGAGGAGCTTGCCGAGCTGGGACGAGATCACGATCAGCGCTACGCCGTTGATGTAGCCGAGCAGCACCGGCTTGCCGAAGAAGTCCGCGACGAACCCCAGCCGGAGCGCGCCTGCCAGGAAGAGCAGCAGACCCATCGCCAGCGCCAGAGCTGCTGCGAGCGCCACATAGAGCGCCGGGTCGACCTCGCCTCCGACCATGGCCATCGGGGCCACCGTCACTGCAGTCAGCGCCGCCAGCGTCGAGTCGGGCCCGACCACGTGTTGCCGCGACGTCCCGAGCAGCCCGTAGACCGCAAGCGGGAGAAACGTTCCGTACAGGCCGTACACGCACAGGCAGCCCGGCGAGCTCCGCCATCGCCATGGACGAGGGCACCGCCACGGCTCCGACTGTGACCCCCGCCACGACGTCAGAACGGAGGTACGAGCGCGGGTACCGCAAGAAGAACGCGAGACCCGGCGCCGCTTCCGCGAGAGATTGCGGCACGAGCGAGTGTGCGTACGACGCGAATGCGCCGCGCGAGTCGTCCCGTGTCACGTCAGACCCTGCGACTCGTCGTGGTCAGGCGTCAAGGTCGGTCGGTCGGTCGCCGGTCGCCGGACGTGGGCGAAGAAACACGCGGAGCTATCGAAGAAGGGCCCCGTGCTCGAAGCATTCCCTGCACCGAAGAAGTCTCCCGTATCGCGCCTCAAGGCGCCGGGGCCGGTACTCATGGACTTCGTCTCGGAGCTAGTGGCGGCCTAGGCCGTCGCGCCGGCGAGCGCGTGTAACCTCGAGTGCTGTGCCACATGCGTCGGTCAACGGCGTGCGGCTCTACTACGAGGAGCGCGGTACGGGAGCGCCGATTCTCGGACTCCATGGCGGGGGTAGCTCGGCCGTATTCTGGGAGACCGCCGCGGAGACGCTCTCGGAGCTCGGACGCGTGATCACCTACGACCGCCGCGGCTGCAACCGCAGTGAGCGGCCCGAGCCCTACGAGATCACGAGCGTCCGCGACCATGCCGACGACGCGCTCGAGCTCATGCGTGTCCTGGACGCCGAGCCGGCGATCCTGATCGGGAGGAGCTACGGCGCCACCGTGGCGCTCGACGTCGCGCTCCGACACCCGGAGTCGACGCTCGGGATCGCGCTTCTCGAGGCGGGAACGGACGGACTGTCTCCCGAGTACGACGCGTGGTTCGACTCGCTGGCCGAGAAGGTCGAGGCGGCTACGACCGAGCGCGGAGTCGGGGCGGTCGCCGAGGTCGTGCTCCGCGACGTCTTCGGTGCCTGGGAGGAGCTGCCTGACGTGTGGCGCGACGTCTTCACCGCCAACAGCCCTGCTCTGCTGGCCGAGGTCCGCGGCGGCGAGACGGTCGACACGGCCCGCCTTCACGAGACGCGAGTGCCGGCGCTCGTCGTGACGGCCGAGGACTCACCGGAGGCGATTCGGAGAGGCTCGGAGGCGCTCGCACGCGCCATTCCGCACCCGCGGTCGGTCCACGTGAGAGGCGACCACGCGATCGACCCTGCGGGGCCGGAGATCCTGCTGTTCGTCTCGGAGCTCGTCGCCGCTTCGAACCCCTAGGCTTGAGCCGAACGACCACGGGCCTGCCGCTACGGAAGAGTCAAGGGCCTCGTGCGTACACTCGTGACGTGGGGGACGAACGCGAGCTGCTGCGCCGCACGGCGGATATCGCCGCCGACTTCATCGAGTCGCTCGACGAGCGGCCCGTCTGGCCGCCCGCGTCGATCGAGGAGCTCCGCGCGTCGCTCGACGTGCCGTTGCAGGACGAGCCGCGGAGCCCGCTCGACGTCGTGGAGGAGCTCGCCGCCGCCACGGAGCCGGGCGTCGTCGCGATTCCGAGCGGCCGCTACTTCGGGTTCGTAATCGGTGGCGCGGTCCCCGCAGCGCTCGCTGCCGACTGGCTGACGTCGGCGTGGGACCAGAACGCCGGACTGGTGGCCTGCGGCCCGTCGGCCGCCATGGTCGAGGAGATCGCGGGGTCGTGGCTCAAGGACCTGCTCGGAATCCCGTCCTCGGCTTCGTTCTCGTTCGTCACGGGCTGTCAGATGGCTCACGTGACCAGCCTCGCGGCCGCTCGCCATTCCGTACTCGAGCGCACCGGCTGGAACGTCGAGCAGAAGGGGCTCGCGGGAGCTCCGCCCATCGACGTCTTCGTGGGCGGAAAGCGACACGTGACCATCGACCGGGCGTTGCGACTCCTCGGGCTCGGAAGCGATGCCGCAACGCACGTCGACGTCGACGATCAGGGCCGCATGCGCATGGACGCACTCGGCGAGCATCTCCACGAGATCCGCGGACCCGCCATCGTCTGCGCCCAGGTCGGTGAGGTCAACACCGGTGCGATCGACGCACTCCCCGAGATCGCGGATCTGTGCGCCGATGCCGGGGCGTGGCTCCACGTCGACGGCGCGTTCGGCCTGTGGGCAGCGGCCGCTCCCGCTCTCAGGCATCTGGTCGCAGGCGCGGAGCGCGCCGACTCCTGGGCAACCGACGCGCACAAGTGGCTGAACGTGCCGTACGACTGCGGGCTCGCGTTCGTTGCGAACCCGGACGCGCACAGAGCCGCGATGCGGCTAACCGCCGAGTACCTCGTGGCAGTCGAGAAGACGGCACGCGATCAGATGGACTGGACGCCGGAGTTCTCCCGACGCGCGCGCGGTTTCACCGTGTACGCCGCGCTTCGCTCGCTCGGCCGACAAGGAGTGGCGAACCTCGTCGAGCGGTCCTGCGCCCGGGCGCGGCAGTTCGCTTCGGCAATCGCCGCCTTGCCGGAGTGCGAGGTGCTGAACGACGTCGTCCTGAACCAGGTGCTGTTCCGCTTCGCGGACGATGCGACGACGGACGCGATGCTCGCGTCGGTTCAGGCGAGCGGGGAGGCGTGGATGAGTGGCACGGTCTGGGACGGTCGCTCTGCGATCCGCCTCTCCGTCTCGAACTGGCGAACGACGGAGCACGACATCGATCGGGCTGTCGGTGCCTTCGAGGCCGCTGTCGTGACGGTCTAGTCCTCGGTCGGCCGGGCCACCGCACGGTCGGCGATCTCCGCGACTACCGTCGGATCCGCGAGCGTCGTCGTGTCGCCGAGCGGGCGCTCCTCGGCCACGTCGCGCAGAAGCCTGCGCATGATCTTCCCCGAGCGCGTCTTCGGAAGCTCGGGCGTGAAGACGATGTTCGCGGGCTTCGCGATGGGGCCGATCTTCACCGCGACGTGGTCGCGCAGCTCCTCGAGCATGTCGACCGATCCGTCCTGTCCGCCCTTCAGCGTCACGAACGCGACGATCGCCTGACCGGTGAGTGGATCCGCCCGGCCGCAGACTGCCGCCTCGGCGACGCTCGTGTGGTCGACGAGAGCCGACTCCACCTCGATCGTCGAGATGCGGTGCCCAGAGACGTTCATCACGTCGTCGACCCGGCCGAGGAGCCAGAAGTCCCCGTCCTCGTCAACACGGGCCCCGTCCCCCGCGAAGTACAGCCCGGGGAAGCGCTCCCAGTAGGTCGCGCGGAACCGCGCGTCGTCGCCGAAGATGCCCCGCGTCATCGCAGGCCACGGACGCTTCAGCACGAGATAGCCACCGCCGCCCGGCCCCACGTCGTTGCCGTGGTCGTCCACGATGCCGGCCTCTACCCCGGGGAACGGCTTCGTCGCGGAGCCCGGCTTGGTCGTCGTCACTCCCGGAAGCGGGGTGATCAGGATCATTCCGGTCTCCGTCTGCCACCACGTGTCGACGATCGGGGTGCGGTCGAGCCCGACGTGCTCCCGGTACCACATCCACGCCTCCGGGTTGATCGGCTCTCCGACGGATCCGAGCAGCCTCAGTGAGGAAAGCTCGTGCTTCGCAGCGTGCTCCGGGCCCCACTTCATGTGGGCTCGGATCGCGGTCGGTGCGGTGTAGAGGATCGTGACGCCATAGCGCTCGACGATTTCCCACCAACGGTCCTTGTCCGGGAAGTCCGGTGTCCCCTCGTACATCACGCTCGTGGTCGCGTTGCAGAGCGGCCCGTAGACGATGTAGCTGTGCCCGGTGATCCAGCCGATGTCCGCCGCGCACCAGTAGACGTCCGTCTCGGGCTTCAGATCGAAGATGTAGTGGTGCGTCGTCGCGGCGCCGACGAGATAGCCCGCGGTCGTGTGCGCGATGCCCTTCGGCTTCGCAGTCGTGCCGGACGTGTACATCAGGAACAGGAGATCCTCGGCGTCCATCGGCTCCGGCGGGCACGTCTCGAGGTCGCCCGAGACGCCGAAGTCGTGCAGCCAATGATCGCGCCCGGCCTGCATGGGCACGTCGTTGTCGGTGCGCTTCACGACAAGGCACGCGCGAATTCCGGGCGCGGCGCTCATGGCATCGTCGGCCGTGCGCTTCAGCGGCACCGTCGAGCCTCGGCGCCAGGCCTCGTCCTGCGTGATCAGCACCTCGCAACCCATGTCGTTTGCGCGGTCGGAGAGCGAGTCGGCCGAGAACCCCCCGAAGACCACGGTGTGCGGAGCGCCGAGGCGCGTGCACGCGAGCATCGCGATCGGGAGCTCCGGGACCATTCCCAGGTAGATCGCCACCCTCGTCCCCTTGCGGACGCCCAGCTCCTTCAGCACGTTCGCCATGTGGACGACGCGGGCCAGCAGCTCGGCGTAGGTGAGCGAGCTGCGCTCTCCCTCAGGCTCGCCCTCCCAGAGATAGGCGACACGGTCGCCCAGCCCGGCCTCGACATGCCTGTCGAGGCAGTTGTAGGAGACGTTCAGCTTCCCGGCGAGGTACCACTTCGCGTACGGAAGCTCCCACTCGAGCAGCGACGTGAACGGCTCGAACCACGAGACGCGCTCGCGCCCCTCGCTCTCCCAGAACTCTTCGAAGGGGACGTCGTAGATGTCGGATTGCGCGTTGGCCTGCTCCGAGAACTCGGGTGGTGGCGGGTACCGTCGCTCCTCGGCAAGGAGCGTCTCGATGGCCTGGTCGGTCACGCCACCTCCAGGTCGTAGGGGCAGTCGGTCAGGACCTCGTACCCGCCGTCGGTGACGAGGAGGAGGTCCTCCACCCGGACGCCCCCGAACCCGTGCCGGTAGAGGCCGGGCTCGATCGTGATCACGTCGCCCGGCACGAGCTCCTCGCCGATCATCCCGAGCGAGGGCGACTCGTGCACCTCGAGGCCGACTCCGTGGCCGAGGCCGTGGTAGAAGCCGTCGCGCAGCACCTCGCCCTCCGGCTTCGTGAGCAGCGTCGGGAAGCCGCGCTCGGCGAAGAACTCGGAGACGAGACGGTGGATCGCGCCACCGTCCGCGCCAGGCCGAACCTCGGGCACGGCGAGCTCGAGCGCCTCACGACAGAGCGCATGCCATTCGCGGATCTCGTCCGAGACGTCGCCGACGGCGAAAGTCCTCGTGATGTCGGAGAAACACGCCGACTCGACGTCGATCGGGAAGAGATCCAGGAGCACGACGTCGTCGCGGCCGATCGGCCCCGATCCCATGTCATGTCCGATCGCCGTCTGCGGCCCGTGCGAGACGATCATCTCGTCGGCCACGGCGCCGTTCGCGAGGAACGCCGTCTGCACGCGCGCCTTCACGAGCTCGCAGGTGAGCGTCTCGCCGTCGACGGTGAGCCCGCCGTTCGCAGGCTCCGCCCGGCTCAAGAGCTCCCGCGCGGCCGCCATCCCGGCTTCGGCAGCTCTCTGCGCCCTGCGGATACCTGCGAGCTCGTGCTCGCTCTTGCTCCGCCGCCGATCGTCGAAGAGCTTCTGGTCGACCGCCAGCTCGACGCCATCCGCGCGCAGCGCGTCGGCGATCCCGAGCGGGAAGCGCCGCGGCACCGTGGCCGCCGCGATTCCGAGCCCGCGGACGATCCGGATCGCCAGCTCGCTCGCGTAGGCGTGGATGTCGAGCCCGCTGCGCCGGAGCTCGTCGGCGCCGAACTCCTCGAGCGGATGGACCTCGAGCGGAGTGTCGAGCATCTCCACGCGGGCGGCCTCCATCGCGCTGATCGCAACCAGCCGTCGCCCGTCGACCTCTGCGTAGAAGAACGGGTCGGGGATTCCGAGCGGTATCTCGTGCCGCAGCTCCGGAGTGCGCACCGTGTCGCCGTGGATCAAGACGTCCGACATCGGACGCCGATCCTACCGCCGTCGGTAGAGTCCTCCGCGGTGGACGCCGACCTTCGCGCGCTTCGGGAGCGCCTGGCCGAGGTCTCGGACCTCTCGCGGTCGATGGGCGTGCTGTCCTGGGACCAGAAGGTCACGATGCCGTCCGGCGGACACCCCGCACGCGCCGAGGCAATGGCGACGATCGGCAGGATCGCGCACGAGAAGTTCGTCGACGACGAGGTCGGCCGCCTGCTCGAGCGCCTGGCGCCGCTTCAGGAGTCACTCGACTACGACTCCGACGACGCGAGCCTGATCCGCGTGGTGCGGCGCGACTGGGACAAGCAGCGGCGCGTTCCGACGGAGCTTCGAGCGGAGATGATCCGCTCCGCGGCGCTCGGGAACCAGGTCTGGATCGAGGCGCGGGCGACGAACGACTTCGAACGCTTCCTGCCTGCGCTCGAGCGCAATCTCGAGCTGAAGCGCCGCTACGTCGAGTGCTTCGAGTGGGACGACTCGCCATACACGCCCCTGCTCGACGACTTCGAGCCGTTCATGAAGACGACGGAGGTCGCAGAGGTGTTCGGAGCGATCCGACCCGTGCTCACGGAGCTCGTGCGCGAGGCGCCGCAAGTCGACGCGTCGTTCTTCGACCAGCCCTTCGACGCCGGTCGCCAGGAGGCCTTCGCGAAGCGGATCCTCGCGACGATCGGCTTCGAGGAGGGCTCGTACCGTCTCGACCCGACGGTGCACCCGTTCTGCACGTCGTTCTCGACGCGCGACGTCCGGCTCACGACGCGGTACAACGCGACAGGGCTCGACTCCCTGTGGTCGACGATGCACGAGGCCGGTCACGGCCACTACGCCCACGGAATCGCGCCATCGCTCGAGCGGACACTCCTCGCGGGGTCACCGTCCCTCGGGCTCAACGAATCGCAGAGCCGTACGTGGGAGAACCTCGTCGGGCGCAGCCGCCCGTTCTGGAGCCACTGGTACGAGCCGCTCCAGGAGACGTTCCCTGCGCAACTCGGTGACATCGACCTCGAGACATTCCTGGCCGCTGTCAACCGAGCCGAGCCGGGCCTCATCCGCGTCGAGGCGGACGAGACGACCTACAGCCTCCACATCATCCTGCGATTCGAGATCGAGCAGCGGCTGATCGAGGGCGCGCTCGACCCGAAGGACCTGCCCGAGGCATGGAGCGCTGGGATGTCGGACCTTCTCGGAGTCGAGGTTCCCGACAACACGCACGGCGTCCTCCAGGACATCCACTGGTCACAAGGGGGCATCGGCTACTTCCCGACCTATGCGCTAGGCAACGTCATCTCCCTTCAGATCTGGGCAGCGGTCCAGGAGGCAATTCCAGATATCGACGCGCAGATGGCGGCCGGGGAGCTCCACGAGCTCGCAACCTGGCTCCGTGACAACCTCTATTCGCTCGGCAGGAAGTTCACTCCCAAGGAGACGATCGAACGCATCACGGGAGAGCCGACGATCGACCCAGAGCCCTATCTCGCGTACCTGCGCGACAAGCTCGCCGCCCTCCCTGCTGGTGCCTGAGGCCCTCGCGCTCACTGTCAACGGCGAGCTTCGCTCGCTCGAGGTCGAAGAGCGAACGCTTCTCGTCCACGCTCTCCGAGACGGGCTCGGGCTCACGGGCACGCATGTCGGCTGCGACACGAGCCAGTGCGGAGCGTGCACGGTGCTGCTCGACGGGCGGGCGGTCAAGAGCTGCACCGTCCTCGCTCTCCAGGCCGACGGCCGGGAGATCACGACGATCGAGGGTCTCGCGCAAGACGGGGAGATGCATCCGATCCAGCGTGCGTTCGTCGAGCACCACGGCCTTCAGTGCGGCTTCTGCACGCCCGGCGTGATTCTCACCGCCGCCGATCTGCTCTCCCGCAGCACATCGCTGTCCGACGACGACATCCGTCACTCCTTGCGCGGCAATCTGTGCCGCTGCACGGGCTACCAGACGATCGTCGAGTCGATTCGCGCCGCGGACGCGGCCATCCGAGAGGAGAGCGCGTGATCCCGGCCGCCGTCCGCCATGCGCGAGCGGCCTCGGTCGACGAGGCACTCGGACTGCTCGCCGAGCCCGACGCGAAGATCCTTGCAGGCGGCCAGTCGCTGCTTCCCGTCATGAAGCTGCGCATCGCGCGGCCATCGCTCCTGGTCGACATCGGCGGCCTCGGCCTTCGCGACATCGAGGAGCGCGAGGACGCGATCCGCATCGGCGCGCTCGCGACGTGGGACGACGTCGTGCGCGCGGAGAAGCTCCGCAGGCCTGGGCTCGAAGCGATTCCGGAGTGCGCCGCCGCGATCGGCGATCTGCAGGTCCGGAATCGCGGCACGATCGGCGGCAGCCTCGCCCATGCCGACCCTGCGTCCGACATGCCGGCGGTGCTCCTGGCGCTCGGAGCGCAGCTCGAGATCTCGTCGCCGGACAGGACACGCGCGATCGGCATCGACCAGCTCTTCGCCGGCCCGTTCCTGACGACGCTCGGAGCGCAGGAGCTCATCACCGAAGTCGTGATTCCGATAGCGCCTGCCGGCTCCGCCTCGGCGTACGTCTCGGTGGAACACCCGGCCTCAGGGTTCGCGCTCGCCGGCGCTGCTGCGCTCGTCGGGCCGGAAGGCGACGCCTCGGTGGCGCTGACCGGAATCGCCGCCACGCCGCTCGTGCTGGGCGCAGGCGAGGTCCCTGCCGCGCTCTCGGAGATCGAGATCTTCGGCGACCGGTTCGCGCCCGAGCCGTATCGTCGCGAACTCGCGCGCGTTGTCGTGGAGCGCGCGCTCGAGCGTGCCCGAACACGCATGGCGGAGGCGAGATGAGCGAGAGCGTCATCGGCGTCGCCCGCCCGCGGATCGATGCGCCGGACAAGGTCACCGGAGCGACACGCTACGCCGCGGACGGCTTCGTCCACGGCCTGCTGCACGCGCGGCTCGTGCTTTCCACCGAGGCACACGCGCGGATCCGCGGCATAGACGGCTCCGAGGCGCTCGGTATGCCCGGAGTCGTCGCAGTCCTCACCGCCGGGGATCTGCCCATCACCTCCACAGGCAACGACCGGACCACCGAGCCGCTCGCCCGCGACGAGGTGGTTTTTGCCGGGCAACCGGTGGCGCTCGTCGTCGCCGAAAGCGAGGCCGCCGCCGAGGACGGCGCCGAGGTCGTCGTCGTGGACTACGAGCCGCTCGCGCCCGTCGTCGACGTCGAGGCAGCCATGGCTCCCGGCGGCCCGCTCGCCCGCGTGGCCCAGGACGGAGACGCCGGCGGCGACCTCGAGTCGATCCACGCCGGCGTCGACAAGGGCACCGAAGACGGAGAGCAGGAAGCGCTCTCGCCAAATGTGCTCGACACCGTCCATCGCAGCCAGGGAGACGCCGCAGCCGCGCTCGAGGCAAGCGACGCGATCGTATCCGGCACGTTCAGGACTCCCTGGGTCTATCAGGCCTACCTCGAGCCGCAGGTCGCGACGGCCTGGCTCGAACCGAGCGGGACACTCGTCGTCTCGACGGCCACTCAGGGGGTCTTCGTGACGCGGAACGAGCTCGCACGTGCGTTCGGGCTGCCGCTGGACCGGATTCGCGTTGTGGCCGAGCCCCTCGGCGGATCGTTCGGCGGGAAGGTGGCCGTCGTCGAGCCGCTCGCGGCCGGGGCGGCGCTCCGCCTACGCCGGCCGGTTCGCCTCACGATGACGCGTGCCGAAGACTTCCAGTCGACGAACCCGGCATCGGCGCAGGTCACCGAGCTCCGGATCGGCGGGCGCCGGGACGGAACGCTGACCTTGGTCCAGGGCCGGATGATCGTCGACAGAGGAACGAACGCAGGTTGGGGCGTCGAGGGCATCACGTCCGCGCTCGTCGTGGGGCCGTACCGGTGGGAAGCGATCGACGTTCGCGGCTATGGCGTGCAGACGAACCGCATGACCTTCGGCGCATACCGCGCGCCCGGCGCGCCGACGGCTGCGTTCGCGCTCGAGTCGCTCCTGGACGAGCTCGCGGAGGCGCTCGAGCTCGACCCGATCGAGCTTCGTCTGAAGAACGCGGTGGTTCAGGGCGACGTCGGCATCAGCGGCAATCCCTATGCCGTCATCGGCGCAGTCGAGGTTCTCGAGCGCGTGCACGAGCATCCGCTCTGGGCAAGACGAGGCTCGCTTCCGGACAACGAGGGCGTCGGGGTGGCGGCGGGCCACTGGCCGGGAGGGCTCGAGCCGGCAGCGGCTGTATGCCGGGTCAACCCGGACGGGACACTGACCGTCGTTACCTCGGCGGTCGACATGAGCGGCGTGGACACGGGGTTCGTCGCGATCGCGGCCGAGGCGTTCGGGGTCGCGCCGGACAGCGTGCGCATCGTGACGGCGGACTCGGCATCGGGACCGTACGCCGGAGTGAGCGGGGGGTCGAAGATCACCTACACGGTCGGGACGGCCGTGCTCAGGGCGGCCGAGGCGGCTCGCACAAAGCTCCTCCACGCCGCGTCCCAGGAGCTCGAGATCGCGCCCGACGACCTCGAGGTCGTCGACGGGGTAGTCCGTGCCGTCGGCGCACCGGATCGCTCGATCACCGTCGAGGAGATCGCGCGCCGCACGCTCCGCTTCGGCGGGCGGCACGAGCCGATCGAAGGTCACGGTGGCTCCGCGCAGACCAGCGGCGCACCCTCGGTCGCAGCTCACCTCGCGCACGTGCGCGTGGATCGCGAGACAGGCGAGGTCGAGGTCCTCGGGTATGCGATCGCGCAGGATGTCGGCCGGGCGCTCAACCCTGCGCTCGTCGAGGGGCAGATGCGCGGAGGGGCCGCGCAAGGCATCGGCTGGGCGCTCTACGAAGAGCTCGTCCACGACGAGGACGGACGGCTGCTCACCGGCTCCTTCCTCGACTACGCCATCCCCACCGCAGAGCGCGTGCCCGAGATCGAGACCCTCATCGTCGAGGTGCCGGCCCCCGACGGGCCCTTCGGGGCCAAGGGAATCGGAGAGGCTCCTGTCGTCGGCGCCCCGGCCGCCATCGCGAACGCGGTCGCAGCGGCAACGGGCGTACGCATGCGCGAGCTTCCGCTGACTCCTCCACGCGTGTGGACGGCGCTCACGGATTCGGAAGTCTCGTGAAGCTCCTCGAAACGGCGCGTGGCATCGTCGCCGCCTACGCGGCGGAGCTACGCAGCGAGCTTCCCGAAGACGCGTACCTGTTCGACGCGCACACCCATCTCGGCCATGACATCGACGCCATGAAAGGCGTATACGAGGAGCTCCTGCAGCTGCTCGACACGTACGGATTCTCGCGGGCGTTCGTGTTCTGCATGGACGAGCACGACCGCGAGCCTGCGTTCTCCGTTCCCAACGACCGCACGCTGGAGCACGCACGACGCTCGAAGTCGAGGCTCGTGCCGTTCGTCCGCCTCGATCTAACGACGCAGCCACTCGAGGAGGCGCGCCGGTGCCTCGACCTCGGGGCGAGGGGAATCAAGCTCCACCCGCGCGCGCAGGCTTTCGCGCTGGACGACGAGCGGCTGGGGCCGATCTTCGAGCTCGCGGCCGAAAGGTCCGTGCCGATCCTCATCCACGGCGGCCGCGGCCTGCCACCGATAGCCGAGCACCTCGAGCTCCTCGTCCGACGGTGCGAGGGAGTCCAGCTGATCGTCGCCCACGCTGGCATAGCCGACATGGGAGGACTCGCAGGGCGCCTGGGCGGGATCCCGGGCGTGTTCTTCGACACCTCGGTGTGGAGCGCCGTCGACCTCTTCGATCTCTACCGGCAGGTCGCACCCGAGCAGATCGTCTACGCGTCCGACTATCCCTACGGCCGCCAGCCGAACTCCCTGTTGATGGCGATGCGGTCGGCGAGGCTGGCAGGGCTCGACGAGCCTCAACTGCGAGGCATGCTCGGGGAGAATGCCCGCCGCATTGCAGACGGCGAGGAGCAGCCGCGACTCACGGCCCCGAAGGAGCTGCGGACGCTCGGCCAGCCGCTGACGTTCGCGAGGATCCACCAGTACATCTGCATGGCTGTGCCGATGCTCTGGCTCCGGCAACGTGACGGGATCGGTGCTCTCGGGCTGGCTGTCAACGCGTCACGCGAGCGGAACGGGTACCTCGACGAAGCAGAGCGAATCCAGGAGCTTCTCGTCACCGCCCAGCAGGTCTGGCGCGAGAGTGGGGAGCTCGTGTCCGACGACGAGCACATCGCCGCGATGCGCACCGCGATCCAGCTCGTCAATCTCGCCGACCTGATCGCGGTCACGACTCGCGCCTAGTCTTCACCCCTCGAGCTCTCGAAAGCGAAAGCAGCTCACCGTGTGGTCGTCGATCATCCCGACGGCCTGCATGAAGGCGTGGCAGACCGTCGGGCCGACGAACCGGAAGCCGCGCTTCTTCAGATCCTTGGACATGACGCGCGACTCCTCCGTCTCCGCGGGAAGCTCGGCGAGTGAGCGCCGCCGGTTCACGAGCGGCTCTCCATCCACGAATTGCCAGAGGTAGGAGGCGAGACTCCCGTGCTCTGACTGCACCTCGACAACGCGCGAGGCGTTCGCGACCGTCGACTCCACCTTGAGCCGGTTTCGAACGATGCTCGGATCTGCCAGGAGCCGCTCGACGTCTTTCGTCCCGAAGCGCGCGACAGCCTCGGGATCGAAGTCCAGAAACGCTCGACGGTATCCCTCGCGCTTGCGCAGGATCGTTGCCCACGAAAGCCCCGCCTGTGCGCCCTCGAGTGTGAGCATCTCGTACAGATGCCGGTCGTCCCGGGACGGGACGCCCCACTCCTGGTCGTGGTAGGCGACCATGAGCGCGTCGCCAGTGGCTGCCCACTCGCAGCGCTCGACGCTCTTCCTTACACCGGCCATCCGCCGGTAGGATCGCACGCCGTGCGCGTCGTTCTCCTGCTCCTGATGCTCGTCGCCTTCGCAGGCGGCTGTGGCGGCGGTGACAACGAGGCGGGAGGAACGACGTCCACCACGACGACCACAACCGATTCGCCGGACGAGTGCGTGAGCGTCGACGCCCCTGCCGCACGCGAACAGGAGATGCGCGAACCGCCGACCGACACGCTCTCCGAAGGGACGACGTACTCGCTCGTGTTCGAGACGAGCTGCGGGTCGTTCACGGTCGCGCTCGACCAGGAGCTCGCGCCGAACACGGCGGCGTCGCTCGTCGCCCTTGCACGGGACGGCTTCTTCGACGACACGGTGTTCCACCGCGTGTTCCCGGGCTTCGTCATCCAGGGCGGTGACCCGACCCAGACCGGCGGCGGAGGGCCCGGCTACTCGACCGTCGACGAGCCGCCCTCGGATGTCGCGTACACGAAGGGTGTCGTCGCGATGGCCAAGACCGAGGTCGAGCCGGCCGGCACGAGCGGAAGCCAGTTCTTCGTCGTCACGGCCCCGGACGCCGGACTACCGCCCGACTATGCGGTTGTTGGCGAGGTCACGGAGGGCATGGACACTGTCGAGCTGATCGAAGCGCTCGGCCAGGGCGACGGCCCTCCCACCCAGCCCGTCGTCGTCTCGAGCGTCACCGTCACCGAGAGCTGATGGCCACCGCGGCGGTGGTGTTGGCCGCGGGCGAAGCGACTCGCTTCGGCGCGCCGAAGCAGCGCCTCATGCTCCCCGCGATTCTCGCGCGCCTCGCCGAGGCGCCCGTGGACGAGGTCGTGGTCGTCGAGGGCGCGCATCGGCTCGAGCTGCCAGGCAACACAGTGTTACAAGGCACGCCCACGCGGCTCGTTCGCTGTCCGCACTGGTCGGAAGGGCCGGGCGCGTCACTTCGGTGCGGGCTCGAGGCGCTGGACGACCAGGTCGACGTGGCTGTGGTCGTGCTCGCGGACGGGCCCGGCCTTGCGCCTGAGAGCGTCACGCGAGTGCTCGACGCCTGGCGCGATCATGGCGGAATCGTGGCGGCGTCCTACGGAGGAGACCGCGGGCACCCGGTCGCAGTCGGCCACGAGTACTGGCACAGCACGCCGGACGACGGTCTTCGCTCGCTGCCGGCGCGGCTGGTGCCGTGTGACGACCTCGGTTCGCCCGGCGACGTCGACGTGCCCGAGGACCTGCCTGCCGAGCTTCGCGACCAGCTCTAGGCGGTCGCATCGAGCCCGCGCAGCTCCTCGAGCTTCGCCATGAGGCCCGGCGGCATGCGTTCGACCGCGCTCGTCTTCACGTAGCGCCTGAGCGTCTCCTCGAAGCGGTAGCGGCGGGCGCAGTACTCGCATCCCACGAGATGCGTCTCCGCCTCACGCCACTCCGGATCGGTCAGCGTCCGGTCGAGGAAATCCTGCATGAGCTCCTCGCAGCGATCGCACGGGTCGCGTTCCATCACGCGAGTGTCTCCTCGGCGAGATGTTGCTTCAGCGCCCTCCTGCCACGATGGAGTCGCGACATCACGGTGCCCATCGGAATGTCCAGGATCTGCGCCGCATCCGCGTAGGTGAAGTCGCCGATGTCGACGAGCACGACCACGTCCCGGAACTGAGGCTGGATGTCGGCGAGCGCCTTCACGATGGAATCTTGCGACAAACGGTCGACGACGTGCTCCTGTTCGAGCACCTCCTCGCCCCCAGCGGACGCAAGCTTGTTCGCGAGGTAGTAGTCGCTCTCCTCGAGTGGCTGCATGTCGGGGGTTCGCTGGATTCGTCGTCCACGGTCGAGGTTGAGGTTCGTGAGGATACGGAAGAGCCACGCGCGCAGGTTCGTCCCCGGCGTGAAGGAGCGCCAGCTCCGGAATGCTCTCGCATACGTCTCCTGTACAAGATCCTCGGCCTCCTCGCGCGAACCGACGAGTCTTCGTGCAACGCGGTAGATCTGATCCGCAAGCGCCAGGGCATCCTCTTCGAAGCGGACGCGGTCGCGCGCTTCGGCAGCGATGCGCCTGGCTTCGGTGGACGGCTCCGGCTCACTCACCGAGCTACCGTACCCGTGCGTTACAGGAGCCTGCAACGAGCCGCGTTAGCAGGGTATTCCCGGCCGCTACTCGGATTCCCTGAAGCCTGCGCGAGCCATGGCCTCGAGGATCGCCTCTCGTGAGGTGCGATCGTCGTCCCAGGCGAGGGTCACGTCCCCGACGAGGTTCGCGTTCGCCGACTCGAGCCCATCATGGCCGCGAAGCGCGTGCGCGAGGCGACCGACGCAGCGCTCGCAGCGGATTCCTGTCACATGCAGGGTTTCGGTGACAGTCGCCATCACGCCGATGCTACCGCGACCGACTCGCGCAGCCGGACCTCGCGATCTGCGAGCTCGACGAGCAGCGGGTCGTGCGTCGCACAGACCACCGTCGATCCGTACGTGTGTGCGAGCTCGGCGAGCAACTGTCCGATCGCCAGCGTCGCCGCTCCGTCGAGCCTCGCGGTGGGCTCGTCGGCGAGCACCACCGGTGTGCGGGCTGCGAACGCCCGCGCCAGCGCCACACGCTCGCGCTGGCCCGCGGACAGCACGCCCGCATGACGGTCGCCGTGCTCGGCGAGCCCGACTGCCGCGAGCGCCTCGGCGGCGCGATCTGCCGCCTCGACGCCATGGGTGCCGCGAAGCGCGAGCGCAAGGTCGACGTTCTCCGCCGCCGTGAGGTAGTCGAGCAGGCTCGCCGCCTGGCCGACGACGGCGATCTCCGCGCTCCGGAGCGCGGCCCGGGCCGATCGGTCGAGCGAGGAGACCACCACGTCTCCGAGCACGACCTCACCCTCGTCGGGCAGATCGAGGCCGGCCAGGAGCGCGAAGAGAGTCGACTTCCCAGACCCGGAGGGACCGGTGACGACCGTGAGCTGGCCCGGGAGGAGTCGAACGGCGAGATCTTCGAAGACCGGCTGCTCGCCGTACCGACGCGAGATCCCGCGCGCTTCGAGCTCCATGCCGCGGACGCCCACCGCGCCGACAGGCGCCGGCCTGGAAGGAACGTCGTCCGAGCCTGCGGCTCGCAGCTGGACGGTGCCGTTGCTCGACTCCAGGACGGCGCGGTCTCCGATCCCGGCAGCCCGCAACACGTCTTCGGGGACGCGGAGCCATCCACCCGTCCCGATGACGACCGTCTCCGCCGCACCTTGCCGTTCCTCGCTCACCCGGCCGTCGCGGATGTGCACGACCCGATCCGCCATCTCGGTCGACGCCGGATCGTGGCTCACGACGACTGCGGTTGCCCCGTGCTCGCGTACGAGCTCCCGGATGAGCTCGTTGATGTCGTTCGCGGCCTGCTCGTCGAGCTCGCCGGTCGGCTCGTCCGCGAGAAGGAGCCGAGGGCTATGAGCGAGTGCCGCGCACAAGGCGATGCGCTGCTGCTCGCCGCCCGACAGCTCTCCGGGTCGCGCGGTCGCTCGATCGAGCAACCCAACTCGCTCGAGAAGCTCGTGAGCTCGCCGAAGCCGCTCGCGCGCGTTCGTGGCGGAGAGCCCGAGCGGAACGCCCACGAGCTCCTCTGTCGTGAGCTCGCCGGCTAGCGCACGCCAGTAGTGCTGGTCCGCGTAGCCCAGCACGCGGCTGCGATGGTTCGCGAGCTGACGGCCGGATGCCCGCCCGAGATCGAGTCCCGCGACGGCGACCGATCCCGCGGAAGGCCGCTCGAGCCCGGCGAGCATGCGCATCAGCGTCGTCTTCCCGGATCCGCTCGGACCGAGCACGACACACAGCTCCCGCTCGGCCACTGAGAAGCTGAGACCGCGCAGGGCAGCCACACCTCCGGACGGAGACGGGTAGACGGCGAAGAGCTCGCGGGCGTCGACCAGGAGAGCCACGTCAGAGCCTCTCCGCAACGGGCCCGCGTGACTCCTGAAAGGCGCGTCTCGTCATGACTCCGACGAGCAGCCCGGCAAGCAGGGCATATGCGGCCACACCGGCACAGACGACGAACGGATCGACAGTCGGCGCAAGGGGAGGCTCGGCGAAGCCGCCGCGAGCCGTCACCGAGACGACGCGGGTGACGAGCGTGACGAGCGCCGCACCAGTTACGGCGCCGGCGAGCAATCCGGCGATCGCCACCGCGAGGGCACGCGAACGGATCACCCGGCGCAGCAGCGAGGGAGATGCGCCCTGAGCCTCGAGCTCGTACAGCTCGCTCCGGTCGTCTCTCAGGTCCGCACGCACTGCGAGCGCGAGGCCGATCGCTGCGAGCACGAGCGCCATGAGCGCGGCAGCCCCCAGAGCGAGCAGCGTGCCGTGCGCAAGCGGGTCGCGACGCGCCTCCTCCTCGAGACCGGCCCGCGTCGCCACGTCGAGCACGTGGAACGGCGGGCGCCCGAGTGCCTCCAATGTGTCCGACAACTGCTCGTCCGATGCGTCGAGCCATACCTCGTTCTCCCTTGCCGCCCCCGGTGCGGCGGCATTTACCGCCGTCGTGAGCGCGCTCCGGTCGCCGACGACGACGTCGTCCTCGGTTCCCGGGAAACGCTCGACGACGCCCGCGATCCGGACCGGGACCACCGCCCCGGCGACGCGGAGCGGAAGCGATCCGCCCACTCCACCTGCCAGCTCTGCCAGATGCGGACTGACAACGACGTTCGGGGGGGTGGCGTCGGTGGCCTGTCGCGCACGTATCCGCCCGATCCGCTGCGGCGTCAGCACGTAGCGCAACTCGATGCCGCTCTCGGAGCGGCGCACCTCGACCCCGTCGATGCCCACCCAGCTCCGCAGACGGCGCCCGAGAGAGCCCGAGAGCGCGACTGATCCGCTGAACGCGATCCCGGCGTTCGCGCCACCTTCGATCAGCCGTGGTGGCGGCCGAACCTCGAGCGAGACGAGCCGCGACCCGGGAGGGACCCGCCCGGCGAGGACTGTCCCGCGATCCGCGTTCGCAGAGCCGAGCTCGACGCGACGAAACTCGCCGTCGGGAGTCTCGACGACTGCCTCGAACGAGACGAGGTTCGGCCCGACGGCCAGCTGCAGCTCGCCAGTACGGCTCGTAACCCCCCGCAAGGTGAGAAGCCCGCTGCCGGGAGCGACCAGGTCAGCGACCTCGCGGCGCGATGCGCCCGAACCCCACTCGGAGCGCCAGACGCCGAGCCGCTCGATAACGTCCCGGTCGACCCCGAGAACCGTCACGCCGGTCACCTGCTCCGCGCGTCCAGCACTCGCCGTCACCCGCAAGATCGGATGTGCCGAGCCATCGCCTCCGGCCACGGCGCTGTAGCGCTCGAGCGGCGCGGCGTCGAACACTCGGACGAGCGACCCGAAGTCCTCACGGATCGTCGCGTCGAGGGGCACTTGAAATGCAGCCTGCTCGCGCTCCCCCCGAGCAAGAGTCGCGCGGTAACCCTCGGCGAGCAGCGCGAGCCCGAAGGCGATCGTGAGGAACGCCACGGTGACTACCGCGGTCCCGGGGGCACGGCCCAATCCGAGCGCGGCGAGGCGGAGCGAGAGCGGGGACCGGACGCGGGTCGCAACCGTGCGCGCGAGCCAGGGAAAGACGCGGGCAACGACGATCGCGGCCACGAGCACGACGAGCCCCGGCAGGACGAGGAGCATCAGCGCGGGGCCTTCGGCGCGCGCCAGACGCTCGTCGTCGAGCGCGCCGCCCAGGAGCGCTACGGCGATGACCACCACGGCAACCACGGCAACGATCTCCGGTGCTCCGAGACGGGAGCCGTCGCGCCCACGAACGGTGACCGCGAGAGCGATCAGGGCGGTCGTGACGAGTGCGAGCGTGAGCGCGAGCGCGAGACCGCCGGGAGAGACGACGCTACGCAGGAGGACCGGGGTCGTCGGCGCCTCGGCAAGCTGCGTGACGACGATGCCCGCGGCGGTGCCGACAGCCCAGCCGACCAGCACGCCGACAATGGCGGCGAGCCCACTCTCGACGATGGTCAGAAGCCCCAGCTGCCAGCGCCTTGCCCCGTACCACGTGAGGCGGACCCGTGCATCTCCGAGATCACGGCGCATTCCGCGTGCAGCGAGGAGAGCGAATGCGAGCAGCAGCGCCGCCGCCTCGCCACCTACGAGCAGGAGACGGCGCGAGCTGACGTTCGCTCGCGCTTCGGCGTCGCGTAGCTCCTGCTCGGGGGCGACGACGGTCGCTCCGGTCACGGCGAGCGCTGCTCGAGCTCGCTCCACGCGGCCGATCAGGTCGTCGAGTTCCCAGAGCCTCGGGGACCCGGAAGCGAGTGGCCAGACCCAGGCGTAGCTCCGATACGTCCGCGCCGCGGCCGGTGACGCAGCGAGTGCGGCGACGCCCTCGGCGACGACGAGCGGCGCCGGAGGAGGCCTGTGGTAGCGCCCGGCGTCACGCAGAGCAGGCGCAACCTCGGCGTCGGCCGCCGCGCTGTCGGTTGGCTCGATGAAGTCACCGAAGAGCTGACGCGAGCGGAGCGTGCCCGTTCCGACCTCGACGAGTCGCAGGCCGGGTGCGTTCGGCAACGCTCCGCGGCCTCTGAGGCGAAGCACCTCGCACCTGTCGGGCGTGCACCGATTCGGCAGCCGGCCCGAGCGGACGATCACATGCGGCGCGAGGCCGTCCACGCCGGCGAGACCGACGAAGTGCCCTGCGATCGTGCTTTCACGCATGAGCACGAGCGGTGTCGGCCCGGGGAGCGACAGGTCGGAAAGGGTCTCCCGCACGCGCCGGTCGAGCACCGGCTGTGTTTCGGCCTGATTCGCGGGAACACCGAACCAGACTGCGCGAACGGCACGCGCTGAGGCAGGAATTCGCTCGACGGCCTGAGCCGTCGCCCGGTCGGCCGCGATCGTCACCCCGGTCAGCACCCCGGCGAGCACTGCGGCAGCTACCGCGAGCCCGAGCGCCGCGACGAAGGCACCGCTCTCGGGGCGTCGCGCACGTCGGCACGCGAGCCAGGCGACGTAGGTCGCCGCTCTCACGATGAGGCCTTTCGCCTGCGGCGGTACTCGCTCGTCTTGGTCCGGTTCCCGCAGATGGACATCGAGCACCAACGCGACGAGCAGTTGCGTGAGGCATCGAAGAAGAGCCACTCGCAGCTCTGCTTGCAGCAGGCTTTCATGCGTCGCCAGGATCCGGACGCCCGTGCTTCGGCGACCGTCGCCGCGATCGCTCCGAGGGCACGAGCTCCGCCCGTCCCCAGGGGCTCGATCCGCACGGCGCCGTCAGCGGCGAGCTCGACGCGAAACGAAACTGGCGAGAGCGCGGACCGAAACAGCCTTCGCACGGAGTCGTCGGGGCCCGCGCCCACCGAGTTGAGCAGAGCCAGCTTCCTCAGGACGGCTCGCAACTCGCGTGCTGCTGCGTGCTCCTCGGGGGTTACGGACTCAGCGGCGCCCAACAGCCCGCGTTCACGGAACCAGCCCTCGAGCTCGGCGGGCGTCGCGATGTCGTCACGCTCCCACTCCGGGATCTCCGTGTTCACGAAGTCCTGCACGAGGTCGAGCGGGGGCGGCGCCGGAGCACGCCCCGCGGGCTGGAAACGATCGCCCGTCACGCTTCAAACGTACCCCGGGGGGAGCTCAAGCGCAACACCAGCTAACTACTTACACCGGTGTCGGTGTCATCTGCACGAGAGCTAGGTCTCGGCTGGACGCTTGACTCCGTGCACCGGGCGGCCGGCAGCCTCCCAGGCGTAGTACGAGGCGCTCGGACCGAACGAACCCTCGTACGAGACGACCCTCGGATTCCGGCCGACGTCCTTGGCACGTTGGGCGTGCCAGAGGAGGTTCGGATCGTCCCGCTCCTCCCAGACCAGGACGAGGTGCGCAGCGGTCATGAACTCCGCGACGAATGTGCATCCGGCGGCGGGGCACGGGAACGGATCCGTGCTCACGCAGAACCACCCCGAGTGGTCGCCGTCGTCATCGTCCTGCCAGAGCTCCTCGACGGTCTCCTCGTCGGTGTCGTGAAGCACCGACCCGCCGCGCCGAATCTCAGGCTCCACGCCGTCACAATAGCCGCGTGGTCGTGGCTCACCCGCGCGACGCAGCACTGGTCCTCTCGGGAGGAGGCATCAACGGCGTACTCCTCGAGCTGGGCTTTCTGAGACGGTTGCGCGAGACGACGTTCTGGCCGCGAGTCGGCTGGATCTACGGCACCTCGGCCGGCGCGCTGTCGGGGACGATGGCGGCGCTCGACCGGCTCGACGAGCTCGAGGCATTCATGCTCGCGCTGCAGGCGGAGGACGTTTTTCGTCCGCGGCGGCTGTGGGAGCTGCCGCTCGGCGGGCTCCACGACTACACGCTGCCCGAGACGATCGCCAGCCGGCTCGGGGGCGCCGAAGAGCTCGGCAAAGCCCTCAGCGAATCCGAAGTCGAGCTCGTCGTCTTCGCGACCGACGTGAGCCAGCACCTCGACGCGGACACGGAACGCCACTTCGAGCTCGCGTATCCGTCCCATTCGACCTCTCCCGAGACGATGGGACGCGCGATCCTCGCGTCTGCTGCCGTAAGTGCCCTCGTGCTTCCGATTCGCATCGACGACGTCGTTGCGACGGACGGCGGCTGGGTCAGGAACTTCCCGCTCGAGCACGCGGAGGCGAACCCGAGCGTGGAGGAGATCGTCGCGTTTCGGTACCTCGCGAGCTACCCACCGACAGACGTCGCATTTCTCGCCCGCTTGCGCGAACGCCTCGACCGCTTTCGTGCCGTGCCCCCGGTGCGCGCGCTCCTGGCGGAGGTTCGGCTCGCAGAGGAACGCTCGCGCCGGGGCGAGCCCGCGCACTACCCGGAGCTGATCATCCGGCTCATGCGCGTTGCGGTCGCCCGGAACACCGTCGTCGAAGAGCGCCTCTCCGGCGAGCGCGAAGCGTCGGCTCGCGCGCTCAACGAACTTCGGGAGTCGGTAGTCGACACAGCGGTCTCGGCAGCGCCGCCCTGGCGCAGGCGCCGACTCGCGTCCGATCTCGACGAGCTCTTCGCGCAGGCGAGCTTCCCGTTCCGCCACGATCGACCGGTCGAGCGGATCGTCGTTCGCGCGACACCTGGCGACGACGGCCTCGACCCCACATTTCGCAGCGAGTGGTCGCAGGAGGCCAAGCGGGCGCTCATCGAGCGCGGGTACAGACTCACGGACGAGGAGCTCGCGCGCCACGCACAGTGGGCGGCTCAGTCCGGGGAAGGCCGGCAGGGGTCCGGGCAGGCGGTCGGACCCCTTGCCGATGAGAAGTCAGGCCCCGGACTGACCGGGGCCTGATGGCGACTAGCCCTGGGGGGAAGCGGGCCGCCGCCCGAGCGTAACGTTCACGCTCGTCTTGTTCGCGCCGCGGTAGATCTGCAGCTTGATCCTGGCGCCCGGCTTGCGGGCGGCAATCGCGTCGCGGAGTTCTTCGATTGAGGAAACCTTCTTGCCGTCGGCAGCGACGATGATGTCGCCTCCGAGGATGTACGTCTCACCGGAGACGACGACATCGGTGTCGCCCTTCCGGAGCCCGGCGCGATCCGCGCCGCTGCCGTCCGTGACCTCCTCGACGAGGACACCCTCGTCGACGGGGAGGTGGAACGTGTCAGCGAGCTCCGAGGAGAGAGCGTGGCCCCGAATCCCGAGGTGCGGATGGTCGACGCGGCCGGTGCGGAGAATCTGCCCGACGACGTTCTTCACCGTGTTCGCCGGTACCGCAAACCCGATCCCGACGTTGCCCGAGTTGAAGCCCCCGGTCTCGATCTGGGTGTTGACGCCGATGACCTGGCCACTGGCGTTGAGCAGCGGCCCACCGGAGTTGCCCCTGTTGATCGGCGCATCCGTCTGGATCACGTGATCGATCGTGAACTGGTTCGGGGCAGTGATGAGTCTCTGGACACCGCTGACGATGCCGGCGGTCGCAGTGCGGTCGAGCCCGAACGGGTTGCCGATCGCGACGACCTGGTCGCCGACTTCGACGTCGTCCGAGTTGCCGAGCGGAAGCGGACGGAGCGCGTTCGCGTTCACGTCGACGCTCAGGACAGCGAGGTCGGTCGACGGATCCGAGCCGAGGAGCCTCGCCTCGACCGTGTCCTGATTCGAGAAACCGACTGTGATGCGCTCTGCGCTCTGGACGACGTGGTAGTTCGTGACGATGTGGCCGCTCTTGTCCATGACGAACCCGGAGCCGAGCGCCTGCTGGTCGGTACCCGTCGTAGTCGAGACGCCCGTGCGCCCGCTCGAGGTGATCTGGACGACTCCGGGCGCGGCACGCTCGTAGATCTCGTTCACGCTCATCGCCCCGGAAGGCGACGAAATGGCTGTCCTGCTCGGCGGCTCGACTGTCTCCGTCACGATCGTGGTGCTCTCGGCGAATCCGCCGATGAGAGCCACCGCTGCTACGGCGACGCCACCGCCGAGAACGGCGGCCACGAAGAGAGAGGCGAACGGGCGTAGCGACGAAGACATGCGGGTTCTTGTTATAGAGAGCCGCGGATGAACCGGCGGTTAGCCGCCGTTAAATCCGAGTTGCGCGTGGTTGACCGTACGGTCAGCCGAAATCAGCCGGCAAGGATACCTGTCACGTACATCGCTGCGATGCCTGCTAGGAAGCCACCGATCGCGTACCCGGAGCGCAGGCCGCCCGGTGCGTGGCGTCCGACATAGCGACCGACCTCGAGGACGACCTGGAACGCGGCCCCGGCCGCAATCGCGAAGAAGAGCGCGGCGAGAACATCGCTCGTCGTGTAGCCGCCGATCCAGGCTCCGAGGACCGTCGGTGCCCCTGCGATGACTGCGAGACCGGCAAGCGCGAGCAGCGTGACTCGCGTCTTGGCGATTGGCGTGGCGATGCCGAGCCCCTCGGTGACGTTGTGGATCATGAAGCCGATGATCAGGAACGTTCCGAGCTGGAGCTCGCCGACCGCGAACGAGGCCCCGATCGCCAGTCCTTCTCCCAGGTTGTGGACGCCGATGCCGATCGCGACGAGGAGCGCGAGCGAGAGGCCCGCAGCCTCGCCACCGCGGCTGAGCCTGCCCGAGAGCGCGGTCATGCCGAGGAAGCTCAACGCCACGCCGAGCAAGACGAGACCGGTCCCGCCGAGCGCGGCCGGAAGCAGCGCCTGGAACTCGAAGGCCTCGGCGAGCGCCTCGAGCCCGAGGAAGACGAGCAAGCCGGCCGTGAACGCCATGAAGGCGGCCAGCCAGGCAGCGCTCGCATGACGCAACGCTGGCAGCCAGAGCAGCCCCAACGCAACGGGAAGGACGCCGACGAGCAGCCCGATGAGCGCGTATCCGAAGAAGCTGTCGAGCGAAGGCTCCGGCGTGGCGATCGCCGCCGGAATCTCCTCGACGGTCTGGATCCCCGTCGAGCTGGTGACACCGACTGTGATCGGGTCCTCCTCGACCCAGTCGTACGGGACGACGATCGTGCTCGAGCGGAGCCGGCCGAGCGTGGTTGGACCGTCGACCGTGAAATGGACGATCGCGTCGTCGACGTTGACGTTCGCGATGGTCAGATCGTCGGCCTGAGGATTCCGGACGAGAATCCGGATCTCGCCGGGCGAGAACTCGACCCGCCGGATGTCGAACTCGTCGGCGGGGGGCGGATTCTGGCCGATCAGCTCGGCGAACCAGGAGCCGCTCGTCGAGACCGCCCCGACCACGAGCGCGAGCAGCAGGATCGGGACGAGTGCCCACAGCCGCCAGCCGAGACGGCCGGAGCTGGGCGCGGCTCCGGCTTCCACTAGTCGACGACCTCGAAGAAGCCCATCCAACCGAGCTCGGCGAACTCCGACTGGTGCGCGTGGAACATGAAGCGCCCCGTGTTGGCGAACTGGATCTCGATGACCCCGCGCTGGCCCTGGCACTGCATCACCGTGTCCGTGTACTCCCAGTTATCGCCGGTGCCGGTCGGCTGGTACCGGAAGAAGTCACCGTGGAGGTGGAACGAGTTGATCAGGTCGAACTCAGTCAGGTTGGCGAGGTAGATCCGCACGAGCTCCGAGCGCCGGACGCGAATCGGATAACGCGCGTAGTAGAACGAGCGCCCGTTCACGGTGTAGAAGTTGTTCTCGCCGTCCGCGTCCGTGTCGAAGCCGTTCATCACCATGACGAGCTCCTTGGCGGGTGGACGCGGCTCTCGTGGGTCGATGATGAACGCCCCGTAGAGACCCTTGTGGATGTGCTTCTTCAGCGGCGTCGCGTGACAGTGATAGAGGTGGAGCCCTGCGGGCCGCGCCTCGAACTCGTAGGTGAAGTTCCCGCCGGGCTCGACGATCTCGAAGACGCCGTCCATGTTCGACGGGTGGATACCGTGGAAGTGGATCGTGTGCGGATGCGATCCCTCGTTCCGGAAGCGCACGCGCAGCAGGTCGCCCTCCGTCGCGCGGATCACTGGACCGGGCGCCGTGCCGTTGTACGTCCACGCCGGGAAGAAGACGCCCGGTGCGACCTCGAGGTCGTTGTCGACCGCGACCAGCGTGTGCTGGCTCACGCGCCCGCGTCGATACGGCCGTGCCGCGGGCGGGAAGAGGACCGAATCGAGGTCGTTGGGGCCGCCGACCGCGGGCACCTCGGCGCCGAACATCGCGGCGTGCCCTTGCGCGGCTCCTCCAAGATGGCTCGCAGGTTCTCTGGGATGCGTGTGGGAGGAGTGGTCATGCGTGGTCGCTCCCGCCTCTGCCCCAGCCTGGGCGCTCCCTTCGAAGGCGAGCTTCCCCACGAGCGGAGCGGCCGCGATGGGCGCGGCCGCGGCGAGCAAAGTCTTGCGTGTGAGGCGGTTTTTAGACATGACTAAAACCGAACCTCAGTGTACTCTCAAAGGTGTATGCCGGCAACCAACGAGCTCACCGACGCCGTCCAGGACTACCTGAAGGGCATCTACGCCCTCGAGTCGGCAGGCGAGCGGGTGACGACCTCGGCGCTAGCGGATCGGATGCGGGTGAGCGCGCCGTCTGCGACCGCGATGACGAAGCGCCTCGCAGAGCTCGGCCTCGTCGAGCGCGCTCCGTATCGGGGTGTCGTGCTGACCGAAGAGGGGCGCCGCGGAGCGCTCGAGGTCCTACGGCACCATCGCCTGCTCGAGCGCTATCTCGCCGACCGGCTGGGCCTCGCCCTGGACGAGGTGCACGCCGAGGCTGATCGGCTCGAGCACGCGCTCTCGGAGGAGCTCGAGGCGAAGATCGACGCGGAGCTCGGCTATCCGACGCACGACCCGCACGGCGACCCGATCCCGGACGCGGAGTTACGCGTCGATGCCGGGCGCGACCGCACGCTCGCCGAGCTCGAGGCGGGCGAGCGAGGGTCGGTCTCCCGCGTCCCGGACGGCGATCCGGAGTTGCTTCGCTACCTCACCGAGCTCGGGCTGGTGCCAGGGTCTGATGTAGAGGTCGTGATGCAGGCGCCCTTCTCGGGGCCGGTGACGCTCCGAACCGCGAGCGGAGACCACGCGATCTCACGCGATCTCGCAACGCGCATCGGCATCGCTGCATAGGGCGAGCGATCTCGCCCCTACGTGGCGACTTCGAGCGCGACGACCTTGACGTCTCGGGAGCGGTCCGCCCCGAGCGCGTCGTCGAGCTTGCGCTCGAGCTCACCCGAGGCGAGCAGCTCCTCGGCGATGTCGGCGCCGCCGATGAGCTCGCCGTTCACGAACACCTGGGGGATCGTGGGCCACCCGGAGATCGACGACAGCTCCTCGCGGATACGGGGATCCGGAAGGATGTCCACCGCCGTGACGGGCGCTCCTGCCGCGCCGAGCGCCGCGAGGGCGCGGTGCGAGTTCCCGCACATGATCGCCTGAGGCGTGCCCTTCATGAAAAGGGCGACCGGCTCCTGCTCTATGACCTCCGAGATCTGTTCGTTCAGCGTCCTCATGCCGTTCCTTTCGTCTTGATCCTGAGCTCGTGGATGGAGCCGTCGCCGAGTGGCGCGGCGAGCGCGTCGTTAACCCGCCGGTGCTGCTCGAGCAGCGGCAGGCCGTCGAAGGAGGGGCTCGCCAGAGTGACCTGAAAGTGATCGCCCGTACCGGTGCGGTCCTCGACTGTCAGCTCGAGGGCTTCCGGAAACGCCTGCTGTAGCAGGGCATGGATCGCGTCAGCCTCCATCGCGGGCATGCTAGCCGCCGGTACGCTCGTGACGGAATGAGAGTTCTTCGTTCGCTAGTCCTCGTCATCGTCGGCTTCTGGGCAGGGATCTTCACCTCGGCGCGGATCCTGAAGCGGATACTGCGGTCGCGCGGGGACGCCTCGAGCGACGAGGTGGCGTTGGTGGCCATTTTCGACGGCATCAAGCTCGAGAGCCGTTCCGGCGCGTTCCGAGGCGGCTCGATGTTCGCGTGGTACGGCGGGATCGCCGTAGACCTCCGCAGCGCCGAACTCGCTTCCGACGCGCATCTGACGGTGCACGCGCTCTGGGGCGGCATCGCCATCAAGGTCCCGCCGGAGTGGCACGTCGAGTCGACCGCCCACGCGCCGATAGGGGGCATATCGATCGGCGTTCCGCCCCGGGAGCACCCAGACGCACCACGCCTCACGATTGACGGCTTCGCTCTGTTCGGCGGGATCTCGGTGGGCGCCGAGGCGGACGCTGTCGCCCCCGAGAGCTGACCGAGTGAATCGCGTCACCCGGTTCCTCGCCTCGTTGCCGGAGCGGCTCGTCCGTGCGCTCGCAGCCGCAACCGGCGGGACGGTGCACGAGACCGCCGAGCTCGTCCTCCCGAGACTCGTTCGTCGCTCGCGACTCTACGAGGCGACGGCGAAGAACCTTCTGCGGATAACGGTCGAGCTGGTCGGAGGCGTCGATCGTCCCACGGAAGCCGTCGCCGGCGAGTTCGAGCCGTCGCCGGGGAAGCTCGCGGTCCGCAAGAGCGCAGGCAACGTCGTCGAGCTCGGCTCGATCTTCGCATTCGGCTTCTCCCCGCTCTGGCTGCTCGCAGCCGCCGCGGACGTGACGCACGGAACCCGGGTCTACCTCGATGCGCTGGTCGCGGAGCTCAAGCAGGCCGGTGTGGTGGCAGCAGACGCCGAGCTCAGGTCGGTGGACGAGCTGCTCTCGGCGCTCGAGGGGGCGAGCGGCACGAGCGCCCGGCTCATCGACCTTCCACCGCTCGAGGTCGAAGCGCTCCGACGATCGCTCTCGGATCTCCGGGAGAACGCGGAAGAGCTTCCCACTCCGGCTGAGCTTGGGGCGGCGTATGCAGGTCTCCGCGCCGAGGCCGACCGCGAGCAGCGGAGCATGCTCGAGGTCTCCGTCGGCATCGGGCTGGCCTTCTTCAACTCGGCGCGGAAGGTCGGCCGCCAGCACGTCCTCGATCCCTACACCGAGGACCTGAGGCCGGTTCGCGACGAGGGCTTCGCCACGTACGGGCTCCGCGTCGGACGGCCGTACGCGCAGGCGGTGCTGCGCCACTTCGACCCGCAACGCCCGACCCTCACGGAGCGCGGAATCGATCGGGTGAGTGGCTCGAAGCTGCTTGAATCGGCAGGGATGAGGACCGGAACCGCGCATCCCGACAGCTTTGGCGCACGCTCGCGTTTGGCCGTCGGCGGACGCGAGGTCGACGTCTTCCGGATCGACGCTCTCCAGGAGCGCTTCGACGTGCTCCGACTCCCGTACACCCTGCGGATCCTCCTCGAGAACGTACTGCGCAACGAGGACGGCGCGACGGTGACCGCCGCCGACGTGGAGGCCGTCGCCGGGTGGGTCGCCGCCGCAGAGCCGTCGCAGGCCATCTCGTTCAACCCCGGACGCGTGCTGCACCAGGACTTCACCGGCGTGCCGGCGATCGTCGATCTCGCGGCCATGCGGAACGCCATGTCGGACCTCGGGGGCGACTCGAACTCGATCAACCCGCAGCTCCCGTCCGAGCTCGTGATCGACCACTCGGTGCAGGTGGACGAGTTCGCCACGCCGTTCGCGATCCAGCGGAACTCCGAGCTCGAGTTCGAACGAAACCAGGAGCGCTACGCGTTCCTGCGCTGGGGGCAGGGTGGGTTCGCTAACTTCAAGGTCGTCCCGCCCGCGACGGGCATCGTCCATCAGGTGAACCTCGAGTTCCTCGCGCGCGTGGTCGAGGAGCGCGACGGAGTCGCATTCCCGGACACGCTGCTCGGAACGGACTCGCACACGACGATGATCAACGGCCTCGGGGTGCTCGGTTGGGGCGTCGGCGGAATCGAGGCGGAGGCGGCCATGCTGGGCGAGGCCGTTTCGATGCTCGTCCCTCAGGTCGTCGGCTTCAAGCTCCAGGGCAAGCTGCCCGAAGGCGCCACCGCCACGGACCTCGTCCTCACTGTGACGCAGATCCTGCGCGAGACCGGCGTCGTCGGGAAGTTCGTCGAGTACTTCGGGCACGGGCTCGCCGGGCTGCCGCTCGCCGACCGCGCCACGATCGGAAACATGTCGCCCGAGTACGGCGCGACGTGCGGCTTCTTCCCCGTCGACGCCGAGACCGTGCGCTACCTGCGCCTCACGGGGCGCTCGCCGGAGCGCATCGCTCTCGTCGAGGCGTACTGCAAGGAGAACGGCTTCTGGCACGACCCCGACGACGCGCCGACGTACACACGGGTGGTCGAGCTCGACCTGGCGACGGTGGAGCCCTCGCTCGCGGGGCCGCGCCGACCTCAGGACCGCGTGCCCCTCCGCCAGGCGAAGGAGGCCTTCCTGGAAGCGTTGCCGAGCTTCGGCGTCGACTACGGCAACGCGCACGACGAAGCGGTCGCGGAGAGCTTCCCGGCTAGCGACCCGGTCGCGTCGGCGGCGCCCGGACACGAGCCCGCAGAGGCGGGGCCCCGCGTTCCCGTGGCGCCAACCGCGGTCGCAGAGATGCCGAGCGGCGTCGAGGTCTCGATAGACGGGGAGACGTTCGAGCTCGAGCACGGCTCGGTCGTGATCGCCGCGATCACCTCCTGCACGAACACGTCGAACCCCGCCGTCATGGTGGGAGCCGGCCTGCTGGCGAAGAATGCGGTCGAGCGCGGGCTCGAGCGCAAGCCGTGGGTGAAGTCGAGCCTCGCGCCGGGCTCGAAGGTCGTGACCCAGTACTACGACCGCGCCGGACTGACCTCGTACCTCGAGGAGCTGGGCTTCCACACGGTCGGGTACGGCTGCACGACCTGCATCGGCAACTCCGGGCCGCTGCCGGACGCGATCTCCAAGGCGGTCGTGGATGCCGACCTCGTCACGTGCGCCGTCCTCTCGGGAAACAGGAACTTCGAGGCGCGCATCCATCCCGAGGTGAAGGCCAACTACCTCGCCTCGCCACCGCTGGTCGTGGCCTACGCGCTGGCGGGTCGCATGGACCTCGATCTGCTCACCGAGCCGATCGGGCGCGACAAGGAGGGACAGGACGTGTATCTCGCGGACATCTGGCCGTCGCCCGAGGACGTGCAGCGCACGATCGAGGCCACGATCGACGAGGAGATGTTCCGATCGACGTACGCCGACGTCTTCACGGGGGACGAGACGTGGCGCTCGCTGCCGGTACCCGAAGGCGAGCTCTTCGCATGGGACCCGGCCTCGACGTACGTCCGGCGGCCGCCGTACTTCGACGGCATGCCTCCCACGCCCGGCGTCGTCGAGGACATCGTCGGCGCACGCTGCCTCGTGTCCGTCGGCGACTCCGTCACGACCGACCACATCTCGCCGGCAGGAGCCATCCGGCTCGACTCCCCGGCCGGGCGTTACCTGATCGAGCACGGAGTCGAGCGCAGGGACTTCAACTCCTACGGGTCACGCCGAGGCAACCACGAGGTCATGGTGCGCGGGACGTTCGCGAACGTCCGCCTGCGCAACCTGCTCGTCCCCGGCTCCGAGGGGACGTGGACTGTTCATCTGCCCTCGGGTGACGAACTGACGATTTTCGACGCCTCCGAGCGCTACCGAGCGGAAGGCGTGCCGCTGGTCGTGCTCGCGGGCAAGGAGTACGGATCGGGCTCGTCCCGCGACTGGGCGGCGAAGGGGCCGAAGCTCCTCGGCGTGCGCGCGGTGATCGCCGAGAGCTTCGAGCGAATCCACCGCTCGAACCTCCTCATGATGGGCATCCTCCCCCTCCAGTTCCTGCCCGGGGAGAGTCGCGAGTCGCTCGGCCTCAGCGGCCGCGAGGAGCTCTCGGTCGTCGGCGTCGAGAACGCCGAGGCACGCGAGGTGACGGTTCGCGCGGACGAGAAGGAGTTCCGTGCCACGCTGCGGCTCGACACACCGCGCGAGCGGGAGTACCTGAGGCACGGCGGGATCCTGATGTACGTGCTCCGCCGTCTCCTCGCCTCGTAGGGGCGAGATATATCTCGCCCCGCCCGGCCCTACACGCCGAGCTCTGCCGGCAGCGGGCGGGAATGCGCGATCACGAGCGTCGTCGTCGGCCGCGTCAGCGCGACGTAGAGCTCGCGGAGTCCCTGCCCCGGCGCGGCTTCCTCGACGATGAGAGCCGGCTCGACGACTATCACGTGGTCGAACTCCATGCCCTTCGCCTCTCGCGGCGTGAGCACCGAGATCCGAGAGTCGTCGAACAGCGAGCCCGGTGTGGCTTCGACGTCACCGCGGAGCGAGGGCGGGGCGATCACCGCGAGCAAGCCCTCCTCGCCCGCGAGCCGGGCGGCCTCGTCGTACGCGGCGTCGAGCGGCTCATCGGAGTGAACGATGCGTGGCGCGCCCGCGCCCGCCCGATACGCCACCGGCGGCTCGACGTCCGGGGCGATGTGCGCGAGCAGAGGAAGCGCGAGCGCCATGATCTCGCGCGGCACCCGGTAGGCGTGCCTGAGCTCCCGGATCTCGGTCGCCTCGCCGCCTGGAAGCTGGCCGACGACCTCGTCCCAGCTCCGGTACGAGACGGGGCCGGTCGCCTGGGCGACGTCGCCGAGGAGCGTGAACGAAGCGGCCGCGCGGCGCGCGACCATCCGCAGCTGCATCGGGGTCAGATCCTGCGCCTCGTCCACGATGACGTGCCCATAGCGGTCATGGTCACCGCGCAACAGCTCGCGGGCCTCGTCGAGAAGCGGGAGGTCGGCCGCGCTCCACCCGCTCCGCGCGCGCCGCAGGAGGCGCTGCTCGTCCTCGTCCAGGATCCCTTCCGCCACTTCTGCGAGGCGTTCACGGGACGACAGCAGGCCGCGCACCACCCGCTCCGGGCTTGGAGCGGGCCACGTCGCATCGAGAAACCGGTTGAGGAGCCCGTCCTTCCGCAGCGCGCGCTCGACCTCGTCGAACGTGCGGACTGCCTGCCCGCCGAGCGTCTCCCCGTAGTCGGCGTAGAACCGGCGCAGCACGCTCATCCTGAAGCGCTCGCGTGCCGCCGCAGAGAGCCCGTCCTCCGCGCGCGCGGTGGCGAGGAGCTCTGCCACCTCGCGCTTGCGCACGCCGACGAACATCCCATCCATCCGCACGACGAGCTCCTCGGGCTGACCCTGCGAGCGCAGCTCGACCGCACGGCGCACGACCTCGGCAAGTCGCGGGTCGGCCTTGAGGCGCTCGACCTCCGGCGGGTCGACGAACGTGACTGCCGCGTCCGACACGAGCTCGACGACGGCCAGCTGGTCCACCGCGTCCTCCCCCAGCGAGGGCAGGACGTGCGAGACGTAGTCCATGAACACCGGGTTCGGGCCAATGACGAGCACACGTCGGAGCTCCGTCCGATACGAGAACAGCAGGTAGCTGGCGCGGTGGAGGCCGACCGCGGTCTTCCCCGTCCCCGGGCCTCCCTGGATGACGAGCGGCGGCTCTGGCCCGCGCGCGATGAGGCCGTACTGGTCGGCCTGGATCGTCGCGACGATGTCGCGCATGCGCGCATCTCGCGCGCGCTCGAGCTCCTCCAGCAGGAAGTCATCGACCGCGCTTGCCGCGTCGACGAGTGAGCCGTCGAGCGCCTCGTCGCTGATGCCGGTGAGCGTCCGGCCGCGCAGGCGGAAGCGGCGCCGGAGGGTGACGCCGTGCGGCTCGGCCGGCGTCGCGGTGTAGAACGGGCGCGCGGCCGGTGCCTGCCAGTTGACGACCAGCACGCCGGCGTCGTCGTGGACCCAGCGGCGGCCGACGTAGAGAGAACGCTCGATGGTGTCGACGTCGATGCGGCCGAAGCACAGGATCTGCTCGGCCGCCTCGTACGCAGCGAGCCGGCGATCCACCCAGGCCTCCACCCGACTGGCGGCGATGTCGAGACCCTCGCCGCCGACCCCGGCGGCGCCGACCGTGCGCAGTAGCGCCTGGCGCATGCTCTCGAGGCATTCGTAGGCGTGATCGAGGTAGGCCTGCTCGGCGGGGAGATCCGGATGTGCCATCGCCGCTAGCTTCGCTTCCAGCCTACGAAGATCGCCCACCCGAGATATTCGCGGCCGTACCGCAGGTAGACGTCCTTGTGGTTCTCGTGTCGCGCACGGATGCCCGGCGCGTCCGGATCGTCCGCGTTCTCGGCGAGCCACTCCTCGACCGCGCGCCAGTGGAGCGTCTCGTAGCGATCCCAGTCGTCCTCGGACGACGCGATCACCGATACGACCGGAAGCCCGGACGTCTCGAAGATCGTCACCGTGCCCTCGAGCGTGGTCCAGGGGTCACCACGATCCCGGTAGTCCTCGGGAAGCGGAAGTCGGCGCCAGTACGGCTCGCCGACAGCGACATAGCCGCCGGGACGAACCGCCGGTACGAGCGTGTCGACGGTGTCCGCGAGGCTGCCGTAGACGAAGCTCGCACCGAGGCAGAGCGCCGCGTCGTAGGACTCCGCCGCGAGCGCCACGGTCGCCGCATCCGCGAGCTCGAACGAGAGGCGATCGGAGTCCGCCCCACTGAGAAGACCGGCGGCTGCCGCACGCTCGACCGCGACCGCGTGGAACTCCTCCGCGATCTCGATCCCGCGTACGGCGCAGCCGAACGCCTCCGCGAGGATCAGCGCGGGCCCGCCTCGCCCCGAAGCAATGTCGAGGACACGTGAGTCGGAGCCAAGACCCAGGCGAGCGCCGAGCAGGAGGAGCTTCTCCTTCGAGGTCGGGTTCTGGATCTCGTGAGTCGCCTCGGCGACGACGAAGTAGCGCGGGATCACAAGCTCAATCATCTAGCCTCACTCGCCGGATGGCGACTCCGGAGAGGATCGAGGGAAGCTGGGGCGTCGAGCCCGTCCCCGAGCGGCTTCGCGTGCTCGGCGGCTCGACCCTCTCGCGCCGCTCCGAGGCGGGGGCGGCAGCCGCCTGACGGCGATCGCCAGCATCGGGCACGTCACGCGCGACATCGTGGAGGACGCGCCGCCTCGCCCCGGCGGCACCGTCCTCTTCTCCGCCCGTGCGCTTGCGCTACTCGAAGCGGATGCGCGGGTCGCAGTCGCGTGCGCCGCCTCCGACCGGCAGCTGTTGCTGCGACCGCTGGAGGCGTTTGGGCTCCCGGTCGCCTGGTACGAATCAGCGAGTACCACCGAGTTTCGATTCCGCTACACGCGAAGCGGCCGCCGCATCATGCGCCTCGAGGCCGTCGGTGATGCGTGGTCACCAGAGGACGCCGTACAGGCCGTTGGTGAGGCGCGCTGGGTCCACGTCGGGGCGCTGTTGCGAAGCGACTTCCCACGAGGAACACTCGCGGCGCTCGCAGAACATAGTAGGACGTTGCTCGTCGACGGGCAAGGCCTCATTCGTACGTCCGCGCTCGGCCCTCTACGTAGTAACCGCGAGATCGGCGACATCCTGAAGTTCATCGCGATTCTCAAGCTGGACGAGTCCGAAGCAGAGATGCTCGCCGGGGGCACGAGCCCCGAGATCCTCCGCTCGCTTGGAATACCTGAGGTCATCGTCACGCTCGGACCGCGCGGATCGATGGTAATCACGCAGGACCGCGCCGACGGCGTTCCGGCAGTCGATGTCGAAGGCCCGGTCGACCCAACTGGCGCGGGCGATACGTTCTCCGCCGCATATCTCTTCGCCCGCGCGTCGGATGCGGAGCCGGTCGAGGCCGCGCGAGCAGGCACACGTGCGGCGACCGAGCTTCTCGCCAAGCGCCGTCCCTAGGAGGGTCTCAGCGCGCGGCGGCCCAGTCGGCCGGCACGTCCGAGCCGCCCTCTTCGGTGATCCTCGCGCCGAAGCGCACGAACACCGGGGTCGATGCAAGCTTCCCCGCGACGAGCGCCTCGCCCTGCCGGAACCCGGTCGCTCGAGCGAGAAAGCTCGCAGGGACGAACGAGAACGTGTGGGTCAGATGGGCGAGGTCTGCGGTCGAGTTCATCCGCATCAGGATCAGGTTGTCGCACTGGGAGAGGACGTTCTCGTGCACCTTCTGCGGCCGCTGTGAGCTGACGAGCATGTAGAGGCCGAACTTGCGGCCCTCGGCGGCGATGCGGATGGCGTAGTCGGTCGCGAGCCACTGCACCGGGCGCTCGGGCAGCTGCGGGCACACGTTGTGCGCCTCGTCGACGACGAGAAGGACGGGGCGGCGTTCGTGGCGCCGCTCCCAGAGGTGACCGAGAACGGCCTGGGCCACGACGTCCCTCTCGCCCGGCGAGTCGAGCGTCCCGAGGTCGATGACCAGCACCCTCCAGTCGTCTTCATGGAGCTCCTCGAGGACCGACCCGGGCTGGTCCCTGGCCCAGATCTTCCACTGGTCGACCCCGAGGTTCCGGATCCGGCGCACGAGCGCTTTGCCCTCTGATCCCGCGGCGGCCTCGACCTCCTCGAACCCGAATCTCGCGATCGTCTCGGAGATCCCCTCGAGGCCCAGCAGGTACTGCAGCTCCGCGTACTCCTCCCGATCGGCGATCGGGTCCAGACGCAGCACACCCCCGCGCGCAGCATCCTCCAGCTCGCCGAAGCGGAGCCGGAGACGTTCATCAGGCTGCGTGGAGTGGACACGACGTACGACGATCCCCGGGATCGCAGAGAGACGTGCTGCGAGCCCCGGGTCAGCGTCGGCTCGTACCTCGGGCAGACGGACGAAGTCGGAGTTGGGGTCGAGGATCACCACCCGCAACGACGTCTCGAGCAAGAGCCGTTCGAGAACGACCCCGAGCGAGTACGTCTTCCCGGACCCGGACTGCCCGCAGAGGAAGGTGTGGCGGTCGAAGCCGGCCCCCTCGAGCACGGCGGGGAGATCGTCGTCGACGAGAGCCAGTGTTCCGATCTCGAGACCGGCAGTTGTCCGAGCTGCGCCTGCCAGATACCGGCGCACCTCGTCCGGCGTCGCGGCCGAGAGCACGGCATCGACGACTGGTTCGACGTCCTGCTCGAGCACGGTGCCTTCGCCCTCCACGACTCGTAGGCGCACGCGCGCCCGGGCGCCGAATGACGCGTCCTCGGCCTCGAGGCCGCTCCCGTCGATCGCAAGACCTATTTCGGGACCCTCGCGCACGACGAGCTCCTGGGTGACGACCTGACCGAGCACGCGCCTTCCTCCCGACTCGAGGGCGACATAGCCACCAGGGGGGACGAGGGACGAGCCGACCGGTGCCTGGTAGGAGAAGGTCGCGCCGTCGATCGTCGTCGCGATTGCGGGGATCGAGGTCTCGATCTCGTGCGCGAACGCCCTCACCTTCTCCGCCTGCGCACGGATCGCGGCCGTTCGCGTCTCGCTCACCGGCGACAGGCTACCCGCGCTACAGCTTGAACTCGCCGCGCGCCACGACAACGGCGCAGCCCGCGACCTCCACACGGTCGATCGTGCCGTCCGTTCCGTGGGCGACGGCGAACAGCTGTGACGGCCGGCCGATCTCGACACCCTGCTCGATCTCGATTTCCGTTCCCCAGTCGACGAGCCCGTGCCTACAGAGGTGGCATGCGAGCGGGCCGGCCGCCGACCCGGTCGCCGGATCCTCGGCGACGCCGGCTCCCGGCGCGAACATCCGGTTCTTCCAGGCGCTCCCGGACCCGGCGATGCAGTTCGCCTTCACGTCGAGCTCCTCGAGCCTGGCCAGGTCCGGCCGGAGCGCGGCCACGTCCTCCCGGGAGGGGAGGACTACGAAGGTGTGCGGTACGCCGTTGTAGTACCGCTCTACGGGAAGCAGCGAGCTCTCGACGCCAAGTGCTGCGAGGAGCGCGTCCGGCTCGGGATACGGCTCCACGCTGGGAACCGGCTGGATCATGCGGCCCAACGTGATCCTGCCCGATTCGTCTCGTTCCAGCTCGACCGGGACGATCCCCATTCCTGTCTCGAGGCGGATGACGTCCCGTTGCAGAGGAGCGGCCAGGACGAAGGCGGTGCCGAGCACTGGATGCCCGGCCAGCGGCAGCTCCGTCCGGGGCGTGAAGATCCTGATGCGGACGTCCCCGTCGCCCTCCGCCGGGAGCACGAAGACCGTCTCCGAGAAGTTCTGCTCGAGCGCGAGGGCCTGCATCTGCTCCGCGTCGAGCTCACGAGCGTCGGTGAACACCGCAAGCTGGTTCCCGGCGAGCGGCCGGTCGGTGAAGACGTCGGCGACGACGTAGCGGAACGTGGCCATGCGAGCACCCTATCTTCGGCGCGCGGGAGCCTGGCTATGCTCGCCCGCGTGCTCGTCTACCTCGTACGACACGCACACGCGCTCGGCGGAGACCCTGATGACACACGCGTGCTCTCGGAGCGCGGCCTCGACGAAGCTCGTGCTCTCGCCGCGTCGCTGGCCGGCCACGACCTGCCACCAGCGGTGGTTCTGACGAGCCCCCTGGTCCGCGCACGTCAGACGGCTGAGGAGATCGCGCGCGCGGCAGGCGTTGAGCTTCGAATCGAAGAGCGGCTCGCACCGGGCACCACCCTCGAGCTGCTGCACGAGGCAGTCGGGTCCGAGCCTGGCCCGGTGGCGGCCGTATGCCATCAGCCCGACTGCTCCGAAATCGCGCGCGCCGTGACCGGAAGCGATCCTGGGTTTCCGCCCGCAGGCATGTTCGCGCTGACGCTCGAGGAGTGACCGCCGCACCCGCGATCTCGGTGCACGGCCTCACGAAGCGCTACGGCAAGACCGAGGCGGTTCGAGGCTTGAGCTTCGAGGTCGGAGTCGGAGAGGTGTTCGGGCTGCTCGGTCCGAACGGAGCAGGAAAGACGACCACCGTCGAGATTCTCGAGGGATACCGGCAGCGCGACGAGGGTGAGGTGTCGGTGCTCGGCTCGGATCCGGGTCATGCGACACGAGCGCTGCGCGAGCGGATCGGAGTGGTTCTCCAGCACTCGGACCACAGCCCGTTGCTCACCGTCGCCGAGCTGCACCGCATGTTCGCCGGGTACTACGAGAAGCCACGTGAGGTGGACGAGGTCATCGAGCTCGTCGGCCTCAGCGAGAAGCGCCACGCTCGTGTGCGGACGCTGTCCGGTGGGCAGAAGCGCCGCCTCGACCTCGGCATCGCGCTCGTCGGCGACCCGGAGCTCGTGTTCCTCGACGAGCCGACCACCGGCTTCGACCCGGCCGCGCGGCGCTCGGCCTGGGAGCTGGTCCGCTCACTCAGAGCCCTCGGCAAGACCATCCTGCTCACGACGCACTACCTCGACGAAGCGCAGCAGCTCGCGGATCGTGTCGCCGTCATGCGCGCCGGAGTGATCGTCGCGCACGGCGCTCCGGCCGACCTGATCGGCGAGACGCAGCGAACTCAGGTGCGCCACCGCGTCGACGGGAAGCTGGTCGTGATCGAGACCGACGACCCGACGAGCACGCTCCACGCGCTCACGAGCGAAGCGCTTGCAGCGGGACGGAGGCTCGAGCAGCTCGAGGTGCGGCGCCCGACCCTGGAGGACGTCTATCTCGAGCTCGTCGACGAGTCCGAGAGTGAATCGTGAGCACGCTCGTCCATCAGCTCACCTTCGAGCAACGGATGTTCTGGCGGAGCCGGGAAGCCGCCGTCTTCGTCTTCATCTTCCCGATCCTCCTCTATGCGCTACTGGGCTCCGTCTACTCCGGTGAGATCGACGGATATCCGGCGGTGGACTTCCTTCTTGCCGGCTTGTTCGGCTACGGCGCGCTGAACACGGCCTTCGGAGGGCTCACGATCTTCCTGGTCGGACGGCGCGAGGCGGGAATCCTCAAGCGGTTGCGATCGACGCCGCTTCCGCCCTCGACGTACCTCGCGGCGGTTCTCCTGTCGTGGCTCATCGTCTTTGCCCTCGAGGGCGTCGGTCTCGTCGTGCTCGGCACGCTCGCCTTCGACGCGAGCGCTCCTGCCAACTGGCTCGGCTTCGTCGGTGCGATGGTCATCGGCGTCGCCTGCTTCGCCGGCATGGGTGTCGGAGCCACCTCGTTGATCCGCTCGGCGGAAGGCGTGTCGGCCGTCGTCAACGTGATCGTGCTCCCGATGGCATTCCTGTCCGGGTCGTTCGGCCCGACGGACGAGTACCCCGCGTTCCTCCAGGCGATCGCGGACGTGCTACCCCTGACGTACTTCCTCGACATCGTCACCGGCGTCTACCTCGAGGGCGACTCCGTGCTCGCGGAACCGCGTGCGCTCGCAGTCCTCGCTGCGTGGGGAGCGGCCGGGGTCGTGATCGCGGTCCGGCGGTTCAGCTGGGTTCCCAGAGAGACGTAGGGAGGGACGGTAGAGCCGGCTTCCCTCCGGCCGGCTCCACCAGCTGATGAGCTTGGCGCTACCTGTTCTGCAACATCGAGAGGAAGTACAGGAGCGTGGCGATGGCGGCGAGCGCGCCCGCGACGTACGTCCAGGCAGCTGCCTTGAGCACGCTTTGAACGCCCGTAGCCTCGTTCGAGGCGACGAGCCCCAGATCGCTGAGCTGGCGCTTCGCTCTGCTCGACGCGTCGAACTCGACGGGCAGCGTCACGAGCTGGAAGAGCACGGCGACCGCATAGAGCGCAATTCCCACATAGGCGAGGCCGAACGCGCCAAGGATGAGGCCGCCGAAGACGAAGAGGACCCAGATCTGCGAGGCAAACGCGACCGCGGGGAACATCGCGCTTCTGACCTTGAAGAACGTATAGGCCTGCGCGTGCTGGATCGCGTGTCCGACCTCGTGCGCGCCGACCGCAGTCGACGACACGGATCGGCCGTGGTAGACGTCCGGTGAGAGGTGCACCGAGCGGTTCCGAGGGTCGTAGTGATCCGAAAGTGATCCGGGTGTCTCTTCGATGGGAACCTCTTGGAGGCCATTCGCATCGAGAACTCGGCGTGCGACCTCAGCACCCGTGAGACCGTTGGCCGTCGGTACCTGGAGGTTCTTCGCGAAGGTGCTCTTCACCCGATGCTGGGCCCAGAGCCCGATCGCCATCGGGATGATGAAGGCGAGTAGAAACGTCATGCGTCGGATCGTAGCGACGGGCTTCTGAGCGCCGGGGGCGTGGAACCGGGGCGCAGCGGATTCTTAACCAGGCGATTTCCCGAGCATCTCGGCCGGGCGCTCGGGACGAAGTACCCTGGTGGCCGCGCCCCCGTAGCTCAGTGGATAGAGCAGCGGTTTCCTAAACCGCGTGCGCATGTTCGATTCATGCCGGGGGCACCTGCGGGTATGACGTCGCACTCTTGCGAATGACGCGGCGCCGCCCGGTGAGGCGGCGCCGCGATTGCTTCTGACCGTGCGCTGTCGCCTAGCGGCAGCGCGAGTCGGTGCGAGCGAGGATCGTGTTGTTCACGTTCACATAGCTCGGGTCGCCCCAGAACGTCGTCATGTTGCGTCCCGGGCAGAAGAACGAGTTGCGCGCACCCGAGCGCGTCGCCTGGTTGACCCTGATCGTGGTCGACGAGCGCGGTCCGAGCACACAGCCCTCGCACACGACATCCGTCGGCTGCGTCGAGCCGGAGCCAGCACGGTTCACGAAGAAGTTCGAGTTGCCGAGGCAGTCGAACACGATGTTGCGGAACGTAAGCCGCGCGCCACCCATCGCCTGAACGGCGTCCTGATGAGCGGCGGGGGCCATGTCGTGGCACTTGACGTACCCCGACTCGACCACGAGGTCGTGGGCCGCGTTCTGCGAGTTGTTCTGGACCTTCACTCCGTCCTGCGTCCAGGTCTCGACCTCGATCCGGCCGATACGCCCGGTGCAACCCGACGCAAGCCTGATCGCATCCGCGTTGGCGGTGGTCATCGTCACCTTCACGAGGGTCAGGTTCACGGCCTTGTTGCACGTCCACGTCTGGTTCGTCAGCACGACCGTCCCGTTGCTCGGAGGAGGCGGCGGGGGCGGAGGTGGTGGCGGGGGTGGAGGTGGTGGCGGGGGTGGCGGGGGTGGCGGAGGTGGAGGTGGAGGTGGAGGTGGTGGAGGTGGAGGTGGTGGAGGTGGTGGAGGTGGCGGGGGTGGAGGTGGTGAGGGCGGTGGTGGAGTTGGAGGAGGTGGAGGGGGTGGAGGAGGTGGAGGAGGTGGAGGTGGAGGCGGCGGGGGTGGTGGCGGGGGCGGAGGTGGCGGAGGAGGCGGTGGGGGAGGATCCGCCGAAGCGCCGAGCCGGAACGCAGCCAGCTGCCCGAGGTTGCAGTCGCTCGGTTCTGCGAGGCGCCCGACGACGTCGCCCGTGGACGACCCGCCTTGCTCACCCGCCGCTGCGAGCACGGATGCGGCCGGGCTCGATGCAGCGGCCGTTGCCGACACGTGCGTCGAGTACCCGTCGGGAGTCTGGAACTGATGCGTCTCCGCGTACCCGAACACTCCGACGACGAGCGCGTTCTGCGAGAGGTCGATAGAGGAGGTCTTGACACCCCTCGAGTTCCTGGCGTAGCGACCGCTGTGCGAAAGCACGGTCGAGGTCACGCCGCGGAACGCGGCAACCTGGGCCGTCGCGGCCGAGGAGTCACCGAGGCCCCAGGAGTACGAGGCGGACTCGGAGCCGGATGCGACTCGGAACGCCAGCGCCTGGGCGAGCGCAGCCCCGCGTGGACCGTCACAGAAGTCGCGCCGGACCTCGGTCCAGCCTGACGGAGTGGAGAGCGAGGACGCAGAACTGGCGCGAGCGGTCACCGAGGCGACGAGCAGGTCCCCGGCACGCAGGCCGGAGGGTCGGGAGACGGTCAGTGACGAGGAAGCGGTTTCGGTGGACGCGCTCGAGGCACTTACGAAGTACTGGGAGGAAGATTCACTTGCGATCGCCGGCAGCACGACGAGCACTGCGGCGATCGCGGCACACGTCACCAGAAGGCGCGCGCGCAGCATGGCGTGGTGAATGGCGGCATTCATGCGGAAGTGATCGACCGGCGCAGCCCGGCACAGACCCCCCTTCCGAGTGGCCCAATCGGGTATTTGTGGCTACGGCACACGGATAGCCCGGCTCTGGCGGCCGAGCCGGGCTATCCGTGACGCGACTCAGTGGGAACGAAGCGACGCGCCGCCTAGCGGCAGCGCGCGTCCGTCCTGGCGAGTGTCGTGTTGCCTTGGTCGATGGAGCTAGGGTCGCCCCAGAACTCGGTCATGTTGCGACCCGGGCAGAACATGCTCGAGCGAGCGCCCGAGCGGCTGGCGTTGTTCACTCTGATGGTCGTCGACGAGCGCGGGCCGAGGAGGCAGCCCTCGCAGAGGATGTCCGTCGGCTGTGTGGCGCCGGAGCCGCCGCGGTTGACGAAGAAGTTCGAGTTGCCGAGACAGTCGATCGTGAGGTTCCGGAACGAGATCCTGGAGCCGCCCATTGCCTGGACGCCATCCTGGTGTGCACCGCCGCTGACGGACCAGCACTTGATGTAGCCGGAGCCGATCACGAGGTCGCGGGCAGCCCGCGAGGACCTGTTCTGAACCTTGACGCCGTCCTCCGTCCACGTCTCGACCTCGATCCGGCCGATGCGGCCCGTGCAGCCGTCGCTGAGTTGGATTGCATCTCCTCCTGAGCGCATCGTCACCTTGACGAGGTTCAGGTTCACGGCCTTGTTGCACGTCCACGTCTGGTTCGTCAGCACGACCGTCCCGTTGCTCGGAGGAGGCGGCGGTGGAGACGGTGGGGGTGGACCAGGCGGTGGCGGTGGGGGCGGTGGTGGGCCTGGCGGAGGTGGAGAAGGTGGTGGTGGGCCAGGCGGTGGCGGTGACGGCGGTGGTGGGCCTGGCGGAGGTGGCGGAGGTGGTGGTGGTGGTGGCGGGCGGTGGTGGGCCCGGCGGAGGTGGCGGAGGTGGTGGTGGCTTGGGTGGAGACGGCGGAGGCGGTGGAAGCACGACTCCGATTCCGCCCGCGCTGGTCGGTGTCGCGGCCGCCTGGGCCGCCGGGTCTGCCGGCGACGCACTCTCCTCGGCGGCGGTAGCGGGCAAAGCCAAGAGCACTGCGACGATGGCTCCTGCAGTGAGCAGCAGGCGCGCGCGCAGGCTAAGTGTTCTGATGATGGAAGGGCTACGCATCTGATCACCTCCTCGAGCCGTCGGGCCCTAGAGCCAACGGCCAGATCGGGGACTATGTGTTGTCGTACGGAGACATCTGGTTCGGTACCCGGCCGCTCAGCGGCCGGGCGAAGCGCCTAGCGGCAGCGCGAGTCGGTTCTCGCGAGAACGGTGTTGTTCTCGTTGATCGAGCTCGGGTCGCCCCAGTGCTCGGTCAGGTTTCGGCCGGGGCAGAAAAGGCTGTTTCGCGCGCCCGAGCGAGCTGCATCGTTCACGCGGATCGTCGTCGACGAGTGCGGGCCGAGAAGGCAACCGTCACAGACGATGTTCGTTGGGCGAGTCGACCCCCCGCCACCACGGTTGATGAAGAAGTTCGAGTTGCCGAGACAGTCGATCGAGAGGCCGCGGAAGGTGATGTTCCTTCCCCCCATTCCCTGGACACCGTCCTGATGGGCGCCGCCCGAGACGTCGTGGCACTTGATGTACCCCGACTCGATCACGAGATCGTGGGCGGCGTTCTGCGAGCCGTTCTGGATCTTGACGCCGTCCTCCGTCCACGTTTCGACCTCGATCCGGCCGATGCGACCAGTGCAGCCGTCGTCCAGAGAGATTGCGTCTCCACCGGATCGCAGGGTCACCTTGACGAGGTTGAGGTTGACCGGCCCGGAGCAGGTCCACGGGCTGCTGGTGATCACCGACCCTCCCGAAGGCGGTGGTGGTGGCGGAGGTGGCGATGGGGGCGGAGGTGACGGCGAGCGGTGACGGAGGTGGGGGCGGGGAAGGATCGCCATCGTCGAACATCGCGCGCACCCAGTGATCGCGGGCGAGCGTGAGCGAGCAACTGGCATTGCTTCCCGAGCACGATCCTCCCCACTTCTCGAAGCGCCGGTTCTTGTGCGGCGTCGCACGCAGCATCACCTTCGTGCCCGCCGCGAATCGCGCCGTGCACCGGCCCGGGCACGAGATGCCACTCGGAGTGCTCGTGACGACTCCGCCGGAATCAGCACGGACGGTGAGCTTGGAGGTCTGCGACGGCGACGGCGGCGCGGGCGGCGGAGGCGGTTGGGGATTGCTCCCGCCGGGCCCGCCGAAGCCACCTGCAGGAGGCTTGACCCTCCGCTTCTCGCAGTTCTCGATGTGGTCGAAGGGGTCGCGGATGATCTGGTCCTTCCCGGCACCACAGTCGACGAAGTCGCGCGCGCCGTCCTTGGCGACCACGACGTCGGCTCCTGTCCCCCCGATCAACGAGTCGCGTCCCGGGCCGCCGACGAGGCGGTCCTGACCCGACCCGCCGAGCAGCACGTCCGCACCCGGCCCGCCCAGGAGGAGGTCGTGACCCAAGCTTCCGACGACGACGTCGGCTCCACGGCCGCCGAACATACGGTCGCTCCCGGCGAGCCCGTAGAGCTCATCCGCCTTTGTCGTCCCCCGCACGACATCCCTCGACGACGACCCTACAACGGTCGCCGCGTGGACTGCGCCGGTAAGAACGAACGCGAGGAAGACAGCAGCGAGTGTGACGCGGAGGTTTCGTCTCATGCACTCGAGGGCTACGAAAGGTGTGCGGCCCGCCCTCGGGGGAGGAACCTAGCAGGGCGGCAAGAAGGCATCCCTCGGGAGCCGTTCGGGGCCTCGGGACACGCGTCGAAAACCTTCCTCTACGCTCGGAGAATCGTGACTTGTAAGGGTTCCTTGAGGATTTTCGAGGTCTCGACGCCGTGAGCGGGTCGACGCGACCGGCCTCCGTGGAGGTGCTGCTCGTGTGCTCGACGGGCGGTCACCTGCTCCAGCTCGTCGCCCTTCGCGGGGCGTGGGCGGAGCATTCTCACGCGTGGGTGACGTTCGACAAGAGCGACGCTCGCTCCCTCCTTCGCGGCGAGCGCGTCTTCCACGCGCACGGGCCCACGAACCGCAACATCCTCAATCTCCTGCGGAATCTCGTGCTCGCGGCCCGGATCGTGTCTCGCCTGCGGCCACAGGTCGTCGTCACCACCGGCGCGGGTGTGGCCGTGCCCTTCGCGTGGCTCGCCCGGCTCCGCGGCGCGAAGGTCGTCTACGTCGAGAGCTTCACGCGCATCGACGGCCCATCCCTGAGCTGCCGCCTGATCGCGCCCGTGGCGGACCGCATCTACGCCCAATGGCCGGAGCTCGCGGCTGCCTATCCGCGCGCGCGCTTCCGTGGCAACGTGTTCCTGCGTGGGTAGGCCGAGTCGGTGATCTTCGTAACGGTGGGCACGAACGAGGCCCCATTCGATCGGCTCGTGGAGGCCGTGGGCCTGCTGCCGGCCGACGAGGAGATCGTCGTCCAGTGCGGTTCATCGGCGGTACGCCCGCCCAACGCGACGGTCTGCCACGAGTTCATGCTCTTCGACGATCTCGTCGCGGAGATGCGCCGCGCTCGGGTGGTCGTGACGCACGCCGGCATCGGGTCGATCATGTCCGCACTCGCCTCTCGGAAGCGACCGGTCGTCGTGCCGCGTCTCGCGCGCTACGGCGAAGCCGTCGACGACCACCAGCTGCCGGTCGCGCGACGGCTCGAGAGCTCAGGGCTCGTCACCGTCCTCGAGGACCCGGCGGCACTCGGTGCCGCCGTCTCGGACGAGGGGAGTGCGCCGGGAGTGGACGACAGCCCGGTGGACGTCGATCTCGGGCCAGACGAGCGGCTCGTCGCGGAGCTCCGCGAGTACATCGCCGCGCACACTGCGAACCGCTACTCGAGATAGCCGAGGCTGCGGAGCCTCTCCTCGACCGAGGCCGCGTCTCCGGGCGCGTACACCTCGGTCTCGGCGATCCTGACGCCCTCGATGTCCGAGTACTCCGGCGGCCGACCGTCGAGCAATGCCGGGATCGAGCGCCTCGGCGAGAAGCCGCCCGTCGAGATCGGTTGGCAGCGGCTGGCCGAGCAGGTAGAGGATCGTCGGCGCCACATCGGCGATCCCCGCCGCGATCTCCGCCCCCTGCACCGCGGACGGGCCTGCAAGAGCGACGACTCCTTCGTGGCGATGGCTACCGACATACGAGTGCGCGCTTCCCGGTTCGATCTCGATCCGGTCCCAGAGGGAGCTGCCCCGGCTTCGCAGGTTTCCCTTCCCGAGCCAGCGGTAGTGGTCGAACTCGACGATGACGTCGGGAAGCCGCTCCAGCTCGTCGCCGTGGAAGAGATCCTCCCGGCGGTGCACAGCGGCGACGATGGGATCGCCGTCCGGCCCGCGGAGCTCGGCGAGCGCCGCGCTGACCTCGTCGCGCACCCGCTCGTAGTCGGCAGGCGCGACGATCCCGTCGCGCTCCCGGCCCGCCAGGTTGATGACGACGTTCCCGAAGGTCCCGTACGCGAACGCACGCGTTCGGGGCCAGTCGACGACCGTGTACGACGTGGCCTCGTAGGCACGCTCACGCAGGCCGGGAAGCCGGCGTTTGACTCCAGTGCGCAGGCCTTCGGGGAGATGCCTCCGCAGCTCGAAGACCCTCCGCGCAAAACGTCTTCCGACCGCGACCTCCGCTCCGCCGTAGCTGAGAAACCCCCGCTCGGCGAGGAACGCGTTGAGATTCACGACCCCGTCGAGGCGCCCGCCTCCATGATCGGAGACGACCATCACGTCGCCGTCGGGACCAGCGGCCTCGGCGAGCGCGCCCGTCGCCTCGTCGAGAATGCGGTAGACCTCGGCCACGGAGCTCTCGGCTCCACGCCGCTCCCAGTCGTCCCAGCAGAGGTGGTGCACGTGGTCGGCCGCCATGAAGACGACGAAGAGCAACGCGGGCTCGAAGCGCTCGGCGAGCCACAACGAGACCTCGACTTTCTGCTCGGCGGCACGCCGGACGAGGTCGAGGTCGACCCCTCCGTCCGAGCCGATCGGGAACCGGTGGTCGAGGACGAGCTCTCCGAACCGCTCCCGGAGCTCGGTGACGAGATCGCGCGGGTGGGTCAGGCCTTCCTCCCGGGCTGCGGCGTCGAAGCCCGAGACGGCGAAGCCGGCGATCTCCGGCGCGGGCCAGGTGAACGGGATGTTGACGACACCAGAAGCGACTCCGGCAGCGGTGAGGCGATCCCAGACCGCCGGTGCACGCCGATAGCTGCCGTTGATCAGGCGTAGCTCGTAGCCCCCGCCGCCTCGCTCCGAGAAGTCCCAGATCCCGTGACGCCCGGCGTTGACGCCGGTGGTCATCGTCGCCCAGGCATGCGGTGTCAGAGGGTGTGTGACCGACCGAAGGACTCCCCGCGAGCCCGCCGCGAAGAGTCGCGCAAGATTCGGGAGATCGCCGGCTTCGACGAGCGGGTCGATGACGTCGAAGGTCGCGGCATCGAGCCCGACGACTGTCAGCCTGGGAGTGGACACCTGCCTCGAGTCAGCCTATAAGACGACAGAGGGCAATCCAGGCGCGTGGGCGGTTCTGCGCGTCCTGGTGGATATCTCAGGTCCGAAAGCGGCAATGCCGAAATAGGACGATGTTGTGAGTAGAATGCTGGCTTCGACGTGCAGGGCGAGGGCCGGGGAGGCCGTTCGACGATGAATTCAGGGTATGGACCGGCGCTCCGGCGCTTCTGGTGGCTCCTCCTTATCGGAGGGCTGGTGGCGGTCGCCGTCGCGACGCTCATGGTGTACTCCGTCAACCTCGGCTTCCCGCCGAAGCTCGTCGAGCGCGACCAGCCGGTCTACACGGCGCAGGCGCGGCTCTTCGTGACGAGCGGTGAAGCGCCGTATCTCCGCACGAGCGTCCCGCGTTTCCGCGAGGTGCCGATCGGCGGAGACGCGGAAGCGACGTTCACGCGCGTGAGCGACCCGCCGGACGTGTCGACGCTGGTCGACGCGGCCAATCTCTACCCGCTGCTGATCGAGTCCGACGACGTCGCGCGTCTCCGCGCCGAGGAGTACGCCGATGCCAATCCGCCCGGCGAAGTGACCGCGAAGGCGATCTTCGCCACCGCGACCGCGAATCGATTCCAGTCGTCCGACATCCCGGTCATCGAGCTCTTCGCGACGTCCGCGAGCCCTGACGACGCCGTGCAGCTCGCCGCCTCGACGTCGAAGGCATTCCGTGAGTGGATCGTGCGCGAACAGGTTGCCGCTGGGATCGACCCCAAGGAGCGGATCCTGATCCAGGAGCTCGAGGCCCCGAGGGGCGCAATCGCACTCGGCGGCACGGAGATGGGGCTCCCGGTGCTGACGATGTTCGCCATCCTCCTGGCATTCGGCGCGGCGGCGATCATGCTCGACCGCACCTACCCGCGGCCTCCGTCCCAAGAGGACAGCGGGACTGCCGACCTGGCTGCCGCCGGCGCCGGCTAACACCTAGGGAACCTCCCGTGTCGTCACAGAGCCAGTCTGCACAGACCAGGCAGACCTCCCCGCTCGTTCTCGCGGCTCTCGGCGCGGCGGTGTTGGCAACCACGATCGCGGTCGAGCCGAAGGCGGCGTTCGCCGGCGCTCTCGTCTTCGCGCTGGCCGCCGTCCTCGCGGTCCGCGAGGCGAGCACACCGCTCGTCACCTGGCCGAACGCGCTCGTCGGGCTCGTGCTCATCGTCTGGCTCGTCCCGATCCGCCTGTACCGGCTGCCGGTGACGCTTCCATTCCACCTCGAGCTGTACCGGCTCGCCGTCGTCCTCCTCATGCTCGCATTCGTGATCGGCGTCGTCACAGGGCGGCTGCCGGTGTCGGCGGCGGGCCAGGGCTGGCCGCTCGTCGTGTTCGCCGTCGTCGCCGTTCTGACGCAGTTCGTCAACTGGAGCGCGCTCGACCCACCCGGTGCGACCCCGACGGCGCTCAAGTCGTTGTCGTACTTCCTGAGCTTCCTCGCGATCTTCATGCTCGTCGTCGCCAGCATCGGGAGATTCGCCGATGCGACGAAGATCCTCGGCGGCCTGGTCGTAGGTGGCGTGATCGTCGCGCTGGTCGCGATCTACGAGTCGCGGACGCGCACGAACCTGTTCGACAACCTCGACAACTGGATTCCGGCTTTCGTCAAGGAGCCACGCGAGATCATCGAGACTCCGTGGAGGCCGTCTTCGCGTCCGCGCGTCAGCCCAGCACCCCATCGCACTCGGCGTCGCGCTCACCATGGTCGTCCCGCTCGCGGTCGTGCTCGCCCAGCACGCGGCGACGAAGGCCCGGGGCAACTTCTGGCTCCTGTGCGCGGGTCTATGCACGCTCGGAGCGCTCGTGACGGTTTCGCGGACGATCGTCGCTCATGGCGATCGTGATGACCGCCCTCGGGCTGCTCCTCCGACCGAACCAGGTCGTTCGCTTCTGGCCGCTACTGATCCTGCTCCCGCTCGCCGCGCACGCCGCGGCTCCGGGGACCCTGGGCGGGCTCTGGAAGGCGATCTTCCCGAAGGAGGGCTTGATCACGGATCTCCAGGGCAGACCGGAGCTCGGTGGCTCGGGCCGCCTGGCCGACATCGGGCCCGGGCTCGACCTCTGGCGTGAGTCTCCGCTCATCGGTCACGGTCTCGGCAGCATCGCGACGACCGGCGTCCAGAACGTCGCGGCAGGTGCGACCCAGGCCACGACCGGGTTCGTGCTGATCTTCGACAACCAGTACCTGGCCACCCTCGTCATGACAGGAGCGCTCGGGCTCGCCGCGGCGATCTGGTTCGTCTGGGGCAGCACGATCAAGCTCTTGCTCGCAGCCCGCCGCCACCGCGACAGCGCCGAGTCGGACTTCGTCGCAGCGTGCGCGCTGTCGTGCGCGGGATTCGCGGCGTCGATGTTCTTCTTCGACGCGTTCGCATTCGTCCAGGCGACGATCATCTTCTTCATCATCGCCGGGGTCGGGCTGCGGATACGCGAGCTCGGGTTGGAGCTGGCACCCGTCATCCCGCTCGAAACTCAACGGACGTCGACCAGCCCCGACCAACCGCTGCCGACATGACCCGACTGCTCGGCTCTGCAGCGCTCGTGGCGCTTCTGACACTCGGTGCCGTCGGTGACGCGATCGGCATCACGACGGTCGGCGTGACGCTCACCTCTACGGGGCCGAATCCCGCAGAGGTGAACCTCAACTGGGGGGACACGGTCACGTACACGAACGGAGACAGCATCGAACACGTCGTCACCATTCCGCGGGCCGAAGTGACGAGCCCGACGATCCCGCCTGGAGGCACGTTCTCGTACACATTCACGGGGAGGTCGGGTACGTATCCCTTCGTCCAGCGAGGGGGCCGAAACTACTCGGGTCGCGTCCGCCTGGGCGCCGAGGGGTCGGTGACCATCAGGGCCGGGTAGCCAGATCGTCACGTTCGGAAAGACCCTCACGGTCTCGGGACGGTCGACGTTCCCGGAGACGCCCGTGCTCGTGCTGGGACGTGATGCAGGAGCGGGTGGAGCGCCCAAGCCGGTGCTCGAGCTCAATGCCGCACGAGATGGCTCGTACTCCGGCAGGCTCAAGCCGCTCCGCGGCGCGCAGGTACCAGGCCCGCGTGGCCGCCGGCCAGATCGCCTCCGACACGGTCTCGATCCTCGTCCGACCCCGCGTGACGGCCCGCGTCTCGCGCCGCACCGGGACGGAGGGCACGCGGATCACGGTCACCGGGGTCGTCACGCCGAGCCAGTCGTCCGATCGTGCGGAGCTCGCAGCCTTCGACCCGGACCGCAAGCGGTGGGTCATCAGCGACGCGCGTCCGGTCCCGAGAAGCGGGAAGGTCGTATTCCGGTACGAGCTCGAAGCGGGACCGCAGCGGATCCGCATCCTGGTGCGCCGGATGAACTCCGGCTTCGCGGGCTCCGACAGCGGCGTCATCAGGGTCGTCGGCACGAAGAAGACCTGAGTCTCTGACGCGCGATGCGCATCGTCCTGCACGCCGACGACTTCGGCGCGTCGAAGGAGACGGTGCAGGCGACCATCGAATGTCTCGAGCGAGGGGCTCTGACGAGCGTCTCCCTCATGCCGGCGATGCCGGCGACAGCAGACGCGGTTGCATACGCACGTGAGCATCCGGCGGTCGACGTCGGCGTGCATCTGACCTTCGTCGGAGAGGGCGACGAGCGCCCGCTGTCGGATCCGGACGAAATCCCGGGCCTCGTCGACGACGAGGGACGCTTCCTGCCCACGCGCACCGTCCGGCTGCGAGCGCTTGCGCGGCGGCTGCCGGTGGCGCAGATCGAGAAAGAGATCGCGGCGCAGATCGCAGCCGTCCGCGACGCAGGCGTAGAGATCACCCACGTCGACTCGCATCGGCACCTGCACAAGCTGCCGTCGTTTCGAGAGGCACTCGCCAGGACGCTTCCCGCATTCGGGATCCGGCGGGTGCGCGCCGTGCAGGACGTGTACCTGCGCAAGCCCCTGCGGAGCCCGACGTACTGGCTCGGCGGGCGCTGGCAGCGCGCGCTCGCACGAGCCTTCGAGACGACCGACCACCTGTACATGCCCACGAGCGCCGGCGACGTCGGCTGGGAGCGGCCGCTCGCCGAGATCGCGCGCGGTCTCACGGGCACGCTCGAGGTCGGAGTTCACCCGGGGTACGGAGACTGGCGCGACGGCGAGCGCGCGTCCGTGCTCGCCTTCGCCGAGCTCGCACGCGGAGACGGGCACGAGCTCGTGTCCTGGCAGGGATCTCTAGGTCTTCGAGAGCAGGCTCTCGCCGCGCATCGACGCAGGGCGGTCGAGGCCGAGCAACTCGAGCACTGTCGGCGCGATGTCGAGCAGGTGCGCGCCCTCGCGCACACCCGGATCGACTCCCGGCGCAACGAGCACGAAGAGCCCGTCCTGGGCATGGTTCGCGTCGTCGGGGCCCGTGTCGTTCTCGAACGTGTGGACGCCGTCCGGGCCGCCGACCGTCCCGACCGAGCGCCAGAGCAGGTCGCCGAAGTGGACGATGAGATCGGGGGCGACTCCCGTGATCTCGTCGTAGACGTCCTCCGGCTTGTGAACGACGGTCGGGATCGGATTTCCGCGCTCGTCGGGGATCGCGGCGAGCCGGCGCGCCAGGTCGTCCCGCACGCTCTCGTACTCGGACGGCTCGACGACGCCCTCGGGCTCGCGCCCCTTGACGTTCATGAAGATCCGCGAGTAGTAGCCGCCCTCACCCCAGGCGACCGTCCGCGCCCAGTCGATGCCGATGTCGTCGACCTTGGAGACGCCTGTCGGCTCGGTCTTCGTGGCCAGGAGCCCTTCCTGCCGGAGCCACTCGTTGACGCGGATCCCGCCGTCCATCCGCTTCGCGCCGTGGTCGGAGACCACGAGGATCGCGGTCTCGTCGTCGGCATGGCGCAGCAGGCCGCCCAGCAGCCCGTCGAGATGGACGTGGTAGTCGAGGATCGCGCTCTCGTAGGCATTGCCGGGCTCGTGCTTGCGGTGCTCCGGATCCATGTACTTCCAGAAGCCGTGATGCATGCGGTCCGGGCCCATCTCGACCATCGCGAAGAGCTGCCACGGCTTCTCGGCGAGGAGGTACTGGGCCAGCTCGAACCGGCGATCGGTCATCTCGTAGACCTGTCGCAGAAGGTCGTCCTTGTCCTCGGTCCGGAAGTTGTCGCAGTCGAACTTGTACTCGCCGACGACCTGCTCGATCTCACGCTTGAGGATCGGCGGATACGTGTACTGGCTCTCGAGCGACGGCGTCAGGAAACACGAGACCAGAACCCCGTTGAGCGGACGCGGAGGAAACGTCCCCGGCACGCCGAGGACGATGGACGCAAGGCCGGCGCGGGTCGCGAGATCCCACAGACGCGGCTCCTTGATGGCAGTGCCGTTGGCGATGAACAGCCCGTCGTACGAGTGGTCGGCGCGGTTGCGGAACCCGTAGACGCCGAGATCGCCGGGGGTCCGGCTCGACATCATGCAGGACCAGGCGGGCACCGTTATCGGGGGGATCACCGAGGTCAGCCGTCCGAATGCGCCGCGCTCGGCAAGCCCGGCGATCGTCGGCAAGCGGTCGCGCCAGCGGTCGAGGACCAGCGACGGCTCGGCGCAATCGAGCCCGAGGATCATCACCTTCGAGACGGCCACAGCACTCCCCCTCGCTGCAGAACTGGTCACGTGAAAGAGCATCGGCGCACTCGGCCCTTGGCGGGAGTGCTCGCCGAGGGCGAAAGTCTACTTGACGCAGGAACTTCCCTCCCTACCGTCCGAGACGGGGGAAGCCTCTCGAAGGGCTATCCTCGGGAAAGGCCGCCGGCCCCGGGAAGCGGGACGGCGACAGGGAATCGGGGCTCATGGGTGAACACTTAGATGCGATGCGACATCGTGGAGACGCGGTCCGCGGAGACGTGGGGGCCGTGACATGAAGGGCACCAAGCTCGGGCGTATCCTCGCGACCGCTTTCGACCCCGGGACGTACATCCAGCCGATCCGGCTCCTCCACTTCTACGGCTACTCCCACGTCCGCCCTCGCCGCAAGGTCACCATGGGGGACGGCGCGAGGCTCGCGCCCAACGTCTCGATCCGAAACGGCGAGCGGATCGTCATCGGCGCGGGAACGAAGGTGGGAGAGCGCGCGTATCTCTGGGGTGGCGACGAGAAGGGGAGCATCCGCATCGGGGAGCACTGCCGCATCGGCCCGGAGGTCTTCATCACCGCCTCGGACTACGGCCTCCAGCCGGATCAGCTGATCGCCTACCAGGAGCGCAACGAGCGCGACGTCACCATCGGCGACGACGTCTGGCTCGGCGCACGCGTCTTCGTAGGCGCAGGAGTCACCATCGGCGACGGCTGCGTCGTCAGCGCGAACTCCGTGGTCACCCGCTCTCTCGACCCCGGCTCGATCGCAGTCGGGATCCCGGCTCGCGTGGTTCGCCGGCGGGAGGATTACGCGGCAGCGAGCGCATCCGACGGCTCTGGGGACAGGGAGCCCGCAGCCGCCGCGGAGCGCGAGGAGTGAGCCCAGACGTCTCGATACTCATCGTCACGTACAAGTGCCGTGACGAGGCTCACGGCTGCCTGACCTCGCTCCGCGAGCATCCGCCCGCTCTCGAGATCGAGACACTCGTGCTCGACAACGCGTCGGGCGACGGCACCGTCGAGATGATCCAGTCCGAGTTCCCGGACGTGAGGCTCCTCGCGCTCGAGGAGAACGTGGGCTTCGCCGGCGGGATGAATCGCCTCGGCAAGCTCGCGGCGGCGGAGTTCCTGCTCCTGCTCAACCCCGACACCGTCGTCCATCCCGGAGCCGTCGATCGGCTCGTCGCCTTCGCGCGCTCGAGACCGCGCCACGGGATCTACGGCGGACGGACGGTCAACCCGGATGGCACAGCCTCACCCCGCCTCGTGCTGGGGAAAGCCGACGCTCTGGAGCCTCTTCTGCTTTGCCACGATGCTCTCGACGGTCTTCAGGGGCTCGCGGATCTTCGACCCCGAGTCGCTCGGGAGCTGGCCGCGCGACTCCGTCCGCGAGGTCGACATCGTCACGGGCTGCCTGCTCCTGCTCCCCCGTGAGCTCTGGACCGAGCTCGGCGGGTTCGACGAGCGCTTCTTCATGTACGGCGAGGACGCGGATCTCGCCCTTCGCGCCGCTGCGCTCGGCTATCGGCCGGCGATCACGCCGGACGCGGTCATCACCCACGAGATCGGCGCATCGACCGACAGCAGGCCCGACAAGATGGTGCTCGTGTACCGCGGGAAAGCGGCGCTCGTCCGCAAGCACTGGCCGCAGCCGAAACGGTCGATCGGTCTCGGGTTCCTCTGGGCGGGCGTCGCGCTTCGCGCGCTCGTCGGTCGGGCCACCCCGGCACGTGAAGGCGCCGCGACGTGGCAGGCCGTCTGGCGCGCGCGCCGCGGCTGGCTCGAGGGATACCCGGACCAAGCTGGCGCGACGGCGAAGGACTGAGGTCGATGCCAGAGCGGACGCTCCGCAACTCGCTCGGCTGGGCGTTCGCCCTGACCTGGGGACAGCGAGGAATCTCCCTCGTGTTCACGATCATCCTCGCGGCGATCCTCGGCCCGGAGGCGTTCGGAATCGTCGCGATGGCGCTCGTGTACATGGCGTTCGCGGACCTGCTCCAGGACCAGGGCGTGACGACCGCGATCGTCCAGCGGGATGAGCTCGAGCGCGAGCACCTCGACTCGGCGTTCTGGATCAACCAGCTCTGGTGCATCGTCCTCGCCGGCGTGAGCATCGCGCTCGCCGGCTGGTGGGCGGACGTGAACAACGTCCCGCAGCTCGAGAGCGTGATCGACGTCCTCTCGATCACGCTGGTCGTCTACGGCCTTGTCTTCGTCCAGCAGGCATATCTCCAGCGCAAGCTCCAATTCGAGAAGCTCGCACTGCGGTCGAACGTCGCCGCGCTTCTCGGCGGCCTCGTGGGTCTGGTGTTCGCGCTCATCGGGAGCCGGCGTCTGGTCGCTCGTCGCTCAACAGGTGATGATTGCTTGCGTCTCCGTCGTCCTCCTGTGGGCGGTCAGCGACTGGCGGCCACGCTTCCGCGTCTCCCGGCAGCACGCGAAGGACATCTTCGGCTTCTCGTCGAGCGTGTTCGTCGCCAACGTCGGCGGGTTCGTCAACCGCCGGGGGGACGTCTTGCTGATGGGGCTCTTCTTCGGCCCGGCGGTCGTGGGCATCTACCGGCTTGCCGACCGCTTCGTCGACGCACTTCTCGAGCTCACCTTGCGTCCGATCGGCCTCGTCTCGCTTCCGCACTTCTCACGACTCCAGAAGGACCGGGAGGCACTCCGGGAGATCGTCGGGTCGTGCATCCACATCGTCATGCTGACCGCGATGCCGGCGCTGCTCGCGCTGGCCGCGTGCTCGGACTACGTGCTCGCCGTCGTCGGACCGGAGTGGGAGCCCGGAGCCGACGCCCTGAAGCTTCTGTGCATCGTCGGAATCGTGAAGGGGCTCGTCCACTTCACCGGCCCGCTCCTGTTCGCCGTCGCACGCCCGCTCTCCCGCGCACTGATGCTCTGGGCCATCGCGGCGGTGAACCTCGCGGCAATCGTCGGCGTCGGGCTCGCGCTCGAGACTGCATCCGAGCAAGAGCAGCTGCTCGGCATGTCCGCGGTTCGCGCGCTCGTCTCGCTCGTCGTGATCGTGCCGCTGAACCTCGTGATCATCAAACGGCTCGCCGGCCTCCGTCTCCGGACGCTCGTCCCTTGGTCACTGCCGCCGTTCGCCGCCGGCATCGCTGCGATCGCCGCGGTACAGCTCCTGTCGGCGACCGGGGTTCTCGAACGGTGTCGGCCCGATCGTGGCGCTCGTGGCAGCGGGCGGCCTGGCCGTCGGCGGTCGCCCTGGGGGTGCTGTTGACGCTCGAGCCGCGCGCTCGTGCCGAGATACGTCAGATGCGTCAGGCGCTCGCGGCTGCGCGGCGAACGCGACCGCTAACTGCAGCTGACGACGCTATTGCCGCGCTCGACGGGATCGACGGCTCCCTCGAGGATCTTGATGCCGCCGAACTCGCCCGTGCAGACCGTCGAGTCGCGGACGCCCGAGCGGACTGACTCGTTGACCCGGACCGAATAGCCGCCACCGAGGATCCAGCAGTCCTCGCAGACGACATCGGTCGGCACCCCGCTCTCCTTGCCGCCCTGTCGCACGAAGAACCCCGAGCTGCGGGTGGGGCATTCGATGCGAAGCTCGCGGAAGGTGATCCGAGCTCCACCCATCGCTTGAACGCCGTCCTGGTGGCTTCAGGCTTCTGCCCGACGCATTCGATCGTGCCGCTCTCGACGACGATGTCGTGCGCGCCCTGCGACACCTTGAGGCCGTCGCGTTGGTACTGAAGCACCACCAGCTCGCGGATCGTGCCGGTGCACCCACTCCCGAGGTGGACTGCGTCGACATCTGCGTTGCGCACGGTGACCTCGAGACGCTCGATGTCTACCGCAGTTCCGCAATACCATCCTTGGTCCGCGAGCGAGATGCTCCCCTTGGTGAGATCGATCGTCAGGTCGTCCTCGCTCATGCAGCCCGTGGCCGCGATCGTGATCGCAATGGCGCCAGCCACGGCAGCGGCGGTCCTCAGGCGCCGTCGGCAGAACGGAGCGGTACGCGCGCGCATGCCGTGTACTTCGGCGCTACGTGGGGAACTCCTGAGCACACCGCAACCGGAGCGCTCAGATCGTCCCTCGCGCCTACTTGTCCTCCGTGCTCGTCAGTCGGCGTCGCCAGCCGCGCTTGACCCGGTGGTACACGGCGCCTCTCCCGACGACGCGCTTCACCGTTCCGACAACGGCGAGCAGTGCAGTCCTGACGACGTTCACTCTGGTCGCTCGAAACGTCGGCGCATAGACGACGAGACTCCCCTCGCGCCAACTGCGCGAGCCGAACCGGCGCTTGTAGTCGGCATCGCCGACCCCATAGTCGACGAAGGCGGCTTCCGGGTGCCGGATCAGGTCCTCGAAGAGCTTTAGCAAGAGATACGTACCCACACGGAGGTGCGCGAAGTCAGGGTCGTACCCGGGACGCCCGTGCCGGAAACGACCGCGGTACAGATCACCGTGGTGAAACGCGCACGGCACGCCGTCGAGCGACAACACGTACCCCCTGAACCATCCGTGTTCCATGCTCACTCGCGTGCGCTCACGGTGCGTCGGCGTGTCTCCGAACGAGACGCCGAGAGCCCGCTGATACGTCTTGGCGGAGATCGGCTCGATCGCCGCGAAGAACTCGTCGATCTCAGAGGGCTCCGTGTAGACGCGCGTCGTGACGCCGTCGCCGTACTCCTTCTCCAGCTTCCGCACATATCTCTTGACCGTCTTCTGCGTCGACGACGAAAGGCTCGCGAGAATCGCATCCACCGACTCGGGGAGCTCCAGCTCCCAGTGGACTTCCGAGTCGGCGAAGTGCTCCCTCCGCAGGAACGGAAGCTCGGTCGACGCAATTCGGTAGAGAGGTGTGTCAACCGTCAGATAGCGGAAGATCGCTATGTCACCTTCGCGGTTCGAGAGGGACTCGCGAACACTCGCGAGAAGCACCCGGAACGTGTCCTCGTCAACGTCTCCGAGGATGCCGTCCTGGATGACGACGATCGCCTGGACGCGAGGCGAGTACAGCTTCCGATAGCCCACACGCACACCGAACTCGATCTGCTCGACGCGCGCGATCAGCATCGCCCGGACGTCACCGTCCTGTTCGAGGACGACGACATGAGGTCGGACGATCTGCTTTTCAGCACGAAGCGCCGCCTCGAAGAAGTCCGGGTCGACGATGACAGAGTCCCCGATGAGTCCGAGCCACGCATCTCGCACTTCGGCGAGCCCGGCGACGTCACGGATGACCCTGATCTGTCCACCAGAACCCACGGAGTCCCGCTCTACGCCGCGAGCATGCGCGGCCGGCACAGCGGCCGCGGGCTTCGTCGACATGAGCCGATGATAGCCTGGGCTCCGCCCCGGAGACTGCGGTCGACTCTCCGCCTTCGAACCTCGTGACGGACTCATCGGACCCCCTCCCTGGTACCTCGTCCGACGTCCCGCAGGTAGCGCTCTCCCAGTTCGAGCCACGCGTGATCGGGGCGACCGGCGGATCGGGAACACGTGTCGTCGGTCGCATCGTGCGCGCCGGCGGGATGTTCATCGGCAGCAACCTCAACGATTACCAGGACGCCCTGGACCTCGCTCACTTTTCCGACCGGTGGATCAACGGATTCGTGGCATGCGGTGGCCTCGACGGACTCGCGTCCGACACGCGCGCGACGATGGAAGACGATCTCGCTGTCACCCTCGAAAAGCATCGCCAACCGCTTCCGGAGAACGCGCTCGCCTGGGGCTGGAAAGAGCCTCGCAGCATCTACCTCGTCTCGTTCTTCGATACGGTGATGCCCGGGTTCCGCTTCCTCCACTTCATGCGCGATGGACGGGACATGGCGTTCTCCGAGAATCAGCAGCAACTGAAGAAGCACGGCGATGCCGTACTGTCCGGTATCCCTCGCAGGAAGAAACAGCTGCGTTCGATCGCGCTCTGGTCGACGATCAACACGCAGGCCGCCGACTTCGGAGAGCGTCACATGCGGGGCAGGTATCTCCGTATCCGCTTCGAGGATCTCTGCTCGGCGCCCGCCGAGACCGTGGAGCGAATCTACGACTTCCTCGGGCTCACCGGTGATGTCGCGACTGCCGCGGCAGAGGTTCGTCCACCGGATACTCTCGGACGCTGGCAGAGCGGCCGGAAGCGGACGCTTGCGGAGCTTCACGAGGCGGCGGGCCCCGCGCTCGAGCGCTTCGGCTACCTCACACCGTCCACGTAGCCCGTGAGCACGCCGATCCTCGTCACCGGAGCCCATCGCTCGGGTACGACCTGGGTCGGGGCGATGCTGGCGCTGTCGCCGCGGGTCGGGTTGATTCACGAGCCCTTCAACCCGACGACGTCTCCAGGGGTATCGGGCGCTCCTTTCGAACGGTTCTTCCAGTACGTGTGCGTCGAGAACGAGGGCCCTTTCGTGTCCAACATGGCGCGGACGGTCCGCTTCTCCTACGACCTGCGACGCCAATTGCCGACGATCCGAAGCCCGAAGGCACTCGGACGGACACTGCGGGAGCTCGCGAGCTTCACACAGAGTCGGGTGACGCACGCGCGCCCGTTGCTCAAGGACCCGATCGCGGTCTTCTCGAGCGAGTGGATCGCCGAGCGGTTCGGCGCTCAGGTGCTCGTCGTCGTACGCCATCCGGCAGCGTTTGTGTCGAGCCTTACCCGGCTGGGCTGGACACACGACTTCGGAAGCTTCCTGGCACAGCCACTGCTCATGCGCGACCACCTGGGCCCGTTCGAGGGCGAGATCCGCGACTTCGCGACGCATGAACGCGACGGTCTCGACCAGGCAATCCTCCTCTGGAGAGTGATCTACGCGTCGGTGGCGACGTTCCGCGAACGCCACCCGAACTGGACGTTCGTCCGTCACGAAGACCTCTCTCGCGATCCGCCCTCGGGGTTCGCAAGCATGTATGCGACGTTTGGTCTTCCGTTCGACGAAGGCATCCGACGGTCGATCGTGGAACACACGGGCGAGGACAACCCCGACGAGCTCCGGAGCTCACACGACGTCCGGCTGAACAGCCGCGCGAACGTGGATTCGTGGCGTCGACGCCTGTCGTCGGCAGAGATCGAGCGGGTCCGAACAGGCGTTGCGGACATCGCCCCGCTCTTCTACGACGACGAAGACTGGTAGGTGGGTGCGACCCGCGCGATCGCCGCGAGCATCGCTTGCAGCCCAGCCCGCTCGTCGTCGAGGTCCGAGACAAGGGCGAGAACACCCTCGATCCGCACGTCCTGCACGACGTGAAAGCTGCCCGGCCGTTCCGGGATGACCCGGAAGATCTGCTCCAGGTCGAGGACTCCTGGCGCGATCGTTCGCGAGCGCCACTCGATCTTCTGCAGCGGCCGGACGATCAGGACGTCGGCTTCCGCTTCGCCGTGTGTGTACTGGAGGTCGACGGTCGCCCCTTCTTCGACCCGCCCGCTCGCCCGCGTAATGTGCGGATTCCACTCGTCGTAGCGATCGACCTCCGTCAGCATCGCCCAGATCGCCTGCCTCGGAGCGTGCACCGTGACCGCGCTGCGGTAATGCTGCGCGGGTCGATCGAGAGACTGCGCTCGCAAGGACCGCGCCAACCGCGACAAGAACCGCCGCAGTCAGGGCCCAGAACACGCTGCGCGCCACTACGACCGCCTGAGCCGGTCTCGCCACCATCGCTTGACGCGCGCCGGGGCAGCACGGCCGCGAAGCGCTCGGCGCGCGACGCTTGCCGCACCGAGAACAGCGGTGCGCGAAACGTTCGTCCGGATGCCCTTGAAGCTCGGCGCATACACGAGAACGTCTTCTTCGAGCCAGCTTCGGTCGGCGAGTCGCCGCTTGTAGTCGGCGTCCCCATAGCCGTGGTCGAGAAGCGAGATCGCCGGGTCGGCACACGCATCCTCGATAAGGCGTGCGAGGACATAGGTTCCGATGCTGAGGTCCCGGTACTTCGGGTCGTACCCGGTGAAACCGGTGTGGACCACGCTCCGATACACGGTGCCGAACCAGAACGCGGCCGGGCTCTCGTCGATGTAGAGCATGTACGCGCGGAACCAGCCCCGCCTGATGCTCAGCTCATTGAGCGAGCGCCTGAGCGGCGTGTCCTCGAAGGACGCCCCGAGCGCCTGCTGATACGTCTTGGCGGCGACGAGCGCCGTGTCCCGGTACAGGCGCTCGAGATCGGTGCCGTCATGGAACGTCTCGAGGCGGAGCCCGGTCCCCGTAGTCGGAGACGAGACGTTTTCCGTAGTACCGGATGTTCTTCGAGTGCTCTTCGAGCGGGCCTTGAGGAACTCGTCGAACGTGTCGGGTATCTCGACCTGCCAGCGCACGCTCGGGATGCGAGAACCGCTGTCGGCAGAGAGCGGCGGGCGTGCCCCGCGCGAGCTGGTGGAACGGTGAGCCGATCTCGAGGAGTCGCAGGCGGAGGACATCGGCCTCTCCCCGCGTCAGAGCCTCCGTAAGCTCCGAGAACACGGCGTGTGCCGCTGGCTCGGACGCGTCGCCGAGGTAGCCGCCCTGGACGAGCGTGAGGGCGCGCACGCGAGGCGAGAGGACTTTCCGGTATCCGATCCGCGCAGGCAGCTCGACATCCTCGATCCGTCCGACCGCCAGTGCCGCCGTCTCGGCCCCCCGCGCGAGCCTGACGACGTGTGGACGGACCGCCTCGGGACGGTGGTCGAGCACGATCTCGAGGTGCTCGGGATCTGCCGTGACTTCCCGGACGTCGATCTGTTTCCACGCATCGCGGATCGACTCGAAGTCGTCAACGCTCCGGATCGTGCTCGCGCCCCACTCACTCAACGGCGGACCAGCCTGCTCAACCTACGCCGCGTCGCATGAACACGGCCGCGAGCCGCGATCCCGAACTCCTGTTGCTCGAGTGCGTCGATCTCAGCAGCAGTGAGGAGAACGCGGGAGGCTCGTACGTTCTCCTCGAGATGAGCGACGGACGACGTGCCCGGGATCGGGATCGCAGCCTGCCGACTGCGCCAGTGCCCACGCGAGCGCGACCTGCCCCGGCGAGCACCCGTGTGTCTCGGCAATGTCCGCAAGGGACGGGTGTGACGCCAGCGTTCCCTTCGCCAGCGGCGCCCAGGCGAGGAACGCGAGCCCCTCGCGCGCGCAGCGCTCGGCCAGCCGAAGCGACGACCGGTCGACGAGCGAGAAGCGATTCTGCACCGACACGACGGGCGCAACGGCACGCGCACGGTCGAGCTCGGCCTCGTCGACGTTGCAGACGCCGATGGCCGCGATCTTCCCCTCCGCTCGTAGCGCCTCGAGAGCACCGACCGATTCCTCGATCGGCACGGAGGGATCGACCGTGTGCAGCTGGTAGAGATCGACGCAGTCGACGCGCAGCCGCTCGAGGCTCGCGTGGCAAGCGGCGCGCAGATACTCGGGGCGGCAGTTCCTGCTCCACTTGCCCGGGCCTTGCCGGGTGAGTCCCCCTTTCGTCGCGATGACGATGCCCTCGTACGGGTGGAGCGCCTCCGCGACGAGCGTCTCGGCGACGCCGGGGCCGTACGAGTCGGCGGTGTCGATCACGTCGACACCGAGCTCGACCGCCCGCCGGAGAACGCTCCTCGCCTCCGCAGGATCGCGGGGGTCGCCCCACACCCCGCGGCCGGTGAGCGACATCGTCCCGAACCCCAGCCGGCGCACCTCGGTGTCCCCGAGCATGAGCGTGTGCGCCGTCATCGCCGGAATCCCTCGCCGCCGGCACCGCGCACAGCCGGTGGGTCGACCGCGTAGCGGAGAGCGCTCGCACCGAGGGTCCACTCGGCGACCACCATCCTCGGCAGGAGGCGCACGAACCGCGCGCGCAGGTCGGGAAGCGCACCCAGCCGCCGATAGATCACCGGCAGGCGCAGAAGTGCGAAGTAGTGGAGCGGAACCCGGGCCAGCACGCGCTTGTGCGCACCCTCCCGCTGGACCGACCCGATGCGAGCGAGCCCGAACGCGAGCCGACGCTGCTGGCTCCGCAGGCTCGAGAAGCTCTCGCGGGCATGGTCGTGGTAGGCGTGGAAGCGCGGATCGAAGACCAGCTCGTAGCCGGCGGCGATGGCGTCGGCGGAGAAGAGCCCGTCCTCGCCGCCGTAGCTCTCGTCCCAGCGAACGGGCAGGTCGCGCGGGATCGCGAGACAGTACGAGGAGAGAAACCTGACACGACGCGGGCGCCCGAGCGGGAGATACGGAGTCTCGTTCTGGAGATGGGCGACCCATCCCCACGACGTCCTCGCCTCGAACGTCCTCGCACAGCCGACGAGCGCGCCGGGAAACTCGGCGAGTGCTCGGCGGAGACCGGCGCCGAAGCCCGGGGCGGGAATGGCATCCGAGTCGAGAAAGCAGACGACGTCACCGGACGCGTAGTCCCACCCGCTGTTCCTCGCCCCGCCCGCGAAACCGTGGCGACCTGGACGAGATGACAGCCGCGCCGCGCGCCTCGGCGATGACCGGGGTCTCGTCCGTCGATCCGTCGTCGACGACCACGACTTCGTCCACCGGAGCGTCCTGCGCCGCGAGCGAGTCGAGGACGGCGGCGATCGTCCGCGCCGCGTTGTACGCAGGGATGACCACGCTCACCTTCACCGGCCTGCCCTCCCTTGGTGACGCAGCTACGCGGAGTGCGATCGGAAGAGAACCGGGATGGTACGCAGGATGAGCTTGATGTCGCCCATCATCGACCAGTTCGTCACGTACAGGTAGTCGAGCGTCACCATCTCGCCGAACGGGATCCCGTCCCGGCCGAGCACCTGCCAGAGGCCCGTGATCCCCGGCTTCAGGTTCAGGCGCCGCCGGCGCCAGTCGAGCACGTGCTCGTCCTCTTCGAGGATCAGCGGGCGCGGGCCGACGAGGCTCATGTCGCCGCGCAGCACGTTCAGGAGCTGCGGGAGCTCGTCGAGCGAGTAGCGGCGGACGAAGCTTCCGAAGCGGGTCACTCGCGGATCGTCCGGGATCTTGAACATCCGCGGATCGCCGCCGTCGGAGAGGTGCTTGTTGAGCGCAGCCACCTCGGCCTTCCGGCTGTCGGCGTCGACCGCCATGGTGCGGAACTTGAAGATCTTGAAGACACGGTTGCCCTCGCCCCTGCGAACCTGCCGGAAGAAGACGGGCCCTCGCGAGTCGAGCTTGATTCCGATCGCGATCGCGACGAGCAGGGGAGAGAGCAGGACGAGCCCGGTCAACGATGCTGCAACGTCGAGGAACCGCTTCGCGAAGAGAGCCGACCTCGACAGCTTGAGGGGCGGCAGCCCGATCATCGGCATGCCCTCGGCCGTATGGAGGCCGACGTTCGCGCCGATGACCTCGAACAGGCGCGGAACGATGTCGATCTGGACGTCCATATCCTTGATCGAGCGGATGAGGTCGAGCGTCTCCTGGTGCGTGTCGTTCGAGAACGCGATGACGACACGCTCGACGTGAAGAAGCTGGACGATCTCGGCGAGGCGCTCCGGCGGCCCGAGGAGGTTGACGTCGCCGAGGCCAGGCTGGCGCTCCTTGGGCTGGGCGTCCACGAACCCGACGACGTTCAGCCCGTACTCGGGGTGGTGGCGGAGCTTTCGCCCCACGAGCTGCCCGACGTCGCCCGCACCGACGATCACCGTGTTCTGGAGATAGACGTTCGTCCTCCGGCACATCGCTCTCGCGGACGCCCGTAGCGACGTCACGAGGAGGATCGCGAGGAGCCAGAACGTGATCAGCCGCTGGAGGCTGGGATTCGCGACCTCGGTGAACGTGATGCCGAGGAACAGGAACCAGCTCCCGACCGTCACGAGATGGAAGACGCGGACGAGGTCGTCCGCCGTCGAGTGGTCGGTGCGCTCCTCGTCGCTCGAGTACAGCCCGTACAGGTTCGCGGCGAGGATCCAGACCGGGAGGGACAGCATGAACACGACGAGCTCGAGCCCGTCGGCCACGTGGTCGGCCGTCGGAGAGCCGCCCCACCACACCATCGCAATCGCAAAGGCGGCCGTCAGCCCGACGATGTCCGAAAGGGCCAGCGCCCGCCGGACGAGCCAGCCACGTCCCTTGACGAGCCCGCCGTTCCGGTGGCGCTCGATGACGTCGATCGTCCGCGCATCGAGCCCCGGGGAGAGCTGATCGAAGAGCTCGGCCGACGCCGTGCTCGTGTGGACCACCGTCACCGGGGTTCCCCAGAAAGAGCGCGCACGGCGCCCGCGGTGCCGCAATCGTTACCGATCGTTCTCCCCTTCCCCCCTGCGAAATGGAACTTCCCACCCCGTCTTTCGACGGCCCACTACGAAAGGTACACCCGTCGCCTGGAATTGCAACAGGCGACAGCCCCTTATCTTCCCTATGACGTAAGGATCACCCGAAGGTCTGTGCGATCGGCGTCCGAAAGCTTCCAGGCCGTGGACGCGGCGTTCGCGCGCACCTGGTCCGGCGTCGTGGCGCCGGCGATGACCGACGCGACGCCTGGAGTGGACGCGAGAGCGCCGATCGCGAGCTCGAGAAGCGTGTGCCCACGAGCCTCGGCGAAGCGCTCGAGCGCCTCCACCCGGTCGAAGCGCTCGTCGGTAAGCCGCTCGGCGCGGTCTTCGAGCCGGCTCCCTGGCGGAGCGGCCTCGCCACGCCTGTATTTCCCGGTAAGCAGGCCGCTCGCAAGCGGGAAGTACGGAACGAACCCGACGCCGAGCTCACGGCAGAGCGGCAGCACGTCTTCCTCGGCCGCACGCTCGAGCAGGCTGTACTCGTTCTGGAGCGCGACGATCCCGGTGATCCCGCTCGTGGCCGCGATGCCGTGCACCTCGCGGAGCTGCTCGGCGGTGAGATTCGAGCAGCCGATCGCACGCGTCTTGCCCCCGACGACGAGCTCGTGCATCGCTCCCAGCGTCTCCTCGAACGGCGTCACACCGTCGGGGCGGTGGTAGTAGTAGAGGTCGACGTGGTCGGTGCGTAGGCGGTCGAGGGAAGCGTCGATCGCCTGCCGAACGTACTCCGCCGATCCCTGCAACCCGTCGCCCTCGGATCCCATGTCCCACCCGAATTTCGTCGCGATGACGACGCGATCGCGCCGGCCCTCGAGGATCTCGCCGAGGAAGGACTCGCTTCCGCCGCGGTTGCCGTAGACGTCGGCGGTGTCGAGAAAGGTCACTCCGGCGTCGAGCGCCGCGTCGACGACTGCGCGCGTCCGTTCGAGATCGAGTCTGCCGCCGAAGTTGTTGCAGCCGAGACCGACCTCGGACACGAGGATCTCGGTGTCTCCAAGACGCCGCTCCACCATCGGCGCCACCCTACCTCTCGTCTACCGCATTGCTAGCGTGGAGCCCATGCCGTCGTCGCCGGAAGCCCGCGTGATCGCAGTCGCGGGCGGCACCGGAAATCTCGGGCCGACCGTCGTCTCGAAGCTGGCAGAGGCGGGCGACCAGGTCTGTGCCTGCGGCCGGGATCGCGAGAGCCTCGAGGCGCTCGCGTCCGAGGTGGACGGCGAGATAGATATCGACGTAGTGGACCTGCTCGACGCCGACGCAACCCGCGCCTGGGCAGCGGACCTCGCAGCACGCCGCGGTCGCGTCGACGCGCTCGTGCACCTCGTGGGCGGCTGGCGCGGCGGCAAGCCGATCGAGGAGGCGCCGCTCGAGGACTGGGATTTCCTCGAACCGCTCCTCGTGCGAACGCTCCAGCACGCGACGCAGGCCTTCGCGCCGTATCTCCTGGAGAGCGGCGGGCGGGTGGTCGTCATCTCGACAGGCCTGGCGCAGGCGCCGACCCACAAGAACGCGGTCTACGCCGCCGGGAAGGCGGCTGCGGAGACGTGGACGCTCGCGCTGGCTGACCGGTTCCGCGGGACGGGTGCGACGGCGAACATCGTCGTGGTCGGCACGATCCTCACCCCGGCCATGCGCGCCGAGAGCCCCGACAAGGACTTCTCCGGGTTCACGCCGGCCGAGGAGATCGCGAACGCGGTCGCGTATCTCTGCTCGGATGCGGCGGCCTCGATGAACGGCCAGCGGCTCGCCCTGCGCGGCGCGTTCTAGCGAAGCACGCGCCGTACGGCGACCTCGCGACGGATCTGGAGCAGCGGGAGCAGCGCCGCGAAGCCGATGACGAGCCACAGGTAGACGACGGGAGCGCCGGCTACGAGACACATGCCGAGTATCGCGAGCTGCGTCGAGAGCCCGAGGTTGGCGAGGATCGCCGCCGTTACGGCGTCGTAGTACGAGAGCCGTGCCGCTCCACGCGTATCCGGGTCGTCGAACCCGGCCAGCAGCCGCTCCAGGCGCCTTTCCGAGAGCCGCTGGAGCGCGCGATCCTGCGGACCGAACACGACCCGATAGAGCCACGCGAGGGCGCGCGCGAGGGCTCCCTCGCGAGACGCATCTGGTTGCACGACGAAGTCCTCCCCCCGCGCGCGCCGGTAGAGGACGTCGCAGTTGAAGTCCGTGCTCAGCACGAGCGTGAGCGCGAGGAACGCCACGAGAGCGAGGACTGGCGAAGACGTCTCGTCGGCCAGCGCTGCGAACACGAGGGCGTTAACGACGAGGTCGACCTCGGTGTCGAGGTACCGCCCGAGCGCGCTCGTCCGCCCGGAGGCGCGGGCGAGCCGCCCGTCGGCATTGTCGAGCAACGTCCGGAGCTGGAGCAATAGCGCGCCTGCGACGAGCTGACCGCGCGCAATCGCGAGCGCACCGGCGAGGCCTGCGAGGCCGTTTGCGACGACGACGGCGACCGGCGAGACCCGCAGCGGCAGAAGCACCGACACGAGAAGCCCCGCGAGCGGCCGGAAGACCCACTCGAGGACGAGCTCCGGCTGGCGGCGCCTCATGCGCCGACGATCGTACTGACGGGCATACTCCGTCCGTGCACGAGCCCGAGGGTTGGAACGAGGTCGACGGCGCGCTCGAGCGGACGTTCGAGCTCGGGAGCTTCGTCGACGCGCTCGCATTCGTGAATCGCGTCGGGGAGCTCGCGGAGCGGGAGAACCACCACCCGGACATCCGCATCGACTACAAGCGCGTCACGCTCCGGTGGTGGACGCACACGGCTGGCGGCATCACCGACCGGGACCGAGACCTCGCCGGCCAGTCGGCCGAGCTCGCGACCTAGCTCGTCGGTGAGCGCCGGCGGTGTGACCGTCTGCGACGTCGGGCCGCGGGACGGTCTTCAGAACGAGCCCGATTCGCTACCGCCCTCGGTGCGAGCCGAGCTGGCCACCAGGCTCGCGCGCTGCGGGCTCCCGCTCGTCGAGGTCGCGAGCTTCGTCGACCCGCGGCTCGTGCCGCAGATGGCAGGCGCCGAGGAGGTCGTCGCAGCGCTCGATCCCGTGGACGGGGTCGTCTTCGCAGGGCTCGCGCTCAACGAGCGCGGCTACGACCGGCTGGTCGCCACCGGGCTCGGGGAGGTGCGGTTCGCCTTCGGAGTCACCGAGTCGTTCAACCGCCGGAACCAGAACGCGTCGGTCGAGGAGTCGCTCAGCGCCGCGACCCAAATCGCCAAACGGGCACGAACCGATGGGATCCGCTCGGCGCTCACCCTGAGTGCCGCCTTCGGCTGCCCGTTCGAGGGGCGTGTCGACGAGAGCCGCGTCCTCGAGCTCGCGTCTGCGCTCACCGAGGCCGGTCCGGACACCCTGATCCTCGCCGACACCATCGGCGTCGCGACGCCGGGGCAGGTACGTCGGCTCGTCGCGCGGGTCGCGGAGCTCGGCGTCCCCGTCGGAGGCCACTTCCACAACACGCGGAACACCGGCTACGCAAATGCGCTCGCGGCCCTCGAGGCGGGCGCATCCGTGCTCGACGCCTCGGTCGGAGGTCTCGGCGGATGCCCGTTCGCGCCGCGCGCGACGGGGAACATCGCGACCGAGGACCTCGTGTATCTCCTCGAAGGCGAGGGCGTCGACTCCGGCATCGACCTCGCTGGGCTGGTCTCCGTCTCGGAGTGGCTCGAGGGCGTCCTCGGACGACAGCTCGAGGGACAGGTCTACCGCGCGGGGCTCTTCCCGCCCGCCTAGCAGCGAGCGGGGAGGATCGTTCCGCGCACCTCGCCGAGCTCGACGTCTCCGGCACGGCCGCGTAGCACGACCTCGTCGCCGTCCTCGAGAAATGTCCGAGCCCGTCCGTCGCCGAGATCGAGCGGCGTTGCGCCGTTCGCCGTGAGCTCGATGAGCGAGCCCTCCGAGCCCGGCTCCGCTCCGGAGATCGTCCCCGAGGCGAAGAGGTCGCCGGTGCGCACCGAGGCACCGTTGACCGTCGCGTGAGCGAGCTGCTGCGGCATCGTCCAGTAGAGACCGCGCGCGTTCCCGCGCGAGACGGCGGTGCCCGACAGCTCGACCTCGAGCTCGAGGTCGAGCGCATGGTCGCCGGGAACGCGCAGATACGGGAAGCGGCTCCGGCTCCTGGACGGGCGGCGTGACGAAGCTCTCCTCGAGCAGCGCGAGCGGCGTGACCCATGCGGCGATCGACGTCGCGAAGGACTTCCCGAGAAACGGTCCCGAGCGGCTGGTACTCCCAGGCCTGGATGTCGCGCGCACTCCAGTCGTTTACGAGCACGACCCCGAACACGTGGTCGCGGAACGCGGTTCCCGGCACGGGCTCCCCCAGGCGACTCGGAGCCCCGACGACGAAGCCGAGCTCGAGCTCGAAGTCGAGGCGGCGGCTCGGCCCGAACGACGGCGCCTGGGCGTCCGGCGGCTTGGACTGCCCGCACGGCCGGACGACCGGCGTGCCGGTCACGACGAGCGTGCCCGAGCGCCCGTGATACCCGATCGGGACGTGTCGCCAGTTCGGGAGCAGAGGCTCGCTGTCGGGACGGAACAGCCGCCCCAGGTTGGTCGCGTGCTCGAGCGACGAGTAGAAGTCGACGTAGTCGCCGGCCTCGACCGGGAGATGCACCGTCGCGGCGTCGACGGGTACGCGGTCGGCACCCGCCTGGACGAGCTCGTCGACGCGTGCTGTCACGTCCTCCCAGACGGCTCGGCCCAGCGCGAGGAACGGGTTCAGCGACGGCGCCCCGAAGGCCGAGCCGAGGCCGGCGGCGGCGAGATCGATCACCTCGTCCCCGACACGGAAGCCGACGCGTGGCTCGCCTCCTCCATGTGAGAAGACGCCGAAGCCGACAGCGTCCTTCACAGCGTCACCGCTCCCAGAGCGGCGAGCTCTTCCATCGGCTCGAAGAAGCTGCAGCTCCCGATCGAGCGAAGTCGTTCACGCCGAGCCGCCGTGACCTCGACGGCGGAAGCGACCCGACCGCGCCAACCGAAGCCGTCGCGGTCGACCCTGAACGCGTCGGGCTCCTCGTCTTCGAGTGCCGACTCCTCGTCGCCGAAGACGACAGCGGCGAGCAGGTTGAGAAGGCCGTGATCGCCTTTCGCGCGCACGGCATGGTGCAGCCCCGCCGTCGCCTTGAACGGAAGATCCCGGACGCGGCATGCGCGCACGAACTCCGCGAGCTCCGCGACGCTCGGAGTCGCCTCCCCGCCACAGCGCACCTTGGCCGCGAAGCCGTGCGCCGCAATCTCGTCGAGCCGCGCGTCGAGCCCTTCTCGCGGCGGGATCTCGACGTAGATCTCGGGCGCGAGGCCCGAGAGCGAGCCGAGGTTGTCGCGATACCGTGCCTCGACCGCGTCGACGTGCGCGGCGTCTTCCAGCGGACCGTCGAGGACGACACTCAGCGCGCGCCCGGACTCCGGGAGCTCGCGGAGTCGCGATGCCGGGCACACGAAACGCGCGAGCGCGAACGCCGCCTCGCTCTCCAGGGCGCGGCGATCCTCCTCGAGAGCCTCCGCGAGATCGAGCGACGCCGGCGGGAAGAGCGGGGCGTGGTCGATCAGGCGCTCGAACAACGCACGTCGCGCCTCCGTGACTCCCTCCGCCTGATTCCCCACGAGGGCGGATCTTCGCAGAGCGTCGAGGAGGGCCTGGCGGAACGGGTCTCGTCGCAGGGGTGCCGCTGGTCGCCGCGAGGCAAGGACGCAAGGAGCCTCAATGCTTGAAAGCATTTGGGGCGACTGAGGACGCCGCCTCGCGGCGATCCAGCGCTCCCCCGGCGGCACAGAGCCCGTTTCGCCAGGTCCTCCTAGCTCAAGCGCGCTCAGCGGCGGGCCGATGAAGCCGAGACCAATCGATGTCGGAGCATGCGCCCATCGAGCCTGCGGCGGGTCCGTGGCAGAAGGCCGTCCCCAGCACGGGTAGGGAAGGCCGTCCACCGCTGCGCGCCGTCGAGCCCTACCGACGGCTCGCCGAGATCTTCCACGACGTGCTCTCCGAGCAGAGCCTCGACGCACTGCTCGAGCGCATCGCGGACGCGCTCGCCGAGCTGATCCCCTACGAGGACGTCCACATCTACGAGGCGGACGAAGCGAAGCGCGAGCTCCGCCCGGTCCTCGCTCGCAGCCAGTGGGAGACCGAGGTGATGAGCGAGACGTTCTCGTTCGGAGAAGGAATCACCGGCTGGGCGGTCGAACACCGCGAGCCCGTGCTCGCCAACCAGGCACACCTCGATCCGCGCGTCCGCTTCGTGCCAGGGACGCCCGTCGAGCCCGAAGCGCTCATCGCCGTCCCCCTGATCGCACGGGGCAGCCTCAAGGGAACGCTCAACATCTACCGCGTCGGCGAGGACGCGAAGTTCTCCGAAGAGGAGTTCCTGCTCGCGACCCGGTTCGGCGACGCGGCGGCGCTGGCTCTCGACAACGCCCATATCCGAGCGACGCTCGAGCACCAGGCCTCGACCGACGCGCTGACCGGTCTCTACAACCACCGGACCTTCCACGACCGCGTCCGCGAAGAGCTCATGCGCGCGTCCGCGGAACACGACACCGTGGGGCTCGTGATGCTCGATCTCGACGACTTCAAGAAGGTCAACGACGTCTACGGCCACGGGGTCGGAGACCAGCTTCTGCTCCAGGTGACGGACGTGCTCCGCGCCTCGGTGCGTACTACCGACCTCGTCTGCCGTGTCGGTGGCGAGGAGTTCGCGGTGATCCTGCCGTCGGCGGACCTCGAGCACGCGCTCGCGCTGGCGCAGCGAGTCGGCTTGCAGCTCGGGGAGCTGGAGGCAGAGGCCGCCGGGCGGCTGACCGCTTCGGTCGGTGTTGCCGTCGGGCCGACTCATGCCGCGAACCCGCGCGAGCTCGTCGCCTGCGCGGAGGCGGCGATGATGACCGCGAAGACGAGGGGCAACGGCCTCGTCGTGCCATTCGACGACATGGCTACGGAGCGGCCGTCCGAAGCGAGGACTCGCCGGGACGACGTCCGCTCGATCGCGCACCTGAAGATGCTCCAGAGCCTCTCGGGAAAGCTGTCGCGGCTCAACGACATCGCCCAGATCGCGCTCACGATCGCCGACGAGCTCCGCCTCCTGATCGATTACCACAACTGCCGCGTGTTCGTCCGCGAGGGAGACGACCTGCTTCCGATCGCTTTCCGCGGCGATCTGACGGCGGCCGATCCGGGCGAGGCGGCTGAGCTGCTCGCCACCGTCGTCGGGCGCGGGATCACGGGCCGCGTCGCGGAGACGGGCGAACCGCTGCTCATCGGGGACGCCACCCACTGCGAGTTCGGAGAGCAGATCGCGGGCACCGCGGAGATCGAGGAGTCGATCCTCGCAGTGCCGTTCAAGTTCGGCGCGCGGGTGAACGGTGTCGTCGTGATCTCGAAGCTCGGCCTCGACCAGTTCGACGCCGACGACCTGCGCGTACTCGAGGTTCTGGCAGGCCACGCCTCCGTCGCTCTCGAGAATGCGCGCCTGTACGAGGCCCAGCGGCGCGAGGCCGAGAGCGCAAACGCGCTTCTCCAGTTCGGGCGCCAGATCGCCGGGACCGAGGAGATCGCCGAGATCGCGCAACGCGTCGTCCAGGGCTCGGGTGCAATCCTGTCGAGCCCTCTGACCTCGCTCTGGCTCCAGGACGCGGAGACGGGCGACCTCCTCATGCTTGCGTCAGAGCCGCCGCCCGATCCCGAGAAGTCGCTCGGGGTCGTGCCGGTCGCCTACCTGGGGCCGTGGCTCGATCGCACGGAGCCGTACTCGATCAGCTCGCAGGACTATGCGGCGATCGCGGCTCCTCCGACAGATACCGGTGGGCGCTTCGCGATCGCCCCCTTCACCGTGGAGGGGCGCTGGGGCGTCATCGCGGCTGCTACCCCCGTGGACAGCCCGCCCAGCGAACGTGACCTCCAGCTCCTCGGAGGGCTTGCCAGACAGACGACGCTCGCCTTCCAGAACGCGCTCAACTACGAGCGCCTCGAGCGAACGTTCCTCTCGACGGTCGAGGCGCTCGCGAACGCGCTCGAGGCGAGCGACGCGAACGTCTCCTCCCACGCGCGCTGGATCACCGATCTCGCGCTCCAGGTCGGCGAGGCGCTCGGGCTCGAGGCACGCGCGCTAAAGCGCCTCGAGCTCGGTGCGCTGTTCCACGACATCGGCAAGATCGGAGTCCCCGCAGCGATCCTCGCCAAGCCGAGTCCGCTCACGGATGACGAACGGGCGATCATCGAGACCCACCCTGTCCTCGGCGAGCGCATCTTGGCGCCGATCGAGCAGCTGGCCGAGGTGGGCCACATCGTTCGCAGCTGCCACGAGCGCTTCGACGGAATGGGGTATCCCGACGGGCTCGGCGGGGACGACATCCCGCTCGAGGCGCGGATCGTCTTCGCCTGCGACGCGTTCCATGCCATGACGACCGACCGACCGTACCGCCGGGCGCTGGGTGTCGATGAGGCACGCCGCCGACTCTCCGACGCTGCGGGCGCGCAGTTCGACCCGAAGGTCGTCGAGACGCTGCTCCGCGTCCTCGACTCGTAGGGCGAGATGTCTCGTCCTATGCGCCGGCCGCCTCGGCCTTGCGCAGGCCGAGGAACGCCCACCACCAGAAGAGGACGCCCATCCCGATCGCTAGCAGGAACGCGCCGAGCACGTGCGGCGGATCGCCGGCGATGAACCCGCGTCCCGTCTCGAGCAGGTAGGTGACCGGGTTAGCGGACGCAACGCCCTCGATCCACCCCTGCAGCAGGTCGAGCGGCACGTACACCGGCGCGAAGAACAACACGAGGAACACCGGCATCTGCATGAGCGGCGCGGCCTGGATCGTGCGGAAGCGCATTGCGATCCCGCCCGACCAGAAGAAACCGCAGAAGTTGACGAGGAGAGCGAGCACGTACAAGCCGATGAGGTCGGCTGCACTGCCCATGATGTTCATCCCGAAGATCAGCGCGACCACGGTGAGCATCACGGCAACCACGACCCAGCGACAGAGCGCGGCGAGCCCATAGCCGATCACGATCCCGCTTCGATGCGGGGCCGCGAGCAGCAGCCGCTTTGCAAATCCGCCTTCAAAGTCGCGCGCGAGACCGAATCCCGTGAAGACGCCGCTGAACGCGGCCGACTGGAGGAGCACGAAGACGAACTGGAATGCCGTGTAGCCGGGAGGGAAGTCGAAACCAGGGATCTCGTTCAGCTGCGAGAGCCCTCCCGCGAAGGCGGTGAAGAAGAAGAGCGGGAAGAGCATCGTCGGCAACAGGATCTGCGGGTTCGTCAGCGCGTTCTTGAGCGTCCGCCACGCGACACCCGAGATCACGTTCCACCGCCTCATCTCGCTACGTCCTCGTCATCCGGGTGCGCAGAGCCCGCGACGCGAGCGTGAGCGAGATGAGGCCGAGCAGGATCACGAACCCGAATCCGAGCGCGAGCGCCTGCGGATCCCACCCCGTGATGATCAGGCTGCGCACGCACTCGATCATGTACGACACGGGATTCAACGTCGCTGCGATTCGGAACCACTCGACGCCGATCAGGTCGCGCGGTGTGTTCATCGACGAGATGAAGAGGAAGACGAAGAGGACGGGGAAGAGCGCCTGGATCGTCTCGCCGGAGCCTGTTCGGAAGGCGAGGTACGCGCCGAGCGCGCCGAACGCGAGCGCGACCAGCGCCCCGTAGACGAGAAGAACGACGATGCCGCCGATCCCCGACTCGAACCTGACCCCCGCGGTAAGCCCGACGACGAGGTAGAAGAGGACCTGCACCATCCCGAGGGCGACGACGCCTGCGAGCTGGCCGGTGAGAAGCGACCAGTCACGGAGCGCCGTCAGCGAAAGCCGGTTGATGAAGCCGGTCTGGATATCGCGGGCGAGGTCAGTGCCAGCGTTCATCGTCGAGAAGAGCGCGCCCTGGATGAACGGGACGGCGAGCGCGAACGCGAGAAACGACGTCGTCGGGAAGCCCGGGAGCTCGGTCGAGGACCGCAGGCCGCCTGCGTTTACTGCCATGAGCGCGATCGGGAAGATGAGGGGCGGGATCGCGCTCGCGGGCTGGCGTGCGGTGCGCAGAACCGACCTGCGTGCAATCGCACCGACCTGCGGCCAGGTGTTGCTCATCTGCGACCACCCTTCACTGGCTGGTCGCTCTCGGCCTCCTCCATCGCCCCCTCGAGCGTCCGGCCGGTCTTGGCGAGGAACACGTCGTCGAGCGTCGGCGCGCGGAGCTCGATGTCCGCGATGTCGACGCCGTTCGCGTCGACCGCCCGCACGATGTCCGTCAGCCCGAGACCGCCCCTCAACCGAACCGCCACATCCCGCGTGGTCGCGAGCGGCTCGCCGAATTGCGCAAGGAACTCGGCGATTCGCGGGCGGTCCTCCTCGCGGTGCGGGATCGCGTGCACGCTCGGCCTGCCTATCTCGGCCTTGAGGTCGGTCGGCGTCCCCTCCGCCACGAGCTTCCCCTGGTCGATGATCCCCACCCGATCCGCGAGGACATCGGCCTCCTCGAGGTACTGCGTCGTCAGGAAGACCGTCACGAGCTCCTCACGCCGGAGGCGAGCAACCTCCTCCCAGAGCGCGGTCCTGCTCTGCGGATCCAGTCCAGTCGTAGGCTCGTCGAGAAAGAGGACTCGTGGCTCGTGGATCAGCGCGAGCGCGAGATCGAGCCGCCGCTTCATCCCGCCGGAATAGCCCGAGACCTTGCGGTCGCCCGCGTCGGCGAGCCCGACGCGCTCGAGGAGGTCGTCCGCTCGCGCCCGACGCTGGTCTTTGCGGACGCTCTGGAGCGTCGCCTGGAGGCGCAGATGGTCACGGCCGGTCAGGAGCGGGTCGAGCGCGGCCTCCTGGAGGGCTACGCCGATCAGCGAGCGCACCCTTGGGCCTTGCTTCACGACGTCGAAGCCACCTACACGCGCCGTGCCGGAGGTAGGCGGCAGGAGCGTCGTCAGAACGTGGACGGTGGTGGATTTGCCGGCGCCGTTCGGCCCGAGAAAGCCGTAGATCTCGCCGGGGGCGACGGAGAGGTCGATCCCGTCCACGGCCCTCGGGCCTTTCTTGTATTCGCGGACGAGCTTCTCGACCTCGATCCCGTTCTGCTGGGGATCCACGCGATCAACACTACCCGCGGATATCCGGCACCCCGAGCGGCTCCAGCGGGAGCTTCGTCGCGACCACGCGCCTTCCATTCCGCTCGTACACGACGTCCACGGAGTCGTTCTGCCGGTATGTGCCTGCGATCCCCACCCACATGGAGAGCCAGCGCCAGAAGCCGAGCTTCCCCTCGGTTCGGAGCGCCTCGTCGAAGACGAGGGTGCGGCCCTCGATCATGAAGTCCGAGCCCTCCTCCTGCCCGACGCCGTTCACGTAGACCTCGAAGGGTCGAGCGACGTCGGCAGGAAGCCGGACGCGGGTTCCCGTACGCGGTCCCTCGGGCACGTTCATAGAATGGCAGCCGGTGCGTGCGCTCCTGCTCCTCGCCGCTGGCCTCGCCGTCGCCGCTGTAGCCGCGGCACCCGCGCTCGCAGCCGACGGCGGCTTCACGCCCGTCGAGCCCGCGTCCCCGAACGCCGAGGGCATCCGCCAGAGCTACCTGTTCGTCTCCATCTTCGTCTTCGCGATCTTCCTGCTCGTCGAAGGCCTGTTGGTCGCGTTCGTCTTCCGGTACCGGCGCCGGCGGCGTGCACGGTTCGAGGAGGGTGCGCCGATCCACGGCGCGACGAAGCTCGAGCTCGCGTGGACGGCGTTTCCCGTGGTCGTCCTCTTCCTGATCGCCGCGTTCGTCTTCATCGAGCTCCCGGGCATCAAGAACGTGCCGTCCGCAGGAGCCCAAGGCGGGCTAGAGATCAAGGTCTCGGGGCGTCAGTTCTCGTGGCAGTTCGAGTACCCGAACGGCGTGATCGCGATCGACACGATGCGCGCGCCCGCCGGCGTCCCGGTCACGCTCGAGGTGACGGCCCCGGACGACGACGTCATCCATTCGTGGTGGATCCCCGCCCTGGGCGGCAAGATCGACGCGATTCCGGGCACGGTCAACGAGACGTGGTTCGAGGCCGAGGAGCCGGGCGTCTACACGGGGCAATGCGCGGAGCTGTGCGGGATCGAGCACGCGAACATGCTCGCCTCGGTCGAGGTCATGGAGCCCGCAGCGTTCGACGCCTGGCTCACCGAGCGCCGGGCGGACCAGAGCGCGGACGGGGCGGCACTCGGCGAGGAGACCTGGGAGGGCGTCTGCGCCAAGTGCCACGGCCTGGACGGTGAAGGCGGGATCGGGCCGACCCTCGCCGGCTCGCCAACTCTCGCCGACGCAGATGCAATCGAAGAGATCGTCCGGAACGGGCGCGGGGCAATGCCGGCGGTCGGCTCGGACTGGTCCGAGGAGCACATCGACGCGTTGACGACGTACCTCCAGGAGAACCCACCCGATGGCAGCTAGAGCGGAGACGCAGGTCCCGACCTGGCAGCACGGCCGCTTCGCGAGCTGGCTCGTCACGACCGACCACAAGCGGATCGGGATCCTCTACCTCGGTACGGCGTTCGTGTTCTTCGTCCTCGCCGGGCTGATGGCGATGGTGATGAGGCTCCAGCTCGCCCAGGCGAACGGCGAGGTCGTGGGGCCGGAGCGGTACAACGAGCTCACGACGATCCACGGGACGGCGATGGTCTTCCTCGTCGTCGTTCCGATCCTCGCGGGCTTCGCGAACTACCTCGTGCCTCTCATGGTCGGCGCGCGCGACGTCGCCTTCCCGCGGCTGAACGCGCTCTCCTACTGGCTCTTCGCGCTCGGCGGCGTCGTGCTCATGCTCTCGTTCTTCGCCAAGGGCGGAGCGAACCAGGCGGGCTGGACGTGCTATCCCCCGCTCTGCACGCAGCAGGCCGGCAACGGCACCGACCTCTGGATCCTCTCGCTCCACATCCTCACGGCGTCCTCGCTCGCCGGGGCGATCAACTTCATCGTGACGATCCACAACATGCGGGCACCGGGGATGACCTGGACGCGAATGCCGCTCTTCGTCTGGTCGATCCTGCTCTTCGCGTGGCTCCTCGTGGCCATCCTGCCGACGCTCTCCGCCGGCCTCACGCTCCTGCTCCTCGACCGCGGGATCGAGATCTTCGGGTGGGCGGTGCAGACGAACTTCTTCAACCCGGCCGAAGGAGGGTCACCCGTCCTCTACCAGCACGCGTTCTGGTTCTTCGGGCATCCCGAGGTGTACGTGATCGTGCTCCCGGCGTTCGGGATCATCTCCGAGGTCCTCCCGGTCTTCTCGCGAAAGCCGATCTTCGGCTACAAGGCGATCGCGTTCTCCACGGTCGCCATCGGCTTCTTCTCGATGCTCGTGTGGGCGCACCACATGTTCACGGTCGGCCTGCCGATCTCGCTCCAGGCGTTCTTCATGATCGCGTCGATGATCATCGCCGTCCCGACAGGGATGAAGGTCTTCAACTGGCTGGCCACGCTCTGGCGCGGAAACCTGGTGTTCGAGACTCCGATGCTGTTCGCGATCGGCTTTCTCTCGATCTTCGTCGTCGGCGGCCTGACGGGCATCTATCTCGCGGCGTTCCCGATCGACTGGCAGGTGCACGACACGTACTTCGTCGTCGCCCACTTCCACTACACGATGGTCGGCGGCTCGCTGTTCGCGATCTTCGCCGCCGCCTTCTACTGGTGGCCGAAGATGTTCGGGCGCGTGCTCGACGAGCGGCTCGGGAAGTGGCAGTTCTGGACGCTGTTCATCGGGTTCAACATCACCTTCTTCCCGCAGCACCTCGCGGGGCTCGAGGGAATGCCACGGCGGATCTACACCTACGCGGACGAAGGCTGGGAGGGCTACAACCTCGCCTCGACGATCGGCTCGTGGGTCATGGGAGTCGCGATCCTCATCTTCTTCTGGAACGTCATCCGGACGCGGAAGCGCGGAGCGCGCGTCGGCAACGACCCCTGGCAGGCAGACACGCTCGAGTGGTACACGACGTCTCCGCCGCCGCCGCACAACTTCGACCGCGTGCCGTACGTGACCAGCGCCCGGCCGCTCTACGACCTGCGCCGTAGGCTGCGTGAGGGAAGTGGATTCAGAAAGCTCACCTGAAGCGGCGCCAGGCCTGATCCTCAGGCTCTCGGCAATCGCCGCTGCGGTCGGCACGGCCCTCGTCGTCGCGAGCGCGACGCTCGAGCTCGGCACCGCGCACTGGGGCCTCGCCGCGCTCACGCTGCCGTTCCTCACGGCGAACGTGCTGATCGCCCGGTACGCGTACCCGGAGCTGCTCGCGCGCACGGTCGCCGCGCTGGCGCTCATGCTCGCGGCCATCGCGCTCGGAGGCGTGGTCGCCTGGAGCGCGAGCGCCCCGTGGTCGGTCGCGCTGCACGTGGGCTCGGCCGCCCTCGCACTCGGCGCAGCGCTTGCTCGTGGTCGCGAGCGTCTTCCGGCGGCCCGCGGCAGCGCTCGCCTCGTCTCGGGACTACCTGACGCTGACGAAGCCCCGGATCATGTCCCTGCTTCTCGTGACGGGCGCGGCGGGCATGTTCGTCGGCGCGCAGGGCGTGCCGCCGCTCGATCTCTTCGTCGTGACCATGCTCGGCCTGGCACTCGCATGCGGCGGTGCTTCAGCGCTCAACCACGTGATCGACCGGGACATCGACGCGCTCATGGGGAGCCGGACCGAGCGTCGTCCGGTCGCCTCGGGCCGCGTCACTCCTGCGCAGGCGCTCGAGTTCGGCATCGTCCTCTCCGCCCTCTCCTTCGCGCTGCTTGCATCGTCCGTGAACGTGCTGACCGCGCTTCTCGCGCTTCTCGGGAACGCCTTCTACGTGATCGTGTACACGAGCTGGCTGAAGCGCTCGACGCCGCAGAACATCGTCATCGGCGGCGCCGCCGGAGCCGTCCCCCCGCTCGTCGGGTACGCCGCCGCGACCGGAAGCCTGGCGCTGCCCGCACTCTGGCTCTTCCTCATCGTGTTCCTCTGGACGCCGCCGCACTTCTGGGCGCTCGCGCTGATGATCAAGCGGGCCTACGCCGCGGCGGGCGTGCCGATGCTGCCGGTCGTCCGCGGGGACGCGGAGACGGCACGCCAGATCGTCGTCTACTCGTTCGTGCTCGTCGCGTTCACGATCTTCGTCGGGATCTGGCTCGGCGCCGTGTACACGGCCGCCGCCGTTGCGCTCGGCGCTGCTTTCATCGCGCTCGCGATCCTTCTCCGGCGTGACCTCACGCGCGCTCGCGCCCAGGTTCTCTTCCACTACTCTCTCGCCTACCTCGCGCTGCTCTTCACAGCCGCGGCGGTCGACCCCCTTCTCACATGACGCAGACCGAGCTCGAGCGCAAGAACCTCCACTTCGGCTGGGCGCTGTTCGGCCTCTTCTGGCTCCTGTTCCTGGGGACTGCGGTCGTCGCGCTCCTGTACCTCCAGCTCGACTGACGATGCACGCCGGGGAGTGCCCGCTGGGCGTCTTCCTCGCTCTTCCCGACGACCCCCCGGCCGGCATTCCGCTCGCGGTCAAGGATCTCTTCGACACCGCGGGACTCGCGACGACCTACGGGTCGGCGCTCTTCACCGAGCACGTTCCGGCGAGCACGGCTCCGGCGATCGCGGCACTCGAGGCTGCGGGTTACGGCATCGTCGGCAAGACGAACCTTCACGAGTTCGCCTACGGCGTGACCTCCGAGAACCCGCACTTCGGCGTCGTCCCGAACCCGCTCTCGCCCGACCGGGTCGCCGGCGGATCGAGCGGCGGCAACGCCGCTGCACTCGCACTCGGTGCCGCCGTGATCGCGCTCGGCAGCGACTCCGGCGGGTCGATCCGGATCCCCGCCGCATGCTGCGGGGTCGTCGGCTTCAAGCCGACGTTCGGGCTCGTCTCGCTCGACGGCTGTTTCCCACTCGCACCGAGCTTCGACCACGCCGGCCCCATGGCACGGGACGTGAGCTCGTGCGAGCAGGCCCTCGAGGTGCTCGTCCCCGGTTTCGAGCCGCAGGAGCTCGCGTCGCTCGCGGAGCTCTCGGTTGGCGTTGCGTGGGTCGACGACGCGGAGCCGCTCGTTCGCGCGCGTGTGCTCGAGGCGGTGGATCGCTTCACGCGGCCACGGACGATCTCCGTGCCCCGCGCGGAGGGCATCGGTCGCCTGTTCATGCGCGAGGTAGCCGACGTTCACCGCGAGCTCTACGCCGAGAACGGCGAGCTCTACGGAGAGGACGTGCGCATCAAGGTCGAGCGCTGCCTGGAGGTCTCCGAGGTCGAAGCCGACGAGGCGGCTCGACGGCGCGACGGGTATCGCGAGGCTATGGAGGACGCGTTCGACGGGCTCGACCTCCTGCTCACACCGACGCTCGCGGTGGTTGCCCCGCGCATCGGCGAGGGCGGAATCGGCGACCTCGACGTCCGCGAGCGGCTGATCGCGAACACGTTCCCATTCAACGCCGTCGGGTACCCGGCTCTCGCGCTCCCCTGCGGCGCAGCCGAAGAGGGCCTCCCGGCCTCGCTGCAGGTCGTCGGACGGCCCGGAGCGGACGCGCTCGTGCTCGCCGCAGGACGCCTGCTGGAGCCGCTGCTCAGCGGGGTAGGCATCCCCCGTTCGAGGGAGGGCCGGCGCCTGGCGGGTGCCGACATAAGAGTGCGATGCGAGCGGCCCGCCTAGCAACAGTCGTCGCCCTTCTCCTTCTTGCTCCCGTTTTCGCGGTGGCAGCGGCGAAGGGGCCCTCGGCGCCTGCCTCTCCGACCGGCCTCCGCGGCTTCCTCCTCCGGCCGAGCGAGCCCGTCACGCACACCTTCCCGCGCACCCCGGCGTTCGCCTGGAAGCCCGTGCGCGGCGCCGCCTGCTACGAGTTTCAGCTCTCCACCAGCCGCACGTTCGACGGGAACTCGATCGTCTGGTCGAACGTGTCCGGCGGGACGAACGCCGGCCGCGCATGCACGGGCAGCCGCCGAATCACCATTCCCGCGGTGTCCGTGAACCTCACCCTTCCCTGGTTCACCGGCAAGCCGTATGCCCTCTACGCGCACGTCCGCGCGCTCACGACGAAAGGCGCGACGAAGTGGAGCTCCCCGTTCGGCTTCAACATGCGCTGGGAAGAGCTTCCCGTTCCGATGTCGACGCGGCCCGGCCTCGTGCGCTGGACTCCGGTCGAGGGCGCGACGTCGTACGAGGTCTGGTACCCGGAGGCGGGCAAAAGTCATTCAGACGCATACGAACGTTGCCGACCTGCGCGAGTTCTACATCTTCCATCGAGACCCGGACTGGTGGTCGACCGTGCGTTGGCGCGTGCGGGCCGTGCGCCAGGTGCTCGGAACGATCCCGAACGGTCTGCCGGCGGTCTCCTACGGCCCGTGGAGCCCGGTCTACGCCTCGACGAATCCCGCGCTCTCCACCGGCGACATCAGGCTCCGCACCGCCGCTCTCCGACGTGACGAGTCGGCGACTGGAACGACGGCGCGCATCAGCTCATGCCCGGCGTCACGTGGACTGGGAGCGAGTTTCCCGCGGCTACTGCCTCCCCTCTATCGCGTCTATGCCTTCACCGACCGCGACTGCGTCAACGTCGTCTTCAAGGGATCGGTCACGGGCGGACCCGCCTTCGCGCCCCGGCTGTCCGGCCCACTCAGGCTCCCGGCGATCCGGCGAAGACATCGCGGACGCGCAGTTCGACGTGCTCCCGAACGGACAGAACGAGGGCGCGAATACCTTCACCGTGGAGAGCTTCCCGCTGATCTCCAACGAGTCCACGTCGAGCGAGAGCGGCTCGGGGCAGAGCGGTAGCGGCTCCGGGCAGGGCGGATCAGCACCTCAGGTCCGCGTCGATCTTCCCGACGTCGACTCCCAGACCACGCGTTACTTCTGGACGGTCGTCATGGTCGAGATCAGAGGTCGGCCGACTCCGGTGGCATCCAGTACCACGACCTGCGAGCTTCCGCAGGACGTCTGCCAGGAGGGGCGCGTCTCGACCTTCGCGAAGCTCTCGAAGCCCGCGATCACGGCCTCGAGGACGCCGTACGTCTCGGGCCTCACGCCGAAGGGCCGCCTGCTCTCGATCGCCGGAGCCCGCCCGACCGTCTACTCGACCCCGCTCGTCGCCTGGCAGCCCGTCATCGGCGCGACGTCGCTACGAGATCCAGTGGTCGCGCACGACCTACCCCTGGCGCGCGAGCGGCAGCCGCAGGACGCAGGCGACATCGACGCTGCTCAACGTCAAGCCCGGCCTCTGGTACTACCGGGTCCGCGGGCTCAACAACACCCAGGTCGGCACTCCGGCCATGACGTGGTCGGCTCCGGCAGCCGTCCGGGTCGTCCGCCCGGTCTTCAGAGTCTCCGGCTGACCCTCTAGGGTCGCGGGCATGACGCCCGACCTGGCTCTCGCGCTCCGGCTGGCGGACGCCGCCGATTCGATCTCGCTCGCGCACTTCCGCTCGGGCCTCGCGATCGAGACGAAACCGGATCTGACACCCGTGACCGAGGCCGACCGCGCGGTCGAGGCCGAGCTGCGGCGGATCCTCGCGGAAGAGCGGCCGCGTGATGCGATCCTCGGCGAAGAGCACGGAGCGACTGGGACGGGATCGCGCCGCTGGATCCTCGACCCGATCGACGGGACGCGAAGCTACGCGCGGGGGATCCCCACCTGGGCGACGCTCGTGGCGCTGGAAGACGCGAGCACCGTTCGAGTTGGCGTTGTGTCGGCGCCTGCGCTCGGGCGGCGTTGGTGGGCAGAGCGTGGAGCAGGTGCGTTCGTGGATGGCGAGCAGATGCACGTCTCGACCGTTGCGCGGATCGAGGATGCGGTGCTCTGCATTCCCTTCGACCCGAGGCTCGGCTCGGTCGCAGCCCGCGCGTGGCATGCACGCGGGCTAGGCGACTTCTGGGGGCACATGCTCGTGGCGGAAGGGGCGGCCGACGGCACCGTCGACGGCGCAGCCGGACTGGCCGAGTGGGACCTCGCCCCCGTACAGGTGATCGTCGAGGAGGCCGGAGGCCGTTTCTCCGACGTCGTAGGCGCCGCCCGCATCGACACCGGCACCGCGATCACGTCGAATGGCCTCCTCCACGACGAGCTCCTCGCCGCCCTCGGCGGGACGTCAGACGGCTAGCGCAGCGCGCTTCGCCTCGATGCCCGCGAGCAGCGACGCGAACGAGGCCGAGAACTTCTCGACCCCTTCGACCTCGAGCGTAGAGACGACGTCGTCGTAGTCGACGCCGGCCTTCGCGAGCTCGTCCAGCAGCGCACGCGCCTCGTCGACCCCCGCGAGCAGTGAGCCCTCCTTGACGACACCGTGATCCTGGAACGCGGTCACGGTCTCGAGCGGCATCGTGTTCACGGTGTCCGCGCCGATGAGCTCCTCGACGTAGAGCACGTCGCGGTACGCGGGGTTCTTCGTCGACGTCGACGCCCAGAGACAGCGCTGGGGAAGCGCGCCCTTCGCGGCGAGGCGCTCCCAGCGCTCACCCGAGAAGACCTCGAGATACGTCACATATGCCAGCTTTGCGTTCGCGACAGCGAGCTTTCCCTGGAGATCCTCGCGCCCGACCTCGCCGAGCCGTCGGTCGGCCTCCGTGTCGACCCGGGACACGAAGAAGCTCGCCACCGATGTCGTGGGCGCCGGGTCGCCTCCGTCGGCGACGAGGCGCTCGAGACCGCGAACGTATGCCTCTGCGACCTCGGCGTGACGCTCGAGCGAGAAGATGAGGGTCACGTTGATCGAGCGTCCGGCGGCGATCGAGTCCTCGATCGCGCCGAGCCCGGGGACGGTCCCCGGGATCTTCACGTACAGGTTGGGGCGATCCACTAGCGCGTGGAGGCGCGTCGCCTCCTCGAAGGTCGCCTCGCGCTCGTATGCGAGCTCGGGGTCCACTTCGAGAGACACGCGGCCGTCGACTCCGGCCGTCCGCTCCCAGACCGGCAGGAGCAGATCGCAGGCCCGCTTGACGTCCTCGACCGCGAGCGCGAGGAACACCTCCTTCGTGTCCTCCTCCCGCTCGAGCACGTCCCGGAGCTGATCGTCGTACCATCCACCGGCGGACAGCGCCTTCTCGAAGATGGTCGGGTTCGAGGTCACGCCCACGACAGCGTCGTCCCGAACGAGCCGTTCGAGCTCCCCCGTCTCGAGCATCTCGCGCGAGAGGGTGTCGATCCAGACACTCACGCCCTGGGCAGAGAGATCGTCTAACCGGCTCTGTGCCATGCCCCTACGTTACCGCCTCACCAGTCGCGGGAAACCTGAGCCGTAGAATGCCGCGCGTGACCGACTCCGAACGCCGGCACGAGCTCGCGCAGCAGCTCCGTGTCGACTCCGTGCGCCTCGCGGCCGCCGCGAAGTCGGGTCACCCGACCTCGGCGATGTCCGCAGCCGACCTCATGTCCGTTCTCGTGGACGGCTACCTGCGCTACGACTTCGCCGCGCCGGAGGACCGCGCGAACGACAAGCTCGTGTTCTCGAAGGGGCACGCCTCGACCCTCCTGTACGCGATCTACCGGGCCGCGGGTGCTGTCTCGGAGGACGAGCTCCTCACGTACAGGCAGTTCGGCAGCCGCCTCGAAGGACACCCCACTCCGGTGCTGCCGTGGGTCGACGTCGCGACGGGCTCGCTGGGGCAAGGGCTGCCAATCGGCGTGGGCATGGCCCTCGCCGGGAAGTACCTGGACCGGCTCCCGTATCGGGTCTGGGTGCTCTGCGGCGACAGCGAGATGGCCGAGGGGTCGATGTGGGAGGCGTTCGAGCACGCAGCGCACTACGAGCTCGACAACCTCACCGCAGTCCTCGACGTCAACCGGCTCGGCCAGCGCGGCGAGACGATGCCCGGCTGGGACCTCGACGTCTACGCCGAGCGCGCGCGCGCTTTTGGCTGGCACGCCATCGCGATCGACGGCCACGATCTCGACGAGATCGACAGCGCGTTCTCCGAGGCGCTCGAGACGGCGGGCAAGCCTACGGTCGTGGTGGCGCGGACGCTCAAAGGGAAGGGCGTCTCGGCCGTCGAGAACCAGGAGGGGTGGCACGGGAAGCCGCTCGACGATCCGGACGCAGCCATCGCCGAGCTCGGCGGGTTGCGCGCGATCCGGATCGAGGTCTCGAGACCCGAGCCGGGCGAGCCGCACCGCTTCGCCGGCGGCGAGCTCGAGCTTCCCAGGTACGAGCTCGGAACCGAGGTGGCGACCCGCAAGGCGTACGGCGAAGCCCTTGCGGCAGTCGGCGCCGCTCGCGGCGACGTGGTCGCGCTGGACGGGGAGGTCTCGAACTCGACCTTCGCGGAGATCTTCGCGAAGGCCCACCCCGAGCGGTATTTCGAGATGTACATCGCGGAGCAGCAGCTCGTGGCGGCCGCCGTCGGGCTCCAGGCGCAGGGCTGGCGACCGTTCGCGTCGACGTTCGCGGCGTTTCTCTCCAGGGCCTACGACTTCGTTCGCATGGCGGCGATCAGCCGTGCGAGCTTCGTGCTCTCGGGCTCGCACGCGGGCGTCTCGATCGGAGAGGACGGCCCGTCGCAGATGGCTCTCGAGGACATCGCCGCGTTTCGCGCCGTTCAGGGCAGCACCGTCCTCCACCCCTCGGACGCGAATCAGACCGCACAGCTGGTCGCTGCCCTCGCCGACCGCGACGGGATCGCGTACATCCGCACGCTGCGCCCGGCGACCCCCGTGCTCTACGACCCGGACGACTCCTTCGAGATCGGGGGCAGCCGCGTGCTTCGCTCATCGGAGGACGACGACGTCGCGATCGTCGCGGCTGGGATCACGGTCCACGAGGCGCTTCGGGCTGCAGACACCTCGCCGAGGAGGGATCGCGGCCCGCGTGATCGACCTCTACTCGATCAAGCCGCTCGACCTCGGACACCCTGCTGTGCGGCCTCCGAAGCGACGGACGGCCGCCTCGTCACGGTCGAGGACCACTGGCCCGAGGGAGGTCTCGGCGAGGCCGTCGTCTCTGCGCTCGCCGAGACGGCGAGGCACCGACCGTCACAGCTCCTGGCCGTACGGGGCATGCCGTCCTCCGGAAAGCCGGACGAGCTGCTCGCCGCAGCAGGCATCGACGCCGGCGCGATCGTGGCGGCCGCACGCCGAGTCGCGGCCGGATCAGAGGCGCGCGCAGCGACCTAGCGACGCCCGCGTAGCTACAGGCTGCAGAGCGCGTACGCCGTGACCGTCATCGTGTTCGCCGCGGTGATGTTTCCGATCGCCACCACTCCCACAGCCGTCCACGTGTTAACGGCGCTCGGATACGACTGGACGAGCTGAGCGCGCTCCGTTTGGGGCTGGGTCGTCGTCACCCGCGCTCCGCCGCCGAGCAGGACCTTCTCTGCCGGACACGTCGCCGTGGCGGTCACGAACGTGTTGCGAGCGGCTGAGCCGTTCACGACCGTCGGCGTGCCGGTGACGAGCTGCGAGCCCGAAGGCCCCGCGGGGCCTGCCGGTCCAGCTGGGACCTGCTGGACCTGCTGGACCGGTCGGGCCCGCGGGGCCTGCTGGGCCGACGGGACCGGCTGGGCCCGCGGGGCCTGCAGGGCCGCCCGGGCCTGCAGGCCCAGGCGGGCCGATCGGACCGGCAGGGCCGGGCGGGCCAGTCGCGCCGTCGTTACCGGGAGGCCCCTGCGGCCCGGCGGGTCCGGCGGGCCCTGCGGGTCCGGCGCCGCCCGGCAGGGACCCTGGGGCTCCGGTCGCGCCCTGCGCACCGAGCGGAGCCCTGCGGCCCTGCTGCTCCCTGCTGGCCCTGGGGACCGTCGGCGCCGTCGCGGTCCCTTCGGGCCGCGGTATGACCATGTGACGCGATACTCGTTCGCACGGCACCGTCGGAACGTCGGCGTGATACGCATCAGCCGGCTGATCTTCGAGTAGCACGCGGCGAACACGCCGTTCTTGCTCGGTATGCCGGGCTGGTGGTTCTCCCCCGCCCCGCTCGCAGATCGACACGCCACGAGCAGCGAGACGGCCACCGCAGAAGCCACAGCTGAGACGCGCCGAGGAGCCTCATCGCGCCGAGACTACGGTGCATGTTGGAATCGAGTCGCCACCGTTCGGAGCAGTCTTTACCCCGGCAATACATTTCTAGTCATGACAGTGCTCATCGCCAGTCAACTCCGCAAGGAGTTCTCGGGAGACCCGCTCTTCAGCGGCGTGTCGTTCACCGTCGGCCGCCGCGACCGCCTCTCGCTGGCCGGCGCCAACGGCGCGGGCAAGACGACGCTGCTGCGTGCAATCGCAGGCGAGACGTCGCTTCAGGCCGGAGAGCTCGCGTTCGCGAAGGGCACGCGAGTGGCGCTGCACGACCAGCGGCCTCCCCGCGATCGCGGGCTCACTCTCCGCGAGTACGCCTTCTCCGGCGCGAGCGACCTGCTCGCGCTCGAGGCCGACCTCCGCAGGCTCGAGGAGGCGATGGCCGGCGGCGCTCACGACGAGGCGACGCTCCGTGACTACTCCGACGCGCAGGCACGACTCGAGCACGCCGGCGGCTGGGGCTGGCGCGATCGGGTCGCGTCCGCCGTGAGAGGGCTCGGCTTCGTCGACGCGGATCTCGACCGGCGGCTCGACACGTTCTCCGGAGGAGAGCTCACGCGCGCGTCGCTCGCACGCGCCCTGGCCGGGGACCCGGACCTGCTCCTGCTGGACGAGCCGACGAACCACCTCGACATCACGAGCCTGGAGTGGCTCGAACGCGAGCTCGAGTCGCTGGACGCGGCGGTGATCCTCGTCGCGCACGACCGCTGGTTCCTCGAAGCCGTGACGACCTCGGTGCTCGAGCTGGCAGCCGGCGGCGCGCACTTCTTCGCGGGCCCCTGGCACGAGTGGCGTCGCGAGAAGGCCGAGCGGGCGGCTGCCGCAGCGAGGACCGCGGAGAGGGTCTCCGTGGACATCGCTCGGCTCGAACGCTTCGTGGAACGCTTCCGCTACAAGAAGTCGAAGGCGAAGCAGGCGCAGGCCAAGCTCACGCAGATCGGGCGGCTGGAGCGAGAACGGGCGAGCGCCGCGGGCGCGCACGAGTCGCTGACCCGCAAGCGGAAGACGCTCGGCTTCGACTTCCTCGACCCGCCCCGCTCGGGCCGCGTGGTCGTGGAAGCAGAGGGACTTGGACTGAGTGCTGGCGACAAGGTGCTGCTCGAAGACGCGCGCCTGGCGATCGACCGGGGCGAGAAGGTCGCGCTCGTCGGCCCGAACGGCAGCGGCAAGACAACCCTCCTGGAAGCGCTCCTCGGCGAGAGGACATTCGACGAGGGAGGCTCCCGGCTCGGGCACGGCGTCATCCCCGCGTACTTCTCGCAGCACACGCAGGAGCTTCCGAGCAGCGGCTCGGTCCTGGACTGCGCGGCGAGCGCGACCGGGCTCCCGCGACCGCAGGCGCAGAACCTCCTCGGCCGCTTCCTGTTCTCCGGCTGGGAGGTGCACGAGCGCCCCGTGACGGCGTTGTCGGGAGGCGAGCGCAGGAGGCTGGCGCTCGCGCTGCTCGTCGCGTCGGGCGCCAACTTCCTCGTCCTCGACGAGCCGACGAACCACCTCGACCTCGAGAGCCGGGAAGCCCTCGAGGCGGCGCTCGAGGCGTTTCCCGGAACGGTCCTGCTCGTCTCGCACGACCGCGCGGTGCTCGACGTCGTGCCCGACCGCATCGTCGCGATCGAGGACCTCGCGCTCCGCTCGTACGACGGCGGCTGGGCGGATCTGGTGCTCGCCCGCTCGTCCGCAGAGCCGAAAGAGCCCGCTCCCGAGGACTTGCCACCCGAGGAGAAGCCAAAACGCAAGCCCGCGAAGGCCGCCCGTCGACCTCCCTCCGAGCTGGAGCTGACCGAGGCTCACATCGCCGAGACCGAAGCCCGGATCGCCGAGCTCGAGCAGAAGCTCGCGGGCGACTGGTCGAACATGGACGTCCTGGCAGCCCACCGCACGGCCCGCGACCAGCTGCAGGTCCTGCTCGCTCGCTGGGAGGAGCTCTTCGACGCCGCTCAAACGTCGACTCCGCCGTGACGAGGCACGCTTTCGGCGGCGTAGATCCGACGTGCACGCAGTGACACTGGACGCGCCCAGCCGGGCCCCCGGTAAGACAGCAAGCACCTCCTTCGCAGCCGCCGCCGAGGCGTATCTCGATGACGTGTACGGCTACCTGCTCTACCTCACGAAGGAGCGAGCGCTCGCAGAAGACCTCACGAGCGAGACGTTCGAGACAGCGCTGCGGCGCTGGCGGAAGTTCGACCCGGTCCGCGGCACGGCGCGGACGTGGTTGCTCGCGATCGCACGCTCGACGGCACTCGACCGCTTCCGCGCGGACAGTCGCCGGAGGCGACGCGAAGAGCGGGCGCAGGCAGACTCGCCACGGGCGGCCGTCCAGGAGGCTTTCGAAGGGTTCTCGCCGGAGCTCGAGGCGGCGCTCGGCGAGTTGAGCGTCGGAGAGCGAGAGGTGATCGCACTCAGGATCGTGCTCGAGCTCGACGGCGACGAGGCTGCGCGGCTGCTCGGACTCACGCCGACTGCGGTATCGACGCGCCTGCACCGGGCGCTCGGGAAGCTCGAAGAGAGGATGAAAAGCGATGACGTCTGACCCCACGACCCAGCTCCGCGCGGCCAAGCCCGTGGCGCCCCCCGAGCTTCGCGAGCGAGTCCGCGCGATCGCCTCGCAGGAGAACGAGGAGCAGCCTGCGTGGGCGTTCCCCCGGCTCCGGATGCCGCGCATGCGATTCGCGCTCGTGCCGGCTGCGGCACTCGTCGTCCTCGTCTCGACCGCGGTCGTCTTCGGCATCGCCCGCTCGGGCAGCCCGGAGGTGGTGGGCGGTCGGCTCGACACGACCACGACAGACGATGCGCAGAGAGCGACGGGTGGTGTACCGGAGTCCTCGCCCGCCCCCGCCGGGACCGCGACGCTGACCGCCGCTGACAAGGCGCTGGCGGCGCTGGACCGCGCCCAGCGGATCACGGCGTCGCTGACGGTCGAGGTTGCCGACTCCGACGCAGTCTCGGACGCGTCGCAGGACGCGCTCGCCCTTACCCGCTCGCTCGGCGGCCACATCGTGAGCGCCTCGGTCGCAACCGGAGACGAAGGGACCGCCTCGATCACGGTTCGCGTGCCGGTCGAGAAGGTTCAGGAGGCGATCGTCGGCCTCTCTGCTCTCGGCCGCATCACCTCGCAGCAGGTGACGATCGACGACCTCCAGGAAAGCCTCGACGCACAAGCGCGCCGAGCGGCGTCCGTGCGCAACCAGATCGCGCGGATCACGGCTCGGCTGGCGTCCGAAGATCTCGATGCGGAGACGGAGGCTGTGCTCGAGGCGCGACGCAGGGCTCTGCGGAGCGAGCTCCGCCAGCTACGCCGCGGCATCGCGGCGATCGGCGCCGAGGCGAGCATGGCCACCATCCAGCTCAGCGTCGTCACACCGGGCGCAGCGGGCGCCGTGCCGACGCCGTCACGCCTCGACCGCACGATCAGCGAGGCGTTGAACATCCTCGTCTGGGAAGCCGTAGTCACCCTCGCAGCGATCGTCGTGGCCGCTCCGTTCCTGCTCGTGCTGCTCGCCATGTGGCTGGGGCGGCGCTTCCACCAGCGCCAGGAAGAAAGGCTGCTCGCGGCTCACTGACGACTGGAGCTAGTCGGCGTCAAGCGTGGCGATGAGGGCCTCGGCCACGACCTTGAGCGGACGCCCCGAGATCTGACTCGCCTTCCGCAGGCGTGCGAACGCGTCCGCCTCGGAGAGGCCTTCGCGCTGCATGAGGATGCCCTTGGCGCGCTCGATCGCCTTTCTCGCCGCGAGCGCCTCGGCCAGCGAGTCCGCTTCGTCCCTGAGGGCGGTCAGCTCGTCGTGGCGGGCGCGAGCCGTCTCGATCGCCGGCAGGACGTCCGTCTCGCGAAACGGCTTGACGAGGTACCCGAAGACCCCCGCCTCGACCGCGCGCGAGACGAGCTCGCGCTCCCCGTATGCGGTGACGATGACGATCGGGATCGGCCGTTCGTCGAGGATGCGGCGCGCGGCCTCGATCCCGTCGAGACGCGGCATCTTGACGTCTAGCAAAGCGATATCGGGCGCCGTCTCGCGGGCGAGGGCGACCGCCTCCTCGCCGTCGCGTGCCTCGGCGCACACCTCGAACCCCGCGTCCTCGAGCAACCCCTTGAGATCGAGCCGGATGATCGTCTCGTCCTCGGCGACGAGGACGCGCAAGGGTCTGTTCATCGGTCGATCCAGAGGACTCTGTACTCCATCCCGGGCTTCCGCCTGTTCGTGCGGACGCTTCGACCTTCGACGGCGAAACCCCACGACTCGAGCAGATCCTCGGTCGTACGCTCGCTCTCGTGCTCGTTGAACGCGCCGACGATCAGCCGTTCGCACGACTCGAGCAGCCGGTCGACGAGCTCTCGGCGGCGGCGCGGCGGTACGTACTCCAGGCCCGTACGGACGTACGTGAATCGAATGGAGGGATCCCACGACAGCGCGTTCCCCACGAACAGCCGGTCCGCCCACTGCGGAACGCGCGCGCGGGCCAGGTCGACGAGCTCAGGTGAGATGTCGAGCCCGTACGGCTCGACGTCGAAGGCGGTCCAGCGCGGAAGGCACTCCAGCAGATAGCCGCTCGCGCACCCGACGTCGAGGAACGACCCGTCGCGGTCGATCGCGTCGGCGACATGGCTGCGCGACCACTCCCAGTCCTCCGCGGTCCCTGACTTGCCCGACTGCCCCCACGGAGTCTCTGCGGCGAGATATGCCGGTACCACGATCGCCTGCCACTCGGCGTGCCACTCCTCCTCGTCGATCTCGCCGCTTGCGAGACGTGCGTCGATCGCCGCGGCCTCGCGCCAGGAATTCTCCTTCAGGGGCGCAAAGGGATCGCTCACGACGGAAACGCAACCTCCGCCTCGAGGCCGCCCTCTGCCCGGAGCTCGAGTGTGCCCTGGAGCTCGTCCTTCACCAGCGCGCGGACGATCGACAACCCGGTGCCGTCACCGTTGCCCCGCAGACCGCGGCCGTCGTCGGCGATCGTGAGGACGACATCACCGTTGCGCTCGACCAGCCCGATCGCGACGTTCGGGCCGCCGTGCTCGAGCGCGTTCTGAAAGAGCTCCGTGAACACGAGCGCGAGGGCAGTTGCCTGCTGGCCCGCGAGCGAGACGGGCGCGAGATCCGAGGTGACGTGCTTTCCGACGCCGAGACCCTGGACGAGCATCGCCCGCAGCCGATCGACCAGCTCGCCAAGATCGACGTCGTCCTCGCGGTGCTCGGTCAGCACCTCGTGCACCGCGGCAATGGCGAGGATCCTGTTCACGGAGTCCTGCAGCGCCTTCGCAGGGTCGACGTGGTCCGCCCGCGCCTGGAGTCGCAGCAGCGACGCGACCGCCTGGAGGTTGTTCTTGACGCGATGGTGGATCTCTTGCGCGAGCACGCCGCGCATGACCGCCCGTCCGTGCTCGAGCGCCACGGCAGCGTGGTGTGCGATGGCCTCGAGCAGCGCGCGGTCGTCCTCCGAGAATGGCACGTCGCGATCGCAGACGAGCTCTCCGATCTGACGTCGCTTCCAGCGAAGCGGCATCCGCTCGGCGTACGCTCCCGCGCGGCCTTCGGGCCAGGCGATCTTGCCGTCCTCGAGCACCAGCGCCGCGCCGGTCGCATGGAGCGACTCCATAGTGGTCTTCACGATCGCCTGGAGCGACTCCTCGAGGTACAGCGACTCGGAGACGGCCTCCGAGATCCGGGCCAGCGCCTCCAGCTCGATGACCCGCCTCTGCGCCGCCTCGTACAGCTTCGCGTGCTCGATCGTCTGAGCCACCTGGGAGGCGATCGCGACGAGAAGCTCGATCTCGGCCTCGGTGAACGCCCGCGGGGACCGCGTGCGGACATTGAGCGCGCCCTCGAGCTTCTCCCTGGCGAGAATGGGCACCGCAAGGATCGACTCGTACTCGTCCTCGGGGAGGTTCGGGAACTGCTTGAAGCGCGGGTCGAGGTGCGCCTTCTCGGCGATCATCACGGGAGCGCGCTCGGCCGCCGCAACACCCGTGATGCCCTCGCCGGGGCGCATGCGCGGAGTCCGCGTCATCTCGTCGACGCGGCTACCGAACGTCGCCCTGAGGACGAGCTCGTCCGAGTCCTCGTCGTAGAGGTAGACGAAGCACGCGTCCGTGCCGAGGGCGTCGGCGACCTTGCTGGCCACGAGCTCGAGCACCTCCTGCAGGTCGAGCGACGAGTTGACGGCAGCGATCGTCTCCGTCAGCAGCCTGAGGTGGCGAGCCGTCGCGTCCATGAGTGGATTGTCGCGGTTGTGACACGTCGCGAGCTGTCGTAGGATCGGGACGCGTGAGCTTCGACGCCTGGATTCTTGCGCTGCACGTGCTGAGCGCCTTCGCGCTGGTGGCGGGCGCCATCGTCTTCTGGGTGCTCGTCGTTGCCGTGCGCAAGACCGACACACCGGACGGGACCATCCGAATGGCACCGGTCGCCAAGGTCGGGAACATCGCCACCGGGATTGGTGCCATCGGGACGATCGTCTTCGGGATCTGGCTCGCGTTCTCCGTGGGTGACTACGACATCTGGAACGGCTGGATCATCGCCGCGATCGTCCTCTGGGCGATCGCCATGGCAACGGGTCAGCGCACGGGGGCCGCCTATATGCAGGGCATGTCCAAAGCAGAGGAGCTCCATGCGGCCGGTCGGTCGGGACCGAACGCCGACCTGCTCGCGCTCAACCGGACATCGCAAGGCTTGCTTCTCCATGCCGTTACCTCGGCTCTCATCGTGCTGATCCTCATCGTCATGATCTGGAAGCCGGGCGCATGACGTCGCTCGCTTCGATCCGTCCGGACGAATGGAACTTCCCCCTCTTCCTGCACGTCTTCGGAGCCATGGTTCTCGTCGGCGGGTTGTTGGCAGGAGCGAGCCTGCTCGCGTTCGCGCGAGGCGACGCGCGCTCACTCCGACTCGGCTACTGGACCCTCCTCGTCGTCGCACTGCCCGGATACATCGTCATGAGGATCGGCGCCGAGTGGGTCGTGGACAAGGAGGGCCTGACCGACCTGCCTGACGACCTGGTTCCTGCGTGGGTCAACATCGGCTACATCGTCGCCGACGTCGGGGCGCTACTCGTGCTCATCGCGCTGATCCTCGGCGGGGTCGGGGTCTACCGCCTTCGCGACGGCAAGGGAGCGGGCCTGCTCAAGGCCACGATGGTCATCGCGCTGATCGTGCTCGCGGCCGCGCTCGTCGCAGTGTGGGCGATGGCCGGCAAGCCGGACTGACGCAGCTGCGAGCCAAACATCGCTCGTACGAGTCCAGAGAGCATCCGAAAGAGACGCCTCGTTGACGCCGGAGGCCGGCTCCGCCGGCCGGGAGGCTGTCGCAGCGCGCCCCCAGCCCAAGACTGAAGGAGGGGGCCGATGGGGGAACCACGGGTTCCCCCATCCCTGAACGACCACGGGCTCCACACCAGGGAGCCCGCGATCGGCCGTCAGATACAAGGCGTGCCGCTCGCCTAGCGGCTCACCTTGCACCGTGAATAATCCGACTTTCGCCGGGTCTGCGCAAGTCGAAATTGACGTTTTCGGTCACAGCGCAGCGAGGTACTTCTCCTTCTCCCACTCGGTGACCTGGACGCGGTACTCGTCCCACTCCTTCCGCTTCAGCTCGACGTAACGCGGGAAGATGTGCTCGCCGAGCGCCCGCCGCATGAGATCCGAGCCCGAGAGCTCGTCGATCGCCTCGCCGAGCGACTCGGGAAGCGCGATGATCCCCCGCTCGCGCCGCTCCTCGGTCGTGAGGCGATACAGGTTCGTCTCCATGGACTCGGGCAGCTCGTATCCGTTCTCGATCCCCTCGAGGCCCGCGTGCAACAGCGCCGCGAAAGCGAGGTACGGGTTGCAGGCCGGATCCGGGCAGCGGATCTCGGCTCGCGTGGCCTGTTCCGATCCCGGCTTGTACAGCGGGATCCGGATCAGCGCCGACCGGTTCCGCTGTGACCACGCCACGTAGACCGGTGCCTCGTAGCCCGGCACGAGCCGCTTGTACGAGTTGACCCACTGCGCGAGCACCGCCGACATCTCCCGCGCATGGACGAGGAGACCGGCGATGAAGCCCTTCGCCACCGGGGAGAGGTGGTGCGGGTCTCGTCGGTCGAAGAACTGGTTGCGCCCGTTCCGGAAGAGCGACATGTGCGTGTGCATGCCGGAGCCGTTCTCGCCGAACAGCGGCTTCGGCATGAACGTCGCGTAGTAGCCGTGCCAGGCCGCTACCTCCTTCACGATCAGCCTGTAGGTGATCGTGTAGTCGGCCATCGCGAGCGCGTCCGCGTAGCGCATGTCGATCTCGTGCTGCGAAGGCCCGACCTCGTGATGGTGGTACTCGATCGGGATGCCGACGGCCTCGAGCGCCGCGATGGTGTCGTTGCGCACCTCCGTCGCCGCGTCCTGCGCGGTCATCGCGAAGTAGCCGCCCTCGTCGATCGTCTCCGTGCCCTTGTCGTCCTCGAAGACGAAGTACTCGAGCTCCGGCCCGACGTTGAACGCGTCGAAGCCAAGCGACTTCATCCGGTCGAGAGCCTGCCGGAGGACGTACCGGGGGTCGCCCTCGTACGGAGACCCATCGGGCGTGACGACGTCGCAGATCATCCGCGCGACCTTCGCCCCGATTGCATGGCCATGCTCGTCGATCGGGCGCGGCATGAGCTGGTAGCTCGCCGGATCGGGGATCGCGACCATGTCGGACTCCTCGATCGCGTTGAAGCCGGTGATGGACGAGCCGTCGAACCCCATCCCGTCGTTCAGCGCCTCCTCCATCTCGGACGGTGTGATCGCGAACGACTTCAAATGCCCTTCGAGGTCCGTGAACCAGAAGAGGACGTGCTCGACGCCCTCGTCCTTGATCCGCTTCAGCACAGCGCGCCGCGCGGCAACGCTCGACGTCGCGCGATCGCGACTGCGGACCATCGATGCCTTGCGGGTAGGCGAAGCGCGTCGTGTGGTCGTTCCCTGCCTCCGTGGTCGTGCCATGGAACCTCCCTCGAAAAACAAAAAGCCTCGGGCGAGATCGCCCGAGGCCACGTTGCCTCACAGAACGCAGCGACTCTAGCAGGAGGCTATCGATCAGGTTTCCGGTTGCGGCACGGGCGCCGTAGCGTCGATGGCGACCGCGTCGTCTCCCCTGCGCAGCGCGAGCGCGTAGAGCACGAGCGCCGGAGAGAGAACCGCTGCGCCGGCCGCCAGGGCAGCGCGAATTCCGAACACGTTCCCGACGACACCGAGGGCCGGTCCGCCTCCCCACTCGCCGGCCGAGTCCCCCAGGTTCGTCATCGAGATGACGGTCGCGCGCACGGTCGAGTCCTCGATGTTCGCGTTGAGCCACGTCGAGTACACCGGTGCGGCCAGCGACGCCGCAATCCGAATCGCCCAGTACGCAAGAACGGCGGTGCCGAAGCTTCCTGCGAACGCGAACGCAACGGTGCCCACGAGCATCGCAGCGTCTAGCCAGAGCAGGCTCTTCGTCATGCCCCGCCAACTTGCACGCTCGAAGCGTCGCGAGAGAGGCTGTGCGACCGCAATCGCGAGGAGGATTGCGCCGGCGTTGAGCACGCCGAACCAGATCACGGAGTTGAAGCCAGCGAACTCGGGGACACCGATGTTCACGAGGAAGTGCGCCTCCCACAGCCGGTCAACGCTCTCGCTCCACATCCCGCCGAAGAACGTGATCCCGAGGATGAGCAGGAGAATCGGCCGCGCGCGCATGAGCCGCCCTCCGGTGCGCGCCGTGCTCGTCATCGAGCGCAGCGCGCCGACCTCCTCCCGCGAAGCCGGCCGGAACGCGGTTTCCGGCATCGCGACGGCGAGGAACGCACCCAGGACGAGCATGACCACCCCGCCCGCCACAACGGGCAGGCTGAGCTCGACGAGCGCGAGGCCCACTGCAGCGCCGATCCCGAGCAACGCGAAGACGCGGGCCACCTGCGCTCCCTGCTGATATGCGCCTGCGAGTCGTTCCGGACCGACCTCGTCCGCAAGCCAGGCGTCGATCGCTCCGCTCTTGAACGTCCAGCCGAACCCCGTTAGAGCCGCCGCCGCGAGGATGATGCCGACGTCCGCGAAGAGCCCGGTGACAACGAACGCGGCACCCATGAGGAACTGCGCGACGATGACGGACAGCCGGCGACTGTAGGTGTCGGCCACGACGCCGGTCGGCACCTCGAACAGGAAGTAGGCGATCTCCATGAACGTCCCCGCTAGCACCAGCTCCAGCGGGTCCATGCCCACCTCTTGCACGAAGTAGACGGGCGCGAGCGTCCAGCCGAGCGCCATCGCGAAGGACTCCGCGCCCCGGTAGACGAGCCAGGTGCGCGACGCGGAGAGGCGGACCATCGCCTACGCCGACGCGCCCGTGTAGCGCCGCAGGCCGAAGCGCCAGAACCAGCGAGCGAAGCCGAACGCCGCCACCGTGAAGAGCGCGGCAAGGAGGAGCGTCTGCCAGTCGAGCCGCGATGTCACTGCCTCGGCGGGAACCGTGACGGCGAACGCGATCGGCACCAGGAATGTGATCCCGAAGCGCAGCCAGTCGGGGTAGATGCCGATAGGGAACCGCCCCGTCTGGAAGATGCCCTCGAAGAGCTCCGGCAGGAACCACATGCGCACGACCCAGAACGACCCGGTCGCGAGGACGAGCCAGAAGCAGTAGAGGAGCAGCGCGCCGAACACGAGCGCGACGGCGAACGCGAGCGCGTCGAGCACTCCCACGTTGCCGCCGAGCCGGGCGAGCGCGTAGCCGATGATCACCGCGCCAACGGGGATGTCCACCGCCTGCCAGAGCTGCACCTCGCGAACGAGATGAGCATCTGGGCGTCGACTGGCTTGGTGAGCGCGTGGTCGAGCTTCCCGTCCTGCACCTCCTCGGCGAGGCGCATCATGTTGGGCTGGATGACGGAGTGGATCACACCCGCCATCAGGGCCTGGACCCCCAGGAGCGCAACGAGCTCGGAGTGCGTCCATCCGTTCAGCTCGGTGGTGTGCGAGAAGACGAGCTGGAAGACGATGAGCCCGACGCCCACGGCGAGAATCGACTGGAGGACCTGCAGGGCGAAGTTGACCCGGTACTGCAGGTCGTTCATCACCCCGACGCGAAGGTGCAGCAGCGCTACCCGGAGCGTCGTCATCGGCCGGTTTCCGGACGATGACGCGGGAGGGGTGTCATCTCAGTTCCCCACTGCCGTGTACCGGCGAATCGCGTAGCGCCACACGAGCGAGAAGAGGCCGATGCCGACGAGCGTCCAGAAGAGCTGCATCCCGAGCCCCGCGAGGAGCTCCGCGTTCGTGAGATCGCCGACGAGCGACTCGATCGGGAAGTAGAACGTCCAGCGGAAGGGCAGCACCCACGCGACGTTCTGCACCCAGTCGGGCATGAGCGTCAACGGCACGAGCCGCCCCGAGAGCAGCAGCTCGAGCACGATGTAGAGCGAGAAAAGCGCCCCGACGCGCGTCGTCCAGAAGCACACGAGCCCTAGCGCCGTCTGGTTGAACGTGCGGATGAGGTACGCGCCCCAGATCGCGACCGCGAACACGGCCACCTCGGCGAGCCGCACGTCGAACGTCGGCTTGAAGATCAGCGTCAGGACGACCGCGACCGGGAGGTAGTAGAGAAGCCAGGGGACCTTGCCGCCGGCGAACTGGGCGACGTCGTAATGGATCGGATGCAGCGGCCGCAGCAGCTGTCCCGAGAGCTGCCCCTCCCGGATACGCCACTCCCAGCCGTAGGGCGTGAAGACGATGTTCATCGTCCGCACCAGCGTCCAGACGATGTAGTACGCGGCGAAGTCCCCAGGGGTGAGCCCGTTGACGTTGCCTCCCGACTGGTCTGCGATCGTCGACCAGACGACGAGGTAGATGACCGGCTCGGCCACCATGCCGAGGATGTACATATACGTGGCCGCGCGGTACTGGAACTGCGTCTGGATCTCCGTCCGCATCGTCGTGACGTAGAAGTCGGCGAGCGAGCGGAGGCGACCGACCTTCGCGAGCTCTTGCGAGGACGGCGTGACGCTCACCAGCCAGCTCGTGCTGGTTGGTGAGCGTGAAGGGGTGTGGGGAACCGGAAGGTTACCCACGATCTCGAGAAGAAGGGACGTGGGGGAAACATGGTTTCCCCCACGACCGCGAGCTGACGGCGCGCGGTGCTCATTCCACCGCTTCGCGCGCGAACACGAGCTCGATGACGTCCTCGATCGGCGGGTCCTCGACGTTCAGGTCGAGCACCTCCTGCTCGGCGAGCAGCCGGGCGGTCACGCGCGCGGTCTCCGCCTTCTCCACACGCAGGGTGACGAGATCGCCGTCGCGGTGGATCACCTCGCCGTACCCGGAGAGGTCTCCCGCGCCGTTCTCGAGCACGACCGCGATCGTCTTCCAGGCGGCGACCGTGCTCGCGAGCGCGGCGAGATCGCCATCGAACAGGATCCTTCCGTGGTGGATGACGATGACGCGCTCGCAGAGCGCCTCGACGTCGGCCATGTAGTGGCTCGTCAGCATCACGGTCGCCTCGTGGCGCTGCCGATAGGCGGCGACGAACTCGCGGATTCGCTTCTGCATCGTCACGTCGAGCCCGATCGTCGGCTCGTCGAGGAAGAGCACTTGCGGCCGATGGAGCAGCGAGCCGACGATCTCGACCTTCATCCGCTCCCCGAGCGAGAGCTGGCGCACCGGCTTGCGCACGAGATCTCCGACTTCGAGGAGCTCGATCAGCTCGTCGCGCAGCGCCAGGAAGTCCGGGCGGGGAATCTGGTAGATGGAGCGGTTGAGCTCGAACGAGTCGAGAGCCGGAAGGTCCCACTGCAGCTGGTTCCGGTTCCCCATGACGAGCGAGATACGGCGGAGGAAGTCCCGCTCGCGCTTCGACGGGACGTGACCGAGCACCCGTGCCTCACCACCCGACACGTACAGGAGCCCGGAGAGCATCTTGAGCGTCGTCGTCTTGCCGGCGCCGTTCGGCCCCAGGAACCCGACGATCTCGCCGGGCGCGACCCGGAACGAGATCTCGTCCACGGCACGGACCTCGCGCGTCTTGCGGCGCACGAGGCTCTTCGTCGCCGCCCGCAGCCCTTCGTCGCGCTCGGGGACGTCGAAGACCTTCAGCAGGCCTTCGACCTGGACGGCCGGGTCGCTCATGGGCGGTTCTCGCCCATGAGCGGGGAGGGGTGTGGGGAACCGGGAGGTTCCCCACGATCTCGAGAAGAAGGGGCACGTGGGGGAAACATGGTTTCCCCCACGGGAGCGAGCCGAAGGCGAGCGACGTCATCCCGACCTCTTCAGCTTCCCGTGCTTCTTCGCGTAGAGCTCACCCCGGCGGAAGACCCAGAGGCCGAGCGGGATCGAGACGGCGCCGATGATCAGGAGCGGCCAGATCTCGTCCCACAGCTCCGTCAGCGGAGCCCCTTCGAGGATCGCTTCGCGAGTGCCCTCGAGCGCGTAGGTCGCGGGCGAGAACTTCGCGATCCATTGCATCCACTCGGGGAGCACGGCCACCGGGTAGTAGATGCCCGAGACGACGAGCATCGTGCCCTGGGCGATGAAGCCGAGCTGCGTCCCCTTCTCGGGCGAGATGAGCGGGAGCACCGAGGTCATCACGCCGATCCCGAGGAAGGAGATCGAGGCGATGAGGAGGACGATGAATGCGGCGACGAAGTTCGCGTCGGGCAGCGCGAGGTCGAAGAAGAGCGCGCAGACCGTGAACAGGAAGACCGCGCGCAGCAGGCCGTAGGCGATCGCGAAAAGGCCTTGCCCCGCGAGGTGCATCGCGCGCGAGAGCGGAGCCATGAACGTGTACTCGATCGTTCCCTCCCAGCGCTCCCACGCGACCGTCTCCATGAGGAACTCGAACAGCACGCCGAGGTACGCCCAGATGACGGCCCCGATGAGCAGGTACGTCATGTACCGGTTGACGTCGAACTCGACTCCGCTCGCCTCGACGCCCTTCGCGATGAAGACGATCGTCAGCGTGTTGGCGACGGTCCAGATGAACCAGGCGAGGTCCCACCAGATGTAGCGCTTGGTGAGGTAGAAGTTGCGCTCGACGACACCGCCGGCGCCGACGAGCTCGGCTCGCAAGGTCGTTGCCAGAGTCCTCATGCCCGCTCACGCGCCGGCACAGCCGGCGCTCCGCTCCCTGTGATTGCTCCGGCGCCGGCGGAGCCGGCACCTTCGCGCTGGGTCGGCTCCGTCGAGCCTACGCCGATCACGCGAACACCTCCCGGTCGTCGTCGTCGTCCCCTTCGGCCTCGAACTCGCGCCCGGTCGCGGCGAAGAACGCCTCCTCCAGCGTCTCGGAGCCGTAGCGCCGCTTGAGATCGTCAGCAGGCTCGAGCGCGAGCAGGCGACCCCGGTCGAGAATGCCAACGCGCTCGGCCAGCGTCTCCGCCTCGGCGAGGTCGTGCGTGCAGAGCAAGATCGTGGAGTCGTGGGTCTCGCGGATCTCGCGGATGAACTCCTGCACCTCGAGCTTCGAGCGCGGATCGAGCCCGGTGGTCGGCTCGTCGAGCAGGAGCACGACCGGTGAGGTGAGCAGCGCGCGGGCCAGCGCGACCTTCTGCTGCATGCCGCGCGAGAGGTGCTCCATCGGGTCGTCCCGCCGGTCGGGCGGGAAGCCGACGCGCTCGAGGAGCTCCGGGATCTTGTCGCGCGTCTGGCCGGCTGTCATCCCGTAGAAGCGCGCCGCGTAGCTCAGGTTCTCCGCAGAGGACATCTTCTTGAAGAACGACGCCTCCACCGACACCCGGTTGACGAGGCGGCGTACTGCCCGTTCGTCGGAGACGACGTCATGGCCGAAGATGCTCGCGGAGCCGCCATCGGGAAGCAGCAACGTCGAGAGCAGACGGACGAGCGTCGACTTGCCCGAGCCGTTCTGGCCGAGGATGGCAACCGTCGCACCACGCTCGATCGCGAACGAGACACCGTCGAGCGCCACCCGCGGCGGGCGCTTGGGTTGGCCGCGCTTGGCGTCGCGGCGCTTGAACTCCTTCCGGAGCTCGTGCACCTCGACGGCCGCGACCAGTCGACGGAGAGGTTCCTCCACGATCGGCACGTCTTGTATGTCGGTCATCTGATGCTCCTTCGAAGAACTGCGTAGCGAGAAACGGCCAAGCCAACGAGCGGCCCTTGAGGAGGGCCACGGCAACGGATATCTCAGATACGCGCGAGGAACATCAAGGCGCGCACGATAGCGACAGGCCCGGACGCGGTCAACTCCTCGGCTCTTGACGTCCATCCGGTCGAGCGACTACCGTGAGCCTAGTCGGGGTCGGCGAAGACTTCGGCGAGGCGACGTGGCCTCAGAGCTGAGTTCCAGCTCTGGGGTCTTTTTGTTTGGTCCGACGGGAGTCACGGAGGTGACAGGATGTCCGAGCTCGGGGAACGGCACTACCTGAGGAACGGCGGCGAGGTGCTGCCGGAGGCACGCGAGGCGCTCGAGTGGGCGACCGAGACACGGGCCGCGATGGTCGACCTCAAGTTCTGCGACCTGCTCGGTACGTGGCAGCACGTGTCCCTGCCGATCACGGCGTTCGACGAGGCCGCGTTCGACGACGGGCTCGGGTTCGACGGATCCTCGATCCGCGGCTGGCAGGCGATCCAGGACTCGGACATGCTGCTCATGCCCGACCCTTCGAGCGCGATCCTCGATCCCGCGACGGAGGTGCCGACGCTCTCCCTCGTGTGCGAGATCGCCGACCCGGTGACGCGCGAGCCTTACGCCAAGGACCCGAGAGGTGTCGCGCGCCGGGCGGAGGAGCACCTCCGGGCCTCGAGCATCGCCGACACTGCTTACTTCGGGCCAGAGTGCGAGTTCTTCGTCTTCGACGAGGTGCACTACGACCTCGCGCCCAACCGCTCGCACTACTCGGTCGACTCGGCTGAGGGGTACTGGAACTCCGGCCTACCCGGTCTCGGCTATACGGCCAGGCCGAAGGAGGGCTACTTTCCTGCCGCGCCCTCGGACAGCCTCCACGACCTTCGGACCGAGATGGTGCTGACGCTCGAACGGCTCGGAATCCCATGCGAGTTCCACCACCACGAGGTTGCGTCGGGCGGCCAGTGCGAGATCGACCTCCGCTACCAGTCGCTCACCCGCATGGCCGACCAGGTGCTCACGTACAAGTACGTCGTCAAGAACGTCGCCCGCAGGCACGGCAAGTCGGTGACCTTCATGCCGAAGCCGATCTACGGGGACAACGGCTCAGGGATGCACACCCACCAGTCGCTGTGGATGGAGGGGACGCCGCTGATGGCCGACAAGTCCGGCTACGCGGGCCTGTCCCAGCTGGCGCGCTCGTACGTTGCCGGTCTCCTCGCACATGCGCCCGCGCTGCTCGCGTTCTGCGCCCCGACGACGAACTCGTACCGCCGGCTCGTTCCCGGCTTCGAAGCCCCCGTGAACCTCGTCTACTCGCAGCGGAACCGCTCTGCGTGTATCCGGATCCCGATGTACTCCGACTCGGCGAAGGCGAAGCGGATCGAGTTCCGGCCTCCGGATGCGGCGGCGAACCCGTACCTCGCGTTCTCGGCGATGCTGATGGCCGGTCTCGACGGGATCGAGCGTGGGCTCGACCCAGGCGCCCCCGCCGACTACGACCTCTTCGAGGATGCGGACGGAGACGTCCCCCAGGTACCCGGCTCGCTGTCGGAGGCACTCGACGCGCTCGAGGCCGACCATGAGTTCCTGCTCGCAGGCGACGTATTCTCGAAGGAGCTCATCGAGACCTGGATCGCATGGAAGCGCGAGAACGAGGTCGATGTGGTGCGTCTCCGGCCGCACCCGGCGGAGTTCGCTCTCTACTACGACTGCTAGACGGGCCGCGGGGTCGGGCCGGACAGCCCGACCCCGTTCGTCCACTCAGCGGAGGTCGAACGTGACGCTGACGGTGGCGCTGGTCTCCTGCTGCCCCGGCACGACCGGGGTAGAGGCGGCGGTGTCGGCGGCTGCCCGGTACATCGGCTCGGGCTGGGAGACGGCGCCGCCCTCGGTCATCGAGGAGATCTCGCCGAGCGTGCGGCCGGCGGCCTTCGCGAGCACCTCAGCACGCAAGCGCGCATCCTCGACTGCCTTGGCGAGAGCCTGGCGGTAGAGGCGCTCGGCGTCGCTCGAGCTCATCCCGGGCCCCGAGATCTGGTTCGCGCCCGCGTCCGCAGCGGCGTCGATGAGAGCCCCGGCACGTCCGACCCCGATGGTGGCGGACACGCTGTTCGAGGCCGCGTAGCCGTTGACCGCTCCCATCTCGTCGGTGACCGTGTACACGCTGACCCACTGGGTGGCGATCTCGCGAGCACCTGCCTGGCGGAGCGCCGCGACCAGCTTCTCCATCTGGGTGCCATTCGCGGAGATCGCTGCCTGCGCTGTACGGCCGCGAGTCTCGACGCCGAAGCTGAAGTTCGCCTCGTCGGGCGCGTCCTTCACCGAGCCGACGCCGGAGACGGTGACCGAGTCGGAATCCGGCCCCGACGGCTGTTGGGCCACTGCCGGGTCGGGCGAGAAGCCGAGAGCGCCGGCAAGCGCTACGACCGCGAGGAGTGCTGGAACGGCGATCAGGAGACGTTTCATCACACGTACCTCCGGAGTGAGTGGACGCCGGAGTTACGCCGCCGCGCCCGCCAGTTGTCACACGTGTCGCTACTCCCAGCCGAGGTACGGCGCTGCACCGCGCTTGAAGAGGCCTCGCGAGATGATCGACCGCTGGATCTCGCTCGTCCCCTCCCAGATCCGGTCGACGCGCAGTTCGCGATAAAAGCGCGCCGCCACGTTCTCGACCATGTACCCGCGGCCCCCGAACACCTGCAGCGCTCGGTCGGCGGCCCGGCCGGCCATCTCGGAGGCGAAGAGCTTGGCCATCGAGACCTTGCCGTGCACGACCTTGCGGTCGGCGAGCGTGTCGAACGCGTGCGCAGCGTGGTACGTGAGGAGGCGAGCGGCCAGCAGCTCGGTCAGCGAGTCGGCGAGCTGGAACGAGACGCCCTGGTGCTCGGCGAGTGTCGCGCCGAACGCCTCTCGCTCCTGCGCCCATGCGCTCGCCTCGTCGAGCAGGCGCTCCGCGGCTCCGCAGCAGCGGGCTGCGATGAAGAGCCGCTCCACGAGGATCCACTCCTTCGCCCCGGCGTCGCCGCTCGCCGGAACACGGTTCGCGTCCGGCACGCGGCAGTCCCGAAAGACGATCTCGGGATGGTGGTCGATGTACGGATCGTGCAGAAACCGCGGCGTGCGGACGATCTCGAGCCCCGGAGCGTCGGGCTCGACGATGAAGAGCGTCTGCTCGCCGCCGGCGACCGCCAGGACGATGTAGTAGCCGGGATCGCCCTCGCTCGTCACGAACCACTTCTCACCGTTCAGTACCCAGTCGTCCCCGTCGCGGACCGCCGTCGCCTGAAGGCCGGCGAGATCGGATCCGGCCCCGGGCTCCGTCAGGGCCCACGCCTCGCGGTACTCCCCGCGCGCGACCGGAGCCACGTAGCGCTCGCGCTGCTCGGGCGTCGCGATCTCGAGGAGCTCACGCGGCCCGCGATCGACCACCGCAAATCCGAGGCCGTTCGTCGCCTTTCCCGACTCCTCCTCGAGCGCGACCTGTCCGAGCATCGACAGGTCGCGGCCACCGTGCTCGGGCGGCATGTTCAGCATCGAGAACCCCTGCTCCCGCGCCTTTCGACGGAGATCGTCGATCTCGGCGGCGTCGATCGACCCGCGCTCGGCGATCCGAGCCTCGAGCGGATAGACCTCCTCTTCGAGGAATCGGCGAACCTGCGCCTTGAGCTCGCGGATGTCGGATGGAAGCTCGGGCACGATCACGGACGTGAAACCTCCTGGAGAAGAGCCTGACCGTGTGGTCAGGAAGACGACGGGAGACTACTCAACGCACGTTCGAGTGCGGCGCGCTCCATATCCGTCAGAGGTCGCGATCCGCCGGCGTCGCGATCGCGCGCGACGAGGACGGCTTCGGCCTCGGCAGCCAGCCAGCCCTCCTCGGACCGGATCTCCTCGCGGAGGGTGAAGCTCGACGTACCGATCCGCTCGAGTTGGCACGTGGCGACGAGCCACCCGTCCTCGAGCCGGAGCTCGCGCCTGAAGTCGATCGCGACGCGGGCCAGGACGAAGTCCCAGACGTCCCCCACCTCCGCGAGCACACGGTCGACCCATTCGTCGCGGCACTCCTCGAGGTAGGTCGCGTAGACGGCGTTGTTCACGTGCTGGTACGCGTCGACGTCGTGCCAGCGGATCTCGATGCGCTTCTCGTGCACCACGGAGCGCCTGACTCTATCCCGGCGAGGAAGGGAGAATGCCCGCCATGCACTTCGACTCATCCGGCGTTCGCGCGCTGATCTTCCCACGCTCGCTCGCCGTCGTCGGCGCTTCGACCAGGAACGTCGAGGCCGTGGAGACCGTGGTCAAGAGCGGCGTGCCCGCCTGGGGAGTGAACCCGAACCGGGACGAGGTCGCAGGCCTTCGCTGCTTCCCGACGTTCGCCGATCTTCCAGAACCTCCGGAGACGGCATTCCTGCTCGTCAACCACGAGCGCGTCGAGCTGGCATTCGAGGACGCCGCCGCCGCAGGTGTGCGTGCGTTCGTCGTTCCCGGGTTGGGCGCCGAAGCAGGTACGGCGGCCGCGCCTACGATCGCGCGGCTCTCGGCGCGCTCACGTGAGCTCGGCGCGGCGATGGTCGGCCCGAACTGCATGGGCGTCGTCGTGCCCGAGGGCCCGGCCGCCTGGATCGGCAGTCCCCCGGAGACGACCGCGCCCGGCGGTGTCGCGGTGCTCTGCCAGTCGGGCTCGATCGCGGACGCGTTTCTCTCGCTCGGCGGTCGGGTCGGGTTCCGGTGCATCGTGTCGTCCGGAGCCGAGGCAGTCACCGACGCCGCGGACTACCTCGCGTTCTTCGCCGAAGACGAGGGGACGCGGGCAGTCGGCCTCTTTCTCGAGACCGTCCGGCGCCCGAAGGAGTTCGCCTCCGCCCTCGAGCGCTGCGGGCTCGCTGGCAAGACGGTCGTCTGCCTCAAGGTCGGGCGCTCCGAAGCCGGCGCCCGGGCCGCGCTCTCCCACACCGGGGCACTCGTCGGATCGACGCGCGCCTTCTCGGCGGTGCTCGGCCGCTACGGCGCAGTGGAGGTCGAAGACTTCCACGAGCTCGTCGAGACGCTCGAGCTCCTCGGGAGGGGCGGACGCCCCGCCGGAGCGCGCATCGGTGCGATCTCGGAGTCGGGTGGAGAGTGCGCACTCCTCGCCGACCAGGCCGAGGCCGCAGGGATCCCGTTCGAGCCACTCCCCGCCGAGCTCGCCTCGCGGCTCAGTCGAGAGTTCCCGAACTACCTCGCTCCCGGCAACCCCCTCGACGCCTGGGCGGTGGCGGATGAGACCGTCGTCTATCCCCGCTCCCTCGAGCTGATGGCCGAGTCAGGAGCATTCGACATCCTCGTCGCCCAGGTCGACCTCTCCCAGTTCCGCGACAGGTCGAACGAGGAGTGGTCCGAGTTGGCACTGCGGGCACTCGCAGAGCTCCGGGACAGGACCGGGGTCTTCGTTGCCGGTACGACCGTCCACAGCGCGGATCCCCCACGCGCCTTCCAGGGCCTCGCTCGTGAGCTCCGGCTCCCTCTCCTGCGGGGCCCTCGGGACACGATGCTCGCCCTCGCCCGTGTCACGCGTCTGCGTCCACTCGGTGTCGTCACCGATGCAGGCAAGGCTCCTGACGTCTCCGATCTCCTCACCCAGGCCGGACCGCTGCCCGAGCACGAGTCCGCGCTCGTTCTCGAGCGCCTCGGCGTCCCGTTCGCTCCCCGCGCGCGAGCGGCAACGCCGGCAGAGGCGGGGCTGGCCGCCGAGAGGCTCGGCTTCCCCGTCGTCGTGAAGCTCGACGGCCCGGCGCACAAGAGCCGCGAGGGCGGAGTGCTTCTCGACATCGGCTCGGCGGAGGGCGCAGCCGCCGCTGCGCAGCGGCTGGGAGGTCCCGTGCTCGTCGCGAAGCAAATCGAGGCGGGCGACGAAGTGCTGTGCGGAATGACGAGAGATCCCGACTTCGGCCCCGTGCTCGCCGTCGGCTCGGGCGGCGAAGCGGTGGAGGCCCTGAGTCGTGTCGCGCTCGCCGTCGCCCCCGTCGATCTCCAGATCGCGCGTGCGCTCGTCGAGGACGCAGGTATCGAGGATCTCTCGGGGACGGTCGCGGACACGCTCGTCGCCCTCTCGCGGCTCGCGCTCGCGAACCCGCGGATCGAGTCGGTCGACGTGAACCCGTTGATCGTCACGCCAAACGGGGCATTGGGCGTCGACGCACTTATCGTTGTCGCACGATGAAGGCGGATTGACCGCAAGGTCAGTCTCTGCTTCACTCGCGCGGGGACAGGACAGTGCGGCCCGGAGGTGTGGCGATGACGTTCCATCCGCGTGAGTCGAGATACGGCCGTAGGGAGTTCCTCGGGCGGTCGGCAGCGGGCGTCGCTGGCCTCTCGAGCCTGAGCACGATCCTCGCGGCCTGCGGCGGCGGAAACGGGGGCTCCACGGCGGCCGACCTCGTTCTCGCACGGCCCGACAACCCCGTCGCCTGGCCGATCTACGGCGACAACCAGCCGATCGGCTCCGGGCTCGAGCCCGAGAAGGGCCCTCTGAAGATCTACAACTGGAACGCGTATCTGTGGCCCCGTCTGCTGAAGGACTTCGGCAAGGAGTACGGCGTCGAGGTCCAGCTCTCGACCTTCTCGACCACAGACGAGTCGATGGCGAAGATCTCGTCCGGCGCGGTCGACTACGACGTCTTCTTCCCCTACCAGGAGCGGCTCGGCCGGATGGTGCTCGGAAAGCTCCTGCGACCCCTCAACCACGACTACATCCCCAACCTGCAGAAGACGGTCTGGCCCGCGTTCCGCGACCCGTTCTACGACAAGGGCTCGCAATACACCGTTCCGTACACGATCTACTCGACAGGGATCGGCTATCGAACCGACAAGGTCTCCACCACGCCGTGGGACCTGTCGAACCCGTACGAGATCTACTGGGACGAGCGGAACAAGGGCAAGACGTATCTCTTCGACGACGGTCGCGAGGCGCCGATCCACATGCTGCTGAAGAACGGGATCCACGACACGAACACCGAGAAGCCCGCGGACATCGAGCTCGCGAAGAACGAGCTCAAGTCGCTCACCCCCGCAGTCAACGTGAAGCTCTCGACTGACGACTACACGAACCTCCCCGAGGGCAAGGCGTGGGTGCACCAGATGTGGTCGGGCAGCGCCATCTCGGCGCCGACGTACCTCCCCGAGGGAACCGGGCCCGAAGTGCTCGGGTACTGGTACCCGCCGGACGGTCGCGGCCTCATCGGCAGCGACATGATCGGCGTCCTCCGGGCGGGGAAGAACCCCGTGCTCGCCCATCACTTCGTCAACTTCATGCTCGATGCCAAGAACGGATACGACAACTTCGTCAACTACGTCGGCTACCAGCCGCCGTTCGTGTCCATCGACCCCGACCGGCTCGTCGCCGACGAGGTCATCCCGAAGAACCTCAGAACCGCGGTCGTACGGGAGAGCGACTTCCTCGACGGAAACCAGCCGCTCGAGCTGAGCCCCGAAGGTCAGACGCTGTGGCAGAACGCGTGGGCCGAGTTCAAGGCGGGCTCCTGAGCAACGCGCTGGGCAGAGCGACAGCCGGATCGCCGAGTAGAGCACGACGGTGAGACGCGGCGGGAACGCGTTCTGGGCGGGACTCTCTCTGCCCGGCCTCGCCTGGCTCGCCGTCTTCTTCCTCCTCCCCCTCTACGTCATCCTCGCGGTCGCCCTCGGGTCAGTCGACCCGATCCTCCAAACGCCCGTTCCCGCATGGAACCCGATCGACTGGAACTGGAGTGCCTTCCAGTTCGTGTTCGAGGGGCTCTTCACCGGTGAGCGCGCCTTCGGGCACGTCTTCGTTCGCACTCTCGTGTACGTGGCCATCGCAGTCGCGCTGTCGCTCCTCATCGCGTACCCGGTCGCGTACTACATCGCGCGCTACGGCGGACGCTGGAAGGGGTTGCTGCTCGTCGGGCTGGTCGCGCCGTTCTTCATCAGCTACCTGATGCGGATGCTCGCGTGGATCAACCTCCTCCAGGACGACGGCTGGGTCAACGACGTCTTGCTGTGGGTCGGAGTCCTCGATACGCCGCGCAACTGGCTCGACGGCCGCGCGTCGAGCGTGATCATCGGGATGGTCTACGGCTACGTGCCGTTCATGATCCTCCCGCTCTTCGCCTACCTCGACCGGATCGACCAGAGGCTGCTCGAGGCCGCGAGAGACCTCGGCGCCAGCAGATACCAGGCGTTCCGCATGGTCACGTTGCCGCTATCGGTCCCGGCGATCCTCACCGGCTGCGTGATCATCGCGCTGCCGATGTTCGGCGACTACTACACGCCGGACCTTCTCTCCGGCTCGCCGCAGACCTCGCTCATCGGAAACCAGATCAACCTCTACATCCGCGGAGGCCAGCAGATCCCGGTCGGAGCGGCGCTCGTCGTGGTCCTCATGCTCATGCTCGCCGTATTGCTCGCGTACTACGTCGTCGCGACCACTCGGGCACACCGAAGGATCGACGAGTGAGCACGGCTGCCGCGACGCCGACCGTGCCGGCCGCGCACTCGGCTCTCGGCCGCTTCCGCGTCTGGATCTCGAACCCGTGGGGGAAGCCGCGCTTCCTACCCCTGATCACGCTCGTCTACCTCGCGTGGTCGATCGTCCCGATCCTGATCGCGATCCGGTTCTCGTTCAACGAAGGGCGCTCGCGCTCGACCGCACAGGGCTGGTCGCTGCGCTGGTACTTCGACGACCCCGACCTCTCGGTCTGGAACGACCCGGATCTGCGTGTCGCGCTAGTGCAGAGCATGAAGCTGGCTGCCATCGCGGTGGCGATCGCCGTGCCGCTCGGGGTCGCGCTCGCAATCGGGCTCACGCGCTGGCGCGGCCGTGTCGCCGGGCCGTCACGTTTCGTCTCCCTCGTGCCGCTCGTGACGCCGGAGATCGTCATGGGCGTCGCCCTTTTTCTGGTGTTCGTGAACCTGATGACGTTCATCCCGCTCGGCACCTGGGCGCAGGCGATCGGGCACATCACGTTCTCCATCTCCTTCGTGCTCATCGTCGTCCGGGCGAGGCTCCTCTCGATCGGCCCGGAGTACGAGGAAGCGGCGCAGGATCTCGGCGCGTCGCAGCTGCAGGCTCTGCGACTGGCACTCCTACCCATGCTCACGCCCGCGATCGTCGCGAGCACGATCATCGTCTTCGCGATCTCGATGGACGACTTCGTCGTGAGCGCGTTCCTGTCCTCGGGCTCCCAGACGGACACGGTGCCGGTTCGGATCTACTCGACGGGCCGAACGGCGCCCACCCCGGCGCTGAACGCGCTTGCCACCCTGACGCTCGCGATCACGTTGGTGATCGCACTCGTCATGTTTCTCGTGTGGCGCATGGTCCGGCGTGCCGGAGGCCAGACCGAGTCGGCGGTCGGCGACTTCGCGCAGCTCACGCGCGACTAGGTCAGGGCGAGGACGGCATCGGCGGCCGCATCGGCCGAGCGGACGCCGCCCTCCATGTGCATGTGGCCCACGCCCGCGATGTCCGCGCATGCCCAGTGAATCGGGCCGACCGGCCTCCGGAGATCGGGACCGAAGCGCGTGAGCCCGCCGACGGCAAAGGTCGCCGCGTACGCGCCACGCGTCCACTCCTCCGCCGACCAATCGGTCTCGATGTAGTCGATCGCATCGAGCGCGCGCGGACCGACGAATTTCGCAAGGCCGTCCAGGACCGCCGCCCTGCGTGCGTCGGGGCTCATCCGAGCCGCCTTCTCCGCGCTCTCACCGGGGAGAAACGTGCAGAGGACGCCGACGGAACCCGAAGGCGGGCAGTTGTCGTACAGCTCGCGAACGAACTGATGCGGTGCGAACCCCTCTCCCGAGAGCCCGTCCGCGCGCCAGAACGGCTCGTCGTAGACGGCAAGGAACTTCGTCACGAATCCCTGGGACGTCGCCTCGGAGAGCCGCATGCGCCAGCCCGGAAGCGCGGGCTCGAAGCGGATCGAGCTCGTCAGATTCGGCGGGACCGCGACGATCGCGGCCCGCGCCGTGGCGCGGATTCCGCCGGCATCGACGTCGACACGGTCGTCGGACCAGCGGACCGACCGCACGGGGGCGTCGAAGACGACGCGATCGCCCAGGCGCTCGGCAAGACGGAGCGGGATGAGCTGGGAACCGCCGACGACGCGGAACGCAAGGCATTGCTCGGCTGCGAACAGCTCGTAGGTCCCGCCAGCACCCGCGATCACCCACAACCCCTGGAGCACCGAGAAGGAGTGGGCAGGCTTGGTCAGGAACCCGTCGGCGAGGTACGAGCGCAGGTTCTCGCGCGCGATCTCGTCTCCGACCTCGGTGCGCAGCCACTCGTCGAACGTGATCGTGTCGAGCTCCCTCGCGTCCGGATGCTCCCAGGGGGCCTCCGGATCGAGCTCCTTCGCGAGGGCATCGAGCTTGGCGTCCGCCTCCTTCAACGCACGCTCGGAGCTCGAGGAGAGACCGGTGTCCTCCCCAGCGTGCCGGTGGGCGCGCCCCGCCTCGTCCACGTAGACGTCGTCCCCCTCGCGATGGGCGGGAAAAAGCTCGATGCCGAGCTCACCGAGGAGCGCGTGCAGCCTGGCCTGGTACGGAGCAACCCACTCGCCTCCGAGCTCGTTCGCCTCCCCGCCGATCTCGATGTTCCACAGCCGGCCGCCGACCCGGTCGCGCGCCTCGAGCACGACGACTTCCCGACCGGCCTCCACGAGCCTCGTGGCAGCAGCGAGCCCGCTGATCCCGGCGCCGACCACGACGACGTCCGCTTTCAGCTCGCGGACGCCCACTGCGGCTCCTCTCGCGCGCCGAGCGCAGCAGCTGCCGCTCCTCGTCCCGTCCGTACGGCGCCCTCCATGTACCCGGCCACCCACTGGTCCGATCCACAGACGAAGAACGGCGGTTCGTGCGTCCCGTGGAGCGGGCCTACGCGCAGGACGTCGCCCGGCCACCAGTGCGTCGCGTATCCGCGCGTGTAGGGATCGGTGGCCCAGAGCCGGAGGAACGTCTGCCGGGGGGCCTTCGCGCCGGCCCCGAACATGCGCTCGAGCTCAGCGTGCAGAACGCGTTCCCTGTCTTCATCGGCAGTCGCAAGCAGCCACGCCACACGCTCGGGTGGAACGAGGCCCGAGAGCACGCCCGGACGCTGCGGCCACGTCGAGGACAGCAGGTGCTCGCCCTCCGAGAGGCCATTCGCGCCGACGTCCTCCCAGAACGCACGATCGTGGATCGTGACCACCTTCGCCGCGAGCGCCTGCCGCTGGGCGCGGAGCGACGCGAGACGCTCGGAAGAGACCCCCTCGATGCTCACGCCGTGGAGAACGCTCACGGGCAAGGCGCACACGACCGCAGCAGCCCGCACGTACTCACCCGAGGCGAGCGTCACGCGGCATCCGCTCGCGGCGACGGCTATCGAGCGCACCTCGGAGCCGAGGCGGATCCTGCCCTCGAGGTCCGCGCCCATCCGCAGGGCGACCTCCGCGCTGCCCTCCGCGACCTGTATCGACTCCCAGAGCTCGTACGAGTAAAACGCGGTGTCTCGGACCGCCGCGACCTTGCGCAGCTCGGACAGGAACGATGTCCGCTCGCTCGAACCCGACGCCATCGCGAGCGCTCCGGCCTCGAGCGCTCGCACGGTCGACGCCAGAGCATCGACTGACCGCAGCCAGCTCGCGAAGGATGCGCCGTCGAGCCGGGACGCATCGGGATGCGACCAGGGATCCTCGGAATCGACGCTCAGCGCGAGCTCGCCGAACAGGCGCTCCACACGCTCGAAGTCGGCACGGTGCTCGGCAGTCGCGAACGGAAACCCGTCCTCGGAGCGAAGGACGCCCTCGACGAGGTCGTACGTCGTGGCTCCCTCGACGGACGTGTAGGTGGACGTAAGCGTCAGGCCCAGCTCCTCGACGAGCCCCAGATAGGCCGTGTGCGCGGAGCCGACGAGCTCCCCGCCGAGCTGCACCGGACGGTCGTCGTCGACGCGCGCCTGCTCGACCCGCCCGCCGACGCGGTCGCGCGCCTCGAGCACGACGACCTCCGCACCTCCCGCGACGAGGTCGCGAGCGGCCGCAAGCCCGGCCAGACCCGCTCCGAGGACGACGACGTCGGTCAGCGGGTCTCGCCCTCTTCGTGGGCAAGGACCCTGAGAGCATCCGCCGGCAGGAAGGCAATGACCCTCTCTCCGACGTCGAGCTCGTCCACCTCCTCCTCGTTCGCAACGAGCGCCTGGAGCCGCTCGCCACCCGGCAGCAGGACGAACACCTGCGTGGTCGAGCCCAGGTACACGAACCGCTCGACGGTCACCGGGACCCGGTTCTCGCCGGCGGCGTCCGTCCTCTCGATGCGCACGCGCTCGGGTCGAATCGCAAGCCGCACGACGCCCGTCTTGTCCGTGCGGCCTGCGGCCGCGACGAGCTGTACGCCCCCGACCGTGACCTGGCCTGCGCCACGCGAGTGCGCACGCATGAGGTTCGACACGCCGATGAAGTCGGCCACGAAAGCCGTCTCCGGCTGCTGGTACACGTCGCGGGGAGTCCCCAGCTGTTCGACCTTCCCGTTCAGCATCACGGCGAGGCGATCGGACATCGTCAGCGCTTCCTCCTGGTCGTGAGTCACGTACAGGAACGTGATGCCGATCTCGCGCTGGATGCTCTTGAGCTCCACCTGAAGCTCGCGCCGCAACTTTGCGTCGAGTGCACCGAGCGGCTCGTCGAGCAGGAGAACGTCCGGCGAGAGAATCAGTGCCCGGGCAAGCGCAACCCGCTGCTGCTGACCTCCGGAGAGCTGGTGCGGCTTTCTGTTGGCGTGCTCGCCGAGCCGGACGAGCTCGAGCATCGTCCCGACACGCGAGCGCTTCTCGTCCGCTGACAGCGAGCCGAATCGGAGCCCGAAGCCGACGTTCTCCCCGACCGTGAGGTGCGGGAAGAGGGCGTAGCTCTGGAACACCGTGTTCACGCGGCGCTTGTGAGGTGGCGTATCGGTGACGTCCGCCACGCCGATCGCGATCCGCCCCGTATCGGGCCTTTCGAAGCCCGCGACCATGCGCAGCGTGGTCGTCTTGCCGCAGCCCGAAGGCCCGAGCAGGGAGAAGAACTCCCCCTGGGGGATCGTCAGCGAGACGTCGTCAACCGCGAGGACGTCGCCGTAGGACTTGCTGACACCGTCGAGCACGACGCCGTCGGTCGAGCCGGGCGTCATGGCGTCAGCTCTCGCGTCAGGCTCTCGTGCAGGAGCTTCCGGGCCTTTCGGCGGTCCGTGAGCCCGAGGTAGAGCATGGAGTCGAGCCCGTCCGCCACGGCCGCGAGCCGGCGTCCGGCGGAGGAGGCGACGACGTCTGCCGGGATCGAGCCGTCACGGCGTCCCTGGTCGATGAGCGTGACGAGCCTCTTCACCCAGGCGAGATAGGCGTCGCGAACGAGCGGGCGGAGCTCGGAGTCGACGCGCAAGCTGCTCCACACCTCGTTCCACAACGCGCGCTGCTCGTTGAACGGCTCGTTCGCGTCGAGCCACGAGGAGAGATACAGCTCGACGCGCCCGGCGCCATCGGGGATGCGTGCGAGCCGAGCGTCGACGGCGTCGTCCCAGAGCTCGCTCGAGTACGCGAACGCAGCGCGCACGAGCTCCTGCCTCGTCGAGAAGTAGTAGTGGAGCAGCGCTTTCGACACGCCGGCCTCGCTGGCGACGTTGGCCATGCGCAGGCCGTGCGCCCCGTCCCGCACGACGACCCGGCACGCGGCTTGCAGGATGTCGGCAGCGCGGTCGACTGCGGGGAGAGTGTCGGTCACAGCCGCGTATCTTGGCCGATTCAGGTGCCGAGCGTTATCCTGACCGCCCGGTCAGCCAGCGCGTCGATGGGCAATCGGCGGAATGGAGGGGACTTGGAAGCAGAGACCGCAACCACGGCCACGCGCCTCTACTTCGGGCCGTGGTACCGGCGCTCGCCGTTCTTCGAGTCGACGCTCCGCGCCGGCTGTCGCGCCTACGACATCTACAACAAGATGTACCTCCCGGCGGAGTACGACGACCCCGAGGTCGAGTACTGGGCGCTGAACGACGCCGTCACGCTGTGGGACGTCGGGGTCGAGCGAACCGTCGAGATCGGCGGGCCGGACGCAGACCGGCTCATCGACATGCTCACATGCCGTGATCTGACGCGCTGCGCCGTCGGGCAGGGCAAGTACATGCTCGTGACCGCGCCCGACGGAGGGATCCTGAACGACCCCGTCCTGTTGCACGTGGACGAGAACACCTGGTGGATGCAGCTCGCCGACGGCGATGCCGGCCTGTACGCACTGGGCGTGCTCTCCCAGAGCGGCCTCGACGCCGAGGTTAGCTACCCCGACGTCCATCCCGTGCAGGTGCAGGGGCCCCTGTCCGGGGCGACCCTGGCGAAGCTCGTCGGTGACGGGATCTACGACCTCCGCTACTACTGGTGCAGCCGGTTCGAGATCGACGGCATCCCGGTCGTGATCAGCCGGACCGGTTGGTCGGCGGTTCCCGGCTTCGAGGTCAACCTCCTCGACGGGAGCCGCGGCGCCGACCTGTGGGACGCACTCATGAGCGCCGGCGAGGAGCACGGGATCAGGCCGATCGCTCCCAGCGAGGCTCGAAGGATCGAGGCTGGGATCTTCAACCTCGGGTCCGACATGACCTTCCGCGACACGCCGTTCCACGTCACCGGCCTCGAGCGCCTGGTCGAGGAGCAGCCGCAGGACTACATCGGGAAGGAGGCGCTCGAGAAGATCAGAGCCGGCGGCGTCGACCGCAAGCTCGTCGGCATCGAGCTCGACCTTGCCGAGCCGCTGCCCGGCATCGCCACGACGTGGCCCGCCCACCACGACGGCCGCGAGGTTGGTCGCGTGACCGCTGCGGCATGGTCGCCCGGGCTGCGGCGAAACATCGGGTACGTCTGGGTTCCGATCGAGCTCGCCGAGCCCGGGCACGTCCTGGAGGTCCAGTCCGAGCACGGCACGCTCACGGGGCGGACGGCCGACATCCCGTTCGTCGACCCGAAGAAGGAGCGGCCGGCGCAGCCCCTGCAGCGGGCATCGGGCTGAGCCCGCGACCGAGAGACATGTCCACCTCACGATTCGACGTCCTGTTCGAGCCGGTCGCCATCGGCCCGGTCACGGCCCGGAACCGGTTCTTCCAGGTTCCCCACTGCAACGGCATGGGGCACCGCGACCCGACCGCACACGCGGTCATGCGCGGTGTGAAAGCCGAGGGAGGCTGGGCGGTGGTGTGCACGGAAGAGGTCGAGATCCACCACTCGACGGACGTCGCGCCGTACATCGAGGGACGTATCTGGGACGACGCCGACATCCCGGCCCATGCCCGGCTCGCAGACGAGGTGCACCGGCACGGTTCGCTCGCGGGGATCGAGCTCGTGCACAGCGGGTTCATGGGAGCAAACCTGTACGTGCGCCAGCCGCCGCTCGGACCGGCGCATCTGCCAGTGCCCGGCACACACCCGGTCCAGGCCCGAAGGATGAGCGCCGACGACATCGCCGACCTCAGGCGCTGGCACCGCCAGGCGGTCGCGAGGTCGCTGCGAGCGGGTTACGACCTCGTCTACGTGTACGCCGGGCACGGGCTGACCACGATCCAGCACTTCCTCTCACGGCGCTACAACGACCGCGAGGACGGCTACGGCGGCAGCATCGAGAATCGCGCGCGGCTCCTCCGCGAGATCCTGGAGGACACGCTCGAGGAGGTGGACGGCACGGCGGCGGTGGCATGTCGCATCTGCGTCGACGAGCGGATCGGCGAAGGGGGTCTCGAGCGCGGCGAGACCGAGGAGGTGCTCGGCCTCGTCGGCGAGCTCCCCGACCTGTGGGACTTCATGGTGGGAGACTGGGACTTCGACTCGATCACCTCGAGGTTCGCCGACGAGGGCGCGCAGGAGGCGTACGTGCGCGGCCTCAAGCAGCTCACGTCGAAGCCGGTCGTCGGCGTCGGCAGGTTCACGTCTCCGGACACGATGGTCAGGATGATCGAGGAAGGAGTCCTCGACCTGATCGGCGCGGCCCGCCCCTCGATCGCCGACCCCTTCCTTCCCAGGAAGATCGAGGAGGGCAGGTACGACGAGATCCGCGAGTGCATCGGCTGCAACATCTGCGTCACATGCGACACGACTGCGACTCCGGTCCGGTGCACGCAGAACCCGACGATGGGTGAGGAATGGCGTCGAGGCTGGCATCCGGAGCGGATCGGGCCGAAGACGACGGATTCCAAGGTGCTCGTGGTCGGGGCGGGCCCGGCGGGGCTCGAAGCCGCGCAGGCGCTCGGAAAGCGCGGCTACGAGGTCGTTCTCGCCGAGGCCGGCGACGCACTGGGCGGGAGGGTGGCGCTGGAGGCTCGCCTGCCCGGGCTCGCACCGTGGATTCGAGTACTCGACTACCGCAAGGGTCAGCTCGACCGGCTCCCTAACGTGGAGGTCGCATTCGGAAGCCCGCTCGACGCGCAGGAGATCCTCGCCTACGACTTCGACCACGTCGCGCTCGCCACCGGCTCGCGCTGGCGCGCGGACGGTGTCGGGCGCTGGAACACGCATCCGCTCGGACTGGACGGAGTGGAGATCCTGACGCCCGACCACCTCATGTCCGGCTCGCGGCCGCAGGGGACGCGCGTCGTGCTCTACGACGACGACCACTACTACATGGGCGGGGTCCTCGCAGAGCTGCTCGCCACCGAGAGCTACGAGGTCACGCTGGTCACGCCCGAGCCGCGCGTCTCGGAGTGGACCGTGAACACCATGGAGCAGCATCGGATCCAGCGGCGGCTGCTCGAGCTGGGCGTCACCGTGATGCCGTCGCGGACCGTCGTCTCGGCGGGCGGCGGCGCGGTGCGGACGGCATGCGTCTACACGGAGCGCGAGCAGGAGCTCGAGTGCGACGCGCTCGTCGTCGTCACGTCGAGACTCCCGGAGGACGGGATCGCGGCCGAGCTCGACGCCGCCCTCGACGGACGCGACGGCCCGGTCGTGCGTCTGATCGGAGATGCCTGGAGCCCGGGAACGATCGCCGCCGCCGTCTGGGACGGCCACCGATACGCCCAGGAGCTCGACGAACCTGCGACCGGCGACGACGAGCCACCGTTCCTGCGCGAGGTCATCGAGCTCGCGCCGATGAGCGGCGGCGGTCGATGAGCGTGCCGGAGCCTCGGGTCCTCGACGTCCCGCAGCCGATCGAGGACGGATGGACGCTGCCCGCCACGTGGTATTCGGACGAGAGCGTATGGGGTCTCGAGCGCGAGCGCATCTTCGCGCGGACGTGGCAGTACGCAGGTCGCGCGGAGCAGGTGCTCGAGCAGGGCAGCTACTTCGTCAGCCAGGCGGGACACGTCCCGATCCTCGTCGTCCGCGGACAGGACGAGGTGCTGCGAGCGTTCGTCAACGTCTGCCGGCACCGCGGTCATCCGGTCGCCAGCGGGGAAGGATGTCGATCGACGCTGCAATGCCCGTACCACGCGTGGACGTACGACCTCGATGGGTCGCTGCGGCGGGCTCCGCGGGCGGACCGCGAGCCGGGCTTCGACGCCTCTACGCTCTCGCTGCGCTCGGTATCCGTGGACATCTGGGGGCCGTTCGTGTTCGTCAACCCGGATCAGGACGCCGCGCCCCTCGCTGACGTGCTGGGCGGGTTGCCCTCGCTGATCGCCGAGAGCGGCGTCGACTTCGACCGCTTGCGCTTCCACTCCCACCAGGAGTGGGAGGTCAAGTCGAACTGGAAAGTCGCGATCGAGAACTTCCTCGAGTGCTACCACTGCCCCACGGCCCATCCCGGCTTCTCCAAGGTCATCGACGTTGACCCGGACGCATACCTCCTCACGGTCTCCGAGGGGTACTCGAGCCAGGTGGGCAGCGTCCGTCCCTCAGCGCTCGAGGGAAACAGCAAGGCGCCCTACGTGCCGCGTGGCGACGTCACCCAGGCCCAGTACCACTTCATCTGGCCGAACACCACGATCAGCATCGAAGCCGGGCCGATGAACATCGCGATCGAGCGCTGGATGCCGACGACTCTCGGGACGTGCAGCGAGCGAACGGACTACTGGTTCGGAGAGGACGTGTCCGAAGTGCAGGTGCAGGAGGTCATCGAGTTCGGAACGCAGGTCGGCCTGGAGGATCTCGCTCTCTGCGAGTCCGTCCAGGCGGGGCTCGAGAGCCGGATGGTTCCGCAAGGCCGCCTGATGGTGGAGAGCGAGCAGCTGATCCATGACTTCCAGAAGAAGGTCGTCGCCGCGCTCCTCGGGTAGCCCTAGAGATTGTCGACGAAGCGGCGGCGCGCCTCGGCCAACGCCTCGTGGATGCCCGCAGGCCCCGGTGAGGCCCGAGGTGCGTGCTTCCTCGGTCGCTTGAAGGTTCCCTCGCGAACGCTTGCGGCAACCTGCTCGTGCGCGTCACGAAACGGGACGCCTTTCCGCACGAGCGCCTCCGCCGCATCCGTGGCGCGGAGCAGCGGATCGCGCGCGGCCTTGGCCATACGCACCCGGTCGACCTCGAGGGCGCTCACGAGGACGGTCAGCGCGTCGAGCGCGAGTCGCACGTCACGCCGTGTTGCGAACACCGGTGCCTTGTCCTCCTGGAGATCACGGTCGTAGGCAAGCGGCAGCCCCTTGACCGTCGCGAGCAAGCCGGTGAGCCTGCCGATCGCAGTCCCGCCCTTCCCGCGAACGAGCTCGGCGACGTCGGGGTTCAGCTTCTGGGGCATCATCGACGACCCCGTCGCCGCCGCTTCGGGGAGGCGCACGAATCCGAACTCCGCCGTCGCCCAGAGCACGATCTCCTCTCCGATGCGCGAGAGATGGACGAAGAGGACGGCGGCCGCGTACAGGTAGTCGAGCGCGAAGTCGCGGTCGGCGACGGCGTCGATCGAGTTCCGCATCTGCCGCGGCGGTGGAGGGAGCTCGAGGGTCGATCCGGCGAGCGCCCCGGCGCCGAGCGGGCTCTCGGCGGCGGCCTCGGCCGCGAGCGCCAGCCGCGCACGGTCCCGATCGAGCATCTCCACCCAGGCGAGGAGGTGATGCCCGAGGGTCACCGGCTGGGCGCGCTGCAGATGCGTGTAGCCGGGGATGACCGTCTCGGCCTCCCGACTCCGCAAGCGAGAGGCAGACGAGGGCGAACGCGTCGACGGCCTCGCGCCCTTCCGCACACGCCCGGCAAGGGTCAAACGACCCGGATGCCCGGCTACGCAGGGTTTTTGGCGCGAACCGACAGTGCTACGCTGCGCGCGCAGTGGAGCGCGTCCTCGTCCTGAATGCAAGCTACGAGCCGCTGAACGTCTGTTCGCTCCGCCGTGCCCATGTTCTCGTGTGGAAGGGCCGTGCGGAGATCCTCGAGGCGAACGACCGGCCGCTCCGCTCGGCGTGCACGAGTTTTCCCCGCCCTCACGTCATCCGGCTCGTCACGTACGTCCGAGTCCCGAGAGCCGTGACCCGACGCATCTCGCGCCGAGTTCTGTTCGCACGCGACGGCTGGCAGTGCGCGTACTGCGGCTCAGGCAGCAACAGGCTCACGCTCGACCACATCGTCCCGCGGTCGCGTGGCGGCACCTCGGTCTGGGAGAACGTCGTCGCCTCGTGTGCGCCCTGCAACCATCGCAAGGGAGACCGACTGCTCGAGGAGACGAGCATGAGCCTGCGCACGAGTGCCACGACCCCCGACGCCGGTGCTCTTCATCCGGCTCACCGCCGACCACATCCCCGACGCGTGGCGGCAGTACCTGCCCGGCGTCGAGGCCGCGGCCGCGTAGCTAGCCGCTAGCGCGCCATCGCGCGCTCGACGGCCTCCTGCTCCTCGGGCGAGAGGGCGACGGAGGAACGTCCCCGGTCGATGTCCTTGACGTAGATGCGCGCGTAGTCGCGTCCCTGGATCGCGGTGACGACGGTTCCCGTCCGTGTCGAGTCGAGCAGCGCAAGGGACGCCGACTGCTGGCCGCCGGTCCCCTCGTACGCGTCGTAGCGCACGACCGCCGTGTTCGTGACGGACCCGTCGACCCGCCGATCGACGCGCGAAAGACCCGTCGCGACCTCGTCGACGGCGCGGTGAAGGTCGTCGATCCTCGCCTGGAGCGACACGGTGAAGTCGAGCAGGTCCTGACGGCCGCCTCCGAGCACGAGCGACTGGGCCTCCTGGAGCCGCGCGAACCGCCGCCAGAGGCCGAGCGTAAGGACGATCGCCAGAGCAGCTATCACGCAGGCCGCAATCGCCACTGCGAGAGATGCGTCCACGACCGGTCTAGAGCGTGAAGATGACCGGGTACTCGAACGAGTTGTTCGAGGTGTTCGTCTCGCCCTGCACCGGATCGACGTCGATCCTGATCCGGATCTGCTCTCCGAACGGAAGCTCTGCTCCGACCTGGAACGTCACCGCCTTCGTCTCGCCCGGGTCGATGATCGGAATGGTCTGGGTCTGCACGATCGGAGTCGGGATCCTTCGGGATCGTGAGGGTGACCTTGATGCGCACCTCCTGGCTGTCACCCGTGTCCTCCACGCCGACCTCGAACGCGAGCTGCGTCGAGACCTTGATCGTCGTCTCGGTCTCCGTGGACAGAAGCTGGCCGCTCGGGAGTGCCTTGACGTAGGAGATGCCGCTTCCGTGCAAGCCGCTCGGAGTGCCGCCGTCCGCCGCACCCTGGACCCGCTGCCAGACGGCCGCAAGCGCGCTGGCCGTGGTGAGATCGTCGGTCTCGAGAAACTCGGATGACGGAACCTGCACTCCCTCGATGCCCTCCTCGTCGAGCACGGCCTGCGCCGGCGTCCGGAAGAGGTCTTGCCACACGATGTCGCTCGCCTGGAACCGCTGGGTCTGGGCGGCGAGCTGAAGCCCCGCTTCCGCTGCGTCGGTCGCGTCCGCGGTCTCCTGGAAGGCAGCACGCAGGCCGGTCAGGCCGGTGTAGCGGAGATAGAGGGCGTCGACAGCACCCTCGTTCGGCGTGTGCATCGAGCCGGGCGTGTCGAGATCCTCGGCAGCCTGCATCTGGGCCTCGGCGCGCTGGGCGTACCCGGCGAGCTTCGCGTCCAGGTCTTCGAGCTTGAGCCCCGGAGTCGTGAGAAGCGTTGCGAGATCGCTTCCGAGCCTGGCGGACTGGTTTCCGATGACACCGATCTCCGACATGTAGCTCGAGTAGCTGTCGCGCTTGCGATCCGATACGCAGCCCTCGACCCAGACGACGAGCAGGACGACGACGAGGATCGCGAGCCCGATCAGCGCGACGAGGCGAAGCAGCGGCGTGAGGTTCCCGGGGCCGCGAAAACGCTGCCGCGGAGGGCGCGGTCCTCTGCCGCGAGGAGGTCCCGGGCCCTGCTCACCGGGCTCGTCCCACGACGGTGGCTCCTCCTCGTCGAAGAAGTCGAAGTCGAGGATGTCTTCGTCGCGCGTGCTCACAGTCGCCGCCTGACCCGCCACTGTAGACGTTGGACAGGCGCGACAACGCGGAGAGGAGTTCGCACGCGTGCGGCCAACTGGGCCGTCAACGGTGTCCTCGCTCGCGCATGCCCTTCCGACCAGGGAGCTCGTCCTCGACCGCTACCGCGCCGTCCGGCCTCTGGGGAGCGGCGGGAACGGGTCCGTCTGGCTTGCGAAAGACGAGGTCACGGGGCTCGACGTCGCGCTCAAGATCATTCCGAGAGAGGGGAAGGCGGCAGCCCGCGCGGAGCGTGAAGCGCTCGCAGCCCGCAGGCTTCGCCACGAGCGGTGCGTGCGCGCGTACGACGTCGGCCATGACGCCGGCCACGTCTATATCGCCTACGAGTACGTCCCCGGGCGCACCGTCCGGGACGCGCTTCGCGCAGACGACGTCAGCGATGCCGGCGCCGTCGAGATCGCGGCGCAGGTGCTCGACGCGCTCGCACATGCGCACAGGACCGGCATCGTCCACCGCGACGTCAAGCCCTCGAACGTCCTCCTGCAGCACGGCGACGCGATCTCGGTTCGCCTACTCGATTTCGGCCTCGCCCAGTTCGACGGTGCGGACACGCTGACCGCGGTCGGGGACGTCCCGGGAACGCTCGCGTACATCGCCCCTGAGCGGCTCGCCGGCGAGGAGGCTGGGCCCGCGAGCGACGTCTGGGCGGTCGGCGTCATGCTCTGGGAGGCGCTTGCAGGGCGGCATCCGTTCTGGGGCATGCCGCTCCAGGAGGTCGCCCGCGCTATCGAGCGGGGCGCACCACCGCTCGTGGAGCAACGCCCGGATCTGCCCCGGAGGCTGGTGACTGCCGTCGAGACGGCACTCGCTCCCGAGCCCGCCGAGCGCCCGCATGCTTCGGTCTTCGCCGGCGAGCTTCGAGCGTCCCTCCGCGCACCGCAGGCCCGCGCAGCTTCCCGTCGAGCTCGGAATCCCGCTGCGGCCCCGGCCGTGCCGGGCGTGTCGGTCCGGCCGCGCGTCGCCCCCGCCGTGCTGGCGGGAATCGCAGCCGCCCTCGGAGTCACGATGCTCCCCTTCTGGCCGCCGGCGCTCCAGCTCGCGATCGTCGTCGCGGCGGCCTCGGCGGCGTTCTTCAGTCCCCGGCTCGGCCTGGCCGTGGTGCTCGCCGCGCCCGTGTTCGCCTTCGGGAACGTCGCCGAGGGCGCAGCGATCCTCTACGGAACGTTTGCCATCTCCTGGATGGTGCTCTGCTGGCGTGAAGCCCGCCTTGGGCTGCTGTTCGTCGCGGGCCCGCTCCTCGGCTGGGTCGGTGCCCTCGCTCTCGTGCCCCTCGTCGTGCAGCCGGTCCGTGGCACCTTCCTGCGGGCGGCGCAAGGCGCGCTCGCAGTTCTCTCGGCCATTCTGGTCGCCGCGCTGGCAGGCGAATCGCCCGTCGGGGGCGACCCGCTCCCCGCAGTCGACGTCGTGCCCAGCGACTCGGTACAGGCGATCGCGCTCGACCTCGGACGCGCTGTCGTCGACCATCCGGTGCTCGCCGCGGCCACATTCGTGGTCGCGTTCTCCGCTGCTGTGCTGCCCTGGGCCCGGAGGCGCTCGCGCTACGGGTTGATCGTCGTGGGCATCGGCCTGTGCGCGTGCACCGTGGCAGCGGGCGCGGGAATCGCCTCTACGCTGCTGGTCGTCGGCGTCTGGAGCGCCGCCGCACTGCTTGCGGCCAGAACCGGCCGGTAGACTCGTACGTCGGGAGCACCCCCGCGCCGTATGAGACAACGCGGTCCGAACACGAGCGCCTGCACTCTTCCGGGGTGCCGATGAGCGTCCTCCGCAGTATCGAGGCTCGTATCGAGGGCCTGTTCGAAGGCATCTTCGGACGGGCGTTTCGCACGCACGTCCAGCCGATCGAGCTCGCGCGGAAGCTCGTCAAGGAGATGGACGACCACCGCAGCGTGTCGGTCTCGCGCGTTTACGTCCCCAACGAGTACACCGTCTATCTCTCGCCGCAGGACCGCAAGCAGTTCGCGGGCTACGAGCAGTCGCTCGTCGCGGAGCTCCAGGAGTACCTCTCCGAGCACGCACGCCGAGAGCAGTACGCGCTCGTGAGCCCGCCTCGCGTGCTCCTCGAGGAGGACGAGGACCTCGCGGTCGGCGAGTTCGGCATCGCGACTCGGGTGGCAGCCGAGGAGCAACCCTTCGCGGAGCCGCAGCGCGCGCTTCCGGTCGAGGCTCCGCTCGAGGCGCCGGCGCAGACGATGATCTACAAGCCGCCGGTCGCCCCCATCGAGCCGGAGCCCGAGCCCGAACCAGAACCGGAGCCCGAGCCGAGACGGCGGACGTACACCCTCACCGTTGCCGGCAGGCGAATCGAGCTCTCGGCCGAACGCGTCGTGCTCGGGCGCTCCCGCGAGTGCGACGTCAGGGTCGCGGACCTGAACGTTTCTCGGCAGCACGCTGAGGTGCGGGACGAGGACGGCGACTACATCCTCGTCGACCTCGGCTCGACCAACGGAACGCTCCTCAACGGCCGACGCGTCGATCGGCAGCGCCTCGTGGACGGCGACACGATCACACTTGGCTCGACGGAGATCGTCTTCGGTTTCTCGCCATGAGAGCCATGGCGCTCACGACCGACGAGACGCTACTCGTCCTCAAGCTCGCCTTCCTCGTGCTCCTCTACGGCTTCATCGTGCTCATCGTTCGCTCGGCGACCAAGGACCTCGGCGGCGCTCCGCAGGAGAGCATCATCCTCGGTCCTGCCGAGGCGGCGCGGCTCCGTGCCGAGCACGGCCTCGAGCCGGCGCGCTTCGTCGTCGAGGGACCGGGGCGACAGCCCGGAACCACGATCGAGGTCAGCGCCGCGACGGTCGTCGGGCGCGACCAGGTGAGCGGCGTCCGCCTCGACGACGACGAGTTCGCCTCCGGCAGCCACGCCCGCATCGACCCGCGGCCGGACGGTGTCTGGATCGACGACCTGGGCTCGACGAACGGCACCTTCGTCAACGGCACCCGCATCACCGCCCGCCGGCTCCTGGAGACCGGCGACGTCGTACGCGTCGGCGAGACGGAGCTCGTCCTCGTCTCGTGAGGCCGTGCCCGTGAGAGTCGATCGTGCCGCCGGCGTGACCGACACGGGCCGCAGGCGCCTCCGAAACGAGGATGCCTTCATCTGCGAGCCACCGTTGTTCGCCGTCGCCGACGGCATGGGCGGCGCTCGCGCCGGAGAGGTCGCCGCAGGGCTCGCGGCGACTGTCCTCGAGGAGCAGGCCGACGCGCATGACGAGGCAGGCCTCGTCGCACGCATCGAGGAGGCGAACCGGCGCATCTGGGAACGGTCGCTCGCCGATCCGAGCACGGCCGGCATGGGTGCCGTCGTAACTGCTGCGATCGTCGACACCGACGCGGGCACCGTGACGATCGGACATGTCGGCGACTCGCGGGGGTACCGGATCCGCGACGGTGCGATCGAGCAGCTGACGACCGACCACTCACTCGTCGCGGAGCTCGTCGAGAGCGGCGTCCTCACACCCGAGGAAGCCGAGATCCACCCGCAACGGTCGGCGATAACACGAGCCCTCGGGACCGAGCCTGTCGTGACCGTCGACACGATCGTCGTAGATGCGGAGGCGGGCGATCTCTTCCTCCTGTGCTCGGATGGGCTCTCGAACATGCTCGAAGACGAGGCGATCGCCGAGATCGTCGCCTCGGCGGACGGCGACCCGGAGCAGGCCGCAGAGCTGCTCGTGCGCGCGGCAAACGCCCAGGGCGGGGAGGACAACGTCACGGTGGTCATCTTCGAGCTCGGCGCCGGGGAGGCGGAGGACGCGGGCCCGGAGCCGACCACCGAGTCCGACGGCCAGGCCGACCTGCCCGTGACGGACGACTCGCTCTCCGGCGAGCCGCCGGCTGTGCCCACGGGCAACGCAGAGGCCTCGCCGAGACGGCACGGCGCAGGACCGGGCGGACGAATCGCCGCGATCGTGCTCGTCGTCGGGCTCGTCGGGCTCGCGCTCTTCCTCGTCTACCAGACGGTGGGGCAGTGACCGCTCGCGGCCGCGAGCTCGGCGGCCTCGTAATCGCGTCCGCGATCGCAGGCGTTGCACTTGCGAGCGTCGCGGTGGCGAGCTCTGCCGAGGCTCCGTCGCGGGCCGTCGTGTACGGCCTCCTGTTCTTCGCGGTCTATGCCGCTGCGCACGTGGTCGTCAGATGGACGGTCCCGTACGCCGACGGTGGCCTCCTGCCTCTGGTGGCGGCTCTCACCGGAGTCAGCCTCGCAATCAACTACCGGCTGGACACAGACGACGCGCGGCGGCAGGCGCTCTGGGTCGCCATCGGCGTCTGCGTGCTCGCGGCGACCCTCGTCCTTCTCCGGCACGACTACCGGATCCTCGAGTCCTACCGCTACCTGTTCGGAGTCTCGGCGGTCCTCCTGCTGCTCCTCCCGTCCGTTCCGGGCCTCGGCGAGCGTGTCAACGGCGTCCGCCTCTGGGTCAGCGTCGGGCCGCTCCAGTTCCAGCCGGGTGAGCTCGCGAAGATCTTCCTCATCCTCTTCCTCGCCGGGTACCTGCGCGAGAAACGCGAGGTGCTGGCGCAGGGGCGCCTGAAGGACTACGGCCCGCTGCTCGCGATCTGGGGTGCGGCGATGCTCGTGATCGTCCAGACGAACGATCTCGGGAGCGCGCTCCTCAACTTCGGAATCTTCCTGGCGATGCTCTACGTGGCGACCGGGCGCGCAGCTCTCGTCGCCGCGGGGCTCGGGCTCTTCCTGGGCGGATCAGCACTCCTCTACCAGGCCCTGCCTCGGGTTCAGGAGCGCGTCACGATCTGGCTGCAGCCGTGGACCGACGAGCGCGTGTACTGCGCGCTCAACGGCCAGCTCGAGTACCGGCAGGACTGCGCGTCGTACCAGCTCGTCAAGAGCCTGTACTCGATCGCCAACGGAGGGCTTCCGGGCACCGGCCTCGGCCGTGGCACGTTCTCCTCGACGGACGGCTCCGAGCTCATCCCGTACCTGCGTACCGACTTCGTCTACTCCGCTATCGCACAGGAGGTCGGCCTCGTCGGGGCAGTGGGCGTGCTCATCCTGTTCATGCTCTTCGTCGTCCGCGGGATGCGCGTCGCGCTCCGGGCCGAGGACGGATTCTCGAAGCTCCTCGCCGCCGGGCTTACGTTCGGCTTCGCGCTCCAGACGTTCATCATCGTCGGCGGTGTCCTCCGCGTCGTCCCGCTGACCGGCATCACGCTCCCGTTCGTCTCCTACGGAGGGTCGAGCGTGCTCGCGAACTTCCTCCTGCTCGCCGGGTTGCTCCTCGTCTCCAACCGCTCGAACACGCCGCGGAGCTGACGTGAACCGCCAGATCATCCGTCTCACGTACGTCTCTCTCGCCCTGATCGGCGTGCTCGTGGTCATGACGACCTACTGGCAGACCTGGGCAGCCCCTGCGCTCGCCGATCGCCAGGACAACTCGATCAAGCGAGTCGCGGACTTCTCCGTGGACCGCGGGCTGATCGTCTCCAGGTCCCCGTTCAGACGGCTCGCGAGGAACGTGCAGCAGGAGCTCGACGAGCGCACGCTCTACTTCCGTCGCTATCCGCAGCGAGAGCTCGCTGCGCACGTCGTGGGCTACTCGACGGTCGGTCGCTCACGAACGGGGCTCGAGCGGTCCCTGAACGACTACCTGACCGCCGCGAACGCAAATCTCTCCACGGTGGTCGACAAGGTGCTGGACGAGCTCCGTGGTCGCCCGGTGAAAGGCAACGACGTCGTCACGACCCTGGACCTCGACGCACAGCAGGTCGCGCTCGAGGCGCTCGGAGAGAACTGCGGCGCCGTCGTGGCGCTTGACCCGCGCACGGGAAAGGTGCTCGTGATGGCGTCCTCACCGAGCTTCGACCCGAACCGCGTGGAGACCGACTTCGAGAGCCTCGACTCCATTACCGCCAACTGCAAGCCGGCGTCGCCGCTCCTGAACCGCGCCAGCGCGGGGCTGTACGTCCCCGGCTCGACCTTCAAGGTGATCACGGCAGCTGCGGCGCTCGAGTCGAAGAAGTACACGCCGGACTCGTCCTTCGTCGACCCCGGCTACTGCACGGTGTACGGGAAGCGAGTGAACAACTTCGACACCTCGCGGCCCTTCGGAACGATCGATCTCGAAAGCGCGCTCGCGTACTCGGTGAACTCCGTGTTCTGCAACATCGGGCTGAAGCTCCGCGCCAAGCGGATCCTCGACACTGCGAAACGGTTCGGCTTCTACGAGCGGCCGCCGCTCGAGACTCCCTCCGACGAGCGCGAGCCGAGTGGCCTCTACAGGAACCGGCAGCTCTACTACCCGCGCATCGACTCCGACGTCGACGCCGGACGGATGGCGTTCGGACAGGAGCGCATGCTCGTCACCCCGCTGCAGATGGCGATGGTCGCGGGCGCGCTCGGCGTCGGCGGCCGGCTCATGGAGCCCCAGGTGGTCGAGCGCATCGTCGCACCGGACGGAAAGACGATCCTGAGGCAGCGCCCACAGCTCATCCGCCGGGCGGTCAGCCGCAGCACCGCGCGCGCGGTCGCACAGATGATGCGGCTGGCCGTCTCGCAGGGAACCGGAACAGCGGCGCAAGTCCCCGGCTACTCGGTCGGCGGCAAGACGGGGACAGGAGAGACCGGGGTCCCCGGCTCGAACACGACGTGGTTCATCGCGTTCGCCAGCCCGGACGACGAGAGCCCCGCCGAGCTCGCCGTCGCGGTCGTCCTCCAGAACCAGAGCGGGACGGGCGGCGAGACGGCAGCACCGATCGCCCGCGAGGTCATGGAGTCGATCCTGCGCTCCGGGGAGAATCCCTAACCTCTAGGACCATGGCGACCTCCGACACCCTCACCGGCTCACTCTTCGCCGCCCGCTACCGCATCGCGCGCAAGCTCGGCGGCGGCGGGATGGCGGACGTGTACCTCGCGGAGGACCAGGAGCTCGGGCGGCGGGTGGCGGTCAAGATCCTCCACGAGCGCTACGCGAACGACGACCAGTTCGTGGAGCGCTTCCGGCGCGAGGCGACGCATGCCGCAGGCCTCTCGCATCCGAACATCGTCTCGATCTACGACCGGGGCGAGACGAACGGCTCCTACTTCATCGTCATGGAGTACGTCGAAGGCCGGACGCTGAAGGAGCTCATCCGCTCGCGCGGGCCGTGCCCGACGCACATTGCCATCGCGTACACGCGCCAGATCCTCGGAGCGCTCCGGTACGCGCACCGAAACGGCGTCATCCACCGCGACATCAAGCCGCACAACGTGATCGTCGACCCCGAAGGCGTGATCAAGGTCACGGACTTCGGCATCGCGCGCGCGGGCGCCAGCCAGATGACCGAAGAGGGAGCGATCATCGGCACGGCGCAGTACCTCTCGCCCGAGCAGGCGAGAGGCGCCCCCGTCGACCAGACCTCGGACCTGTACTCCACGGGAATCGTCCTCTACGAGCTGTTGACGGGCAAGGTGCCGTTCGTCGGCGAGACGCCCGTCGAGATCGCGATGAAGCACCTCACCGAGGTGCCGGAGCCGCCATCCGAGCATCGCCCGGAGATCCCCGAGGACCTCGACCTCGTCGTCATCCGCGCGCTCGCGAAGGAGCCGGCTGACCGGTACCAGTCCGCGGCAGCCATGGACGCCGACCTGGAGACGGTCGCCCACGGCGGCCACGTACCCGTCGAGACGGCAGAGGCGGCGACGATCGTCCTTTCCGGCACCCGGACGGACGGCGCCACTGCCGTCACGCACATCGCACGCCGCGGCGGCCCTCCGCCACCGTACGAGCCTCGGCCCCGGAAGCGCACTCTGTGGCCGTGGCTGCTGGGCGCCGGCGCGTTGCTCCTTGCGCTCGTCGGCGGCTTCCTGCTCTACGACACCGTCCAGCAGCGGCTCGACGACGCGCAGCCGGTTGCCGTGCCGTACGTAGTCGGCATCGAGCGCGCGCTCGCCGTGAACCAGATCACCGACCGCGGCCTCGAGCCACGCGTCCGCAACGTGCCGAACTCGGACGTGCCGGACGGCATCGTGTTCCAACAGACCCCGACCGAGGGGACCGAGGTCGCCAAGGGAACCGTCGTGACGATCGACGTGTCCTCGGGGAAGCCCGAGGTCACGGTGCCGAGCGTCGTCGGCCAGTCGCTCGCGAACGCCGTCGCGGAGCTGACGAGCGCCGGGCTCGACGCACAGGTTGTCGAGGTCGACTCCGACCGGGATCCCGGCACCGTGACCGGCCAGGCGCCACCGGCAGGCACGGTCGTCGTCGAAGGCACGCAGGTTCGCATCAACGTCTCGCGTGGCCCCAAGCCCGTCACCGTGCCGAACGTCATCGGTCTCCCGTACGAGCAGGCGGCTTCCGAGATCCAGCGCGCCGGCTTCGGAGTCGCGCGCGTCGACGTCGACTCCGACCTCGCAAAGGGCATCGTCGTCGACCAGGATCCGAACGGTGGCACGAACAGCTCGAACGGCTCGACGGTCACGCTCTCGGTCTCCCGCGGCCCCGTGACGACGTCGGTGCCCGACGTCACGAGTCAGGACGTGGCGATCGCACGCGTTACGCTCGAAACCGCCGGCTTCCGCGTGAGAGAGGTGATCGAGGACACGGACGACCCGACTCTCGACGGAATCGTCCTCGCGCAGGATCCGATCAGCGGCACCCAGGCGCAGCCGAACTCCGTCGTGACGCTCTTCGTCGGCCGATTCACGGTCCCGTCGACCGAGACGACACCGACGGAGCCGTGAGCCGGCTGCGCGTCGCCGTGCTCGCCGGCGGGCGCTCGAGCGAGCACGCGATCTCGCGTGCGTCAGCAGCGTCGGTACTGGAGGCGCTGGATCCGGAGCGCTACGACGTCTCGACGATCGAGATCGACCGTCGCGGCCGCTGGCAGCTCGGCGCAGCGGACGGAAAGGGACTCCCGCAAGCGCCAGACGGGCCGGCAGGAACGCCGGAGACGCTCCCTGTCGTCGCGGACTCCGCTCCTGCTCGGATGCTCGGTGAAGTGGACGTCGTGTTTCCTGTCCTCCACGGGCCCTTCGGCGAGGACGGGACCGTCCAGGGCCTCCTCGAGCTGGCCGGGGTGCCGTACGTCGGCGCAGGCGTGACCGCGTCGGCGCTCTGCATGGACAAGGACCTGTTCAAGGCCGTTCTACGCGACCGCGGGATCCCGGTGGCGCAGAACGTGACCCTCCGGAACGGCGACGCGATCGACCACCCGTTCCCGTATCCCGTCTTCGTGAAGCCCGCCCGGCTCGGCTCCTCCATCGGCATCTCGAAGGCCCGCGACGAGGACGAGCTCGCTAGCGCAGTGGCGCTCGCCCGCCGCCACGACGACAAGGTGCTGATCGAGGAGCTAGTCGAGGGGACCGAGGTCGAGTGCGGGGTGCTCGGAAACCGCGATCCCGTGGCGTCCGTCGTCGGCGAGATCGTCGCGCACGGCGACTGGTACGACTACGCGGCGAAGTACGACGAGGGCGGGATGGACCTGGTCGTGCCGGCGCGCGTCGCGCCCGAGTCCGCGGAGGAGGTCCGCCGACTGGCGGTCGAGTCGTTCGTCGCGACCGAGTGCGAAGGCATGGCTCGGATCGACTTCTTCGTCCGGCCGGGCGGAGAGGTCGTCGTCAACGAGATCAACACGATCCCCGGCTTCACGGCCACGAGCGTGTACGCGAAGCTGTTCGAAGCGTCGGGTGTGCCTTACGCAGAGCTCCTCGAACGACTGATCCAGCTCGCGCTCGAGCGTCACGAACGCCGCAGCGGTCTCGAGTTCTAGAGACCGGCGAGGAGCCGCTCGGTCTGCGCAGCGTGCCAGTCGAGGCCGAGAGCGCGGAAGCGCTCGTCCGCCTTCGCGAGCAGCGCGTCGTCTCGCCGAGCCGCCCCGAGCGCGCGAAGCGCAAACGGCTCGAGCATCGTGCCCGACTTGAGGAAGCGCGGCGCCTCACGCTCGATCGACTCGTAGTCGCGCACCGCGACGAGCGCGTCGATCCGCGTCCCGAATACCGACGATCCCCAGACGTGGGCGCGGTAGGGCGCAAGCGACAGAAGCGAGCGAACCTCGGCCGCATCGCCTCTGACGAGGGCCCTCCGCAAGCGCGGCGGGGAAAGCGAGCGCTCGTGCCCTTCACCGGACAGCGCGGCCGCCTCGTGCTCGAACACGCGTGCTCGGCTCTCGTCGCCGCGACACGTATGCGCGAGAGCGAGCAGCAGCAGGTCGCGCGCGTTTCGGACGCACGGCGTCGCACGGTTCTCGTTGACCGCGTGCACGACCTCGTCCTCGTTGTCCAGGATCGCGTCCCAGTCCCCCATCGCGTCCGACAGCTCGAGCCTGATGGACAGCGAGTGGAGGCGGTGATGTGCGGACAGGTTGCGCACCACCTCCCATTGCTTCTGGGCAAGCCGTCGAGCCTCCTCGAGCCGACCGACGGCTGCGATGACCGGCGCTGCCGACTCGTACATCTCATTGCGGTGATCGGGGTCGTCGATCGCGTCGACGAGCTCCAACCTGCGCATGGTCCAGTCGGCGGCCTCGTCGAAGCTCTGCCGCTCGAAGGCGGCGTGGCTCCGCACCGCGAACGCGAACGAGCGGAGGCGATCGTCGCCGGTAAGCTCCGCGAGTCTCGACGCCTCCCGCAAGTCGTCGGTCGAGGCGTCTTCGGGTGCCGCGTTCACGCGAGCGAGGAGAGCGCGCACGCCCGCGGCGCTCTCCGGCTCGGCGAGCTCGAGGGCACGGTCGACCCACTCGTCGATCCGAGCCCGCGTCGGCCTCGTCACCCACATTCCGGAGCGAATCGAGGTCTGGAAGGCGAGCCAGCTGTAGGCGTCCGCGCGCTCGTCGGCCTCGAGGGGACCGTCGAGCGCACGATGCATTGCAGCCCAGAACGCTTCGCCGTCGTAGCGGAGAGCCTGCACGCGCCCGATCTCAGCCCACAGCAACGCCCGTTCGCGCTCGTCCGGCTCGAGCTCCACTGCTCGACTGAGAAGCTCGACAGCTTCCTCCATCTCGTACCGGCTTTGTGCCAGCTCACCCGCCCGCCGAAGCCATACGATGGCAAGGCCCCGAATGCGCAGATACTCGGCGCGTTCGTCGGCCCAGACGAGATCGGAGTCCTCGGGGCGTACGGCTTCTGCGTAGTGATACGCGAGTAGCGACGCGTACTCGTCCCTTGTGCGCTCCTCCTCGTTCAACCAGTCGCCGAGGCTCGCGTGCAACCGGCCCCGGCGCGCCTTCGGGATGCTCGCGTAGGCCACCTCGCGCGTGAGCGCGTGCTTGATCGCGTACTCCTTCTCGCCCGCGACGGAGGATCCGCTTCGGCGCCTCACGAAGTCGCGTTCTTCGAGCAAGTCGAAGTCGGGCTCGACGCCGTCGAGCAGGTGAATCACCGGCGGTGGCCAGAACACGCGGCCGATGACCGCTGCCGCCTGCAGCGCCGCCTTCTCCACGGGCGGCAGGCGGTCGATGCGAGCCGCGAGAACCGCGTGGACGCTGTCCGGCACCGAGAACCCAGCTGGAACGACACCGACCGTCCAGCCCCCGTTCCGGCGAAGCACGCCGGCATCCACCAGGTCCGAGACGAGCTCTTCGACGAAGAACGGGTTTCCCTCCGAGCGTGCGACCAGAAGCTCCTTGAGCTCCGGCGGGAGATCCGTCGCGAGCAGCTCCTCCAGCATCTGCGACGTGGCTCCGGCGGGGAGCGGCTCGAGCCAGATCGTCGTGGCATTGCGGCGTCCGCCACCCCAGGTGGGTCGGCGATGGAGAAGCTCGGGGCGCGCCGTCGCCAGCAGGACGACCGGAGCGCGCGCATCCCGTGCCACGCGCTCGAGGAGGTCGAGCAGGTCGTCTTCGGCCCAGTGGATGTCCTCGACGAGCGCGACCGCCGGTCGTTCTTCGGCAAGCTCCTCGACGAATGCGACGACGGCCTCGTGTAGACGCTCACGGGCATCGAGCGGATGGAGGTCGCCGGCGGCATCCGCGCCAAGCGCAAGTCCCAGGATCTCCCGGTCGCCGAAGACGCGTGCAACCTCCTCCGGCGGTGCGCTCTCGAGGATCCCGAAGTGCTCCTTGAGAATCTCTCCGACGGGCCAGTACGTGATCCCGTCGCCGTACGCCAGGCAGCGCCCGGTCCGCCGGAGCGGCGACGGCTCCTCCCGCGCGAGAACCTCCCACAGCTCCCTGACGAGAGTCGTCTTGCCGACGCCCGGCTCCCCGACAATGGTCACGAGATGCGGCTCGTGCTGCGCGACGGTCCGGAGGAAGGTCGCCCTCAGGAGCTCCAGCTCGGTATCCCGGCCCACGAACACGCGTCCGAAGCCGGCGGCGCCCCTGGGACGAGCGAGGGTCAGCGCACGGAGGACCCGCCGGCCGACGACGCCTTCGGCCTTTCCTTTCGCCTCGACGGTGCGCTGGTCTCCGAACTCGAAAGCTCCTCCGACCGCTGCCACCGTGCGTTCACCGGCGAGCACCTCCCCCGGTGCAGCGGCCTGCTCCAGACGGGCGCCGACGTTGACGGCGTCCCCCGTCACGAAGGAGCTGCCCTCGCGGGGCACTCCTACGACCACGTCGCCTGTATTTACTCCGATCCGCAGTCGGAGCTCGTCCCCGAAGAGCTCGACCAGCCGACGCTGCATCGCGAGCGCGGCGTGCAGGGCACGCTCCGCGTGATCCTCCTGGGCCGCCGGGGCGCCGAATGCGGCCATGACCGAGTCGCCGGCGAACTTCTCCACGGTCCCTCCGGTGCGCTCGATCTCCTCCGCCATGGCGGCGTAGAACCTGTCGAGGCGGACGCGAACGCGCTCCGGGTCCTCCGCGTCGGCCCTCGCAGTCGAGCCGACGAGATCGGCAAAGAGCACGGTCGCCAGCTTCCGCTCGTCGATTCCGGTGCTCGCCAGTCTCGACCGGCGCGCCACACGCAGGGCAGAAGCGGGCATCGCGGGGTACCGGGGCGCCGCATGAGCCGCAGTCGGCCATGCGCGAAGTCTTGCCAGGTACGGGCGCCGAGTGCTAGTCGAGCGTCGCGACGAGAGCGTCTTCCCAGGTCGCCAAGCCCTCGTCGAGCTCGCCGTCCGAGATCACGAGCGGGCAGAGCACCCGGATGCAGTTCCCGTAGACCCCCGCCTTGAGCAGGATCAGGCCCCGTTGGAGCGCAGCATCGATGACCGCGGTCGTGAGGTCCGGAGCCGGCTCTCGCGTCTCCGGGTCGAGGACGAGCTCCAGCGCAAGCATCGGACCGAGACCGCGGACGTCGCCGATCTGCGGCCACCGGCTCTTCCACTCGAGCATCCGCGCCCGGACGATCTGCCCGATCGTGACGCCTCGGGCAACCAGGTCCTCCTCCTCGAAGACGTCGAGAACCGCGAGCGCCGCCGCGAGCGCGACGGGATTGCCGATGTACGTCCCGCCGATCGCACCGAGATGTGGGTGATCCATGATCGCCTCGCGCCCGATGACTCCCGAGAGCGGCATGCCGCCTGCGATGGACTTGGCTACGACCATCAGGTCCGGCTCGACGTCGAAGTGCTCCATCGCGAACATGCGACCCGTCCGCCCGAAGCCCGTCTGCACCTCGTCGGCGACGAGGACGATCCCGTGCTCGTCGCTCACCCGGCGCAGGCCTTCGACGAACTCCGCCGGAGCCGGGATGAAGCCACCTTCGCCCTGCTGCGCCTCGAACACGATGGCCGCAACGTGCCCGGCGGGCACCTGGGTGAGGAACATGCGCTCGAGCGCTGCGAGCGCAGTCGTGGCGTCGGGCCCGCGATAGGCGTTCGGGAAAGGCGCGCGATAGACCTCCGGCGCAAATGGCCCGAGCCCCTGCTTGTAGGGGTACGTACGGGAGGTCATGGTCAACGACAGGTATGTACGGCCGTGGAACGCACCTTCGAAGGCGATGACGGCCTCTCGTCCCGTGTACAGGCGGGCGAGCTTTACCGCGTTCTCGACGGCCTCCGTGCCCGCATTGAAGAACGCGCAGCGAGTCGATCCGGAGATCGGTGCGAGCGCGCCGAGGCGCTCGGCGAGAGCGACGTACGGCTCGTAGGCGACGACCGTGTAGTCGGTGTGCAGAAAGCGCTCCGCCTGCGCGATCACCGCTTCGACGACACGAGGATGGTTGTGGCCGACGTTCGCGACGCCGACGCCGCCGACGAAGTCGAGAAATGTGTTTCCGTCGACGTCGGTGATCGTCGCTCCCGACGCCTCGGCCGCCACGACCGGGCTGTGGACGATCAGCGGATGTGCGACGGCACGTCGTTCACGCTCGAGGATCTCCCTTGCGCGGGGTCCCGGGACCTCGGTCCGCAGCTCTATCGCGCGCGTCGCAGCCATGGGGGCGTCAGCCTACCGGGCGCTGCGGGTGCTCCTGCCGCGAGAAGAGCGCGGCAGCAACAGGCTCACGGATAGCGGTGTTGGCGTTCGGGTAGCCGCGCGAACCAGGTGATGACGTCGACGAATGCGGCCAGTCCGACGAGGATCCATTTCCCACTCGTCAGGCCCTCTCCCTCGAGGTATGCGACGACATACATCATCGTCGCCCACGGGAAGAGCGCGAGCCCGACGGCGGGTATGAGCCACTCTCCGTCGAAGACGCTCTGGACGCGGTCGCCGAAGACCCACATCGCACCGAAAAGCACGCGCGGCGTGACGATGGCGGCGAGAAGCGCAGGAGTCATGCTCGCAAAGTGTTCCGACAAGCCCGGATAGTCAAGGGTGAACCGGCGGGGGAAGCGGGGTCTGGCCTAGTACGAGCTCTGGTAGCGCCGGCTCGCAGCGCGCGACGCAAGCGACATCAGGTCGATCACGAACGCGAGGCCGACCACGATCCACTCGGCACCTTGCACGCCACCGAGCGGTGTCCACAGGAAGACATACGCAAGCGTCGTCCAGGGGAAGAAGATGAGCCCGAGGAGGGGCCAGATCCACGTGTCGAACGCAAGCTCGACGCGGTCTCCGAAGATCCAGACGAACAGCAGCGCGAGTCGAGGCGCGAAGATCGCGAGGAGAAACACGAAGCACATGCGTGGGCAGTCTCACGGCCGTCCCGGACGGAGTCAACGAGCGCGGCCGGTCGACCGGGCGCAGCGTGAGGCATGCTGCGACGCATGGACGAGGACGGGCTCGCCGGCGATCCGCTGATACAGCTCGCCGCCTGGCTCGAGGATGCCAGGTCGGCGTGCGCGCAACCCGATGCGATGACGCTCGCGACGGCCGGCGCGGACGGGCGGCCCTCGGCTCGGCAGGTGCTTCTCAGAGGGCTCGACGAGCGCGGGCTCGTCTTCTACACGAATCGCTCGTCGCGGAAGGCGCGCGAGCTAGCCGACAACCCGCGGGCGGCGCTCGTCTTCCACTGGTACGAGCAAGGCCGGCAGGTCCGCGTCGAAGGCGGCGTCACCGAAGTGAGCTCGGGCGAGTCCGAGACGTACTGGAGGTCGAGGCCACGGGAAAGTCAGATCGCCGCGTGGGCATCTCCGCAGTCGGAGCAGATGGCGAGCCGCGAGGAGCTCGACCGCCTCGTCGCCGAGAAGCGCACGGAGCTCGACGGTCGTGGCGTCCCTTTACCTCCGTTCTGGGGCGGTTACCGGGTCGTGCCCGATGCGATCGAGTTCTGGGAGCACCACGACGATCGCTTGCACGATCGCGTGCTGTACTCGAGGACGACCGCCGGCTGGAGCCGGGAGCGATTGGCTCCCTGAGCCGCAACGGGGGCGGCTACGGGGGCGAGAGCGCGCCGTCCGTGTACACGCCCTCCGCATTCCACAGGAAGTAGCCCTTCGTACCGGCGAGCCGCGACGCCTTGATCTGCGCGCGCACCTCGTCGATCCCGTACTGGCGCTCGAAGCTGAAGTCCTGCACCCACGTGACGAGGAGCGTGTCTCGACCGCGGACGGCACGGCGGAAGTGCCGAAGAGCCAGGGACACTGTCGCACCGGGCGCTGCGCTCGGATCCGCGAGCGCGAGCTCCCCGGGCCCGAACAGCGACGGGTAGGTCATCGCGTGCACCGCGTCGAGCGAGGGCGCCATGCGCCGTGGAATCTGGCCGATGCCGAGATCGCGAGCGGCCGAGAGCCCGAAGACCGCGGCTGAGATCCGGACGCCGAACGGCTCCAGACGCCGGCTCGCATAGCGGAGAAAGGCGGGAACGGCGTCGTGTTTGCGCATTTCTCGCGGATTCGCGTACGTCGCCGAGGCGACATCGCCGTCGGACGGGAATCTCACGTAGTCGAAGAGGATCTCGTCGAATCCCGCCTTCGCAGCCGCAACGGCGACGTCGGCGTTGTACTTCCACACGCGCCGGTCGTACGGATTCGTCCAGCCCAGCCCTGCGCCGTCGCGCCATACCGACCCGTCACTCCGCCGAACGGCAAGGTGCGGCCGGGCCGCGGACAGGATGGGGTCCTCGAAGACGACGACGCGCCCGACCAGGTACAGCCCGCGTTCGTGGGCGAGACGTGCCGCGCGGCGTGCGTCGTAGTAGGGACGCGCCGCACCGGTCGCGCTGGCAAGCCGCATCGCGGGGCGCGTGAACCCGACCTGTCCGTTCTCGTCCTTGACGTCGAGCTCGAGTGCGGTCATGCCGTCACGCTCGAGGTCGACGTACTCCTCGAGCTTCCCCGGCAGTGACGCGAGCCCGATCGTGACGTGCACGCCTCGCAGCTCGAGCGGAAGCGGTCGAGTACCCGCTGGAGCCGCGGCGCCGAATGCCTCCGCTGCCTGTTGGTTTTCGGGCGTCTGCGCACCGGTGCCGCCCACGAACTGGGCGCCAGCCCCGAGAAGGACGACCCCGACGAGCACCGCCCCGATGAGAGCGCCGCGCCGCAGTTGCTTCCTGCGGCGTACCGCAGCCCGGCGCGCCCGGAACTGTTCGTTCGGGTCGATGGGTGGGAACAGCATCGACACCGCCGACGGACCCTATCGCAGTTGCCGCTCCCGGCAGCCGGCCCACGCCACGCCATGTGTCAAATTGACACAAGCTCCGTCGCGCGCGCCCACTCGTAGAATCGCCCGCGTGGTTCTCTCCGACCGCACCATCAGGCGCCTCATCGAAGAGAGCAGGATCGGAATCGACCCGTTCGATCCGCTGTTGATGCAGCCGTCCAGCCTCGACGTACGGGTCGACCGCTACTTCCGCGTCTTCCGGAACTCGCGCTACCCGTACATCGACGTCAAGATCGCCCAGGAGGAGCTCACCGAGCTCGTCGAGGTTGCGGGGGAGGAGGCGTTCATCCTGCACCCGGGTGAGTTCGTGCTCGGCTCGACGCTCGAGCGCGTGACGCTCCCCGACGACCTCGTCGCGCGCCTCGAAGGAAAGTCCAGCCTCGGTCGCCTCGGCCTGCTCATCCACTCGACCGCCGGGTTCATCGACCCAGGCTGGGACGGCCACGTGACGCTCGAGCTCTCGAACGTCGCAAACCTCCCGATCACGATCTATCCGGAGATGAAGATCGGCCAGCTGTCTTTCATGCAGCTCTCGGAGCCTGCCGAGCGGCCGTACGGAGCCCAGGGAATCGGCTCGAAGTACCAGGGTCAGCAGGGCCCGACGCCGAGCCGCTACTGGCAGAACTTCAAGGACGCCTGATCGACCGGAAAGGGAAAGGGGGTCGCAAGTGCGACCCCCTTTTGACCCTGGATACCAGCGTTGAAGTAGTAGAGGCGCTTCCGGTACGAGCCGTCTGTCGACGGATCGCACGGCGCGGCATCGCGAGCCCCCTACGCTGGCTAGGCGATTCCCGGTGGTCCCGGGGGCACGCCTCTACCCGCTGGTACCTCCGCTACCGGAACTGTCATCAGTCAATCCGGACCACCTCCTTTCCGCGGTACCGGGAGCATACGCACCAGAAGCGGATGTAGGTCGACCGAGAAGGCGCTCGATGTCTCGAGCGCCTGCACGAGCCTGGTCGGTTCGCTCATCATGTGCCGGGAAAGGGAGGAGCATGGATACCCCGATTCAGCACATCGGCCAGATCTCGATCCGCACCCACGACCTTCCCGCTTCCGTCGCCTTCTACCGCGACCGTCTCGGTCTCGAGTTCCTCTTCGACGCCGGCTCCCTGGCATTTCTCCAGTGCGGCGACGTGCGGCTGATGCTTGCCGTCCCCGAGAACGCGGACGTCGACCATCCGAGCTCGACGCTCTACTTCCGCGTCGACGACATCCGGAGCGCGCATGCCGAGCTGTCCGGGCGCGGCGTGCCCTTCGACGACGAGCCGCACCTCATCGCGCAGATGCCGGATCACGACCTCTGGATGGCGTTCTTCCGCGATCCCGACCGGAACCTGCACGGGCTGATGGCCGAGGTCAAACCCCCCGCGCCACGCTGAGAATCGTCGTCACCTCGAGGCCGCGATCGAGCGGGACCGTCACCGAGCTCACGGTCGGATCGGCCTGCCGAGAGGCCGAGTACGAGGCGAGCGTGTCCGCGTGCGAGACGACGTTGTCGGCGACGACGAGCGCGCCCGGCTCGAGCAGCGACCTCGCGAGCGCGTAGAGCGTTTCGTAGTCCTCCTTCTCCGCGTCGAGGAAGACGAGATCGAAGACGTCCTGGGTGTCCCGCAGCGTTTCGTGAGCGTCGCCCTCGACGAGCTCCGCCCACTCCTCGAGCCCTGCCTCGGCGATGTTGGAACGCCACGCGGCGATCTTCGCCCGGTCACGCTCCAGCGAGACGACGCGCCCACCGAGGATGCGTGCGCCGGCAGCGAGCCAGATCGCCGAATAGCCGCGAGACCCACCGATCTCCAGGACCTCGATGCCGGCCTGCGCCGCGGCGAGAGCGAAGAGGAAGCGTCCGGTCGTCGGCACGACCTGACGCGAGCGCTCGCTCGCCGGAAGACCCGCCTCCCGCTCCGTTCGGTCCTCCTGCTCGAGGCGCTCGAGCGTAGCTCGCACTCGGTCGTCGAACACGACTATTCCTCGAGCGCGACGACGACGACGCCGTCCTCACGCACCGACACGGGAAACGTCGCCACGGCCTCGAACGCGGGCAGGCTCATCGGGATACCCGTCTGCAGGTCGAAACGCGAGCCGTGACGCGGGCATACGACGACGCATGCCTCCGGATCCCAGTCGCCCTCGGCAAGAGGGCCGTCGTCGTGTGAGCACCGGTCCTCGATTGCATAGAGCGAGCCCCCGCAGTTGAAGACCCCGATCGTGACAGGGCCGGCCGGAATCAGCCGCATCCTCCCGGGCGGAAGCTCGTCGAGCGGGCACACCTCGAGCTCTACCACGGGCTTCAGTCGAGCACGAGCTCCGCTGCGGCCGTGCCCCACTCCTCCGGCAGAGGCGTTCCCTTCGCCTTGTGTAGCGCGAGCTTGAGGACCCCGAGGCCGAGGATGGCGCACTTGAGGCGAACCGGCGTGAGTGGGATCCCGAGCTCGTCGAGGAGCTCCTCCTTCGGCATCGCCGCCACCTCCTGCGCCGTGCGGCCCTTCACGAGATCCGTGAGCATCGACGTCGCCGCCTGGCTGATCGCACAGCCTCGCCCTTCGAAGCCGACCTCCTCGACGACGTCACCCTCGCCGAGCCGGACCGAGACGGTGATCTCGTCACCACAGAGCGGGTTCTGACCCTCGGCCAGGGCGTCGGCGTCTGGGAGCAGGCCGTGGTTCCGCGGGCTCTTGTAGTGATCGAGGATGACCTCTCGGTACAGCTGCTCGAACTCGCCCATCAGCCGAACGCCTTCTTGACCCTGTGGAGCCCGTCGACAAGGCGGTCGATCTCGTCGGGGATCGTGTACACGTAGAAGCTCGCGCGGTTGGTCGCGGCGACGCCGAGCTTCCGCATCAGCGGCTGACAGCAGTGGTGGCCCGCGCGGATCGCGACGCCTTCGAAGTCGAGGACCTGCGCGACGTCGTGCGGATGCACGCCGTCGACGTTGAACGAGACGATCCCGGCCCGCCGCGAGGCAGGCGGGCCGTACGACGTGACCCACGGCAGCTCCGCCAGACGATCGAGCGCGTAGGCAGCGAGCTCGTGCTCGTACTGCTCGATCGCGTCGAATCCGATGGCGGTCAGGTAGTCGATCGCCGCGCCGAACCCGACGGCTTCGGCCATCGGGGCGGTACCGGCCTCGAACTTGTGGGGCAGGTCCCCCCAGGTCGTCTGGTCGACTCCCACCGCCTGGATCATGTGACCGCCGGTCAGGAACGGCTCCATGGACTCGAGGAGCTCGGCGCGCCCCCACAGGGCACCGACACCGCTCGGTCCGCACATCTTGTGCGCGGACACGGCGAGGAAGTCGCATCCGATCGCCTGGACGTCGACCTTTCGGTGCGGCGCGGCCTGAGCAGCGTCCGCGACCATGATCGCGCCGTGCTCGTGCGCCCACGCCGCAAGCCGCTCGACGGGGTTCACGGTGCCGAGCGAGTTGGAGACGACCCCGGTCGCGACGACCTTCACCTGACCCTCCGCTGCGATCCCGTCCAGCTCCTCGAGGCGCAGCTCTCCCTGATCGTCGAGGGAGATCATCCGGAAGCCCGCACCGGTCCGCTTCGAGATGTACTGCCACGGGACGAAGTTCGAGTGGTGCTCGAGCTCGCTCACGACCACGAGGTCTCCCGGGCCGAGATTGGCGAGCCCCCACGCATAGGCCACGAGGTTGATGCCTTCCGTCGCGTTGCGGACGAAGATGATCTCGCGCGCCTCCGGCGCGTTCAGAAGAGCTCGAACCTTTTCCCGCGCGAGCTCCAGGCCCTCGGTCGCGCGCTCGGCGAGCACGTAGACGCCGCGATGGACGTTCGCGTACGACGTCTCGTAGAAGCGATTCATGGCCTCCAGCATCTGCCGGGGCTTCTGGGAGCTCGCGGCCGAGTCGAGAAACGCGAGCGGCTTGCCGTGGATCACCTGCTCGAAGATCGGGAAGTCGGCCCGCAGGCGAGGGGCATCGAGCGCAGGAGTGGTGGTGACGGCCACTGGCGCATCGTACCCCCGCCCCGCCGAGCCACTGCCAAGCCAGCAGGGCCCAGAGGACGACTAGCCGATGTCGACCTTGCCGTTCGTCGCGGCGCGTTCGGCCGCACGTCGGTGGCGCTCGACGGTCACAGCCGCGTCGACGAGGAGGTCGCACACTCGATCGAGGCGGTCCGGCTCCGAGGTCGCCTCGAGCAGCTCCTGCTTGACCTCCGGCTCGAGCTCCACGCGGGCGGCCAGCTCGAAGGAGAGCTGCAAGGAATCCTCGGAAGGCACTTCGACCTCGCTTGCTGTCAGCTCCCGCAGTCGTTCGAACAGCTCGAGAGCTCGCTCGATCGTCTCCGCCTCGGCCGGCCCGCTGTCGTCGAGGACCGGAGACGTGCTGCCCGTCTGGAAGCTGCGTCCGCTCGTCAGCTCGTGTACCCGGAAGCGATCGCCCCCTTCCACGAGGATGTTCAGCCGGCCGTCGTCGAAGCGTGTCAGGACCTCGATCACGGCGGCCTCCGTGCCGACTTCCTTGAGACCCTCGGCGTCGGCGTAGAGCAGCCCAAAGGCCGACTCGTCGGCGAGGCACTCGTCGATCAGCTCCCTATAGCGGTCCTCGAAGATGTGAAGGGGCACCTGCTCCGTCGGCAACAGCACCATCGGCAGCGGGAAGAGCCCGATGTCCGCCATGCCGGAAGCCTACGCAGGCCGGCGAAACACAACGAGCTCCCACGCAGGAGTCCGGCCCGTCTCGACGAGCCGGAGGCCCTCCTCCTGCGCGACAGCCACGAGCGCTGCACGCGGATGGACGAACACACGGAAGGAGCGGCCGAGGGTCTTCATGGCGCCGTTCAGGAGGCTGAGCCCGACTCGAACGAGGATCCGGTCGCGCGGGAAGCTCAGCGCGAGCGTGCGCCTCGAGAGCCGCGCGGCCGCCGCGGCGAGAGCGATGCCGTCCGGCGAGCAGCACACGACGCGGTTGAGGACGACGACGTCCGCCGGCTCGACCGTCCCCTCGTCGTCCAGCACATCCTCGACTCGGAACGCCGTCCGGCTGTCGATGCCCTTGTCGCGCGCAAGCTCGCGAGCGAACGGCTCGTACGCGGCCACGAGCTCGACGACTTCCCCGGTCGCGGCGCCGGCTTCCAGGAGCTCGGCCTGGATCGCGCCGATGCCGCCGCCGATCTCGAGCACCCGGGCACCGGCAGCATCGTGCGACACCGACGCGAGCAGGTCGCGCTCGAGCCGATCGAGTCCCTTCCGCCGGTATCTGCGCAGACTGCGCCCCGCCGCCCGAGCGCTGAACATCTCTTCGCACGGCGCCGATCGACAGCAGCTCGGCACCGGGTTCGGGGTCAGCCGGCTGGTTTGAGGTCGAGCGCGCAGGAGTTGATGCAGTACCGCTTCCCTTCGGACCCGGGCCCGTCGTCGAAAACGTGGCCGAGATGACCGCCGCAGGCGGCACACATGACCTCGGTCCGAGTCATGCCGTAGCCCGTGTCGGTCTCCGTGACGACGCTCGAGAGCTCGAGAGGCTCCACGAAGCTCGGCCAACCCGTCCCCGAGTCGAACTTCGCCTCGGATCGGAACAGCTCGGCTCCACACCCGGCACACCGGTAGGTACCCGGCGTGTGCTCGTCCCAGTAGGCGCCTGTGAACGCCCGCTCCGTGCCCTTGCCCCTGAGGATCTCGTACTGCTCGGGAGTCAGGCGCGCGCGCCACTCCTCGTCTGTGAGCTGCGTCTTCGTATCCATGATCCGAGCGTAGCGGTCAGAGCACGACGAGCGAGAGTGCGGCGAACTGAGTCGCAGCCGCGGCGATCACGAGTACGTGAAAGACCTCGTGGAAGCCGAACGTGGCGGGAAACGGGTTCGGCCACGTCGTCGCGTAGGCAACCGCGCCGATCGTGTAGAGACCGGCGCCGACGAGTAGGAGCACGGCCGGAGCGATCCCCAGCGCGGGGAAGAACTCCGGGATCATGATGATCCCGATCCATCCGACAGCGAGATATGCGATGGCCGAGACCCAGCGCGGAGCGTGGATGAAGCGGAGCTCGACCACGACGCCGATGGTCGCGCCGACCCACGCAGATGTCAGCACCACGACACGTAGCACGCCGTGGAACTCGAGCAGTGTGAACGCCGTGTACGTGCCGGCGATGAACACGAAGATCATCGCGTGGTCTAGTCGCCGGGCGCGCAGCCTGGCAGCGGTGCTGCGCCACGGGAAGCGGTGATACAAGGCGCTGGCGCCGAACATCGCAGCGAGCGCAACGGCGTAGACCCACACCGCGAACCGCTCGTGAAGACCGTCGGCGAGGAGGAAGAGGACGATGCCTGCTGCCACCGCTGCGAAGAACGCGTACAGGTGGAAGACACCCCTCAGGCGCGGGACGAGCGGCTCGTTCATCTCGCGATTCTGCACCACGCCCAGGCTGGGCACCAGTTACCGTCATGTTGCATGGACGCCGACTCCGTCGAGCTCCGGGTGCTGGGGTGCTTGATCGAGAAGCAGCGCACCACGCCCGATGCGTACCCGCTCTCGGTGAACGGGCTCCGACTTGCCTGCAATCAGACGACGAACCGCGATCCGATCGTCGAATACGACGAGCCGACGATTCGGGCCGCACTCGAGCATCTGTCGCGACGAGGGTGGGTCCGCCTCGCGAGCGGTGCGGGCAGCCGGGCGGCGAAGTACCGCCACCTCCTCGACGAGGCAATCGGAGTCTCGAGCGGAGAGCTCGCCATCCTGGCCGTGCTGATGCTGCGAGGCCCACAGACTCCGGGCGAGCTGAAGCAGCGCACGGAGCGGCTACATCCGTTCGCTTCGCTCGACGAAGTCGAGGGCGTGCTCGGCGGGCTGATCGAGCGCGAGCTGGCGGTGCACCTCGACCGCAGGCCGGGCCAGAAGGAGGCCCGGTACGGCCACCTGCTCGGGGGAGACGTGGAGCCTGACCCTCCGGCAGTCCAGGCGCCCACGTTCGAGCCCGGCGATCGGCTGGCCAGGCTCGAAGCGAGGTTGACACGGGTCGAGCAGAAGCTGGCCGCGCTCACCGAGGAGCTCGGCGCGTCAGAACCGCCGGACGCGCTCGCAGTCGACGCCGACCAGGTCGCGGCGGTCGGCGATGACGAGGTCGTTCCCGCCGTTTCCGCAGCCGACGACGTCGAAGGCACCGTCTCGAGCGACGATTCGATCGCTCGCGCGTCCGCCGAAGAGACGGTCTGAGCCGGCTCCTCCCTCGAGCCGATCGGAACCGCCCAGCCCGCAGAGCACGTCGGCTCCACGCGTGCCGACCATCGCGTCCTGGCCCTCAGTGCCCCTTCGCGTGCATAGCGGCTGCCAGTCGGGCGAGAAGTCGGTGACCGGCTCCACGGATCGCGTCAACTGCCGCAAGCGCTTTCCGTCCGACGACAGCACGTCGAGACGGTATGGGTTCCACGACGTGACCGCGACCCAGCGCCCGTCTGGAGACCACGCCGGCTCATAGCCGCCGTTGAATCGCCTGCTGACGAGCCGGCGCATCTTCCCGTCGACGCTCATGGTCACGAGGCCGCGGGCGCCGACCAGCGCAAGCCGGCCGTCGGGTGTCCACTCGACGGCCTCTCCGAAGCCGAACTTGCTGCTGTAGTGCTCGAGCCGTGCAACGCGACGGCGGCCCGTGCCGTCGGGGTGAACGACCTCGATCGATCCGTCGCCGCGCGTGAGCCCCAGCCAGCGGCCGTCGGGGGACCACGCCACGCTGAGCGCATCTCGAACGACCATTCGCTGCTCGATGCCGCCCGCCCGCATTCGCCAGATCGCGCCGCCGCGCTCGAATGCGATCTGGGAGCCGTCGGGGGACCACGACGGGCTGGTCTCGGTCGTCCCGTCGAAGGTCAGCTGTCTCAGCCTCGATCCGTCCGCAGGAACGAGAAAGAGCTCCCAGTCGTCGCGTGTCGAGTTGGTCGGATCGACGTCGTTCGAGAACACGACGCTCTCGCCGTCCGGAGACCACGCGGGATACCGGGCCACTGCGTCGAGCAGCAACCGCTCGTCGGTCGCGTCCGGCCGAATTGTGTACAGCGCGTGCGACCGAAGAGGAACACCGCTCGGAGACGGTCCCGCCACCTGCCGCACGAACACGATTCGTCCGTTCGCCCCCGGGTACGCGGCGTCGCTCGCGAATGGCGCCGACGCGGCTACAAGAGCGAAGCCGAGACAAGCGGCGATCGCGATCGTACGCACGGGCTGAAGGTAGATCCCGTGCGTAAGCGACTTGTTAGATCTGCGGGATGCGCGCCTCGAGCGCGGCCGCCAGAGCATCGCGGACCGGCTCGAGCTCGACGCGATCGAGCACGTCCTGGAAGAACCCGCGCACGATCACGCGCTCGGCTTCAGCCCGGTTGAGGCCACGGGTCATGAGGTAGAAGAGGAGCTCGCGATCGACCTGCCCGAGGGTCGCGCCGTGCGTGCAGCGGACGTCGTTCGCGAGGATCTCGAGACCCGGGATCGAGTCGGCGTGGGCTGTCTTCGAGAGGAGGAGGTTCCGGTTCTCCTGGTACGCGTTCGTCTTCTGCGCGCCCTCCTCGACGCGAATCATCCCGCGCCAGACCACCCGCGCCGTATCGCGAAGCGCACCCTTGAACGCGAAGTCGGACGTCGTCGACGGCGCCATGTGCTCCTGGAACGTGTCGTAGTCGAGGTGCTGCGTTCCGTCTGCGAAGTAGGCGCCCGTGACGCGCGAGGTCGCGCCCGGCCCGGCAAGGTCGTTCTGGATGCGGATCTTCCCCTTCGCGGAGCCGAAGCCGCCCGCGACCCAGTCGAGCTCCGCGTCGCGCTCGACGCGCGCGTGGTGCGACGCGAAGTGCCACGTGCTTCGGGAGAGGTTCTGGACCGATACGTACTCGACCTTCGCACCGTCCTGCACGACGATCTCGACGGCCGCATTCGAGTAACCGGCAAGATCGGGCGAGGCCGACGCGTACTCCTCGATGACGCTGAAGCGGCTCTCGGGCTCGGCGACGACGAGCATCCTGAAGAAGAGCGACCCGCCCTCGACAGAGTTCGCGACCCGAACATAGAGCGGCTCGTCGAGCACGAAGCCCTTCGGGACGTGGACGAGCAGTCCGTGCTTCCACGACGCTGCGTTGTGCGCGGCGAACTTCTCGTCCGAGCCGACGAGCGAGTAGAGCAGTTCGTGGTCGTCGGGGAGCGGCTCGAAGCGCACTCCGTCGGGTGCGCTGTCGAACTCGATCCCGGCCTCGCTCACCCGCACCGCCCCCGATACGGCCAAGTCGAGGAGCGAAGGCGGCTTGGCGATCTCAGCCGCGCCGTTCGCAGTCCAAGCATCGGGGTCGAAGCCCGACAGGTCCGTGAAGCGCCAGTGCTCGTCCTTCGTCGTCGGCAGCGGGAGCGCCTGGTAGCGCTCGAGAAGCTCAGGCCTCGCCACGGCGGACCTCCGGCGCGTACCGACGGTGAAGGATGTGGACGTTGCCGTCGGGGTCCTTCACGAAGCCCATGTGGCAGACGCCCGAGTCCTCGATGCCGATTACCTCGGCGCCCGCGGCGCGCGCTTCTTCCACGGCCGCATGGACGTCCGGAGCGCCCGCCGCTGTTCGGGACGAACTCCTCGCCATCGTCCTCGGTGCTCCAGAACCCGAAGGTGACGTTCGGCGCCTCGACCTCTCCCTCGGCGTACTCGCTCTCCCGCACGCCCAGAACGTCGCGGTAGAAGGCGAGCGCACGCGCCGTGTCGCGCGTGGGCACCGAGACGAAATCCACCTGCTCGACCTGCATCAGCCGTCGAACCGCCGGTGGAGCATGAGCGCGTTGCCGTCGGGATCCTTGAACCACGCCTGCCGGCAGACGCTCGTCTCGATCGTCTCGCCGTCGAACTGGACGCCCTTCGCCTCGAGCTCGGCGCGCGCGGCGTCGACATCGGGGACGCGAAGTGCAAGCCCAGCAGGTGACGGCGCAAACGGCTGCCCGATGCTCGACGGGTCGAAGATGTCGAGCGTGACCTGACCTGCTTTGAACTCCATGTCGCTCTCGCCCTCCGACTCGATCTCGAGCCCGAGCACCTCCGAGTAGAACTGCTTCGCCCTCGGGATGTCCTGGGTCAGGAACGAGACGAAGTCCACACGCTCGACCTGCATTACGCGTATGGCTGGTAGCGGCTGTGGAGCATGAGGTCGTTCCCGTCAGGGTCGCGGAAGAACGCCATGTGGCACACACCGGTATCCATGATGTCGCCCGAGAACTCGACACCTTTCGCCTCGAGCTCTGCGCGCGCTGCCGCAACTTCGTCGACGTGCAATGCGATATGCGCATTGCGCTGCGGCGCGAACTCCATGCCGAAGCTCGCCGGCTCGTAGATCCCGAAGCACGTCTCGCCGACCCAGAACTCTCCCTGCGCATGCTCGTCCGCCCGGAGACCGAGCGTGTCGACGTAGAAGGCCCGCGAGCGCTGCCAGTCGGTCGACGGCACGGCAACGAAGTCGACTCCGGTGATCGGGGTCATGGAGTCGAGCCGTCGGGATAGGGCGCGTAGCGGTGGTGGAGGAGGATGCGGTTGCCGGCGGGATCGCTCACTCCCGCGCCCTGGCAGGCGCCAGAGTCCCACATCTCGCCGACCTCGACACCTGCGGACTCGAGCTTCGCCTTCGCCGAGGCGACATCGGCGACGCGCAACGCGATGGTCGCTGGCGGCAGCGGCGTGAACGAGTAGTCGTGCGTCTCCGGTGTCATCACCGCAAGCGTGACGTTGCCGAGCTCGTACTCGACCCAGTCGTCACCCGGTGAATTCGGATTCCGCCGGAGGCCCAGCAGCTCGCCGTAGAAGTGATTGGCCTGCTCGATGTCCGTGACCGGCACACGGATGTAGTCGACCCGCTGTGCGTCGATCAACCTACAGAGCCTTCCATCTGCAGCTGGATCAGGCGGTTCATCTCGACCGCGTACTCGAGCGGGAGCTCCTTCGTGATCGGCTCGACGAAGCCGGACACGATCATCGCGCTCGCCTCCGCCTCGGAAAGACCGCGGCTCATCAGGTAGAAGAGCTGCTCCTCGCCGATCTTCGACACCGTCGCCTCGTGACCGAGGTCGACGTCGTTCTCGTCCACCTGGATGTACGGGTACGTGTCGGAGCGCGACTCGTCGTCGAGGATGAGTGCGTCGCAGACGACCTTCGACTTGGAGCCGACCGCTCCCTTCGCGACCTGCAGCAGCCCGCGGTAGCCGGCGCGGCCTCCGTCCTTCGAGATCGACTTCGACGTGATTACGGACGACGTGTGCGGCGCGACATGGACGACCTTGCCGCCCGCATCCTGGTGCTGGCCCTTGCCGCCGAAGGCGATGGAGAGGACCTCGCCATGAGCGCGCTCGCCCATCAGCCAGATGGCCGGGTATTTCATCGTGACCTTCGACCCGAGGTTCCCGTCGACCCACTCCATCGTGGCGTCCTCGTACGCGACGGCCCGCTTGGTCACGAGGTTGTAGACGTTGTTGGACCAGTTCTGGATCGTGGTGTACCGGTGGCGCCCGCCGCGCTTGACGATGATCTCGACCACCGCCGAGTGCAGCGAGTCGGACGAGTAGATCGGTGCGGTGCAGCCCTCGACGTAGTGCACGTACGCGTCCTCGTCGACGATGATCAGCGTGCGCTCGAACTGGCCCATGTTCTCCGCGTTGATGCGGAAGTAGGCCTGGAGCGGCATCTCGACCCGCACGCCCGGCGGCACGTAGATGAAGGAGCCGCCAGACCAGACGGCCGAGTTGAGGGCAGCGAACTTGTTGTCGTTCTGCGGGATGATCGTGCCGATGTGCTGCTTGACGATGTCCTCGTGCTCTCGCAAGGCCGAGTCCATGTCGAGGAAGATCACGCCCTTCGCCTCGAGGTCGGCCTGCAGCTTGTGGTACACGACCTCGGACTCGTACTGGGCTCCGACTCCAGCGAGGTACTTCTTCTCGGCCTCCGGAATACCGAGCTTGTCCCACGTGTCCTTGATGTCCGCAGGGAGGTCCTCCCACGAGTCGGCCTGCTTCTCAGTGGGCTTGATGTAGTAGTAGATGTTGTCGAAGTCGATTCCCGAGAGGTCGGCGCCCCAGCTCGGCATCGGCCGCGCGAGGAAGTAGTCGAGGCTCTTGTGCCGGAACTGCCTCATCCAGTCGGGTTCGCTCTTGTGCTCGGAGATCGCCTCGACGACCTCGTGTGAGACGCCTCTCCCGGACTTGAAGAAGTAGTCCTTCGCATCGTCCGGGTTCGAGAATCCGTACTGGTAGTCCGAGCGAATTCCACGGACGACTTCTGTCTCATGTGCGGTCATGCGGCCTCCTCCTCGGGAGGAAGAAACGCCTCGTAGCCTTCGGCCTCTAGCTTGTGCGCCAGCTCAGGACCTCCCTCGGCCACGATACGCCCATCGACAAAGACGTGCACGAAGTCGGGCGTCACGTAGTTGAGGATCCGCTGGTAGTGCGTGATGATGAGGGCTCCCGTCTCCGGGCCGACGAGCGCGTTCACCCCGTTCGCAACGATCTTCAACGCATCGATGTCGAGACCGGAGTCAGTCTCGTCGAGCACAGCGATCTTCGGCTTCAGAATTGCCATCTGCAGGATCTCGACCCGCTTCTTCTCGCCGCCCGAAAAGCCGTCGTTCAGGTAGCGGGACGCAAGCTCGCGGGGGACCTTCAGGTCCTCCATCGCCGCCAGGAGCTCGGTGCGGAACTCCGGGATCGGCACCGGGTTGTCCTCGCCGCCGTTGGCGGCCTTGCGCTGCGCGTTGATCGCGCTTCGCAGGAAGCTCGTCACGGTCACCCCGGGAACGGCGTGTGGGTACTGGAACGCGAGGAAGAGGCCGCGCTGGGCACGCTCGTCGGCGCCGAGCTCCGTCACGTCCTCGCCGTCGAGGAGGATCGCTCCCTCGGTCACCTCGTAGGACGGATGACCCATCAGCGCGTAGGCGAGCGTCGACTTGCCGGACCCGTTGGGACCCATGATCGCGTGCTTCTGGTTCAAGTCGACGGCAAGGTCGACACCCTTGACGATCTCGGTGCCGTCCTCCAGCGCGACGTGCAGATTCTTGATCTCGAGAAGTGCCATTTGCTGAGAAACCCGCCTGGTTCGAGGAACGTTGACGCCGAAAAGCGGCGCCTGTCGGATGGTAGCCGACCCGTGCCGAGGGACCCTGGGGGACAAGCCAGGGCGAACCCGGTGGTATCGTGCGTCCATGGCCCTGGTCGGCCCACTCAGCACCCCCGAGGTCATCATCATCCTGGCCGTCCTGCTCCTCGTTTTCGGTGCAAAGCGGCTTCCCGAGATGGGGCGCTCGCTCGGCAGGGGCATGCGTGAGTTCAAGGACGCGGTGACGGGCGAGGAGAAGGAAACGTCCACGGCGCCCGAGCTCCCTGCGTCGTCCGAGACGGAGCACACGCATGACGATGCACCCGCAGAGAAACCCGAGCGGGAAACCGTTCCCTAGAGGCTAGGAGCGCCGGTGCGTCGGTGGGTGCCGCGCCGCCTCGACCACGGTGAGGAGGCCACTCTCGTCGAGCACCTCGACGAGCTCCGAACGCGGCTGATCATCTGCGTGGTCGCGATCTTCCCGGCATTCGGGCTGACGTTCGCCTTCCACGAGCAGATCATGGAATGGCTGACGGGCCCGCTGCCCGAGGGCAAGAAGCTCGTCACGCTCGGCGTCACCGAGCCCTTCACGACCTCCGTGAAGGTGAGCCTCATCGCTGCGCTCGCGGTCGTCCTGCCGGTGCTCCTCTGGCAGCTGTGGGCGTTTCTCGCTCCCGCCTTCGAGGCGCACCACCAGAGGGTCGTCATCGTCCTCGTCGTCTCGGGAACTGCGCTCTTCGCCTGCGGCGTCCTGTTCATGTACTACGTCGTCCTTCCACGGGCGCTCGAGTTCCTGACGACGTACGACGACGAGCTCTACGACATCCAGATCCGAGCGAGCTACTACTACTCCTTCGTCGCGCTCATGCTCCTCGGTGGCGGGGCTGCTTTCCTCTTGCCGATCTTCATCCTCGGGCTCGTCCGGCTGCGGATCCTGACCTCCGGCCAGCTGCGGCGGAACAGGCGCATCGCCTTCGTCCTGCTGCTCGTCTTCGCAGCGCTCCTGCCGACGGTGGACCCGGTCTCCCTCGCATTCGAGGTGGTACCGCTCCTGCTCCTCTTCGAGATGTCGATCTGGCTGAGCCTGCTGATGGAGCGTCGCTGGCAGCGTGACTGGGAGGACGACTTCGCCGAAGCGGGCAGCCCGTGAGGGTGCTCTCGGCCGACTGGGTCGTCCCGGTGGAAGGCGAGCCGATACGAGACGGAGCGGTGGCGATCGCGGACGACGGCCGAATCGCGAACGTGGGCACGGCCGCCGACCTGGGGCCTGGCGAGCACTACGCGGATGCGGTCATCATCCCCGGCTTCGTCGACGCCCACACGCACCTCGAGTACGCGGTCTACGCCGGCTTCGGCGACGGGCTCTCGTTCGCGCCCTGGATTCTCATCCACATGGACCGCAAGAGCCGGATCGGGCTCGCCGAGATGGAGGCGATCGCCCGGATGGGTGCCGCAGAGTGCCTGCGCTCGGGAATCACGGCTGTCGGTGACTGCAGCTTCAGCGGCGCCGCCGCGACGGCGTGCGCGGAGCTCGGCCTGCGGGCGATCGTCTACCTGGAGGTGTTCGGCAGAGACGCCGAGCCGCTGGCCGACCGCTTCGCGGGCAACCGCGACCGGATTGCCGAGAGTCTCTCGGACCGCGTTCGGCTCGGCATCTCACCCCATGCGCCCTACACCTGCACACCCGAGCTCTACGCCGCCTGCATCGAGCTCGGCATTCCGGTCGCGACCCACTTGAACGAAAGCGCGGACGAGCTGCAGTGGCTCGAGTCCGGGACCGGGCCCTGGGAGCCCCTCGCTGCCCAGCTTCCTCCGCCGCTCGGCCGCAGCGGCATTCGCGCACTCGCGGAGCGCGGCCTGCTCGGGCCCGGGCTCCTCGCGGCGCACTGCGTGCACGTGGACGACGAGGAGATCGGTCTCCTGGCAGCGAGTGGCGTCGTCGTCGCGCACTGCCCGCGATCGAACGCCATGCTCGGATGCGGAGTCGCGCCGGTCGCTGCCATGCGGGAGGCGGGTGTCCACATGTGCATCGCTACGGACAGCCCGGCGTCGACACCGTCGTTCGACATGTTCGACGAGCTACGCACGGCGATAGGCGCAGCTCGTGCCCGCGAGCGTCGCCCGGATGCGCTCTCTGCCGCTGACGCGCTCGAGCTGGCGACACTGGGCGGAGCGCGCGCACTCGGACTCGACGCCGAGATCGGCTCGCTGGTTGCGGGAAAGCAGGCCGACCTGACAGTGGTCTCGCTTGCCGGCAGCCCGTTCGTTCCCTGGGAAGATCCTGTTACGGCGGCAGTACTCGGCGGCTCGCCCGATCGAGTCGCCGCTACTCTCGTGTCCGGCAAAACCCGTTACGAGAGAGGAGGAGAGACATGGCACGAGCTGATCGACGACGCTCGCAACGCACGCGGCCGGCTGCTGTCACACGCCGTTCCGACGTCGTAATCGAAGACACCATGTTCTTCCCCCGCCTTCGCAGGCATGCGAAGTGGGTCTTCCTCTTTCTCGCCGTTGCTTTCGGTCTCGGTTTCGTCGGCTTCGGAGTCGGAGCTGGGGGAGTCGGCGTCGGCGAGCTCTTCAAGGGCAGCGGCAGCGGCGCCGGAGTTCCGTCTGTCTCCGAGGCGCAGGACCGCGTCAACGAGAACCCCAAGGACGCGAAGGCGTTCCGTGACCTCGCGAACGCGTACCAAGCCGAGGGCGACACCGCACAGGCGATCGAGGCGCTCGAGGGCTTCATCGCATTGCGGCCGAAGAGCGACGACGGGCTCCGCCAGCTCGCCTCCCTCTACCTCAGTCAGGTCAGGACCGCGCAGGAGGACTACCAGCTCGCCGAGCTGCGGAGCCTGTACCTCGCGCCGAGCGGCGCAGTGCTCCAGGGGATCACTCTCGACGGCAAGCCACTCGAGCTGGACTCGTTCTCGAACGCGGTGGGATCGGTCTTCGCGCAGGAATCGAACGCAGCGCTCGGCACCTATCAGGAGGCATCGAGCCAGCTCGTCGCGACGTACAGGCGCCTCGCAGTCGCGACGCCGGACGACCCGAGCGTCCAGCTCCAGCTCGCTGATGCCGCCCAGGACATCGGCGACGTGGCTACAGCGATCGCAGCGTACGAGACATACCTGAGAACGCCGGGGATCTCGGAGATCGACAAGCGGCAGATCCGCCGCATCATCAAGCAGCTCCAGGCCCAGACAGCCGGATAGACTCGCCTCCGGTGAGGGACCGGAGGCACTCGCAGATCATCGGCGCCTGCGCCGCGGCAGTCATGATCGTCGTCCTCGGCGGGTGCGGAACCGGCGGGTACTCGACGGAGGGCAACCAGACCGTCGGGAAGGAGCTCTTCCTCCAGGGAGGCTGCGGAGGCTGTCATACGCTCGCCGATGCGGGAACGGCCGGCACCATCGGCCCGAACCTCGACGATGCCTTCGCACAGGCGAGGATCGCCGGCATGACGACCGATACGTTCATCCAGATCGTCCGCGAGCAGATTCTCTTCCCGATCAGCGACCCGGTCACCGAGCAGCAGGGGATGCCAGGACCGGACACGACGCTGCCGGAATGCGGCGACGTCGAGGAGGGGCGCTTCTGCGTCGAGGACCAGGAGCAGGCCGCAGAGGACATCGCCGTCTACGTCGCGCGGGTGGCGGGGACCGGCGTCACCGCCGAGAAGCCGACCGACGGCAAGTCGATCTTCGCGGCCAACTGCGGCTCATGTCACACGCTTGCGGACGCGGGCACGACCGGGACGGTCGGGCCGAACCTGGACGCGTCGAAGCCGGCGAAGGAGCTCGTCGTCGACCGCGTCACGAACGGCCAGGGTGCGATGCCCTCGTTCAAGGCCTCGCTCGACCCGGCGCAGATCGAGGCGGTGGCCGAGTACGTGTCGTCCGCAGCCGGCAGCTGACCGACGCGACTCGCTCGATCCCACGGACCCCGCAACGCACCGGCGAACGCTCGCGATCTCGAGCACGAGTGAGCCGGCAGCTACACGCTCGCGATGATCGTGATCCCGCCGCGCGCCTTCTGCTCGAGCGTTACCTGCACCTCTTCGCGGGGAAGCTCGAGCACCTGCGCGACGTCGTCTCTTATCCTGACCGCGAGCGCCTCGCAGAAATGGCCTTCGTTGCGGAAGCCGGTTAGATAGAGCTTGAGCGACTTCGACTCGATGCAAAGAGCCTGCGGCGAAAACTCGATCGTGGCGACGTAGAGGTCCGGTTGACCCGTGACCGGGCAAATTGCCGAGAGCTCGTCACTCGTCATCTCGACGTGCGACACGCCGGGATTGGCAAAAGTCTCCAACCCGGCGTACCGGTCTGAGCCCGGCTGGCCGAGGGCGACGAAGTCGGTATTGCGCGACCCTGTCTCCACCGGTCTTACTGTACGACGATGACCACCTCCCTGGGAGCAGTGACGGCGTGATGAGGGTCTACCTGGCCGGCCCGCCGTACGCAGATGAGTACCGCAGTCGCGCGGCGGCTCTCATCCGCGAGATCGCGTGGGAACCGGTTGACCCGATGCGGCGTGATTTCAGAGGCCGAACGCAAGGCAAGGAGGCTGAGATCGTGGAAGGCGATCTCGCCGAGATCGCTTCCTGCGACGCGGTGCTGGCTTCTTTCGTGTCTCCCGACGAGGGAACAGCGATGGAGGCCTGGTACGCGCATGACCTCGGGAAGCTGGTCGTGGCCTACACCGGCGGAACACCGCCACATCCGTGGACCGTCTACGTGGCGGACGTGATCTGCGACGAGCTCGGGCCTGCGATACAGGCTCTTTCGAACCGACTATCGGTCGGGTGACGTCCTGGCCCGGACTGAGTTGTCGCCGTTACGGCGACACCCGCTCGAGATCGACGACGACGTGCGTCAACGGGACGTCGTAGCGCTCCTCCACCGCGGCGACGACTCCCCGCTCGAGCCAGTTCGACTTCCCCTCGGGATGCGTCGAGATCACGATCTCGTCGGGATGAAAGGTGCGGACCGCGTCCCCGATCGCCACGACCGGGTCGAGGTCGCCGACCGTTCCGCGAGCCTCGACGCCGACGGACGACAACCGGCCGAGAGTCGCGTCGAGGCGCTTCTGGGCCGCGACCCGCGCCCCGTCCTCGTCCGAGGTCCACGTCTTGAGGCGAGAGTTGAGAGCAGGGCACACGACGTAGAACTCCGTCTTCCCTGCGACGGCAAGCTCGCTGATGGCGCTCATGAGCTCTTCTCCGCCGACGGTCTCGTTCGCGACGACGAGCACTCGGCGTTCATCGGCTTCACCGACATGCGCGACCTGCTGGGCCGGCGGCTGCGGTGCCCGCTGGCGTAGGTACACCCAGACGGCTGCGACCACCAGGACGAGGAAGACGGCGAACCCGAGCCAGGGGTCGATCCACGACGCGGCGACGATCAGCGCGAACGCCCCGATGGTCAGGAGCAGGAAGCGAAACGCGGCCGCCTCGCTCCTGAAGGGGCTCTCCACGCAGTCCTCGCTAGATGAGGTAGACCGTCGCGTACACGACGATCCACATTACGTCGACGAAGTGCCAGTAGATCCCCGGAAGCTCCACGCCGTGATGGTGCTCCGGCGAGAAATGCCCGCGGAAGCCCCGCACGATCACCATTCCGAGCAGCGTCAGCCCGACGAACACGTGTGCACCGTGGAGGCCGGTCAACCCGAAGAAAACCGATGCCCAGGCGCCGTCACCCGTGTTGAAGCCGACATTGAGGTACTCGACGAGCTGGGTCAGCAGGAATGCGAGGCCCATCATGAACGTGAGCACCATGCCCGCGAGGAACGCGGGGCGGTTGCCACGCTTGATCGACTGCAGCGCCCAGTGCATCGTGAAGCTGGACGTGACCAGGATGGCCGTGTTCACGCCAGCCACGAAAACGGGGAAGTGGTGCGGCTCGGGCGGCCAGTGCTCCGGCGCGCTCGGATTGACGACCCTGACGAAGAAGTACGCCGTGAAGAAGGAGCCGAAGAGCATCGCCTCGGATGCGATGAAGAGGAACATCCCGAGCACCCGCGCATCGACACGGGAGCTCTGGTGGGCGGCCGGCGGCCCGTGGTGCTCGTGGTGCTCGTGCAGCGGCTCGGCGTGTGAGGCTGCCATCAGGCCGTGACTTCCGCTGAGGTGGATTCGAAGACGACGTGCTCGACGGGCAGCCCGGTGTCCGAGCGCAACCGGCCGACGAGGTCACGCCGAAGCCAGCCCGAGCGCTCGCCGGGGAACGTCGAGACGATGATCTCGTCGGTGCGCTCGTCCTGGATCGCATTCATCGCCGCCGTGTAGGGATCCGGGTGCGCGACCTGGCCGTGGACGTCGATGCCGTCCGACCGAAGCTCCGAGAGCGCCCGGCGAAGACGGCGCTCCGCGTCCGGGTGCTTTCCATGTGTCGGATCGCTCTGCGGCGACACGATCAGGAAGCTCGCAGGGCCCTCGGCCGCGCGAGTCCGGATGCGCGCGAGCAGCTCTGCGCCCAGCACCGTCTCGTTCGCGACGACGAGCACGTTGGCTCCCTCCTTCACGGCGACGTCAGCGACGACATGCTCGACCGGCCGGTCGCCCGCAGCCTTTCGTATCTCCTCGATCAGGTCCTTGCGAAGCCAGCCCGACTTCGACTCCGGATGCGTGGAGACGATGATCTCGTCGATGTCCTCGACCGCGAGGATGTCCTTGACGGCCGCCAGCGGCTCGTCCTCGAAGACCCCGCCGTACGCGGGAATCTCGGCTTCCCGGAGGGCGGCGAGCGTGCGCTCGAGACGTCGTCCGGCCGCAGCGCGGCGGGAGTCGCGATACACGACGTATCCGTCCCGGGGCGAGCTGACCGGCGCAACCACCGCGGCACGGATCGGGCCACGTTCGGCCCGCCGCTTCACGGCGCTGACCAACTCGTCGCCTCCGAGGGTCTCGTTGGCGACGACGAGGACCGTCACGATCTCGTCGGTCACGCATGGACCTCCTGTGGCTCAGCGGCCTTCGAGCTCATCACCGCATGCTTGGCTCCGGGAACGCCGTACTCGTACGGGCCGCCGACGACCTGCGGAATCTCGTCGAAGTTGAAGATCGGCGGCGGCGAGCTGACCTGCCACTCCAGCGTATGTGCCCGCCAGGGATTGTCCCCTGCCGCAGGCCCCCGGGCCCAGCTCGTGACCATGTTGTAGACGAAGATGACGAACGAGGCACCGAGCACGAACGACGCGATCGAGATCGCGAAGTTGAGGTCACCGAAAGCGTCCGAGTAGTCCGACACGCGTCGAGGCATCCCGCGCAGCCCGACGTAGTGCATCGGGAAGAACGTGGCGTTGAAGCTCACGAACGTCAGCCAGAAGTGCCACCTTCCGAGCCGCTCGTTGTACATCCGGCCGGTCATCTTCGGGAACCAGAAGTAGATGCCCGCGAAGATCGTGAAGACCGACCCGCCGAACAGGACGTAGTGGATGTGCGCCACGATGAAGTAGGTGTCCGAGGCGGCGATGTCGATGGGCACCGAGCCGAGGTAGATCCCGGACAGGCCGCCGATCACGAACATCGTCACGAACCCGAGCGCGAAGAGCATCGGGGTCGTGAGATGGATGCGCCCGCGCCAGAGCGTCGCGGTCCAGGAGAACACCTTGATCCCGGTCGGGATCGCGATCAGGAGCGTCGTGATCATCATCGGCACGCGTAACCAGTCCGCCATGCCCGCGACGAACATGTGGTGCGCCCAGACCGAGAACCCGAGCACGAGGATCCCGATGAGGGACAGCGCCATGAGGCGGTAGCCGAAGATCGGCTTGCGCGACATCGCCGAGATCACCTCGGAGACGATCCCGAAGCCGGGCAGCATCATGATGTAGACGGCCGGGTGGCTGTAGAACCAGAAGATGTGCTGGTACCCGAGCACGTACCCGCCGTTGTCGGGCACGAAGAAGCTCGTGTGCATGATCCGGTCGAACATCACGAAGAACTGCGACCCCGCGATGAACGGCGTGGCGATGACCACGAGCAACGACGTCGTGAAGTTCGCCCACACGAGCAGCGGCATGCGCCAGAACGTCATTCCCGGCGCCCGCATCGTGATGATCGTGACCAGGAAGTTGAGCGCCGTCATGATCGACGAGGCTCCGGCCCACTGGACGCCCATGTTGAAGAAGGTCTGGCCCATCGGCTGGCCCTCGGCGAGCGGCGCGTAGCCGGTCCAGCCGGCGCCGAACGCGCCACCCGGTGCGAGGAAGCTCGCAACGAACATCAGGCCGGCGATCGGCAGCAGCCAGAACGACAGCGCGTTCAGCCGCGGGAACGCCATGTCCGGCGCGCCGAGCATGAGCGGGACGACGAAGTTCGCGATGCCCGCGAAGGCCGGGATGATGAAGAGGAAGATCATCAGAGTCGCGTGCACCGAGACGAGCCCGTTGAACGTCTGCGAGTCGACGAACTGGAGCCCCGGCTGCGCGAGCTCGGCCCGGAAGAACATCGCCATGAGCCCGCCGATGGTGAAGAAGAAGAACGTGGTGACGAGGTACTGGATCCCGATCACCTTGTGGTCGGTGTTGACGCGGAAGTAGTCGCGCCAGCTCGTCGCACCGTGACCGGAGTGATCCTCGGGACGCGTCGGGCGCCCGGCGACGTAGCGGACCCAGTAGTCGAAGGCGCCGATGCCCGCGAGGAAGCCGATCGGAGCGGCGACCATGCCGGCCGTTGCAAGGATCACCTCGGTCAGCCACAGGGGCTCCCAGCTCCACCACCAGCGCAGCGCGAGGACGAGCAGCGTGCAGAGACCGAAGAAGAGCGCCGCCATCCAGAGCCCGCGGACGAGGCCAGGCCCGAAGAAGAGCTTCCAGGTGCCTCCGCGAGGCGGCTCGAAGTGCTCGGGATAGGCCTCCTCCGGCACCGGATGCTCGACCGTCGTCGTCATGACTCGGCCTCGAGCCAGTCGTCGAACTCAGCGGGCGTCACCACACGAGCCTTCGCGCGCATGGTGGCGTGTCCGAGCCCGCAAAGCTCGGCGCACACGACCGCGAAGTCACCGGTGCGCGTCGGCGTGACGAGGATCGTCGTCTCGATGCCCGGCACCGCGTCCATCTTCTGGCCGAAGTTCGGCACCCAGAACGAGTGGATCACGTCGACCGCCGTCATCGTGAAGCGCGCCTCTCGTCCGAGAGGAAGCACGAGCTCGCCCGACTCGAGGTCGTCGTAGTCGGAGTAGACGAACTTCCAGGCGAACTGCTGGCCGACGGCGTTGATCTCGAGCGGGCGGGTGCCTGCTTCGCCATTTCGCGCGAGCACGATCGCGCTGACGATGCCGATCGCGATGACGAGCACTGCCGGAACCGCAGTCCAGGCGATCTCGAGACCCGTATGGCCGTGGATCGGCGGCCCGTCGGCATCGTCGTCCAGGGGGACGCGCCATTTCCAGACCGAGTAGACGATCACCGCCCCGACGAGCGCGAAGATCCCGATCGAGATCACGGTCGCCATCCAGTACACGTCCTGGATGCGGTCGAACTCCTCGGACGCGGAGGTCGGCAACCACTGAAACACGACCGCCACGACGGTCAGGAGTACGGCGATGACGACGCCAATGGCGACGAGCTGTGCGATACCCCTGCGCACCGGGAACGAGACTACTCCAACGCGCTGCGGTAGTGCCGAAGGAGGAGTCCGCCACCTCGGGTACCCTCCGGCGGTGCGGCTGCTGCGCTTCTTCGTCCCTGGAGCCGCGCTCGTCGCGATCGTTTCCGCGGCTGCTGTCGGCGGGAGGCAGTCGCCTCCAGCAGGCGCGGCCGAGGGTCACCCACTCGCGGTGACGAGGGTCGCGCACGAGGCGTCTCGCCAGCAGTCGCGGCTCGGATCCGGCAAGCCCGTGACGTTCGCATTCGCCGGTGACGTCCACTTCGAAAGCCCGATTCGCGAGGAGCTCGCCGCGAACCCGCGCGCCGTCCTCCAGTCGATCCGCCCGGTCCTCGCTCGCGCCGATCTCGCGATCGTCAACCTCGAGACGGCGGTGACGACGCGCGGGGCGGCCGCCCCGAAGACGTACGTGTTCAGGGCGCCCGCGAGCGCCTTCAGCGCGCTCGCAGCGGGAGGCGTTGACGCAGCGTCGATGGCGAACAACCACGGCATGGACTACGGAGAGATCGGGCTTCGGGACTCCATCGCAGCCGCGCGCAAGGCTCGGTTCCCGGTCATCGGAATCGGTCTGACCGCGAAGGAGGCGTATCGCCCGTTCCGAGCGACGATCAGCGGGCAACGCATTGCCGTTCTCGCGGCGACCCAGGTGCTGGACGACCACCTGGTCGAACGGTGGACCGCCGACCCCAACGCGCCGGGGCTCGCGTCCGCGAAGGACGTTCCGCGTCTGCTCGCAGCGGTGCGGGCGGCGCGAAAGACCTCGGACACGGTCGCGGTGTTCCTCCACTGGGGGCTCGAGCTCGCGGCCTGCCCGACGAGCGACCAGCGAACACTCGCGCGACAGCTCGTCGGTGCAGGGGCTGACATCGTCGTCGGAGCGCATGCGCACCGGCTCCTCGGCACCGGCCGGATGAAGCGGGCGCTCGTCTCGTACGGACTCGGCAACTTCGTCTGGTACTCCGCTCGCCCGGAGACGGTGGCAACCGGCGTCCTGCAGGTCACCGCCACCGGGCGAAGGATCGACAACTACAGCTTCGTCCCGGCCCGCATCGTCTCGGGAACGCCTCGGCCACTCGGCGGCGCAGAGCGTCGCGCGGCGGTCGCATCGTGGCGAGAGTTGCGCGACTGCACCGGCCTCCGGCCCTAAGGGCGGGGCTACTATTCGGCCCCTCGGGGCCGTTAGCTCAGTTGGTAGAGCAGGGGACTCTTAATCCCAAGGTCGAAGGTTCGAATCCTTCACGGCCCATCCGACTCCTGAAACTCGCCCACTCCTGGCCCCCACTGCTAGCTAGTCGGCGCGGCGTCTCAGCATTCGACCTGATAGCTCCGCGAGGCCGCGTACTCCGCGGCGACACGCTTCGGCACGCACATCGCCCAGGCACCCTCGACCAGGTCACGCATCTCGTCGGCGTCGATAGCGGCCAAGCGCACGTCTACCCAGTTGAAGCGCATGTCCGACTGGCTCGGTAACGCGAACTTGTGCGGCTCGGACTGGACGAGCGCGTCGCGCAACTCCTTCGGGAAGGCGAAGCCCATCGTCTCCCCGTCGTGCGAGAAGGCCAGGTAGACGATCTGGCCGATCCTGAACTTCACGCGCCCGCGCACGACCGCCTCGTAGCTGCGCGGAAGGCTCAGCGCGAGCCCGCGCACATCGTCGAGTGTCACGGGCACGTCGACCTTAGGTTACGCCAGCCAGAACCGTAGGGAGGTACTCGAGCAGCTGCAGCCGGCCGTCGAAGACGCAGCTGCTCACCGTGTCGAGGGACCAGCAGCAAGTACCCAGAATCTGGGATCGCGTCTTCTGAGTCCTCTGACAAAGTGCGCTCCATGTCCGAAGACCACTTCGGCGAGCGCGTCGCCGAGCGTTACGACGAGTTGGCCGCCGACATGTTCGAGCCTGCTGCCATCGATCCCGCCGTCGACTTCCTGGCCGATCTGGCAGGCGAGGGCGACGCTCTCGAGCTCGGGATCGGCACCGGCCGGATCGCGTTGCCACTGGCGCGCCGGGGCGTGCGCGTGCACGGCATCGATCTCTCGGAGGCGATGGTGGCGAGACTGCGGGTGAAGCCGGGGGCCGAGCACATCGGCGTGACGATCGGCGATTTCGCCACGACCACGGTGGAGGGGACGTTCTCGCTCGCGTACCTCGTCTTCAACACGATCGGCAACCTGACGACGCAGGACGAGCAGGTCACGTGCTTTCAGAACGTCGCCGCGCATCTCAGGTCGGGCGGCTGCTTCGTGATCGAAGTCGGTGTCCCGCGGCTGCAACGGCTTCCGCCGGGCGAGACGATCCTTCCATTCAACGTCAGCGAGAGTCACCTCGGGCTCGACGAATACGACATCGTCAGTCAGGGCCTCATCTCCCACCACTACACGAGGGTGGACGGGACCTTCGAGAAGTCCTCACTTCCCCTCCGCTACGTCTGGCCGTCGGAACTCGACCTGATGGCGCGCCTCGCCGGAATGAGGCTACGCGAGCGCTGGAGCGACTGGAATCGGCAGCCATTCACGAGCGAGAGCGCCAAGCACATCTCGGTCTGGGAGAAGATCGAGAGATGATCCGCGGTCGCTCCGAAGGAGGACAGGACATCGCTCAGATCGCGGCGTCGGGCGATGTCCGGGCGGGCCCTCGGTCGGCGAGCGCCCGGTCGTCTGCGCCGTCGTCGGCGGCAGCCGTGCGGGCGCGTCTCGGCCCGATCAGGTACCACGCCTCGACCTCGCCCTTCCCCTTGATCGCGATCGGCCCGCGCGGCTCGCACTCGAACTCGTCGGCGAGCAGCTCGTACGTCGCCTCGGTGATCTGGATCCGTCCAGGCGTCCCGTGGGACTCCATGCGGCTGGCGGTGTTCACGGCGTCACCCCAGAGGTCGTAGAGGAAGCGCTTGCGACCGATCACGCCCGCAACCACAGGGCCCGAGTTGATGCCGACTCGGAGCTCGAGGCCGAGGTACCCGATCTCCTCCGAGCACGCCTCGAGCATCTCGAGCGCCATGAGCGCGAGCGCGCGAGCATGGTCGGGTCGTGGTGTCGGAACACCCGCCGCGGCCATGTAGCAGTCCCCGATCGTCTTGATCTTCTCGACCCCGTACCGCTCGGCGAGTTCGTCCAAGCGGCTGAACAAGTGATCGAGATAGCCGACTACCTCGGCGGGCGGGAGTCCCTGCGACCAGGGTGTGAAGTCGACCACGTCGGCGAACAGGATCGAAGCCGACCCGAACTCGTCCGCAATCGGCTCGGTCTCGGCCTTCAGCCTGTCGGCGATCGAGCGGGGCAGGATGTTGAGCAGGAGATTTTCGGCTTTCGCTTGCTCCTGCCGGAGCGCTTCGAGCGCATCGCGGCGCTGACTGGCGAACACCGCCAGCAGCGTGAACATGATGGCCCCCCCGACTGCGATGTTCAGAGCCAGCATCGTGCTCGTGAACCAACTCGGCGGCGGCGGCCAGGTCGGCCCGAAGCCCTCCCCCAGGACGCCCGATCCGAGGAAGACGACGACGTAGGCGAGGTACCAGCGCACCGCCGACCGGACGTCGCTGAACACGAGCGCCCCGAGTGGGGCGAGAATGCCCCACAGGCCGACGCCGCCGGAGGCGAGGAATCCCCCGAGCGGGATCATCGACAGCGTCGGCGCGAGCAGGATGGCGACCTCTCCGACCCGGAGAAACGAGGGGAAGTCGCACGTGCGCGAGAAGACGGCCAATGCACCGAGAAGAACGCTGAAGTACACGAGCGGCACCACACCGACCGGCGACCCGAGTGCGAGATACAGCGCACCCCACACGAACGAGACGGGCAGGATCAGCACCGAGATCAGGACCAGCAGCGCCTTCCGAGCACGCAGGTCCTCGCCGTCGCGGGGATCCGCGCCGATGAGCGCCAGTCGCGCAACGAGGCGACTCGCGGCTGCGCCGCTCCGGGCCAGAACGTGCACAGCGGAGACGTTACTCTCGGGCGTTCAGAGACTCTCGGTCGCCGCGCTGCAGCTGCGAGAAAGCGGTCGACGACGGATGGCCACGACTCATCGGCCTACCGAGCGGTCTCGGCTTACGCGGCTGCCCGGCCCCAGCTCGCGAGCTCTGCCTCGATGTCGCTCGCGGGCAGCGGCCGCGCATAGAGGAACCCCTGGGCGTAATCGCAGCCGAAGCCGCGCAGCAGCGACTCCTGGTCGGTCGTCTCGACGCCCTCTGCGACGACCTCCAGGCCGAGGCTGTGAGCCATCTCGACCGTCGCCCGGACGATCGTCTGATCCTGGGGGCTCGTGGCGATCCCGGCCACGAGCGAGCGGTCGATCTTCACCTCGTGCATCGGGAAGTTCTTCAGGTACGCAAGGGACGAGTAGCCGGTTCCGAAATCGTCGACCGAGAGCCGGAACCCGACCGCTACGAGCCGGTCGAGCACGGAACGTGCCCGGTCGACGTCCGCCATGATCGTGCTCTCGGTGATCTCGAGACAAACCGTGCGGGGATCGACGTCGTGCTCCCGTGCGAGCGTCGCAAGCTGCTCGGGAAGCTCGAGATCGAGAAGGTCGATCGCAGTGAGGTTCACGGCGAGAGTCAGATCGGCGTCGAACCGCTCCCAGTCCTGGAGCTGCTGGAGCGCGAGGCCGAATACGGCGCGTGAGAGGTGTCTGATCGCACCCGTTCGCTCGGCCACGGGGATGAACGCCCCTGGCGGAAGCAGGCCTCGAGTCGGATGCTGCCAATAGGTCAGGAGCTCGAACCCGACGATCTCGCCCGACGCGAGCTCGAGCTTCGGCTGGAAGTGCGGCACGAGCTCGTTGCGTGCTGCGGCCTCACGCAGCTCGGCAACGAGAACGAGCTGCTCCGGATCGTGCGGGTCGACGGCAGGGCTGTACTGGAGGACCGCGACTCGCCAGCTCTTCGCGGTGTTCATCGCGACCTCGGCGTGGCGGAGTAGCGTCTCGGCGTCGGTGCCGTCGGTCGGGAACACAGCGACGCCGACGCTTCCCTCGACCGCAAGCTGGACGCCGTTGGCCACGACCGGGCGCTCGACGGCCTGGAGGATGCGCTCCGCGACCGCAGTGACCTCGTCGTTCGACTCGTACTCGAGGACAACGGCGAACTCGTCGCCGACGGGGCGCGCGAGCAGCGTGTCGCGCTCGAGCAGCACCTCCAGCCGCGAGCCGACCTCGCGGAGCACCGTGTCGCCGGCCTCGTGGCCGAGCGTGTCGTTGATCTCGCGAAAGTTCTGGAGGTCGAGCAGAAGGACGGCAATGCGCTGATCACCCTCCCCGGCTCGCGACAGCGCGAGGTCCAGTCGCTCGCGCAGATGTGCGCGGTTGGGAAGCCCGGTGAGCTCGTCGTAGAACCCCTGGAAGTGGATGCGCTCGATCTGAGCGCGAATACGCCTCGAGACGCGTGCGAGGAGCGGGACGAAGACTGCGAAGAGGACGAGCAGGAGACCTTCGAGCACGCCGCCCACCCAGAGCAACGCCCTGCGCGCGTCACGCTCGATCGCGTCGTAGGACTGCACGATGGTCGCAGCACCGCGACCTCCGCTCATCGCGCCGACGGGTGTGTAGGTCTCGAGCACTTTCGTCGCCCCCGGGGCTCCGGCGGCTCGATCGGTCGACGTCCGGCTGACGATGACACCACTCGCGGCCTCGGCGGCGAGCGCTGCCGATCCGAGCGTGCCGATGAGCCGGTGATCCGTCGAGTAGGTCACGAGCCCGCGCTTGCTGACGAGCGAGACACCGAGCGTCTCGGCCGATACGAGGTGTGTCCGAAAGAGGCTGTCGAGCTCCCTCCGGCGATCCCCGCTGACCGGGCGAGCGAAGTCGCCTGCCTCGACCTCTCGCTGCAGCAAGACAGTTGCGACGAGGCTCGCCTGGCGCGTCGCCGCGGATTCCGCCTGAGAGACCGTGAAGCTCCGAACCAGCACGAGGATCAGCGCGGATGCGATCGCGAGCGTCACCGAGAGGATGAGCGCAAAGCGCAGCACGAGTCGCGGCGGTCGTTCGCGGGCGAAGAGATCGAGCCCGCTCGAAGAGCGGCGGCGGAGAGGCATCTAGGGCAGTCCTGGGTCGTCGTCGCCGCTCGTGCCCCCGCGGGAGCTGATTGCCGGGGCTTCAGTCGTCATCGCTGTCGTCATCGCTGTCGTCGTGGTCTCTGTCGTCGTCATCGCTGTCGTCGTGGCGGCTGTCGTCGTCACTGTCGTCGTCGCTGTCGTCGTCGTCGTTCCCGCTTCCGGAGCTTCCGCTCCCCGAGCTTCCGCGGTCGTCGCCGTCGTCGCCGTCGCCCTCGCCGTCGCCGTCGGAGCTTTCGTCGTCGTCGTCTTTCCCGCTGCCGGACCCTCCGCCGTCGTCGTCGCTGTCGTCGTCATCGCTGTCGTCGTCGTCGTTCCCGCTGCCGGAGTGTTCGCCGCCGTCATCGTCGTCTCCGCCCGGAGTCGTCCGAGCTTTGCCCGACGGCTCTGTCGGCGGGACGCCTTGACCCGGATCGGACGAGGGACCGCTCTGCACGTCCGTGGGCGGGCTCGAGCCGGAGCCACTCGCGGGCTCTCTTGACGACCCGGAGACGTCTGCGCTCGGCGACGAGCCTTCATCACCGGTGCTGACAGGCTCGCTCCCGGACGTTCGCGCGGACGGCGCCGACGCAGTGAGCCTCGCAAGGGCCGCCGAGCTCCGAGGCTTCGCAGGCTGGAGAACCAACCCTTGGCGCCTCTCCGGTGCCGGCGCGCCAGCCGAATTCTCGCGTGCCGCAGGCCGGATCCGGACAGCGTGCATGGCGCCGCGCGGGAGGGGCGCGGCCTGGGCTTCTCGGTGCGCGACTACGAACGGCAGCATCGGAGCCAGCGCTCGCTGTGCGAGCTCTGGAAACGGGGCAGCAAGCCCACCAACCGTGAGGAGAGGCACGGGTACGAGCGTGAGAGCCACTAGCGCCAAGAGGTGGCGGCGCGGGAGGTCAGCCGCCGTCACCGCGCGGGCCTCGTGTATCGCTCGTCGGGTGCGATAGCGCTCATGCCGCAAAGAAGAAGTCGTCCGCAGGTTCCTTCTCAGGGTCGGCCGTCATCCGACGCTGGCATCCCCCTGACGGGGGCCGCTGCCCGAGGGAGCACCTGGTGCAGACGGGAGCGCTCGAGGCGATCGTCAACCGTTCCGCCTGCCGCCGAGGCCACTGAGGACGTCATCGACGACCCCGGCGACTGCGCCGACTGGATCCTCGAGCACCTCACCTGGGTCGGGTAGCGGCGGGAGGGGTGCGGGCGGAGGTGGCAACGGCAGGGGCGGAGGAGGAGGCGGTGGCGGGGGTGGTGGCAGCGGCGGGGGCGACCCAGCGGACGGAGGAGAAGGCGCGGGGGGAGGGGAGGCAGGGGGAGGAGAGGCAGGAGGAGGCGGAGGCGCCGCAGGCGGCTGGGGCTCCGCAGAGGAAACTGTCACGTCGGGGTCCGTGCCACTCTCGTCATCCGTTCCGTCGTCATCGCTTCCACTCGACCCCGGCGTACCCGGAGAGGCACCGCCCGCGTCCGTACCGCCGGACGCGTCGGACGCGCTTGATGCGCTGGTCCGGCTTGCCGAGCCCGACCCGCCAGTGTTGGCGGGGACCACGGCACGCGGGGAGAGACTGCCTCGGCTATCCGCCGAGACCCCGCTCTCCTCGTCTCCGAGCTGGCCGTCGAGGATGGAGACGGCACGCACCGAGGTCGGATCACCGGCCTGCGCGGTCTGCCCCGGGGTGTCGACGAAGGGCAGCAGCGGGGCGAGTGCGCGCTGCGCGAGCTCGGGGAACGGAACAGCGAGGCCGCCGAGAGTCAGAAGCGGAACAGGGACGCACGTGAGCAGGACGAGTACGAGCAGCTGCCGCCGAGGGAGGCCTACTGCCTCGACCGAGCCGTGCGTCTGATGTCGCTTGTCGCGTCCGCTCGCGCTCATGCGAATGGGTATTGCTCCGCAGGTTCTCTCTCAGCGTGGGCGCGCGTGAGCGCACGGCGTCCCCCGAAGAGGGGCCTCTGACCGGGTGAGCCACGCCACGCTCGTAGGCTTCTCCGCGTGAAGGTCTTCACGGTCGTCGGAAATCGCCCGCAATTCGTCAAGTCCGCACCCCTCTCGGCTGCGCTCCGGGACGCCGGCATCGACGAGGTCGTCCTGCACACGGGGCAGCACTACGACCGCGAGCTTTCGGGGATCTTCTTCGACGAGCTGGGGCTCGACGAGCCGGGCCATGCGCTCGACCTCCAGTCCGCGGACCCGACTGTCATGGAGCCGGCTATCGCCGCCCGGATCGAGGCCGAGCGTCCGGACCTCGTGCTCGTGTACGGAGATACCAACTCCACGGTCGCCGGAGCGCGAGCGGCAGTGGCTGCGGGCCTCCCGCTGGCACACGTCGAAGCGGGCCTCCGCAGCGGGGACCTCTCGATGCCGGAGGAGCTGAACCGGATCGAGGCCGACCGCCTCGCCACGTACCTCTTCTGCCCCGACGAACGCTCTGCGGGGACGCTGCGGAGCGAGCGCGCCGCAGGGGACATCCACGTCGTCGGGGACGTGATGGCTGACGCAAGCCGTCTGTTCGCGCCGGTCGCTCGCGAGCGACACCCGATCCCGTTCGAGCCCCGCAGCTTCGTCGTCGCCACGATCCACCGTCAGGCGAACGTCGTTCAGCCACGGCTCGGCAGGATCGTCGACGGACTGAACGGGATCGCCGAGCGCGTCCTCTTCCCGACTCATCCCCGCACTCGTGCCGCGATCGCCGCCGAAGGGCTCGTTCTGGCGGCGCACGTCGAGCCACTCGAGCCGCTCGGCTATCTCGAGCTCTCGTCGCTCGTGTCGCAAGCTCGCGTGGTCGTGACGGACTCCGGAGGGCTCCAGAAAGAGGCGTACTGGCTCGGAGTCCCTTGTGTCACCGCGCGCCCGTCAACGGAGTGGGTCGACACGGTGGAAGCTGGTGCCAACGTGCTGGTCGACGACGATTCGGCGGCGCTCGTCGAGGCTGTCGCGACTGCGCGCTTCCCCGAGAGCGCGCCACCGCTGTACGGCGACGGTCACGCCTCCGAACGGATCGCAGCAGTGCTCCACGCTACGATGCGCGACCGATGAAGCGGGACGTGGCCATCGTCGGCGCCGGCTACGTCGGCCTGCCGCTCGCCCGGACTTTTGCCGAGGCAGGGAAGTCCGTGGTGCTTGTCGACGTCGATGCCGAGCGCGTGGCGCAGCTCGAACGTGGAGTGAGCTACATCGAGGACGTACCGGGGGAGACGTTCCTCGCTCTGGTCGAGAGCGGGCGGATCGCCGCCACGACGGATTACGACGAGCTACGGGAAGCCGACGCGATCCTCATCGCACTTCCGACGCCGCTCTCGCGTCAACGCGAGCCCGACCTGTCGATCCTGCTCTCCGCGACCGAGGTGATCGCGACGAAGCTGCGGCCAGGGCACCTGGTGGTCCTCGAGTCGACGACATACCCCGGGACCACACGGGAGAAGCTCCAGCCGATCCTCGAACGCGGAAGCGGCCTTCGAGCGGGCGAAGACTTCCACCTCGCGTTCTCGCCCGAGCGGGTCGATCCGGGCAACCGTGACTGGACGACGAAGAGCGTGCCCAAGGTCGTCGGTGGAGTGAACGACGAATCCACCGAGGCGGCGGCCGCGCTCTACGCGGAGGCGATCGACACCATCCACCGCGTCTCGTCGCCCGAGGCGGCAGAGCTCACGAAGCTGCTCGAGAACATCTTCCGCTCCGTGAACATCGCCCTCGTGAACGAGCTCGCCCAGCTGTGCGACCGCATGGACATCGACGTCTGGGAGGTCGTCGAGGCGGCAGCCACGAAGCCGTTCGGGTTCATGTCCTTCCAGCCCGGGCCTGGCCTCGGCGGTCACTGCATCCCGATCGATCCCTTCTACCTCACGTGGAAGGCTCGCGAGTACGGCTTCTCGACGGAGTTCATCGAGCTCGCGGGAAAGGTCAACGAGGGGATGCCGTACTACTGCCGGTCGCTCGTCTCGCAGGCGCTCAACCACTCGCGGCAGCGCTCGCTGAAAGGGTCGCGAATCCTCGTTCTCGGCATCGCCTACAAGCCCGACATCGCGGACATGCGCGAGTCGCCTGCGGTCAAGATCATCGGCCTGCTCGGAAACGCGGGCGCCGAGGTCGAGTACCACGATCCGTACGTCCCGGAGTTCTCGGAGAACGGAGTCTCGATGAAGTCCGTTCCGCTCGAGCCGGCCGGCTACGACTGCGTCGTGATCGTGACGGACCATGCGTCGGTCGACTACGACCGGCTGGTCCAGGAGAGCAACCTCGTCGTCGATCTCCGAAACGCCACCGGCGCAAACGGCAGGCGCTCGGACAAGGTCTGGCGGCTGTGAGCATCCGCGTCGGGCAGGCGGGCCTGGGTGAGTGGGGACGGAACCTGGCGCGCAACTTCGCCGACCTCGCCGACCTCGCCTGGCTGGGCGACCCGGCCGATGGAAAGCGCGAGGAGTTCCAGGCGCGGTACCCGCAGGCTCGCTGGGCGACGAGCTTCGAGGAGATGCTCGCCGATCCCGGGCTCGACGCGGTCGTGGTCGCGACGCCCGTGCCGACCCACTACGCGCTCGCGAAGCAGGCGCTCGAGGCCGGCAAGCACGTGTTCGTCGAGAAGCCTCCCGCGATGACCGGCTCGGAGATCGACGAGCTCGTCGCCCTCGCCGAAGAGCGCGAGCTCGTGCTCATGCCCGGCCACCTCCTGCTCTACCACCCCGGCGTCCAAAAGCTGAAGGAGCTCGTCGACGGTGGCGAGCTCGGCGAGGTGCTCTGTGTGTACGGAAACCGTCAGAACCTCGGTCGCATCCGGCCGTACGAGAACGCCCTCTGGTCTCTCGGCGTCCACGACCTCTCCGTCATCCTCTACCTGCTCGACGAGGACCCCGTCGAGGCGATTGCGCTGGGGCGAGACTTTCTCCAGCCCGGCGTCGAGGACGTCGTCTTCTGCTACCTCCGGTTCCCGTCGGGCCGGATCGCGCACATGCACCTCTCCTGGCTCGACCCGCACAAGATGCGGAAGATGACGGTCGTCGGAACCGAGCGAATGGCGGTGTTCGACGACATGGAGCTCGATCGCAAGGTCACGATCTACGAGAAGTCGCCCTGGCGGCCCGTCGACTCGTACGGCGAGTGGCAGACGCGCACCGGCGACATCCACATTCCGAGGATCGTCACCGACGAGCCGCTCAAGCTCGAGTGCCGCTACTTCCTATCGCTTGTAGAGGGCATCGGCGATCGTCGCAAGGTCGCCCTCGACGGCGCGAGGGTGGTCCGCGCGCTCGACATGCTGACGAGCTCGCTCGAGGCCGGCGCTCTGGCGACGTGAGCGCCGACATCCATCCCTCGGCGGTCGTCCATCCAGGGACGATCCTCGGGGACGGTGTGAGAATTCTCGAAAACGCTGTTGTCGGCAAACAGCCGTCGCTCGGGGCGCGATCCACGGCCAAGCGCGAGCCGCTCCCGCCCACGGTAGTCGGGGAGAACGCGATCGTCTCGACCGGCGCCATCGTCTTCGCGGGCTCCCGGATCGGCGCTCGCACGATCCTCGGAGACCAATCCTGCATCCGCGAGCGCGTCACGATCGGCGAGGACGTCGTGGTCGGAAGGGGCACTCTCGTCGAGAACGACACGACGATCGGCGCGTTCTCCCGCATCCAGGCCGAGGCCTACATCACCGCGTACTCGACACTCGAGGAGCACGTCTTCGTCGCGCCGTGCGTCGTCACGACCAACGACAACTTCATGGGCAGGACCGAACGACGCCACGAGCTCATGAAGGGGCCGACGATTCGTCGCGGCGCGCGAGTCGGAGGCGGCGCGATCCTCTGCCCGGGAGTCGAGGTCGGCGAGGAGGCGTTCGTCGGAGCGGGAGCCGTCGTCACGAAGGACGTGCCGGCGCGCATGGTCGTCGTCGGGAATCCCGCGCGGGTCTTGCGTGAGGTGGCCGAGGACGAGCTCCTCCCGGAGTGAGCTAGCTCTTGACTATTGCGAGCCGGTACGAGGCGCTGCCGGGGCTCGACATGCGCACCTGGACGAAATACGTGCCGGCGAGACGAGCCCGGTACGAGAAGTACTCGCGGGCGCCCGAGCGGGCGGAGACGCGGACGCGGAGGCGGTAGTTCCGGACGTCCTCGACCGAGGTCGCGGTCGGAAGCCACATGGCAAGACTCAAGTCGGCGCTCGCATCGGTTCCCGTGAGGCCGATGTACACACGCTGGCCGGTGCGCAGCCCGATCCCGTAGATGTCGTCCTGGTCGTCCCAGAAGTCGACGGTCGCCCTGACGCGGCGCACGGCACCGACCCGTGGGCTCGCGATCCCTGCGGCACGCGTTCCAACATCGTCGTTCGGCTCGTACCGGTCTCGGAGCGGTAGCGGCTTCGCGAGCGCTGCGATCGCCGCGGCGACGTCGAGCCGCCCCCATCCGGTGAGTGCGTCACGGCCAGATGCGCACGCCGTGCAGCCCGTCGAGGCATTGGCGTCGACGGCCGTCCGCTGGAGGATCGCCGTCACCTGCTCCGCGCGAAGCCGCGGCCGGAGGCTGAAGAGGATGGCGGCAGCGGCGGTCACCTGCGGCGCAGAGAAGGAGGTGCCCTGCGCCTCGCGGTACTCCTCTGGCCCGCAGCTCGAGAATCCCTGCTCCGAACAGGTGGGAAACCGCGACGTCAGCGGCCGTGGGAACGTCGACAGGATCTGCTCCCCGGGGGCCGCAACGTCGTTGTAGATGCGGTCTCGATTCGAGAACTTCGGCACCGCGCCGGCTTTCGCCATGGCGCTCACGCCGAGCACGTGCGGGAGGGCTGCCGGGTAGCTCGCGTACGGCCAGGGGCTCGAAGGAGCCTGATCGTCGTTACCGACCGCGGCGACCACGACTGCGCCGTTGCGGACCGCGTACGCAACGGCGTCCGCCTCGAGCCGGGAGAAGCTGTCGCGATCCGGATCGAGCGGATCGCGCAGCCCGCCGAGGCTCATGTTGATGACCCTCGCACCGTTGTCCACGGCCCAGCGGATCGCTCGTGCTTCGGCTGCGATCGGTATGGAGCGAGATCGATTCACGACCTTCGCGACCAGGAGCTGTGCTGACGGAGCAAGCCCCGCGATGCCCACTCCATTGTCGACCTCGGCCGCGACGAGGCCGGCAACGAAGGTGCCGTGCCCGAGCGCATCGGTGCGGGGCGAGCCTCCGACGAAGCTCTTCGCATCGAGGATCTTGCCGTCGAGCTCGGGGTGCGTCGCATCGACACCCGAGTCGATGACCGCGACGGGAACCACCTCGAACGCCGGATACGTCAGCCACGACTCGTAGAAGCGGCTCTGGACCAGGTACCACTGGCGGGAGACGAAGGGATCCGTCGGCGTGAGCGCCAGCCGGCGCTCCGCGAGCCGCTCGACGTAGCGCACGCCGCGAATCCGCGCAAAAGGCTTCGCCGTCCGGGCCTCGACGAGCAGGGCCGGCAGAGGACCGAGATCCTCGGTCACGCGCCCGCCTCGACGCTCGATCGCACGCGCAACTGCCTCCGCGTCGGCGCGATCGTCGAGACCGACGGCGTACCGCGTCGCTCCCGCAGTTGCCGGAAGAGCCAGGCCGAATGCCACAGCCGTGGCGGCGGCGATCGCGAGGCGTCTCAACCGACGACCAGCGTCGGCGACACGCCGTCCGAGAAACCGGCGGTCGCAGGGACGCGCGCCCGATAGGTCCCCGCTGCGACCCCCAGCTCGACACGGAACGCCCCCGTCGCGTCGGCCACGGTCTCGCCGACACGTGTCCACGTCGAGCCGCGCTGCCGCTCGAGAATCACCGTCGCGCCAGAGAGCCTCGGCCGCACGGTTCCGGACAACGTGCCGAGCTCGCTCGTCGCGAGACGCACGCGAGGCGCGACCTGGACGACGAGTACCTGCCCGAGAACCCGTGCAGTCGCCCCGGTCCCCTCGATCCGGTAGCGGGTCGTCTTCGCCGGCTGCACGCTGTGCGAGACAGTCCCGTCCTTCGCCCGCGCGAGCGGTCCGACGGTCGTCCAGGTCGGCCCACCGGCGGAAGCAGCCAGCTGCGGGGAGAGAACGTTGCGGGCGATCCCGGTGAGCCGCAGCGAGGAGCCGAACTCGACCGCACCGCGCGGCCGGTCGAGCCTGAGCACTCCCATCGTGATCCACGTCGAACGGAGGCCGAGAGCCGTGCGCACGAGGCTCGCGGGCACGCTCGTCGGGCCGGCTGCCGTCTGGAGTGTGAGCGAGCGAATACGCCCCGAAGGGGTCGCAACGCCCGAGGCGTCGAGCACGCGCGACCGCGCCCCGAGCTTCGCCTGGACGGTCCGGGCGCCCATGAGGACGGGCCCCCAGCGGTGGTACGGAGACGCCTTGTCCCATGGATCCGGACGGGACACGAGATAGGGGACCGCGAAGCCGAACACGTCGGCTGCACTGGCCGTCCTCCCTCCGGAGGTCGAGAAGTAGTACGTGGTCGCGATCTCTCCGCCGTAGGTGACGACTCGCCCCGCCGTCGCCCGGACGGCCGCCGTCGACTGCGGCTGCTCGGCGGCGATGCCCCCGTAGACCTGGCTGCGAACGTCCGCGTAGAGGTCGTAGGGCTTCCCCTTGAGCACGCTCTTGAGCGCGTACGACCGCGCGGCGACGGCTTGCGCCTTCAATGCTTCTGCCGGCCAGGTGTGCGGCATCTCGTCCGCGACGACACCCTGGATGTAGTCCTCGAGACCGACGTGGTTGACGACGCGCAGGAAGCCGTTCTGCACGGCGAGCTCGAGCCGTCCTCGGTAGGCCACGCCGTCGAGCGTGAGCGGCGCCTTTCCTGCACGGACCATCAGCGGGCCCCGGAGCGGAGCCGGGGCAGGCGGAATCCGAAAGTCGGGCGTGAGGACGATAGGCCCGGCCGGCAACTTGACCACCGCGCCCGAGGCGCTCGCGACTCTGAACGGTGCGGCGGACCCGACCGTCAGCGCCCGGCGCCCTTCGGCGAGCAGCACGCGGACCACCTTCTGCGTGGCGCGCCCGAGAGCCGTGCCCGAGTAGTAGTACGCGAGGATCTCGTCGTAGGCCCTACCCTCCCTCGCCTGCCCGAAAGCGCCGTACTGGCTCATGCCCACCCCATGTCCCCAGCCGCGTCCGGAGACGGCGAACACCGCCTCGCCCGGAACCGACTCTGCAGGCGGTGTGGTCTGAGCGCCCGCCGAAGCTGCGGCGACCGCGAGGACGAGCACGAGAGTGGAGAAGAGGCGCACGAGAGGGCGGTGAGGGTAGCTAGACGTCGTTAACCCTTTGTGTTCTCGGCACAAAGGTCTAGCACTTGAGACGGTCTTGTTGAAGTTCTCGCGGATCCGGCTGAGAACCAGGCGGGAAGCCCGGCCGACAGCTTCAGCGCCAGGCGGTCTCCTCGACGGGCGCACGGTCGCGCAGCGGCTTCCACCATTCCCTGTTGTCCGCGTACCACGCGACGGTCTCCTGGAGGCCGGCGTGCCAGACGTGTTGCGGCTCCCACCCGAGCTCGGATCGGATCTTGCCGGAGTCGAGCAGGTACCGCCGATCGTGCCCCGGGCGGTCCGGGACGATCGTCTTCAGCGACCCGGGCTTGCCCGTCGCCGCGAGCACGAGATCAGCGATCTCGGTGATTGTGGCCTCGTCCCCGGATCCGACGTTGTAGGTCTCTCCCTCGCGACCCTTGCGCAGGACGAGGTCGATCGCAGTGCAGTGGTCCAGGACGTGGAGCCATTCGCGCTTGTTCTCCGTCGAGGCATAGAGCGGGAGCGGGACGTCGTCCAGCGCATTCGTCGTGAAGAGCGGGATGACTTTCTCCGGGAACTGGAACGGGCCGTAGTTGTTCGAGCAGTTGGTGATGGACACGGGAAGCCCGAAGGTCTCGAAGTACGCGCGCACGGCGTGATCCGCGGCCGCCTTCGACGCGTTGTACGGCGTGCGAGGCCGATACGGAGACTCCTCGGTGAAGACCTCGTCCGAGTCGAGGGGCAGGTCGCCGTACACCTCACACGTGGAAACGTGGTGGAACCGCTCCACGCCCGCCGCACGAGCGGCCTCCAGAAGTGTCTGCGTCCCGAGCGCGTTCGTGCGGAAGAACCGGCTCGGATCGACGACCGCGAGGCTGTTGTGCGACTCGGCGGCGAAGTTGACGACCACCCCGATCTGCTCGTTTTGCATCGTGCTCTCCGCAAGCTCGCGGTCGCCGATATCTCCCTGGACGAACGCGATCCTGTCCTCGACCGAGGCCAGATTGGGACGGTTGCCCGCGTACGTGAGCAGGTCGTAGACGACCACGTGGTCGTCCGGATACCGCTCGAGCCAGTAGTGGACGAAGTTCGAGCCGATGAAGCCCGCGCCGCCCGTGACGAGGAGTCGCATCGCGCGGAAGGCTAGCTAGCGATCGAGAGCGGAGAGACAGTCGCGGAGACCCTCGCGCCAATCGGGCAGCCTCGGGGCATCGGACCGCTCGCTGCGGAGGACCGCGTAGGCGGGGCGAGCCGCCGGACGCGCGAGCTCCTCGGTCGAGATCCGCCGCACACGGCACTCGACACCTGCTTCGGCGAAGATCGCCTCGGCGAAGTCGGCCCAGGTGCAGTCGCCCTGGGCAGCGAGATGCCAGGCGCCACGCGGCCGGTCCTCGTCGACCAGCTCTCGGACCGCACGGGCGAGGTGCCCGACGTACGTCGGGCATCCACGCTGATCGTCGACGACGGCGACCTCGTCGCGCTCATCTCCGAGGCGAAGCATCGTCCTGACGAAGTTGTGCCCCGTCTCGCCGAAGAGCCAGGAGCTCCGCACGACCCACGCATCTTCGCCCGCCGCCGCCTCACCGAGCAGCTTCGAGCGTCCGTACGCAGAGAGCGGATTCGGTGCGTCCGACTCGAGGTACGGCTCCCGCTTGCGGCCGTCGAACACGTAGTCGGTCGAGAAGGTGACGAGCGCCGCACCAAGCGCGTGACTCAGCTCGGCAGCGTGTGCCGTTCCACCCACGTTCACCGCGGTGGCTCCCTGTGGGTCGGCCTCCGCACCGTCGACATCGGTCCAGGCCGCCGTGTGCAGGACGAGGTCCAACCCGCCTCGTAGCAACCCATCGCCCGGTGGGTACGCGACGTCCCAGTCCTCGTGGCTGAGAGCAACCAGTTCGTGATCGGAGAACGCCTTCTGCAACGCGTGGCCCAGCTGACCGCCCGCGCCAGTGACGAGGACCTTGCTCAGGACGCGGTCGAGTCGCGCGCGGACAGGATCGGCTCCGGCGTGCTCCAGAGGTGCGCGACCCGCGGGTCGTTCCAGGGAACCGTGTGCTCGTCGGGATCGGAAGGGTCGTACTCGGCGGTCACGTGGTAGCAGAAGAGCACGTCCGTCAACGCCTCGAAACCGTGTGCGTGGTGCCCAGGGACGTAGATCGCCGTCGGATTGCCGTCCCCAATGTCCTCGGTGAACGTCTCGCCCGACTGGCGGTCGAGGATGACCACGCGAGCAGCGCCCCGCAGGCAGGTGAAGAGGTCGTCCTGGCCTCGCTCGTGGAAGTGCAGTCCACGGACGACTCCCGCACGCGAGAACGACAGATTCGTCTGCACCATCCTCTTCGGAAGGCGACTGTCCTTGCGCAGCTCCGCGAACCAACCCCGCTCGTCCTCGAAGACCTGGAGCGGGATCCGCTGGACGCCGTCGATCATGGAGCCGAGCTCACTTGTTCACCCCCGTGCGCTCGATCGTGCCGCCGATCTCGGCGAGGTGCTGCCAGTGCTTGCCCGCGTCCTCCCACCAGCCTTCGACTTCCTGCGCGTGGAGCCGCCCCGCGAGCGCGTAGTGACGGTTGACGTCCGTGATCTCGAGCTCGCCGCGATTCGACGGCTCGAGCGTGGCGATCAGGTCGAAGACGTCCGGCGGGTAGCAGTAGAGCCCCACGACCGCATGCGACGTCGGCGGCTCCGAGTAGCGGAGATCCACGACGCCGGCCTTCTCGACGATGTCGGTCACCACGCCGTCGTCGCCGTACACGACGACGCCGAAGTTCTCGGGATCCGGGACGCTCTTGACGAAGATCTGCGCCGCATCCGCCTGCGCACACCATTCGGCGATCGCCGGCGACTGGGCGTACTCGAAGATGTTGTCTCCGAGCACGACGACGAGCGGTGAGCTCCCTGCGAAGTCGCGTGCCATCCCGACGACCTGTGCGATCCCCCCCGGCTCCGTCTGCACCTTGTACGTGAGCTCCAACTCGAGGATCGGATCGCCGCCACCCCGGGTAGTGAGCCGACCGCCGCCGAGGAGGTCGATCATCTGTCCCGCGTGCCCTTTCCCGGTCACGAGCAGCACGTCGCTGACTCCCGCCCGCTCGAGCAGCTGGAGCGGGTAGTAGATCATCGGCCAGCGTCCCACCGGCAGCAGGTGCTTGTTCGAGACACGGGTCAGCTCGCCGAGGCGTGTCGCCTCGCCGCCCGCGCAGATCAGGCCCTTGGGCTTCACCGCAGCTTCGTGGTCGCGTTCACGGTTCCGAGGATGCTAACGAGGGGTTCCCGCGATGTTCGCCGAGTGGCGAGGGCTCGACGCGAACGACGCGTGCGAGACCCCCGGGCAACCACCAGTTCCACTTGCCGAACAGCGTCATCGCGCTCGGTACGAGCAGGGCTCGAACGATGGTCACGTCGATGAGGATCGCGGCGGCAAGCCCGAAGCCGAACTGCTGGAGGCCGACGATCGAGCCGGCGACGAAGCCCGTGAAGGCCGCGAACATGATGAGTCCCGCCGCCGTCACGATGCGGCCCGTCTTGGTGAGCCCGACGACGACCGCGTCTGCGTTCGTGGCGCCCGAGTCCCACTCCTCGCGCATCCGGGACACGAGGAACACCTCGTAGTCCATGGAGAGGCCGAAGAGCATCGCGAACAGGAAGACCGGGATCCAGCCCTCGACCTGGTCGTACGAGATGAGACCCACCCATTCGCCCGCGCCCCACCTGAAGACGATGACCATGAGCCCGTAGGCCGCTCCGATGGAGAGCAGGTTCAAGAGGATCGCCTTGAGCGGGAGGACGATCGAGCGGAACGCGCGCATGAGCAGGAAGAAGGTGGCGACGAGCACGGCGGCGAGCAGCCACGGGAACCACCTGTACGTGAGGTCGAGGAAGTCCTTGCCGCCCGGCGGGCCTCCGCCTGCGTACACCCTCGCGCTCTCGGGAAAGCCGGCAGCAGGAACGATGTCCCCGCGCAGCCTGTCGACGAAGTCGAGGCTCTCCGGCTTTCCGTAATCGCTCTTCCCGACCACTTCGACGTTCAGGTACCGCGCGCTCGGGTCGACGTGCTGCCGCGTTAGCGCGAAGCGCAACGCGGCCACTTGCGGATCCCGCCGCAATCCCAGTGCGAGCCTCTCGAGAGCAGAGACGACACGCTGGTCGCCTGCGCCGCCTGGGCGGCCCGTGTCGACGACGATGTTCGCCGGAGCGACCGCGCCCGCACCGACGGCAGCCGTCAGCACGTCGTAGCCCCGCACGGCCTCCAGGTTTCGAGGGATCCCCTCGTTCGCGCCCGGACCGAGCTCGAGGCTCAGAAGGGGAAGCGTGAGCAGGAGGAGGAAGCCGGCCGTCGTCCCTGCAACGAGCTTCGGGTAGCGCATGATGAACCGAGCGAGACCCGCCCAGAATCCGCGCTCGTGGTCGGCTCGCCGCTCGAGCCACCGCCGCGGCAGCAGCGGGACGCCGTCGAGCTGTCTCCCGACGAGAGACAACAGCGCCGGAAGGAGCGTCACTGCTGCAAAGACGGACACGGCGGGAATCAAGAGACCGCCGATGCCGAAGCCGCGCATGAACGGCAGCGGCATGAACAGCAGCATCGCCAACCCGATCGCGACGGCAGTCCCGCTGAACACGACCGCGCGGCCCGCCGTCGCCATCGTCCTGACGATCGCGTCGTCGCGGGCGAGCCCGTTCCGCAGCTCTTCGCGGAACCGGTACACGACGAGCAGCGAGTAGTCGATTGCAATCCCGAGGCCGATCAGCGAGACGAGGTTCTGGAGGTAGGTCGAGAGCTCCATGTAGTTCGCGAACACCCAGACGATCGCGAGCGTCGTCGGGATGGTCACGAGCGCGAACGCGAACGGCAGCAGGAAGGCGAGCGTCCCGAAGGTGAAGACGAGGATGAGCAGGGCGACGGGAATCGCGATGAGCTCTCCCCGCACGAGGTCCCCTGCGAAGACCGGGTCGAGGTCGCGCTCGATCGCCGCCTGTCCCGTGAGGTAGACGGCGGCGCCCGGAATCTCTCCGATCGCCGCACGCATGTCGTCCGTGTGGCCCTTGGAGTCGGCGGGCGCGAGACCCGAGACGATCTGGGCGACGACAACGTCGTCGGTCAAGGGCTCCACGGAGACCACGCGGCTCGTCGGCAGCTCGGCTGACGCCCGTCGCGCCGCAGCTCGAACCTGCGAAACGAGCGTCCGGGCCTCTCCGTCGCTCTCGACGACCACGGTAAACGAGCCGGTGGACTTCTGGCCGAAGTGCTCCTCCAGGATGAGCTCGGCGCGGCGCGTGTCCGTGCCGGGGAGGGTGAACCTGTTCGTCAGAAGGCCGGCGAGCTGCGACGACGTCACGACGCCCACGACGAAGACAGCGGCCCAGGCCACGAGCACGGCAACGCGGTGCCGCAGGACGAAGCGCGTTACTTCTTCCACGCTTCCTCGCGCGCCCGCCGCTGCTCGGCCTTCCGCCTCTTGACGTTTGGAACGGCACGAACCGCGGCAAACCAGACGTACAGCATCGCCGCGAGGAAGCCCGTCACGAGGCCGAGGACACGCCGTGGCCGGCGCAAGAGGAAGAGCACCCCCCGCACCGGGTCGATGCTAGCCGACATACTTCGAGCCAGTCGTTCGAAAGGTGGGAGTTCACATGGGTAAGACAAAGGACAAGCCGACCGCCTCGGTTGAGGCGCTGCGGCCGTACGTGAAGCGCGCGATGGAGGATCCCGAGCTACGCCAGGACCTGCTCGCCGCGTTCGTGACCGCACGAAGCCTCTACGAGCAGATCGGCAAGCGCGACGGTATGAAGGCCAAGGCGCAGAAGATCTCGGACAAGGACTTCCAGCGGGACATTCAGGACCTGGTCGAGGACCTCACGACTGCGACCGAGCGCATCCAGGGCAAGGCGGAGAAGAAGTCGCACAAGGCTCGGAACCGCGTCATCCTGCTCACCGGCGTGACGCTCGGAGTGCTGTACAACCCCTGGACCGGCTCTGCGACGCGTGAGTGGATCATGGATCAGGTCTCAGGCGGCAACGGCGACGGCCTGCAGGAGTTCTCCGAGGTGCTCGAGGCCGAGGCTCAGGACGCGGCCGACGCGGCCGAGTCCGCGATCTCGTAGGGCGAACGAACTACCGATCGAGCTCTAGCCCGGCTTCTTGCGCAGGGCGTTCTCGAGCGCACCCGGCACGAGCCCGCTCAGGGGCGCGATGTCCTCCGCCTGGAGAAGCACGGCACCGGGCGGAGGCAGGGCGGGCGCGTTCGGGCCGGACGGCACGTAGACCCTCCCGGCTGCAAAGGAGACGTCATCCGCCCGCCGCCAGGCGATGAGGAACGGGTACGGGGCGACGACACCGTCGTAGCCGAGCCCGATCATCGCCGCTGGGTGGATCTCGAAGTGGAGATGCGGCGTGCCGCCCTCGGCATCACCGGTGGCGCCGACGAACCCGATGACGTCACCTGCCTCGACACTGTTGCCTTCGACGGCCAGCGGCGAGTAGGCGGAGAGGTGCGCGTAGTAGAACTCGTTGCCGTCCGTGTCGCGCAGCCAGATTCGATAGCCACCGATCGGAATGAATCCGATCGAGTGGAGCGTCCCACTCGCGACGGCGAGTACGGGCGCGGCGAGCGGCGCGAAGATGTCCTCACCGTGATGCCACCCGCTGGGGATGTTCGGACGAGGCCCGCCGAAGCTGTCTCCGAACGAGGCCGCGCCGAAGATGGGGAAGACGAACCCCGACTCGGTGAGCGTCGCGGCGACGCCGGGGGGAGGTGTCTGTACGGGTCCCCCTGGGATCTCGGGCTCGTCGGTCTGAGGCTCCGGTGGAGGCGGTGTGCTATCCGCCGGAGCGGAAGTAGGACCTCCGCCGATTCCGCGCGGGGGCTCAGTGGTGTCCGCTCCCCGCTCGACCGCGGCAACTGCACGAACCTCGCCGACGACGATCTCGCTGCCGGCCGGTAGTCCTCCATGGGCCGCGGTGACGCGGATCCGCAGAACCGCGACCGTGGCCTGAGCGGCGGGAGAATCGCCCCGGCGGCTACCCGTGTCCTGCGACAGGACCTGCAACGTCCCCCAGTCGGCGAGCCCAACCGATTTGGCCTCGGTGGCGACGACATCCTGGCCGAGGACACGCAGCCCCTGGACGACGGAACGACCGGCATCGGCGCCTGCGGAGCGTGTGCTCGCTCCCGCACTCACGTGCCCCGTGACCTGGGCTGCGAGCACTTCGCCGCCGAAGAGCGAAAGCGCAATCGTGTCCGCCGAGGCCTGAGAGACGGCAGCCGAGCCCGTCTGAGCCGTGGCCGATGCACGCGAGAGGCCGGTCGTGACGACCGAGCCATCGCTGGGATACGAGAACGACTGGACCTCCGCGGCACTCGTCGTCGGCCAGTCGACCGCGCCCAGGGTCACCTCGGGCTGTCCGGGTACGACGATCCGCAGGATCGCGGCACTCGCCTCTGTCGTCGCACCCCGTGGCGGTGGCGCCGCGGACGCGAGCGCCGCCGTGGCGAGCGCGGCTCCAACGGCGACGGCAACCCGGACGGCGACGGCGGGCATCACGGCAAGTCAGGGTAGCGAGGCTTCGGATGACGGGCCCGCCAGACCAGCTGGGCCGCGGCGGCGAAGAGCAGCAACGCGAAGAGCCGCCGGAGCAAGTCCTCGGGAAGCGAGGTCGCGATGCGCGCCCCCACCTCGACCCCGACGATCGACGACACGCCGACGACGAGCGCGGCACGCACCCGCACATGGCCGTACCGGTACTGGTTGATCGTGCCCGCCGCGACCGTGGGCAGGATCGCGAGCAGCGAGGTCGCCTGCGCTTCGATCTGGCCGAGCCCGAGAGCCAGGAGCGTGGGAACGAAGAGAATCCCGCCTCCGACGCCGAAGAGCCCGGCAAGGACGCCCGCAGTGAGGCCGAGCGCGAGCGCGAGGAGAATCGTCGTGACGCTCACAGCAGGAGCCAGACACCAACTCCGGTGAGCAGCACGGCGAACCCGTAGACGAGCGTGGTGGTCGCCAGCCGCTGCTGGAGCGAGGTCCCGAACACCGCGCCCACCGCGGCGGGAATCCCGACGAGTGCCGCATAGCCGACGTCGACCTCTTCGCGGACGGCGTAGACGAGGACCCCGGCGAGGGCGGTGATACCGATCGCAGCCAGCGACGTCGCCGTTGCCGACCGTTCCGGCAGGTGGGCCACGAGGATCAGCAAAGGCACCGCGATGATGCCGCCGCCGACTCCGAAGAGCGCGGAGAACAGTCCCGCGGCGAGCCCGATGGCGACAAGGCGCAGAGGCTCGATCCGCACCCGCGTATCCTAGGAGGACGTGAGGATCGCGCTCCTCGCTTGTCTCGTCGGCCTCGCCGCCGGCACTTCGGCGGCGGCTGCTCCTCCGCCATCCGCGGTGTCCTCGCTGTACACCGTTCAGCCGGATCCCCGGCTGTGCCCGTCTCCGTTGTGCGGCGGGTACTGGGTGGCACTCGTGAACTCGAAGCAGACCCGCTGCGCCGACGGAAGCGCTCCGTGCCCGCTGCTACGTCGCCCGAGCTCTCGACGAGGAGCGCCACGCGCTCGCGAGCGGCGTCCCAGCCGGAGCGATCGTGCGCGGCGGCCTCGAGCCCTGGAAGCTCGGAGACATCGGCAACCTGGAATCGCTCGTTGTCCGAGCAATCTGGGGCCCTGTCGGCCGCGCACCGCCCACCAGCACCATCTATCGACTGCGAGACTCCCGGATCCGCTGCGTCAAGGCACCGTGCTACTGGCTGCGCGTCTTCCGACTCAACTCGTCCTCGCGGACGACGGCCTCGGATCTCGACCTCGCGCCAACGGGTGCGACTCCGCCCGAACACGAACGGGCCGAGCTCGCGCTCCGCAGCGCCAACGGCCTCTTCGCTACCGGCCGCATGGTTCCGGCCGCCGACGGTGGTCGCGTCTTCCGCGCGACACGCGTCTTCCTCAGAGCGAAGCAGCCTCGCGCCTAAGGACGTCCCACGCGAGACGGACGTCGTCCTCCGTCGTGCGGAAGCTGCCGATCGCGAGCCGAAGCACGTACCGGTCGCCGAGCCGCGCGTGGGAGAGGAAGACCTCCCCCGACGCGTTCACGCGTGCGAGGAGCCGCTCGTTGTCGTCGTCCGAGACGTCGCGGCGAAAGCAAACGAGTGAGAAGTGACGAGGCGCCGCAACGTCCCAACCGGGCTCCGCGCGGATCCAGCTCTCGAAGAGCGACGCGAGGCGGACGTGCTCTCGGATGCGCTCCTGAAGCCCTTCCCGTCCGAAGCAGCGAAGCACGGCCCACAGCTTCAGCGCCCGGAAGCGACGACCGAGGGGAACCGAGACCTCGCTCAGGTTGACGGCGTCGTCGGGCGACTGCAGGAACTCCGGGACGAGGCTGAACGCGCGACGGAAGTCGTCGGGGCGGCGAGTCCAGAGCGCGGAGCAGTCCATCGGCGTCCCCAGCCACTTGTGCGGGTTCACGCCTATCGAGTCCGCGCGCTCCCAGCCCGCGAAGTGATCTCGAAGCTCAGGGCATACCGCTGCCGATCCAGCGTACGCGGCGTCGACGTGCAGCCAGACCCCTGCCTCCTCGCAGCGGTCTGCAAGTGCGGGAACCGGGTCGACGGCCCCCGCGCCCGTCGTGCCGATCGTGGCGACCACGGCACACGCGTCATCGAGCTCGAGCGCGTCCGGCCGCATCCTGAAGTCGTCGTCCACGGGAACCTTGCGCAGCTCGAGCTCGAGAAGCCTGGCCGCCTTGTCCGCGGCCGAGTGCGTGTGCTCGGAACACAGCACGACGCGCCTGGCCGGCTGCGCGGCACGGGCGGCGGCGAGCGCCGTGAGCACCCCGGTCGACGCCGTGTCCTCGATGTGCCCGTGCAGGCCGGCGGGAAGCCCGAGGAGCTGGGCGAGCCAGTCGAGCGTCACCTCCTCGAGCTCCTGGAGCAGTGGCGACGTCCGCCAGAGGATGCCGACCTGGTTGAGACCTGCGATGAGGAGCTCGGCCAGCACGCCCGGCTCGGACGCCGTCGCCGCGAAGTACGCGAAGAAGCGCGGGCTCTGCCAGTGCGTGACGCCGGGAAGCAGGACCTCATCGAGATCCCGGAGGACCGCCTCGAAGGGCTCGGGTGCGTCTGGCGGCGCGGCCGGTAGGCGTGCGCGGATCTGCCCTGGCTCGACCTGCGCGAGCACCGGGAAGCTGCGTACCCGCTCCAGGTACGACGCGACCCAGTCGAGTGCAAGTGCTCCGTCCTCGCGGAACGAGCTCTCGGGAGCACTCACGTGCGCAGCTTCGTGATCTGCGCCCATGTGCGGGTGTTCAGCACCTGTTGCTTCGTCAGCCACGCACGGCGTGCGAGGCCGATCCCGAGCTCGGCATAGCCGAGAGCGGTCGTCGAGTGCGCGTCCGTCGTGATCGGAATGCGCACCCCCGCCTCGCCTGCGAGCCGTGCGTGGGTGTCACGCATGTCCAGCCGGTCTGGCTGGGAGTTGATCTCGAGCGCGGTCCCGGTCTCCGCAGCGCGTTCGACGATGCGCTCGATGTCCACGGTCGAACCGTCACGCTTCAGGATGCGCCGGCCGGTGAGGTGACCGATGCAGTCGACGTTCGGGTTGTCGATGGCACCGAGGATTCGCTCCGTCGGTTCGCGGTCGAACGCTGTGTGCAACGACGCCACTACCCAGTCGAGCTCTTCGAGCACCTCGTCGGCGACGTCGAGCGTCCCGTCCGCGCGGATGTTTACCTCGATTCCGCGAAGGATCTGGAACGGCTTCACGCGAGCGTTGACCTCCTCGATCTCCTTCCACTGCCGCTCGAGCCTGCCGTCGCGCAGATAGTGCGAGTGGTCGGTGAGGCACAGGTACCGGTAACCGCGGCGCTTCGCCTCGGTCGCCATCTCCTCGATCGTGTTCTTGCCGTCGGCGGACCAGCTCGAGTGGCAGTGCATCTCGCCGCGAAGATCGCCGAGCTCGACGAGCTCGGGCATGGCACCGTTGCGCGCGAGAGCGAGCTCACCTGAGGCCTCCCGCAGCTCAGGCGGGATGTACGCGTACCCGAGGAAGTCGTAGAGCTCCTCCTCGGTCGCATGGGTCACGACGACCTCGCTCTCCACATCCGTGACGCCGTACTCCGAGATCGAGAGCCCTCGGCGCTGCGCCTCCTCGCGCAACGCGATGTTGTGGTCCTTCGAGCCCGTGAAGTGCTGGAGGACGTTGCCGTAGCACTCCGCAGGAACGACGCGCAGGTCGAAGCGGAGCCCCTGGTGGCCGACGACGGTCGCCTTCGTGTCCCCTCGCGCGACGACCTCGGCGACCCAGGGTGCTTCGCAGAACGCGGCGATGAGCGCGGGCGCGTCAGAAGACGTGGCGATCACGTCGAGGTCGCGGACGGTCTCGCGGCGGCGGCGCACGCTTCCCGCCTCCGACACAGCGATCGCTGCCGGGTGCTCCGCAAGCTCCGCCACGACTTGCTGCACGGCCGGCAGCCCGGCGCCGAGGAGGCCGCGGTCCTCGCGGGTCGGCTTCTGGCCCGCGCCTGCCGCGAGGGCCGCGAGGATCTTCTCTTCACTGCGCTGTCCCATGCCCGACAGATCGCGGAGACGGCCTTCTTCGGCTGCGGCCTGGAGATCGGCGAGCGTCGTGATTCCGAGCTCGCTCCAGATCCGCGCCGCTGTCTTCGGGCCGACACCGGGCAACCGCAGAAACTCGACGACCCCGACCGGCACGCGCTCCCGACGCCGCGTGAGCGCGTGGATCTCGCCGTCCTCGACGATCTCGACCACCTTCTGCTCGATCGTCTTCCCCACACCGGGCAGGTCCGTGGCGTGGCCCGACAACGCGAGCTCGGCCACCGGGGTCGGCGTCTCCCGAATCCGGGTTGCGGCACGACGGTAGGCGATGATCTTGAACGACTCCTCGCCGAGGATCTCCGAGATGTCCGCGAGCAGATCGAGCTGATCGGCCAGGTCCGCGTTCCGGGGCAGCGTCTGCGCCATCCCGCGATGATAAGGACGTGTAAGCGGGGGAACCCATGGTTCCCCCGCGAGCCCCCTCCTTCCCCGTGGCTACGCAGCGACCCTCGATCACCGAAAAACCTCGTGCCGTCGTCTGCCTGCCGACCTACAACGAGCGCGAGAACCTCGAGCCGATGGTGCGGGCGCTCGGCGAGGCGCTCGACACGGCTCGCGATCGCGTGCTCGTCATCGACGACTCCTCTCCCGACGGAACCGGCGACATCGCTGACCGCTTGGCGACAGATTTGTCCTGGGTATCGGTGCTGCACCGCGGGCGAAAGGAGGGGATCGGCCCGGCCTACGTCGCCGGCTTTCGCCAGGCGCTCGCCGACGGTGCCGAGCTCGTGCTCGAGATGGACTGCGACTTCTCGCACGACCCGGCCGACGTTTCCCGCCTCATCGCCGCCTCGGCTGACGCGGACCTGGTGCTCGGCTCGCGGTACGTATCGGGTGGAGGCACGGCCAACTGGGGGCTCCTGCGGCGCTTCGTCTCCCGCGGCGGATGCCTCTATGCGCAGGTCCTGCTCGGAGTGCGTGTGCGCGATCTGACGGGAGGGTTCAAGTGCTTTCGCCGGGGAGCGCTCGAGTCGATTGACCTGGACGCGCTCTCGGCGCAGGGGTACGCGTTCCAGATCGAGACGACGTACCGCGTACTCCGGGCTGGGCTGCGGGTCCAGGAGGTCCCGATCCGCTTCGTCGAGCGGCGTGCAGGCGACTCGAAGATGACGGGCTCGATCGTGACCGAGGCGATCTGGAGGGTGCCCTTGCTCCGCTTCAAGGCGCTCACCGGCAGGCTGTGACGAGCATGAGGGTGACGCTACTCGGGGCTGGTGTTCCGACGCCGACGCCTCGCCGCTTCGGATCCGCGTATCTGCTCGACGTTGCGGATCGCTGTCTCCTGATCGACTGCGGGCCGGCGACGACCCACAAGCTCGTACAGGCAGGTCGCGGAGCGCCAGAGGTCTCGGTCCTGCTGTTTACCCACCACCACTTCGACCACAACGCCGATTACCCGTGCTTCGTGCTGACTCGCTGGGATCAGGACATCGCTCAGACGCCACTCCGGGTATACGGACCGCCGCCCACAGCAGCCCTCACGCGCAAGCTGTTCGAGGCGCCCGACGGCGCCTACGTCTGCGACTGGAATGCGAGGGTGGAGCATCCAGGGAGCCGGCAGGTCTTCGCGAACCGCGGCGGCACGCTGCCGCGCGCAGCGCCGAGGATCGACGCCACCGATATCGACGCGACGTTCGTCCTCGAGGAGGACGGCGTGTCCGTCCGCGCAGCGGACACGGTGCACGTGCAGCCCTACCTCGAGTCGGTCGCCTACCGGATCGACAGCGATCGCGCCTCGATCGTGTTCACGGGAGACGGCGAGCCGGCCGAGAGCGTGGTCGGGCTTGCGCGCGGCGCCGACATGCTGATCTGCATGTGTTGGGACACCGACCGAGCGATGGAGGCGGACGGCTTGCGTCGGGGCATGACGGGCACGACCTCGGCCGGGATGCTCGCCGCACAAGCCGGCGTCGGAACACTGGTGCTGACGCACATCAGCGCGCACCTCGACTCGCCCGCAGTCCGCGAGGAGGGGCTCCGAGATGCAGCGGCGGTCTTCGACGGCCGGATCGTGTTCGGCGAGGAGCTCATGTCGCTCGACGTCTCCAGCTCGCCCTAGCGGGGCATCTGGCCTCTCTCGGGGACAACTACGCTGCGCCAGTGGATACGGTGACCGACGAGACGTTCGCGGACGAGGTGCTGGCCGCGACGGAGCCGGTGATCGTCGACTTCTGGGCCCCGTGGTGCAAGCCTTGCGAGGCGATCGAGCCGCACCTGCGAGCTTTGTCGAATGAGCGCAGCATCGCGCTCGTGCGCATGAACATCGACGAGAACCTGGCAGTCCCGTCGCGCTACGGGGTGCTGGCGCTACCGACGGTGGTGCTGTTTGCGGGTGGCGAGGCGCGCGCGACCGTCTTCGGGGCGCACTCGCGAGAGCACTACGAGCGGGCGTTCGCGCAGTTCCTTCCCTAGTCGCCCGCGATCTCAACCGGCGAGCCGCGATCAGGCAAAGCGGCGAGAGCGGCGACAATTCGCTTTTGCTCGCGCGCAGGCGGCCCGTCGTCGGAGACGACCACGACATTCGCCCGGCGCGCATCGAAGCTGTCCGCATCTTGGAGCCGTTCGTAGTCAGACCACGCCTGGTCTGCTTCGGCGTCGTTCGCAACTACGACGACGAAGTTCGGGCCGATCTTCGGGACCAAGTAGGCCTCCGGGATCACCACACCCTCCGGCACGCCTGGGAACTGGGAGGCGCTCGGATCTACGAGAACGAACCCGTGGAGCGCAAACGCAGTTGTCGCTTCGTCGGCGCTGTAGGTCTGCGGGTCTCCGGCACAGGCAGACGCTGACGCGACAACCGCAGCGAGAAGTGCGGCGAGAGAAAGCCTCACACGCTGATTATCGGATCGAATAGCTCGCAGCCGGCTGCGAAACTGGGCACATGGCGACCGGGATCGCACCGGGCTGGGCAGACGTGCTCGAAGGCGAGGAGGTCGCCTACCGTGGCATGGAGGCGGCGCGCGCAGCGCGCACGGAGACGCTGCCCGCCGATCTCGATCCACGCGTCGCCTCCGCGCTTACGGCGGCTGGAGTCACATCGCTGTTTCGCCACCAGGCCGAGGCCTGGGAGGCCGCACAGCGCGGTGAGAACGTCGTCGTCACGACCGGGACGGCCTCCGGGAAGTCACTCGCGTTCAACCTGCCCGTGCTCGACGCGATCGCGCGTGAGCCGAAGACACGTGCCCTCTACCTCTACCCGACGAAGGCGCTCGCGCAGGATCAGGCACGCGCGCTCGGCGAGCTCCGCCTGAAGGGCGTCCGGCAGGCGATCTACGACGGCGACACGCCGGGCGAGCGTCGGTGGCAGATCCGCAAGTGGTCGAACGTCGTCCTCACGAACCCGGACATGCTCCACCTAGGCGTACTCCCGCATCACGACCGCTGGGGCGACGTGCTGCACAACCTCCGCTTCGTGATCGTGGACGAGGCACACGTCTATCGAGGAGTCTTCGGCTCGCACGTCGCCAACGTTCTGCGCCGGCTGCGACGGCTGGCGCGCGTGTACGACGCCGACCCGCAGTTCCTGCTCGCTACCGCGACGATCGCGAACGCGGGCGAGCTCGCGGAGGCGCTCACGGGTGAGCCCGCGACGGTCGTCGACCTCGACACCTCTCCGAAAGCGGAACGCGAGGTCGTGATCTGGAACCCTCCGCTTCTCGACGTCGACCTCGGCCTGCGCGCGAGCCCGCTCGGCGAGGCGGCGCGATTGCTCTCGCAGCTCACGACACGCGGCCTGCGGACCATCTGCTTCGCGAAGAGCCGCAAGGCGGCGGAGCTCATCCACCGCTTCACCGTCGAGCGGGTGGACTCCGCGACCGCCGATCGGCTCGCCCCCTACCGCGCGGGGTACACGCCCGAGCAGCGTCGCGACATCGAGCGGCGGCTCGTCGAAGGGGAGCTGCTCGGCGTCACCGCGACCGACGCGCTCGAGCTCGGGATCGACATCGGCCTCCTCGACTGCGCGATCTCGGTCGGGTTCCCCGGGACCGTCGCATCGCTCCGGCAACAATGGGGACGAGCGGGGCGTCGCGCACAGGGGCTTGCCGTGCTCGTCGCGAGCGAGGACGCGCTCGATCAGTTCTTCGCGCGCGAGCCGGAGGCGCTGCTCTCACGGAGCGTCGAGGCCGCCATCGTCGACCACACGAATCCGCGGATCCTCGACCCGCACGTGCTCTCGGCTGCCTACGAGGCCCCGCTCGACGGTGCGGACGCCGGCAACACTCGGCCCCGAGGCGCTCGAACGTGCCGCCGTGCTTCCCGAGCTCGAGCTGACCTCCGCCGGCTACGTCTGGAAGGGTCGCGACTACCCGGCGGCGCGAGTCTCGCTGCGCTCGGGCGACATGGAGGCGTTTACGGTCGTCGACCAGGAGACGGGCTCGCTGCTCGGGCTCGTCGAGCGCGAGCGTGCGTACTCCACCGTCCACGAGGGGGCCGTGTACCTGCACCTCGGAGAGCAGTACCTCGTCGAGGAGCTCGATCACGCCGGGCGCGTCGCGCTCGTCTCGCCGGTGAGGGTCGACTGGTACACCCAGGTGAAGAAGGAAACCGAGACGACGATCGAAGAGACGTTGCGCTCCGAGCAGCGCCTCGGGCTCGAGCTCGTGTTCGGCCGGGTGTCGGTGACGGAGCAGGTGATCGCGTACGCGCGCAAGGCGACACGCGACGGGGCCACGCTCGACGTCGTCCCGCTCACCATGCCCGAGACGTCCTTCGAGACCGAGGCGATCTGGTTCTGCCCCGAGCCCTCACAACTCGTCGACCTCGAGCAGATGCCCAAGCTCCTCGGCACGCTGCACGCGGCGGAGCACACGCTCATCGCCCTGCTTCCGCTGTGGGCGATGTGCGACCGCTGGGACATCGGCGGCCTCTCGACCAACGTCCACTACCAGACCGGCCGACCGACAATCTTCATCTACGACGGGCATGCGGGAGGCGTCGGGATCACCGCCCGCGGGTTCGAGCGCTTCGAGGGCTGGGTCGAGGACACGGCGCGACTCCTTGCCGACTGCCCGTGCGCGATCGGCTGCCCCTCGTGCGTCCAGAGCCCGAAGTGCGGGAACCTCAACGACATGCTCGACAAGGCCGGCGCGCGCACGCTCCTCGAGCGGATGCTGGGCAGCCGATGACCGGCCGCGACGTGTCCTCTTAACACTCGGTGTCAGACACCGAGTGTTAAGACGGGCGCTGGCCCTTGGGTTTCGTCTCCGGTGTCTGACACCACGCGTTTAGGACGCAGCTGTCGATTTCGTGGCCCTCCGCTCGTCTTCGTGATGGAATCGAAAGACGACGGAAAGGAGACGGCGTGAAGTTCATGGCACTGATCTACGGCGATCAGAGCGTCTGGGACTCGTTCTCGGACGCGGAGAAGGAGAGCGCGTACCAGCTCTACCGCGCGTTCGCCGACGACGCCGGCAAAGCTGGCGCCCTCGTCGGAGGGGACGAGCTCGCCTCGACGCGCGACGCGACCACGGTTCGCGTCCGCGGTAGCGAGACCCTCGTGACCGACGGTCCATACGCCGACGTCAAGGAGGCACTCGGCGGCTACTTCGTCCTCGAGTGCAGCTCGATCGACGAGGCCGTCGACTACGCGGCCAAGATTCCAGGCGCCCAGCACGGCGCCGTCGAGGTCCGCCCGGTCTACGTCGACCCCGCGGAGGTGCAGCTGTGAAGTACGCAGTCCTCATCTACGGCGACGACTCGGCGTGGGTCGACCTCCCCGACGACGAGAAGGCGAAGCTCCGGGCGGATGAGATGCCGGAGTGGGCCGCGCTCTTCGAGGAGCTCGGCAAGGCCGATCCGAACGTGTCGGGCCACGAGCTCGACGCGCGGCGCACGGCGAAGGTCGTGCAGGTTCACGACGGCGAGCGCGTCGTCACAGACGGCCCGTTTCCCGAGACGAAGGAGATCATCGGGGGCGTGTTCCTCATCGACCTGCCCGACCTCGACGAGGCGATCCGTCTCGCGAGCCTGATTCCGTCGGCGAAGCACGGCTCGATCGAGATCCGACCTGTGGCGGAGTGACGGTCGAGGAGGTCTTTCGCGAGGAGTGGGGTCATGCGGTCGCGATCCTCACCCGCGTCCTCGGTGACCTCGAGCTCGCCGAGGACGCTGTGCAGGACGCTTTTGCCACGGCGCTCGAGCGCTGGCCCCTCGACGGCGTGCCTCGCACGCCTGGAGCCTGGATCGTCACCACGGCGCGCAACCGTGCGATCGACCGGATCCGCCGCGATCGCGTGTTCAGGCAGAAGGTCGAGCTCCTCGGGCGGCTCGAGGAGATGCCGGCAGAGGAGGAGTCGGTGAGCGCGATTCCGGACGAGCGGCTGGCGCTTGTCTTCACCTGCTGCCACCCGGCCCTGGCCGCAGAGAGCCGGGTCGCGCTCACCCTGCGCGAGGTCGGAGGCCTCACGACGGCGGAGATCGCGCACGCGTTCCTCGTCGCCGAGCCGGCGATGGCTCAGCGGCTCGTCCGCGCCAAGAGGAAGATCCGCACCGCCGGGATCCCGTTTCGAGTGCCTCCCGACCACCTGCTTCCCGAGCGGTTGCGGTCTGCGCTCGCGGTGCTCTATCTCGTGTTCAACGAGGGCTACGCGGCGACAACCGGCCCCACCCAGGTGCGCGCGGACCTTTGCGACGAGGCGGTCCGACTCGCGAAGCTGCTCGCAGTGCTCATGCCCGACGAGTCCGAGGTCTTTGGTCTCCTCGCGCTGATGCTGCTGCAGGACTCGCGCCGGGAAGCCCGCGTGGGACCAAACCGCGAGCTCGTCCTGCTCGAGGACCAGGACCGGTCGCTCTGGAACCTGGACCGGATCGGTGAGGGTCTGCGCGTTCTCCAGCGCGCCGTCGCGCTGCACCGTCCCGGCCCGTACGTCCTCCAGGCGGCGATCGCGGCAGCGCACGCGGAGGACCGACCGCAGGAGGAGATCGTGGCGCTCTACGACCGCCTCGCGGAGCTCGACGCGTCGCCCGTCGTACTCCTCAACAGAGCGGTGGCTGTCGCGCTCGCCGGCCGCGTCGAGGACGGCCTCACCCAGATCGAGGCCCTCGACGCGCTCGACCGGTACCACCTCTACCACGCCGCTCGCGCGGACCTGCTGCGACGGCTCGACCGGCGTGGGGAGGCTGCTGCCGCGTACCGCGAGGCCCTCACGCTCGTCGGCAACGACGCGGAGCGGACCTACCTCGAGCGGCGCCTACGCGAGGTCTCGTAGCGCGAGCTCGACGGCCGCCGACGGGCTGTCCGCGACCTCGACGCCTTCCATGGCCGGCGCTCCGCGCAGCGCAACCACGGGCCGGCCGAGGATCTTCGCGAACGCCACCTCCGCGGTCGTCCCCCAGGCCCCTCCTATCACGATCACAGCGTGGCCCGAGGCAGCGACGGCCAGGTTCCGGGCATGGCCCGTCCCCGTCACCACGACGTGGTCGGCCCACTCGTTTGCAGCCTCGTGCCGCTCGCCGGGCAGGATCGCGATGGTGGTGCCGCCGGCGGCCTTGGCGCCACGGTGCGCTGCGGCCATCACCTCACCGAGGCCGCCGGTCACGACCGTGCAGCCGCGCTCGGCGAGGAGCCGGCCCACCTCTTCCGCGGCTTCTTCCCACTCCGCGCCGCTTCCGATGACGGACACCTGCCTGGCCATGCGTGGTAAGCATGCCGCGTGGAGCCCGCGAACGAGCCTGTGGTCGACACAGAGGGAGGCACGCGGCGGAACGCTGATCCTCGGAGGCGGGTTCGCGGGGAGTTACGTCGCGCGTCTGCTCGGACAGCGCGGCGCGACGATCGTCTCACCCGAGAACTACATGCTGTACACGCCGCTGCTGCCCGAGGCGGGAGCGGGAACGCTCGAGCCGAGGCACGTCGTCGTCCCGCTCCGGCAGATGTGCCGGCACGCGGAGCTCCTACTCGGACAGGTCACCGGCCTCGACGAAGCGCGCAGGGTCGTGATCGCCGAGACGCTGGCCGGGCGCCTCGAGATCGGCTACGAGCAGCTCGTGATAGCGCTCGGAGCGGTGACTCGGACCTTTCCGGTGCCCGGCCTCGTGGAGCACGGCCTCGGCTTCAAGGACCTCGCCGACGCGATCGCGCTCCGCAACCGCGTGCTCGAGCAGCTCGAACGGGCGGTGATCCATCCGGACGCAAGCGAGGAGCTCGGCTTCGTCTTCGTGGGCGCCGGCTATGCGGGCGTCGAGGCGCTCGCCGAGCTCAACGACTTCGCCCGTGCAGCGCTTCGCTTCTACCCGAGCCTGCGCGAGGTACCACAGCGCTGGGTGCTCGTGGACGCCGCACCGAAGATCCTGCCGGAGATCCCGAGGAGGCTGGGGGAGTACGCGGCGCGCCACCTCGAGCGCCGCGGAGTCGAGATCCACGTCGGGACGACGCTCGAGTCGTTCGACGGACGCGAGGCCGTGCTCGCGAACGGAGCGCGCATATCGGCGAGAACGCTGGTCTGGACGGCGGGCGTGCGGGCGAGTCCACTGCTCGACCAACTTGGTCTTCCGCTCGACGAGCGCGGACGCGTTCGTCTGGACGAGATGCTGCGCGTGGAAGAGCGGGACGATGTCTGGGCGCTGGGCGACTGTGCCGCGGTGCAGAATCGCAAGACGCCGGGCAGCACGGATCCGCCGACGTCCCAGCACGCCCTCCGCCAAGCCCGCCGGCTCGTGAAGAACCTCACGGGCACGATGGAGCCGTACGGCTACCGGATGCTCGGCCAGGTCGCGACCCTCGGCTACCACAAGGGAATCGCTGAGCTCCCCGGCGGCCTCGAGCTCAGAGGTTTCCTAGGCTGGTGGGTCGCCCGTACGTACCACCTGTACCAGCTCCCGCTTCTCTCGAGAAAGCTGCGCGTCGTCACCGACTGGACGGTCTCCCTCTTCTTCCCCCGCGACATCGTCGAGCTCTCCGTCCTCGGCCGCCCACACAAACTCGGCGAGGAGCCGGCTCGGCGGAGTTAGCGGAGCGCGCGCAGCGCCTGAGCGAGCGACTGCTTCCCCTGGAGCACTCCCGCGAAGAGATCCCCGTCCCGCGCTACTCGATCGAGCACAGCCTCCATCGTGAAAGCCGTCGGGTCGAGGCCCGGCGCGACCTCCTCCCACCGGAGAGGCGTCGACACGGTCGCACCTGCTCGAGGGCGGACCGAGTACACCGACGCGTTGGTCTTCCCCGGCCCGTTCTGATTCGCATCGACGAGGACGCCGCGGCGTTTCGCCTTGGACCACGCCGTCGTCACGAGACCGGGGTGTGCGCGCTCGAGCGCTCCGGCGACGATTCCGGCGAACTCTCGGGTCTCCGCATGCGTGCTCCTACGCGCGATCGGTACGAGGACGTGGATCCCACGCGAGCCAGAGGTCTTGGGAAACGACTCGAGCTCGAGCAGGTCGAGGGTCTGCTTGACGAGACCCGCGACGGTCACGACGTCGTCGAAGGTCGCGCCCTCCGCCGGATCGAGGTCGAACATCACCCAGTCGGGCTTGTCCGGCCGGTCGACACGCGACGACCACGCGTGCATGTCGATGCAGCCCATGTTCACCATCCACAGCAGCGCGAGGTCGTCGTCGACGAGCGCGTAGTCGATGACCTTCTTCTCGCCCTCACGCGTAGAGGCAGGGAACGGTGCGCGCTTGATCCACGACGGCATGTGTGACGGAGCCTGCTTCTGGAAGAAGTGCTTCCCGCTCCAGCCGTCGGGGTGCCGCTTCATCGTGAAGGGCCGGTGCCTGAGATGCGGCACGAGCACGTCGGCGAGGTCTCGGTAGTACGCGATGAGGTCGCCCTTCGTGAGACCCAGCTCCTGCCAGAACGGCTTGTCGAGGTTCGACAGGCGCAGCTCGCGGCTCCCTTTCCGGATCACGTCGGGCACGGGGATCCGCTCTCTGCGCACCTCGGCTGCAGTCTTGTCCTCGCGCAGACCGACGTAAACCGGCGCGCGCAGACGGCCTTCGTGCGTCCACTCCACGAACTCGACCTCGGCCACGAGCCTCGGCTCCAACCAGACGGCATCGCCTCGGCGAACGCGCGGCATCTTCGGCGGGTCGGCAAAGGGGCTCTCGTGGCGCTCGAGCGGCTTCATGATCCGGCGCAGCCGGTCGATCTCGGCGTCGGAGAATCCCGTGCCGACGTTGCCAGCCCAGCGCAGGCCGCCCGCGTCCTGTACGCCCATGACCAGCGCTCCGAAACCTCCTGTCCGTCGGCCCTGTCCTCTCGTGTAGCCGACGATCACCACGTCCTGTCGGCCCCGCACCTTCACCTTCCGCCAGTCGGAGCTGCGGCGGCCTGGTTGGTAGGTGGAGTCACGGCGCTTGGCGACCACGCCCTCGAGTTGCTGCTCGCGTGCGGCGACGAGCAGCGCCTCGCCGTCGTCGAACTGCGGCGAGACGATCGCGGTTCCCCGCGTCGCATCGCAGACGGCTTCGAGGTGCTCTCGTCGATCCGTAAGCGGAAGCTCGACGAGCGGCTCCGAGTCGAGCTCGAGGATGTCGAAGAGCACGAGCGCCAGGCGCCCCGCGCTCTCCTGGAGAAGCGAAAAGCGTGAGCGGCCGCTGTTGTCGAGCGCGCAGATCTCGCCGTCGAGGACCGCGTCTGCCGTCCTGATGGCGAGGCGTGACGACCGCGCCAGATCCGAAAAACGCTCCGTGAGGTCGTTGTCGTTCCGGCTCGTGAAGCGCACCTCCCCGCCCACGACGGTCACGATCGCCCGAAAGCCGTCCCACTTCGGCTCGTAGGTCCACTCCCGGCCGTGCGGCAATGCTTCGGAGGCGGTAGCGAGCATCGGTGCATAGCGCGCGGCCTGCGGCACAGCTCCGTCCTTGCGCATGATCAGCCAGTTCTTCGGATCGCCGTCGAGGTGCGCGGGGATGAGCGTCCAGACACCGTCGAGTCGCTCGCCCTCCAGGCGAACCGTGAGCCCGCCGTTCCGCTTCTCCTCGAGGAGCTCGTACGTCCCGCGGTCCCAGATCTCGACGGTCCCGGCCCCGTACTCGCCGGCGGGAATCGTCCCTTCGAAGTCGCCGTACTCGAGCGGATGATCCTCGACATGAACGGCCAGGTGGCGCTCGCCGCGTCGGAGCGGGACACCCTTCGGGACCGCCCAGCTCGCGAGCGCACCGTTGCGCTCGAGGCGAAAGTCGTAGTGCAACCGCCTTGCTGCGTGTCGCTGGACGACATATCGCGGCACAGCGCCAGACTTCGCGCGCTTCCCGAAAGGCTCAGGCGTTCGATCGGCGTCGCGCTTGCTCCGATATGCCTCGAGGCTCACCTGTGGATTGTCGCCAGCCGCGCAACACTTTTTTCACTGATCCGGAGCAATTCGAGAGTTTTTCCTGCAAAACGCCGCTTTCGATTCGGGGGATAAGCCTGTGGAACCTGTGGATAGCGTGATTTCGCGCTCGGCCGGGCGACTTTGAACTGCGCGTTACGAGCCCGGCCTTCAGGCGAACGCGAGAACGCCCATGCGACGGTATTTCGCTCGCCGCTCACGCCGCCTCTCATCCGGATCTAGCTCATCGATCTCGTCCAGAGCATCGCCGATCGCCGCGGCCAACAGCCGCGCTGCCACGTCCGGATCCTCGTGCGCGCCGCCTCCGGGCTCCGGGACGATCGTGTCGATAACGCCGAGCTCGAGGCAGTGTGCGGCGTCGGGCTTGAACGCCGCGGCCGCTTTCCGCGCCTCACCTGCATCCCGCCAGAGAATCGCGGCGCAGCCTTCTGGTGAGATGACCGAGTAGATCGCGTTCTCCTGCATGAGCACGCGATCCGCAACTGCGATCGCGACCGCGCCACCAGAGCCGCCCTCGCCGATGACGCACGATACGGTCGGCACGGACAGCCGCGCCATCGCCGCCTGCGAACGCGCGATGGCACCACCCTGGCCGTGCTGCTCCGCGGCGACACCCGGGTAGGCGCCGGGCGTGTCGACCATCGTCACGAGAGGAAAGCCATGCCGGTCGGCGAGCGCCATCGCACGCATTGACTTCCGGTAGCCCTCGGGGTACGCCATCCCGAAATTGCGCTTCGTCCTTTCCTTGAGATCACGCCCCTTCTGATGCCCGACGAGGACGACCGTGCGTCCGTCGAGCTTTCCGAGGCCCGTAACGAGGGCGCGGTCATCAGCCCTGCCGCGGTCGCCGTGGAGCTCGAAGAAGTCCTCGAAGATGCGCGCGACGTAGTCCAGGGTGTACGGCCGGTCCTGATGTCGCGCAAGCTCGACGGAGCGCCAGATGTCTTCGGCGCTCGGCTCCTCCTTCAGACGCTCGAGCTGCTCCTGAAGGCGATCGAGCTCGCCGCTCAGCCTGGTTCCACGGAGCAGCTTCATGGAGGCGAGCTTACTCAACCGCTCGCGCAGTCGGATCTCAGCCTCGTTCGCCACCTACGCAGGACCGAAGAGCCGGAGCAGCCGCCCGAGCGCCGGCCGGAGCTCCGAGCGCGGAACGATTCCGTCGAGATGCCCGAACCGGTAGTTCGACTCCGCGAGGCCGAAGTCGTCCGGGAGCTTCTCGCGAGTGGTCTGTGCGACCACGCGGGGGCCGGCGAACGACATGAGCGCCCCGGGCTCCGCGAGCACTACGTCTCCCAGGCTGGCGAAGCTCGCGAGCACACCACCAGTTGTCGGATGCGTCAGCACCGAGAGCAGCGCTCCACCGCCCTCGTGCAGCTCCTCGATCGCGCACACCGTCTTGGGGAGCTGCATCAGCGCGAGGATCCCCTCCTGCATGCGCGCGCCGCCGGACGCCGAGATGGAGACGAGCGGGACCTGTGCTTCCGTCGCGCTCTCGCACGCACGGACGAACTTCTCGCCGACAACGCTACCCATGGAGCCACCCATGAAGGAGAAGTCCATGACCGCGAGGCGGCACTGCTGCTCCTCGATCGCCGCGCCGCCGGCGATCATCGCGTCTCCGAGCCCGGTAGAGACCTCCGCCTCCGCGAGACGCTCCGTGTACGGCCTGAGATCGAAGAACCCGAGAGCGTCGGCAGAACGCAGCTCTTCGTCCTCCTCCGTGAAGCTCCCAGGATCTGCCAGCTGCTCGATGCGCTCGCGTGCACCGACCGGAAAGTGATGCCCGCACTGGGGGCACACCCGCAGGTTGGCCGCAAGCTCATCGTCACGGTAGTGCGATCCGCAGCCGGGACAGGTGTTCGGATGCGCCTTGTCCGAGCTCCTCTCGGACGGACGCTTGTCCTCCACCGAGACGTCGACACGCTCCTGGTCGGGGGAAGACATGCGCTGGATCTTAGAGCGCGCGCGTCAGAGGCCCGCAGCCCGCAACAAGCGGGTTACGACCGGAACGTTGGCGTCGTCCGGAACGAGACCCGTAACGCCGACTCCAGCGAGCTCGGCGCGCGAGACGACATCCTGGAGCGTCGACTCGGCTTCGGCTACCGTCGGTCCGTTCGGCTCGGGCATGAACGCCCGTACCTCCCCGGGCTCGAGGACGTCTGCGTCGAATGCGACGTAGACGGCATCCACGCCGGCGAGCGCACGATCGAGGGAGTCGTCGATGCCCATGCGCTCGATGAACTCCTCCTCCCCCGGATCGAGGTTCCGCGCACCGAGGAGCGCGACGTCAGCGGCCGCCACGATCCCGTCGTCGATGAGCATCCGGAGCGGCATCCCCCAGAGATTCCCGGACGGCGAGCTCTCGGGAGTGTTCAGGTCGCCGTGCGCGTCGAACCACACGACGCCGAGGCGCGGGCGACGAGCCGCGAGACCGCGCGCAGCCCCAACGTGGGAGCAGCAGCATCCGCCGAGCACGACCGGGCGCGCGGGAAGCGCCGCGGCGAGCGACAACGACTGCTCGTCGAGCGAGTCTTGCTCCACCACTCCCGTTTCCGGGTACGGAAGCGGGAGCATGGCCGCCTCGGCCATCGCCTCACCCCCCGCCCCCCAAGCACGCGGGACCCGAACGAGCCCCGCGAGGAACTCGCGCCCGCAGCTGTGGCACTGGTACTCCGACCCCACGGCAACGGCCGTGAAGGTGCGGCAATCGGGGCACCGCGCGCGTAGCGAGCTCATCTGGGTGCGGCCAGGTCTGCGCTCACCGGGACGAGCTCATCGAGCGCGTCGGCAAGACCCGACAGGTCGGGGAGGGTTCTCGAGGGCCGCGGATCGGCCGGCTCGTCAAGACGGTTGATCCAGATGCTCGGGAGACCGAGATCCGTCGCCGGCCCGATGTCGTGAAACAGGCTCTGTGCGACGTGAACATGAGAGCCCGCCGTCGCGCCCGTCGCGGCGTCAAACGCTGTCCAGTGGGCCTTCGCAGGCTTATACGAGCCGATCTCCCCCGCGACGATCGCAAGCTCGAACGGCGTGCCGATGACCTCGATGGACGCATCGATCAGATCCCGATCGGTGTTCGAGAGGATCGCGAGTCGCCAGCCACGCTCCCGGGCGGCAGCGAGCCCCTCTCGTGCATCCGGAAAGACGGGCCAGGTCGGCAGCGACCGCGCGAGAGCCGCCGTCTCACCCTCGGGCAGCGGCAGACCCGTTTCGTCGGCCAGCCTCTCGAGCGCGACCGTCAGCACCTCCCGATAGCTCGATCCAGGATTCGCAGCCTGGATCTCCGGCTCGAGCTCGTGATAGCGCGCGAGGAGCTCGTCCGCCCGGGCAACTCCGAAGAGTCGTTCGAGCTCCGCTCGGATCCCGCCGTTCCAGTCGACGATCGTCCCGTAGCAGTCGAAGGTCGCCCACCTATCGCGCACGATCCAAGCCTAGTCTTCCCGGGATGCTGGAGATTCGCGCACTCGAGCCTTCCGACTTTCCCGATGTCGAACGTATCTTCGCGGACGGCATCTCCACCCGAAACGCGACCTTCGAGACCCAGCCTCCTTCCTGGGAGCAATTCGACAGCGAGCACGTCCCGGACCACCGCCTCGTCGCCGTGGCGGACGGGCGGGTCGTCGGCTGGATCGCACTGTCGGCGGTCTCGACACGAGAGTGCTACCGCGGCGTAGTCGAGGACTCGGTGTACGTCGCAGAGGACGCACGCGGCCGCGGGGTGGGGCGCAGCCTCCTGGAGGCGCTGATCTCGAGCGCGGAGAGCGACGGGATCTGGACAATCCAGGCGGCCATGTTCCCCGAGAACGAAGCGAGCGTGGAGCTGCACCTGTCGGTGGGCTTCCGGCTTGTCGGCCGCCTGGAACGGATCGCGCAACTCGACGGCGTCTGGCGCGACACGGTCCTGCTCGAACGGCGCTCTCCCGTCGTTGGTTGAGCGGCGCTAACCCCGTTCCACGGCGCCACTCGCCTTCAAGACCCGTCGGAGCGCCCCACGTAGCGTCGCATGCGTCATCTCGGGAGGAGGAATCGAGTGCCAACCAGGATCGTCATCATCGCTGCGGCGTGTGCCGCGGCACTTGCGGTCTCGAGCGTCGCTGGTGGCGGAACCGCTCGTATCGTCGCGTCGGCGTCCGGTAACTACGGCTTCAGCGGGTCTGCAGCGGGCAGCTTCTTCGACGTTCGTCCGTTTCGATGGCACGTACAGATCCGCAACGACGGCACCGCGAAGGGGCATTACACGTACACGCAGGTACGAGACGGTGTAGAGCTCAGCGTCAGCGGTTCGCTCCACTGCGCGACGATCATCGACAACCGCGTCTGGGTCGGCGGAGTCATCCAGGAGAGCTCACGCGAGTCGCTGATCGGGCTCGACATGTGGTTCCAGGCCCAGGACAACGGCAAGGGCAAGAGCCAACCGCCTGACATGTCGTCGACGGTCGGCGCCGCCGCGGCGCCCGCGGCACAACTGTACTGCGACGACCATCCGGAGGTCCGGTTCCCGTTCTTCCTCGAGCGAGGCGATCTCAAGGTTCGGGGCTAGCCCGCAACTTGTGGAGGCGCCGGGCGACAGCCCTCCGGCTCGGCGCCTTCCCGGTCTCAGGTGCGAACCAGCTCGCGGTACCGGCCGGGAGTCACGCCGGTGTGGCTGCGAAACGCGCGAGTGAAGTGGCTCTGGTCCGCAAAGCCCGCCTCGACGGCAACCCGCGCGAGCGGTGCGTCCCCAAGCGCGATCTGAGCCCTCGCCCACTCGAGGCGCAGCGATCTCGCATACTCGGCCACCGTGACGCCGTACTCACGCCGGAATGCCCGCGCGACGTGCGTGGGGTGACGCCCGACCAGAGCCGCGAGCTCGGACAGGCTCGGATGATCGGGTGTGCGGTCGTGCAGCATGTCTCGGGCCGCGGGCAACCACGCCGCTCGGGCTCCTTCGCGCTCCGACACGGCCGATCCACGTCCCGCCGCAGCCAGTAGCTGGAGCACCAGGCCCTCGAGGGCGAGCTCCGAGCTTGCGTCGTGTGCTTCGAGCTCGCCCGCGATTTGCCAGCCGAGCTCGGCGGATGCCGAGGCTTGCATTTGCGTCCGTCGTGTGAGCAATGAGCCGAAATGCGCTCCGGCTGCCTCGTCGGCGGGGCGCACGGCAAGTACCTGCGTTCCCTCCGGCGCGAAGCAGCTCGAGTGGGTGGCGCCAGCCGGTACCGTCGCGAGGCTGCCGCGTGAGAGGGTCGCGGAGTCTCGGACGAACGACTTGCACACCGAGCCAGCGAGAACCACGACCATGTAGCCACGGTCCGGATCGACATCGCCGTGTCGGAAGTCCGGTGGGAACACCAGCCGCGTGACCTCGAAGGCTCCGGCAACCGCGCGGGTGTACCCGCTGCCGTCGGGCCGGGTCGCTCCGACTCTCACGGGCGCCATCACCCGTTCAGACGCCGCGCGAGCTGCGACGTTAGGCGACCGCCCTGGCGGAGCGCCGGCTACTCGCCGTCCCAGCGGCGAAACACGACGCAGGCGTTGTGCCCGCCGAAACCGAACGAGTTGTTGACACCGATCTCGATCTCCGCCGGCCGCGCCTCGTTCGGGATGTAGTCGAGATCGCATGTCGGATCCGGCGTCTCGTAGTTGATCGTGGGCGGGAGCAGACCGTGCTTGAGAGCGTGGATCGTGAAGATGGCCTCGACCGCGCCGGCGGCGCCGAGGCAGTGGCCGGTGGCGCCCTTCGTCGAGGACACGGGAGTGCGAAGCGCATGCTCCTCGCCGAGAGCGAGCTTCAGGACCTGCGTCTCGGCGGAGTCCCCGGACGGCGTGGACGTCCCGTGCGCGTTCACGTAACCCACCTGGTCGGGAGTGATCCCGGCGTCCGCGAACGCCATGCGCATTGCGCGAGCGGGGTTCGTTCCGCTCGGATCCGGATCCGAGACATGACTCGCGTCCGACGAGACGCCGTACCCGAGAACCTCCGCGTGGATCGTGGCGCCGCGGCCCTGCGCATGCTCGAGATCCTCGAGCACGACCATGGCTGCCGCCTCTCCCATCACGAAGCCGTCGCGGTCGGCGTCGAAGGGGCGCGAAGCGGCCTTCGGATCGTCGGTCCGCTTCGACAGGGCGCGCATCGCGGAAAATCCCGCAATGCCGACGCGGGTGATCGGAGCCTCGGTGCCTCCACAGAACATCACGTCCGCGCGGCCGAGACGGATCGCATCGAGGCCGTCGCCGATCGCCATGTTCGACGCCGCGCAGGCCGAACACTCCGCCGCGAGCGGCCCCTGTGCCCCCAGCTCCATCGAGACCCAGGCGGCAGCCATGTTCGGGATGATCTGGACGATCGCGAACGGGCTGGTCCGGTCGGGACCGCGTTCGAGCAGGTTCTGGAAGCAGTCCTCGAATGCGTACAGGCCCCCGATTCCGGTGGCCACTGCCGCACCGACGCGGTCCGGAGCCGCCGCGACCGAGACACCGCTGTCAGCCTCGGCCATCCGGGCTGCCGACAGCGCTAGCTGGGAGAACTTGTCCATGCGTCGTGCCTGCTTGCGATCGATCCACGTGGTCGGCTCGAAGTCCTTCAGCTCGCAGGCGAAGTCGACCGAATAGTCAGTCGTGTCGAAGTGCGTGATCGGCCCGGCACCCGACTCGCCTGCGACGAGGCTGTCCCAGGTGGAGCCCACGTCGTTCCCGAGTGGCGTGACCATCCCCATTCCGGTGATGACCACTCGCCGGCGCCCGTTGTCTGCGGCTGCATTCATGTGTTCCTACATTCCGAGCCCGCCGTCCACCAGGAGCACTGCGCCCGTGATGAACGACGCGTTCTCGGACGCGAGAAACCGTACCGCTCCGGCCACGTCCTCCGGGTCCCCGAGGCGGCCGAGCGGCGTGTTCTCCAGCATCGCACCCGTCGCCTCCTCCGGCAGAACCTCGGTGAGTCGCGTGGTGACGTAGCCGGGGACGACCACGTTCGCGCGAACGTTTCGGCTACCGAGCTCGCGTGCGAGAGCCTTCGTGAAGCCGATGATCCCGGCCTTCGAGGCCGCGTAGTTCGTCTGGCCCCAGTTCCCGTGGATGCCGACGATCGACGAGATGTTCACGATCGCGCCCGCCCGCTTCTTCATCATCCCGCGCACGGCTGCCCGGCACGTGTAGAAGCACGACGCGAGGTTCGTGTCGATCACCGTGCTCCAGTCCTCGTCGGACATGCGCACGAGCAGCCCGTCACGCGTCACGCCCGCGTTGTTCACGAGGATGTCGAGGTCCCCGGCCCCCTCGACGAGCGCGGCCGCGGAGCCCGCATCCGACACATCGGCCTGGATGGCTCTTCCTCCGAGCTCTGCGGCGAGGGCTTCGGCCTCCTCCGCTCCGCTCTTGTACGAGACGACGACGGACGCTCCGGCGCTTGCGAGCTCGACAGCAATCGCGCGGCCGATGCCCCTCGATGCTCCGGTGACGAGCGCGTTCTTGCCTTCGAGCGAGCAGAACAAGATGCTCAGCGCGAAAGGGCTTCCTGCGCGCGCTCGATCCCGTCCACCGTCGAGACCGAGATCGTCTTCACGCCCCGGTCTATCCGTTTCACGAGACCGGACAGCACGTTGCCGGGGCCGACCTCGACGAACGTCGACGCTCCGCTGCGAATGAGCTCCGTGGCGGCCTGCGTGAACCGGACCGGCGCAGTGAGCTGGTCGACGAGCAGCGTCGCAAGGCGCTGGGCGGGCTCGACCTTCGCGGTCACGGTCGACATGAACGGCGACAGCGGCTCGACGAACTTCACCCGCTCGATCGCGGGCCGGAGCCTGTCGGCCGCCCTCGCTACCAGCGGACTGTGGAATGCACCTGAGACCTTGAGTCGCACCGCTCGTCGGGCGCCGAGGCTCTCGGCCTCGGCGCAACACTCCTCGACCGCCTCGTGCTCGCCGGAGACGACGATCTGCCCCGGACAGTTGTAGTTCGCTGGCCACACGCCGATGATCTTGCGGCAGAGGTTCTCGACCTCGGCGTCCTCGAGACCGAGAATCGCGGCCATGGAGCCGGGGTGCTTCCGAGCGGCCTCCGCCATCGCCAGACCCCGCTCGCGCACGAGCCCGATGGCCTCCCCGGTGCCGATTGCACCGGCTGCGGCAAGTGCCGCGAACTCGCCGACAGAGTGGCCGACGACCACGTCCGGCTCGAGGCCGCGCTCGCGCAACGCGGCCAGGATCGCAAGGCTCGTCGCAACGAGAGCCGGCTGTTGCACTTCGGTGTCCACGAGCTCCTCGAGCGGAGACTCGAAGCACAGTCGCTCGAGGTCGAGGCCCGAGGTCTCGGAGCCGAGGCGATACACGGCACGGGCTGCCGGGAACGCTTCGGCGATGTCCTTTCCCATCCCGGCCTCGAGCGAGCCCTGTCCGGGGAAGCAGAACGCAACCTTGCTCACTCGACCCTCCCGTTCGTCGTCCATTCGATCAGTGCCGAGCCCCACGTGAGCCCGGCCCCCATGCCGGTCATGAGCACCAGAGCGCCGTCGCTCAGCCTGCCTTCCGCTCGCGCGTCGGTAAGCGCCAGCGGGATGGAGCCCGACGACGTGTTCCCGTACCGATCCACGTTCACGATGGTCCTCTCATGCGGGATGCCGAGCTTATCTACCGCGTAGTCGATGATCCGCTTGTTTGCCTGGTGCGGAATGTAGACGTCGACGTCGCTGACGCTCTTCCCGCACTCCGTGAGGACCTGCTCGGCCGAGTACACCAGGATCCTCGTCGCAAACTTGAACACCTCACGACCGTTCATCTTGACGTAGCCATCCGGATCGTCGAAATGCCGCGAGCCCGACCCCGGGTACCACAGGTGCTCGCCTCCGCCGCCGTCGGCGCCCAGCTCGAAGCCCAAGAACCCGCCCGTCTCGACCGGCTCCATGACGACGGCTCCGGCGCCGTCCCCGAAGAGCACGAGCGTCGAGCGGTCGTTCCAGTCGAGGATCTTCGAGAGCACGTCACCGCCGACCACGAGCGCCCGGCGCGAAAGCCCGGCGGCGAGCATCGCGTACGCCTGGGCAACTGCGTAGACGAAGCCCGTACATCCAGCGAGGAGGTCGTAGGCGGCGGCTTTCGGCATGCCGAGCTCGTCGGCGAGAAGAGCGGACGACGTCGGGAACAACATGTCCGGGGTGACCGTCGCGCAGATCAGAAGATCGATCTCCGACGGGTCCACGCCTGCGTCCTCGAGCGCTGCCGTGACCGCCGGACGGGCGATGTCGGTGAGTGCCTCTTCCTGACTCGCGAAACGCCGCTCGCGGATACCCGTGCGCGCAACGATCCACTCGTCGGACGTGTCCACGATCGTCGAGAGCTCGTCGTTCGTCATGACGCGCGCCGGGACGTGCGTGCCCAGGCCGGTGATGCCGATGCGCGGGCCTTGTGCTGCGCCGAGCATCAGCGCTCGACCGCGAAGGTCAGAGTCCCGCGTGCGGCCAGTGCGTCGCCGACGTGCGCCGTCGCTTTCCCACGGCCGATGGGGCCCCGAACGGACTCGATCTCACACGTGAGGGTAAGGGTGTCTCCCGGCTCGACGACCCGCTTGAACCGGCAGTCGTCGATGCCCGCGAAGAAGGCAATCCGGCCACGGTTCTCCTCTTCGACCAGCACCGCGACCGCCCCCGCCTGAGCCATCGCCTCGACGATGAGGACACCCGGCATGACGGGACGCCCGGGGAAGTGGCCGGCAAACCACCAGTCGTCTGCGTTCACGCTCCGTCGCGCAACCACCCGGCGGCCCGGCTCGAGCTCCGTGACCTCGTCGAGCAGCAGGAACGGGTCGCGGTGCGGGAGGATCGCCTCGATGACGTCCCTTCCGAACGGCGCAGCGGGCTGTTCGGCGAACGCTTCTGCCACGAAGCGAGTCTACTGGCCTGGTCGTCAGGAACCGGCTTGCCAGAAAGCGACCGGGCTTGCATTTCCCGCGGCATCAAGCGCGACCACCCGTGCCCGTCGAACCGGCTCAGCCCAGCGAACGAGCACCGTCCCAGCGCTCCTCACGACCCGCCGAACGAAGACTCCGTTTACCCAGATTCTGAGCTCGGCGGCCTCGCTGACCTGGATGCGCGCACGACGGCCCGGGAGAAAGCGGGCTCGCGGCGCGGTCACATCGGAGACGAAGGGCACTCCGAACGACACCGTCCCGAAGGCATCGCTCACCTCGACGACGGCCGAGAGCGGTCCGTCTCGGAGACGTCCGTCGCTCCGTGCACCGTCCCAGAGCACGCTCTGCGAGCCGGCGGGAAGGCTCGCCGCGAGGAGCGGCGACGCGACCCAGCGGCCGTCGCGAAGGATGCGCACGCTGACCGTGGCGGGAGCGGCGAGCGCGAAGCCGACGGCAACTGCATCGAGCCTCCCGTCGCCGTTCGGCGAGAAGACGCCCGGTGTGACGGAGACGAGCCCGAGAGTCCTGCTGACCGTGAGCGCGACGCTCTGGACCACCTCGGAGCCGGTCGGGGTCCGGGCTCGGACCGTGACGCTGTAGCCGCCGTCCGGAAGGTTCGCGCCGTCAACGGATAGAGCATGCTCCCCCGCGGGCGTCCAGGCGCGGTCGAGAACAGTCGCAGCGACCGCGCCGGCCCCGTCCGTGACCTCGACCGTCACGTTTGCAGCCCGGGTGAGCCCGAACGTGACGACCGCCGCGTCGGCTTGCCCGTCGCCGTTCGGCGTGATCCCGCCGGGAGCCGCGGAGAGCCGCGCGATGGCGAGCTCTGTCTCGTTCAGGCCCGCGCGAATCGTCCCGCGTGCGGGACGTGCCGACCCGGCGGAAATCGTCCACGTGTAGGTGGCTGGAGAAGCCTGCGTCGCATCCCACGTCCAGTCGACACTCGTTCCCGTCCCGGTCCCGCGCGCGACCTCGCTGATGCCGCTGCGAATGAGCACCGTCCAGGGACCGGACCCGGAGGTTCGCGCGCGGAAGCGCACGAGGCCTTCTCCGTCCGCGTCGACGCGAGGATCGAAGATCTTCGGTCCGCCGAGCTTCGCGGCAGCCGCCGCGATCGATTCGAGCTGCCCGTACAGAGCGTCCCCCGGGCACTCGGTCGAGCCGGTGTCCCGGTGTCCCGAGACCCTCCGCAGAGCGACCGGCACGTTCGGCCGGAAGCGCTCGCTCCCGCCGGAGAGCACGGTGACGAGCGCACTCGGATCGACGTGCGCGAGATCGAGCCGCCACGCAAGGAGGTTCGTGAGTGCCTCGAGCGCCGCAGGCGACGGTCTCGTGTTCACGTGGGTGCCGATCAGCGCGATCCCGGTCGAGCCCGTGTTGAACCCTCGTGCGTGCGCTCCGACGACGTTCCGGTCGATCCCGCCATGTCGACCCTCGTAGATCGTCCCGAAGCGGTCGACGAGAAAGTTGTAGCCGATGTCGTTCCAGCCGTTGCTCTGCACGTGGTAGAGCTGGATTCCCCGCACGATCGCGGCTGCCTCGGCGCGTGTGTACGTGCTCCGCCCGGCCGTGTGGTGAACGATCGAGAACCGGACCGCCGAAGCGTACGAGGGCGCCGCGCGGCGAATCGCCTCGTTGGCGCCCCAGGCGGCTCGTGAGACGATCGGCGGCGCTCCGACGACGGACAGCGCACGGAGCGGGGCGGCACTGCCGGCCGGGCTCCAGACGAGCTGCGCTCGAATCCGGCCGACCCCGCCTCGCCTGCGAACCTGGAGCCGATCAGAGGGCCCGACCCAGCACGGGGGCCCGACATGCCAGCCTCTCGATCGGATGCTCTCCGGCGAGGCGGGATCGGGCCCGTCCTGCTCCGCCTTGGAGAGTCGCCACGGCGTCCACGAACCGGCAAGCGAGCGCGTCCGAAAGAGCACCTCTCCGGAGCCGCGCCAGTGCAGGCCGACGAGCGTGAACCGCCGTTCGCGCTCGACCGTGGACGAATCGCGACCTGGAGCCCCCGGGAGGTCCACAACCGTGACCGAGGGCATCGCCGCCAGGGCGGCGGTCGGCAGAGTCGCAGCCGCGGCGCAGGCCGCGAGGAGGATGAGAAGGCGGCGCATGGAGCGAGGGTCGCTCGCATGCCCTTCGGGCGCAAGCCGGAGAACCCTCCGTTGATGCAATCCTTACACGGTGCGCGTTCGCCCCAGCATGGTGCTTCTCACGGGACTGGCAGTCCTCGCCGTCGCCGTTCCGTCGCTCGCACTCGCGCAGAACGAAGCCGATCGGCCTCGAGTGCTCGCGGTCGAGCTCGACAACGACATCAACCCGGTGACCCAGGAGTACGTCGAGAACTCGATCGAGCGCGCGGAGAACGAGGACTTCGACGCCGTCGTCGTCGTCCTCGACACCCCTGGTGGGCTGTCGTCCTCGATGCGCGGGATCGTCAAGCGCTTCCTCGCCTCGACCGTCCCTGTGATCCTGTACGTCTCACCGCCCGGCTCGAGTGCCGACTCGGCCGGTGCCGTCATCGCCATGGCCTCTGATCTCGCAGCCATGGCGCCGCAGACGAACATCGGCTCGTCGACTCCGATCTCGATCGGAGGGGAGGACATCTCACGCGATCTCCGGCGCAAGGTCATCAACGACGCAGCCGCGTATGTGGGTGAGCTCGCGCGCGAGCACGATCGCAACGTCCCCGCAGCGCGGGCGATGGTCACGAAGGCATCGAACTACGGCGCTCGCCAGGCCCTCGAGCTCGGGCTCGTGGAGGCGATTGCGCCGACCCTGCCGGCGCTCCTGAACGAGGTCGACGGACGGAAGACCGTCCCCAAGGGCATCGTGCTCGAGACCGCCGGCGCGGAGATCGAGGAGGTCGAGATGAGCTTCTGGCAACGGGCCAGGGACCTCCTCGTCGACCCGAACCTCATCGCCATCATGCTGTCGATAGGCCTGCTCGGGATCGTCGTCGAGCTCTGGAACCCGGGTCTTATCCTGCCGGGAACGGTCGGCGCGATCTCCCTGATCCTCGGTCTGTACGGCCTCCAGGTGCTGCCCGTGTCGATCGCCGGCCTCCTGCTGCTGCTGCTCTCCGCGGGCTTCTTCGCCGCCGAGGCCTTCGTTCCGAGCCATGGTGCATTGACGTTGGCCGGGGCTATCACGTTCGTGCTCGGCGCGCTGATGCTCTTCGACCCGGCGGGCGAGGCGTACCAGGTGTCGCTGCCCGTGGCACTCGCAGTGGCCGGGACGCTCGCGGTGCTGATGGGTTTCGCCCTGACGAGAGTCGTGCGGGCAGCGAGACAGCCGGCCGCGGTTGGTGCCCACGGAATCCTCGGGCATGAAGGCGTTGTCCAGCGGAACGGCCTCGTGCGCGTCAACGGCGAGCTCTGGCGCGCGCACACGTCTGACGGTTCGCTCTTGCTTCCCGGGTCGCACGTGCGAGTCGAAGACGTCCAGGACGACCTCCGACTCGTCGTAGGATCATCCCTGCCACCGACCGAGGAGGTACCGAGCTAATGGCAGCTGCCGGCATCGCGCTCGTCGTAATTCTCGTCATCGTTCTCCTGATCCTGTTCGCGGCCGTCAAGGTGGCCCGCGAGTACGAGCGCGGTGTGATCTTCCGTCTCGGCCGACTGCTTGCTCACCCGAAGGGGCCGGGAATCTTCCTCCTCATCCCGATCGTCGACCGGATGGTGCGGGTCGACCTGCGGACGGTGACGCTCAACGTCCCGCCGCAAGAGGTCATCACGAAGGACAACGTGCCCGTTCGGGTCAATGCCGTCGCCTACTTCCGGATCGTGGACGCAAACGCGTCGGTCGTCCAGGTGGAGAACTACATGGTCGCGACGTCCCAGATCGCGCAGACGACGCTCCGGTCCGTGCTCGGCCAGCACGTGCTCGACGAGCTTCTCTCCGAGCGCGACAAGATCAACGCGATCCTCCAGGAGATCATCGACGAGGCAACCTCGCCGTGGGGAATCAAGGTCTCGGTCGTCGAGGTGAAGGACGTCGAGATCCCGTCCGACATGCAGCGCGCGATGGCGCGGCAGGCCGAGGCCGAGCGCGAGCGGCGCGCCAAGGTCATCTCGGCGGAGGGCGAGTTCCAGGCCTCCGAGCGGCTGAAGGACGCGGCAGCGGTCATGGCGATGGAACCGATCACGGTTCAGCTGCGCTACCTCCAGACGCTGCTCGAGATCGGATCGGCGAACAACTCGACGATCGTGTTCCCGATCCCGATCGACCTCCTCACCGCGCTCGCCAACAAGGCCCAAGGCGAGGAGGGCGCCTGAGGGCACGCGCCGCCCGCCCAGCCGTGAGCGTCACCTGATGGTGGTCGGGTCGAGCTGAGCGGCTACACGGCGGGCCTCCTTTGGTCACTCGAGGGATCGCCGTTTTGCGGCGGCAACGTCCACAGCTGCTCGCGATAGACGATCGCAACCGCATGCGCTCGGGTTCGAGCCCCGAGGCGATGGAGAACTCGCCGAACGTGTGACTTCACCGTTTCCTCGGTGACCCAGAGCGCCTGGGCGATCTCGCGACTCGAGAAGCCCTCGGCGATCAGGGATAGCACCTCGAGCTCGCGGCCCGAGAGCTTTGGAGCTTGCTTGATGGTCCTGTTCTCAGTCACTGGCATTGCCTCCTCCTCGTGGTTGCGAAGGCGGAAGCGCCGGCCGGGAATGGCTTTTCCCCGGCCGGCGCTCGGCTCTTGCTAGCTGAGGCTCAACGCCCCACCGTTCTGCACGAGGCTCTGGCTCTGCCACGCTCCTTGTGACTGATCGACCCGGTTGCCCTGGTCGATGTCGGCCCCGGCCACGTTGCTGTTGCCCTGGGAGTTCCAGGTCTTGGCATCGTCACCGGAGTTGTTCCTGCAGCCACACCCGCCCTTCGGCGAGTGGCTCTTCTTCCCGCCGACGCCGATGGCCGGGGAGCCGTTCGCGTTCTTGTTCCCCTGAGCCTGGTTGACGTCTGCGTCGTTCTTCTGCTCGCCGACCGTCTGGTCGCCGAAGCTCGCCGACTGGTCGCCGGACTGGGTCTGGCCACCGCAGCAGCCGCCCTTGTCCGGGCGATCGTCGTACCTGCACGGCTTCGTGCGGCTGTGGGCCTGCAGCTGACCGTGAGGCGGCTTGCAGTCCCAAGCTGGCTGCGAGCCGTGGTGTGACTTGCAGCAGCCACCGCCGCCCTGGCGGAGATTCTGCGACTGGCTCGCAGACTGGGACTGATTCGCCCTGTTCGACTGGTCGACGTCAGCGACTGCGACGTTGCCGTTGCCCTGTGAGTTCCGGGTCTCGGCGTCGCCGCCGATCGAGATCGCAGGGGAGATGTTGATGTTGCCGTTCCCCTGAGCCTGGTTGACGTCTGCGTCGTTCTTCTGCTCGCCGACCGTCTGGTCGCCGAAGCTCGCCGACTGCTCGCCGGTCTGGCTCTGACCGCCGCAGCAACCGTTGTTGTCGTTCTGCTCCAGGCGCTGGGACTGCGTCGAGCCCTGCGACTGGTTGACCTTGTTCGACTGGTCGACGTCAGCGACTGCGACGTTGCCGTTGCCCTGTGAGTTCCGGGTCTCGGCGTCGCCGCCGATCGAGATCGCAGGGGAGATGTTGATGTTGCCGTTCCCCTGAGCCTGGTTGACGTCTGCGTCGTTCTTCTGCTCGCCGACCGTCTGGTCGCCGAAGCTCGTGGACTGCGTGCCCTCCTGTGTGTTGCCCGGGAGGGGCAGTCCTGCCGTCGCGGTGCTGGTGCCCACGAGTGCGAGCAGCAAGCCTGTCGCGACGGTACAGAAGTACCGTTTCATGTCGAATTCCTTTCGTTCGAGCGTTGACTACGGACACGGCCGGAGGAGCCATCTCCGGCCCGGGTCATGCGTCCGCAGCTAGCCGGGGCGCTCGAGCGATGAGGCGAGGATCGGCAGCCGTGGAGAAGCCAGCGTAGGCCGAAGTCGTCGGCCTACCTCACGTGCTGCCAGGAGGAGCATCGCGGTGAGAACCGCGAAAAGAGGTACGAACAATGACGCGGCTCCACCGGGTGCGGCCGAGGCGGAGAACCCGAACGGCGCGCCCGGCGCAAGCGGCTCGGGAGCTCGCGCGGAGGAGACCGCCGCGTTGGAACCGCCCGCCGCATGCTCGGGGGTCGCCTGCGGCGGGCCGCTGAAAGTCGGCGGGAGATCGCGGTGAGAGACCTCTGGCGACGGCGCCTGTTGCGGGGCCGCACCGCTCGGCGCCTGTGCGGGGGCCGCCGACGCATCGTCTGCGAAGGTGCGCGTGGAGCCCGTCACGATCGCGGCGGGCTCGGGACTCTCGGGGATCGGCTGCACAGGTCCGGCCGGCTGCACCGCCGAGCGGCTCGGTTCGGTCTGCTCCGCGCGCGTCGCAGCTCGGCGAACGGTCGAAGCGGTCGGCACAACGACCTGCTGGGTCGTCGTAGCAAGCGAAGCCATGAGCGGCTCGGTCACGGGCCCGAGCGGTGCGAGCAGCGGCTCGGCCGCCGCGAGAACTGGATCCAAGACCGGAGCGATCGTCTGGCCGACAGTGTCGAGAAGCGGAGCGGACGTCTGCAGAACCGTCGTCGCCAGGGGCGCTGCGGTCTGCAAGACCGTATTCGTCAGCGGAGCTGCCGTCTGGACCAGGGTCGTCGTCAGCGGAGCTGCAGTTTGCTGGACGGTAGTTGTCAGCGGCGCTGTGGCCTGAAAGACCGTATTCGTGACCGGGGCGGCCGTCTGCGCGACGGTGTTCGTGACCGGGGCGGCCGTCTGCGCGACGGTGTTCGTGACCGGGGCGGCCGTCTGCGCGACGGTGTTCGTGACCGGGGCGGCCGTCTGCGCGACGGTGTTCGTGACCGGGGCGGCCGTCTGCGCGACGGTGTTCGTGACCGGGGCGGCCGTCTGCGCGACGGTGTTCGTCACCGGGGCGGCTGTCTGCGAGACGGTGTTCGTGAGATCGCCGAGTCCCGCGCTCGCCGCCGCCGGCGCGAGCAGCGAGAAGGCGGCCGCCGCGGCGGCGATAGCCGCCACCAACTGGCCTCCCGACGCACGTCGCTGACTCGTACGGATACGCATCACCTCGATTCTCATCCCCCAAATCGCGGCTGCGCAATCCTGATTTGCGCAATTCCCCCGTACGAGGTAATCGAGCTCTGTCTAGTCCTCCGCCGGCGGAATGGTCGGAGATTCGCCGTCTTCCGTCGATTCGGCGACGCCAGCTTCACTGACAGCTTCGATGACGTCATCGGCATCCGCGTCGTCCCCGGCAACGACTGGCGCGAGCGCCGAAACGCGCTCGTCCCCCCGCAGACGCATCACGATCACGCCCTGAGTTGCCCGCCCGGCCCGACGGATCCCTTCGACCGGCATGCGGATCACGGTGCCGCCCGTCGAGATGAGCATGACCTGATACCCCTCGCGCACGAGTCGCGCGCCCGCGAGCTGGCCCTTCGCCTCGGTGAGCTGGACGGTCTTCACGCCGAGACCGCCGCGGCCCTTTCGCGGGTAGTCGCGAATCGGAGTGCGCTTTCCATACCCTTGCTCCGTCACGACGAGGAGATCCGCGTCGTCCTGGGCCACCATCGCCGCGATCACGTCGTCGCCGGAGCGGAGCGACATCCCGCGGACGCCTCCGGTCGCGCGCCCCATCGGCCGCGCCTCCTTCTCGTGGAAGCGGATCGCTTGTCCGCGCCGCGATACGAGCATCAGGTCGTCGTCGCCTGAAGAGAGGAACGCCTCGACCAGCTCGTCGTCCTCGCGCAGGTTGATCGCGATGATTCCCTCGGACTTGAGCGGCGTGTTGTAGTCCGTGAACTTCGTCTTCTTGACGATGCCCTTGCGTGTCGCGAGGACGAGGTACTCCATCTCGGAGAAGTCCCGTGTCCGGATCACTGCCCTGACCTTCTCGTCCTGCCGGAACGGGAGCAGGTTCACCATGGCGCGGCCCTTCGACTGGCGCGAGCCGAGCGGGAGCTCGTGCACCTTCAGGCGATAGACCTTTCCCGCCGAGCTGAAGAAGAGGATGTAGTCGTGCGTCGAGGCGACGAAGAGGTGCTCGATGTAGTCGTCGTCCTTCAGGTCCATCCCCATGACGCCGATGCCGCCGCGGCGCTGCTCGCGATACGTCGTGACCGGTAGCCGCTTGACGTACCCGGAGCGCGTCATCGCTATGACCATGTCCTCCTCGGCGATGAGGTCCTCGAGCTCGAGCTCCGACTCGCCGGCGACGATCTCCGTCCGGCGCTCGTCCTCGCGCCCGTAGATCGCCTTCAGCTCGAGCAGCTCCTCGCGGACGACGCCGTCGATTCGAGCAGGGTCGCCGAGGATCTCTCTGAGCTCGCCGATGCGCTCCTGGAGATCCGCGTACTCGTCCTCGATCTCCTTACGCGCGAGCGAGGTGAGGCGGGAGAGGCGCAGGTCGAGGATCGCCTGTGCCTGGACCTCCGTGAGGCCGAACGTCTCCATCAGCCCCGTCCTCGCGGCGTCCGTGTCGGCAGACGCGCGAATGAGCGCGATCACTGCGTCGAGGTTGTCGAGTGCGATGACGTAGCCCTCGAGGACGTGCGCCCGGTCGACCGCCTTGCGGAGCTCGAACTTCGAGCGGCGCGTGACGATCTCGCGCTGGTAGTCGAGGTAGTGCTGGACGAGCTCGAGCAGCGAGAGCGTCCGCGGGACGCCATCGACGAGGGCGACCGCGTTGTAGCCGAACGTCGTCTGCAGCGCAGTGTGCTTGAAGAGCTTGTTGAGAACGACCTGCGGGATCGCCTCGCGCTTGAGATCGATCTGGATCCGCATGCCCGACTTGTCGGAATGGTCCTTCACGTCCGAGATCTCGGAGAGGACCTTGTCGTGGACGAGGTCGGCGATCTTCTTGATGACGCCCGTGTCCCCGCCCTTCTTCACGCCGTACGGGAGCTCGCTGACGATGATCGCGTTCTTGCCGCCCCGCAGTTCCTCCGTGTGCATGCGCGCGCGCATGATGATCCGGCCCCTGCCGGTCCTGTACGCATCGCGGATCCCGATACGGCCGACGACGATCGCGCCCGTCGGGAAGTCGGGGCCCTTCACATGCTTCATGAGGTCCTCGACATTCGCATCGGGCTTGTCGATGAGCTCCACGACCGCGTCGATCGCCTCGTCGAGCCGGTGCGGCGGCATGTTCGTCGCCATTCCGACCGCGATGCCGGCGGAGCCGTTGACGAGCAGGTTCGGGAAGCGGGAAGGCAGGACGGACGGCTCACGCTGCGACTCGTCGTAGTTCGGGACGAAGTCGATCGTGTCCATGTCGATGTCACGCAACATCTCGGTCGCGAGTCGTGTGAGCCGAGCCTCCGTGTACCGCATGGCGGCGGCCGGGTAGTCGTCGATGTTCCCGAAGTTGCCCTGGCCGTCGACCAGCGGGTAGCGCAGCGAGAAGGGCTGCGCCATGCGCACGAGCGTGTCGTAGATCGCCTGGTCGCCGTGCGGGTGGAAGCTCTTCATGACCTCGCCGACGACCGCTGCGCACTTGACGCGCGGCCGGCCGGGCTGGAGGCCCTCGGCGTGCATGGCGTAGAGGATCCGCCGGTGTACCGGCTTGAACCCGTCGCGGACGTCCGGCAGGGCGCGCGCGACGATGACGCTCATCGCGTAGTCGAGGAAGCTCGCGCGCATCTCCTGCTCGAGCTCGCGGGGCTCGATGCGTCCCGCGCCCAGCGGTTCGATCACATCAGACATCGAGGAACTTGACGTCCTTCGCGTTCTGCTCGATGAACTTGCGCCGTGGCTCGACCTGATCGCCCATGAGCGTCGAGAAGAGCGTGTCTGCAGAAGCCGCGTCCTCGACCTCGACCTGGATGAGCATGCGGTTCGCGGGGTCCATCGTGGTCTCCGCGAGCTCCTCCGCGTCCATCTCGCCGAGTCCCTTGAAGCGGCTTATCTGGATGTTCTCCTTCGCGAGCTCGAGCGCGACTTCACGGAGCGCCGTGAACGTCCCTGCGCGCTTGCTCTTCTTGCCGAGTGAGACCGTGAAGGGCGGGAGGCCGACGACTTCGACAAGGCGTCCGTAGGTCTTGCGCACGTTTGCGTAGATCGGTGAGGCGAAGAGCTCGATCGGGACGACAACACTCGAGGCGGCGCCCGTCTCGCGCTCGACAACACGAATCTTCGCGCCGTCCGCGTCGCTCTCGAGGACGGCGAACTCGAATCCGTTCGGCTCGAGTCCGGCCAGCGCGTCCTCGACGCCGGCGGTCTCGGCCTCGACGAGCCTGTGGTCGACCACGAAGTTCGCCGGGTGCGGCCCGAAGTCCTCGCGGAGGCGGGACACCCACCCATCGAACTCATGGAGCACGCGGACGAGGCGTCCGTATCGGTTCTCCGTCAGCTTCTGCGTCGTGCCCTCTCGGTCCTCGACGTCCATGTCCTTGATGCGCTCCTGGACGAGCAGCTCCTCGAACTGCGACTCCTTCTCGACGTACCGGAACTGGTTCCCGACCTTCACCCGGTAGAGCGGCGGCACCGCGATGTAGATGTGGCCGCGCTCGACGAGCTCCTTCATCTGCCGGTAGAGGAACGTGAGGATCAGCGTGCGGATGTGCGCGCCGTCGACATCGGCGTCCGTCATGACGATCACGCGGTGGTACCGGAGCTTCGAGAGGTCGAACTCCTCGCTGATCCCGGTGCCGATCGCCGTGACCATTGCCTGGATCTCCTCGTTCGAGAGCACCTTGTTGATCCGGTTCTTCTCGGCATTGATCACCTTCCCGCGCAGCGGGAGGATCGCCTGGAACGTGCGGTCCCGCGCGTCCACCGCGGAGCCGCCCGCAGACTGGCCCTCGACGAGGAAGAGCTCCGCCGACTCGGGATCGTTGATCTGGCAGTCGGCGAGCTTGCCGGGAAGCGCGTTCCCCTCGAGCGCGCTCTTCCGTCGCGTCAGGTCGCGCGCCTTGCGCGCAGCCTGGCGGGCGCGCGCAGCCGAGACCGCCTTGTTGATGATCTGGCGCGCGTCCGAGGGATTTTCCTCGAGGAACTCGGCGAGACGCTGGTTGACGGTCTGGCGGACGAGGCCGTCCACCCACGCGTTGCCGAGCTTCGTCTTCGTCTGGCCCTCGAACTGCGGGTCCGTGAGCTTCACGGAGATGACCGCGGCGAGGCCTTCCCGCACGTCGTCGCCCTCGAGGTTGTCCTCCTTCTCCTTCAGGAGGCCCTTGTCGCGCGCGTATTTGTTGATCGTCGCCGTCAGGGCGCTCCGGAACCCGGTCAGGTGCGAGCCGCCCTCCTGCGTGTTGATGTTGTTCGCGAACGTGAACACGGACTCGACGTACGAGCCGTTCCACTGCATCGCAACCTCGACCTGGCCGTGCTCGGCCGTGTCGCCGTTCGACTCGCCCTCGAAGTACACGATCGTCTTGTGCAGCGGCTCCTTCGTCTGGTTCACGTGCGCGACGAAGTCCTTGATCCCGCCCTCGTAGTGGAACTCGGCGTTCTTCCCGCCGGCGCGCTCGTCGGTGAAGGCGATGCGCAGCCCTTTCGTGAGGAACGCCGTCTCGCGGAGCCTCTGGATGAGGATGTCCTCCTCCCATTCGACCTCGTCGAAGATCTCCTGGTCGGCCATGAAAGTGATCGTCGTGCCCGTCTCCGTCGTAGGCCCGGCCGCCTTCAGGTCGGTCGTCGGCTCGCCCCGCGCAAACTCCTGACGCCAGATCTTCCCGTCGCGGCTGACCTCGACGGTGAGCCACTCCGACAGCGCGTTCACGACCGAGACCCCAACACCGTGGAGCCCGCCGGACACCTTGTAGCCCTCGCCGCCGAACTTTCCGCCCGCATGGAGCTTCGTGAGGACTACGGTCACGGCAGGCAGCCCTTGCTCCGCCATGACGTCGACCGGGATGCCCGATCCGTTGTCAGTGACGGTGACGGAGTTGTCCGGATGGAGGATCACGTCGACGTGATCCGCACGACCCGCGAGGGCCTCGTCCACCGAGTTGTCGACGACCTCGAAGACCAGGTGATGGAGACCGCGGGAGCCGGTCGAGCCGATGTACATCCCGGGTCGCAGGCGGACCGGCTCGAGGCCCTCCAGAACGGTGATGTCTTTTGCTGTGTAAGCGGCTTCGGCCATTAAAAAAGCCCTGCAAATCGAGGTTTTGCGGGCACGAGGCAGTCTACCAGAAACCGCGGTCGGAACCGGTGCCAGAAGTGCCACCGGAGAGGCTGGCCCGAGCGGCTCTGGCGACCAGCTCGCGGAGGTCCGGATCCTCGATTTCCGCGGCTGCGGAAGCTGCGGCTGCGGCCGCTTCGGGAGTCGGTCGGAAGGTGCGCTTCTCTGCCGCCGGAGCGCTCTCCGCGCCGTGCTCGGGCACGGGCCCGGGCCGAAACCGAAGGCGGCCCGGAGCATGCTCGCCCGCGATTGCGGACAGACGCTCGCGGAGCTCCGAGGCCATCCGCTCGAGCTCGAACGCCCAGGTCGACGACGACGTAGCGACGTGAAGCGTGCCGTCTCTTGCAATCCGCAGCGGCCATGCGTTCCGAGCGATCGCGGGCCCGACGGCGAGCGGCCACGCGGTGGTGATCTCAGCCAGCGCGAAGGCCTGCCCGTCTCCCGACCGTCTCAGGCTCCGCTCGATCTCGTTGCCGATGCGCTCCATCAGGCCGCACGCACCCGTCCATCCCCGACGATCAGCGCCTGCGAAGGGGCAACCGGCAGCGCGGCAACGGCCGTGGCCGTAACCAGCGTCTGTCCGCCGTGCGAGATGAGGTCCGCAAGCGACTTTCTGCGAGCGCCGTCGAGCTCGGACAGGACGTCGTCCAGCAGCACGAGCGGCGCGGCGCGATTCCGATCGGCGAGCACATCGGCCTCGGCAAGCACGAGGGCGAGTACCGCCGCTCGTTGCTCTCCCTGGGATCCGTACACGCGTAGGTCACGGCCGTCCGCGGCAACTCGGACCTCGTGGAGATGAGGCCCGAGACCCGTCACTCCGCGCTTCAAGTCCTGGTCGACTCTCTCGTCGAGATCCTCGGCGGACGGAGCGACTCCTTCGTACGAAGCGGTGAGATCGTCGAGCCCGAGGCTCGCTGCGCACGAGGCGAGCGGTTCGGCGAGAAGCTCGAGCGCATCTCGTCTCGCGGCGACCAGATCGGCCCCGAGCCTGGCGACGGATTCCGTCCAGGGAGAGACTGCGTCGAGCGTGGATGCGTTGGCGAGCACGCGGCGCAGTGCGGCGTTTCGTTGCCCGACCGTAGCGGCGTACTCGATCGGCACGCGCGACCGACTCGGGAAGAGTCTCGCTATCGCGCGGTCGAGATATGCCCGCCGCGTCGCGGGGCCGCCCTTGATCACCGCCAGCCGGTCCGGCGTGAAGACGAGCGTCTGCAGCTCTCCGCGAAGCTGTTCGGCGGACGTGAGCGCATTCCCGTTGAGTCGAGCTCGCCTCGCGTCGGAAGCCGTCAGCACGACGTCGGCGTGTACGGGCGCGCCTGCCCGAGCACCGCGCAGCTGTATGCGCCCCGTCGTCGCTCCGAACCGGATCATCTGGGCATCGCTGCGGGCCCTCGGAGAGAAGCCCTGAGTGCCCACGTGCAGGGCCTCGAGCAAGTTCGTCTTTCCAGCCCCGTTGGCACCGGCGACGAGCACGATTCCCGGCTCGAGCTCGAGCTCGAGCTCGGCGTAGGAGCGGAAGTCGCGGAGGATGACGCTCTGGACGACCAGTCCGCCCGCTGTCAGCCGCCGGCTGTCAACCGGCCAGCCGGATGGGCATGATCAGGTACCAGAAGCTCTCGTCTGGAGCGGCGAGAAGCCCGGGGCGGAGAGGGTTGATCAACTTGAGCTGCACGGTGTCCCCTCCGAGAGCGTCGAGCCCGTCCTTCAGGAAGTCCGGGTTGAACCCGATCTCGAGCGTCTCGCCGGCGAAATCGATTTCGAGCGACTCGCTCGCCTCGCCGACATCCTGCGTCTGCGCCGACACGGAGAGCTCCCCTTCGGAGAACGCAAGCCGGAGAGGGGTGTTCCGCTGCGCCATGACCCCCGCGCGACGGATGACCTCGAGGAGCGGTTCCCTGGGCGTCGTCACCTCGACCTCGAAGGACTCGGGGATAAGCTGCTTGTAGTTCGGGAACTGGCCGTCGATACGGCGCGTCGTGAGCCAGACGTCACCGGTTCCGAAGACGACGTAGTTCTCGTGCACTCCGAGCGTCACGGTGTCCGTGCCAGCGGCAAGGCGCGCGAGCTCCTGGAGTGCGCGAGCCGGGATGATGGCCTCGAGCTCCGGTCCGGACTCGCCGAGCGCGGTTTCCTTGACTGCGAGTCGGTATGAATCCGTGGCGGCCATCGTCAGCCGATCGCCCTCGAAGCGGACGAGAATGCCGGTCAAGACGGGCCGCGACTCGTCGCGCGACGCGGCGCGAGCGACCTTCTCGATCGTCCCCAGGAGCGCCGGCGCCGAGATCGTGTGGAACGGGACGTCAAGCGGCGGCAACTTCGGGAAGTCCTCCGCGCTGAAGACGTTCACCTTCGACGAGTACGAGCCAGAGGTCACTTCGAGGACCCCGTCGCCCTGATCGAACGAGAGGACGACGGACTCGTCGGGCAGAAGACGCACGAGATCGGTCAGGAGCCTCCCGGGAACGACAACGGCACCCTCGCCCTCGAGCTCGCAGTCGACCGAGACGCGTACTGAGAGCTCCATGTCCGTCGCGCCGAGCCGCAGCTTCCCGTCTTCCGGCTCGACGAGGATTCCTGTCAGCACCTGCACTGCGCTTCGGGTCGAGAGCCCTCTCGAGACGATGCCGAGCGCACTCGAGAGCTCGTCTCGCGAGCACGTTGCTTTGAGCGCGGTTGCGGAGGCTATGTCTGTTTCCATTACTTAGAGAAAAAGCTCGTAGTCGTAGTAGGGAGTGTGCACGACGGGGAAGACGCGCGGATTTGCGGGCGCGTGCAGGCGAAACACCTGGGGATCGCGGTGTGGACGGCGGTCAACACTGCTCACAGGCAAGGCCGAGGAGCCGGCTGGGACCCACACCTTTACCGGGCCTGCTTGATGCGCGCGGTCAGTTCTTGCACGAGGTTGTACACAGACCGGTCTTCCCGGATGAGGCGGGTGATCTTGGACGTGGCATGGATCACGGTCGTGTGGTCGCGCCCGCCGAACTCCTTCCCAATCTTCGGAAGCGACGAGTCGGTCAGCTCGCGGGAGAGGTACATCGCAACCTGTCTGGGGTATGCGACGGCCTGTGACCGGCGAGGGCTGACGAGCTCGTCCAGCGTCACGCCGAAGCGCTCCGAGACTGCCTCCTGAATCCGCGGGATCGTGACCTCGGGCGCAGCGTCGCCCTGCGGGAAGACGTCCTTCAGGACGTGCTCCGCGAGCTCGACGGTCATCGACCTATCCGTGAGCGAGGAGAACGCGACCACGCGGGTCAGCGCGCCTTCGAGCTCGCGGATGTTCGACGAGACCCTGCTTGCGATGAACGTGAGCACCTCTGGCTCGGTCACGGCAATCCGCTCGGTGTTGACCTTCTTCCGGAGGATCGCGATCCGCGTCTCGAGGTCTGGAGGCTGAATGTCGGTCAACAGGCCCCACTCGAACCGAGACCGCAACCGCTCCTCGAGCGTTGCAATCTCGCGCGGCGGGCGGTCCGACGAGATGATGATCTGCGCGCCGCCCTCGTAGAGCGAGTTGAAGGTGTGGAAGAACTCCTCCTGTATCCGTTCCTTCCCCTCGAAGAACTGGATGTCGTCGATGAGCAGGACGTCGTAGTTGCGGTAGCGCCGCTTGAACCCTTCGATGCGCTTGTCGCGAAGCGAGTCGATGAAGTCGTTCATGAACGTCTCGCTCGTCACGTACCGCATCGTCAGCCGCCTGGAGTGCTGGCGGACGTAGTGGCCGATCGCCTGGAGCAGATGCGTCTTCCCGAGGCCCGTGCCGCCATAGATGAAGAGGGGGTTGTACGCCTGCGCCGGTGCCTCGGCGACGGCCAGGGCGGCAGCGTGAGCGAAGCGGTTGGACGAGCCGATGACGAAGAGGTCGAACGTGTACTTCGGATTGAGCTCGACCTCCGGGCCCTCGCGGAACCCCCCGTCCGCCTCCCGCTCTGCTGCTGCACGTGGAGGGGACCGGCGAGGGCGATCGGCAGCCCGCCGCTCTGCGACGACGAACGAGACAGCGATCTCCTTCCCGACGACCTCGCGGGCCGCGGTCGACACGTACCCGTGGAAGTGGCTCTCGATCCAGTCGCGCGTGAAGTCGTTCGGTACCGCGACGACGAGCGCTCCGTCGGTCAGCGACCGAGGCTCTGCGTACGCGAACCAGGTGTCGAAGGCGGGGTCGCTTACGCTCTGCCGGAGCCGAAGCGCGACCGCGCTCCAGACGCTCTCAGCTGTCGAATCCGTGGTGTTTTCCAACCGTCGCCGCGCCCGTCTACCGTCGCAAGGGAACGGCGAGCATAGCACTGTTCCGTTCGACGCTCAACGCCCTCAAGGGCCGCCCTGTGGATGAAAAACATAGGTATTTGCAGGTCTTTCTGGCAATCCACACCCATATCCACAGGTGTGGAAGACCACTCATCCGTTCTCTCGATAGAGAACAGCGCATGCTCCTGAGCAGCGATTTCGCCCGTCACGCACCGAGCGGCTGCTGTGGAAAACCTGCCCTGATCGGGTCGTCTATACTGCCCACCCGGCCCTCCCGCAGTCTTCTGGCGGGCTCCCTTTCCGACGAGGACCTGACTACGTGAAACGCACCTACCAGCCGAACGTCCGCCGCCGAAAGCGCCGGCACGGATTCCGCGCTCGCATGTCGACACGCGGGGGCCGTGCGATCCTCAAGCGCCGGCGCGCGAGGGGGCGCAAGCGCCTCTCCGCCTAAGGGCGGTGCCCGTGCAGCGCCGCCACCGGCTGTCTCGCTCCAAGGACTTCGATGCCGTCTACCGACACGGTACGTCCGCGTCGACGCGGTATCTGATACTGCACTGGTTTCCTCGAGACGACGACCCGGACGGCGTCCCGAGGCTGGGAGTCGCCGTGCCGAAGTCCGTGGGCACCGCAGTAGTGCGCAACCGCGTGAAGAGACTTCTGCGCGAGGCCTGGCGTGCTCGCCTGCCCAGCATTCCTCCGGGACGGGACTACGTGCTCGTCGCCCGGCCCGGCCTCGCAGAGCCCGCCGACGCCCGCGGGGCGGACTGGGTCTCGAGCGAGGTCGGCGAGGCCCTGGAGAGGGTCGACGCGTGAAGTTCCTGCGCCCGCGCTACCTCGGCATCGGCGCGGTCCACGCGTGGCGGTGGACGTTCGGACTGCTGCTGACTCCGGCCGGGACCTGCAAGTACCACCCGAGCTGCTCGCAGTACGCGATCGATGCGCTTCAGGAGCACGGGCTCGTCCGCGGAACCGTGCTAGCAGCCTGGCGGCTTCTTCGCTGTAACCCCTGGAGCCACGGCGGCGTCGACTACGCGCGGGACCAGAGGCTCTTCCCGCTCATTCGCTCGAGGAAGGCGAAGGCGTGATCGTCGGCGGCGTCCTCTCGCCCATCGAGAACGTCCTGACGGAGGTTCTCGTCTGGCTGCACGAAGCGGTGGGGCTCCCGTGGGCATGGTCGATCGTCGCCCTGACCGTCATCGTCCGCATCCTTCTCGTCCCCGTGGCACTGCGCCAGATCCACTCGATGCAGAGCCTCCAGATCCACGCGCCGGAGATGAAGGCCCTCCAGCAGCGATACAAGAACGACCGCCAGCGCCAGAGCGAAGAGCTCATGAAGTTCTACCGGGAGAACAAGATCAACCCGTACGCGGCCTGCCTTCCGATCGTCTTCCAGATCCCGATCTTCATCGCGCTCTTCTTCGTTCTTCGAGGGTTCGAGGAGGAGATCTTCTGCGCTCGAAATGCCGGGTTCTGCGAAACCGTCGCCAACAAGCTCATCGTCCTTCCGCAGTACCAGCCACAGCTCGAATGGCTCGGTCTCGTCAACATCACCGAGCCCACGAAGGACGCTTGGGGGCCTGTGCTCCTCGTCGTGTACGTCGTGAGTCAGCTCACGTCGACGTGGCTCATGTCGACGACGATGCAGAGCACGGCGCAGCGGGTGATGATCATGGTGCTCCCGATCGTCTTCATCCCCTTCATCATCAACTTCCCGTCGGGCCTGATGATCTACTGGCTGACCACGAACCTCTGGACGACCGGTCAGGGCGTGGTGACGAGGCGACAGATGCCGAAGCCCGCGGCGGCACCGCCGAAGCGGTCGAGCAGAACCCCGCCGAAGGAACCCACGACCGCGACGCCCGCAGCTCTGGGAGCGACGGCTGGCGATGCTGCGAGCGGCTCCGCGAGCGACGCGGACTCGAGTCAGCCTCGGACGGGCCCGCCACGGAAGGTGAAGCGAAAGCGCGGCGGGAGGCCAAGGCGATGAGCGCGCCCTCGGGGCTCCGGGTCGAAGCGACCGGCGAGACGGTCGGAGAGGCCAAGTGGGCGGCTCTCCGCGAGCTCGAGCAGCTGGCCCCCGGCTTCGACCGGGAGAGCGTGCGCTTCCAGGTCGTCTCGGAAGGCGAGCGCGGGTTGCTGGGAGTCGGCTACACGCCGGCACACGTCGTCGCCGAGATCGATGCTTCCGCACAGTCGGAAGAGCTCTCACCCGAAGCTGTGTCCGCTCGTGAGTTCGTCCAACGCGTCGCGGATGCAATCGGCGCACAGGTCTCGGCCGCGGCTGTCGAGGAGGAGGAATCGGTGACCGTGACCTGCACCGGTGCCGATCTCGGGCTCCTGATCGGCAAGCACGGACAGACACTCGATGCGATTCAGTACCTCGCGAATGCCGTCGTTCGCTCGGAGGGCGGGACGCACGACGTGGTCGTCGATGCTGCCGGCTATCGCGCCCGCAGAACGGCTTCGCTCGACGCGCTCGCACGCCAGAGCGCGCGGCGTGCATCCGGCACGGGGAGCCGGGTCGAGCTCGAGCCCATGACCGCAATCGAGCGGAAGATCGTCCACGAGGCGCTGAAAGACGATCCCGAGGTCGAGACCATGAGCGAGGGCACCGAGCCGAACCGCTTCGTGGTCGTGCTCCCGCGACACTACGCAGACTGATTCGTGTCCGCCGCGGTTCTCGAGCGCTGGCTCGAGGAGGTCGTCGAGACCCCCGGGATGACCGGCTTGCGCGACGTGGACGCCGCACGCGGCATGCTGCTGGAAGACGCCTTGCGCGCGCTGCCCGTGATCGACGCGACTTCAGGAGCGGTCGTCGACGTCGGCTCAGGTGGTGGCTCTCCCGGCATACCGGTGGCGGCCGCCCGTCCCGATCGCGCGGTGACGCTGCTCGAGGCCGCCAGCCGGAAGTGTGACTTTCTCGGCCGGTTTGCATCCGAGCTTCCGAACGTGACCGTCGTGTGGGGGCGTGCCGAGGAGCAGCCGACGGACGTGTTCGGGATCGCCCTTGCGAAGGCGCTCGCCAAGCCTCCGGTCGCGGCCGAGCTCTGCTTGCCCCTCGTGCGACCCGGAGGGATCGCCGTGCTCTGGGTCGGTACGCCGGCCTCGGCCGCTGGTGTCGCGCGGGTCGCGGAGCAGCTGTCAGCCGCCGTGGAGCAGGATTCCGGCGGGCTGCTGGTCCTCCGCAAGCTCGGTCCGACACCGCCCGGGTTTCCCCGTCGCGCTGGGATGGCCAAGAAGCGCCCGCTCTCCTAGCCGGCCGTCCGAGGCCATCGTGAGACTGTGCGCGTGCCCGCCCGGGTCTACGCCATCGCGAACCAGAAGGGCGGCGTCGGGAAGACGACGACCGCAGTGAACGTCGGCGCATGCCTCGCCGAGGCTGGCGAGCGCGTGCTGCTCATCGATCTCGACCCGCAGGCAAACGCCAGCTCTGGCCTCGGTGTCGTCGCCAACGGCACGTCGACCCATGACCTCCTCGACGGCGCGCCACTCGCGTCCCTCGTCCACCCGACAGCTTTCCCGAACTTCGACGTGGTCGCGGCGAAGAGCGATCTTGCCGCCGCAGCCGTCGACCTCTCGGCTCGAGAAGGTGGAGAGCGGTACCTGGCCGACGCCCTCGAGGGCCACCTCGACGGGTACTCGTACGTCTTCCTCGACTGTCCTCCGTCATTCGGGCCGCTGACGGTGAACGCTCTCGCGGCTGCAAGCTGGGCGATCGTCCCGGTGCAGGCGGAGTACTACGCGCTCGAGGGGCTGTCACAGCTCCTCGGCACGATCAACCTCGTCAAGGCTCGCCTGAACCCGACACTCGCTGTTGCCGGGGTGCTCGTCACCATGGCCGACTCCCGGACACGTCTGTCCGCCCAGGTCGAGGCCGAGCTGCGGCGTCACTTCGGCGAGCTCGTCTTCACGACGACCGTCCCGCGCTCGGTACGCCTGGCCGAGGCTCCGAGCCACGCACTCCCCGCAATCGCCTACGACCGCCGCTCGGCCGGCGCGCAGGCCTACTGGAAGGTGGCGATGGAGCTTGTCGAGCGTTCCTAAGGAGCGCCGCGGTCTCGGCCGCGGGCTCGAGGTCCTCCTGGGTGACGCAGGTCAGCCGGAGCTCAAGCATCTCCCTCTCGAGACGATCCACCCGAACCCACGCCAGCCGCGCCGCCGGTTCGAGCCGGAGGCAGCCGCCGGCCTCGCCGCCTCGATTCGCCTCCAGGGTGTCCTCCAGCCGGTCGTGGTGCGCCCACGCACCGAGGGCGGCTTCGAGCTCATCGCTGGCGAGCGACGCTGGCGCGCGGCGCGAGCCGCGGGCTCCCCCACGTTGCCGGCGCTCGTCAAGGACGTCGGTGACCGTGACTCACTTCTCCTCGGACTGGTCGAGAACGTCGCGCGGGAGCAGCTGTCCCCGGTGGAGGAAGCGCGCGCCTACGCCTCCCTCGTCGACGAGTTCGAGCTCTCGCTCGGCGACGTGGCGGAGCAGGTCGGGCGTTCGAAGTCCGCCGTGTCGAACCGTCTGCGTCTGCTCGAGCTCCCCGAGGACGTCCTCTGGATGCTCGCCCGCGGTGACATCACTGAAGGTCACGCACGCGCGGTCCTATCGCTCTCCGACGACGATGCCCGCAGGCGCCTCGCTCGCCGGATCATGCGAGAGGGGATGACCGTGCGCGGAGCGGAGCGTGCGGCACAGGACGGCGGGGCTCGTCGCCGCCCCCGCCGCGTAACGGCAGTCGACCCCGAGCTCACGCGTCGGGCGGTTGCCGCGGCCGAGCGTCTCACCGGCCTTCGCGCGCGCGTCGCCGGAGGCTCGTTGCAGATCTCTTTCGCCGACGAGACGCGTCTCGAAGAGCTGGTGGAGGTACTCGAGGCGGCCGCACCTCCGACGTAGTGCCGTCGGCCCGGTGCGACTGGCTCAGAGCGACCAGAGTGATGGGCGATCGTGGACTCGAACCACGGGCCTCCGCCTTATCAGAGCGGCGCTCTAACCAACTGAGCTAATCGCCCGGCGCGGGCAACTGTAGCGTAGGACTCCGCGTCTAAGATGGGCGTGGGCCAGGCCATGCGAGAGATGACCCTCTACGGTGTCAGTTTCGAGCCGATCGGCAAGCAGCCGATCGTGCTCTTGAAGACGGCGGACGAAGACAAGTTCCTGCCGATCTGGGTCGGGCATCCCGAGGCTGCGGCCATCCTCATGAAGCTTCAGGGCGCGTCGCCTCCGCGGCCGATGACCCACGACCTCTTCACCGACGTTATCGCCGAGCTTCAGGGAGAGGTCGTCCGGGTCGAGGTGACCGAGCTCCGCGAGAACACCTTCTACGCGCGCATCACGATCATCCAGGACGGACGGGAGGTAGAGATCGACTCGCGGCCGTCCGACGCCATTGCCCTGGCGGTGCGCTGTGACGCCCGCATCTATGCCGCGGAGGACGTCATCGCCGAGTCGGGCATCGAGTTCCAGGCCGACGACGACGACCAGCCCGGGCTCGTCACGGCCTCGAGCCTAGCCGACCTCGACCCCGCCGAGTTCAGGCAGTTCCTCGAGACGGTCACGCCAGAGGAGTTCGCGTCGAGCCTCGAGGAGCTCGAGGAAGACGACGACGACGTGGAAGCCTGAGTCGTCGGCTAGTCGAGAACCGCGACGGACACGAGCAACGCCACGCCGTTGAAGATCCCGTGCAGGATCATCGACGGATAGACGCTCTCCGTCTTCATCCGCAGCCAGCCGACGGCGATGCCGAAGAAGGTGAGCACCGGAAGAGCGACGATCAAGCCATGTGAGGCGCCGAACAGCACGCCTGTGACCAGGATCGCGAGCCAGACGCCGTGTGGAGCGATGAGCGAGTAGCCGAGGCCTCGGTATACGAGCTCCTCCACGATCGGTGCGAGCACAGCCACCGTGAGGAAGAAGGCGACGAATGGAGCGGCGCGGCTGGAGTCCCATTCGTCCGGGACGAATCCCTGCTCGTCGTTGGCGTCGAGGAACGGGGTCAGCGCGGCGCCGACGAGCCAGATGGCGACCAACACCGCGAGGGAGAGACCGATCGCCCGCGGCCAGGAGGCCGGCCTGCGAAGGCCGAACGCTTCTCGCCGAGGGAGCCCGCGCGCGATCAGGAGCAGGATCCCGAGCATGATCCCGTACTGGGCGATCGCGCCGATCGAGGACGCCCACCGGTACGCGAGGTCTTCGGGTGGCTCGGCGTTCCCGAGCCGGCTCGCGTATCCCAGCGCAGTGAGGCAGAGCACGAACACGAGCCACGCTACGAGCCGCCCATTGCCCACCGGCGTCTCCGCCGGAACCGTCGCGTCCGTCATCGGCCGAATTCCACCATGCACGCGTGCGGTGCGGCTGAGGAGCCGCCTCCGCGATGTCGAACACGTGGCCTGTGAGGGCTAGCATCACCGCATGAGCCCGGATCGCAACCGGCGGCAGGTCCCGCTCGACCCCGAGCTTCTCCTCGCGCGGCACCGGAGGCAGCGGGCCGTCCGCAGGCGCCGCCGACGAACCGCCATCGTTGCGACGTTCCTCGCCATCGCCGCGCTCGGCACCGCTGCGATCGTCGGCGGGGGAGCCGCCGTCTTCGCGTACGGCGCGTCCTGCGACCTGAGCTCGCTGACCTCGACGAGGATCGGTGTGAACTCGTTCGTGTACGCCGCGAACGGCTCGCTCCTCGGCGTGATCCCGGCGGAGCGAAACCGCCAGCCGGTCGCAGCTCGTGACATGGCTCTCATGATTCGCAAGGCGACGATCGCGATCGAGGACCGTCGCTTCCACGAGCACGGCGGCGTCGATCTCGAGGGGATCGCGCGTGCAGCAGTTGCCGACGTCCGGGCCGGCGCGTTCGTCGAGGGAGGGTCCACCATCACGCAGCAGCTCGTACGTGATCTCTACATCTCGCGAGAGCGAACCGTGCAGCGCAAGCTCAAGGAGGCGTGTCTCGCGACGAAGCTCGACGGTGCTTGGGGTAAGCACCGGATCCTGACGACCTACCTGAACAGGGTCTACTACGGGAATCAGGCCTACGGCATCGAGGCGGCGTCGCGGACGTACTTCTCGAAGCACGCGAGCGAGCTGACGCTCTCCGAGGCCGCCCTGCTCGCAGGCCTGACCCAAGCTCCGTCCGTCTACAACCCGTTCTTCGCGCCCGAGCTCGCGGTTGCGAGACGAAACGCCGTCCTCGCTGCGATGGCGGAGACAGGCGTCATTTCGCGCGCGAGATCCCGGAAAGCCACGACGTCGAGGCTACGGCTTCGCCGAGGCAGCGCGCTGTACAGCCAGATCCGCGAGCCGTACTTCTTCGGGTACGTTCGCGATCGCCTGATCGAGGTGTACGGGGCAGCGAACGTCAGCTACGGCGGTCTTCGCGTGTACACGACCATCCGGCCTCACTACCAGAGGCTGGCGGAGGAGGCGATCCGGGACACGCTTACGTACAGCGGCGACCCGGCCGCGGCTCTCATCTCCATCAGCCCGCGCACGGGAGCCATTCGGGCGATGGCGGCCGTCATCCCCGACCAGCCGAAGAATCAGTTCAACCTTCTCTCCCAGGCACGCCGTGGGCCTGGGTCGACTTTCAAGACATTCGTTCTCTCCTCGGCGGTGGAGATGGGCATCAACCCGGACTCGACCTACTACGTCTCCGCGCCCTTCACCTACAAGACGCGGACTGACGGCAACTGCGACGACGGCAGCTGGTGGTGCGTCCACACCTACGACAACAGCTACTCGGGCTGGAGCTCCATCAAGAGCGCGACGATTCGCTCGGACAACTCGATCTTCGCGCAGCTCACGCTCGATGTCACTCCCGAGCGGATTGCCGAGACGGCCCGCCGTATGGGTGTCCAGACGCCGCTCGCCGTCAACGGCGCGTACGTCCCCGCGATGGGGCTCGGCTCGGTCGCCGTCTCACCGCTCGACATCGGCTCCGGGTACGCGACCCTCGCCGCCCGTGGTGTCTATGCCGAGCCGATGGCGATTCGCAAGGTCGTGCTTCGAGACGGACGCGTGGACACCGAGGCCGGTTGGGGCGTCCCGAAACGACATCGTGCGATCTCGGAGGGCACGGCCGCGATCGTGACGCGCATCCTCGAGCAGAACATCGACTACGGGACGGGCACGCGCGCGAACATCCCGCGCCCTGCAGCCGGCAAGACGGGGACGAACGAGGATCACACGGACGCATGGTTCGCGGGATACACGCCGGACCTCGCGACAACGGTCTGGGTCGGGTACACGAAGGGCGAGATCCCGATGGAGAGCGTCCACGGCATCTCCGTTGCCGGCGGCACCTTCCCCGCCGAGATCTGGAGGATTTTCATGGACGGAGCGCTCGAAGGCATTCCGGAGACGCCGTTCGCCGAACCCGACCGCTGGCCGACCTGGAAGCCGTTCGAGAGGGGACGCTACGCGCTTTCCTACGACCCCTACTACCGACCGGAGACGGAGAGCGAGGAGACGGAGACCGAAAAGAAACCGTCAACCGCGAAGCCGAAGACGACCCCGCCTTCGACGGATCCCTGACCGACTCTCGCGTGGGCGAGCTGCTGACGATCGGCGAGGCGCGCGACCGCATCCTCGAGCGCGCGTCGCCTCTCGATGCCGAGCCCGTTCCGATCGAGCGAGCGTCTGGACGCGTCCTGGCGGAAGCCGCGGTCGCGTTCGTCGACCTGCCGCCGTTTCCGAGCTCCGCGATGGACGGCTACGCCGTCCGAGTGGCCGACACGCCCGGACGGCTCCCGGTCGTGGAGCGCGTGGCAGCGGGAAGTCCGGCGTTTGCGCCGCTGCCGGCCGGGAGCGCTGCGGCGATCGCAACGGGTGGAGTCGTGCCGGAGGAAGCGGATGCTGTCGTACCGGTCGAGCATGCGGCCGAGTCCGATAGCCAGGTGGAGATCGCCGCGCGGCCAGAGCCGGGAGCGCACATACGCCCGCGAGGCGGCGACATACGAGAAGGGGAGCCCGTCGCAGATGCGGGAGCCCGGCTGACGCCTGCCCTGGTCGGAGCGCTCGCCGCGGCGGGAGTGGCGGAGGTTCGCTGCGGGCGCCGCCCGCGGGTCGCTGTGCTTGCGACCGGAAGCGAGTTGCGCCGACCGGGCTCGCCGCTCGCCCCGGGTGAGATCTACGACTCGAACCGACCCATGATCGCGGCGGCGCTCGCCGAGACGGGCGCGGAGATCGAGGTCCTCTCCTCTGTCGCCGACGACGAGGTCGCGCACCGCGTCGCTCTCGAGCGCGGGCTCGCTGCAGACGTCCTCGTTACCTCCGGGGGCGTGTCGGTGGGGCCGCACGATCTCGTGCGGCGGATTGCAGCCGAGCTCGGCGTCGAGGAGGTGTTCTGGGGAGTTGCCGTCAAGCCGGGCAAGCCGCTCGCCTTCGGCGTCCGGGGTACGACGCTCGTCTTCGGTCTTCCGGGGAACCCGGTGTCGTCGCTCGTCGCCTCGATCGTGTTCGTCGCGCCGGCGCTGCTCGCTCTCCAGGGCGCGTCGGACCCCGGGCCGGCGTATCGGAGGGGAGTTATCCGCTCGACGATTCCGCGCAACCCACACCGGGACGAGTTCGTGCGTGCGCGTCGCACCGTCGGGGACGAGGGGGCTGTGCTCGAGCCGGTGTCCGGCCAGGAGTCACACATGATCGTGCGGACAGCGTCGGCAAATGCTCTCGTTCATATTCCCCGAGGTGACGAGGCGCTGCCACCCGGCGCGTCGGTTCGCTACCTGGACCTCGCGTAACGGCCTCTGAGGAGGCCCGAGAGCTCGTAGGCCCCGGCGCGAACGGGACCTGGTGGAGCCGGCTCCTGGCCGCCGGCATAGGGTGCATAGCGACCGAGAGCGAGAGCGCCGAGCTGCGCCGCCGTCGCGATCCACGCAAGCCCGAGCAGCACCGTCGTCCAGGGCACGTAGCCGATGGTCGCGAGACCGGCGAGGTACACGGCGGTATCGAGGATTCCGAGGCCGACCTGCGATGCGAGGATCGCGAATCCGAGCAGCGGACCGAGCAGGCCGAGGCCGAATAGCACGGCACGTGTCCAGAAGCGCGTGCGCAGCGGAAGCCAGAGCCACGTGTAGAGCGACGGGAGCACGAAGACGAGCGCGTAGGGCTTCACGAGCCCGATCACGATCGAGAGAGCGCCGAGCCAGGCGAGTGCGACCGTGTAGCCCGCCAGGCGTTCTTCGGGAGTCGTTCGTCGTGCACCCAGAAGGCGGCGGCGCGCGACGGTCCAGCCGAAGACGAGAGCGAGCACCAGCAGGGCGGCGCCCGCGAACGGCCAGTTGGTGACGTACGCCGAATAGGGTGGTACCGGAAGCGGCGCGCCGGTCGGGAGGATCCCGGTGAGCCCTGCGAGCCAGAGCAACACACCGGCGTAGAGCCAGAACAGCAGGCGTGAGCGGAGCGCGCGTGCAGCCGGGCGCAGGGGAAGCTGGCGTCTGCGACCACGCACGAGAAGGTCGAGTACGCCCAGTGCGAACGGGACAACTGCCACGATCAACGTGACGCGAGCCGCCCAGCCGCTGGCCACGCGGTCGCCGAGGAAGATCGTGTCGGGGGTCCGAAAGGCCGCCCCGACGCTCGTGTCGATCGACCCGACGAGTGACTCTGTCGCCTCTCCGAGTGCGTCGAGCCGCTCGATCGAAAGGGCGGCGCCACGATCACCGAACGGGATCGGCGGGTCGCCCGGCTCGTCCGTCGTCAGCGTGAGTGCGGCGACTCCCGCTGCGAGGAACGGGCCTTGCTCGCCTGTCGCGAACGGAAGGCCGAAATCGACGAGCTGCGTGGGCACGTTCGGGAGGCTCGGCTCCACCCCGACTTGCTCTCGAACTCGGGCAGCCGCCGTTCGTACGAACGCGGGGGTCGGGGAGCGCGGTTCGTCCCCGGCAATGGAGATCCGCGGCGGGCCTCGGCCCGCGATGCCGTCCAGCACGATCGCAGCGAACGCACCCTCTGCGAGCGGCGAGTGCTCGGCGAAACGCGCTGCGCCGGCTCCGCCGAAAGCGCCGCCGTCGGTGGAGACGAGCACCAGCGTTCGGTTCGGCCGCGGAGCGACAGAGGTTCCACGAGGTGCGAATCCGCGTGCGAGCTCGATGAGCGCGGCTGTTCCGGACGCGTTGTCGCCATACGTGAAGGCGGTGCCTCTGTTGTCGCGGTGGGCAACGACGACGATCGACCGCTCGGATCGCCCGGGAACCGTGGCCACGACGTTTGTCAACTCGACCCGCCCGAGGTCGGGAACGTCCTCGAGCCAGACGTCGCTCGCGACCGTGAAGCCGAACGCCGAGATCGTCTCGCTGAACCAGCCCGCCGCCTCCGCGGCCTCGGGAGTTCCCGGGACGCGCGACGGGTACTCGGCGGAGAGGCGCGAAGCGAGCTCGCCTGCCGCGGCCCCGTCGAAGACTGGGTCGAGCGGCGGCGGCGGCAGAGTCCCCGTCGTCGAGATGGAGAACAGCAACGCGAGCGCAGCCGGGGCGATGATCAGCGCCGAAGCCCGTACGAGCCGGACGTTCAGCGGTCTGTCGACAGTGCCGCGGCGCGGCCGCCGCCTCCGCCTCGGGGGCCGAGCCGCATTCATTGCCGGGCTATAGTAGGGCGGCTGGCAATAGCGCAGTTCAGCCACCCGCGCGCCTCGCCCACCGCCTCGATGCCGAACTCTTCGACAATCCTTCTCGTCGACGACGAGGACTCGATCCAGACGCTCTTGACCTACCCGCTCGAGCGCGACGGCTACCGCGTCGTTCAGGCGCGTGACGGCGAGGAGGCACTCGAGCGTTTCGCGGCTGAGGAAGTCGACCTCGTCGTGCTCGACGTGATGCTCCCCAAGCTCGACGGTCTCGAGGTCTGCAAGCGGCTTCGCAGCGAGAGCAACGTTCCGATCATCATGCTCACAGCTCGGGGGGACGAGCTCGACAAGGTCCTCGGGTTGGAGCTCGGTGCTGACGACTACATCACCAAGCCGTTCTCGATCCGGGAGTTTCGAAGTCGCATCAGGGCGTTGCTGCGGAGGGCCGTGGCGCCGCACCTGTCACGCGAGCGCGACGAGCTGATCGACCGCGGCGATCTCCGGATCGACATCCCTCGTCGGACGGTCGAGGTTCGCGGGGAGCCCGTCCAGCTCACGTTCATCGAGTTCGAGCTCCTCACGGTGCTCGCCGCCAGCCCCGGGGTCGTGTACACGCGGCGGGAGCTGCTCGAGCACCTGCGCGGAAGCGCCGACTACCGCGAGCCGCGGACCATCGACGTGCACGTCCGGCATCTGCGCGAGAAGATCGAAAGCGATCCGTCGAAGCCCGAGCTCATCATCACCATCCGGGGGGCCGGCTACCGCTTCAGATCCGAGTGAGGATTCCCGGCGGCATCCGGGTACGGATTGCGATCGCGCTCGTGGGCATTGTCGCGGCCGCCCTCGGTGCCGCGTACGTGATCGTCATTCCGTCACTCGAGCAGCGGCTCGTCGAAGCCCGGTTCGATGAGCTCGAGAAGCTTGCGGTTCCTCGCGCGGCGTCCCTTCCCGAGAACTTCTTCCTCTGGGGCGACTCGGTCGATTCGTCCGCACTTGCGACGAACTCACGCGTCGTTGCCTTCGACGTGCTGACCCGCGAGCCGCTTGCATTGAGGGTTGCTGCCGACTCCCTAGGCAGCCGCTCGCGTGACGTCGAGAACAACGAGACAGCTCTACGTGCGATCGCGAGCGGCAAGGTCGAGCGCGACCGTGTGATGGCCGGCGGTGCGGAGTACGGCGATCTTGCTGTCCCCGTGGACTCGGAGGCGGTCGTGCTCTTCCGGGCGTCACTTGCCGACTCGCTAGCGACGGTCCGGCTCGTCGAGCAGCGACTTCTCGTGGCGACCGGCTTCGCACTCGTCCTTGCGCTCGTGCTGGGCCTGTTCGCGTCCGGAATGCTGGCGAGCCGACTGCGCCGGCTCGAGACGGCGGCCGAGCGGATCGCAGGTGGGGACTTCGGCCATCCGGTCATCGATCGCGGTGACGATGAGATCGGTCAGCTCGCTCGGGCATTCGACCGCATGCGAGTTCAGCTTGCACAGCTCGACAACGCGCGCAAGGAGTTCGTCGCGAACGCCTCGCACGAGCTGAGGACACCGCTTTTCTCGATCGGCGGGTTCCTGGAGCTGCTCGCCGACGAGGAGCTGGACGAGGAGACGCGACAGACGTTTCTCGCGACGATGCAGAGCCAGGTGGAACGCCTGACGAGGCTCTCGACCGATCTGCTCGATCTTTCACGCGTCGACGCCGGACAGCTGAGCGTCTCGCGCGAGCCGGTCGACCTGGGAGCTGCCGCACGCGGGCTTGCTGCTGACCTCGGGCCGCTCGCCGCAGCGACCGGCCACGTGGTCGAGTCGACCGTGCACGGCCAACCGTGGGCGGCGGCCGACGACGAGCGCGTGCGGCAGATCGGGCGAGCGCTCGTCGCGAACGCGCTCGTGCACACGCCTGCGGGCACGCACGTCACCATCCGCGCGCACCGTGTCGGCGATCGTGCGGAGCTCGTTGTCGAAGACGACGGTCCGGGTATCCCGGATGGGGCACAGGAGGCGGTCTTCGAGCGCTTCTACCGTGCCGAGGGCGGGGTGGCTTCGGGCAGCGGCCTCGGGCTCGCCATAGCGAAGGAGCTAGCAGCGTTGATGGAAGGTGCCGTCAGACTTGAATCCCGTCCGGGTCGCACCGTCTTCACCCTGGAGCTGCCGACCGGTGAGCCGCCCGTAGGGGCGGCGGAACCGGCCGTCGCGTTTTCACGTGAAAACGTCACGCGCTAGACGAGGCCGCGTGCCTGACCCGTCTACCATCCTCGCTGGAGCCCCTTGACAAACGCAATGGACGATCTCTCGCATATCGACGACGACGGTGGAATCCGGATGGTGGATGTCGGTGGAAAGCCGCACTCCCGCCGGCAGGCGGTCGCGCGAGCGACGGTCGAGATGGCGCCTGCGACTGTTCGGCGGCTCCACGAGCTCCCGAAGGGGGACGCCCTCGTCACCGCGCAGCTGGCGGGGATCATGGCCGCGAAGCGCACCGCGGAGCTCGTTCCGTTGTGTCACCCGCTGCCGTTGACGCATATCGACGTTCAGGCCCGCGTCGCGGAAGCATCGGTCGAGATCGAGGCCTCGGCGGAGACGACCGCGCAGACTGGAGTGGAGATGGAGGCGCTCGTCGCAGCGACGGTGGCCGCGCTCACGATCTACGACATGGTGAAGGCAATCGACAAGGAGCTCACGATCTCCCACGTCCGACTCGTCGAGAAGACGAAAGCCCCCGCATGAGGGCCGCTGTGCTGACGGTCTCGGACGGCGTGCACGCCGGCAAGCGCGATGACGCGAGTGGCGAGACGCTGGAGGAGCTTCTCCGAGAGGATGGCTACGAAGTCGTGCGCCGAGTCGTCCCGGATGACGCTGACGACATCTCTCAGGCGCTCGCCGAGCTCGCGGAATCTGCGTTGCTCATATTGACAACAGGCGGTACGGGCTTTGCGCCTCGGGACGTCACACCCGAAGCGACGCGGCGAGTGCTCGATCGCGACGCGCCTGGTGTTGCGGAGGCGATTCGCTCGGACGCGGCTTCGAGGACACCTCACGCACTCCTGTCGAGAGGCGCCGCGGGGCTTCGCGGAGCGACACTGATCGTCAACCTCCCCGGGTCGCCGGGCGGATGTCGCGACGGCTTCGCCGTGATTCGTCCTGCACTACGGCACGGGCTGGAGCTTGCCGCGGGCGACGCGGCGAGCGCCCACCGCCAAACGTGACCGCGAGCACGGCGACCGTGGCGCTGCCGCGGCGGCTCGCATCGCTCGTCCGCATCGAGCACACCGTCTTTGCGCTTCCGTTTGCCTACGTCGGAGCGTTCCTCGCTGCCGGCGGCTGGCCTGGTCTCTCGGCAATGGTCTGGGTGACGATCGCGATGGCCGGCGCCCGAACCTTGGCGATGGCCGTGAACCGGCTCGTCGACGCCGAGCTCGATGCACGCAACCCGAGGACTGCCTCGCGTGAGCTGCCGAGCGGTGCGCTCACGCGTGCGCAGGTAGCCGCATTCTGCGCGGCCGCCTTCGCCATCTACCTGGTCGCGGTGTTCCAGCTCGAGCCGGTGGTGCGGTGGCTCTGGCCGATCCCCGTTGCGATGTTCGTCGTGTACCCGTACCTGAAGCGCGTCACGTGGCTGTGCCATCTCTGGCTCGGTGCCTGCATCGGCCTCGCACCTGTTGCGGCCTGGCTCGCGATCTCCGGCACGGCGCCCTGGGAAGCATGGTCGCTCGGGGCCGGTGTGCTCTTCTGGGTTGCCGGGTTCGACCTCTTCTACTCGCTCTTCGACCTGGATCACGACCGCGAAGAGGGAATCCACTCCTGGGCGACGCGCTTCGGCGACCGCGCGGTGTTCGCGACCGCGCGGGTCTTCCATCTGCTGACCGTCGCGTTCCTGGCACTTGCCGGGCTTGGGCTCGGAGTTGATCTCTTGTACTGGCTCGGGGTCCTCGCCGTCGCAGTCCTGCTCGCATACGAGCACTCGCTAGTACGGCCGGGCGATCTGCGCCGGCTCGACGCGGCGTTTTTCACCGTGAACGGCGTCATCAGCGTCGTCTTCTTCGGGTTCGTCGCTCTGGACGTGCTGGTCTAGATCGGGGGCGTCCTCCGAGGCCGGTCCTAGACTTTGGCGTCGTGGGCCGCCTCAGACACGAGGCCGGACAGACCGTGGTGCTCTTCGCGATGCTGCTACCCCTGTTTCTCGGGCTGGGAGCGATCGCGGTCGACATCGGCTACTGGTACGTGATCAAGAAGTCGGCGCAGGACGCTGCTGACGCCGCCGCGCTCGCCGCCGCCCGCGAGCTCCCGGACAAGAATTCGGCAGAGGCGAAAGCGGCGGAGTACGTACACAGGAACATGCCGGATGCACCGGAGCCCTACGTGGAGTTCCCCTACGTCTCGGACGATCCCGTGGCCGGCGTTGGTGGGGGCGGACAGCCCGACTACACGAAGATCGAGGTCGTCGTCACCCACGCGACGGGAAGCTTCTTCGGCGGGCTATTCGGGCTTCTCGAGCCTGCTGTCTCGAGGCGCGCGGTCGCCGAGCGCGTCAACGGCGGGCGCCTTGCGATCTACGCGCACGAGTACCGATGCGTCGAGGACGCGCTCACGCACGACGGTCACGATCAGCGAATACGCGGACGCGTCCACTCTGACGGGGCGTACACGGTCGAGGGCCAGGGCTCGTATACGACGCAGGCGACGTACCGCGCCGCGGACTACGACCCCGGCTGTGCGCCGTCGATCGACCCGGGGAACTCGTTTGGCGGGAACCCGAGCCCGACGCCGAGCGCGCGGATGAGCTGGCCGGAGTTCTTCACGGTCTCCGACTTCGAGGATTACGGGTGCACCAACCCGCTCGCAGGCGAGCTCTTGTTCGACGCGGACGGCGGCACGATTCCGGACGGCGTCTACTGCGCCGACAAGTTCACCGTCGACGCGGACAACGTGTCGGGGAACATCACCGTCGTCGCGCGCCAGATCACGATCAAGGGCGACGGTCACGACTTCCGTCCCTACACCGAGGACCTGTTGTTCTTCGTCCCGCCGAATGTCACGACGCCGACGGTCGACGACGGGCCGGTGCCTGAGGAGATATGCAGCAAGGACATCGAGGACTTGGAGGTCCGTGGTGCCGATATCTACCTCGAGGGGATCATCTTCGACCCGTGCACGCTCGTGACGATCGCGCAGGAGAGCGACAGCGGAAGCACGGCCCCCGTAACTATGAAGGGCCAGATTCTGGCGATGCGGGTCGCGATCGAAGGTGACGACTTCTTCATGACCGGGACGGGCGCCGGCAGCTCGATCGTGCTCTCGTTGGTCGAGTAGCGGATGCCGTTGGAGTAGCGTCTGGGCGTGATCAGCGCCAGGGACGTCGAGAAACGATTCGGATCACGACGCGCACTCCGCGGCGTGTCGTTCGAGCTGGCGCGCGGGGAGATGCTCGTCGTTACAGGACCGAACGGATCCGGGAAGACGACGCTTCTGCGGCTTCTCGTCGGGTTGGCGGCGCCGTCTCGCGGCAACCTCGACGTCGAGGTCGACCGCGGGCGAATCGGCTTCCTTTCGCACGAGCCGCTCGTGTACCGCGAGCTGACCGCCCTCGAGAACCTCGATCTCTTCGGCCGGCTCTACCGTGTTCCCGAGCGCAGGGAGCGCATCGGCATGCTCCTCGAGCGGTTCGGCCTCTGGGAGGCTCGGAACGAGCGTGTCGATGCGTACTCGCGCGGGATGACGCAGCGGCTTGCGCTGTGCCGGGCGCTGCTCCACGATCCGGATCTCCTCGTGCTCGACGAGCCGTTCGCCTCTCTCGACGAGCAAGGTGCGTCGCTGCTCGACGCGGAGCTCCCAGACCCCGAGCGACAACGCACGCTCGTCGTGTCGACGCACGACCCGGGTCGCCTCGACCGTTTGGCTACCTCGAGTCTCGCGCTCGGATGACGTACCTGGCGGATGTTGCCGCGCTGACGCGGAAGGACCTGCGCGTGGAGCTCCGGGCTCGCGACACGCTGCCTGCCATGCTCCTGTTCGTCCTCTCGACGCTCGTCGTCTTCCACTTCTCGCTCCCGGAGGGCACGGGCGATGAAGCCGCCTACGGGCTGCTCTGGGTGGCGATCGTGTTCACCGCGCTGCTCGGGCTCGCTCGGGCGTGGGTTCCGGAGCACGAGCACGGCGTCCTGGACGCACTCGTCCTCGCCCCGTGCGATCGGAGCAGCATCTGGCTCGCGAAGACCCTCGCGACCCTCGCGTTCCTCCTCGCCACGCAGGTCGTCGCGTTGCCGGCATTCGTTCTCTTCTTCGCTCCGCTCGATGCGACCGCGATCGCCGGCGTCGTCCTGGCCGATATCGGCATCTGCGCGGTCGGGTCGCTCATGGCGGCGATGGCGGCCGCAGGCCGGTCCCGGGAGCTGCTCCTGCCGCTGATCCTCCTGCCACTCACGATCCCGCTCATCGTCGGTGGCGTCGGAGCTGCGATCTCGCCCGAGGGTGAGCGCTACCTCCTGCTCCTCCTGTTGTATGACGCGGTCTTCGCGGTACTCTCGTGGGCGTCCTTCGAGTACGTCGTCACGGAATAGGGCCTCCTGAGCGCATCCTCTCTTCGTAGTGTTCCGAGTCTCGCGCTGCTCACCGGCGGACTGCTCGCGCTCGGCCTCTTTCTCGCGTTCTTCGTCGCGCCCGAGGCGGACATCGAGGGGGTGCGGCAGCGAATCTTCTACATCCACGTCCCGATCGCGCTGACGGCGTACTTCTGCTTCGGTCTCGGCGCGTTGAAGGCGCTGCTCCTCCTCTGGCGAGGCGAGGAGCGATACGACCTGGAGAGCTACGTTGCGGTCCACCAGGGGACGATCTTCGGCAGTCTCACGCTCATCACCGGGTCCCTCTGGGCGAAAACCTCATGGGGCGTCTGGTGGAGCTGGGACTCCGACCAGCTCGTGCTCTTCCTCGTGCTCTTCCTCTTCTACTGCGCCTACTTCATGGTGAGGTTCTCGCTTCCGGAGGGTCCCCGGCGCGCGCGCTCGTCTGCCGTGTACGCCCTCTTCGGCGTGGTGCTCATCCCGGTGAGCTTTCTGGCGATCCGCCTGGCCGACGACCTTGTCCACCCGACCGTCTTCACGCGCGAAGGCCCGCAGATGACCGCGTCGATGTTCACGGCGTTCTGTGTCATGTGGGCGGCTGTCACCCTGCTTGCCTACGTCCTGTATCGGGTCGAGCTCGCCGGCAAGCGGATCGACGCCGACCTGCGCGCGCTCCGGGAGGCGCTTCAATGAGCCCGGGCGAGTACGTCGCAGTCGCCTACGGCGTAGTCCTCGTCTTCGTGCTCGTCTACGTCGCGATCCTCGCTGCAAAACTCTCGCGTCTCCAACGCGAGACGGCCGAGCTGCTCGAGCTCGTGCCGCGGTCCGCGGGCACCGAAACGGAGGCGCCTACGGAGTCTGCGCCGACCGTGTGAATCGCCGGTCGCGAGACTATGCTGCGCGCGTGCTCGGCCTCAGAGACACACCAGCAGGACACCGGAGCTCGGCTCCATGACGCGCCGTAGGCTGGCCGGCAGGCCGCTTCCGCTCCAGTCGCCGGCCTCGTTCGTACGCATCCGGCCGCGCGGGCCCAAGGTGTGCGGAGAGAGCCGGCGGCGGCGACACCGCTGCGCCGCAACCAATAGGTCCAGCCGGGCTTAGCGCCCGCAAGCGAGCCTTCGCGGCAGCGATAGGCTCCCGCTCGTGTTCATCACGTTCCTGACCGATTTCGGGCTTCAGGACGACTTCGTGGGGACGTGCCACGGCGTGATGAAGCGAATCGCGCCCGAGGTGGAGATCATCGACATCACCCACGGGATCCCGCCGCAAGCCGTGCTCCAGGGGGCGCTCGTGCTCTCGAACACGATCGGGTACATGCCACGAGGTGTGCACCTGGCTGTCGTGGACCCGGGGGTCGGCGGTCCCCGACGAGCGCTTGCGCTCGAGGACGCGGACGGCCGGAAGTACATCGGTCCGGACAACGGCCTTCTCCTTCCGGCAGCACGTCGCGCGGGTATCGTCGCCGCTCACGAGCTCGCCAATCCGGAGTACGCGCTCGAGACGATCTCGCGCACCTTTCACGCTCGGGATCTGTTCTCACCTGCGGCCGCGCACCTCGCGCTCGGCGTGCCGCTCGAATCCCTCGGGCCACCCGTGGATCCCGACGGCCTCATCTCACTCGACCTGCCCGCGCCCGAGCTTGGTGACGGCGTCGCGGTCGCGACCGTTTTGTACGTGGACAGCTTCGGCAACATCGCCGTGAATCTCACGCGCGAAGACGTTGAAAGCATCGGCATCGCGCTCGGCTCGCAGCTCGAGCTCGAGCTCGCGGGCGAGCACTACTACGCGGTCATGGCCAGGACGTTCGCAGACGCCCGACCCGGCGACGTCGTCCTCTATCTCGACAGCTACGGGAACATGTCGGTGGCGATCTCCCGAGGGAGCGCCGCTCGGATGTTGCACGCCTCGCCCGGCCAGCAGATACGCATCACGCCGACGCTCTAACGCTGGGTCAGGAGATCGGCGGGCGGTTGTCGTGCCACGGCCGCGCGCGTTCGAGCTGTGCAGCCAGGCGGAACAGAAGCGCGTCTCCAAAGGGCGGTCCGATCGCCTGCACTCCGACCGGCAACCCGTTGCCCGACCCGTGGAGTGGCAGCGACATCGCCGGTAGACCGGTGAGGTTCGCGACGGCAGTGAACGGTGTGAACACGGTGTTCCGGCGAAGTTGCTCGATCGCTCCGTCGGCGTTCTCGTGCTGCCAGCCGATGGGTACTGGGGGAAGGGCCAGGGTCGGCGTGAGCACGACGTCAACGTCGCCCCAGAAGGCGACGATCTGACGCGACGCCGCCTGGAGCCGAACGACGGCAGCGGCATAGTCCGCGGCCGACGTCGCCCGTGCCCGGGCGGCGAGATCGCGGTTGAGCGGGGTCAAGAGCTCGGCGTCGACCGGGAAGAAGGTCGGGCTCACCTGCCAGACCGTGATGAAGTCGTCGATCAGCGCGTTCTCTCCCCACGGCGGCGCGGCGTCCATGACGGAGTGACCGAGATCCTCGAGCAGCGCCGCCGTCGATCGCGCGGCAGCCGCGCAATCGGGATCGACCGGCGTGTCGACAGGTGGCGTCGTCGTGACGGCGATACGAAGGCGAACCGGCTCGTCCCCGAGGTCGTCGACGAATGGACGCTGCGAAGGCGGCGCCCACCACGCGTCGCCCGGCTCCGGCCCGGCGAGGACATCGAGCAGCGCGGCCCCGTCCTCGACGGAGCGGCTGATGGGGCCGGCGGTCGACAGTCCCTCTAGTGATGTGAACGGCGCCGGCGACACGCGGCCGCGAGACGGCTTGAAGCCGAAGACGCCGCAGCACGAGGCGGGGATGCGGATCGACCCGCCTCCGTCGGTCCCGTGCGCGACGGGCACGAGCCCTGCCGCGAGAGCCGCGGCGGCACCGCCGCTCGAGCCGCCCGGTGTGAAAGCGGAGTTCCACGGGTTCCGCGTGTCTCCGTTCAGCTCCGACTCGGTGAACGCAACCGTTCCGAACTCCGGCGTGTTCGTCTTGCCGAGGATCACGAAGCCCGCATCACGGATGCGGCGCACGACGGCGGTGTCGAAGTCCGGCACGTAGTCGGCGAAGGCTCGGCAGGAGTAGGTCGTCCGGATGCCGGCGGTGGCGGTCAGGTCCTTGATTGCAATCGGCACGCCGCGGAAGGGCGCATCGCCACCGCCGGCATCGGACGCCCGCGCATCAGCGAGCGCCTCTTCGGCTCGGACCGTGACGAACGCGTTGAGGGCAGGATCCAGCCGTTCGATCCGGTCCAGGTAGAGCTGTACGAGCTCGGCCGAGGAGAGATCTCCGGACCTCACGCGGCGCGCCTGCTCGGTCGCCGAGAGGAACGGAAGCTCCATCCCGGCGACCGTACCAGCCGAGTTGACAGATCCGGATGGCGAGGGCCGGACTTGAACCGGCGACACCACGGTTTTCAGCCGTGTGCTCTACCAACTGAGCTACCTCGCCGCGGCACCGCAGTGTACCCGCGTCGTCTCGAGCGACTAGCCTCCGCGCCGTGAGCGGGCAACGTGAAGTCGCGATCATCGGCGCCGCGCTCGACCTCGGCCAGGAGCGCCGCGGCGTCGACATGGGCCCGTCCGCGATCCGGTACGCGGGCCTCGAGGAGCGGCTCGCGAGCCTCGGGCTCGTGGTGCGAGACCACGGCAACGTGGAGACCGCGGTTCCCGAGGCGACCGCGCTGCGGGACGAGCGAGCGCGTTTCCTTCCGGAGATCAAGGCGACCTGCGAGAGGATCGCCGCCAAGGTCGTGGAGGAGACCTCCGCCGGTGCCGTCCCGCTCGTCCTCGGTGGCGACCACTCGGTCGCGCTGGGCACGCTCGGTGGCCTGGCGACGGCCCACGGCCCGGGTGGAGTGCTCTGGATCGACGCGCACTCCGACATCAACACGCCGGACACGAGCCCGTCGGGGAACGTCCACGGCATGCCGTTGGCGGCTGCTCTCGGCTTCGCTGGGGCGGGCTTCGAGAGCGAAGCCTGGTCTCTGCCCGCGGTGGACGCACGGCGCGTGGCGCTGCTCGGTGTCCGGCAGCTCGACGACGGTGAGCGACACCTGCTCCGAGAGGCTGGCGTGCGGGTGTTCACGATGAGTGAGATCGACCGCGTCGGCGTAGAGCGAGCCGTTCACGAGGCGCTCGACCGCATCGCAGGCGGTGGCTTCGTGCACGTCTCGCTCGACATGGACGCTCTCGACCCGGAGCTCGCGCCCGGGGTGGGAACGCCCGTGCGCGGCGGTCTCACCTACCGCGAGGCGCACCTCGCGCTCGAGCTCGTGGCCGAGTCCGGACTTGCCGGATCGCTCGAGGTCGTCGAGGTCAATCCGATCCTCGACCGCGAGAACACGACCGCGCTCACCGCGGTCGAGCTCGTCGCGAGCGCTCTCGGAAAGACGATCTTCTGAGGCTCAGGCGGCGACGCCCGAGAACTGAGGGATGATGTCGCTCCCGTAGGCCTCCAGGGTCTCCTCCTGGTTGTGGGTCATGAGGTAGATGTTGAAGTGGTCGACGCCGATCGACTCGAGCTCCTTGAGCTTCTCGGCGGCCTGCTCCGCGGTCCCGAGGACGCAGAACCGGTCGCAGATCTCGTCGGTTACGAACTCACCGTGCTTTGCGCCGACGCGGCTGTGGTCTTTGTAGTCGTAGAACTTCCGCGCTTTGACGTACTCGGTCAGCGCCTCGGGGATCTCGGACTCGAAGCCGTACCGCTCGACCAGGTCCATGACGTGGTTCGAGACCATCGCCGGGAACCAGCGCACCTGCTCGCGCGCGTCGGCGATGTCGTCGGAGATGTGGCTGGGCGCACAGACATGACACTTGAGGGCAGCCGGGTCGCGCCCCGCCTCCTCGGCTGACTTGCGAGCCGTGTCCATGATCCACTGGATGATCTGCGGGTCGGCAAGCTGGATGATGACGCCGTCACCGACGCGGCCGGCGACCGCGAGAGCACGCGGTCCGTATCCCGCCACCCACATCTCGATCGGCGGATCCTTTAGCGCCCAGGTCAGCTCGAGCTCCTTGCCGTTCCACTCGACCTTCCGGCCGTTCATGAGCTCTTTCATCATCACGAGCGATCGCTCGAACTCGGCCATCTTTACCGGCTGGTAGCCGATCACACGCCGCGCCGAGTCCCCGCGGCCGATGCCCATGACCATCCGCCCGCCCGAGATGGCGTGCAGCGTGGCGTAGCCGCTCGCCGTCACCGTCGGCTCGCGCGTGCCCGGGTTCGTTACGCAGTGGCCGAACTTCATCCGGGTTGTCGCCTGGATCGCCATGGTCAGCAGCGGATACGACTCGTGCCAGAGGATCGGCGAGTCGTAGGTCCAGCCGTATTCGAAGCCGTGGCTCTCGGCGAGCTGCATGAGCTCCACCAGGCGCGAGGCCGGAGGGTCGGGAAGGACGGTGACGCCGAAGCTCAGGGCCATGGTTCCTCTCCTTCGCTCGTTCGAAGTAGGGAGTATCGCCCTACAGCCGAGCGCGGGGAAGCACCAGATCTCAGGCGGCGGGCTCCGGGCGTCGCCGGTACCCGATGGCGCTCGAGGTGCGCTCGAACCCGAGCGCGTCGTAGAGCGCGAGCGCGGCGACGTTCTCCCCGCTGACCGTGAGGCTCACCCGCTCGATCGGCTTGCGTGCGAGCAGCGTTCGGCAGAGCGCCGACACGAGCGCGCGTGCGTGGCCCTCGCGTCGTCTCGCCGGGACGACTCCCACGAAGTCGACGTAGCCGTTTCCGCCTTCGTCGATCCGGCCTGCCGCGTACCCAACGAGCTCACCGCCCGAGACGAGACCCAGCACGGCCGCCTGATCGGAGTCCGCTTGCTCGAGGAGCTGGCTACCCGAGTAGTACGTGCCGGGAAACAGCTCGGAGTGGAGCGCCAGAAAGGCCTGCCTGTGCTCCGGGCGAATCGTCGAGATGTGCGATGCCGAGAGTCGCTCGATGTCGGACGCAGCGAGCGAGATGAGGTGGTGGACGGCGCCCGTTCTGAACCCATGGCGTGAGGCGAAGGCGGCGAGTCGCTCGTTCGCGACGTCTCCGGCGAGCTCGTGATCCTCGATCGAACGTGGCACGACGTCGGTGAGAAGCGCCTCGAAGAGCTCGGCCGCAGTCTCTTCCCACGGTGCTTCGGCGACGAGTGGCCCGTGGATCCAGCAGCGCCCGAGCGACTCGTCGAGCTCTGCGCCGATGTAGCCCGAGAGCCCAACGTCTCCATCGGTAACCCGACTCGATCGATGCCACGCCGGCTCCCACGATTCGAGCCAGGCGGCTATCTCCTGCGGTGTGTCGCCGAAGAAGGGAATGCGGTCCTGCGGGCGAGCCTGGAGCGTCGCGACGAGCTCGGCGACGGCCGCGAGCTCGTCCTCAGAGGGCACACGGGTCAGCGCCCGCCGCCTGCGGCGACCCAGTCGATCGTCTTCGAGGCGAGGCGGTCGAGAGCGGCGACCGAGAGCTCGAGGTGCTCCTCTTTCGTGTCCTCGAGCTTCGTGTGCGACAGGCCGCGCAGGCTCTGGGCGAACAGCATCACCGTCGGGACGCCAGCCCTCGCCACCTCGGCCGCGTCGTGGAGCGGGCCCGACGGAAGGCGGTGCGCCGTGTCGGTGACCTCCAGGATCGCCTCGTCGCAGAAGCCGAGGAGCGTGTCGTCGAACAGGATCGGCTCGATCGACCAGATGCGCTCGAACTCGACGTCGAGCGACTCCTCGGCGGCGAACCGCTTGCTCGCCTCCTTGGCCTGGGAGAGCAGCGAAGCGAGCTTGCGGGCGTCGAGATGGCGTTGGTCGAGGAGCTGCTCTGCGGTCTCGACGACAGACGTGACGATGCCCGGCTTGCAGACGACTCCACCGGACGTGCACACGGCGCCGTCGCCCGTACGCGCGGCGATCTCGCGGATCTCGAGCGCGAGCTTGGCGGCCCCGGCCAGTGCATCTCGACGCTGATCCATCGGTGTGGATCCCGCATGCGCTGCCTGGCCGCGCCAGGTGATGCGGTGGCGTTCGACTCCGAAGGTCCCGAGGACGACGCCGAGTGGGAGTTCGAGCGACTCGAGGACGGGCCCCTGCTCGATGTGCAGCTCCAGGTACGCAGCCGCGCTCCGGAGCTCCGCTGTCGCATCGAGCGCCCGGTCAAGGTCCACGCCGTGCTCGGCCAGCGCGTCGGGGAGTGCGATCCCGTCGCGGTCCGTCAGCTGGCGCAGCTCGTCCTGATCGGTCATCGAGCCTGCCGCGGCGCTCGACCCGAACAGGCTCCGACCGAAGCGGGCGCCCTCCTCGTCCGCCCAGTTGACGAGGCGGATAGTCACCGGAGGCGTGCCTTCCTCGGCGATCCGTCTCACGACCTCGACTCCGGCTACGACGTTGAGACAGCCGTCGAGCCAGCCGCCGTTCGGAACGGAGTCGATGTGACCGCCGATGAGCACCGCTCGTTCCGAGCTGCCGGAGAGCGTGAACCACTGGTTCCCTGCGGCGTCGACCTGCTCGCGGACCCCGGTGCCGCCGAGCTTGCCGCGCAGCCAGTCGCGCGCGGTCTCCCAGGTGTCCGTCCATGCGACCCGTTGAGCGCCGTCCTCGTCACCGGTGAGCTCGCGGAGCTCCTTCAGCTCGTCGACCGTGCGGCTCGCTTGCAGAGGCACGGGCGCGAGCTTATCCGGCGACGACTGCGCAGATTGAGTGTGGTGGAATAGCGCGATGGGCTACGTCGCCACGGCTCCGGCGCGACCGGCGCTTCTTCGGTCGGAGCGCGTCCGGCGTGGGGCCGCGAGCGTCGGGCTCTTCCTCGCCGTCCTCGCCGTTCTCTGGGGTCTGTGGGAGGGGTTCAGGGCGCTCGGAGAAGCGACGGGCCTCCGCATCGGCCAGTTCGAGGTGAACGACCGGACGATGCCGCACATCCACGACATCGTCGGGACGCTCTTCGAGCCCTCGCGACGCAACGGCCCGCTGCTCATCGGCATCCTCTGGGACGCGGCGTTGTTCACCGCGAAGGAGGCCGCCGTCGGCTTCGCTCTAGGGGCGGTGTTCGGCTTCACCCTCGGCGCACTGCTCGCCCATTCAAGGCTTCTCCAGCGCGGCTTTCTTCCGTACATCGTCGCGTCGCAGACGATCCCGATCCTGGCTGTCGCTCCGATGGTCGTGGTCTGGGTGAACCCGAGGCTTCCGCCGGGACTGAAGGATTGGGGAGCCGTGTCCGTCATCGCCGCCTACCTCACGTTCTTCCCGGTCACCATCAACACGATGCGTGGACTGGCCTCGGTCGACCCGCGTGCGCTCGAGCTGATGCGCTCGTATGCCGCCGGCACCTGGAGGATCCTGTGGAAGCTGCGGTTCCCCGCCGCTCTCCCGTTCATCTTCGCGGCCCTCAAGATCGCCGCGCCCGCGAGCGTCGTCGGAGCGATCATCGGGGAGCTGCCCGCGTCGATCCAGAACGGTCTCGGCGGAGCGATCCTCAACTTCAACCAGTACTACATCACGGCTCCGACGAGGCTCTGGGCGACGAACGTGATCGCAGCGCTTCTCGGGATCACGTTCTTCCTCGCCGTCCTCGTCGCGGAGCGCCTCGTCGTGAGGCGCGCACCGGAGCACGTCGCATGACGAGCGAAGCGGTCGTCTCGCTCCGCAGCGTGACCAAGTCGTTCGGCGCGGGTGGCGTCACCGCGCTCCAGTCGATCGACCTCGACGTGCTCCCCGGCGAGTTCGTCTCCCTGATCGGCCCCTCGGGCTGCGGGAAATCGACTCTCCTCCGCGTCGTCGGCGACCTCGTCGACCCGACCTCGGGCGAGGTCGTGGTGAACGGGAAGAGCGCCCGGCAGGCGCGACTGGATCGCGACTATGGAATCGTGTTCCAGGACGCCGTCCTCTACGACTGGCGGACCGTCGCGAAGAACATCGCTCTCCCCCTGGAGCTCATGGGGTGGAGCCGCGAGGCCAGGGCGAAGCGGGTCGAGGAGCTGCTCGACCTCGTCGAGCTCTACGGGTTCGGCGAGCACCATCCCTGGCAGCTCTCGGGCGGGATGCAGCAGCGCGTGTCGATCGCCCGCGCTCTCTCGTTCTCACCAGCCCTGCTGCTCATGGACGAGCCGTTCGGCGCGCTCGACGAGATGACGCGCGAGCGCCTGAACGCCGAGCTGCTCCGGATCTGGGAGCGGAGCGAGAGCACCGTGATCTTCGTGACGCACTCGATCGCCGAGGCCGTGTTCCTCTCTACCCGGGTCGTCGTCATGTCGAGGCGACCCGGCCGGATCGCAGCGATCGTCGACGTGGACCTTCCCCAGCCGAGGAACGCCGACACGCGCGAGGAGCCACGTTTCTTCGAGTTCGTCACGGCCGTCCGAGACCACCTTCGCGAAGGTGGTCTCGACGAGGGGAGCACCGCGCCCGGCGAGGGTGAGCTTGCGGTGAGCGAGGAGACTTCGTGACGACAGCTCGCAGGCACTCGCAGGAGTGGCTGCCGGCGCTCGCCGTGTTCGTGGCGGCGATCGTCTTCTGGGAGAGCGCCGTGCGCCTGTTCGGCGTCGAGGACTTCCTGTTGCCGGCACCGCTGGACATCGTGGGCACGCTCAGGTCGGACTGGGGCGAGCTCTGGAGCGCCGCCTTCTTCACGTTCCGCGAGGCCGTAGCGGGCTTCGTGATCGGCTGCAGCGCGGGGTTTCTCGCGGCAGCCGTCATCTCGCGTTTCCGGCTCTTGCGAACCGCGATCCTGCCCTACGCGATCGCGGCGGGCGCGGTGCCGATCATCGCGTTCGCACCGATCACGAACAACTGGTTCGGCGTCACCGGCATGTCGTCGAAGATCGCGATCGCCGCGATCCTCTGCTTCTTCCCGGTGCTCGTGAACACCATGAAGGGCCTGACCTCGGTTCCTGCGTCGTCGATCGAGCTGATGCGGTCGTATGCGGCGAGCGAGCTCACTGTCTTCAGGCGCGTTCGGCTCCCGAACTCGCTGCCGTACGTCTTCTCGGGGTTGAAGGTCGCGACCGTGCTCGCCATGATCGGCGCCATCGTGGGCGACTATTTCGGGGGAGCGCCGGGCGCACTGGGAGTTCAGATCCGCAGGTGGGTCGGAATCTTTGCGTTCGACCAGGCCTGGGCAGGGATCGTGATCGCAAGCTTTCTCGGGATCCTCTTCTACGGCGCGGTCGCCGTCGCGGAGCGCATCGCCATGGGGTGGCATCCGTCGATGCGCGGAGCGAGAGCGGAGTAGGGTTGCACGGTTGAACGGACAGGCTGAAGCGAAGGGAGACAGACAGATGAGGAGCAGGAAGTGGGCGCTGCTCGCAATGCTCGCGACTGCCGTGGCCGCGTTCGCGGTCGTAGGGTGCGGCGGGGGCGACGACGAGGCCGCCGCCGAAGACCTCACACCCGTCACGCTGCAGAGCAAGTGGGTCGTGCAGTCGCAGTTCGCGGGCTACTACGCCGCCGTCGAGCAGGGCTTCTACGAGGACGAAGGCCTCGATGTCACGATCAGGCCCGGAGGGCCGGACATCGTCCCCGAGCAAGTCGTTGCGGGCGGCCAGGCGGAGTTCGGGATCAACTGGCTCGACAGCCTGCTTGCGACCCGTGACCAGGGCGAGGACCTCGTGAACATCGGGCAGGTCTTCACCCGATCGGGGATGACCGAGCTCACGTGGGCGGACAGCGGTCTCGATGAGATCACCGATCTCCGCGCGAAGAAGGTCGGCGTCTGGCTCGGCGGGAACGAGCACAAGCTCTTCGCGGCGCTGACGAAGAACGGCATCGATCCTCAGAAGGACACCGAGATCGTGGCGCAGCCGTTCGACATGAACCTCTTCCTGAACCGCGAGGTCGACGCAGCGGCAGCGATGACCTACAACGAGCTGGCCCAGGTGCTCGAAGTCGAGAACCCCGACACCGGCGAGCTGTACACGCCGGAGGACCTCAACGTGTTCCTGATGTCCGAGCTCGGCACGGGCGCGCTCGAGGACGGCATCTTCGTCCGTGGCGACTGGATCGCGGACCCGGCCAACCAGGACATCGCGACCCGGTTCCTCAAGGCGAGCTTCCGTGGCTGGATCTACTGCAGGGACAACCCGGACAGCTGCGTCGACACCGTCCTGGCCAACGGACCGACGCTCGGCGAGGGTCACCAGACGTGGCAGATGAACGAGATCAACGCGCTGATCTGGCCGGCGATCAAAGGCATCGGCGTGATGGATCAGGAGTCCTTCGACGTCACGAACCAGATCGCGACGGACTACGACATCATCAAGACGCCTGCCACGAACGACGCGTTCCGGACCGACCTCGCCGAGGCTGCGGTCGCCGCTCTCGAGGAGGACGGGGAGGACGTGAACGGCAACGACTGGACGAAGCCCGAGGTCGAGGTGACTCCGGGCGGCGAGTAAGCAGAAAGCGACAGCGCTCCCAGCCGCTCGGGCACGGGCCCGGGCGGCCGGGAGTTTCGGAAGGAAGTGAGTTGACGTGTCGGTTCTGATCAAGGGTGGGCGGATCATCACCGCCGCCGATGACTACGTCGGAGACGTCTACGTCGAGGACGAACGGATCGCGACGATCGGGGAGTCGCTCGACGTCGACGCCGACCGCGTGATCGACGCCTCCGGGAAGTACGTCCTCCCCGGCTGCGTCGATCCTCACACGCATCTCGACATGCCGTTTGGCGGCACGGTCACGATCGACGATGTCCAGTCCGGGCAGACAGCAGCCGCGTTCGGCGGCACGACCTGCCACGTCGACTTCGTGATCCAGCCCAAGGGGGCGACGTTCGCGGAGGCGCTCGACGAGTGGCGCGGCAAGGCCAACGGCAAGCAGGTCATCGACATGGGCTACCACATGGCGGTGACCGACCTGCAAGAGGGCGGCACGCTCGAGGAGCTGGCGCGGCTACCCGGGCAGGGCATCACCTCGTACAAGCTCTTCATGGCATACAAGGGCGCGCTGATGGTCGACGACGAGACGCTCTTCCGCACGATGGAGGTCGCCGCGCAGACGGGCGCGCTCGTGATGGTGCACGCGGAGAACGGCGACGCCATCGACGTGCTGGTGAAGCAGGCGCTGGAGGCCGGGAACACGGCGCCGCACTTCCACGCGCTCACACGCCCGCCCGAGCTCGAGGGAGAGGCGACGAACCGCGCGATTCAGCTGGCGCGAATCGCGGGTGCACCGCTCTACGTCGTCCACGTCTCCTGTCGCGAGGCGGTCGAGCCGATCGCCCGCGCGCGCGAGCAGGGCTGGGACGTCTGGGGTGAGACCTGCACGCAGTACTTCTTCGTCGACTACACGCATCTCGAGCGGCCCGACTTCGAGGGCGCGAAGTACGTGTACACGCCGCCCCCGCGCGATCGGGAGAACCAGGAAGTGCTCTGGCATGCAGTGCGTTCCGACATCCTCTCGGCCATCTCGACCGACCACTGCGCGTTCCTCTGGGACGGACAGAAGTCGATGGGGAAGGACGACTTCTCGAAGATCCCGAACGGCGGCCCGGGCCTCGAGAATCGACTGCACATGATCCACGAGTTCGGCGTCCGCACCGGTCGGATCTCGCTGAACCGGATGGTCGAGCTGCTCGCGACGAACCCGGCGAAGCTCTTCGGCCTCTACCCGCGGAAGGGCACGATCGCGCCGGGCTCGGACGCCGACATCGTGGTTTTCGACCCCGAGAAGCGGCACCTGATCACGGCCGCAACCCAGCATTCGAAGACCGATTACAACCTGTATGAAGGAACCGAGGTGACGGGCTCTCCGGAGATTGTGCTCCTGCGCGGTTCGGTGCTCGTGGAGAACGGGAACCTCGTCGCTGAGCCAGGGATCGGGCAGTTCGTCGAGCGGGCCGCCTTCGGGCAGGAGCTTCTGCCAGCTGCGGCACGCTGATCACGACGTGCGCGGAGGCGCCGGGCACCTTTCCCCCAGCCCGGCGCCCACCGCGTACCAGTCGGCCTTTAGCCGGGGCAGGTCACCTTCGGGTTCCAGGGTGCGAACGTCCCGGTCGGGTTTCCACGGTAGATCCACGCATGCAGGGCGTAGAAGGCCGGGATGTCGAACCGATTCGGGCTCGGCGTGAGGTCGAACGTCGCCCCGAAGAGCGACGGCGGATCGTCGTGCTGCGCGTCCCACGCGTCGGCGAAGACGATGTACTCGACGGCGGCGAGCTTGAGTCGGCCCGCGCCGCCAACCGCGTAGACGAGCGACTCCGGTCGCAGCGGGTCGAGCACCGTGTCTCCGACGAGGTTGCCGTTCACGTAGTGCACGCCCATGCCTCCGACGTTGGGAAGGGCGATGCACGCGATGCCGTCCTTGTCCTTGAACTCCCCGTACCCGGCACTCACTGCCTGCGCGACGTCGCGGTACTGCCTCGTCGCTTGCTCGACCTCGCGCAGTTGCTTGCTCGGGCCCGAGTTTGCCGTTGCGAGGCCGGCGACCACGAGCACCGGCACCAGGAGAAGCACCGCTGGTAGCAGACGTTTCATGACGATTCCCCCTCTCGAGTTGCGACAGGCTCGGGATCCGGACGGATGACCACGACATCTGCGACCGAGACGATCTCGTCAACCGGAAGGCCCGCGGCCGTTGCATGGCGGCGAACTGCCTCGGGACTCGAGGCCTGGTAGACGCAGATCGTCCCGATGCTCCCGTCCCGCTCTCTGAGCGCGTAGCTGCGGATCCAGGCGACCTCGGCAGACATCCGCTCCCCTTCGGCGACGGAACGCGCTACGGCGTCCTCGAGCTCCTCCGGCGTGCGCCACCCGCCTCGGCGCTGGATCACGTACGTCTCCATCGCGCTCCCTCCTGTCGATTACCGGATCGACGGTAGGGACGTCGCGCCGATGCGACATCGGTGGGATTGCCTACATTGGCGGCCGCGCCTACCGGTCTTGGAGCAGGTTGAGCTCGTAGGCCGCGGCGGTGGCCTCACCACGAGTCCGGACGCCAAGCTTGCGGAGGATCGAGGAGACGTGATGGTCGATCGTGCGCCGTGACAGCACGAGCTGGTCTGCGATCTCGCCGTTGCGCAGCCCCTCGGCGACGAGCTGCAGCACCTCGAGCTCGCGTGTGGTGAGAGCAGCCGGGTTCCCGCGGGTCGATGCACGCGGACCGCGTGGCACGGACGCGCCGCGGGCGCGCAACCTCTGCCGCACGTGCTGCGCGGCGGGACGCGCTCCCAACCGCTCGAACTCTGCGAGCGCGTGGAGGAGAGCTTCGTCGTCGTCAGCCTCGGCCAATGCTCGAGCGGACTCGTAGGGACAGTCGTGCGCTGCCCACGCCGTTGCGGCACCGGCCGGGTCACCCGCGATCTGCAGGCGATACGGCTCTGCGATCCAGTCGGAAGCGCTCTCCAGCCCGCCGCACTTCCACTGCCAGTACGCGAGCTCGCCTGCGAACCAGAGGTGACGCTTCTCGACCGCCAGGCCGTAAGCGGCTCGCGCCTCGGCAAGTCCTCGCTCGGTGTCGCCGACGAGCCATGCGGCCTCGGCGCGTGCGCCGTGGACATGACCCAGGCGCTGGAGATGTCCGCCAGGCTGCGACAGCTCGAGTGCCTCGTCGAGCACCTCCTCTACCCCTGGGTCACCGCGACGGACGCGGACACGGCCGAGCGTGATCAACGCGGTGATCCGGCTGATCACCGAGACGTCTTTCGTGAGAAGCTCGGCCGCGATCTCGGCACCTTCGTCCCACCGACCCCGGTAGACGAGGGTGGCGGCGAGCCACGAGCGGATGTACGAGTCGTTGAACTCGTGGGTACGCGCATAGGTGAGTTGCTCGCGTTGCCAGCGTTCGGCATCCCGGAGCTCGTACATTTCACCCAGCCCCGAGCCGAGCATGCTGTACGCCGAGACGACTCGGTACTGGAGATCGTGCTCGAGCGCGAGCTCGAGGCTCTGCTCGAGGAAGCGTGTGCCCGTGTCGATCTCGCCCGCCATCAGCCGCGAGGTGCCGATGAGGTTCAGTGCGTTGGCGCGCAGCTCGACGTCGTCGAATTGCTCGGACAATTCGAGTGCCTTCTGGCTCCACTCGACGCCTTCCGCGTTGTCTCGGTCGAGCATGCGGAGGTAGCCCTGCAACGCATAGGCGAACCCGAGCTCGATGCTCGGTGGAACCCCTTCGAGAAGCTCGATTGCATCTCGGCTGGCCTGCTCCGCTTCCGCGTTCAGGTACGAGGCGATGCACGGAAGCACGAGGGACGAGAGGTTGTCGCCCTCTCGCAGAACGTCCCCGAGGGCTCTGCTCAGCTCGATCGCCTCACGTCGCGCTCGGATCGACTCTGCGTACTCGCCGATCGCGTGTCCCTCCTGCGCGTACTCCTCGAGGAGCGCGAGGCGTGCGGACGGCTCAGCTTCCGCTGCATAGCGGAGCGCGCGCGCGTACTGTGCGGCGGCCTCGCGATGTGACCCGACTTTCGCAGCACGCTCGCCGGCAGGCGGCGCGTAACGGAGGACAGCCTCGGCATCACCGGCGGCGTCTGCGTGATGGGCGAGGCGGGACAGGAGGGCTTCGCGCTCCGGTCGGGACTCGAGAGCCGCCAGCACGCGGCGGTCGTAGTCGACCCGCTGTTCGACAGCGAGCGACTCGAGGATCGCCTGGCGAGCCAGCTCGTGCCGGAACGCGAGAGCATCGTGCGTCGCGACGAGCATGCCGCCATCGACGCACGCAGCGATCGACTCCGGCCTCGGGCTCAGCACCTCGCCGAGCAACCAGCGCTCGACGGCGCCGGGTACCACGGAAGCGAAGTCGACGACCTCGCGGGCGGGCGGCGTCAGCACGAGAGCCCTGGCCAGGACTGCGTCACGAACCGTGGCCGGAACGCCGCCGCCGCCGGCTGCGAGTACCTCGGTGACGAAGAATGGATTTCCCCCCGTCGCCGCATAGATCCCCTCGACGGGCCGCTCGGAGTCACGCGCGAGCTCGGCGACGGCCGACTCGGAGAGCGGCGCGAGAGTCAGGCGCACCGTCGCGCGACTCGGAAGGTCGCCGAGAACCAGTCGTAGGCGGTGCTGCGTCCCGACCTCGTCGTCGCGGAAGGTCAGCACGAGCAGGCACGGGATCGCCTCGATCCGGCGTCCGACGTACTTGAGCGCGTCGAGCGTCGCTTCGTCCGCCCAGTGGACGTCTTCGACGACAGCCAACGTGCCTTCGGAGCCGAGCTCGTCGAGCAGGGTGGCGAGGAGAGTCAGGCGATCCGTATCCGAGGACAGCTGCTCGAGGAGCTGTCCGCCGGTCACGTGTGCAATGTCGTACACCGGCCCGAGCGGCCGCGGTGTGAACAGCGCTTCGCACGCCCCCCAGAGCGACCGGGCGTCGGCGCCGTGCGACGCTGCGAACGACCCGACGAGTGACGTCTTGCCGATGCCCGCTTCCCCGCTCACCAGCGCCAGCCGCCCGCCTTCGGTGAGCGCTTGGTCCAGCGCCTCCTCGAGCACGGCCAGCGCCTCCTCCCGCTCGAGCAGGGAAGGAGCGCCAAGGCCAGAAGGCGCCGCACCGATCACGTGTACATCGTGGAGCGCGCCGGGTTGCGCTTCAACCGCTCGCGACAGTTTCGTGCGTCGTCACAAGGTCGAGACGCGCGGCTTCCGTCGCGGCTTCTACCCGCGTTCGTACGCCGAGCTTTCGCAGGATCGACGACACGTGATGGTCGACCGTCCTCCGGGACACGAAGAGCCGTTCGGCGATGTCGGTGTTGCGGAGACCCTCCGCAACGAGCCCCAGCACCTCCAGCTCCCTCGAGGTCAGCTGCGCCGGGTTGTCACGGGTCGACGGACGGGGCCCGCGTCGGACTCCACGTGCTCCGCGCTCGCGCAGGCTGCGGGTCACCATCGTCGCGAGCGGACGTGCGCCGAGCCGCCGTGCGTTCTCGAGCGCTTGGCGCAGTGCGCCGTCGTCATCGGCCTCGGAGAGCGCGAGCGCAGCCTCGTACGGGCACCCGCAGCGCGACCACTCGTCGGCTGCTTCCCGCCATGCTCCATGCGAGCCAGGTGCGTACGGGCCCGATACTGGCTGGCGACTGTCCACCTCGAGCCCAGCCAGCCGGCGCCAGTACGAGAGTCGCGCGACGTCGTTCGTCCCGCCGCGTCGAATGGCGTCGTCGAGCACCGCGACCGTCGCGCGCTCGACCTCGTCCGGCAGGCGCTCGAGCCATGCGGTCTCGGCACGTGCAGCGGCCAGGTCGACCATGGCGAATACGTCCTCCGGCGAGACTCCGACGGCCTCGGTGGCGTCGAGCGCCTCGCGCGCTCCTGGGTCGCCGCGCCGGGCGCGGACGAGCGCAAGAACCACGAGCGCCTCCATGTGGGGCCACGGCGACTCGCGTGGGTCCTTGAGGAGGAGGGTCGCCGAGTCTGCCGCCTCGGTCCACCGTCCCTGATCGAGCTGAGATCGTGCGAGGAGCGCGAGGACGTTGATGCGCCAGAGATCGAGGTTGTGCTCGACGCAGTACTCGAACGCGGCCGGGAGGTACTCGTTGGCCAGCTGATGGTCGTGTCGAACCGCTCCGAACCCGCCGAGGTTGTTCAGCGCCCGGGCGGTCTGCAGTTTCAGCCCCGCGGCCCGACACTCCGCGGCCGTCTCGACGAGGATGCTGCGTCCGAGCAAGAGGTCACGTTGGAGCTCGAGGGAGCCGATCGTGATGCGCGCCTCGGCGGCGGTTTCGAGGTCTCCATGCCGGCGTGCAATGTCTTCGGCGCTGCGGGCGAGCTCGACACATGCCGCGATGTCGGTGTCCCAAACGATGTGCGCGCGGGACAGGAGCACGCTCGCGTAAGCGTTCGTCGTCGGCAATTCCGCGACCAGGCGCTCGGCCTCCTCGACCGCCTCCGAAGCCCTCGCGTGCAGGCCACGGCATTGGAGGTAGGACGTGAGCTCGGTGAGTCCACGCGCCTGCTCGAGCGACGCACCTTCCTGGGCGCGACACGCGATGGCCTCCTGGATCACCTCGATTGCCTCGCGCTGGTCGTCGGCCAGGTAGAGCGCTCGCGCACGTCCCTCGAGCAGCGCTGCGCGCTCGCCCGGCGGCCTGTCGAAAGCAAAACGCAGCGCCCGGGCGTACTGCGCGGCCGCTTCCCGGTACGCACCAGCAGCAGCCGCCGCGGCGGCTGCTTGTGGCGCCCATGCGAGGACGGCGGTGGTATCGCGCGCTGCCTCCGCGTGATGAGCCAACCTCGCGGCGTCGGGCACGCCGCGAGGCGGGTCGGCCAGAGCTGCGAGCAGCTGGCGATTGAGGTCAACCCGGCGCGCCGGGCCTAGAGTCTCTTCGACGGCGTCCCGGGCAAGCTCGTGTCGAAAGCTCACGGCTTCGCCCCGTGCCTCCAGTACGCCTGCGGCGAGCGCTTCGTCCAGGTGGTCGACCGATTCTCCGAAAAGCCGCTCGAGAACCCACACGTCGACGTGCGGAGGTGCGAGCGCAGCCGTCGCGACGAGGTCAGTGGCCTCCGGGCTGAGGCGTGCCACTCGTGCGAGGACGGCATCGCGGACCGTCGCGGGCACGGCGGTCCCTCCGGACTCGAGAACCTCGCGGACGAAGAACGGGTTGCCGGAGGTTCGGCGATAGAGCTCCGCCGCGTCGATGTCGTGGCCCTGTGCGAGCGCCGCAACGGCTTCGGCGGACAGCAGCTCAAGGCGGACGCTCTCGATACCAGGCTGGGAGGAGAGCTCGCCGAGGACCATGCGCAAGGGATGAGCACGATCGAGCTCGTCGTCACGGTACGTGCCGACAACGAGGGCGGGGATCGCTTCGATTCGGCGCCCGAGCAAACGGAGCACGTCGAGCGTCGCCTCGTCGGCCCAGTGAAGGTCTTCGAGGACGAGAACGGCTCCACCGTCCGCGAGCTCGTCGCGCACGGCTTCGAACACGTCGTGGGCACCGCTGCCTTGCTGGAGAAGCGCTCGCAACACTCCGTTCGTCTCGGCCGCAATGTCGCCGAACGGGCTGAGTGGGCGCGGCGTGAACAGTGGGTCGCACGCTCCGGTGAGGATGCGTGTCGAGCGCGCGACGCTCGCCGCAAAGGCTCGTACGACCGACGTCTTCCCGATGCCTGCCTCACCCGCGACGAGGGCGAGTCGTCCGGCACCCGACCTGGCCTCGGAGTACGCGCCGTGAAGCGCGGCGAGGGCTTCGTCTCGCTCGATCAGATCTCCCGGCAGCGACAGCGGGCGGCTGACGACGCTCATCGGCAGATCCTGCGCTGTCAGCGCCATCGATGCAACCTGTCGGCGCTAGGATCGCGGTGGATGGCAACGGTCGAGGTGAACCCGAACCTCGGGGCGGAGATCGTCTCCGACGCGAAGGAGTACGTCCTCTACTCGTGGTCGACGCAGGACGCGATCAACCCGATCGCGGTCGCCGGCGCGGAGGGGCGCTACTTCTGGGACTACGACGGCAAGCGCTACCTCGACTTTGCGTCCCAGCTCGTCAACGTCAACATCGGGCACCAGCACCCGAAGATCATCGCGGCGATCAAGGAGCAGGCGGAGAAGCTCTGCACGATCGGGCCGCCGATGGCGAACGAGTCTCGGTCACGACTGGGCCGCCTGCTCGAGGAGGTCACGCCGGGCGACCTCTGCATGTCGTTCTTCACGAACTCGGGAGCGGAGGCGAACGAGAACGCGATCAAGCTTGCGCGCTTGTACACGGGCCGGCACAAGATCATCGCGCGCTATCGCTCCTACCACGGCGCCACGCACGGATCGATCTCGCTCACTGGCGATCCGCGGCGCTGGCCGACCGAGCCGGGGATGCCGGGGGTCGTGCGGATGTTCGACCCCTACACCTACCGCTGCCCCGCCGGCCATCCGGATCCGTGCCCGGTGTGCACCGGAGCGCCGCATCTCGAGGAGATCCTCGAGTACGAGGGCCCGCAAACCGTCGCGGCCGTGATCCTGGAGACCGTCACCGGGACGAACGGTGTCATCCCGCCTCCGGCGGGCTATCTGCAGGCGATTCGCGAGGTCTGTGACCGACACGGGATCCTGCTGATCCTCGACGAGGTAATGGCGGGGTTCGGGCGAACGGGACGTTGGTTCGCCTGTGACAACTGGGACGTTGTCCCCGACATCATCACCGTGGCGAAGGGGATCAACTCGGGCTACGTCCCTCTCGGGGCGATGATCATCCGCGAGCCGCTCAAGGAATGGGTGCGCGGTCGCTTCTTCCCCGGAGGGTTGACGTATGCGGGGCACCCGCTTGCGTGCGCGTCCGCCGTGGCCTCGATCGAGGCGTTCCAGGAGGAAGGCGTCGTCGAGAACGCCGCCGAGGTCGGCTCGTACCTCGGGGACAGTCTTCGGGGCCTGGCCGTACGGCATCCGTCGATCGGAGAAGTTCGGGGGCTGGGCTGCTTCTGGGCCCTCGAGCTCGTGAAGAGCCGGGAGACGCGCGAGATGCTCGTCCCCTTCAACGCGTCGGGCGAGGAGGCGGCGCCGGTCGCGCGCGTCGCGAAGGCGGCGCTCGAGCGCGGCCTCTACCTCATGACACACTGGAACGTGATCATGGCTGTGCCGCCGCTGACGATCACGCGCGACGAGGTCGACGAGGGGATCGCCGTCCTCGACGAAGCGCTCGCGATCGCGGACGAATACGCCGCCGCGTAGCGAGTGAGCGAGGTCGCGGAGCTCACTGCCCGGCTCGTCGAGATCGAGTCCATCAACCCGGACGTCGTTCCCGGCGGATCCGGGGAGGCTGCAGTAGCCCGATTCGTCGCAGAGTGGTGCGAGCGCGCCGGCCTCGAGACGACGCTCGCGGATGCGTCACCCGGACGTCCGAACGTGACCGCGGTTGCGCGAGGGAAAGGGCACGGCCGGTCGCTGATGCTGAACGCGCACACGGACACGGTCGGGGTCACAGGAATGGACGCACCATTCGAGCCCAGGCTCGACGGAGGCCGCCTCTACGGCCGCGGGGCGTATGACATGAAGGGCAGCCTCGCCGCGTGCATGCTTGCCGTCGCGGCCGCGTCGCGCAGTGGCCTCGCGGGCGACGTGCTCCTGACCGCCGTCTCCGACGAGGAGTTCGCCAGCGTCGGAACCGAGGCGGTCGCCAGCAGTCTGACCGCGGACGCAGCCATCGTGACCGAGCCGACGGAGCTGCAGGTGGCCGTGGCCCACCGTGGCTTCGTCTGCGTCGAGGTCGAGACCCTGGGACGCGCTGCGCACGGATCGCGGCCGCATCTCGGGATCGACGCGATCGCGAAGATGGGACGCATCCTCGTTGGCATCGACGAGCTCGACGCCACGCTTCGCGCGAATCCGACCAATCCGCTCGTGGGCAGCGGCAGCGTGCACGCGTCGCTGATCGAAGGCGGACAGGAGTACTCGAGCTATCCCGCCCGGTGCGTCCTCCAGGCCGAGCGGCGCACGATTCCCGGAGAGAGCGTCGCGTTGTTCGAAGGCGAGCTCGCGGCGATCAGCGCTGCGGCCGGCGAGGGCGACCCGGACTTCTCGGCCGCGGTCCGCGTGGTGGCGTCGCGCGAGCCGTTCGAGGTGGCCGAGACGGAGGACGTCGTGCGCCTCGTGCGCGGCTGCGCGGCTGCGGCGCTCGGCCACGAGCCGGACGTCGTCGGAGCGTCGTTCTGGGCCGACTCGGCGCTGCTCGCGGAGGCCGGCATCCCGACCGTCCTGTTCGGCCCGGCGGGCGAGGGCGCCCACGCCGAGATCGAGTGGGTCGACGTCGAGTCTCTCGAGCGGTGCGTCGAGATCTACCTGGCGGTTGCTTCCGACTTCTGCGTGTAGCCGGCCAGGAAGCGACCGACGGCCTCCGCGGTCTCGTCGAGAGCGTCCCAGAGAACCGTGTGGCCGCCCGGTACGATCGCGACCTCGAGAAGATCGCCGAGCGCGTCCTGATGTGCGTCGAGCAGGTGGTCGTACGACAGGTACGAACGCTCGCCGAGCACGAGCAGGGTCGGGACCTGCACGTGCTCGAACGACGGCGGGCGCGACGCCATCTCGCCGTACGCCGCGACAACGGCCGGCTGGCAGTAGCGGTACCGATATCCGTCGTCCTGCCACACGAGGTGCTCCCGGAGGTCTTCCTCCACCAGCTCGCGAGGCGCGCGCTGGAGCTGGCTTTCGTCGTAGCGCCGGTCGACGCCCTCGTCGAAGGAGACGTACGCCCGGTTCTGACGGGCGTTGTCCGCCGCCGCAAGCGCGATCTCCGGAGGAACGAAGATCGCAGGGTCGAGCAACACGAGACGCGGGACGAGCTTTGGTGCTCGCGCCGCGATCTCGAATGCCAGCCTTCCTCCGAAGGAGTGGCCGACGAGCACGGCCCGCTCGGTGCCGACCGTCTCCACGATCGCGCGCACGTGCGCCTCGATGCTCCAGGGAGGCTCGTACGGCGACGACCCGTGACCGAGGAGGTCGGGGGCGAGGACGCGGCATCCCGAGAGGCCCTGCTCTGCGAGCCGAGCGAAGTGACGGCCGTGGTTCGTGACTCCGTGCAAGCACACGACGCGGGGGTCGCCCGGTTCGCCCCACTCTTCCAGGGCCAGCGTGCGCGGCGCCGGCGTCACTCGGCGCCGAGCGTCTCGAGCGATTCGGGAACCATCTCGGTCCGCCTCTCGTCCCGCTCCTTCACGAGCGACCAGATGACGGTCCCGTCCTTGGCGATCAGGAACGTGCCGCGGTGAGGGCCGCCGGTCTCCTCGTTGAAGACGCCGTACGCCTTGGCTGCGGCGCCGTGCGGCCAGAAGTCCGACGCGAACGTGTACTCCGCGCCGATTTGCTCCTTCCACGCCTGTCGTGCCGGTGCGGGGTCGCAGGATACGAGCACGACCTCGGTTTGCGCGTTGCGGAACGACTCGAGGTTCTCCTGGAGGTCGAGGGCTTCGTCCTCGCATACGGGTGTGAACGCGAAGGGATGGAAGACCAGTAGGACGTTCGCTACACCGGCGAAGTCGGACAACCGAACCCGCTCGCCCTGATCCACCTCCAGGTCGAACTCAGGAGCTTGCTCACCTGTCTTGACGGCCATGGTCCCCCTCGTGAGGCTCTTCGCCGGGCTCTTCGCCGGCTCCCGAGGGGCGATAGTAACGGCGCCCGCGAAGCGCCTCCGGCAGGTACTCGAGCTCGAAGCCGGTGGGATCGTCGTGCGGGTAGGCGTAGCCCTCGCCGTGGCCCCGGGCCTTCGCGGCGCCGCGGTGACCCGTCGAGCGAAGCATGGCCGGTGGGCGAGCGTTGCCGTGTTCCCGTACGTCGCGGCGCGCGTCCCAGATCGCCGTCGCCGACGCGTTCGACTTCGGTGCGCGCGCCAGGTAGATCGCCGCCTGTGCGAGGTTGAGCTGTGCCTCGGGTAGACCGACGAGCTCGAGAGCATGCGCGGCCGAGACCGCGACGGTCAACGCGCGCGGGTCGGCGTTTCCGATGTCCTCCGAGGCGAGAATCACCATGCGACGCGCGATGAAGCGCGGATCCTCTCCCGCTTCGAGCATCGCGGCCAGGTAGTAGACCGACGCGTCTGCGTCGCCGCCGCGCATCGCCTTGATGAACGCAGACGCGAAGTCGTAGTGCTGGTCGCCCTTGCGGTCGTAGAGGAGCGGGCGCTTTCGCGAGGCGTCGAGTACGTGCTCCTCGGAGATGGACATGCCTTCCGCGGTCGCTGTAGCGTGCGCGAGCTCGAGAATCTGCAGCGCGGCACGCGCATCGCCCCCGGCTCGCCCGGCTACGAGCACGAGGACGTCGTCTCCCGCCTCGGTCTCGAGCGCGGCCGCGCCGCGGGCGACGATCTCGACCAGGTCGGTCTCGGAGAGCGCTGTCAGCTCGATGACCGTGCACCTCGAGAGCAGCGCCGAGTTGACCTCGAAGTAGGGGTTCTCGGTGGTCGCGCCGATCAGCGTCACGAGGCCGTCCTCGACAGCGTGGAGGACCGAGTCCTGCTGGCCCTTGTTGAAGCGGTGGATCTCGTCGATGAAGAGGATCGTCCGCAGGCCGTTCCCACCGAGCCGGTCGCGCGCGCGCGAGATGACTGCGCGGACGTCGTCGACACGTGCCGAGACGGCCGAGAGCTCCTCGAACTCGGCCCCCGTGTGCCCGGCCACGATCCGCGCGATGGTGGTCTTCCCGGTGCCGGGCGGCCCAAAGAGGATCATCGACGGCGGGCGGTCCTGCTCGATCGAGAGTCGAAGCGCGGAGCCGGCGCCGAGCACGTGCTGCTGGCCGACGAGCTCGTCGAGCGTCGACGGCCTCAGCCGTACCGCGAGCGGTGCGTTCGTCGCCTGCCGCTCGCGCGCAGCTTCTGCGAAGAGGTCTCCCACGCGGCGAAGTATGCTCCGGTCATGGCCGCTCACGAGGCTCCGGAGGCCGCGTCTCCCGAGGCCGAGGACTACTCGCAGCCGATTCTCTCGGGAGATGCCCCCTCCGACTACGAGCGGTACCTCCGCACCGAAGAGCTCCTGGCGCTCCAGAAGGACGCCGGCGACTGGGTGCACCGGGACGAGCTCCTCTTTCAAGTCACGCACCAGTCCTCGGAGCTCTGGCTGAAACTCGCCTGGAAGGACGCCGACGAAGCGGCGAGGCTCGTAGAGGAAGGCGATCTCCGCGGAGCTCTCCGGCTTCTGAAGCGCGCGACGCTCTGCATCCGTTTGGTGATCCAGCAGCTCGACATGCTCGAGCACATGTCTCCCTGGGAGTACCAGGAGATCCGCAAGGTGCTCGGCCACGGCTCGGGGTTCGACTCACCGGGCTGGAACGAGCTGCGCCGCGTGTTCCCGCGACTCGGGCAAGCGTTTCACGCGACCCGGCGGGCGGCGGACATCTCGCTGCGCGACGTCTACGTCCAGGGACGCGACCACGAGGAGCTCTACCAGCTCGCCGAGGCGCTGATCGAGCTGGACGAGCAGGCTCAGTTCTGGCGCATGCGTCATTACCAGGTCGTCGCACGGGTGATCGGCGATCAGGTCGTGGGCACGCAGGGAACCCCGGTAGAGCTGCTCGGGCGGCTTGTCGCGCACAGGTCGTTCCCCGAGCTGTGGGACGTGCGGAACGAGCTGACGGATTTCTCCAAGGCGAGCTCGGAATGACCGCGGTCGAGGAGGGGACGGGCCTCAGGCAGGAGGTGACGGGGCTCCTGCAGGAGCTCATCCGCATCGACACGGTCAATCCTCCGGGGAACGAGACCGCCGCCGCCGAGTTCCTCGCGCGATACCTGGCGCAGAACGGGATCGAGAGCGGGCTGGTCGCGCGCGTGCCGGAACGGGCGAATCTCATCGCTCGCATACCGGGAGGCGACGGGCCGTCGCTCGCGTTCCTCTCCCATACGGACACGGTTCTCGCCGACCCGGCGGAGTGGGACCGCGACCCGTGGTCGGGCGACCTCGTGGACGACGAGGTGTGGGGTCGTGGCGCACTCGACATGAAAGGCCAGGTAGCGGCGTCGGCGGTTGCTTTCGCGTCGCTCCGGCGCGAAGGGTTCGTCCCTGCGGGAGACCTGATCTTCATGACGGTTGCCGACGAGGAGGTCGGGGACGGCTTCGGGCTCATGTGGCTCGTCGAGGCGCATCCCGACGCCGTTCGTTGCGACTACGCGGTCAATGAGGGCGCGGGCGACCGGCTCGCGCTCGGCGATCGCGTCGTCTACCTGTGCGCGACGGCGGAGAAGATGTCCGCCCCCTTCGTCGTCCGCGTCCACGGCCGCAGCGGCCACGCGTCCATGCCAGGTATCGCCGACAACGCATTGGTGAAGGCCGCGCGCTACGTCGAGGCGCTCGCCGCGTACGAGCCACCGCACGAGCTGATTCCCGAGGCGCGCGGCTTCCTCGAAGCGGTCCTCGGTGAGGCCCCGCCGCCCGCGGAGGCGATCGCTCGCGCGAATGCTCTACACCCGATGCTCGGTGCGCTCGTCGAGCCGCTGCTTGCCTTCACGCTCGCGCCGACGATGATCGAGGCGTCCCGAAAGCGAAACGTGATCCCAGCCGTGTGCGAGGTGACCGTCGACTGCCGCCTGCTTCCCGAGCAGCTTCCACAGGACGTCGAGCCGCTCATCCGAGCTGCCATCGGTCCCGGCGACTACGAAGTCGAGTGGCTCGAGGCGGTGGGCGGCACGCGATCTCCGATCGAGACGCCGCTCTGGGACGCTCTTGCGGGTTTCGTCGACGAGCTCGAGCCCGGCGCCGCACTCGCGCCGCTGGCCTGCCCGGGGTTCACGGACAGCCACTTCCTGCGGGACACGTTCGGCACCGTCGCGTACGGCTTCTTCCCGGTCAAGGCAATGGATCCGGTCGAGGCGACGATGCTCGTCCACTCGGCGAACGAGCGCGTTGCGGTGGACGACCTCGAGGCTGGTGTCCACATGCTCCGGCACGTCGCGCGGTCGCTGCTCGGCTAGACGCGCTCCACCCGATCGCCACGTCCCACCAGGACGAGCGAAACGAGCTCCGGAGGAAAGAGGCCGTGCTCGACGACTCCAGTCGTCGCCGCGAGGGAGTCGGCGAGGGTAGCCGGATCCTCAACGTCGCCCGTCCAGTCGGCGAGCACGCCGCCGTCCGGGCTCGGAGGCGCGTTCCGCAGGCGCACAGAGCCGAGCCGTGCGACCGTTGCCGCGAGCCCGAAGTCGAGCAGCTCGACGGGTACGGGAGGGCCGACGCGCTCGACGAGCTTGTCCGAGGACACGATCACGACGAAGCGGTCGGCGGCGCACGCGACGACCTTCTCGCGAGTATGGGCACCTCCGCCTCCTTTCACGATCCAACCGTCGCTCGCCACCTGATCCGCACCGTCGACGGCGAGATCGAGGCGCGCTGGCGACGAGCCGCCCGAGAACGGCACGACGGAGAGTCCGAGTTCGCTCGCCGCGCGTTCGGTCGCGAGCGACGTGGCGACGCATTGCACGCCGAGCTTGCGGGCGGCGAGCGCGGGGAGAAAGAAGGCGACCGTCGAGCCGGTGCCGAGACCGATCGTCATCCCGCTCTCCACGAGGTCCGCCGCTGCCTCGCCGGCGAGCTGCTTCTCGCGCTCGATCCCGGTGCTCACGGCGTGCTCACGTCGGCGCGCAACTCTACAGAGCGCTCCTGCCTTCCATTAGCGTGGACGCCATGGCGTGGGACGCAGATCTTCGCGAGGTCGAGGTCGAGCCGTCGCTCTACGCGGCCGACTTCTCGAGGCTCGGTGCGCAGCTCGAGAGCCTCGTGCAGGCGGGAGTTCGTGTCTTCCACTTCGATGTAGGCGACGGCCACTTCATCCAGGAGATCACGATGGGGCCGATCGTGCTGTCGTCGATATCCCCTCTCGTCCATGCGTGGGGCGGCTTCCTCGACTGCCATCTGATGGTTGCCGAGCCGGAGCGCCACTTCGACGCAGTGGCGCGTGCTGGCGGCGACAGCGTCACGTTCCACGTCGAGGCGTGCGACGACCCGGCCCGGGCGATCGCCCACGCTCGGCAGCTCGGCCTCGGCGTCGGCGTCGCACTCACTCCCGAGACTCCGGTTGAGCATGCCGCGGCAGCCGCCGAGGACGCCGACCTGGCGGTCTGCATGTCCATCGAGGCCGGGTATTCGGGTCAGCCCTTCATGCCCGACGCGATCCCACGGATCGAGCGGCTCCGCGAGCTTCTCCCGGCCGGCGTTCGCGTGCAGGTTGACGGAGGGATCAACGAAGAGACCATCGGCGCCGCCCGAGCCGCAGGAGCCGACCTGCTGGTGGCCGGGAGCGCGATCTTCTGGTCGGACGACTCGCCGGCGGCGTACCAGCGGCTCGTCGCGCGGGTCGAGGCCCCCGCGCATGCGCTCTAGCGGTTCGGAGACTGTCGAGCTCCACGAGCCCGAGAACGCGTTCTCGCGGATCGAGGAATGGCTCCGGGGTCACGGGTTCTTCCAGTCGGGGGGCGAAGAGCTTGCTGCCGATCTCTATCTCGGATACGGGCTCTCGCAGTCGATCCGGCGGACCGCGGCCCCACCTCCGCCCGAGCCCTGCTCGCGGCTTCCGCTCGCCGCCTGCACGATCGGAACCCTCGATGGTGCGTCGGCGGCCCGAGGCCAGGAGGGTCTGTCGGTCGGCGAGTGGCAGGCGACCTGGACGGAGGCCGACTATAGAGGCGCCGTCGAACGCGTCCGTGAGGCCATCGCGCGAGGTGACGTGTACCAGGTGAACCTGGTGCAGCACCTGGCGGCGCCGTTCGCCGGCGATGCGGCCTCGCTCGCCGGGGCGCTCGTGTCACTGACCCCGCTCCATCCACTGCCGTTCGTGGGCGACGGGTGGGGTGTCATCTCGGCGTCACCGGAGCTCTTCCTCTCACGTAGAGGCGGTCGAGTGTGGACGATGCCGATCAAGGGAACGCGCCCGCTTGGCGATACGGTGGATCTCGTCGAGTCCGAGAAGGACGCGGCGGAGCACGTGATGATCGTCGATCTCGAGCGGAACGATCTCTCGCGAGTGTGTCGCGCAGGGACGGTGCGCTGGCCGGAGCTCATGGCTCCCAGGGAGCTCGCCGGTGTCGAGCACCTCGTCTCCACCGTCGAGGGGACGCTTCGGGAAGGCGTCGGGCTCGCGGAGCTGCTCGAGGCGACGTTTCCGGGCGGGTCGGTCACGGGCGCGCCGAAGATCGCTGCGGTCGACCTCATAGCGGAGCTCGAGCCGGTCGGGCGCGGTGCGTCGATGGGCGCTTTGGGAAGGGTGTACGGGAACGGCGACCTCGACCTCGCTCTCACGATTCGGACCTTCGCGATCGCCGACGACCGCATCCATCTCTGGGTCGGCGGTGGGGTCGTGTGGGACTCACGGCCGGCCGAGGAGGTCGCCGAGTCCTGGACGAAGGCCCGTCCGCTGCTCGAGGCCCTCGGCTCGCGCGTTCGCGCGGAGATCGCGCTGTGACCGTGCTCGCCGTCGCGGCCACCGGCCGCGGGTTGGTCGTTCCGGACGAGCCGGTGATCCGAGCGGACGACGAGGCGCTCCTGCGCGGCCGCGCGGCATTCGAGACGCTGAGGGTCTACGCAGGTGTTCCTTTCCGGCTCGCGGCGCACGTCGAGCGCCTGGAGGTCTCCTCGGAGCGCATCGGGCTGCCCGCGGTGCCGCGACAGGAGCTCGAGGAGCTCGCGTCGCTCGTGTTGCCACGTGCTCGCGACGGCGACGCAGTACTGCGACTCGTCTGGACGGGAGGCAGCAGTGACGGGCCGCCGACCGGGATCGCGCTGCTCAGCGAGATCCCCGCGTGGATCGACGAGGTGCGCATGCGCGGAGCGCGCGCAGTGTCGCTCCTCGGCGTGCGAGCTGCGGTGCCCTGGCTCCTGCCCGGCGTGAAGTCGACGAGCTATGCGGTGAACATGGCCGCGGAGGCCGAGGCGAGGCGCCGGGGGGCAGACGAGGCGATCTTCGTCGACGCCGACGGAGTCGTCCTGGAGGGCACCGTGACCAACGTCTGGTGGCGGACGGGGCGTGCGCTTTGGACACCGTCGCTCGACCTCGGAATCCTCGCGGGCGTGACACGCGCTGCGATCGCCGAGGTGGCAGCTGCGGGCGGCTACGAGGTCGAGGAGGGTGCGTATCCGCTGGAGGCTCTGCTCGAATCGGAGGAGGCGTTTACCTCCTCGTCCGTCCGGGAGGTGATGCCGATCGTCGAGCTCGACGGCCGCAAGCTCGGGCGGGGGCCTGCGGCGGGGGAGCTTCAGGCCGCGCTACGGGAGCTTGCCGTGCCAGGCGGCGGAGCCGCCGCCAGGGTGACGGCGTCGTAACCCGTCGTCGCTACGCTCTGACGCATGGACACGGTTCGGCTAGGCGGGATGGCGTTGCAGAACGGCGTGCTCGTTCACGGCCCGACTGCATGGGGTTGTGCGGTGCGCGACTCAGAAGGGAACCTCCACGTCGCCTCGGGCACCAAGCCTCGGTTCGGCGCGTCGGTTACCGCTCCCGGCGTGCGTGGGCCGCTGCGGCTCGCGGAGGCCTTCGCCCTGCTCCCGATCGTGCGGCGCAAGCTTCCCCAGGCGAGATTTCCCTTCGAGCGGCCGGCGGTCCTCGGTGGGATCGTCGCCTCGACGGTCCTCGCGCGCGTTGCACGACGCTCGAGCGGTCTGTCGAGTGGAAGCCGCGAGGTCGTCGCCGGAGTCGCTGCGTTGCTCCCCGCCGGGCTTGCCTTGCGCGGACCGGACCTCGCCGCGTACCACGGTGCCGAGCACGTGTCCATCGGAAGCTACGAGACCGGTGAGCGGGCGCCGAAGGAGCACCCTCGTTGCGGCTCGCAGTTGATCGGGCCGCTCCTCGTTTCCTCGATTGCGGCGAACGCGCTGGCCGGCAAGGCACCTGCTCCCGCCCGAGGTATGGCTCGTCTCGTGGGAACGACGGCGGCAGTCGGCGCGTCGGTGGAGCTCTTCGGGTGGATGCTTCGAAATCCACGGAACCCGCTCGCCCGCGCGCTCGCGCGTCCCGGCTACGAGCTCCAGCGCCGCTTCTCGACTGCTGAGCCGAGCGACGACCAGGTCGAGGTGGCGAACGCAGCGCGCGACGCGTGCCTCGCGCTCGAAGAACAGTCGGCCTGAGACTCGCTTCAGCTAGATCCTGTCGGCCTTGAGGTGCGGAGTCTCGATGCCGATACCGGCATGGGTGGGTGACCTCGAGTACACGCTGATCACGTGGCTCCCGATCTTCTTCTTCGGGATCGTCATCGCCCTACTCATTTGGACGATCCGGTTCATGCCGCGCGCGAAGCCCGCGCCGGTGGTGAAGGGCTCCCAGGTCGAGGTGTCGTGGACCGACGTCGCAGGGCTCGACGAGGCGAAGGAGGAGCTCCAGGAGGTCGTCGAGTTTCTCCGTGACCGGAGACGTTTCGAGCGTCTTGGCGCGCGTGTGCCTCGCGGCATCCTCCTTCATGGGCCTCCGGGTACCGGGAAGACACTGCTCGCGAAGGCCGTCGCGAGCGCGTCGGGCGCGAACTTCTACTCGGCGAGCGCGTCGTCGTTCGTCGAGATGTTCGCGGGCCTTGGCGCCGCCCGGATCCGCAAGCTCTTCGAGGAGGCGCGGAAGAACACGCCCGCGATCGTCTTCATCGACGAGCTCGACGCCGTTGGCTCGGCGCGCACGGGAGGTGGTTTCCACCGGGAGCACGACCAGACGCTGAACCAGCTCCTGGTCGAGCTCGACGGCTTCGGCCTACGCGACGAGGTGATCGTCATGGCGGCCTCGAACCGGCTGCAGGACCTCGATCCCGCGCTGCTTCGTCCGGGACGGTTCGATCGGCAGGTCAACGTGTCTCCGCCGGACGTTGCTGGGCGCGAGGACATTCTCGGCGTCCACACTCTGGGCAAGCCGCTTGCGGCCGACGTCGACCTCGAGCGCATCGCCAGGCAGACTGCCGGGCTCACCGGGGCTGATCTTGCGAACCTGTGCAACGAGGCCGCGATCCTCGCTGCTCGCGCCGGTGCTCAGTACATCCGCTACGCCGACTTCGAGGCAGCCATGGAGCGCATCGTCGCGGGACTCCAGCAGCGTCGCGTGGTCTCGGACAAGGAGAAGCGGATCCTCGCCTACCACGAGGCCGGTCACGCTGTCATGTCCCACCTCGTCGGCGAGCTCTTCCCGGCGCAGAAGGCGACGATCGTCTCGCGCGGGCAGGCGCTCGGCTACACGCTCAACATGCCGACCGAGGACCGGTACCTGCACACGCGCGAGGAGTTCTCGGACCTGATGATGGTGTACCTCGCGGGCCGTGCAGCCGAGGAGGTCGTCTTCGGCCGGATCACCAACGGGGCCGCGAACGACCTCGAGCGCGTCACGGACATCGCTCGCGCGATGGTGTTCGAGTACGGCATGTCCGAGATTGCGCCGTCCCGCACCATGCGGGCGGACAACTATGCGCTTTCGGAGGAGACGAAGCGCATGCGCGACTCGGAGCAGGCTCGACTGACCGACACGGCCTACGAAGAGGCGCAGCGGCTCCTCGTGAAGCACCGGCCGGCACTCGACCGCGTCGCCGAGGCGCTTCTCGAGAAGGAGACGCTCGACCGCGCGGAGCTCGAGGCTCTGCTCGCCGAGGTTCGGCCCGAGTCCCGCTCGTCGGAGACGATCGGCACCGTCCGCGCGCTCCCGCTTCGCGACTGAGCCCAGCGTCTCCAGCTCGACGCCGCCGGTAGCATCGCCCGCGTGAGCCCGCGAGGCATCCACCACGTGGGCGTCGCGGTCACCGACCTCGACGAGGCGATAGCGACGTACGAGCGACTGTTCGGCGCGCGTGTGGAGCATCGCGACTCTCTCGCCACACAAGGAGTCGAGGCTGCGGCCGTGCTCGTCGGCGAGGGGCGAATCGAGCTCCTCGAGCCGACCGGCGAAGACACCCCGGTGGGACGGTTCCTCGCGCGGCGTGGACCAGGCATGCACCACGTCGCTCTCGAGGTCGATGATGTCGCAGCGACGCTTCGCGAGCTCGAGGCGGCCGGTGCGACGCTCATCGACCACGAGCCCAGGAGGGGTCTCTACGGGCTCGAGGTCGCATTCGTCCATCCCGACGCCGTCCATGGCGTCCTCACGGAGGTGGTGCTCGGTGGCAGATGAGGTCTTCGTTCGGATCGAGGTCGGGCTCGAAGGCGGCCAGGTCCTCAGCTGGCTCGTCACGCAGTCGAGCGCCGACGCGCTCGAGCGGGCGCTGGGCTCCGGCGACGGAGGGCCGACCTTGGCGCTCGACGGGCAGGACGGGAGTATCCTGCTCGTGCTCCCGCGGGTGCTGTACACGAAGCGCTTCGCTCGCGAGGGTCGCGTGGGCTTCGAGGGCTAGGGGAGGCGCCGATGCAGGTGGGGCTCGTCGGCCTGCCGAACTCCGGGAAGACGACTCTCTTCAACGCACTCACCCGGGCCGGTGCCGAGGTCACGGCGTACGCGCAGGTGACCGAGAAGGCCAACGTCGGCATGGCGACGATCCCGGACTCACGGGCCGAGCGCATCTCGGCGCTCGTCGGCTCGCGCAAGACGACTCCTGCTGCGATCCGCGTCCTGGACGCTCCCGGGACGGGCGGGACGCTGGTCGGGGGACTTCGCGAGTCGGACGTGCTACTCGCCGTCGCGGATGGGTTCTCGCGGGAGGCCGATCCGGAGCGCGATCTCGAGGCGATCCGGCTCGAGCTGCTCGTCGCCGACCGCGACCACGTCGAGCGCAGGCTCGAGCGGGTCCGCAAGGAGGCGAAGTCCGGCGACCCGGCTACGCGCCGCGAGGTCGGCGTGTTGGAGGAGGCGCTGGGGCATCTCGATTCCGGGCAGCCGCTCTCGTCGTTTTCCGGCGAGCTCCCGGAGGCGCTCGAGCCGCTGACGACGAGACCGCTCGTACCGCTCGTCAACGGCCCGGGAGGGCTGGACGCGAAGCTCGAGATGGAGCTCGCAGAGCTTCCGCCCGACGAGGCGGCCCACTTTCGAGACGGCCCGTCGGCGCTCGACGAGGTCGTGCGGCATCTTCAGGAGGCGCTCGGCCTGATCGTCTTCTTCACCGCGGGGGACACGGAAACGCGCGCCTGGACCCTCCGTCGCGGTCAGACGGCTCTGGAGGCCGCGGAGTCGATACATACCGACATCGCGCGGGGCTTCATCCGCTGCGAGGTGATCCGCTGGGACGACCTGATCGAGACCGGCTCGCATGCCGAGGCTGCACGGCGGGGACTCCAACGCCTGGAGGGCAAGACCTACGTCGTCGAGGACGGGGACGTGCTGAACGTCCGCTTCAACGTCTGAGCTGCCAAGTCGTCAAGCGTCGGCCAGCTTGGCGGGCTGGAGGCGGTGAGCGGCCACGGCTCCGAACCAGAGCGCCGCGATGAGGATGAACGCCACCCCCAGGGCACGCAGGAGCTCGTCGTCGCCGGGCGTGACGCCGAACAGCTCGACGGATCCCGAATCTCCGAAGTTTTCTGCGGTCGCTTCGTCGCCGCCTGCGGTTGCGATCAGGTACGTCGAGATCAGACCCGCACCGACGGTCGAGGCCACGGCTCCTAGATAGACCCAGCGGGCAAGTCCGCCCGGTCGATCGACGGCCAGCGTGAGGCCGAGAGCGACGAGGGCAAAGAAGCTCCAGACGAGTCCGATGCCCACGACCTTCGTGTACGCCTCGCTGTCGACGTCACGCCAGACCCCGAACACGAGCAGGTCGAGCGCGATACCGGTGACGACGATGCTGGCGAGAGAGACGAGCTCGGCTCTCCTGCGCGCGAGACACGCGAGCGCACACACCACCGTCGCGCCGGACAGGAACACCGCGAACGCGATTCCGAAGCCGGTTCCGAACGCCGCCGCCACCTGGTCGGTGTCGATCACGGCGACGATCCCCAGGATACCGGCGATGCCGAACACGGCGAGCGCAATCACGGCTCCGATTCCAAGCGGCGAGCGGGCGGATGCAATCTCCATCGCCGCAAGTTTCTCGGCGGTGGTTCGAGGTCCTGCCCAGGCCCTGTCAGCCCGCCGCCACGAACGCTGCGCCGGCCAGCGCGACGGCACCGCCCAGCCGCTTCGCCGCGCTCAGCCGCTCGCCCAGGACGAGCCAGGCGAGTACCACCGTGACCACGGGATACAGAGAGCTCAGCACTCCGACGATGCCGGCGGCGCCATGCGTCGTGGCGGTGGCGACGAGCACGTTCGCGCCGGTGTCGATGAGTCCGATCGCCACGAGCATCGGCAACAACGGTCTCGGGGGACGAAATGCCGCCGACGTCACGACGGCGGCGACAACTACAAGCGACACGCTTACGAATCGTGCAACGAGAACCGCCCACGTGGCGCTCTCGTCCGAAGCTGCATCGATCCCGACGACGAAGAGCCCGAAGCCGAGGGCAGCGACAGCTGCGAGGCCCGCGCCTGCGGCGAGCTGCTTCCCGCCGGCCCCCGACGGCTCGCGAGACAGCGTCGCGATGCCGGCCAGGATGAATCCGATCCCCAGCCACTGCAACGTCGAGGGCGTCGTGCCATGGGTCGCGTCGACTGCCAGAGGCACGACCGGCCCGGCCGCGGAGATCGGTGCGACGATTCCCATCGCGCCGATGGCGAGACCACGGTAGAGCGCGCCCACGCCGATGAGGACTGCAACACCCGCTCCTGCTGCGGGAAGCAGCTCGGTCGCGCCTGGAAACGGTTGGCTGGTGAGCACGACCCAGAGCGCGATGCCAGCGAGCCCGATCGCTTGCGAGACCACGAGAACGGTGAGCACCGCGATCCGACGCGACGCAAGTCCGCCGAGGAAGTCTGCGGTGCCCCAACAGAGCGCTCCGCCGAGCGCCAGCACGACCGCCACGGTCGTTCAGTCGTCGCCGACGGGGCGGGTCGCGGCCTGCGCGTCGAGCTGGTTTGCGTGGTAGAGGACGGCCGCCTCGGCCGTGCGCGTCGCCTGGCGGTCGTGGTGGCACGCGATCGCGTGCAGCAGCTCGGCGAGGGCCGTGGGATCGAGCGCTGTCGCCCGCTCCTCGATCATCCGCAGGCCGAGGTGTACGTGGCCGAGCAGCCTTCCCTCCTCGGTCTGTACGAACGCCGGCCCGGGCCTGAGCTCGCGAATCCGGCCCACGTCGTGCAGCAGCGCGGCGGCGAGGAGGAGATCGCCCCGCAGACGTGGGTGAAGCTGGAGCGTCTCGCGGCACAACGTCGTCACACCGACCGTGTGCTCGAGCAGGCCACCGGCGTACCCGTGGTGCCCGTCCGAGCCCGCAGCAGGAAGCGTGCGCAGGCCCTGGCGAATGTCTCGGTCGCCGACGAACGACCCGACCAGCGTCGCCAGGCCCGGGTGCGAGACCTCGCCGGCGAGGAAGTCGAAGAACCCGTCGAGCTCGTCGGCGTCACGACGAAGCGCAGGCGTCAGATCTGCCGGGTCAGCGTCCTCGACCGCCTCCAGCGCGCGCACCTGGATCTGGAGCTTTCCGCCGAACCGCTCGACGCGGCCCAGGACCCGCACCGCGTCCCCCTGGTCGAAGCGTGCGTCCAGCAGCTCGACGTCGCTCCACACTCGCGCCTCCATGCGACCGCTCGCGTCCGCGAGCTCGATGGCGAGATACGGAGCACCCGTGCGCGTTCTGCGGCGCTCCTTGCGGGTGACCGCATACACGCCTTCGACCAGCCGGTCCTCGTCGAGATCGGCGATCGTGGTCACGCGAGGAGTCTACGAGAGCACGTTGGTACGCTCGCCGCGATGGCCGACGTGCAGCCGTTCCGCGCCGTCCGCTACTCCGGCGCGGCCGGACCGATCGCCGATCTCGTCGCGCCGCCATACGACGCGGTAGACCACCAGGAGCGTGCTCTTCTGTATGCGCGGAGCCCGTACAACGTCGTCCACCTGACCCTGCCGGACTCGGCCGAGGAGGCGGGGCACCTATACCGCAGCTGGCTCTCGGACGGCGTGCTGCAGGAGGAGCCGGCCCCGGCCGCGTGGCTGCTCCACGAGAAGTTCGTCGGTCCGGACGGCGTCACGCGGGAGCGGCGGGGCCTCATCGCGTCGCTGGCGGCCGAGCCGTACGGGACCGGCACGGTGCTGCCGCACGAGCGTACGCACTCCGAGGTCCGAGCAGAGCGGCTCGAGCTGCTGCGAGCGACGCGTGTCCACCCGGAGCCGATCTTCATCCTTGTGGACGGACCCCTCGAGCTCGAGGAACCCGCGCGTCCGGCCGAGGTCGAGGTGGACGGAGCTCGCCTGTGGCGACTGGACACCGACGATCCTGCACCGCTCGTCGGGGACGCCCAGCTCCTCATCGCGGACGGGCATCACCGGTACGAGTGCGCCGTCGACTTTGCGCAGGAGGCCGGCTCGACCGCGAGGATCATGGCGCTGCTCGTCTCCGTCGACGACCCGGGTCTGCGCGTGTTCCCCACGCACCGGGTCTTCGCTGGACGGGGCGACCTCCGTGACGTGCCCACCGGGGAGCAGATGCCCGATCTCCCCGAGGCGCTCGAGAGGCTCCACCACGAGCCCGCTGGGCACTCGGCCGCCGTCGCGTACCGCGCCGGACGCGTCGAGCTCATCCGCGGGCGCGAGCACGAGCTCGACGTCGAGCTCGTCGATCGCTACGGCCTCGACGGCGTCTCGTACACGCCCCGTGCGGCCGAGGCGGCCGGTGCGGTGGACGCCGGCACGGCGGATGTTGCGTTTCTCCTTCGCGGGCCCAGCGTCGCAGAGGTGTTCGCAACCGGCCGCCGCGGCGAGCGGATGCCGCAGAAGAGCACGTACTTCTTCCCGAAGCCGCTGTCGGGGCTCCTCTTCCACCCTGTCGATCCGGAGCCGGGGTCGCAGCGGTGACGCCGTGGCTGGAGATCTGCCGCGATTGCGTCCGCGATGTCGAAGCTGTCCTCGAGCGCCTGCCCACACGCGCCGAACGCGAGCCGGTGCTCAGCCGAGGTGAAGGCGGCGACGACACGACTGCGATCGACCAGGCGGCGGAGGACGCGATCGTCGAGCGCCTGACGCGCGTCTGGTGACAGTTTCGTCCTCGTCTCCGAGGAGCTCGGCATCCGCGAGTTCGGGACGGGGGGGCCGAGCGTGGTCGTCGTCGACCCGATCGACGGCTCCGTCAACGCGAAGCGCGAGATCCCGTTCTTCTCGTTCTCGCTCGCAGTCGCCGACGGACCCACGATGGGCGATGTCGACTTCGGCTACGTCTACGACTTCGGGACCCGGGAGGAGTGGACTGCGCGGGCGGGAGAGGGCGCTTTCCTGGACGGCGTACGCCTCGAGCCCCCTGCGGCGACTGCCCGCATGGAGATTCTGGCCTTCGAGGGGACGACGACAGCGGCCATCGCGAAGACAGCACCAGCAGTCGCGCAGATCGCCGACCGCCTGCGCGTCATGGGCTCGCTCGCGCTGTCGCTGTGCCAGCTCGCGGCCGGTCGCGTCGATGCCGTGTGCTCCCTGAAGCCGGCTCGCTCCGTGGACATCGCGGCCGCACAGCTCCTCGTGCGGGAGTGCGGGCTCGAGATCGAGCTCTTCGAGGACCCGCCCTTCGCGGCGGCGCCGCTCGACCTCGTCCCGCGCTCACGGGTCGCCGCGGCCTGCGGCAGCGATCACCTCGCCGCGCTCGTGCGCGCGCTCGCAGGCTGATACGGCCAGTCGCCGGTACGCTCAGTTCGATGAAGCCGGATCGCGACGCGATTCTCAAGGCCCTAGAGCAGGTCATCGATCCCGAGCTCAAGCGGCCCGTCACCGAGCTCGACATGGTCCGCGACGTCGTTGTCGACGACGACGGCTCGGTCTCCGTCACGATCGCCCTTACCGTCGCCGGGTGCCCTCTCCGCAACTCGTTCGAGGAGCAGGTTGCCCGCTACGTGGGCGAAGTCCCCGGAGTCGCGCGCGTGCGGCTCGGGTTCGACGTCATGAGCCCGGACGAGAAGGCCGCGCTCGTCTCCCGTCTGCGCGGCGGGAGGCCCGAGAAGAGCATCTCGCTCTCGCCCGCAACGCGTGTCGTCGTTGTCGCCTCGGGCAAGGGCGGCGTGGGGAAGTCGACGCTCACCGCGAACCTCGCCTACGCGCTCTCGCTTCTCGGCGAGCAGGTCGGAGTCCTCGACGGCGACGTCTACGGCCACTCGATCCCGCACATGCTCGGCGTCCACCAGAAGCCGATCGCCGTCGACGAGATGATCGTGCCGCCGGTACGTGGCGATCTCAAGCTGATGTCGATCGGGTTCTTTCTCGACGAGAACGCACCGATCATGTGGCGCGGACCGATGCTCCACCGTGCACTCGAGCAGTTCCTTTCAGACGTCCACTGGGGCGAGATCGACACGCTGGTCGTAGACATGCCTCCGGGCACCGGTGACGTCGCGATGTCGCTCGGCCAGCTCCTTCCACGCGCCGAGGTACTGGTGGTGACCACGCCGCAGCCTGCCGCCCAGCTCGTCGCCGTTCGTGCCGCTCAGATGGCTCAGAAGCTCGGCATGCGAGTCATCGGTGCCGTCGAGAACATGTCGTACCTGACGGGTACGGGCCAGGAGCTCTTCGGCTCCGGTGGCGGCCAGCGCCTGGCCGACGAGGTCGGAGTGCCCCTCCTCGCGCGCATTCCGCTCGACCCGATCCTGCGGGAGTCCTCCGACGAGGGGAACCCCGTTCTCGAGGTCGCCCCGGAGTCCGAGGCTGCGGAGGCCATCTCTGCGCTGGCGGACGCGGTCGCGGCGTCCCGTGCCGGGACGATCCGCAAGCCGCTGACGGTCCTCGGCTAGCGCCACCCGCTCTAGACTCGCCGCGTGCCGGCCGCCGCGCTCTTCGACCTCGACCGCACGCTGATCTCGCGATCGAGCTCCCTGGCTCTGGCCGGGACGTTTCGCAAGCACGGGCTGATCGGGCGAAAGGACGTGCTCAAAGCGGCGGTCGCACAGCTCGTGTTCGTCAGGTTCGGCGCCGGTCAGGCCCGTGTCGGCCAGACGGCACAGAGCGCGATGGCGATTCTGGAGGGTGTTCCGGTCGAGACCGTGCGCGAGATCGTCGCGGAGGCGTGGAACGCCGTCCTTAGGCCGCTCGTCTACCGCGAGGCCCTCGAGCTGGCCGACTCGCACGCAGCGAGCGGAGACCGGACCTTCATCGTGTCCGGCGCGCTTCAGGAGGTCGTCGACGAGGTCGCCCGCGAGCTCCGCTTCGACGGGGCCGTCGGCTCGCGTGCCGAGACGAGCGACGGCGTGTACACGGGGCGGCTCTTGACTCGTCTCTATGGGCCGTCCAAGGCCGACGCTCTCCGGGAGCTGGCGACGCGAGAAAGCCTCGACCTCGGCGAGTCCACCGGGTACTCGGACTCGCACACCGATCTGGCGTTCCTCGAGGCCGTCGGGCACCCGGTCGCCGTAAATCCCGACCGCGATCTCCTCAAGGTCGCCGAGGCGCGCGGCTGGCCCGTTCGTCGCTTCCGGACGAAGGCGTTCCGGTGAGATGACCGCCGACGAGGCGAGGGAGCGGCTCCACGGGCTCGGTCTCCCGGACGCGGCTGTCGCGACGCTGATCGACCACTTCCAGGAAGCCGACCGGCGGGGCAAGCGGGGTCACGGCCTCGCGCGCGTGGGCTGGCTCGAGACAGTCGACTTCGATCCCGCCGCCCGGCCGACGCGTGTCGTCGCGGACGAGAGCTTAGAGCGCTGGGACGGCACGAGGGCTCTCGGCTATCTCGTCCTCGACGAGATCGTGCGCGCGACTCTCGCGGACCCGCCGGCTCGCGCGCGCGTCGTCGTGGCGCAGCACTGCTTCCCGACCGGCGTGCTCGGCTACTGGGTACGCCAGCTTGCGGAAGGCGGGCTCGTCGCGGCGCTGACGGCGACCTCCCCGGCCCGCCTGCCGCACCCGGAAGGCGGACCGCCACTGACGGGTACGAACCCGCTCGCGATCGCGATCCCCTCCACGGACGGGCGGCCTGTCGTCGCCGACGTCTCGATGGGCGCGGTGACACACGGAGACGTGCTCTCCGGCGAAGCACGCTCGGAGGAGCTCGTCCCGTTCGGAGGCGAGCAGGCACACAAGGCGTTCGCGCTCGCCGTCGGGCTCGAGCTCCTCGTCGGTGCGCTCGCAGGGCCGGAGCACGGCGCCGTCCTCATCGTCGCCCGCCCGGAGCACGACCCCGTGCCCGAGTTCCGCGCGCTCGCCGGCGATCGGCGGCTTCCGGGCGACTAGGCGTCCGGCTCAGAGCGTGACGGGTGTCAGCGGCGCGTCGCCGCGTGCGACGGCGAGCAGGTTGTCGACGACCAGCCGCGTCATCGCCTCTCGTGCCTGCCGCGTGCCGCTTCCCAGATGAGGGGTCAGGACGACGTTCTCGAGGTCGAGGAGCTCCGTGGGAACGCGTGGCTCGTCGACGAAAACGTCGAGCCCGGCGCGGACGCGACCCGACACGAGCTCGGCGACGAGCGCGTCCTGGTCGACGATCTCGCCTCGCGCGGTGTTGACGAGGCACGAGCCGTCACGGAGCAGCCCGAGCCGGCGTCGGTCGAGGAGGCGCTCGGTCTCCGGGGTCAGCGGGGCGTGCAGGCTGACGATGTCGGACTCGGCGAGGAGGGCGTCGAGCTCCCGGTACTCGGCGAGGTCTGTCTCGACTCGCCGGCGCTGCGTGTAGAGGACGCGGAGGTCGAAGCCCCGCGCTCGCCTGGCGACAGCGGCGCCGATGCGGCCGAGACCGACGATCCCGAGCGTCGACCCGGCGACCTCTTCGGCAAGCGAGCCGTCCGGCCACGCTCCCGCCCAACGCCCTTCGCGCACGAGCCTGTCTCCCTCGACGAGACGCCGTCGCACCGCCAGGATCAGCGCGAAGGCGAGATCGGCGGTTGCGTCGTCGAGGACGCCTGGCGTGTTCGTGACGAGCACGCCTAGCTCCATACAAGCCTCTATCCCGATTCGGTCGTACCCGACGCCGAAGTTCGCGACGACGCGTAGACGCGGGAGGAGGTCGTGCGGCACCGGCTCGTTGGCGACGACGAGTCCTTCGACATCGGGACGCGGGGCGGCGATCTCGGCGAGCGGCAGCACTTCGACGTCGTCCAGCTCGCCGAACGCCTGACCCGGGTAGCGCCTGGTGGCGAGAACCCTCACGCGGCCACTGTGCTCATTGGCGCGAGGTGTCGCCGAACAGCTCGTGGTGGATCCCGACGACGCGCCGGAGCTCCTCGAGCGGTCGCTCGTGGTCGTCGACCCGGAGATCGACGAAGACGTCCGACAGCCCGGCGTACCCCTGCTCGGGCCCGACGACGAGAATCGCGGCGGACTGTTGTCCGCGGCTGTCCCCGCCGGCAGCCTGGGCGGCGTCGAGGCAGTCGAGCAGGCGTTCCACGAGAGGCGCGTCTGCTGTCGCCTCGAAGGTGTCCGCGAGCGCGTCAACGGTCGCCCTGGAGACGAGGATGTTGCCCTGGGCTGCGTACCCGGGACCCGTCCGGTCTCCAGCCCACTCGCCGCACTCGGCGCCGGTGAACGAGGCGCTGCGACCTTCGCCATCCACAATGCCGAGCTGGCGCTGTGCGCGATCGCCATCGGCACCCGTCAGCCGGTCCACGACCTCATCGGCGGACATGCCGTCTTGGAGCAGCTCGAGGCCCTCGGGCCCGTACCGCGGATTCGCCCACGCCTGTGTGGCAATCGCGCCCACCCGAGGCTCGGCCCACGGCACGATCGAGCCGACGGCCAGGAACCTCGACTGGACAGCGACTCCCCACTGCTGCGCCTCCAGGTCGCACGCGCAGATCGAGTACGTCGCGACGACCGCGCTAGCCGTAGGTCATCCCTGCGAGGTCGAGCGAGAGCAGCGACTCGTCGGAGACGAGCGCACACGCCACGGCGCCGAGTGAGAGCGCGGCGTGTACCTCCTCCACCGAGGACGCGCGAACGACGACTGGCGTGCCCCGCTCGTGAGCCGCGTGAATCGCCGCGAGGTCGGAGACGTCTTCGAGCACGAGTGCACCGTCGAGGTCGACGGTCCCTTCGAGCGCGATCTGCGGGACCTTGCGGCCCGTCGCGCCGAACCAGCGCTCGCGCATCAGAGCGTCAACGTCTCGCCAGGCTCGGGCGAGAGTACTTCGACCTCCGGCGCGAGCGCGCGGAGCTCGTCCGGAGTGCCGGTCAGGAGCCCGAAGGTGCCGTAGTGGCATGGCACGACGCGAGCGATTCCGAGCAGCTCGACGGCGACCGCGGCCTCGCGCGGGCCCATCGTGAAGTGGTCGCCGATCGGGAGCACCGCGACGTCCGGAGAGTAGATGCGGCCGATCAAGGACATGTCTCCGAAGACGTTGGTGTCGCCCGCGAAGTAGATGCGGAAACCGTCTTCGAGCTCGAGAATCGCGCCCGCGGCCTCTCCCCCGTAGCCGCCGTCCGGAGTGCTCGCCGAGTGGTTCGCATCCGTCAGGGTGACCTTCACCCCCTCGACCGTGCAGGTGCCGCCCTTGTTGATCGAGTTGGCCGAGCCGTCGTCGGCGACGCCGTTCGCCGTCAGCCAGCCGCGCAGCTCGACCTGTGCGACGACGGGACAGTCGAAGCGCTGGTGGATCGCCACCGTGTCGCCCACGTGGTCGCCGTGGCCGTGGGTGACGACGACGAGGTCGCAACGCTCGGGCTCGAGCTCCCCCTCGGGACACTTCGGGTTCCCGTGCAGGAACGGGTCGACGTAGATCCGCTTGCCACCAGGGGAGTCGACGCGAAATGTCGCGTGTCCCAGCCAGGTCAGCTCAGTAGCCATTCGTGAAATCTAGAACGGCAGCGACGACGCTGCATCCGTGGCGAGGTCGAGGATCGGCTGGACGACGAAGAACGACCCGACGGTGACAGCCACGGCCGCGGCGACCGCCGTCCCCAGCAACGGGTCGCGGGGCGGCGCGCCGCCGACGGCGACGAGAGCGCCTGCTTCGGGGACGCTTCGCATGTACAGCCAGCGGACGACGTTCAGGTAGTAGGCGAGCGAGACTGCGGTCGCTGCCACGCCGACGAGCACGAGCCACCAGTCGCCCGCCTCGTAAACCGCGGAGAACACGAACAGTTTCCCGAACATCCCGCCGGTGAGCGGGAATCCCGCGAAGCCGAGCATGAAGATCCACATCGCAGTCCCGTAGAAAGGACGCTCCCAGCCGAGGCCGGCCAGGGACTCGAGCGTGACTGCGCGGCCGAGCTCCCGTTCGCGGGCCGCGACCACGGAAAAGGCCCCGACCGACATCGCTGCGTACGGGACGAGGTAGTAGAGCAGCGCCTCGGCCCCGAGCTCGGAGCTCGCGGAGATCGCCATCAGCATGAACCCTGCGTGGGAGATGGACGAGTACGCGAGCATCCGCTTCACGTCGCGCTGCGCGAGCGCCGCCAGGTTCCCCCAGGCGAGCGAGACGCACGCGATGACGGCGACTGCGATCGTCCAGATCTCGCTCTCCTCCGGAAATGCGGTGACGAGGATGCGCAGCATGGCCACGAGCGCAGCGATCTTCGTGGCCGCGGACATGAACGCGGTGACGGACGAGGCTGCCCCCTGATACACGTCGGGCGTCCACATGTGAAACGGCGCCGCCGAGACCTTGAATGCGAAACCGGAGAGGATCATCGCCAGCCCGGCGACGAGAAACGCGTCGTCCCCTGCTGCCGCGCCCGCGATCTGCGAGTACCCGAACGCGCCGGTCGCGCCGTACACGAGTGCCGACCCGAACAGCAGGATCGCCGATCCGAAGCCGCCGACGATCAGGTACTTGAGGCCCGCCTCGAGCGACGTCTCGCGCTCCGTGTCGAGCGCGACGAGGATGTAGAGGCAGATCGAGAACCACTCGAGCCCGAGGAAGAGGCTCACGAGGTTGTCGGCGCCGACGAAGAAGATCATGCCCGCCCCGGCGGCGGCGAGGAGGGCGTAGTACTCGCCGTGGTTCTCGCGACGCCGCTCACTCCACGACACGAGAACGACCACGGCCCCGGTCACGGCCAGAAGCACCTGGGCGAACGCAGCGAGCTGATCCCGGACCATGGATTCCGCGAGCAGCACCTCGGGGCTCGGAGTCTCCGCGAAGACGACCCCCGCCAGGATGGCCGCGACGACGAAGCCGACGAACACGACGGCAGCTGCCACGCCTTTGCGCATCCACGCCGGGACGATGACCGCGGCGAGGAGGGCGATGCCGGAGGCTGCGAGAGCAGCCAGCGTCGGCGACAGCGCGAGCCAGTCGACCTGCGGAGTCTCGATCACCCAGACTCTCCGGGTACGAAGTAAGCCGTGTAGTCCTGGACGTCGAGCGCGCGATCGCTGATCGCCGCCGGCCAGGCGGAGAGGACGAGCAGGATCAGAACGAGCGGCAGCAGCAGGGTCAGCTCACCCGGCCGGAGGTCGAGCGCCTCGTCGCGCACCGCGCGTCCCTGCCGGTCGTGGAGGACGGCGGAGATGAGACGCAGGCTGTACATAGCGGCGAGGACGATTCCGAGCGCGATGACGGCCGCGTAGCCCCAGCCCTGGGCGTAGGCGCCGGTCATGATCAGGAACTCGCCCGCGAACGTCGCCGAGCCGGGCACGGCGAGCAGGATCATCCCGGAGGCGAGCACGACGGTGGCGAGAGCCGGACGCCCGCGTGCCATTCCGCCGAGACCGTCGAGCTGCCCCGTTCCGCACCGGCGCTCGAGCATCCCGACCAGCAGGAACATCGTCCCCGAGATCAGCGCGTGATTGACGGACTGGAGGATCGAGCCCGCAATCCCCCCGCCCGTCGCCGAGAACAGCCCGAGCGTGATGAGGCTCATCTGCGCGAGCGACGAGTACGCGACGATCCCCCGCAGATCGGGTGCGCGGAACGCGAGCATGGATCCGTACACGACTCCGGCGGCAGCGGCGACCAGGAGGACGGTACGCAGGTCGTTCACGGGCTCCGGGAACTTGAACAGCAGGATCACGAAGCCCCAGACGGCGGTCTTCGAGACGACGCCGGAGAGCACGGCGGTCACCTCGATCGACGACTCACGGTATGCGAGCGGCAACCAGCCGTGGAGCGGTACGAGCGGAGCCTTGATCGCGAACGCGATAGCGAAGCCGAGGAAGATCCAGACGTTGTCGCTCGGCCCCGAGTCGATGATCGAGAAGGTCCCCTGGGTCACGCCGAAGGCGACGACGGAGGCGAGCATCAGCAGCGAGCCGGCCATCGTGTAGACGACGAACGTGAGCGTCGCGACGATCCGGCGCGCTCCTCCCCAGACACCGACGAGGATGTAGAGCGGTATCAGCATCGTCTCGAAGGAGACGTAGAAGAGGAGGAAGTCCTGCGCGGCGAAGGTCGCGACGACGGCTCCGATCAGGAAGAGCTGGAGGGCGTAGTACGCGCGAGGCCGGTCGCGACCGACCCAGACCGCATAGCCGATAGCAGCCGCACAGACGACGACCGCCGCGCCCGCGAGCCAGAGCGTAAAGCTGTAGAAGCCGACGGAGTACGAGATCCCGAGGCTCTCGACCCATTCGTGCGAGCTCGTTTCCTGGAGACCGCCGGCAGCAAAGTCGAAGCCGGTGACGACAGCGATCCAGAGTGCGACCTCGAGGAGCGCGACGAGGAGCGCGAGCCCGGCGGTCGCCGTCTTCGGAAGCGGTAGCGCCGCGACGAGGAGCGCGCCTGCGACCGGGAGCACGATGAGCGCGGTCGTGAGCACCTAGCGAACCGCCACGAAGACGACGATGAGGACAGCGACGGCGAACGCGATCGCCAGCGCGTACGTCCGTATGAGCCCGGACTGGGCACGGGCGACGCCGCCTCCGACCTGGATCGTCCCGGAGCCGATCTCGTCGAGCGAACGCTCGACCACGGGCTCCTCGACTCTGCGCCGGAGCGTCGCGGCAAGCGCCGCCGCCGGGCGGTAGAAGAGCGCGTCGTACAGCTCGTCGAAGTAGAACTTGTGCTCGAGCACGCGCCAGACGGCCGGCCGAATGACGAGCTGTCGGTTGCCCCGGAACGCCCGGTGCGCGAGTCCGGCTCCTACGACCCCGAGCGTCACCGCGATCGCGCTCGTCAAGTAGTCCTGAGCGACTGTGGGCACGACGAGGCTCTCCGCTGTCTCGTCGATCCAGTGGATGAACGGCTCCCAGACGCCCGGGATCACCACGAGCCCACCGATCGTCGAGAGCACGGTGAGAATGCCGACGGGGATCAGCATCGAGCGCGGTCCTTCCCCGTGCCCGTCGTGGGCGTGCGCCGTCACGAGCTCGCTCTGCTCTCCGCGAAAGACGGTGAAGTAGAGGCGGAACGCGTACGCGCCGGTCAGGAAAGCACCGGCGAGAGCAGCCACGTACAGCGTCCAGCCGAGCGCTCCGCCCGTGGCGAGCGCCGACGAGATGATCCCGTCCTTCGACCAGAAGCCGGCGAAGATCGGAATGCCGACGAGCGAGAGCGTTCCGACGAGGAACGCGATGTGCGTCCGCGGGAGAGCCGACTTGATCCCACCCATCCTCCTGATGTCCTGTTCTCCGCCGAGGTGGTGGATGACGACTCCCGCGGACATGAAGAGCAGCGCCTTGAAGAAGGCGTGCGTCATCAGGTGGAAGATCGCGTAGCCGTACGCGCCGATTCCGGCCGCGAGGAACATGTAGCCGATCTGCGACATCGTCGAGTACGCGATGACGCGCTTGATGTCCCACTGCACGAGGGCGACGACGCCGGCCACGAGCAACGTCACCGCTCCGAGCCCGGCGGCGATGTGCTGGACGTCGGGCGCGGCCTCGAAGATCGGGCTCGCGCGGACGAGGAGATAGACGCCCGCGGTCACCATCGTCGCGGCGTGGATCAGCGCGGAGACCGGGGTCGGTCCCTCCATCGCGTCCGGGAGCCAGGTGTGGAGCGGGATCTGCGCGGACTTCGCGATCGCTCCGCCGAGCAGGCCCAGCGCAACGAGGTTCACGACCGTCGGCGACAGCGAGTCGACGTTCTCGAATACGGTGAAGAACTCGAGCGTCCCTGTGCCCCAGACGAGCAGGACGAGGGCCAGCGCGAACGTCGCGTCGCCGACCGCGTTCATCACGAACGCCTTCTTTGCCGCGGCGACGGCTTCGGGGCGCTTGTGCCAGAACCCGATGAGGAGGTACGAGGCGAGTCCGACGAGACCCCAGCCGACGAGGAGCAGCAGGAAGTTCCCTGCCTGGACGAGCAGGAGCATCGAGAAGACGAAGAGCGACATGTACGCGAAGTACCGGCGCTCCTCGTCGTCGCCGGCCATGTAGCCCATCGAGTACCAGACGATGAGCCCGCCGACGCCGGAGACGATCAGCATCATCACGCTCGAGAGCGGGTCGAGCAGGATCTGGAAGTCGACCTGGAAGTCGCCGGCGGCAAGCCACGTGTATGCAGTGGAAAGCTGCTCGCGCTCCTCTGCGTCCGTGCCCCAGAGCCCGACGAACGCCACGACGGCCCCTCCGAACGCGATGAACGTGGTCAGGGTGGAGATCCAGCCCGCCTGGCGGCGCGAGATGTCCTGGTCCATGACGGTGATCACGACGGCGCCGACGAGCGGTGCAAGCAGGCACACCCAGGCGGCGGTTATCACGCGCTCAAGCGCCTATCACCCTCGGAGGGCGTTCGCCTGGTCGACGTCGAGGGCGACTCCGCGGCGGGCCATCGCGACGATCAGCCCCAGTCCCACGGCGACCTCACCCGCGGCGACTGCCATCACGGCGAGCGCGAATACCTGGCCGTCGAGCTCGCCGGCTTGCCTCGAGAAGGCGATGAGCGCGAGATTGCCCGCGTTGAGCATGATCTCGAGCGAGAGAAGCACGATCAGCGGGCTCCGCCGCAGCATCACGCCCATTGCGCCCGTCGCGAACAGGATCGCTGCGACGATGAGGTACCAACCGACGCCCGGTCCGTTCATGCAGCCTGCTCCTTCTCACGCGTCGTCCCGAGCACGACCCCACCGATAGCTGCGACGAGCAGGACGATGGACGTGATCTCGAACGCGAGCAGGTAGTCAGTCAGGAACAGCTCGCCGATCTCCCCGGGGCTGCCGAAGGAGTCGGACACCTGCGCCGGCTCGGAAAGGTCATCTCCCCAGGCGAGCCCGAGGACGACCACGACCTCCACGAGGATTGCGGCCGCTGCGATCATCGCCGCCGTGCGCAGGAGCGGGGTTCCGCCTGCCCAGGGCGCATCCGCTCGCCCGCCGAGGTACGCGATGACGAAGAGGAACATCACCATGACCGCGCCCGCGTAGACGAGCACCTGGGCCGCCGCGAGGAACTCGGCCGCGAGGAGGAGGTACAGCACGGCGAGCGACGCAAGGTTCCCGATCAGCGCGAGCGCGGAGTAGAACGGGTTGTGGAGCGTCACTACGGCCACACCGGTCGCGAGGCACGCGCCGGCCGCAAGGAACCAGACCATCCAGACGATGACGTTGCCCACCTACGACTTTTCCTTGTAGGCCGGCACCGGCGTGTCGTACAGCGCGGGATCCGCGACCGGCACGCGCTTGATCGGCTCGGCGAGCAGCATGTCCTTCGTGTAGATGAGGTCGTCACGCGAGTACTCGGCGATCTCGAACTCGTTGCCGAGCGTGATCGCGTCGAACGGGCACGCGAGCTCGCAGTAGCCGCAGAAGATGCAGCGGCTCATGTTGATCTCGTAGATGCGCGCGTACCGCTCGCCGGCCGAGACGCGGTTCTCCGCGGTGTTCTCGTCGGCGACGACCCGGATGCAGTCGGCAGGGCACGCGGCCGCGCAGAGCGAGCAGCCGACGCACTTCTCGAGGCCGTTCTCGTGGCGATGCAGCCGGTGTCGCCCACGGAAGCGCGGATATACGGGCCGCTTGTAGTCGGGGTACTGCTGCGTGATCGGCTTCCGGAAGATCTGCCGGAACGTCACGGCGAAGCCCTTGAAGGTGTCGAGCGGCTGTGGGCTCACAACCAGACCACCAGGACTGCGGTGACGACCGCGTTCAGAGTCGCAACCGGAAGCAGCACCTTCCAGCCGAACCGCATGAGCTGGTCGTAGCGCAGTCGGGGGAGCGTCGTGCGCATCCAGATGAAGACGTAGAGGAGCACGATGAGCTTGGCGATGAACCACAGGGGCCCGGTCCAGCTCGGCCCGTCGAAGCCGGGACCGTGCCAGCCGCCGAGGAAGAGGGTGACGCAGAGCGCCGAGAGCGTGATGAGGTTGATGTACTCGGACATCGAGAAGAGCCCGAACCGCATCCCGCCGTACTCGGTGTGGTAGCCGGCCACGAGCTCCTGCTCGGCTTCCGGGAGGTCGAAGGGCGCGCGCGCGGTTTCCGCCGTTCCCGCGAGCAGGAAGACGATCAGCCCGACGAACTGCGGCACCGCGTACCAGACGGCCCCGTCCTGCGCCGCGACGATCTCAGGCAGGTTGAGCGACTCGGCCATGATCACGACGCCGAGAACGGAGAGCGCGAGCGAGACCTCGTACGAGACCAGCTGAGCGCACGTCCGCATCGAGCCGAGGAGCGCGTACTTCGAGTCGGACGCCCAGCCTCCGACGATGAAGCCGTAGATCCCGATCGAGCCGATCGCGAAGATCAGGATGAGCCCGATCGAGACGTCGGCGACCTGACCGGGGATGTACACGCCGCCGACCTCCCACCCGGGGCCGTACGGGATCACGGAGAACGTGGCAAGCGCCGTGAACGCGGCGACGAAAGGCGCCAGGATGTAGAGCCAGTCGATCGCGGCCGCCGGGTAGAAGCTCTCCTTGTGGAGGAGCTTGAGCAGATCGGCGATCGGCTGGAGGAGGCCGTAGGGGCCGACCCGGTTCGGGCCGTACCGGAGCTGCATGCGCGCCATGACCTTGCGCTCGGCGAGCGTCAGGTACGCAAACGTCGCCAACACGAGGTTGATGATCACGACCGACTGGATCAGGCTCACCCACCAGTCGACGGACTGCGTCACGGTGCCTTCACCACCTCGACGGCCGGGTGCAAGTCGGCCGCATGCTCGTCTGCAACGCGGGCGACTCCGGAGACCAGGCGCCGTGAGACCTCGGCACGCAGCTCGACGGAGGTGCCGTTGGAGCGAACGAGCACGGTGTCGCCGGTGGCGATGCCCCGTCGCTCGGCGTCGGTCGCCGACAGCTCGACGGTGGGCTCCGGCCGCAGAAACTGAAGCTCTGCGACACGCTCGACGGCGGGGCCCGCGAACAGGGGGCGATAGCGGTGGAGGCGCAGCTCGCCGACGAAGTGGTCGCCGTCCCCGCCGGCAGCCGGAAGCGGAGTCGTCGTCGCAGGCTCGGGCGCTTCATACGGTTGTCGCGCAGGAAGCGTGGCGCGCAGGCCGAGGCTCTCGAGCGGGAGATCGCGGAAGATGACGCCTGCGAGCAGCTCGTAGATACCGGCGGCATGGGGCGGCAGGTCGATGCCGAAGCGCGCTGCGAGCTTCGAGATCCAGGCGAGCTCGTCGGGGCACGGAGGAGGCGTCGCGCGGCGAAGCCTCTGGATGCGCCCCTCGAGGTTCACTGTCGTCCCGTCGCGCTCGAGCGTTGCCGTGCCGGGGAGCACGATGTCGGCCCAACCGGCCGCGAGGCCGTGGAACATCGTGAGGACGATCACGCGCTCGGCTTGCTCGGCGAGAGCGCGGACACCCGGATCCGCCGCCGCCTCGTCCCCCGAGACGACGAGCAGCGTGATGGGCTCGGGATCCGCCTCGTCTGCGTCGGCGGCTGCCGACCAGGCCGCTGCGACGCCCCGCCCGTTCGGCGTACCCGGGAGGTGGAACGCGCCGCATCCGGGCTTGTCGTCGAACCCGACGGCGTGGGCGAGCTCTGCGATGCGCGCGCCTCCTCCGCCTCCGGGCCCGGACCAGACCAAGACCGCACTGTCGGAAGCGCGCAGGCGCCGGCCGAGCGCGTTGCGGGGCTTCGCGAGCTCAACGCACTTAGCCGCAGCACTGCCAACGTCGGTCTGGACCGTGCCGCTCGGAGTGCAGGTCACGACCTCCGCGCCGCGGCGGCGGGCTTCCTTGATCCAGAGCTCGACGATGGGCGCCCGCTCGGCGACCAGGTCATCGCCGACGACGACGACGAGCTCGGCGGCTCCGATGGCGGAAAGCGGGAGCCGGAATGCGTCCAGCGCCGTCGACGTGGCCTCGGGCAACACGGCGGAGTGCGCGCGCAGGCCGCCGCGCAGCAGTCGACCGAGCGCGTACGCGACCTCCATCGTCTCCGATCCGGAGAGCGCGGTGACGATCGAGCCGGTGGCATCGCGCAGAAGCCCCTCGACCTCGTCGAGCGCCTGGTCCCAGCCGATCTCCTCCAGACCCTTGGGGCCGCGGCGCAAGGGTGTCGTAATCCGATCCTCAGCTCGCAGATGGGGATACGTGAACCGGCCCTTGTCGCAGAGCCACCCGCGATCGATCTCCGGGTGGTTGCGGCTGAGGACGCGCTTGACCTTCCCTTCGCGGATCGTCGCCGTGACGTTGCAGCCGACGGCGCAGCCGGTGCACACGGTCGGGACGTTCTGGATCTCCCACGGTCGCGCCTCGAACCGGTACAGCGTCGACGTCAGTGCTCCGACCGGGCAGAGCTCGATCACGTTTCCGGAATAGGCCGACCGGTACGGCTCGTCCCCGAATGTCGCGATCTCGCTCCGCGCGCCGCGGTTGCGCGCGACGAGCTGACCGTCTTCGGCGACCTCGTCGGAGAAGCGCGTGCAGCGGTAGCAGAGGATGCACCGCTCGCGGTCGAGCGCGATCAGCGGCGAGATCGGGATCGGCTTGTCGAAGGTCGTCTTCGAGAAGGTCATCCGCGACGCTCCCGGTCCGTAGCGGAAGGTCAGGTCCTGGAGCGGGCACTCGCCGCCCTTGTCGCAGACCGGGCAGTCGAGGGGGTGGTTGACGAGGATGAACTCGAGCGTCGCCTCCTGACCCTCCTTGGCCTTCGCCGAGGTCGCGGCCGTTCGCACCGCCATTCCCTCGCTGACCGTCAGCGTGCAGCCCGCCTGGAGCTTCGGCATGCCCTCGATCTCGACGAGACACATCCGGCACGCGCCGACCGGCGGCCCCAGTCGCGGCTCGTAGCAGAACACGGGAATCTCGATCCCCGCCGCAAGCGCGGCCTCCACGATTCCGGTCCCCTTCGGAACCTCCACCGGACGATCGTCCACCGTCAGCGCGATGAGCTCGGGCGAGCTCACACGGGTACCTCCGGCACGACCGGGTGAGCGTGCTGGTCGACCGGCGCGACGATGCCGTCGATCGAGGATGTGCCCGCAAACGGGCATCCCGCGCCGTCGAGGTGCGCCTCGAACTCGTCCCGATACTTGCGGAAGTAGCTCGAGACCGGATAGACGGCGAAGTCGCCGAGTGCGCAGAGCGACTTCCCGAGCATGCGCTCGCAGACGTCGTCCAGCAGGGCCAGGTCGGTCCCCGATGCCCGACCCTCCTCGAGCTTCGTCAGGAGCTGTACGAGCCAGCGCGTGCCGACGCGGCAGGGCGTGCACTTCCCGCAGGACTCGTGCATGTAGAACTGCGCGGCGCGCAGCGCCAGCTGCACCATGCAGCAGCGGTCGTCGACGACGATGATCGCAGCGGAGCCGAAGAACGACCCGGCCGCCCCGATCGAGTCGTAGTCCATCGGCGTATCGATCTGGTCCGGGGTGAGGACGGGAACCGACGAGCCGCCGGGGATGACCGCCTTCAGCTGCCGGCCGCCGGCCACGCCACCCGCAACGTCGTAGATCAGCTCCCGGATCGTGACGCCGAGCTCGCGCTCGTAGTTGCCGGGTTGCTCCACGTTCCCGGACAGGGAGAACACGGCCGTTCCGGGCGCAGACTCCGGGCCGATCGCGGAGAACTTCTTGGCGCCGAGCTCGAGGACCTTCGGCACGAGCGCGATCGTGCTCACGTTGTTGATCTGGGTCGGAGCGTCGTAGAGGCCCGTGACCGGTGGAAACGGCGGACGCGGGCGCGGCTGACCGCGGCTGCCCTCGAGGGACTCGAGGAGCGCGGTCTCCTCACCGCAGATGTAGGCCCCGGCTCCTCGGTGGAGGACGATCGTCACCCCCTCGAGGAGATCTGCGCGCCGCGCCTCCTCGAGCGCAGCCTTCATCACCTCGAACTCCTCCAGGTACTCGCCGCGGATGTAGACGAACACGCTCTCCGACCCGATCGCGTGAGCCGTGATCAGGCACCCCTCGATCAGGCGGTGCGGCGTGAACCGCATGACATCCCGGTCCTTGTACGCGCCTGGCTCGGACTCGTCCGCGTTGACGACCAGGTAGACCGGCTTCCCCGTGTCCTTTGCGAGGAGCGACGCCTTTCGCCCCATCGGGAAGCCCGCGCCTCCGCGTCCTCGGAGGGTGGCCGCGGTGATCTCGTCGACCACCGCCTGCGGCTCGAGCGCGCGTGCCTTCGCGAGCGACTCGTAGCCGCCGACGGCTCGGTATCCCTCGAGCTGCGTGAGGTCGTGATCCTCGGTTCCGGCGGTGAGGAGATCAGGTGCGGCCACGAATCTCCTCGATCAGGCCCGGCACGTCGTCGGGCTCGACAGGCTCGTGGTAGCGGTGGTCGATGACGACGACCGGGGCGCGACCGCACCCGCCCGCGCATTCGATCGTGCGCAGCGTGAACCCGCCGTCGTCGGTCGTCTCACCCGGTCGCACTCCGAGCTCCTCGGCGAACGCGTCCACGACGCGCTGCGCTCCCACGAGCGCGCAGGAGAGATTCGTGCACACCTCGACGACGTGCCTGCCGACGGGCTCCAGGTGGAACATGTCGTAGAAGGACGCGATCGACTCGCAGTACGCAGGCGTCTCGTCGAGAGCGGCTGCGACCTCTCGGAGAGCCTCCGGCGGCAGCCAGCCGCCGTGCTCGGCCTGCGCGAGCCGGAGCGCGGGAAGAACGGCAGAACGGCTGCGCGGGTACTCCTTGCGCAGCTTCTGGATGCGTGAGTACGTCTCGGAGGTCACCGGTCCGCGTCTCCCATCACGGGGTCGAGAGAGCCTGCGACCGCGACCAGATCAGCGACGAGGCAGTCCTGCACGACGGTCGCAGTCGCCTGCAGCGCCGCGAAGCTCGGCGCCCTGAAACGCACCCGCCATGGACGCGGCCCACCGTCCGACACGAGGTAGCAACCGGCCTCTCCACGAGGCGACTCGATGACGGTGTAGACCTCCCCCTCGGGAACCGTGTAGCCCTCGGTGACCAGCTTGAAATGGTGGATGAGGGTCTCCATCGACGTGTGCAGCTCGTGGCGCGGAGGCAGGACGATCTTGCGGTCGTCCGCGATCCACGGCTCGCCCTCCAGCTCGTCGAGCCGATCGAGGCACTGACGGACGATGCGCACGGACTCGCGCATCTCGTCCATGTGCACCTTGTAGCGGTCGTAGACGTCGCCGTTTTCGTAGACCGGCACGCGGAAGTCGACCTCGTCGTACGCGAGATACGGCATGTCCCTGCGCAGGTCCCAGTCCACTCCCGAGCCACGCAGGATCGGCCCGGACTGCGCGAGCGCGAGCGCGTCGTCCGCTGAGAGGAGGCCGATGCCCTTCGTGCGCTCGAGCCAGATCGCGTTCCGATCGAGGATCGCCTCGTACTCGTCCACGGACTTCGGCATCGAGTCGCAGAACTTCCGCGCCTCCGAGGTGAAGCCCGGCGGCAGGTCCTCGGCCAGCCCGCCGACCTGGAAGTAGCGCGTGTGCATCCGCGTTCCACCGACCATCTCGAAGAGGTCGAGGATCTGGTCGCGGTCGTCGAAGCAGTACCAGAAGAGCGAGATCGCCCCGAGCTCGAGCGCCGACGTGCCGAGGTAGACGAGGTGCGAGTGGATGCGAACCAGCTCGGTGAGCGCCATGCGTGCCCAGGTGGCCTTTCTCGGCGTCTCGAGTCCCAATAGCTCCTCGACAGCGAGCACGTACAGGAGCTCGTTGGCCTGGAACGAGACGTAGTCGATCCGTGGCGCATACGTGACGGACTTCCACCACGTCTTCGCCTCCATGTTCTTCTCGAAGCCCGTGTGCAGGTAGCCGATGACCGCCCGGATGCCCGCGACGGTCTCCCCGTCGAGATCGACGATCAGGCGCAGCACGCCGTGGGTCGAGGGGTGGTTCGGCCCGAAGTTGACCCGGAGGATGTCCTCGAGGGAGTGCTTCTCGGGGTCGACCTCGAGGATCGTGGGAACGGGCTGCGGGATGCGCGAGCCCTCGTAGATCAGGCGGGGAGCGACGGTGGCCATCGGTCCCCTCACTCCTCGTCCGAGAATCGAACAGGCTCTCCGCCGAGCGGGTAGTCCTTCCGCAGGGGATGCCCGTCCCAGTCATCGGGCATGAGGATGCGCTGCAGGTTCGGGTGGCCCTCGAACCGGATCCCCATCATGTCCCAGGCCTCGCGCTCGAACCAGTCGGCCGCGGGCCACACGCGAATCACGCTTTCCACGGACTCGCCCTCGTCCAGCCAGACCTGGACGCACAGCCGCTCCGGCTCGTCCCCGACGCGAAGGAGCTGGTAGGAGATCGAGAAGCGCTTCGGCCTCGGGCTCGGGACCCGCGCATGCCCTTGCGACCCCGGTGAATTGAGATCGCGGCCGTCCGCAGTGCCGATGTACCCGGCTACGCCGCCTTCTCCCCAGCCGAGGTAGTCGGTCGGCGCGATGTCGCTCAGGAAGTTGAAGCCCTCCTCGTCGCGGAGGTGGAGGCACGTCTCGACGAGGCGGGCCGGATCGACGACGACGGTCCTTCGCCCTCGGTCGAGGCGCGTCTCGACGGCACCGGGGACGGAGCCGTTCGTGGAAATCACTCCGCGACCCCACGGATCTCGTAGGCCGGCGGCACGCCTGCCCGCATCTTCTCGTGCAGTCTGATGATCCCCTCGATGAGCGCCTCAGGGCGCGGCGGGCATCCAGGGACGTGGATGTCCACCGGGACGATCTTGTCGACGCCCTGGAGAATCGTGTAGTTCGAGAACATCCCGCCCGAGCTCGCGCACGCGCCCATCGCGATCACCCACTTGGGCTCGAGCATCTGGTCGTACACCTGCCGCAGCGGCGCGGCCATCTTGTGCGTCACGCGGCCCGAGACGATCAGGAGGTCCGCCTGGCGCGGCGAGGAGCTGAACCGCTCCATGCCGAACCGCGCGATGTCGTAGCGCGACGAGACGATCGACATCATCTCGATCGCACAGCACGCGAGACCAAACGTGTCGCGGCCAGACGGAGCTCGACTGCGCCCAGGCGACTGCCTTCTCCATCGTGGTCAGCAGCAGGGCGTCCTCGATCTCCGCGACCTCGCGCTCGAACACTCCCGGGCCCTTGTCCGGCCACAGAACACGTTCGGACTGGAGGCCGGCGTTCGGCCAGAGGCCGGTCGCTGACGATCGGAAGCTGGCGTCCGTTCCCTCGCGTCAGCGCCAGTTCAGGGCTCCCTTCCGCCAGATGTAGACGTACGCCACGCCCAGGACGAGGATGAACGCGAGGAACTCGACGAGGCCGAACCAGCCGAGTGCGTCGAGCCGCACGGCGAGCGGGTACAGGAAGACGATCTCGATGTCGAAGAGGATGAAGAGGATCGCCGTCAGGTAGAAGCTGACCGTGAACCGCTTTTCGCGGTCCGGCGGCCCCTCGGAGACGCCCGACTCGAACGGCAGCATTCGCTCGCGCGTGCGTGAGACCGGGCGGCGCGGCAGGACGAACGACATCGCCATCATCGATGCCGGAATCGCCGCCGCGAAGAGCGCGTAGATCAGGAACGGCAGCCAGTTTTCCAGCACGCTTCGTACCCCCTGCGGGGGACCCTCGATGTCCGTCGCGCCGAGCCTAGCACTCTCCTCATTTGCCGCACGAAGGAAGGCGAAATCCGCTGTGGAATGAGCGATACGAGTGTTACAAAGTCGCATCTGGTACCGGGACCCGCGTCCGCTACGATGAGCCGGTGGCAACCATCGAGCAGCTGACCGACACGCCTGCCCAGCCGGTGGTCTCGCTCACGCCCGTGGCTGCGGCGAAGATCAAGGAGCTGATGGCGGAGGAGCCCGATTCCGACTCCCTCGTCCTGCGGGTCGCGATCCAGGGCGGTGGTTGCTCCGGCTTCCAGTACGGGCTCGGCTTCGACTCGGGTGCCGCGGAGGGAGACTTCGAGCTCGACCTCGAGGGCATCCCGGTTGTCGTCGATCCGTTCAGCGCGCCGTACCTGCGTGGGACCACGATCGACTTCCTGAACACGATCCAGGAATCCGGGTTCAAGATCGACAACCCGAATGCCGTCTCGTCCTGCGGGTGCGGCCACTCGTTCCAGGTCGCCGAGGACGAGGAGCTGCCCGAGGGCACGCACGTGGGCGGCTGCGGCTCCGGATGTTCGCACTGATGCGCGAGCGCATCAGTGGTGGCTGCTCCCACTGAGCTTTCGCTAGCGCGAACGCTCTAGATTTCCTCCGCGTGACGCCCCTTCGCGTGGCCGTGGTCGGGTCCGGGCCGGCCGCCTTCTACGCGGCCGGGCACCTCTTGGCGAGCGAGGATCCGCCCGGTCGAGGTGAACATGATCGAGCGCCTTCCGACGCCGTGGGGACTCGTCCGCCTGGGTGTCGCGCCGGATCACCCGAAGCTCAAGGAGGTCTCGCGCGCCTTCGAGAAGATCGCCGGTCGCCCCGGCTTCCGCTTTTTCGGCAATGTCGAGGTCGGCAAGACCGTCACGCACGACGACCTTGCCCGCACGCACGACGCGGTCGTCTACGCGGTCGGCGCGCAAACGGACAAGCAGCTCGGGATTCCGGGCGAAGACCTCTCTGGCTCCTGGTCGGCGACCGAGTTCGTCGCCTGGTACAACGGCCATCCGGATTTCCAGGAGCTGTCGTTCGACCTCTCCCACGAGCGTGCAGTCGTCGTCGGGAACGGGAACGTTGCCCTCGACGTAGCCAGGATGCTCGCGCTGACCCACGAGGAGCTGCGGCCCACCGACACGACCGACTCCGCCATCGAGGCGATCGCGGCGGCCGGGATCCGCGAGATCGTGGTGCTCGGTCGCCGCGGGCCGGTGCAGGCCGCCTGGACGGCTCCCGAGCTCGCGGAGCTCGGCGAGCTCGCAGGTGCGGACATCCTCGTCGATTCCGCCGAGCTGGAGCTGGACGCGGCTAGCGAGGCCGAGCTCGAGTCTGCAACCGCACTCGTCCGCCGCAACGTCGACTTGCTCCGTGACTTCGCAGCACGGGAGCCCGCGGGCAAGCCGCGCGCGATCCGGCTCAGGTTTCGGGTATCGCCCGTGGCGATTCTGGGCGAGAGCAGCGTCGAGGCGGTCGAGGTGGTGCGAAACCGCCTCGAGCCCGACGGGAAGGGGAGCGTGCGCGCGGTGGCGACGGACGAACGAGAAGTCATCCCGTGCGGAATCCTTTTCCGCAGCGTCGGGTACCGCGGTGTGTCGCTTCCCGGCGTTCCCTTCGATGAGGGCTCGGGGACCATGCCGAACGCGGCCGGACGTGTGCTCGACGAGACTGGAGCTCCGATTGCCGGCCTCTACTCAGCGGGCTGGATCAAGCGCGGTCCGACCGGAGTGATCGGGACGAACAAGAAGGACGCGACGGAGACCGCGGATCTCCTGCTGGAGGACGCGCGCGCAGGCCAGCTAACGCCGCCGAGCGAAGATTTCGACGCACTCCTCGCAGGCCGAGGTGTCGACGTCGTGACGTACGAGGGCTGGGAGGCGATCGACGCGGTCGAGAAGTCACACGGTGCGGAGCAGGGGCGGCCTCGTGTGAAGCTGAGCACCTGGGACGAGCTCCTCGAAGTAGGCCGAGGCTAGACTCGCCCAGTGGCCGACGCAGTACGCGAGGAGCTCTGGGGGAGCGAGACGGTGAAGGCGGTCGAGAACTTTCCGGTCTCGGGCGAGCCGATCCCGGCGAGCGTCGCGCGCTGGCTGGGCCGGATCAAAGCCGCGGCAGCCCGTGTGAACGCCGAGCTCGGCTTGCTCGACGCGGAAAAGGCCGAGCGCATCGCGGCCGCCGGTGACCGGGTCGCCTCGGGCGAGCTCGACGACCAGTTCCCGATCGACGTCTTCCAGACGGGTTCGGGGACGAGCTCCAACATGAACGCCAACGAAGTCATTGCGACTCTCGCCGGCGAGGGAGTCCATGCGAACGACGACGTGAACATGGGCCAGTCGTCGAACGACGTCTTCCCGTCGGCGGTCCACCTCGCAGCGTTGGACGAGCTGCAAAGACATTTGCTACCCGCGCTCGGCATGCTCGCCGAGTCGCTCGAGCGCAAGGCACGCGAGTTCGACGCATTCGTGAAGGCAGGCCGTACACATCTCATGGATGCGGTCCCGGTGACGCTGGGACAGGAGTTCGGCGGTTACGCGGCGCAGGTCCGACACGGCTTCGCGCGCGTGGAGGACGTGCTGCCTCGCCTCGGCGAGATTCCGCTCGGGGGCACCGCGACCGGGACCGGTCTCAACACGCACTCGGAGTTCGCCGAGCGTGTTAGAGCGTTGCTCGCCGCCGGGAGCGGGTTGACGATCCGCCCGCCCGCCGACTCCTTCGAGGCGCAGGCGGCACGCGACGCGCTGGTCGAGGCGTCAGGGGCGCTGAAGGTCGTCGCCGTGTCGCTGACGAAGATCGCGAACGACCTGCGTCTCATGGGCTCGGGGCCGCGCGCCGGCCTCGCGGAGATCTTCCTGCCCGAGCTCCAGAAGGGAAGCTCGATCATGCCGGGCAAGGTCAACCCGGTCATTCCCGAGGTCGTCACCCAGGTTGCCGCTCAGGTGATCGGGAACGACCAGGCGATCACCATCGGCGGGATGAACGGCCACTTCGAGTTGAACGTCTACGTGCCGATGATGGCGCGCAACCTTCTGCAGTCGATCCGCCTGCTGGCGAGCGCGAGCCGCCTGCTGGCCGAGCGTTGCGTCGACGGGATCGAGGCGAATCGGGAGCAGCTCGAGCAGTACGCGGAGCTAACGCTGTCCGCGGCGACTGCGCTCAATCCGCACATCGGTTACGACAAGGCGTCCGAGATCGTCAAGGAAGCCGCGTCGTCGGGCCGCTCGCTGCGCGAGGTCGCACGGGAAGCAGGTGTGGACGAGGCGATTCTCGATTCAGCGCTCGACTTCCGCGGTATGGCAAAACCGAACGGCTAGTCAGCGCGTAAGACCGCGCCTTGACTCCGGGGCGCGATTCGACTATTGACACTCACGCATAGGCCACATTCGTGGTCGTGGGGAGAGAAAGCGAGGGGAATCATGCGGAAGCACGTTCCTCGACGAATGGGCGCAGCGCTCGTCGTAGCGCTCGTAGCCGCGGCGGCGTTCGCGTCCTCCGCGGTTGCGGGGGGCGACCCGATCGTCGTCGCAAAGAGTGGAACGACGTCGTTTGGAGGCAAGGGATCGACGGGGACACTCCCGTCAGGCCCCAGCCGCGAATGGCGCGGTCCCAAGCGGAGGGGCGGAAGCCCGCTCCAGGCCAACCAGCTGTCGGACGGGCCCGATTTGAGTGGGGGAGGCGGAGGCCCGGCCACTGGTCGGCCACGGGCGAAGTCGAACCCGCAGCTGCTCATGGACTTCGAGGGCCTCAACCATCTCGAGCAGCGTCTTGCGGACAACGGCAACCAATTCTCCGGCGAGCCGCCGGATCAGGGTCTATGCGCCGGAAACGGCTACATCTTCGAGTCCGTCAACTCGGCGGTCCGCGTGTACAACGACGCGGGAGCTCCACTTACGCCGGTGCTCTCGTTGAACGAGTTCTACGGTTTCCCGTCGGCGTTCACGCGCCCGGCGGGTCCGTTCGGGCCGTTCACGTTCGACATCAGCTGCCACTTCGATCAGGACTCGCAGCGCTGGTTCCATCTCGCGGTGGACCTCGACCAGGATCCGGCGACTGGGGACTTCACGGGTAAGAACTACATCGACCTCGCGGTGTCCAACTCGAGCGATCCGACGGGTTCTTGGACCGTCTATCGGATCCCGGGCATCAACGACGGTACGGAAGGGACTCCCGACCACGACTGCGCCGGCGGTCCCTGCTTCGCCGACTTCCCGCACCTCGGGGTGGACAAGTACGGCGTCTACGTCACGACGAACGAGTTCCCGCTCTTTGCGGACGGCTTCATCGGAGCGCAGATCTACGCGATCTCGAAGAAGTCGCTCGTCTCGGCGGCGCCGAGCATCACCGCGTTCCTGTTCAACACGGCCGACGACCCCGTGCGACCCGGTGAGCCGGGCTTCACCGTGTGGCCGGCGCTCACGCCGAACAAGACGTTCGCGGCCGGCGGCGGCGGCACCGAGTTCTTCGTCAGCTCGAACGCCGTCTTCGACGACGCGAACGCAGACTCCGAGGAGCTCATCGTCTGGGGTCTCGTGCACACGAAGGAGCTCGACTCGCCGAACCCGAACCTCGAGCTCCACAAGACGATCCTGGACGTCGGCCGCTACGCGGTGCCGTCAAACTCGGTGCAGAAGCCGGGGACGATCCCGCTAGCCGACTGCCTCAACGACACGAACCTGTCGTTCCTCGGGATCCTGAACTGCGGAAATGCGCTGTTCGGGCTTCCGCCGCAGAACGTGACGCTCGGGACCATCGATAGCGGTGACTCGCGCGTCCTCGACGTCCGCTACGCGAACCACAAGCTGTGGGCGGTCCTGGGAACCGCTGCGCTAGTCAACGGCGTCAACCGTACTGCGGTTGGCTGGTACATCATCAACCCGAGCTCGTCGAAGGACGGCGTCTCGGGCACGGTGCTGAAGGAGGGCATCCTCGCCTCCGAGGGCGAGAGCATCGTCTATCCGGCAATCGGCGTCACGCAGACCGGTCGGGGAGTGATCGTGTTCTCGCAGGTCGGTGAGAACACGTTCCCGAGCATCGGCTACGCGGCGATCGACGACCGTGTCGGCGCCGGCACCGAGATCCACCAGATCGAGGCCGGCAAGTCGCCGCAGGACGGATTTACCGAATACCCGCCGGTCGGCGGCAACCGGCCGCGCTGGGGTGACTACAGCGCTGCCGCGGTGACCGGGAACTTCGTCTACGTGGCAAGCGAATACATCGAGCAGGGACCCTGCACGCTCACGCAGTTCATCGACACGGGGTTCACCTGCTTCGGCAAGCGATCGACCTTCGCGAACTGGAGCACGCGGGTCGCGAAGCTCAAGCCATAGACGAATAACATCGTCTCGACGAACGGAGGGCCGGCGCAGACGCCGGCCCTCCGCGTCGTACGGGTTTCGTTACGAATGCGGTTTGCAGGGCAGTTCGGGAGTACCCTTCATACGCAATGCGCACGTGGGCCGTCATCGCGTTGGCGGCGGTGCTCACGGTTGCTGCAGGCGACGTGAGCGCCACGTCGACCAACGTCCGGGGAACGTTGACGCGGGGTCCGGTCATGCCGGTGTGCATCGAGGGCAGGTCGTGCGATGCCCCTGCGCCCGGTGTGGTTCTGGTCTTCTCGCGTGCAGGTGAAGTCGTCATGCGCGTGACAACCGGCACAGCTGGGCGCTTTGCCGTACGCCTGCGGCCTGGGATCTACTCGGTGCGAGCGCTGCGGAAGCCGCTCGTCGGCAGTGGGCTGTCTCCTGCGAGATTCCGCGTTCCGAAGTTCGGTGTCGCGCGCCTTCAGCTCCACCTGGACACAGGGATCAACTAGTACGCGACCGCGCCGCGCCCGGTCTCGGCAGTCATCCGGAAGTCGCCCCGGGCGACCCTTCCTCTACCTCGTGCGCACGACGACGAGCTTGTCGGTGCCGGACTCCGCCCCCCAGATCTCGCCCTTGCGTCCGAGAATCTGCCGGACCTCCGCGCCGGAGCTCGGAAGCGCTACGCGCGTGAACCGCTGCCTGTCGGGATCGAAGCGGACGAGCGCGTTCGCGCCGAAGTCGCTCAACCAGACTCTGTCCTGTTCGTCGACATAAACGGCGTAGATCATCGGGTTCGACCCGGGCACGCGCCACTCGCGCCAGCGCTTGCCGGCGGGGTCGTACATCCCGACCCGGCCGGCGTTCCACTCGCTGATCCAGACGCGTCCACGCGAATCCGACCAAGCTCGTCGTGCGCCCTGGTCGGCCGTGGGTGGCCGAAGGACGGTCGCCTTCCCGGTCCGGACGTCGATCCTGCCGAGGTAGCTCCCTGCGAGCGACGCGTAGTACACGTCTCCCGACGGTGTCGTCGTGATGCCGTATGGCCCTTCGCCACGTGGCGCACGGAAAACGCGCATGCGACCGGTCCTGGGGTCGAGGCGGCCGTAGATCCCGCTCTGGCCGGTGAACCAGAGGATTCCGCGCCGGTCGAACACGGCAGTGTTCAGGTTCGCGTAGCCGGTGTTCGCCGGCAGTGGAAAGCTGCGAACGCGACGCGTGCGCGGGTCGACTCGGACGATGGCGTTCAGCCCGCCGTCGGTGATCCACGGCGCGCCGTCGGGACCGACGATGACACCGTGTGGGGCGGATCCGCTCCCGATGCGAGTGAGTCGCGAGCGCCCCGTTCGCGGATTCAGCCACCCGAGCTGGCCAGTGTGCTGTGCCGTGTACCAGACGCCTCCGTCGCGGGCAGGCGCGACGTCGTGCGGGTGCGTGCCGCTCGGCACCGCGTACTCACGCACGCGTAGCTGCGAGTGGCCCGACTGCGCTGCACTCGCCGCCGACATGCCGACGGATCGCGATGGCGCCGACGAGCGCACGCAGGCGCATGTTCGTCAGTACGCGACGGCCCCGCGGCCGGTTTCCGCCGCGTGCCGCTGCTCGTCCGCTCGGTACGAGGAGCGTACGAGCGGGCCGGAGAACACCGAGCCGAATCCGAGCTCCTCGCCCTGCTCGCGGAACCAGCGGAACTCGTCCGGGTGAACCCAGCGATCGATCAGTGCGTGCTTCGGCGACGGCTGGAGGTACTGGCCGATCGTGACCACGTCGACACCGTGCGCCCGCAGGTCGCGCATCGTGTCGACGACCTCGTCGTTCGTCTCGCCGAGACCGACGATGATCCCGGACTTCGTCATGACGTTGTAGTCCGCAAGCTCCTTGACACGCTCCAGGAGCCACAGCGCCTTGTCGTAGCTCGCCTTCGCTCCTCGCATGCGCGCGTGCAGCCGGCGCACGGTCTCGATGTTGTGGCCGAAGACGTCCGGACGCGCGTCGAGCACGATCTCGAGTGCCAGCTCCTCGACGCCGAGGAAGTCGGGCGTGAGAATCTCGACGCTCGCGTTCGGCACCTTGCGCCGGAGCGCCCGGATCGTGGCCGCGAAGTGCCCCGCGCCGCGGTCCTCGAGATCGTCCCGGTCGACCGAGGTGACGACGACATGGGAGAGGCCCATCTGATGCGCGGTCTGGGCCAGCCGCAGCGGCTCGAGCGGATCAGGTGGCGCGTCCGGCTTCCCGGAGTGCACGTAGCAGTAGCGGCACGCGCGCGTGCAGGTCTCGCCCAGGATCTGGAAGGTCGCCGTCCCGCGTCCCCAGCACTCGCCGATGTTCGGGCAGCGCGCCTCCTCGCAGATCGTGTGCAGGCCGCCTTCGCGCATCAGGCCCTTGACCTCGTAGTACCGGGAGTTGACGCTCGGGGCGCGCACGCGCATCCACTCGGGGCGGCGAGGGCGATCGGCGACCGGGAGCGACTTCTGCATCGACGGACTAGTCTAGAGACGGTGGTTGCCGAGGCCCCTCTCGAGCGCACCGACACCGGGCTCGTGCCGGCCGGCGAGGGCTGGTTCGTCGTCAACGCGCGCGACGTGCGCTGGTTCGAGAGCGACGGCATGGGTCTGTACACGCCGTTCCAGCTCCGAGGCTGCACGGTTCACACAGGTGGGCTTCAACATCGGCATCCTCCGGCCCGGCGAGCCCAATTGCATGTACCACGCCGAGGGCGCGCAGGAGGACTTCCTGGTCCTCTCGGGCGAGTGCCTGCTGATCGTCGAGGGCGAGGAGCGAAGGCTGAAGGCGTGGGACTTCGTGCACTGCCCGCCGATGACGAGGCACGTCTTCGTCGGTGCAGGGGACGGGCCGTGCGTCGTCGCCGCGGTCGGTGCGAAGATCAAGGGCCGCGACCTCGTGTACCCCAGGGACGAGACGGCGCTCGGGCACGGTGCCAGCGTGGAGAAGGAGACGTCCGACCCGAACGAGGCGTACGCGCGCTTCGGAGAAGATCGGGCTATCTCGTGCCCTGAGGAGCTGCCGAGCCTCTAGTCAGTCGAAGCGCTCGATCATGAGCGTGGTCATCGTCGAGCTCTCGGTCCACAGGCGATGTGAGACGTCCTTGGGCCACCGGACCTGCTCTCCTTCTCGCAGCGGCGAGACGTCTCCGGCGACGGAGGTGTAGCCCTCTCCTTCGAGGCACACCACGATCGTGTCGTTCTCGCCAGGGTGCTCGTGGATGGTCGCGTGCTCCGAGAAGCGCAGCTCGGCCACGAAGAAGTCGCCCTCGCGCACGAGCACTCGCCCGACCACGCCGACGCAGCCCTCGTACGGGAGTGGATCCCAGCCCGGACGTGGGATCGGCCGGATGTCGACGGTCATCGTGCGGCGAGCGACGCGTGGATCCTCTGCGACCAGAGGCCGGCTCCCTCGTCGGCCGACAGCTCCTCGAGCTCCAGGTCGAAGACCGCGGCGACCGCGGCGACCGCGGCGGGTCGCACATCCGCGACCGTGACCGGCCGTCCGAGCTCACGCGCCATCGTCGTGAAGGCTGCGTCGTCGAGCCCGCAGGCGGTGATCCATTCCGTCAACGGTGCCGGGTCGAGGTCGACGTTGAGCGCGTAGCCGTGCGTCGTCACCCACCGCGAGACGTGAACTCCGATCGACGCGATCTTGCGCGGTCCCTGGCCTGCGCTCGGCGGCATCCACACCCCGGTGAGCCCGTCGTAGCGCGTGCCCTCGAGGTCGAAGGCACTGAGCGTGCGGACGAGAGCGTCTTCGAGGTCCCGGACGTAGCGCTTGACGTCCTTGCCGTGATTCCCGAGGTCGAGGATCGGATAGCAGACGAGCTGACCCGGGCCGTGGAACGTCGACTTCCCGCCGCGGTCCGTCTCTGCGATCTCGACCTCCGCGTCCTCCGGGACGTGAAGCTCCTGCTCGAGCTCCGTCCGGCGCCCGACGGTGATGACCGGCGGGTGCTCGAGGAAGATCACGGTCTCCGGGACAGCGCCCTGGGAGACAGCACCCGCGAGCGAGCGCTGGAGCTCGAACGCCTCGTCGTACGGCACGAGGCCGAGGTTCATCAGATAGGCGCCGCGGCTCATGTTGCCAAGGCTACGTGCGCTCGATGAGCTCGCGCGCTTCCTCGAGGTCGCGGGCGTGGATGAGGATCTCGCGTGGCCCACCGCCCGTCGGCATGCCGTCGAAGGCTCCGGCGCCGAAGTCCGTGTAGCGCTGGATCGACTCGATCCCCGCCGTACCGAGCAACGCGCGCACCATCTCCGCTTCGAGCTCGTTTGCGACGACAGTCAGCCGCACGAGCTCGTCGCTCACGGACGTTGCTGGAACATCCAGCGGTGACCCTCGAGGTCCTCGGCCGTGTACAGCCGGCCGTCCGGGCCCTCTTCGGGTGGCCGAATGACGTTGGCGCCGACTTCGAGCGCTCGAGCGTGGTGCGCGTCGAGGTCGTCGACGAGCACGAGGACGCCGTCGATCACCCATGGGTTGTCGAGCCAGCGAGCGGCGGCAGCGCAGCTCTCGCGGTGCGTCTTCGGGCTCTGGTACTCGCGGTTCGGAGTCGCCAGCATGACGACCTGTCCGCCGATCTCGAGCTCCGCGTGCCCGATGGTTCCGTCATCCATCTCGTAGCGCTGTCCCCGCTCGGCAAACCCGAAGGCGTGTGTCAGCCAATCGATCGCGGCCGCCGTGTCCTCGTACGCGATCATCGGGTAGATCCGTTGGGTCATGTCAGGTCGCGCGGACCTCGTACCGCGGAAGGCCGTCGTCCGGGAGGATCTCCCACGCTGCGACCGAGCGGACGAACGTGTGCGCCTCGGGCTTGCGCTCGTACTCGAGGCCGAATGCACTCAGGCGAACGCTCGACGTCTCCGACTCAGGCCAGCCGCCGCCGAAGAGGTTGGAGCCGCATACGGAGCAGAACGTCTTCGCCGACCCACCCTCGGGCGTGTACGAGCGGAGAAGCTCCTCACCCTCGAACACGCGAATCGCAGAGGTGGTCGCGCGTCCGCTGACAGTGCCGTATCCGCCTGAGATTCTCTTGCAGAACTCGCAGTGGCACTGCGTGGTGCGAGTGAACGGCTCGGTTACCTCGAAGCGGACACCCCCGCAGAGGCAGGTCCCGGTCAGGTTCGCCATGCTCGGAGCCTAGCGCTCGCCGGCTGCGTTCTCAGTACGCGGCCTCGTCCCAGGACTCGAGCCGTGCCCTGAGGTCGCGGAGGTAGAGACCCGCGTAGGCACCGTCGACCAGCCGGTGGTCGTACGTCAGCGTGATGTTCATCAGCGGCCGGATCGCGATGACGTCGGAGCCGAGCTCGTCCTGGATGACCCAGGGGCGCTTCACGAGCGCGTACGTGCCGAGGATCGCCGCCTGCGGCTGGTTGATGATCGGCGTCCCGTGGAAGGTGCCGAAGCCTCCGGGATTCGTGATCGTGAACGTGCCTCCCTGGACGTCGTCCGGGAGGAGCTTCTTCGTCCGCGCGCGCTCGGCGAGATCCTGGATCGCGCGGGCGGTCCCCTGGAGATTCAGGTCCTGAGCGTTCCGGATCACCGGGACGATGAGACCTTTGCCGTCGTCGAGCGCGACTGCGATCCCGAGGTTCACGAAGGGTCGGGTGACGACGCTCAGGCCACGCAGCTCGCCGTTGACCCACGGGTAGTCCTCGATCGTGTCGACCGTGGCGCGGGCGATGAACGCCAGGTAGGTGAGGTTCACGCCCTGCTTCGCGAAGTCGGCCTTCATCTTCTGGCGTAGCGCGACCACACGCGACATGTCGACCTCGATCGCGCTCGTGACGTGAGCGGAGGTGTCGAGCGACCGGCGCATGTGCTCCATGACGCCTCGCCGCATCGCGCTCAGCGGCTCGAGCGCCTCGCCCGGGAGGAGACCCGCTTCGCCCGCGTCGGGCGCGGGTGGAGGTGGTGCTGCCGCAGCCGGAGCTGGAGCAGCGGGAGCGACGGGCGCCGGCGGAGGTGGTGCGACGACGGGCTCGGGCGCCGCGGGTGCGGGTGCGGGCGCAACGGTGCGGGCGGTGGCGCGGCAGCCACGGGCTCGGCCGGGGCGGGAGCAGGCTCGGCGGGCGCGGACGGCGCGATCGACGCGGCGGCGGCGCCCGACTCGATGAACGCCATGATGTCCTTCTTCGTCACCCTCCCTCCCGCGCCGGTACCCGGGACGGACGCCGGGTCCACGCCGTGCTCTGCGGCGATGCGCGCCACGACCGGCGACACGAAGCTCTTCCCGTTGCCGGATGGAGCAGGCTGAGCGGCTGCCGCCGGCGCGGGCGGTGCCGCTGCGACGGGCGCTGGCTCGGCTGCCGGCTCTGGTGCGGGCGGTGCCGCGGCAGGTTCCGGCTCGGGAGTGGGCTCCGGGGCAGCCGCGGGAGCTGCAGGCGGCGCCGCCTCGGCCGGCTGGCTCCCTGCCGGTCCGATCAGCGCGAGGACGGTCCCGACCTCGACGGTCTCGCCCTCCGGGACGAGGATCTGCTGGACGATGCCCTCGCCTGGGCTCGGCACCTCGGTGTCGACCTTGTCGGTCGAGATCTCGAGCAGGGGCTCGTCCTGGGCGATCGCGTCGCCGACCTGCTTGAGCCACTTCGTGATCGTGCCCTCGGACACGGAGACGCCCATCTGGGGCATCACGACCTGGGTCTGGGTTTCTGTCGACACCTGTCCTCCTACGACCTCAGTAGCCCGTCAGTTCTCGAAGCGCTGTCAAGACGTCGTCGACCTGCGGGATGAACGCCTTCTCGAGCGGCGGCGAGAACGGGACGGGAGTGTCGGGCGCGGCGATCCGCATCACCGGCGCATCGAGGTCCTCGAAAGCCTCCTCCGCGATCGTCGCCGCGATCTCCCCTCCGAAGCCGCCCGTACGTGTGTCTTCGTGGAGGACGAGCGCCTTCGACGTCCGGCGCACGCTCTCGAGCACGCTCTCCTTGTCCCACGGCACAAGCGTGCGGAGATCGAGCACCTCGACCTCCGAGCCTTCCTTTGCGAGCTCGTCGGCCGCCTCGGCGGCCGTGTGCACCATCGCGCCCCACGTCACGACGACCGCGTCGTCGCCCGGCCGATGTACGCGAGCCTGCCCGAAGGGCGTCGTGTACCGCTCGTCCGGCACCTCGCCCTTGATGCGGCGATACAGGTGCTTGTGCTCGAAGTAGAGGACCGGGTTCGGGTCCTCGATGGCCGAGGCGAGCAGGCCCTTGGCGTCCTCCGGAGTCGCCGGGCACACGATCTTGAGACCCGGGATATGCGCGAACGAGCTCTCCGGGTTCTGGGAGTGGAACGGCCCTCCGGAGAAGCCGCCGCCCGACGGCAGCCGGACCACGATCGGCACCGGAGTGCCGCCACGGAAGAACTGCTTCGCCGCCACCGTCACGAGGTGGTCCCACGCGCAGGAGATGAAGTCTGCGAACTGCATCTCCGCCACGGGCCGGAGCCCCATGAGCGCGGCGCCGGTCGCCCCCCCGACGATGGCCGTCTCCGAGAGTGGTGTGTCGATCACGCGCCAGGGCCCGAACTCCTCCTGGAACCCGAGCGTGACCTTGAACGCGCCGCCGTACACGCCGACGTCCTCGCCGAGGACGAACACCCGCTGATCGCGGCGCATCTCCTCGCGGAGACCGTCGGAGATCGCCTGGATGTACGTGCGCTCTGCCATCCGACTACTTGTGGTGGGGCGTGTCCAGGTCGGCGGGAGTGGCGAACACGCCCTCGGCCAGCCCAGCCGGGTCCGGAAGCGGGGAGGCCTCGGCGCGCTCGAGCGCCTCGTTGAGCAGCCGCTTGACGCCCAGCGTGATCTCCTCCTCCTCGTCGTCGGTCATCTCGGCGTGTGATCGGAGCCAGCTCCGGTACCGCTCGAGCGGATCCTGCTCGGCCCACTGCTCGAAAAGCTCCTTCGGGACGTAGAACGCGTCGTCGTGGACTGCATGGCCCTCCATGCGGAGCGTCAAACACTCGACGAGCGTCGGCCCTCCACCCGAGCGCGCCTTCTCGATCGCGCTCTTGGCCTCGCGATACACGGCGAGGACGTCGGTACCGTCGACGACGACCCCCTCGAATCCGTACGCGGCAGCGCGGTCGGCGATGTGCTCGACGGCGTAGCCGAGATAGGTGGGCGTCGAGTAGGCCCATTGGTTGTTGTCGCAGATGAACACGATCGGAAGCCGACGCACGCCCGCGAAGTTCATGGCCTCGTGCGCGTCGCCTCGCGCCGCGGCGCCTTCTCCGAACCAGCCCACGGCCACGCGGTGGTCGCCACGGATCCGGAAAGAGAGCGCCATGCCGGTCGCGACCGGCAGCATCGCGGGCAGGTGGCTGACCATCGTGTGCAGGCCGAGCTCGGCGACGGCCATGTGCACGTTGCCGTCGCGCCCGCGGGTCGGGCCGCCCTCACGACCCATGTACTGGGCGAAGATCCGCCACGGCTCGACACCGCGCGTGATGTGGACGCCCATGTCGCGGTGCAGCGGCGTTCCCACGTCGTTCGGCCCCATGGCCGCGCCGACACCGACGGCGGCGGCCTCGTTCCCGCGTCCCGTATAGAAGGAGCCCGGGATCTTTCCCTGCTTGTAGAGGATGTGCCCGCGCTCCTCGATTCCGCGCGTGATCAGCATGCTGCGGTAGATGCCGAGGAGGTCCTCGCGGTCGAGGCCTGCGTCCTTCACTTCCTGGAGCGAGCCGACGGGCTCGGCTTCACGTACGGCCATGCACTGATCCTCTCTCCCCGGGGCTTCGCTCCCGGACAGTCGTCGAGGTAGATCGCCGCCCGCACTCTAGCGAGCGCACCCGTCGCTCCCTGGCTCCTGCGGGGGCACGTCCGGGCGAGAAATGTCTCGCGCCTACGATGTGCCTGACGTGGCCAAGCCGAAGCGCAACTGGATCCAGGAAGAGCGACGCAAGACACTCGGAGACTGGGTCGCGTTCTGTCTCGAGTGCGGTCACGTCCAGCGGTACTTCCTCGAGTTCGAGTCGAAGCTGCCCACCACCTGCCCGCAGTGCGGCGGCAAGCTGCGCAATCGCTGTCCGTCGTGCTCGGCGCCGATCCCCTCCGCGTTTGCGACCCGCTGCGAGGAGTGCGAGGCCGAGATCCGACCACCCGATCTCTTCGGCACCGCGATCCGCAAGCCGGGCCGTTAGCGAACGACGATCTGCGAGAAGCGGATGACCGTGACGATGGCGTCTTCGGACACGTCACGGTTGTACAGCTGGCCGAGGAAGTGCGCGAGCTCGTCCGTACGCCGCAGCTCCGGGTTGTCGTGCTCGATCTCGCGTGGCGAGACGTCGGAGAGCTGCTTGACCTCGACCTTGTCGATAACCGCGTCGAACACACGCTCCCGCTGCCCGAAGCGCGCGCCGCAGAGGACGGTGACGATCATTCCTTTGCGGTACTTCGACGACTTGTCTCCCAGGCGAATCGTCGCCGTCTTCCGCTGGCTGCGGAGCTGGTCGGCGACTGCGGGGTTGTAGAAGTTGAGAGCGAACGTCGGCACGGCGGCCGGCCAACTATAGAGGCTCGTTCGCGAGTTTCTCGACCGCCTTTCTCGCCATGTCCCGCTCGCCGCGGTAGGCCAGGAGGTGGGGCGCTTCCGAGAGCCGAAACCAGCGTGCCTCGGCGATCTCCCGCTCCATTCCGGGAGGAAGCTCGCCGATCCGCCCCCGTCCCGACGTCGCCAGGTAGAAGCTCACGACCTTGAAGACGCGCTCTCCGCCCCACGTGTACACGTAGCGCACGTCCCCGAGCTTCGAAACGAGGCGGCCGTGCACGCCTGTCTCCTCGTATCCCTCCCGGAGCGCCGTCTCGGCTGGCTGTTCGCCGGGATCGATGAGGCCCTTAGGCAGCACCCAGGTCCCCTCTCGCTTTCCCTGCGGACGAACTGCCGCGAACCACGGCTCCCCGCGCATCGAGCGCACGAGCACGACACCTGCCGAAAACTCGCGCCGGCTCACGAGTTTGTGACACCATGACTCGGTAGGAACACCGGATCTGAGCCTCTTGGACTCAATTCGGCTTCACCAGGCGGCTGGAAAGTGCTATCCTCGGTCGGCACTCGTGTTCTGAGAGTGCCAGTACCTGTCACAAACTTTTCAGGGAGGTCTGTCGCATGGATTTGCAGCCACTCGGTGACCGCCTGATCGTCGAGGTCCTCGAAGAGGAGGAGATGACGGTCAGCGGCATTGTGCTGCCCGACACGGCGAAGGAGAAGCCGCAGCGCGGCAAGGTTCTCGCCGTAGGCCCCGGCCCTCGGGACGAGGACGGTGAGTACATCAAGATGGATGTCGAGGTAGACGACGAGGTCATCTTTTCGAAGTACGGCGGTACGGAGATCAAGCTCGGCATTGACGAGATCTTGATCCTGCGCGAGTCCGACGTGCTCGCAAAGGTCGTAAACACAGGCGGCAAGGGCAAGCGGAAGCTTGCCGGTGCCACCGCATAGCTCATTTCGCTTAGAGAGGACTAGAGAATGGCTCACAAGGAGCTCAAGTTCAACGAGGATGCGCGTCGCTCGCTCGAGCGAGGCGTCAACATCCTCGCCGACACGGTCAAGGTGACGCTCGGGCCGAAGGGTCGGTACGTCGTGCTGGACAAGAAGTTCGGCGCGCCGACGATCACGAACGACGGCGTCACGATCGCACGCGAGATCGAGGTCGAGGACGTCTTCGAGAACCAGGGCGCGCAGCTCGTACGCGAGGCGGCGACGTCCACCGACGACGTGGCAGGTGACGGGACCACGACGGCGACCGTGCTCGCGCAGGCGATCGTCCGCGAGGGTCTCAAGAACGTCGCCGCGGGCGCGAACCCGATGGGCCTCAAGCGCGGCATCGAGAAGGCCGTCGACGCGGTCGTCGAGGAACTCAAGGCGCAGTCCAAGGAAATCGCCGGCAAGGAGGACATTGCGCGCGTCGGCACGGTCGTATCGCGCGAGCGCGAGATCGGCGACGTCATCGCCGAAGCGATCGAGAAGGTCGGCAAGGACGGCGTCGTGAACGTCGAAGAGGGCCAGACGTTCGGGCTCGACCTCGAGTTCACGGAGGGCATGCAGTTCGACAAGGGCTACCTCTCGCCGTACATGATCACTGACCCCGAGCGCATGGAGGCCGTGCTCGAGGATCCGTACGTCCTGATCGCCAACCAGAAGATCGGCGCGGTCAAGGATCTCCTCCCGGTGCTGGAGCAGGTCATCCAGGCCGGCAAGCCGCTGCTCATCGTGGCCGAGGACGTCGAGGGCGAGGCTCTCGCCACCGTCGTCGTGAACAAGCTGCGCGGCGTCTTCACCGCGGTCGCGGTCAAGGCTCCGGGCTTCGGCGACCGCCGCAAGCGGATGCTCGAGGACATCGCCATCGTCTCGGGCGGCGAGGTCATCACCGAGGAGATGGGCCTCAAGCTCGAGAACACGAAGCTCTCGCAGCTCGGCCACGCACGCAAGGTGGTCGTGGACAAGGACACGACGACGATCATCGACGGAGCCGGTGAGAGCGACGCGATCAAGGGCCGGATCAAGCAGCTCAAGGCGGAGATCGAGAACACCGACTCCGACTTCGACCGCGAGAAGCTCCAGGAGCGGCTCGCGAAGCTGTCCGGAGGCGTCGCTGTCGTGAAGGTCGGCGCGGCCACCGAGGTCGAGATCAAGGAGAAGAAGCACCGCGTCGAGGACGCGCTCAAGGCGACCCGTGCCGCTCTCGAAGAGGGCATCGGGGCAGGCGGTGGCGTCGCGCTCCTCAACTCCTCCTCCGCCGTGACGGCGATCCTCGACTCACTCGAGGGCGAGGAGAAGACGGGCGCGCAGATCATCCTCCGCGCCGTCGAGGAGCCCCTTCGCCAGCTCGCGTTCAATGCGGGCCTCGAGGGGTCCGTCGTCGTCGACAAGGTCCGCCACGCCAAGAAGGGCGAGGGCCTGAACGTCGAGACGGGCGAGATCGAGGATCTCGTGAAGTCCGGGATCATCGATCCCACGATGGTGACCCGAGCAGCGCTGCAGAACGCGGCGTCGATCGCGAAGAACATTCTCACCACCGAGGCCATCGTGGCCGAGGCGCCGGAGAAGGCCCCGGCGATGCCGGCGGGCATGCCCGGCGGCGGGATGGACTTCTAAGCCAGACGCCTGCGACTGGTTGTGAGTGCGAGGGGCCGGCGTTAGCCGGCCCTTCGCGTATCCGGGGGCAGAAGGTGTTGAAGAAGGGGGCTGTGGGGGAAACATGGTTTCCCCCACATGGATCCTCACCACCGAGGCCATCGTGGCCGAGGCGCCGGAGAAGGCCCCGGCGATGCCGGCGGGCATGCCCGGCGGCGGGATGGACTTCTAGACCGAACGCCGAGCGATTGGCTAGGAGTGCGAAGGGCCGGCTCTGCCGGCCCTTCGCATTTCTGGCGTCGGACTCCTCAGAAGCTCGTGAAGAGCAGGTGGTTGTTCGTCGTGTTCGACGACGTGACGATTCCCTTCGTCGTCAGGTTGAACAGCGCGCTCCGCACCGTCGCGGGCGAGGCGCCCGGGTTGCCCTGGAGGTAGAGCGCCGCGACACCCGCCGTGTGCGGGGTCGCCATGGACGTCCCGCTGATCGTGCGTGTGGCCGTATTGCTCGTGCTCCAGGCCGACGTGATGCCGACGCCCGGTGCGAACCAGTCGACGCAGCTTCCGAAGTTCGCCCATGTGGCCTTGCGGTCTGCGTTCGTCGTCGCGCTGACCGTCATCGCCTGCGAGACGCGCGCCGGCGACGAGTTGCAGGCGTTCACCGCCTGTCCGAGGGCGTTCCCGTTCCCGGCGGCGATCGCGTAGCTCACGCCGTCGGCGATCGAGTTGCGGACCGCGGTGTCGAGCGCGTTCGACACGCCACCGCCGAGGCTCATGTTCGCGACGGCTGGCTGGCCGGCCAGGTGATTGCCGGCGACCCAGTCGACCCCTGCGATCACTCCCGAGGTCGTTCCGCTCCCACTGCAGTTGAGGACGCGGACTGCGACGAGCGTCACACCCTTGGCCACGCCGTACGTCGATCCGCCCACGGTGCCGGCGACGTGAGTTCCGTGACCGTGGCAGTCGGCGGCCGGGAGGCTGCCGTCCACGGTGTCCCTTCCGTCGATGGCACGTCCACCGAACTGGCTGTGGCTCAGGCGGATGCCCGTGTCGATGATGTAGGCCTTCACGCCTGCGCCCGTACTCGTGTACGTGAAGGTCGTGCTCAGGGGCAGCGACCGCTGGTCTATGCGGTCGATGCCCCAGGTGGCGTTCGACTGGGTCGTGAGCGCGTGGACCTCGGCGTCGAGCTCGATGGACGCGACGCGGCTGTCCCCTGCGAGAGCACCGGCCGTGCCCTGGGGCATCGAGGCCGTGTATCCCTTGAGCGCATTCTCGTAGACGTACTCGACGTCGGCGCCGAAGCGCTGTGCGTGCTCCGCCGCGACCGGCGCGGCACTCCCGACGGAGTCCTCGAGGACGACTATGAACGTGTGTCTCGATCCCGCTTCGGGCGCGGCAGATGCCGGGACTACGAAGAGAATCGCGACGATCGCCAGCAGGAACGCTGGCGCGGCGAGATGTCGCATGTGCACCCCCTACTGGTGGTGTTCCAACGGCCTTTCGAGTGTAGGCCCCTCAGCCGGGATTGCAAATCGCGCCACTGGGTGCCATCGCACGGGCCTCGGCAAAGACAGAGCGGCCGCTGAGACGGCCGCTCTTAAGGGGAAGAACTTGGGAGGGGGTGGGTTCTACACGGGAAAAGCGATTCTCCCCGCGTGAAGCCCCGTTCTTCACTGGACTCGGTCTTCCTGCACATAGAAAGAGCGGCCGCTGGGACGGCCGCTCTCAAGGGGAAGAACTGGGGAGGATGGGTTGCACAGGTTTTCGACCGAAGCCCTCGGGTGCTCATGCCCCGTTCGAGGGAACTTCCTCGGCCCTCAGAACCCGTACCGCTGCTCCTCGAAGGGATCAGCTTCGTTGTGGTAGCCGTAGCGCTCCCAGAAGCCCGGGCGGTCGTCGGGCGTGAGCTCGATCCCGCGCAGCCACTTGGCGCTCTTCCAGAAGTACTTGCCGTGGATCACGAGCCTGAGCGGCCCGCCGTGCTCCGGCTCGAGCGGCGCCCCGTCCGCGTGCGTCGCGAGCAGCGAGAGTGGGTCGCGGAGAAACGAGATCGGCACGTTCGCCGTGTAGCCCTCCTCGGCGTGCGCGACCACGTAGTGCGCCGACTCCTTGGGCCGGGTGAGCTCCTCGAGCGTCGGACCAGTGGATGCCCTCGAAGGTCACGTCGAAGCGGCTCCAGCGCGTCACGCAGTGGATGTCCTCCGTCACCTCGGTGCGGGGGAGCGCGTTGAGCTCGTCCCAGGTGAGCCGCAGCGGTGTCTCGACCTCGCCCGAGACGGTGAAGTCCCAGGTCGCGAGGTCGGTGTGCGGAACGGACCCGGCGTGTAGCACCGGCCACTTCTCGGTGAAGTACTGGCCGGGTGGCAAGCGGGCGGGGTCGTAACCGGCCTCGACCACCTTCCTCTCGGCGCGGCCTCGGAACACGTTCCTACACTAGTCCTCATGGCCGTGACGACGCTCCGGGTCGCGTCCCGTCCCAGGGACTACGTCGCCGTGCGTGGACCCGATGCGGCCTCGTACCTGCAGGCCATGGTCTCGAACGATGTCGAGGCGCTCGGTCCCGGCGAGGCGTGCGAGGCGCTCCTCCTCACTCCGAAGGCACGCGTGATCGCGCCGCTCGTCGTCCTGCGGCGGAGCGCCGACGACTACCTGCTGCTCACCGAGAGCGGGCTCGGCGAGCGCGTGCGGGCGACGCTCATGCGCTCGCGGTTTTCGGCGAAGTGCGAGATCGGGCCCGAGGCACACGCTTCCGTCGTCGTCCTGGGCGGTGCGGATGGGATCCCGACAGCGGACTACGGCGTCCTCGCTGTGGAGGTGCTCGACGCCGACCTCGAGGCGACGATCGGCGACGAGGAGCTCGAGCTCCTGAGGATCAAGGCGCGGACCCCACGGTTCGGCCGTGAGATCGACGACCGCGTCCTGCCGGCCGAGGCCGGTCTCGACGAGCGCGCGATCGACTTCGAGAAGGGCTGCTACCCGGGGCAGGAGCCGATCGCCCGCCAGCACTACCGCGGGCGTGTGAACCGAGCCCTGCGCCTGCTGGCGGTCGACGGTGGAGAGCTGCCCGCGTACGACGAGGAGCTGACGTTCGAGGGCAAGCCCGTCGGCCGGGTTACGAGCGCGGCTCACGATCCAGAGCTGGGCCCGATCGCGCTAGGTTACGTCCGGGTCGAGGTTCCGGCTGACGCCGAGCTCGACGTAGGGGGCCGCTCGGCGAGGCCGCTAGACTTCCCGTCCCCGCGCCCGTAGCTCAGGGGATAGAGCGCTGCCCTGCGGAGGCAGAGGTCGCATGTTCGAATCATGCCGGGCGCACCTCTCGTTCCAAGCCCGAATCACCCAGCCGGCAAGCGCGCGCCGGCGATGGGGATTCCCGCCAGCCTCGAGCTCACGACCTCCTCGGCGGCTTCGGTGCTCGGCGCGTGGCTCGTGACGGCCGCGAGGAAGTCCTCGCGGTCGAGTGCGTACAGGACGACCGGCGTCCTCGAGGTGACGGTCGCGGTGCGTGGCACGTCACGGATGAGCGAGATCTCGCCGAAATAGCCACCCGGGCCGAGCTCCGAGATCGGCCGGTCGTACTCGGAGACGACGACGGTGCCCTCGGCGACGATGTAGAAGCGGTCGCCGGCGTCGCCCTGGCGCACGATCACCGTGTCCTCGTCGAGCCGGAGCGGGACGAGACGACCGGCGAGGTGCTCGAGCGACGCGCCCGGCAGCGGGGTGAAGATCGGGATCGACGCGAGGATCCGCAGCTCTGAGTGCTCGGGTGCATCCGCGGTCGCGTCGATCTGCACCAGCTTGTGTCCGGTGAGGGCAGCGAGCGCGGGGAGGAAGACGCCGGCTGCGATCAGCGCGCCCTCGGCCCCGAGCCAGTCTACGAGCAGCGGTGCGAGTGCGGCCCCGATCCCGATGGAGGAGAGCCAGAGCATCTGGATCACGCCGAACACGCGCGCGAGCACGTCATCCGGCACTGCACGCTGGACGAGCGTCAGGCCGGCGACGTCGACCAGGGAGTTCGCGACCCCGAGCACCGCCAGGAGCACGAGCGCCACGCCGACCTCGGGCCAGAGGCCGACTCCGATGAGCGCCAGCCCCCAGAGCACGATGCCGAGCATGAACGCCGGGCTCAGGCGCTTCGCTCCCGTGAGCGAGAGAGCAGCGACGGAGCCGATCAGCGCGCCCAGCCCGATCGCCGAGTTCAGGTACCCGACGCCTCCCGTTCCGAGATCGAGGACGTCGATGGCGAGCACGACGACGAGAACCTGCACGACCCCTGCGACCGCTGTCTGGGCGGTGAGGAGCAGCATCATCACGCGGAGCGGTCCGCTGTGCCCGATCGCGCGGAAGCCCGCGAAAGCCTCCGAGACGATCGTGCCGGTCTCGATCTCCATCCTCGGGCGCGTGGGCTGGTCGACCCGGATCAGGAGGAGAAAGCCGGACGAGACGACGAGCAGGAACCCTGTGACGAGGAATGCCGTGCCGGTGCTCGTCACCGCAAGGACGAGGCCTGCCAGCGCGGGACCGACGAACACAGCCAGGCTCTCGACTCCGCTCGCGACCGCATTCGCCGCCGTGAGCTCCTCCGGGTTGCGGGCTAGAGCAGGCGTGAGCGCGGCTTGCGCCGAGCGAAACGGCGTCGTGACGATCGCGGCGGCGATCGCCAGCGCGTACACGATCGCCGGATCCGTGTCCGCGAAGACGCAGGCGGCTGCGGCGGCGATGAGCACGATCCGTGCTGCGTTCGTCGCGAGGAGCACGCGCTCGCGCCGGTAGCGGTCTGCGATCAGCCCGGCGAACGGAGCGATCAGGGCCGCGGGCACGAGCCGGAGGAGGAAGACGAGACCCACCGCCTTCTCGCCGCCGGCCTCGTACGCGTACACGGAGACGGCGACGAGATAGGCCCAGTGGCCGACTATCGACGAGGCCCACGCGAGCTCGAGCCAGCGGAGGCTCGGATTCCGAAAGACGGCCGCGAAAGCCGCCGCCGAGCCGCCGAGGCGCTCTTTGAGGCCGGCCACGGCGGGAGCATCTCATCGGCTCTTGCGTATGTGCAACGGGATGAGGGAAGATTTGCTCTGCGTGGACGGTCTAGTTGATCGGAACCGCGCAACCAAGCGCGCCGGACAAGGAGGAGCACGAGATGTCGGACGAGCAGACGAGCCCAGAAGACCCAGAGGTCGAGGGTCACGGGCCACTTGCTGAAGGTCCCCTCGCAGAGGGCCCACTCGCAGAAGGGCCTCTCGCGGAGGCAGCGGACGGGGAGCCTGATGTCGAGGCTCACGGACCGCTCGCCGAAGGACCACTTGCCGAGGGACCCCTCGCAGAGGGCCCACTCGCCGAGTAGCTCGCAGCGACTTCCGGAAACACCGAGGCCCGGGCGGGATGTACAGCCGCCCGGGCTTTCTCTTTGCTATTCCCGGAGCGTGTCCGCGAGGTTGCCGAGCAGACGAATCCCCGCCGCTCGCTGCTCCTCCTCGAGCAGGTTGACGGCGGCCGCGAGCCGCGCGACCACGGCGAGGTCACCCGAGGCGTCGTCGTCGAGCAGTCGCTCCGCGGCGCGCGCGCGCAGGAGGAGGTCGACGGCGATCGCCGCCTGGTTCGCGAAGAGGCCGAGCAGCTCCATCTCCTGGAGGCTGAAGAGCGTCTGCTCCGGCCGGTCGAGGACAGACAGGACCCCTAGCGATCCTTCGTCGTGCAGCAGCGGCGCCGCCATGAGGCCCCTGGGAACGTAGCCCGTTCCTTCGGCCACGTCGCTGGCAAAGCGCGGATCGTTCTGGACGTCCTCGATCACGAGCGGCGTGCGGGTCGCGAGAACCCAGCCGGCGATTCCCGTTCCGGCCGGGAAGCGAGTACCGAGAAGCGTGTCCTCGCCCTCGCCGACGACCGCCTCGAAGACGAGCTCCTCGGTCTCGGCGTCGAGGAGGAGGATCGAGGATGCCTTGGCGCCGAAGATCGACCGCGCGACCTCGACGATCGCCGAGAGCAGCGCCCGGAACGACTCCTCGGAGCCCACGACTCCAGCGGCGACGGCTGCACGCAGGTCCGGCTGGTCGGTCATGTTCCACCCCTAACGTTGTTCGCTGTCAGATAGAGCACGCTCTTGAGCTGGAACGGCGTCAGCTCGGAGTGCTTCGAGAGGATCAGCGCGCAGATCGACGTCAGGTGCGGCGTCGCGAAGCTGTTTCCCGAGACCCGCAGCGTCCTCCCCCCGAGCCAGGGAACCTCGACGTTGACGCCGCGGCCGAAGAACTCGACCGGCGGGCTCGGGTTGTAGAAGAAATCGAGGGGGTCCGGCTCCTCATGGCTTCCGACGGAGATGACCGAGGAGAACCGCCACGGGTAGCTCTCGACGGGCATGTTGTGCGCCGAGGCGACGAGCACGCTTCGCTTGAAGTACGCGCTGTCGGCGAGCTCGTGAAGGACGCCCGCGAACGGCTTCTTCGTCGTCGACAGGCTCATGTTGATGACGTCGAATCCCTGCTCGATCGCGTAGCGAAGCCCGGCGAGCAGCACGGCGCCGCTTCCGGTGAAGCCGGAGCCCAGGACGCGGACGCTCGAGATCTGTGCTTCGGGCGCGAGCCGCCTGACGATCCCGGCACAGGCGGTTCCGTGTCCCGAGACGTCCCCTTCGGTGTCCTCGTCGGCGATGACCTCGTCGTTCTCGCCGACCGAGATCACGACCGCGCTCTCGAGCTCTCCGACGAGCGGGTGCGTCGAGTCGACGCCCGAGTCGAGAATGCACACGCGCACGCCTGCCCCGGTCGAGCCGCCGAGCGCCCACTCTCGAGTGACGCGCTCTGGCCAGTGCGTCGGGAGCGCGATCCGGTCGACGGCATCCTTCGGGAGGCTCCACGCCGGCAGCGCGGCCTGACCCGCGTCCCAGGCATGAGCGAGCACGCCGTCCATCGGCGGGACTCTAGAGCGACACCAGGGTCGCCGAGCCGCTCAGCTCTCGGACAGGTTCCGGCGCAGCTCGTCGACGAGGCGCGGATCCACCTCGACGCCCTCACGCTCGAGCGCAGCCTCGAGATCGGCGATCACGGCCTTCCGGAATGCCGCGTCGGCCTCTGCTCGCGCGACGATGTCCTCGAGGACTCTCCGCGCGGCAGGGAGCTCCTGTGCCGCATCGAGCCAGCCCACGGGCGCTGGGCGCAGCAGGCGCAGAAGCTCTCCGAGACGTTCTTCGTCGTACATGGCCATCGCTACCCCCTAGACGGCCGTGAGCCGTCGCTTCTTCCCTCGAGTCGTTCACGCAGCTTTCCGAGGCACCGGGAGATGCGACTCGCAATCGTCCCCGAAGGCACGTCGAGCTCGGCCGAGATGGTCTGGTAGCTCTCGTCGCGGGCGAAGAAACGGTCGAGCATCTCCTGGCAGTGATCGGGAAGCTCGGAGAGCGCCTCCCGAACGACGAACGCCTCGTCGATCTCAGCGAGCGTGTCCTCGCTGCCCTCGTCGATCGGATCGGCGGTCGGCTGCTCGCGGGCTGCTCCGGCAAGCCTGTCGATGCAGAGCCTGCGCGTCAGCTGGGCGATCCACGGGCGCACCGCGGCGTCGTCGCGCAGTGTGTCGAGCCGCGTGTAGACCCGCGTGAAGACCTCCTGGTAGACATCCTCGGCGTCGGCGTCGGAGAGCCGAAATCCCTGCCTGCAGATCGCGTAGACGTAGCGGGAAAACCGCTCGACGAGCGCATTCCAGGCCTCGGGATCCCCCGCGCGGCAGCGCTGCACCAGCTCGGCGTCGGTCAGCGTCGTGAGCTCGGACACGGAACGCGCTAGCGGATCGGCCCGAGGATCTTCTCAGCCGACGCTGCCGCCGCCTGCTCGCTCGACCGCGCCCGCGCGAGCCGCGGATCGTCGTCGCGTACGGCGAGGTTGACCTGGACGAGGTGTGCGGCAGCGCGGGCTCCTCCAGCGGCGAGAGCGGCTGCCGCGGCGGCGTCTGCCCGGAATGCGCCGTCGCAGCGGTCCGCGGCGAGCACCGCGAGGTAGGCGACGTCCGCGCCGAGCTGGGCGATCTCGAGCGGGACTGCGGCCGCCTGCTCGAGCTTGCGCTCGAGGTCTCCATCTTCGGTCGGGTCGTCGCCGGTCCCCGCGCGGCGAAGAGCCTCGTTCGCTTCGTCCCAGGCACGAGCGTCGACGCTAGCGAGCGGCGCCACGCGATCCTGGATCTGGAGCGCCTGTGCGGCTACCCCGCGTGCGTCTCCCCAGGAGTCGTGCGAGCAGCGTGCGACCATCGCGACGAGCCCGGCCGCGACGGCGACCGTGTACGCGGCGCCGGAGCCGCCACCGGGAGCCTGTTCGCCCGCCGCGATACGGGACAGGAACTCGTCGAGCCGCAATGCCAGATAGTTCTCGTCGTTCAAGAGGTGTCGAGTCTACGACGCGCGCGGCGCTCGACCTAGAGTTCGCGCGATGCCCCTCTACCTCAGCGAATCCGATGTCGCAACCCTGCTCGAGCCGGCCGACGCAGTCGAGTCGATCGAGGCCTGCTTCCAGCGCATGTCTGCGGGTGAGGTGGAGATCGCTCCGCGGCGACGACTGCGTTTGCCGGAGGGAGCTCTCGCGGACATGGCCGCCGCCGACCGAGGGCTGGGCCTGGCGGGCGGAAAGCTGTATGCGGCGACCGCGAGCGGCGCGACGTTCGTCGTATGCCTCTTCGACGAGGCGACGTCCGAGCTCGTGGCGGTGATCGAGGCCGATCGACTCGGACAGCTGCGAACGGGAGCCGCGAGCGGTGTTGCGGCACGTCATCTGGCGCGGAACGGAGCTCGCGCGCTGGGAGTCATCGGCTGCGGGCTTCAGGCCGAGACTCAGGTCGCCTGCGTCCGCGCAGCCGTCCCGTCGATCGAGCGCGTCGTCGCCTACTGCCGAACACAGGAGCGGCTCGACGCTTTCTGCGCTCGAGTGGGCGCCGAGCCCGGCGAAAGCCATCGCGATGCCGCGCAGCAGGATGTCGTCGTGACCATCACGACGTCGAAAGATCCGGTGCTTCGTGGCGAGTGGCTGGAGCCCGGCGCTCTCGTGCTGGCAGCGGGCGCCAACCACCCGAGTCGTCGCGAGCTTGACAACGTCGTTCTCGAGCGGGCGGAGTTCGTGTGCTGCGACTGGCTCGAGCAGGCGCGCATCGAGTCGGGAGACCTCATCGAGCCCGTTGCCGCCGGGGCGCTCGACTGGCTCGAGGTGCACGAGTTGCACGAGGTGGTCTCCGGCGAGCTTCAAGGCAGGCAGGCGGAAGCGGACATCATCGTCTTCAAGTCGAACGGGCTTGCCGCGTGGGACGTGGCGCTCGGCGCGGAGGCGGTACGTCGCGCCCGCGAACAGTGCGTGGGGACGCCCCTGTAAGGGCGACCTATCTCGCTCTATGAGGACGGGATCGAGGTCTTGGCAGCCTCGAGCATGTCGCCCGAGAACGTCCCGACGATCTCCGGGCGGTCGAGCAGTCGCTTCTGCTGCTCGGGCGTCAGACGGTTCTGCACGTACTTGTCCTCGAGGATCTCGTTCAACGCTCTCCCGCGGTCGTGCTCGCGGACCACGTACCGCGCGACGTGCTCTTCGGCGGAGCTCTTCTGGAAGAGAAACGAGAAGAGATTCTTGAAGGCGGCCACGGAACTGCGATTGTATCCCTGTCACATGAGACGGAACTCGCGCGAGGGCCGCTATGCGGAGCGCACGCTCGTCGGGGTCGACGACGTCGGCGAGGAGGAGCGGATCGTCATCTGGCTCGAGAGACGGCCGGGGGCGGTGTGGGCAGTGGGACGAGTCGTCAATCCTCAGCTTCGCGAGTCGGACGAGACGCGTGCCGACGACCTCGTCTTCGAAGGCTACGAGCTCGAGGACGCGCTCGACCGCGCGAACGAGGCGCTGGAGGACGACGTGAGCGTGCTCGAGGGCGACGGCCTTCCGGCAAACGCGAGGCCGTTCACCCGGAAAGAGGTGCTGCCGCTCCTCGAGCGCTGGTTCTTCAACCGCTGAGGCCTAGCCACTACGACGTCAGTGGGGCATGGGTCGGTTGTCGGCCTGTGCCCCGCCGACCGGTGCTACCGTCCCGCCCCTGCGGATCCGCATCGGACACAGCCCAGACCCCGACGACGCCTTCATGTACTGGGCGCTCGCCACCGACCGGGTCGACACAAGAGGCCTGCAGTGCGAGCAGGTCCTCGCCGACATTCAGACGCTGAACCAGTGGGCTCGCGCCGGTCGGCTCGAGGTGACGGCTTTGTCGCTCGCCGCATATCCGTTCGTGCAGGAGGACTATGCGCTGCTCTCGCACGGGGCGAGCATCGGCTCCGGCTACGGGCCTATCGTCGTCGCGCGAACCTCGCTGTTGCCGAGCGACCTCGGTGACCTCGAGATCGTGGTGCCGGGAGCGCTCACGACGTCCTTCCTCGCGCTCCGCCTCGTGCTCGGCGACTTCCGGTATCGCGAGCTGCCGTTCGAGGCGATCCCCGAGGAGGTCGCCTCGGGAAGGGCCGACGCGGGGCTCCTGATCCACGAGGGACAGCTCACGTTCGAGAGCTTCGGGCTTGCGAAGGTGCTCGACCTCGGCGAGTGGTGGCTGCTCGAGACAGGTCTGCCGCTTCCCCTGGGCGTCAACGCCGTGCGCCGCGACCTCGGCCCCGATGTCCTCCGCGATGTCTCCGAGGTGCTGGCCGAGGCGATCCAGTGCGCGCTCGACAACCGTGCCGAGGCGCTCGAGTATGCGGTCCAGTTCGGTCGCGGCATCGACGCGGCGGTCGCGGACCGGTTCGTGGCGATGTACGTGAACGAGCTCACGCAGGACTACGGCCGCGAGGGTCGGCAGGCCGTGTGCGAGCTCCTGCGGCGCGGAGAGGCGATCGGGGCGTTTCCAGCTCCGGTGCAGCTCGACTTCGTCAGCTAGCGTCCGCGCACATGCGGAAAGCCGTCGTTCTCTCTGGAGTTCGGACGCCGATCGGGCGATACGCAGGGTCTCTCTCGAGCGTCAGGCCGGACGATCTCGCAGCCCTCGCGATCTCCGCCGCGGTCGAACGGGCCGGTGTCGAGGCGGCGTCGATCGACGACGTCTACTTCGGCGCCGCCAACCAGGCCGGCGAGGACAACCGGAACGTCGCGCGCATGGCCGCGTTGCTCGCCGGTCTTCCCGATTCGGTCGCAGGAATGACCCTCAACCGCCTCTGCGCGTCCGGTCTGTCGGCGGTCGTCTCGGCGTGCCATGCGGTGGTGGTCGGCGACGCCGATGTCGTGGTAGCGGGCGGTGTCGAGTCGATGAGTCGCGCGCCGTTGGTCATGGCGAAGCCGGACGCAGCATTCCCGCGTGGCGATCGAGTCGTCTACGACACGACTCTCGGGTGGCGTTTCCCGAACCCGCGCCTCGAGGAGATGTTCCCTCTCGAGTCGATGGGAGAGACGGGAGAGAACGTCGCGGAGAGCTACGGCGTCTCGCGCGAGGAGCAGGATGCGTTCGCCGTTCGGTCACAGCAGCGCTGGGCCGCGGCGAGCTCGGCGGGGCGATTTGCCGACGAGCTCGTGCCCGTGGGCGACGTCGACACCGACGAGCACCCTCGACCGGACTCGAGCCCCGAGGCGCTCGCCAAGCTGAAGCCGGCATTTCGCTCGAACGGCACCGTCACGGCGGGCAATGCGAGCGGGATCAACGACGGAGCCGCAGCGCTCGTGATCACGACCCATGAGCGAGCAGCCGAGCTGGGACGCGAGCCGCTCGGCACCTTCGTCGCCTCGGCCGTCGCGGGCGTCGATCCCCGGGTCATGGGCATCGGGCCGGTCCCGGCCGTCCGCAAGCTCCTGGCGCGCGCCGGCATCGACGCGGGAGACCTGGACATCGTCGAGCTGAACGAGGCGTTTGCGTCTCAGAGCATCGCGGTCATCCGCGAGCTCGGCCTCGACCCGGACCGGGTGAACGTGAACGGCGGAGCGATCGCGCTCGGGCATCCGCTCGGGATGAGCGGCGCGCGGCTCGTCGTCTCGCTGCTGCACGAGCTGCGTCGCCGCGAGGGCCGCTACGGGCTTGCGACGCTGTGCGTCGGGGTCGGTCAGGGCGTGGCCGCCCTCTTCGAGCGCTAGGCGGCGAAGCTTCGCTCGCGCTTCGGGCGCACCCAGACCGTCTGCCCGCGCCAGAGCTCGAGCTCCTCGAACCGATCGCGAGTGAGAACAGCGACGAGCTCGACGCCGGTCGAGTCGTGCAGCTCGACCTTGGCGTCCCGCCCGAGCATCGTCACGCGGACGATCATCGCCTCGATCGCTCCGTTCGAGGCGTCGGGCAGGAGCTCGATGTCGTGCGGCCGGACGAGGACACCGCCCACCTCGTTCGCGTCGCCGACGAAGCGCATGACGAACTCGTTCGCCGGACGGTCGTACAGCTCGCGCGGCGCTCCGACCTGTTCGAGCTTGCCGTGGTTCATGACCGCGATCTGGTCGGCGACCTCCATTGCCTCCTCCTGGTCGTGCGTCACGAACACGGTCGTCACGTGCACGACGTCGTGGAGGCGTGTGAGCCATTCGCGGAGCTCCGCGCGGACGCGTGCGTCGAGGGCGCCGAACGGCTCGTCGAGGAGGAGAACCTCGGGCTCGGGGGCAAGCGCACGCGCGAGCCCCATGCGCTGTCGCTGGCCGCCGGAGAGCTGCGACGGGTAGCGCTTGCCGAGACCCTCGAGCTGGACGAGGTGGAGAAGCTCCTCGACGCGCTCGCGGATCTCCGCCTTCGGCCGCTTGCGAACCTTCAGCCCGAAGGCGATGTTCTCCGCCACGGTCATGTGCTTGAACGCCGCATAGTGCTGGAAGACGAAGCCGACTCCGCGCTTCTGCGGTGAGAGCGCAGTCGCGTCCGTTCCGGAGATGAGGATCTGGCCGCGATCCGGCCATTCGAGCCCGGCGATGATGCGCAGCAGCGTGGACTTGCCGGACCCACTCGGCCCGAGAAGCGCGGTTAGCGACCCGCTCGGAACCTCGAGCGACACGTCGTCGACCGCGGCGAAGTCGCCAAAGCGCTTCGAGATGTGGTGAACCTCGATCGACATTAGGCGCGTCGCTCCCTCGGGCGGATGACGGTCATGGCGACCAGGACGAGGATGGCCACGAGCGCGAGAACGATCGAGATCGCGTAGGCGCCGGCGAGATCGAAGGCGTCGTAGCGCTCCTGCACGCGGAGCGTCGCCGTCTCCGTCTCGCCCTGGATCCGGCCGGACACGACCGCAACCGCCCCGTACTCGCCGAGGCAGCGCGCCGTGGTGAGGATGACGCCGTAGATCACGGCCCAGCGGATGGACGGCAGCGTGATCCGCCAGAACGTCTGCCAGCCGCTCGCACCGAGTGTCCTGGCGGCCTGTTCCTGCTCGTCGCCGATCTCCTGCAGCGTCGGGACAACCTCGCGCGCCACGAACGGAAGCGAGACGAAGATCGTCGCCACGACCATCGACGGCAGCGCGAAGAGGAACTCGATGTCGTGGGCGTCGAACCAGCCTCCGAGCCAGCCCTCCTGGCCGTAGAGCAGGAACAGCGCGAGCCCGACCACGACCGGCGAGAGCGCCAGCGGCAGGTCGATGAACGCGTTCAGGAGGTTCTTGCCCGGGAACCTCTTCCGCACGATGGCAAGTGCCGCGACGATGCCGAAGACCGTGTTCACCGGGACCGCGATAGCGGTGATGATCAGCGTGAGCTTGAAGGCGTTGATGGTCTCCGGGGTCGTGAGCGCGTCCAACGCCGGCCCGAGGCCGTCTTCGAACGTGCGCCAGAAGACGATCGCGAGCGGTCCCACGAGCACGACCCCCAGATAGGCCAGCGCAACGGAGCGAAGGCCGAGCCGCGGGAGGGCGCTAGTCACGCTCGTGCCTCGTCGCGAAGGTACGGATCGCGCCGATCGCGAGCAGGGTCGCGAACGAGATGGCGAGGAGCACGACGGCCACGGCCGCCGCGGCTGCCGTGTCGCCGCTCTCGATCCGACCGTAGATGTAGACGGCGGAGACCTCGGTCTCGAACGGGATGTTCCCGGTGATGATCACGAGCGAGCCGAACTCGCCCACGGCTTTCGCGAATGCGAGCGCGAGCCCCGAGAGGATCCCTGGCAGCAGGTTCGGGAGGATGACCCGCCTGAACGTTCGCGCGTTCGAGGCGCCGAGCGAGTGCGCCGCCTGCTCGACCTCCGGGTCGAGCTCTTCGAGCAGCGGTTGCACCGTCCGCACGACGAAGGGCAGCGTGACGAAGGCGAGCGCGAGGACGATCGAGGCCTGCGTGAACGCGACGTTGATACCGACCGGCGACGTCGGCCCGTACAACGCGAGGAGCGTCAGGCCTGCCACGATCGTCGGCAGTGCGAAGGGGAGGTCGATGATCGCGTTGACGATCGTCTTCCCGCGGAAGTCGTCGCGGACGAGCACCCAGGCCGTGATCGTCCCGAGCACGCCGTTCAGCAGCGTGACCGCGACCGACGCCCCGAGCGTGAGCTTCAGTGCCGAGACCGCTTCGGGACTCGATACCGCGTCCCAGAAGCTCTGCCGGCCGTCGCTGGCGGCCTCGAAGACGAGCGCCGCGATCGGCAGCAGGACCATGACGACTAGGAATGTCGTCACGAAGCCGAGGGACAGGGCGGTTGACGCCCTGTCCCTCGAGACCCGCTTCCCCCGCGGACGTTCGACGGCGAGCTCAGTCAGTGCTGCCACCGACCTGGCGCTGAATGCGCGCCATGACTCCCGACTTCGGGTCGAAGAACCGCTTCTGGACCTTCGCCCAGCCACCGAGCCCGAGCTGGTCGATGGTGAACTCGCCCGGGCGCACCGGGAACTTCTTGCGGTTGCGCTCGAGCACGCTCTTCACCACGGGCCGGTAGCCGTTGTCGGCGAAGACCTGCTGTGCGGCGGGAGTGCGGAGGAAGCGCAGGAACTGGTTCGCCTTCTCCCTGCTCGGGCTCCCCTTCAGCACAGCGATCGGGTTCTCGATCAGGATCGTCGACTTCGGGATCACGAACTGAAGGTCGAGGCCCTGGGTGCGTGCGAAGAGCGCCTCGTTCTCGTATGCGAGCAGCACGTCGCCCTTGCCGCTGTTGAAGGTATTCAGCGACGCACGCGCGCTCGTGTCCTGGACGGAGACGTTGCGGAAGAGCTTCAGCAGGTTCGCCTGGGCCTGCTTGTCCGTCTTGCCGCCCTTGCGCCACGAGCCGTATGCCGCCATGACGTTCCAGCGAGCACCGCCCGACGTGAACGGGTTCGGCGTGATCACCTCGACGCCGGGTCGCAGCAGGTCGTTCCAGCCCTTGATCTTCTTCGGGTTGCCGTCTCGCACGACGAAGACGACGAGCGAGTCGTGGACCATCCCCCGGTACGACTGCTTCTTCCACTTCGCGTCGACGAGGTCCGGCACGAGCGTGTCGACGTCGGGAGCAAGCGAGAGCGCGACGATGTCCGCGTCGAGGCCCGCCCGCACCGCCCGGGCCTGCTCCCCGGATGCACCGTAGGACTGCCTGAAGCTCACATCCTCGCCCTGAGGGGTCTTCTGGAACATCGGGATGAGCTTCCCGTACGCCTCGCGCGGCGTCGAGTAGGCCACGAGGCTGAGCTGAGTGTCAGCGGTGCGTGCGTCGCCGGACGTGCCCGCGAGCGCCGCCGCCGACGCGAAAGAGGTGATTCCGAGCACAAGAGCTAGGCAAACAATCTTCAAACGCATAACTAGTCCCCCATTGTTGACAAAGCTTGTCGTGAAACCTAGGCTCAGAAGGTAATCGCAGCTCCTGGCGCTGTCAAGTCCTGTGCTTCAAGCCCCTGAGGAGGAACTCGATGTGGGTCTCCAGACGAACTGATTACGCGACGCGGGCGATCCTCGCGCTCTCGCTCGAGGGCGGCGGCCCGCTGAAGCTCGAGGAGCTCGCGAAGCGCACTGCAGTGCCCCTGTCCGTGCTCGAGCAGGTGATGCCGACGATGCGAACTGCGGGGCTCGTGCGCTCCGAGCGCGGACCGGCCGGCGGCTACCGGCTCAACAAGCTGCCCGAGGAGATCACCCTCGAGCGCATCGTCCGGCTGTTCCAGGGTCCGCTGGCCCCGATCAGCTGCGCCACGCGGCACAACCCGGAGCCGTGCCCGATGATGGTCGGCTGCACGCTCCGAGACGTATGGGAGGAGATCCGCGATGCGACGATCACGCTCCTCGGCGGCGTCACGTTCGCCGACCTGGCCAAGCGTGCCGGCGGTCCGTGGGTCGATCCGTCGCTCCTGACGCTGCCCGTGGCCTCGCAGGGCTAGGCGCCGCGGTATCGTCCACCGGCGGTGGCTGTCGCGACGGACAGGGAGTACGGGCTCTTCATCGCCGGGGAGTTGGCCGAGCCGGTATCCGGCGAGGTCCGCGAGCTGCACGAACCGGCGACGGGCGATGTGCTGGCTCGGGCCGCGATTGCAGGTGAAGCGGACATCGATCGCGCCGTCGACGCGGCTCGCGCAGCGCTGGACGGCGACTGGGGGAGGACGCCGGGAACCGAGCGCGGCAGGCTCTTGCACGCGCTCGCGGACGCGATCGTCGCGAACCGCGCGGAGCTCGCGGAGCTCGAGACGCGGAATGTCGGCAAGGCGATCTCCTCCGTCAAGGCCGAGCTGCATCAGGCCGTCGAGAACTTCCGGTACTACGCGTCGGCCATCGCCTCGATCGGCGGGCGCTCGAACACGATCGGCGGCTCGCTTCTCTTCTACTCGCTGAAGGAGCCGGTCGGCGTCGTGGCGCAGATCGTGCCCTGGAACTACCCGCTGATGATGTCGACCTGGAAGCTGGCGCCTGCCCTGGCCGCTGGTTGCTCGGTCGTCCTCAAGCCGGATCCGCAGACGCCGTTGACAGCGATCCGTCTCGCCGAGCTCGCGACCGAGGTCGGGTTCCCGGCCGGGTCGGTAAACGTCGTGCCCGGCGACGGGCCATCGACCGGCGCTTACCTCGTCCGACATCCCGGCGTGGACAAGGTCGCCTTTACGGGCTCGACCAAGACGGGCGGCGAGATCATGCGCCTGGCGTCGGATCCGGTGAAGCGTGTGACGCTCGAGCTCGGCGGGAAGAGCCCGAACATCGTCTTCGCGGACGCGGACCTCTCGAGCGCGCTCCCGAGCTCGGCGTGGGCGATCTACTACGCCGCCGGCCAGAGCTGCGAGGCGAGGTCGCGGCTGCTCGTCGAGCAGCCGCTCTACGACGAGGTGGTCTCCAAGATGGGCGAGTACGCGGGTGCGCTGCGCGTCGGCGACCCACTGGACGCCGAGACACAGGTCGGCTCGCTGATCTCGACGGGCCACCGTGAGCGCGTGCACGGATTCGTCGAGCGTGGGACGGCCGACGGCGCCGAGGTGGTTGCCGGCGGCGCAGTCCCGGAAGGCCCCGGTGCGTTCTACCCACCGACGGTAGTGGCGGCGACGAACGATCTCGAGATCGCACAGGAAGAGGTCTTCGGTCCTGTCGTCGCGGTGATCCCGTTCGAGGACGAGAAGGATGCGATCCGCATCGCGAATGACGTCCGCTATGGGCTGATGGCGACCGTGTGGACGGGCGACCCCGCTCGCGGCCACCGCGTCGCGGCCCGCATCCAGTCGGGAATGGTGGGGATCAACATGCCGTACACGGCGTTCCCGGGAATTCCCTTCGGCGGCTACAAGCAGTCGGGCTTCGGGCGGGAGCTCGCGCTCGAGACACTCGATCTCTACCTCGAGACGAAGGGCGTCCTCACGTCGATCGGCGCCCGGCCGATCAACCCGTTCGGCTTGTAGGCGGGCGGGCGGTGGCCCCGCTGCCGTACCGGTGGGCCGTCCTCGCCGCGGGCACGGCGGCCACCGCGAGCGCTGCGGCATTCGTGACGGGCTGCCGGTGATCGTCCCGCAGGTTCGCGAGGAGTACGAGCTTTCGATCTGTCAGATCGGGGTCCTGCTCGCGGCGAGCTGGATGGGACGATGTCTGCTGCTCCCCTGGGGCCTCGCCGCCGACCGGTACGGTGAGCGCGTTGTGCTTGCCGCCGGCCTGGGAGCGTGCGCTCTCTTCCTCATCGCCGCAGCGTTCGGACCAGGTTCGGGGCCCTCTTCCCCTCCTCGCGCTCGCCGGCGCATCCGGCTCGAGCGTGAACTCCGCGAGCGGCCGGGCGGTGATGCAGTGGTTCGGTCCGAGCGAACGGGGCCTTGCACTCGGCGTCCGGCAACGGCGATCCCGCAGGAGGCCTGATCGGCGCTCTCGTCGTGCCCCGCCTTGCGGCGGAGGGTGGTCGGAGCCGGCGTTTCTCTTCCTCGCCGGATTCTGTGCATTCGGTGCGCTCGTCGGGGCGATCGTGCTGCGGAGCGGCGACTCTGGCGACGCCCTCGACTCTGCGTCGATAGGGCGCACGCTCGGGGACACGAAGCTCTGGCGTCTTTCTCTGGGAAGTGGCGTCTACCTGTATGCGCAGCTTGCGTTGATCGGATTCGCGTCCTGTTCCTGCACGACGAGCACGGCGTCTCCGCCGGCACAGCGGCGCTCGTGTCGCGTGCGGGCAGGTATTGGCTGTCGGCCTCCGAATCGCCGTTGGCCATTGGTCCGACGTCGTCGGGTCCCGCGTCGGCCCGCTCCGCCTGGTCGGGCTCGCAGTGACAGTGAGCCTCCTCGTCACGGCAATGCTCACCGGAGGGCCTGTGTGGTTGCTCGTTGCCGTGCTCGCGGTTGCAGGCGGGCTCTCCATGGCATGGAACGGGCTGTCCTTCGCCGCTGCGGCCGAGCTGGCCGGCCTGCGGCGAAGCGGCGCCGCCATCGGATTCCAGCAGACTGTGCTCTCCGGGATCGGGGTCGTTGCTCCGCCGCTCTTCGCCGTGACCGTGAGCGGCCTTTCCTGGCGGGCGGCCTTCCTCGTCGCTGCCGTCTTTCCGCTCGGGGGCTGGCTCGCATTGCGTCCTCTCGACGCAAAGTACGGCTCTGCCGGTGCGACTGCTGGAGCGACTGGAGCAGCTGTACGCGATCGGGGGCGGGCCGGGCGCAAACCGCGTCGCACGGCTCGCGAGCCGAGGACGAGGCCATCGAGCTCGCGGCGGGCTGGATGCAGGAGGCCGGTCTGGACGTCGAGGTCGACCCGGACGGCAACCTGCTCGGGCGGTCTGCCGACGCCGCGGGCGTTTGGACCGGCTCCCATCTCGACACCGTGCCCCAGGGCGGTCGCTACGACGGTGCGCTCGGCGTCGTGGCGGGGATCGAGGCCGTGGAACGGGTCGGGGCTGGCTCGGTCGTCGTCTTCAGGGGCGAGGAGGTCGGCTGCATCGGCAGCCGGGCTCTCGTCGCGCGTGGCAGCGGGCTCCCGTCCGCGTTCCTCGAGCTGCACATCGAGCAGGGGCCGGTGCTGGCCGAGCACGAAGCCCCGCTCGGCGTCGTCACGAGCATCGTCGGCTACGCGCGCGGCGAGCTGGTCTTCGAGGGCAGCGTTGGCCACGCGGGCACGACGCCCATGGAGGGCCGCGCGGATGCGCTCGTCATGGCGGCAGAGGCGGTGCTGCAGGCCCGCGATGCCGCTCGTTCGATACCCGGCGCTGTCGCGACCGTGGGTCAGCTCGACGTCGAGCCCGGTGGCTCGAACGTCATCCCGGGACGCGTGCGCATGTCGGTCGACGCCCGCGCTCCTGATGCCGCCTCGCTCGACCGGCTGATCGCGGCGGTCGGCTTCGAGCCGGGGCACCGCACCGAGCCGGTCGCGATGTCGGAGCCCGCACGCGATGCGCTACGTGCCGCGATCGAAACGCGCGGCTTGCCCGTGGTCGAGCTCGCCTCGGGGGCCGGCCATGACGCTGGTGTTCTCGCGGCGGCGGGGGTAGCGAGCGGGATGCTCTTCGTCCGCAGCCTGAACGGCGGTGTGAGCCACTCCCCGGACGAGCTCTCGAGCCCAGAGGACGTCGCCCTCGCGACCGACGTCCTCGCGGATGCGATCGGGCGTCTGGCTAGCTCTCCGCGAACGTGACGTCCTGCGCGCCTTCCCAGAGCATCTTGCGCCCGAGCTCTCGCAGATTCTCGCCTCCCGAGACGATCGTTGCGAAGTGGTTCCCGGCGAGCGCGCCCGCCTTGCTTGCGAACGCGACGTAGCCGTACGCGAGCAGGAGCTCGGTCTCGCTCACGCCGCCCGGGTAGAGGATGAGCTCGCCGGGGCTCGGGTAGCGGGTCGCGTTCTCGGGGCCGACGCCGAGGTCGAGGTCGCCCATCGGAATCCAGCCGCCTTCTCCGCTCCAGCGGACGTGGATGATCCTGGACTCGAGGGGGAGCATCCGGCGGAAGGACGCGACGGTCTCCGGCGCCGCCTCTTCCTCGAGACGAGCCGCAAAAGAGAAGCCACCGGCGGCGATCTCTAGCACGGTCGGCACCCTAGTCGAGGAAGCCGAGATGGCGCTCCAGCGTTCCGTCGGCCAGGTACCGAGCGACGTCGGGCTGCGGGTCGACGTCCGGCTTGCGCTCCCGCACGAAGGCGAGCACTTCCCGGCCGAGCCGGAGCGCGCGGCGTTCGACGGCCGCGTCCTCGGCCGCGACGATCCCCACGGCGATCTCGAAGTCCTCCCGGTAGTGCTCCGGCGCGACGACGAGCGATCGCGCGGCTTCGACGGCCTCGCGTCGATCGCGAACGACGATCTCCGGATTGAGCGCTCGGAGCAGGCTCGGCGCGCGGAAGGCCGCGTCGCGTGCGAACGTCCGGACGCCGACGGTGTCCCCGCGCGCCGCGCAGCGCCGCACCTTCGCGAGGAACTCGACGAAGTCCTCGAGCGCGGGCTCGGCAGGAGGATGGACGTAGTCGGGCGGGTCGCCCAACGCCTGCCGAGCCTCGTCCGTCGCCCACACGTAGCGCGTGACGTTGTGCACTGGGAACCCGAGCCCCCAGTACTCGGGCCGGCTTCTGTCGGCGACGCACTCGCCGACCGTGCGCCAGCCCGCGGACACGTGGAGCGGCGAGGCGTCCAACCGGTCCTCGAACCACGTGCGGTACGAAGTCGACCGCTCCCCCTCGAGAGCGACGACGAGGTCGAGGTCGCTCTGCTCGTCGGCGAGGCCCTTCGCGTAGCTCCCCGAGACGAGGATCGCCACGGCACCGGGCTGGAGCCCGAGCGCGCGATCCACGATTCGCTCGAGCAGGTCGATCTCGATCGCGGGGACTACCTCGACTGCGCGATCCATGCCGCGAGGAGCTCCCGCTCTTCGTCCGTCATGCCCGTCTGGTTGCCCGGGGGCATCGCTCGCGTGAGCACGGCCTGGCGCTCGATGTCCTCGACGCGCGCTTCGATCTGCTCGCGGGTCTCGAGCCTGACGCCGAGGGGCGCGGAGCTTCCGGAGTGACACGTTGCGCAGCGCTCCTCGATGACGGGCTGCACCTCCGCGAACGCGACGGGTCGATCGGGTGTGGCCGGTGCGTCGGGCTCGAGCCAGACGGCGAGGGCGACCACCGCGACGAGCGACGTGGCGGGAATCCACCATGCGCGGCGGCCCGCGTGCCAGAGGTTGAAGAAATGTCGGATCCACGCGGTCAGCAGCACGATCGCGACGAGTACGAGCCAGGCGTCGTCGGCGCCGAACGTGAACGCCGCGTGGCCGGCGAGCATCGTGAAGAGAACCGGGAGCGTGAGGTAGTTGTTGTGAACCGAGCGCTCCTTGGCCCGACGGAGGGGAGCGGGGTCTGGTTCGCGCTTCTCGGCCATCGCCTGGACCAGCGTGCGGTGAGCCGGGATGATCACCAGGAGGACATTTGCGGCCATGATCGTCCCGAGGATCGCGCCGACCTCGAGCCACGCGGCGCGCGGTGCGAAGAGCTCGCTCGCGCCCCAGGCGGTGAGCGCGAGGAGCGCGACCCCGACCACCGCGAGCGCGGTCTGACTCCGCTCGCCGATCGTGCGGCAGACGACGTCGTAGACGACCCAGCCGAGCGCGAGCCCGCCGATCGAGAGCGCGATCGCCTCCCAGGGGGCGAGGTCGGCGACGGTCGGGTCGACGAGGCGGAGCTCGGGGTCGACGTAGTAGAGGAGGACGAGCAGCGCGAACCCGGAGAGCCACGTCGTGTACGCCTCCCACTTGAACCAGTGGAGCGGCTCCGGCATCTCCCGAGGGGCAAGCTGGTACTTCTGCGAGTGGTAGAGGCCGCCGCCGTGGACGCCCCAGAACTCACCCGCGACCCCGGCGTCGGCGTCCTCGGCGCGCTTCGGGGGGCGCAGGGAGATGTCGAGGCGGACGAAGTAGAGCGAGGCGCCGATCCAGGCGATGCCCGCGATGACGTGGAGCATGCGCAGGCAGATGTCGAGGACGTCTTTCAGGTACGGGTCCATCGGTCCTCGCGTCCACCTGTCCCGGCCGATCGCGACCAGCTCGCGGCAGCCGGTGTCGAGCTCCTCGCTCTCGGTCCGACCGAGTCGCGCGCGCAGCACCTCGAGGATCTCCCTCTTCGGCCGTCCCTGGACGAAGACGACGAACCTGAAGCCGAACTTCTCCTCGTAGACCTGGTTCAGGTGCGCGAGCTCCGAGAGGACGGCGGGATCGGTGTCGGCTGCCCTGCTCGGCTGCCGATCGGGCCGAGAGCCCGCTGCGCTGACCGATGGCCGGATGCGCGTTCAGCGCCTCCAGCTTGTCCTCGCGGCTGAGCGTGCGGAGCACGTCGTCGGCTCGCTCGAGCGGGTCCTCGATCTCGGCGAGACGCTCGACCAGTCGCGTTCGCCCTTCGAACAGCTCCGCGAGCTCCTCGACGCTCAGCTTCCGCGGTAGCTCGCGCATCCGTACGGCGAGACGAGGAGCGGCACGTGGTAGTGGCCCTCCACGAGCTCGACCTCGAGCTCGACCTTCGTGAAGAAGGGGGACGGCGGCCAGAACACGAGCTCGTACCGGCCCGGTTCGAGCCCGGCGGCCAGCTCGGCGATGCGTCCCTCCTCGTCCGTCTCACCGGTCGCCAGGATTTCGCGCTCCCGGGCGAGCTCGACGCGGACCCCAGAAGCGGGCGCGCCGCGGGCGGTGTCGAGGACGTGGGTCGAGAGCGAGACGCTCATGGGGCGAATCTTCGCGCTTGCACCCGATGGTCACGCGCGATCTCGGCTTGGTCTGCCTTGACGAGCGAGCCGCCGCGTACGACCTCGTCGCCGCCGACGACGAGGCGGTCGACGCGTTGAGGAGCGGCAAGCACGAGCCCTGCAACGAGGTCAGACGCCCCGCCGAGCTCGAGCCCGTCCGTCCTCCAGATCGCGAGATCCGCGCACTTCCCCGCCTCGATCGAGCCGAGGTCATCCCGTCCGAGCACCGCCGCGCCTCCTCGCGTCGCCAGCCGGAGCGCTGCACGGGCGGTCATCGCAGCCGGCCCGCCCCGGCCGCGGGCGACGAGCAGCGCCTGCTTGACCTCGAACAGGAGATCGCTGCGCTCGTTCGAGGCGGAGCCGTCGACTCCGAGCCCGACCCTGACCCCGGCGTCCACGAGCTCGCGCACCGGTGCCACGCCGGCGCCGAGGCGAAGGTTCGAGGTCGGGCAGTGCGCGACCCCCGTCTCGGAGCGGGCGAAGTCGGCGATGTCCTCGGGCGAGAGGTGGACGCAGTGCGCGCACCAGACGTCCGGCCCAAGCCAGCCGAGATCGGTGAGGTACTCGACAGGTGTGCAGCCGTAGAGCTCGAGGCAGTACGCCTCCTCCTCGCGTGTCTCCGCGAGATGGGTGTGCAGTGGGAGCCCGTGCCGGCGGGCGAGCTCGGCGGACTCGGACATGAGCCGCTTCGTGACGGAGAAGGGCGAGCACGGCGCGACGGCGATCTGCACTCGCGCGCCGTGCCCCGGTTCGTGCAGCTGTCCCACGAGGCGCTCCGTATCGGAGAGCACCACGTCCAGGTCCTCGACGAGCTCGTCCGGCGGGAGGCCTCCGTCGGAGACGCCGAGGTCCATCGAGCCCCGCGATGCGACGATGCGCACTGCCGAGCTCGCGTGCCGCCTGGACCTCTGCCTCGACGAAGCCGGTGCGTCCGCGCGGGAACACGTAGTGGTGGTCGAAGACGGTCGTGCAGCCGGAAAGCGCGAGCTCTGCGAGGCCCGTTCGCGCGGCGGCGTACTCGGCCTCGGCGTCGATACCCGCCCATACCGGGTAGAGCTCGCGGAGCCAGGAGAAGAGGTCGGCCTCCTGCGCCCGGGCGCGTGTCAGCGTCTGGTAGAGGTGGTGGTGCGTGTTGACGAAGCCGGGCGTGACGACTGCGCCTGCGAGGTCGACGCGCTCGTCCGCAGACGGCTCGGGACCCCCGCCTGTGTCCGCGACGAGCCCGTCCTCGACGAGCACCCAGCCGGACGTGTGCTCGGACCCGGCGTCGTCGCAGGTGACGACCCAGGCGTTGGCGTAGAGACGGCTCACGCTTCGAGCGGAACCAGCTCGAACCGATCGACGTCGACGAGGCCGCGATCCGTGATCTTGAGGCTCGGGATCACCGAGAGGCCGAGGAACGAGAGCGTGAGGAAGGGCGTAGCCCCCGTCCAGCCCAGCTCGTGTGCGGCCTCGTTGCAGGCGCGGCTCTGCGCGATCACGTCTGCCAGAGGCGCGTCGGAAAGGAGACCTGCGATGGGCAGCGGGCATTCGGCGACGATCTGGCCCGCGTCCACGGCGACGATGCCGCCGCCGATCTCAGCGAGGCGCGCGACGGCGACGCTCATGTCGGCGTCGGACATGCCGACGACGACCAGGTTGTGCGCGTCGTGCGCGACGGACGACGCGAGCGCGCCTCGTTCGAGGCCCGAGCCCGAAGACGAAGCCGAGCCCGATGCGGCCGGTGGCGAGATGGCGTTCGATCACCGCGATCTTCGCGAGATCGTGCGAGTGGTCGGCTACTGCCTCGCCGTCCGCTACGACTGGATCGACGACGACGGACTCGGTAACGACCTGATCGGTGACGAGCCCGATTGCGCGGATCTGCCCCTCCACGGCGGGAATGCCGAAGTCGCTCGGCGTCACCGGGTTGATCCGGATGCTCTGACGCACCCAATCGGGAATCTCGATCGGAGGCGTCTCCTCGAGCCGGCGACCGCGCTTCAGGACCGTCTCCGGGGCGAAGCTCACGAGGTCGCCGAGAACGAGCAGGTCCGCCTGGTATCCCGGTGCAAGCGCACCGTGGCGACGGAGGCCGTGGCACAGCGCCGGGTTGAGGGACGCCATGACGATCGCATCCGCCGGCGCGATTCCCGCCGCGACCGCCTTGCGCACCATCCCGTTGACGTGCCCGTCGTCCGCGATGTCCTCCGGGTCGCGATCGTCCGTGCAGAACGCGATGCGCCCTGGGCCGAGCTCGGTGACGAGCGGAAGGAGGTCGAGGAGGTTCCGCGCCATCGACGCCTCGCGGACGAGCAGCCACATGCCTGCGCGGAGCCTCTCGCGGCCTTCCTCGACGGTGAGCGCCTCGTGGTCGGTCTCGATGCCCGCGGCAGCGTACGCCTGAAGCTCCTTGCCGAGGACGCCCGGCGCATGCCCGTCGACGTGGTCGGCTCCCTCGAGAGCGAGCTTCTCGAGCTCGGTCTCGGCCCCCGAGATGACGCCGGGGTAGTTCATCATCTCGGCGAGCCCGAGCACCCGCCGACGCCGCATGAGCGCCTCGAGATCGCGGGCTGAAAACGGCTGACGCGGGGACTCGAACTGCGACGCGGGAACGCACGACGACGCCATGAAGAAGACGTCGAGCTGGAGCTCCGACGTCGCGTCGAGCAGCCAGTGGACTCCTTCCACCCCGAGGACGTTCGCGATCTCGTGCGGATCGGCGACGACTGCGGTCGTGCCGAGCGGGAGCACGAGGCGGGCGAACTCGTCCACCATGAGCTTCACCGTCTCCAGGTGCAGGTGCGCGTCGATGAAGCCCGGGACGACGTACTTTCCCGTCGCATCCAGGGTCTCGGTGCCCTCGTAGTCCCCGAGACCCGCCACCACGCCGTTGGCGATCGCCACGTCTGTCGTAAGCCACTCCCTCGTGAAGACCGAGAGAACCTGGCCGCCCCGCACGACGAGATCGGCCGGCTCGTCTCCACGCGCAACGGCGAGCCGGCGGCGAAGGTTCTCCATACGAGGGAGCGTAATACGCAGCGCGAATACGCTAGAAGTCGGTGGACGTCCTGACCCCACGCTCGCTCGACGAGGCGCTGGAGCTCAAGGCCGAGCATCCGGACGCGGTTCCGATTCAGGGCGGAACGGACGTCATGGTCGCCCTGAACTTCGACCGTCTGCGTCCTCCCGTGCTGCTGAACCTGAACAAGGTCGCCGAGCTCCGCGGCTTCTCGCGCGACAACGGCACGCTGCGGCTCGGGGCGGGGCTGACGTACGCGGAGGCGATGCAGGCTCCGCTCGCGGAGGAGCTGCCTGCGCTGGCCGAGGCGTCGCGCACGGTCGGCTCGCCGCAGATTCGGAATCGGGGGACGATCGGGGGGAATCTCGGGACTGCGTCACCCGCCGGAGACGCACTGCCGCCGCTCCTCGTGGAGGAGGCCGAAGTCGAGCTTGCCAGCGTCCGCGGGTCTCGCCGGCTGCCGCTCGGGGAGTTTCTGCTCGGCCCGAAGAACAACGCACTCGATCCCGACGAGCTGATCACGCACGTGCTCGTTCGCCCGAGCGGGCAGCCGCAGACGTTCATGAAGGTCGGGCCGCGCAACGCGATGGTGATCGCCGTCTGCTCGCTGGCAGTCGTCGTCGACCGGGAGCGCGACGAGCTCAGGGCGGCGTTCGGGTCCGCTGCGCCGGTGACTCGGCTGGTGAGCGCGTCGTGTGGCTGACGCCAAGTCGTTCCCGGCGCAGGTTGCTGCCGCGGCGAGCCCGATCGACGACGTCCGAGGATCCGCCGGCTACCGTCGCCATGCGCTCGAGGTCCTGGCCCGGCGAGCGATCGAGCGGTGCCTGGCGCAGTGACGAAGGTCGAGCTGACGGTCAACGGCGAGCCGCTCGAGGCGGATGTGTGGGCGGGCGAGAGCCTGCTCACGACGCTTCGCGACCGGCTCGGCCTGCCCGGCTCGAAGAACGCCTGCGAGCAGGGCGAGTGCGGCTCCTGCTCCGTGCTCCTCGACGGTGTCCTCGTCTGCTCGTGCCTCGTGCTCGCCGCGCAGGCGGACGGCCACGAGGTCGTCACCGTCGAGGGTCTCGCGAACGGCGAGGAGCTCCATCCGCGTGCAGGCGGCGTTCGCGGATGCAGGCGCCGTGCAATGCGGCTTCTGCACGCCGGGGCTCGTCGTCGCGACGGCCGATCTGCTGAGCCGCAGCCCCGATCCCACGGACGACGAGATCCGTGAAGCCCTGTCCGGCAATCTCTGCCGCTGCACCGGCTACCAGAAGATCCTCGACGCGGTTCACCTGGCGGCGGCGCAGTGAGCACCGCCCCCGGAACCGCAGCCCGCACGCTGCGAAAGGGCCACGCGGAGACCACGGTCCGGCGCAGTGATGCCGTACCGAAGGTCACCGGCGAGTTCGCGTACTCGAGCGACCTGCACGCAGCTGGGATGCTCTGGGGTCAGACGGTCCGCAGTCCCCATGCGCATGCGCGCATCGTGAGCGTCGATACCTCCGAGGCCCGCGCGCTTCCAGGAGTGCACGCGGTCCTGACCCACGAGGACGTTCCCGGAGAGAAGCTGTACGGGCTCGAGTTCCGCGACCAGCCCGTGCTTGCGCTGGAGCGCGTCCGCTACTTCGGCGAGCCCGTGGCGGTCGTCGCTGCCGAGGAGCCGGAGCAGGCGCGGCGAGCCGCCGCTGCGGTCCGGGTCGCGTACGAGCCGCTCGAGCCGGTGATCGACCCGGAGCAGGCGACGGAGATGGACCACGCTGCATCCGAATCGCCCAACCATGGGTCACGGGTACAGGGAAGACGCGCGCCCGAATGTCGTCCGCTCGCTCGTCATCCGCCGCGGCGACCCCGACATGGAGGGCGAGGTCACGGTGTCCGGGTTCTACGAGGTCGGCCAGCAGGACCAGGCGTTCCTGGGGCCCGAGTCCGGCATCGCGATCCCGGACGGCGAGGGCGGCGTCGACATCCACGTCGCGACGCAGTGGCTCCATGTCGACCGCGACCAGGTCGCGCCGTGCCTGGGCCTCGAGCCCGAGCAGGTGCGCATCCACCTCGCGGGCGTGGGCGGCGCCTTCGGCGGCCGCGAGGACCTCTCGATGCAGATCCACGCGGCGATGCTCGCGCTGCACACGAGCCGCCCGGTGAAGATGGTCTACGGGCGCGAGGAGTCGTTCGTCGGGCACGTGCACCGGCATCCGGCACGCATCTGGGCCGAGCACCGGGCGACGCGCGCGGGCGAGCTCGTCGCCGTCCGGATGCGGATCCTGATCGACGGCGGCGCGTATGCCTCGAGCTCGACCGCCGTCATCTCGAACGCCTGCGCCTTCGCCGTCGGCCCGTACGCGGTGGACAACGTCCTCGTCGACGGGCTCGCCGTCTACACGAACAACCCGCCGTGCGGCGCGATGCGCGGCTTCGGCGCTGTACAGACGTGCTTCGCCGCCGAGGCGCAGATGGACAAGCTCGCGGCGGAGCTGGACATCGACCCCGTCGAGCTGCGGCTGCTCAACGCTCTCGAGCCGGGCGGCCGGCTCGCTACGGGCCAGGTCATCACAGGGTCGCTGCCGACGAAGGAGGTCATCCGCCGTGCCGCGGCGCTCGTCGTTCCAGAGCCGGAGGAGCTTCCTCGGGATGCGATCCGGCTACCCGGCGGGGCGGGGAACACGACGAGGGGCGAAGGCGTGCGGCGCGGTGCCGGCTTCGCGGTCGGCTTCAAGAACATCTGCTACTCGGAGGGATTCGACGACTACTGCACCGCCCGCGTCCGCCTTCTGCCATCGGGACACGCAGAAGTCCACTGCGCAGCTGCCGAGGTCGGGCAAGGAGTCTCCGAGGTCATACTCGAGGTCGCGCGCCGCGAGCTCGGCACGGACGACGTCGCTCTAGCCCAGGGGACGACCGCGGCAGTCGGCTCGGCCGGCTCCGCCTCGGCGTCGCGGATGACGTGGATGGCGGCGGGCGCCACCCAGCTGGCGTGCCAGGCCGCTCTCGCGGAGCAGAAGCTGCGAGGCGATGCCGAAGTCGACGTCGAGCGCGTCTACCGGCATCCGCGCACGTTCCCCCTAGATCCGGAGACGGGCCAGACGACGGGGGAGCGGTCACACGTCGCATTCGCGGTCGCTGCGATGCGGGTGGTGGCCGAGGTCGACGTCGAGCTCGGGCTCACCAGGGTCGTCTGGATCGGTACCGCCCAGGACGTGGGCAGCGCGCTCTCTCGAACGGCGGTGGAGGGGCAGATCGAAGGAGGGACTGCGCAAGGGCTCGGCCTCGCGCTGATGGAGGAGATCCAGACCCGCGACGGTGCGATCACGAACGCGAGCTTCACGGACTACCTGATCCCCACGTTCCTCGACATGCCGCCCGTCGTCTCCGAGCTCGTGGAGGTACCCGAGCCGCACGCTCCCTACGGCATGAAGGGCGTCGGGGAGCCGCCGACCGTCGTCTCGACGGCCGCAATCGTCTCCGCGCTCCGTGACGCGACCGGCTGCGAGCTCTCCCGCGTTCCCGTTCGCCCGGACGACATCGTCGGCCTCTAGGCAGAAAGCGACGAGGGCCTTGTGGCCCTCGTCGCTTCCCCCGGATGGATCAGCGAGAGAGATCTAGCGGACGAGTACCCGCACCACGGAGATCCGGTTCGCGCGGTTCTTCTGCGCCTTGACGCGCTGGACGCTGACTCGCTGGGCGGTGACCGCCGCGCTGACTCGCTGGGTGCTTACGACCTGCGCCTTGTGCACTTGCACCTTGTGCACCTGAACCTTGTGCACCTGGGTCGTGATGTTGCCGGCCTGCGCGGCCGTCGGGGCTACGAAGAGCGCTGCGGCGATGCCGAGAACGATGGCTGTGCGCTTCATGATCTGCTCCTCACTCGTCGGATCCATCATTGGACGAGCGTACGACTGCGCCTGCCTGCTGTCGTGCGCGGCCGCGACGCCCCGAATGTCACGTCCGCGACACATGCGCGAACGTTGCAAACGCAACGTCCGTGCCAGACACTTGTCTGGTGAGCAACGTCGCGGGCTCCTTGCTGGCGCCCGGAACGACGGTCGCCGGCTACAGAATCGAAGCGCTCATCGGCCGTGGAGGCATGGGTGCGGTCTACCGTGCCGCGGAAGAGGGCCTCGGCCGCAAGGTCGCGCTAAAGGTCATCGCGCCCGAGCTGGCCCAGGACGAGCGATTCCGTGAGCGCTTCCTGCGCGAATCGCGAATCGCCGCCTCGCTCGACCACCCGCACGTCATCCCGATCTACCAGGCGGGAGACGAGGACGGCCTCCTCTTCCTCGCCATGCGCTACGTCGAGGGCTCCGACCTCGCGAAGGTCGTCGCGGAGGATGGAGCACTCGAGCCGAAACGCGCGGTCGACCTCCTCTTGCAGATCGCGGAGGCCCTCGACGCGGCTCACGAGAAGGGCCTCGTCCACCGTGACGTGAAGCCGTCGAACGTCCTCATCGCGCGTGCGGCGGGACGTGAGCACTGCTACCTCGGCGACTTCGGCCTGACGAAGCGCACGGGCTCGCTCTCCGGAGTCTCGGTCGCAGGGGAGATCGTGGGCACGCTCGAATACGTCGCGCCCGAGCAGATCACGGGCGACCCCCTGGACGAGCGTTCCGACGTCTACTCGCTCGGCTGCGTCGTCTACGAGTGCCTCACCGGCCAGTCGCCCTTCCCGCGCGCGACTGATGTCGCTCTCCTCTGGGCGCACGTCCACGAGGAGCCGACTCCGCCGAGCCAGGCTCGACTAGAGCTTCCCAAGGAGCTCGACACGGTTCTGACTCGCGCGCTGGCTAAGGAGCCCGGCCGCAGGTACCGGTCGGCAGGGGAGCTCCTTGCGGCGACGCGCTCGGCGCTACGGCTCGTCGACGCTCCGCCTGATTCCAAGCCGACGCCGCGTCGGAGGCGGCTGCTCGCAGGCGCGGTCGTCATCGTCCTCGTCGCGCTGGCCGCGGCGCTCGGCTTTGCGCTACTCGGCGGCTCGGGCGGCTTCTCCTCGGTCGCACCCGACTCGGTCGGGGTGATCGATCCAGCGTCGAACAAGCTCGTCGCGGAGGTGATCGTTGGCCTCGACCCGGAGGCGATCGCAGTCGGCGAGGGAGCCGTCTGGTCGACCAACGTCGAGGACGAGACGGTCTCCCGGATCGATCCCGCGAACACGGCGGCGCGATCAGACACGATTACGGTTGGCGGCTACCCGAGCGAGTCGCGGTCGGTGGGCGGCGCCGTCTGGGTTGCCCTCGGGCCGCTGGCCGAGCTCGTTCGTGTCAACTCGGACTCGAACAAGGCTGCCTCGCCGACGTCTGCGCTCGGCGGGGGACTCCGTGCGGCGGCGCCGCGCGCGAGCATCGCTATCGGCGGCGGTGCCGTCTGGTTCGTCTGCGAGTCCCCGGCTCTCGGGCGTTTCGACATTCGGACGAACCAAGGCAGGGACGTGGTCTCGAGGCAGGTCTCATCGCCGGCCCGAGCTCGGTGCTCTCCGCGTTCGCGGACATCGCCTTCGGGCTCGAGTCGCTCTGGATCGTCGATCGCGACACGAACTCGATCATCGAGGTCGATCCCGTGACGATCCAGAAGCTGCGCACGATCAGCGTTGGCCAGGCTCCGACTGCGATCGCGGTCAGCACCGATTCCCTCTGGGTCGCGAATTTCGGCGACGACACGGTGACCCGCGTCCAGATCCCGGGACGCGGCCAGACGCCGACATTCACGCACATCGACGTCGGCGACGGGCCGGTCGACGTCGCGTACGGCGAGGGCGCGGTGTGGGTCGCGAACTCGCTCGGCCGCAGCGTGACGCGCATCGATCCCGAGTCGGGCGACGTCGAGGAGACGATCGGGGTCGGCAACGCGCCACAACGGCTCGCAGCCGGCGCGGGCTCCGTGTGGGTGACGGTGCGGGCCCCCGAATTCGACGAGGCACTTGAGTCCGACACCACGGGGCCGTAGTGTCTCGTGCGGAAGATCACGTAAAGGCGGGCGGTCCAGGAAGTTGAGGAGAAATCCGTCGTGAGACGCCCGTTGCTCGTGCTCGCAGCAGTCCTGATCTGTGGTGTCGTCGCAGTGGCGCCTGCGGCCGGCGTGCCGGAGCAGACGCCGAAGCGCGGCGGCACGGTCGTGATCGGTCCGATCGGCGAGCCGTCATGTCTGAGCCCGCTCCGAGCCGAATGCGGCGGATTCCCTTTCTACATGGAAAAAGTGCTGGAGCCGGCGTTCAGTCTGACGAGCGACTACACGCCACGACCGCAGCTCGTATCCGGCGCGACTGTCACGAGCAAGCGGCCATTCACCGTGACCTACGAGATCCACTCGAATGCGCACTGGAGCGACCGGGTTCCAGTCACGGCGTCTGACTTCGTCTTCACGCACCGTGCGATCGCCGAGCTTCGCGAGCCCGAAGACCAGCGCGACCACCAGTACGTCCGATCGGTCACGCCTCGCGGCGCCAAGACCTTCAGGGTCGTGTTCCGTACGCGGACGGCGACGTGGCGGTTCCTCTTCCCGTTCGTCTTGCCGGCGCACGTGCTCAGAGGTGAGGACCTCTCCAGGATCTGGAGCGGCGTCATCGACGCTCCGAAGACGGGTGCGCCGATCGGGAGCGGTCCGTTCCTCCTCCAGAGCTGGCGAGCGCGGGGAGCAGATGACGTTCGTGCGGAACCGCAACTACTGGGGTCCCCATACGGCAAACCTCGAGCGCGTGGTCTTTCGCTTCTGTCGGTCCTGTGGGCGTCAGCTCACGCCCTCGGCCGAGCTCCTCGAGGCTTTCAGGCGGGGCGAGGTCGACCTTATGCAGACGCGCGACACCTCGATCGTCGGAGAGCTCCGACGGATCCCTGGGGTCGAGGCTCGGCTGGCTGCACTCAGCGGGATCGACTATCTCTTCCTCCGCGTCGGTGCCGGCGGGCACCCGGCGCTCAGGGGCGCGCACTGGAAGCTCATCCGCCGTGCACTCGCCTACGGCATCGACCGCGTGGCGATCGCGCGCTCCGCTCTCGGCGAGCTGAATGAGCGCGTCGGAGTCAGCGATAACGCGGTTGTGTTGCAGCCGAGCCGCTTCTACCGCCCGAACTGGAAGCGATATCGCTACAGGCCGGCACTTGCGCGGGGGCTCCTCGAGCAAGCGGGCTGCCGGCGCGGAGACGATCGCATTTACGTCTGCGACGACCAGCGACTCTCGCTGCGGTACTTCGCGCCCGTCGCGGCTGCGCATCGCGTGCGTGCCCTCGAGCTCATGCAGGAGCACCTCCGACCCGTCGGTGTCGAGGTCAGGCTGACCTTTGCGCCGGGTCCGGTCTTCTTCGGCCAGATCGTGCCCAGCGGCAACTTCGACGGTGTTCTCTTCTCTTACTTCGGTGGCCCGGACGTACTGGGTGTGGACATCCACGGCTGTGGGGGCGTAGGAAACGTCACCGGGTACTGCCAGCGACTCGTCACGGATGACCTGAATCAGGCCGAGCTGATCGTCGATGCGCGCCAACGTGGCCGTGTCCTCAACAGGGCCGACGCGCGAATCGCGCTGGACGTGCCTCTGATCCCGCTGTACCGGGTGCCGAACGTGGTCGCCTTCCGGGAGACGATCAGGAACGTCGGTTCAGCGGCCGACCACGAGCTCTGGAACGCGGAGAACTGGTGGCTCGACCGCTAGCCCTCGCCGCGGCGATCGCCGTCTCGCTCCTCGCCGTCTCGGGAGCCGGCGGCGCGGGCGCGCAGACGCCGAAGCGCGGCGGAACGGTCGTGGTCGCGTTCGCTGTGCCGGAGCCGGCGTGTCTCAACGTCGTGCTCATCGCGACCTGCGCTCCCGACAACGCCCAGGCCGGATTGTTGGCCGCAGCGCTCAAGGTGCTCATGCCTCCACTCCGGGTAGGCGCCGACTACACCTGGCAGCCAGCCCTGGCGACGGTCGACTTCACAACGAAGCGACCGTTCACGCTCACGTACCGCATCGATCCGAAGGCGCGCTGGAGTGACGGCGTTCCTGTCACGGCGCGCGACTTCCTCTTCACCCTGCGCGCGCTCCGGAAGTACGACCCCGAGTCACGGAGGTTCCACCGCGCGATCCGCAGCATTCGAGCCGTCGACGCCAAGACGGTGCGGGTCGTCCTGCGCCCGCGGGACTCGAACTGGCGCTCCTTCTTCGGCAGCATCCTGCCGTCCCATGTCCTGAGGGATCAGGATCTCGCGAAGGTCTGGAGCGACGGGATCGAGAACCCGAGGACGGGAGAGCCGATCGGGAACGGCCCCTTCCTCGTCGAGAGCTGGGCCCGCGGACGGGAGCTCGTCCTCCGGCGCAATCCGAGCTATTGGGGGCCGCGCCGGGCCTACGTCAACCGCATCGTTCTTCGCTTCGGCGTCAACGGAAACACCCTGTCTGATTCGTTTCGTCGCGACGCGGTCGACGTGGCGACCAACTTCCCGCCGGACTTCGCGGCGCCGCTCGAGCGTCAAGCGGGTGTCGAGATCGTCTCGAGGCCGGGCGCGACCTGGGATCATTTCGCGATCAGACTCGGGCCGGGTGGCCACCCCGTCCTCCGCCGGAGCAAGCTCGTTCGTAAAGCTCTCGCGTACAGCATCGATCGTGCGGCGCTGGCCCGGCAGGTCTTTGGCGACCTCGATCCGAGGCTCGAGGCGAGCCAGAGTGCCGTGTACCTCAACAGCAGCCCCTTCTACCGGCGGAACTGGTCCGGGTACTCGTTCCAGCCCGCGCGGGCTCGCCGACTGCTCGAGCAGGCCGGGTGCGTGGTCGGAACGAAGGGCATCTACACGTGCGGCGGAGAGCCGCTGTCGATTCGCTTCTCGAGCCCCGCGGTTCCCGGCGGCTTGCGGCCGCGCGTGCTTGACCTCGTCGAGCCACAGCTTCGGGCCGTGGGGATCGAGCTCGTCCGGGAGTTCTGGCCCGGTAACGTGCTCTTCGGCCAGGTGCTCCCGGCCGGGAGGTTTGAGGTCGCGATCATGGGCTGGAGTAACTCCGGCTCGTCGTATCTGGGCAAGGAGGTTTACGGCAGCGGTGGCGAGCTGAACTGGACCGGCTACGACCAGCGGTTGGTCACGGCCGATCTCGACCAGGCCCAGCGCATCCTCAATGGGGAGCATCAGGCTCGCGTCGTGAACCGAGCAGACCGTCAGCTCGCTAGAGACGTCCCGGTCATTCCCCTCTACCAGTGGGTCGCCTGGGCTGCGCACGGCTCGGATCTCCAGGGTTTCGTCGTCTTCCCGAGCGTTGTCGACGCGCTCTCGAACGCGGAGAACTGGTGGCTCGACCGCTAATCCTGGCAACGGCGATCGCCGTCGCGCTCCTCGCGGTCTCGGGAGTGGGCGGCGCGGCTGACCAGCAGACGCCGAAGCGCGGCGGCACGGCACGCTTCGCCTCACCCGTCGCGGAGCCCCCGTGTCTCAACCTGCTCCTAGCCGCGTGTTTCGGGGAGGGGATCGCCGGGACGACCGTCTTCGCCGAGGAGGTTCTCGCGTCGGCGTTCGAGGTCGGCCCGGACAACTCGTATCGGGAGAGCCTCGTCTCGGACGTGAAGCACACGGCAGAGCCTCCGTTCACGCTGACGTACTTCATCCGGCCGGAGGCCAGATGGAGCGACGGCGTGCCCATCAGCGCCGCAGACTTCGTCTTCAGCCACCGGGCGCACGTGAATCTCGCGCGGAAAGGAGCTCTCAGCCCCTTCCAAAGACAGATCGTCGACAACGTGCGCAGGGTCACCGCCGTCGACCGGAAGACGGTCAAGGTCGTTCTTCGCTCCCGCTTCGCGGGCTGGCGTGGGCTGTTCGCGAACGTGCTGCCGCGACATGCGCTCGTGGGCCAGAACCTCCAAACGATCTGGAGCGACCGGATCGACAACCCGAAGACCGGCGCGCCGATCGGCAGCGGACCGTTTGTCGTCGAGCGTTGGGAGCGCGGGGAGAGGCTCACGCTTCGCCGGAACCCCAACTACTTCGGACCTCACCGCGCATACCTCGAGCGGCTCGAAATCCGCTTCGTCGTCGCTCCGAGTGACCGTGTCGGAGCCGTGAGAAGCGGTGCCGTGGACTTCGCGGTCGGTCTCGGAGACCCGATGGTGGTCCCCGAGCTTCGGAAAGACGCCGGACTCAGGGTCCTGGCGGCGCAGGGCACGACCGTCGAGCACTTCGAGATCAGGCTCCGCCCTGGGGGCCATCCGGCTCTCGGGAACAAGCTCGTCCGGCAGGCGCTCGCGTACGGGATCGACCGCGTCTCGATCTTCCGTCAGCTCTACGGTGACGTCGCCCCGAATCTGCGCCTGCTCGACAGCATGCTCCTTCCGACGCAGAGCTCGCACTACGCGCCGAACTGGCGCCGGTATCGACACAGGCCTGTACTGGCGCGCCGACTGCTCGAGCAGGCGGGCTGCCGCCGGGATCCGGGCGGCATCTACGTGTGTGCCGGAAGGCCGCTCTCGCTCCGCTTCTACACGAGCGCAGGAGTCCCGCCCCGCGCGCGAGTGCTCTCGCTCGTCCAGGCGCAACTTCGTCAGGTGGGTATCGAGGTCATTCCGAACTTCACCAGCAGACTCGTCCTCTTCGACCAGATCCTTCCGAGCGGCGCGTGGGACGTGGCGCTCTTCAATTACGTCTACGCCCCGGAATCGAGCGGGTGGAAGGACGTCTTCGGTTGCCAGGGCGACCTGAACATCATGGGCTATTGCCAGCGGCACGTCGAGAGAGAGCTAGACCAGGAAAATCGGATTCTCGACTCCTCCCGACGGGCCGCGGCCCTCAATCGCGCCGACCGACTGCTGGCCAAGGACGTCCCCGTCATTCCTCTGTACCAGGCCGTCGGTCTTGCCGCGCGCAGGACGACGCTACGCGGCGTCGTCTTCAATCCTGCATTCCACCTCGCGGGCGCGGAGAACTGGTGGCTCGACCGCTAGCCTGACGCGGCCCGCGCGCGCTCGGCGTACTCGAGTGCTTTCGGCAGCGCTCCGGCCTGGGCGTGGTAGTGGGCCAGCCGCTCGAGGTGCTCGTCGAGCGACTCGGCGTAGATGGACTCGAAGGCTCCCGCGATGTCGGCATACAGCCCGCGCTTTCGCGTCGAGGTGAGGGTCGAGAGGGCGGCCTCGCGGAGAAGGCCGTGCGTGAACGTGCACTCGAGCTCGGGATAGCGGCTTACCTCGCGGACGATCTCGGCGCGCAGGAGCGCCTTGAGCGCTTCGTCTGTGGCCTCGCCACTCACGCGCTCGAGCACGGAGACCGGGAACGTCCTTCCGATCGCCGCCGCGATCTGCGCGAGCCTGCGGGGGCCGTCGGCCTGGCGGTCGATGCGGGCTACGAGGAGATTCTCGAGCGAGGGTGGAAGGAGCTCGAGCGATCCGATCGTCACCGTCCACGTGCGCCCGCGCGCCTCGAGAGCGCCCTCGAGGAACGCCCGCGCTAACTCCTCGAGATAGAGCGGATTGCCCTCGGCCTCACGAATCAGGCCGGTGCGCGTTGCCGGATCGAGCTTGTCTCCGACGACGGTCGCGAGCACCTGCTCTGCCGCATCGTCCGTGAGTGGGTGAAGCGGCAGCTCCGAGGCTCTGTGACCGAAGTCTGCGAGCGCCCGGAGGCGGAGGGCCGCTCCCTCGGAGCCGGGAATCGGCTCCTCCGTCAGCACGAGCCCGACTGGCGCGCGGTCCGTGAGGTCGAGGACGTGCTCTGCAAGCCGACGTGTCACAGCGTCGGCCCACTGGGTGTCCTCGATCGCCACGACTACCGGCTTCGTCGCGGAGAGACGCTCGAGCCAGCGGACGAACGCGCCGTCGACTTCCTCGTCTGCGACGCCAGCCGTGTCGATGCGGAGTCGTAACAACCCTCCGAGCGGGGCGAGCACGGCGTCGGCCTGGTCGGCGAAGAGCGCGCCGAGGCCCGCGCGTGCCTTCGTGCGGATCGCGATCTCGGGCTCGCCGATCTCGGCGCCCAGCCAGCCGAGGAGCATCTCGACGAAGGGCCAGCCGGCCAGTCCGCCATAGGAGTGGCAGCCCCCTTCGAGCCACGTGACACCGTCCCCTCCCTTGGTCGCGAGCGCGGTGAGGAGGCGTGTCTTGCCGATTCCGGGAGCGCCGGTGAGAACGACGATCCGACCGCGTCCAGCTTCGAGATCGCGGACGAGGCCGTCCAGCACGTCGAGCTCCCGCTCCCGACCGACGACCGGAGTGGTGGCGACTCGCGGCTCGCGCTCCTTCGCCCGGACGAGCCGAGAAGCACGCACCGGCTTCTCTCTCCCCTTCACCGAGACCTCGACGGGGGCTTCGAGGTCGAAGCGATGCTCGAGTCGTCTCGCCGTGACGTGCCCGACCAGGACGGTTCCCGGTTCGGCGGCGGCCTGGAGGCGTGCGGCGACGTTCGTCGCATCACCCAGCGCGACTGCTTGCGGATCCGCACTCCCGACGAGGCCCACGGCCGCGGGACCGCTGTTGACTCCGACTCGCACGGCGAACCCGGAGATTCCCCAGGCGGCTTCGATGTCGCGGGCGTAGCCGCTCACCACCTCGAGGATGCGAAGGGCTGTCCGTGCGGCGCGCTCCGGGTCGTCCTCATGCGCGGCCGGGACTCCGAAGTACGCGCAGATTCCGTCGCCCTGGTACGCCTGCACCGTGCCGCCGTACTCGTCGACCGCGCGGCTCATCATCGTCACGCACTCGCCTACGAGCACCTTCGCCTCGTCGGGCTCGAGCCGTTCGCCGAGCGCGGTCGATCCGACGATGTCGGCGAACAGCACCGTTACCGGCCGGCGCTCGTCCTCGATCGGCCTCGGCTGGGACGGGGACGCTGGGGCAAGCCCGGCCTCGTGCTCGGCGACCACGGGCGGTGCGACCGGAGCCGCCCGGTCGAGAGAAGCATCCTGGCGGAGGATTGCCTGCTCGAGCTCGCGAAGCTCCGCGCTCGGCTCGAGCCCGAGCTCGTCGCTCAAGAGCTTCCGGAAGGTTCGATACGCGTCCAGTGCCTCGGCCTGTCGCCCGGAGCGGTACAGCGCCACCAGGACCTGTCCGCGTAGCCGCTCGTCGAGCGGGTGCAGGCTCACGAGCGACTGGAGCTCGCCGAGCGCCTCTGCCTGGCGCCCCAGGGCGAGCATGGCCTCGAAGCGCGTCTCGAGGGCTTGTAGGCGCAGCCCTTCGAGCTGGGCGATCCTCGGCTGAGCGAAGGGCTCGTCCGCCAGATCGGCGAGGGCCGGCCCGCGCCAGATCTCGAGCGCGCGCGCGAGCGTCGACTCCGCATCGGCGAACGCACCTGCGGTGGCGGCGGCCTTACCCTCGGCGACGAGAGCCTCGAACACGTCTGCGTCGAGGCGGCCCGCCTCGACCTTCAGGAGATAGCCGGGTGGCTCGGTTGCGAGCGAGCTCTCGTCTTCGGTTTCCTCGTCGAGAAGCTTGCGCAGCTTCGACACGTAGACCTGGACGCTGTTCGCTGCCGACGCCGGTGGGTTGTCGCCCCAGAGAGCGTCGACGAGCCGATCCCGAGAGACGACGCGATTGCGCTCGAGCAAGAGCAGGGCGAGGAGCGCACGCTGCTTGATCCCGCCGAGCGGGAGCAGGCGTCCTTCCTTCGCCACCTGCAGCGGCCCGAGAACTCGGAACTCGATCACCAGCTTCCTCCCTGGACGACCGGACAACGGTAGTTCGACCCCAAGCGGTTCTCAAGCCGCGGCCAAGGATTGCTTCAGCGCCGGCTGCGACAACGGATGGGTGATCGAACCCAACCCAAGGAGGAGGCATGGACACCCATCCGTGGACGCAGTACGAGGTGGCCCGCGCGCGCGACGAAGCGCGGCTCCTACGAGCTCGAGCTGCAATGCGTGCAGTCGAGCTCCGGGAGGACCACTCCACGCCGCGGCAGGCGGTCGACCCCGGGGCGGCGAGCTCCTGGTTCGACCGGATCCTGCGCCGGTCGGCCGTGGAGCAGGCCCCGGCGAGCACCGGGGCCAGGTGAGGCGAGTCATGCGGCCCGTCGTCGATGAGGGGAACTGCATCCGGGCACGCCGGCTGCTCTCCCTCGCGCTCGACGGCGAGGCCGCGACCGCAGGCGTCGACGAGCTCGCGCGGCACGTGAGGCAGTGCGAGCGATGTCGGCGGTTCGCCGCTCAGGTCTCGACGTTCACCTACGACCTGCGGTCGCTTCGGCTCGGAGCGACTCGCAGCCGGCAAGCAACCAGCTACTCGAAGGGAGCACGACCATGAAGCGCATGTTCACCGTCATCCTGGCCGTTCTGGTCATCACGGTCGTCGGCGTGGCGCCGGCGAGCGCGAGCAAGGCTCAGAAGTGCGAGCGGAAGCTCGCGCGTCTGGGGCCGGCCCTTTCCGCAGTCGAAATGCAGTACGGGATCCAGCTGTACGTCCAGACCCGCTGCGGCCGCCGTCACGGCCCGGCATTCGGCTAGGGCACCAGCACCGCAGGAACGCACCGGAGGCGCGACCGCATCTCCGGTGCGTTCCCGCGGTTGCGACACCGGCTCGCATGACCCAGACTCAGCGCCGTGGAGTGGCCACTACTCGCCGGGCTTCCTGAGGACGACATCCGGGGGCTCCTGTCCATCGCGCGGCGGCGGACGTTCCAGAAAGGCGAAGTGGTCTTCCACCGCGACGACCTCGCCGAGTCGCTCCACCTCGTCGTCCGCGGGCGGTTCGCGGCTCGGCTCCAGTCTCCGGTGGGTGACAGCGTCCTCCTCGACGTCTTCGGCCCCGGGCGCTCGTTCGGCGAGCTCGCGCTGCTCCTTCCCGACGCGCGACGTTCGGCGACGGTCTCCGCGCTCGAGGCGAGCGAGACGCGCTCGGTGTACAGGGACGACTTCGCGCAGCTCCAGCGCCGGCATCCAGGCGTGAAGGACGTGCTGCTCCGCCTCCTCGCCGACCAGCTTCGACGTTCGAGCGATCGGCTCGTGGAGGCGCACTACGTCGACGCGGAGACGCGCGTTCGTCGACGAGTCTGCGAGCTCACGGAGACCTACGGCTCCGACGTCGTCCCGTTGACGCAGGAGGAGCTCGCGGCGATGGCGGGGACGTCCCGTGCGACCGTGAACCGCGTCCTGCGCGACGAGCAGAAGCGCGGCACCGTCGCCTTGCAGCGCGGGCGCGTGACGGTCCGGGACGGGGACGAGCTCGAGCGCCGCTGCCACTGGTCCGCATAGGGCGAGACATGTCTCGCCCTACGGGCGCGAAAGGTCGTCCAGCAGCGCTCCGAGCAGTCGGTAGAAGCGCCTCGTACTCTCGATTCCCAGGCGCTCTCCGGGCGCGTGGGGGCTCTCGATCGTTGGCCCGATCGAGATCATCTGCACGCCCGGGAGCTTCGAGCCGAGGACGGCGCACTCGAGGCCGCCGTGCACGACGTCGAGGCGCGGCTCGGAGTCGAAGAGCCGCGCGTACGTGCGGCGGGCCGTCGAGAGCAGCATCGACTCGAAGTCGGGTCGCCAGGGTGGGTAGGAGCGGAGCACCTCGACATCGGCGTCCGCGAGCCCGGCGGCGCCCTCGATCGTCGCGAGGACGTCGTCGAGCGCGGCGGCGTTCGAGCTTCGCGTCATCGAGGCGAGGGTGAGGACTCCCCCGCTCGTCGATGCGACGGTGACGCTCGTACTCGTTTCGACCGTGCCGGGCAGCGCGGGGCTCATCGCGACGACACCGCTCGGGAGCGCAGCGAGGAGGTCCAGCGCGACCCCGGTCGAGTCCTTGTCACTGGCCAGAGCCGAGTCGGCCCGATCGACATGCAGCTCGAGCCCGCCGTCCGAGCCCGAGAACTGCTCGCGCAGTCGAAGGAACTCGTCCTCGACTGCTCTCCGGAACTCCGGCTCGGCGTCCGTTTCGAGAGCGACCACAGCGTGGGCTTCGCGCGGAAGCGCGTTCCGGCTCACCCCGCCGTCGAGGCTGACGAGACCGATGGGCACCTGCCCGTAGGCATGCCTAAGGAGGCGGCCGAGCCCTTTGATCGGGTTTGCGCGGCCGCGCGCGATGTCGCCGCCGGAGTGCCCGCCGCGCGCGCCCGACACATGCACGTCGAGGACGACCGAGCCGATCTCGGTCGGACGGAGCTCGAGCCGCGTGAACGTGTGAATGCTCCCCGCGCAGCCGACGGTGAGCGCGCCGTCGCTCGTACCGTCGAGGTTGACGAGGAGCCGGCCCGAGACGAGCTCGGCGTCGAGGTCCTTGGCGCCATCGAGGCCCTGCTCCTCTGAGACCGTGAACAGGAGCTCGAGCGGCCCGTGCTCGATCGCCGGGTCCTCCGCCACGGCCAGCGCGCCCGCGACGCCGATGCCGTTGTCCGCTCCGAGCGTCGTGCCGCTTCGCGGCAACCCAGTCGCCGTCCCGGACGACCTCGATCCGGCCCTCTCGAGGGTCGTTCGGACTGTCGGGATCGCGTTCGCAGACCATGTCGAGGTGGGCCTGGAGCACGACCGTCGGCGCGTCGGCGCCGACCCGGGGAAGCCGGCACGCTGACGATCACGTTCCCCGCTGCGTCTACCGCGGACACGAGCTCCCGTGCAGCGGCCCACTCGAGGACATGAGCGCGCACCTGCTCCTCCTGCTTCGGCGGACGCGGGATCCTCGTGAGCTCGAGGAACCGGGTCCAGACGAGCTGCGGCTCGAGAGCCTGGATTCCCACGCCGCTCACCGGCGGAGGGTCAGAGCTGCGCCGATGAACAGCAGTGCGACTCCGAGGACGCGCTGCCAGCTCACGCCGATCCGCTCGATGCCGAACCAGCCGTAGCGGTCGAGGACGGTCGCGAGCGCGAACTGAGCAGCGATCAGGACTGCGGTGGTCGCGACGATGCCGATCCGAGGACCGGCGACCGTGATCGCCAGGATGATGAGCGCGCTCATCACGCCGCCGAGCAGCATCCACTTCGGCGAGCCGAGAGCGTCGCCGATGCCGGCGAGCGACCGGCGCGCGATGAGCAGCACGGTGAGCGCGACCATGGCCCCGATCAGCGAGGCAGTCGCGAGCGCTTCGACGGTGCCGACGCGGTCGCCGAGTCGTCCCTGCACGGCGATCTGCACCGCCCCGCCGAGCCCCGCGACGAGCGCCAGGCAGACAGCGAGTCCCGTCGAGTTCACGTGCGTGACGCTATACGCTCATCCCGCCAACCGAGGAAGGAGCGGATGTGATCCGAGCGATCGTCCAGTACGAGTCCGAGCCCGATCCCGAGCGCTACCAGCAGCACATCGCAGAGTTCGTCACGCCGATCGAGTGCAGCGCCTTCAGGCACGGCAAGGCGTTCGGCTCCCCGTTCGGGGAGCCCAAGTACCGCTACCACGCCGAGTTCGAGTGGGACGACATGGACTCGTTCAAGGCCGCGGTGGGCTCCGAGGCCTTCGCTGCGTCTGGGAAGGACGCGATGGCGATGGGCATCCCCTTCACCGTCACGTTCGCCTCCCTCGAGTGACCGAGCCGACTCACCCGCGGCCCCGCGACCCGGAGTCGTTCGGCTTCGAGTCGATCGTCTACGAGAAGGCGCCGCCGCGCGCCACGATCCGGCTCAACCGGCCTGACGTGCTGAACGCGTTCGACTTCCGGATGCTCCGCGAGCTCGCCCGGGCGTCTGAGGACGCCTCGTGGGACGACGACATCCGGGCGGTGGTGCTCACCGGCACGGGTCGTGCCTTCTGCGTCGGCGCCGACCTCCGCTCCTGGGACGAGGACTACCTGGGAAAGCCCGGCGAGTACTGGAAGTGGTTCGGCGCGTTCAAGGACGCGCATGATCGTCTCCGCGAGATCGGCAAGCCGACGATCGCACGCGTCAACGGCATCGCGGTGGGAGGCGGGAACGAGCTGCAGATGGCCTGCGACCTGGCCGTGATCGTCGACGACGCCTTCATCCGGCACGTCGGGCTCGAGCATGGGTCGGTGCCCGCCGGAGGAGCGACGCAGTGGCTCCAGCTCATGGTGGGCGATCGCCGTGCTCGCGAAATCGTCTTCCTGTGTGACGAGATCCCTGCGACCCAGGCCGCGGAGTGGGGGCTCGTGAATCGCGCCGTGCCGGCGGGAGAGCTCGACGCCGTCGTGGACGAATGGGTCGAGAAGCTGACCGCCAAGCTTCCCCAGACGACGCGGTATGCCAAGCATCAGCTCAACGTCTGGCGAGACCTCGCCTGGCATCAGACGGTCGGGCACGCGCGCGACTGGCTCGCGCTCTCGATGCTCGGCGACGAGGCACAGGGAGCGGTGCGTCGCTTCCTCGCGCGAGGACAGGAGGAGTAGGCTCGGGCGATGGCCGACGAGGTTCTCACGAGTCGCCACGGGGCCGTTCTCACGATCACGTTGAACAGGCCCGATGTCTTCAACGCCTTCAACCGGGCGCTCCACGACGCGCTCCACGACGCGCTCGGCGAAGCCGCCAGTCCGGAGGTCCGGGCGGTCGTCATCACGGGCGCCGGGCGGGGATTCTGCTCCGGCCAGGACCTGAAGGAGTTCAGCGAATTGCCCGGGGGCGTTCGTGAGGCGCTCGAGCAGACCTACCACCCGAACATCAGGGCGATTCGCGCGCTCGAGAAGCCCGTGCTCGCTGCCATCAACGGACCGGTTGCCGGAGCCGGGCTCTCGCTCGCGTTCGCGTGCGACGTCCGCCTCGCCTCGGACCAGGCCACCTTCGTTCCCGGGTTCATCGGGATCGGCCTCGTCCCGGATGCGGGCGGCTCCTGGTTCATCCACCGCTTGCTCGGCTACGCGGGCGCGTTCGAGTGGATGGTGTCGAACCGTCGCCTGAGCGCCGACGAGGCCCTGATCCGAGGCCTCGTCTCGGAGGTGGTCCCGCACGAGCGCTTCGCGAAGCGCGTGGCCGACCTCGCCGAGTGGTACGCGGCTCTGCCGACGCGCGCGGTCGCGATGACGAAGCAGCTCTTCGAGCACGCGTACGACTCGACGCTCGCGCAGCAACTCGAGCTCGAGGCGGAGCTCCAGCAGGCTGCGACGCAGAGCGACGACTTCTCGGAGGGCGTCGCGGCGTTCGTGGAGAAGCGCCTCGCGGAGTTCCGCGGCCGGTAGCACGCACCTGGGAGGAACGGCGCGCGGAACCGCGAAAGTAGCCCGTGACGACAACGCCGGGCCTTCCCTTCCCCTCCCCCGCCCGGCAGTAACCTGGGCGCTCGGGGGTCCACGCTCCGACGGATCCTCGAGCGCCTCTCCTCATGGCAGGATCGCTCCGTGAGCATCAGTACGGTCGACTACCACACGGGTGGGGAGCCGTTTCGAATCGTGACAGCCGGAGTCGAGCCCTTGCGGGGCGCCACGATCCTCGACAAGCGCCGTGATGCGCTCGAGCGTCTCGACCACGTTCGCAGGCTGCTCGTGAACGAGCCGCGCGGGCATGCGGACATGTACGGGTGCTTCGTTGTCGAGCCGAACGACTCGGAGGCCGACCTCGGTGTCGTCTTCTTCCACAACGCCGGCTACTCCACCGCCTGTGGCCACGGGACGATCGCTCTCGTGACGTGGGCGCTCGACGAAGGCGTGGTGGAGCGAGTCGAGGGCGAGAATCGCGTGGTCGTCGACGTGCCGTCCGGGCGCGTCGAGACGTTCGCGCGGGTCACGGATGGCCGAGTTCGCTCCGTGCGCTTCCGGAACGTCCCGTCGTTCGTGTGGGCGGAAGGCATCGAGCTCGAAGACCGGACGGTCGACGTTGCCTTCGGCGGTGCCTTCTACGCGTCCGTCGAGGAGGAGGTCGCGCCATCCGAGCTTCCGCGCCTCATCGAGCTCGGGCGGGCGCTCAAGCGAGAGCTCGAGGAGGGTCGAGAGGTGGTGCACCCGGTCGAGCCCGAGCTCAGGGACGTCTACGGCGTGATCTTCTGGCAGGAGGAGGACGAGCAGCCGCTGACGCAGCGCAACGTGACCGTGTTCGCGGACGGCGAGGTGGACCGGTCACCGTGCGGAAGCGGGACCTCCGCGCGGCTGGCGCTGCTCGATCGTGCGGGCAGGCTGCCGCGCGGCGAAGAGCTTCGGCATCTGAGCATCGTCGGCTCGGAGTTCACCGGTCGGGTCGTCGGCGATGCCGATGTGGCCGGGATCCCGGCGGTCGTCACCGAGGTCGAGGGCAGCGCGTTTCGAACCGGAACGCACGTGTTCGAGCTCGATCCGTCAGACCCGCTCGGCGACGGGTTCCTCCTTCGCTGACCTAGACCGTCCTCAGAGCCGCGTGATCACCTCGAACGGCGGTCCGGCAGGCTCCAGGAGCGGCACGCCGTCGGACTCCACCCAGGCGTGCGCCTTGAACGACGGCTCCGGTTGCACCGCGATCACGAGCGAAGACTCGATCCCACGTCGTGCGAGCAGGCTCGTCAGGACGAGCGACCGCATGAGGCAACGTGCGTCGAACGGAATGTGACGGAGCGCCTTTCCCATCGCCTGCCCGAGCCGGACTCCTGCCCGCACAGGCGTCGCCGCGTCTCCGTGGACGCCTCCTCGCGCGCGTAGCGCCGCGACTGTCGTGGGCAGATCCGATCGCCAGAGAAGCCAGCGTGCGCGGCCGTACGCGGCCGCGATCTCCGCGACGAGCGCCGCCTTCTCCCGGGGCGAGAGCCGCCGTCGCAGCCATTCGTCGTCGCTCGGTGTGGTCATGACCTCTCGGCGCTGACGGAGCGCGCGTGGGCCTCGACAACCGCGGCGACTTCCACGGCCTGCGCCGAAGAGGGCGAGGCCACCTCGTACGTCGGTACTCGCTCGGCGATGTGCGCACAGACGTCGAGGTGCTGGACGAGCTGAGCGGGACGATCGAGGTACGCGAGGAAGCTGCTCCCGAGCAGCTGGACCGCCATTGCGGTGGTCCTCTTGATCTCGATGGCTCGCGACGAGCCACGGGCGAGGAAGTAGACCGCACGGAGAGGACCCGGGCTCGTGACCACCGGGGCTGCCAGGTGGATCTTGTGCGTCACGCCGAGCCGCCGGCCCACTCGCTTCCGTCCGGCGGGGGTCATCGCCGCAAGCTCGCCACGGTCGAGCCCCGCGAGCGCCGCGCCCGGGAAAGCCGTCACTCCGTCGCCCCGCCGCTCGAGAGCGAGCACGTCGTCCGTCACGAGTGACGCGCCGCGAGCGACCAGGTGCGCCGCTACCGAGCTCTTGCCCGCGCCCGAGAGCCCCACGAACGCGAACGTGCCGCCGGCGAGCGAGACTGCGCTGGCGTGGAAGAGCTCGCGGCCCCGAAGCGCCGCGGCGAGCGGCAGGACCTGGGCGAAGAGCAGCCGTTCCCAGCGCCACGGAGCGATTCGTGGAAGCGCGCTCGAGACGCTGGAGCCGTCGGCCGACACGAGGTGCCGTCCATAACGCGGCGCCCAGACCTGGAAGCCGACGTCGTCGTGGCGCGAGACGACCATGACCGGGCTTCCGTCGGGCAGCGTTCGTCGGAGCGCCGTCTCCGCTTCGGCCGAAGGCCACGCGCGCTCGATCTCTCGAGCCTCTGCGAGGATCAGGCGCGTGTGCGGGTAGCTGCCGGCCGGCTCGGGTGGGAGGTCCGGGACAGGAAACGTCGCTTCGATCTCGATGCCGAACGCGTTGCCACGCTGCTCAGTCGGCATCGGCGTCGCCGCCCGTGGGAGCGGTCGTCTCGATCAAGCCTCGCTCCAAAAGGTCGCGACAAAGCCCGCCGAGGTCCTCCTCGATCTCCGCAAGAGGGCGCTCGAAGCGTTCGGCGATGCGCACGGCGGCAGCCCGAGCCACATCGCCTCGCTCGAGCTCCTGGAGCATTACGCCGGCGGTCGCGTTCAGCCCGTGGTATTGGCCGGTCTTGAGGTTGAGGACGACGGTCTCGTGGGCGAACGACCGGTACACGACATCGGCCGGTACTCGGTAGACGGCATCGAGAACGTCGGCCACTGCCCGTCCGCCGACCATCAGTACTCGAGCACCGTTCCGCGCCGCTGCGCGGAGCGCAGGCACAGCCGGAGGGAGACCAGTGCCAGCGGGACGAGCACGGCGGCGAAGGCTACAAGCCGGAGCGTCGCATCCCAAGGGGAGTCGATCGGCGTCCCCACGATGAGGTACCGGAGGAGCTCGGCGGCCGGTGTCAGCGGCTGCACCTCGGAGGTCCACTCGATCCAGTCGGGAAGCAGCACGACCGGGAAGAAGACTCCGGCGACGAGTGACAGGCATGTGATGAGGAACCCTGCGCCGGTGCCGACCTGCTTGACGACGAAGACGAGCCCGGTGACTGCGACCGCGAACGGCAGGAAGGCGAGGTACCCGAGCGCTGCCGCGGGAAGCGCGAGCGGCACCGTCGACCAGCTGACCGGCAGCCCGAAGACAACGGCCGCGAACATGATCGTGATCGTTGCGCTCACGACCGCCGAGAGGAACGGGAACACGGACATCGCGAGCAGGCTCTGTACCGGGCCGTATGCGGAGACGAGGATTCGCTCGAACGTGCCCGCGACGAGCTCCTGGCGGAGCGTCATGGGGAGCATCACGAGACAGGCGGTCAAGACCTGGAGCACCGCGAGCCCGATCACGGCGTATGCAAAGTACGCGTCGGAGCTCGCGAACGAGCCACCGGTCACGAGGCGGGACACGTAGTAGAAGAGCGTCACGCCCAGGATCGCCGAGATGAGCTCGCCGAGAAACCGCATGCGATAGCTCGTGAAGATCAAGACGTCTCGCTTCACGATCGCGCCCGCCCCGCGCAGCTCCCCGCCGACGCTCACGCGACCCTCCCGAGCCTGCCGTCCTCGAGCGCGTAGCGGACATGCGCGTGCACGATCTCGAGCTCGTGCCCGGAGGGGATGCAGATGATGCTCGCACCGCCCTCTGCGACGAACTCCAGCACGACCGCGTTGGCGAGCTCGATTCCCTGGCCGTCGAGGCTGTTCCACGGCTCGTCGAGGAGCACGAGCGACGGTGCATGCAGGAACGTGAGGGCGAGGGTCAGGCGTTGGCGCTGGCCCATGGACATGCGGTTCGCCCGACGTCCTGCGATCTCCTCGAGCTCGAAGCGTGCGAGCGCCCACTCGATGCGTGACGCGCGGGCCTCTGCAGGCAGGAGCGAGAGCCGCGCCCAGTAGTCGAGGTGCTGAAGGACGGTCAGGCGTCCGTACAGGCCAGTGGAGCCGGCCGAGAGAAACCCGATCTTGCGTTGATACTCCCGGCGGTTGCGGCTCGGCGAGAGCCCCTCGAGCCGCACCGTTCCCTCGTCGGGGGCGATCATTCCGGCCACGATCCGCAGGAGGGTGGTCTTCCCGACTCCGTTCCGCCCTTCGACGACCGCCAGGGTTCCCGGGGCGAGCTCGAGGTCGAGCCCGGCGAAGAGCGGCGGGTCGGCTTTCCGCCAGCGCTTGGCGATGCCTTGCAGCTCGAGCCGAGCCACGTCGATCGACGCTCGCGGAACAGTTTCTACGGCTGGCACGGAAGTCGTCACGATCCGTTCGTGATCGTCAGGATTCCGGTCCCGAGCCCTGCCTCCGGATCGAGGATCAGCGCGGTCGCCTCGCTCCGCGAGCGCACGCCGAGCTTCGCGAACGCCGACGAGAGATGCGTCTTCACGGTGTTCTGCGAGAGGTGGAGCTTCTGCGCGATCTCTCCGTTCGTCAATCCGAGGACGACGAGGCCGAGGACCTGCTTCTCACGCGTCGAGAGGACGGGCTTCGCAAGTGCCCTGCGGAGCGACAGCGGAAAGGACAGCTGTCCAGCGCACGCGCTCGAGACCGCGAGCCCGAGCGAGCGATCGACGTCGTCGGCGAGCACGAGCGCGTCGACGCCCGCGGAGACGAGCTCGCGGAACCCTCGTAAGGTCGCCACCGGCGTGACGGCGACGATGCGAGCATCGGGAAGCGTACGGCGAGTTGCGCGAGCCTGGTCCAGGGCCGCTGGGTCGATGTCCTCGAGCCCGACGACGACCACGTCGACGTCTAGGTCCCCCTCGAGATCTTCCTGCGAGCGCGCACGGACGCAGACCTCGAGACCACAGGCCTCGAGCGTCCGCGCCAGTCGATCCCCCGTTCGTCTGGGCGCAACCACCGCCACTGAGGGCTGCTCGTGCACCAAAACCGTCGAAGCTTACGCGGGAAACGCCGGTTCGAACGGTTATCTCGCGCGTGAGCTCGCGATCTGGCACAGTGCTCCGCCGTGGTCGGGTCGTCAGAGCGCGACGCAGCCGCGATCTGGACGGCAGTCGATCGCCTCGTAGACTCGACTCCCGACCTCGCGCGGCTCGAAGCGAATCGGATTCATCTGCTCGCTGCCAGGCGCTGGCGGGAGCTCGGGTTGGACGTGCCGCCCGAGCTCGATGCGGAGGTCCGGCGGAGCACTCTCGTCTCGTTGCTTGCACCGCGAGTGCTCGCTCGCGTCCGGGATGCGTGCGACGGCCTGGTCGTGGTGCACAAGGGCCCCGAGATCGCACGCCACTACGTCGACCCGTCCCTGCGCCCGTTCATCGACCTCGACCTGCTCGTGCCGGATGCCGTACACGTACAGGCCTCGCTCGTCGCGGCTGGCTTCGTCGAGATCGGCGATCCGGCGATCTACGCCGCGACACCGCACCGACAGCCCATCGAGTGGCCCGGGCTTCCTCTCCACGTCGAGGTGCACGACGCGCCGAACTGGCCGGCGTGGCTCGGTCGGCCGCCGACGGAGGAGCTGCTCGACCGCGTCGTTCCCTCGACCCTGGGCGCGGGTCTCCACACGCTCTCACCGGAGGACCACGCGCTGACCGTGGCCGTGCACGCCTGGGCGCACGGGCCGCTGGCACAGGTTCGCGACCTCGTCGACGTGGCTGCGATGTCGAGCGGCCTGGATCCTGCTGAGCTTCGCTACCGCTCGCGGAGCTGGGGGATCGAAGGGCTCTGGCGAACGACGGCTGGGGCAGCGGACGCGGTGCTCTTCGGGGCTTCCAAGCCGGTCGCGCTTCGGGTGTGGGCCCGAAATCTTCCGGAGGTGCGCGAGAGAACCGTCCTCGAGACGCACCTCGCGCGCTGGTTCGCAGGATTCTCCGCGCTCGGGCCGCTTGCCGGCGTCCGCGTCATGGGCTCTCGCTTCGCAAAGGATCTGCGGCCGAAGGGCGACGAGACGTGGGCGGTGAAGCTGCGCCGGTCACGCCGGGCGCTTCGGAATGCCCTCGTCCGCAAGTCGGAGCACGACGACCGCTCCGAGGAGCGTGTAGGGCGGCGGTAGCAGGAGCTTCTACGGGGCTCGCTCGAGCAGTCGTGCCGGGAACTCCGGGTCGGCCTGCGCGCGAAGCCAGCTCTCGGTCGTCGCGAGCCTCCACACGAGCCGCGCCCACTTGATGCTCCGCCGGTCGCGTGGCACCTCGAGCAGCTCGCGAATCGACTCGGGACGCGTGTAGGCCCAGAGCTCGGCGTCCGGGGCTCGGAGCAGCGATGTCGCGACGGGCCAGTCCGGCCCCGACAGCGCGTCCACGACCAGCGTGCTGAACGTCGACTTGTCAGGTCGGCTGCGAATCTCGTCGGGAAGGATGCCCGCCGCGAGCGAGCGCTCGAGCGGCCTCGTCAGGTCGGGATCGAACGAGAGCTCGGGTGGAAGCCGAAGCACGAGCTCGATGAGCTCGAGGTCGTCGAGCAGTGGGTGGCGGGTTTCGAGAGACGCCAGCGAGTCGCGCTGCCGCATGAAGTCGTACGCGCCCATCTGCTCGCGCCAGTGCGTCACGAGGTGCGCGAGAAACGCCCACCAGCGGGGGCCTGGGAGCCGTTTCCACACCCAGTCGTCGCGCGTCTCGACGTAGAGCCTGGCGGTCCTCTCGGTGAGCCAGGGGGCCGCGTAGCGTCGCGAGCCTCCGAGCCGTCGCACGGTGCGGTGGAATCCGTGCGGCGCGGCGCCCTTCACGCCGAGCTCGCCGGCGAGTCCCGCTAGCTCGCGGGGCGACGGCTTCGGGCCCTCGTCAGGAAGCCGACGGAGAAGCGCAAGCGCGGCTCGGAAGCGGAGACTCCGCATGCGGTCTGCGACGAGGTAGGGCGACAGGCCGAAGAGCTCGTCTCCGCCCTCTCCGTCCAGCAGGACCGAGACTCCCTCGGCCGCGGCTCGCTCGAGCAGCGGTTGGGTGAAGGCGAGCATCGGAGTCGCGGCCGGGACCTCCCAGGCGAGCTGAAACTCGAGCGCATGCGGAAGCGTCCCTACGACGTGCACCGGACAGGGCTCCCACTCGATCCCGAGAGCGTCGACGGTGACAGCCACGAGCCCCGACTCGTCCATTTCTGGATGGTCGGGGTAGACGTGGGTATAGGCCTTGACGGCGTGGGCGTCCGGGCGGACTTCCCGCGCGAACGCGGCGACCGTCGACGAGTCGAGCCCGCCGCTCAGGAGCACGCCCGTCGTCCCCGTCGGGGCCAGCCGGTCGGCGACGGCCGTCGTGAGGGCGGCTCGCAGCCTGTCGGAGGCTTCGGCGGCATCGATGCGCTCGGGCTCTCGATACGACGGCGACCAGTAGTCGGACTGCTGCCACTGCTCTCGCCGAAGCCTCAAGAGCGCGCCGCCTTCGAGCCTTCGGACTCCCTCCCACAGGGTCTCGCCGCGCTCCAGGTAGCCGTCGGAGAGCCACTGGGCGACCGCCGCGTCAGCCGGCGCGGCGCGGTCGACCAGGCGCACGAGCGTGCGCAGCTCCGTGGCGAACGAGAGCGTTCCTCCGGACTCGTGAAGGTAGATCGCGCCGACTCCGAGCTGGTCCACGGCGAGGAGCCCGGTCTCGGTCTCCTGATCCCATGCGATCAGGGCGAAGCCGCCGCGCAGCCGGCCGAGCGCTGCTTCGCCCCAACGGGAGAACGCCGAGGCGAGCAGGGCGCCGACGGAAGCGTCGTCCGCGGTGCCGACCTCGGTCGCGAGTGCTCGGGCGTTGCGAATGTCGCCCGCGAGCAGGACCTCGCGAGTGCCGTGGCCCGGCGGATCCCCGATCTCGGCGACGTGGAGTGGGCCGTCCGCGCTCGTCCACCGACGAGCGCCCGTGCCGAGCGCTCGGGCGACGGTCTCGTGCGCGCCTGGCGACGTGCGCCCGAAGACACCCGCGAGCTGCCTCGTCACGGGGGTGAGCCTAGAAGCTCATCGCACACAAGAAAACCCGGTCGCCTGCGACCGGGTTCTCTAGGCGAAGCCTACGGCGCGCGGAGCTACGAGAAGTCTTTGTGAGCCTTGACGTTGTTCGGCCAGAGCGAGTCCATGTTGCTCAGCTTCGAACCGCCGGCCGTGAGCTCTTTCAGATCGCCGAAGTCCTTGACCTCGGGCTTCTCGTACTTGACCGCTTCGTTGTCCTTCTTCTCCACGACGCCTCTCCTCCGAACCGCCCGTATCTGACGGCGCTAGTCGGTTGCCTCAGTGAACGTATCCGCGCGTCGGCAGGGTGGTCAAGGCTTGGAGGGGATGAGAAACGGGTGGCTCCGCTCAACCCTCCTCGACCGCGTCTGCCGGCGCGAGGAGCGCGAGGATCTCCGAGTGCTCGGGAAACCTGCCGACGGCCTCCTTCGAGAAGAGCAACGTGCCGTCCGCGAACACGTCGAACTGCGAGCGCCTGCCGGGAATGGCCTCGGCCGTGACGCCGAGCGTGGACCCGATCTCGCCCGCGAGACTCGCGGCGCGCGTGTCGTAGCCGCTTCAAGTGGGGCAGTAGAAGATCTCGACCGACACGAGCCGCAACCCTACCGATCGCTAGGGCACGTCGATGCGTGCGAGCTTCCGCACCGTGAGCAGCGAGAACACGACGATCGCGATGGCGGCGCCGATCGCACCGGCGTTCGCGCCGAGCGAGAGGTCGAGCGTCTCGAGCCGCTCACCGTCGAGCCCCGCGATCACCGCGAGGGTGAACTGGCGAACGCTGAGGAAGCGGATGCCGTCCAGGTACGCGGCGAGCACGGCCTCCCAGATGAAGACATAGACGAGCCCGAAGATCAGCGCGTGGCGTGTCGCGAGGCCCGCCCAGGTGAAGATCGCCGAATACGCGGCCGCTCCCACCAGCAGGCCCGCCCCCGTTGCAGCGGCACCCCGCAGGTCACCGTTCTCCACGATCGCGATGGCCAGAGCACCGCTTGCGGCGACCGGCACGCCTCCGACGAGCACGCACGCTGCGGACTTCGGAAGGACAATCCTCGACCGCGGCACGGGCTTCAGTACCAGGTAGCCGAGCGTCCGGTCGCCGAGCTCGTTGCCGAACGCCGAGGTGCCGAAGAGCAGCATGACGAGCGGGAGGATTCCGCCGGCCACGAGCGTCGCCGTGATCCCGTCCGCGAACTCCGAGCTCGAGGTCGTGCTGTCCGCGAACCGGAACAGCACGGCGCCGAGAAGCGGAAGCGCTACGAGCGCGAGCACGAGCCAGAGGCGCCGGCTTCCAGCGAGCTGTCGGGCCGTGAGGGTCAGAATCGCCGTCACGTCGCCGTTCCCGTCGCGAGGTACTCGAACACGCTCTCGAGCGAGTCGTCCAACGGCTCGACGCGAAAGAGCCGGACGTCGAGCCGTGCCGCGACCGCCGGCAGAGCGCGCTGGAGCGAGGCGACGTCACCGCTGCGGACGCGCAGGTGTCCGTCGCGATCGACCTCCACCGACTCCACGGCGTCCACCGCGAGCAGCCCCGCTCCGAGGCCTCGGGCATCCGAGGAGTCGATCCGGACGAGGAATGGCCGGTCGTTGAGCTGCTGTCGAATCGCCCGATAGTCGCCACTCGCCGCGAGCTTTCCGCTCACCATCAGGTGTATGCGGTCGGCGAACTGGTCGACCTCCTCGAGGATGTGCGACGAGACGACGATCGTGCGGCCCTCCTCGCCGAGCCGGCGGATGACGTCCTGCAGGTGCAGCCGCTGTGCCGGGTCGGTGCCGGACAGCGGCTCGTCCAGCAGCAGCAGAGGCGGGTCGTGGACGAGCGTTGCGGCGAGGCGCATCCGCTGGCGCATGCCGCGTGAGTACTGCTTCATCCGCCTGCCCTGGGCGTCGACCAGGTCGACTGTCGCGATCGCGCGGTCGACAGCGCTTCCGAGGTCCTCGACGCCCTGGAGCCGGGCGTTGAGCTCTACGAACCCGCGCCCGGTCAGGAAGTCGTAGACGGACTCGTGCTCGGTCATGTACCCGATGCGCCGGTAGATGCCGGGGTTCCCGCGCACGCGCTCGCCGAAGATGCTCACGGTTCCCTGCGAGGGCGCGATCAGACCGGCGATCGTCCGCAGCAAAGTCGTCTTTCCCGCGCCGTTCGGCCCGAGCAGTGCCGTGACGCCTGGCTCGATGACGAGCGAAACGTCGCTTACTGCGACGACGCCCGCGAACCACCGCGAGACCGAGTCGACTGCGATCGTCGGCTGTGCGCCGTTCCCGCTCACTCGCGCACCAGCTGTCGGGTACGACGCACGAGCCACGCCGCGAGCACGACCGTGACGCCGGTTACCCAGAGCGCCGACTTCCAGCCCGCGCGCTCGTCGGGGGCACTGTCTCCGAAGATCCAGTTGACGGTCTCCAGCGAGACCTCGGGCAGGTCGACGAGCGATCCCACGTCGGCGATCGAGCCGTCGAAGTTGTCCTGCGCGATTCCCGCCACCGCTCCGCCCACAAGGACGACCGCGACAGTCGCGACTGTCGCATAGGCGCGCCGCTCGGCGAACGAGGCCATGAGAAGTGCGAGGGTCGTCAGAGGCACGGCTACGACGGCGCCGGCGGCCAGGAACCGCGGGACGACGTCCCAGTTGTCGGCGAGCCAGGACCCGGTGCTCGGCGCGTCGAGCGCGTTCCAGGTGAAGAGGATCGCCTCGGGCAGCCAGGCGGCGAGCAGGCACACGGTCGCGAATGCGGCCCAGCGCGACGCGACGTAGTCGGTCGCCGAGATCGGGCGCGCCGCGTATAGCGACAGGACACGGTCGCGCCTGTCCGGACAGGTGAGGAGAGGGGCGACCACGGCCGCGAAGAGCGCGAGCGGGACGATTGCCCACTCGTAGTAGTCGGGATAGGTCGGCAGCTCGAAGTCCTCGGCCGCCTCCTCCGCCGGCGACAGGAAAGCGGAGAACACGACGAGCACGACGATCGGCACGAACGCCAGCCCGATGAGCAGCCAGGAGGCGAACTTCGCTCCCGCGCCTCTCCCCAGGCCGAGCGAGATCCTCACGCCGTCCCGCCAGATCGCAAGTCGCCGCCGCCACCGGCTCGTCCGCTCTCCCTCGTAGCCGCGGTACCCGAGGTCGAAGATCTCGGCGGGGCCTGTCGTCACGCGGCCTCTCCTTCCGGCTCCGACTCGGTCTCGGCCGAGAAGACGTCGGCGAGTGCGAGGCGGGTGGGCGCGAGCCGGTAGAGGAGCGCCTCGGAGCTCACGATCGCGTCGCGGATGACGTCGTAGTCCTCGCCGCTCACCTCCTCGAGGGTCAAGCGGCTGCCGTCCAGGCGGGAGTCGAGCCCGCGCGAGGCGAGCGCGGCGTGCAGCGCACCCGCACCCTCGACGAGCTCGATCTCGAGCGTCTCGGTCTCTTCCGTGAGGCCCGACACCGCGCCCGTGCGCAGGAGTCGTCCGGCGTCGAGGACGACGACGGAGTCGCACACGCGCTCCACGTCGCCCATCAGGTGCGTCGACACGACGATGCTGATCCCGAACTCCCGGCCGACGCGACGGATCAGCTCGAGCATCTCGCGGCGCCCGATCGGGTCGAGACCGGCCGTCGGCTCGTCGAGGAACGCGAGCAGCGGATCGTGGACCAGGGCCTGCGCGAGCTTGACGCGCTGCTTCATGCCCGTGGAGTACGTCCCCATCGGCCGGTACCGCTCCTCAAACAGCCCGACGTGCCGGAGCATGTCGGACGCGCGCAGACGGGCAGCCGTGCGGGGGAGGCCGCTCACCTCCGCCATGTAGGCGAGGAACTCCGCTGCCGACACGCCACCGGGCAGACAGTCGTGCTCGGGGCCGTAGCCGATCCGGGTCCGGAACTCCGGCGAGACGCGCGGGTCCTGGCCGAGCACCTCTGCCGAGCCCGAGTCCGGGGGTATCAGCCCCATGAAGAGCTTCAGCGAAGTCGTCTTCCCGGCGCCGTTCGAGCCGAGCAGCCCCGTGATCCCCTCGCCGATCTCGAACGTGACCCCGTCGAGGGCCCGGACCGAGCCATACGTCTTCGTCAGGTCGCGGGCGTGCAGCAGGGCCATGCCGCGTGAGCGTATCGGCAGTGAGGACCACGATCTATCTCGCGCTCCGGTTGCGAAAGCCGAAGATCGAGGCCGCAGGGCTCGCTTCGACCTCATAGGCCGGCGGCCGGGTCGTTTGACTGTTCGCATCAAAAGGCACAGAATCGCCAGGTACCAGCAATCTGGGGGGCGTACTCGACCAAGGAGGGGGTCCATGACGCGACTTCGGGTTCTGGGTCTCATTGCGCTGCTGGCCCTCGCGGCAGCGGCGTATGCGACAGCAACTCCGGCCCGTCAGTCCGACGGCCCGGCGAAGAGCGTCGCGATGAGGGACGATTGCGATCCGACCGATCCCGCCTGGAACGCCACAGGCGGATGCGCGCTCAAGCAAGGCGATGTGAGGTTCGCGGAGTTCGTGGGCGAGCTCGACTCGCCGCTCGCGGCCGCGGTAATCGGCCATCAGGCGTGGCGGAACGATCCGCCGTACCTGGAGATCAAGGCGGGACAAGACGTGCGCGTCAAGAACGCGGGCGGTCGGGGGCATACGTTCACCGAGGTAGCGGCATTCGGCGGTGGCAAGGTGCCGTTGCCGCCGCTCAACGAGGGGTTGACCACGGCTCCGGAATGTCCGGCCTCGGTCGACATTGCGCCGGGAGACGCTGCCAAGTTGGCCGGTCTCTCGGTCGGTAATCACCGGTTCATGTGCTGCATCCACCCGTGGATGCGGGCGCTCATCAAGGTGAAGTGATCTGACCTCGCAGGTCGGCGTGAGCCCGTTCGGGCTTGCGCCGGCCTGCTCCAGCGGGCAATCGCACGTTCCGGACGCTGACGGCGGCGCCATGGCCGATCTTCGGCGCCCCATGCCTTCGCGATGTTCTTGACATCAGACATCAGTGTCTGCTTTAGTACCTCAGACACTACTGTCTGACTTAGGAGGAACGTGATGTTTCACAAGCGCAAGTCCGCCACTGCAACACCGAAGAAGGCCCGTGGCCTGCATCACGGCGCCGATCACTCCGCGACGGCGACCGGCAAGAAGAGCGGCCTGCTTCTGTTCGTGCTGCTCATCGCCCAGCTGATGGTCATCCTCGACATCACGGCCGTGAACATCGCGCTGCCGAGCCTCGCCGGTGATCTGCGCCTGTCCGGCTCGAGCATCAGCTGGACGATCACGAGCTACTCGCTCATCTTCGGCAGCCTGCTGCTCTTCGGAGGCCGCGCAGCCGACCTGCTCGGACGACGTAGGATGTTCCTGACCGGTCTCGGCATCTTCACCGCATCCTCGTTCGCCTCGGCGATGGCCGGCACGGCCGGTGCGCTTTTCGCGGCTCGAGCGGGCCAGGGTCTCGGCGCAGCGATGCTCTCCCCGGCGGCGCTCGCGATCATCATGTCCGCCTTCCAGGGCAACCAGCGGGCGAAAGCTCTGGCCGCCTGGGGAGCAGTCGGAGGCGCAGGCGCAGCGATCGGCGTCCTCGTCGGTGGAGTCCTGACCGAGTTCACCGACTGGCGGATGATCTTCTACGTCAACCTCCCCGTCGCAGCCGCACTCGCGGTCGCCGCACTCAAGGTCATCCCCGCCGATACCGGGAAGCCCCACTGGAACGGGCTCGACCTCCGCGGCGCACTGCTCGCAACGACGAGTCTCGGCGCGATCGTCTTCGCCATCACCCAGGCGGAGAGCGCGGGATGGGCTTCCGCCCAGACGCTCCTGATCGGGATCGGCGGCCTCGTCGGACTCGTTGCCTTCGCCGCCTTCGAGCGCCGCACCGACACACCGCTGCTCCACGTCGAGCGGCTCGTCGATCGCGCTGTCGGCGGCGGCCTCTTCCTGATGCTCGCCGCAACCGGCTCGATATTCGGCCTCTTCCTGCTCAGCTCGCTCTATCTGCAGAACGTGCTCGGGATGGGGCCGCTCGCCACCGGTCTCGCCTTCATCCCGCTCGCGGTCGCGGCAGGGATCGGCGCCCACGCAGCCGGACACATCGTCAGCAACCACGGTGTCCGCGGGCCACTCGCGGGGGCGTTCCTGGTCTCGGCGGCCGGCATGACCTTGCTCGCCCATGTCGGCGAGAACGGCAGCTACGTCCGCGACGTCCTGCCCGGCATGCTCGTCGCCGGACTCGGGCTCGGAGTCGCCGTCGTCTCCGTCTCGATCGCCATCCTCACCGGCGCCCGCGAAGAGGAGACCGGAATGATCTCCGGCCTCAACTCGACCGGCCACGAGATCGGCGGCACGGTCGGGATCGCGATCTTCTCGACGATCGCGGCCGGAAGCGGCGCGATCGCAGGCCCGCAGGCCGCGTCAGGGATCGCCCACGCGTTCATCGCAGCCGGGATCCTCGCTAGTGTCGCCAGCCTGGTCGCTCTGGCCGTACTGCCCCGGGCGCGCCACTTCGTGCCGAAGCTGCGGCTCAACCCCAGCGCGATGCCGAGCCACTAAAGATGGCGAATCCGACGACAAAAGCCGAAGCGTCCGCCCCGAAGCGCCGGCGGGCAGACGCCGAGCGCAGCGTCGCCGCGATCCTCGATGCCGCCCTCGAAGCGCTGGCGAGCGATCCCGACAGCAGCATGTCGGAGATCGCTCGCCGCGCAGGCGTCGTTCGCGCCACGATCTACGTCCACTTCCCGACCCGCGAGTCTCTGCTCGACGCCGTGATGGAGCACGCGGTCGCCGATGTCGCCGAGGCGACGAGAAGCGCCGAGCCTCAGCGCGGCGAGCCGGTGGAGGCGCTGGAGCGAGTGCTCCGCGCAACCTGGCAAGAGCTCGCCCGCTTCCACGCTCTACTCGCGATCAACACGGCCCGGCTCTCGGCGGAGGAGCTCCACCGGCGTCATCTCCCCGTGCTCGACCAGCTGGAGCCCCTGATCGAACGCGGCCAGAAGGACGGGATCTTCCGCCGTGATCTCCCGGTCTCCTGGCATCTCGCGGTGATCCGGGCGATCGTTCACACCGCCAGCCACGAGATCCAAGGCGGCCGGATGCCCGAATCCGAAGCCGAGGCGGCGATGCTGAGCACGGCGATCTCCGCGATCTCGGAACGACCGACGTAGGAGAGCGACAGCCTCCCCTCTCCTGCTCGAATGAGAGGACGCTCGCGCAGTCGAGGTCACGGCTTCGATGTCGAGCGCCGGCTTGCGCTGCGGCCGAGACGATCAAACGTCCGGACAACTCCGCTAGTCAGCCCACCAGTCGCGCTGGCCAGCGACGTCTTCGCGCGGATCCTCGCCGAGGTTGGGCGCGCCGATGACGAGGATCTCGAGGCCCTCTGGCCCGGCTTCGTAGCCTCGCCACGTGCCGGGCGGGACGCGTACCGCGTCCCATTCTTTGAGCTTGACGATCTCGTCGTCGACTTTCATCCGCCCGCTCCCGCGCAGGACCACGTACACCTCTTCTTGCTTCATGTGCGTGTGGCCGTACGGAAAGCGACAGCCCGGAGGGACGCGCTGGTAGCTAAGGGCGGAATTCTCGAGCTCGAGCGCCTTGGTCGCCGCGCGGAACTCCAGGTCCGGCGCGCCGTCGAACCTAGGGCCGATGTCCTCCAGATCCTCCTTGATGTTGCTGAGCGTGAACGGCACGGCGCGATCCTATTGCGTCATGCCGGAACACTGGTGCACCCGAGTGCCACGTCCTGCGGGTCGAGCAGCCAGCCAGCGTGGCGAAGCCTCTCGACGGCTTCTGGCGACACCATCCACGCCACGTCTAGCGACGGGAAACCCGCGTCTTGCTGCGCATCCGGTGACTCTTGACTAATAGATAGCGAGTATATATGCTCGCTTACTATGAGAGAGCTCTTCCTGGCCCTGCTCAGCGACGAGCGCGCTCACGGGTACGAGCTGAAGCAGTCGTTGGAGCATGAGTTCGGCGACTTGCTGCCGGCACTGAATGCCGGCCAGATCTATTCGACGCTTGCCCGGCTCGAGCGCGACGGACTCGTCGTCGGCACGGCGGTGCCCGGGGACAGCCGCGGCAAGCGTGTTTACGAGCTGACCGATGCCGGCCGGGCGGCGCTCGCGGCTTGGATCGAGCTGCCCGTCGCGGGCAGGCGGCTCAAGGACGAGTTCTTCATGAAGCTCGTCGTCGCTGCGGCAGCTCGCCTGGCGGAGCCGAAGCAGCTGATCGAAGGGCAGCGACGCGAGTACTTGCAGTCGCTGCGCGACCTGAACGCGCTGCTCGAGGCCAATGGAAGAGCGCCCGTGGGCGAGCTCCTCGTCGAGGGGGCGATCTTGCATCTGAAGGCCGACCTGGAGTGGCTCGAACTGATCGAGCAGCGACTTGCGCTGAAGGAGGAGGTCTGATGGCACCGGTACTCGAGGCGAGAAATCTCGCGAAGACGTACGAAACCGGCGGGGCGAAGGTTCTGGGTCTTCGTGGCGTCGACATCTCGATCCAGCGCGGCGAGTTCGTCGCGATCATGGGACCGAGTGGGTGTGGGAAGTCGACGCTGCTCAATCTGCTCGCCGGGCTCGATCGACCCACGGCTGGCGAGGTCTGGCTCGATGGCGAGCGGATCGACGGGTTGAGCGAGACGGCTCTCGCGCGCCTGCGTCGTCGCAAGGTCGGTTTCGTGTTCCAGTTTTTCAACCTGGTGCCGACGCTGTCTGCGGTCGCGAACGTCGAGCTGCCGCTGCTACTGGTCGGCCGCCGGCGCAAGGAGGCACGCCGGTCCGCGAACGAGCTGTTGAGCGATCTTGGCATTCCGGAAAAGCACGGAGCCGCACCCGGTGATTTGTCGGGCGGGCAGCAGCAGCGGGTCGCGCTGGCACGCGCGCTGGCGAACACGCCCGACGTGGTGCTCGCCGACGAGCCGACCGGCAACCTCGACTCCGCGACGGCGCGTGACGTGCTCGGGCTCTTTCGCGAGGCCCGTGGGCGCGGGCAGACGCTGCTGCTCGTCACGCACGACGCGAGCGTCGCCTCGGCGGCGGACCGGGTGATCACGCTCCGCGACGGGCTGGTTGCCGACGAGACGGAGCTGGTTGCGGCTCGCCAGGTCGCTCCTCTACTCGAGCTGCAGAGCGCGGAATGACGGCGCTGCTATTCAGGCTGGCGTTCGCTGGGATCCGCTCGCGTCTGCTTGCGAGCGCGCTCACGATCACGATCGCGGGGGCAGCAGCGGCGACGATCGTGCTGGCGCTGGAGGTGCGCTCCAGCGGGCGCGATCCGTGGCAGCAGACGTTCGATGCGGCCAACGGGGCACACGTGCTCGCGTTCGCTCACTCGCAGGCCGACGCGCGCGCGATCGCCAACCTCCCGGGCGTCACCGAGCGCGACGCGCCGGTTCCTCTCGTAACGGCGAGCCTGGGGCCGACCCTGGGGGTGCCTGGAAGCCGCGATCGAGTCGAGCTCGCCGGCGTGAGTGGTCGCACCACCGTGAACGTGCCCGTGCCGACCGCTGGCTCGCAGGTGCGCGAGGGAGGCATAGTGCTCGAACGCAGCCTCGCCCGCGCGCTCGGCACGGAGGTCGGCGCGACGCTGGAGCTCACGACCCGACGCGGGTCGTTCGATCTTCCGGTTCTCGGGATCGCGGTCGTACCCAGCCAGCCGCGCTACCCTCGCCGCAACCCCGGCCTTGCCTGGGTCACCCGCGCCACGCTCGAGCGAATCGAGCCGGACAGCACGCGCTGGCGCTGGGCAGAGGCGCTTCGACTGGCGAATCCCTCCGCGACGGCGGCGTTCACCGAGCGGGCGGCCGCAAGCCTTTCGGCAACAGCTTTGCAGTCCGGCGAGATCTACTTCGAGCCCTGGCAAGTCCAGCGCGACAACGCGCTGGCCGATGCACAGCCGATCGAGGTCATCGTGACGACGTACAGCATCCTGCTCCTGATAGTCGCGTTCGTCGTGGTCGGGATCCTCGTCGGCGCGCGCGCGAGCGCTCAACACCGGGAGATCGGACTGCTGAAGGCGGCCGGCTTCACCCCGCGCCAGGTCGGAGCCGTATTCGGGCTCGAGTCCGCCGCCCTCGGCTTAGTCGCAGCGGCACTCGGCTTCACGCTCGGGATGCTGCTCGCACCGCGCCTTGCCGCACCCAGCGCCGAAACGCTCATCGGCTCACCGACGATTGCGGCGAACCCCTGGCACATCCTCGTGGCGAGCTGTGTCGTCATCCCGGTGCTTCTGGCCGGCACGCTGACATCCACCCGCCGAAGCACCCGCTACACGGCGCTCGAAGCGATACGGGCCGGCAGTTCGTCTCCGCCGAACTCGCGTCTTGCGCGTGCCGTCACCCGATCCTCCCTGCCGTTGACGATGGGGCTCGGGCTCAAAGACCTCCTCGCACGAGGGCGCAGGGCGCTGTTCCTCGCAGCCGCGATCGCTTTGACGGGCGCTGTGGTGGTCGTGGCGCTCTCGGTCGAAGCCACGCTCGACGCGCGGCCCGCCGGCGAAGTGAGCGACGTGCCGGACGAGCTTCCGGTCCTCATCTACGCCCTCGATGCGGCGTTGCTGCTGATCACCGCCACCACGCTCATCGCGGTCACCCTGCTGTCGGTCCGCGAGCGCATCCGCGACTACGGCGTGCTCAAGGCGATAGGCCTCACACCGAAGCAGATCACCTCCACCGTAGTCAGCGCGTATGCGGCGCTCGCAGTGGTTGCCTCGCTCCTCGCTATCCCGCTCGGCATCGGGCTCTACTTCGCCCTCTACAAAGCCGCCAGCGGCACGACCGACGATGCCGTGCTCGCATCGTGGTGGTTGCTCGCCTTGATCCCAATCGGAACCGTGCTCGTCGTCATGGTGGCGACGAGCCTCCCGGCGCGGTTGGCCACACGAATCCGCACCGCCGACGCGCTCCGTTACGAGTGACGTGAACCCGCTCTAGATCGTCTTGAACTGCTCGAACGGCTGGCGGCATGCGTCGCAGTAGCGGATCGAGCGGCACGGCGTCGGGCCGAAGAGGTTCTCGAGCTTCGTGTCCGTCGAGCCGCAGTACGGGCAGCGGAAACCCCTCTGGAGCTGCACGAGCTCGAGCTTGCCCGCAGGGCGTGGCGCGGGCGGGGCGAAGCCGGCGGCGCGGAGCTTCTCGCGTCCCGCGGGGCTGATGTCGTCCGTCGACCACGAGTCGTCGAGCAGCACCCGGACCTCTGCGTGCGCTCCGAGCTCCTCGACCTTCGCGTGCATCGCGCGCTGCATCGTCTCGAGCGCCGGGCAGCCCATGAACGTCGGCGTGAAGTCGATGCGCACGCGGCTGTCGTGGACCTCGACATCCTTGATGACGCCGAGGTCCACGAGCGAGATCACCGGAATCTCCGGGTCGGGAATCTCCGCGAGGGCGGCCCAGACCTCGTCGCTCGTCACCACTGCGCACCTGCTGGCGCCGACCGCCGCACCATGGTCATCTCCTCCCAGAGCTCCGCGAGCTCCGCCTCGTGCACGCCGCGCGGGATCGGCGCGGCATCCGGGAGCGTGCGGCCGAAGCGTTCCTCGGCCCGTCGTCGCAGCTCGGGTCGTAGCTCGTCGTCGAGCACGCCGAGCGCGTAGGGCCAGAGCTCGTCCACGGCCTCGTTCAGCCGCGAGCGTCCGTCCTCGGTTGCGAGCAGGCGGTCGACCCACATCCCCGCGTGCATGCGGTGGTAGGCCTCCTCGCGGTCCATCTTCGCGGCGACACCGGCGACCTCCGGGTCGTCGGACGCCTTGAGCGCTTCCAACCTGATCTCGTCCGCCGTCTCGTACAGCCAGTGCCGGGCAATCGTCCGCGCCCACTCGAGGCGGCGAAGCTGGACGAGGGGTGCGCAGCGGTACTCGTCGGGCTGCCGGTCGAAGGCGAGCTCGTCCGCCGTCGTCCCGAGCTCCGCGGCCGCGAGCTCGTAGAGCGCGCGGGCATGCCCGATCTCGTTCTGCGCGATCGAGGAGAAGGCGACATCCTCCTCGAGGAACGGCGCAATTCCGGTCCACTCGGAGTTCCGCCACCCGAGGACGAGCTCGTCGTCCGCGATCGAGAGCAGCAGATCCGTGCGCTTGCTCATTGCTCCGCAGCCCCTGGCGCCATGTCGAGCGTCCCGGCGCGCTCGCGCGCCTCGTGCAGTCGCGACTTGATCGAGTACCCGTCGACGCGACGGTACTTCATCTCGAACTCGTCGGGGAACTCGTCGATCTTGCTCACGGCCTCGCGTGGGACGAGCCAGAGCGCGACGGACTCCTGGCGGCGCCCGTACTGCTCGCGCGCGTAGATCTCCGCGAACTGCTCGTCGGGCGCGGTCACCGAGCCCGCGTGCTGGAACGGCTGTCCTTTCCGCTCCTGGCGAAACACCTCAAAGATCATGCGGCCTCCGCGAGCACCACCCGTTCGACCCACGCGACGTCCTCGCGCGAGAGCCGGCGGAACGCGAGCCGCTCGGCCGATGCAGGCCCGTGGCCGGTGACGACGGCGCGGAGCTTCTCCCAGTCCGGCTCCGTGTACAGCCAGGTGCCCTCCTCGTCCTTGCGGAGAGCCGGGTCCGGGATCTCGAGGCCGAGCTCGCGAATCTGGGGCACGTAGCCCTCGAGAAACTGCTGGCGGGCCTCCTCGTTTCCCTGGCTCTTGATGCGCCAGACGAACATCGGGTCCTCGTCCGGCGGAATCGGGTTCCCGTGGAAGTGCATGAGCGGCTCCCACCAGCGGTCGAGCGCTTCTTGAACGAGCTCGAACTGCTCCTGCGTCCCCGTGACGAGGGCGAGGATGACGTCGCGGCCGTGGAGGATGTGGAACGACTCCTCCCAGCAGATCTTCTTCATGATGCGCGCGTAGGGCGCGTACGAGCACTTGAGGAGCGCCTTCTGCGAGACAATTGCGGCTGCGTCGACGAGCCAGGCGATCACGCCCACGTCGCCCCAGGTCTTCGTGGGGTAGTGGAACACGTTGTGGAACTTCGCCTTGCCGGACACGAGATCGTCGAGGCAGGCGCTCCGGGGCTTGCCGAGATCCTCGACGACGCGGTAGATGAGCTGCGCGTGCCCGACCTCGTCCTGGATCTTCGCGGTGAGCGCGAGCTTCCGTTGCAGGGTCGGCGCGCGAAGGATCCAATCGCGCTCGGGAAGCACGCCCATGAGCTCCGAGTTCCCGTGCATCTCGATGAACTTGATGAGCTTGGAGCGGTACTCGTCGGGCATCCAGTCGCCCGTCTCGACCTGCCCGCCCGACTGCACGTACTCGAGGAATTCCTGGGTCTTCGCGTCCACGCTCTCTGGCCTCCCTACCGAACGGTCGTTAGCATCGAGTGTAATGGCTACGAGACGGGAGGAGCTGACGCGCGAGGCGGCGCGGCTCTTCGCAGAGCGCGGCTTCCACGGGACGTCCATGGACGCCCTCGCCCAGGCCCTCGGCGTGCAGAAGGGGTCGCTCTACTCGCTGACGGGGTCGAAGCAAGAGCTTCTCTACGAGACGTTGCGGGAAGGCGCCCGTGCTTTCCACGCTGCGCTCGATGCGGTTCCGGAGGACGCGCCGGCCGTCGAGCGCGTCCGGCTCGCGCTCCGTGGGCATCTACGCGTCGTCTCCGAGCAGCTCGATGTCGCAACTGTCTTCACGCGGGAGTGGCGGTACCTCGAGGGCGAGCACCGAGGCGCGTTCGTCGGCGAGCGCCGACGCTACGAGGAACGCTGGCGGGCGCTCTTCCGGGAGGGCGTCGAGTCGGGCGGCCTGCGCACCGATCTCGATGCGGGCGCCGCGACCCTGCTCGTCCTCTCGGCGGCGAACTGGGCGTACACCTGGCTCGAGCCGGGCCGCGACACAGACGAGCTTGCCGACCGCTTCACCGCGATCCTCGTCGACGGGATCCGCGGCTACGCGACTCCTCCGTGAGTCCGACGATTCGTCCGATCGCGCTCGGCATGCTCTGGCGCGGGCACGAGATCCTCGTCTTCGACGCGTACGACTCGGTGACGAAGGAGCGGTTCCACCGACCGCTGGGCGGCGGGATCGAGTTCGGCGAGCTCGCGAGCGCGGCGGTGGCGCGGGAGCTCCGCGAGGAGACCGGGCACTCCGTCGAGGTCGGCTCGCTGCTCGGTGTTCTCGAGAACGTCTTCGTCCACGAGGGGCGCGACCACCACGAGATCTGCTTCGTATTCGACGTGCGATTCGAGGCACCGACCGCGTACGAGCGCGACTCGTTCGAGATCGTCGAGGTGATCCACGGCGAGGAAGTTCGGCTCCCTGCGATCTGGGTCGATCCCGATCGACTCGATGCTCCTCTCTACCCGGACGGGCTGCGGGAGCTCCTGGCACCGTAGTGCGAGCATGAGCCGCCTGCTGCTCGTAAATCCATGGGCGACCGGAGTCGACGAGGATCGGCTCGAAGCCGTCCGTGCCTCGTTGCCCGACGGCACGGACCTGCGGCTGACCACCGGTCGAGGCGAGGCGACGGAGATCGCTCGCGAGGTCTCCGGCTCTGTCGACGCTCTGTACGTCTTCGGCGGGGACGGCACGTACAACGAGGTTCTGAACGGCATCGACGCCAAGACCCCGGTCGGGTTCGTCCCCGGGGGCGGGACGAGCGTGTTTCCGCGGGCGCTCGGTCTTCCGAACGATCCGGTTGCCGCAGCGCGCCGGCTAGGCGCCGGGTCGACGCGGCGCATCACGGTCGGACGCGTGAACGAACGGCGCTTCGGCTTCTCGTGCGGCGTCGGTCTCGACGCGGAGATCGTGCGCGCGGTGGACGATCTCGGACGGCGTGCGGACGGACGCAGGCCCAACAACGTGATGTTCGCCTGGACCGGTCTACGGACACTCGGCCGTCATCGCTTCCAGCTCGAGCCCGCGCTCGAGGTCAAGGGGCACGGGCGCGCGGCGTTCGTCATGGTGTCCAACGGCCCCGCGTACACATACGCGGGTCGGGTGGCGGTTCGACCCGCCCCTGAGGCGAGTTTCGACCGCGGCCTCGACCTCGTCGCACCCGTTCGCCTGCGCGCCCGCGGGGTTCCTCGATTCGCCTGGTATGCCCTGGGACACGGCGAGCGAGTGGAGGCGGACGATCTGCTGTACGAGCACGACGCCGACCGGATCGAAGTCGTCTGCGACGAGCCGATGCCGCTCGAGGTGGACGGTGAGGACCTCGGCGACGTCGAGAGTGCTGTGATCGTGGCCGAGCGCGAGGCTGTCACCGTGCTCGTGTGAGTCAGGCCGTCTGCGGGCGTCTCCGGACGAAGAACGCTGCAAGTCCGCCGAGCGCGGCCATGAGGAGGATTGCGCCGATGGGCCCGACCACCCTCCAGGGTGACTCCGAGGGGCTCGCAGACACGGGAGCGGTCTTCGGCAAGCCGGCCGCTACGAGCAGGTCCTTCAACGTCGCCGTGGCGACGAACCACCCTCCACGCGTTTGCTCGGTCGTCCAGAACCGCTGTGCGGGCTCCGTGTACGTGACCGGGCTCGGAGTCGCGTACGGGTACAGCTCCTGGACGATCGTGTTCTCCTCGTTGCTCGGTCCCGGCATCAGGTACCTGACCGTGTACTTCGGGCCGAGCCCTCCCGTCGGTCGTGCTTCGAGCATCGGATCAGGCGTCTGCGCGAAGACTGCCGGGAAGAAGCCACCCGCCTCCGCGATCTGCATGAGCGCTTCGCCGCCCGGCTGTCCTTCCCCGGTCAGGGAGAGCGGCTCGCCGAGACCGGGGCCCGTGATCGTCGCCTCGCTCGCACCCTTGGCGAGCGTTGCGCCGGGCAGCAACGCGGCGGTCACTGCGACGAGCAACGAGATGCGGAGCAGACGACTCACGGTGTTACCTCCTCGACGTCGACAACGACCTCTCTACACCGTGGTGCTCCAGTCGGTTCCCAATAGACTGACCGCCCGATGAGCCAGGTGCTGCCGGCGGATCGTGGGCTGCGTCGTGTCATCGGTGACGGCGGTGCTCTCCCCGACGGCGAGGTCGACGGGCTCGGCGCCGACGACCTCCTCGCCCTCTATCGCGATCTCGTGCTCCTCCGGACCTACGACGAGCGCTCCGTCGTGTATCACCGGCAAGGCCGGATCGGGACGTACGCGATCTTCTGGAACCACGAGGCCATGCAGGCGGGATCGGTGTTCGCGCTCGAGGAGCGCGACTGGATCTTCCCGGCGTATCGCGAGTCGGCAATCGGGCTCCTGCGTGGGATGCCCGCCTCGACCGTCCTCTCCTGGTGGAGGGGCCATCCTGCGGGGTGGTGGGATCCGCGGGAGTTCAACGTCGCGTCGATCTGTGTCCCCATCGCGACGCAGATTCCCCATGCCGTCGGCTTTGCGTGGGGCTCGGCGCTCAAGGGGGAAGACCGGGTCGCGCTCGTGCTCTTCGGCGACGGCGCGACCTCTGAAGGCTCGTTCCACGAGGGTGCGACGTTCGCAGGCGTGATGAAGGCGCCGGCGATCCTCTTCTGCAACAACAACCAGTGGGCGATCTCGACTCCGCTCTCCGCGCAGACAGCGGCACCGACGCTCGCCGACAAGGCGATCGGCTACGGCATTCCCGGCGTGCGCGTCGACGGTGGAGACGTGCTCGCCGTCTACGACGCGACGCGCGAGGCGGTCGCGCGAGCGAGGGCGGGCGAGGGCCCGACCTTCATCGAGGCGGTGACGTATCGCAGCGCCCCGCACGCAACCGCCGACGACCCGTCGATCTACATCGACGCCGAGCGTGTCGAGGAGGAGCGGGAGAACGAGTGCGTCGGTCGCTACGAGCGCTACCTCCGCCGGCTCGGCGTCCTCTCGGACGCGGTGGTCGGGGAGGTCAAGCAGGAGGCGCTCGAGCTGATGCGCGCCGGAATTGCTGCCGCGGAAGCCGAGCCGCCCCCGGACGTCGGGCTCGTCTTCGAGCACGCATATGCCGTCCCGCCGCCGTCGCTTGCCGTGGACGAGGCGGAGCTGCGAAGGATCCTCGGTGGCTGACCTCCTGCTCGTCGAGGCGGTCAACGACGCGCTGCTGGTCGAGATGGAGCGCGACGCGTCCGTGATGGTCATGGGCGAGGACGTGGGCAAGCTCGGCGGCGTCTTCCGCGCGACGGCCGGTCTCCAGGAGCGCTTCGGCGCCGGCCGCTGCGTCGACACGCCGCTTGCGGAGGCCGGAATCCTGGGAACGGCCATAGGCCTCTGCATGGCGGGGTGGAGGCCCGTCGTGGAGATGCAGTACGACGCGTTCAGCTATCCCGCGCTCGACCAGCTCATCAACCACGTCGGTCGCTATCGCTGGCGCACCGGCGGGAAGATGTCCTTCCCGCTCACGATCCGCATGCCGTACGGCGGTGGGGTGCGAGCGCCCGAGCTCCACGACGACTCGCCCGAGACGTACTACGTCCACACGCCAGGCGTGAAGGTCGCGATCCCGTCCAATCCGGCCGACGCGAAGGGCTTGCTCGCCGCGGCCATCCGCGACCCCGATCCTGTCGTCGTCTTCGAGCCGAAGCTCCACTACCGGACAAAGAAGGCCGACGTTCCCGAGGGCGAGCACGTCGTGCCGCTCGGCGAGGCACGGGTCGCGCGGGAAGGCGACGACGTGACTCTCGTGGCGTACGGCGCGATGGTTCCGCTCGCCGAACGAGCTGCAGACGCCCTCGAGGCCGAGGCATCGGCGGAGGTGATCGACCTACGAACGCTGAAGCCGCTCGACGAGGCCACGCTGCTCGAGTCCGCGGCGAAGACGGGTCGTGTTGTCGTGATCCAGGAGGCGCCGCGAGTCGCCGGGTTCGGTGCCGAGATCGCAGCCGTCCTCGCCGAGAAGGCGATCTTCGACCTCCAGGGCCCTGTCCTGCGCGTCACCGGGTACGACGTGCCCTATCCGTACTGGCAGCTCGAGGACGCCTACATGCCTTCGGTCGAGCGCGTCGTCGACGCCGTTCGTCGCGTTCTGGGCTCGTGAGGCGCGTCGTCTGGCGCGGGCTCGATGAGCCGCGCATGGAGCTCGCGCGGGTCGAGGTGGCTGGGACCGCGCTGAGCGCTACGGGCACCCAGATCGGTGTCGCATACGAGCTCCGTTACGAGCTCGAGCCGGAGGTGTTGTCCGTCGAAGTGATTGGCGAGCGCCGCCTCGAGGTCGCGCTCGACGGTCTCGATTTCTTCGACCTCGGGAACTCGCCACTCTTCAACTCCCTCCCCGTCCTCCGCGATGAGCTCCTTGCCCGCGGTGAAGCACGCGACTACGTCATGCGCTGGGTCTCGGTGCCCGATCTCGAGGTCCACGAGTCGACACAGCGGTACGAGCCGATGGGGGACAATTCGATTCGCTTCAGCTCCGACTCTTTCGTCGCGGAGATCCGGTTTGCCGAGGACGGGCTCGTCGATCGCTACGAGGGCCTCGCCGAGCGCCTCGCCTGATGGCTGTGCACGAGATCCCGCTCGAGCGAAGGACGTTGCACGGCCACTTCTCGCGCGATCTCGCGCCCGTGCTGACGATCGAGCCGGGGGACATGATCGCGTTCTCTTGCCCAAACGCAGGCTGGGAGCTCGCTCCGGGCGAGCGCTTCGAGCCGTACGACGAGGAGCTCGACGCCGGCCACGCGCTGATCGGGCCCGTGCAGGTGCGCGGCGCACGGGCGGGCCAGACGCTGGTCGTGGGAATCGAGCGGGTCGTCCCGGGCTCTTTCGGCGTGACCCTCTGGCAACCGCCGACGAGGCTCGAGTGGACTCTCGAGGACGACACGGCGGTCGACTCGAGCGGAAGGTCTGTGGCGCTGCGGCCCTTCCTCGGGGTGCTCGGGATGCCTCCGGACGAGCCTGGTCGGCATTCGACCGGCCCTCCGCGCCGGTGGGGCGGCAACATCGACTGCAAGGAGCTCGTCGCCGGAACGACGCTATACCTTCCGATTCCGGTCGACGGCGCGCTGTTCTCGGCGGGCGACGGCCACGGCGCACAGGGCGACGGCGAGGTATCCGGCACGGCGATCGAGTGCCCGCTCGATCGGGTAGAGCTGACGCTGGACGTTAGCGACCTCGCGCTTCGCTCTCCGATTGCGCGCACTCCCGACGCGTGGCTCGCGTTCGGGTTCGACGAGGATCTCGACCTCGCCGCCGAGGGGGCAATGGCGACGATGCTCGATCTCATGGAGCGCGAGCTCGGCCTCGAACGCGGCGAGGCCTGCGCGCTGGCGAGCATCGTCGTCGACCTCCGCGTCACCCAGATCGTGAACGGGGTGAAGGGCGTGCACGCCGTGCTGGCGCACGACGCGATCCGCTTCACGACAATCTCCTGAGATGTCGCAGTCGTTCAAGCTGCCCGATCTCGGCGAGGGCCTCACCGAGGGCGAGGTCGCTCGCTGGCTCGTCGCAGAAGGGCAGGAGATCGCGGAGGACGATCCGCTGGTCGAGATCCAGACGGACAAGGCGACCGTGGACATTCCGTCGCCGTACGCCGGGACCGTCCTCCGGATCCTCGTCGCGGAGGGCGAGGTCGCGCCGGTCGGGGCGGTGCTCGTCGTGATCGGCGACCCCGGCGAGGCACTCGCGGAGGAGCTCTCGCCGCCGCCTCCAGGCGCAGACGGGCAGATCCCTCCCACAGCCGAAGCGCCCTCGGCCCGCGTACAGGCGACGCCGCTCGTCCGCCGGATCGCTTCCGAGCTCGACGTCGAGCTCGCGACCGTGGAGGGGACTGGCCAGGGCGGTCGGATCACCGAAGCGGACGTGCGCGCGGCTGCAGGCCCGGCCCCGCTGGCCGAGGGTCGGCGCGAGCCGCTGCGCGGGGTCCGCCGCCTGATCGCCGAGCACATGGCGCGCGCCCATCGCGAGGTGCCGCCGGTGACGTGGGTCGAGGAATGCGACTTCGAGGCGGTCCCGCTCGAGCAGCTACTGGCGACCGTCGTGAAGGCGTGCGCCGACGAGCTGGTCGAGTTTCCCGGAGCTGAACGCACGCTTCGACGGCGACTCGATCGTGTACCTCGACCGCTACGACCTCGGGGTCGCGGTTCAGACCGAAGCAGGGCCTGGTCGTGCCTGTCGTTCGCGGCTGCGATCAGAGGTCGGTCGCTGAGATCCAGGCCGAGATCGAGCGGCTCGCCGAAGGCGCTCGCGCCGGGGCGCTCGCGCCCGGAGGAGGTGCGTGGCTCGACCTTCACGGTCACGAGCGCCGGGAAGCTCGCCGGGCTGTTCCAGACGCCGATCGTGAACCACCCCGAGGTTGCGATCCTCAGCATCGGGCGCGTCGCGCCGCGGCGCTGTCGTTCAGCGACGGGGAAGTGGTCGTGCGCAAGACGGGCACGATCGCGATCACGTTCGACCACCGTGTCGTCGACGGCGCGCGCGCGGCCGCGTTCGGCCTCGCAGTGATCGCTCGGATCGAAAGCCAGTAAGGAGAAGGCCCGGCCGCACGCCGGGCCTTTCTCCTGCCGCCAGCCGCGCCCGAGGGCGCCGCTGTGCTTTGTCTACTTCTTGATCTGCGCTCGGATCTCGCCACCCGGCCACTTGTCGGAGTGGACGTTCGCGTACGCGTGTCCGGCGCGCATCGCCGTGGCGATCTCGGCGAAGTTCATCGCTTCGATGCCCTGCGGGGTCGGCCCGAGGATGTCGGCCGCGCCGATCGTTCGAGCGACCGTGCCCGACTGCGGACACACGGGCGTTCCCATTGGGCCCGGCGACGCGGCAGTTCCGCACAGGAAGAAGCTGATACCGCCGTTGACGCCAGGCTTGGCGAAGTGAACGTGCGCCTGAAGCACGTTCCCCTCGAGCCCGGAGTAGCTGAGCTCGTATGCGATCGTCTGCGCGGCGTCGTCAAGTGTGAGCTTGAACGACCCGGTCGCGACGGTCGAGATGTCCGGGTTCTCCTCGTACCCGTTGAGGTCGCCCGCCTTCAGGTTCTTCTTGCCGCCCGCGGCGACGGCCAGGGACGCGACCAAGAGCGCACCCCCGATGATGACCACGGCCAGCAGCACTCCTCGCTTGCGCATGGCAAGCCCTCCCCTCTCGTAGGTCCTGGAGGTACTACGTCCCGTGTGAGCCGGGCGGATTGCACCGGGTGCTCTCGCAGGCGATTTCCTAGACTGGCCCTGTGGGCGCTTGGTACTCGATCGGCGTGACGCTCGGGCTCGCGCTCGGAGTCGGCGTGATCCTCTCCGGGCTGCTCTCCGTAAACACCGTGGGCGTCGGCGTTGCGGTCCTGCTCGGGACAGCCGCGGGTCTCGGGCTGGGCTACGTCATCGGTGACATGGCCGAGACCGTCGCCGGCGCCATTGGCGGTCTGCTCGGCGCTCTCTCCGCCGCCGCCGTCGTCGTCGGCGCGATGCGTCGCGGCGCGACGCGTGTGGGCGTCGCGGCGTACGTCGGCGTCGTCGGGATCCTCATCGGGCTGGTCGCGCTCGTCCCCATCACGGGATACGTCATGGCCGTCGCGCTGCCACTGCTCGCAGCACGCCTGCGCGGACGCGAGGCTGCACGGTTCGCAGGGCTGCGCACGCTTGCCAAGTGACCTACGCCGAGGCACGGCGTCTCATGGTCGAGCGCCAGCTACGCCGGCGAGGGATAGGGGACGAGCGAGTGCTCGAGGCGATGGAGCGCGTTCCGCGGGAGCTGTTCGTGCCCGAGAGCGTCGCGGAGCTCGCGTACGAGGACGGCGCGCTGCCGATCGGGTACGGGCAGACGATCTCGCAGCCGTACATCGTCGCCACCATCTGCGCGCTTCTCGAGCTCACGGGTGACGAACGGGTGCTCGACGTCGGAACCGGATCCGGCTACCAGGCAGCGGTGCTCGCCGAGCTCGCGCGCGAGGTCACGACCATCGAACGGGTGCCGGAGCTCGCGGAGTGGGCGCGTGACGCGCTCGTCCGCGCGGGCTACGACCGCGTGGACGTCCGTCACGGAGACGGCTCGCTCGGCGTGTCCGACCGCGCACCCTTCGATGCAGTCGCCGTCGCCGCTGCCGCCCCGACGGTGCCCCCGGCCCTCTACGAGCAGCTCGTCGACGGCGGACGGCTCGTCCTGCCGCAGGGCTCGAGATGGGGCCAGGAGCTCATCCAGGTGGTCAAGTCCGCGAGCGGCGCTGCCGTGCGGGCGTCGCTGCCGTGCCGCTTCGTCCCCCTCGTCGGTGCCGGCGGATTCGGTCAGACCTGACGGCTTCGAGGCCGGGGCGGCCGAGGTCTTGGCTACTCTCGCCGCCAGTGGAGTCCCCTTCGGCCGAGGCAGGGGTGCAGTCCTCGCGTGCCCGTGTCGGCGCGGCGCTTCGTCGACGGGGGAACTGGGAGCAGCTCGTCAAGTTCTGCCTCGTCGGTGCGAGCGGATACCTCGTCAATCTCTGGGTGTTCTCATTCCTGGTGCTCGTTCTAGAGATGCACTACATCCCGGCGGCCGTGTGCTCCTTCCTGGTCGCCGTGACGAACAACTACACGTGGAACCGCCTCTGGACGTTCCGAGCCCAGCGTGGCCATGTCGCGTACCAGGGAATGCGATTCCTGGTCGTCTCGACCGTCGCGCTCACCGCGAATCTCGTCGTCCTCCACCTGCTCGTCGAGGTAGGGCTGCGGGACATCGCGGCGCAGGCGATCGCGATCATCCTCGTGACGCCGGTCAACTTCGTCGGCAACAAGCTCTGGTCGTTCGGCCCGCGTCGCTGATCGCTGCGCTCGCCGCCGTGCTCGCGCTCGCGTTCGCCGGCAACGCAGCCGCAGCGCCCCCCGATCTACTGGCCGATTCACCCCGGCTCTCCGAGGACGAGGCCACGCAGATCGCGCTCGAGCACCCGAAGGTGGCGCGCTGGCTCGACCGGTATCCGCCGGATCCGACGACGTCGGCGACATTTCGCCCCGAGCCGGGAACGTGGGTCGTCAAGGCGTGGTCCGGCGATGCAGGCCAGGTCGCGCTCGTAACCCTCGAAGACACGAGCGGTCGCGTGACCGAGGCGTGGACGGGGCCACAGGTTGCGTGGAAGATGGCGCGCGGCCGGAAGGGCGCGTTCGGAGGCAAGACACTGACGAGCTGGTACGTGTGGCTCGGCCTCTGTGCGCTGTTCTTCTTCGGGCTGGCTGATCTGCGCCGCCCGCTCTCGCTGCGCAACCTCGACCTGCTCGCGCTGCTCGCGTTCTCCGTCTCGCTTCTCTTCTTCAATCGCGGGGAGATCTTCCGCAGCGTTCCGCTCGTCTACCCGGCCCTGCTCTACCTCGTCGGGCGCGGTCTGTGGATCGGCTTCCGGGGCCGAGCTTCACGGCTGCGGCCCGTCTGGCCGGTGTGGGCTCTCGCCGTCGCGGCGGTGTTCCTCCTCGGGTTCCGCATCGGGCTGGACGTCGAGCAGCGGACGTCGGGCGGGGTCATCGACGTCGGCTACGCGGGCGTAATCGGCGCGAGCCGGATCGTGAACGGCGAGGCCCCGTACGGCCACATGCCGATCCGCGGCGACCTCGAGGAGTGTGGGCCCGAGGACTCCGAGGGGGATGTCCGCGATCGCATCCAGACGAACGGGCGCTGCGAGTCGGCGAACGACCGGGGCGACACGTACGGCCCGGTCTCGTATCTCTCCTACGTCCCGTCGTATCTCGTCTTCGGGTGGAGCGGGAAGTGGGACTCCCTGCCAACCGCGCGCGCGACGTCGATCGTGTTCGACCTGGCCACGGTGCTCGGGCTCGTGCTCGTCGGTCTCCGTTTCGGCGGCGCGCGACTGGCCGCCGCGCTGGCCTTCGCCTGGAGCGCCTATCCCTTCACGGCCTACGCGCTCAACTCCAACACGAACGACACGCTCATGCCCGCGTTCCTCGTCTGGGGCTTCTGGCTCGTCTCTGCGCCGGCCGCACGAGGCGCGGCCGTGGCGCTTGCGGGGTGGACGAAGTTCGCTGCGCTGCTCCTCGCGCCGCTGTGGGCTACCTACCCGGTCGCCCGCCTGCGCTCTCTCGCCTGGTTCGCGGCGGCGTTCGCGACGGTGACCGTTGCCGCGTTCACGGTGCTGCTCCTCGAGCCGAGCCTCTGGGGGGCGGTCGAGACCTTCTGGGATCGGACCATCCGCTTCCAGCTCGACCGCGACTCACCGTTCTCGCTCTGGGAGTGGGGCCAGTACCACGCCGAAGGCATTCCCGACCTCGGCTACGTCCAGCCTCTTCTCGCGGTCCTCGCCGTCGCGCTCGCACTGCTCGTCGCCGTGTATCCCCGCCGGAAGGGCCCTGTCGAGCTCGCGGCGCTGACGGCGGCTGTCCTCGTCGCGTTCCAGCTCTCGCTGAGCCACTGGTTCTACCTCTACCTACCGTGGCTCTTCCCGTTCGTGATGCTCTGGCTCCTTCTGCCGGGCGATCCTCACCAGTCGAACGAGTCGAAGATCGGATACGCCGTCCTCGAGTCGAGGCAGTCGGCTGCGAAGAGCGCCGCCCCGATATCGCCCGTGAAGAGCGAGTAGCGGCCGCGGCCGCGCTCTTCACGCCCCCGCTCGACCTGTTCGAGGGCGTGTACCGCAAAACGGCGCGCACGGTCGAGCCATAGCTCGTCGCCGGTTCGTGCGAACGTCTTCAGCAACGCGTAGCCGTTGCCGGCCGTGCCGTGACAGATGCACGGGCCCTTCTCCATCCCGTGCGGGCCGGCACGCCACACGAGCTCCGCGCCCGCGAGCAGGAGCTCTTCGTCCAGGTACTCCGCGGCCCCGATGACGATCCCCGGGAGCGCCTGCGCACCACTGCAGGCGGATCTGTCCGTCGGGGCCTGGGAGCTCCGGGCGGGGTCTCGGCGGCCAGTTCGCGGCGCCGTTGTCGACCACCGCGGTCCGCTCGAGAATGGCACTGGTGTCACGTCGCAGAGACCGGCCGCGTTTGCGGTCGAGAACCGGGACGAGTGCTTGCACGATCCCGACCAGGCCGTGCGGCGGCGTCAGGCTCGTCATCTCCTGTCCGTACAGGCGCTGGACCCAGAGGCCGTCGGCTCGACGTCGGCTGAGCAGCGCCTCGGCAGTCTCGTCACTGGCTTCCTGCCAGCGCTCGTCGCCGGTCCATTCGAGCATCGCCCGCGCCGCCATGAGCGTGCCCGGCGCTCCCCAGAACACCTCTTCGGCGGGGTTGTCGACGTTCGCGCGCACGAGCGCGTACAGGTGGTCTGCCAGCACCGTGCTCGCTGCGAGTCGCCATGCGACGAGGACGATTCCCGCCTCGCCCAGGAAGAGGGCCGAGTCGCGCGGCTCCGGCAGGTTCCAGTCGACGTAGTCGGGCCGCTCGCGGAAGCGTTCGAGGTTCCGCACGGCGAGGTCCGCGAGGTCGAGCGTCGTCTCTGCATGCTCGCGCCTGCGGAGCGCGTCGAGGCCCCAGAGCACGCCGGCCGCGCCGACGTAGAGCTGCTTCATCGGACTCGTCGCATGCCAGCTGTCCCATTCGTGGGCGCGCCACAGGAGCTTCGGTCCCCGGAGCGCTTCGTCGGTATCGGCGACGATCTCGCGAATCCGCCGCTGCACGCGCTCCTCGTTCCAGGCTTCGTCGGTGAGCGCCTCGAACGCCTCGGGCTGGTAGAGCATCGAGTACCTACGGGTGGGCGATGCGAACGGGCTCGATCGCTGTCGCCCGCCCGGTCGCCGCGTCGCAGTCGACCATGACACCCTCGATCCGAACGTCGTCCTGCGCAGTCTGGAAGCGCACGGGCATGCCGGTGCGCATGCGGCGCACGGCGAGCTCGACCTGCACTCCGATGACCGAGTCGTGCGGGCCGGTCATGCCCGCGTCCGTGATGAACGCGGTGCCCGCGGGGAGCAGCCGGGCATCGGAGGTCTGCACGTGCGTGTGCGTGCCGACCACCGCGGTGACCCGGCCGTCGAGCCAGCGGGCGAGAGCGACCTTCTCGCTCGTCGCCTCGGCGTGGACGTCCACCAGGATGACCGGGGTCGCGCGCCGCGCCTCCTCGACGAGGTCGTCGATCACCTCGAACATCGACGTCGCCGGATGGAGGAACAACGAGCCCATGACGTTGACGACCGCTAGAGGTGTCCCGTTCGCGGCGGGGACGACGGCGAGTCCCCGGCCGGGTGAGTTCACGGAGGTGTTCGCCGGCCGCACGACGCGATCGGAGCCTTCGAGGTAGGGGCCGATCTCCGCTCGCCGGAATGCGTGATTGCCGAGCGTGATCGCGTCGACTCCGACCCCGAGGAGGCGATCCGCGAGGCGCGGCGTGATCCCGACCCCGTCGGCGGCGTTCTCGCCGTTCACGACGCAGGCGTCGATGCCGAGCTCCTCGCGTATCCCTTGGAGCCGAGCCTCGATAGCTCCGCGGCCCGGGGTTCCCACCACATCGGCGACGAAGAGGATCCGCATGCGGGGCTCGAGCCTACGGTACGCCGAGCGTCGCCGACGGGTAGACCCGGATGGCGACGTTCGAGCCGCGGTCACCGGAGTAGCGCGCGAGGGCCTGGCGCTCGATCCGCGTGACATCGGCGACCGTGCCCAGCTTCGAGGATCCTGCGGCGACGTTGGCGCCCACGCTGAGCGCGGGATCAGGGTCGACGTGCACGACCTCGACGACGAGCGACGGAGCCGACGAGGGGCGGAGCTCGATCTCGGCGCCGAAGCGCCGGCCTGCGATCACGTGGTCGCGGATGGCGACGACCGTCCCGTCGACCGGCGAGTAGACGTCCGTCTCCGGCACGGCCCCGACGGCGAGTGTGCGCAGCTCTCCGCTCTCGAGCTGGTACCAGGCGAGGCCGCGCCGCGTCGAGCCGGTTATCCGGTGCCAGAGCCGCGCGAGGATGCCCTCGTTCGCCTGTGGCCCGACCGGCTGAAGCACGAGAGCGCCCTCACCGGCTCCGTGAAAGCCGATCGTCGTCACGCCGTCCTCGGCGACGGGTGACAGCACGCGCAGGTTGCCGACGGTCGCGAGCGCGAGCGGCTCCGGCCGTGTCGTCGTGACGGGAGTGCTCGTCGGGACCGGTGAGGCCGAGATGCCGGAGGACCCGCTGCCGGAGAACGCAGTCACCGCGAGGGTCGCCACGAGCAGCAGGCCGACGGCCGCCGCGAGCACGAGCCACCGTGCTCTTGCCTGAGCCCGACGGCGATCGGCGCGTAGCCGCGCAGCATGCCGTGAGCGAGGCGTCGTCATCGCCCGGACCGTAGCAAGCTCGAAGGCGCGTCACACCCGGCTGTCCGGCGCCCGGACCGCGCCGCGATACGATCCGCCGCATGGCCGGTGGCGGCCCGACGATCAAGATCCCGCGCTGGGTTCAGCTGGTCGGGCTGCCGGTCCTTCTGGTTCTCGGATTCCTGCTCGCCTCGACGCTGGGGCACGTCCTGTTCCTCTTCCTCACCGCGTCGGTGATCGCCTTCATGCTGAACCCGCTCGTCCGCGACCTGACGCGGCTGAAGCTTCCGCGGGCGATCGCGGTGACGATCGTGTACCTGATCTTCGCCGCTGTCGTGACGGCGATCCTCATCGCGATCGGAGCGGTTGCGTTCGACCAGGCGCGAAACGCGGCGGAGCGGATCGACAGCTACGTGACGGAGGAGATCGAGGACGACCAGACAGCGGCGGAGCGCGACCTCGATGGCCTCCAGGCGTGGCTCGACGACCACGGGCTCGACAGCATCCAGATCCGGGAGCAGGTGAACGAGTGGCTCGACGGGCTCGGCGCCGGTGAGATCTCGGGGTATGCGCAGGACGCGATCGAGTTCGCGCAGGGCGCGGCGTTTTCGGTCGTACTGCTCCTGTTCTCCCTGATCCTGATCGTCGTCATCTCGATCTACATGCTCCTCGACATGCCGCGGCTCGAGCGGTCCATCGACGATCGCTTTCCGCCGCACGACGGACCGCCGCTGACCCAGCAGATCGAGAGCGCGCTATGGGGCTACGTCAAGGGCCAGGCGATCCTCTCTACCGTCATCGGCACGAGCGCGGGCGTCGGCATGTACATCCTCGGCGTCACGGGTCTCGTCGAGGGAGCCGAGGAGTACGCCATCCTGTTCGGGCTCTGGACGGCGTTCATCGAGGTCATCCCGTACATCGGGCCGTGGCTCTCGGCGGTACCGCCCGTGCTGTATGCGCTCTTTATCGACCCGATCAGCGTGATCTGGGTCGCGCTCCTCTTCCTCTTCATCTACCAGGTCGAGGGGCACGTGGTCGTGCCCAACGTCATGGCGAGCGCGCTGCGGCTCCACCCCCTGCTCGTGATCTTCGGCCTGCTGGCAGGCGGTGAGCTGTACGGGATCGCCGGCGTGCTCGTGGCGCTGCCGACGATGGCCGGGCTCCGCGCGATCTGGGGTTTCTTCCGCGACCGCGTCAAGCTCGAGCGGTGGGACGAAGGGCCGCCGGACATCCCCGTCGAGGTCGAGATCGAACCGCCGCGGGCGGCGTCGGGCGCAGACTAGGGTCCCACGCTGTGTGGGACGTCATCGCGGACGACGCCGCCGGCGAAAGCTCGCTCTGGGCTGAGGCGCTTCTCCCCGACCAGGAGCGAAAGCGCGAGGCGGTCTTCTCCCAACTCGTGCCCGAGGGCCTTCGGCTCGGCGTGGAGACGATCTACGAGGGCTACCTCGTGCACTACGGGCGTTCGCGGCTGTTCGCGCCGCCGGACGCCGATACCGCGCTCCTGCTCGGCGATTACCTCTACGCGCACGGGCTCGTGCGAGTCGCGGAGACGGGCAACGTCGCTGCAGTCGCCGACCTCGCCGAGTTGATCTCGCTCTGCGCGCAGGCCCGCGCCGAGCGAAGCGATGGGGACGGCGCAGCGTGGGCCGCGACTGCCGCGCTGCTCGGGGCAGACGGCCTCGACGGCGGTCGCCGGGCACTGCGTCTGGAAGGTGACCACGGCGTGCTGGAGGCCGAGGCGCGAAAGGCCGCGGGAGACGAAGCCGTCCAGCGTGCGCTTGCGACGCACGCCGAACTCGTCGGGTAAAGTCGCGCACGATGCCTGCTGCGCTCGCCGGGTTGCTTGCGAAGACCGCTGCGGAGGAAGGCCGCGACATCATCCTCTCGATGCTCGTGGTCGGGCTCGTGTTCATCGGAGTGATCCTGCTCGGCGAGCTAAACGACTGGCGCGGTCGTCGGCGGCACAACAGCAGCGGTCACTAGACCGCCCGCGCCATCGAGCGCCATGATTCGGCCGCCATGCGGCCTGAGCTCCCCTCCGGCACCGTCACCTTTCTCTTCACCGACGTCGAGGGGTCGACTCGGCTGCTGCACGAGCTCGGTGCCGAAGGCTATGCGGGCGCGCTCGCCGAGCACCGCCGCGTGATCCGCGAGGCGTGCGCGGCAGAGGGCGGTGTCGAGGTCGACACCCAGGGAGACGCCTTCTTCTTCGCCTTCCCGACCGCGCCAGGAGCCCTCGCGGCCGCGTCTGCGTTCACGGAATCGCTCGCCTCCGGTCCGATCCTGGTGCGCGTCGGCATGCACACCGGCACGCCGCTTCTTACCGAGGAGGGCTACGTCGGAGACGACGTTCACTTCGCCGCACGGGTCGCTGCGTCGGGCCACGGCGGCCAGGTCATCCTCTCCCAGGCGACGGCGCAGTTCGCGGACGGATCGCTCACCGACCTCGGCGAGCACCGGCTCAAGGACATCGCCGAGGCGGTCTCCATCTACCAGCTCGGCGACGACTCCTTCCCGCCGCTCAAGACGATCTCGAACACGAACCTCCCGCGACCGGCGAGCTCGTTCGTCGGGCGAGACGAAGAGCTGCGGGAGGTGCTTGCCCGCATCGAGCAAGGAGCACGTCTTGTCACGCTCACAGGCCCCGGCGGCACCGGCAAGACCCGGCTCTCCATCGAGGCTGCGGCGACACTCGTCCCCGCGTACAAAGCGGGCGTCTTCTGGGTCGGGCTCGCAGCGCTCAGAGACCCGTCGCTTGTCACGGAGACGATCGCCCAGACGCTCGGGGCGAAGGACGGCCTTCCCGAGCACATCGGGGAGCGCGAGCTCCTGCTCTTGCTCGACAACCTCGAGCAAGTGGTCGAGTGCGCACCGCAGCTTGGCTCCTTGCTGACCGCCTGCCCCAACCTGACGCTGCTCGTCACCTCGAGAGAGCTCCTGCGCATATCCGGCGAACTCGAGTACGCGGTGCCACCCCTCGCCGAGCCCGAGGCGGTCTCCCTCTTCTGTGAGCGCTCCGGGCTCGAGGCGACTGAAGAGACCGCAGAGCTCTGCGCACGCCTCGACTCGCTCCCGCTCGCGGTGGAGCTGGCTGCGGCCCGTACGAAAGCGCTCACCCCGGCGCAGATCCTCGAGCGTCTCTCCGGCCGCCTCGATCTCCTTAAGGGTGGCCGCGACGCCGACCCCCGCCAGCAGACCCTGAGGGCGACGATCGAGTGGAGCTACGAGCTGCTCACCCACGAGGAGCAACAGCTCTTCGCCCGCCTTTCCGTCTTCGCCGGCGGCTGCACGCTCGACGCAGCGGAGGAAGTCGCAGACGCCGACCTCGACACCCTGCAGTCGCTCGTCGAGAAGAGCCTCCTTCGCTTCAGCAACGAGCGCTACTGGATGCTCGAGACGATCCGGGAGTTTGCCGTAGAGCGACTCCGCCAACTCCGTGACGAGGACGAGATCCGACTTCGTCATGTGCAGTTCATGGAGGAGCGATATGCAGAGTTGGACAGATCGGACCCGGCGAGCTGGGTGCCAGCAGCCGAGGCCGACCGTGACAACCTGCGCGCGGCTCTTCGATGGGCTGTTGACGCGCATCTCGGCGAATCCAGCCTCGTACTCGCCAACTTGTACGCGAGCCTATGCATATTTCATGGCCCTTTCGCCGAGGGGCGGGCTTGGCTCGTGGCTGCGCTCGAGGAGGGCGCAGAGGCCTCGCCGACCGCTAGGTGGCGGGCGCTGAGCGCGGTGTCGGGTCTGGACCATCGACAAGCCCATTTCGAGGAGGCCACTGCGTACGGTGAGGAAGCTCTCCGTGTGGCAAGGACGATGGATGACGCGCAAGCGCTCGGCAGGTCCCTTCGCAACCTCGGCTTGGTGGTCGGCAGCCGTCAGGACTTCGAACGATCGGACGAGCTTCAGCGCGAGGCACTCGCTGTCTTTGCCGAAATGGGGAACGAAGAGGAAGTACGAGAAAGCCTAGGAATGCTCGCGTTCCTCGCACTCGCGCAAGGCGATCTCGTATCAGCCCGATCGGCAATCGAGGATGCACTAGCCCGATCGCGAGCTGCTGCCGACCAGCGCGGGATTCACCTCAATGTGTCCAACCTCGGACACGTTCTGGCACGTCAGGGCTGCTTCGAGGAAGCGCTCGCCCCACTCCGCGAGAGTCTGGTTCTCGGGTACGACCGCCTTGAGGTGAAGAGCGTCGCCGACCAGCTTCAAGATCTTGCCATCCTGGCCGTGGGCGTTGAGTGCGGCGAGGAGGCCGCCGTGATGCTCGGTGGCGCCGAAGCGCTGTACGAAGCCACAGGATCGGGATTCGAGCCGGTTGGTAGCGGCGCCTACGAAGAGACTCTCTCGGCCCTACGTGGCAAGCTCGACGATGCGGCACTGGCCGCGGCGTGGCAGCGCGGGAAGCGAATGTCTGTCGATGACCTCGTGTCGTACGCACTTGAGTTCATAGACTCGCGTGCGTGAGCGCGCCGGGAGACCTCCGCGAGTGGATCGCGCTCCTCGAGCGCGAGGGCGAGCTTCGGCGCATCTCCGTCGAGGCGGACCCCGACCTCGAGATCACCGAGATCACCGATCGCGTCGTCAAGTCCGGTGGACCCGCGCTGCTCTTCGAGAACCCCAAGGGCTCGCAGCACCCGCTCCTCATCAACCAGTTCGGCACCGAGCGGCGCATGTGCCTCGCGCTCGGAGTCGAGAAGCTCGACGACGCTGCGGCCAAGCTCGGCGACATCCTCGACATGCAGCCGCCTGAAGGCCTTCGCGAGAAGGTCCGGGGTCTCCTCAAGCTGAAGTCGGTCGCGGACTCTCGGCCGAAGACCGTCTCGAAGGCGCCATGCCAGGAGGTCTTCTACGAGGGCGACGACGTCGACCTGGGGCGGCTCCCGATCCAGCGCTGCTGGCCGGGAGACCCCGCGCCGTTCATCACGCTGCCCGCCGTCATCACGAAGGACCCGAAGACGGGCGTTCGCAACGTCGGCATGTACCGGATGCAGGTGATCGACCGGCGCTCGACCTTCATGCACTGGCAGATGCACAAGGACGGGCGGGCGGACTTGCTCGCGTCCGAGGACGGCCGCATTCCGGTCGCGGTCGCCATCGGGCTCGACCCGGTTTCCGCCTACTCGGCGAGCGCACCGCTCCCGCACCACCTCGACGAGCTCATGCTGGCGGGCTTCCTGCGCGGCGAGCCGGTCGAGCTCGTCCGTTGCAAGACGATCGACCTCGAGGTGCCCGCCAACGCCGAGATCGTCCTCGAAGGCCATGTCTCGAAGGACGACGTCGGCATCGAGGGCCCCTTCGGCGACCACACGGGCTACTACTCGCATGCCGAGGAGTTCCCGATCTTCCGCATCTCGGCGATGACGATGCGCAAGGACGCGATCTACGCCTCGATCGTCGTTGGCAAGCCCCCCGCCGAGGACGCGTGGCTCGGCAAGGCGACCGAGCGGATCTTCCTGCCCGCCGTCCGGATGACGTTGCCGGAGATCGTCGACTACGACCTACCGGTCGCGGGCGCGTTCCACAACTGCGTGATCGTCTCGATCCGCAAGGCGTTTCCCGGGCACGCGCAGAAGGTAATGCACGCACTGTGGGGACTCGGGATGCTCTCGCTCTCGAAGTCGATAGTCGTCGTCGATGCCAACGTGGACGTGCACGACTACGCAGACGTCTTCTTCCGCGTGACCGCGAACGTCGACCCGAAGCGGGACATCCTGATCAGCGAGGGCCCGCTCGACCATCTCGACCACGCGCCCGGGCGGCAGTTCTACGGTGGCAAGCTCGGCATCGACGCGACGCACAAGCTCCCCGAGGAGGACGCCAGGCCGTGGCCGGAGGAGATCGTCATGTCGGAGGAGATCCGCGATCTCGTCTCGCGCCGCTGGGCCGAGTACGGCCTCTCGTAGCACGCGTCCTGCGAACCGGTAAGAATCCCCGAGGTCGCGACAGTCGGCACGTCGTTGACAGGCGTCACAGCGGAGCGCTTGAATCCGCGACAGGTTCACGTTGAGCGAATCCGGTCACGACACCCCGCATCTCCCAGGGCAGAGCCTGTGGCCGATCGGGTTCGCGATCGGGATCGCCTGCCTCCTCCTCGGGCTCGTCATCAGCTCGATCGTGGCGGTCATCGGCGCCGTTCTTGCCCTCCTGTTCGGGCTGCTCTGGGCGCGCGACGTCACGCGCGACGTGCGCGGCGACGTCCCCGAGATCGAGCCGGAGAGCCGCGCGGTCGCCGACGAGGCCGCCGCGGCGACGACACCTGCCGCCACGCCAGCGCCGCTGCCGACCTACTCGCGGTCGAAGTTCCTCGAGGCGACGACGATCGGCGTGGGTGCCGCGATCGGCGCGGTCGTCACGTTGCCCGTCCTCGGCTTCATGGTCCTACCCTCGTTCACGAATCTCGGTGAGACCGAAGTCGACCTCGGGCCGATCGAGAACTTCCCCCGGGACGACTTCGTCATCGCGACTTACTTGGCTCAACCCGACATCGGAGAGGTGAGCAGGCGCACGTCGTTCATCCGCTTCAACGGTCTGCACGACGAGACGCGCGAGCCGAGCTTCACCATCCTGTACAGCCGCTGCGTCCATCTCGGCTGCCCGGTTCAGCCGAACGGGCCGATCGACGAGGAGGGGAGAACGACCCTTCCCAACGGTGTCGAGCTTCGCCCCGTGCTGGCGCAGTCGTTCGGCTGCCCGTGCCACGGCGGGCTGTACGACGCCGAGGGCAATCGACAGGCCGGGCCTCCGGTCCGCTCGCTCGATCGTCAGGAGTTCTCGATCCGGAACGGGAACCTCATCCTGGGGCCGAACTACGCCGTCGGCAACGTCTCGGGCGCCGGGGCCAGGGCGACGATCGCACGGTACCCGTGGTCGGTGCCAGGTACGCACGTCGACGGGATCGAGGCGTGGCTCTACCCGATCGTGCCGAGCCAGGTGACGGGCTAGCGGTGGCGAAGAACGGCAAACACGGGAACTTCGTCGACACCGTCGTGATTCGTCCGCTCGACTGGACGGACGAGCGCACCGCGGCCGTCCGGGGAACGAAGTGGTTCCTGTTCCGCAACGTCCCGCGGGACGTTGCCTGGGCGCAGACGCTCGGCTCTGCGACTCTCACCGCCTTCATCGTGCAGGCGCTGACCGGAGTGATCCTCGCGATGTACTACGAGCCGTCGGCGGCCATCAATCCGAACACCGGCAAGCCCGTCGCCTACTCCTCGATCGAGGCGATCACGAACGACCTGACGCTCGGCTGGCTCGTGCGCGGCATGCACCGCTGGGGAGCAAGCGTCTTCATCATCCTGCTCTTCCTGCACATGGGGCGCGTCTTCCTCTACGGCGCGTACAAGTACCCGCGCGAGCTGACGTGGATCACGGGCGTGCTGATCCTCGTGACGGGGATGCTGCTGGGCTTTACGGGCTACCTGCTTCCTTGGGACCAGACCGCATACTGGGCGACCGTCGTCGGCATCAACCTGAACGGCACGGCTCCTTTCGCGGGGCCGTGGTTATCTCAGTTCCTCGCCACCGGACCCGAGATCGGATCCGAGACGCTCGCCAAGTGGTACTCGCTGCACATGCTGATCCTCCCCGGCGCGATCATCGGGCTGATCTTCGTGCACATCTACCTCGTCACGCGCCTCGGCGTCAGCTCCCCGCCCTGGTCCGCGGAGAGGGCCGGGCGTGAGAAGGCGCCCGTCGAGCCGACGGGAGCACGCGCCGGCCTCGTTCGTCCTGGCGGCGGCGGGAGCGGGAGCGGAGACTGATGGCACGCGATCTCGGCGAACAGAACCGCGAGGACTTCGCCCGCTACAAGGACGACGTCAAGAAGGAGGGCAAGCCCTTCTTCCCGCGGGCCATGTTCCACGACACGGTCATGTCGCTCGTCGTCGTCTGTGTGATCACCGCGCTCGCCGTGATCTGGTACTACGACGCGGACGGCGTCGAGCCCGGGATCCTGGGACCCTGGTACACCGAGCCGGCCGACCCCGGGACGACGGACTTCATCCCGCGCCCGGACTGGTACTTCTACTTCCTCTTCTACCTCCTGCGGATCTTCAAGTGGCCCGAGACGGTCTTCATCGCGACGGTCGGGATTCCGACGATCTGCCTGATCCTCCTGATCGGGCTCCCGTTCTACGACCGGCGCCGCGAGCGACGGCCCTCGCGGCGGCCCGTGGCGATGGTCGCGGCGATCCTGACCGTGATCTCGATGGGCGTGCTGACGTACAAGGGCGCGACCGCGTCGGAGGCCCTCGGCTCGGAGCTCATCCTCCTCGTACCGTCCGTGGGCCGAGGAGCAAGGGTTCGCCGACAACCAGCAGGCTGTCGACGGAGCCGAGCTCTTCGCTGTCTCGGGCTGTCTCAACTGCCACACGTACCTCGGTCAGGGCTCGGGAACCCTCGGAGCTCCCGACTTATCCGAGATCGGGCAGACGAACGACGCGGCCTTCTTCGTCCGCTACCTCACGAACCCGGCGCAGTTCGATAACACGGTCATGGGCTCGTACGCCTACCTCGGCGCCGAGAACCTCGAGGCGCTCGGTGCCTTCCTCGAGGCCTCCAAGGGCCCGCAGGACAGCGGCTGACGTAGCCTTCGCCTCGTGCGTGTCTTCCTCGGCGTGACCGGCGCGTCTGGCGCTCCCTACGCCGTGCGTCTGCTGCACGCGCTCGCGGCGGCCGAGTGCGAGGTCGGTCTCTGCGCGTCGTCCTCGGGTGTCGAGGTGCTCGCGACGGAGCTGTATCGCGACCCGTCCCTCGGGCGCGACGAGGTCCTCGAGCGCTTCGTCGGCGAGGCCGGGGACCGCGTGACCGTGTACGGCGAGTCGGACTTCAAGAGCCCGTTCGCGAGCGGCTCCGCTCTCGTCGACGCGTACGTGATCTGCCCGTGCTCGATGTCGACGGTGGGCACGCTCGCCTCTGGGTCGATGCAGAACCTGATCCACCGCGCGGCGTCCGTCGCGCTGAAGGAGCGCCGCAAGCTCGTCCTCGTCCCGCGCGAGACGCCTCTGTCCTCGATTCACCTGCGCGGCCTGGCCACGCTCAACGACGCCGGGGCGATCGTCCTCTTCGCCGCGCCGGGCTTCTACCACGGCGCGGAATCGATCGACGACCTCGTCGACTTCGTCGTCGCGCGCTGCCTCGACCAGATCGGTGTGTCACATGCGCTCTCCGGCCGCTGGGGCGACAGGTGACCTACGAGTCCGGGACGCTGGAACCGGATGCGGTTCGCGGCATGTTCGACCGCATCGCGCCGGTCTACGACCTCATGAACCGCGTCATGACTGTGGGCCTCGACCGTCGCTGGCGGAGGCGTGCGGTGCAGGCCGTCGTCTGGCCGGGAGACCGCGTCCTCGACGCGTGCTGCGGGACCGGTGACCTGGCGATCGAGGCAGAGCGCCGCGGCGGGCGGGTCGTCGGGCTCGACTTCTCGGAGCGGATGCTCGCGCTGGCACGGAAGAAGTCGAGGACGATCGAGTGGGTACAGGGAGACGCGCTCGCACTGCCGTTCCCGGACGGGGGCTTCGACGCTGCGACGGTCGGCTTCGGCGTCCGGAACCTCGAGGATCTCGAGGCTGGGCTTCGTGAGCTCGCGAGGGTCCTGCGTCCCGGAGGCCGCTTGGCCGTGCTGGAGATCACCCAGCCTCAGGGCGTCCTGCGTCCGTTCTTCCGGATCTGGCTCGACGTGCTCGTTCCGCTCGCCGGGAAGATCCTCCCGGGCGGCAAGGCGTACACCTACCTGCCGGCGAGCATCCGCCGCTTCCCGGGGCCGAAGGATCTCGCCGCTGCACTCGAGCGGGCCGGGTTCACGGATGTGTCCTTCGAGCTCATGGGCGGCGGGGTCGTCGCCTTGCACACGGGCACGGCGGAAAGCCAGTGACGAGCGCGCTCGAAACGCTGCGCGCAGCCCCCGGGCTCGACTCCTATCTCGAGCGCGTGGAGGAGCACCTGCTCCGAGCCGTCTCCGGGCATCCCGGGCTCGTCGAGCGGATTTCGCTGGACGCGCTTGCGTCGGGTGGCAAGCGGCTCCGGCCGACGCTCGCGTACCTGTCGTCGTCCACGAACGGCGACGAGCCCGTCTCGGCAGGTGCAGCGGTCGAGCTCGTCCACATGGCGACCCTCGTCCACGACGACCTGGTCGACGGCGCTCCGGTCCGACGGGGCCAGGTGGCTGCCTGGAGGGAGCACGGCGAGCTGGGCGCGAAGGCCGCCGGAGACTTCCTCTTCGCCCGTGCGTTCGCAGTTCTTTCGACCGACGGCGACGCCGGCCGGATTGCCGTCCTCGCCGACGCCTCGCTCGCTCTGGCCCGCGGTGAGGCGATGCAGCGCCTCCAGCGCCACGACCCCGACACGCGGATCGAGGACTACATCGAGCGGTGCGCGCTGAAGACTGGCGCGTTGTTCGCGGCGGCTTGCGTACTGGGCGGCGGGAGCGCGGAGTACGGTCGTCTCCTCGGAATCGCGTTCCAGATCGCGGACGACGTCCTCGACTGCGAGGGCGAGACGATCGAGACGGGAAAGGTCCCGGGCACGGACCTGCGCGACGGGACGCCGACGCTGCCGCTTCTGCTGGCCGCGCAGGAGGATCCGCGTCGTGCGCGCGGCGCTCGCCGGCGGTCCACAGGAGGGCGCGCTCGTGCGCGTCGCCGGTACCGGAGCGCTTGCGCGTTCCCGTGAGGTCGCCCGCGACTACGCTAGGAGGGCCCAAGCCAGCCTCGACGGCGCCGCGCGGCGGACCGAGCTCGAGGCCATGGCCGAAGCGGTCGTCGAGAGGAGCTTCTGATCGCAGTTCTCGCCCTGAAGGACACGCTGAAGGATTCGCTGGGGCCGATCCGAGAGAAGGTCGACGCGGGCGTGCGTCTCGACTTCGAGGACGGCGTCGCGCTCCTCGAGTGCGACGACATCCTCGGCCTCGGCGAGCTTGCAGACGCCGCTCGCCGCCAGCGCGGAGGCACGGACGAGGTCTTCTTCGTGCAGAACCTGTACGTCAACCAGACGAACGTCTGCCGCGTGAAGTGCAAGTTCTGCGCCTTCGCGGCCACCGGGAAGCAGCAGCACGCGTACACGCTGAGCGCGGAGGAGCTCGTCGAGGACGTCCTCGTTCAGCGCGAGGCGACCGGCTTCACCGAGATCCACATGGTCAACGGGGAGAACCCACACGTGGACTTCGCCTACTACCGGGACTCGATCGCGTCGCTGCGCGAGGCGTTGCCGGACGTGCACCTCAAGTGCTACACGGCGTCCGAGATCCACCACATGACGACGCTCTCCGGGCTGACGCACGAGGAGGTGCTGCGCGAGCTCAAGGACGTCGGGCTCGGTTCGCTTCCAGGCGGTGGGGCGGAGGTCTTCGCGGATCGCGTGCGCCGCCTCGTCGCACCGGGAAAGGAGAGCCCGGAGATCTGGTTCCACGTGCACGACACGGCGCACCGAATGGGGATCCCGACGCACTGCACGATGCTCTACGGCCACGTGGAGACGTACGAGGAGCGGGTCGACCACATCCTCCGGCTGCGCGACCAGCAGGACCGCACCGGCGGCTTCCTCGCGTTCATCCCGCTCGCCTTCCACCCCGAGAACACGGTGTTCGAGCGGCGCGGCTGGCGGCACACGACTGGCACCGACGACCTGAAGATGCTGGCTTTCTCGCGGCTGATGCTCGACAACGTCCCGAACATCAAGGCCTACTGGATCATGATGGGGATGCCGCTCGCGGCGGTCGCTCTGCACTTCGGGGCCAACGACGTGCAGGGGACGGTCGTGCACGAGGAGATCTTCCACGCCGCCGGCGCGCGCACCGAGACGGAGCAGAAGATCGACCAGCTCGTTCGGTTCGTGAGCGAGGCGGGTCGCGTCCCCGTTCAGCGGGACACGCTCTACAACGAGCTGCGCCGATGGCCGTAACCGAGTTCGTCTCGGCTGTGCCGATCATCCCGGCACGTGATGTCGAGGTGTCGGCTGCCTGGTACCGGGACCAGCTCGGGTTCGACGTGTTCCACACCGAGTCCGAGTACGGGATCGTCGGACGAGGCGAGTCGTGGATTCACTTCTGGGTCCGAGCGGAATCGCGCCCGAGGATTCGAACACGATGATCCGCCTTGGTGTGCGTGGTATCGACGACCTCTACGCCCACTGCCAGGAACGCGCGATCGTCCACGCAAACGCGCCGCTCCAGGAGCAGCCGTGGGGTTTCCGCGAGTTCTCCGTTATCGACTACGACGGGAACCTCGTGACGTTCTTCGAGCCTCCAGCTGACTACGACCCGCGCGAGGACGGCTTCGTGATCCGGCTGGGCCGCATCTCGTACGTGAACATGGCGCCCGTCTTCTACGGGCTCGAGGCCGACGTGGAGGAGGTGCCCGGGGTCCCGACGGAGCTCCACCGGATGCTCCTCGACGGAGAGATCGACATCGCGCCCATCCCTTCCATCGAATACGCGCGCAACGCGGACCGGCTGCGGATCCTCCCCCGGCTGTGCGTGTCGTCGGAGGGCGCAGTCGACTCGATCCAGCTCGTGACGAGGATCCCGTTCGGCCAGATCCGGTCGGTCGCCGTGACACCGGAGAGCGCGACGAGCGTCGTGCTCGTCCGGATCCTGCTACCCGACGCCGAGATCGTCCCGCTCGGCATGGACGCGGACGCGAGGCTCTTGATCGGCGATGCCGCGTTGCGGAGCGCGTTCGAGGACCCGACGCCGCACTTCGACCTCGGCCGGCTCTGGCTCGAGCGCACGGGCCTACCGATGGTGTTCGCGGTCTGGGCGGCACCGGAGCCGCTCGTCGACGGCCTCATCGACCTCGAGCACTCGCTCGTCGCGTCCGTCCGGCTCGCCCGAGCGGAGCCGGAGCTGCTCGCGACCCGGGCCAGCGAGACGTACGGCTATCCGCCCGGCTTCCTCGCACGCTACTTCGAGAAGCTGCGCTACAGCTTCGGGCCGCGCGAGCGGGCGGGCCTCTACACCTTCCTGGAGATGGCCCGGGACGCCGGCGAGCTCCCGCACGTTCCCGAGCTCAGGTTCGTCCGCGAGGAGGTCCCGGCGTGAGCATCACGGAGAAGCCAGCGGAGCCCCCTAGTGTCAAATTGACACAAGGGCAGTATCCGTCCGTCGACGATGTGCTCGAGAAGGCACTCGGTGGCGAGCGCCTCGCTGACGAGGATGCGGTCGCGTTGCTTCGCTCGCGCGACCTGGTGGCGGTGGGCCGCGTTGCGAACGAGCTGCGCAACCGCCTCAACGACCCGTCGAAGGTGACGTTCATCGTCGACCGGAATCTCAACTACACGAACATCTGCGTCACCGACTGCGACTTCTGCGCCTTCTACCGGCGGCCCGGAGACCAGCGCGAGGGCTATCTCCTGCCGAAGCCCGTCATCTACAAGAAGATCGAGGAGACGCTGGCGATCGGCGGTACCGGCGTGCTCATGCAGGGCGGCCACCACCCCGACCTCGGTGTCGACTACTACGAGGATCTCTTCCGCTCGATCAAGGCGCGGTACAAGATCCACCTGCACGCGCTCTCGCCGCCAGAGATCCAGCACATCGCCCGGCGCTCGAAGCTCACGGTCCCGGAGACGCTGACGCGGCTGCGCGACGCAGGCCTCGACTCCGTGCCCGGCGGCGGCGCCGAGATCCTCGTCGACCGCGTCCGGAAGATCATCGCGCCGAAGAAGACGAAGTCGGACGAGTGGCTCGACGTCATGCGCCAGGCGCACCGGCTCGGGATGTCGACGACGGCGACGATGATGTACGGGCACGTCGAGACCGTCGACGAGCGGGTCGAGCACATGCGACGCATTCGCGAGCTCCAGGACGAGACCCATGGTTTCCGCGCCTTCATCTCCTGGACGTTCCAACGTGACGGCAACCGGATGGACGACATGGTCTCGGACGAGGACATGCCGACGTCCTTCGACTACCTGCTCACGCAGGCGGTGTCGCGGATCTACCTCGACAACGTGCCGCACATCCAATCGTCGTGGGTCACCCAGGGGATGAAGGTCGGCCAGGTGGCGCTCGGCTTCGGCGCGGACGACATGGGCTCGGTGATGATCGAGGAGAACGTCGTCTCGGCTGCCGGCACGACGCACCGCACGACGACCGACGAGCTCGTCCACCTCATCCGCTCGGCCGGAAAGATCCCGGTGCAGCGCGACACGCTGTACCGCGAGGTCAAGGTCTTCGACTAGCCCGCCGCGAGTCGATCTAGAGTCGCGCACGTTGGAGACGGACCACGTGCTCGTGGAGCAGAGGTTGCTCGAGGCGGCCGTGTCGCCCGGCTGCGTCGTGCTCGACGCGGGTTGCGGGCGGACGACACGGCTTCGGGCGTACCGCGATCGGATCGATCGCCTCGTGGGTATCGACAACGACGAGGCTGCCGGCCGGGAGAATCCGTACCTCGACGAGTTCGTGCCGGCCGACCTCGGCGAGCCGCTGCCGTTCGACGACGACGCGTTCGATCTCGTCTACGCGAACTTCGTCGTCGAGCACCTCGAGCGTCCCGAGGACGCGTTCGGAGAGTGGCGGCGCGTGCTGCGGGGAGGGGGGCGACTCGTCCTTCTGACGACCAACCGTGCGAGCCCGCTGATCGCCCTCGGGGACCGACTTCCTCAGTCGGTGCGGCTCGGGATCAAGCGGCGCGGAGCCGGGGCCGAGGAGCGCAACGTCTACCCGACGTCGTATCTCGCGAACACACCGGACCGGTTGGCGGCCGTCGCTCGTGGAGCCGGGTTCCAGCCGGAAGCGATCGAGCTCGTCGGGACGCTGCACCGGTACGGAGCGCGAGTGCCCGGCATGAGCTCGATTCTGAGGACGGTCGAGCGCGCCCTCCCCGCCGGGCGCCGTTCGACGATCGTCGCGAGCTTTCGCTAGCGCGAGCACGCGCTGTTCGGGGCGTGTAAAGACCTGCTAGTCGAAGTTTTCCGTCGGGTACGCTCGGACACTCACGTGGGCCGACTCCTTGCCATCCTTGTCTGCCTCGCGGCGGTCGCCGGGTCGTCCTCGCAATCGACAGCGGCCGCGACGACGCAGCTCTTTCCCGGCGTGACCTACGAGACCGGGGTCCAGTTCACGCCGCACGGGCCCGTGGCGATCCACATCGTTCGCGGCCCGCGCCCGGTCGGACTGCACCGGCTGCGCCCGGTGCTCTCCAACGAGACCATCGTGGGACGGGAGACAGTGAGCTCGATGCAGCGCCGTCTCGCCGCTAAGGGAACGGTCGTCGGGGTGAACGGCGACTTCTTCTCGTGGGAGCTGAGCAAGCCCAGCGGGATCCTCATGCGTGACGGCGTTCTCGCCGCTGCGCCGAACGGTGGCCGCTCGAGCGCCGGGATCACGCTCGACGGAACGCTCGACGTGCGCAGGATCAGGATCTTCGGAACCTGGCGAGGACTTGGACAGCGGCGACCGCTCACCTTCAACGAGCCGCCCGGGGCGAACGGGATCTCTCTCTTCACCTCGGACTGGGGTCCGACCACACCGCGGGTCCAGGGAGCCGTCAGCGTCGCGCTCTCTCCGTTTCCCGAGACGACGCCGAACGCGGACCTGACGGGCAGCGTCTCGGATGCTCGCCAGTCGGGCTCGATGGCGATCGCGCCGGGCACGGCGGTGCTCGTTGCTCGGGGGACTGCCGCCCAGAAGCTCCAGGCAGAGGCTCCGCTCGGGACGACGGTGACGATCAGGCTGATCCTCCAACCGGACTGGGCCGCAGTGGGCGATGCGATCGGCGGCGGCCCCGTGCTCGTCCGCGACGGTCTTCCCGTGTTCCGTGCGAACGAGGGGTTCACGACTCAGCAGCTCGCGCCGCGCCATCCCCGGTCGGCGGTCGGTCAGCTCCCGGACGGACGGATCCTGCTCGTCGCGGTCGACGGTCGCCAGACGGGGTACTCGGTAGGCATGACGACGTTCGAGCTCGCGCAGACGATGTCGAGGCTCGGCGCGGTCCGCGCGATGGCCCTCGACGGGGGCGGCTCCACGACTCTCGCCTTCGACGGCACCGTGCTCAACAGGCCGTCGGACGGCCGAGAGCGTCCGGTGTCGACTGCGCTGATGCTCGTGTACTCGGGCGTCTTCGCGTCGCCGCCGGCGGAACCCGTCGTGTCGCCCAACGGGGACGGGATCGCGGAGGAGCAGCAGCTCGCGTACAAGATCGTGCGACCGTCGACGGCGACCGTCACCCTCACGGCTCCCGACGGCACCAACGCGTTCCAGGAGACCGTGACTCGCGAGCCGGGGACGTACGAGGTGCTCTTCCCGCCGGTTCCAGCCGTCCCGCCAGAGACGGTTCCGCCTCCCCCCGTGCCTCCTGTCGAGGGCCGCTGGACCCTGTCCGTGACGGCGACCGACGACGAAGGCCAGCTCTCGACGGCAGTGCGCCGCTTCTGGGTGAACTCGACTCTCGGCTTCCTGAAGGTGCAGCCGCGCACCCTGTTCGTGCCTCGCGCCGGCCGAAACGCGACCATCGCCTGGACGCAGGCCCGAGCCGGGCAGGTGACGGTGGCCGTCGAGACCCGGAGCGGGGTCCTCGTGCGCACGATCGCGAAGCGCCGCTTCGAGGCGGGATCGGAATCCGTGACCTGGAACGGCCGTCTGCGCAACGGCAGACCCGTGTTCGGCGGTCTCTACCGGGTACGGGTCATGGCGCGGAACGAGGTCGGCCAGGTCTCGCTCGAGCAGCCACTCCGGGTCCGCCGGGTGGCAACGGCTCGAAGGTAGCTTCCGAGAGGGTTCGCCACCTCTCTCTAGACTCCGGCGGTGCTCGTGGCCTCCGCAGGTGTAGCGCCTCCGCTCGCGTCGATCCTGAGCGGCATCACCGACGCCGTGACGTCTGCGATCGGCGACTACGGGCTGTACGCCGTGTTCGCCCTCATGCTCATCGATGCCGTGCTGCCGGCGGCGAGCGAGGTCGTCATGGTCTACGGCGGCGCGCTCGCATCCGGCGCGTTCGCCGGCCAGGAGGTCGAGCTCTTCGGTCGTACGATCGAGGAAGGCCCGACGGCGTATGTCGCCATAGCTCTCGCGGGCACGATCGGGTACACGATCGGGGCCATCATCGGGTGGGCCATCGGCCTCTACGGAGGACGCCCGTACCTGGAGCGCCATGGGCGCTGGCTGCATCTGAACAAGGAGAAGCTCGACCGCGCCGAGCGCTGGTTCGAGCGGTGGGAGGACTGGGCGGTCTTTCTCGGGCGGCTGACGCCCGTCGTCCGCTCGTTCGTCTCCATCCCCGCCGGTGTCATGGAGACGCCGTTCGTCCGCTACACGCTCCTCACGTTCGCAGGGTCCGCGATCTGGTGCTTCGCGTTCGCAGGGGCCGGTTACCTCGCCGGCGAGAGCTGGGAGGACTTCCATCACGCGTTCCGGTACCTCGACTACCTGATCGCCGCCGCGATCGCCGCCGCTGTCGCCTGGCTGGCCGTCCGGTGGCTGCGACGGCGCCGTCGCAGCCAGGAGTCGCCGGCCGAGTGAGGAATTTCCAGGAGAAACGCCCCGGTACACTCGCGCCGTGACCACGCCCACCACACCGATCCCGCTCGTCGACGTCAAGGCGCAGTACGCGCCCTTGCTTCCACAGATCAAGGCGGCGATCGACGACGTGTTGGAGGGCGGCCAGTTCGTGTTCGGTCCGAATGTCACCGCCTTCGAGGAGGAAGCTGCGAGGTACCTCGGAGTCCGGGAGTCCATCGGCGTTGCGAACGGCACGGATGCGATCGTCCTCGTCCTCGATGCGCTCGAGATCGGTGCCGGCGACGAGGTCATCTGCCCGGCGTTCACGTTCTACGCGACCGCGGAGGCGATCGCGCGCGTCGGCGCGACACCCGTGTTCGCCGATATCGATCCGCAGACGTTCAACCTGGATCCCGATCGAGTCGCGGAGAAGATCACGTCGCGGACGAAGGCGATCATGCCGGTTCACCTGTTCGGCCGACCCGCTCCTCTCGCCGAGCTGTCCGAGCTCGGTGTGCCCTTGATCGAGGACGCGGCACAGGCCTTCGGCTCGCCGGACATCGCCGGCGTCGGTGTTGCGTCGACTTTCAGCTTCTACCCGACGAAGAACCTCTTCGGGCTCGGCGACGGCGGCCTCGTCGCAACCAACGACCCCGAGCTCGCCGAGCGCATCCGGCTGCTGCGCTTCCACGGCTCCAAGTCGAAGCGCATCTTCGAGTTCATCGGCACCAACTCGAGGCTCGACGAGATCCAGGCGGCGGCGCTGCGGATCTTCCTCCGCGAGCTCGACACCTGGACCGCGCTCCGCCGGCAGGCGGCGGACAGGTACCGCGAGCTCGGCCTGGGTGAGGTGTGCAGCGTGCCGGTAGACGAGCCCGGTCACGTGTATCACCTGTTCGTCTCGCGCTCGCCGCAGCGCGACGAGATCCGGGCGGCACTCACGCAGGCCCAGATCGGCAGCGCGGACTACTACGAGCCTCCTCTTCACCTCCAACCCGCCATGCGCTATCTCGGCTACTCCGCGGGCGACTTTCCGGAGACGGAGCGTGCCGCGCAGGAGAACTTCTCGGTGCCTCTGTGGGCGGGCATCAGCGCCGAGCAGCAGGAACGTGTCGCTGCGACCGTGCTTGCGGCGGCGAAGGTACGCGTGCCGTGAGGTCGCCTCTGAACCGCCACCGCCTGTGGCAGGTGGCCGTCGACGTCGCGCTCGTCGCGGGGGCCTGGTTTCTCACCTGGTACGTCCGCTTCGACGGCGAGCCGCCGCTCCGCTACCAGCGCTACCTCGACTGGGAGGTCGTCGCGCTCGTCGTCGGGATCACCATCCCGGTGTTCGTCGCCTTCGGCTTCTACAACCGCTGGTGGCGCTACGTGTCGACCCGCGACATGTGGGGTGCGATGCGCGGCGTCGCGGTCGCCGTCATCGCGGTCTTCGTGGTTTTCTCGCTGCTCGGGCGCGACATCCACACGCTGAAGGTCCCCCGCGGGATCTGGATCGTCGACATCCTGCTGCTGCTCGCGTTGGTCATGGGCTCGAGGCTGCTCGCCCGCACGCTGATCGAGCGACCTTCGGCCGGCAGGGTCGTCGCGCGCGGCAAGGAGGTCATCATCGTGGGCGCCGGCGATGCGGCCGAGCAGATCCTCCGCGAGATGCTTCGGGCGCCGGCGCTCGGGTACACGCCGATCGGCCTCGTCGACGACGACCCGCGCAAGAAGAACCTCCGTCTGCACGGCATCCGTGTCCTCGGCACCACGGACGAGCTCTCGCACCTCCTCCGCGACCGCAGACCGGACGAGCTCCTGATCGCGATCCCGTCGGCATCGGGTGAGGCGCGAGAGCGCATCGTCGCGATCGCACGGAACGAGGGCATTCCGGTGAAGACGCTGCCCGGCCTGGCGGAGATGATCTCGACCGAGTCGAACTTCACCGGACAGATTCGCCCGGTCGAGGTCGAGGACCTCCTCGGTCGCGAGCCGGTAGAGGTCGACATCGCCTCCATCGCCGACTACCTGACCGACGAGGTCGTCCTCGTGACCGGCGCCGGTGGCTCGATCGGATCCGAGCTTGCTCGCCAGATCGCGCGAGTGCGGCCGACACGGCTCGTGCTCGTCGACAACGGAGAGCCGGGGCTCTTCGAGATCGAGCGGGAGCTCGTCGACGAGCGCGGCTTCCGGGCAACCGCAGCCGTCCTCGCCGATGCCGGAAACGAGACCAAGATGCGCCAGGTCTTCGACAAGTACCGCCCGGGCGTGGTCTTCCACGCGGCTGCCTACAAGCACGTCCCGCTGATGGAGGCGAACCCGCTCGAGGCCGTTCGCAACAACACCCTCGTCACCCGCACGGTCGCCGACCTCGCGGTCGAGTTCGGCGCCGGCCGCTTCGTGCTCGTCTCGACCGACAAGGCCGTCAACCCGAAGACGATCATGGGGCAGTCCAAGGCGCTCTGCGAGTGGCTCGTGGAGTCGTGGGGGCACCGCACAGACACGGCGACCAAGTTCTGCGGCGTGCGCTTCGGAAACGTCCTCGGCTCCTCGGGAAGCGTAATCCCGATCTTCCGCAAGCAGATCGCTCGCGGTGGCCCCGTCACCGTGACGCACGCCGAGATGACCCGGTACTTCATGACCATCCCCGAGGCCGTCCAGCTCGTCATCCAGGCCGGCGCGATCGGGGGGCGCGGCCAGGTGTACGTCCTCGACATGGGCGAGCCCGTGCGCATCGTCGATCTCGCCGAGACCATGATCCGGCTCTCGGGCAAGGAGCCCGGACAGGAGATCGCGATCGAGTTCGTTGGCGCCCGGCCCGGCGAGAAGCTCAACGAGGAACTCTGGTCCGGCGGCGAGACGGTCACGCCGTCGGCCCACGAGGCGATCCTTCTCGTCACGAGGCCGCCGATCGACTCGACGTGGCTCGAGGGCGAGCTCGACGAGCTCGACCGGCTCGTGGAAGCCGGTGAGACGCTCGAGCTCGTCGGTCGCCTGACCGCGATCGTCGAGCGGCCTCAGCGCAGCGGCGTGGCGGCCGGAGACGGAGTGGGCGCCGCCGGGGCGACGCCCACATCCGAGACGGTCTGAGAACTCGGCCTACGCGCCGGGGATCTTCATCAGCAGCATCTGTCCGCCTGAGCGCTTGTAGGTCCAGTCGGGCCCTGCGGGTGCGACGACGTCCGGGCCGGGGGCCATCTCGATCCAGAGCGTTCCCGCCTGCACGTCGACGAGGAACATCCCCGGCCCGAAGACCGACGACACATCGACGACACCGCTCGACTCCCAGGCACCGAGCGCACTGAGCCCTGAGGGATCGACGTCGGTCGGCCCTTCGTCGGCCGACTGGTCGACCTTGGCCACGACCTCGGGCGACCCGCCGGCGAGCGGCACCCGCCAGATGCGCGCCGTCGTCGCGTTCGGGTCGGCAGTCGGCAGCGCGAACTGCTGCGACGAGCCGGGATCCTCCTGCACGAGGAGGCTGCCAGCGGCAGTGGTCTCGACGTTGTCGGGCTGGTGGATCTCGCCCAGCGTCTTCACCGGGTTGTCGTCACCCTGGATCAGGATCGAGAGCTTCGCCTTCTTCGGGCCGCTCGGGTCTAGCTCGAGCTTCCAGACCCGGCCGTTCGTGGACGTCGTCAGCGGGTTGGCAGGCCCGGCAGTCCCACGACCGGAGTCCGCGAGGTAGACGACGTTGGACATTCCGGGACGCTTGTCGTACGCGGTGTCCTCGATGCGGATGAAGTCGAACACGTCCTTGCCGTACTCGTTGTTCCCGGCGTTGCCCCACTGGTCCAGCACCCACTGGGGACCGTTGGGGATCGTCGCCGGTGGTGCGGCCATGCCGGGGAAGTCCGTGGACAGCAGCTCGGTCCCGTCGGCCTTCTTCCCGGTGGCGATCATCTTCGGCACGGGCAGGAACTGCCCCGCGATCGGCGCGTCGCCGGCCTGCACGTCGAAGTAGTCGTTCTTCGCAGGATCGTCGGCGACAAACGCGTGGAGCGTTCCCTTGTCGTTCCAGAGCGCGTCCCGTCCTGCCGCCGTGTACAGGTAGAGCTGGGACGACGCAGGTGTCGTCGAGAACGTGTCGTCACCCGAGAGCACGGCGACACCGTCGAAGCCGGGCAGCGCCACGTCGTTCTCGTGGTTATGCCGCCCCATCCCGTAGATCGTCCTCGTCTTTCCGGTGCGGACGTCGTGTGCGGCGACGACGCCGGCCTGCTCGGCACCCGGGGTGCCGGGCGCGATCGGAGACGTCCATGCCGTACCCGACCTGAATACCCAGTCCTGCGCTTCCTCGTTCGTGAAGAGCGTCGGTCGGCTGAAGCCCTCCGCCCTCGTCGCGAGGTAGTTCGAGCAGAACCGCTGGTAGTTAGCGCCACTCGCGATCACCATCTCGCCCTGGAGAACCCCGGCCGTATCAGGGTTGAGGTTGAGCTTGCTGACCTGCGAGTTGTCGAAGTCGTTCTGCGAATTGGCGGCCGTCGGCGCCGCGGCCGTGTACGGGAACGCAACGAGCGACGTCTCGTGGTTCACGTACACCTCGACCTTGTTCCGCAACGGCTTGTACAGCGAGATCCCATCCGGGATCGACTCGAACCGGTAGCCGCTCGACAGCGTGTCCCCGACCGTGATGATCGGCGTGAAGCTGACGTCCGGTCGGTCCGCCTGCGTGAGCATCGACGCCTGTGTCGTCTTGAATCCTGGGTCTCCCGCAGCGCCTGCCGAGCCGGCCGCTACCGCGACCACGGCAAGCGCGAAGAGTGCGCCGCCCCATCGAGCTTTCATCTCTCCCCTCCTAGTCCGACAGGAGGACATTAACCGGACGGATACATTCGAGGCTAGGCTTCGAGCGCGGAGAGCAGCAGATCGAGGAGCAGCGCCGGGTCGCGGGTCGTCTGCGTGGCCTGCTTGCGACGTTTCTCAACGCGGATGGCGTCGGGTGAGGCGAGAACCGCGAGCTTCCCCTCGCTGGCGAGGTGCTCGTCGACGGCGCCGAGGCGCTCCGAGAACGTCGTGTAGGCGGGAACGCCGAGCGCGATCGCTTCCCGGCTCATCGTTCCGCCACCGGAGACGACGAGATCGGACAACGCGACGAGGCTGAGAGCGTCGACCGCGTGCGGGGGAACTCGCACCGAGGGGAGCGAGAGTGCGAGGACCTCCCGGCGCTGCTCCGGAGTTCGGGGAAGGACGACGGCTTGCGCGTTCGCATCGGAGCCGAGCCGCCGAAGGGCGGCGGCGAAGACGGAGTCCTCGTGGCGGTGGTACAGGGCGACGTCGGCGGGCGATCTCACGATCGCCAGCACGCGGCCTCGATCGACGTCCAGCCCGTCGAGGACGGCCTGGTCGGGCTCGAACCCGGCAAGGTAGTACTCCTCCTTGATCCCCGGGTACCGCCGGACTTTGCGCGCCGGAGCGCCGAGCCGATCGAGCCTGCTCTGGGGGATCGCGTCGGGGACGACGACCCTCCTCGCTGCGCGACAGCCGAGCGAGTGCTGTGCCCGCGCGAACTCGTAGTCGAATGCATACGCCGATCGAATCCCGAGCGAGCGGGCGACGAGTTGCGGCTCGTGTGATGCGTGTGACAGCACGAGTTCGATCGACCGGCTCTGCGCCCAGCTCCGCAGCGCACGCACGCGCCCGCTCATCGTCTTAGCCTTGCTCCACGCGCCGGACCCGCCGTGCGGCGGCCCCACCACCTCGTGGGGGATGCCGTGCAGCTCGAGGAGCTCGACCGTCTGCGCGAAGTCCCGGGTCGTGACCTCCACGTCGTGCCCGCGCGCACGCAGAAGCTCGATCAGCGGGCGGAAGAAGAGCACCTGCGGTGAGTTGGAGATGTCGATCCAGACGCGCACGACGTGACCCTACCGCGGTCCCCATGGATAAGCTCTGCTTATATGGAGACGCGCCATCTGGCAGCATTCTGCGCGGTCGTCGACCGGAGGAGCTTCTCCCAGGCGGCCGAGCGCCTCGGCGTGACACAACCCGCGGTCTCGCTCCAGGTGCGAGCGCTCGAGAAGCGTCTCGGCACGCAGTTGCTCGACCGCTCCGGGCGCCGTGTCGAGCCCACCGAGGCCGGCTGGCGGCTCTACCGCGGAGCCCAGAAGCTCCTCGCGCTCGAGGAGCAGATCGAGTCCGATGTCGCTGCGACGGCCGGCGGGGAGCTCCAGGGCCAGCTGCTGCTCGGAGCGTCGACCGGGCCCGCCGCGATCGCGGTGCCGCTGCTCCTGTGCGAGTTCCAGCTCGAGAACCCGGCGGTTCACGTCTCGCTCACGGTCTCCGACACGCATACGGTGGTCGAGCGAGTCGCCTCACGTGAGCTCGAGCTCGGGATCGTCGGTGCCTCGCGTCGGTACCGAGGCGTTCGCTTCGAGCCGTTCTTCTCCGACGAGGTGATCCTCGTCTGCCCGCCCGGGCACCCGTTCGCGGGGCGAAGCGTCACGCTCGAGGAGCTCCGCGAGGAGCCCCTCATCCTCATGCAGGAGGGAGCCGGTGTCCGTCAGATCGTCGAGGACGCGCTACGCCGGCGGGGCGTTCGTCTTCGCGACCTGGACGTGCGGCTCGAGCTCGGCCTCCAGGAGTCCGTGCGTCGAGCCGTCGAGGCGGGCTACGGCGTGACGTTCATCTCGCGGACCGCTGTCGAGTCGAACCTCGAGACGGGCACGCTCGGCGAGGCGCGCGTGCAGGGCCTCGAGGCAACCCGCGAGATCTCGCTTGCATCGTCGTCAGGGCGTCCCCGGTCACGCGTCGCCCAGGAGTTCGTGGAGTTCGCAAGCGGTCGGGTCGGCTCGTGATCGTTCGCTGGGGACTCGCGGAGGCCGGACCGCTGCTCGCGGAGCTCGGCAGCACGCGAGCGGTGCTCGTCACGACGGCACGGCTCGCGGATCTGGACGTACCCGTCCACCAGCGCTTCACGGGCGTTCGCCGGCACAGCCCGCTCGACGCGGTCGAGGCGGCGAAGGCCGCGGCCGCAGGAGCCGACCTCGTCGTCGGCGCGGGTGGTGGGAGCGCGATCGACACGGCGAAGGCGGTGTCTGCGGAGGCCGGACTGCCCCTCCTCGCGATTCCGACGACGTACTCCGGAGCGGAGTGGACGCCGTACTTCGGGATGCGCGACGAGGCTCGCCTGCTGAAGACCGGGGGGTCGGGTGCACGGATCGTCGCGATCGTCTACGAGCCGGAGCTGACGCTCGGACTTCCGCTCGAAGAGACCGTCGGCACGGCGCTCAACGCCCTGGCCCATGCTGCCGAGGCCCTCTACGCGGGACCCTCTGGAGGATGCGACCGTGGGCGCCCGGCTCATTGGCCGGCACCTCCCGGTCGTGGCCCGCGAGGGAAGCGACCTTGCCGCGAGGACGGGCCTGCTCGAAGGTGCGATGCACTCGGGCCGTGCACTCGCCGAGCGCGGGCTGTTCCTCGGTCATGCGATCGCGCAAGCTCTCGGCGGCAGATACGGGCTTCCCCACGGGGCGATGAACGCCCTCGCGCTCCCGCCCGCGCTGCGCTTCAACGAGCCTGCCGTGCCGGATGCCGTCCGGGCGCTCGGAGACGCGCTCGGGACGGACGACGCCGCGCGGAGGGTCGAGGAGCTCGCGCGTCTCGGCGGCATCGAGCGGCTCAGGGACTACGGCGTGCCCGAGGACGAGCTCCCGGCACTCGCCGGCGAGATCGCCGAGCGTCCTGGCGCACGCGCGAACCCACGGCCTGTCACCGCTGCGGACGCCGAGGGGCTCGTGCGCTCGATCTGGTAGCTCCTTGACGCGACTTCCACGGCGCGGGACGATGGCAGCGTGAACACGCTGATCGCGATCGTGCGTGCGCTCTTCGTGTGGCTCGTGATCTTCGCCGCGCTGCTCTTCCTCCTCGGCCAGATCGGGCCCGATGGCGAGCTTCGGAGGTGCTGCTCGTGCTCGCGATCAGCATCGGGCTCACCGTTGGCGTGCTTCGCGCCTGGGATCGCTCGCGGGCTCGGCGAGCTGGCAGCGCGCGGAGCGTCTGATCGCAGGCGCGAGCGCTACGCGGCTTCGGGAGCGGGGGCAGGACGCCGTCCGCCGAGGACGCGCCTCAGGCTGACGACGCCGAGCACGCTCGAGCCGTCGACCACGGGCAGGTGCCGGAAGCCGTTGTCGAGCATGATCCGCGACGCCTCCTCGAGATCGGTCTCGGGGGCCGCCGTCATCGGGTCGGCGGTCATCCACTGTCGAACGCGGGCGTCGCTCGTGTGCACGCGTGCCGCCATCGCGCGGAGCAGGTCGCGCTCGGTGAGGATGCCGATCAGCCGGCCGTGATCCTTGACGACCACGGCGCCGACGTTCTTCTGGGTCATCCGCTCTGCGACTTCGCCGAGCGTGTCCTCGGGCGCAACGGTCAGGAAATCGGGGTTGACGATCTCGGCGAGGGTGCCCATCGGCCGAGTCTAGCCGCTCCACGAGCGAAGCGCCCGCAGGCGTTCACCGGTCGGTAGATAACTCAATCTAATGACAGAGATAAGGAAATCGTGTAGGCTCCGACCATGCCCGCGACGGCCTCGTTCGACGTGCTCGTGATCGGCAGCGGCGCCGCGGGACTCGCTGCGGCTGTCTCGGCCGAGCGGGCGGGAGCGCGCGTCGGCCTGGCGACGAAGACGACGCTCCAGGCCTGTAACTCGGCGAAGGCGCAGGGCGGCATCCAGGCGGCGTTCGGCGAGGACGACTCCCCCGAGATCCACGCAGAGGACGTCATGCGGAGCTCGCACGAAACGGCCGAGCCACTCCTCGTCGAGACGCTGACGAGCGAGGCTCCGTCCGCGATCCACTGGCTCGAGGAGCTTGGGGTCGAGTTCACGCGGTCGAACGGCGGCTACAGGCTCGCGCGCTGTGGGGGAGCGAGCCGGAAGCGGCTCTTGCAGGTCGGCGACCGGACCGGTCACGCGATCACAAAGGCGCTCCGCGAGGCGTACGAGGCGGCCGAGAGCACGGAGCTTCCGCGCCATGCCCTGAAGTCGCTCGAGCCGTCCGAGAATGGCTGGTCGGCCTCGTTCCAGACCAAGGACGGGCTCCAGACCGTGCTCGCGAGCACGGTCGTGCTCGCCGCTGGCGGGCGCTGCTTCGCCGAGGCGAAGACGCGCGGGGAGCTCTCCACGAACCATCCGAACGCGACCGGTGAGGTGACGCAGATCGCGGTCGAGGCAGGCGCGGGGACGCGCGACTTCGACGCGCTCCAGTACCACCCGAACGGAGGCGCCTGGCCGGCGACGATGCAGGGCTACTCGATCCCCGAGACGACGCGCGCGTACGGCGCCGTGCTCCTGAACGCGGACGGCGAGGAGTTCACGGACTCGCTCGGCGCGCGGGACGCCGTCTCGCAGGCGATCTTCGACGAGGTCGAGAAGGGCAAGGGCGTCGTCACTCCCGACGGGCGGCCCGCGGTCTGGCTCGACACCACTCGCATCGCGCGCGAAGACGCGGAGATCTCCCTCCCGTACATGCTGCGGCGCTACCGGGGAGCGGGCATCGATCCGCTCGAAGAGCCGATCTACACCTACCCCGTCCTCCACTACCAGAACGGCGGGCTCGTGATCGACGAGCACGCGGAGACGACACTCTCGGGTGTCTACGCCTGCGGCGAGATCGCCGGTGGAACTCACGGAAGGAATCGCATGATGGGAAACAGTCTGCTCGAGTGCACCGTGTTCGGGCGCCGTGCGGGTCGCGCAGCCGCGGCGAGGGCGGCGTCGTGAACGATTCCCCACCGGCCATCGATCCGGAGCTCGTGCACTCGTTCGTCGCGAACGCACACGGCGACCTCGACGTGGTGCGCGAGCTTCTCGGCCGCGAGCCCGGCCTGCTGAACGCCGCCTGGGACTGGGGTGGCGGCGACTGGGAGACGGGGCTCGGTGCGGCGGCCCACATGGGACGACGCGACATCGCGCTCTTCCTGCTCGAGCGAGGGGCGCGTCTCGACGTCTTCGCAGCCGCGATGCTCGGTGAGGTCGACGTCGTCCGCGCGATGCTGGACGCGTCTCCCGCATTGCGGGATGCACCGGGCCCGCACGGGATCTCGCTTGCCAGACACGCGGAAGCGGGCGGTGAGCAAGCCGAATCCGTCCTCGAGCTGCTCGAGGCGCTGGGAGTCGCTCGATGAGCGTCGCGACGACGACCGATCTCGCAGGCGCCGTCGAGGACGCGGCGGCGCACCTCTACGTGTGGGCGCTCAAGGACATCCCTCAGGATCTGCGCGACGCGTTGGCACGCGCTCAGAAGAGGGAGACCTCGGTCACCGGCCAGCGGGTCCTCCAGACAATCCTCCGCAACGTCGACGTCGCCGAGGACGAGAAGAACCTCGTCTGCCAGGACACGGGCATCGCGGTCTACTACTGCCGCGTCGGCGAGGGCTTCCCGCTCCATCCCGCGCGCATCTACGAGTCGTTGAAGATCGGAACCGAGCGCGCGACGGTCGAGCACCCGCTGCGCTCGAACACCGTCCACACGCTGACGCGAGAGAACACCGGGCCCAACGTCGGCTATCGCGTGCCGATCGTGCACTGGGACTTCGTTCCAGACTGGGACGGCCTCGACGTGAAGTGCGTCCCGAAGGGTTCGGGCTCCGAGAACATGAGCTTCCTCAAGATGTGCGTTCCCGCCGACGGCGTGACGGGGATCAAGAAGTTCGTGCTCGAGTCCATCGTCGGCGCCGGCGGGAAGCCCTGCCCGCCCGGGATCGTCGGCGTCGGCATCGGCGGCTCGGCCGACTACGCCATGTTCATGGCGAAGGAGGCAATTGCGCGTCCGGTCGGCACGCACAATCCCGATCCACTCGTGGCGGAGCTCGAGGACGAGCTGTACGACCTCCTGAACGAAACCGGTGTCGGCCCGATGGGGCTCGGCGGCGACGTGACCGTGCTCTCCGTCCACATCGAGCACGCCGACACGCACATGACGCTGAACCCGGTGGCCGTCAACTACCAGTGCTGGGCGGCCCGCCGAGCGTCCGCCCACGTCGCGGCCGACGGAACCATCGAGTACGAGAGGGACGCGTGATGGCGACGCACGAGGTCACCTTCCCCGTCACCGACCCGGCTGAGATCCTGAAGCTCCGCGCCGGCGACGAGGTCGTCGTACAGGGGCACATCATCGGGATCCGCGACCGCACGCAGATCCGGATCTTCGACCAGGGAGTCGAGCCGCCCATGGACTTGACCGGTGCGTTCCTCCTGCACACGGCGCCAAACGTGCGCAAGCTCGGGCCGGGCCGATACGAGAAGCTCTGCATCGGGACGACGACGAGCGCCCGCATGGTGCGCTTCACGAAGGGGCTCGGCGCGCAGTACGGCGTGCGGGCGATCTGCGGCAAGGGCGGCTTCCCGGACGAGGCGATCGAGCCGATGCGCGAGCACGGGATGGTCTACTTCGCGATCGTCGGCGGCGCTGCTGCTCTGGAGACCACGCAGATCGAGGAGATCGAGGAGGTCGCCTGGGAGGAGCTCATGCCCGAATGCCTCTGGAAGTTCCGGGTGAAGGACTTCGGGCCGCTGACCGTGGGCATCGACGCGCACGGCGACTCCCTCTACCGCGACGTGCAGGAACAGGCGCGCAAGAAGCTGGAGGACATCTATGCACGACTCGGTTGACCACTCGTTCCTCGACGTGCCGACCCGCGAGGGCAAGCCCCGCACGCGCGGCCTGACCCACGTCATCGACAAGGGCCTGAACCTGCGGGAGATCGAGGGGCTCTTCGACACCGCGGGCGAGTACGTCGACATCGTCAAGCTCGGCTGGGGCACGAGCTACGTCACGAACAATCTCGAGAAGAAGGTCGCGCTCTACCGCTCCTTCTCGACGCCGGTCGTCTGCGGCGGGACGCTGTTCGAGGCGGTCTACGGCCAGAACAAGATGGACGACTTCAAGCGCTGGCTCGAGCACTACCGCTTCTCGCACGTCGAGATCTCCGACGGCACGCTCGAGATCCCGCGCGAGCAGAAGCTCGAGCTCATCGTGGACTTTGCGCGCGACTTCGTCGTCCTCTCCGAGGTCGGCTCGAAGGACGCGGACGTGAACATCGCGCCGTACCTCTGGGTGCAGTGGATGCGCGAGGAGCTCGACGCGGGCGCCTGGAAGGTCATCGCGGAGGGCCGTGAGGGCGGCACGGCCGGCATCTACCGCCCGACCGGCGAGCTGCGAACGGGGCTCGTCGACGAGATCGAGCACTCGTTGAGCTTCCACGACCTGATCTGGGAAGCGCCGACGAAGGAGTCGCAGGCCTGGTTCGTGAAGCACTTCGGCCCGGAGGTCAACCTCGGGAACATCCCGCCGGACGAGGTCATCGCGCTCGAGACGCTGCGCCTCGGGCTGCGCGGCGACACCTTGAAGGAGGTGCTCCTTGGCCGTACCAGCGCCGTTGAGCCCGCCCCAGCTTCCTGACCTCGACTTCGAGGCGATGGAGGCGGAGGAGGTCATCGCCTGGGCCCACTCCTACTTCTGGCCGCGCCTCTGCCTCACGTGCTCCTGGCAGAAGCAGTCGTCGGTGCTCGTGCACATGGTCGCCGAGCTCGGGCTGCGCATGGACACCGTCGAGCTCGACACGCATCTCTTCTTCCGCGAGTCCTACGAGACGCGCGAGCAGCTCGTCGACCGCTACCAGCTCAAGCTCATCCAGCCGGAGATCCCGACCATCGCCGAGCAGCACAGCGCCGAGGGGGCGAACCTCTGGGAGCGTGACCCCGACCGTTGCTGCCACATTCGCAAGGTGGAGCCGCTCGTAAAGGCGCTTGCGCCCTATGACGCCTGGATCTCCGGGATCCGGCGCGACCAGTCGCCGAGCCGGGCCGGCACGCCGAAGGTGCAGTGGTCCGAGCGCTACGGCGTCTTCAAGATCCACCCGCTCGCCGACTGGGAAGAGAAGCGCGTGTGGGCGTACGTGAACGTCAACGAGATCCCGTACAACCCGCTGCACGACGCGGGGTACCGTTCCATCGGCTGCATCCCTTGCACCCGGCCGACGAGTCTGGAAGATGAGGAGCGGGCCGGGCGCTGGGCGGGCTCCGACAAGCTCGAGTGCGGCATCCACGAAGACACGAACCTGGAAAGGACGGCATGAGTCAACACATCTACGCGCACGAGCATCCCGAGTCGGAGACCGATCGAGGCGGCGGCTTCACGCTCTGGTTCACGGGGCTCTCGGGCTCCGGAAAGACGACGGTCGCGCACCACGTCGGTCCGGAGATGGACCGTCGTGGGCTCGTCGTCGAGTACCTCGACGGCGACACGGTACGCACACATCTCTCGAAGGGGCTCGGTTTCTCGAAGGAGGACCGCGACGCGCACGTCGAGCGGCTGGGCTGGGTCGCCTCGCGCATCACACGCCACGGTGGAGCGGTGATCGTGGCCGCCATCTCGCCGTACGAGCAGGCTCGCAAGAACTCCAGAGCAATGGTGGAGGAACACGGGCCGTTCATCGAGGTGCACGTCAAGACGTCGGTCGAGGAGTGCGCCCGCCGCGACGTCAACGGGCTGTACGCGAAGGCTTACGCGGGTGAGATCAAGGGCTTCACGGGTGTCGACGATCCGTACGAAGAGCCTTCGGCGCCTGAGATCGTCATCGATACCGAAGGCGTCGCTCCGGAGGTGTCCGCTGCCGAGGTGATCGCCAAGCTCGAGGAGCTCGGCTTGGTGCCGGCGAAGGTACCCGCATGACCGTCGTCGCGTCGGATCGCCTGATCGCGCCGCACGGGGGAACGCTCGTCGATCGCACGGGCGACCGTCCCGATGATCTCGACGCGCTCGAGCGCGTGGAGCTCACGTCGCGCGAGCTGTCGGATCTCGACATGCTCGCGTCGGGCGCGCTCTCTCCGCTCGAGGGCTTCATGAGCCGCGCGGATTACGAGCGCGTGCTCGAGGACATGCATCTGGTGAGCGGGCTTCCCTGGGCACTTCCAGTCTGCCTCGCCGTCGACTCGGCTCCGGCCGGCGACCGCGTTGCGCTCGTCGACGAGAGCGGGCGCCCCGTCGCCGTTCTCGAGGTCGAGGAGGTCTTCGAGTACGACAGGGCGCGCGAGGCCGAGCTCAGCTTCCGCACGACGGACGACGCCCATCCGGGTGTCGCCCGGCTCTACGCGCAGAAGCCGCAGTACCTCGCCGGACGCGTGACCGTGTTCGAACGGGCGGAGGCGGAGTTCCCCGAGCTCGCGCGTGACCCGGCCGAGACGCGGAGGATCTTCGCCGAGCGCGGCTGGAAGCGCGTTGTCGGATTTCAAACCCGGAACCCGATCCACCGTGCGCACGAGTACCTGACCAAGGTCGCGCTCGAGACCGTCGACGGCCTGCTCGTCCACCCGCTCGTCGGTGAGACGAAGTCGGACGACGTCCCGGTTGCCGTGCGGGTGGATTGCTACAACACGCTGCTCGCCGGCTACTACCCGGAAGACCGTGTGCTCCTCTCGGCGTTCCCAGCCGCCATGCGCTACGCAGGACCGCGCGAGGCCATCTGGCACGCGATCTGCCGCAAGAACTACGGGTGCTCGCACTTCATCGTCGGGCGTGACCACGCGGGCGTCGGCGACTACTACGGGTCCTACGACGCGCAGCTCATCTTCGACGAGTTCGCGCCTCACGAGCTCGATGTCGAGCCGATGTTCTTCGAGCACACGTTCTGGTGCAACGTCTGCGGGTCGATGGCGAGCACGAAGTCGTGCCCGCACGGAGCCGAGGATCGCGTGTTCCTCTCCGGAACCAAGGTGCGCGAGATGCTCGGTGAGGGCGACGTCCCGCCGGTCGAGTTCACGCGCCCCGAGGTTGCTCAGGTGCTCATCGACGCATATCGGCAGGACTAGGGACCACCGGAGAGCCCGGTGACCTGGCAGCTCACCGTCACCGGCCTGCTGACCGGGATCCTCGTCGGGATGACGGGGATGGGCGGCGGGTCGCTGATGACGCCGATCCTCGTCTTCCTGTTCGGGATCTCGCCCACGACGGCGATCGGGACCGATATCGCGCACGGTGCTGTGTTCAAGACCGTCGGAGCGGTCCAGCACCGGCGGATGGGCAACGTCCGCGCGAGGCTTGCGGGCTGGATGCTCATCGGCTCGGCCCCGATGTCGCTCGTCGGAGTGTGGGTCTCGGTGCAGCTCACGGAGCGCTACGGCGACGACGTCGAGTCGGTGATGGGGCAGGTGCTGGGAGCCGCGCTGCTCTTCGGCGCGGCGGGGCTCGTCGCCAAGAGCCTCGTGCACCCGGAAGCGACGGGCGAGATGCCGGGACGGCTGAGCCGGCGGGACTGCGCCGCGGCGATCCTGATCGGCGCCTTCGGCGGCTTCATCGTCGGGCTGACGTCCGTCGGGAGCGGCGTCTTCTTCGGCCTCACGCTGCTCGTTATCTTCCCGCTGCGCGCGCACAAGGTCGTCGGCACCGACATCTTCCACGCCGCCCTTCTGCTCTACATCGCGGGTGCCGCCCACTGGGCCGCGGGCAACGTCGACTTCGGGATCCTCTTCTGGCTTCTGCTCGGCTCGATCCCCGGCGTTCTCATCGGCGGGCGCGTCAGCATCAAGATTCCCGAGGCGCGGCTGCGGCTCGTGCTCGCCGGCGTGCTCGGCCTGGCCGGCATCAAGCTGCTGGACGTGCCGTTCGCCGGAACGATCGTCGTCGTGGTGCTGGCGGCAGGGCTGGTCGCGCTGCTCGTCTACCTCGGGCGGCACAGCTGGCTCCGGATCCAGCGAGGGCGCAGCGATAGGCTCCCGCCGGTCGTCGAGTAGAGGCTCGATACCATCGCGCCGCTGTGCGCACCGTCTGGGTCAGCTTCGACACGATCGGACGCGACTGCCTCGAGGCCGCGGCCAAGGCGGGAGCGGACCTCGTGGGCGTCGTGACGTTGCCCGGTCCCATCGACCCGAACCGGTCGGGCCAGTGCGCGTTCGACGAGGTCGCGATCCGGCACGACGCGGCGCTCATCGAAACGCGTGACATCAACTCCCCGGAGACGTTGAACCAGGTTCGACGGCTCGACCCCGAGCTGGTCTTCGTCGTGGGCTGGTCTCAGCTCGTGCACGACCCGTTCATCGCGCTCGCGAAGGAGGGCGTCTTCGGGATGCACCCGACGCTGCTTCCCCGCCATCGCGGGCGAGCGCCGATCCCGTGGGCGATCCTGAGTGGCCTTGCGCGCACCGGTGTGACGCTCTTCGAGATCGTGGACGCGACAGCGGACTCGGGGGCGATCGTGGGGCAGGCCGTCGTCGAGATCGCACCCGACGAGACGGCGACGACGCTCTTCGCGAAGCTCGCGGTCGCCCATGTCGACCTGATCCGCGAGTGCGTCCCCGGGATCGTGGCCTCGAGCGCCTCGCGACTGCCACAGGACCCGAACCGCGCGAGCTACTGGCCGAAGCGGGCTCCTTCCGACGGGATCATCGACTGGGAGACGCGCGCCCCGTTCGTGTACGACTGGGTGCGTGCCCAGACCAGGCCATATCCCGGCGCCTTTACCTACCTCGACGACGAGAAGGTCGTCGTCTGGCGTGCCACGCCCGTGGAGCTCGAGCAGCCGGCGCCGGCGGGGACGATCGTCGCCGAGCGTGCGGAGGGCCCGGTCGTGGCGTGCGGCGACGGCGCGGTCGTTCTCGAGGAGGTCGAGACGAAGGCCGGCGGCCTCGTGGTCGGAGCACGACTCGGATGAACCGTGTGCTCGTCATCGCAGCGCATCCCGACGACGAGGTGCTCGGGATGGGAGGCACGATCGCTGTCCACACCGACGGTGGGGACGAGGTTCGCATTCTCGTGGTCACGGACGGATCGTCGACCCAGTACCCGGGAGACGCCGACACGCGCGCCCGCAAGGAGGGCGAGGCCGTACGCGCAGCCGCCGAGCTCGGCGTGAGCGACTACGTCCACCTCGATCTTCCGGACATGCGCCTCGACACCGTGCCGCATGTCGAGCTGAACCGGGTGGTGGAGGAGCAGATCCGCGAGCTCGGGCCCGAGGTCGTGTACACGGCACAGCCGGACGTCAACCTCGACCACCGGGCGCTCTTCGACTCGGTCGCCGTGGCCACCCGGCCGACGCCGGGCCAGGCCGTGCGGCGTCTGCTGACGTACGCGCCGACCTCGAGCACCGAGTGGACGCCTGCGCCACAGAACTGGTTCGTCCCGAACTGGTTCGTCGACATCACCTCGACCTTCGAGCGGAAGCTCGCCGCCTTCGCCCACTACGAGACGGAGCAGCGGCCGTACCCGCACCCCCGCAGCGAACGGGCAATCCGTGCCGCAGCCGAGTTCCACGGTGCGACCGCCGGTTGCGAGTACGCCGAGCCGTTCGTGCTCGTCCGCGGTCTCGAACGCTGAGCTTCGTTGGGGCGCCGGCTTCCCCAGCTCCTCGTAGTCCTCGGCCTGCTCGGTGCGACAGCAGCGGCGTTCGCCGTCACCGAGCGGCTCAAGCTGGAGAAGAGCCCCATTACGGGGACCCGTGTCGACAAGGTCTTCTCCCCGGTCTGCGAGTGCGCGAGGGACATTGCGGTGATCTCGTTCCGCCTGCGGCGGCGGTCGATCATCACGGTCGACATGCTCGACTCCTCCGGCAATCCGGTCCGCACGCTCGTCCGGGGCAGGCTCGAGCAGGCTGGGAGGGTGTCCTACACCTGGGACGGTCGTGACGATGCGAACCGGGTCGTCCCCGAGGGCCTGTACCGCCCGCGGGTGCGGTTGCGACAGCACGGGCGGACGATCGTGTTGCCGAACCCGATTCGCATCGACACGACCGCTCCGACCATCACGCTCGGACGGGTTGTCCCACGCGTCTTCTCCCCCGACGGCGACGATCGCAGGGACCGTGTCACCGCGTTCTACGAAATCGACGAGCCGGCGCGGGCGATGATGCTGGTCGACGGCCGGAGACGCGTGCTCAGCAAGTTCCGCGAGACGGAGGGCCGGCTCGTGTGGTTCGGAATGGTCGACGGCCGCTCGGTCCGGCCGGGGACATACGAGATCCGCCTGCGGGCGTTCGACCGCGCCGGAAACCGATCGGCGCGGACTCGCGCCGCCCCGGTCCGTGTCCGGTACATCGAGCTCCGCCGCGAGGAGGTCGAGGCCGTGGCGGGGACGCGCTTCTCGATCGGCGTCTCGACCGATGCAAGAGCGTATCGCTGGCTGTTCGACGGGCGGTCGGGCACCGCGCGCCGTGCGCGCCTCGTCCTGCGCGCTCCAGAGGAGCCCGGGACGTACGTGCTCTACGTGATCAGCGGGAAGTTCGCCGACCGGGCAGACGTCCTCGTGTCCGCCGAGCCATCCCCCTAGCGCTGCGCCAGACGGCCGAGCTTCTCGGCAACCCCATCGACACCGTCGCTACCCTCGACGCGCACGCGGTCGAGGGTGAACGGCTCATCAGCTCGTGCGAGGCCATGCTCCGTCGTCGTCGCGCCGAGATACCCGGCGCGCCTGACGGACTCGATCACGTCGGCGTCGTACCTTCCCGACGGGAAGCAGAAAAAATCCACGGGAACGTCGAAGGTGCGCCGGATCGCCGCACGGGAGCCGGCCACCTCACGAGTGAGCTCCGCTCCGTCGAGCGTCGTCAGGTCGGCATGCGACAGCGAGTGCGCGTCGATCTCCCAGCCCGCTGCGATGAGTCGCCGCACGCCTCGCGGACGAAGTCCGGACGAACCGACGTGGTCGAACGTTAGGTTGAGCACGCCGGGCCACTCGTAACGGGCGAGCGCCGGCAGTGCGGCGGAGACTGCGCTGCGGTAGCCGTCGTCGAAGGACAGCACGATCGGGTGTGCTGGGAGCGCCGAGCCGCCGTGCCAGCTGTCCCAAACGGCCCGTTGCGTTACCGCCTCGAACCCATGTCGATCGAGCCAGGCCAGCTGGCCGGCAAGATCCTCGGGGCTCACGAAGAGCGCGGGATGCGGAGCATCTGCCGGTGGCTCCGCGATGACGTGGTACATGAGAATCGGCACCGGAACGCGCGCAGACGCACGCGTGGCAGGCGGGAGCGCCGGCTTCACGTCGCGCTGCTCGCCTCGCGTCGGTGCCGAGGTCGTGACAGGTGACGATGACGCCGTCGAGTCCTGGTCGCACGCCGTGTCGAAAACCAGGAGCACGCAGACCAGCGCGACCATCGCGCCACTCCGCGCTTGCTCGAGCTGGATCCCAGACGGATTCACGGCCCGCACCGTGAGCGGTGCTGCTCAAGGAAGACTCAAGCCGCGCGGCCGCGGACCTATCGATCCATGGCTTTCAGGGTGCCGAGTGTGTCGCTAGGCCTCCGGGGCGTCTCTGCCGCGAAACGCGAGCAGACGGCCGTACAGCGAGAAGTAGTACATGCGCTCCGTCGCGATCACGGGCGTGTACTTCCCCATAGGCAAACGCCATCTGATCGCGCCGTCCTTCACACGGAGCGCAAGCGTTTCCTGTCCGATCGTCGAGACGAAGACGAAGTCTCCGACGACGACCGGTGACCCGATGATCTTGCCGCCGACGTGAGTACGCCACAGCTCGTTCCCCGTTCCCGGCTGGAACGCACGGAGGTTCCCGTCGAAGCCCCCGATGAAGACCCGATCCGGAGTGACGGCCGGCGTCGCGTATCCCCAGCCGCCGACGTTGTACGTCCAGACGACATCACCATCCCGGGCGTCGACGGCGACCACTTTCCCAGATCGACTGATCGCGTAGAGGCGTAGACCGTCCGTGGAGGGACTCGAGTAGAAGCTGTCGTAGCGAAACGCGTCTCGCTTGATGTACGTGCTCCAGAGCTTCGCGCCCGTGTCCTTGTCGAGGCAGAAGAACGATCCCGCGTAGGTGGTGACGCACACCCGGCGTCCGTATAGCGACGGGCTGGCGTTGATCCGACCGCCCGTGTCGTAGGCCCACTTGATCCGGCCCGAGCCTGACCGCACCGCGAACAGCCGGCCGTCATGTGCGCCGAAGTACACGAGCCCGTCGACGACGACGGGCGACGACTCGACGCCGCTTCCTGTGTCGATCCGCCACACGAGGTTCCCCTTCTCGCGGTCGAGCGCCGTGACCGCTCCGTCCTTGGACGCAACGATCAGCCTCGGCCCGTCGATCGCGGGCGTGGACGGCTTCGCCCCTGCGATGAAACGACGCCACCGAACCTTCCCGGTCTCCGCGTCCACGGCCCACGTCGCGCCGTTGAGCGTGTTGACGTACAGCGTGCCCTCGCAGTAGCTGGGTGGAAACTCCATGTAGTCGTCGAGCACCCGGTTCCAGGATGGCTTCCGGACTGGCAGGCCGATGTCGATCTTCGTCCGGGCAAGCGAGCGTTGTGGATTTCCGCCGAACTCCCGCCAGCAGAGCTTGTCGCCTACCTCTTCGGGCGGCTCCGGACGTACCGGCGGGGTCGTCGCGGTCGTGACCGTGACTCCGGAGAGGTCCGTGTCGAGCGCGCCCTCAGGCGTATCGCGGCTCGTGACCCACATCGCCGCGAGCAGCCCGCCGAGCACGACCAGGAGGACGGCAACACCGCCGATGATCCACATGAGAAGCCTTGGCATATGAAAACGGCCGGCGACCCGGCCGAGGTCAGTGTGCCAGCCGCTTCGGTTGCGAAACCGTTGCTTCGTGCGTGGTCGAAGCCAGTATCGCGGCGGTCAGGGCAATGACGCCCCACGTCAGCGGATCCTCGAAGAAACCGGCGTACAGCAGCGAATGCACGAACAGCACTGAAAGGACTGCTGCCAGCCCGAGGCCGAAGAGCCGCCGGCGCTGTGTCACGAGCCAGAGACCCCAGGCCGTGGCGCCCAGCAGCCACGCGTAGAGGCCGAAGCCGACGACACCGAGCTCCGCGAGCACCGTCAGCGGCGTCGTGTGCGACGCGCTTCGCGTGGAAGTCCGACGCCCGTTCTCCTCAGCGCTTGCAAGCGGCTGACCCCCGACCCCAACGCCCACCACCGGGCTCACCCGGAATGCGTCGAGGGTGATGTCCACGAGGCGCGAGCGGCCACTCGTGATCTCCTTTGCCGACTGGCCCTCGACCGCGGCCGCTGCGAACCCCGCGGCAGCGAGCGATGCAGCCAGCGCACACACCACCAGAACGAGCCGAAGCCGGCGCCCGCTCCCGACCACCGCGATGGCGAAGGTCACGACGAAGAGCGCGACGAAGCTCGACTGCGAGTACGAGAAGTAGAGGCCGGCGAAGAGGAACGCCACGGCCGCCGCGATCAACACCCAGTCCAGCGGTCGTCCCCGCCGGAACAGCAGGATCACGAGCAGGGCGGCGATCGGGATCACGAGGTAGCGCCCGTACAGGCTTGGATCCTTGAACAGTGACGTCACGCGGAAGAACGTCGTATAGGCGTTCGCGACCTCGAGGTCGCGTGCGAAGAAGAGCGTCTTCGTGTGTGCCTGCCACAGCCCCACGGCGGCGAAGAGCCCGCCGAGCGCCACGATCGTGAAGGCGAGAGCGCGCGGAAGCCACGACGCGAGCGGCGCACGGGCGACGACTCCGAAGCCGGCCACGAACGGAAAGACGAAGAACGCGAGCACGATCCCTCCCTGGCGCTCGTCGTGCGTCCAGAGGTAGGAGACCGAGGCGTAGGTGGTGAAGGCTGCGAGGGGAAGCGCGAGGAGCTGTGCCGGAGGCGCCGGGCTCGTACCGCGCACGAGGCCGACGGCGAGCGCGACGACAGCGCCCGCCAGCACCAGATACAGCGGGACCAGCAGGAACGCCTTCTCGTCTCCCAGCTCGACCGGCACCCGAAACGGCGCCGCCGCGAGCAATGCGACGGGCACGACCGCCGGGTAGCGCGCGAACGCGACGGCCAGCAGGGCGACGAACGCTGCTCCGACAGCGAGGAGCGCGATGCCGGTCGGCTCGGTGAGCAGGAGCTCGACCTTGTCGTCACCGGCGAGCGAACGTCCGAACAGGGCCGTCGCTACGCCGAGCAACGCGAATCCCGGAAGGAGTACGGCGCGTCGTCGGCCGAGGATCACGAGCACCGCGCCGAGTGCTCCCAGGAGAGCGGCGACCTGGGCAGCGTCGGAGTGCTCCACCGCGCGCGAAGGTTACGGATTCTGTAGGAATAGCGCGGTGATCGATGGCTGGAAGCGCGCGCTCGTGCTCGCGCCACACACGGACGACGGGGAGCTCGGCTGCGGCGGGACGATGGCACGGCTCGTCGAGGGGGGCTGCGACGTGCGCTACGTGGCGTTCTCGATCGCCACGCGCTCGCTTCCGCCGGGGTTCGAGCCGGACACGCTGGCCCGTGAAGTGCGCGAGGCGACGGCCGAGCTCGGAATCTCCGAGTCGTCGCTCACGGTGCACGACTTCGACGTCCGGACGTTTCCGGAGCGACGGCAGGACATCCTCGAGCTCCTGGTCGCGCTCTGGGAGGAGTGGAAGCCCGACGTCGTCTTCCAGCCCTCCCACCACGACGTCCATCAGGACCACCAGACGATCGCGCAGGAGGGCCTCCGGGCGTTCAAGCGCACGACGATCCTCGGCTACGAGGTGCCCTGGAACAACTTCGACTTCTCCTACGGGGCGTACATCGCCCTCGAGAAGCACCACCTCGAGCGGAAGGTCGCCGCGCTCGCGCGGTACGCGTCTCAGCAGCACCGTCGCTACGCCGATCCCGAGTACATCTGGAACCTCGCCCGCGTCCACGGCGTGAACGTGAACCGCGAGTACGCGGAGTGCTTCCAGGTCTACCGGATCGTCGTTTAGCTCTCGCTAGCGGCTCTCGACGAACGACGGCTTGTGCTCGATGAGCTCGACCTTGACGTCGTCGGGTCCTCGGACGAACACGGCTCGCGAGTTCTCGGCGTCCACGACCTCGAGGATCTCGAGGTGGTCGTCGGTGTCCCCGTCCACGTACGGGTCGATCGACTCGACGAGCAGCCCGATGTGGTTGAGCAGCGGCCGGTCGGTCGGAAGCGCCGTGCCGGGGTGCAGCTCGACGAACGTGCCGCCGAGCTCGAGCCGCGCGGTCTGCTCGACGCGCGGATCGACCTGCTCGAATCCGAGCGCCTCCCAGCGGCGCACGCTCGTGTCGAGATCCGACACGCGAAGCGAGATGTGGTCGAGATCGACCTCCTCGGCCTCCGGCATTCCGAGCCGGTAGAGGTGGAGGCCCTCGCCGACGTCCAGGTCGCGGCCGTCCTCGCGTCCCGGGTCGCGGAACGCGACGTCCATGAGCCTGCCCTGTGCGCGCGGTCCCTCTGCGTCGAAGAGCGTCAGCTTGCCGAGCTCCGGATCGGCGCCGATCAGTGTGAAGTCGTCCTCCTGCTCGAGGATCTCGACGTCGAAGAGATCGAGGATCCGGCGTGTATCGGCCTCCCGGTCTGCGACCCAGAGGGCTACGTGGTCGATTCGTTGTGGATGTCATGCCCGACGACTACCCGCCGCGAGCGTCGGAGAAACTCCGGTTCGACCCAGAGAGAGTTGACCATGCGCCCGAGCTCGTCCTCGGGAACGTAGTCGACGTAGCCGAGTCGTTCGTACAGCCGCTTCGCCGGGTTCTCTGCCTCGACGCTCAGCGAGATGCGAGCGACACCGTCCTGCCGTGCGCGTTCGTGGATCGTCTCCATCAGGCGCGTCCCGACGCCCTGGCCGCGGTGGCCCTCGACGACCGCGATCGCAAGCTCCGGTGTCGTCTCGTCGACGAAGCCCTCGCCGTGCGCCTCCTCCGTGAAGAAGCGGAGCCAGACGAGCCCGACGCGCTTTCCCCCGTTCTCGGCGACGAGGGCCGTGTCGCCGGCTCTTCCCCAACCCTCGTGGAAGACGACGACCTGCGGGTGCGCGAGCACGAGCTCGACCGGCGGCAGCTCCACGCCCGGACGCCAGGCGAGCGCAGCAACGAGCATCTCTCGGAGGAAGTCGAGCTCGTCGCCGCGGAGATCGCGGACCTCGATCACAGCGGCTCCTGTTCCGCGAGCGGCGTCAGCACGCCGAGAACACCGAACCGGCGAGAGCCCTCCGGTGTGCTGTCCCCGTCGTCGTACTCCGCGATCAGGTTGCGCAGACGCTCCTCGAGCTCGCGAGCGCGGGCTTCCGCAAGCGAGTAGACGTGGTACGAGACCGACGCCGGGTCGTCGGCCGACGCCGACCGAAGCCCGTCGTCGACCTCGCGCACGATGCCGCCGAGAGGGCTCTCGCCGGCGAGATCGAGCTCTCCCGAGAACGTGAAACGCTTGGCCGTACGGCCGTAGACCCGCTCCGTGTGCCTGCCTGCGTTCCGTGCCTCGACCTGCTCGATGAGGCCGCATTCGACGAGGCGCCGCACGTGGTAGTAGAGGCGGTCAGCGGGCACCTCGACGGCCCTGGCGAGCTCTGGGACGGAGTGTGGCGTCCGCAAGAGGCCGAAGAGCCGGAAACGCACGGGATCGAAGAGCGCCTTGACCGCCGCGGGATCGGTGAGAACGAGCTCCTCGGACACGGGTGGAATTATCTACAACGAGTGAACAAAAATCAACTCGTCAGTATCCGAGCCGCTTTTCAGTTGGTCCCACGAGCGGCAGGATGCGCTCGATCTCGCCGCGGTGCCGCTCCTGCCACTTGTCGGCACTCGGGGCTGTCAGCGAGGTCGCGGAGACGTTCTCGGGTAGCGCAGCTGCGAAAGCCTCCGCTTCTTCCGTGTACGGCAGCTGGAGCTCGGTGTACAGCCGCCGGATCTCGTCCGCGGGCCGCGCGACGAGGTCTTCGTAGAGGACGTCGACCCAGCGTGCGTCGTCCGTGTACGCCCGTGCCTCGAGCACTGCCTCGTTCGACGCGACGTACTGTCGGGCGCAGATCTCCTCGAGTGGCGCGTCGAGCAAGTCGCGCCAGCCCGGCACGAGGGTGAAGCTCCAGCGGTTCCCGCTCAGCGGCCCGAGCCCCGTGAGCCGGTCCGGGAGTCGGTACTTGACGAAGCGCGGCCGCGCGTGCCATGCCTCCATGAGCGAGCTCACGTTGGCCACGGCGCGGCGGCGCAGGAACACGAACGTCGCGTCGGGGAAGAGGGCGTCCAGGTACGGGATCCGGAGGCAGCTCTCGGGGGTCTTGTCGACGAACCGCTTGTCGCGGACGACCATGCGGATCGCGCGGTAGACGTACTCCCGCTCGCGCTGCGTGAGATCCTCGGCCTCGAGCGCATCGGAGTCCCAGCCGCGGTCGCGCGGGTGGTGGAACTCGTCCCAGAGGACATGCCCTTCGCTCTGCACGGAACGCAGGTCTCCGCCGGCGAGGAGCGCCTGGAGGAGCAGGGACGTCCCTGAGCGCGGGCAGCCCGCGATGAGGACGGGCTTCCTGGGCGGCTCCGCTTCGGAGAGAACGCGCGAGAGCGGCCGCGCGATCCTCGGCCCGCTCCTGCGCACGCGCCAGACGAGTCGCCTGAGGCGGAACGCGCGAGTCGTCCTCACGAGCGTGCGGGACGAAGGCGCGCGCCGATCGCCTTCCGCTCCGCCGGCAAGTAGAAGCCGAGGGGGAGGAGCGCGAGCGGGTACACGAGTGCGAGGAGGAGAGCGACGCCGAAGTTGGCGTCGAGGAGCTTGCCGGCGACCGCGAGCGCCGCTCCCGCGAGAGCGGCGGTCAGCACACGGCGCCACTGGTAGGGGACGCGGTAGATCCGCTGCGCCCACCAGGACATCCCGACGAACATCGTCGCGTACGCGGCGATCGTCGCGACAGCCGCGCCCATCATCCCGTAGGGCGGGATGAGGATCAGGTTCAGGGTCACGTTCACGGCTGCGGCGGCGCCCGTTACGACCCAGTTGAACTGCGTACGCCGGGCGCGCCCGACGCCGATCGCGACGACGATGTAGCCGCCGAATGCGACCGCTGCGAACGCCAGCGGGCCGACGACACGCGACGAGTCCTCGAACGACGGTGCGGCGAGCCAGTCCACGATCCAAGGGGAGAGCAGCGTGAGGCCGGTGGCGACCCAGGTCGTGAGCAGCACGAGGTACGTGAGGACATACGCGTAGGTGCGCCGCGCCTCGCGGTCGTCCTCGATCGAGTACGCGAAGGCCGGCCACGCCAGCCGGAAGGCCGTGAGCAGAAGCACCATTGCCGACGCGATCCGCACACCTACCGAGTAGAGGCCGACCTCGGTCGTGTCGGCGAGCTTGACGAGGAAGAGCCGGTCGCTGAAGTTCGTCGTCCACAGGAAGAGGGCGGTGGGGACGAGCGGGAGCCCGAAGCGGTTCATCTCCCGGAAGAGACCGCGGTCGAACTGGAGGCCGAGCTGCTCGCGCCGGTAGCCGACGAGCGCGAGGTACACGAGCAGCGTCCCGGTGAAGTTGCCGACAATCACGCCGATCGGGCCGGCGTCGAGGGCAACCACGAGCAGGAGGGTCGCGCCGATCGTGATGAGGATGTTCGTGAGGCTCGCGGAAACGAACGCGACCGAGCGCTCCTCGACGCGAAAGAGGGACGTGAGCTGCTCGTAGTTCATCCCGCACCAGAGCCCGACGAATGCGGCTGCGATGAGGTCGGCGTCGTCGGTCGTCCCGAAGAGCACGTTCGCGATCTCGGGCGAGAGCGCGATCCCGATGAGCATCCCGGCTGTCGCCATCGTCATCGTGAACCAGAACGACGTGCGCAGGACGAGGCGGCGCTTCTCGGGCTCCGGCGAGTCGAAGTAGAAGCGGAAGAACGCGCTCGTGATGCCCATGCGGAGCACGATTCCGGCCACCGTCGTGAGCGCGATCAGCGTCTCCACCTTGCCGTAGTCCGACGGGGACAGGTACCGCGTGTAGAGCGGCAGCAGGATGACGGCGAGGATCCGCGAGACGAGGCCGCCGAGGCCGTAGATCGCGGAGTGCTTGCCGAGCCGCCTGAGCTGGGGGCCGAGCGCCACTTTCAGAGACGAGCGTAGAGCGCGAGCAGGCGGTCGGCGACGCGCTCGAGGTCGTGCACGCGCTCGACGTACTGGCGCGACTCGGCCCCGATCCGCTTGCGCTCGGCCGCGGATGCGACGAGCGGCTCGAGTCGCGCCCGGAGGTCGTCCCTCGTCGCGCGCACGATCGGCACGCGCTCTCCGAGCGCCTCCTCGGTGCGCTGCACGGCCGCGTCGTGTAGGAACGACACGACCGGCTTGCCGAGCGCCATGCACTCGATCGCGAGGAGCCCGTACCAGCCCGCGTTCAGCTGGTCGACGACGATGTCGGCCTCGCGGTAGCGCTCGAACGCCTCGGAGTGGTGGAGACCCTCGACGAGGACGAGGTCGGCGTCGAGCCCCTCGCAGGCGGCGATGACCTCGTCCGTGCCTTTGCGGCGCCGGGACGAGGGCGCGTGCAGGATCACCGGCCTGCTTCGCTCCGAGGGCGGCGCGGGCTCGATCCGCTGAACGTCGATTCCCGGGGGGACGAACTCGGCGTGCGGCACCCAGCGCATTGCGTCGTACGAGCCGACAACCTCAGCGCCGGCCTTCTTCCCGAATGCGAGCTCCTGCGGGGACTTGCCCCGGATGTCGGAGCCGAGGTAGTGCATGACGGACTTCTTGCGCAACGCCCGGAGGATCGGAAACTGGAGCGACCGCGGGACGAGTGTCAGCCCGAAGTAGAAGTGGAACACGTCTGTCTTCGGCGCGAGCCGTGCGAGAGCTCGCCACTGCGTCGCCTGCCGGTGTGCGAAGCCACCGCGGCGCTCGAGCGAGACGTCGGCCTCGGGGTGGAGTTGGTAGCGGTTGAAGACGACGAGGGTCGCGTCGATGCCACGCCGGCGGAGTGCTTCGACGTTCGCCCACGGGACGCCGGCGGTGTTGACCGGACAGTGGACGACGCGCAGCGGACGGTCCCTTTCAGTCACTGACTCTCTCGGACGCTCGGCGCCCGCGTGCCAGGCATCGTCTTAACAATCGGTGTCAGACACCGATTGTTAAGACCCAGCATCCGCCTTGCGTCTTCGGTCGTTTTGCGTCCGGTGTCTGACACCGACTGTTAAGCGAGGTGGATTCCGTCGGCGCCGAGCTGCTCGAGCCGGCGCGCGCCTTCGGCCGCGATCATTGCCCGCATCGTCTGTCCCATCGTCGTCCCCGGGTAGACCCAGATCTCCGGGTGCACGAGGATCTGAAGCCAGCGGAACGAGCCCGTGCGCAGCTCCTCGTGCGGGCAACCCGCCCGCCAGCGCTGGTTCGAGTCCGAGCGATACGTCTGCGGTGAGAAGTAGCGCTCGCCGTACGCGTTGATCGCGCCCGGGATCTCGTCCGACATGTACTCGGACTGCGGGTTGTGCCAGGAGACGACGGGCTCGAAGCGGTCGTCGAGCACGACGTTCGGATGGACGGCGTGCAGGCCGACGGCGTGGCCGAGCTCGCGGAGGCGGGCGATCGCCTCGACTCCTTCCGGCGAGGCGAGGTTGTAGAAGACCGACTCGGTCATGAGGAGGTACGTCGTCGTCGCGCCGAGCTCCGCCTCGAGCTCCGCCATCTCCACGGCTGCGTGAAGGGAGAGATCGACGTCGTGGCGCAAGAAGAGATCGCCTGGCTCCGGGCCATCGCCGAAGCGGGCGAAGCGGTAGCCGCCGGTCTTCGCGGCCTCGACGAGCTCGCGGTAGTGGTCGAGATCGAACGAGCAGCTCATGCGGCGGCGACCTCCACCTCGAGCAGCGCGGCCGCGGCATCCGCTCGTCGAACCGCCTCCGCCGTGTCCGCCCCCACCGCGATCACGTAGCCGCGCCGGTCGCCATCGCGGCGAACCGGCCGGATCGTCTCTCCGAGCTCGAGGTAGGTCTCCGCCTGCACGACGCCGTCGGCCAAAAGCACGGCGTCGAGATCGCCGATGCCGACGACGCGGCCCGTTGGCAGCGGCCCGGGAGAGGCCGTGAGAAAGCGGATCGCAAGCGGCTGGGTGAAGCGCGGCAAGGCGAGCTCGTCGGGGACGTCCTCGCCGAGCGCCAGCCGGACCGCGACCTCGACCACGTCGACCCCGACTGCGTGGCGTACGAGGTCGGCCATCTGGCCTCCGGCGATCCGCGCTGCGACCTCGACGACGGCCACGCCTCCGTCGGGTGCCGCGATGAGCTGAGGAAACGCGATCCCCGTCCGCAGGCCGAGTGCCTTCACGGCCTCGACTGCGATCGAGCCGGAGCGGCGAAGCTGGTCGCCGTCGATCGACGGTGGGTACACGTGCATCCACCCGACGCCGAAGCCGATCCCGGGCGGCCGCAGGCGGTCGGAGAGAGTCAGCAGCTCCGGCTTTCCGGCTCGGACGACGACGATTCCGTTCATCTCCACGCCGTCGACGAACCCTTCGAGGATGGCCGTGGCGGTCGGCGACTCGTCGAGGGCCGCGTCCAGATCGCGCTCGAGCTCGGCGCGGCTCTCGATCCGGAAGACGGCGCGCTGCCCCCCGGAGTCGGCCGGCTTCAGCACCGCCGGGAAGCTCACACGGGCCAAGGCGGCGTCGACGTCGTCCGCCGAGTGCAACGCGGCGTAGGGCGGCTGCGGCACGCCCGCCGCGTCGAACGCATCACGCATCTCGATCTTGTGAGTCATCCGCTGTGCGGTCTCTACGCCGATGCCCGGAAGACCAAGCGCGTCCGCGACTGCCGCGACGACCGGAACGGCTCGGTCCGCTGCGACGGTGAGCACGCCGTCGACGCCGTGGCGACGGCCCACGTCGATCACTCCCTCCACGTCCGTGAAGTCGACGAGCTCGCCGACGTCGGCGGCTTCGAGACCGAGCGCGTCCGGGTTGCGGTCGACAGCGACGACGCGATGGCCGAGCTCTCGAGTACGGAGGATCGCCCGGCGCTGGTGGCGGCCTCCGCCGACGAAGAGGAGCGTCTTCACCGAGTGCCTTCGGCCTTCCGCCACGTCGCCGGCGAGCCCTCGCGGAGGTAGCGGACGAGCGCCTCGACCGTCGCGGCGGTCGTCAACAGGTAGTAGTAGGCGAGCCCTGCTCCGGGCAGGCGCTTGCGTTTGCGACCGGCCGTGGCAAGCGCGAGGAACCCGAGCTGCCCCACGACGGTCAGCCGGTAGACGCCTCCTTCTCGTGCGAGCGCCAGGCTCGAGCCGAGCAGGACGAGGTGGAGCACGCCGCTTCCGTACCGGAGCACGCGATGCGAGACGAGCTCGGCGAGGAAGAGCGGATCGCCCGTTCGCGCGAGCGAGCCGTCCAGGAGTGGACGCCAGCTGCGCGTCATCATCCGGACCTTGCGGCCGTACTCGGCCTCGACGTCGCTCGCCGGCTTCTCCCACGCGACCGCGTCCGGCTCGTACACGGCGCGTCGCCCTCGTTGGACGAGTCGGAACGGGAGCCCGAAGTCATGGCCGATCCGGGTGTCGTTCCAGCCGAGGTAGTCCGAACGCCGCACCGCGTAGATCGCGCCGTTTCCTGCGGTGATCGAGCCGATCGCCGACTCGCTCTCCCGCTGCCACAGCTCGTAACGCCAGTAGAGCCCCTCCTGGGACGCGCCGTCCGCCGACTCGAGACGGAGCTGTCCGCACACGTAGCCGACCTCGGGGTCGGCGAAGCTGCGCACGAGCGTTCGCAGCGCGTCCGGCTCCCAGCGCGAGTTCGCGTCGGAGAAGGCGACGACTTCGGAGCCGGCCTGGGCGACGGCGGTGTTCTGGGCGGTCGCCTTGCCTGCTCGCTCGCACTCGAGGAGCTCGACGTTCTCCGAGCGGGCCGCGATCTCCCGGACGATCTCGTTTGTGCCGTCGGTCGAGCCGTCGGAGGCGACCACGATCCGCAGTCGCTCGGCCGGGTACTCGAGCGCGAGGAGGTTCTCGACCCTTCGCTCGATGACCTCCTCCTCGTCGTGGGCGGCGACGATCACGGACACGTCCGGGGTCACCTCCTCCTTCCGGATCGAGCGTGGCCGAAGACGTGCGAGCCCTGCGGCGGCCAGCGGATAGCCGGCATGCGTCCACGCGAGCGCGCCGAGGCTTCCCCAGAACAGGGCCTTGAGAATCACGGCGCGACGATACCCGCGCCCAAGTTACAAGTTGTAACTTGGCTGTCCGAGGCCGTCAGCTCGGGCGGCGGTACGCGGGGAAGTAGCCGGCGTAGTCGATTTCGTCGACCCCCGACAACACGCGATACGCGTCCGGGTCGTGCACGGCCTTGCCGAGAAATGCCGGCAGCGTGCCCTCGGGGTCGAAACGCCGCTTGAACTCGTACAGCGAGTCCTCGAAGCCCCCGACTCCTCCTCCGAGATGGAAGCGCTCGAATCCCTGCTCTGCGGCCCACGCGGCCGTCTCGCAGAAGAGGAGGTGGTTCGCGCCCGCTGCCTGGCCGCGCTCCGACGAGGCTCCGAGGTGATAGTGGAGAAGCGGCTCGGCGGAGAGACAGACGATGCTCGCGACGAGCTCGCCCTCGAGTCTCGCGTCGGTGCGAACCAGCGAGCTGCCGAGCGCCTTCGTCAGCTGGCGCCAGTACGCCTCCGGGAAGAAGTAGAAAGCCGCCGCGTCCCTGCGCCGCATCGTCTCCTCGTACAGCGCGACGAACTCCGCGAGGTCGGGGGGAGACGTTTCGATCGTGACGTCCACCTCCGCCGCCGACCCCTTGCGCACGATGCGGCGATGGTGGGAGTCCATCGTGGCGACGAGCTCGTCGCGCGACCGACCCGCGACCCGCCAGGCGACGGAGGAGCCGATGCGCTCCACATGCCAGCGGCGCTCGGCGAGTAGCTGGTTCGCGAGGACGGGATGGAAACGAGCGAACGTCGCGACGACGCGGTTCTCTCTGCACCAGGCGTCGTACGCGTCGAAGAACTCCGCAGAAGCTGGCACGTCGCCCGACCCGACCGGGCCTCCGTAGCCCATCGGTGTTCCCACATCCGCGTAGCCGTCTGGCGCATCGCGAACCAGTACGGGGAAGACGACCTGTGCGTCCGCTGCCTCGAAGTGGAGGTACACGGGCCGGCCCTGGCCGAGGAGCTCGGCGCCCTCGAGATACGCGCGCCGGAAGTACACATCGCGCACGCCGATCCGGTCGAGGAGGCCGTCCCACTCGTTCGGGGCGACCTCGAGCACCTCTCTCACGGCTCGTCCGCCTGGTCGCGCGCCGCGCGCGCACGCTCGATGTTCATCGTGTCCTCGGCCGGCTCGGGGTCGGAGCGGAAGACCTGAGCGAAGGTGAGGACGACGATCTTCAGGTCGAGCCAGAGCGACCAGTGGTCGATGTACCAGAGGTCCTGCTCGATCCGCTCCGGCCAGCCGATCTCCTCGCGACCGTGCGTCTGCGACCAGCCGGTGAGCCCCGGGCGGACGGCGAGCCTCCGGCGGTCGGACTCCGTGTAGTGCGCTGCCTGCTCGACGAGGTCGGGCCGAGGCCCGACGACGCTCATCTCGCCGCGCAGGATGTTCACGAGCTGCGGGAGCTCGTCGAGTCCCGTCCGGCGGAGCACGCGGCCGCTCTTCGTGATCCGGGGGTCCTCCGGGACTACGCCGAAGGGGTCGTCGGTGAGCCCGAGCTCCTGGCCGACCGCGACGGCGTTCGGGACCATCGAGCGCACCTTCAGCAGGCGAAACGGTTGGCCGTCCTTGCCTGCGCGGTCCTGCGCGATGAAGACCGGTCTGCCGGCGTCACGTCGCACCCACACCCAGATCGCAGCGAACACTGGCGCGAGAACGACGAGCCCGAGCGCAGCGAGCACCCGGTCGGAGATCCACTTCACGGCGAGCTGTGCCTGCGTCACGTCGCGGCCAGTGTCGTCGACTTCGTCGGCGCAAGCTCCGAGTAGAGAGCTTCGTGCGCGCGCGCGGCTTCGTCCCAGGTGAGAGCCGCTCGTGCGGCGAGCGCTCCCTCGTAGGCGCGCCGGAGCTCTGCGGGATCCGTCAGGAGCTCGGCGCATGCAACCGCGAGCGCGTGCGGGTCGCCGGCCGGCACGGCGCGTCCGGCGCCGAACTCGCGAACCTCCTCGCCGACTGCGCCGAGGTCCGACACGACCGCCGGTCGCCCGTGGCCGAAGGCGAGCGCGAGCACGCCCGACGACTCGATCTCTCGATACGGAAGGACCACAGCCGCGGCCGACGCCACGAGCGGCGCGACCTCCGGGTCGGGAACGAAGCCGAGACGCCACTCGATCGCGTCGTCGACCCCGAGCGACGAGGCCAGCTCGCGGACCGGCTCGATCGGCTCGAGCGGGTCGCCGGCGACGACCAGACGGACATCGGGTACCCGGCTCCTGATCTCGGGAAGGGCGGAGACGAGGACGTCGAGGCCCTTGTATCGGCGGATGAGCCCGAAGAACAGCAGCGTCCGGCCGCTCGGCGGCTCGACCTGGAGCTCTCCGGGCGCGTCGAAGACGGGATGTGGGATCCGCACGAGCTTCGCGCGCTCGATGCCGAAGTCGGCGAGGCGCTCGACCGCCTGCCTGGAGTGCACGACCACGCGCGCAGCGAGCGTCAGCGCCTCGCGCCATGCGTCGAACGCGCGCTCCCGGCGCGGGAGGGCGTTGTGCGCGGTGATGACGAGCGGCCGCTCGCGGGCGATCCGGCGGAGCCACCTGACGTCGAGCTCGGGCCTCGTGAGCCACTGGACGTGGACGATGTCGGGATCGAGCGCGTCGAGCCGCCGGACGAGCCGCCGGACGCTCGGCAGGTACTCGGCCCCCTTAACGAGCCGGCGCAGCCGTGCGCGTGGCGCACCGCGCAGCAGCTTGCTCGAAAGCGGGATGAAGATCTCCTCGCGGACATAACCCTCCGGTGCGGGTGCGCTGTCGAGGAGGAACGGCGCCGTGAGGAGGTGGACGTCGTGACCACGGCTTCCGAGCGCAGAGGAGAGGCGGTCGTCGTACGGGTTCGTGTACCCGAGCGGATCGACGATCGCGATGCGCATGCGCGCGGCTAACCGAGCCTCGAGCGGAGGTACGCGACGCTCGCGAGCGCGGGCAGAGGGTCGTCGACGGCGAACACGGCGCGCACCTTCCCGGTGCGGATGTGCTGGGCGAGAAAGTCCCTCGGGGACAGCTCCCGCCGGCGGGCCATCTGCGCGGAGACCCAGAGATCCTTGGCGAGGTACACCCACGCGAGGTCGCCGCGGAACGTCTCCCGGGCCGGCGCGACGAGCCCGCAGAGGTCGTCGTACGCGGTGCGCGCGACGTCGAACGCAGGCGTCATGGCGATTCCCGCCCAGACGGGGAGACGCGTGTTCACCTCGAGCACCTTGAACTCGCCGTCACGTGGATCGCGCGCGAACTCGACGTGCGCGAACCCGCGATAGCCCGCCGAGTCGAGGAGCCTGAGACCGAGCGCGAGCACCTCGGCGTCGAAGAGGGTCTCGAAGACCGCGCTCGTCCCGAAGCGCAGTGGTCCCTGCCGCACCTTGCGTCCCACGACGCTCGCGAGTGGCTCCCCCTCCCGGCCGATGTAAACGAACAGCGAGAACACCTGCTCGTGCGAATCGGGGATGAGCTCCTGGAGGATCATCTCGAAGCCGGCGTCCTGCGCGCGACGCCACGCTGCGATTGCCTCGTCGACGCCGCCGGCGACGACGGCCTTGTCCCCGAACCGAAGGGCGTACTCCTGCCCCTCTGCCGGCTTGAGGAGGAACGGCGGCTCGAGGCTTGCCGAGCGCAGCGCCGCTTCGCTCGTGAGCGGGAAGGTCGCGGGCGCGGCGACTCCCGCTTCCGCGGCCGCGAGTGGCAGCAGGTCCTTGCGGCGCAGGCGGTGGACGACCTCGGGGTCCGGGGGCAACGGCACGTCCGCGAGCTCGACGACCTCGTCCCAGTTGCGGAGGACGAACTCGACGTGCTCGTCACGCTCCGGAACGAGGATGGGGCGACCGCTCCGCGAGAGCGCTCTCAGGTAGTCGAGCAGCCGCCGGTCGCGCTCGTCCTCCGTCGCGGCCGTGGCGACGCACCGTCCGCGAAGGTAGCGGGAGCGGAGGCCGAACTCGTTCGGCCTGAACACGCCGCCGTAGACCGGAATGCCGGCGCGGCCGAGGCTGCGCGCGAGCGCCAGCCCAGCCGGAAGCAGGCCCAGGACGAGGACGGGGCGGTGGCGCGGAGTGTCGGGAGGCGGCGTTGCCAACGCCGGCCATTATGCGGTCAGCCCGTCCGCGGGTTGCGTTCTAGCTCGTCACGCCGCCGGCTGGGAAGAGCCATGGCGCGAGGCGGTTCCAGCGTGCGATCTGACAGCCGTTCTCGCGCGTGAAGCGCGCCCAGACTCGCCGGCCTTCGAGAACGCCGACGACGCGGGCGACCTGCGGCCCGCCGTAGATCTCCGTGCAGATCGTTCCCTGCGGCACCGGCACGACGAGCTTCCAGCCGCCTGCCTGGAGCCGGCGACATGCGACCACGGGCCGGGGATGGGTGCCGCGGGCGGGGTTGCAGTGAAGCGTCCAGACGTCGCGGTCGGATGCGCGGCTGCCCGAGGGCCAGTACGTCACCGTGATCGACGTCGGCCCCGCGTCACGAGCCGCGAGACCTGCGCCGACGGCGGTCGTAACGGCAGCGACGGCCACGAGCGCGAGTGCCATGAACGCGCGCATATCAGCCAGGGTACCTCCGTCGGCCGTGTCGAACCACGCTCCCTAACTCCCTGCAAACACGACCGGCGGAGCCTCGCGCTACTGTCACGCGGTGCTTGCCGCGCCGAGGCGTCGACTATGGCTCGTCGCTGTCGCGGCCGTTCTGGCTGCCGTGTTCCTCTTCGCGGTCGCGCGTGGCACTGCGAACCGCTACCACGACGACTCGCTCTGGGCCAATGCGCTCGGGTCGCTCGGCGGCACGCAGAGACCCGGTGACTTCGGCTACGTCTTCCTACCGGCTGCGAACGACGTGCTCGAGGGCCGGAATCCGTACATGGATCCCGGCGTCTTCGAGGGACCGCCGCAGGCGCCGTACGCATACCCGCCCGTGCTTGCGCTGGCGCTGACGCCGCTCACCGTGCTGCCGGAGACCGTGCGCAGCGTCTTCGTCCCCGGCGTCGTCTGGAGCCTGCTCGTGATCGCGGCGGCGATCGCAGGCCTGTATCTGCTCGACGTCCGCGACTGGCGCTGCTACCCGATCGCGCTGCTCGCGCCGGTCACGCTCGAGGGGGTCGAGTACGGAGCCGTCGGCTCGCTGCTTCTCCTGCTCGTAGCTCTCATGTGGCGGTATCGCGATCGCCGCGGCATCGCGGGCCTCGCAATGGGAGGCGCGATCGTGCTGAAGCTGTTCCTGTGGCCGCTTCTCGCCTGGCCGGTGATGACGCGTCGCGTCCCAGCGGCGGTCGTAGCGGCGACGGTTGCACTCGTCCTGGGCGTCGCCTCGTGGGCGGTGATCGGGTTCCGCGGCCTCGGCGACTACCCGGCGCTCCTGCGCAAGCTCGTGGACGTGGAAGCCGAGAACTCGTACTCGGCATTCGCGATTCTCCGGACGGCAGGCCTACCCGAGCTTCCCGCACGGGCGCTCGTGGTCGTCGCCGGCGTCGGCCTGCTGATCCTGGCCTGGCGGGTCGCGCGAGGAATGGAGCCCGACGAGCCCGAGCGCGACCGGCGATCGCTGACGCTCGTCCTCGCGGCCGCTCTCGTGATGACGCCGATCCTCTGGCTCCACTACCTCGTCCTGCTCTTCGTCCCGATCGCACTCGCACGACCGCGGCTCTCGCCCCTGTGGTTCGCGCCGCTGGCGCTCACGGTCTTCGAGGCGCTCGACTGGTACCGAGGCTGGCCGGCGGGCGACGGCAAGGCCCTCGCAAGCGTCGCTGCATTGATCGTCGTCGTGTTCGCCGCGACGCTGAGGCGCGACCGCGAGCCAGGCCGCCAGGGAGCGGCGGCACCCGCCGGGGCTCGGTGACTGCCACGAACTAGACTCGCCGCGTGGCTCTCAGCGGCAAGCGGATCGTCATCACCGGCGGCGCCGGCTTCATCGGCACGACGCTCGCGCGCCGCCTCGTGGACGAGAACGAGATCGTCGCCCTCGACAATCTCCACCGCGACGCTCTGACCGGGCTCGAGCTCGGCGAGCACGCCAACTTCAACTTCGTCCAGGCGGACGTGCTCGACGCAGAGAAGGTCTCCGAGCTCGTCCGCGGAGCGACGCACATCGTCCACTGCGCGGGCATCGCCGGCGTGGACACGGTGCTCGAGAGCCCCGTGCGCACGATGCGCGTGAACGTCGTCGGCACGTACAACGTCCTCGAGGCGGCGGTCGGGACGATGGACACGCTCGAGCGGATCGTCGACTTCTCGACGAGCGAGGTCTTCGGTCAGCAGGCGTTCAACGTGAACGAGACCCACGTGACCACGATCGGCTCCGTCGGGGAAGCCCGCTGGACGTATGCCGTATCCAAGCTCGCGGGCGAGCACATGGCGCACGCCTACTACGCGGAGCTCGGCCTGCCGACGGTCTCCGTCCGGCCGTTCAACGTGTACGGGCCTGGGCAGATCGGCGGCGGCGCGATCCGGGCGTTCATCGAGGCCGCGCTCGGTGGTAACGACCTGACGATCCACGGCGACGGGTCGCAGATCCGAGCGTGGTGTTACGTCGACGACATGGTCGACGGCACGCTCCTGGCGCTGGAGCATCCCGACGCTGTCGGTGAGAGCTTCAACATCGGGAACGCGCGCTCGACGGTGACGATCCACGAGCTCGCCCAGAGGATCAGGCGCCTGACCGAGTGCTCCGGCGAGATCGTGTTCCAGCCGCTCCACTACACCGACGTCGAGCTGCGGATCCCGAACATCGAGAAGGCGCGCAGCGTGCTCGGCTTCGAGGCGCAGGTCGAGCTCGACGACGGTCTCATGCGGACGATCGCCTGGTATCGCCAGCGGCTCGGGGCTGCGGCTCCTTGAGCGACATCAGGCTCGCGCGCCCCGACGTCGGCGAGCTGGAGGCCGCCGCGGTCGAGGAGGTCCTCGCGAGCGGACAGCTCACGATGGGGCCGAAGGTCGAGGAGCTCGAGCGCGCGCTCGGCGAGGCCGTCGGCACGGAGCACGCGGCTGTCGTCTCCTCGGGAACCGCCGCTCTCCATCTGGCGGTTCTCGCGCTCGGCATCGGACCAGGCGATGAGGTCATCGTCCCGTCGTACACGTTTCCTGCGACGGCCAACGTCGTCGAGCTCTGTGGCGCGCGGGCCGTCCTGGCCGACGTCGATCCGGACACGTTCCTCGTCGACGTCGCGAGCGTGGCGGCGGCCGTGACGCCTCGGACACGCGCGGTCATGGCGGTGCACCTCTTCGGCCGCCCGGTCGACTGGGAGGCGCTCCGCGAGTCCGTGCCCGAGGAGGTCGTGCTGATCGAGGACGCTGCCGGAGCGCTCGGCGCGTCACATCGAGGCGTCGCCTGCGGCGCGCTCGGTGCTGCTCGCCTGCTTCTCCTTCCACCCGCGCAAGATCGTGACGACGGGCGAGGGCGGGGCCGTGACGACCGACGATCCGGAGCTCGATGCGGCGGTGCGCCGGCTCCGCCACCACGGCTGGGCGGAGCTGGGGAACATGCCCGCGCCCGGCTTCAACTACCGGCTGCCCGATCTGCTCTGCGCGATCGGGATCCCGCAGCTCGAGCGCCTCGAGGAGCTGCTCCAGGCGCGCGAGCGAGTTGCGTCGGGTTACGAGGAGCGGCTCGGCGACGTCGTTCTCACCCCTCGTGCCGCGGACGGCGACCGCCACGGCTGGCAGGCCTACGTCGTCCAGCTCGACCGCCGCGACGAGGCGCTCGCCGCGCTCCGCGCGCAGGGCATCGAGGCGCAGATCGGGACGTGGGCCCTACACCGGCTCGAGCCGTATCGGTCGCAGGGCGAGTTCCCCGGAGCCGAGCGGGCGTTCGAGCGAGCGCTCGCGCTCCCCTTCCACACGAGCCTGACCGACTCGGAGCTCGATCGGGTCGCAGATGCTCTGTCGCGATTCGTCTGAGCCGCGTATTGCGGCCTCGAAACCCGTTTGACACCATCGGGGCGTGAGCCCGGCCGAGCTCCCGCGCGGCACCGTCACGTTCCTCTTCACGGACATCGAGGGCTCGACGGATCTTGCACGACAGCTCGGCGCGGACTTCGGCAGCGCCCGCGGCGAGCATCACCGGATCATGCGCTCGGCGATCGAGTCCCATGGCGGGTACGAGATCGATACTGCAGGCGACGGGTTCTTCGTCGCCTTCGAGCGTGCCGGAGATGCGGTGGCCACCGCCGTCGAAGCGCAGCGCACGCTGCTTGCGGAGGAGTCGGACGAGGTCGCGCTCCGCGTACGGATGGGTCTCCACTCGGCGGAGCCGTACCTCCACGATGGCAGTTACGTGGGCGTGGGCGTCCATCGCGCGGCGCGCATCTGTGCCGCTGGCCACGGCGGGCAGATCCTGCTTTCGAATGCGACGGCTGGCATCGTCGAGGATCTCGGTCTCGAGGGCGTCGAGCTAGAGGACCTCGGAGAGCACCGGCTCAAGGACATCGAGCAATCGCAGCGCCTATTCCAGATCGTCGGTGAAGGGTTGCCAGCGGACTTCCCGTCGCTCCGCACGCTCGACAGTCCTACGTCGCACCCCGCCGTAGTTACGCTCCTACACACTGACGTCGTCGGCTGGAGAACCATGCTACGCACACTCGGAGACGACGCCACAGGCGCCGCCGTGCACCGGTACCAGCAAATCGTCATCGAGGCTGTGAGGTCCGAGGGCGGGCGCGAGCGGGATGTCATCGGCGACACAGTCGTCGCGATCTTCGAGCAGCCCATGGGCGCGCTGAGGGCTTCCGTGCGGGTACGGGACACACTTCGGCGCGAGCCGTGGTTCCCTGGCGAGGAGGCCCCCGCCACCTGCATGGCAATCCACTCCGGGCGGATGGCGGCGATGGGCCAGATGGGCTCGGCGTTCTTCCGCTGCGCAATGATGTGTGCGAGTGCGGAGCCGGGGCAGATCCTCGTCTCGCACGCTACTGAGGCGCTCCTCGAGGGCGAGGTGCGCGACGTCGAGACACGGGACTTGGGCGAGCGTACGCTGCCTGGCTTCGACGAACCGGTGCACGTTTTCGAGGTCTCGTCGTGACAAATCGTCGCGGAGGCCTTGACCAGCTTGTGAGTGAGTGCTAACTTACTTGTCCTGATGGCGACCACGGCGAGGCAGACAGCAGGGGCGCGACGAGAGGACGTGCTCGAGGCTGCGGTCGCCGAGTTCGCGCGACGCGGTTTCCACGGCGCCTCGACCGATGCGATCGCCAAGAGCGCCGGGATCTCCCAGCCCTATCTCTTCCGGCTCTTCGGCTCGAAGAAGGATCTGTACGTAGCTGGCGTGCGGCGCTGCTTCCGCCGCACGCTCGAGACGATGCAGGAAGCCGCGGAGGGCCTGCGAGGCGAGGACGCGCTCGCAGCCATGGGTGCTGCGTACGGTGAGCTCCTGTCGAACGATCCGACGATGCTCCAGGCGCAGCTCCAGACCTACGCCGCCGCCCTGGACGAGCCCGAGGTGCGCGAGGCGGTGCGCCAGGGATACGGAGACCTGTACACGTACGTCGAGCACGTCTCGGGCGTGTCACGGGCACGACTCGCCCGCTTCTTCGCGATGGGGATGCTCCTGAACGTGGTCGCGGCCATGGGGTACCACGACGAGCCCGAGCCGGAGGAGTGGGCTGCGCGACTCATGGCCGGCTGCAAGGAAGAGGACTAGAACGCTCTATTTTTTCACCACTTGGTAAGTAACCACTCACTAGTCTGATACGACGAGAACAGAGGGGGAGAACGATGACTTCGACGCAACGAGTGCTCTGGACTTTCGTGGCCACGACGGTCGCGCTCTTCATGGTCGTGCTCGACAACCTCGTCGTCTCGACCGCGATCCCCGTGATCCGCGTCGACCTTGGCGCGTCCATCGAGGAGCTCGAGTGGATCGTCAACGCGTACACGCTCACGTTCGCCGCCTTCCTGCTGACGGGCGCTGCGCTCGGCGACCGCTTCGGCCGGAAGCGGATGTTCATGGTCGGAATCGGGATCTTCACGGCCGCTTCCGCGGCGGCTGCGCTCGCTCCCACCGCCGACTGGCTGATCGCTGCGCGTGCGGTGCAGGGCATCGGCGCCGCGATCGTGACGCCGCTGACGCTGACCATCCTGAGCGCGGCCGTGCCCGCTGCGAGGCGCGGCGCGGCACTCGGCGTCTGGTCCGGCGTCGCGGGCCTCGCAGTCGCGGCCGGGCCGCTCGTCGGCGGCGCGGTCGTCGAGGGGCTCTCCTGGCAGTGGATATTCTGGATCAACGTCCCCATCGGCCTCGTCTTGCTGCCGCTCGCCACGCGCTTGACCGAGTCGTACGGCCCGGACAAGGCGCTCGACCTGCCCGGTCTCGGCCTCGCCAGCGCCGGCCTGCTCAGCCTCGTCTGGGGCCTCGTGAACGGGAACGGCCACGGCTGGACGAGCCCCGAGATCGTCGCGGCCATCGCTGTCGGCGTCGCGCTCCTGATCGCCTTCGTCGGCTGGGAGCGGCGAGTCGAGCAGCCGATGCTGCCCATGCGCTTCTTCCGCAACCGCGCATTCAGCGCGGCCAACGGGGCCTCGCTGCTCATGTACTTCGGGATGTTCGGCTCGATCTTCCTGCTCACGCAGTTCTTCCAGACGGCGCAGGGGTTCTCGCCGCTCGAGTCGGGCCTGAGGGTGCTGCCCTGGACCGCGATGCCGATGATCGTGGCGCCGATCGCGGGCGCCCTCTCCGATCGCATCGGCGGCAGGCCGCTCATGGCCACCGGGCTCGCTCTGCAGGCGATCGGTCTGGCGTGGATCGCGTCGGTCTCGACGGCGACCATCGGCTACGTGTCCCTGGTCGGTCCGTTCATCCTGTCGGGTATCGGCATGGGACTCTTCTTCGCACCCGTCGCGAACGTCGTGCTCTCGGCGGTGCGACCCGTCGAGGAAGGCAAGGCGTCCGGCGCCAACAACGCCATCCGCGAGGTCGGCGGGGTGCTCGGCGTCGCGGTGCTCGCTTCGATCTTCGCGCAGGCGGGCGGGTACGAGTCGGCGGCGGCCTTCAACGACGGTCTCGTGCCGGCGCTGTGGGTCGGCGCGATCGTCGTTGCGGTCGGCGCGGCGCTGTCGCTCCTCATCCCGCGCAAGCGGAGGCCGGCGGAAGTTGCGGTCGCCGAGCCCGAGCGGCTCGCCCCGCAGGTGGAAGCCGCATGAGCAGGCTGGGGACGCGGGCGCTCGCTTCGGCGAGCGCCCGCCACCCCTGGCGAGTCGTCGGCGCGTGGATCGTCGCGATCGTGCTTGCGATCGCGGCGATTGCCACGTTGCTGGACCTCACCACCGAAGGGGCCCCGACGAACAATCCGCAGTCCGAGCGCGCGGACGATGTCCGATTCCGAGCGTTCCCGCCGCGGCCCGGCGAGATCGTGAGCGACATCCTCGTCATCCGCTCCGACGAGCTCACGGTCGACTCCGGGGAGTTCTCGACCTTCGTTCGCACGTTCGTCTCGGAGAGCCCACTGCGGCCGCTCGCGGAGGCGCGCACGTACCTCGACGGGCCGGAGGGACTCGTCTCGGAGGACCGGCACGCCACGATCGTCCCGCTCGGGATCTTCGATGAGGACGAGGCGGCCGACGTCATCTCGGCCGCCGAGGAGGCCGCCGAGGACTCGGCCTTCGCGGTATCCGTCACGGGCGAGCTGACGCTCGACCACGACTTCAACCTCCTGTCCCAGGAAGATCTCGAAAAGGGCGAGCTCCAGTTCGGCCTCCCGGCCGCGCTCATCATCCTGCTGCTCGTGTTCGGCGCGGTCGTGGCCGGGCTCATTCCGCTGCTGATGGCCGTCGTCTCGATACTGGTCGCCCTGGGCATCAGCGCGGTTCTGGCGCAGCAGTTCGAGCTCTCGATCTTCCTCGTGAACATGCTCACTGGGATGGGCCTCGCGCTCGGGATCGACTACTCGCTGTTCATCGTCTCGCGCTACCGCGAGGAGCGCGGCCACGGCCGGGGCGAGCTCGACGCAATCGACGTGTCGGGTGCGACGGCGAGCAGGGCGGTGCTCTTCAGCGGCACGGTGTTCGTCGTTGCGATGTTCGGGATGCTGCTCGTCCCGAACTCGATCATGCGCAGCCTCGCGGTGGGAGCGATCGTCGTCGGCATCGTCTCCGTCGTCGCGGCGCTCACCCTGCTGCCCGCGGTGCTCGGTTTGCTCCGGGATCGCGTCAACGCCCTTCGGATCCCGTTCTTCGGGCGCCGTTCGCTCGACACCTCCAATCCCGAGGGCCGCTTCTGGGGCAGGATCGTCCGTCGTGTCCTCCGTCGGCCCGTGCTGAGCCTCGCGCTCTCGACGGCCCTCCTGTTGGCACTCGCGCTACCGGTGCTCGGCATGAGCATCGGCACGAGCGGCGTCTCGGCGCTTCCCGATCGCTTCGTCTCGAAGCAGGGATTCGAGGCGCTCGAGCGCGACTTTCCCGCGACGACGACCGATCCGGCCGAGATCGTCGTCACGAACGCGGCCGGCGAGAACGTGCAGCGCGCGCTCGACGAGCTTCGCGCGACGCTCGGGGTGGATCCCCGCTTCGGGCAGGGGGAGGTCGAGTACTCCGCGGATGGCGACGTCGCGGTTCTGAGCGTTCCGGTCACGGGCGATCCGGCCTCGAGCGAGGCGATCGCGGCCGTGCGCGAGCTTCGCGACGAGATCATTCCCGCGGCGCTGGAGGGCACCGAGGCCGAGGCGCTCGTCGGCGGGACATCGTCGGAGAACATCGACTACTTCGACTCGGTCATCGACCCGGCGCCCTACGTCATCGCTTTCGTGCTGCTGCTGACCTTCGTCTTGCTGACCGTCGTCTTCCGCTCGGTCGTGGTCGCGGGGACCGCCGTCGCGCTGAACCTCCTGTCGGTCGGCGCCGCGTACGGCCTGCTCGTGCTCGTCTTCCAGGAGGGAATCGGCGCCGGTCTGTTCGGCTTCTCCACGGTGGACACGATCGAGGCCTGGGTGCCGCTCTTCCTCTTCTCGGTGCTCTTCGGCCTCTCGATGGACTACCAGGTGTTCCTGCTCTCGCGGATCCGCGAGCGGTACGACCAGACGCGGGACACGACCGACGCCGTCACGTTCGGGGTCGGGTCCACTGCCCGCATCATCACCGGCGCAGCGCTCATCATCGTCGCGGTCTTCTCGGGCTTTGCACGTGGTGACCTGATCATGTTTCAGCAGATGGGCTTCGGGGTCGCGGTGGCGCTCCTGATCGACGCGACGATCATCCGCTCTGTCCTTCTGCCGAGCGCGATGAAGCTCCTGGGCGACTGGAACTGGTACCTGCCGCGCTGGCTCGAGTGGCTGCCGCGCCTCGAGGTCGAGGGGTCGGGCGACGCCGCCCGCGGAACGCTGGGGCGGAGCCAGGGGTAGGTCGACGCGTCGGGCGGTAGGTTGCGGGGCGTGCAACCGCGCTACGGGCCCCCCGACGCGCTGACGACGCCGCGCTACGCGGGCCCCCGGACCTTCGCCCGCTGCCCGCTCGTCGACGATCCCGAGGGCGTCGACGTCGCGGTTCTCGGCATTCCGTTCGACACCGCGACGACGAATCGGCCCGGAGCTCGGTTCGGTCCCGAGGCGATTCGCTCGGCATCGATCGCGCTGCGCCCGTACAACGCCGCGCAGCGAGCGCAGGTCTTCGGCCGGCTCTCGGTCGCCGACCTCGGTGATGCCAGCATCACGCCGGGGAATGCCGAGAAGACCGTTTCGCAGATCGCGGAGCACCTCGAGCCCCTCGTGCGCTCGGGCGCGCGGACGCTCTGCCTCGGCGGCGACCACCTCGTCGTCCTCGGCGAGCTCCGCGCGCACGCCGCGGTTCACGGGCCGCTCGGGCTCGTTCTGCTGGACGCGCACGCCGACGTGTGGGACGTCTACTGCGGGGAGCGCTACTACCACGGCTCGCCGTTTCGGCGCGCGCTCGAGGAAGGTCTCCTCGACCCCAGCCGCTCGCTGCTCGCGGGCATGCGCGGGTCCGTTTACGGCTCCGGGGACGAGGACATGCCGCGGGATCTCGGCTTCGAGGTGCTCTCCACAGACGAGCTCGTCGCGCTGAGCCCAGACGAGTACGGCGAGCGCGTCCGCAGGCGGGTCGGGGCGGGACCGCTCTTCTTCTCCTTCGACGTCGACGTCCTCGACCCGGCATTCGCTCCCGGAACGGGAACCCCCGAAGCAGGCGGGCTCTCCACGCGGGAGGCGCTCGGATACGTCCGCGCGCTCCGCGGGCTCGCGTTCTCCGGGTACGACGTGGTCGAGGTCAGCCCGCCGTACGACGGCCCGGGCCAGCCGACCGCGGTCGCCGCGGCGAACGTCGCGTACGAGCAGCTGACGCTCGACGTTCTCGCGGAGCGCGGATGAGCGCTCGCCTTCGGCTCGCCGTGGGGGAAACCATGTTTCCCCCACGTGCCCCCTTCTTCTGAGAACGTGGGGAACCTCCCGGTTCCCCACACCCCTCCACGCTCACGTGCCGGGAGCCGACACGTGAGCAGGAGCACGCGGGTCGTCGGGACGCTGCTCCTGACGGCCGCCGCCGTCGGGTATCTCGTCTGGAAGATCGACCTCGGGGCGACGATCGACGTTCTCCGGGACTCCGACGTCGCCTGGTTCCTCGTGGCGGTGCTGATCATGGTCGGCACCGTGCCCGTGCTCGCGGCGCGATGGGGCTGGCTCCTCGAGGCGCATGGCATCACCGAGCGGCTCCGCTGGCTCACCCGCGCGTACTTCGTCGCCTACACGGCGGGCCAGCTCCTACCGACCTCTCTCGGCGGCGACGCGGTGCGGGTCGTCGACACCGTTCGCCGCCACCCTGGCCGGACGGCGGACGTCACGGGGACCGTCGTGCTCGAGCGCGGGCTCGGCGGCGCGGCGACGGTGCTGCTCGGGGCGGTCGGCTTCCTGCTCTCCATCGGGCGCTATGACGTGAGCGCGTACCTCTGGCTCGAGGGCGTCTTCGTCTTCGGGACGATCGCGGCGGGGTTCCTGTTCTTCGCACGTTCGGCGCGTCCCCTGCTCCGTCGGGCCCAGCCGCTGCTCGAACGCCTCCGGCTGGCTAGGCCGTTGCGGGCGTTCTACGAAGGTGTGCACCACTACCGCTCGCGGCCGCGGCTGCTGGCGGCCGTCTTCGTGCTGACGCTGGCGGTGCAGACCGTGCGGATCCTCTCCATCTGGGCCTGCGCCCGAGCGGTCGGTATCGAGCTCGACGTGCGCGTGTACTACGTGATGGGGCCGCTCCTCTTCCTCGTCATGCTCGTTCCGTTCACGCTGAACGGGATCGCGGTGCGGGAGGCATTCTTCGTCAGCTTCCTCGGCAGCCTCGACGTTCCGGCCGACCAGGCATTTGCGGCCGGGTTTCTCTTCTTCCTCGTCACCGTCGTGCTCGCACTGCCTGGCGGCGTCGTGATGGTGCGAGAAGGGACGCGCCGCCGCACGAACCCTCGAGTTGAGCATGGCTGAGAAGGCGCCGGCCGTCGTCGCCGTGGTCGTGACCTACGACGCGCTGCCGTGGGTCGAGCAGTGCCTGTCGAGCCTCGAGCACGTCACGACGATCGTCGTCGACAACGGCTCGAGCGACGGCACCGTCGAGCTCGTCCGCGAACGCTTCCCCGACGTGCGCCTTGTCGAATCCGAGAACAACGGGCTCAGCGCCGGCTGGAACGTCGGCATCCGTGAAAGCGAGAGCCGGTACGTCTTACTGATGAACGCCGATGCCTGGCTCGTCGGCGACGCGCTCCAGCGCCTCTCGACCTTCGCCGACAGGCGGCCGGAAGCCGCGGTGATCGCCCCGCGTCTCCTGAACCAGGACGGCAGCCTCCAGCGCTCCGTCCGTGGTTTCCCAACGCTCTGGAGACTGGCCACCGAGTACTTCTTCCTGCGGAAGCTCGCCCCGCGCTCGGATTTCTTCAACGGCTTCTACGGAGGCGGGTTCGACCACGACGAGGTGCGGGAGGCCGAATTCGTCATGGGCGCGTGCATGCTCGTGCGCCGAAGCGCTATCGACCAGGTCGGGCTGCTCGACGAGGACTACTTCCTGTTCAGCGAGGAGACCGACTGGTGCTTCCGCTTCCGGCAGCGCGGGTGGCAGGTGCTCTTCTTCCCCGGCGCGGAGTGCGTACACGTCGGCGGCGCGTCGCATGGAGGGCGGCTCTACCGCGAGAACCTTCGCGGGCATCTTCGGTTCTTCGCGAAGCACCGTGGGCACCGGAGCGCGGAGCGTGCCCGGCGCCTGCTGCTCGTCGCCGTCCGGCTGCGGGCGCGGCTCTTCAGCGGCGAGCGGTCCGAGACGTACCGCGACGCGGCGGAGTGGCTCGCGTCCGGTGACGTCGACGCGTTGCTCCAGAAGTGAGCGTCGCTCGCCTTCGGCTCGCTCCCGTGGGGGCAACCATGTTTCCCCCACGTGCCCCCTTCTTCCTGAGAACGTGGGGAACCTCCCGGTTCCCCACGTCCCTCCACGCTCACCGACCGGCAGGCGGTCGGTGAGCGGAATTGCGCTGTACCTGCGCCTGCTCGGCGCGACCGCGGTCGTGCTCGCGCCGGGCTGGATCCTCGCGCGGGCGCTCGGCGTCAGAGGGGTCGCCGCGACGCTCGGCTGGTCGTTCGTGCTGCTCTTCGGCGCGCTCGCGGTCACGTTCGCGCTGAGCGCGACGCTGACAATGACGATGGTGCTGTTGGCGGCCGCCGCGCTGGCAGCCCTCGTGCTGCTGCTCGCGCGTGACGGCAAGGCGCCGTCGGCGCCGCCTGGCGAGTACCTGGCCTGGGGCGCCGGCCTCGTCCTCGGGCTGCTGCTGTGGCGCGTAGGCCGTGACGTCGAGGGCGACGGTCTCTTCCATCTCGCTCGGGCGCGGAAGCTCCTGGAGCTCGACGAGCTCTCGCTCGACCGGATCTCCGAGTTCGCAGACGGCAGCCTCCATCCCGGTTACGCGTTCCCGCTCTGGCACGGCTTCCTCGCGCTCGTCGCGAACGTCGCGGGCGTCGATCCGGAGCAGGTCGTCGTCCATCTGCCGTCCGTCCTCGCGGCGCTCGCGATCGTCGTTGCGTACGAGGCCGGGTGGGCCGTCTTCAGGAGAAGCTGGGCAGCGGGCACGGTGGCCGCCGCGCAGGCGGGGATGATCTGCTTCGCGCCGGGCCACGGCGGTGCCTACACGGTCCTATCCCTCCCGGCGACGTCTTCCCGGCAGTTGCTCGTGCCTGCGGCGATCGCGCTTGCGTTCGAGGCACTGCGCAGGCCGTCGGCGGCGCTGTACGCGTCCACGGCCGCGGCGGGGTTCGCGCTTGCCGTCGTCCATCCCACCTACGCGATCTTCCTCTGGATCCCCTTCGTCGGGTTCCTGCTCGTCCGTCTGCTCTGGGCCCGGCGTGACCTACGGTCCGGCCTGGCCGCGCTGGCATCACTCGCCGTTCCGGCCGGGCTCTTCATGCTCTGGCTCATCCCGGTCGTGAACGACACCGCGTCCGTGTCGCCCGACGCCCAGGAGGTTCGCCGCGCCCTCGAGCAGTACGCAGGCCAGCTGAACGTGCGCTCGGAGACGAGCTACAGCCTCGCAGCGGAGGTGTTCACGCGCAGCGGCGCGGTCTCTATCGCCGCGGTCCTGCTCTTTCCGCTGGCCGCCCTCGCGGCGCGCAGGCGCTGGGCGGCGTTCGTCGCCGGAGGATCGCTCGCGGTGCTCGCCGTGATGCTGATCCCGCTCCTCTTCACCGCGTTGGCCGATCTCGTCTCGATCTCGCAGGCAAGGCGGGCGGCGGGGTTCCTGCCCTTCGCGTTCGCGTTCGCGGGCGGCCTCGGCGTGCTCTCGCGCATCATCGGCCCGTTCCTGCCGCCGCTCGCGCTCATCGCGGGGATCGTGCTGCAGGTCATGTACCCGGGCGACTTCACGTACGTCCTCGACGAGGGACCGCCGGCCGTGTTCGTCTGGGTCGCGGTCGTCGCGGGCGTGGCCGGGCTCGTCGTCGGGGTCGTCCGGCGCGGACCGAACCTCGAGGCCCCCGCGGGTCTCGCGGCGGCGCTATTTCTCGTCCCCGTCTTCGTCGTGGGCCTCGCGCGCTGGACTCCCGTCGACGGCAGACCGGGCGCCACGCTCTCGCCGGGACTCGTCGATGCCGTTCGTGACGTCGTGCCACCGGGCGCGATCGTCTTCTCGGACCCGGAGACGAGCTATCGCCTCGCGGCCTTCGCGCCCGTCTACATAGCGAACGCCCCACCCGGCCACGTCGCCGACACGGAGGCGAACCGCCCGTACGAGCGCCATCGCGATGCGCGGAGGTTCCTCGCGACGGGAGACCTGTCGATCCCGCGCGACTACGACGCCGAGTTCCTCGTCGTCGACCGGCGGCGGCAGCGTCGCTCGTTCGACCTACCGCGGCTCTATCGGGACGAGCGGTTCACGCTCTATCGGGTTCCTCCTGACACCTAAGCGTGTTCGGGTTGCGCCCATCCACCGCCGCCTGGGGTCTCGATGCGGAGGAGGTCGCCCGGCTCCAGGTCAGTGGTTACGAATGACGGGAGTTCCCGGTCGTTCAGGAGGTTCCGGCCCGGGAGCCCGGCTTCGCCGCCCGCCGCACCGCGCGGCGCGAGTCGCCGCCGCTGGGTGAGGAGGGACAGGCGGCAGGGCTCGAGCGCTCGCAGTTCGCGGACGACGCCGTCGCCGCCGCTGTACTCACCCGCGCCACCAGAGCCGAGCCGGAGCTCATAGCGCTCCACTCGCAGCGGGTACTGGAGCTCGAGCGCCTCGATGGGCGTGTTCAAGGTGTTCGACATCGCGACGTGGACGGCCGAGGGACCGCCGGCGTCCGGGCATGCTCCCTGGCCGCCGCCGATCGTCTCGTAGTACGTGAACCGGTCGTTCCCGACGACGAGGTTGTTCATCGTGCCCTGGCCCTGGGCGGGCACCGGGATCGCCTGTCCGAACGCGGCGAAGACGGCGTCGGTGATCCGGCTCGACGTCTCCGTGTTCCCCGCGACGACGGCAGCGGGTGGGAGTGCGTTGACGAGACATCCCTCGGGAGCACGCACCGTCACCGGGACGAAAGCGCCGCCGGATGCCTGGAGGTCGGGCGCGGTCAGGCAGCGCACGACGTAGAAGCACGCCGAGCGCGTGACCGAGAGCGGGCAGTTGAGGTTGCCGTCGACCTGGGCGTCCGTGCCTGCGAAGTCGATCTCGACCGAGTCGCCGGCGATCGTGACGGTTGTCCGGATCTCGATCAGCCCGTCCCGCCACTCCAGCTGGTCGGCAGCCTCGTAGCGGCCGTCCGGGAGCTCCCGCAACGCTGCGCGCACGACACGCTCCGAGTACGCGAGCAGCTCGTCCATCGCCGCGGCAACCCGATCGCGGCCGCGACGGGCGCACAGCTCCTCGATCCGCTCGTCCGCGAGCCGGTGCGCGGCGAGCTGCGCGCGCAGGTCTCCCCGGCGCTCGTCCGGGTTCCGCATCTGCGCGACGAGCCGGTCGACAGTCGCATCATCGAGGCGGGTGGGCGGGATCACGACGCCCTCGTCCTCGAGCACACGCGAGTCGGCCGAGAGGCTTCCCGGTTCCGACCCGCCCACGTCGGCGTGGTGGGCGCGTGTCACCGCGAAGCCGAGCGGTGTCCGCGTGACGATCGTCAGGTCGGGAAGGTGGGTGCCGCCGGAGTACGGGTCGTTGAGGATCCACGGCTCTCCCGGCGCGGGGTCGTGGGCGCGAACCGCCGCGACCGCCTCGGGCATCGCGCCGAGGTGGACGGGGATGTGCTCCGCCTGCGTGACCATCCGCCCGTCGGCGTCGAAGAGCGCGGTCGAGCAGTCACGGCGTTCCTTGATGTTCGCCGAGAAGGCCGAGCGCACGAGGATTGCTCCCATCTCCTCCGCGATCGCGCGCAGCGCGCTCCCGATCACCTGCAGCTCGACGGGGATCATCCGGCCCTCCGGAGGACGAGCGTTCCGTGCGCATCGGTCTCCCCAGCCCAGCCCTCGGGCACCCAGGCCGTGGCTCCTTCGAGCTCGAGCGCGTGTGGGCCGGTGACGGCGAAGGCGGGGCCGGTGACGTCCACCGGTGGCGCGGGCGTGACGTCCGCGGTGCGAACCGCGACGAGCTCGAGCGGCCGCTCCGGATCGGCGTAGCCGTAGCGCTCCGCATGGGCGGCATGGAAGCGCGCAGGGAGATCGGCGCCGAGCGGGACGGTCAGCTCGAAGGACTGGCCCTCGTACCGGAGATCGGCCTCGCCCACGGCCGGCAGCTCACCCGCCTCCGCGAGAGGGCAGACGTACGAGCGCACGTGCTCGCGGCGCTCGTCCGCCGCCACGAGACCGAGCGCGGACAGCACTCCGGCAGCGGCGGGGACGAGCACGGTGCGCATTCCGAGCTCCTCGGCGAGCGCGCACGCGTGCAGCGGGCCGGCGCCTCCGAACGCGACGAGCGCGAAATCGCGTGGATCGAGACCCTGCTCGACGGAGACGACGCGGAGAGCACGCACCATCTCGGCGTTCACGACCTCGACGACGGACGCAGGGTCGAGCGTCGCCGAGCGCCGTCGCGGCCGCATCCCGATCGAGTCCGATCCCGCCCGCGAGCTTCGCTGGAAGCCGATCGAGAAGGAGGTTGGCGTCCGTCACCGTCGGGCGCGTCCCGCCGTTCCCGTAGCACGCGGGCCCGGGACGCGCGCCTGCGCTCTCGGGCCCGACTCGCAGCGCGCCTCCTCGGTCGCGCCAGGCGATGGAGCCGCCGCCGGCCCCGACCGTGTGCACGGCGAGCGTGGGAAGCCGAACCGGGAAGCCGCCGACGGTGCGCTCGTGCTCGCGGCGCGCCGCGCCGTCGACGATCGCGCAGACGTCGGTCGAGGTGCCGCCCATGTCGAACGCCAGCGCGTTGTCGACGCCGGCGAGCCGTGCGATCTGCGCGGCCCCGACCACGCCTGCCGCTGGACCGGAGAGAAGCGCGAACGCGGCATGAGCGGCCGCCTCCTCCACGGTTGCGAGGCCACCGGAGGAGCGCATGACGAGCGGCTCCAGCAGGCCCTTCTCGCGGCATGCTCCGGAAAGGGCGAGGAGGTACCGGCCGAGAACGGGGCCGAGGTACGCGTCGACGGCCGTCGTGGACGCTCGCTCGTACTCACGGAACTCGGGCGCCACCTCGTGCGAGGCGACGACGTGAGCGTTCGGGTGCCGCCGGCGGAGCTCGGCCGCGACTGCCAGCTCGTGCTCCGGGTGACGGAACGAGAACAGGAGGCAGACGGCGATGGCATCGGCGTCGACCCCGTCGAGCGACTCCAGGTCGAGTGGGACAAGCTGCCCGTTGGGTCCCATCCGCTCCCTCACGCCCGTACAGCGCTCGAGCGGGACGAGCGGCGGCGGATGATCGACGCACGGGCGGTAGAGATCGGCGCGGGTCTGGCGGCGCAGGTGGAGCAGGTGTTCGAAGCCCGCTGTCGTCACGAACGCGGTCGTCGCGCCGCGCCTCTCGAGGAGCGCGTTCGTCGCGATCGTGGTCCCGTGCGTGAAGCGGTCGACCTCGTGTGCCCCGACGAGCTCGGCCGCCGCGAGCACGGACTCCTCCTGTCGCTCCGCGGTCGGTACCTTCGCAGTCCGCACGACTCCGTCGGCGACGAGAACCGCGTCGGTGAAGGTGCCGCCGACGTCCACTCCGAGGAGTGTTGGAGGCGCCTGCATCGGCGCATTCTCATTGAGGTAGGTCAGTAGAGTGTCGAGGCATCGTGGAGCGCCTGATCTGCCTCGGTCTCAGCCACCGCACGGCTCCCGTGGAGCTGCGCGAGCGCTTCGGCTCGCTCGGTCTCGGCGCCGACCGGTGCCCTGAGGTCGTCGAGCACGTCGCGCTCTCGACCTGCTACAGGGTCGAGCTCTACGCGACGCTCGCCGAAGACGTGGACGACGCGCGCGACGCCCTCGTCTCCGCGCTCGCGGACGCGCACGACATCGACGCCGCGACGCTCGTCGACCATCTCTACGTCCACTCGGGCGAGGACGTCGCCCGGCATCTCTCGCGAGTTGCTGCCGGCCTCGACTCCCTCGTCCTCGGCGAGGCAGAGATCCTCGGCCAGGTTCGACACGCGTACGAGTCCGCAGGGGCTGCCGCGGGCCCGGTCCTCGAGCTCCTGTTCCGCTCTGCGATCACGGCCGGACGCCGGACTCGCTCCGAGACGGCTCTCGGAGCGCGCGCGGGGACCGCGAGCACGATGGCGATCTCGCTCGCCGAGAGCGTCCTCGGGACCCTCGACGGCAAGCGGGCGCTCGTCCTGGGCGCGGGCCGGATCGGGACGCAGACGCTGCGGGCGCTGGCCGGGCGCGGCGTCACGGACCTGGCGATAGCGAATAGGACGCTCGACCGGGCGACGGCCGCAGGTGCGGAGCACGGCGCGACTGCTTTCGGCATCACCGACCTTGGTGACGCGCTCGCCTGGGCCGACCTCGCTGTGACCGCGACGAGCTCGGACGAACCCGTCGTCGGAGTCGACGTCGTCCGCACAGCGATCGCGGAGCGGCCCGAGCGGCGGCTCGTCCTCGTCGACCTTGCAGTTCCGGCAGACGTCGCGCGCGACGTGGGTGACGTCGACGGCGTGAGCCTGTTCGACGTGGACGACCTGCGAGCCGGCCTCGACGGTGCGCTCGCGTCCAGGATCCAGGAGATGCCGAAGGCCGAGGAAATCGTGGAAGAGGAAGTCGCGATCTTCGGTCGGCGCTACCGCGAGCTCGACGTCGAGCCGCTCGTGGCCGCATTCCGGGCTCGAGCCGAGCTCATCCGCGAGCACGAGCTCGACCGGGCTCTCGCGAGGCTCGGCGAGGCCGACCCGGAGACGGCGGCGGAGCTCGAGCGGCTCTCGCGTTCGCTCGTGGCGAAGCTCCTGCACGAGCCGACGGTTCGTCTCCGCGGACGAGCAGGCGAAGGCGACGTGGACGAGGTCGCGGGCGCCGTACGCGAGCTGTTCGGGCTGCCAGAGAAACCATGACCTCGCCCGTGTCGGCGGTCATCGTCGGCACGCGCGGCTCGGCTCTGGCGCGGCAGCAGACGCAGCGCGTCGGCGAGCTGCTCGGAGCGGCCTGGCCGGGCCTCGCGCGCGAGGAGCGCCTCGTCGTCACGGAGGGGGACCGGACTCAGGCGAGCGGCCGGCCGCTGCCGGAGATCGGCGGCAAGGGGCTCTTCACCGAGGAGCTCGAGCGGGCGATTCGGGAAGGCGAGCTCGATCTCGCCGTGCACTCCCTGAAAGATCTTCCGACCGAGGACGCCCCGGGCGTCGTGGTGGGGGCGGTGTGCCTGCGTGAGGACGTGCGCGACTGCGTCGTCTCTCGTGACGGTCGCGGTCTGCACGAGCTCGAACAGGGAGCGGTCGTCGGCACGAGCAGCCTCCGGCGCTCGGCGCAGCTGCTCGCGCTCCGGCGCGACCTCGAGGTCCGCTCGATTCGCGGAAACGTGGACACCCGCATCCGCAAGGTGCGCGACGGCGAGTTCGACGCCACGATCCTGGCCGCTGCGGGAGTCCGGCGGCTCGGTCTCGACGACGAGGTCACGGAGTGGCTCGATCCCGAGACGATGCTCCCGGCCCCGGGTCAGGGCGCTCTGGCCGTGCAGTGCCGTGCCGACGACGATCGCGTTCTCGAGCTACTCGCCGCCGTCGACGACGCCGAAGCGCGGGCGACCACGACGGCCGAGCGGACGTTCCTGCGTGAGCTCGGAGGCGGGTGCGCGGCACCCGTCGCGGCCCACGCGTCCGCGATCCATGCCGGGGTGCACCTGCGTGCGCTCGTCGCCTCGCCGGACGGCCGAGACGTCGTCAGGGTCGAAGGGTCTGGAGAGCCGGAAGAGGTCGGCGGGCGGCTCGCGCTGGAGGCGCTCGCGCTTGGTGCCGATGCCATCCTCCGGAGCGTGCGTGGCTGAGCAGCCTCTCGCGGGGCGGCGGATAGCCGTCACGCGTCCCGAGGCCCAGGCCAAGCCGCTCGCAGATGCACTCGAGGAGCGTGGCGCGACTCCCGTCGTGCTGCCGCTGGTTCGCATCGAGCCTGCGGAGGACACGACCACGCTCGCGGCCGCGCTAGCCGACGTCGAGAGCTACGACTGGCTCGTGCTCACGAGCCAAAGCTCCGTCGCTGCGATCTCAGCGCTGGCTCCGACTCTCGCTGGGACTAGAGTCGCCGCGATCGGTCCAGCCACAGCGGACGCAGTCCGCGACCTGGGCGTCGAGCCTGCTTTCGTACCTTCGCGTTACGCTGCCGACGCGATCGTTGCCGAGCTCGAGCCGCTCGACGGAGTGCGCGTGTTGCTCCCCCAGGCGGACCTTGCCGATCCCGGTCTCGCCGACGCGCTCCGAGGCCGAGGTGCGAGCGTCGACGCGATCACGGCTTACAGAACGGTCGACGTCGTGCGCTCAACCGCGGAGCTCGCAGCCCTACGGGCGGCCGACGCAGTCGTGCTCGCCAGCGGCTCGGCAGCCCGAAGCCTCGCCGCGCAGGGGGGAGCCGGCGACGCGCTCGTCGTCTGCATCGGGCCGCAGACGGCCGATGCTGCCCGCGCCGCAGGGCTGCACGTCGGGCTCGTTGCACGCGAAGCGACCTCCGAGGGCATCATTCAGGCCCTCGTGTCCCATTTCCAGGAGTTCTGACGTGACGGAGTACGAGGCCGGTACAGCCGAGGCACTCGTGGCGGGCGCGGTGCGACCGCGCCGCTGGCGACGAACCTCCGCGCTTCGCGACCTCGTGCGGGAGACGCCACTCGAGCCGAGCGACTTCGTCTACCCGCTGTTCGTCGCGGCAGGCGAAGGCCTGCGCACGCCGATCCCGTCGATGCCCGGCATCGACCAGATCTCCGCCGACGCGCTACCGGGCGAGGCGCGCGAGCTCGTCGAGCTCGGGATCGAGGCGGTGCTGCTGTTCGGGATCCCGTCCGCCAAGGATCCGCTCGGTCTCGAGAGCCATGCAGAGGACGGCGTCGTCCAGGAGGCGATCCGCGCGCTGAAGGACGCGAGCCCGGAGCTCGTGGTGATGACGGACGTCTGCCTGTGCGAGTACACGGATCACGGCCACTGCGGCCTCCTCGACGACTCGGGCTACGTCCTCAACGACGAGACGCTCGAGATCCTCGGACACATCGCCGTCTCCCATGCCGAGGCGGGCGCCGACGTCGTCGCGCCGAGCGGGATGCTGGACGGCATGGTCGGAGCCATCCGCGCGGCGCTCGATGCGGACGGCTACCAGCAGACCGCGATCCTCTCGTACGCGGTCAAGTACGCATCCGCGTTCTATGGCCCGTTCCGGGACGCAGCTCAGGGCGCACCCGCGTTCGGCGACCGGAGGTCCCACCAGATGGACCCCGCGAACGCGCGCGAGGCGCTTCGTGAAGCCGCGCTCGACGTCGAGCAGGGCGCCGATGCGCTGCTCGTGAAGCCGGCTCTCGGCTATCTCGACGTCGTTCGCCGTGTGCACGAGCGCTTCCCGGAGCTCCCGCTCGCCGCCTACAACGTGAGCGGCGAGTACTCGATGGTGAAAGCGGCCGCGGCCAACGGCTGGCTCGACGAGCGGGCGGCGATCCTCGAGGTGCTCACCGCGATTCGGCGAGCGGGCGCGGATCTCATCGTCACGTACCACGCGAAAGAGGCTGCGGCCTGGCTGCAGCAGCGCGCGTGAAGGCCAGGATCGACGACCGTCCCGAGGACGCCAGCCTCGGTGAAGCCGACGTCGCCGAGCACGGGCGCTCGGCGGAGGGAGAGACGACCTCACTCGACCGGCGGCTCTTCATGCAGCTCCACGCGTTCGGGGGAGCCGGCGACACGAGTGCGCTGGCAGACGCACTCGCGGCGTCGGGCATCGAGGCCGTGCTCTACGAGGACGTCAACGATCCGGAGGGCGTCGCCGTGCTGACGTTCGCCGAGGACCCGGAGGCCTTCGTCTCGAGCGTGCGCAACTTCCTCCGGCAGCCGCCCTTCTCCGAGCTCCAGCGCAAGCCCGAGCTGACGATGCTCGGCCGGACGTACGCGATCGGCTACGAGCCGGATCTCGAGGAGGCGCTCGTCGACCGCCCACGCGCCCGTGTGCTCGATCACGAGCTGCGCTGGGCGATCTGGTACCCGCTGCGGCGCGCGGGCTCGTTCGAGCAGCTCTCGCGGAAGGAGCAGGACACGATCCTGATGGAGCACGGGGGAGTGGGGATGGCGTTCGGCCGAGCCGGGCTCGGGTACGACATCCGGCTCGCGTGCCACGGGCTCGACCAGGCGGACAACGACTTCGTGATCGGGCTCCTGGGCCCCGAGCTGCATCCGCTGTCCGTCATCGTCCAGCGGATGCGCAAGACGAAGCAGACCTCGCTTCACCTCGAGCGACTCGGCCCGTTCTTCGTCGGGCGCGTGGCGTGGCAGAGCCACGCGGCGTGACGGCCGAGCCGGCGTCGACCTCAGACGCCGAGCCGACCTCGCTCGTCCTGCGCGCGTACCGCGGGCTCCCGACCGACAGGACTCCCGTATGGCTGCTCCGTCAGGCGGGGCGGTACATGCCCGAGTACCGGGCCCTTCGCGAGCAGCACTCGATGCTCGAGCTCATCCGGACGCCGGAGCTCGCGGCTCAGGTGACCCTCATGCCCGTCGACTCCTTCGGCGTCGACGCTGCGATCGTCTTCTCCGACATCCTCCCTCCCCTCGTCGGGATGGGGCTCGACCTCGACTTCGTCAAGGGCGACGGGCCGGCGATCGCGAACCCGGTCTCGACACCACGCGACGTCGACCTGCTCGCCGCGCCTCCTGCCGACGAGACGATGGCGGGCACGCTGGAGCGCGATTCGCATCGTCCGCGCCGAGCTCGAGCCACGCGACGTCGCGGTGATCGGGTTCGCGGGCGCGCCGTTCACCCTCGCGAGCTACGCGATCGAAGGCGGCACGTCGAAGGACTTCGCGAAGACGAAGGCGTTCATGCTCTCGGAGCCCGCGGCGTGGAAGCGCCTCCTCGGCAAGCTCGTCACCGTGCAGGCCGACTACCTCGTCGCCCAGGCACGCGCGGGAGCGCAGGCGCTCCAGGTGTTCGACTCGTGGGCGGGCCGCGCTCTGGGCCGGGACGACTACCTCCGCTACGTCGCGCCCGCGAACCGTGAGCTCTTCGCGGCCGTGTCGCAAGCCGGCGTGCCCGTGATCAACTTCACGCTGGGCGCGAGCGCGTACCTCGCCGATGCGGCGGCGTGCGGCGGCGACGTGGTGGGCCTCGACTGGCACCTGCCGCTCGACGACGCCTGGCGGATCGTTGGGTTCGAGCGACCGGTTCAGGGCAACCTCGACCCGATCTCGCTGCTTGCGCCGTGGCGCGAGCTCCGCGCGCGCGTGGACGACGTGCTGGAGCGAGCGGGTGGGCGGCCGGGCCATGTCTTCAACCTCGGCCACGGTCTCGTCCCGCAGACGCCGGTCGACAACGTCCGCCGGCTCGTCGAGCACGTGCAGGAGCGAACCGCGTGAGCGTCGAGCTCCCGGTCGGCGTGCTGGTGATGGCCTACGGCGGGCCCGAGTCTCTCGAGGAGATCCCCGGGTACCTCGCGGACATACGATCCGGCAGGACGACCTCGCGCGCGATCGTCGAGGAGATCACCGAGAACTACAGGGCGATCGGCGGCCGCTCGCCGCTGCTCGAGGTGACGCGCAGGCAGGTCGCGCGCTCTGGCCAACCTTCTCGGTGGCGGCTACCGCTGCTACTTGGGGATGCGCCACTGGTCTCCGTGGATCGAGGAGGTCGTCGGCGAGATGGTCGAGGACGGGGTCACGCACGCCGTCAGCCTCGTGCTGGCGCCTCACTTCAGCGCGCTGTCCGTCGCCCGCTACCAGCAGAGGATCGCGGACGGGCTCGGGCTCTATCGCGGACGAATCGAGTTCGAGCATGTTCCGAGCTACCACGACGCGCCGGGCCTGGTCGAAGCCTTCGCCGCACGAGTGACCGAAGGCGTGGTGAGGTGGCCCGAAGGGGAGCGCGACCGCGTCCACGTCGTGTTCACCGCGCACAGCCTCCCGCAGCGCGTGCTCGCGTCGGGAGACCCCTACGACGCGCAGTGCCGGGAGACGGCCGGCCTCGTCGCCGAGCGCGCCGCGATACCGGGTGAACGGTGGTCCTGGAGCTACCAGTCGGCCGGCCGCACACCGGAGCCGTGGGCCGGGCCGGACCTCGGCGAGCACCTCGAGCAGCTGGCGGAACTTGGAGTGCGCGATGTCGTCGTCGTTCCCGTCGGCTTCGTCTCCGACCACGTCGAGTTGCTCTTCGACATCGACATCCGTGCGCGGGCGGTTGCTGAGCGTGCAGGGATCAGGCTCGAGCGGCCACCGGCGCTCAACGACGACCCGGTGTTCGTCTCCACCCTCGCCGAGCTGGTCCGCGACCGCGCTGCTCGGTGGTTGGGCGAGGAGCGCGCGGCGTGAGGAACGCGTGAGGCGCGACGCCTCGCAAGAGCTGTTCGCGGCCGCGGTGGAGCTCATGCCGGGTGGTGTGAGCTCGCCCGTCCGGGCGTTCCGCGCCGTCGGTGGGACGCCGATCTTCGTCGAGCGTGGCGAGGGCGCATTCATCGTCGATGTCGACGGCAACCGCTACGTCGACTACGTGCTCTCGTTCGGTCCGTTGATCCTCGGACACGCGCATCCCCGTGTGGTCGCGGCGCTCGAGGACGCCATGCGGAACGGGACGAGCTACGGCGCGCCGAGCCCGCTCGAGGTCGAGCTCGCCCGGCTCATCTGCGACGCGATGCCCTCGATCGAGCGGCTCCGCTTCGTCAACTCGGGCACCGAGGCCACCATGAGCGCGCTGCGGCTCGCGAGAGCCTTCACAGGCCGGTCGAAAATCGTGAAGTTCACGGGCTGCTATCACGGCCATGCCGACCTGCTCCTCGTCCAGGCGGGCTCCGGAGTTGCGACGCTCGGTCTTCCGGACTCGCCCGGCGTCACGCCCGGCGCCGTCGCGGACACGCTCACAGCGTCCTACAACGACCTCGACGCCGTCGGTCGCCTCTTCGAGCAGCACTCGGGAGAGATCGCCGCCGTGATCGTCGAGCCGATCGCCGGGAACATGGGCCTCGTCGTTCCCGCCGAGGGTTTCCTCGAGGGGCTGCGCGAGCTCACTACGAGCGACGGCGCACTCCTCGTCTTCGACGAGGTGATGACCGGTTTTCGGGCTCATCCGCACGGCGCACAGGCGCTGTTCGGCATCACTCCGGACCTGACGACCCTCGGGAAGGTCATCGGCGGTGGCCTGCCGGTCGGCGCCTACGGCGGACGTCGCGACGTCATGGAGCTCGTTGCCCCGGCCGGTCCCGTGTACCAGGCGGGAACCCTGTCGGGGAATCCGCTGGCAATGGCCGCGGGCATCGAGACCCTCAGGGTGCTGGCCGAGCCGGGCGTATGGGACGCCGCCAAGCGGGCCTGCGAGCGCCTGTTCATCGGGATCGGAGAGGCTGCTGCGGACGCGGGCGTTTCGGGGCAGCCGGTGCTCGCGGGAACCATGGCCGGCTTCTTCTTCGCCGACTCGCCGATCCACAGCTGGGAGCAGGCGAGAGACGCCGACACGGTCCGATTCGCTGCCTTCCACCGGGAGCTGCTCGAGCGCGGCGTCTACCTGCCGCCGTCGCAGTTCGAGACGTGGTTCGTCTCGACAGCGCACGGCGAGCCGGAGATCGACCTCACGGTCGCCGCTGCCCGGGAGGCCTTCGCGGCCATGGCAGCGAGCGGGGAATAGCGCTCGGGGACTCGAGCGTTAGTCGGTCCGTGACCAGGTTCGTCGTCGATGCCAGCGTCGTCCTCCGTCTTGCGAGCGACGGGGCCGAAGCCTCGCGCGAGCACGAGCTCCTCGCGCCGACGCTACTGCGCTCCCAGACGCTGTCGGCCTTGCACGAGGCGGTTCAGCGGGGCGAGATTGGAAACGACGTCGCGCGCGAGCATCTTGCCCGCATCGGGCGGATGCAGATCAGGCTCCTCGGCGACGCCGTGCTTCGGCGTCGAGCCTGGGAGGTCGCAGATGAACTGGGTTGGTCCGAGACCTTCGACGCCGAGTACGTCGCGCTCACCCAGCTGCAGGCAGACGCGTTCGTGACCATGGACGCGGAACTGGCGCGCAGCGTGGAAGGGCTCGTTCGGACGGCGACGCTCGACGCGCTCGACGCGAAGCCCTCCTAGACGATCGCCAACGCCCGTAACGTTCACGGGCACCATGGCGAAGCCAGACCCGGCGAGCTAGTGCGCGTCCTTCTCGTAACGCTCTACTTCCCGCCTGCCGGCGGAGGAGGTGTGCAGCGGTCGCTCAAGCTCGCGCAGTACCTGCCCGCGCTCGGGATCGAGACGCACGTGCTCGCTCCGGACGACCCGAAGTGGATCCATCGCGACCCGGATCTCCGAATACCGACGCAGGCGTGGGTCCATCGGGCGCGATACGTAGGCCCGAAGGCGCGGCGGCCGGCCGAGGAGCTGTACGGGACGACCGGGGTCGAGCGTGCGCTCGCTCATGCGCGGATCACGACGCGGCGGATGCTCGTGCCCGACCCCAGCGTGACCTGGAACCTCACGGCGATTCCGGCCGCGATCCAGATCGCGCGCCGCGAAGGCATCGACGCCGTGATCACGACCTCGCCACCCGGCTCGGTGCACTTCGTCGGGGCCGCCGTGAAACGTGCAACCGGCGCGCGCTGGCTCGCCGACGTCCGTGACGCTCTCGTCGCCAATCCCCACCGACGCTCGGACACGACGGCCACGCGTGCGAAGGAGGCTGCGAACCGCCAGGTCGGCCGGCTCGTCGCGCGCTACGCCGACGCGATCACCGCCGTCTCCGATGCGATTGCGGAGGAGCTGGAGGGGCTGTCGCCGAACGGCATCGTGCGAACGATCGCGAACGGCTGTGACTTCGACGACTTCGCCGGGCTCGACTACGTCCCCGCCAAGCGTTTCCGAATCACGCATGCGGGGAGCTTCTTCGGCAAGCGCGACCCGCGCCCGTTCCTCCAGGCTCTCGCGGACTCCGGGCTCGACGCCGTGGCGCGTTTCGTCGGGGACTTTCGCGCGGCGGACCGGCAGTGGGCCGAGGAGCTCGGCCTCGGAGATCGGCTCGAGCTCGTCGGGTACGCACCGCGTGCGGAGGCGCTCCGCCTGCAGCGCGACTCGGAGGCGCTGCTCCTGCTCGTGCCAGAGGCCAGTGGGCGCGGAAAGGGGGTTCTCAGCGGCAAGGTCTTCGAGTACATCGCCGCCGCAAGGCCGATTCTCGCGGCGGTCCCGCCCGACGGCGCCGCCGCGGCACTGATTCGCGACACGGGAGCCGGAACGGTGGTTGCGCCAGACGACGTGGCCGGCCTGCGCGCCGCACTGGAGGATCTCCATGCCCGCTTCCGCGACGGCGGCCTCCCGCCGGTCGAGCTCGACGAGAAGGTCCGGCGCAGGCTTTCGCGGCAGACCCGTGTGGAGGAGCTGGCAGAGCTGCTCCGCGAGACCGTGTAGCCGCGCTTTTCGGGCGCCGGGTATCGTTCCGCGATCGTCGACGGCAGCGGGCACTCCGAGTTCCTCGAGCGCGCCCGCTCCAGCGTCGCGTCGTTCGGCGAGTGGCCGTACGGCGTCATCAGGCTCGGCGCCGTGATCTGCGTTGCCCTGGCGCTTGTGGTCGTGGCCAGCCGCTTCTTCACCGACGCGCTCGACGGCAGCGACTTCTGGGCCGACCGACACAGCAGTCTCGACTACGCCACCCGCTCCGTGCCGCCCGAGACAGCCGTCGGCAGCAGGCAGGTCGTCGAGGACGCCCGCCTCTGGATGCCGGAGGACGCCCGCTACCGGGTCGTGGCCGCTCCGGACCTTGAAGGCCCGCTGCAGTGGGCAGCCCCCGACTTCCTCGCCGGGTTCCTCCTCCCGCGGCGGCAGACGGAGTCGGAGGACGCGCCCTGGGTGTTCTGCTACCTGTGCGAGCCGGCGGAGCTCGGTGACCGGTTCGAAGTTCTGTCCGACGGGGGCAACGGCGTCCTCTTCGGTCGTATGAGCCCATGACCGTACGAGCGATAGCCGGCCTGGTCGCGTTGAACCTCTTCGTGCTCGCCGTGGGTGCGGGGGTGCTCTTCGGCCTCCGCGGCTGGCGCGCATGGAGCGAGCTTCTCCGACTGGCGGGCGTCGCGTATCTCCTCGGGATCTCGTCGCTGTTCGTGCTCTGGACCCTGGTGCTCGTCGCCGGGATCCCCTTCGGACCGGTGTCGCTGGTCCTGACGGGTGTCGCGCTCGCGCTCGGCGGCTTCCTTGCCGGCCGCAAACGCGGACACCGCTTGCCGCCCCTGGGATCGCTCGGTACACGGCTCCTCTGGCCGTCGTTGTTCGGCGCGGTGCTCATCGGAGCGATCGCTCGTGTACCTCGAGGCGCTCTTCCGCCCGGGCCGGCTTTCCGGATCGGGATGGGACGTGTGGGCGTCGTGGGTGCCCAAGGCGAAGTCCATCTACTTCTCCGGTGGTGTCGACGCGGAGCTCTTCGCGTCACTGCCAGGCCCCTCGTATCCGCCCGGTCTTCCGGCTCTGCACGCCGCCGCTTTCCATGCGATGGGATCCGCTGATGCAGTGACGCTGCACCTGCAGCAGTGGTTTCTCGCGGTCGGGTTCGTCGGCGCGGTCGCCGGTCTCCTGGCGCCGCGGGTGCGAAGCTGGATCCTGCTCCCGCTGCTCCTCCTGCTGCTGCTCATGCCCGATTTGCGGAACCGGGCAACGGACATGTATGCAGACGTCCCTCTCGGCTACCTGATCGCGGTCGCAGCGCTGCTCGTGCTCCTGTGGATCGCGGGCCTGCGAACCGGGGAGCCCGGGTCCTGGACGCTGTGGTCGGCCACCCTCCTGCTGAGCGGTGCGATGTTGACGAAGCGGGAGGGAATCCTCTTCGCCGTGTGCATCGTCGCTGCCGCCTTCGTCGCGACGTTCTTCGAACGGCGGCGGGCCTGGCCCAGGCTCGGGGCGGCGGCACTTGTCGCGTTCGCGCTCGCTCTCCCGTGGCGCGTCTGGTTCACGGCGAAGGACATTCCGAGCGATGCGCCCGAAGCCGGCTACCTCGGCGTGTTCGATCATCTCGACCGCTTCTGGCCGTCTCTCGACCTCGTCGTGTCGGTGCTCTTCGACTACGAGCTGTGGCTGCTCGTTCCCACGCTCGCCATTGCGTCCGCGGTGCTCGCGTTCCTCGCCGGAGCACGACGGGAAGCGGTCTTCTCGATGACGCTGCTCGTGACCGCGGTGCTCGGGTGCACGTGGACGTACTGGTCGAATCCGAGCCTCGAGATCGGTCGGGGTGACGGGCTCGTGAACCGCGTCGTGGGGACACCGCTCCTCATGCTCGGCGCACTCCTCCCTCTCCTCCTCGAGCTCGCTTGGCGTGGGAAGGGCGAAGCGCGCGACGCCGCGCCCGCGCCCGGTCGTGGTTCGGTGTCGGTCACACGGCGAGCGCTTGCGGTTGCGATCGTCGTGCTCGCCGTCGTCGCCTATCCCGCGATCACGCTCGCCGGCGGTGCGCCGAGGTTCCCGAGCTACGACGACTGCGTTCAGGCTCCGGTCGCGGGCCAGAAGGTTCGCGTGGTGTTCGGGTACGCGGAGAACTACGACGACGCGAGTGCGTTGCTCGACCGCGTGCTGGGCGTCGGATTCGAGGGGACGGAGGTCACGCAGGACGGATGCGGTCGGCTGCGGGTAGCGCTCGACGACGTTCCGACGCAGGCTGTCGGCGCCGAGGTGGCGGACGAGGCGCGGGGGGTCGGCCTGGAGCCGACGCTCGAGCACGACCCCGACGACTGAGCCGGTACCCTCGGCTCGCCCGTGACAGCGCATGCTTTCTCTGCAGGTATCAGGGTGCGCGAGCGCGTGCTCGTCCAGCCGGCGCTCGACTGCCTGTTCCTGACCACGATCCTGTTCGTCACGTTCGCGAAGGTCCACTGGGAGCTCGCTGCCGACCTCTCGCTCGCCGACGTCCTCACGGCCGGGTTCCTGGTCGTCTTCATCTGGGATCGCGCCGAGCGCGGAGACGGGCGCCTCACGCGCACGTCGATGGTCGCCTTCGGCTTCTTCGCCGCGTTCGCGCTCGTGTACCTCGCCGGCTTCTTCAACCTGGACACGGAGCAGGCGCTCACGCAGTGGACGAAGGGAATGGTCAAGTTCGTGCTCCACTTCGGATTCCTCGTCGCCGGGGTCACGCTGCTCGCGCGCCGGGCTCATCGCTTCTACTGGTATGCGCTCGGGGCGTTCTGCGGCGGTATCGCGCTCAACGCCGTGTACGGGATCGTCCAGCTGCTGGTCGCCGAGGTCGGTGGCGGGAACCTGGACGCGATCCTCATCGAGCCGATCACCGGCCGCGACACCGCGATCAACATCTTCGGCGCGGTGGACGGGCGCAGCGTGTTCCGTCCGAACGGGCTGACGGGCGATCCGAACCATCTCGGCATCGAGCTCGTCATCCCGCTACTCGTCCTGACTCCCCTCTACCTGCGCCTCGAGCCCGGCCACCGGCTCCGAACACCTCTTGCGCTGTTCCTCGGGTTCTGCCTGGTGGTCGAGCTCGCAACGCTCTCGCGCAGCGGGCTCCTGGGGCTCGCGTGCGGCGCGCTGATCCTCGCGATCCCGTACCGGCGCCATCTGCGGAGACCGGCCTTCTGGATCCCTCTCGGCGCGGTGTTCCTGCTCGTCGCCGCAGTCGTCGTCGCCCGCTGGGACTTCTTCGAGCGAGTCATCACCGCGCGCACCCAGACCTCGAGAGCCGCTGCGTCTCCCCACTTTCTCGTGTACGAGTTCATCCCGGACGTGCTCGCGACGAACCCGCTGCTCGGGCTCGGGCTGAACAACTTCGCGGTGTACTACGAGTTCGTCACCGGCCGGCCCGACTTCGGCCCGCACTCGTTCTACGTCGCGACGATCGTCGAGACGGGCCTCGTCGGAGCCGCGCTCTTCGCCGTCTTCGTGCTCTGGATCTTCCGTCGGCTGGGAGCTGCGAGACGGCTCGGTCGCGCTCTCGCCGCGGCCGGCGATCCGCTCGCCGCACGGGTGCAGGCCGCTCGCCTGGGGCCTGACCGCGGCGCTCGTCGCGACGCTCGTGGCGAACGTCTTCTACCTGACGATGACGTTCTACTACTTCTACGTCTTCGCAGTGCTCGCGCTCGCCGTGCCCGCCGTGTTCACACGTCCGGCGAGTCGCACGCGCGGATGAGAGTCGTGGTGCTGACGACGTCGTACCCGCGCTCGGGGGACGACGTCGCCGGGGTCTTCGTCCGGGATGCCGTCGAGCACCTGCAGGCGGCCGGGCTCGAGGTCGAAGTCGTTTCGCCGGCGTCCTTTCGGGACTTCGGGCTCGCCTACGGGAACGGCATTCCCGCGAACCTGCGCCGGCGGCCCTGGCTTGCGCTTGCGATACCGCTCTTCCTGGCTTCGTACGCGCGGGCTGCGCGGAGGGCCGCACGCCGAGCTGATCTGGTCCACGCGCACTGGCTTCCCTCGGCGCTTCCGGCGCTCAAGACCGGCAAGCCGTTCGTCGTCCAGCTCTGGGGAACGGACGCCGAGCTTGCGCGGCGCATGCGCCCGGTGGCACGCGCGCTTCTCCGGCGGGCGCGGCTCGTGCTCTGCGCATCCGAGGCGCTGGCCGAGACGGCGCGCGAGCTGGGCGCACGCGAGGTGCGCGTCGTCCCGAGCGGCGTCGACGTCCCGGACCAGGTCGCGGATCCGGTCGAGCCGCCGCACGTCCTGTACGTCGGACGCCTCGCCGAGGAGAAGGGCGTGCCCGAGCTCCTCGAGGCGACACAGGGGATCCCACGGGTGATCGTCGGGGACGGCCCGCTTCGCGACTCGGTCCCCGACGCGATCGGCTTCGTATCGCCAGGGGAGCTCGGGCCGTACTTCGAACGCGCCGCGGTCGTCGCGTGCCCTTCTCGCCGCGAGGGCTACGGCGTAGTCGCGCGTGAGGCGATGGCATACGGACGACCGGTCGTGGCGTCGGCGGTGGGCGGGCTGCTCGACGCGGTGGAGGACGGCGTCACCGGGCTTCTCGTTCGTCCGGGAGACACGGCCGCGCTCCGCCGGGCACTCGAGCGCCTGATCGCGGACGGCGAGCTTAGGCACCGGTTCGGGACTGCCGCGCGCGAGCGAGCCAGAGAGCGCTACTCGTGGGCTCAGGCCACGCAAGCGACCATCCGGGCCTATCGGGAGGCCCTGGAGCCTCCGAGCCGGGAGGGCAAGTAGCATCGTCCTCGTGCCGGAGCTCATCGTCGACGGCAAGCGGATCTCCTCGGACGGACCTGCCTACGTCGTGGCCGAGATCGGCCACAACCACCAGGGCGACGTCGAGAAGGCCAAGGCGCTGATCCACGCCGCCAGGGAGTGCGGAGTGGACGCGGTCAAGCTCCAGAAACGGGACAACCGGCGCCTCTACACGAGCGAGCTGTACGACTCGCCCTACGACAACGAGCACAGCTTCGGGGCGACCTACGGCGAGCACCGCGAGGCGCTCGAGCTCAGTGCGGCCGAGTGGTTCGAGCTCCGTGAGTTCAGCCGCGAGGAGGGGGTCACGCTCTTCGCGACCGTCTTCGACGAGCCGAGCGCGGACTTCCTCGCAGAGCTCGACGCGCCGGCGTTCAAGATCGCCTCCGCCGATCTCGTCAACACGCCGCTCCTGCGACACGTCGCGGCGCTCGGAAAGCCGATCTTCCTCTCGACCGGCGGCGGAACGATGGCCGATGTGGAGCGCGCCGTCGACGCGATCCTGCCGCTGAACGGCCAGCTCTGCCTGATGCAGTGCACCGCTGCCTACCCCTGCGCTGTCGAGGAGCTCAACCTCGGCGTGATCGAGACCTACCGCGAGCGCTTTCCCGAGCTCGTCGTCGGGTTGTCCGACCACCAGAGCGGCATCGCGATGACGGTCGTCGGGTACATGCTCGGCGCGCGCGTCATCGAGAAGCACTTCACGCTCGACCATGCCTGGAAGGGCTCCGACCACGCCTTCTCGCTGATGCCCGAGGGCATGCGTCGCCTCGTTCGTGACCTCCACCGCGTGCCGACAGCCATCGGCGAGCGTGACAAGCACCCGCTCGAGAGCGAGCGAAGGCCGCTCGAGAAGATGGGCAAGAAGCTCGTCGCGGCCCGGGATCTTCCGGCGGGGCACGTGCTCGCCGCCGGCGACGTGATCGCGAAATCACCGGCGGACGGCGGGCTTCCGCCCTACCAGCTCGAGGAGCTCATCGGCCGGAAGCTCCTGCACGCGCTCTCCTTCGAGCAGGACGTGACCTTCCTCGACGTCGAGCAGGCTCCCGAGCCGGTCTCGGCGCCGAGCACGCACGAAGCGTGACGGACCAGCTCTTCGACCTCTCGGGCCGGGTTGCAGTCGTCACCGGAGGCATGGGCCAGCTCGGGCAGGTGTACGCCACGGGCCTCGCGGAGCGAGGCATGAAGGTCGCCGTCTTCGACGTCGCGTCCGGTGAGCTGCCCGAGGGCGTCGTCGGACACGAGGTGGACGTGACCGAGCGCGCTGCGATCGTGGCGGCGCTCGGGGAGGTCGAAGCGGAATGGGGAGTCCCGCATCTCCTCGTGAACAACGCTGCGCTCGACTCGCCTCCCGATGCACCGGCGGAGGAGGTCGGCCCGTTCGAGAGCTACCCCGAGGAGTCGTTCGACGCCGTCATGGACGTGAACGTGAAGGGAGCGTTCCTCGCAAGCCAGGTGATCGGGGGCGCGATGGCGCGCGAGGGCCGCGGGTCGATCGTGAACGTCTCGTCGATCTACGGCGTGCTCTCGCCCGTCCAGGACCTGTACGCGTTTCGTCGCGACCGGGGCGAGACGTTCGTCAAGCCGGTCGCCTACTCGGTGTCGAAATCGGCCGTCCTGAATCTCACGCGGTACCTCGCCACGTACTGGGCGAAGAGCGGGGTCCGCGTGAACACGCTCACGCTTGCCGGTGTCTGGAACGACCAGCCCGCCGAGTTCCTCGACGCCTACAACGCGCGCGCACCGATGGGGAGGATGCTCCGGGCCGAGGAAGCGCTGGGTGCCGTCGTCTTCCTTGCCTCCGACGCTTCCTCGTACGTCACGGGCTCCAACCTCGTCGTCGACGGTGGCTGGTCGGCCTGGTAGCGACGACGATCAGTCCTACAACCTGAGCCAGCGTGCAGGCACCGGATCGCCCACGCGTGCGCCCGTACGAACCCAGCGCTTCGGAGCGACGACGATCTTCGACGGGGAAGGATCGAGCCAGGCGCCCCACCAGCTGTACGAGCTGTTGGCGATGACATGGTGCCGGCACAGGCTCATGAGGTGCATGTCCTCCCAGTCGTCGCCGCGCGCCTGCGAACGGTCGACGATCAGCGGATTCGGGAGAGCGAGGTTCTCCGCGCACCACGCAGGGTCGTCCGAGAACACGACCACCCGGGAGTCACCGGCCTGTGACGCGATCGCGTCGACTCCTCGGCGGTAGTAGTCGGCGTCGAGCCCTCCCAGCTGCTCGTGCTGGAGGTAGTCGCCGCGACGGACGTGCACCGATGTCGCCTGCGTCGCCCGGATCTCGTCCGCGATCCGCCGGCCCTCGGCCGAGAGGGTCGGAAACCTGAACGCCTCGCGAATCAGTGCCTCGTGCTCGAGGAAGTACGCCTCGAACTGCCAGTACCCGACGAGGTACGAGTAGGCGGGCGACGCCAGCACGGCGGGATCGAACGCCTGGGAGCTGTCCTCCGCTACCTGCTGGAGATAGGGACGGCGGCTCGGCCGGAGCCGCTGGAGTGTCCGAACCAGGCGTGAAGGGTTCCGGAGGCGCGCGACTTCCCCGACCGGGCAGACCTTCGCGCCGAGGTCGAAGCAGTCGAGCTCGTACCGTCGGCCGCGTCTGGCGCCTTGCACGATCGCGGTGGAGTCGAGGACGAGCTCGGTTCCCAGGCGCTCGGCGAGGCTTCGCCCGATCGCGTACTCGAACATCTGGTTGCCCAGTCGGCCTTGCAGCCTGACGACGATCACGCGCTCGATGGTATGGAGTCGCGTGACCGCACTCTCGGCAGCGCGGGATAATCGCATCCATCGGGACGCCGGCTGACACTCCCAACCTGATCGCGGATCCTGCTCTCGTATGACGAGGGTCGCCGTACTCGGCCCTGGCGCCGTCGGAGGCGCGCTGGCCGTTCAGCTCGCAAACGCCGGCGCGTATGTGATCTGCCTGCCCCGCCGGGACATGGTCACGGTCCTGGCGCTTTCCGGGCTCTCGCTCGAGGTCGCCGGCGGCGAGCCGATCCTGGCGCGTACGGAAGTGCGGGACGAACTCGTGCAGCCAGTCGATCTCCTGCTCGTGACGGTGAAGGCACACCAGCTCGAGGAGGCGCTCGCGCAGGTCCATCCGGATGCGGTCGCGGACGCGGTGGTGCTCCCGCTGATGAACGGCCTCGAGCACGTCGACGTCCTTCGTGCCTGCCTCGGTCCCCGCGTCGCGGCGGGCAGCATCGCGCAGTTCGAGGCCTATCGCGCCGGCCGCGTGCAGATCATCCAGACAACTCCCACGGGAGTGATCTCGATCGCCTCCGACGAGCTCCCGGGCGAGGCGCTGGAGCGCGTTGCCGGCTTGCTCCAGAACGCCGGCTTCGAGGTTCGCCTGGAGCCGAGCGAGCGAGAGGTGCTGTGGAGCAAGGCGGCGCGGGCCGCCGTTCTCTCCGCCGCGACGTCGCTCACCCACTACTCCGTCGGCGCGCTCCTCGCCGATCCCGTTTGGCGACTCGAGGTCGAGAGGGCGCTCGACGAGGCCTGCGAGATCGCCGCGGCTGACGGAGCGACGATCCTGCCCTCGACCCAATGGGCGATCATCGGGGCGATGGACTACGACCTCATGACCTCGACCGCACGCGACGTCACCGAAGGGCGCCCGTCGGAGCTGGACGCCATCACAGGCTCGGTGGTTCGCGCGGGCACGAGGCTGGGCGTTCCGTGCCCGACGCTCTCCGAGCTGTACGAGCAGGCGCTCGCCCACGCCGCCGAGCTGGCAGTACCGGCGCCGTGACGACGCCACCGGAGCGGCCGCGAGCAGTCGCTTTCGTGCCGGCACGCTCCGGCTCCGAGCGCGTGCCGGGGAAGAACGTCCGTCCACTCGCCGGACATCCGTTGCTCGCCTACGCGATCGAGACCGCGCTGCAGAGCGGGGTCTTCGAGCGCGTCGTCGTGTCCACGGATTCGGAGGAGTTCGCCGAGATCGCCCGCTGGTACGAAGCCGACGTCCCCTTTCTGCGGCCGGCGGAGTACGCGACCTCGACGTCACCGGACATCGACTGGCTCCGCCACACGCTCGTGCGCCTCGAGGACGAGTACGAGCTCTGCGCGATCGTGCGCGCGACGAATCCGTTTCGTGGGCCGGACGCAGTTCGCCGCGGTCTGGCGCAGCTCGTGTCGACTCCCGAGGCCGACTCGCTCCGAGCGGTGCAGCTGGTCAAGCAGCACCCGGGGAAGATGTGGCTCCTGGCCGACGACGGCCGCACGATGCGGCCGCTTCTCGACCAGTCGGCGCTCGACGTCGCGTGGCATGCGGGCCAGTATCCGGCGCTGCCGGAGGTCTACGTCCAGAACAGCGCCCTCGAGATCGCCCGCACGAAGTCGGTGCTCGAGACGGGCACGCGCGAGGGTCGTGTCGTTGCGCCTTTCTTCACGGAAGGCTACGAAGGCCTGAACGTCGACGACGAGGAGGACTGGGAACGCGCTGAGCACCTCATAGAGACCGGTGCGGCATCGCTGCCCGTCGTTGAGCGTCCACCGTATGCTCCGGCCCCGTGAAGGTCGCGAGCCTCGACACGCTCTTCTGCGACGCGGGCTGGCGCCCGTGGATCTTCCTGAAGGCCACCACGGACGACGGTCTCGTCGGCTGGGCCGAGATCACCGACTCGCACGGATCGCCGCGTGGGCTCGCCGGCATCGTCGAGGACCTGTCTCCGCTCGTCGTGGGTCGGGACCCGCGTGCCGGCGAGCGCATCTACTGGGAGCTCTTCCGGCACACTCGTCAGAGTCCCGGGTCCGTCATCGCGAAGGCGCTCGGAGGCATCGAGAACGCGCTCCTCGACCTGAAGGCGAAGGCGCTCGGCGTGCCGGTGTACGAGCTCTTCGGAGGGCCGACACGCGAGACGATTCCGCTCTACTGGTCGCACTGCGGGACGACCCGAGCGCGTGCCTGGGAGGTCACCGGAACTCCGAAGCTCGCGTCATTCGACGACGTCGCGGCGCTCGGGCGCGAGGTCGTCGAGCGCGGGTACTCGGCCTTCAAGACGAACATCGTCGTCCCGGGCGACGAGCCGGCCGTGCTCATGCCCGGGTTCGGCGAGGGCGGCGGCACACTACGTGCCGAGGAGATCGCGGAAGCGCTCGTCGGGCTCCTCGACTCGTTTCGTGAGGGAACCGGCGGGAGCGCGCGACCCATCGTCGACCTGAACTTCAACCTCGAGCCCGAGGGCTGCCTGCGGGTGGCGAAAGCACTCGAGCCGTACGACCTGCTCTGGCTCGAGGTCGACCTCTTCGACCCGGCCGCGCTCGCGCTCGTGCGCCAGCGCTCGCCCATGCCGATCTGCTCGGGCGAGAACCTCTACGGCAACCGCGCCTTCCGGCCGTTCCTCGAAGCCGCCGGGCTGGACGTCGCCTCGGTCGACGTCATCTGGAACGGTTTCCACCAGGCGAAGAAGATCGCCGACCTCGCAGAGACGTTCGAGGTCAACTGCGCGCCGCACAACTACTACTCGCACCTCGCGACGTTCATCGGCGCGCAGTGGTGTGCTGCGATCCCGAACGCGCGCATCCTCGAGCTCGACGTCGACGACGTGCCCTGGCGCGACGAGCTCGTCACGGTCCAGCCGGAGATCGAGGGCGGCGAGATTCGCGTGCCGACCAGGCCCGGGTGGGGCACCGAGGTCGTCGAGGACGTGCTCCGCGCGCATCCGTGGCCCGAGCTGTGAGCCGCCTGCGCGGGCTCGCGAGGCGCGGCGCGTGGTCGGCCGCCGTTCGGCTCGGGCTCCAGGTCTACGAGCCGAGCCCCGAGAACGTCGCGCGGCTCGACGAGCTCACGAAGTACGTGGAGGACGCTCGTCCGATTCCCGACAAGCGCCCTTCCACCGCCGCGGACGACATCCCGGACCTCACGCTCGTGCCGGAGGCGCTGGGCGCGGTCGTGGACGCCTCGCGCTTTCGCGGCGCACGGGTGCTCGAGGTCGGGCCGAAGTACGGCATCCACTCGCGCTGGATCGACCGCGAGCTCGGCCCGAGCGAGCTCGTGTTCTCGGACTTCGCGTCCGACAAGCACCTTCACGAGCCCTGGGTCGGCGACCTGCGCGCGCCGCATCGCTTCGTCTACGGGGATCTGCGGCAAGCCCGCGAGCTCCAGGAGCTCGAGCCCTTCGACCTCGTGTTCTTCCTCGGTGTCCTCTACCACTCGATTCACCACCTGCCGCTGCTCGGGATGCTCAACCGCGTGACGAAGCCCGGCGGGACGATGCTCTTCGAGACGACGATCGACCCGAGACCCGACGCCGTGCTCCGCCTGCGCTGGGTGCCCGACAGCGGGAAGGCGAAGGCGATCCCCTCGATCCAGGCGCTCCGGCTCGAGCTGGCGTGGACCGGCTGGCGAAACGTGACCAGGTTCACCGACTACCGGCCCGCGTCGACGGAGGCGCTGTTTCTGTGCGAGAAGACGGACGAGCTCGGCGAGGGCTCCGATCTCGCCGACGTCGTCACGCCGCACCGGCCGCCGGTCTGAACTGTCCGCAGGAGCCGTCTTGCCCAGCCCGTCGGCTCCTGGCACGATCTGGATCGTGGACTGGGCGCAGGCCGCGACGATCATCTCCGCCATGGCGGTGTTCACTGGCCTGCAGGCGTTCTGGATCTCCCGAGCGCTCGATCGAGTCGATGCTCGGATGGACCGGCTCGAGGGGCGGATTGATCGGCTCGAGGCGCGGATTCATGAACTCGCCGAGCACGTGGCACGATTCGAAGCCGCTCACAGCCGCTGACGGGCCACCACCTCGTCGCGGCATCGGCGGGGCCACGCTAGCGTCTCCCCGCGCATGAGTCTCGAGCTGATCCCGAAGCGCGAGTTCGACCGAGTGCGCGCCCCCGGCGCAAGCAGCGACGGCGTCCTCGCGTTGCTGGCAGACATGTGCCGCCTCAACGCTCTCGTTGCGGTCAAGCGGGCAGGATCGGGCCATCTCGGGTCGAGCTTCAGCGCGCTCGACGTCGTCTCGCACCTCCTGTTCGAGGAGCTGAACGTCGCCGAGCTCGGCTTCGAGGATCCCGATCGGGACGTGTTCTTCTCCTCGAAGGGCCACGACGTCCCCGGCCTCTATGCGGCGCTCTTCGCGCTCGGAGTCGTTCCGCGCGAACGGCTCTTGCGACTGCGGAGGCTCGGCGGGCTCGATGGGCATCCCGATGTCGGCGTCCCAGGGATCGAAGCAAACTCCGGGTCGCTCGGCATGGGCATCTCCAAGGGCCGCGGCATCGCCTTGGCGAAGCGCCGGCTCGGAAGGGGAGGCCGCGTCGTCGTGATGGTCGGGGACGGCGAGCTCCAGGAGGGCCAGAACTGGGAAGCGTTCCAGTCTGCCGCGGCGGACGGGCTCGGGAGCCTCTCGATCGTCGTCGACCGCAACGAGCTCCAGTCGGACAAGCCGACGGAGGAGGTCCTCCCGCTCGGCGACCTCGAAGCGAAGCTGCGTGCCTTCGGCTGGCTTACTCGCACCTGTGACGGCCACGACCACGACGCGCTGCGGGAGGCCTTTGCGGCGTTTCGCGCCGAGACGGATCGACCGCAGGCGCTCGTCGCCCGGACGATCAAGGGCAGAGGTGTCTCCTTCATGGAGCACCCGCGCGCGCTGCGTGAGGGGGGCGGTACGTACCGCTGGCATGCGGGGGCGCCCGACGACGATGCGTTCGAGCGGGCGCAGAGCGAGCTCGTGGAACGGATCGACTCCCAGCTCCGGGCGCTTGGCTCTGGAGCCGCTGACGCTCGAGCTCGCCGAGCCCGACGCAGCTGTCGTCACCGGCAGCCTCGAAGGCGAGCCCGAGTCGGGCGCGGGCGTGCGTACGGCCGTCACGGACGAGTACGTCGTCGAGGCGTACGGGAAGACGCTGGTCGAGCTGGGAGCGGAGAACGAGCGCCTCGTCGTCCTCGACGCCGACCTCGCGTCGGATTGCCGGATACGCGAGTTCGAGCTCGCCTACCCCGACCGCTTCGTCGAATGCGGCATCGCCGAGCAGGACATGGTCTCGACCGCGGCCGGCCTCGCCCGGCACGGCCTGCTTCCCGTCGTCAACTCGTTCGCCGCGTTTCTCGCGTCGCGTGCGAACGAGCAGATCTACAACCAGGCCAGCGAGCGCACTAGGGTCGTGTACGCGCTCCACTACGCCGGGCTTATCCCGGCCGGGCCTGGCAAGTCCCACCAGTCGCTCCGTGACATCTCGCTTCTCGGTGCTCTTCCGGGAATGACGATCGTGCAACCGGCGAATGCGGAGCAGACGGCGGCACTCACGCGGTGGGCCGTCGAGGAGGCGGAGACGAATGTCGGGCTCCGGCTCGCGATCGGCCCGTCCCCGCGCCGGATCGCGCTCGACAGCGCTCTGCCTGCGCCGGGTCAGGGTCAGCTGCTCCGCGACGGCGACCACGCCGTGCTTCTGGCGTACGGGCCGGTGATGCTCCACGAGGCTCTCGTCGCGGCCGAGCAGCTCTCGCGAGGCGGCCTCGAGCTGGCAGTGGTCAACATGCCCTGGCTCAACACGCTCGACCCCGACTGGCTTGCGGAGCACGTGGTGTCTCGAGAACGTGTCTTCGTCCTCGAGGACCATGCCCCCGTCGGAGGACTCGGGGACGCGCTTCGCCGTGCGCTCGACGGTCGCTCTGTGACGGTCTTCGGCGTGGAGGGCTGGCCGGCGTGCGGTACGCCGGCCGAAGCACTCCGCTTCCACGGCCTCGACGGTGCGTCGGTCGCGCAGAGGATCCGATCGGGGGCGTGAGCGCAAGACCGTCCACGCGGTTCGTCGTGCTCACGTTTCCGCGGAGTGGCTCCGCCTGGCTGTTGAGTCTTCTCAACAGCCACCCGGAAGATCATGGCGTACCGCGAGCTCTTCCTTCCTGGCACCGGCGACACGATCCCGGACGGCTTGTCACCACTCCCGTTCGGCTCGTACCTGGCTGGCGTTCCGGCAGCGGGGAGACACCCGGTGATCGTCCATCGCGCGCGGTATCTGACTCGCGTGTACGCGGCGCCGCCGGGGGTGCAGGCCGTGGGGTTCAAGCTCATGTACCGACATGCCCGTTCGCACCGCGGCCTGCTCACGATGCTCGCCGCGAGACGTGTTCGCGCAGTGCACCTCGTACGCGCGAATCTCCTCGCCGCCGTCATCTCGTACGAGGTGGCACACGCCACGTCGATCTTCCATCTCGAGGAGGACGACGAGCTACCGACTCAGCAGGTGACGCTCGATGCGGCCTGCCCTGCGCCTGCGGCTCGAGCACCAGGAGCAGGCGATCTCGTGGGGCCGCACCCAACTCGAGCGTCTTCGCCTGCCCAGGCTCGAGATCGCGCACGAGGAGCTCGTCGGCAGAAACGAGGAAACGGTTGGCCGCGTGCTCGACTTTCTCGGCGTGTCGCATCCCGAAACGCCGCTCCACTCCGACCTCGTACCGGTGACCCTCGGCCGAAGCCTCGACTTCGTCGAGAACGCCGACGACGTCCGCGCCGCGCTCGCCGGAACGCGCTTCGAGTGGATGCTCGGGGCGTCCTCGTCTTGAGCGCCGCGTCGAAGGTCTGGCTCGTCCTTCCCGATCCCTTCCCGACGCGCGTCTTCGTCGACTGCGGGATCGTCTCCGGCCTCGCCGGCCGGCTTCCAGGGAGGGTCGAGGCGATCCTCGTGTTGCCCGCGGACGAGGCGGACGCGTGGGCACCGCGACTGGGCGGTGTGCCGTGGACGCTCGGCGACGACTTCTTCCCTACAGACGTGGGCAAGCTCGAGCGGGCGGCTCGGCGCATCGACCTCGCGCTGGACAGGAACGTCGGCTACTACCCGCTCTCGGTCCGGCACAGCCTGCGACACGGCTTCAACCGCGAGCGCATGCGCCCAGGTCATCCGAACCTCTTCCTCGACTCGTCGCTCACCGGCCGGCTGCCTTCGTCCGAGCGCCTCGACCGCCTCGCGCGCGGGTGGCTCTTCTCTCCGCGGCGGTACGTCTCGAAGACGCTCGTGCGCCGCATGCGCGAGAGCTGCTCCTGCGTCGTGGTCGCCAACGTCCAGAGCCACTCGGCGGTTCCGTTCCTCGTTGCGGCCCGGCGGCTCGACATCCCGGTCGTGGGCTACGTCGCGAGCTGGGACCACACCGTCGGCAAGGGGATCGTCTCCCCGCACGTGGCGCGCTACGTCGTCCAGAACGACGTGATGCGGAGCGACCTCGTGCGGTACCACGGAGTCGCAGCCGAGCGCGTGACCGTCACCGGCTGGCCGCAGACGGACGTCTTCCACGACCGGCGGCCTCGTTCGGCATACGACGGCGTTCTTCGTGAGCTCGGCCTGGATCCCGCGCAGGCCGGTCGTGCTGGTGGCCGGCAACACGCCCACGAACGCGCCCTACGAGGGCCGGTTCGTCGAGCGTCTCGCCGACTGGTGGCGCGCGAGCGGCTCGGAGGCGCGCTTCCAGCTGCTCTTCCGGCCGCACCCGCGCGACCGCGACTGGAGAGACCGGTACGCGGCGGCACTCGGAGCTTCCGGCACCGCGGTGCAGGAACCGTCGTACACCGATCTGGAGACGCTCGCGACGCTCCTCCAGCACGTCGACTGCGTCGTCGCGAACGCGGGCACGATCCTGCTCGACAGCCTCGTCAACGACCGGCCGGCGGTGTGCGTCCTCTACGACGAGGGAGCCCCGGACGGCGAGCGCCATGCCGAGCTGAACGTCACCGGTGCGCACTACGAGGAGCTCGTCCACTCCACCGCCTTCTACCGCGCAGACAGCTTCGAGGAGGTCGTGTCCGGCATCGAGCGTGCGCTCGCGGATTCCGGGGAGCTCGCCGCCGAGCGCGCCCGTGTCGCCCGGGAGGTCGTCGGCGAAGTCGACGGGCGTGCGGCCGAGCGCGTCGTCGACGCGATCGTCGAGATCGCGCGCTGATGCTCAAGGCGGCGTTCGGACGCTGGGCGGAAGACATGTTCGATCGGGCGATGGCGCTGAACCTCGAGAACGTGGAGCGCGTCATGCGGGGTCTGCCGCCCGGAGGGCGGCTCCTCGACCTCGGCTGCGACGACGGTCTGCGCACTGTCCGATTCGCAAAGGCCGCAAGAGCACTGGAGGTCCATGGCGTCGAGCTTGCCGGAGAGGCCGCGGACGCGGCGCGGCGTCGAGGCATCGCCGTCGCGGAGGCCGATCTGAACGAACCGCTTCCGTTCGCGGACGCAATGTTCGACGCCGTCGTCTCGAATCAGGTGATCGAGCATCTATCGGACACCGATGCCTTCGTCTCCGAGGTCGCGCGCGTCATCCGGCCGGGCGGAGTTGCTGTGACCTCTACCGAAAACCTCGCGAGCTGGCACAACATCGGCGCGCTGGCGCTCGGCTGGCAGCCGTTCTCCCTGAGCAACGTGACGTCGACACGGGCAGGGCTCGGCAACCCACTGGCGATCCACCGCGACGAGGACGCTCGGCCAAGCTCCTGGCAGCACATGAAGGTCTTCTCCTATCGGGGGCTCCGTGAGCTCTTCGAGTCGCACGGCCTGACGGTCCGAGCTGCGGTGGGCGCGGGCTACTACCCGCTGCCGGCGGCGGTCGGGCGCCTCGAGCCGAGGCATGCGGCGTTCCTCACGCTCGTCTGCGGGCGCTAGGCCGCCATGTCGGGCGAGGTCTAGCCCCCATTCGTAGAATCGGCCGGGTGAGCGTGCAGAGCCGCTTGGCCGACCCCGCCGTCTTGGACTCCAGCACTCGAACGACTCGGAGGCCGCGTCCTGACCGTGGTCGTACCGGTCTACAACGGCGGAGACGAGATCGTCGACAACGTCGGCGTCATCCGCCGGGCCGCGGCCGGGGATCTCCTTCCGACTGAAGTCGAGCTCATCGTCGTCTCGGATGGCTCCATCGACGGGACTGCGGAGCGCTTGATCGCGGCGCGCAGCGACGTCGACATGGAGGTAATCCACTACGACCACAACCTCGGAAAGGGGCACGCGGTCAAGATGGGCGCCCTCGAGCCACCGGAAGCTGGATCGCGATCGTCGACGCCGACCTCGATCTCGACCCCGGTCTCGATCCCTGCGTATCTCGAGACTGCCCGGCGAGAGCAGCTCGACTTCGCCGTCGGATCGAAGCGTCACCCCGACTCCGTCGTCTACTACCCCCGTTCTCGACGGATCGCGAGCTGGCTCTACCAGCAGCTGAACCGCTTGCTGTTCCAGCTCGACGTTCGTGATACCCAGGTCGGGTTGAAGGTCTTCCGGCGCGAGGTGGCCGACGAGATCGTTCCGCTCCTGCTCGTCAAGCAGTTCGCGTTCGACCTCGAGCTGCTCGCCGTTGCGCGGGCGTTCGGATAAGAGCGCGTTCGTGAGCTTCCGGTCCGACTCGACTACCGGTTCTCCGGGATCCGGAGGTCCGCTCGCGGGGCGGTCGCGCGGGCGCTCTGGGACACGGCGGCGGTCTTCTACCGGCTGAGGATCCTCCGGACGTATCAGCAGCGAGGCGCGACGAGCTCGTTCGCGAGAGAGTGAGCTACTCGCTCAGCGTCGTCATGCCGGTCCACGACGAGGCGCCGCATCTGCGCGACGACGATCCATGCTCTCGTGGCGGCCTCGAGTCGAGCGGCTTTGCCGCCGAGCTCGATCGCTCGTCGACGACGGGTCAACGGACGGGAGCGCGGAGGTCGTACGCAGCGCAGTGGCCGACGAGCTCCCCTTCCGCGTCGTCTCTCAGCCGAACCGCGGGCGCTTCGAGGCCCGCCGGCAGGGGTCGAGGCCGCTGACGGAGATTCGGTGCTGCTGCTCGACGGTCGCGTGCGGTTGCGGCCGGGCGGGCTCGCGTTCGTCCACGACGCGGCTGCGAGGCCGGCGAGCGCGTCTGGAACGGGCACGTGCACGTGGAGTGAGGGCAACCCGTACGGCGCGTTCCTGAACGTGCTGGCCGAGATCGCGTGGCGGCGCTATTTCGACGACCCGCGCACGACGAGCTTCGACGCCAACGATTTCGACCGCTACCCGAAGGGGACGACCTGCTTCCTCGCGCCAAGGGATCTTCTGCTGCAGGCGCTCGGCGCGTTCCCGAGCCGCGTACTCGGATCTGCGCCATGCGAACGACGACACACCTGTGCTCAGGTGGGTCGCGGAGCGAGAGCGCATCCACATCTCGCCGTTCTTCGCATGCGAGTACAGCCCGCGGACGACCTTGGGCTCGTTCGTCCGGTATTCGGTTCATCGCGGCGCCGTGTTCCTCGACGGCCACGGCCGGCCGGAGTCTCGCTTCTTCCCGGTCTCGGCGGCGTTCTACCCGGTGAGCGTCGTGCTTGCGTTCGCGGCGCTGCGCCGGCCGGGGCTCGTCCCGGTCGTCGCCGTCGGCCAGTCGGCCGCAGCGGCAGGCGCCGTAGCGCACAGCGGCCGGCCGCGCGTTCGAGACGGCCTCGTCGCCGCGCTCGCGCCGCGTCTACGCCGCCGCGCACGGTGTCGGGCATGTGGCAGCGGGCTGGCTCTGCTGGCCCGTCGGCGACTCGCGGCTCCGCGCGCGATGATCCTCGTCGTCTTCGGGACGACCGGCGAGCTGATCAAGCTCGCACCGGTGCTCCTGCGCCTCGACGAGCGCGGCCATCGCTACCTCCTTGCGACACCGGACAGCAGGTGCAGCAGATTCCGTCGTTCCTCGAGCAGTTCGGCCTGCGCCAGCCCGATCTCTGGCTCGCTCGCGGCTCGGGAGGACGCGACCTGCGGACGAACCGCGACATCCCCGGCTGGCTCGCGACGCGTGTCGCGGACGTTCGCCGGGCATCGGGCTCGGCTCCGGCGTGACGCTCGCTGACGGCCCGGGCGGCCGCTCGTGCTCGTCCACGGCGACACGATGACGACCGTGCTCGGCGCGAGCATGGGCCGCACGCTGCGCGTCCCCGTCGCGCACATCGAGAGCGGGCTCCGCAGCTTCGACCTCCGGCACCCCTTCCCCGAGGAGCTCAATCGTCGGACGCGCGTCGCGGCTGGCGCGCGATCCACTACGCGCCCGGGCGCTGGGCGGCGTCGAACCTCCGAGGCCGGAGACGTCGTCGACACCGGCTCGAACACGATCCGCGACAGCCTCGCCCTCGTCGGCGAGAAGGGCACTTGCCGCCGGGTATGCCGGAAGGGCCGTTTGGGGTGGTGTCGCTCCATCGCTATGAGCTGCTGAACAGCCGGCTTGCTCTTGGCGGGGCGCTCGAGGCCCTCGCCGAGGCGTCGAGGCGAACGCCGCTCGTCTTCGTCGATCACTCGGTCACCGTCGCGGCCCTCGAGCGCTTCCGGCTGCAAGGGCTCTTCGACGAGACGTCGTTCCGCCGCGTGCCCAGAATGCCGTTCTTCGACTTCGTCCGCGTCGAACGTGCGAGTGCGTTCGTGGTCACGGACAGCGGCGGCAGCCAGGAGGAGTGCTTCTATCTCGATCGCCCGTGCCTCGTGCACCGTGTGCGGACGGAGCGGCACGAGGGGCTCGGCGAGAACGCCGTGCTCTCCGGCATGCGACTGGATGCGCTCGGAGACTTCCTCGACGACCCGACGCGCTACCGGCGAACGTCCTCGCTTCCGTCGGCCTCGCCGTCGGACGTCATCGTCGCCGACCTGGAGCGTCGGCAGATGGCCGCCTGACGTCGCGCGCCGCATAGAGGAACGCGAGCTCACCGCTGAGGCGGTTCCTCGCGTGCAGAACCGGATCGCCGAGTGCTGCGAGCGTGTAGACGATGGGCACCGCGAGTCGGAGCCGAGCTTCTCCATGTAGCCGGTGCCGCGTCTGCCAGAGCGTGCGCATGGTCTCGGCCCAGTAGTGGAGCGGAGGCCGGCGGACGGCGACCCTGAACCCGAGTTCGCGAAGGCGACGCACGACGGGTCCGAGCCGATCGTGTCGCCCCTCGAGATGGAGCTCGGCGGCGAGCGCCGAAATCTGGCCGAGCGTCTCGTCCGCTGCGGTGTCGAGGACGTCGAACTCCGCACCTTCGATGTCGAGCTTGCAGAGGTCGACAGGTCCGGTCGAGGCGATCACGGAGTCGAGCGTGATCGACGGGACCGAGAACCGGCGACCCGGGCGCTTGTGGAGAACCGAGCCCGACGCGGAATCGGGACCCTCGACGAGCTCGACCTGACCCTCGGTCGCGGTCAACGCCGAGTGCCGGACGGTGACGTTCTCGCGTCCGTTGCGCCTGATGTTCTCCTCGAGAACGGCGTGGTTGCCGGGATGAGCCTCGATCGCGACGACCGAGCGTGCATGCACCGACGCGAGCAGGCTGAAAACACCGACGTGCGCTCCCGCGTCGACGACGACACCGGACACGTCGCGGAGGCTGACGCCCTCGCGCTCGTACTCGGCGAGGAGGAGGTTGTCCTTTACGGCGATCCAGAGGTTGTCCTCGTTCACCGTGCAGCGGAGCTCGACACCTTCCTCGCGGAAAGCCACGTCTCGTGTCCTCCCGCGATTCCCGATCAGGAGAGCGAGGGCCCTCCCCACCGCCGCTTCCGAGCCCGTCGTCATGTCGCCTGCAGTCTCGCGGGAGCTGACGCCCGAGCCGGCATTCAGCTCTCGACCAGGCCGAGCGCCTCGAGCGCATCGCGAAGAAGCACCGGCCAGTCGAAGCGGAGCATGTAGTGGCGCGCACGGCGGCTCCGCTCGCCCCACCTCTCGGGGGACGCGAGTGCACCGGCTATCGCATCGGCGATCGCTGTCGAGTCGTACGACACGAGTTCGGCGCCTGCCTCTGCCGCCAGCTCGCGGGCATTCGGCGGCACGTCTGTGAGAATCGTCGGAAGACCCGCAGCGAGGTACGCCTTCAGCTTCCCCGGGTCGGCATGACGCGTGAACGTAGTAGCGCTCGGCTCGTACGGCGCGACAGCGAGCGACGAATCGGCAAGGAGCCTCTCGACCTCGCGGTGATCCGGCACGTATCCGTGAAAGCGAACGACGCCATCCAGCCCGAGGGCGTGCGCGTGCTCCCGGAGCATGTGCTCCTCGGGTCCGGTTCCGACGACGTCGAGCTCGATGCTCTCGCCGCGCGCCTGAAGCACCGAGATCGCATCGAGGAGCTTCGAGACCCCTTGTCGTGGCACGAGGTGGCCCAGGAACACGACGCGCCTTCGCGTGTAGGCATCGGCAGGCGCGGTCGGCGTTTCTCGAGCCAGGCTCCCATCGGAACGACACGCGTCGGTACTTGGGTCAGCTCGAGCCCGTGGTGACGGTTGCGCGCGACGCGTGCAGCCTCCGAGAGCTCGATCCGGGCGACTGAGTGGGTGCACGAAAAGCGGTCGACGACGTTGTAGAGCTTCGTGAGCGGCGTTCCCCGGCCGAAGCGATCGGGGACGAAGTCCACCGACCAGAGCACGACCTTTCGCGTCCGTCGGAGCTTGCGGTCCACGAGACCTCGAGCGCATGCGAGCGGGTTGAACCCGAACCAGACGTCGACGCGTGGAAGGCGCAACGGCACGACGGGGTCGGTGGCGAACGACAGCGGGGGATGTAGGCGCAGATCGATCGTACGAGCGAGGACAGGGGCTCCCGCCCGATGTGTCGTCACGCGGTGGACCGAGCCTTGCTCGCGTGTCAAGGGGTGGAGGACGGTCACGACCTGTGCTCCGCTGTCGACCAGGTAGTCGCGCAACGCCTGGGCGGGCCCGTCGGCGAGGCCGTTGCCGACGATGGCGAACGAGCGCGTCACGGCCAGTTGACCGCTGGCGCGGGACGGGCACGGAGCTCCGCGGGCCCTGTCGCCCGTTCGGTGCGCGGCGCGAAGAGCACGACTGCGGGCACGGCGGTCGCCGGTGCAGGGCTCGTCTGCAGGATCAGCTGGGAGCTGCCCCGCGGAATCTCGACGAGTGTCGAAACCGTGGTCCTGCCGTTGAGCTGGAACCGCCGCTCGGAGTCGGAACCGATGAGCGTCAATGCCCGTGTGCGCTGGGCCGGGACGGCGTCGAGCACGAGGCGAATCACGCCTGGCTCCCGAGCGCTGAGCTCCACGACGCCCCGGCCCGAGCGGGAATCGAGCGGATACCCGACCAAGCCGACCGGCGCGTACTCCTGACCTGGCGTCGGCGCTATCGGCTCGCCGAACCCCGCGGCGAAGGTGACGAGAGCCGGCGCCGGCGCCGCTGTCACGCGCCACACCGAGGACCCGTCGGGGAACCGCTCGACGAGCTCGTAGCCCGGCCCCCAGCTGGCGTTCGGGACGTCCGGCGCGGACTGGGTCTCGTAGTCGAGCGCGTCCTGCCAGGTCACGATCGTGGGCACTCCCAGGAGCGCAAGTCGCGCAGCGGTTCCCGGCGCTCCCGGATCCACGAGCGTCAGCCGGACCCTGTCGGCGAACGAGCCTTCCCCGGGGCCGTTGACGAGCGGCCGGCCGTGGCTCGCTGCCAGAGGAAGTAGGAGGTGGGCTGGCCCAGCGGGTAGACGGCCACAGGTCCGGCGGGCGAGCGGGACAGGGCTGCGTACTCGGGCGGAACCGGGCGAGTGTGCAGCAAGAGCTCGTTCGGGTCGGTGGCGAGCTCGCCGAAGGAAACGACCATCGCGGCCGCGACCAGCAGGGCCGGCGCGAGCCGAGCCCCGCTCCGTGAGCCAACCCTCCGGCTCAGTACGGATACCGCGGCTTGGAGGCCGAGCGCTGCGAGGGGAACGAGCGCGGAGCCGATGAGGATTATCCAGCGAGACGGCACGCGAAATGCGGGGACGAGTCTCCCAGAGCACACGCGACGGCCCCCAGGAGAAGAGGTGACCGAAGACTCCGACCGGGCTCGGAGCGGAGAAGGCAAGCGCGGCGAGCAGGACACCGGCGAGGCCGGCAGTCGCCAGACGAAGTCGTCGGTCGAGGTTCGCTCGCCGGCGCCAGGCCACGGCGAGCCAGGCCAGTGCGAGCACGATCGTGAGGAGACCGACGTAGTTGCTCGTCTCGAGCGCGGTCGACCCGTGCAGCCGGCCGACGTGGAAGGACTCGAGCCAGTTGCCGGCGACGAGGTTGTCCGCGGGAGGGACGACGAGCTCGGTGGGACGGAGCCCGTAAACGGACAGGTCCTCGACCTCGCGGTTGAGCCCGGCACCGGTACCGACGCCAGACGAGGTGGCGCCGATTCCCAGAACCGCCGTCGCGGCGAGCGCGCTCACTGTCGTACCGATAACGAGTCGCAGCCGATTCGACCCACCGCCGAGAGCCGCGGCCGCGAGGGCGAACGCGCACGCTCCGATGACCGCCATCACGCCGAAGTAGCCGGAGGTCAGCCAACCCGCGAGCGTCGCGAGCCCGATCAGGAGGAACCGTAGGGCGACCGGCTTCTCGGCCGTAGCGACGAGAGCGAGCAGCAGGAGAACGAGAATCTCGAGATGGACGAGCGACGCGTGCTCCGCGCGCTCCAGATGCCACGGAAAGACGATGAAGACGAGGCCTGCCCACGCTGCGACGAGCCGGGAGCAGCGCAGGTAGCGCGCGAGGACGTACATCGTGACGCCCGAGAGGACGTATCCGGTGAGAACCACCAGGTTGTAGGCGGCAACCTCGCCCACGACCTTCGCGCCGAGGTACGCGGGGTAGTAGGCGAGCAACCACTGCAGGTTCAGCCCATTGCTCTCCTCCCAGCCGATCGGAGCTCCGGTGAGCACGTGCACCGTCGTGCCGAAGAGGTGATAGCCCTCGTCCTGAAGGCGCCAGAGCCAGCCGATCGTGCCCGCGGCGTCCGACCCGTCGCCCCCGATAGCGTCCGTGCCGAGCTGGGAGAGGAGTGGCCAGAAGAGCGCGCAGACGAACGCGGTCGCTCCGACCGCGACGAGGACTCCCTCGACCACGTGACTCCGTCGAATGCGCTCTGCGACTGGAAGGCGGCCGAACCCGGCCCGGAGGGCCGGCACGCTCGACTCGACGAACAGCTCGTGGCTCGCGAGGAGCGCAATTCCGATCAGCACGTCCACCCAGATCACCTGGCGAACGGACCCGGGGACGATCGCGAGGAGCAGGAGCTGGCCGGGCACGGCGCCGGCGACGATCCATGCGTAGCGCCTCTCGTCGCGCGAAAGGTGGAAGCCGACGAGGACGTGCACGAGCGCGAACAGCGTCATCGAGATAGTGAACGGCACGAGCAACTCCCCGCCGTCGGCGAAGTCGGCGCCGAAGCTCGTGTGCACGAGTCCTCGTCCCGTCATGGCGTAGAAGAGCGCGAGCACCGCTCCGAATCCCGCCGTCACCCATAGCGAGCGCCCGATGATGTCCGCTGTGTCCTCACCTCGCGCCTGACGTGCCGCGGTGCGTGGGAAGAGCACGGCGAGGATCGTTGCCGGGAGAAAGAAGGCCACTCGGGCGAACGCCGAGGCAGCGGCGTACGCACCGGCGTCGTCGCCGAGAACCGCGCCTTGGCGACAAGGAGATCGGCGTTCGTCAGCACTGCGACGCCTATCAGCCGACGAGACCGGCCAGAGATAGCGGAGGAACGGGCCGAGTGCGGGACGCGCGGCCCGTGCGCTGCGGCGAGCGGCGCTCGCAGTAGGACGATCGCGACGGCGGCGGCCGCGATTCCCCCGAGGATCGCAGCCAGCACCGCGCCGCCGAGCCGGTAGCCCAGTGCTGCGACGACGGCGAGCAGCCCGAGACGAACGGCGAACGGGAGCACCCACAGGACGGCGACGGCAGGAAAGCGCTGGTAGCCCTGGAGAGCGCCCATCGCAATCGGGAGCACCAGCGCCGCGACGAGACCGATCGCCGCCCATACGACTGCCTCCGTCGAGTGGATGTCGAGCAGCTCCCGGAGCGGGATTCGAGGACGAGCGCGACCGCGACGAGCGGAGCCGTCAGGAGGAGGCCGAGTCGGAGCGTCGCGCGCGTGAACGCGTCCGCTCCCTCGCGTCGCCCAGTGCGACGCGTCTCGACACCTCGCGCGAGATGGCGAGCTGGACGGCCCCGGTGGCAGGAGCAGGATCGCGTCAGCAGACCGAGGAGCGCTGCGAACGCTCCGTAGTCGTCGCTACCGAGCAGGCGTCCCGCCGCGAGCAGGAACGCGTAGTTGAGCACGAGCGCAACGACCGAGGCCGCCGCCAGGAGCGCGCCGCTTCGCACTCCGCTCGGAAGCGCTGACGTCTGCGGCCGGGGTGGGGTCGACGGCGTCTGCCAGGTCGGAGGTCGAGGGTACAGTCCTCAACCGACGCGCGACCGTGCGTACTCCGCGAGCACGAGCTCGAGCGACCGACCGATCTGGAGCGCGGGAGCGCTCTCCGCAAACCAGGCAGAGGTGGAGACACGAAGCGGCTCTCCGGCCGCGATCACGCGGAGAAGCGCGTCCGAGATGTCGGGCGGAGAGGCACTTGGGGCGATCGCACCGTTGACTCCGTCGTGCACGAGCTCGACCGCGGCGTTCTCGGCGCCGGCGACGACCACGCTCGGCGTGCCGCACGCCGCGGCTTCGACGACGACGAGACCGTATCCCTCGCGCTCGGACGCGGTCGCCAGGCACGCGGCAGAGGCGATCGCGTTGGCGACCTCCTCCTCCGAGCGTCGCCCGAGGACTCGAACCACCGCGTGTCAGCCCGAACTCACGAATGAGATCCTCGATGCGCGGTCGCTCCGGCCCGTCGCCGTAAGATCGAGGTGCAGGTCGGCGTTCTCCGCGCGTGCGTACGCCAGTCCGCGGACGAGGCTCGGCGAGGCGCTTCTCGGGGACGTGTCGTCCGGCATAGACGACGAGCCCGCGATCTACGGTCCCGACGGGCGCCGGTTCCACCGGCCCCGCGTAGAGCCCCCGTGACCTCTAGTCAAGGTGTGCCGCGGTACCCCTCCGCAACCAGGCGCTCGGAGAGCATCCGCGACATGCAGAACGCCGTGTGCCGAACACGGATGCACGCACGCTGCACCCCTCCAGCCGATCGTCCCGGCGATCCTCCCGGCGTAGCGGCGCCAGTAGCCGCGGGTCCAGACCTCGTGCCAGTCCACGACCAGCTGGTAGCGTCGCGCCGCCGGAGCAACTCCCGGCGGCGAGGAGCGGGAAATACGGGAACGACGCGGTGTGGACGACGTCGTACTCCCGACCGTGCCGGGCGAGGTGGCGGGCGACGGCGAAGCCGAAGCGGACGGGCGGGCCGAAGGGGCTCGGCGGCTCTCGCGGTAGACGCGGCCCGGATGAGTCAGCCCGACGACGCGAACACCGGTGAGCACCGGGGCGTCGCCGTCGGGCCAATGGCGCATCGTCAGGTACGTGACGTCGTGACCCGCGGCAGCTAGGCCGAGTGCGAGGTCCCGCATCCACCGCTCTGCCCCGCCGACCGTCTGCGGGTAGAGGTGGTCATAGACCAGGCGGATGCGCATCGTCTTCCGCGAGCCACGCCAACGGCCTCGCGTTCGTCGAGAGCAGGCGGCGAGAGGGCGGTCGGCGCTCCGAGAACGGCATCGTCAGGAGCGCGAGGAAGAACGGCGCCGAAGACCACCTGGATGCCGAGCCCGAGCAGCGTTGCCAGGAGCGCCGTCTCGTACGCGCGGCCGAGCGTGCCGAAGCCCTCGCTGGCCCACTCGACGCCGATCGCCGCGAGGCCAACCAGAGCGACGAGCGACGAGGAGCGCCGCCGACGAGCAGGCCGTGCTCGAGCGTGAGCGTGGCCGCCGAGGCGCTCGAGCAGCGGGTCGTGCTCGCCGATGCGCACGCGCGCGTAAGTGCGCGCGAAGACGCCCGAGCTGGATCACCTGCGCGCCGATCAGGGTCAGGGCCACGAAGCCGAGCATCGTGTGGATCTGCCACGAGCGGCCGAACACGTCGACCGGGCCCGTCGCGAGGACGAGCATCCCGGCGAGCCCGAGCACGAGCAGGAGAGCCCCGGGAACGAGGTAGAGCCAGCTCGGGCTGTACAGGAGCATGAAGCGCACGTGCCGCCAGGCGTCGCCGAAGCGGTTGAGCTTCGACTCGCCCGTGCGCGGGTAGTAGTCGATCGGGATCTCGCTGACGGCAGGCCTCGCCGGTACGCCTTGAAGACCATCTCCGACGCGAACTCCATTCCCGTCGAGTGGAGGTCGAGCGCGGGAGCGCCTCGCGGCGGACCGCGCGCATGCCGCAGTGGGCATCCGAGACCTTCACGCCGAAGAGGAGGTTCAGCATGCCCGGTCAGGATCGGGTTGCCGACGAAGCGGTTGAGGAACGGCATTGCGTCGCCGTGGATCGTCCCGTTGAAGCGCGAGCCGATCACGAGGTCGTCGCCCGTGCTCGAGCCGCTCGACGAAGGCGCCGAGCTCGTGCAAGCGGGTAGGTGTCGTCGGCGTCGCCCATGACGATGTACTCGCCGCGCGCGCGTCGAGCCCGGCGAGGTACGCGCTGCCGTAGCCGCGCTCGGCTCTCGTGGACGACGCGTCGCGCCGTGCTCGGCCGCGATCTCCGCGGAGCGGTCGGTGGAGCCGTTGTCGACCACGATCACCTCGCCGCTGCGGCCCGAGCGGCGGATCCCGCCGAAGCCTGGTCGACGACGTCGCCGACGGCCTCCTCCTCGTTCAGGCAGGGGATGACGACGGAGATTGCGGCCCGTCTGTCACGCGCTCGGGAATGATCGCAGGCGTCGCCGGACGCGCCCATAGGCTCTTGCGGACTCACGATTGCGGGTGGCGGGTCCAGCCCAGTGGCGGCCGAGGAGCTTCTCGAGTCGAGCGTTCGGCTCGGCGAAGTTCCGGGCCAGGCGCTCCGGGAGCTCGGGAGCCAGCGGCTCCTCGCCCTGAACGCCGCGCAGCCGGTACTCGCCCGCTCTCCATGGCGGCACTCCCAGGAAGTCGGCGATGCGTTCCATCGCCTCCTCCGGCTGTGCAGCGAGCTCGTCCGTCGTGACCACCTGCAGCTGCTCCCGCGGGAAGAGCTCCAGCCAGCGCTCGAGCTGCTCGGCATACATGCCGCGCGCGCAGTAGGACGTCCTGAAGGGCGTGTCGCGGTACCCGGAGGTCGCGCGCAGGAGCTCGAGCTCGCGCGGGAGCTCCGACTCCTCGCGGTCGAGCGCCTCGGCGAACGACAGCGGCTCGCGTCCACGCCGCCGTTCCATGCGCCAGTGCGAGTGCGCGCGCTCCACGGGGTCGCGGAGGATCGTGATCAGCTTCATCCGGGCGTCGAACGCGTGCACTCGCGCGGGCGCGCGCGGATCGAAGAGATAGTCGGGCGATGTCTCTCCCACCGGTGGCGTGATGCCCGTTCGCCGGCGAACCCACGTGCGCTGCGCGGCCAGCGGGAAGCGCGAGCGGTACCAGCGCTCGCCCTTCTCGTAGTAGCGGTGGAAGTACTGGACCTCCTTCACCGTGGCGCAGAGGATGCTCGGATGCTCGTCCAGGTAGTCGTTCAGCGACGTGGTCCCCGACCGCTGCGCGCCGATGACGAGGAAGGTCGGGCGGAGCCGAGCCCACGCGGTCGCGCGGCGTGCGCCGAAGCGGGCCAGCTCGGCGGCTCGTCGGAGACGCGGTGCATCAGGCATGCGATGTGGCGGCGGGACGACGCCCGACGAGGCAGGTCAGCCCGAACAGGACGAACGCAGGCGCGACGGGCAGCACGAAGTGCGGGTCAGCGAAGAGACCGAGGGCGTTCAGGAAGACGACGAGAAGTGCCGCGACGGCAAGCGCGACGACCGTAGCCAGTCCGGCCACGCGCCGACGGACTGCGAGCGCGATCACGCCGAGCAGCAGCCAGAGGATCGGCCTCGGGTACCAACGTGAGGCCTGGTTCAGGCGAAGCGCGAGCGTGGCATTGGCGGCCCGATCCGGAAACGCCGCGAAGAGCTCACGGGTGTCTCGTTCGATCGCGGCGAGACGGGCCCGATCTCCGGGCCGGTCGAACTCGAGGTGCCACTCGGTCGGCGACGTCCAGACCTGGCGGATCGCCTGGTCGGGGCGCGAGATCCACACGACCTGGCCCGCCGGGATGGGCTGGCCTTCGCTCGGTGCGGGCAGTCGGCGTCCGTCGACGACGACCGTCTCTGGGTCGGGCGCGGGGTCCCTGGTGGGGTCGGAGCGAGGGAGCGCGCGGTAGTACGGCGCCGTGAGCTGCGACCACAGCGTGTCGAGGACGCCGGAGGCGTACGTCCCCGGGTGCTCGCGGACTCCCTCGACGCCCGCTCGCCGCAGGACGTCGTAGTCCGTGTCCCAGCCGAAGGCCTGATCCGAGAGGAGGTAGAGGTCTTCGTGGATTCGGAAGCTGCCGGTCGAGAACACGTCGTCGAGCGTGACCCCGTACGAGCGGTAGGGCTCTCGCGTGAGCAGTCGCTTCTCCACAGCGTCGCCGAGCCTGCGGGACGCGTCGCCGTTCTCCGGCGAGACGATGCGGTCGGTGATGAACGCGCGGTAGAAGGGGATGATCGCGTTGCCGCCTCGCGCGAGCGTGTAGGTGTCGAAGCGCAGGCCGTTGTGGACGGTCCAGGCGGCGAGGGGAATCAGCGCTGCGACGACGATCGCGGCAGACCAGCGGAGTCTCTGCCCCCAGCGGGCCGGAAGCGCGAGCGGGAAGAGGGCGAACGCCACCAGCACGGCGTTTCCGGGACGTGCCAGCGCGAGCAGTGCTATCGCGAGCCCGACCAGCACGAAGCCAGCGACCGACGGCCGCGAAGCCGCACGTGCGACGAGCAGGGCGAACAGCGCGAACGCCGCCGCGAACACCGTCTCGCTCGCCAACTCGTGGAACATCAGGGCGTAGCCCGGGTAGGCGAGCAGCGCAACGCTCGTCGCGAGCGCGACGCGCGGCCCGAACGTGAGCGCGGCCGCGGCCCACGCCACGATCGAGCCGGCGTAGAGCAGGGCTGACACGGGCTCCGCGAGCGCACCGCCGGCGACGTCGAGCGCGAGCCCGCTGACGACTGGCGTGAGCGGAGTCCTGAAGAGCATCGACCACGGCAGGAGCACGTCGTGGTCGAAGAGCTGGACGTAGGCGTAGAGGTACTCGTCGAGGTCGCGTCCGGATCGGAGCGGCCAGGCGATGGCCTGGATCGCGTAGACGCCGAGTGAGACGAGGAAGAGGACGAGCGCGCCGAGCGGGCGGGCCGCCAGGCGCTCGAGCCAGGCCAGAGCGCCGGCGATTCGTACCATCCCTCGGGTCACGCGCCGATAGCCTAGATGCCCGTTGGCGACCGAGACTCGTGACCACCCCGCTCGCGAGCGGGGAGCGGTGGGCGCCGCGCGGAGGCAGCTCACCCGCTTCGACTTGTGGATCGAAGGCTTGACTCCGGCGAGGGGAGCCTGCCTCGTCGCGGCCATCGCGCTCGTGGTCTGGGTGCTCCAGAGCGTCGCCTGGCCCGTGGGCGCGGGCCGCGACCTGGGGACGTACCTGCGCTACTACGCGCAGATGTGGGAGTGGGACGCCGTCCTCCCGCAGGCGATGGTGGGCAGGACTCCGGGGGCGCCGGTCGTCACCGGAGTCTTCCTGGAGCTCGGCCCGGTCGCGGTCGAGGTGCTGATGGCGGTGCTGTTCGTCGCTTCAGTGGTCGCCTGGACCGTGGCCGGCGCCGCGTTCGGACGGCGCACCGCGGTGCTCGTTGCCGCCCTGCTCCTCCTCTACCCCGGCTACGGCGCGCTCTTCCACCAGTTCTCGAGCGACGCTCTTGCGGCCGCGGGCTTCGCGTTCTGGGGACTGTCGGCCGTGCGCGTTTCGCTCAGGCCGAGCGCGGGACGCTTCGCGCTCCTCGGGCTCGGCGTCGTGCTGCTCGTGCTCATCCGGCCGGGGAACCAGGTGCTTCTGGCGTTCGGCCTGACGCCGCTCCTCCTCCCCGGGCATGGCGAGCTCGGTTCGCCCGGACCGCCGCATTCCTGGGCGTCGCGGTGGGGCTGCTCGTGCTCTGGTCGGGCCACAACGCAGCGCGCTACGACGACTTCACGGTCGCGCGTGGCGCGAACATCGCGCTGCCGTTCTTCAGAGCCTTCACCGAGGAGCGGATCGTGGCGCCGGAGAACGGGCCTGCCTCACGTCGCTTTGCCCGTGCGGTCGAGGAGCGGCTGCTCGTCGAAGAGCCGTACCGTTCGTACGGAATCGATCTCGACGAGTTCTTCTCCTCCGGTAGCGGGCGCATGATCGAGGACGCCGCATCCCTGACCGACCGCGTGTTCGGTTGGGACTCGGACTACGCGATCCTGCGCGAGGCGGCGATGGAGGCCGTCCGCGAGCATCCGGGTGAGTACGCGGCGGGAGTTGCGGACACGCTCTGGCTGCTCCTGCGCACACCCGCATACGTCACGCCGCGGGCTCGCGCGGACGATCGAGACGACTCGGACGGCAACGCGGGCGACGTCGAGACGATCGTCGTGGACGGACGCGTGCTCCCGAAGCCCTCCGAGGGCGACCTGATCCCGGGCTCGCATCAGGGGCTGTGGACGTCGACGCCGGACAACCGCATCCGGGAGGTCTGGACCTCCCCGACCGAGCATCACCTCGTCTTCCGTCGTCCCGGCGACCGGGAGCGGGTGGAGGAGGTCGACGCGGAGGTGGCCCGGCTCTTCGACCGTCTCCCGGGCCGCGCCGGCAACCCGACGCTCGCGCTCCGCCTGAACCAGGCCTCCTACAGGTTCCGCCTCCCGGCCTCTGGCTCGCAGTTGGTCTCGTCGCGCTAGCCTGGCGAAGGCCTCGACATGGTCGGATCCCACTGCTGCTCGCTGCCGCTGGCTTTCTCGTCCTTCTCGTCTCGGCGCTCGGGTTTCCCGTCGCCGGTGAGTACGCGATGCCCGTGATACCTGCGTTCGCGCTCCTCTGCGGTGCAGGGCTGCTGGGCAGGAGGCCGTCCCGATCGTGAACGGGCGCCTCGACGGACGCCGGGTCGTCATCGTCGTGGCGTGGGCGATTCTCGGGGGAGCGGAGCGGAGCGTGCTCACGCTGGCACGGCATCTGCGCGAGCGCGAGGGCGCAGAGGTCGACGTGCTCGCGTTCACGGCCGAGGGCGGGAGGTTCCGCGAGGCCGTCGAGGAGCTCGGCATCCCGTGGCATCCGTATCCCTTGACCTGGCACGGTGGCAGACGGTCCAAGGTGCGCTCGCTCGCGGGACTGACCAGCCGGCTTCGGCATCTGCACCCCGATGTCGTCGCTCCCTACACGTCACGGCCTAACGTCCTCTGCGGTCTCGTGTGGCGCGCAACGGGCGCGTCGCTCTGCGTCTGGAATCAGCAGGATCTCGCGCGACCTGAGAAGTTCAGCGACTCGACCGTGACCCGAGCCGCGCGGATGACGCCGCTTCTCGTCGCCAACTCGCGCGCAGCGAAGGATCACCTCATCGCCTACTTCGGCGCGCCCGCGGATCGTGTCCGGGTGATCCGCGAGGCGGCGCAGCGCTTCGCGCCGACCGACGATGGGACGACGTGGCGTATGCGTCTGGGGATCAACGACCGGACGCTCGTCGTCTCGATGCTCGCCCACCTGCACATGGGGAAGGATCACGAGACGCTGCTCCGCGCGTGGCCGTCCGTGGTCGGCCGAATGGATGCGACGGGCCAGAAGCCGGTGCTCCTCGTCGCGGGACGGCCCGCCGGCTCGGAAGACGCTCTGAAGGCGCTCGCCTTCGACCTCGGGCTGAGTCGATCTGTTCGGTTTCTCGGCGATGTCCTGGACGTCGGAGGGCTGCTCGACGCCACGGACATCGCGGTCCTGAGCTCGCGCAGCGAGTCCGCACCACATGCCCTGCTCGAGAGCATGTCCATGGGCCTGCCCGTCGCCGCGACGGACGTTCCGGGCATCCGGGAGATCTTCGAAGAACCGCAGCGGGCATTTCTCGCGTCACCCGGCGATCCCGCCGGGCTCGCCGACGCGATCGTCGGATTGGCGGCGGACCCTGGGTTGCGGCGAGAGCTCGGAGAGCTGAATGCCCGGCACGTCCTGCGGCTGGCTCCAAGGCCTGCCGCGGAGACAACCGCGACGACGATCGTGGGAGCTCTCGAGCGCAGGTCGCGGTCCGGGAGACGGCCGCGCCGCACGACCGCGGTCAGGCCCTCTCGAACGCCGTTTAGATTGCAGCGGCGATGAAGCTCGTGCTCGCGCATGGTCGTCCGCGACGAGGCGGACATCCTCGATGCGCACCTCGCCTTCCACCTGAGCGCAGGTGTCGACCTGGTGCTCGCGATCGATCACCGATCCGTCGACGGGACATCGGAGATACTGGCGCGCTACGAGCGCGCCGGCCATGCCCGGGTGTGGCGCGAAGACGGCGAGCTCCACCATCAGAGCGCCTGGATGACGCGGATGGCGCGGGCCGCCGCGACCGAGCATGCGGCGGACTGGGTGCTGCTTGGAGACGCCGACGAGCTCTGGTGGCCCCGCGGTGGCACGCTGCAGGAGGTCCTCGCGGCGGTTCCGGAGCCGTACGGAGTCGTGCGCGCGATCTCGAGGTACTTCGTACCCCGTCCTGACGACGAGCGATCGTTCGCCGAGCGGATGACGGTCAGGCTTACTCCTTTGGCTCCGATCAACGATCCCGCGACGCCGTTCCGGCCCGTCGCGAAGATCGCGCATCGGGCTCATCCCCGACGTTCAGGTGGGCAGCGGGAACCACAGCGTCGAGGGAGTTCCGGGTGCTGCGCTCCGCAGCTGGACCCCGATCGAGCTCCTGCACTTCCCGCTCCGGTCGTCCGAGCAGTGCGCGCGCAAGTATCAGAAGACCTGGCTCGCCTGGGAGAAGAATCTCCGAGGCGATCTCGCTCGGGCTCGCGCGATCCACGAGGACGGTGGACGGAGCCGGTTCTGGGACAGGGTCGTCGTCGGCGACGCCGCTGTCGAACGGGGAGTGCGCGACGGCACGCTCGTGTACGACACGCGTCTCAGGGACGCCATGCGCACGCTCGCCGCCGGCGAGGAGCTCACGTTCTCGTCGCCGACGGTTGGTGAGGACACCGAGTACGCAGTCGAGGCGGCGGTTCTCCGCGAGGCGGACCTCGTGCGCGCACGCCGGCAGCTCGATCGTCTCGAGCCGCTGCTCGAGCGTGGCCAGAGAGCGACCGCCGAGGCTGCCCGATGAAGGTCGTCATGACGCTGCTCGTGCGAGACGAGGCGGACATCATCGATGCCCAGCTCGCCTTCCACCTGAACGCCGGGGTCGACCTCGTGATCGCGACCGACCACCGGTCGCGCGATGGGACGACCGAGATCCTCGAGCGCTACGAGCGCGAGGGGTACGTACGCATGCGTCGCGAGGAGAGCACTGGCTACCACCAGGCGAAGTGGGTCAGCGAGATGGCCCGGCTCGCCGCGACGGAGTGCGGCGCCGACTGGGTGATCAACTGCGATGCCGACGAGTTCTGGTGGCCTCGCGAGGGCTCGCTGAAGGAGATCCTCGCCGAGGTGCCGCGCCGCTACGGAGTCGTTCGCTGCTTCGAGCGCCACTTCGCCCCGCGCGTCGACGAGGCTGGTCACTTCGCCGAACGCATGACGCTACGGGTCACGCCGTTCGCCGTGGAGACCGGGCCCGAGGACCCCTTTCAGACGGCCATGCAGGTCGTTCACCGGGCCGACCCGAACGTCGTGCTGAAACAGGGGAACCACGACGTGACGAGCGGAGGCCTGGTGGCTCTCCGAGGCTGGTACCCGTTCGAGGTGTTCCACTTCCCGCTTCGCACCCTCGAGCAGGCGCGCCAGAAGTTCGAGCAGAAGCTGACCGCCATCCGCGCAGAACCTGCCGTGGTGGGCCTGCATACGCTGAGCGCCGGGCGGGCGATCGAGGAGGATCGCTTCGACGCGTGGTACGCCTCCTACGTGACCGAGGGCTCGGAGCTCGAGCGACGCCTAGGCGCCGGAGAAGCCGTCGTCGACACGCGGCTGCGGGACGTCCTGCGCCGGCTTGCTCGGGTCTCCTCGCTGCCCGCGCCGTCCTCGATCGAGTACGCGCTTCCGGGAAAGGAAGGCGGCTACCTCGATTTCAGTCGAGGCGGCATCTCCGAGGACGCGCGCTACGCGTCCGAGATGGAGCCCCTCGACGAGTGGGATTCCGAGCTCCGGTTCCTCCGCCGCGTGGAGGATCTCGAGCGACGCATGGCCGAGCTCGATCGTGGCATCGGCGCACGTGTAGCGGCGCGGCTACGCCGTCTCACGGCGGTACGGTCGTGACGAGAGAGAGCCCTCGACTCGTCGGCAGGCGCGTCGTGTTCGTGCTCGCCGGGGAGGTGCTCGGTGGAGCCGAGCGTGGCGCGCTCGACCTCGCCGTCGTCCTCGCCCGGGACGAGGGAGCGGTCGTTCGGGTCTGTGCGCTCGACGACCGCGCCGGCCCCGGGCCGATCTTTGCCGAGGAGAACGGGATCCCGTGGAGCACGCTCCGGACGCCCTGGGTCGGGAATCGCGTGGCGAAGGCTGCGTCGCTCGCGCGGGTCGCGGCCGGACTGAGGCGTATGCATCCCGATGTGTTGATCTCCTCGACGAACCTGCCGAACGTCGCCTGTGGCCTGACCTGGCGGACAACGGGCGCGCGACTCGCGGTCTGGCATCAGTGCGACGTCCTCGGCTCCGTACGGATCGGCGGCTCGATGTTCCGGCGGGCGCTGCACTCCGCACCGCTCGTGATCAGCGCCGCCGAGCACGGACGGGCATGGCTCCACGAGCACTACGGCCTGGACCCTGGCCGCGTACACGTCATCCCAAGCTCGGCGGAGCTTCCGCCCCCGCGCGAGAGCGGTGCGGCCTGGCGGGAGCGCCTCGGGATCGGGGAGGACGTCCTCGTCGCCTGCATGCTCGCTCATCTCCACAAGGGGAAAGATCACGCAACGCTCCTGCACGCCTGGCGGCTCGTCGTCGACCGGTTCGACGCGGGCGCCCCTCGCCCGGTCCTGCTGCTCGTCGGCCGCGATGCCGGCGCAGGGAACGCCGCGAAGGCGCTCGCATTCGACCTCGACCTTCGCGAGCAGGTCCGCTTCGTCGGAGAGGTCTCGGACGTCAGCGGCGTTCTCGATGCCTGTGACCTCGCGGTGCTGAGCTCGCGCAGCGAGATGTTCGCGCGGGCTGTGTCGGAGCCGATGGGGGTCGGGATTCCGGTCGTCGGGACGGATGTGCCCGGCATCCGCGAGGTGATGGGGGCGCCGGGCGACCGTTATCTCGTGCCACCAGGCGATGCGGTCGCTCTCGCGGACGCAATCGTCGAGTTGGCCCTCAATGCGGATCTCCGGGCGCGGGTCGGCCAGGCCAACGCGGACCTGATTCGCTCACGGCAGTCGAAGCATGCGACGGCACACGTCTACGCCGGGCTGTTGGCGGAGAAGCTCGACGGGCGAGGAGCACGGCGGTGAGGCTCGTCCAGACCCTGGTCGTTCGCGACGAGGTGGACGTCGTTGCCGCCCAGATCGACTACCACCGCGAGGCGGGCGTCGACTTCGTGATCGCCTCGGACCACGACTCGCGCGACGGGACGAGGGAGATCCTCGAGGCGTACGCCCGGGAGGGGTACCTGCAGCTGATCCCGGTTGACGGCGCGATGCTCGACGGGCCGTGGCGCACGCACATGGCGCGCATCGCCGCTACCGAGCACGGCGCGGACTGGGTGATCAACACGGACGCGGACGAGTTCTGGATGCCCCGCTCGGGGACGCTCAAGAGCACGTTCGCGGCGGTCCCCGAGCGCTTCGGCGTGGTCTGGGCGCTCAGCCGCCACTTCCCACCGCGTCCCGACGACGGCGAGTTCTTCGCCGAGCGCATGACGGCGCGGGTCTCGGCGGCCGCGGCGATCAACGACCCCCTCAGCCCGTACCGGCCTCATCTGAAGACCGCGCATCGCGCTGATCCGCGCATCGCCGTGGGTTTCGGCTCGCACACGGTTCGCACGACCGCTTGGCAGCCGCTCTACCACTGGCACCCGTTCGACGTCCTGCACTTCCCCTTTCGCTCGCTCGAGCAGTGGGAGCGGAAGGGTGTGCGGCGCGCTCGCGGAGACAAGCCGCTCGGCCAGTACGTCACCGCGCTCCAGGCAAGCGAGTCGGGGCGAGCTCTCGATCGCTATCGCACGCTCCTCGTCGACGACGAGACGCTCGAGCGCGGTCTGGCACAGGGCTCGCTCGTCGTCGACACGAGGCTGCGCGATGCGTTTCGCGCGCGCGATTCGAACGGTGGCACCGGACAGCCGATCTCACCTGCTGCAGCGATCGACCCAGGCGTGATCTCGGAGGCGGCAGGCCTCCGCGACGCGGACCTCGTGAGGCTCTTCCGTCATCTGGATGGGCTGCGTGCGCGGGCTTGCGCTCTCGATGAGAGTTGAGGCTCGGCTAGGCTCGACGCTGTGAAGATCGTGTCGGTCCTGGCGGCGAACGAAGAGCCGGACGTCGTCGAGGCGCACCTCGCATTTCACCTGAGCGCGGGGGTCGACTTCGTACTCGCCGCCGCTCCCGATGCGTCCACGGCGACGGCCGAGATCCTGGACTCGTACGCTCGGAAGGACCGTCTGGAGCTCGTCTCCGCACAGGACACACAGGACCCGTCCTGGAGGACGACGCTCGCACGGCGCGCGGTGTCGGAGCACGCCGCGGACTGGGTCTTCTCGACGGACGCCGACGAGTTCTGGTGGCCACGCGGAGAGAACCTGGCGGACGTCCTCGCCGTAATCCCGGAGCGCTACGAGGTCGTGCAGGCGCTCGTGAGGGAGTTTCGCCCGCGACCCACGGACGGCGGGGCCGAAAGCGCCAGCTTCGCGGAGCGACTGACGATCAGGTCGTCGCTCAAGGGGTCGGGCGAGGAGTCACGCGAGCTGCTCGAGTGGGCGCTGCGTCCCGTGGACCGCGCAAGCCCGGATCTCGTGCTCGAGAGTGAACGCGAGTCGACGAACGGCCGGCGCGTGCCGCTTCGCGCCTGGTACCCGATCGAGGTCTTCCGCTTTCCGTTCCGGAGCCTCGAGCAGGTCGAGCGCCGCTATTCGGGCGCGACCGTCCCGGCGCCGCGGTCGAAAGCCGAGGCGGCCATGCTCGATGCCGCCCGCAACGGACGTCTCGCCGAGGCCTACAGCGGGCTCGTCGTCGACGACGAGCGGTTCCGCGCAGAGCTCGACGCGGGCTCTCTGGCAGAGGATCTTCGTCTCCGCGATGCGTTGCGAACGCTCACGGAGGCGCCGCCCGCGGGTGGTCTCGTGCTGAGGCCTCCCGACATCGTCGACGACGCCGCGTACGCGGTCGAGTGCGCCGCAGTCGGAGAGGTGGACCTCGCACGGCTGGACGCCCATCTCCGCGAGCTCGAGGACCGCATCGGCGTGCTCGAGGCGCGGTTCTGGCCCCGTGTCGCGCGCACGCTTTCGCGGGTCGTTCGCCGTTAGCCGGACCGCCGGCTCGACCGGGAAGCTTCCACACCTCCCGGTAGCATCGTCCGCGTGACGGAGACGCAGGTCGAGCCGAAAGACGTCGCCGAAGAGGCTGTTCTCGACCCGGCGCCCGAGGCGACAAGCGATGCCAGGGTGACGGTGATCCGGCCGGCCCCGCGCTGGCCGCATCTCGACGTCTCCGAGCTCTGGCACTACCGGGAGCTGCTCTTCCGGCTGGCGTGGCGCGACGTCTCGGTTCGCTACAAGCAGACGTCGATCGGCGTCACGTGGGCGATCCTCCAGCCGTTCCTGACGATGGTGGCGTTCACGCTCGTCTTCGGGAAGTTCGCCGACTTCCCGTCGAAGGGGATCCCGTACCCGATCTTCGTCTACTCGGCTCTCCTGCCCTGGACGTACTTCGCGGGGTCTGTCGCCCAGTCGAGCGGAAGCCTCGTCGGGAACCGCTCGCTCGTGACGAAGGTGTACTTCCCGCGCATCCTCCTGCCTCTGGCCGGCGTGACGGTTCCGATCGTCGACTTCTTCCTGGCGTTCACCGTGCTGCTCGGGATGATGGTGTGGTTCACGATCTGGCCGAGCCTCGCCATCGTCCTGGCGCCCCTCTTCCTCCTGATGGGGCTCGTGACGGCGCTCGGCGTCGGCCTGTTCCTGTCGGCGGTGAACACGCGCTATCGCGACGTGCCGTACGCGATCCCGTTCCTCATCCAGATCTGGCTCTACTTCTCGGGCGTCGTCTACGCGATCAGCGCTCTTCCGGAGAAGTGGCAGTGGGTGCTCGCGCTGAACCCGATGACCGCCGTGATCAGCGGCTTCCAGTGGGGAGTCGTCAGCACGCCTCCGCCCGATCTCGGCAAGACGCTCGTGAGCATCGCGGCGATGGCCGCCATCTTCGTCACGGGCCTCTGGTACTTCCGCCGCTCCGAGCCGAAGTTCGCGGACAACATCTGATGACGCCTGCGGTCTCAGTCGAGCACCTCTCGAAGCTCTACCGAATCGGGGAGCTCCAGAGCGCGTACGGAACGCTTCGCGACTCGCTCGCGGCTGCGGGACGCAGGTTCCTCCACCGTGACCACCGGCCGCACTACGAGGAGATCTGGGCAGTGAAGGACGTCTCCTTCGACGTCCGAGAGGGCGAAGTGCTCGGCATCATCGGTCGCAACGGAGCGGGCAAGTCGACGCTCCTCAGGATCCTGACCCGCATCACGAATCCGACGGAGGGCCGTGCTGTCATTCGCGGACGCGTCGGCAGCCTGCTCGAGGTGGGCACGGGCTTCCACCCGGAGCTCACGGGTCGCGAGAACGTGTACCTGAACGGGGCCGTGCTCGGGATGAAGCGGAAGGTGATCACGAGCAAGTTCCCGGACATCGTCGAGTTCGCCGGCGTCGAGAAGTTCATCGACACGCCGGTCAAGCGCTACTCGAGCGGGATGTCGGTGCGGCTCGCCTTCGCCGTCGCGGCTCACCTCGAGCCCGAGGTCCTGCTCGTGGACGAGGTGCTCGCCGTCGGTGACGCGGAGTTCCAGCGCCGCTGCCTCGGGCGCATGGAGGACCTGAGCCAGTCCGGCCGCACGGTGCTCTTCGTCTCGCACCAGATGCAGGCCGTGTCGCAGCTGTGCGAGCGGACGATCTGGATGGACAAGGGAGGGATCCTCCTCGACGGTCCGAGCGCGCCCGTCGTCGCGCAGTACCTCCAGGCCGGCTTCGGTGCGGGGTCGAGCCGCGAGTGGCCCGATCTCGAGACGGCCCCGGGGGACGAGATCGTGCGCCTGCGATCGGTGCGGGTGGTCCAGGACGACGAGGAAGCCCCCGCGATCGACGTCCGGCGGCCGGTCGGCATCGAGATCGGCTTCACGGTGCTCCTCCGAACCGACCCGGCCATCTTTCCGAAGCTCAAGCTCGTCGACCAGCGCGGCGAGGTCGATCTTCAACGCCATGGACACGAGCTCGCGCTGGCACGATCCGGCCGAACCGGGCGACTACGTTTCCACCGCCTGGATCCCGGGCAACCTCCTGAACGAGGGCCTCACAACTGTCCAGGTCGGGATCTGCTCACTCCGTGCGTCGAAGCTCAGGCCCCATGCCGGGTCGAACGACGCGGTCTCGTTCCACGTACAGGACGGCGGAGAGGGCGACACGGCGCGCGGGCACTTCACCGGGCAGTGGAAGGGCGTCGTTCGGCCGCTGCTCGACTGGACGACCGAGGAGCGCTAACGCGTGCAGCTGGTGGGCAGCGTGCTCGTGCGCAACGAGGACGTCTACCTCGAGCGCGCGATCCGGAACGTCGCCGCCGTCTGCGACCGGATCCACGTGCTCGACCACATGTCGGAGGACGAAACGCCCGCGATCCTCCGGCGGCTGGCAGACGAGCTCGATCACCTCGACGTGCAGCGGTCGCCGAACACAGCGGACTCGCACCTCCAGCTCCAGCCATACGTTGGCACCGACACCTGGGTCCTCGGTGTCGACGGCGACGAGCTCTTCGACCCCGCCGGGGTCGCGCGGTTGCGCGAGCAGCTCGAATCGGGTCTGTTCGAGGACGTGTTCCGGATGAAGGCACACGTGCTGAACTGCGACGAGCTCGACCTCGAGCGGGGCCGGGCAAGCGGGTTTCTCGCGCCGCCGGGCAGGCCGGTGACGAAGCTCTACAACTTCGCCGCGATCGCAGCCTGGCCGTGGTGCCCGCAGCGCCTGCTCGGTGTGGACCCCGCGTTCCGCCCCGGCTTCCACGCCGAGTCGGTCGTGTGGACGTCGTCGACGGCGGACTGGGACGACGACCCGCTGCGGCTGATCCATGCCTGCTTCTTGCGCCGCTCGTCTCTCGACGGCGAGGACTTCGCGGCGGGCCGGAGCAGCCTGGGCGACCGCGAGCTGCGCGAGGCGGGTCTGCGAGAACGCCTTCACCGGCTCCTCCGTCGCCAGCGTCCGACTCCGAAGGACGGTAACTGGAAGCAAGACTGGTACCGCATGGGCGAGCGGGTGACGGTGGACGCACGGCCGTTCTTCCCGGCGGGGGTCGTGTCGTGACCCGGCCGACGATCAGCGTCATCGTCACGACCTACAAGTGGCCGGACGCCCTCGACGTCGTGCTGCGTGCGCTCTTCGAGCAGTCGGAGAAGCCCTTCGAGGTCATCGTCGCGGACGACGGATCGGGACCCGGAACCGCCGAGATCGTGCGGCGCTGGCACCCCGCGTTCGGCGGATCAGTGCGCCACGTCTGGCAGCAGGACGCAGGCTGGCGGAAGTCACGCATCCTCAACCTGGCGGCCCTGCGCGCACAGGGGGACTTCCTCTACTTCTTCGACGGCGACTCGATTCCGCGAACGGGGTTTCGTGAAGGCGGTGCGCCGTGCCGCGATCCCGGGCTGGTTCCTCGCCAGCAAGCGCCTGATGCTGAGCCGCGAGCTGTCTCGGCGCGTGATCGAGGATCGGGTGCCGGTCTGGCGCTGGTCGGGCCTGCGGTGGCTCCTGAGCAGTCCGCGCGAGCTCTTCACATCGGATCGCCAGATAGCGCGTCCGGGCGTGCTGCTTCCGATCCGTGATCGGCGGCGACCGTGGAGGCAGGGACAGCCCGAGTTCGCGCCGCCCTTCGACGCCTACGGGTATCTCGGCGTCTCGCGGGGAGACTTCGAACGCGTCAACGGTTTCGACATGCGCTTCGTCGGGTGGGGAACCGAGGACGTCGACATCGCCATTCGGCTGCGGCGCCTTGGCCTTACGTGCGGCTGGCCGGGCCCGGATGCGAGCATGCTGCACCTCTGGCATCCGGCGAAGAGGGGGACGATGAAGTCCAACATGCCGCTGCGCGAAGAAACGGAACGGAGCACGCGCGTCGAGGCCGTCGACGGACTACGCGAGCTCTCCGCCGAGCTCGCCGCTTGAGCCGCTCGCGCGGTCAGTGCTGACTCGCATGCTCGCGCGTCGCCCCACGGTCAGCATCGTCATCGCGACCTACGAGTGGCCCGAGGCGCTCGAGGTCGTGTTGGCCTCTCTCGCGGAACAGTCCGATCCGGGCTTCGACGTGGTCGTGGCGGACGACGGGTCGGGGCCTGCCACAGCGGAGCTGGTCCGTGGCTGGCAGTCCGTCTTCCCAGGACGGCTCGAGCACGTCTGGCAGGAGGACGACGGTCACCGCAAGGCGCGCATCGCCAACCTCGCCGCAGAACGGGCGCGCGGCGAGTACATCGCGTTCCTCGACGGCGATTCCGTTCCGCGTCAGCGCTTCATCGCGGCGCTGCGCCGTGCCGCGATCCCGGGATGGTTCGTCGCGAGCAAGCGGTTGCACATGAGCGCCGCTCTCTCGCGGAGGGTCATCGACGAGCGACGACCGGTGTGGCGATGGTCTGCGCTCAGATGGCTCGTCGGCTCACCGCACGAGGTCTTTGCCGCGCACAGGGAGACGGGACGGCGCGTCGGCGTTCTGCTTCCGATCCGTGACCGCCGCCGGCCGTGGCGCCCGGGGCAGGCGGAGTTCTCGCCACCGTTCAACGCGTTCGGGTTCTGCTTCGGCGTCTTCCGAAGGGACTTCGAGCGGGTGAACGGCTTCGACATGCGCTTCCGGAGCTGGGGTGGGGAGGACGTCGACATCGCAATTCGGCTGCGGCGCCTCGGCCTGAGGTGCGGCTGGCCGGGTCCGGATGCGAGCATGCTGCACCTCTGGCATCCGCAGAAGAGGTCGATGGAGTCCAACAGGCTCCTGGTCGAAGAGACGGGCCGGAGCACGCGCGTCGAGGCGGTCGAGGGGCTGCGTGAGCTACGGAGCGAGCTCGAAGCTCAGCCGAGCGCGAACCGGCTCGGAGCGTCGAGCTCGTCGAGCGAGCCTGTGAAGCGGTAGCTCCGGTCGGTCAGCGACGCGAGCGACGCGGGTGACGAGTAGGTCGCGGTCGCGAGCACGCGCGGATTGGTCGTGGCGAAACCGCCACGGTGAAACCCTGCCGTGTTGCAGAACAGGAGCGTTCCCTTCGCGCCCGTGAACGTGCGCACGGCCCCGGGCGGGATGCGCTTCTCGAGCTCCCCGTCGGGCGGGTAGTTCTCGCCGAGGGGCTGCCACGGCCACGCGTCCGCGTGCTCGCCTCCCGGCGCGCTGCCCGGCACGTACTCGAACGGCCCCGTGCCCTCGTCCACGTCCACGAGGTAGAGGAACGCCTTGAGGAGGTGCTTGTCGTTGAAGTCGCGATGCCAGCGCTGCGACGCGACGCGGTCGGCCTCCTCCGGCTGCGGGACCGAGTACCACATGTCCACGTACTCGAGCTTCGACCACAGCCCGAGGTACGCTGTTCGCGATGTCAAGCATGCCGGTGTGACGCGCAGGTCCGGAACCACGCGTCCGTCGAGGTCGACGTCGACGCCGTAGCTCAGCAGGCGAACGACGAACTCCTTGCCCTCGCGTACGCGGAGCCCGTCGCCGTTCGAGGCGAGGCCCGCCTCGGTCGCCGCGACGAAGCGCTCAGCCTGGTCCTCGATCGCGCTCCACTCGCCGTCCCGGAAGAGCTCGGAGAAGTCCAGCAGCGAGTATCCCGTCGCCTCGAGATCAGCGACGATCCGCTGCTGGACGTCGTCGAGCTCGGGCGGAGCGTCGCCGAAGCTCTTCCGGCTCGAGCGATTCGAGAGGACGCGGTCGTGCAGCGTGTACGTGGCACGGACTCCGCGCTTCTCGAGTGCTCTTGCCACCCGGTGGACCCGTGCGGCGAACTGCGTCTTCGTGCGATGCAAGGCGGTCCGTACGCTACCGGGTGCTCTAGCGTTCCCGCCCGTGCACCCGGCGCCCGGCGGACCGACCGCCTTCTTCCTCTACCGCGACTCTCCGCTCCGGAGAGAGGCGCTTCGACTCGTGCCCGGAGCAGGAGAGCGCTACTCCCTGTACGGCCTCGACGAGATCGCGGAGTCGGGGTTCGAAGTTGGGCACAACCTCGAGCCGGGAGCTGCTCCCAGGCGCGCTCGCCCGCGGTAAGGCGCGTCTGCTCAACCGCGCGGCCGCCGCCGCAGGAGGCTACGGAGGGGACTTCGCGACGGTGCTCGCCTGTAGGAGCCGGCTCCGCAGGGCGGACGTGGTTTTCTCCACCGTCGACACGGTGGGCATCCCCCTCGCGCTCCTCGGGCGTTCGCTGCGCATCCGGTCGCCTGTCGTCTACGTCGCGATCGGTCTCCCGGAGCGCCTCGCCGAGCTCCGCACGAGCTACGCGCGGCGGCTGTTCGAGCGCTCGTTCGGGCGCGTGCACACCGTTCTGAGCTACGGGTGGGGTGAGGTCGACGCGCTGCGCGCGTGGTTCGGCGAGGGCGGCCCACCGGTCGAGTTCGTCCCGTTCGGCGTGGACACCGAGTACTTCCGGCCGGAGCCGGGCCGGTCGGCGGAGGTGGACGTCGTCTCGGTCGGGGCCGATCCGCGGCGTGACTTCGCTCTGCTCATCGGGCTCGCGAACAGGCTGCCAAGCCGCTCGTTCCGCCTCGTCGTGTCCGCCGAGCACGCGCGAGCTCTCGGCCCGCCGCCGCCAAACGTGACGATCGAGGTCGACATTCCGCTCCCCGCGGTCCGCGAGCGCCTCCTGAGCGCACGGGCGGTCGTGCTGCCGGTGCTCGACAACAGCTACTCGGGCGCGACGACGACGCTGCTCCAGGCGCTGGCGAGCGGAAAGCCGGTGGTCGTGACCCGCACGGCCGCGATCGCACGCGGGTATCACCTCGAGGACGGTGGGAACTGCCGGCTCGTTCCGCCGGGGGAGCTCGAGGCGCTCGAGCACGCTGTGTCGGCTCTGCTCGATGACGAGGAAGGGGCGGCTCGGCTCGGCGCGCGCGCCCGCGAGACTGTCGAGCAGCACCTGACGTGGGGCCACTACACGGACGCGATCAGGGACCACCTGCTCGCCGCCGTGCGTGCGTCTACGGTTCGCGCGTGAAGCTCAGCCGCGTGCCCAGGGCTGCGGTCGTCCGCGGGAGGCAGACCCTGGGAGCGGTCCGGCGGGAGATCTCGACGGAGCTCGACCACTTCCGCGCGCGACGCTCCGGTCGTGCCGATGTCGCGCTGTTCCACGAGTTTGCGCCGCCGCCCACGGGCGGCGGTCATCAGTTCCTGCGTGCCCTCGTGAGCGAGCTCGAGCAGCGCGGCCTGACGGTCGAGGTCAATCGACTCTCTCGCGGGACGCCGGCGTGTCTCTTCAACTCCTTCAACTTCGACTTCAGGCGCCTACGACGCTTCGCGCGGAGCGATTGCCGCATGGTGCACCGCGTGGACGGGCCGATCGCCACCTACCGGGGGTTCGACGACGGCACGGACGGTCGCATCGCACGCGTGAACGCGGAGCTCGCGGACGCGACCGTCGTCCAGTCGCAGTACAGCCTCGACGCGCATCGTGCACTCGGGATCGAGCTCGCCGCACCTGTGCTGATCCCGAACGCGGTCGACCCGGCGATCTTCCATCCGCCGAAGACGCGCGAGCCGCTTCAGGGGCGCCGCGTGCGGCTCATCGCGACGAGCTGGTCCGACAACCCGAACAAGGGCGCGGACGTTCTTGCCTGGCTCGACGCGAACCTCGACTGGGATCGCTACGAGCTGACCTTCGCGGGTCAGCTCTCCGGCGATTTCGTGCGGATCAACATGCTCGAGCCGCTCCCGTCGGACCGGCTTGCCGACGAGCTCCGGCGCCACGATGCGTTTCTCGCTCCGAGCGTCAACGATCCGAGCTCGAATGCGCTGCTCGAGGCGCTGGCGTGTGGGCTCCCGGCGGCATATCGCCGCAGCGGGGGCCACCCGGAGCTCGTGGGCGAGGGCGGCTTGCCGTTCGACGCGCCCGAGGAGCTGCCTGCCGTCCTCGACGCCCTGGTCAGCGAGCTCCACGAGCGCCGCGCGGCCATCCGGACTCCGGCTCTGGAAGACGTAGCCGGGCGCTACCTGGAGGCGCTCGGGCTGTGAGCGCTGCCGAGACCGCGCGCCGTCTTGCCGGGCCGCCCGCTCGGCTGGCCCGCCGGGGAATGGTGCGGGCCCGCACCGCCGGCTGGCCGGAACACTCCAGGCTCTTCGCGGTCGGGGACCTCGGCGGCTGGTCGGTCGACGAGGACGCGGAGCACGTTGCCGCCGCTGCACGCCGTCTCGGCTATCGAACCGGTCCTCCCGCATGGGCGCGGTTCGCGGCGGGCCAGTCCGTCTTCCTCGCGAGCCACTTCGATGCGCTCAGTCCTCGCTGGCTCGACACGTCGCACCGGCTCGCGACCGCCTACCTGCACGGGCGCCCGGGGACACGGGGCGTGCCGGAGTTCGACGAGTGCTTCGAGACGCTCCGCCGCCGCCGCGACCGGATCGCGCGCGTCCAGGTCACCCACGCCGAGATGCACGAGCTCGTCCTCGAGGCGGGAGTCGAGCCCGATCGCGTCTTCCGGATCCCGATCGGGATCGACCTCGAGCACTTCCCGCTGGTCGACGCGACCCGTCGAGACGAGGCCCGGCAGGCGCTCGAGCTTCCCGCGACTGCGTTCGTGGCCGGGTCGTTCCAGAAGGACGGCGTCGGCTTCGAGGACGGGCTCGAGCCGAAGCTCGTGAAGGGGCCGGACACACTCGTGTCCGCGCTCGCCCGGCTCCGAGATGAGGTGCCCGAGCTCCACGTCCTCCTCACAGGCCCGGCCAGGGGGTACGTGCGCGCGGAGCTAGAGCGGCTCGCGATTCCGTATCGGCATGTGCTCGCGCGCACTCGCACGGAGCTCGGGCGGGCCTACCACGCCCTCGACGTCTACATCGTGTCGTCCCGCCAGGAGGGCGGGCCGAAGGCCGTTCTCGAGTCGATGGCGACCGGTGTCCCACTCGTCTCGACGCGCGTCGGCCAGGCCCAGGAGCTGGTCGACGACGGTGGCAGTGGCATCCTCGTAGACGTCGAGGACGCCGAGGGGCTCGCGGCCCAGGCGACTCGCATCCACGGGGATTCTGCGTTCGCCGAGAGGCTGCGGGCGGCAGGACGCGGGACAGCCGAGCGGTACGCGCTGGAGCGTCTCGACGACCTGTGGGCGGCGTTCTTCGAAGGATTCGTCGATCGTGCGGATTGACGCGGCGAGGATCGGCCGCTACGCGCGGGCCGGGTCGCGGTGGGCCCGTCTGCTCGCGACCCGGTCGCGGGCACCGGGAACCAGGGTCTTCTACGGGCACGATCTCGTGCCCGGGCCGGGCGAGCCTGCCTCGGGGGGAACCGCGAAGATGCAGCGGCTCGCGTCGCGGTTCGCGAACTCGCCCACGGACTTCACGCTGCTCTACCTCGGCTCGACTTGGCTGCCCCGCGACCTCCGCCCTTTGCTCTGGCACGCCGGCCGGCGCCGCGTGCCCGTGGTTCTCAACCAGAACGGCGTCGGCTACCCGGCCTGGGCCGGCGAAGGAACCGAGGACTGGAACCGCCCGCTGCGACGCGCGCTATCCGCCGCCGACCATGTCCTCTATCAGAGCGAGTTCTGCAAGCGCTCGGCCGACGAGTTTCTCGGCTCGCCGCACGGCGCCTGGGAGGTGCTCTATAACGCCGTCGACGTCGACCGCTTCGTCCCCGGCGAGGCGAGCGTCGGTGACGGCCCGGTGCTGCTTGCCGGCGGCGACCAGACCCAGGGGGAGTACCGGGTCGAGCTGGCCCTGCGCACGTTCGCGCTAGTTCGGGCTGCGCACGCGGACGCACGGCTCATCGTCACCGGCAGCCTCCTCGAGGATCCGCAGCGGCTGGTCGCCGAGCTCGGGCTCGGAGGCAGCGTCGCCTTCGTCGGCCGGTACAGCCAGGCCGACGCCCCGGCTTTGTACCGCCGGGCGCACGTGCTTCTCCACACCCAGATGAACGACTCGTGCCCGAGCGTCGTGCTCGAGGCGATGGCCAGCGGTCTCCCCGTCGTGCATCCGGCGAGCGGCGGAACGGTCGAGCTCGTCGGCGACGTGGCTGGGGTCGGCGTCCCGCACGAGGCGACCTGGGAGCGGCTCGACCAACCGAGCGCCGATGCGATGGCCGAGGCCGTCGAGCGCGTGCTCGCGGACTTGCCCGGATACTCCGAGGCCGCGCGCGAGCGTGCCGTCGAGCGGTTCGCGCTCGCCCCGTGGCTCGACCGGCACGCCGAGCTGTTCGGCGAGCTGACTACGCCGTAGCTTCCACCCAGATCTCGCCCCACGCGAGGATCGGCTCGCCCATCTCCCAGCCGGCGGCGCGCAACTCGTCGCGCAGGAGCTCGACCGTGTACTCGAGCTCGTGGTCCGGATCCGAGAAGTACGAGAGGCCGAGCTCGCGGCGCAGGGGCACCGTCCAGTCGCGCTCGAGTGAGGGCACGCGCACGAGAAGTCGGCTGACTCCGTCGCGCTCGCGGAGCGCCTGTAAGAGCTCCTTGCGCGGGCCGACGTGCTCGAGGACGTTGGAGAGGATCGCGACGTCGAACGGCGCGTCGGGCTCGTAGGTGAGCACGTCGGCTTCGACGTACGTCACCCGGGGATGCGCGAACTGCGATCGGGCCGTCGCCAGCGCCCATGGGCTCGTGTCGATACCGACGACGGTGGCGCCCGAGCGCTCCGCCACGTCCCGCGCGACGCTGCCGATCCCGCAGCCGACGTCGAGCACGCGCTCGTCGCCGCCGATCCGCTCGACGAAGAAGTCGTGGTAGCGCGTGAGCCGGTGCTTCGGGTGCTCCCCCTGCCCGTAGTCGACCGCGCCCCGATCCATCCCAACGTAGGCGTCCCCGTAGATCTCCAGCAGCTGACGGAGTGCCTTGCCGCGGTCGGGCTGCGAGCGGACGACCTCGAGCCAGAGCCGGAAGAGCGGCCGCCAGAGCCCGAACGGGAAGAGGATCCGCAGGGGCCGGAGCGGTAGGCGCCGTCCCACTCCTCCCGCGACGCGTCGAGCGGTCCAGGGCTGCTTCCGGCTCACGCAGACACTCCTCTCGCGCCTCGATAGCCGTGGAGTCGCCCGCGCAGCGTGGCCACGTGGAACCTCGCGGCCGATCCGTCGCGATGCAGAAGAGAAAGCGCCGCCCCGCCCACCGGGCGGACGACCATCCGCGCGACGACCCGAGCCGGGTAGTCGTGCTTGCGCAGGATGTAGCCGACGCTCGCTCCATCTCGCCGCCCGAGCGCTTGCCGCTCGTCAGCGGTCGGAGCCGGTGCCTCGTGCGCGACGATCAGCGCCGGGTCGTACTCGATCCACGCCCCGCTCGCGATCGCCCGGATCAGGTAGTCGATCTCCTCACCGGAGTGCCACGACGTCCCGGATCCGAGCCCGAGCTGCTCGTCGAAGGAGCCGACTCGTACGATCACGTGGCGGCGGAGAAAGATCGTGAACGAGATGGCGCGGTTCCAGAGGTTCTCGCGGTCGACCGTCGCCGCGTCCATCTTCCACGAGGTTTCGCTGCGACCCTCGAAATCGACCGCCCGGCCCGTCACGCCACCGAGTGCGGGCTGGGACGCGAATCGACCGGCAACGCGCTCCAGGAGATCGTCCGCGTACGCGCAGTCGTCGTCGGGGAACGCGACGAGATCTGCGGTAAGAGCGCCGAGAGCCGCGTTGCGAGCACGTGAGAGCCCCCGCGGTGAGCGCACGCGCTCGAGGTCGAGCGCGGAATGCCGCTCGACGACGGGGGCGAGGCGGTCGTCGTCGTTCTGGTCGACGAGGACAACCCGGAAACGTCGATGGCTCTGTCTCGCGAGCGAGGCAAGGAGGCGGTCGAGCTCGTCCACCCGGTCGACCGTCGCCACGACGAGGTCGAAGCTCAGATCCGAGCCGTCCATCTAGGCGCGCTCACGCTCTTCGAGGACCTCGACGCACAACGACGCGATCGAGCGCGCGAACGCGGCATAGGAGAGCTCGGGTGCCCGCGCGAGCGCACGCTGCTCGAACGATCGACGGAGCTCCTCGTCCGCAAGCAGTTTCTCGAGCGCCGCGCGATAGCCGGCGACGTCACCGGCGTCCACGAGGAGCCCGTCCTCGCCGTCCGACACGTAGTCCTCGACCGCGGCTCCGCGCGTGGTGACGACCGCTTTGCCGAGACAGAGCGCCTGCGCGATGGTCGTATGCCCGCCGGTCACGGCGTCCGGCTGCAGCGGCACGGCCACGAACAGCGATCCTGCCATGAGTGAGAGGAAGCGCTCGAGCGGCATGCGCCCGAGGACCTCGCAGTTCGCCGGAACGTGGTCGACGCCGAGATCCGTCGAGGAGAACGTCACGATGCGCAACCGGACGTCCAGGGGCGCGGCAGCCTCGATCAGCGAGCCGAAGTCCCGCAGTGTGACGCCACCCGAGAAGACGTACGGCGCGCCGCTCGACTCGGGCACGACCGCCTCGAACTCTCCGTCGGCGGGAATGGGGAGGAAGCGGGCGTTGCTCCAGCCCTCGCCCTCCTGCTGCGAGTGGACGATGACGCGGTCTGCATGGCGGCCGAGCCGTCGGCCGAAGTAGGAGTGGCTCGTGGCGACGATGCCTAAGCGGACGAGGCGAAGGCGCCGGAGGACGAGGAAGAGCGGGACGAGACGCGGAGCGGAGCCGAAGAAGACCAGCTTCGGCCTGTGGCGGACGAGCTCGACGAGGGTCTGGACCGCGAGCACAGCCGTGTTCAGGAGGTTCGTGCTGTGGCCCCTCACAACTCGGGCATAGAGGCGGTTCGGGAAGACCTCGCACTCGGGAGACGCCCAGAAGCTCTTTCGGACCGTGACCACGAGGACGTCGCGCAGGCGTTCCCGGTCAGGTTCCACTGCCGACACGGAGCCGTAGGCTATCGTCGGCCGCCGCGCCATCCCGCACCGTGAAGACTTCCCAAACCCCGCTCGTCTCGGTCGTTCTCGCGGCGCACGACGCTGATCGCTTCCTCGGCGCGGCTGTCGCGAGCATCCTCCGCCAGACGTTCACGGACCTCGAGCTCGTCGTCGTGGACGACGGCTCGCAGGACGGGACGCCGGACCTGCTCGCGAGCATCGCTGATCCGCGGCTCGTCGTTCTCCGGTCCGAGGAGCGGCAAGGACTCGCGACTTCCCTGAACCTCGGGCTCGACCAGGCTCGAGGGCGATACGTCGCACGACTCGATGCCGACGACGTGGCGATGCCGGACCGGCTCGAGCGTCAGGTCGAGCGCATGCGCTCGTCGCCCGGGCTCGCCGTGCTCGGCAGCGCGGTGTGCGAGCTCGACTCCGGCAACCGCTCGGGCGCGGTGCACGCGATGCCGGTCTCGCCGCTCGAGGTGCGCTGGCATCTCCTCTTCAGCTCACCCTTCTTCCATCCGTCCGTGCTCGTCGATCGTGAGCTGCTCGAGCGCGAGGGTCTGCGCTACGACCCGAGCTACCTCGAGAGCGAGGACTACGAACTCTGGTCGCGGCTGCTCGTCGTCGGCGACGGCGCCAACGAGCCGGAGCCGCTTCTCCTCTACCGCGTCCATTCCGAGCAGGCGTCGCAGCGCCGACGCGACGTTCAGCGCGACTTCCAGCTCCAGATCGCGAGGCGCCAGATCGCTCGCGTGGCCCCGGAGCTCACGCCCGATGACGTCGACCTTGCCTGGCAGGTCGGAGCCGGAGAGCGCCTTCCCCCTGAGCTCGCCGAGCGAGCCGTGTCCTCTTTCGTCGAGCTCGTCCATGGGTTCGAGGCACGTCATCCCGAGGGCGGGAGTGCCATCAGGGAGGTGGCAGCGCGGAGGGTGCTGCGAATCGCGGTCGGCGACGGCGCGGGTGAGCGCGTGGCGCTGGCCCGGCGAGCGCTCGAGCTCGACGCCGCAGCGCCGGTGCGCGCGGGTCTTGCTCCCATCGAGCGACATCGGCGCGAGCGGGCGATGCGCGCCCGGTCGCGGCGCTGGCTACGGGAGCTCGGATCAGGTGTGGGCGAGGTCACGCTCAGGGTTGCCGCCGTCTTCCCCGAGCCGACGCCGTACCGCTCGCCTCTGCTCGATCGCATCGCAGACGTGCCGGGAATCGACCTGACCGTGATCTACGCGGCGCCGACGGTCGCCGCCCGGACCTGGGAGGTCGCGCCGAACCACCGCGCTGAGTTCCTGCGCGGGCTCGACCTTCCGGGCGCAAAGCGCGTGCTCCACCACGACTACCCGGTGACGCCCGGCATCGCGAGTGCGTTGTCGAGGGCCGACCCGGACGTCGTCGTCGCATCCGGGTGGAGCACGTTCGCGGCCGAGGGTGCGATCGCGTGGAGCCGATTGCGGAGCACCCCGTACGTGCTCGTCGTCGAGAGCCACGACGAAGGGCCGCGGTCGGGCTGGCGGCGCGCGGTGAAGGGGACGGTCGTCCCGCGCATCGTGCGTGGAGCTGCGGGCGCGCTCGTCACGGGCACGCTCGCACGGCGATCGATGATCGCGAGAGGAGCCGACCCCGAGCGCGTGCGCGTCTTCGCGAACACGATCGACGTCGAGGCGTTCGGCGAGCGGGCCGACGCGCTCGCCGGGCGGCGTGCGGAGCTGAGGGAGTCCGTCGGAGCGCGAACCGAGGACGTCGTCGTGCTCTCCGCTGCCCGGCTCGTCCCCGAGAAGGCGCACGACGTCCTCGTTCGCGCTGCCGCAGCCGCAGGGGACTCCCGGCTGCTGCTCGTCTTCGCCGGAGACGGGCCCGAGCGCGCCCGGCTCGAAGCACTTGCGGGAGAGCTCGGCGTGCGCCTCGTCCTCGCCGGAGACGTGCCGTGGGAGCAGATCGTGGAGGTGTATGCCGCCGCGGACGTGTTTGCCCTCCTCTCGGAGCGCGAGCCGTGGGCGGTCGTCGTCAACGAGGCGGCGTCATGTGGGCTCCCGCTCGTGCTCTCCGACTGCGTCGGCGCCGCCCACGACCTGCTCCTCGACGGCGAGAACGGAGTGCTGGTGCCCGCCGGGGACGTGGCCGCGGCCGCCGCGGCGCTGCGCGCCCTCGCCGCGGATCCCGAACTGCGCGCGCGGATGGGCTCGCGCTCACGGGAGATCGTGCGCGACTGGGGTTACGAGCCGAGCGTCGAGAACTTCCTGGCCTCGGTTCGCGAGGCGGTCGCGGACCGCAGCCCCGGCTAGCCTTGCCTCCATGTCCGAGCCCGAGCCCCAGCGTCGCTCCCGGCCGCGCATCGTCGTCCTCAACCAGTACTACTGGCCCGGCGTCGAGGCGACCGCGCACCTGCTGACCGAGCTCTGCGAGGCGCTCGCCGAGGATTACGACGTCGAGGTCGTGACCGGGATCGTTCGCGGCCACGAGGACGAGCCGCGGGAGCTCGAGCGCAACGGCGTGCGCATCGTCCGTGTCGCCTCCACGGCTTACGAGCGCGCGGAGCTGGGGAGAAGGGCGGCGAACTACCTCTCGTATCTCGGTTCTGCTCTTGCGCACGCGCTCCGAAGCCCTGCCCCGGACCTCGTTGCTCTGTATGACGGACCCGCCGATCGTGGGCGACGCAGGAGTGCTGGTCGGACGGCGCTTCGGCGTCCCGGTGCTCGTCATCAGCCAGGACGTCTTCCCCGAGATCGCGACCGAGCTCGGGCGCCTCGGAAACCCCGCCGTCGTCGGCGTGCTCCGCGGGCTCGTCGGCGCGTACCTCCGGCGCGCCGACCGGATCGTCGCCATCGGCGAGACCATGCGCGAGCGGCTCGAGGCGAAGGGAGCGGTTCCGGAGCGCGTCCGGGTGATCCCGAACTGGGTCGACACGACCGAGATCACGCCGCAGCCTCGCGACAACGACTGGGCGAAGGCGCACGGGCTCGACTCGAAGTTCGTGGTCATGCACTCGGGGAACGTCGGCCATGCCCAGGACCTGGACAGTCTCGTGCGGGCGCTGACGTTTCTCCGCGACCTCGACGAGCTGCGGGTCGTCATCGCCGGGTTCGGAGCCCGACACGCGGAGATGGTCGCTCTCGCGCGGCGGCTCGAGGTCAAGGAACGAATCCGGTTCCTCCCATATCAGGCGCGGGAGCGGCTACCGATGTCCCTGTCGGGTGCGGACCTGCACGTGGTCGGGCTGGCGAAGGGGCTGGCCGGATACGTCGTCCCGAGCCGGCTGTACGGGATCCTCGCGGCGGGCAGGCCGGTCATCGCGGCGGTCGACGACGAGAGCGAGACGGCCCGGCTCGTCGAAGAGGTCGGCTGCGGTCTCGTGATCCCGGCGGGCCGCCCCGAGCTGCTCGCCCGCACGATTCGCGCGGCGCACGACGGCGTGTACGACCTTGACGAGATGGGCCGGCTGGGACGCGAGTACGTCGAGCTCGAGGCCGACCGCTCGGTTGCGATGGCGCGTTACCGGAAGGTCGTCGCCGAGCTGCTCGCGGCCTAGACCAGCTTCGAGCCGAGCAACGCTCGGTACAGCCGGTCGACGTCGTCCACGAGGCGGTCGACGCTGTAGCGCTCGCGGACGCGTGCCCGGCCGGACTCGCCCAGCCGCCGCCGGAGCTCCGGGTCCGCGGCGAGCACCGCGAGGCGCTCCGCGGCGCCTTCCGTGTCTCCGGGCTCCACCAGGTACCCGTCGAGCCCGTCGCGTACGACATCGGGAACGCCGCCAACTCGGTTCGCGACCACGGGCGTCCCCGCCGCCAGGGCCTCGATCGCGCTGACCGGGGTCCCTTCGTTCACGGAGGGCAGCAGGAACGCGTCGAAGAGGCGGTAGAGGCCCGCGACTTCGGTCTGATAGCCGACGAAGAAGCACGAGCGGGCGATGCCGAGCTCGAGCGCGTGTTGCTCGAGGGGCTCGCGGTCGGGTCCGTCGCCTACGAGGCACGCCACTGCGTCGACACCTCGTGCCCGCAGAGCCGCGACCGTGTCCAGGACGGCGCCCGTGTCCTTCACGCCGGTCATCCGCCCGACCCAGCCGACGACGAACGTGCCGGGCGCAATGCCGTACTGCGCGCGAAAATCGACCTCCGAGCTCTCGTCGTCGAGGCGGTCGTCCAGCGGGATGCCGAGCCGGACGACGACGAACTTCTCTGGAGGCGCGACGCCGAAGGCGATGAGATCGTCGCGAACCTCCGGGCTCACGGCCACGAGCGCATCGGACCCGCGCGCGAGCGTTCGCTCGACCTGACGGAAGAACGCGGTTCGGCCAGGCCCGAAGTACCCCTTGAGGACGTGCCCGTGGAACGTGTGCACGACGACTGGAGGGCGCGCGTCAGTGGCGAGCACGGCGGCCGCCCGTGCGATCGCGCCTGCTTTCGCCGTGTGCGTGTGCAGGATGTGCGGCCGGATGCTCCGGATCAGCTCGGCGAGTCGGAGGATGGAGCGAGCATCCGGGATAACGGCGATCTCCCGCTGGATCTCGGGGACGCTCACGACCGAGACTCCTAGGCGCTCCGCGAGGAACGCCATCGAATCCTCCCCGCGAGCGAGGCTTCCGGCCACGAGGGTCGTTTGGTAACCACGCGTCTGCAGGCCGGCCGCGAGGCTCGCCACGTGGATGGCCGGCCCGCCCATGTTCAGGCGCGCGATGACGCGCAGGATCCGGATCGGCTCGTCGGCCACGGCCGCGACACGTTAGCCGCGTCCGACTTTCCTCCTGCCCGCGCGACGGGCTAGGCTCGGCCTGCGGTGAGGACGACGCCCGCACCTTCGGACCGGCTTCGCGACGTCTACGAGGAGCGTGGACGACTCGAGTACGCGGAGCCCGTCCACCCGGATCCCGAGGTCGACCGCAAGTTCGCCGTGATCGGGGCCGAGCTCGCGAGCCTGCTTCCAGCGCGCGCGCTGCTCGATGCGGGCTGCGGTGACGGTCGCTATCTCGCCGCCCTCGGGCGTTTCGGCCCGGTCCCGCCGCGCGTCGTCGGCGTCGACATCGCCGGCAGCATCCTCGAGACGGCGGCTCGCGCCAGCTCGCAGTCCGGTGTTGACGCCGAGCTCGTTCGGGCGAACCTCGAGCGGCTCCCGTTCGCGGACTCCGAGTTCGACCTGATCCTGTGCGTTCAGACGATCGAGCACCTCCTCGCCCCCGAGGCCGGGATTCGCGAGCTTGCACGTGTGCTGTCGCCGGGCGGGAGGCTCCTCCTCACGACCGACAACCGCCGGATGATGATGACCAAGACGTTGAATGCACCGCGTTGGCTCGCGTCGTCGCTTGCGGGCAAGCATCGAGCGCGCGTCAGGATCCGCTTTCCGCACGTCGCCTTCGCCAAGCGGGAGCTCCGCGACTCGCTGCAGCGCTCCGGTCTCGTGGTCGAGAGGACGAGGACCTTCCGCTTCAGCATCGTGGGAGCGAGCCCACGGGTCATGCGGCTCTTCGGACGGATCGATCGCCGACTACCCGACATCGGCCTCGGTGACGTGCTTCTCGTCGTCGCACGTCGTCCGCTCGCCTAGCATTCCGTGCCCATGCGGTATGTCGTCACCGGCGCGGCCGGATTCATCGGCTCTCACCTCCTGCGGTCCCTGCTCGACCGCGGGCACGACGCTGTCGGCTGGGACGCCTTCACCGACTACTACGACGTCGCTCTCAAGGAGGAAAACGCTCGCGGCCTGCCCGTCGAGCGCGTCGATCTCGTCGAGGACACGCTCGACCTCGACGGTGTCGACGGCGTCTTCCACCTCGCGGGGCAACCGGGAGTTCGGAGCTTCGGCGGCGTGTTCCCCACCTACGTGCGGCAGAACGTCCTGGCGAGCCAACGCCTGTTCGAGGCCGCCGTCGCCGCAGGCACCCGCACCCTGCTCGCGTCGTCGTCGTCGATCTACGGTGATGCGGCCGCGTTCCCTACCTCCGAGGACACCGCTCCTCGGCCTCTCTCCCCGTACGGGATCACGAAGCTCGCCTGCGAGCACCTCGCTCACGCGTACGGCCACGAGTTCGGGCTCCACGCCGTCGTCCTCCGCTACTTCACGATCTATGGGCCGCGGCAACGGCCGGACATGGCTCTCGCCCGCATCGTCGGATGCCTCGCGGAGGGGCGACCATTCGAGCTCTTCGGAGACGGCACGCAGTCGCGCAGCTTCACGTACGTCGACGACGCCGTGGAGGCGACCATCGTCGCGATGGAGCAGGGCCAGCCCGGCTCGACGTACAACGTCGGCGGCGGCGAGGAGGTCTCGATGCTTCAGGCGATCGAGGTGCTCGCGGCGATCGCCGGGCGCAGACTCGAGCTCGTCCGCTCTCCGCGTCGCGACGGTGACGCCGCTCGAACCAACGCCGATACGTCCCGGATCCGTGCGGACACGGGCTGGGAGCCCGCAACGCCGTTCCGGCAGGGCCTCGAGGCTCAATGGCGATGGGCCGCTGATAGGGTCGCGGCCGCATGACGCCCGCTCCTACAGCCGAGGACCTCGAGGGCGAGCAGGAAGTCGATCTCGCCTCGGTCTGGCAGCGCATCAAGGTTCGCTGGTGGCTGCCCGTCCTGGGTGCCGTCGTCGGCGCGTTCGTCGGGCTCGTCCTCGCCCTTTCCGGCGGAGACGTTTGGCGCGCCCAGACCATCGTCTACCTCGGGCAGCCGTTCGCTCCGCTCGGCGGTGGCCAGATCCAGAGCCTCGCGACGAACCCGCGCACGGTGGGCGAGATCATCCGCTCGCAGTCGGCAATCGACGCCGCCGCGGCGGAGAGCGGGATCTCGGCTTCGCGGCTCCGCTCCTCGATCTCCACGAAGGAGCTGACGCCGATCGGCCAGGCGCGGGGCATCAACCCGCTGATGGAGATCACAGTCAAGGCTTCGGGGCCGCGGAAGGCCGAGCTGGCCGCGGACACCCTCGCCGAGCGCGTGGTCGAGAACGTCTCGCTGTACGTCAAGCAGAAGGTCGAGCTCCTCGAGCGGCAGGTGAAGGTGAGCGAGTCGCAGCTGGCGGCCGTCGTGGCTCGCATTGCCCAGGCCCAGCAGCAGCAGGACACGCTCATCAACGACAGCTCGATTCCGCTCGACCAGCGCCTGCTCCTGTCCGCCAACCTGAACTCGTTGATCACGACAGCCGACGCACGGCGGACGTCGCTCCAGGACGACCTCTTCGAGGCGAACCAGCTCCTGAACCTCGCCGAGAGCGTCGAGTCGAGCCGGGTCGTCGAGCCCGCAAGCGCGTCCAAGACCACCGCACGCTCGAGCCGGACGTCGCTGCTCGTCGGTGCGCTCATCGGACTGCTCGTCGGCCTCGTGGCCGCGATCGCGGCGGAGCCCGTCGCCGCGCGCCGGCGCCGCTCGACCGCCGAGAGCTGATGCTCGACGGGAAGCGGGTTGCCGTCGTGGTGCCCGCCTACGACGAGGAGGCCCTCGTCGTCGAGACGCTGCGCGGCATTCCCGACTTCGTCGACGCGATCTACGTCATCGACGACGCATCGCGAGACGCCACCGGAGAGCGCTCACGCGAGCTCGGCGACTCGCGCGTCGAGGTGATCCGCCACGAGCGGAACAGCGGCGTCGGCGCGGCGATCGTCACCGGCTATCGACGCGCGCTCGAGGACGGCATCGACGTCGCCTGCGTCATGGCGGCGGACAACCAGATGGATCCGGCCGAGCTGCGCGGCCTCGTCGAGCCCGTCGCACGCGGCGACGTCGAGTACGCGAAGGCGAACCGGCTCGTGTCCGGCGAGGCGTGGAAGGTCATCCCGCGCACGCGCTACCTGGGAAACGCGGTGCTCTCCCTGCTGACGAAGATCGCCTCCGGCTACTGGCACGTCGCCGACTCGCAGGCCGGCTACACGGCGATCTCGCGCGATGCGCTTCAGCGCCTCGACCTCGACCACCTGTACCCGCGCTACGGGTTCCCGAACGACATGCTCGTGCACCTGAATGTCGAGAACGCCCGCGTGCGCGACGTGCCGTCGCGGCCGATCTACGACGTGGGCGAGCGGTCGGGGATCCGCCTGCGCTCGGTCGTCCCGCGCATCTCGTGGCTTCTCTTCAAGGCGTTCTGGTGGCGAATGGGCCAGAAGTTCGTGATCCGCGACTTCCACCCGCTCGTCTTCTTCTACGTCTTCGGCGTCCTGATGCTCGGGGTCGGCCTCGTGCTCGGCGTGCTCGAGCTCGCCCTGCGAATCGCGGGCAATGCGATCACGCCGGCGTCGATCGTCCTCGTCGCGGTGCTCCTCATCGCCGGGCTCCAGCTGACCCTGTTCGCCATGTGGTTCGACATGGAGGCGAACAAGGACCTGCGCTGAGGCCGCTCACGGGCTCGTCACTCACGGCAACCACCCCTCGCGGTACGCCAACCACTCCCCCGGCCCGAACTGGGCGCGCTCGGCGGCGTATGCCTCGTCTGGCTTCGAAGTCTCCTCGAGCACGCTCGCGCCGTACTTAGCAGCCACCTCGTTCACCGGATAGAGGACCTCGAAGCCGCCCACGCGGCTCCCTGTCGCGACGATCACACACGGCCTTTCCCCGGCGGCGACGAAGGCGTGTTGCGTCCACGGTGGGCAGTGGACGAAGTCCCAGGCCTGCAAGCGGCGCTCCCCACCTTCGATCACGAGCACGCACTCGCCGGAGACGACGAGGAAGTCCTCCTGGCCGCACTCGCCGTGGTACAGGCTGTACTGACCCGGCATGAGAACGCTGAGGTGGAAGCCGAGCTGAGGGAACTCCTGCTCGGGCTCCCCTTCGAAGTCGGTGCCCTGCCCGCGCACCTCGCTTCTCCACCACCGCACGTCGCGCGCGTTGAGCACGAACCAACCCTCGCCCTTCGGGACGCGGCCGGCCTCCGTCTGCTCGAGCGGCGCCTCGGGAACCACTGCGCAAGTATCTCGCGGTGGATGGCAGTACAGTGCGAATTGTGAAGGCGACCTGGCAGGGACGGCTGATTCAGGCCACGACGAAGTACGGCGACCAGGCTCCCATGGCGGCTGTCTGCTGCAACGCCTGCCGCACGTGCACGACGACGAACCTGCTCGCGCTCGCTACCGGTGCTGGACTCGGTGCGCTGTACGCGGTCGGGCGCTTCGCGAAGCGCCTCACGCGCAGCGCGTAGCTCTACGCTGACGCAGCGATGCCGCTGCAGAACCGGGTGACGCCGCTCAGCGACCTCGTCGCCGATCCGGCGAGAGGTCTCGTCTACGGCAATCGCGGGTGCCTGCACGATGCCGATGGCCGGATCCGACGGCTCTACGGTGTCAAGCGCTGGATCGCGTGCCAGCTCGAGTTCCGTGGCTGGCAGCGAGGGCCGCTGCTCAGGCCCGGCCTCTTCACCGAGCTCTTCTTCCTCGACGAGGCGACCGCGTTTGCGGCAGGTCACCGTCCCTGTGCGCTCTGCCGGCGCGCGGACTACGACCGGCTCGTCGCGATCTGGGCGGAGCTGCACCCTGGCCAGGTCGGTGCAGACGCGATCGACGCTCAACTCCACGACGAGCGCATCGATTCCGACACGCGCCAACGGCGTCTCCACGAGGCGGAGCTCGACGACCTCGTGGATGGCGCGTTCGTCCTGTGGGAGGGAGAGCCGCGCATCGTCCTCGGATCGAAGCTGCTGCGCTGGACATCTGCCGGCTACACCGATCCCCAGCCACGGCCAGCAGGTCGCACCGTCACGCTGATCACACCGCCCTCGCTCGTCGCTCTGCTCGACACCGACTGGCAGCCGCTCGTGCCACTGCTGCACCCGTCCGCGACCCTCGGCCACCCGATCGAGTGATGGCCAGAGTCGGCCGGGAGCCGACGATGCGAGTGATGAGGCGGTTCGCCGCAGCCCTCGTTGTCCTCCTCGCCTTCTCCGCGACGGTCGCGGCTGCGCAGCCGGACGCCCAGAGCGTGACCGCGACGCAGCTCAAGGCGAAGTTCAAGGCCATGACCGGCGACAAGCTCGTGGCGAACAAGAAGTTCGCGTACGCGGGCCACTACGTCGCCTTCGATGCCGGGCCGCAGTCGATCGCGAGGAAGGCGAAGTACGGGACCTTCACCGTGTACCTGGTCACCGGCGCCGACGTGGAAGCGGAGGTCACCGATCTGCTGGCCGACGTGCGAACCGGCGTCCTCGGCACTCCCGGCGCGGGGAAGATCTACTGGGAGGCCGCCACGACGCTGTACGGGGACAAGTACTGGCTGGCGAAGCGCCGGTACGGGCAGAACGTCGTGCTCCACTGGGCCGGGTCGAAGCCGGTGAAGAAGACGGACCGGACGTTCAAGCGGCTCCACACCGTGCTGACCAAGGCCACGAGCTAGCGGCGCGAGAGGACGCCCGCCCGGGGCGTCGAACGAAGAACGCTGCCACCGCGGGCATCCGCGGCTAGCATCGAGACCATGCCGACCTCACTCGTCACCGGCGGCGCCGGTTTCCTCGGCTCCCACCTCTGCGAAGCGCTGCTCGAGCGCGGGCACCGTGTCCTCTGCCTCGACAACCTCGAGACCGGATCGCTCGCGAACATCGCGCATCTCCGCGACGACGGGTTCGTCTTCCTGAACCACGACGTCATCGAGCACATCGCGATCGACGAGCCGCTCGACTACGTCTACCACCTCGCGGCCCTCGCGAGCCCGATCGACTACCTGCGCCTTCCGCTGCATTCGCTGAAGGCCGGCTCCTACGGGACCCATCACGCGCTGGGCCTGGCGAAGTTCAAGCGCGCGCGGTTCCTGCTCGCATCGACGAGCGAGGTGTACGGAGATCCGCAGGTCCATCCGCAGCCCGAGACGTACTGGGGCCACGTGAACCCGGTCGGCCCGCGTGGTGTCTACGACGAGGCAAAGCGCTATGCAGAGGCGCTGACGATGGCGTACCACCGCCAGCAAGGCGTCGACACTTCCATTGCGCGGATCTTCAACACGTACGGGGCGCGGATGCGCCCGAATGACGGACGCGCGATCCCGACCTTCATCCGGCAGGCGCTCGAGGCACGGCCCCTGACCGTCTTCGGCGACGGCTCGCAGACGCGCAGCTTCTGTTTCGTCTCCGACCTCATACGCGGGCTCGTGCTGCTCGCCGAGTCGGGGGAGCACCTCCCGGTCAACCTCGGGAATCCGGACGAGAAGACGCTCCTCGAGCTCGCGGAGACCGTGATTCGCCTGACGAGCTCGTCGAGCCAGATCGTGTACGAGTCGCTCCCCGTCGACGACCCGCAGGTGCGCCAGCCCGACATCACCCGCGCGAAGCAGCTGCTCGGATGGGAGCCCGAGGTCGAGCTCGAAGCGGGGCTCCGGGAGACGATCGCCTCGCTCGGCCGCGGAGCCGCCGTCAGCTCCGCGTGAGCGATCTCGGCGAGCGCTACGAAGAGCACCATCGTGAGCGGCGGGCGGAGGGCGACTTCGTCTTCGTACCCGAGCGCATCCCGTTCTTCCAGGAGGCGATCGGCCGCGGCAAGCGTGTGCTCGACCTCGGCTGCCGCTCGGGAGCGTTCACGCGGCACTTTCTGGAGGGCAACGAGATCGTGGGCCTCGACGTCGATGCCGTGGCGCTGGAGAAGGCTGCGGCGCTCGGGATCGAGCCGGTCCAGGCGAACGTCGAGGAGCCGCTCCCGTTAGAGGACGCGACCTTCGACGTCGTCGTCGCAGGTGAGCTCCTCGAGCATCTGCAGTTTCCGGAAGCCCTGGTCGCGGAGGCGAAACGGGTACTTCGACCGGGCGGGGTCTTCGTCGGCTCGGTCCCGAACGCGTTTCGCCTGCAGAGTCGCCTGCGCTTCCTGCGCGGGCGTGCGCCGGAGGACGACCCGACGCACCTACACATGTTCTCGCCGGGGGAGATACGGGCACTGCTTGCGGGTCTCTCGGACGTACGGATCGAGTTCGTCGGCGGCCGCTACCGTCGACTGAGCGCGCGCCTGCTGGCCCGCGACCTCGTGTTCAGCGCCTCGAAGCCGTAAGGATTGGGGCATGGATCGACCGGAGACGCGATTCGCGTGGAACGGCGACGCTGCTCTCGCCTACCAGGTCGTCGGCGACGGCGCATCGGACCTGCTGTACATGCAGGGCTGGGTGTCGAACGTCGAGGTGAACTGGGAGCACTCGAAAATGGCGGGCTTCCTCCGCGGACTGGCGCGCTCGCGCCGCCTCATCGTGACCGACCCACGCGGAATCGGATGCTCCGAACGTGCGTCGCCCCGCGACGTCTGGCCGCTGGAGACGCTCATGCAGGATCTCGCGATCGTGCTCGAGGCCGCCCGCTCCGAGCGCGCGACGATCTTCGCGACGAACGTCTGTGGGTTCGTCGCCTGCATGTTCGCCGCGACGTATCCAGAGCGAACGTCGGCGGTGGTCCTGTACGAGGCGTCCGCGACGTATCTGTGGTCAGAGGCAACTCCCTGGGAGTGGACCGAGGAACAGTTCGCGAGCCAGGAACAGGATCTGCGAACCTGGGGCCTGCGCGAGTTCGCATCGGAGGACGTCCAGGAACGGGATCCCTCGATGGCGGCCGACGATCGCTATCTCGACTGGTGGCACCGGTACTACCTGCTCTCCGAGGCACCGGGTCACGCCGTCGCCGCCGCGAAGAAGTACATGACGACCGATATCGGCGGGATCCTTCCGGCGATTCACGTCCCGGTGCTCGTGCTCTGCCGCCCGGACTCGTGGGAGGCATCGTTCGCACCTGGCGCCCGCGACCTCGCCGAGCGTATTCCCGGAGCGCGGCTCGTCGAGCTTCCCGGTCGTGACGCGTCGCTCTGGATCGGGGATCAGTCTCTCCTTTTCAGCACGATCGACTCGTTCCTCGCCGACGTGCGCGACGAGGAGGCGGAGTTCGAGCGCGTCCTGGCGACGGTTCTGTTCACGGACATCGTCGGATCGACGGAGAAGGCGGCCGAGGTCGGCGATCGTGGTTGGCGCGCCGTCGTCGAGCGCCATCACGCTGCTGTGCGGTCGCTCCTGGAGCGCTACCGCGGCACCGAGATCGACACTGCGGGCGACGGGTTCTTCGCGTCCTTCGACGGACCGGCACGGGCGATCCGCTGCGCGCAGGCGATCGTGGACGAGGTCCGGCCCATGGGCCTCGAGGTCCGAGCTGGCCTCCACACCGGCGAGTGCGAGGTGATCGACGGCAAGGTGGGCGGCATGGCCGTGAACATCGGTGCGCGCATCGGCGCCGCGGCTCGCCGATCCGAGGTGCTCGTCTCCCAGACCGTGAAGGACCTCGTCGTGGGCTCGGGGATCGAGTTCGAGGACCGCGGCGAGCACGAGCTGAAGGGCGTCGCCGATCGCTGGCGCCTGTACCGCGTGATTTAGCGGTACGCGTTCTCCGTGCGCTCGAAGGCGGCAGCGTCGCGCGCGGTAGTACGGAAGCTGCTCGCCCAGTGTCGAGGTGGAGCAATGCCGTCGCGTTCCTCGTACGCGAAGACGGAGAGGGGCCCCGCCGCAGGAGGCCCCTCTGCTTCCCCCGTTCTGTGACGCCTCAGCGGGCGAAGGCGAGCGTGACCTTCGGCTTGCCCATCTCGGCGAGATGCCGAGCTGCGACGTCGCTCGGTGCGGTCGGACGACCGAGCTGTTCGGCGAGCGACATGGCCAGAGCCGCGGCGTAGTCGAGCGACTCTGCGACGATGCGGAGCGGATAGATGACCTGGATCTCGTAGCTCACGAGGTCGGGAAGCGGCTCGGGAGGGAAGAAGTCCTCATCGCGCCATGGATCGATCCTCGGATCGAGTGCCGCCATCAGATGTCCCTCGTGAAGTCGGAGGCGAGGGCCTGGCACGGTGGTCGCCGACTGCTCACAACCGGTGTGCACGGTGCTAGTGATTCCTGACATTGGATTCCTCTCTGATTGTTGTCGAGAGCTTCAGGTTTACATCATGTAAACTACAGATCTGGGAGGTGCGACGCAAGTTCGAACGAACACCGTGCCGCGCTCGTTGCTGCCGGCGGAGCCCGCTCCCATCCGAGCCCAGGCGTTACAATGCCCAGGCGGACCGGGTCGAGTCACGAATCGCAGATGAAGCGATCGTGAACCAAGGGTTGACGAGGCGCTTCGACTTCGTACTCTGACGCTGAGTGGCGCCAGCGAGCGGAAGGGAAGATGAAGGGACACCAGAGAAGCGAGAAGGCGATCGAGATCGGCAAGCGCATCGCGGAGGCCCGCAAGGAGGCCGGCGGAATGACCCAGGAGGAGCTCGGCGAGCTCGTCGGGGTGAGCGTGCGGTCGATCGCAGCCTGGGAGCTCGGCGACGTGATCCCCTATCGCCACCTGAAGGAGCTGGAAAGGGCGACGGGGGTCAGTGCGGCCTGGCTCCTGCACGGAACCGAGTCGACGGATGTCCGCGATCAGCAGCTGGACGAGATCAGCAGGAAGCTCGACGAGGTTCTTCGTCGGCTCGACGGGGGAGAGGGCGCCCCGACGGAGAGGGGGCAGCCGTTACCCCCGCTACGGAGTACCTAGCTCCGTAACCGGAAGGTCCGGGTCGGATCTGGGCTCCGCGTCAACCGGTTCTCCGACCGGAGGTTCCTCCGGCCCGATGACAGGGCCCACCGTACCGGCCACCGGCGGTTCAACACCCGCTACCGGAGGCGCAGGTGGAGCCGGACGAACCGGCGGCGGCGGAGGCGGCGGTGAAGGGGGGGCAACCGGAGCCGGCGGAGCGGGTTGCGACGCACTTTCCTCGGTGAGAATTGCCGTCGGGAGGGAGGCTGCCGGAGGCGCGGGTGACGTCTGCACGACGACGGCGTTCCCCGGCTGACTGAGCGGCGGTCGCGCAAGCATCGGCGCCGTCTGGGGGGCGAGGACAGGTTGCGAGCGGAGGTGGCTGACCTCGATCGCGAGGCGCTCCCGTGCCTGGTTGGCCTTCACGATTCGCGCCACCATGACCCGCTGCTGCTTCTTCGTGGTCCTGGTGATCTCCGTGAGCATGGTTCGGTGCTGCTGGTCGGCCTGCTTCAGCTTGTGGTCCAGGCGCGTGTACGCCTGACCCAGAGCGGCCGTCGTCACCACCAGAGCGACTGCGAGGACGATGCCGACCCTGCGTGCGGCTTTCCAGACCCCGTGCAGCGCCGAGCCCCCAGCGATGTTGACGTCGGCGAGCGACCTCGCCTCGGTCAAGGCCTCCAGGAACTCGCGTATCTCCTTCATCCTCCCTCTCCCTTTCCGGAATAGCGCCGGGCCCTCCTAGACCGCACACCATCCCGAATGCAAGTGCTGTAGTGCCGCAACCTGTGCGGCGGGTCAGGATTCTACAGATTTGCTTCGTGTGGATTGCGTTGAGATTGCGTGTTTACAGGAACATTCGGCATCGCGGCCGCCAGGAGGGCTGCGTACTAGCTACTTCATGAGTGTCTCAAGAAGAGTTCATATGAATGCGGCGAGTCAGACGGGCGCGAGACCACGGGCCTTGCGGCTCGCAGCGGTCTGCCGCCTCTGGGCGGAGAGCTCGATCTTGCGCATGCGGATATCGGTCGGCGTGACCTCGACGCACTCGTCCTCGCGGATGTACTCGAGCGCCTGGTCGAGAGCCAGCGGACGCGGCGGGATCAGCCGAACCGTCGCGTCGGCGGACGGAGCGCGCGTGTTCGTGAGCTTCTTCTCCTTGGTCGCGTTCACGTCCATGTCCTCGATGCGCGAGTTCTCGCCGACGATCATCCCCTCGTAGACGTCGGCGCCCGGACCGACGAAGAGCGATCCACGCTCCTGAAGGTTGAGGATCGCGTAGGAGGTCGTGACCCCGCGGCGGTCGGCGACGAGCGCCCCCGTCGACCGCGTGCGCAGCTCTCCGAACCACGGCTCGAAGCGCTCGAACACGTGGTGCAGGATTCCCGTGCCGCGCGTTTCCGTGAGGAACTCGGTGCGGAATCCGATCAGCCCGCGCGCGGGGACGATGACGTCCATCCGGATCCAGCCGCTGCCGTGGTTGACGAGTGCCTCCGTGCGCCCTTTGCGCAGCGCGAAGAGCTGTGTCAGGACGCCGAGGTACTCCTCCGGCGCGTCGACTGAGACTCGCTCGACCGGCTCGTGCGTCTTGCCGTCGATCTCCCGCGTCACGACCTGCGGCTTGCCCACGGTGAGCTCGAAGCCTTCACGACGCATCTGCTCGACGAGAACGGCGAGCTGGAGCTCGCCGCGTCCCTGCACCTCCCACGTGTCGGGTTGCTCGGTCGGGAGCACCCGCAGGGAGACGTTCCCCACGAGCTCCGAGCGGAGCCGTCCCTCGACGAGGCTCGCCGTGAGCTTCGTGCCCGAGCCGCCGGCGAGCGGTGACGTGTTGATCCCGATCGTCATCGAGAGCGACGGCTCGTCGACCGCGAACACGGGAAGCGGTCGCGGATCGTCGGGGTCGGCCAGCGTCTCGCCGATGGTCACCTCCGCGATCCCTGCGACGGCGATGATCTCGCCCGGCCCTGCCTCGGCGGCCTCGACGCGGTCGAGCGCCTCCGTCACGTACAGCTCGGTCACCTTCGCTCGCTCGATCGTGCCGTTCGCGCGGCACCACGCGATCTGCTGCCCGCGCCTGATCGTTCCCTGGACGACGCGGCAGAGCGCGAGCCTGCCGACGTAGTCCGACGCGTCGAGATTCGTGACGAGAGCCTGGAGCGGGTGGTCGTCCTCGAACGTCGGCGCGGGGATGCGCTCCACGATCCGCTCGAGCAGGGGACGCAGGTCTGCCTCGAGCTCGTCGGGATCCGGGACGAGCGAGGCACGGCCCGCTCTGGCGTTGCAATAGACGATCGGAAACTCGATCTGGCTCTCGTCCGCGTCGAGGTCGAGGAACAGCTCGTACACCTCGTTCACGACCGCCTCGATCCGCGCGTCGGGCCGGTCGACCTTGTTGACGACCAGGATCACGGGCAGACGCGCCTCGAGCGCCTTGCGCAGGACGAAGCGCGTCTGCGGCAGCGGCCCCTCGCTCGCGTCGACGAGCAGGAGCACGCCGTCGACCATCGTGAGCGCGCGCTCGACCTCGCCGCCGAAGTCCGCGTGACCCGGTGTGTCGACGATGTTTATCTTCGTGCCGCCGTACCGAACGGCCGTGTTCTTGGCGAGGATCGTGATGCCCTTCTCGCGCTCGAGGTCCATCGTGTCGAGCACGCGCTCGGCAACGTCCTGGTTCTCGCGGAACGCGCCCGACTCCCACAGGAGCGCGTCGACGAGTGTCGTCTTCCCGTGGTCGACGTGCGCGACGATCGCGACGTTCCGGATCTCGGAGCGAGTGGCCACGCTCCGAGCGTATCGGCTCGAGGGCTAGGCGCTCTCGCTGCCGAACGCGGCCCTCCGGGCGACGTCCGCCTCGTCGACCATGTGCCCGTCGCGGGCGACGTAGCCGTCTTTCCCGCCGATCACGAGCAGCACGAGGTCGTCTTCGTCGCTCGCGTTCGAGACCTTCCGCGGCGTCGTCGACTCGACGTGCAGGAGGCCGCCGGGCCCGAGCACCCGCTCCTCGCCCTCGACCTCGACGCGAGCTGTCCCCGAATGGACGAAGTAGAGCTCGTCCTGCGTGTCGTGGTAGTGGTGGAACCCCACGTAGCTCGGCGGATAGACGATCGCGTTCACGCCGAACGCCGTCACGCCGAGCGGTACCCGAATCTTGCGGAACCCATAGCTCTCACCGAGCTCGTCGATCGAGCTGATCGCATATGCGGCCATCGGTCAGGTCTCCTTTTCGTCGAGCAGGAACTGGGCTGTCCGCCGCAGGCCTTCCTCGAGCCCGACTCCCGGCTCGAAGCCGAGGAGGCGTTTCGCCTCGCTCACATCGGCCCACGAGTTGCGGAGGTCACCAGGGCGTGGCGGCAGATAGTTGCGCTCGACCGGCTTGTCCAGCAGTCGGCCGATCGTGTCGGCAAGCGCGTTGACGGTCGTCGGGGCGCCGGCCGAGACGTTGATGATGCGTCCGCTTGCGCCTTCGGCGTCCGCGGCGAGCAGGTTCGCGGCGACGACGTTGTCGATGTAGGTGAAGTCCCGCGACTGCTCGCCGTCGTCGAAGATCGTCACGGGCTCACCGGCGGCGATTGCGGTGATGAAGAGCGGGACGACGGCCGCGTACTGCGAGGTCGGGTCCTGCCGGGGCCCGAAGACGTTGAAGTAGCGGAGGACGACGGTCTCGAAGGAGTGGTACACGCGGCTGAAGCTGACGCAGTAGCGCTCGGCCGCCAGCTTCGCGACGCCGTACGGCGAGATCGGATCGGGCGCCATCGACTCCTTGAGCGGGAGCTCGGCCTGGTTGCCGTAGATCGACGACGATGATGCGAAGACCACCCTGCGTACGCCTTCGTCCCTCGCCGCGAGTTGGACGTTGAGCGTCCCTTCGACGTTGACCGCGCTCGAGGTCAGCGGGTCCTGCACCGAGCGCGGAACCGAGCCGAGCGCACCCAGGTGGAAGACGACCTCGGTCCCGCGCACGGCGTTGTGCACGCGCTCGTAGCTGCGGAGCTCCCCCTCGACGACTTCCACGTCCGAATCGAGACCCGCGAGGTTCCCCCGTCTGCCGGTCGAGAAGTTGTCGAGTACGCGCACGTCGTCGCCCCGCGCGAGCAGCGCGCGCACGAGGTTCGAGCCGATGAAGCCGGCACCGCCGGTGACGAGGACCTTCATCCCCCGACCTCGGCGACGACGTGGAAGTTCGCGAAGAGCGTCCCGGGCTGCGTCGGCTCGCGAAGCCGGTGCGAGCGGCGGTCGATTGCCTCGGCCGCGCGGTTGATCGTCGTCACGAGCGGGCGCGACAGCCGCCGTGCGCGAAGGCGGCGCAGTGCGAGATCGAGGTTCATCGCGACGATCATCCCGATGCAGGCGGTGGTGCCGGAGGCCGGGGTCACCCTAACGGACGCCCAGCTCGCCCCATCGACGAAGAGCTTCTCGAGCCCGGCGTGCGTCCAGCGCCAGAAGTCGGTGGGAGACGGGTGGTACGGCATCACGCCGTGCGTCGATGCGAGCACTCGCCCCCGCGGAGCCGTCACGCGCCGGAGCTCGTGGACGGCGAGTGCCGGGTCGTCGCAGTGCTCGAGGACCTGGTTGCAGAGAACGACATCGAAGCTCGAGTCGTCGACCGGCAAGGCCTCCACCGAGCCCTGCAGCTCGGCGCGCGGGTTCTCCACGGGATCGACGCCCACGTACGCGCCGGCGTAGGGCGCGAAGAGCGGCTCGTACGGCTTCTGGCCGCAGCCGACGTCGAGCACGCGGTACGCGCCGAGCTCGTCGTGCGCGCGGCGCGCCTCGCTCGCCAGCCAGCGGACGAGCGGCCCGCGCACCGCGTATGTCGGCATGGAGAGAGGCGGGTCGAGCCGAGGATCAGACATACGCGTCATCTTCGACGGTCGCCGCGCCCGCTGCCGCGAGACCGAGCGCAAGACTCGTCGCCGCCTGGAGCGGGATGCCGGGCACGATGCCGAGCGAGGCCCACTCTCCGGCAAGGGTCAGTAGGGCGCAGAGCGCGGTGAGCCCGGCTCCCGCCGCCCATGGGTGCGTGGCCCAGCGCGCAGTTCGCCACGCCAGCACCAGACCCGTGGCTCCCAGGAAGAGGAGCAGGGCGAGCCCCACGACTCCCGCATCGGCGAGCATCTGGACGTACAGGTTCTGGACGCCCCACTCGCGCCCCGGTGCGGGGAAGGCGAGGTCGACGACGTCCGGGAAGCGCTGGCGTGCGTCGTCGACGTACGGCTCGAAAACCTCCGGGCGAGCCGAGCGCTGCCAGCCGACTCCGATCGCCGGGTTGTCCTTGAAGATGCGTACGCCGATGTAGGCCAGCACGGCCCGCTGCGAGTACGTCTCGACTCCGACAGGCGGGTCGTCGCCACGAACTCCGAGGAAGCGCAGGAGGTCCTCGAGCGCGTCTCCGCGGACCGCCGTGACGCCTCCTCCGACCGCCAGCACGACGGCCCCCAGTGCGAGCAGCTGCCGCGCCGAGGGAGAGAACCGCGCCCGCGAGGCGACCGCGACAGCAAGGGCGCCGAGCGCGAGCCCCCCGACGGCGGCGATCGAGCCCGCGAGGACGAGCCCGAGCGCACCCGACACGAGTGCTGCGACGAAGAGAGCCGCGACCGGCAGCCGTCGTCGTCCGGCCACGATCCCCGCCGCCGCGACGCTGACCGCGATCGCCGAGAGCGCTGCGAGGTCGTGGTGTCCGAGGAACGAGGGCTGCCGCCAGCCGGGATTCCAGGCGTCGAAGACGTCGAGGCCGAAGAACTGGAGCAGCGCGACTGCGGTCGCGACGGCAGCCCAGAGCACGAGCGCGCCCAACAGGATCGTGAGGTCCTGTCGGCGTCTCACGAGGAGCGGCACGGCCACCGCAAGGAGGGCGTACTCCCAGAGCTTGACGAGGCTGACGAAGTGGTCGGCGAAGCGCTCGTCGTCGAGTGAGACCGGTCGCAGGGCTTGGAACGCGAGCCACGCGAGAAGCGCGGCTCCCGAGAGCCAGAGCGCTCGCGCCGAGCGTAGGCACCCTGCTCCCAGCCGAACCGCCGACACGAGCGCCGCCACGGTCACGACGAGAACCGCGAGGTCCGAGAGCCGGACGTCCACTGTCGTCGATCCGAGCTCCAGTGATAGCTCGGGCTGGAAGCGCTCGTGCAGGAAGAGGAACGGGATGGAGGCGCCGAGGACCACCGCGCCGACGCTGTCTCTGTCTGTCAGCAGACCCCGGACGCTCGAGCCCGCGGTCATCGTGGAGATCCCGAGCGGCGGTTCGGCACCGGCGTGACTATAGGGCGCGCCGGCGAGGGCGCTCCTTACACTGACCGGTCGATGTCGTCTCGCGTCTTCAGGCGCCGGTCGGCGACGGCTGCCTGGGTGTACGCCGCCGTCGCGTTCGGGATCGTCGGCATGATCGTCGCGGCGCGCACTCTCGGGCTGGAGGAGTTCGGCGTCTTCGCGACCGCCCTCGCCGCGGTCGGCTTCTTCCAGGTGCTCCTCGATCTCACGGTCGAGGAGTCGCTGACGAAGTACGGCTTCCGCTACGTCGCCTCCGAGGACTGGGGAAGGCTACGCCGTCTCTTCCGCCAGATGCTCGTGCTCAAGGTTGCGGGCGGCACGCTTGCGACGGCGATTCTCCTTGCGCTGGCACCGGTCGCAGACTCGATCTTCGGTGAGGAGGGCGTCGGAGCTGCCCTGCTCGCGGCTGCGCTCCTCCCGCTCGTCCAGGCGCCCGAGAACGTCGGCGCCACCGCGCTGCTCCTGCACAGTCGCTACGACCTCCGCGGCGCGTACCAGGCAGGCTCGGGCGCGCTCCGGCTGATAGCGATCGCGATAGGTGTCCAGTACGGCGTCACGGAGGCGCTCGCGGCGATCGTCGTCGCGCAGCTCGTCTCGACGGCCTTCGTCTCCGTGGCTGGCCACGTCGCGCTCGGCCGATTCCCGCACGCCGCGCCGCGCCCTCTGGGCGACGACGCACCCGGGATACGTTCCTTCGTCGTCCAGTCGAGCATCGCGACCGGGGTGATCTCGTTGCGGACGACTCTGGTGCCCGTCGTCCTCGGTGTGGTCGCCGGGCCGACCCAGGTCGGTCTGTTCCGGATCGCCCAGACGCCGCAGACGGGGCTCGCCGCCGCGAGCTCGCCGGCGCGCCTCGTTCTCCTCACCGAGCAGACCCGCGACTGGGAGGGCGGGAGGCATGTCAGCGTCCTCGACGGCGTCCGCAAGTACACGCTCGGCGCCGGCGCACTGATGCTCGTCGCGGTCCCGCTCTTCTTCGTCTTCATGCCGTGGCTCGTCGAAGTCGTCTTCGGCGAGGAGTACGAGAGCGCGGTGACCGCTGCGCGCATCGTGCTGCTCGCGGCGGCGATCCAGTTCGCGATCGGCTGGACGAAGTCGCTGCCCGTGACCATCGGCCGCCCGCGATTGCGCATCGTCACGCACGGGCTCGAGACGCTCGTGGTCATCCCGCTCACCGCCGTGCTCGGCGCCGAGTGGGGTGCGACCGGAGCCGCCATCGCCGTGCTCGTCTCGACGGTCGTGTTCGCGATAGCGTGGGCGATCGCGCTTTCGCGCATCCGGTCGGACATGGGCACGGACCCCACGCGGCTGGCGGACGGCACAGCGGCATGAAGGCCCTCGTGGTCAGCGGGATCTGGCCCCCCGACCCCGGCGGCCCAGCGAGCCACGCTCCTGCTCTGGCGGACTTCCTCCGGGCGCGCGGACACGACGTGGAGGTCGTCACCACCGCGGACGAGGCCCCGGAGCAGCGCGACTATCCGGTGCACTGGGTGTCGCGTGGGCTGCCGACCGAGATGCGCTACGCGCGCTGCGTGCGTGTCGTTCGCCAGGGGGCACGTCGCTCCGACGTCGTCTATGCGACGAGCATGGTCCGGCGCGCTGCGGCCGGTGCCGCTCTGGCGCGCCGCCCGCTCGTCGTCAAGCTCGTCTCGGACGAGGTCTTCGAACGGGCGCAGCGGGAAGGGCGCTTCTCCGGCACGCTCGACGAGTTCCAGCGCGAACGCGGTGGTCGCGTGCGGGTTCTGCGGTCGACTCGCGATCGCGCTCTCAGACGGGCCGAGCACATCCTCAGCCCGAGCGAGTACCTGCGCGGGCTCGCGCTCGGCTGGGGCATCGATCCGGAGCGGATCTCGGTGCTCCCGAATCCGGCACCCGGCGTGCCCGAGCTGCCAGCCCGCGAGCTGCTCCGCGAGGAGCTCGAGCTGAACGGCCCGACGCTCGCGTTCGCGGGGAGGCTCGGGCCGCAGAAGGCGTTCGGCGTTGCCCTCGAGGCGGTCGCGGAGGTGCCGGAGGCGACGCTCGTCGTCGCGGGGGACGGCCCCGAGCGGGAGCGGCTCGAGCAGCAGGCGCTCGAGCTCGGCATCGACGGCCGCGTGCGATTCGTGGGCAGCCTGTCGCGGGACAACGTGCTCCGCCTCTTCCGCGCGTCCGATGCCGCGGTGCTCAGCTCGTCGTGGGAGAACCTGCCGCACACCGTCCTCGAGGCCCTCGCCCTCGGGACTCCGGTGATCGCGACCGCCGTGGGCGGCGTCCCGGAGGTGGTGTCCGACGGCGAGAACGGGCTGCTCGTACCGCCCGGTGACCCGCACGCGCTCGCCGCGGCGATTCGGCGGCTTCTGGACGACCCGAACCTCCGGAACCGGCTTGCCGCTGCCGCGCCCGGCTCGGTCGCCTCGTACACGGAGGAGTCCGTCTTCTCGCGGATCGTGAGCGTGCTCGAGAGCGCGACCCGCCCATGAGGCGCAAGCTGCTCATGGTCGGGCGCACTCGGTACGCGCTCCCGCTGTCACCGTCGCTCGCGCAGAAGTTCGACGCGCTCGAGGCCGAGCTGGACGTAAGGGTGCTCGGGAGCTCGGGTGGAGGAGGCGGCGCGGACACCCGGTTCCGTCTCGTCGGGCGGGCGTGGCCGCGCGCGCTCGACGGCGCGATCTTCTACGCGCTCCTTCCGTTCCGCGTCGCGAGAGAGCTTCGCTCGTTCGAGCCCGACGCGGTGCTCGCGCAGGGCGGGCAGGAGACCGCGCTCGTGCTGCTCGGACGCGCGCTTGCTCGCTCGCGGTCACGCGTGATCGCCGACGTCCATGGCGATCCCGCCGCCGCGACCCGGCTGTACGGGTCGCCGATGCGGAAAGCGCTCTCTCCGCTCGGCGACGCCCTTGCCCGCGCTGGGCTGCGGCGAGCCGACGGCGTACGCACGATCTCGGACTACACGTCGAGTGTCGTGCGTGCGGCGGGCCGGGAGCCGACGGCGACGTTCGCGGCGTTCATGGACCTCGAGCCGTTCCTAGTCGAGCCGGCCGCGCCTCTCCCCGAGCCGCCGGTCGCTCTCTTCGTCGGCGTGCTCGAGCGCTACAAGGCGGTCGACGTGCTCGCCGACGCCTGGCGACATCGCCGCGCCGCGTGTTCCCGACGCGACGCTGCACGTGGTCGGCCGGGGGACGCTCCGCGAGGAAGTGCGGCGGCTCGTCGCCGACCTCCCCGGGCAAACACGTTGGACCGAGGTTCTGCCGACCTCGGAGGTCGCACGAGCGCTCGACGCAGCGTCGATCCTCGTCCTCCCGTCGCGCTCGGAGGGCCTCGGCCGCGTGATCGTCGAAGCGGCGTGCCGCTCGCGGGGCGTCGTCGCGAGCCGCGTCGGCGGGATCCCGGATCTCGTCACTGATGGCGAGAACGGGATCCTCGTCCCGCCCGGCGACGCCCGCGCGCTCGCTGACGCACTCGTGCGCGTGCTCTCCGATCACGCGCTCGCTCGGAAGTTGGGCGATGCGTCACGCGAGTCGATCGAGCCCTGGCTCGCAACGCCCGAGGAATACGCGCGTCAGATTCGCGACCTCGTCGAATCGGTCGTTTCCTAGACTCCTCGCATGCGGGCCGACCGGGCAAAGCAGCTGCTGAAGAACGGCGTCTACAGGACGCTGGGTGAGGCCGTGAGCGGCGTCGGGGCGCTGGATGGCGAGACCGACCGGACGCTTCGCATCCTCATGTACCACAAGGTCAACGACCTCTGGCCGAATCCGACGACCGTCCCGACGGCGGTCTTCGACGAGCAGATGGCGCAGCTCGGAGAGCTCGGGTACACGCCGGTCGCGCTCGAAGCGGTACGGGACCACTACGTCGCAGGCACGGCGCTTCCCGAGCGCGCCGTGCTGATCACCTTCGACGACGGCTACCGGGACAACCTCGAGAACGCGCTACCCGTCCTGCGCAGGCACGGCTACCCGGCCGTGCTCTTCGTCCCGATCGGCTTCCTCGACGACGGGCGGCCGCTGCCGCACGAGGAGTCGCTGCACGTCCTGGGCGTCCGCAACGAGACCCTCGACTGGGACGAGCTCGCGGAGCTCGAGGCCGGAGGTGTGCGGATCGAGTCCCACGGAATCGGCCACAAGCCGCTGTCGGAGCTCGAGCCGGCCGAGGCGACGCGCGAGATCGCGCTCTCGAAGCTCCGTCTCGAAGAGCGGCTCGGGCGGGAGGTGGAGGCGTACGCGTTCGTGAAGGGCTCGCAGGCCGACTACCGCCCCGAGCACGCGAGCCTCGTCCAGCAGGCGGGCTACAAGCTCGCCTTCACCTCGGTCTCCGGGGCCAACGGCCCGCACACCGACCGCTTCCGGCTCCGCCGCTACAACGTCGAGCCGTATCCGGCCAGGACCTTCGAGCTCGTCCTCGCCGGGGCCTGCGATCTCATCTCGGTGAAGGACACCGTCGTCGGCACGCACGCCCGGCGGGCGCTCAATGCTGCGCTCGGAACCGCGACCCGGTGAGCATCCCAGTGAGCTTCGAGACCGTCCGGTACACGTCAGAGCAGCGGGCCGGCCTCGTCGCTCTCCTCGAGCGCGTCGGGACGACGCAGCTCACCGACGAGGAGTTCGCCTGGTGGTTCGACCGGAACCCGGCTGGCGAGGGGATCGTCTCGTTGGCGGTGGACGACGGGAGAAGTCGTCGGAGTCGCCGCGATGAGCTTCTTCCGGACTGCCGTGAACGGCACGGTGACGCGTCTTGCGATCCCGGTGAACGTCGCGACCGATTCCCGCTATCGCGGGCAAGGGGTGTTCTCGACGCTCGAGCGCGAGAACGAGGCGGCCGCCGCGGAGCACGGCTCGCCGCTCACGGTCACGTTTCCGAACGGCGCCTCGTATCCGATCTTCGTGAACCGGCTGGGGTGGGCCGACCTTCCCCGACTGCGGCTCTGGGCGCGGCCGCTGCGCGCGGTCGCGGTCGTCCGGTATGCACTCGGTCGCCCAGGCCAGGTTGGTGGGCTGCGCTCGGCGGATCCGTCGCCGCGAACGGTTCGAGACCTGGAGATCCGTCCGGTGGAACGGTTCGGCCCCGACCTCGACGAGCTCGGACAGCGAGCGGGGCTCGCATATGGAAATCACTTCGTCCGCGACGCCGAGTACTTCAACTGGCGCTACCTCGACTCGCCGCGCGACTATCGCTGTTTCAGCCGCCTACCGGGACGGGGGCACTCGTCGGTGTAGCCGTCGTCGGCCACACGTTCAAGCACGGCGTCTCGGCCGGCTTCCTCGCAGACCTCGTCGTCGCACCCGAAGGAACGGGCGAGCTGCGGGCACTCCTCTCCCGCGCCGTCGACGAGGTTCGCGGAGGAGCGGACGCGCTCGTGCTCCTGCCTCCGCCTGGGTCGGCGGAGCGCCGCGCCCTCCTCGCATCCGGCTTCGCCCCGACCAACAAGCGGCTCCGCTTCATCGGCAAGGCGCTTCACGACGGCGCGCGCCTCGACGAGCGCTCGGGCGCGTGGCACTTCACCCTCGGCGACTTCGACTTCTTTTGACGAAGCTCGTCTTCATCACGCAGCAGGTCGATCCGGGGCACCCGGCGCTGGCCGCAACGGTGCCGAAGATCCGGGCACTTGCCGGCCTCGTCGAAGAGGTCGTCGTGCTCGCGGACGGAGTGGTCGAGGGCGTCCTGCCGGAGAACTGCCGCGTCCGGACTTTTCGCGCTGGGCACAAGGTCGGGCGGGGCGCTCGTTTCGAGACCGCGCTCGCCAGCGAACTTCGCGGTCTACGCGGCGGCGCGGTCGTTGCGCACATGTGCCCGATCTACGCGGTGCTGGCCGCGCCGCTCGTCAGGCCGCTGCGAGTACCACTCGTCCTCTGGTTCACGCACTGGCGAGCGAGTCGCCTGCTCCGCGCGGCCGAACGCGTCTCGACGGCCGTGGTGTCGGTCGACCGCCGGTCCTTCCCGCTCGAGTCCGGGAAGCTGAGGGCAATCGGGCATGGCATCGACCTGTCCGAGTTCACGTGCTCGGACCGCGAGCAGTCTTCCGGTGACCTCCGGTTGCTCGCGCTGGGCCGGTACTCGCCGGCAAAGGGGCTCGACGTCGTGCTTCGCGCGCTTGCCGCGGTCGGTGACGGCGTCGTGCTCGACGTCCACGGGCCTGCGCTCTCCCAGGAGGAGCGCGAGCATCGGGCGGAGCTCGAGCGCCTTGCCTCCGAGCTCCCGCTGAACGGGCGGGCGCGGCTGTGGGACGCGGTCCCGCGCACCGAGATCCCCACGCTGCTCTCGGACCACGACGCTCTCGTGAACAACATGCGTGCGGGTGCCCCCGACAAGGTTGTCTTCGAGGCGGGAGCCGCGTGCGTCCCCGTGCTGGCCTCGAATCCGGTGTTCGACTCGCTGCTCGACCCGGCTCAACGCTTCAGCCGAGAGGATCCGGGAGAGCTCGCCGATCGGATCCGCGGGCTCGTAGCGCTGTCCCCCCAGGAGCGCGCGGAAGTCGGACAGCGGCTCCGGGAGCGCGTCGCCGAGCACCATTCGGTCGAATCGTGGGCGTCTGGCGTCCTCGAGGCGGCAGGCATTTCATGAAGCAAGGCGTCGTGCTGCACACCCAGAAGGTCGCCGGCATCTCCGGGTCCGAGGCGCACCTCCTCCAGCTCCTTCCCGACCTTCGCGAGCGCGGCTGGGACGTCCGCTTCCTGATGCTTCACGAGGACGAGCCCGGTGCATGGGACTTCGCACGGGAGCTCGAGGCACGAGGCGTGCCGCTCGACGACATCAGGCTGCGAGCCGACGTCGACCCGCTGGCGTTCGGCGAGGTTCTCCGCTACCTGGCAGTGACACGGCCGAAGATCCTCCACACGCACCTCGTCCACGCGGACGTCTACGGCCAGCTCGCAGGCGCCGTGACGCGTACTCCGCTGCGCCTCTCGACCAAGCACGGGTTCAACGAGTTCCGCGAGGGACGGTTCTTCGGGCTCGCGGACCGGTCCGTCGGGTCGCTCGCGCATGTCCACATCGCCATCTCGCAGGGGCTTGCGCACTATCTCGCCGAGACGGAGGGCTTCGACGAGCAGTCCTTCGAGATCGTGCACTACGGAGTTGCCGCGCACGACTCCGTGCAGCCGTACGCGGGCGCACAGCCGCGGCTTCTCTGCATCGGGCGCCTGATTCCGATCAAGGGCCATCTCGTGCTCCTGCGGGCGCTTGCCCAGGCCCGCGCTCGTGTCCCGTCCCTGACGCTCGACATCGCCGGCCGCGGGCCGCTCGAACCGGCACTGAAGGAGTTCGCACGCGAGCTCGGGCTCGAGAGCTCCGTGCGCTTTCTCGGCTTCGTCGCGCCCATCCAGAAGGCCGTCGAGCAGGCCGCGATCGTCGTCGTCCCGTCGATCGGCGAGGGCTTCGGGATGGTCGCGCTCGAGGCGATGGAGCGCGCGCGGCCCGTCATCGCGAGCGCGGTCGGAGGGCTGCCCGAGATCGTCGCGGACGGCGAGACGGGAATCGTCGTCGAACCCGGTGACGCGGAAGCGCTTGCGGACGCCATGGCGACTCTCGGCGGCGATCTCGGAAGAGCCGCCGCGATGGGTCGTGCGGGGCGTGAGCGGGCGCTCGCCGAGTTTCCGCCCGAGCGCAGCGTCGTCAGGATCGAGGAGCTCTATCGAGCAGCGCTCGCCTCGGGCGGCGGCGAGTAGCCGGCCCGTCGCGCGCGGATCCGCGTCCAGAGCGCGCTGAGTGCGAACGCGGCGAGCAGCGCCAGCAGGAAGTCCCAGGGCACGCGGTAGCGCGCAGTACCGGCGAAGACCGCCGCGGCGAGTGTGTTGTAGGCGAGCAGCAGCAGCGCGAGCGCGACGAAGTGCCGCGGTGCGACGAAGAGGCCAACGAGCGCGAACGCGTACAGCACGACGACGTACGCGGGCTCGACGGTGCGCCGGGCCGTGCGCGCCGCGCCGCTACCGCTCGAGTCGGACTCGGAGGGCACCGGGTTCCAGAGCATGCGCACGGCCTGTGCCGACAGGCGCGCCTTCTCGCCCGGCTGGTCCCGCCAGAAGTCGAGCACCTCCTCGCGGTACAGACGCATCTGCGCGCACTCGTCCACGGTCGTCGGCTGTCCTGCGAGCGTGAGGTCGGCTGCGAGCTCGGGCCAGGGGGGAGCCCCGGGGAGCCCCGGCACGTCGTCGATCCAGCCGCCGCGCGCGAGCACGTTGTAGGTCGCCGGGTTGTTCGCCTTCCAGAGCGCGCGAGAGTCGGTCGTCAGCGCGAAGCACCCGACCTCGATCTTGTTCCGTGCCACCCAGGGAGCCACCGCGACCGCAGCGCCCACGACGACGACGGCTGCGACTGCGAGCGCACGTGCGCCCGGCCGCACCTTCCACGCGACGTACGGGGCGAGCACGACGGGGAGAAGCGCGAGACGCGCGTTGCCGAGCACTGCGATCCCGGTGGCAACGCCTGTTGCCGCCGCCGCCGGGAACGAGCGGTCCTCGTACGCGAGGAGCGCAAGGAGTGTCACGAAGGCCAGGAGCAGCCCGTCGAGGAGCTCGCGATTCATGTGCACGTCGTGCCAGATGACGTACGGGTGGAGCGTCGTGACGAGCGCCGCCACCACGCCGACTCCCGTCGAGCGCAGGCGTGTCCCGATCTCCATCACGAGCAGCGCCGTCGCTACCGCGACGAGGATCTGCGCTACCCCGACCGCGACCCAGGAGCGGCCGAACGGCCAGTAGATGGCCGCGAGGAACCAGCCGTACAGCGGCTGCGTGTATGCGGACGGAACCCCTGGCAGGAACCCGAACGTGCCGCTCTCGACCAGCGTCGTCGCGAAGCGATCGCTCTTGTCGACGAACTCCTCGAGGATCGTCTCGCGCTCCCTGAGGAGGACCGCAAGCCGTGGGAGCGCGGCGGCGAGGACGACGACGAGGACTGCGACCCACCGGCGCATCTCGTGCGGCGCAGGCGATACTTCGGCAGGCATGGGCGGCACAGCGGGGGAACGGTACGCGGTCGTCTCGTGCCACGTCGAACGACCGCTCGACGACGGCGTGTGGTCGCGGTTCGCGTCGCTTCAGCGCCGTCGCCCGTCCGGCTTTTCGATCGCGGCGCTCCTGCGACCCGCCGACGAGAGCGCTGGAGAGAGCACCGAGCTCTGGCTCGAGCGAGCCCGCGAGGCGTCCGAGAACGGGCCGCTGGGCCATCACACGCACTGGACGTCCCCGAGCCATGCGAGGCCGACTGCTGACGATGCCGGAGCGCGCGTTCGCGCGGAAGGAGCGCGACTGCGCGAGCTAGGGCTGTCTCCGACGCTGTTCTGCGGTGGTGGCTGGTACACCGACGACGACGTGGGGCAGGCGTGCGCAGAGCTTGGGTACGTCGACTGCACGCCGCGCGCGACACGTCCGCCGTACCTCGCCGACGGGGAGCGCTGGGCATCGCTGTCCTCGCCCGCGCGCGTGCGGCTCGCCTCGGGAGGGCTCCTCGATGTCCGGCCGACGACGCATTCGCTCGGCGACCTCGGCCGGGCGCTCGTGCAGCGTTCGCTGCCGCAGCTACGTCCACGTCTACTTCCACGACACCGACCTCCTGAGCCGTCGTCGAGCAACGGCTCTCACCGTGCTTCTCGGGATCCTGGCCCGACGATCTCGCGCGACCGACCTCGATGCGCTCGCCGCGCTGCCCGCAGACGATCCGCGAGAGCTTGCCTGGGCCGACGTGGCCCGGATCTAACATCTGCAGGGTGTCCGGCAGCAAGACGGCTCCGCCGGCGGAGTCATCGCGTCCTCTCGAGGCATCGCCGGCGCGTGCTGACGTCCGTGCGTCCCGCCTGTACATCCTCTCTCGCGGGCCGGTTCTGTCCGTTCTCAGGCGCGCGCTCTCGATCGCGGCGCTCGTCGTCCTCGACGTCATCGGTCTCGCGCTCGGGATGTACCTCGCACTCGTCCTCCGTCAGGTCGTGCGCGGCGACGGAGACGTCCTCTGGAGCCTGATCTGGCGCGAGGGGCCGGCCGAGTGGCTGAAGTTCGCCGCGCCGATCACGGTCCTCGTCTTCGCCCAGGCCGGGCTCTACCGCGTCCGTGAGCGTCGGCCTGGCTTCGGGAGGATTCTGGCGTCCCTGATCGTCGTCGCGCTGATCGTGCTCGCGTTCGGGATCGGAACCGGCTACGACTTCAGCACGTCGGGGCTGATTCCGACCGCGGTGATCGTTTCCGCGCTGGCGATCGGCGTCCTCCGGGCCGCGTACGAGTCCGTCTCCCTCGAGCTCATGCGGCTGATGGGCATCCGCAGGCGCGTCGTGCTCGTGGGCGAGGGCGAGAGCGTGGTCGAGCTCCAGCGCTCGCTGGCGGCCTCTCGGGGCGGCATCGCCTACGAGTTCGTCGGGATGGTGACGAGCAGCGCCCCGGACGCTCCTGGACGCGGGATGCGTCAGCTCGGGTCCCGCGCCGATCTTCCGGCGATCCTCCAGGACGTTCGTCCCGACGAGGTGATCCTCGCCGAGGCGGCACTCGACGAGCACGCCGTCCTCGAGGTCGTGGAGCAGGCACACAAGCAGGGAATTCGGGTACGGCTGGCGCCCGAGACGACGGAGGTCCTCGTCGAGCGAGGGGAGTACGTGCCGGGCCAGGGCGCTCCTCTCTTCGAGCTGCGCCCGCCGGTTCTCACGGGCTGGGACTGGGCGGTCAAGAGGACGTTCGACCTCGTGGTGAGCCTCCTCGTGCTCGTCGTGTTTCTCCCGCTGTGGCTGCTGATCGCGCTCGCCATCAAGCTCGGGTCGCGCGGGCCCGTCTTCTACGCCGACCGCCGGGTCGGGGTGGGCGAGCAGGAGTTCCCGATGCTGAAGTTCCGCACGATGGTCGCCGGCGCGGCAGCGCAGCAGTCCGAGCTCGAGGATCGGAACGAGGCCTCGGGTGCCCTGTTCAAGATCGAGGACGACCCGCGCGTTACTCGGGTCGGAAAGGTGCTCCGGAGGCTCTCGTTGGACGAGATCCCCCAGATCGTGAACGTGCTCCGCGGCGAGATGAGCCTCGTCGGGCCGAGACCGCTGCCGCTCCGCGACTACAAGCTGCTCGAGGACTGGCACCGCGCGCGGTACGCGGTGCTTCCGGGCATGACCGGCTTGTGGCAGATCTCCGGCCGCTCCGGCCTGACGTTCGACGATCTCGTGCGGCTGGACTTCACCTACCTCGAGAACTGGTCGATCTGGCTCGATATCACGATCATCGTGAAGACGATTCCGGCAGTGCTGACCAGGCGAGGAGCGTATTGACGAAGGCGCCGAAGATCCTCGCCGTCGCGTCGGCGATCGACCTCGACTTCCGCTACGGCTGCACGCCGGCCTGGTGGCAACTGTGGAAGGGGATGTACGAGGCGGGCGTCGACCTCGTCGTGACGCCGTATCGAGGTAGGCCCGTCGAGTCGCCGTGGTGGCGCGTCGCGCCAAACCCGACCTACCGCGAAGGCGAGTCGTATCAGGCGGTGCGGAACGGCCTCGCCCGTCTAAAGGGCGATCGCTACCTGCGGCGCGAGGAGTCGAGCCCCGACGAGAGCGGCCTCGACAAGATGACGCGTGAGGCGATCAGGCGCTTCATCACGCCCCGCTGGCGTCGCCATCTGGAGCGGCTCGTGGAGCAAGAGCTGCCTGATGCAGTCGTCGTCTTCACGATTCCGATGGCGCATCTCCGCGGCATCCCGGACGCGCTGCGTGACCAGTTCGGGATCCCGGTCGTCTTCTACGACGGTGACGTCCCCATGAGCCTGCCCGAGTACGGCGGAATGGATACGGGCTTCAACCCCTACCACGGGGCCGACCCTTCGGAGTACGACCTCGTCGTCTCGAACTCGGAGGGCGGGATCGGCCGCTTGGTCGAGCTCGGCGCGCGACGAGGGGAATCCCTCTTCTGGGCCGCCGATCCGGAGTTCTTCGCTCCCCAGCCGGTCGAGAAGGAGATGGACGTGTTCTTCTACGGGTACGGCGACAAGTTCCGGCGGGACTGGATGCAGGCCATGGTCGGAGAGCCGTCGAGGCTCGCTCCCGAGCTGGACTTCGCTCTCGGTGGGCTCGACTTCCAGGGCGACACCGGAAGCGCGCGGCTGCTCGGCGACATCCCGTTCAACGTCTTCGCGCGGGCGATCTCGGCAGCCCGGGTCAATCTGAACATCACGCGCAAGCCGCATGCGACCGTCCCGTTTTCCTCGACCGCGCGGCCATTCGAGCTCGCATCGTCGGGTGCGGCGATCGTGTCGAACCCGCACGAGGGAATCGAGCGCTGGTTCGAGCCGGGGTCCGAGCTCGTGGTCGTCGAGTCGGCCGAGGCTGCAGTGGACGCTTATCGGGAGCTCCTCGCCGACCCGGGGCAGGCCGAGGAGATGGGTCGCCGCGCGCGAGAGCGCGTGCTCGACGAGCACACCTACGCCCATCGCGCGCGACGGCTCCTGGAGCTCGTCGACCTCAGGGTCCCGGCGCACGCATGAGCAGCCGCATCGTCGCGGTCGTCCCCGCCTGGAACGAGTCCGGCGCGATCGGCCAGGTCGTCGACGAGATCCGCGCCTTCGACGCCGAGATCGCCGTGGTCGTCGTCGACGATGCGTCGACGGACGACACGGCAGCCGTCGCGGAGGCACACGGCGCGAGGGTGCTGCGGCTTCCGTTCAACGTCGGCATCGGAGGGGCGGTACAGACGGGGTTCAGGTACGCGGTCGCTCAGGAGTACGACATCGCCGTTCGCCTCGACGGGGACGGCCAGCACGACGCGAGCGAGCTCGGGAAGCTGCTCCAGCCGATCGAGGACGGAGACGCGAATCTCGTCATCGGCTCGCGCTTCGTCGATTCGACGGGCTCGTACCGTCCGCCCTTCGCGCGCCGCGTCGGGATCAGGGTGTTCGCGCGGCTCGTCTCGCTCCTCGGCGGCCAGCGGGTCACGGACACGACGTCGGGCTTCATCGCGCTCGACCGCGTCGGCATCCGGCTCTTCTCCGAGGAGTACCCGCACGACTATCCGGAGGTGGAGGCGACGCTGATCGCGCTTCGCAGCGGCCTGCGTCTCGTCCAGGTTCAGGTCGACATGCGCGAGCGCGAGACGGGCACGTCGTCGATCACGTTCGTCCGCTCGCTGTACTACATCGTCAAGGTGATGCTCGCGATCCTCGTCGCCAGCCTCAGGCGCTATCCCCGGCTCGAGGGGGCTTCGCGGTGACCCCGGTCCGAGTCTCGGTCGCGGGCGTCATCGCCTCGGTACTGCTGATCCTCATCATCCTCGAGCTCATCCGCGGCCGCCGTCTGAAGGAGCGCTACGCGCTGCTCTGGCTCGCGACCGGAGGCGTCCTCCTCGTGCTGTCGGCCTGGCGCGGCGGCCTGAACACGATCGCCGGCTGGGTCGGCGTCACGAGCTATCCCCCGGCGGTGCTGTTCGCGGTCGCCACGCTCTTCATCCTCCTCGTCCTCCTGCACTACTCGACGGTGCTCTCCAAGCTGACGGACGAGAACGTCGACCTCGCCCAGCGCGTCGCCCTGCTCGAGGATCGAGTCACGGAGCTCGACGCCCAGCCTGCGGTGCCTAGGGAACCACTGGAACGGGTGGACTGAAGGCGAAGACGTCGCCTTGCTCCGGGTCGTCGGCCCAGTTGGTGCCGACGCCGATGCGGTACGTGGCACCGTTCGCGGGCGGTGACATGTCGACGAAGGAGGGCTCGCGCGTGGTCGCGATCGGCGAGCTGAGGAGGTAGCAAGACCAGGAGACGCCTTCGGAGAGCGCGCACTGCGTGTCCTCGCCGGGACCGTCGGTTCGATAGACGCGATAGAAGACGTCCGCGCGCCAGGAGCCGGTCGTCCACGTGAGTCGCGTGGTGCGGCCTTCGGGGGCCTCGGCGCGCACCTCGATGTCGTCGTCGACCGGCGTCAGGATCGTCGTCTCCGATGCGGTCGGCTGCACGATCGCAGGCGTCGGAGGCGCGATCCGATCCGATGCCGCGGTCGCGACGACGGGGAGCGCAAGGGTCAGCACCGCCGCCGCGATGACCCAGCGGCGGTCGAGCGCGACCGTGCGCGGAGCCTGCACTCGCTCGCCGAGCCGTCGCGCGAGAGTCGGTACCAGCAGCGGGATGGACGCGAACAGGAGGAGGTAGGCGGGCCACGCCGGCATCAGCAGCCGCCAGAACGTGTTTCCCTCGATCGTCGCCCTCGGCGAGAACCCCTTGACCACGATGAAGGCGGCGAGCCAGCCGGCCAGGAGCGTCGCGATCGCGCCCTTGCGCACGCGGACCACCGCGAGCACGCCGGCGATCGGCGCGAACTGCGCGACTCTGGCGCTGAAGAAGTTCTCGCGGAGCTGGTCCATCAGGTCGCGCCAGTGGCCGAAGTCGAGGTCGATGTACCGGTCCACGTTCACGTCGAGCGCGAGCGCGCCGGCACCAGCCGCGAGCCGTGCCTGCTCGAGCGTCAGCGCCGGCAGGTAGCCGAGACCGCGCTCCTTCCAGAAGGCGACGACGAGCAGGCTCGCGGCGACCGCGGAGCCGAAGACGAGCGTCTCCCGCCAGCGCCGTGCGACGGGGTAGGCGAGCACCGCCCCGACCGCGAACAGGTAGTTCGCGGGCTTCAGGCCACCTGCGGCTCCAGCGAGGAGACCTGCGAGGAGCACCTCGTGGAAGCCCGGCTGGCCGAGCGAGCGAGCGACGAAGAACGCAGCCGCCAGCACGAGCACCATCGACGGGTAGTCGGGCATCGCAGTCAAGCCGAGCGCCTGCGGGAGGAACTGGTCGATCCACTTCTCGTGGTAGCGCTCGATGAAGAGCGGGATTGCGGCGAACGGAGCGACCACCCAGAGCGCGGACGCCCAGTAGCCGAGGAGCCGGCCGCCGATATGTGAGGCGATCCCGTACACGCAGACAAGTGCGATTGGGCCAAGCACGAGAACCTGGAGCAGCAGAATCAAAGGCAGCGCCTGGACGTAGGTCGGTCCCGTGAGCCAGGTGATCGGCGCCTGGACGAGCGGCCAGACGTAGCTGACCTCGGTCGGCGGGAGCTCGAGCTGGCCGACGAGCCAGCCGGTCGTGGTGTTCACGATCTGGTCGCCGCCCTGGAAGTAGACCCACCCGTTGTGCGTCGCCGAGACCGCGAGCAGAAGCGTGCCAACGATTTGGGCGGCGATCAGCGCTCCGACGACGGTGCGGGGCCGTTCGAGGAGCCAGTCGATCGTCCGCCCCGCGCTTCGGGCGGCCGTCAGGGAGCTACTTGTTACCGACACTTGCGACGCGCGCCGAGCGGTACCACGCGACGGTGCGCTCGATCCCGTCACGCAGGGCGACCTGAGCCCGGAATCCGAAGAGCCGATCGGCGCGGGTCGTGTCGAGCCGCCGCCGCGGCTGCCCGTTCGGCTTCGAGGTGTCCCAGCGGATCGCGCCCGAGAACCCAGTGCTGCCGGCGACGAGCTCTGCGAGGTCTCGAATCGAGATCTCCTCGCCCGTGCCGACGTTCACCGGCTCCTCGCCGTCGTAGCGCTCGGATGCGAGGCGGAGTGCCTCGACGCAGTCGTCGACGTAGAGGAACTCACGGGTGGGTGAGCCGTCGCCCCACAGGACGATCTCGTCCGCACCCTCGTCCTCGGCCTCGACCATCTTGCGGATCAGGTCGGGGATGACGTGCGCGTGCGTCGGGTGGAAGTTGTCGCGCGGCCCGTACAGGTTGACCGGAAGGAGGTAGATCGCGTTGAGCTCGTACTGGGCTCTGTACGCCTGCGCCCCCACGAGCAGCGCCTTCTTCGCCACGCCGTACGGCGCGTTCGTCTCCTCCGGGTAGCCGTTCCAGAGGTCGTCCTCGGCGAACGGCAGCGGAGCGTGCTTCGGGTACGCGCAGATGGTTCCCGCGAGCACGAGCTTCGGGGTTGCGTGCACGCGCGCCTGCTCGAGCACGTGAGCGCCCATCATGAGATTCGCGTACCAGTAGCGGCCGGGATTCTCCCGGTTCGCCCCGATTCCCCCGACCTCCGCCGCGAGATGGAACACGAGCTCGGGCTCCGAGTCGTCGAACATGCGGGCGGCGTCCTCGCCGCGAGTCAGGTCGTAGTCGGCGCTTCGAGCGGCGACGACGTCATGACCGTCCGCCTCGAGCCGCTCGACGAGATGTGAGCCGAGGAAGCCGCCGCCACCGGTGACGAGGACGCGGGTCACGAGGTCGCGAGCGGTGCGCCGGTCGGCAGCCAGTCGACGCGGCCGAGCCAACGGTCGCGGTTCTCCGCGTACCACCGAATCGTCTGGAGGATGCCGTCTTCCCACGAGACGAGCGGCTTCCAGCCCGTCTCGCGCGTGAGCTTCTCGTGCCCGACGCGCAGCGCGAGCACGTCGCTCGCGCCGGGGCGAAACCTGGTCGGGGACCGATGAAAGCTGGCGGTCTGCAGGCCAGAACCCGTTCTCCTCGCCGATCCGCAGGATGAGCTCTGCCCACTCGCGCATGGCGATGTTCTCTCCCTGGCCGTAGACGTAGACGTCGCCCGGGCTGCCGTGCGCCGCGACCATGAGGTGACCGCGGACGCCGTCGAGGCAGAAGCAGAAGTCGCGCAACGGCTCGAGGTTCCCGAGCTCGACGTTCTCTCGCGTCAGCGCCTGGGTGACGATCGTGCCCGTGACGTAGCGCGGGTTCTGCCGCGGCCCGTAGTTGTTGAACATGCGCGTGACGACGCCCGGGATCGCGAAGGCGTCGTAGTAGTTCATCGTCAGGAAGTCCGCGGCGACCTTCGACGTGGCGTAGATCGACTTCGGGTTGATCGGCGAGCGCTCGTGGAGGATCAGTCCGCCCGCATCGTCGAAGTCGTGGTGGTCCGAGACCGCCTCGCGCACGTTCCCGTACTCCTCCGAGGTCCCCGCGGTGTCGAACTTCTCGAGCTCGAGCTCCCAGTCGACGATCGACTGCAGGAGGTTGAGCGTGCCGAGGACGTTGGCCGTGATCGTCTCATACGGGCGGTGCCAGGACTCGCCGACGTGCGCCTGCGCCCCGAGGTGGAAGACGTACGGGCGGTCGGGCGCGTGGCGTAGCTCGCGGACGAGGTAGTCGACCGAGGTGCGGTCGGTGAGGTCGGCGAAGTGCACCTTGAGGCGATCGCGCAGGTGCGAGATGTTGTTCAGCGCTCCGCTCGAGTTGGCACGCACGAACGCGTGCACCGTCGCTCCGATCTCGACCAGGGCGTCCGTGAGGTGCGAGCCCATGAAGCCGTCGGCTCCGGTGACGAGTACGGTGCGGCCGCCGTAGACGTCGCCGAACTCGCGGCGGAGGTCGTCGAGCGAACCGCCTGTCCAGAGGCTGTCGTTCGGCATGGTGCGTACGCTTCCGCGTCGGTGAGCAAGCGTACAGACTCGTCCGGCCTGGGCTCGCTGGCGAGTGGAGCGCTCACGGCGGCCTCGACGCTCGTCGTCGCCGTCGTCGCAGCCGGCATCGGCGTCGTCATCGCGCGCGAGTTCGGGCGCACCGAGGAGACGGACGGCTTCTTCGCAGCCTACGGCGTCTTCATCGTCGTCGTTCTCGCGGCCCAGGCGATTCGCATTGCGACCATCCCCGCTCTCGCGCGCGCGAGGGACGAGGAGCGCCTTGCCGGCGAGATAGCCGGGTACGCGATCGCGCTCTCGGTCGTCGCGATCCCGGTCGTGCTCCTCACCGAGCTCTTCGCGACCGGGATCGCAGACGTCCTCACGGGTGATGGCTCCGAGGCGAGCCAGGACGCGGCTGCGGATGCCCTCCGCTGGATGGTTCCGGCCGCCGTGCTGCACCTCTACGCCGGCCTGGCGGCGAGCGGCCTTGCCGCTCTCGACGACTACGCGACTGCCGCGGCCGGGTATGCGGCCGGAAGCCTGGCCGGTTTGCTGTTCATCCTCACGCGGGTCGACGAGGACGGCCTCATCACCGTCGCGTGGGGGATGACGCTCAACGCTGCGCTCGCCATCGCCGTGCCGTTCACGGGTCTGGTGCTGCGCGCTGCGCACGGGCGCATGCCGCGGAGGGCGATCCGGCCCACCGGCCCGCCTGTCGGCGCGCGGGTTCTCGCCTTCGCGGAAGCAGCAGCGCTGCCGATCGCGATCCAGATGCTGTACGTCGTCTGCCTGCCGTTTGCGGGGCGCCTCGGCACCGGCGCGGTGACGAGCTTCGGATACGCGTACCTCGCCGTCGGCGAGCCTCGTCACGGTCACGGCCTTCTCGCTCGGGCTCGTCGACGTCGGCGCCGCTCTCCCGGGCGGGCCTCGACGCGGAGCGGTCGGCGCGGCACGTGGTCGCGGCAGCGTGGATCGCTCTCGTGCTGATCGGCGCGGCGGCCGGCGTCTTCGCGGTCGTCGGTGCCGACCTCGTCGAGGCAGTGCTGGGCGATGCCTTCGGAGGCGACGTCGGAGCGGAGGTCGCACGGCTCGTCGTTCTCCTGAGCCCCTGGATCATCGCCTCGGTGGGCGTGTACACGGCGTTTCCGCTCGTCTTTGTCGCGGGACGGACGCGTCTGCTCCCCGCGATCGCCGCGGCCGCGCTGGGGTTGCAGGTCCTGCTCGCGTGGATCGCGGTCGAGGTCGCCGAGCTCGACGGCCTCGCGCTGGCATTGGCCCTCTCGACGCTCTTCGTGCTGGCCGCGCTCCTGCGCGAGCTCGGCGCGCTGCGGCCGGCGCTGCGCGGCCTCGTCGTCGCGGCGGCATTCGTGTGCGGCTTGACGCTCGCGGCCTTCGTCCCGCCTGCGTTGTTACTCGGCTCGGCCGTCGCGGCCGCCGTCGGCCTGGTCGCCTACTGCGCCCTCGTCGCCCTCGTGCGCCCGCGAGGCTTCATGGCGTCGTGGAGCTACCTGCGCGCGCTCCGCTAGCCACGCTCAGATAGACGGCGTCGTGTCGGCGTGCGCACTCCTCCCAGGTGAACGACGCGGCACGGGCGAGCCCGCGTTCCCGTAGCTCGTCCGCGCGCGCGAGCGCCTCGCGGACGCCGTTCACGATCGCATGCACGTCCTCGGGGTCGAAGAGCACCGCTGCGTCGCCGCACACCTCCGGGATCGCGCTGCGGTTGGAGGCGGCGACCGGACAGCCCGACGCCATGGCCTCGAGCAACGGCAGCCCGAAGCCTTCGTACAGGCTCGGGAACACGAGGCATGCGGCCCGTCGGTAGAGCGAGGCGAGCTCCTCGTGGCTCACGGAGCCGAGCACGTCGACGCCATCCGGGAGCGGGCTGAGCTCCTCGAGGCCCTCTCCTGTCAACACGAGCCTCAGCCCGGGGACCTCGCGGCGCAGGTCGACAAAAGCTTGAAGAAGTCTGGCGTGGTTCTTGTGCTTCCACGGGCGAGCCGGATACACGAGGAAGTGCTCCCGTGCCTCTCCGGAAGGTCGGAACGCCTCGTGCTCGACGCCGTGCGCGATGACGTGGACACGGGCGGGGTCGATACCCAGCCGCTCGAGCGCGCGCTCGCGGACGAACTCGCTCGGCACGATCACGGCTCGTGCTCGGCGCGCAGCCCGGTCGTAGGCGAAGCGGCGGAACACGCGCCGTGACTTCGAGAAGAGCTCGGGGAGGTCGTGGTGCTGGAAGTCGTGGAGCGTGATGACACGCGGCTTGCGCGCACGTGGAACGGCGACGGTCAGCGGGTAGTGGACGACGTCGACGTCGCGCAAGGCCCTGCGCAGGCCGCTCGACGCGTGCCCGGCGATCGACATGGCCGGGATCCGGGGAGGCCCGCGGCGCGCGACGGGAAGCTCGCGTACGGCCACGGCCTGGAAGCCCTCCGTGGCGTCTGTCGCCGAAGCGGGCGCGAAAGCGACGTACTCGAGCGTGCCGACCGAGTGGAGCGCGCGAAGCAGTTGGCGCGCATACGTCTCCGCACCGCCCTGCTCACCCGGGGACAGCGTGAGCAGGGAGATCCCGACGCGCACCGGTCGATCCTAGGACGGTACGGCGAAACGTGCTCGTCGCCGAGCACCGACGGTCGCCACGATGTCTGTCCGAACCTACGGAAGCCGTAGGCGATAGATCCTGAGCCGCCGGTTGCTGGGCGGGTCGAGGGCTCGTGATTCGCCGATGCCGCGAGCTTTCGCGAACCTCCCGGTGCCGCCGGTCACGGGGTACGTCTGCCTCGCTCCGAAGCGAACGCGGCCTGCGGCCTCGAGCGTGCCACGAGGGAGCAGCGTCTGTACCAACACGCGCCCATGAGTGGCCGACAGGACGGTAAGGATCGTTGTGTCGCGCCCGACGACGGCCCCCTTGGGACGGCCGAACTGGGGGACTGCGTTGCGGAGCACCGATTCCACCCAGAGGACGTCGCCCCTGTTCAGCTCCTGCTGCGGCGGCCGATCCGTGAGCACCTTGGAGTCCGTTTCCCTCGCGATCAGTCGAACCGTCATCGTCGCCGAGTGCGCTTGACGCGCCGCTTCGGCAGGGAGAGTCAGCAGGAAGAGGCTCAGCGCGGCCACCGCTATCCACCGCATGGCCGCACTCTATGACGAACCGTGTGCTTCCAGGCGAGCCGGCGGGGGCCGGTCCTACCGCCCGGCTAGAATGCCGCGATGCCCGCTGCCGGAGCCGAAAACGGCGAATCTGCAGGGTTTTCGACAGCGGCCGCGGTCGACGTCGAAGAGCTCTTCCGACAGCTGCGAGACGAGGTGCGCCGCTCGGGCTCCGATCCGGGAGCGAGCTCGGGCACGCCGGAGGACCGCCGAGCCGCACGGGCCGAGGCGGAGCGTCTCTGGCCGGTGTCGGCGGATCGCTCGTTGCGGCTGAGGCCGGGAGTTCGCGGCGGGCTCGGTACACCGGTGAAGGCGGTTCTCCGCAAGCTCATGCGCTGGTACGTCGAGCCTTTGGCCTATGACCAGCGCTCGTTCAACGCGGCGGCGCTGCGGCTCGTGGACGATCTTCAAGAGCAGGTCGACCGCCTCCAGGCCGAGCTACGGTCGCTTCGCGAAGAGCGTCCATGAGAGTTGCCGTTCTCCGGCCCCAGGTTCCGTTCGCGAGGGGCGGGGCGGAGATATTCACCGACCAGCTCGTAGCGGAGCTGCGAGCGCGCGGGCATGACGCCGACCTCGTCACGGTGCCGTTCAAGTGGTATCCGGGAGCGCGCGTCCTCACGCAGGCGTTCCTCTGGCGGATGCTGGATCTCGACGAGGCCGACGGGGCGAAGATCGACATCGTCGTCGCGACGAAGTTCCCCTCATACCTCGTCCGCCATGCAGACAAGCGCGTGTGGCTCGTCCACCAGTTCCGCCAGGCGTACGAGCTCGATGGCACCGAGCTCGGGCAGTTCGGCGACTCGGCGGAGGACCGCGCGCTCAGGCGCTCGGTTCAACGCCTCGACCGGGTCGCGCTCGGCGAGGCGACACGGCTCTTCGCGACGTCGCGCAACGTCTCCGATCGTCTCGAGCAGTCGACCGGGCTCGCCGCTGAGGTGCTTCCGCATCCGCCGCAGGAGCTCGAGTACCGCTGCGCGGGCTACGAGAACTTCGTGCTCTCGGTCAACCGGCTCGACCGGGCGAAGCGCATCGACCTGCTCCTCGAGGCAGCGGCGCTCGACAGCTCGCTCGAGGTCGTGATCGCAGGTGACGGCCCGGACCGTGAACGGCTCGAGACGCTCGCGCGAGACCGCGGGCTGGACGGACGCGCCCGGTTCGCGGGGCGGGTGGGCGAGGACGAGCTCGCCGATCTCTACGGGCGGTGTCTAGCCGTCTATTACGCGCCCGTCGACGAGGACTTCGGGATGGTGCCGTTCGAGGCGTTCCTCTCGGAGAAGCCGGTGCTGACCACGACCGACGCAGGAGGGCCGCTCGAGGTCGTCGCGGACCGCCGGACGGGGCTCGTCGTCCCGCCCGACGCCGCCGAGCTCGCGCGTGCTGCGGGCTGGCTCCGGGAGCACCTCGACGAGGCAGCGTCTCTCGGTCGCGCGGGTAAGGCAATCGCGGCCGAGGTGACCTGGGACCGGGCGATCGCGAGGCTGCTCTCGTGAAGGTCGCCTACTTCAGCCCGATGCCGCCGGAGCGAAGCGGCGTCGCGGACTACAGCGCGCTCCTGCTTCCCGCGCTTCGGCGACGCATCGACGTCGACGTCGTCAAGCACGGGCGCAAGCGCGCGCCGCGCGGTACGGATCTCGCCCTCTACCACGTCGGGAACAACCCGGACGCGCACTCGTGGATCGTGGACGCCCTCAGGCGTCAGCCAGGCGTCGTGGTCCTGCACGACTTCGTGCTCCACCACCTCGTCGCGGGGATGACCGTGGGGCGCCGGGACGGCCACGGCTACCTCGACGCGATGGAGCGCGAGCACGGCGTCGTCGGCCGGCTGCTCGGGCACGGCGTGCTCGACAAGCGGATCCCGCCGCTCTGGGAGTCGCGGCCCGAGGAGTTTCCGCTCGCCGGCTTCGTCCTCGAGGATGCCACCGGGCTCGTCGTGCACTCGCGCACCGTGCGCGACCTCGCTCGGGCGGCCGGCTACGAACGGCCGATCTGGGTCGTCCCACACCCCGCCTGGCCGGTACCCGAAGTCGAGGCGGAGCGCGCCTCGCCGGGCGTGACGGTCGGCTGCTTCGGGGTCGTCAACGCGAGCAAGCGCATCCCCGAGCTGCTCCAGGCTTTCGCCGCCGTACGGGAGCGGCATCCCGGTGCGACGTTGCTCCTCGTCGGGCCCACGTCGCCGGGGTTCGACCTCGATCGGCGACTCCAGCGGCTCGGCCTCGCTGACGAGGGACTCGTCCGGGAGGGTTGGGTCGAGGAGCGCCGCCTGTGGGCGCTGATGGCGGGAGTCGACGCCTGCGTGAACCTCCGTCATCCCACGATGGGAGAGACATCCGGGAGCGTGATCCGGTCGCTCTCGCTCGGGAAGCCGCTGATCGTCAGCGACGTCGGCTGGTTCTCGGAGCTGCCAGGTGACGTCGCCTTGAAGGTGCCGGTGGACGAGGTCGAGGCGCGGACACTCGAGGCCGGTCTCGAGCTCCTCGTGTCGCGCGAGGACGTCCGGGTGCAGATGGGAGCCGCAGCCGCCGAGCTCGCGAGTCGCGAGCACGATCTCGAGCGGGTCGCCGATCTCTACGCGGCCGCCCTCGAGGAGGCGGCCGGTGGAAGCGCGGTCGGAGACGCCGTGCTCCGGGAGGTGAGTGAGGCCGCGGCGGACGTCGGCATCTCTCCAGGAACAGCCGAGGCGGGGGAGATTGCCAGGCGTCTCGCCGAGGTCGAGCTTGGGTAGGCGCATCGGGCGAGTCCCGGTCTGGGTGTGGCTCGCCGCGATCGTCGTGGGCTCGGCGATCTTCAGGGCGATCATCGGCCGCGGGATAGTCGCTCCGTTCGTCATGGTCGACGAGGTCATCTGGGCGGAGATCGCCCGCGGCATAGCGGACGCCGGAGAGCCGCTGCTCCGGGACGAGCCCGATCCCGGATACAGCATCGTGTACCCGCTTCTCGTCAGCCCCGCGTACGCGCTCGCCGAGACGCTTCCCGACGCGTACGAGGTCGTGAAGGCCATGAACGCGGCGTTGATGTCGCTCGCCGCTGTTCCGGCGTACTTCCTGGCTCGGCGCGTCGTCGGCGAAGGCCTGTCGCTCCTCGCCGCACTCCTCGCGGTCGCCCTTCCGTCGCTCGCGTACACCGGCACCGTGATGACCGAGAACGCGTTCTATCCGCTTTTCCTCATCGTCGTCCTCGCGCTGCTGCTCGTCCTCGAGCAGCCGACCGGGCTCCGAGTCGGGCTCCTCGTCGCGCTGCTCGGCGTCGCGTTCGCGACGAGGGTGCAGACGCTCGCGCTCGTCCCGGCGGTCTTGACCGCGCCCCTGCTGCTTGCCGTGTTCGAGCGCCGAGGCTTCAGGGATACGCTCGGCCGTTATCGGATCCTGTACGTCGTCTTCGCCGCACTCGGGGCGCTCGCGCTCGCGATGCAGCTCCTCGGAGGACGTTCGCCGGACGATCTCCTCGGCGCGTACGAGCCGGTCGGCGAGGCGAGCTACGGCTTCGGCGAGGTTCTCGAGTTCATCGTCTGGCATGCGGCGGAGCTGGCGCTGTACGTCCTCGTCGTGCCTCTGGCCGCGACGATCGTGCTCGTCGCGCGGGCGCGGTCGCTCGATCGCCCGCTCCAGGCGTTCCTCGCCGCGACCGTCGCGATCACGGCATTCCTCCTCCCGGTCGTCGCGGCCTTCGCGTCGCGCTTCTCGGACAGGATCGAGGAGCGGAACCTCTTCTATGTCGCGCCGTTGCTCGTCGTGGGGCTTCTCGCCTGGATCGACCGCGGCATGCCCCGGCCGCGTGTCCTCGCACCGGTCGCGGCGGTCGCGTCCGCGCTGCTCGTCCTGCTCGTCCCATTCGACCGCTTTCTCACGACCTCGGCGATCACGGACACGCTCATGTTGCTTCCCTTTTGGTCGCTTCAGGATCGGGTCGGCTCGGGTTGGATCACACCGATCGCGTTCGGCCTCGCCGTCGCCCTTGCGGCGGCATTCCTCTTCGTCCCGAAGCGGCACGCGATCGCGCTTCCACTCGTCGTGCTCGGCCTGTGGGCGGTCGCCTTCAAGCCGATCTGGTGGGGGACGCACGGCTTCGAGCGGTTCTCACGCGGGTCGCTCTTTCAGGGCATCCGCACCGCAGAGACGGACTGGATCGACCGGGCGCGCCCCGCGCAGCTCTCCGTCGCCCCGGCCGCGTTTCTCTGGACAGGGCGCACGGACCGCCTCACGGTCAACCAGAACGAGTTCTTCAACCGCGGAGTCGGGCCCGTCTACTACGTCGACAAGCCCACGCCCGGCGGGTTGCCCGAGACTCGGGTGACGATCGACAGGGACACAGGCCTCGTCACGCTTCCGGACGGTTCGTCCGTGGAGGACCCGTGGGTCATCTCCGACTCGTCCTTCGAGCCTGACGGGGTTGCCGTTGCGCGGGATCCCGGCTGGGGGATCACGCTCTGGCGCACGAACCCGCCGCTCGTCTCAGCGGTCAGGATCGACGGCCTCTACCCCAACGACACGTGGTCGGGCGAGACGGTCACCTACCTCCGGCGGCGCTGCCGGGCGGGCAGCCTGATCGTCGGGCTCTCCAGCGACGGGAGCCTCTTCCTCGAGCCGCAGCGGGTCGTCGCCAGCTCGGACGGTCGCGTACTCGCGACGCTACGGATCCCACCCGGAGCGAGGAGGACGATGCGCGTCCCGCTCGTGCCGGATCGCGACGGCGAGTGCCTGGTCGTGTTCACCGTGACGCCGACAGCGGTTCCGTCAGAGGTGATGCCGGGCTCGCCGGACAATCGTGAGCTCGGTGTTCACTTCAACCGCTTCGTGTACACCCCTCGACGATGAGGCCGGCGCGATGAGGGCAGTGCGATGAGACCAGTGCGATGAGGATCGCCTTCGACGTGAGCCCTCTGAGCCACACGCCGCTCGGGATCGGCAACTACATCCGAGGCTCGCTCTCGGGGCTCGTGGACGCCGGAGGCGGCGAGCACGAGATCGTCGCGTTCGCGCCGACGAGCCTGCGTGGTCCCGGTCGGATCCGTAGCGCGCTCGAGGGCATCGACGTCGAGCTGCGGCTGTGGCCACTCCCGGCGTCGCATGCGATTCGCACGGCCTGGAGCCGGGTCGGACGTCCTGCGGCCGAGCGGCTTCTCGGAGGGTTCGACGTGCTCCACTTCACCGACTGGATGTATCCCCCGCAACGGGAAGGAGTACGAGCGACGACGATCCACGATCTGGTGCCGCTCCACCATCCCGAGTGGTGTACGTCGCGCACGATCTCGATGCACGCGCGCAAGTTCGACAACGCGGCGCGCACGTGCGACCTCGTCGTCGTCAACTCCGCGTACACGGGGGGCGACGTCGAGCGAACGCTGGGCATTCCGGCGGAGCGGATCAAGGTCGCCCATCCCGGAGTCCGCGCTGCCTTTGGGCCTGACGGCGACTCCGCCGACCTCGGCGCGCCGTACGTCCTCACCGTCGCCACGCTCGAGCCACGGAAGAACCTCGGGGCGCTTCTCGATGCGTTCGACCAGCTCGCCGGAGACGACCTCGTGCTCGCCGTCGTCGGCTCGGAAGGCTGGGGCGAGCAGCCGCTCCTCGACAGGCCGCGCGTGCGCAGGCTCGGCTTCGTCGCTGACGGGGAGCTTGCACGGCTCTACAGGGGCGCGGCCGTCGCGGTCTACCCGTCTCGGTTCGAGGGATTCGGGATACCGATAGCCGAGGCGATGGCGAGCGGCTGCCCGGTCGTCGCCTCGTCGCACCCGTCGCTCGACGAGGCGAGCGGCGAAGCGGCGCTGCGCGCGGACCCCGAAGACCCCAGCTGCGATCGCCGCTGCTATCGAGGACGCGATCGCACGCCGCGACGAGCTGCGCGCTCGGGGGCTCGCTCACGCGTCGCAGTTCACCTGGAGAGCAGCCGGCGAGACCATCCTGCGCGGGTACGTGGAGGCTGCGGCGTGACGGCGATCGACGTCGCGCTCGTCGTCGTCCACCACGTGACCGATTCCGGTCGCGAGTTCCTGGTGGCGCAGCGGGTGCCCGAGGGGTACTGGTCACTCGTGGGCGGGCTCATCGAAGCGGGGGAGAGCCAGGCCGACGGCGCGCTCCGGGAGCTCGCGGAGGAGACCGGGCTCACACATCCCATTGCCTTCGACGCAGTCCCCATGAAGCTCGGCTTCCACGGGAGCACCGGTTGGGTCGACCTGCACGTGTTCGCGGCGGAGGCGCCGCACGACTTCACCCCTGTCCTCGACGAGGAGCACGATGACTACCGCTGGTGCACGGCAGCTGACGCGCTCTCGCTGCTGCGCTACGAAGAGCCGCGGCAGGCATTGCGCGAGGTGGTACGACGCCTCGAGGTTCCTGCGTGAGGGTCGCCGTGGACATCTCGCCTCTCGTCCAGACCCGTGCCGGCACGGCGCGCCACGTCCGCGGTCTCGTCGGTGCGTTGCGAGGGCGTCCGGACCTCGACCTAGAGCTCCTCTCGTTCGGAGGGCCAGGGAAGATCGCGAGCGTCCTACGCGATGCGGCGTGGTACCCGCTCGGGATGCGCCGCAGCGCCGGCGGCGTCGATCTCCTCCACGGGACGACGTTTCGAGGACCCGCGCGATCGAGCGCTCCCGTCGTCCTGACGGTGCACGACCTCGCGCTGCTCCGCTACCCGGACGCATTCCCTCGCTGGCACCGCCTGTACGGGCAGACGGCCCTGCGAGCGACGTTGCGTGCGGCCGACGCGCTAGTCTCGGTGTCGGAATTCACGAAGGACGAGACCGTGGCGCTGGTCGGCGTGCCGTCGGAGCGGGTCCACGTCGTGCCGAACGGCGTGGAGGAGGTCTTCGGGCCGGACGGGCCGGCCGTGGACGGCGACTACGTGCTCGCGGTGGCGACCCTCGAACCGCGGAAGAATCTCGCACGTGCCGTCGAGGCTGCGAAGCTCGCGGGTGTGGAGCTACGGGTCGTGGGAGCGCGCGGTTGGGGCGGCGTCGACGTCGCAGGATGGGTCGGGGAGGTCACGGACCCGGAGCTTGCGGCGCTCTATCGAGGTGCGCGCTGCGTCCTCTACCCGTCCGTCTACGAAGGGTTCGGGCTCCCGGTGCTGGAGGCGATGGCATGCGGAACGCCCGTCGTCACGTCGCAGGGGACCGCGATGGAGGAGGTCGCCGACGGAGCCGCGATCCTGGTCGACCCGTTCGATCCCGCCGCGCTCGCCGAGGGAATCGGGAGTGCCGAGCGCCGTCGCGATGAGCTGGTTCCACTCGGGCTCGAGCGTGCTCGCGGGTTCACGTGGCGCCTCGCCGCGGACAGCGTCGAGAACCTCTGGCGGGAGTTGACGTGAGCCATCTCGTCGTCATCGACGCGGACGTGCTCGGCCGGCAGCGGACCGGAGACGAGACGTACGTGCGCAACCTGCTCCGCGAGCTGGCGACTCTCGTCGAGGACGCCGACATCCGTCTCGCAGCCGTTACGCGCAATCCCGCGCTCGTGCCGGAAGGCATCGAGGCGGTCGAGCTGCCCGCCCGTTCGCAGGAGCTTCGCATGGCCTACACGCTGCCGAAGGCGCTTCGCCGCGTCGGCGCCGAGCTGTCCCACACGCAGTACGCACTCCCGCTTCGGGCGCACTGCCCGTGCGTCGTCACGATTCACGATCTCTCGTTCACGACGGGGAACGCATTCATGGGACGGCGGGACCGCGCCGTCTTCAAGCGGGTGGTTCCGCGCGCCGTGGCGGGAGCGGCCCGTGTCCTCACCGTCTCGGAGCGAACGAAGCGGGATCTCGTCGAGATCTACGGCGTTCCCGCGGCGCGCATCGTGGTCACGCCGAACGGTGTCGACCCGATCTTCACTCCGGGAGAAGGGCGGCGCGACTACGTGCTCGTAGTCGGCGCGATCCAGCGCCGGAAGAACCAGCTCGCCGCGGTCGACGCGGCAGCAGCGGCCGGGCTTCCCGTTGTCGTCGCCGGACCGGAGAAGGACCGCGCGCTCGCGGACGAGCTCCGGCGCCGCGGCGCGCGTCTCGAGGGGTACGTCGAGCCCGAGCGGCTAGCCGAGCTGTACCGAGGAGCCGCATGCCTGGTCCAGCCGTCGCGGTTCGAGGGCTTCGGGCTGCCCGTGCTCGAGGCCATGGCCTCGGGGACGCCGGTGGTCGCGATCCCCGAGCCTGCGCTCGAGGAGGTCGCGGGAGACGCGGCCCTCTTCGTTCCCGAGGAGCAGCTCGCGGACGGCATCCGGCAGGCGCTGGCCGAGCGCGATCGACTCGTCTGGGCCGGGCTCGAACGTGCGCGGCGCTTCACCTGGCGGGCGGCGGCCGAGCGGACGCTCGAGGTGTACCTGGAGGTGCTCGGGGAGTGAAGGTGTCCGCGGTCGTCGTCTCGCACGGCCATGCCGCGGAGCTCGAGCGCGTGCTTCCGGAACTCGTGAGCCAGGTCGACGAGACCGTCGTCGTCGCGAACGTCCCCGGCTCGGTAGGCGCCCTCCCGGACGGCGTGCGCCTGCTCGAGAACCCGCGGCCGCTCCCGCTCTCGGCCAACGTGAACGCCGGGATTGCGGCGACCTCCGGCGAGTACGTCGTGACGGCGAATCCCGACGCCGTTCCGGAGCAGGGAGCAGTCCCGACCCTCGTAGCATTCGCGGACTCCCGCTCGCGCTGCGGTATCGCCGGCCCGCAGATCCGCTGGCCCGACGGCACGTGGCAGCCGAGCCGTCGCCGCTTCCCGACGGTCCGGGGGACGCTCGTTCGCCGGACGCCGCTCAGACACCTCCGGCCGCCGCTCGAGACCCAGCGCGACCACTACCTGCTCGACGAGCGCCCCACGGAGCCCGTCGAGGCCGACTGGCTGCTCGGAGCGTTCCTGCTCATGCGCCGCGCCATGCTCGAGGAGATCGGCGGCTGGGACGCCGGGTTCCGGCACTACTGCGAGGACATCGACCTCTGCTACCGGGCGATGCAGGCCGGGTGGGAACGCTGGTACGTGCCCGACGCGCTCGTCACGCACGAGTACGCGGCTGTGATCGACCATCGCTTCCTCTCGCGTCACACGCTCTGGCATCTGCGGGGCATGGCGCGGTTCGTGCGGAAGCACCCGGAGCGGCTGCTCGACGTATGAGCGGCGACAAGTACGTCGACAAGGCGGAGGACTGGACTGAGCGTGAGTACGCGGACGCTGCCTCGTACCTCGCTCACCGCGCTGATCTCATCGTGTCGCTCGGCCCGGCGCTCGAGCCGGGGGACGAGGTGCTCGACCTCGCCTGTGGCGACGGTGGGCTCGGCGAGCTCCTGCTCGACCGGGGATTCCGCTACCGAGGCGTGGACGTCACGGCCGAGATGGTCGACCACGCACGGGAGCGGCTCGGGGCGCGCGGGGTGTCCGAGCTCGGCGATCTCAACGAGTACGCGCCTCCCGAGCCTGTTGCCGCGACAACGGTCTTCCGCGCGATCTACTACGCGCGCGACCGGGTGGCGTTCTTCCGCCACGTCGCTGGCTTCACCGACAGGAAGCTCGTCTTCGACCTCAATCCGCGCCAGTACCGGGTCGAGGACGTTCTCGCCGATCTGAGGAGCGCAGGCTTCGGCGACGTCGTCCTTCGCCCCTTCTTCGTGCCGCAGACGGTTGCTCTGCCGGGTCCCGCCGTGGCGATAGCCCGAGCGCTCGAGCGCTCGGGACCGCTGGCGCGACTCGCGCTGCGGTTCCGCTTCACGTACCTCGTCGCCGCGTCTACCCGGAGCTGAGCGGGACGATCTCCACCGCGAGCGTGGCTCCGAGCTCGCGGCTCTCGCTGTTCGACGGGTCGACTTCGTGGGGAGAGACGGTCGGCGAGATCGCCACCTCGACGCGCCAGGGAACGCTTTGCGCGGCGAAGAGGACCGGCTTGGTCGTGCAGTCCTTGACGACCACGGTTCGCGCTTGAGTCACCGACGTGATCGCGGGCTGCTTGTCCGGCCCGATCCCGACGGGGCCGATGCGAACGGTTGCCCTCGTCTGACCCGGCGGCTTCGGGCACCAGCCCAGCCGCGAGAGCTTGACGAGGACGAACCCCGGCTCGTCACGTGAGACGTCGTATCTGGTGTACGACCCCCGCGCGACCTTCTGCCCGCGCTCGGCGATGAGCCAGCCGTCGGTCTCCTGTCCGGTGACCGCGGCCGCGAGCTGCAGCGGGCGCCCGTCGAGCCGGTAGAGCACGGCGTCTCGCTTCCGCTCGACGACTGGTGCCTGGAGCTCGACGCCGTTGAGCGCTAGTGCGAACTCGGTTCCCGGGGGTGGTGTCAGCGTGCCGTCGTCGGCCTCGAGGTCCGGGGTCAGGATCGGGCTGCCGACGTTGATCGCCGTGCCGTCGAGGCTCCACATCTTGCGAACGGACGGATTGAAGAACTCGGTCAGCCAGATGTTGGTGGGATCCGAGATCTGCTGCCCTATGACGACGACGGAGCCGCCTCCCGTCGCCTGCTCGACCCAGTCGTACGGCTTGGGGAAGTTCGTCGCGAACTGGGCGGAGAGATCGCGCTCGGACGACGCAGCGTAGACCTGGGCGGTCATGGTCCACACGAGTACGAGCGCTGCGACCGTTCCCGCAACGATGCGATAGGAGCGCGAGCCACGCCGAAGCACGCGGATGGCGACGGCGAACGCGAGGGCGAGGAGACAGACCACGATCAGCGCGTTCTCGATCCGCCGCTCTGGCCAGCCGAGCTCGCGATTTGCGAAGGCCGCGATCGAGAGGCCGTGCGCCTCGTAGTACGGGAACTTGTCCAGCTGTAACGGCGTCGTCGCGATGACGTAAAGCGTGACGAGGGCGGTCGCGGCGATCGCCCAGCCGCGCCCGATGCCGCGCTCGATCGCGAGAGCGGTCCCCGCGAAGAAGATCGGTGCGAGGTAGATCACGTTGCGCTCGGCGACGACCGTTGCGAACACGGTCGAGACGTACGCGCCCTTGATGCCCGCGTACCAGACGAAGGCGGCGAGCGCCGTAACGCTCGTGACGACGAACGCGCGGGTTCGGGCATCCGCTTCCTCGCCTCGAGGGCGGGCGAGCGCCGCGACTCCGACGATGACCGGGACGATGCCGATGCCGATTGCGAGCGCGCCCATCGCCTCGACGCCGTGGTCGAAGATCCGCTCCTTGTAGAAGCCGGTGGTGTTGCGCCAACTCAGCGAGGCCTTTCCCATCGCGGCCGAGAAGGCGAGGGCGACGCCGATCGCGATGACGACCGCGCCGGCCCAGTCCCACCGGCTCCAGGTCGCGCGCCAGCGTCGCGCGCGCTCCGAGTCCCACGCGAGCCAGAGCAGGGAGAGGACGAGGACCGCGAACAGCACGGCCAGCTGCGTGCGCGTCCACGCCGCCGCTACTGACGCCGCGAACGCGAGCGCCACACGACCCCAGCCCGGCTCCACGAGCACACGCGCGATCAGCCAGAGCGCGAGCGTTCCCAGCGGATAGGCGAGCGGCTCCTCGACGAGGATCGGCGCGTACGCAAGTGCCGGAACCACCGTTGCGCCGGTGGCAGCGGCGAGCGCATACCAGGGCGAGACGACGAGCCGCGCAAGCGCGTAGGCGGGAAAGATCGTCGCCGTCATCGCGAGCACGAGCACGAGCTTCGCCGTCGCATACGACGCGGACGCCGACCCGAGCCACCAGACGGGCGCGAGAACGTACGCGACGAGCGTCGCGAGGCCGTACGGCTCGCCTCGCCTCGCAGCCTCTCCCGTGTCGGCGATCGCGCGCGAGAGCTGCGTGAGCTCGAGCTCGTCCGTGAAGATCGTGGGCACGGGGCGGCGCGACGCCTGCCAGGCGTAGAGCGCCGCGAGTGCGAAATAGACGATGAGGAGCGGAAGCGCGCTCTGCAGGCGGGCGTACCAGCCTGCCGCCGGACGTTGGGTCACTGCAGCGTCGCCTCCGCGGGGGCAGGGGCGGAAAACTCGGTTCGCCGGTGCACGATCCGGCAAGGTACCCCCGCGTCCGAGGCGGCCTGGACGACGGCATCCAGCCGCTCGGCCCGCGCGTCCGGGATGGTCACGAGCACCTCGTCGGCCCGCGTTCCGTCGATCGCTCGTGCTGCCTCGTCGAGCCCGCCGACGACGCTGATCCCGTGAATCCGGCGACGGCGGACACGCGGGTTGTCGTCGAGGAAGCCGACGACCCGTGCCTCGTGCGTGTCGTGGAGCTCCCGCGCCAGACCGCGTCCCGCGCGACCGGCTCCGACGATGAGTACGCGGCGACTCTGACCGCGGAGAGCCTTCGCCTCCGGAAGAAGACGCAATGCGAGTCGAGAACCGCCGACGAGGAGCGTGCAGAGCAGCGCGTACACGACGAGCACCTCGATCGCCGGGAACGACCCGAGAGGCCGAAGCGCCCTGAGCATCACATACGTCAACACCGCGGCTCCGACGCACGAGACTGCGATCGGCACGACGTCACGGGCAGTCGCGAAGCGCCATACACGCCGGTAGACGCCGAGCACCACGAACAGCGAGTACTGCGTGGCGAGCAGCAGCGGCAGCGCAGCGAGGAAGACCGAGCGCTCGAACTCGGTGCCCTTTCCGCCGACCACGAGCAGGTATGCGAGGAGGAACGAGCCGCAGATGAGCACGAAGTCGACGACGACCTCGGCGAGCCGGCGAGGCTCGAACACGAGCGCCTCCCACACCGATCGCTCGCGCACCTCCTCGCTCGAGCGCGAACGCTCCTCGAGGTCCGAGAGGAAGCTTCCGAACTGGACGAGCAGCACGAAGGTGAGGAGCACGCCGATCGCGGTGAGCCGGGCGTTGTCGAGGACGTTGTACGCGAGCGCGGTCGCGCCGACCGCGGCTGCAACGATCGCCAGCAGGAGAACCGCCTTCGCCTCGGAGAGCCCGTAGTAGACGAGTCGATGCGAGCTGTGGTCCTTCCCGCCCTGGGTCACGGGCCGGCGCTGCGCGAGGCGGACGATCGTCACGAGCATGGTGTCCAGGATCGGTACGGCGAGGATCAACAGCGGGAGGAGGACGGTCGCGAACGTCGTTCCCGCGACGGTCCAGCTGGAGGCGAGGGCAAGCGAGGCGAGCCCGAAGCCGAGCACCATGCTGCCGGAGTCGCCCATGAACACCGACGCGGTGCGACCCGGCCGCAGGTTGAAGGGGAGAAACGCGACGCAGGCGAAGCCGAGCGCGAGCGCGAGGACGAGCACGGTGTCGTTCTCGTGCTCGGTCACGGCGTCGATCGCGAAATAGCCGCAGGCGATCGCGGCGAGCGTCGCCGCGAGGCCGTCCATGTTGTCGAGGAGGTTGAACGCGTTCGTGATCCCGACCAGCCATACGAGCCCGATTCCCCACGCGAGCACGGTGTTCCCGACGATCTCGACCTCGAGCCCGCTCGCGAGGACGATGGCCGCCGCGCCGAACTGCGCGACGAGCTTCGCGATCGGGCTCAGGTGGCGCAGGTCGTCGACGAGCCCCGCGACGAAGAGGATCGTCATCCCCGCGAGGATCCCGCCGAGCTCGGAGCTCCACTCGACCACACCGGTGGCGACGGCGAGGAGAACGGCAGCCAGGAAGCCCGCGAAGATGCCGACTCCGCCGACGATCGGCGTGGGCTGCTCGTGCCAGCGCTCGCCCGATGGCACCGCGACCAGCCGGGCGCTCAGCGGGGAGCGGAGGAGAGACCCAGAGAACCGCGAAGGTGACGGGCAGCGCGGCGACAGTGATGGCCGCATCCACAGCCTGGAAAGGGTAGTCGAGCCTCCAGCGGCCCTAGACTCATCCGGTGGCCGTTTACGCGGACCTAATCCGCTACCGCGAGCTCTTCTCGAGCCTCTTTCGCCGCGATTTGCGCGCCCGCTACCGCGGATCGGTGCTCGGGCTCGCGTGGACACTCCTCCATCCGCTCGTGCTCATGCTCGTCTACCTGCTCGTCTTCTCGCTGCTGTGGAAGGTCGCGGAAGTGGGGAGCGACGACTACTGGCTCTTCCTGCTCTGCGGCCTTCCGGCCTGGGTCTTCTTCGCAACGACCATGCAGGGGTCGGCTCGGAGCCTCGTCGAGAACGCGAATCTCATCCGCAAGGTGCGCTTCCCGCGCCAGCTCGTCCCGCTCTCCATCGTGGGGACGAACCTCGTCAGCTTCGCGGTGATGCTCGGAGTGGTCATCGCCCTGAGCCTCGCCACGCTGCCGGAGGCGCGCTCGACCGTCTGGCTCGCCATACCCCTGGGCGCGCTCTTCGCGTGCATCGTCGCCGGTGCGGCTCTCGCGATCGCGTCGCTGAACGCGCTGTACCGCGACGTCGAGCACCTGCTCGCGGCTCTGCTCCTGCCCTGGTTCTTCCTGACCCCGATCCTCTACAGCCTCGCCGAGTTGCCCGGAGTCGACGAGTACCCGATCGCCGACTTCGCGCTGCACTGGGTCAACTTCCTCACGCCGCCGATCGAGGCCATGCGCGCCGTCCTCTTCCTCGGCGAGGCGCCGCCGGTTGCGGACACCGTGTACACGGTCGTTGCCGCTCTCGTAGCCCTTGCCGTTGGCGCGGTCGTCTTCAGTCGAGCTGACGACCGGATCGCCGTCGAAGTCTGACGATGGCACGGCCCTCGAAGAGCGCGTCCGGGCCCGCGTAGGCCGGAAGCCCCTCGTGGGTGTCGGGCTCCAGGCTTTCGAGCAGCGACGGGAGAAGTAGCGGCTTGCCCAGGCGTGGGTTCCGGCCGCTCGGTGCCCACGGGGCGAAGCGGCGGCGCTCGCTCCGTGACCCGAGCCCTTTCTCGATCTCGAGCGCGCCCCCGACGGCCGCGTAGCCCTCCGCGTGCGCGTCGAGCAGGAGCCGCGACCAGTTCGGCGCGGGCTCGGCTCCCGCGACGAGATACGCCGTCGCGACAGCCTGCTCGTTCACGAGGGATTCCTCTTGCATCGAAAGCGCAGCCTCGGTGTCAGGGTGCTCGCCGCCGTGCACGACGACGCGCAGCCGGCGCTCGTCGATCCTCGGACGCACTTCGACCTCTATATCGAGAGGGGTCGAGCCGAGCTCCTGGAACCAGAAGCGATGCTCCTCCACGAGATCGAACGCCAGTCGGTACCCGCCGGGCGGGCGCGGCGCGAGCAGCATCGTCTCGACCTCGATCTCCTCGCCCGGCTGGGCCGTGCGCGGCAGAGGCGTGCGGACGCCATCCCACACGATCGGGTTCCCGAGCGGATCGAGCCAGTGGTAGGAGAGCTGGACGCCGGCCGTCCCTTGCGATCGCCAGGGCGCGGACCCGGCGTTCTCGAGCCGGACGCGTGCGCGCCCCGGGACACCAGCGCGCGCATCGTCGAGCTCGTACGCGAGCCAGCGAACTGCGAGCGGGCCTGCGGGTATCGAGTGCTCTCCGACGCGTTCCATGTCGAGGGCTAATCTAGAACCCGCGATGACGCCAGGTGAGATCAGCGTAGAAGGTGTCTCGCGCCGCTTCCGCGTCCACGCCCGGGAGACGCGCACGCTCAAGGACCTCTTCGTCCAGCGCGGGCATGGAGGGGCGGAGGACATCTGGGCGCTGCACGACATCTCCCTCGAGGTCGCGCGGGGCGAGGCAATCGGTCTCATTGGCCGCAACGGCTCCGGGAAGACGACGCTTCTCCGCCTGATCGCCGGGATCATCAGGCCGACGACCGGGGACGCGTCGCCGCCGAGGGGCGCATCGGGTCGTTACTCGAGCTCGGAGCTGGCTTCCATCCCGACTTCACCGGTCGCGAGAACGTCTTCCTGAACGGCGCGATCCAGGGTCTCAAGCGGTCGGAGATCCGCGAGCGCTTCGACGAGATCGTCGCCTTCGCCGAGCTCGAGCACGCGATCGACCGGCCGATCCGCACCTACTCGACGGGTATGACCATGCGCCTCGGCTTTGCCATCGCGGCGTTCCTCGACGCGGACATCCTGCTCCTCGACGAGGTATTCGCGGTCGGCGACGAGGCTTTCCAGCGGAAGTGCTTCGGGCGGATCTTCCAGTTCAAGGCCGCAGGAGGAACGATCGTGTTCGTCTCCCATGACGCCGCCGCGGTCGAGCGGCTGTGCGAGCGCTCGGTCTTCCTCGAGTCCGGCCGCGTGGCCTTCGACGGCCCGACGCGCGAGGCCGTGACGCGGTACCGCCGTGTCCTCGCCGACGAGGTCGATCCCGCCGAGCGGGGCGCCGGTCTGCGGGAGTGGGGGTCCGGAGAGGCGGCGATCGTCTCCGCGGCACTGCTCGGCGTCGAGGGGGAGGAACGGCTCCAGTTCCTCTCCGGCGAGCCGTTCGCCCTGCGCGTCGCGCTCAGCTCACCGACGGCGTTCCGCCCCCGAGGCTCCAGCTCGAGCTCCGTGACGACGCGGACACGCTCGTGGCGGGCGAGGCGGTCGACCTGCGTGCGCTCGGATTCGCACCCGCGGGGGGCGAGCAGACAGTGCGCTTCGAGATCGGCTCGCTCCCTCTTGCCGACGGCCGGTTCCATCTCAGGCTCGGCCTGACGGACGAGAGCGGCGAGCGCCTCTACCACTGGCTCGACGACGCGCTCGTGTTCGTCGTCTATCCGGGGGATGACGAACGCGGCGTTATCCGCTTTGAAGGGAGTTGGAGCATCGAGGAGAAGACGGCAGTCCTATGAGCGCACGCACCTGTCCCGACTGGCCAAAGCTGATGGAGGTCGACCCCGACCTCCAGTTCAAGCACTACACCGTCGCGGAGGCGCAGCTGCCGGCCGACGCCCTGTCGAATGTCTCGCACGTGTCGCTGACCGAGGTCGAGATCTGCTGCGACCTCGACCACCACGTCTTCAACCCCGAGCACACGGATCCCGAGATCGCCGGGGCGCTCCGCGACTCGCACTGGTTCGCCCTCGACGACTGGGCGAGCTCGGGACCCGGTACGTCCTCGAACGCCGCCTGACCTCGCGGGTCAAGCTACTACGCTTGACCGGTGCCGACGATCGTCGTTCCCTATCGAGGCGACGCAAAGCGGCGGCTACCGCCGGAGATCCGCGCGGCCGCCGCTCTCGCCATGCTCGGTGACGTCGTCGAGGCGGCGCTGAAGGTCGGTCCCGTCGTCGTCGTCACCGACGACGCGTCGGTCGTGCCGCCCGCCGCGGTGCACATCCCCGATCCCGGAGGCCGGCCTCGGCGCGGCCGTCGCGGCGGGGCTCCGAGAGCGTCGCTGGGCATGCTCTGGTGGTGAACGGGGACCTTCCCGCGGCGACGCCGGCGGCGATCCGGCGACTCGCGGACGCCGGGCTCGCGCTCGTCGAGGCGGCTGACGGCACCACGAACGCACTGTCGTTGCCCGATCCCGACGTCTTCACGCCACTGTACGGCCCGGGCAGCGCGAGCCGATTCCGCGCCAGCGCGCCATTCGCGACGGTGCGCATTCCGGAGCTCGAGGCCGACGTGGACACGCTCGACGACCTCGAGCGACTTGCTCTGCCGCTCGGCTCGCGCACGAGGGCGCTGCTCGCCGTTCCCGCGTGAGAGTCGTCGTTCTCTCCGGCGGCGTCGGCGGCGCGCGGTTCGCTCGCGGCGTCCAGGACGTCCTCGAGCCGGGCGAGCTCACGGTGATCGGGAACGTCGGCGACGACGTCGAGATCCTCGGGCTGCACGTCTCACCGGATCTCGACTCGATTCTCTACACGCTCGCGGAGCTTGCCGACGACGAACGCGGGTGGGGGCGGGCGGGCGAGACGCTGGAGGACGCTCGAGTCGGCGGCACACTGGGGCGGGGAGGACTGGTTCAAGCTGGGCGACCTCGATCTCGGCCTCCATCTCGTGCGGACGAAGGCGCTTCAGCGGGGCGCGTCGCTCTCGCAGGTGACGGCCCTGCTCACCGCCAGAGCCGGGCTCCACACGCGCATCCTCCCGGCGACCGACGATCGCCTGCGGACGCACATCGCAACGCCGGCGGGCACGTTCCCGTTCCAGGAGTGGTTCGTGGGACGTCGGCACGAGGACGAGGTGGATGCGGTCATCGTCGAGGGCATCGAGGAAGCGCGCGCTGCGTCCGGTGTCCTGGGCGCGCTCGCGACGGCCGAGGCGATCCTCGTCGCGCCGAGCAACCCCTATGTCTCGATCGGTCCGATTCTGGCCGTGCACGAGATCAGAGACGCTCTCGAGAGCCGAGCGGTGCGATGTGTCGCCGTCAGCCCCCTCGTCGGCGGCAAGGCGGTCAAAGGCCCGGCCGACCGTATGCTCTCGCGCATGGCGGGCGGCACGACTCCTGCCCACGTCGCTCAGCGCTACGAGGGTCTCATCGACGCGCTCGTCATCGACGAGGCGGATGCGCCTGCCACGGCTTCCGTCGACCTCGTCGTGACCGACACGCTCATGCGCGATCGTGAGGCGGCGAGACGCCTCGCCGAGGTCGCGCTGGAGTCGGCGTGCGCGTAGCGATCGTCGGCGGGACGGGACCGTTCGGTCGCGCGCTTGCCGTGCGCCTTCGCGGAGCGGGGGTCGAGGTGGTCATCGGCTCGCGCGACGCAGACCGCGCCGCCGCAGCGGCGGCCGAGCTCGGTGTTCAGGCGGCAACGAACGACGAAGCGGTGCGGGACACCGAGCTCGTTGTCCTCGCGACGAATGCGGATGCCGCCCTCGAGACCGCGCGGCTCCTCCGGAACGCCATCGACCTGACACCGCTCCTCTGTGTCGCGTCCGAGCTCGTCTTCACGGAGCGGGGGGTGCTCCCGTCGCCCGAGCCGACGTCGCTTGCCGAACGCATTCAGGCCGACCTCGATGCGCCCGTCGTCGCCGGCCTGCACTCGCTCGCCGCATCCACACTGGGCCTGGCCGAGCCTCCCGACGAGGACGCGTTCGTCTGTGGCGACGATCCCGACGCCAAGAGCCTTGCGCTCGGAGTCGCCGAGCAGCTGATCTCGGGGCGGGCGTTCGATGCCGGCCCCCTCGCGAGCGCGCGGGCGCTCGAGGGGATGATCGCGGTGGCGATCAACCTCAACAAGCGCTACCGCGGGCACGCGGGCCTTCGAGTCACCGGCCTGCCGTGACGGACGAGATCCGGATCCTCCCACTGAGGGGGATCCCCGAGCTCGAGCAGGGCGACGATCTGGCGAGGCTCATCGCAGACGCGGCCGAGCGCGCCGGCGGATTCGAGGATCGCGACGTGCTCGTCGTCTCGCAGAAGGCCGTGTCGAAGGTCGAGGGCCAGGTCGTCGATCTCGATGGCGTCGAGCCTTCCGCCCGCGCGCGCGAGCTCGCCGGTGAGGAAGACCCGCGCCGGATCGAAGTGATCCTGCGGGAGAGCCGGGAGCTCGTCCGCATCCGCGGCTCGCTGCTCATCGCAGAGACGCAGCACGGCTTCGTGTGTGCCTCGGCCGGGGTCGACGCGTCGAACGCGAAAGGGCCCGGCACGCTGATCCTGCTCCCGGTCGACCCCGATGCTTCGGCGCGGGAGCTTCGCGCGGGAGTCCTCAATCGCACCGGCCGCGACGTGGGCGTGATCGTCAGCGACTCGTTCGGTCGCGCGTGGCGCCAGGGAACCACGGACGTCGCTCTCGGCGTTGCCGGCCTCGTGCCCATGCGAGACCTTCGCGGCCGGCGCGACTCGAGGGGCTACGAGCTCCATGCAACCCAGATCGCCATCGCGGACGAGATCGCAGGAGCTGCCGAGCTCGTCATGGGAAAGACGGACGACGTCCCTGCGGCGATCGTCCGCGGCCTCGACGCGTCCGGCGACGGCAAGGGCCTCGATCTGCTCATGCCTCGTGACCGGGACCTCTTCCGGTAGGCGCGGTGCACTGAGCTAGACTCGCCCCCGTGCGGAAGTACGCGATCTGGGGCACGGCGACGTCTCCCGAGCACGAGGCATGGGTTCGCGCGGTCGGCAAGGAGTTCGAGGCGGACGACTTCGTCGCCGTGGACGACATCGCCGACGCGGACTTCGTCCTCAACATGTTCGACGCGGCCGATCCGAAGGCGTTTCGGCGCGCGGCGCGCGGAACGTACTCGGCGGCGTTCTACGAGCTGCCCGATCCTCCCCAGGACGCGCTCAAGGAGAGCTACCCGATGCTCGTCCGCACTCTCTCGAACGTCGTTCTCCTGAGAGTGCCCGACAACGGCGTCTGGTTCACGACGATGGAGCAGGGCACCTACCACGTGCCCGAGGATCCAGCGGCGATCTACGAGCGCCTCGAGCCGCTCGCGACCTCGCGGCTCGTAATCGACAACGAGTGGATTCCCGATCTCGAGCCGGAGCTCTGGGACGGTGACGAGATCACCGCGGACCTCGGAGAGGCGGGTCGTCGCCTCGACGAGCTCGATCTGCTGCCGTCCCCGTTCCCGGTCGAGGAGTACCTCTCAGGCCGCGATCTCAGGCACGTGATGCGGCTCTACTCCGTGGGCGGCCTCTCGTACGGGAACCTCTCGGCCCGCAAAGACGACACCCGGTTCTGGATGAGCGCGAGCGGCGTCGACAAGTCGAAGCTCGAGTCCGTCGGTCGGGACATCCTGATGGTGAAGGACTTCGACGACGACCGCGGCGTGATCGTGCTCAGCGTGCCGCCGGGCATCGAGCCGCGGCGTGTCTCGGTGGACGCGATCGAGCACTGGATGATCTACCAGGCGCACCCCGACGTCGGCGCGATCCTCCACATCCACGCCTGGATGGAGGGCATTGCGGCCACGGACGTGAACTACCCGTGCGGCACGCAACAGCTCGCGGTAGCTGTCGCCGACCTCGTTGCGCTCGAGCCCGATCCGGCCCACGCCGTCATCGGGCTCCGTAACCACGGCTTGACCTGTACCGGAGAAAGCCTCTCGGAGATCCTCGACCGAGTCGCCCCGAAGGTGCTCCGCCAAGTCCCTATGACCTGAGTCGCAGCGCCGTCAGGATTGCCAGAGCGGGCGAGATCAGGACGTCATTGGCGACGCACCACATGCACAGCGCGTCGATCACGAACAGCTGTAGGACGAGCAGATAGCTGCTGAAGAGCAGCCCGACGAAGGCGAGCGACGCCGCCCCGAGGCGTGCCACCGGGGCGTCCCACAGGATCAGCGCGAGGATCGACGCGTAGCCGACGAGCCCGACGAGGGCGACGGGGACTCCGGCGATCTCCGCGTACGAGGACTCCTGCACGGTCTCGCAGCCGCCGCCGGCGATGCACGCGACCTGCGAGCCGGAGTAGTGAGCCCAGGTCAGGTACGCCGCGACCCCAATGCCGAGAGCCGCGACGAGCGCAGCTGCGAGCCGCAGAGTGCGGTCGCTCAACCGTCGAGCGCGTCGTCGAGCACCGCGCGCATCTGCGCGACGTCGAAGCCGGCCTCGACGAAGTACGGCTCGTCGTCGCCGATCTTGACGAAGAACGTAGGCGTGCCCGGGATGCCCGCTGCCTGCGCCTCGTCGGCGGCCGAGCCTGCCTCCTGGGTGATCGCGTCGCTCCCGGCGTCGGCGAAGAGCTTGTCCACGTCGAGACCGGGGATCTCCTCCGCCCGCTCGCGGATGAGCTCGTCGGTCACCCAACCGCTGTTCTCGCCGCCCTGGTACCGGTAGAGCGCCTCCTGGAGCTGCCAGAGCCGATTCTGCAGACCGGCCGCGAGGATGAAGCGCAGTGCCTTGACCGAGTCCGGGCCGATGAAGGGAAAGCCGCGGTACTCGGTCGTCACTTTTCCCGGCCGGACGTACTCGTCCACCACGCTCGGGAAGACGTTCTCGGAGTAGAAGCGACACGCGGGGCACTGCGCGTCGGCGTACTCGATGAGCGTCACCGTGGCAGCCTTGTCGCCCAGCACCGTCCCTTCCTGCGCGATTCCGGTGAGGTCGATCGAAGGCGTCGTCGTCGGCGGCTCGGACTCGCCGCCGCGGAACATGAGAGCAAGGACGATCAGCGCGATCGCGGCTCCTACGGCCACGGCGAACGCGAGCACCACGGTGCGTCCGGCGGGCTTCTTCGGCTGAGTGGGTCGTGTTGCCACGGGCGAAGTCTGCCCGTTCCGCCTGCGCGAGATACACGGGAAACCCGCAGACGTCTCCCGTCTTCTCCGAAGACACCCGTTACACCCGTGGATACACCCCTGGGCCAATGGTCGTCCCTCGGTAGGGGGAGTAGCCTCGTGGCCATGATCGAGTTGTCCACACAGAAGAAGCCGGCGCCGATCACAGCCCGTCAGCGCGAGGTTGTCGCCCTGATCGCTGCTGGGTGTTCGAACGACGAGGTCGGCGCGAGGCTCGGGATCTCACCGAGGACGGCCAAGGCTCATTGCGACGTCTTGAGGCAGAAGCTCGGTGTCGCTCGGCGACGCCAGATTCCGATCGCGTTCCGGCTCCTGACCGGCGAGGATCCCATGCCTGCCGGAAAGGGCTGGAGCCTGGCGCTCGTTCGCAAGACTCGCTGAAGGCACCGCATGGCGGGCGCGCATGCCCGGCCTCCGCGTGGTGGTAGGGTCGATCCTCGCGTATCAGAGCTCCTCGACACCTGGTTGAGATGGCTACATCGGCGAGAGCCCGGCAGGCACGCAGAGGCAAACGGCGCCGGATCATCGAGCGCCCGAGGCTCTTCGCCCTCCTCGACGAGTCGCCGGCTCGAGTTCGGACGCTCATCGCCGCAGCCGGCTATGGAAAGACAACGCTGGCACACCAGTGGGTCCGGCGGGACGAGCGCCGCTACGCGTGGTTCACGGCGCGACGTTCGTCGACCGATGTGGCTGCGCTCGCTCTCGGCGTTGCTCGAGCTGCAGCCGACCTCTTCCCGAGCTGTGACGCGCGGCTCCGCGAGCATCTACGTGCTGTCCCGAACCCTGGCGAGCACGTCGACGTCCTCGCAGACATCCTCGGCGAGGAGCTCGAGGCGTGGGGCCGAGGCGACTGGCTCGTCATCGACGAGTACAACGAGCTCGCGGCGTCGGCGGACGCTGAGCAATTCGTGGCAGAGCTCGTCGCCTCATGTCCGATCCAGGTCCTGATCGCGAGCCGTCAGCGGCCGTCCTGGATCTCGGGCCGGAGCATTCTCTACGGCGAGATTCTCGAGCTGAACCAGACGGCGCTGGCGATGGACACGCGGGAGGCTGCCGAGGTTCTGTCGCGGAGCTCGCGGTCGGCGTCGGGTCTCGTCGCCCTCGCCAACGGATGGCCGGCCGTCATCGCGCTGGCGGCGGTCTCGTCCGCCGAGCTCGAGGCGGACGTCGACGTCCCCGACTCGCTCTACCGGTTCTTCGCCGAAGAGGTATTCGACTCGCTCGGCGAGCTCGTCCGCGAGGGTCTCGCGACGCTGGCCGTCGCCCCGGTCCTGGACCGTGAGCTGGCAGCGGAGCTGCTCGGGGACGAGCGGGCAGAGGAGGTCTGCTTCGCAGCTCTCGACGTTGGAATCCTCGAGGAGCGAGACGACCACCTCGACCTGCATCCGCTCGCGCGGTCCTTCCTCGAGGAGTGGGCCGCCCCAAGACCAGGCGAGCAGGAGCGCGTTGTCGCGGCCGCCTCGACGTGCCTGCGCCGCTTCGAGGCGAGACGTGACTGGGACGCCGCCTTCGATGTCATCGCCCGGCGTGGCCCGCCGACCGAGCTCGGAGGTCTCGTCACACAAGCGCTCGACGAGCTCCTGGAGACGGCACGGCTCTCGACGATCGAATCGTGGTGCGACTTCGCGGCCGATGCCGACGAGGCCCATCCGATCTTCGACATTGCGCGTGCCGAGGTCGCGCTCCGGCACGGACGCCACGCCGAAGCGCAGTCGTTCGCCGAGGCCGCAGCCGCAGCCGGCGAGCCGCCGCTGACCTTCCGGGGCCTCGCCGTCGCCGGGCGTGCCGCCCACCTGGCGTCTCGCGAGGAGGATGGGCTCGAGCTCTTCAAGCGAGCGGAAGCCGCAGCGACGTCGGACGCCGAGCGCCGCGACGCCCTCTGGGGCCAGGTGATGTGCGAGATTGAGTTGGAGCGACCGGAAGCGGCGACGACGCTCAGCCAGTTGCGAGCTAGTGTCGCCATTGCCGATGGCCGCGAAGTCGTCAGATCAGCGGCGCATGATCTGGACTACCAGGTCAAGTTCGGGTCGAGTCTCGACTTCGTTGAGGCTGAGGTGGCATATGAGCTAGTCGACCGCGTCAGCGACACGCTTGTTAGGACGGCGTTCCGGAACGTTTACTCCCACGCTCTCGTGCTATGTGCCCGCTACGCGGAGGCACTGGGCATCTCGCACGTGCTCTTAGATGACGCGAGATCTCACAGGATCGACTTTGCCATTCCGTACGCGCTTTGTTCCGCAGCGATGGCGTCGGCCGGATTGCGTGAGTGGTCGAAGGCTCGTGCCTATCTTGATGAAGCGACTTTGACGGCTCGTGGGACACGAAATGCCTACGCCGAACAGCTCTGCTACGCAGCGCGAGTGCGCATGCTTGTACAGCAAGGCAAGCACCGCACCGCGCTCACGGTCGAGTTGCCATCTCTCCAAGGATCACTTGCAGCAGCTCGCGGCGAGGTATTGGGCTCGCGGGCTCTTGCGCTCGCCTGCGCCGGCCGGCACCTCGAAGCAGTACAGCTCATCGATGGAGTTCGTGGATCCACGAGTGCACTGGAACCAAGCGTCCTCATGCACGCGGTCGATGCCGTCGTAGCCCTCAAGGATCGATCCGGCACCGCACCTGCACTGGTGAGCCAGCTTGAGGACGTAGCGTTCGAGTCCGGAGCACTTGACTTGCTTGTGACGACGTATCGTGCGTCGCCCGAGTTCTTGGCAATGGTGCTGCGACTGTCGGCAAATCCTGATCGCCTCGAAGCTCTAGTAAAGCGAGTTGGCGACGATGATCTCGCTCGCGCTGTTGGATATCCCGTTGCGCTTTCGGATGATGATCGAAGGCAGCGACTGTCTCCGCGAGAGCGGGAGGTGTTCGCGCTACTTCGTCAGAGCTTTTCCAATCAACAGATCGCCCAGGCTCTCTTCATCAGCGAGGCGACAGTCAAGCTCCACGTACACCACATCTACGACAAGCTCGGTACCAGATCTCGTGCGGCATTTGCTATCGAAGCTGCGCTCGAGCGGGCGGGTCAGGCGACCTCAGCGATCGACGGCTCATCGACCGACTCATCATAGGCGCGCTGAGCAAAGGCGCGGAAGTCAGCCCGCTGTGCGACGCGATAATCCTCGTCGGCGCCGGCAAGAATCGCTTCAAACGCGGCGACAACGGCTGTGTCAAACTGGCTATCCACCGCTTGGGCAAGTCGGAGACGCGCTACGCGGCTCGGCATTGCGTCGCGGTAAGGTCGGTCCGATGTCATTGCGTTGTAGGCATCAGCGACGGCGATGATCCGTGAGACCAGCGGGATATCTCGATCTGTCAGGCCATCTGGGTACCCCTGGCCATCGATTCGCTCGTGGTGGTGTCTGACGACCATTGAAATCTCGGAGTACTCGTCCACATGGGCGAGAATCCGTTCGCCGATCGCCGAGTGCTCCTGCATCTGACGACGTTCCTCTAGCGTCAGGGCACCGGGCTTCTCAAGCAGACCCGGCGGAAGGCCGATCTTCCCTATGTCGTGGACTAGGCCGCACAGATACGCGAGGTCTTGAGTTTCTTCCGAGAGAGTCATGCGTTGCGCAATGTCACGCGAGTAGATTGCGACGGCTGCCGAGTGTCCTGCCGTGTATCGATCCCGTGCATCGAGCGTTGCGATGAGCGCGCCTGCAAATTGAAGGTTCGTTCTCTCGAGCGTCTCGTTGGCGAGCGAGAGATCGTCGGCGAGTCGACGCTGCTCCTGGTAGAGACCGTAGAGGCGCTGGGCTGCCATTGCTGGGATGAGGAACAGTGCGAGTGTCCAGGGCGAGACCTCGATATATGCGTAGGCAAGGACCGCAATGAATGGCGCGTACGCTGGCGCCGACAACAGGACCATCGGCGTGATGCTCTGGAACACGTCTCGCATCGGACGACCGCGGACACGCCCAGTCAGGGCCGCAAACACAACATCGAGTGTCTCGCCCACTAACGCGCCGATCAGAGTCGCGGCGATCAGGCCGCCCAATCCAGAGCCCACCACGTCGAGCGTGGCTTGAGCGCTCAGGCCCATGAACGCGCCGCCTATGAATCTTGTGCTCGTGTAAGCGGCCCACTTGAGCCGTGGCGCACGGTCGGGGTTCCGACTAGAGACTAGTTCCGGGTCTCCCAGCATGGAAGCAGCGCCCACGAGAGCTGCTTCGAGCGGCCCGAAAAGGACGGCAGCAATGAGTGTTGGCACGAGCGAGATCGACTGTTCCCACGTCGTCGTGACCTTCACACTCGCGCGTTCTGCGATGACAGCTGCACCGACCAAGGCCAAGAGTGTTAGTGGCGCACCGATCGTGTAACCCGCGGCCAGGAGGAGTCCCGCGATGAATAGCGCCGTGACTACGAGTGACGCGACGTAGATGAGTGTTTGACGCTGGCCGCTGACCAGGTTGCTGCGCACGACTTGAACTATCCCCCGAAGGGGGTATACGATTCGCTTGCCGTCAGTTCCCAATCGAGGAGTCATGCGTATGCGTAGAGGCGCGAAGGTCTGGTAGGCGCTGTCTCATCCTGGGTTCTCCGCCGGGGGTAGGCATCCCTCTTTTGGGTTGCAGGCCCCGGGGGGAAAGCGAGAAGCGGAGGAAAGGATGCTTACGGCAGTAGCTACGCAATGAGCCCACGCCGGAAGCCAACCGCTACGGCGTGGGCTCTGCTGCGCGCCTGAAGCTTCGCGAGCAGATGCCTTACGTGTGACTTGACCGTCTCTTCCGAGAGGAAGAGCCGCTCTCCGATCTCGCGGTTCACGAGGCCGTCCGCGACGAGCTGAAGCACCTCGATCTCACGAGCGGTGGGATCCTGTCCGATCTCCCGCGTGGCCTGAGGTGCGAACGGGATTACCGATCCGTGCCGGCGCGTGCTGCGGCGAGCAGCCGCCGCCTCGAAGCGCCGGCTGTGGTCGCGGTAGCGGTTCAGGATCTCCTTGCGCTCTGCGGCGTCCACGCCAGTGGTATCGGCGACCGATCTGTGCCCCTTTAGGGCGCAAACCCCTCGTTTGACCCAAATGGGGGACTGGCGGGCACGCGGAACCGGATTCGACTTGTCGCAGCCGCGCCGGTACCTTACAAGCGCTTTTCCGCCATTTCCGAGAAAGGGGATCGAATGATTCGAGGAGGAGGGAAGGGCTGGCGCTTGGGCGCCATGGCCTCGCTCGCTCTGCTCGTCGTGGTGGTTGCCGGCGCAAGCATCGGGCAATCGGCTCTCGGCGGCTCACAGCAGAGCGGTGTCCTCGTCGCAGGGACGACGGACACGGTCACCAACATCGACCCGGCCGGCAACTACGACTATGGGTCGTTCACCGTGACGAACCTCATCTACCAGCAGTTGATGGGGTTCCCGAACGGCTCGAAGCTCCAGCCGGTGCTGGCGACCAAGTGCTCCAAGGTCGGCAACGCCAGGACCTGGCGCTGCAACCTTCGCAGGGGCGTCACGTTCCACGACGGCTCGGCGTTCGACTCGGCCGACGTCAAGCACTCGTTCGACCGGGTGATCAAGATCAACGATCCGTCCGGAATCTCGTCGCTTCTCGGCAACCTCAGAAGCGTGAGGACGAACGGCAGGTTCGCGGTGACTTTCAACCTCAAGACGCCGCAGTCGACCTGGCCGTTGATCCTGGCCACTGGGGCGGGCTTCATCGTGCCGAACAGCTATTCGGGCACCGCGCTCCAGGCGAACAATCAGGAGCAGATCGGAACCGGGCCGTACGAGCTGACGCGGTACACGGCCGGCCAGCAGGCGGTCTTCGAGCCCTTCGACGACTTCTGGGGCCCCCAGGCGAGAAACGACGGGCTCATCCTCAGGACGTACGCGAAGTCCTCGACGATGAAGCTCGCGATTCAGCGCGGTGAGATCGACATGGCGTTCCAGACGTTCACGCCGACGGAGCTCGCTTCGCTGCGCCGCCAGAGCGGTCTTCGCGTGCACAAGGGGAGCGGGGCCGTCATTCGGTACCTCGTCCTGAACGTCGCGCGGGAGCCCTTCAACAACATCGCGGTGCGGCGCGCGCTCGCGTACGCCTTCCCGAGGCAGGCCGTCGCCACTCGCGTGTATCGCGGTGACGTCAAGCCGCTCTACTCGATGCCTCCGGCGGGCCTTCGCGGGCACATCGACGCGTTCGCATCACGCTACGGACGGGTCCCGAATCTGGCAGCGGCCAGGAGAGCGCTCCAGGGGGCGGGTCTGCAGACTCCGTTCCCGATCGAGCTCTGGTGGACCCCCACGCATTACGGTGACGCCTCGGCCGACGAGTACGCCGAGATCAAGCGCGGCCTCGAGCGGGGCGGCCTCTTCAGCGTCACGCTCAAGTCGACCGAGTGGGCCCAGTACAGCGACGCGCTGGGCAGGCAGTACAACGGGTTCCAGCTCGGCTGGTTCCCGGACTACCCGGACGTCGAGAACTACGTCGTGCCGTTCTACAGGTCCGACACGTTCACGGCCAACGGGTACAACAGCCCGAAGATGAACAATCTCATCAAGGCGTCTCTGGCGGCGAGGAACGAGGACGTTCGCTTCGGCATCTACCGCCAGATCCAGCGACTGGCTGCCGCCGACGTTCCGATCATCCCCTACTGGCAGGCGGACATGATCGCGGCGGCACGGAACAACGTGCGAGGAGTTCCGAGCACCCTCGACGCGACGTTCATCATGCGGTACTGGAAGATCTCGAAGTCCTAGAACGACAGGCGAGAGGGGCGTCGCTGACGCCCCTCTCGCTTTCTACCGCCGTCCTCGGCTAGCTTCTCCCTGGATGGGTGCCAAGGGGACGTCGCTGCGGCAGTACGCGCTCACGCGCCTGGCGCTCGTCATCCCGATGGTGTTCGTTCTGCTCACGGTCGTCTTCCTGCTCATGCGGGTCGCGCCGGGCGATCCCATCTCCTCCGCGCTCGGCGGCAGAGTGCCGAAGGAAGAGGTCGACAAGATCAAGGCGGAGCTCGGATTCGACCGGCCGATCTACGTCCAGTACGGCGACTACCTCGCGGACATCGGGCGCGGCGACTTCGGCGTCACGATCACCGATCGGCGTCAGCTCGGCGACATCATCAAGGAGAACGGCGCCGCAACGCTCGAGCTCATGTTCTTCGCGATGATCGTGGCGATCGTGGTCGGTCTCACTTTGGGGCTTCTCGCCGGCCGCTTCAGAGACAGCTGGATCGACGGCGGCGGTCGGTTCTTCGGGATCCTGATCTACGCGACGCCGGTCTTCTTCATCGGGCTCATGGCGCAGCTCTTCTTCGGCTCGTACCTCGGCTGGCTTCCAACCTCGGATCGAGCGAGCCCGATCGTCGACGCGACGCTCGAGAGGCATACGAACATCTACACGATCGACACGCTCATCAATCGCGATTGGGACGCGTTCGTCGACGTCTCCAAGCACCTGGTCCTGCCGGCTGTGACCCTAGGTCTGGTCACAGCTGGTGTCTTCATCCGGCTCGTCCGCATCAACGTGATCAGGACGATGAAGGACGACTACATCGAGGCCGCGCGGGCACGTGGAATCGACGAGCGCTCGGTCGTCTACCACCACGCGTTCAAGAACGCCCTGGTCCCCGTGATCACCGTTGTGGGGCTGACGATTGCTCTGCTGTTCTCGGGAGCCGTCCTGACCGAGACGACGTTCAACTGGCCAGGGCATCGGACACACGCTGCTCCTGTACCTGCAGAACCGCGACTACACGGCTGTCCAGGGGATCATCATCGTCGTCGGGCTCGTCGTCGTGGCCGTCAGCGTGATCATCGACTTCGTCAACGCGTACATCGACCCGCGGATCAGGTACTGATGGCCACCGTCCCGCAGGCAGAGACCGCGTCGGTCACTCGGCCCCCGAGGCTCGGGGGAGCGAGGCGAGCTCTCGCGCCGATCGCCGAGGCGCGCGGAATGACGCGCACGATGCTGTGGCTGGGCGTCGGTATCACCCTGGCATTCGTGTTCATTGCGATCTTCGCCCCGTGGCTGGCCCCGTACGACTTCGACACCTTCCAGGCAGACGGCGAGCGGTTCAGGCAGCTCGAAGCGCCCTCCCGAGATCACCTCTTCGGGACGAATGTGCAGTCGACGGACGTCCTCTCGAGAATTATCTGGGGCACCCGGACCGAGCTCAAGGTCGTTCTCGTCTCGCTCTTCTTCTCCATAACGGTCGGCGTGCCTCTGGGCCTGTTCTCCGGGTATTTCGGCGGGAAGCTCGACCGCGTGCTCGTGCTGGTGATGGACGTGATGCTCGTCATTCCGTTCCTGATGCTCGCGATCGTCATTGCCTTCCTGCTCGCGGACAAGGTCGGTCAGGGGATCCTCACCGCCGCCATCGCGATCACCGTGGTCTACATCCCGCTCTACTTCCGAGTCGTCCGGAACCACACGATCAGCATCAAGGAGGAGCCGTTCGTCGAGGCCGCGCGCGCTCTCGGAGCGCGGCCCTTCACGATCATCCGCAAGTACGTCTTCTTCAACGTCGTCCAGAACGTCCCGCCGCTCGCAACCTTGAACGCGGCGGACGCCATCCTCACGCTCGCGGCGCTCGGGTTCCTCGGGTACGGGATTCAGCCGACGGACGGCGCCGAGTGGGGGTACGACGTCAACCGGGCGGTCTCGGACGCCGCCTCCGGAATCTGGTGGACGGGCCTGTTCCCGGGCCTCGCGATCGTGCTACTCGTCCTCGGCCTGACCCTTCTCGGAGAGAGCGTCAACGAGACGATGAACCCGGTCCTGCGCAAGCGGCCGAAGGTCGACGTCGATCTCGGGCCCAAGGGCGAGACCGAGCCACGATGACGGCGACGCCCGTCGTCTCGGTGCGCGACCTGCGCGTCTACTACGGGACCGTGCGTGGCACCGTGCGGGCGGTCGACCGGGTGTCGCTCGACATCGGCGAAGGCGAAGTGCTCGGTCTCGTCGGGGAGTCAGGCTGCGGGAAGTCGACGCTCGGCAGAGGCATCCTGGGACTCCTGCCCGAGAGCGCGGCCGCGGACGGCGAGGTGCAGTACGCGGGGAAGAATCTCATCGCCATGTCCCCGAAGGAGCTGCGGGACTATCGCGGACCGGAGCTCGGGCTCATCTTCCAGGAGCCGATGACGCGGCTCAACCCGCTCATGCGCATCGAGGATCACTTCAAGGAGACCCTCGAGCAGCACGAGCCGCGCCTGGGCGACCGCGAGATCCGGAAGCGATCGCTCGAGACGCTCGGGCGGATGGGGATACCGCCGACCCGATTCCGCCAGTACCCGCACGAGTTCTCCGGCGGGATGCGGCAGCGAATCATGATCGCGCTCGCGCTCGTTCTTCGTCCGAAGCTGCTCATCGCCGACGAGCCCACGACCTCGCTCGACGTCATCGTCGAGGCGCAGATCCTGAGCATCCTCGCCGACCTCCAACAGAACTTCGGCACCGCGCTGCTCCTCATTACGCACAACCTCGGGATCGTCGCCGAGGCCTGCGATCGCGTCGCGGTCATGTATGCGGGTCAGATCGTGGAGGAAGGGGCCGCGCGGGATGTCTTCGCGGAGCCGGCGCATCCGTACACGCAGGCGCTGCTCCGGTCGACGATCTCGCTGGAGACGAAGGAGCTGCACTCGATCCCGGGCGCTCCGCCCGACCTCATCTCGCCGCCCCCGGCGTGCCGCTTCCACCCGCGCTGTCCCGAGGCCATGTGGGTGTGCGCAGACAAACACCCGATCGAGGAGCGGATCGACGAGCGACGCGTGATGTGCTGGTTGCACGGGCCCGACGCTCAGATTCCAGAAGGCGGGACCGAGCCCCTCGAACGGGAGGAGATCGGCGTTGCAGACGAAGCCTGACGTCGTCGACGACGACGTCCTGGTCTCCGTCCGGGGCCTTCGGACGCACTACTCGATTCGCGGCAGCTTCGGTCAGCGCCTGGTCGGAAGGGAAGCGGGCAACGTCAAGGCCGTGGACGACGTCTCCTTCGACCTCCGGAAGGGAGAGGTCCTCGGGCTCGTGGGCGAGTCCGGGAGCGGAAAGACGACGCTCGGCAGGACACTCCTCGGGCTCGTTCGAGCGACGGAGGGAAGCGTGCGCTTCGACGGTGAGGAGATCACGACGATGTCCGAGCGCGAGCTCAGGGTGCTGCGCCGTCAGATGCAGATCGTCTTCCAGGATCCGCACGCGTCGCTGAATCCGGCGATGACGATCGAGGACTCGGTCGGCCATCCGCTGCGCATCCACAAAGTCGTCAAGGGGCGCGAGCTCGAGCGCCGCGTCGCCGAGACGCTCGAGACGGTCGGTTTGGCACCTGCGGAGCAGTTCCTCGGGAAGTACCCCTCGGATCTCTCCGGCGGCCAGAAGCAACGCGCCGTGATCGCCAGGGCGATCATCCTCAACCCGATCCTGCTCGTTGCCGACGAGCCGGTCTCGATGCTCGACATGAGCGTCCGAGCGAAGATCCTCGAGCTCATGCTCGACCTCCGGCGTGAGCTCGACCTCACGTACCTCTACATCACCCACGACCTCGCGACGGCGAAGTTCTTCTGCGACCGGATCGCGATTCTCTACCTCGGTCGAATCGTGGAGATCGGGCCGTCCGAGGCGATCTACGAGGATCCGAAGCACCCGTACACTCAGGCGCTGCTCCGCGCGATTCCGGAGCCCGACCCGCGCCGCAGCATTCCTCGCGACCTCCCGCGCGGCGAGGTCCCCGATGCAGCGAGACCTCCGCTCGGCTGCTCGTTCCATCCGCGCTGTCCACGTGCCTTCGAAGTGTGCGGGTGGGAGACGCGCGACCTCCGGGATCTACTCGAGGCACGCTGGGCGCTCCAGGAGCAGGAGCAGTACGAGGCAGAGCGAGCCCTGATCGAGAACATGGATTCCCTCGACGCTCCACGTGTCCAGGCGCGCCTCCGTGCCGCATCGAAGCGCGGAACCGACATTCTCGAGCTTCTCGAGGCGGCTCGCGACGACGACGTCGATGAGCCTTTCTGGCGTGGCGTGAAGGAGATGAGAGCTGCCGACGACGCCGCTGAGATCTTCTGGCACGAGCCCGTCGAGCCGCGCGCACTCGACATCGGGAACGTACGCGTCGAGTGCCATCTCTACGACGAGGATGCGCTGGCCGAGGCCGAGCGACGTCGCGTGGAGACAGCCGGCTCGGAGAAAGCTGGGGTCTGACCCGTTCGGGTCAGACCCCGCTGCTAGAGAGTCGTTCGGCGCGCGTCAGGCCGCGAGGCCTGCAAGATCACGCAGGGCCTCGAGGCGCTTGAGCGCCTGGCCCTCGAGCTGCCGTACGCGTTCGCGCGTCAGGTCGAGCTCGTGCCCGATCGCCTCGAGCGTCCACGGCTCGCCCTCGAATCCGAAGCGGAGCTCGAGGATGCGACGCTCTCGCTCGGGAAGGGCGTCAAGAGCGCGGCGGATGCTCTGGCGCCTGAGCGACTCCTCGGCCTCGTCGAACGGGTCGGCTGCCTCGCGGTCCGCGAAGAGGTCACCGAGCTCGCCTTCGTCGTCCGCGCCAACCGTCTGGTTGAGAGATACGGACGCGTGGGCGGCTCCCAGGGCCTCGTCGACGTGCTGGATCGGGAGACCGGTCGCCTCGGCGAGCTCCTCCTTCGTCGCCTCGCGGCCCAGCTCGACCTCGAGGCGTCGCGCGGCGCGTGACAGCTTCTGCTGCCGCTCGACGACGTGGACCGGCACGCGGATCGTCCGCGCGTGGTTCGCCACGGCTCGCTGAACCGACTGGCGGATCCACCAGGTCGCGTATGTCGAGAACTTGAAGCCCCTTCGCCAATCGAACTTCTCGACCGCACGATTGAGGCCGAGCGTGCCCTCCTGGATGAGGTCGAGGAACGGGACGCCCAGGCCGCGATAGCCCTTCGCGATCGACACGACGAGGCGGAGGTTCGACTCGATCATCATGCGCTTCGCGACGGTGTCGCCGCGCTCGATGCGCTTCGCGAGTGCGACCTCCTCGGCTGCCGTGAGCAGCTTGTGGCGGCCGACGTCGGCCAGGAAGAGCTGAAGGCTGTCGGCGGCTCCGGAGACGGCCTCGGCTGCGTACTGCGCCCGCTCTGCAGCCTCCTTCGCGGCCTCCGAGTCGGGCTGCACGATCTCGATCTGGTGGGCCTCGAGCTCACGCTGGAGCAGCTCGGCCTCGTCCTCGCTGAGGTCGTGCTCGACCACGAAAGTCTCGAGCTCGGCGGCCTCGAGGTGGCCACCGTGCTCCTCGGCACGCTCGATGAGGGCCTTCAGGTGCTCGGACTCGAGCAATTCAATGAGTTGGTTCTGCGTCAAAGTGCGGTCTCAATCCTTTCGATGTCACATCGGCGGAAGTAACAAACTTACGGAGTGTATGGCGGCGTTCCTTCTCTTTCCAGGGATACTCCACCCCTGAAGGTGTCACAAGGCTTCCAACGTGGACGTCTTCCTTGTTTATTCCGTTCCTGACGTATCGGCGGTTCGCGGTGAAGCCCCGAGACCCAGGCGAGAGAACGACCTGGGCGCAAGCCATCGTGGCCTTGCAGGCCCGTACAACCTGAGACGGTCGGGGCCCCAGGCAAGTTAGATTCTCCCGCATCGGACGGACGGCGCGATACGTCCGTTAACCGGTTGCTTACTTGCTCTTTGCGCGCTTTTCAGCCAGGAGCTCGGTCGCACGCTCGATTGTCATCGCCTCGGCCGTGTCGCCGCGGCGCAGACTCGCGTTGCTTTCGCCATCCGTGACGTATGGCCCGAACCGGCCGTCGCGTACGACTACGGGCTTGCCGGTCGTCGGATCGTTGCCCAGCTCTCGCAGCGGTCCGCGACTCTGCCCCTTGCGGCCTCTGCGGCGCGGTGGCTCCGCGAACAGGGCCGCCGCTTCGTCGATCGTCACCGTGAAGAGCTGCTCCTCGCCTTCGAGCGAGCGCGACGCGGAGCCTTTCTTGACGTAAGGCCCGTAGCGACCGTTCAGGGCTGCGACCTCCTCGCCGTCGAGCGTTCCGACGACGCGGGGCAGCGAGAGGAGGCGAAGCGCTTCTTCGAGCGAGACCGTCTCGGGGGACATCGACGCGAAGAGCGACGCCGTTCGCGGCTTCTCCTCGGAGCCTTCGGGGAGGACCTCGGTCACGTACGGCCCGTAGCGCCCGGCGCGTACGACGATCTCCCGCCCCGTGCTCGGGTCGGTGCCAAGAGTGCGACCGTCGGGCTGGGAGAGAAGCTCGTCCGCCCGCGCGGCTGTCAACTCGTCCGGAGCGACGTCCGGCGGCAGGCTGATGCGCTGGTCTCCGCGCTCGATGTAAGGCCCGTAGCGTCCGACCCTCACGACGGCCTCGGAGCCCGGGATCGCGATGGAGTTCACGGCACGAGCGTCGATCTCGTCGAGGTTGTCGGTGACGAGGTGGTGCAGCCCTGGATCGCCTTCTGAGCCGAAGTAGAAGCGCTGGAGCCAGCCGACGCGTTCTTGCCGTCCGTCGGCGATCTCGTCGAGGTCGTCCTCCATCCGGGCGGTGAAGTCGAAGTCCACGAGCTGTCGGAAGTGCTGCTCGAGCAGCTTGACCACGGCAAAGGCAACGAACGTTGGCACGAGGGCTGAGCCCTTCTTGAACACGTAGCCCCGGTCGACGATCGTCGAGAGAATCGCCGCATACGTCGACGGCCGCCCGATGCCTAGCTCCTCGAGCGCACGGACGAGGGTGGCCTCGGTGTAGCGCGGCGGCGGGGTCGTCGAGTGCCCCTCGGCCGCCAGGGATTGCGCTTCGAGCGGGTCGCCGGGAGAGACATCGGGAAGCCTGCGCTCCTCGTCGTCGTCTGCCGGCTCGTCGCGGCCTTCCTCGTAGGCGGCCAGGAAGCCCCGGAACGTGATCACCGTGCCGGAAGCTCCGAACTCGACCTCCTCCGCGGGCGTCGTCGCGCCGATGCGGAGGCTGACCGTCCGTCCGGCTGCGTCCTCCATCTGCGAAGCCAGCGTTCGCCGCCAGACGAGGTCGTAGAGAGCCAGCTCGTCTCGACTGACCTCGCTCGCGAGTGTGTCCGGCGTTCGGAACGCCTCCCCGGCGGGCCGGATCGCCTCGTGAGCTTCCTGCGCGTTCTTCACCTTGCGCTCGTACCGCCGCGGCTTCGTCGGAACGTAGTCGTCGCCGAACAGCGTGCGCACCTGGGCACGCGCGGCCTCGAGAGCCGACTCCGAGAGCGTCGTCGAGTCGGTCCTCATGTACGTGATGTGACCTGCCTCGTAGAGGCGCTGCGCGAGCCGCATCGTCGTCTGGGCGGAGAACCGAAGCTTCCGGCTGGCCTCCTGCTGGAGAGTGGAGGTCATGAACGGCGCTGACGGCCGCCGTCTGTACGGCTTCTCATCCGCCGAGCGCACGACGAGCGGAACGCCGTCGAGCCTCGTGGCGAGTGCCTGCGCTCCGGCCTCGTCCAGGCGGACGAGGTTCTCGTCGCGCATCGTGCCGTCGGGTGCGAAATCGCGTCCCTGTGCAACGCGACGTCCGTCGACGGCGACGAGGCGGGCGTCGAACGACCCCGGGTCGAGCGTCGCGAGGATGTCCCAGTACTCGGACGAGACGAACGCCACACGCTCGCGCTCGCGCTGGACGACGAGGCGGGTCGCGACCGACTGCACGCGTCCGGCGGAAAGACCGCGCGTCACCTTCTTCCAGAGGACGGGCGAGACCTCGTAGCCGTAGAGGCGGTCCAGGATCCGGCGTGTCTCCTGCGCGTCGACGAGGCGCACGTCGATGGACCGCGTGTCCGCCAGGGCTCTCTCGATCGCCTCGCGTGTGATCTCGTGGAAGACCATGCGCCGCACGGGCACCTTCGGCTTGAGGACCTGGACGAGATGCCAGGCGATGGCCTCGCCCTCGCGGTCTTCGTCCGTCGCGAGGAGGAGCTCGTCAGCCGAGGCGAGGTGCTTGCGCAGCGCTGTGACGATCTTCTTCTTGTCCGGGTCGACGACGTAGTAGGGCTCGAATGCGCCCTCCACGTCGACGCCGAGGGAGCCGAAGCGCTTGCGATCTTCCTTCGGGATGTCGGAAGCCCGGTCGGGCAGGTCGCGTACATGTCCGATGCTCGACTCGACCGCGTAGTCGCCGCCGAGGTAGCCGGCGATGGTCCGCGCCTTCGCGGGAGACTCGACGATGACCAGGCTCTTCCCCACGGCGGGCACCTTAGCTTGGACGTCTTCCGCCACACGACCTCGAGCCTCGCGATACTGGCACGCGTGCCGCAGCCCCCTCGCCCCAGCTGGCTCTACTTCCTCATCGCCGTCCCGAGCTGGCCGGTCGTCAAGGTTCTCTTCCGACACCGCGCGATCGGCACCGAGAACCTGCCAGTCGAGCGCGGGTGGGTGCTCGCGGCGAACCACCTGTCGAACTTCGACCCGTGGGCTCTCGGCATACCGCTCTTTCCACGTCGCTTCCTGCGGTTCATGGCGAAGTCGGAGCTGTTCTGGTTCCCGCTCGGCTCCATCATCAGGGCCGGCGGCGCGTTTCCCGTGCGTCGTGGCATGGGAGACGAACAGGCGGTCGCGACGGCGGTCAGCCTGTGCCGCGAGGGGCACGTGGTCGTGATGTTCCCGGAGGGCACGAGGCGCGAGAAGGGGATTCGCAAGAAGCACGAAGCGCGGTGGCGGACGGGCGCCGCCCGCGTCGCACGCGAGGCGGGCGTTCCGCTCGTTCCCGCTGGGATCGCCGGGACCGACCGGCTGTCGAGGCTCGGGCCGCTGCGTGTCGCATACGGTCGGCCCATCGAGCTAGACGATCTCGTCAATCTGCCCGACGACCAGGCCGCGGCGACCGCGACCGAGCGTCTTCGCGACGCCGTGCTCGACCTCGAGCGGCCGCTGTCATGACGGCGCCTCTCCTCGTGGTCGACGGTGACTCCTTCGCCCACCGCGCCTACCACGCGTTGCCCAAGGGGGCGTTCCGCAGGAAGGACGGCGGTGCCGCGAACGCGCTGATCGGAGTTTCGGGAATGCTCCTGAGGCTCTGGCGCGCCGAGAGGCCGCGAGCCGTTCTCGTCGCCTGGGACACGTTGACGGTGCCGACGTATCGGCATGTCGAGTTCGACACCTACCAATCAGGCCGTGAGTTCGAAGCGGAGCTCGTCGAGCAGCTGGACCTTCTCCCAGCGTTCCTCGAGTCGTGGGGGATCGCCTGCGCGAAGGCACCCGGATACGAGGCAGACGACTTTCTCGCGTCGGCTGCGACTGCAGAAGCAGCTGCCGGTGGGAGCGCGCTCGTCGCCACTTCCGACCGCGATGCGTTCCAGCTCGCCGACGAGCACACGACCATCCTTCAGCCGGTTCGTGGAAATCCTCCTGCACGCATCGGCCCCGCGGAGGTACGCGAGCGATACGGAGTCGACCCGCGTCAGGTTGTCGACTTCATCGCCCTGCGCGGCGATCCGTCGGACAAGATCCCAGGCGCACGCGGTATCGGCGAGAAGCGAGCAGCGGATCTTCTCGCCCAGTACGACTCGCTCGAAGCTTTGCTCGCCGACGGCCGCTTCGCCGCCGAGGCCGATGCGCTGCGGCTGTACCGCAGGCTCGCCACGCTCGACCGGAGCGCGCCTCTCCCTGCACTTCCGGATCGCACTCCCGATTGGGCTGCCGGCGCCGCTCGCGCGCGGGATCTCGGCCTCGCGGGCGTCGCCCGCGATCTCGAGGAGGCAGCGGCCTGGACGTGATCTCTCACGCGGCAATGGTCGAGCTGCATGGAGTCGCAGGCGAGCCTCACGCGGAGTGCCCGGAGCGGCTTGCTGCGCTACTCGAGGCGTTTCCGGACTACGTGACGTGCGAGCCCGCGACGCGGGCGCAGATCGAGCGCGTCCATCGGCCGGAGTACGTCGACGCGGTGCGGGCGATTCAGGGTCGGATCTGGCTCGACCCTGACACCTACGCCGACGCGACGAGCTGGGATGCCGCGCTACTTGCTGCCGGGTGCACGATCGAAGCGGTTCGTCGCGGTGGCTTTGCGCTCGTGCGGCCGCCTGGTCACCATGCACTTCCCGCTGCTGCGATGGGGTTCTGCCTGTTCGGCAACGTCGCCGTCGCCGCGCGCTACGCACAGGACGAGCTCGGGCTCGCCCGCGTCGCGATCGTCGACTACGACGTCCACCACGGGAACGGAACCGAGGCCATGTTCAGGAACGACCACTCCGTCTTCTTCGTGTCGCTCCACCAGTGGCCGTTCTACCCCGGCACCGGCGGGCCTGGAACGAGCGACGACCACACGCTGAACGTGCCCCTCGAGGCGGGCTCTACCGACGATGTGTATCTGACGGCGTTCACGGATGTAGTGACGCCGGCCGTGCGCTCCTTCGAGCCCGACCTCGTGATCGTCTCGGCGGGTTTCGACGCTCACGCCGACGATCCGCTCGGGGAGATGCTGCTCTCGGAGGCGGGCATACGCGAGCTCTCGTCCGGCTGCGCAAGCCTCGCTCCGCGCGTTGCCGCGGTGCTCGAAGGCGGCTACAACCTCGGGACGCTGCCGGAGCTGGCCAGAGCCGCCCTCCAGGGTTTCTCGCCGTAGGCGCGAGAGATCTCGACTATGCCGCGCGGGCGGTCTCGAGACGCTCGAGCGCTTCCCGCCGAGACGAGACGCCGAGCTTCTTGAGCAGGCTCTTGACGTGCGACCGGACCGTGTGCTCCGAGATGAAGAGACGCTGCGCGATCTCGTCCGTCCCCAGGTGCTCGTCCAGGAGGAGCAGCACCTCGACCTCGCGAGCCGAGAGCGTCTGCGTGATCGAGTCCGGAATTCCGTCGAGACGTCCGCCTTCGCGAACCCGGTCGAGCAGCCGCCTGGCGACGCCCCCCGAGAGGGCCGCGTCCCCGCGGGCGACGCCGCGCAGGAAGGCGGCGATCTGCTCCGGGGACTCGGTCTTCAGCAGGTAGCCGGAGGCGCCTGCACGGATCGCGCCGAGGAGATTCTCCTCCGCGTCGGAGGCTGTCAGCACGACCACCTCGCACGAAGGCGCGGCTTCTCGGATCTGCGGCAGCGCGGTCAGACCGTCCATCCCGGGCATGGTCAGGTCGAGCAGGACGAGATCCGGCTGGAGACCTCGCACTGACGTCACCGCCTCCTGACCGTCGGCGGCCTCGCCGACGACGTCGAATCCTTGCTGGGAGAGGAGCGCGGCGAGAGCGTCACGCGTCAGAGGGTGATCGTCGACGATGAGAATGCGTTCTGACATAGACCCCTTATCGGCAGGAGTCGCTCTGCCGAAAAGGGGGGTGTGGATCACCGTCGATCCCAGAGCTATCGCTCGTGGCTCGTGGGCGAGTTCATGCTCGTCGCGCTGCTCGCATCGGCTACCGCGTTCTTCGCGGTGCGGGACTCGTTCACGTCCACCTACGCGTTGCCCGAGGCGCGTCTTGCGTTCGACACGGCGATCGCGATCGTCGCTCTCATCGTGGCCGTGTTGGCGAGCGTGCGGTTCGTCGTCGATGGCCGCGTCCTCGACCTGCTTCTCGCGGCGGGGTTCTGGAGCATCGCGCTCGGCACGGCGGCCTTCGGCCTGGTGCCCGTGTTGGGCGGTGGATCGCTCGAACCCGCCGCGGCCTGGTCACTCATTGGCTCGAGGCTTCTCGGAGCCGGGCTCATCGCCGCCGCTCCGTACGTTGACCGCCGGCTCGGCAACCGCCGCCGGGCACTGCTGTCCGTCGCAACCGGGGTCGCGCTGGTGCTCGGAGCCACCGCCCTGGTGCTCGGCAGCGTGCCGTCGCAGACCGGAGCGAGCCCGGGCGGCTCGGAGATCGTCGAGGGTGCGGCAGTCGTTGCCGCCGGTGCGCTTCTCGCCGGCTTCTGGCTGATCGCGCTCGTCGGGTTTGCTCGGCGCTACCGAACGTACGGTCGGGACCTCGACAGCTGGATGTGCCTGGCAGCGACGCTCGCACTCTTTGCCGATCTCAACCTGATCCTGACGCCGGTGATGTCGGGAAACAACGTCCTCCAGGGCGACTTCCTCCGATTCGTCGCCTACGGCATCCTGCTCGTCGGCGTGTGGCGGGCGATCGCCCAGGCCGAATTCGGCCGCGCCGTGGCCGACGAGCGCGGGCGAGTGGCGCGTGAGATTCACGACGGACTGGCGCAGTACCTCTTCGCCATCACGACGCAGGTGAACATGCTGGAGACCGGCGCGTCGCTCGACCAGGTCCTCCCGCGTCTCAAGCGTGCGTCGATCGCCGCTCAGCAGGAGGCGCGATTCGCTGTGCTCGCGCTTTCCTCGGCCGGCGGCTCGGCACGGTTCGATGCCGCGCTTCGCCGCTACGTCGACGTGCTGACGGCCGACGGCGCACTCGACGTCGAGCTCGACGTCGATCCACAGGTCCGGCTTGCTCCCGACGAGCAGATCGAAGTCTTCAGGATCGTCCAGGAAGGATTGGGCAACGCCCGTCGGCACGCCGGCGCGCGCCGCGTCGAAGTCTCGATCACACAGCGGAACGGCAGGCGTGTGATCGCCGTCAGTGACGACGGTGTCGGGTTCGATGCCGAGGGGTCGGACGCGGGGCAGGGGCTCGCGAACATGAAGCTCCGAGCGGAAGCGATCGACGGCAGCATGAACCTGGAGTCGGCCCCCGGGCGGGGAACGGCGATCGAGGTCGTGCTGCGCCCGGTCTAGGCGGCCGCGGGTGCGGGCGCGACCGGCTGCGCGACACCGATCATCGAGTCCCGCGTCACGATCTCCACGAGCTCCTGCTCTGTGAGTCCCGCGGTACCCGACGGCCGAGCCGGAATCACGAGGTATCGGATGTCCGCCGTCGAGTCGACGACCCGGACTTCGACGTCGTCCGCGAGCTCGACTCCGAACTCGCTCAGCACGCCTCGGGGGTCCGAGACCGCACGTGACCGGTAGGGCGCGCTCTTGTACCAATCGGGCGGAGGGCCGAGCAGCGCCTTCGGGTAGCACGAGCACAGCGTGCAGACGACCACGTGGTGCACCGTCTCGGTGTTCTCGAGAGCGACGACCACCGGCGACGGGCCGGGGTCGAGATCGAGCTCGAGCGCGGCCTCGCGCGCGTCCGACAGCAGACGCTCCTTGAACTCCGCATCGACCCAGGCACGTGCGACGAGACGTGCCCCGTCCGTCGGGCTCCGTGAGACGAGCCAGTCGATCCGCTGGCGCACGTCTTCGCGCGTGACGACCCCCTTCTCGACCAGGACTTCCTCGAGCGCCTGGACGCGCGCCGCAAGGGGCTCGTCGCCGTTGGTGATCGGCTCGTGCGGGTGGTCGTGGTCGTGATCGTGGTCGTGATCGGTCATTCGGCCTCCAGCCAATGCTCGTAGACGTCGACGTACAGCCGGTCGCTCGTCGCGCCCCGGTAGTCGGGCCAAACGTCGTGCTGGGCGAAGCTGACGAGATACAGCGGCTCGAGCGGGAGCCCGTCGGTGCCGTATGCCCGCGTCTCGGGGTTCGTGAACGACGCGTGCAGGCGCTCGACCCGGCCGGACCTGCCCTTGAGATACGCGGGCGTTCGGTGGTGCCCGGCGTGGCCGCGATTGTCGACTCGCACTGGCTGGCCGGCGGCATACGTCACGTGGCGAGCCTCGCGTCGAGCTCGCCGGGAGAGAGCAACCCCTTCTCGGTCAGGATCGTCTCGACGGAGAAGAGCCAACGTTCGTAGTACGACGCGCGCTCGTACTCGTCCGGCTGCATGCTCTCGATCCCGCGCCGCAGCTCGTCGACGTTCACCACGCCAGTGCTGCCGAGCGTGCCGACGAGGGCGTCCATGAGGATCTCCCAGTCGGCGAGCTCGTGCTCTGCGCGATCTACTGGCTCGTCGGTCGGCCAGCCGCCGCGATCGTGGACGGCGCGTTCCACCGCGTGATCGTAGACGAGTAGTCTGGGGCTGTCGTGCCGGCAGCGGTCGTGATCGACACACCGATGGGAACGATCGGCATCGAAGCGAGCGATGCCGGCGTGCGACGGGTACGTCTTCCGCGGGAACGAGATCCGGCACGACCGCACGGCGGTGGAGTCGCCGCCGAGCATGCCGTCGCCGCTGCAGAGCAACTCGGCGAGTACGCGCGCGGCGAGCGCGAGTCCTTCGACCTGCCGTTCGACTGGAACGGCGTCGATGTGACGCATCGCCACGTGCTGGAGACGCTCCGTGAGATCGCGCCGTACGGCGTGACGGTGACGTACGGCGAGCTCGGTCGCCGCGCCGGAGTCGATGATCCTCGCGAGGTCGGCGTGTTGATGGCGACGAACCCGCTGCCGCTCGTCGTGCCCTGCCATCGCGTTGTCGCGTCCGACGGTCTCGGCGGCTACGGCGGAGGGCTCGACCTGAAGCAGCGCTTGCTCGAGCTCGAGGGAGTGCTTCCGCCGCGCCTCGACCTCGGCGACCTCACGTCGCCGTAGGTCGGAGCGGCCGCTGGCTACAGCGACAACAGAAATCCCGCATCCTCCGCATCAGACAAGGTGTGATCGGACGCCGCGGAGCGCGGCTGGACGAGCTCGAGGCGCTGTACCGAACCCGCTTCGATGTCTTCGCCCGCGTCACGGGTTCGCCGGGCACAGTCAAGAGAATGGAAAAGCCCCGCAAAGCGGGGCTTTTCTGTAGCAGGCCTGTAAGCCGGATTCTGTCTTGGGTGGCCATCTCTCTATGCGGCGTACCCGGTTCCTCGGCGGGCCGCGTCAACGGAACCTGCTTCGCCTTGCACCGGACGGGGTTTGGCTAGCCGGCCGTGTCGCCACGACCGCTGGTGGGCTCTTACCCCACCGTTTCACCCTTACCGGCGTCGGTTTCCCTCGGCCGGCGGTCTCCTTTCTGTTCCACTTTCCGTCGGCTTTCGCCGCCTGGGTTGGCCACGAAGTCGCCCTCGGAGCTTCCCAGCGTCCTGCCCTGCGGTGTCCGGACTTTCCTCGAGCCGCTCCTCGACTAGTCAGAGGAGCGGTCCGCGGTCACCCGGCCTGCACGGCGGATGGTAGCTCTATCTCGGGGATTTCTCGCCCCTCGGCGAGGATCGAGCAACACTCGGGGCAGGCCAACACGTCGTTGTACCCGCGGACCCGAAGCACGAACTCGCCGCATACGAGGCACTCGAGGCTCGCGCCCCGCACGAGTGCGGAGAGCTCCTGGTCGAGCGTCCGATTGAGCGGTGAGACGTCCATCAGAGCATCCGGAACACGCCCGTGACTCGACCGAGGATCTCGACGTGCTCGGGGTAGAGGGGCTCGAGGGCGGCGTTCTCGGGCTGAAGCCGGATCCGGCCGTCTCGCTCGCGATGGAACGTCTTCACCGTGGCCTCGTCTGCGCTCTCGTCGTCGCCGACGAGCGCCACAACGATCTCGCCGTTCCGGGCGTCCTGCTGCTTGCGAACGACTACGAGGTCGCCTTCCAGGATCCCGGCTTCGATCATCGAGTCGCCCTTGACGCGGAGAAGGAAGTCCGCGCTCCGCCCGAGCGGCTCGGGCACCGCGATCTCGTCCTCGACGGCCTCCTCGGCGAGCAGCGGGCCGCCCGCGGCGATGCGCCCGACGAGCGGAAGCACCGGAACTGCGCGTTGAGGCGCCGACTCCGCCTTGCGACGTCCGACGAGCTCGAGCGCTCGAGGCTTCGTCGGATCGCGCTTCAGGAGCCCAGCGCGCTCGAGGTTCGCGAGGTGAGCGTGAACGGTCGACGGGGAGGCGAGGCCGACGGCGTCGCCGATCTCACGGACCGTCGGCGGGTAGCCATGGCCGTCCACGTACTCGACGAGGTACTGCCAAATCTCCTGCTGACGTTCGGTAAGCATCGGTCTCTCCCAGCTCTAGGGGTGCTGTCGGTGACGAACGTATGTTCGACAGTGAGGGTAGAGATCCTGCCGGATGACGTCAAGGTCGAGTCAAGACGCAGGCCGCCGGGCGACGAAGGTCGCCTGCTCGTCTGCAAACGGGTTCTCCACCGTGATCGCGACGAGCTCGAGCCCGGCCTCGGCGATCAGCCGATGCCAGGTCGCTTCGGGAAAGAGGCCGAGCGTGTGCCGATCGTGGACGACACGCGCAGGCTCACCTGGGTCGCGCACGAGGATCGCGAAGTCGACGGTGTAGGTCGCCGCGTCCGGAGGATCGGGGGCGTGCGTCCACTCGAGGTACCGGAGGCTGCGGCCGTCTTCGCCGTCGTGTCCTCCGCGGTCGGTGCCCGGCTTGAACATCTCCCGCGTCGCGTCCGGCGTCAACATCACGACCGCTCCCGGCCGCGCGTGAACGGCAGCGGTCACGAGCGCGGCACCGAGGTCCTCCTCCGAGGCGAGATACGAGATCGCGTCGTGGATGAAGACGACGTCGAACGTTCGCCCTAGGCGAAGCGATCTCATGTCCCCCTCGATGTGCTCGCACTCGGGGTTCAGCGTCCTCGAGAGCACGAGCATGTCGGGCGAGAGGTCGGTCAGGGTGCATTCGAAGCGCTGCTTGAGGTGCGAGGCGTTGTTGCCTCCGCCGGATCCCAGCTCTAGCAGGGTCTCCACCGGGCCTTCGGCGACCTCGTTGACGACACGGGTCACGAACTCGGCCTCCTCCGCGTAGTCGGACGGGTGCGTCAGCAGGTGGAACCACGGGGCGAGGTCGGAGTACATGTGCACGCCTCGAGAATGCACGAAGGCGGCTCAAGGCCGCCTTCGGTCATGCGCTGGAGAGGACTTGAACCTCCACGGCCGCAATGGCCACTAGGCCCTCAACCTAGCGCGTCTACCAATTCCGCCACCAGCGCGTGGGCGGTGAATTCTAGCCGCCGGTCTTCGAGGCTAGAGCAGGTGGAAGAGAATGATGGTGTTCAGCCCGAAGATGCCCGCGACGACGACGGTCAATCGGGTCAGGTTCCGTTCCACCACGTGCGTTCCACCCTGAGAGTGCGGGGTGAAGCCGAGTCCACCCATCCCGGCCTCACGGCCGGAGTGCATCAGCACGAGGACGATGAGGAATGCGGAGAGGAGCACCTGAAGGACCGCGAAGAGCTGGAGTGTGATCGCGAGGACACCGAACATCGCCGCGCCAGGATAGCGGTAGCCTCCTTGCGTGGGTGAGCGGATCGATGCCCCCGGCGACGCGCGCGAGCGGATCCAGAAGCTCCTCGTCACGGGCGACAACCGCCTCAAACAGGGAGTCGACCTCGCGAAGGTGCGCTCGAGCTACGAGGAGGCCCTGGCGGTGGCCCGTGAGGCCGGGCTCGAGGACTCCGTGGGGCCGCTCGTCGAGGTCAGGCTCGCCGATCTCGAACGGCTCGAAGCAGGATCTGCTCCACCCGCTCCGCCTGCCGCCTGACGTCGTGCGGCATGGCGGCGTCTCGCGCCGCGAGGTTCGGCCCCGGGAGCTTCGCCGCCGTGTCGAGCGCTTCGACGAGGGCATCCTCGTTCTCGGGGTCGACCAGAACGCCTGCTTCCGGCGTGACGAACTCGGGCGGACCGCCGACTAGGGTCGCGACGACGGAGCGGGCAGCGGCCATCGCCTCGAGGGTCGCAAGCCCGAACGGCTCGACGAGGCTCGGCTGGCAGACGACGTCGGCCGCCGCGATCCAGCGTGGAACGTCCTCGTGCGGGACGCGCCCGACGAGACGGAGCCCGGGCCGTCCCTCGAGCGCCTCTCGCAGCGGTCCGTCGCCCACGAAGGCGAGCTCTCCCTCGCCCCGGCGCTCGAACGCGCGCGCGAGGCGGAGGACGTTCTTCCGCTCGGTCAGGCTGCCGAGACAGAGGAACGCCGTTCCGTCACCTCCCCAGCCGCGCTCGGCCTGCGCTTCCGCCTGGTCCAGTGGTGCGAAGCGGTCGAGGTCGACCCCGCAGTCGACGACCTCGGTCTTGCCCGTGGCGGCAGGGATCGCCTGCTCGAGCGTTCCGCGTAGCCACTCCGACACTGCGATGACCGTGCTCGACCGCCGAACGACGTATCGCGTTGCTGCACGGACACCGGCGTTTGCGGCTGCGTTGCGGACGTCCTGGCCGTGCGCGGTGACGACGAGCGGCGCCCGAGACGCGAGTGCCGCAGCGAGCCCGGCCGGCACGAGGAAGTGCGCGTACGTGACGTCAGGGTCGAACCGCCGTGCCGCCCGAACCGCGTCTCGGAACAGTCGCGTGTGTCTCGACTGCCCGCCAGCTCGGCGATCGACGACGGCACGGTCGATGTCGTGACCCCGGGCCGCGAGCTCGTGCTCGAGGTTCGCGACGAAGACCCCGAGGTCGGGGTCCTCAGGCCCCGGGTACATCTGCGAGACGAGGAGGATCCGCAGCGGCGTCTACCCGCGGGTCACCTGGAGCAGCCCCAGGCACATCTCGTCGGTCGTTCCCTCGCCCCAGAGGATGTACCGGGGCGTCTTCGGCACTCCGTGCATCCCGTGGCGGCGGTGCGAGACGTCGTGGCGGCACGTGACACGGACGACGTCGCCGGGCTTCGCCTCGATCGCCGAGCGCAGCGTGTACATGTTCTGCCAGTGGAAGTCCCAGCGCGGGATGTCGAGCAGGACACGCGCACGCGGCGTCCCGGGGTTCAGCTCGAGCCGGATCGACGCGCCGAGGAGGTGCATGTGCCCTGCGGCTCCGAGGATCGTGGTCGGGCTGTCGATCCTGCGGTCGCAGCGACTCACCGGACTCGGCACGACGTTCCCGGGGCTCCTGCCACAGAGGAGCAGGAGCCCGGTGGGAACGAACGCTGCGTTCGAGCCGTACTTCCGCGAGAGGTCGACGAGCGCTTCCGTCCGGTCGCACAGGCGCCCACGCTCGCCCTTTGCGCACGCGAGCTCGACCGGCGCTGGGAGAAGGACGGTCTGCACCTTGGTGAGCCCGGCGCTCGCCGGAGCCACTGTGAGGATCGCGCGTGAGCGGTCGCGTGCGCTCCCGTTCAGCAGGTTGTAGTGCACCTGCATCACGATCCGGCTTCCGGCCGGCAGAGGCACACCGGTTCCGTCCGGTAGCCGGCCGCCGGTTCCGCCGGGCGCCCAGGCGGCGATCCAGTTGGAGTCGTTCAGCGAGTTCTGGATCGAGCCGCCGCCCGAGCTGATGCCCGTACCGCCGAAGCACGTCCACCCGGGGCCAGGCGACCCGGCGTCGAGCTTCGCCGCTTCGCCGACCTGCGACGGAGCGATGCGGAACAGGATCACGTGGTGGACGATCTTCGACGCACCAGGGTCGATACGCGCCGAGGTGACCGAGGCATCGGCAGCGAGCCTGGGATCGAGAACGAAGCATCGGTAGTCGTCCGTCGTGCCCTTGCCGGCTCGCGGCAGGTACGCGGACGGCATCTGCACGTCGAGAAGGCGCTCCCCGTCGCGTACCTCGACCGGCGCTCGAGGCAATGGCTTGCGGGCCGGGCCGTCGACCTTCCCGCCGGCTCGCGCCCATGAGACGAGCGTCGCGCGCTCCCGGGCGCTCAGCGTCCGCTCCGACTGGCCCGCGAAGGCTGGTGACCGTCGGCCTGGAAGCCACGGTGGCATGAGACGTGCCTGGACAGCGGCCGCGATGAGGTCGGCGCGCGACGAGATGCTCCTCGCAGTCGCGAGCGAGAACGGAGCGATGCCGCCCGCCTGGTGACAACCCGAGCACTTCTCCTGGATGATCGGCGCGACGTCGCGGGTGAAGCTCGGCGTCGCAGCGGTGTCCGCGCCGTCGCGCCCGGCAGCCAGCCCGACGAGCAGGAGCGCAAGAGCGACGGAGACGACCGTCGCGGCGATTGCACGTGCCGCTCTGCGTGGGGGCCTACGCATGCTGGGCGTCATATGTACCCCAAAGCTCGCGCAGCTCGCCGCAGATCTCGCCGACGGTCGCCCGGGCGCGGAGAGCCTCGCGCATCGGAGGGAGGAGGTTCGCGTCGGTCTCGGCAACACGCCGTACCGCGGCGAGGGCCGCCGCGGAGGCCCTCGAGTCCCGTTCAGCGCGAACTCGAGCAATGCGCTCCCGCTGGCGGCGCTCGCTCTCGGGGTCGACCTGGAGGAGCTCGACGCGTTCCTCCTCGTGCTCCTCGAACGCATTCACGCCGACGACGACGCGCTCTCCTTGTTCCACCTCGGCCTGGTAGCGGAAGGCGGACGCCTCGATCTCGCCCTGCACGAACCCCTGCTCGATCGCTGCGACTGCTCCGCCGAGCTCGTCGATCCGGTCGATGAGCTCCTGGGCGCTCCGCTCGAGCTCGGCCGTGAGCGCCTCCACGTAGAACGAGCCGCCGAGCGGGTCGGCCGTGTCGGTCGTGCCGGCCTCGTGCGCGAGGATCTGCTGAGTCCGCAGCGCGATGCGGGCCGCTTGCTCCGACGGGAGGGCGAGGGCCTCGTCGAACGAGTTCGTGTGCAGCGACTGCGCGCCGCCGCACACCGCGGACAGTGCCTGGATCGCGACTCGCACGACGTTGTTCTCGGGCTGCTGGGCGGTGAGGGTCGAGCCGCCCGTCTGTGCGTGGAAGCGAAGCGCCGTCGCGCGAGGGTTCGTCGCGCCGAAGCGGTCGCGCATGATCTGTGCCCACAGTCGGCGCGCTGCACGGAACTTCGCGACCTCCTGGAAGAAGTCGTTGTGGGCGTTGAAGAAGAACGACAGCCGCTCTCCGAACGCGTCCGGTGAGAGCCCGGCTACGATCGCCGCCTCGCAGTAGGCGATGCCGTTCGCGAGCGTGAACGCGAGCTCCTGCGCGGCGCTCGAGCCCGCCTCGCGGATGTGGTACCCGGAGATCGAGATCGTGTTGAAGGTCGGCAGGCGCTCGGCGCAGTACGCGAACAGGTCGGTGGCGAGCCGCATCGACGGGCGCGGCGGGAAGATGTAGTTCCCGCGGGCCACGTACTCCTTGAGGACGTCGTTCTGGACGGTGCCCCGGAGCTTCTCGCCCGGCATGCCCTGACCCTCCGCGACGAGCTCGTACAGGAGCAGCAGCAGCGCCGCGGGCGCGTTGATGGTCATGGATGTCGAGACCTCGCCCAGCGGGATGCCCGCGAGCAGGAGCTCCATGTCGGCGAGCGAGTCGATCGCGACGCCGGTGCGCCCGACCTCGCCCTCGGCGAGGGGATCGTCGGAGTCGTAGCCGAGCTGCGTCGGGAGGTCGAACGCGACCGAGAGCCCGGTCTGTCCTCGCTCGAGCAGGTAGCGGAACCGCGCGTTCGTCTCCTCGGCCGAGCCGTAGCCGGCGTATTGGCGAATCGTCCACGGCTGGCCGCGGTACATGGTCGGGTACGGCCCGCGCGTGAACGGATGCTCGCCGGGAAGCTCGAGCTCTCCGGCGGGCAGGTCGGCGGTCGTGTACACCGGCTTGACCTCGATGCCGGAGTCGTTCAACCGGCGCTCGTCGGCCGTCGCCATGCAGCGGATCGTACGGGTCGGTCTGGTGTCCTGCGTGCCCGGATACCCTCCGCTCGTGAACGTGCGCGTGAGGCTGTTCGCCGCTCTCCGTGAGCGAGTCGGTTCCGGAGGCGTCGACCTGGACCTGCCGGAAGGTGCCGTCGTTGGCGACGTATGGCCCGCACTACCTTTGGGCGACGAGCCTCCGGGCATTCTCTTCGCGGTCAACCGCGCGTATGCCGAGCGGACGCAGGCGCTCGAAGAGGGCGACGAGGTCGCGTTGATCCCGCCCGTCTCCGGGGGGAGCTTCCGGCTCTTCGAGGAACCGCTCTCGCTCGAAGCTCGCGGTCGACGAGGTGCGCGTGGACGACGCGGGCGCGATCGCGACCTTCGTCGGGACGACCCGCCGGCGGTCCCGCGACCGGGACGTGCTCTATCTCGAGTACGAGGCGTACGAGGGCATGGCCGAAGAGGTGATGGGCGCACTCGCGGAAGAGCTCAAGAGTCGGCACGAGCTGTGCGCGGTGGCGATCCACCACCGGGTCGGACGGGTCGACATCGGTGAGACGAGCGTCGTCATCGCCGTCTCCGCGCCGCATCGCGCCGCCGCACTCGAAGCGTGCCGGGAGGCGATCGACCAGCTCAAGGTCTCGGTTCCGCTGTGGAAGAAAGAGGTGTACGCAGACGGTTCCCTATGGGTCGGGACCGAGGCTCAGTACCAGTTGGAAGTCCGCGAGAGCTAGCGGCGGAGACGGGTAACGTGCTGGAGTGAGCGAGAGTCATCACGCGTTCTGGCGGATCGTCGGCCGGAACTACGACGAACTGGAGAAGAACGCCCCCGAGGGCTTCAAGCCGGTCGTCGATGTCCACATCGATGGCTCGCCGACGCCGGTTCCCATCGGCGTCGTTCAGACGAGCACGAACCACCACTTCGTGATGCTGCAGTCGATTACCGAGGGTCTGGATGATCCGGGCATGCGCGCCAGCGATCGCTTCGTGTTCGTCGACGCTGCCCGCATCAACCGCGTCGAGTTTCGGTTCGTACGCGACGACGGACGACAGCTCGGGTTCACCGTCAGCGAGGGCGACGACTAGCTCGATCGAGAGCAAGCCTGTCGCTCTCACTGTGCGCTCGACCGTTGCCAGTACCGTTCGGGAAGTGCGCTCGGCGTCGACCCTCATGTCCAAACTCTCCGACTGGACGCCAGCCGGCGCCCGGTTGAGCCTGGCGGACCGGACCAAAGAGGCCGGCGTGGGAGGTGAGGAGTGGATCGGCCGCGGGAGCTAGACCCGGATCCGGATCCGCGGTACGAGCCCACCGAGGCACCCGAGGCGGCCACGCTCCCGAACCCGACGCCAGGCGAGGGCGGCGACCGCGGCTACGAGCCGGTGCACCCGCGTTGGGGGCTCGGCGAGGCCGTTCGCAAACTGTTCGCGCCGATCCTCGGGATCGGGTTCCTCGTGATCAAGTACGGCGCGCTGATCTTCAAGCTGAAGGTCTTCACGACAGCCGCCTCGATGCTCGTCTCGATCGCGGCCTACGCGTGGATCTGGGGGCTCCCGTTCGCGATCGGCTTCGTGATCCTCATCTTCGTCCACGAGCTCGGCCACGTTCTGGAGCTCCGCCGGCAGGGTGTGCCGGCGAGCGCTCCGCTCTTCATCCCGTTTCTCGGTGCTGTCATCGGAATGAAGCAGCTGCCGGACGACGCGTGGAAGGAGGCGCAGGTCGCTCTCGCCGGCCCCATCCTCGGGTCGGTCGGCGCAGCGCTGTTCTGGGTCGCCGCCGAGGCGAACGGCTCCGAGCTCCTCATGGCGCTCGCGTTCGTCGGGTTCTTCCTCAATCTCTTCAACCTGATCCCGGTCGTGCCGCTCGACGGGGGTCGAGCGGTCGGCGCTCTCCATCCCGCGATCTGGCTCGTCGGGCTGCTGATGATGGTGGGCCTCGCCGTCGTGAGCCCGAATCCGATCCTCATCATCATCGTCATCCTCGGAGGGCTCGAGCTGTGGCGGCGGTGGAGGGAGCGGGGCGAGCGGGCGGAGTACTACCGCCTGCAGGTGTGGCAGCGCGTGGTGGTCGCGGTCGTCTACCTCGGGCTGGTCGCCGTCCTCGCGCTCGCGGTCTCGGCGACCCACGTCGAGCGCACTTTCTGATGTCCGACGGCGGCTCGCCCGAAGGACGCGGGCTGGACCGACGCATCCTGCGACATAGCGAGGACACGCTCGCGAGCGACGTCTCGCTGATCGCTTCCGAGTTCCTTGCGGGCTTCCAGCTGATCCAGGAGATCGACAGGCCGGCGGTTTCCATCTTCGGCTCTGCGCGTGTGCTCGAAGGCTCGAAGACCTACGAACGGGCCGTGAGTACCGGGCGCGAGTTCGCCGAGCGGGGGTTCGCCGTCGTAACCGGTGGCGGCCCGGGCGTGATGGAAGCCGCCAACCGTGGCTGCCAGGAGGCCGGAGGGCTCTCGGTCGGCTTCAACATCGTGCTGCCGCACGAGCAGGGCCTGAACCCGTACTGCGACCTCGGCCTCACCTTCGACCACTTCTATGCGCGGAAGGTCATGTTCGTGAAGGCCGCAGAGGGCTTCGTCATCTTCCCGGGTGGCTTCGGGACACAGGACGAGCTCTGGGAAGCGCTCACGCTGATGCAGACGAAGAAGATCGGCCACTTCCCGGTCGTCCTCTTCGACTCCGACTACTGGGACGAGCTGCTCGACTGGATGCGCGAGGAGATGCTCGACGACGGGCTCATCTCTCCGGAGGACATCGAGCTCCTCATGGTCACGGACGATCCGAAGGAGGTCGTCGACCTCGTCGCGTCCCACTATGACCAGCGAGTCGCCGAAGGCTCCGCCTGAGTCAGCCTGCCTACACTCCTTGGCGATGCGCTCGCTACGAGATCTCCCGTCGGTCGACGACCTCTTGCGCGACGAGCGTCTCGCGGGAGAGTCGCACTCGCTCGCAGTAGGTGCCGCTCGGGCAATGCTCGAGCGGGCACGCGACGACATCCGGGCGGGGCGCGATCCCGGCGACCTCGTGGACGGTGTGCTCTCCGAGCTTGCGCAGGCCCGTAAGCCGAGCCTCCGGCGGGTGCTCAATGCGACAGGCGTTCTGGTGCACACGAACCTCGGCCGGGCGCCGCTCGCCGAGGCCGCGCTTGCGCGCGTGATGGAGGTCGGCTCCGGCTATTCGAATCTCGAGTACGAGCTTGCGCGGGGCGAGCGCGGCTCGCGCCAGGATCACCTCGCACCGTTGCTCGCCCGGTTGACCGGAGCCGAAGCGGCGCTGGTCGTCAACAACAACGCGGCCGCCGTTCTGCTCGCGCTCGCCGCACTCGCCGAGGGCCGCGAGGTGATCGTGTCGCGCGGCGAGCTGATCGAGATCGGCGATGGCTTCCGCATTCCGGACGTGCTGGTGCGGTCGGGAGCGCGCCTGGTCGAGGTCGGGACGACGAATCGGACGCGTGCGTCGGACTACGAGCAAGCGATCGGACCGGAGACGGCGCTGCTGCTCCGTGTTCATCAGTCCAATTTTCGAGTCGTCGGCTTCTCGGAGCTGCCCCGTCTTGCCGACCTCGCGGGAGTTGCGCGTGCGCACGAGCTTCCGCTCGTCGACGACCTGGGCTCGGGAGCGCTCGCGCCGGTCGGCGACGAGCCGACTCCAGCGGAGAGCCTGCGCGCCGGCGCGGATCTCGTGACCTTCTCCGGCGACAAGCTCCTCGGCGGGCCGCAGGCCGGCGTCGTCGTCGGGCGCGGCGACCTGGTCGAGCGCCTGCGCCGCCACCCGCTCCAGCGTGCGCTGCGCGCCGACAAGCTGACGCTCGCGGCGCTCGAAGGCACGGTCGCGCTCGCCCTCGACGAGGGCTCAGCCCAGATCCCGATTCTTCGCATGCTCAACGAGCCGGTCGAGCGGGTACGCGAGCGCGCCGAGCGGCTGGCCACGCTCGTCGGCGGCGACGTCGAGGAGACGGTCGCACGGGTCGGCGGTGGCGCGCTGCCGCTCGCCGAGCTCCCGAGCGTCGCCTGTGCGGTCGAGGAGGAGCTCGCGGAGCCGCTGAGGCTCGGCGAGCCGCCGGTCGTGGCCGTCGTCCGCGACGGTCGCACACTCCTCGACTGCCGCACGCTCACGGACGCCGAGATCGACGAGGTCGCCGCCGCCGTGGTTACCGCGCGTGATCACGGTCACTGAGATAGAAGACCCGGCGGCTCGTTCTCGCCTCTGCGAGAGAGTGCTGCGGGATCTCCCCGACTGGTTCGGCATCGAGGAGGCGACAAGCGCATACATCCGCGACGTTGCCGAGCTACCGACATTAGGCGTCGGTGAGGACGCGCTCCTCTCGCTGAAGCTGCACACGCCGCGCGCCGCAGAGGTCTACGTGATGGGCGTGCGGATGGCCCAGCAGGGACGTGGCCTCGGGACTGCCCTCCTGGCAGCGGCCGAGGACTACCTCCGCGCCCGCAGAGTCGAGTACCTGCAGGTGAAGACACTCGGCCCTTCCAATCCAGACGAGGGCTACGCGAGGACCAGGCGCTTCTACGACGCACGGGGATTCGTGGCGCTCGAGGAGCTGCACGGTCTCTGGGACGAGGAGAACCCCACGCTCATCCTGGTCAAGCGACTCTGATGCCGCTGACCGTCGGGACTGCGGGGCACATCGACCACGGCAAGACGTGGCTAGTGCGGGCGCTGACCGGGAAGGACACGGATCGGCTGCCCGAGGAGCAACGGCGCGGGATCTCCATCGACCTCGGCTACGCGCCGCTCGAGCTCCCGGACGGGTGGCGGCTATCTGTCGTCGACGTCCCCGGCCACGAGCGATTCGTGCGGACGATGGTCGCGGGCGCCACCGGAATCGACCTCTTCCTGCTCGTCATCGACGCAGGAGAGGGGGCACGCACGCAGACGCATGAGCACCTCGCCATCCTGAGGCTGCTCGGGATCGAGAACGGTGTCGTCGCCGTCACGAAGGCGGATGCCGTCGACTCCGAGACACTGGAGCTCGCGCTCGAGGAAGCTCGGGAGCTCGTGCCGGCGAGACGTCGTCGCCGTCAGCGCGAAGACCGGCACCGGGCTCGACGACCTTCGCGCCGCGCTCGGCCGTGCGGCGGACCGGGTCGAGCGCGTGCGTGCCGATCGTCCGGCGCGACTCTGGGTCGACCGGGCGTTCACGCTGCACGGCATCGGCACGGTCGTCACCGGGACGCTCTGGTCGGGCTCGATCGGCGCAGGAGACGAGCTTCGAGTCGAGCCGTCCGGGAAGACCGTCCGGGTTCGCAGCGTGCAGGTGCACGACCGGGATGTCGAGCGTGCGGACGCGGGCCAACGCGTGGCGGTGAGCCTCCCGGGTGTCACTCGGAGCGAGTTGCAGCGGGGGGAGGCGCTCGTCGCCGTCGACGCCTATCCGACCTCGTATCGCCTCGACGTCTCGCTCGACGAGCTCGAGCCGATCCGCGACGGTGCCAGAGTTCACGTTCATCTGGGCACCGCCGATGTGACGGCTCGTGTCGTGCGGATGGGCGAGCGCTGGGCGCAGCTGCGCCTGTCGGACCCGGTCGCGGCTGCTCGCGGCGACCGCGTGGTGTTGCGCGGAGAGACGACGCTCGGAGGGGGAGTCGTTCTTGACCCGGCCCCACCGCGTCACCGCAGCTCGGAGCGCGTGGCGCTCGTCGAGAGGGGCGATGCGGCGGCCACCGTTCATGCCCCGGTGCGGGTCGACTCGCTCCGTCACACGATCGACGGTGAGGTCCGAGGCCTGGTGCAGGCAGGCCCATGGGTCTTCTCGGAGGCCTGGATCGCAGAGCTGGACGCGGATCTCCAGGAACGCATCCGCGCGGCGGATCCGATCGACCCGGGAATTCCGGTGCCACCCGAGCCCTGGGCAGCGGACATCGTTCCTCTACTGCCGTTCGAGCTGCGCGGCGCGAAGCTGTACATGCCGGGTGCCACGCCGTCGCTCGGCGTACGACAGCGCGAGGCCGACGCACTCGAGCACGAGCTCGAGGAGGGCGGCGTCCGTGCGACTAAGGTCGAGGATGCAGAGCTCGCTCGGTACCTGGAAGCAAGCGGTCGCCTCGTCCGCCTCGGCGACGGGTACGCGATCGGCACGGCTGCCTACGAGTCCGCTCGCGATGTGCTCCTCGCCGAATGTCGTGAGGCCGGGCAGATCACGCTCGCGCGCTTCCGGGACCTGGTCGGCATCGGCCGCAGGGACGCGCAGCTGCTCCTGGAGCGCTTCGATGCCGACGGTCTCACGCGTCGCGTCGGCGATGCGCGCGTCCTGCGTCGCTCCGCGCGCGTCTAATCAGCAGGACGTCATGGTGACCTGGCTCGACGGACCCTGCTTCCACCAGGTCCGGCCGCTCACCGTCGTCGAGACGCAGTAGTCGTCCGTCGCCGTCCACTCGACGACGATGTTTCCGATGCCCGGGCTGTACGTCGCCTTGAGCGCGGCGACGGTCATGCCGTCGTAGCCCGCGTTGTCGCCGCGATAGGCCTCGATCGCAGGTACCGCGGTGCGGATGTTCGACTTCGCGGTTGCGTCGGCCGCGCGCTCGCGGGCGCCGAAATGGAACGCGAGCCCAGCCGAGACGAGGATGGCCATGATCACCATCACGACCAGTAGCTCGATCAGCGAGTAGCCGTCTTCGCGCGCGTGCACGCGCCAACTATCGGCGCACGAGTGGGTGAGGTACTACCCCAGTTCGGGTGAATCGTTCACCCACTCTGCTCATTGCCGCTTCGCTCGTCGAGCGGCGTCAGACCTATGAGGTCTGACTCCACTCCGGCTCGTCCTCGATGCCGACGCCGTCGGCAACGCGCGTCACGTAGTTGAAGTAGCCGACGACCTGGATCGCGTCCGAGATCGAGGCATCGTCGAGCCCGTGTGCGCGCAGCGCGTCGATGTCGGCCTGATCCACTTCCGCCGCAAGATGGGTCAGCTTGACCGCGAAGTCGCAAAGGGCGCGCTCGCGGGGCGAGAGATCGGCCTTTCGGTAGTCGTGCTCTGCGTGTCGTGCGGTCTCGTCGTCTGCGCCCTCTGCACGGAGGTCGTCGGCATGCGCCTTCGTTCAGTAGTGGCAGCTCTGCTCGGCGGACGTGACGGTTGCGAGCAACTCGCGCTCCTTCCGCGAGAGCCCCGACTCGCCGAACATGATCTCCTGGTAGAGCTCCATCGACGCGCGCAGGACGCGCGCGTTGAGGCTCATCGCCTTCAGGATGTTGAACACCTTGCCCGCGCGCTCGACCGCGGCTTCGTACTCCTCCGCAAGGAGCCCTTCGGCATCGTCCTCCGCGATCAGCCGGATGTGCGGCACGCGCGTTACCGGGTCTGCGGGAAGCCGAGGTCGACCTTGCTCGTCGCGGGGTCCGGCCAGCGGCTCGTGACCGCCTTCGTCCTCGTGTAGAAGTCGATCCCCTCCGGCCCGTAGATGTGCCGGTCGCCGAAGAGCGAGCTCTTCCAGCCGCCGAACGAGTAGTACGCAACCGGGACCGGGATCGGCACGTTGATCCCGACCATCCCGACGTTGACGTCGAACTGGAACTGGCGGGCGACGCCGCCGTCACGCGTGAAGAGCGCGACCCCGTTCCCGTAGGGGTTCTCGTTGACCAGCCGAAGCGCCTCGTCGTAGGTCCCGACGCGGACGACGGACAGCACCGGCCCGAAGATCTCGTCGCGGTAGGCGTCCATCTCTGGCGTGACGTTGTCGAGCAGCGAGACGCCGAGGAAGAAGCCGTCTCCGTCGGGCGACGTCTCGCGGCCGTCGGCGACGAGCGTCGCGCCCTGGTCGGGCCCGCTGTCGAGATACGAGGCGACCTTGTCGCGGTGCTCGCGGGTCACGAGCGGCCCCATCTCCGACTCCGGATCAAAGCCGTCTCCGACCTTCACGCCCGGGAGGCGCTCCTTGATCGCGCCGACGAGCGGATCCGCGGCGTCGCCGACGGCGACCACGACGGAGACCGCCATGCAGCGCTCGCCTGCCGAGCCGTAGCCGGCGCTCACGGCCGCGTCGGCAGCCATGTCGATGTCGGCGTCGGGGAGGACGACCATGTGGTTCTTCGCGCCCCCGAGGGCCTGCACGCGCTTGCCGGCCTTCGTCCCGGTCTCGTAGACGTAGCGGGCGATCGGAGTCGAGCCGACGAAGCTCACCGCGGCGATGTCGGGATGCTCGAGAATCGCGTCGACCGCCACCTTGTCGCCCTGGATCACGTTGAAGACGCCATCCGGGAGTCCTGCCTCCTTGAGCAGCTCTGCCGTCCGGAGCGACGCCGAGGGATCCTTCTCCGACGGCTTCAGGATGAAGGTGTTCCCGCACGCGATCGCCGGAGCCCACATCCACATGGGCACCATCGCCGGGAAGTTGAACGGCGTGATGCCGGCGACGACGCCGAGCGGCTGCCGGATCGAGTAGACGTCGATTCCGGTCGCTGCCTGCTCGGAGAAACTGCCCTTGAGCAGGGTCGGGATCCCGCAGACGAACTCGATCACCTCGAGCCCGCGCTGCACCTCGCCGTGTGCGTCGGAGAGCACCTTTCCGTGCTCCGCCGTCAGCAGGCGCGCGAGATCCTCGCGATGCCGGTCGAAGAGGTCGTAGATGCGGAAGAAGAGGTCGGCGCGCTTCGACAGTGATGTGCTGCGCCAGGCGGGAAATGCGTTCTTGGCGACGGCAACCGTGCGGTCGATCTCCTCGATGCTCGCGAAGTGCACCTCGCCCGTCTGCTCACCCGTCGCCGGGTTGTAGACCGGGCCGCTGCGGCCGGACGCGCCGGCGATGTTCTCGCCACCGATCCAGTGGCCGATGGTCTTGACGTCTGTTGTCACCGCTGCGTTCACGCACACCCCCAGGCCTGCCGTCGTCGCTCGTCCAAGCGTACCGCTCTAAGGAACTCGGGGAGCGCGTCCGATATCCGTGCTCATGGACCACCAGAATCTCGCCCAGCTCCGCAAGGAGGAGCGCTCGCTCTCCGCCAAGAGGACGCGGCTACACAACAGGATCGACTTCCTCCGTGCGGGCGGCTCGGGCCTCCCGGGCCAGGACGCCGACCTCCTGGAGGAGCTCGAGCGGCAGGAGAAGGAGATCTCGCGGGAGCGCCGCGAGCTCCACGAGCAGATCGAGCGCGTCTCCGCGCAACTGGCCGCCGACGCAGCTGAGCCAGCCGCCTAGATCGGAATCGTCAGGCTCGCGAGATCCCGCGGGTAGTACGTGAGGATCTCGATGCCGTCCTCGGTCACGAGCACGGTGTCCGAGTGGCGGAAGCCGCCGAGGTCCGGCGCGTAGAGACCGGGCTCCACGGTGAACACCATCCCGGGCCTGATCTCCGTGTGGTCGCCCGAGTCGAGGAACGGCCCCTCGTGGTAACGGAGGCCGATCGCGTGCCCGGTGTGATGGCGCCAGTGCGCGAAGAGGTCGTGCTGGGCGAAGTACACGCGGACCGCCTTGTCGACGTCCGAGCACAGCGCGCCTGGCCGGATGGCATCGAAGGCGATCTCCTGGAGCGCCTTCATGTGGCCGAACATCAGCTCCTGGTCGGCTGACGGCTCGCCGACGACCATCGTCCGCTCGAGCTCGGAGAGGTAGCCCCAGACCGGCGCGCTCGCCCCGGTCACGAGCACGTCTCCGGCCTGGAACACAATGTTCCCTGCGAGTGCGTGCGGGATCGCCGAGTTGCGGCCGATCTGCCCGCGGTAGCCCGCGTGCGCCCCGCTCGAGAAGAAGCTCTGGGCTCGGTAGATCGGCCCGATGGCGTCGAGCATCGCGAACGTCGCCTCGTCGGAGGCGCGCCTCGCAACCTCGGTCTCGGTGACTCCTGGACGCGTGTAGCGCTGGAGGAGCGTGTGCGCGAGGTTCCCCCAGCGCACGCTCTCGCGGATGAGCTCGACCTCGGCGGGCGACTTGATCGCCATCTGCGCGTCGAGCTGCTCGACGACACGGACGACTGTCGCGCCGGAGAGCTCGGAAAGAGTCGGTCCGCGGTAGCCGAGGATCCACGGGTAGCCGTCCTGGTCGGCACCGATCTTCCCCGTGATGCCCATCGCAGTGAGCGTCGAGGCGAGGGCCGTCTCCGACCGCGGCTCTCCCGGATACTCGTCGTAGCGCTCGACCCGGTCGAGAGTCGCCTTCGCCTCCGCGTGCTCGACCTCGAGGCGAGGGACGATGAGTGCGCGCTCCCCGTCCGCGCCGAGGACGAACGCGATCGGGCGCTCCGTCGGCGCAAAGGCGAAGCCCGCGTAGTAGAGGACGTAGTAGGGGTCGAAAAGGACGATCCCGCCGAGGCCTTCGCCCCCGACGGCGCTCGAGGAGCGCATCGCAGCGGGCGCGGTGCTCCTCCGGCGAGATGGCGATCGACGTCAGCACGCTCGCGGAGCCTAGTACGGAGTACCGTGCGGCACGTGAGCGATGCCGAGGTCACGCTGCGCGAGGTCACGGCCGAGACGGTGCGGGCGATCTGTTCGCTCGAGGTTCGACCCGAGCAGCGCGGCTTTGTCGCTTCGAACGCGCTCTCGATCGCCCAGGCGCACTTCGAGACGCTGGCGTGGTTTCGCGCCGTGTATGCAGACGAGACTCCGGTCGGCTTCGTGATGCTGAGCGAGGACGTCGAGAAGGAGGAGTACTTCCTCTGGCGCTTCATGATCGCCGGCGACCAGCAGCGGAACGGGTACGGCAAGCGGGCGCTCGACCTCGTCGTCGAGCGGGTCCGTGGACTGCCGGGCGCCCGCGCTCTGATCTCGAGCTACGTGCCCGGCGATGAGGGTCCGCGGGACTTCTACCTCCGCTACGGCTTCGTCGAGACGGGCGAGGTGGACGACGGCGAGCACGTGATCCGGCTCGAGCTCTAGGAGGCACGGAGCGGCGCCGGAGTCGAACCGACCTAGCGTGGGGCTACCACACCTCACGAGTTTTGAAGACCCGCTGGGCCACCGGGCCCATGCCGCTCCTCGGCCAGCGTATCGCGCCACCGGCGCGCGTTAGGCTCATGCGCCTTGGCCCACTCACTGAGACGTGAGCTCGGTCTCGGCCTGCTCGTGTACGCCGTCTATCTGGTCGTCGGGCGGATCGTGCTCCGGCGGGACGGCCGTGCGCGTGCACGACGAAACGGCGAGCGCGTCGTCGCCCTCGAGCAGCGCCTGCGGGTCGACGCCGAACCTGCGCTCCAGCGTGCTCTTCTGCGCTTTCCGCGCACGCTGCACGGGCTCAACGTGGGGTACGCGCTCTTCAACGTGACGCTGACCGTCGGTTGGCTCGTCATCCTGCATCGGCGCAGGGACCCGGGGTTCGAGCGCCTTCGCCGCGCCTGCCTGATCACCCATCTCGGCGCACAGCCCGTCTTCCTGCTCTTTCCGACAGCTCCGCCGAGAGTGCTCGACGGGTTCGTGGATACGCTCGCCGAGGTCAGCGGCTTCGACCTGGAGCATCCGCTCCTTGTCAGGCTCTACAACCCGGTGGCCGCGATGCCGAGCCTCCACGTGGCGTTTTCGGTCGTCACCGCGGGCGCGATCGCAGACCGCGCGTCTTCTGTCTCCGGGAAGGCGGCGGCCTGGTCCTATCCGCCGCTCGTCTCCCTTGTCGTCGCGGGAACAGGCAACCACTACGTGCTGGACGCGGTCGCGGGTGCTGCTCTCGGATCGGCGGCGCGCGCCGTGACCAGCCAGCGTCGCTAGCCGGACGGTCTCTGCCGCCAGCTCGTGAGGTCGAACCGCTCCTCGAGGCGCTCGAGCACCTCGCTCGCGATGACGTCGCCCGCAGGCCGCTCGAAGTGGACGCCGTCATCGGCCCGCATCTTCACGAGCCGGCCCGAGCTGTCGGTGACGTACTCGGCGAAGCCGCCGTCGTCGCCCGCGAAGGTGAAGTACGTGTCGAGGTACGCGACCTGTCCCGGGCGCTTCGCAGCCTCGGACTGGACGATCGCGTTGATCGCGTCGTAGCGTCGGGTCTGCTCGGCATCGCTCGAGATCGGGAGCCCGATCCAGACCAGGTAGCCACCGCGCCGCGTGATCGTGTCCATGAGTCCGGCGACGCGGCGGCGGTATTCCCTGCTCCAGCTCGAGCTCCCGAAGCTCGTGATGCTGATGCCCTCGGGGAGCCCGGTCATGAAGCCGTGGTCGTCGTTGCCGCCGAACATGAGGACCACGGCCCGCGGGCGCTCGGTCTCCATCACCTTCTTCGCGTGCGTGAACCAGTTGAAGACGTCCGGGCGTTCGAGCCCGCTCGCGATCCGGCCGTCCACCTCGGCCGTTCGCTCGACTGCGCGATTGCCGGCCATCGCCCGCAGGAGCGACTCGCCCGGCACGACGACGAGCGAATCGCCGGCGATCCAGAGCCGAAGAGGGCGCTCGGGAGAGAACTTGACGCGGGTCGGCATCGCCGGTGGCTGTGGAGGCGCGACGGGCGGCTGCTCTGGGAGCGCGACCGCCGTGTCGATCTCGTCGTCGTCGGACCGTCCGAGCGCGGCCTTGAGCCCCTGCCGCGGGCGATCGAGAAACAACGTGGTGCTGAGACTCTCGAGTGGACCGGTGACGCCCAGCGCGAGGTCCCGCTTCCAGCCTTCGGACTGGATGTGCGCAGATTTCGCGAGGCCGGGCGCATTGAGAAAGAGGCTCACGACGAGCGCGCCCAGCGACACCACGACCGCCGCTCCGGCGGAATGAAGCTTCCGCCCCCCTTCGCCGATTCGCTCGGGAGGGTGTCGACGCTCTCTTCGGTCTTCGGCAGTCATCTCAGAACTGGAAGTAGATGAACGGTGCCACGCCCTCGGGGCCCATGGCGTGGGTCACGAGGAGCGCGAGCGCTAGCACGACCGCCTGGGCGGGCACCGGAAGTCGGGAGAACCACGCCATGACTCGCAGCGGGAACCTCGAAGGGAGGTACTGCGATCCGATCCCGACGGCGATCGCGACCAGCACGCCGAAGGTCACGAGCGGCGAGGGCTCGCCCCAGGCGGTGAAGAGCCGGACGATCAGCTCCCACGCGTCGGCGAACGAGTCCGAGCGGAAGAAGATCCAGGCGAAGCACACGACCTGGAAGGTCGCGAATCGGTGCCAGGCCCGCCTGAGCGGAGTCGGGCGGCGCTCGACGAACCCTGGCCGCTCGCGCCACCAGCGCTCGGCGATGAGGGCGGTACCGTGGATCGCGCCCCATGCGACGAAGGTCCAGCCGGCGCCGTGCCAGAGGCCGCCGATCAGCATCGTCAGCATCAGGTTCCTGTACGTCAGCAGGCGCCCGCTCCTGTTGCCGCCGAGCGGGATGTACACGTAGTCGCGCAGCCAGCGGGAGAGGGTCATGTGCCAGCGGCGCCAGAAGTCCTGGATCGAGACGGCCGCATACGGAGAGTCGAAGTTCTGCGGGAACCGGAACCCCAGCAGGAGGGCGATGCCGATTGCGATGTTCGTGTACCCGAAGAAGTCGGCGTAGATCTGAACCGCGTACGCGTAAACGGCGACGAGCACCTCGAGTGACGAGTGCTGGTCGGGCGCGCCGAAGACGTCGTCGACGATGCCGGCCGCGAGGTAGTTCGCGATGACGACCTTCATGAAGAGGCCCGTGCCGATGAGGAAGAACGCGCGCGCTGTGTCGACGTAGCGGGGGTCTCTCGGCGAGTCGAGCTGAGGAACGAGCTCGCCGGGTCGGACGATCGGGCCTGCGACGAGATGCGGGAAGAACGAGAGATACGCCGCGAACTTCGAGAACGAGGTCGGCTCGAAGTCACGTCGATAGACGTCCACCACGTAGCTGATCCCCATGAACGTGAAGAACGAGATGCCCACGGGGAGGACGATCGAGCGAGCTTCGAGCGGCACGTCGAGGCTCGCGAACGCGAACAGGTTGTGCGTCGACGTGACGAAGAAGTCGTAGTACTTGAAGTAGCCGAGCAGGGCGAGGTTGCCGACAATCGCGATCGCGAGGAGCTGCTTGCGCGGGCGGGCGCCGGCGCGGCCGTGTATCGCGCGAGCCAGCAGCTGGTTCCACGCGATCGACACCGCCAGCAGCAGCACGAATCGCCAGTCCCAGGCGCTGTAGAAGACGAAGCTCGCGACGACGATGAACGGACGCCAGCGCGTGCCGCGCGGCATGAGGAGCCACGAAAGCGGCAGCACGACCATGAAGAAGAGCGCGAAGGTTGCGGTCGGGAACAGCACGTGACCGGGACTTCTAACCGGTTATTTCGTGCGGTGCTCGCGAATCAGGGGCGCGAGCGGGTCACGGCTCGCTGGGCGGCGGGAGTCGGGGAGTCTCGGTCTCGTCCAGCTCGATCTCCCCGGTGTCGATCTCGGGCTGCTCGATCGAAGGTGCGAACCACGACGGGTCGCTCGGGTACCCCGCGTGGAGCCCGGGAAGCGGTGCGTACACGGCCTCCGCTCGCCGTCGCGCAGCACGGGCAGCTGCGAACTCGGCGACGGCGACGAGGAGCCACGCTCCTGCCATGACTGCGACGATCGCCGTGGTGTCGAGCTCCGCGATCGCCGCCGCGACAGCAACGCCCACCAGGAACACGATCTCGAGCATGAGTCTCGGCACTGCCGGCGCTCGATAGGAGGGAGTCTCGATCGCGCTGACCCATGCGAGCCGGTCCTGGCCGCCGCTCCGTGGTGTCCCAGCCGGAGTGCTCCGATCCGCCTCCCGGCAGCGCGTGAGTCTGCGCACGCAGCGTTCGAACCTCGGTCTGGAGGTTCCCCACCCGGTCCGAGAGCTCGTGGATCGCGTCCAGCACGTCTTTGTCGCTCGACGCGTGGGACCCGTCCGCCGGCGCGTTCGTCGGCTCGACGTCTGCCTGGCTCGCGTCGCCGACCGGGCGGCCGGAGGGCTGGGAAAGGTCCGCCATGCGCGGCCGGGCCTCAGTCCTCGGACGACCGTTGCATCTCGTCGAGCGCGGCGCGGCCCTCCGCATGCACGTCGGCTCGCCTGCCCTCGACCGCCTCGTCGGCGGTGGGCTCGTCGTCACGCGACTCCGCTAGCTTGCGGCGAAGCTCGTCGGCCGGGTCGTCTCCGCTCGGCTCGGAGAACGCGGGCCCCTCGGTCGGCGAGTCGACGTCGACGTCCGAGGCGTCGCGTCGCCGCCTGAGCCGCCGCACGAGAGCCGCGATCCCGACGGTCACGGCGATCCAGACGAGAAGCTTCCGCACCGTTCGATGGTATCGCGCGGTGGTGCCGCCTGCGGTCGCGGGTGAGCGAGCCGGCTGCTGGTAGAATCCCGCGGCTTCCTGCCTCGCACCGGCGCGTCTCATCCCGGGCGTTGCCACCCGGCGAGGCCGACAAAGACCGAAGGGAGACACTGGGAACCCGTGACGAAGTACGAAGTTCTGTTGCTGCTCGACCCGGAGCTCGACGACGGTCGGCAGGGTGAGATCGTCGAGCGAGTCCAAGGGCTGGTCGCCAACGGCGGTGGCTCCTGGGACCTGCACGATCTCTGGGGCCGGCGCCGGCTCGCGTACGAGATCGACCACAAGATCGAAGGCAGCTACCACCTCCTGCACTTCACGTCCGACGCCGCGACCCTCGAGGAGATCTCGCGCGTGCTCCGGATCGACGACGGCGTCATGCGCCACATGGCGACACGTCGGATCGAGGGGAGTCCCGCGCGGCCCGTAGCGGTGAGCGCGCCGGCACGCCAGGATGCAGAGGTTGAGGATTCCGGTCAGCCCGACGTCGAGGAGCGCGAGCCTGCTGCGCCGGAGAGTGCTGCGGACGAAGCCGGAATCGAGGACGAACCGATCGAGGTCGCGGCTACGGCCGAGGCCGCAGAGGAGGAATAGAGGATGGCTGGTGACATCAACCGCGTGATTCTCGTGGGGCGCCTTACGCGCGACCCCGAGCTCCGCCACCTGCCCTCCGGCGCGCCGGTGCTCGAGATGGGCGTCGCCGTGAACGGGCGGCAGCAGGACGACTCCGGCAACTGGGTCGACAAGCCGAACTTCTTCGACGTCAAGGTGTACGGCAACCAGGCCGAGGTCCTGGCGCAGCACCTCGTGAAGGGGCGCCGAATCGGCATCGACGGCCGGCTCGACTGGCGGTCGTGGGAGGCCCAGGACGGGACGAAGCGCTCGAAGGTCGACGTCGTGGCGCAGAGCGTCCAGTTCCTCGACAGTCGCGGCGCGGAAGAGGGCGGCGCTGCGCAGTTCGTGCCGGCCGCCGCCGCTGCGGCCTCAGGCGGCGACGACTTCCCCGCCTCTCCCACCGACGACGACATCCCGTTCTAGTGCGCAAGATCGAAATCCACTCGCGCGGATTTCGATCGCGCGTGACCCCAATGCGGCCGCTGCGCAGCCGCGGCTAGGAGCACTCGATGGCAAGCAAGAAGACAGCGACACCCTCGCGGCGGAGGACAGGTCCCGCCAGTGCGCCCGGCAAGCGCAAGAGCTGCCACTTCTGCCGCGACAAGGTGGCCGAGATCGACTACAAGAACACGGCCCAGCTACGCCGCTACATCTCGGAGAAGGGCAAGATCCGCTCTCGCCGCATAACCGGCGCGTGCCGGCGCCACCAGCTCCAGGTCGCCTCGGCCGTCAAGCGCGCGCGAGAGATGGCTTTGCTGCCGTACGTGGCCCCCTGATCCATGGAAGTCATCCTCCTCAAGGACGTCGAGAAGCTCGGCCTGCGCGGTGACGTCGTCGACGTCGCCCGCGGGTACGCACGCAACTACCTCCTGCCGCGTCGGCTGGCCGAGGTGGCGACCGCCCCTCGCGTGGCCGAGCTCGAGCGGGTCGAAGCGAACCGTGCGAGGCACGAGGCGCGCAGCGCCGAGCAGGCGCAGGAGATCGCGGACGTGCTGGGCAAGACCGTTCTCACGTTCGAGGTCAAGGCGGGTCCGACCGGAGCACTCTTCGGTTCGGTCACGCCCTCGGACGTGGTGGACGAGATCTGGCGAGCCCGCAAGATCCGGGTCGACCGCCGTAAGATCGCCATCGACCCGATCAAGCGCATCGGGCGGTACACGGTCCCGATCGAGGTCTACGAGGACGTCCTGGTCGAGGTGAAGACGCTGGTGGTGCCCGAGGGCGGTGAGCTTCCTCCCGAGGAGGAGCTGCAGGCGCTCGAGGAGGCGGAGACGGTAGCCATCGCCGAGGCGGAGGCTGCCCATGTCGAAGCCGAGTCCGCGATCGCGGAGGCGATCGCCGCGGAGGAGCCTGAGGAGGACGACGTGCCAGCGCCCGACCCCGACGCGCCTCCGTTGCCCGCCTCTCCGGAGGCGAGCCTCGACCCTGTCGCCCAGCACGAGCCCCAGGATGTCTCTCAGCACGACTCACCCGATGCCTCCCCGGAAGACTCACCGGCTGACCCTCAGGCCGACGCCGGGGCCGGGTCCGAGCCGGACGGCGACGAGCAAGAGCGCTAGCCCAGATCACGCGCAGCGGAGCTTGCGAGGGTCTGTCGCAAGCGCCTCTCTACTCCACCGGCCTGTCCACAGGGCTGTTCACGGTTTCAGAAAGTTCGCGCTCGGAGCGGTGTTTTCCGCTTGACAACTATGCCCCCGGGTGTGACCAGGCCGTCCGGGTCTGGGGATAACATACGAACACATGTTCCTTTGTGCCTGCATCGCTGCCATGCTCGGCGGCGGCTGGACTTCGAGCCTCGTCCCGGCTTGACTGGCGCGCCATGGCCGTCGCCCAAGAGCCCAGACTCGCGATCGTTCCTCCCCAGAACCTCGAGGCCGAGGAGTCGGTGCTCGGGGCGATGCTGCTCTCACCGACGGCCGTCGGCACGGTCAGCGAGATCCTCGATGCCTCCGACTTCTATCGCGAGAGCCACGCGAAGATATTTCGAGCCAGCTTGGGCTTGTGGTCCAAGGGAGAGCCGGTCGACGCGATCACGCTCGCGAACGAGCTCGACGAGCGGAGCGAGCTAGAGGACATCGGCGGCCAGGGTCGGGTCGCCGAGCTGGCGGCGCTCGTTCCCAGCACGTCGAACGTCGAGCACTACGCACGGATCGTCAAGGAGATGGCGACCCTGCGCGGGCTTGTCCGCGCAGGCCAGGAGATCACCCGGCTCGGCCACGATCGGCCGGGCGAGGTCGTAGACCTCGTCGATCGTGCCGAGCAGATCGTCTTCGAGCTTTCACAGCAGCGGGTCACGAGCGACTTCTCGCACATCGAGACGCTCCTCAAGGAGAGCTTCGAGCGGATCACGCAGCTCTACGAGGCCGGTGTCGACATCACCGGAGTGCCCAGCGGTTTCCGTGAGCTCGACCATCTCACGTCGGGGTTCCAGCCCGGCAACCTCGTGATTCTCGCCGCGCGCCCCTCGGTCGGGAAGTCGTCGCTCGGGCTCTGCATCGCGGCGAACCTCGGTGTGCGCTGCGAGGTCCCCGTCGCCCTCTTCACGCTCGAGATGTCGAAGGCCGAGGTGACGCAGCGGATGATGTGCAGCGAGGCGAAGGTCGAGTCTCAGCGTCTCCGCAGCGGCCGGCTCGCCCAGGAGGACTGGCCGAGGCTGACTGCCGCCTGCGATCGCTTGATGAAGGCGCCGATCTACGTCGACGACGCCGGCTCGACGACGATCATGGAGGTGCGCTCCAAGGCCCGCAGGCTCAAGTCCCGCGAGCCCTCCCTCGGCCTCATCATCGTGGACTACCTCCAGTTGATGACGTCGGGCTCGAGCGCGGAAAACCGGGTGCAGGAGGTGTCTCAGATCTCGCGCTCGCTCAAGGTGCTCGCGCGGGATCTCGAAGTCCCGATCCTCGCCATGTCGCAGCTCTCGCGCGCAGTCGAGCAGCGGCAGGACAAGCGCCCGCTGCTCTCCGACCTGCGCGAGTCGGGGAGCCTCGAGCAGGACTCGGACCTCGTGCTCTTCGTCTACCGCGACGAGTACTACGCGGGCGAGGAGTCCGACCAGCAGGGGATCGCAGAGCTCATCCTCGCGAAGCACCGAAACGGGCCGACCGGAACGGCCAAGCTCTCCTTCCTGCGGCGCTACGCGAAGTTCACCGATCTCGCCGCCTCGTAGCGTCCTCGAGCGCGCTGGCCGAGCTGTCCCCAGCGTAGCTCCGGAGCCGGCAGCGGGGCCCTACGGCGCGTGCGACACTGGCGAACGTGCCCGCGACCGTGATCGTCGGTGCGCAGTGGGGCGACGAGGGCAAGGGCAAGATCGTCGACCTGCTCGCCCAGGACGCAGACCTCGTGTGTCGCTACCAGGGCGGGCCGAACGCCGGTCACACGATCGTCGTCGACTCCGAGACGTACAAGATCCGTCAGATTCCGAGCGGGATCATCGCCGGCAAGCGGAGCGCGATCGGAGCGGGCTGCGTCGTCGACCCGGGTGTTCTCGTCGACGAGCTGGACGATCTCGAGTCGCGTGGCCACGAGACTCGCGGGATCCTGTTCCTCTCTGGCAACGCCCATCTGATCATGCCCTGGCACGTCGCACTCGACGGAGCCCGCGAGCGCAGGCTCGGACGCCTGCAGATCGGGACGACCCGACGCGGCATCGGGCCGGCCTACGCCGACAAGGCGACGCGGATCGGCATCCGGGTCCAGGACCTGCTCGACCAGAAGATCCTGCGTCAGAAGCTGGAGCTCGCGGTCGCCGAGAAGAACGTCTGGCTCGAGCGCGTGTACGAGATCGCGTCCTTCGACGTCGAGGACGTCGTCACGACGCACCTTGCGCTCGCCGAGCGGCTCGCGCCCTACGTGGCGGACACCTCGTTGCTCGTCGACAGCGCGCTCGAGAGTGGCGAGCGCGTCCTCTTCGAGGGTGCACAGGGAACGCTGCTCGACCTCGATCACGGCACGTACCCGTTCGTGACCTCCTCCAGTCCGATTGCCGCCGGAGCGGCGGTCAGCTTCGGCATCGGACCGAACCGCATCGACGAGATCGTCGGAGTCGCGAAGGCGTACGTCACCCGGGTCGGCGAGGGACCGTTCCCGAGTGAGATAGCCGGCCCGGATCACGAGCGCGTGCGGGAGCTCGGCCAGGAGTTCGGAACCGTGACCGGACGCGAGCGCCGCTGCGGATGGCTCGACCTCGTCGCTCTGCGCTTCGCGGTGCGTGTGAACGGGATCACGTCGCTGGCGCTGACGAAGCTCGATGTCCTCTCGGAGTTCGCGGAGCTGCCGGTGTGTGTGCGCTACGCGCTGCCCGACGGGACCGAGACCGAGCACTTCCCCGCGCACCAGAGCGACTTCCACCACTGCCGTCCCGTCTTCGAGACGCTGCCCGGTTGGCAGGTGGACGTCGGTGCTGACGGGTTGCCAGGTGCCGCGCGCGCATACGTCGCGTTCGTCGAGGACGCGCTTGGCGTTCCCGTGACCCTGGTCGGTACGGGCGCCGCGCGCGAACGCGTGCTCGAGCTCTAGCTAGTCCTCGCCCCGGAGATAGTGCTCGGTGAACTCGCTGCAGCGGCCGTCCGAGTCGAACCGGCAGAGAAACACGTTGTGGTACTCGCGGTCGACCGTCTCCCCGTCCTCTCCCAGGTAGCGGGACACGCCGACCGCAACCGCGCGGTCTCCGGCCACGAGCCAGGGGCGGTAGTCCGCCGTCCACGAGCCCGGCGCGTCGCGTTCCTCGAGCCAGCCGGCGATGATGGCGGATCGCCCTTTCACGGGCGTGGCATCCCACGGGTGGTAGCGATACTCGGCGTCCTCGCTGAACAAGCCGCCGATCGCGTCCGGGTCGTAGCTCTTCCACGCTGCGACGTACTCGTCGAGCCACCGTTGGAAGCCAGCCTCGTCCACGCTCCAAGCCTACGGGTCGTGCTCCGCCGAAGGCAACCGATGCCTCCGGGCCAGGGCATAGACTCGCGCGGTGCGCGTCCTGGTCGTCGGTGCGGGCGGGCGCGAGCACGCGCTTGCGTGGAAGCTCGCTCAGTCGCCTTCGGTGACCGACGTTCACGCTGCGCCGGGAAACCCCGGTATTGCGAGGCTGGGCGAGTGCCATCCGATCAGAGCGGAGGATGGCGAAGGGTTGCTCGCCCTCGCCGGCTCGCTCGGAGTCGACCTCGTCGTCGTAGGCCCGGAGACGCCGCTGGTCGTGGGGGTGGCGGACGTTCTCCGACACGCCGGCATCCTCGTGTTCGGTCCGAGCGCCGCAGCCGCTCGTGTCGAGGGCTCGAAGGCTTTTGCCAAGGAGGTGATGGCCGCCGCGGGCGTCCCGACGGCGGCCCAGCTCGCCGTGGCTCGTCCACCGTGCGTCGTCAAGGCAGACGGCCTTGCCGCCGGAAAGGGTGTGTTCGTGTGTCGAACGCAGCCCGAGCTCGACGCCGCGCTGCTGGAGGCGAGCCGGCTCGGCGACGCCTTTGTCGTCGAGGAGCTGCTCGAGGGCCCGGAGGTGTCGGTGTTCGCGGTTTGCGATGGGGTCGCTGCTCTTCCGCTCGCCGTCGCTCAGGACTTCAAGCGTGCGCATGACGGAGACCGCGGCCCGAACACCGGTGGAATGGGCTCTTACGCACCCGTGCCCGGACTGGGCGACGGGGAGGTCGAGGCGGTGCTGGAGACCGTCCATCGACCGGTGCTAGCCGAGCTCCGACAGCGGGGCTCGCCGTTCGTCGGGCTCCTCTACGCCGGATTGATGCTGACCGACGAGGGACTACGCGTGCTGGAGTTCAACTGCCGGTTCGGGGATCCCGAGACGCAGTCCGTCCTGCCCCTCCTCGAGAGCGACCTCGCCGAGCTCCTGGCCGCCGCGGCTGCTGGGGAGGTGTCGGGCGCACAGCTCCGGTGGAGCGGACGCGCCTCGGTATCCGTCGTGGTTGCGTCGGCCGGATATCCGGGCCCGGTCGCGCGTGGAGCCGAGATCACAGGCTGCGACGAAGCCGAGGCGTCGGGCGCGCTCGTCTTCCACGCAGGCACTGCGCTCCGAGGGGATCGTCTGGTCGCAAACGGCGGCCGCGCTCTCGCTGTCACCGGTCTCGGTGCCTCGCTCGCGGATGCGCGAGAGGTCGCATACGCCGGAGTCGCGCACATCGACTTCGAGGGTGCCTGGTCGAGAAGCGACATAGCGCTTGCGGCCGCGGGCGACCGGGTGTTCACGCTTCGCGGCTAGGCGGCCCGAAGTCGCCCCGGCGCTCATCTCGGGGCCGATCGCGAGGGGCCACCCCGGGCCTCCTCCCACTTCTAGCCTATCGAGGCAACACGCGCGGATGGGGTACGACTTCGTGGAAAGAGTGTGCCGACTCCCGCGGGCTCGGTCTCTAGAATTCAACACAGTGATCGCTCGCTACTCCCGACCCGAGATGACGCGCATCTGGTCGGAGGAAGCGAAGCTCGAGCGCTGGCTGGCAGTGGAGCTCGCAGCGCTCGACGCCTGGGGTGAGCTCGGGGGAGTGCCTGCGGATGCGATCGAGACAGTGCGCTCGACCGTCCGCACGCCGCGCGTCGAGCGTGTCGCGGAGCTCGAGAAGACCACCAATCACGACGTCGCCGCGTTCGTGGACGCGCTGGCCGAGCAGGTCGGTCCCGAGGGACGGTGGATTCACTTTGGCCTCACGTCCTCCGACATCCTCGACACAGGGTTGGCGCTCGCAGTTCGCGATGCCGGGAGTCTCTTGCTCGACGGGCTCAACGACGCGTTCACCGTCGTCGCCGAGCGTGCACTCGAGCTACGCGACGTCGTCTCTATCGGGAGGACTCACGGCGTTCACGCTGAGCCGACGACCTTCGGTCTCAAGCTCGCGGGCTGGGCGTTTCAGATCGACCGCGATCGCCGAAGGATGAATGGTGCGCTCGAGGGCATGCGCGTCGGGAAGCTCTCCGGTGCGGTAGGCACATATGCGTCTGCGCCGCCCGAAGTCGAGCGGCTGACCTGCGAGGCGCTGGGGCTCGAGCCCGCTCCTAGCTCGACTCAGATCATCCAGCGCGATCGGCATGCGGAGCTGCTCTCGGCGCTTGCGCTCGTCGCTTCGTCGCTCGATCGGTTCGCGCTCGAGGTCCGGCATCTCGCCCGTACGGAGGTCAGGGAGGTGGAGGAGCCGTTCGGCTCCGGTCAGAAGGGCTCATCGGCCATGCCGCACAAGCGGAATCCGATCGTCGCGGAGAGGATCTGCGGCCTGGCGCGGGTCGTTCGGGGTTACGCGATCGTCGGGCTCGAGAACGTGGCACTGTGGCACGAGCGCGACATCTCACACTCCTCCGCGGAGCGCATCGTGCTGCCCGATGCGTTCCTCGCGGTCGACTACATGCTCGAGCGATTCACCTGGCTCATGTCGGGCCTCGTCGTGCGTCGCGAGCGGATGCGGCAGAACCTCGAGTCGACGGGCGGGCTGTACTTCAGCCAGCGGCTGCTGCTCGCGCTCGTCACGTCCGGTCTCGGTCGCGACGATGCCTATCGCCTGGTTCAACGTCACGCCATGCGGGCGTGGGACGAGACCCTCGACTTCCGTGAGCTGGCCGGAGGCGATGCCGAGATCGCGGGACGCGTCGATCTCGACGATGTTTTCGACGACGGTGCGTTCACTCGAAATGCCGACGTCGTCTTTTCCCGTCTGCAGTCGCTCGTAGCCGGGCGGGAGGCAGTCAATGCCTGAGGCCGTGCACCTTGCCAGCGGGAAGGTGCGCGAGCTGTACGCGCTCGACGCCGACAGGCTCCTTCTCGTCGCGAGCGATCGCATCTCGACGTTCGACGTGGTGCTCGGCACCCCGATTCCGGACAAGGGCCGCGTGCTCACGGGCCTGTCCGCATTCTGGTTCGCACGCACGCGTGACATCGTCCCGAACCATCTGCTCGAGCTCCGCGACGACGGGAGGACGATGGTCTGCCGGAAGCTCGAGATGCTCCCGATCGAGTGCGTCGTCCGCGGGTATCTCGCCGGCTCCGGCTGGGCCGACTACCGGAAGACCGGGGTCGTGTGCGGCCATGCGTTGCCGACCGGACTTCGCGAGTCCGAGCGGCTGCCCGAGCCGATATTCACTCCGGCGACGAAAGCCACGGAAGGCCACGACGAGAACATCGACGAGGCTCGTGCAGAGGAGCTCTGCGGTGTGAGTCTCTACCAGCGCGCGAAGGAGGCCGCGCTCGAGCTCTACCGATTCGCGGCCGACCACGCCGAGGAGCGGGGGATCATCCTCGCCGACACGAAGTTCGAGCTCGGCGTCGACCCCGACGGCGAGCTCGTGCTCGGGGACGAGGCCCTCACTCCGGACTCGTCGCGATTCTGGCCTCTCGACGAGTACGAGCCGGGGCGCCCCCAGCCGTCGTTCGACAAGCAGTTCGTGCGGGACTGGTGCGAGGCGGCGGGGTGGGACAAGTCTCCGCCGGGTCCGGCCCTACCCGACGACATCGTTGCCGGCACACGAGCGCGCTACCTGGAGGCGTTCGAGCGGCTCACGGCGATTCCCTTCGAGGGCTACGTCCAGGACCCGCGAGTCGTCCTGTGAGGGCCACGGTATTCGTTCGACCCAAGGACGGGATTCTCGACCCTCAGGGTGAAGCCGTGGAGGACTCGCTCCGCACGCTCGGGTTCGACGTGAGCCGAGTTCGCGTCGGGCGTGTGATCGACGTCGAGTTCGCGCCGGCGCTCGGCGAGGACCCGAGGGCTCAGGTCGAGCGCATGTGCTCGGAGCTGCTCGCGAACTCGCTGATCGAAGTCGTCGAGATCAGCCTGGGCGACGAGTGATGGACAACGCGTCACGGGAGCGACCGCTCGTCGCCGTCCTGCGATTCCCGGGCTCGAACGACGACCGCGATGCAGCATGGGCTCTCCGCGCGCTGGGAGCCGATCCCGTGCTCGTGTGGCATCAGGAGCATGAGCTCCCGGCCCGAACCGGCGCCGTGGTGCTACCCGGCGGATTCTCGTACGGCGATTACCTCCGCTGCGGGGCGATCGCGAGCCTCGCTCCCGCAATGGATGCGGTGCGCCGGTTTGCGGCCGCCGGTGGACCCGTACTCGGGATCTGCAACGGCTTCCAGATCCTCTGCGAAGCCGGGCTGCTTCCAGGCGTGCTGCGACCGAACCACGACCTCGAGTTCGTCTGCGCGGACACGGCAGTCCATGTCGAGCGCTCCGACTCGCTCTTCACCCGCCGTTGCGAGCCGGGGCAGGAGCTCGTGCTCCCCGTGAAGCACGGCGAGGGCGCATGGTTCGCCGACGGTGAGACGCTGCAGGGCGTCGTCGATCGCGGGCAAGTGGTGCTCTCGTACGTCGAGGACGTCAACGGCTCGCTCGACCGCATCGCCGGGATCGTCAACGAGGACGGGAACGTTCTGGGCCTCATGCCCCATCCCGAGCATGCGGTCGATCCGCTCCTCGGCTCAGGGGACGGGGGACTTCTGCTCGCCGCGCTCGTCGATGCTGCCGCCGAGCACGCGCGCGCGCGCGTCTGAAACGGGCTCGCCCTCACACGTGCCGATGCGCTCGCCTGCGTCAGAAGGAAAGCACCTCGCGTAGGACGGGCGCGCGCTCGAGCGCCGCCCGCAGCCGCTCGAGGTCGCGCACCCGCATCGTGACGGGACCGCGTCGCGCCGATCCCGACGTCGTATAGGCGAACCGCACGAGCCGCTCACCGCTGCTCGTCTCGAGGAGCTGGACGACGACGGCGAATCGCTTGTCGCCTGCTCGTTGTGGTACGGAGACGCCGTCGATCACCGAGGCGGTGCCCCACGGAGTTGCAGCGGTCTGTGCCTTCGTCGCCGTGACAGTCGCCATGCAACGAGCGTACGAGGAAGGCGATCACGCGTGGGAAACGCCTTCGTGCCAGAACGGTGACGGCATATCCTCGACCGCGTGCACGACGTCGTCATCGTCGGCGCCGGGACTGCCGGCTGCGTGCTCGCGGCTCGGCTGACCGAGGACCCCGACTGCTCGGTGGTGCTCGTCGAGGCTGGTTCGCGGACACGCAAGCTGGAAGCGCGCGTCCCCGCGGCCTTCTCGAAGCTCTTCCGAAGCAAGCTCGACTGGGGCGACGCGACGGTCCCGCAGCAGTCGCTCGACGGACGCGAGGTCGTCTTTCCGCGCGGACGCGGCCTCGGCGGCTCGGCTGCGATCAACGCGATGATGGTCCTGCGGGGTCATCCCGCCGACTACGACGCCTGGGGAGAGCTCGGCTGCCCAGGCTGGAGGTGGGAGGACGTGGAGCCGGCGTTCGCCCGAAGCGCGGACCAGTTTCCGCTGGCCGAGTTGCGCGAGCGGCACGTCTTGACCGAGGCGTTCGTGCACGCGGCCGTGGCGGAAGGCCTGCCCTTCACGGCCGATCTCAACGGAGCCGAGACCGCGGGCGTGGGCTACGTGCCGGTCTCACAGCGCCGAGGGCGCCGTTTCAGCGTGCTCGACGGCTACCTCCGGCCCGCCTGGCGACGTCCGAATCTCACGGTCGTCACCGGCGCCCACGCAACCCGTGTGCTCGTCGAGCGGGGACGTGCGGTCGGCATCGCGTATCGCACGGACGATGGCGCGGAAAGCGAGCTGCTCGCCGAGCGCGAGGTCGTGCTCTGCGGCGGCGCCGTGGGCACCCCACATCTCCTCCAGCTCTCGGGAATCGGCCCGCGCGAGCCGCTTGAACGCGCAGGCGTCGGCGTCGTGCACGAGCTTCCCGGCGTGGGGAGGAACCTGCTCGACCACCTCGCGAATGGCCTGCTCGTGCACACGCGCGAGGTGGAGACGCTCGCCTCGGCCGAGTCCATGCGCAACATCGCGGCGTGGGCGCTCTTCGGACGAGGTCCGCTGACGTCCAACATCGGGGAGGCGGCGGCATTCGTCCGGACCCGCCCCGGCCTGCGGACCCCGGATCTCGAGCTCATCTTCGCCCCGGTCCTCTTCCTGGACGAAGGCCTCACGCAACCGACCGAGCACGGCTTCACGTTGGCAGTCGTGCTGCTCAAGCCCCGCAGTGTCGGCACGGTGACGCTCCGATCGCCGGATCCTGGCGTGCCGCCCGCGATCGACCCGCGCTACCTCACCGATCCGGATGGAGAGGATGCCAGGACGCTGCTTACCGGCCTGCGGCTCGCGCGTCGGATCGTTGCCCGCGATCCGCTCGCGCTCTACGTCGAGGAAGAGCGACTGCCGGGTCGCGAGGCGACGACGGACGAAGACCTCCTCGAGCACGTGCGTGCCCTCTCCCAGACGCTCTACCACCCTGCCGGGACCTGTCGAATGGGATCCGACGCCGAAGCGGTGGTCGACACCGAGCTCCGCGTCCGAGGCATCGGCGGGCTCCGGGTCGCCGATGCCTCGGTGATTCCGCGCTTGCCGGGCGGGCACACGAACTGGCCGACCGTGATGATCGCCGAGCGCGCAGCCGAGCTCCTAGCCAGCACCCCGCGGGCCTGAGTCCTTTGCGCAGTAACCGGTTAGGTAGTGACCGAGGTGCTCGCGAGCGCGGCAGCGAGTCGGTCGACGGTGTCGCGCCAGCCGTCGCGGACCATTGACCACCACTCCGGCACGCCGTCGTCCGGAAGGCTTGCAGGCAACTCGACATGCACGGTCATTTCCGTGCGCCCGTGGACCTCGCTGAGAGCCACGGTGACGCGTGGACTGTCGTCGAGGTGGTCAGGGTCGAGCTTCGGCCAGCCATCGGTCGCACCCCAAGCGAACTGGAGCTTCTGATCGGGGACGATCTCGCGGTAGACGCCGCCCGTGAAGTAGGCCGTGCTCGTGTCGATGACCATGTACTGGCGCCAGACGCCGCCGATACGCAGATCGAGCTCGATCGGCTCGCTCGGTATGGGGTGATTGTCGTTGTAGAACCAGTCGAGGTGATCCGGGTCGGTCCATGCCTGGAAGACCTCCGCGGGTGAGGCGTCGAGCGTCCACGTGAGTGTGAAGTCGCGTTGCGCGCGGTCGGTGCTGGTCATGACTCCTCCTGTTTTCGTCTGTTTGCAAGCTGTTGCTCGAGGCGAGTGAGGCGCTCCTCGAAAAAGGCACGGTACGGGGCCATCCACGCATCCGCCTCGGCGAGTGGCGCAGCGTCGAGGCTGCAACGGCGCCACTGCGCCGAACGGCTCTTGACGATCAGGCCGGCCCGCTCGAGCACCTTGAGATGGCGCGACACCGACGGCAGGCTCATCGCGTGGGGGGCTGCCAGTTCGTTGACGGTAGCGTCGCCCGCTGTCAGCCGGCTGAGGATCGCCCGTCGCGTCGGGTCGGCGAGTGCGGCGAACGTGATGCTGAGCTGATCCGTCTTCATTTAGCAGGATTACTAATTAGCAAGATAGCTAAATACAAGCATCATCGAGACCGAATGTCAACCCGCTCCGTGACGCAAGACTCACTCCTCGTGGTCCGAGCGGCATGGCCGAATCGTGTTCCGCGAGGCCCGGCGAGGTTGGCGGCTGTGGCGGGATCCGAGGGGGCGGGCTAACGCTCGATGAGCTCGATGCGGTAGTCGTCCGGATCGCGGACGAAGCAGATGCGCGAGCCGCCCTCGCGTACCTGGTAAGGAGGCCGCTCCGGCTCGATCCCGTGCTCCGCCTGCAGCGCAGCGAGTGTGCCGTCGAGGTCGTCGACGCCAACGGCGATATGACCGTACGCCGTGCCGAGGTCGTAGGTCCGACCGTCGTGGTTATACGTGAGCTCGAGCACGTTCTCGTCGTCGCCGATCGAGAAGAAGTAGTTCGTCGCCTCGAGCTCTCCGTCCGGACGATGTCCATGTCGCGGCTGAAGCTGAACCCGAGGGCCTCGTAGAACCCGCGGCTCTTCTCGGGATCCGTGATGCGAACCATCGTGTGCAGGAAAGTGGCCATGGTGGTGATCCTAGACAGTCGCTCGCCGCGAGCCGGAGTCGTCGGGAGCGCTCCACTCGGGCGACCGAACCTGCTCGAGCGCCCACGCGAGCCAGTCGAGTCGCGCATCGACCGTGCGGATGCCGCCTTCGAGCGCGATCCTGAACGTGCGCGCCTTCCGGTTGTCACCGCTCGGCTCCTCCCGAATCTGCTCGAACTCGTCGAGGATGCCGCGCCAGTATTCGCGCTCGCCCTCCAGCCAGCTCGCGGCCTCCTCCGGCTCGAGCAGCCAGAGGAAGAAGATGCGGAGCCCGGCGTCACTCCGAACCCGCCGGTCCGTTTCCGTGTCGCCCAGCCAGCGGCGTGCTTCGTCCACGCCTTCCTCGGTGATCGCGTAGGTTCGCGACCTGCGCGGACCGGTCTCGGCCTCCGCGATGAGCCCGTCCTCGAGGAGGCGGGCGAGCTCCGGGTAGATCTGGCTGTGGCTCGCCGGCCACGCGTACCCGAGCGACTGCTCGAAGTGCTTCAGGAGCGCGTAGCCGGTGCGGGGCTGGTCCGCGAGTGCGCCGAGGAGTGCATGGCGAAGCGACATCTATATGTCAATCTTGACATGTCAAGACAGTCACGACATCATCTCAGTCGATGCGGATGCTGCGCATGCTCCTCCTGCCGCTCGCCGCGGTCGCGCTTGCGTCCGGGGCGCACGCGCGGCCATCCGCGCCCGCGACGCCCGCCCAGGACGTGCGAGCTCTCGGCGATGCGCTCGACGGGATCCATCCCGGTCTCTACGAGAACGTGACCCGCGCTCGGTTCCGGGCCGAGGTCGACCGGCTCGCCCGCCGCGCGCCCAGTCTCGACCGCAGCGAGCTGCTCGTGGGCCTGATGCGGATCGCGGCACTACCCGGCGTGCGGAACGGGCACACGGGCCTGTTCCCGCTGCATCCGGGACACCGCCGGCCCGTCCACCTGTATCCGCTCCGGCTCTACGACTTCGCGGACGGCGTCTTCGTCGTCGACTCGACCGGCCCGAACGATCTCCGCGGATCGCGTGTCGTCGCGATCGGCGGCGTGCCGGTCAGGCAGGTCCTGAAGCTCGTCCACCCACTCGTGCCGCGAGACAACGTCTGGAACCTGAAGGGCTGGGCGCCGCACTACGCGCTCGTGGCGGACGTCCTCGACGGGCTCGGGATCGTCGAGGGAGTCGGCCCGGCGACGTTCGAGGTTCTCCGGCCTGACGGCACCGCCGACACCGTGACCCTCGATCCGATCTCGGGCGATGCCTACGTCGCGGCGTTCGGAGATCCGCTGCACGGCCACTACCCGGCGACGCTCCCGGAGCGTCCGCAGCCGCTCTATCTTGCGCAGCGCGGGCGTGAGCTCTGGATGACGACGATCCGAGGGGGTCGCGTCGTGTATGTCGGCTACAACGCGGTCACGCTCCCGACGAGCGCCGCCGCCGCCAGGCTCGCTCGCCTCGTCCGCTCGCCACGCGTCCGCCGCGTGGTCGTCGATCTCCGGTTCAACGGCGGCGGCGACAACACGACCTACGGCCCGCTCCTCGGTGCTCTCGACTCGCCGCGCGTGAACCGCCGCGGACGCCTGTACCTGCTCATCGGGCGCGCAACGTTCTCCGCCGCCGGGAACTTCGTCACCGACGTCGAGCGGGAGACGCGAGCGATCTCGGTCGGCGAGCCGACGGGCGGCGGCCTGAACATCTACTCGGAGGCGACGGATTTCGTCCTGCCGAGCACGGGCTGGGACGTCCGTATCGCAGCCGGCTACGTGCAGCGTGGGACGGCCACCGATCGCCGGCTCACGAACCGGCCCGACGTCGCGGTCGCGCTCACGTCGGCGGACTTCTTCGCGGATCGCGATCCTCTCCTCGAGCGGGCGCTGGCCGGCCTGTGACGCGCGGTCTCTTTCCGGCGATCGTCGTGGCGGTGCTCGTCCTCGCCGCAGGGGCCGGTCGCTCCGCTGCGCCCGCCGCTGCCCACGGATGCGCGAATGGAAGCGAGCACTCGTTCCGGGCGGCCGACGGCACGAGGCTCGTGGGCCATCGCTTCGGTGGAGCGAAGCCCGGAAAACGGACGGCGGTCGTCCTCGCGCACATGTCGGTCGGCGATCTCTGCCAGTGGGCCCCGTACGCGCGGGCTCTTGCCCGCCAGGGGCTGTTCGCGTTCCCGTTCGACTTCCGCGGGCACGGGCTCTCGGGCGGGCGCGAGAACCACGCACGAGCGGCTGCGGACGTGGTGGCTGCCGTGCGCGCGGTGCGGAAGCTCGGTGCGCGCAAGGTCGTCGTGGTCGGCGCGTCGCTCGGAGGCATCGCCGCCCTCGTGGCTGCTCCGACCATCCGTCCTGCTCTCGCTGGCGTCGTGTCCGTCTCGGGACCGGCGGCGATCGAGGGCGCAGCTGAACGCGCTGCCCGGCAGCGCCCTCGAATCCGCGTTCCCACTCTCTACCTCGTCGCGCAGGACGATCAGAACCCACCGTACGACTTCGCCGCGGACGCCCAGACGCTCTACGACGCGACCGGAACGGCCGAGAAGCGGCTGGAAGTCGCCCCCGGCGCGCTCCACGGCACGTTCCTCGTCTCGGGCTCGCCGGCGATTCGCAAGCTCCTGCTCGCCTTCCTGCGAGCGCCTGCGGCCACCGTCCCCTGAGACCGCTCAGGCCACGCTCGGCTCCCGGCGTCGGGCAGGCGTTCGTGCTCGGTGGTCGTCGATCAGGTCGTACGTCTCTCCGAAGATCAGCCCACGAACATGATCCGACTCCAGGAAGTCCCTCGGGAAGCCGAGCCGGAATCCGCTCGCTGCGCCCAACCGCTCGAGCGCATCGCTAGAGAGCTCCACGTCGAGTGCGCCGAAGTTGTCACGGGCGTGCGCCTCGCTCCGTGCACCGACGATGGGGATCAGCGGCCAGGGCTGCGCGAGCACCCACGCGATCGCCACCTGGGACGGTGAAGCCCCGAGGTCGTCCGCCACTGCGAGCACTTCGCGGGCCATGTCGTTCGTCTTCGGCCCGACGCCGTCGTAGCGACGGGCCTCACCGGAGTCGCTCAGGTACTTGCCCGTGAGCGCGCCACCTTCGAGCGTCCCCCACGGAGTGACCGCGAGGTCGAGAGCCCGGGCCATCGGGAGGAGCTCACGCTCCGGGTCGCGGTCGGCGAGCGAGTAGGGGAGCTGGAGCGCGACCGGTCGCGCCCAGCCGCGCAGCTCGGCGATGGCCACTGCCTGGGACACGACCCAGGCGGGCGTGTCGGAGATGCCGACGTACAGGACTTTCCCCGAGGACACGAGGTCGTCCAGCGCGCGCACGACCTCCTCGACCGGCGTCATCCCGTCCCACATGTGCAGCCACAGGAGGTCGATGTAGTCGGTCTGGAGCCGCTTCAGGCTCGCTTCGAGCGTCTGGACGAGGTTCTTCCGATGATTCCCGCCTGCGTTCGGGTCGTCAAGGCGCGAGCTGAGCGTGTACTTCGTCGCGACGACGAGCCGCTCGCGATCCTCCTGGATGAACTCGCCGAGGAACTCCTCGCTCTCGCCGTCCGTGTAGTTGCAGGCCGTGTCGACGAAGTTCCCGCCCGCCTCGACGTACGCGTCGAAGATGCGGCGGCTCTCCTCCTTGGAGGCCCCCCAGCCCCAGGCATCTCCGAACGTCATCGTGCCGAGCGCGAGCTCCGAGACCCGCAACCCGCTCCGGCCGAGCAGCTTGTAGCGCATCATGCTTCCTCCTCCGTTCCGGTGACTTCCGCGACGAGCTCCGCGGCGTCGGCCGCCGCCGCTCGACGCGGGACGTATGTGTAGGCGCGTGCGTTTCCCTCGAGCGCGACCAGCCCGACGTCCCTCAGCTGGGCGAGGTGGTGATGGACGGTCGAGCGGGAGAGCCCCGTCTCCGCCACGAGGTCGGACGCGCGACCGACCCCTCGGCCGACGAGCCCGAGGATCTCCACGCGCTTCGGATCGGCCAGCGCCTTGCCGAGCGCGAGCAGACGCTCCTCGCCGCCGCGATCGCGATGGGCGCGATAGACGATCAGCCTGGAAGACCGATGCTGCGCGAGGACAAGCGGGATGTCCGGCTCGAGGTGGGGGATGAGCACGACGCGCTCCGCCTCCGGCTCGGGGACGTAGCGGTACCCGCCGGCGAGTCGCTCCACTGCGGCGAGAGGCGCGTGGGCCGCTAGTGCGGCCGCTGCAGCGCTCTCTGCGTCCTCGAGCTCGACGGGGGCGGCGGCGTCGAGGAGCGATCGAGACCCGGCCTCGATCGCCCGAACCAGCCGGCGTTGCGTCTCGTCGGGGTCGAGCGCGAGGAGGACGCTCAGCGAGGCGGCTGCGTGCCCGCCGTAGTACCGCGGGTGGGCGAGCAGCCGACCGGCGGCGGCGCTGTCACCGCCCGCGGCGGACTCGATGTCCTCGATTCCTACGAGCGTGCACCACGACCACGCGTAGCGACCCAGGAGGTGACGTCGCAGCTCGACGGGGTCCATCGCGGCGAGCGCGTCCCGCAGGCGATCCGCGTCGTGCGGCGGGCCTGCGTCGAGGGACACGCCGAACAGGTTGAGCCAGGTCTCGCCTTCCGCATCGCCGACGCCGTCGATGGCCTCTGCCAGCTCTCCCGGTAGCTCGGGGCGCTTTGCGCGCGAGGCGGCGGCGAGCGCGACGAGCAGGGCGCACCCGGTTCCGGCGGCGATCCCGGTCTCGATCGTGCTCGCTTGTCCGATAGACATCGGACACAACGTATCAGATTAGGACGTTAGCTCCTCCTCGACGAGTCCATAGAGGACGCCGTCGACCCATTCGTCGTTCCGCCAGTACGCCTTCCGGCGTACGCCTTCACGGATGAACCCAGCGCGTTCCGCGTGTCGCATCGCGCGCTCGTTGAAGCCGTAGATCTCGAGCTGGAGCCGGTGGAAGCCGAGGTCGTGCACGAGGTGACGCTGGAACTGCCGTGCGGCCTCGTCGGCCGCCTTGCCTCCGCGGAAGTCGGGATGGATCGCCAGGCCGCCGAGACTCGCGATCCGGCTGCGCTTGTTCACGCGTTCGAACCGCATCGAGCCCGCGCGCGCTCCGTCCACCTCGACGACGAACACGCCCGAGGCCTCTGGCTCCGCGGCCGAGCGTTCGACCTCCTCCCGCACCGAGGCGTGGTCCTTCGGGCGCACCGCCGCAAGGAACGGCTCGACGTCTTCGTGAGTGAAGAGCTCGACGAGGAAGTCGACGTCGTCCTCGTGCGCGCGGCGAATCGAAATCACGCTGGCTCTTCCTGCACGCGTACGCCGAAGAAGCGTTGCCCGGACGCGAGCGCGACGCCGACGAGAATCAGCGCGAACCCGGCGAGCATCGCCACGGTGACGGGCTCGTCGAGGAGGACCGCTCCGTACACGATCGCGAACGCCGGGATCAAGTACGTCACGATCGAAAGCTTGCGGCTTCCGTACAGGCGCAGCACGCGGAAGAGGAGCAGCTGGCCGGCGAACGTGGGGACGAGCACGAGCGCGGCGAGCCCCGCGACCGCAGTCAAGCCGGGCGTGTGGGTCGGCGGGTCGGCCACCGCCAACGGAGCGAGCACGAGCGCTGCCGCCAGCATCGATCCGGTCGCGAGCACGGGGCCGGGAGTGCCTCGCACCTGCAGCTGACCGAAGACGCCGCCGCTTGCGTACGACAGCGAGGAGAGGACGACGGCGAGCGTCCCCGCGGCGGCCCACCAGCCACCCTGGACGTCGAACCCGGCAAGGACCGTGACTCCCAGGAAGCCGAGGGCGACCCCAGCGACTCGCAGCGGCCCCACGTGCTCGTGTGGCAGGAATCGGGCCGCGAGCAGGAAGGTGAAGATGGGCACCGTCGACTGTGCGATGCCCGCGACGCTCGAGTCGATGTGCGTCTCGCCCCAGGCGACGAGTCCCATCGGGACCGCCGCGTTGATCACTCCGAGCACGAGGCATGCGCGCCAGGCGGCGCGCAGCTCCTGGAAAGCGCGGCTGGCACCCATCCGGACGACGAGGTAGAGGGCGAGCAGCAGCCCGGCGATGAGCACGCGAAACTCGGTCATCGCCGCGGGTGGGATGTCCTCGACGGCGACCTTGATGAAGAGGTACGACGCTCCCCACATCGCCGCGAGCAGCGAGATCATCGGCCAGTAGCGCCGCATCGTCGGAGGCTACCCGCGGACTCGTTTCTGACCCGGGGGCAGTCGGGCGCCGCCGGTAAGCTGATCCCCTGAGCAACGCTCGCCTTTGGCTCGCGTTCGTGGGGGAAACCATGTTTCCCCCACGTGCCCCCTTCTTCGGGGAAGCGTGGGGAACCCGCCGGTTCCCCACACCCCTCCCCGCTCATCGAACGACGAGCGTCCGATGAGCAGCGTCGCGAACCAGCCGCTCCATCGCGCTCTCGGCCTCACGGACGCGGAGCACGAGCGCATCGTGACCCTCCTCGAGCGAGAGCCGAACGACTTCGAGCTCGCCGTCTTCTCACTCCTCTGGTCGGAGCACTGCGGCTACAAGCACTCCGCTCTCCTGCTGAAGCGACTGCCGAGCGAAGGCGAGCGCGTCCTTCAGGGCCCGGGCGAGAACGCCGGCGTCCTCGACCTCGGAGAAGGACTCGCGGTCGCGTTCAAGGTGGAGAGCCACAACCACCCCTCCGCCGTGGAGCCGTTCCAGGGCGCTGCGACGGGGGTCGGAGGGATCCTCCGCGACATCGTCGCGATGGGAGCGCGTCCGGTCGCGCTTCTCGACGGGCTGCGCTTCGGCGAGCCGGATTGGCACTTCTCGAGGGCCGTCGGCGGCATCGGCCACTACGGGAACTGCGTCGGGGTGCCGACCGTCGGCGGGGAGGCCGTCTTCGACGAGGCGTACCGCGACAACTGCCTCGTGAACGCGATGTGCGTCGGGCTGCTCCCGACCGACCGAGTGCTGCGCGCGAAGGCGACGGCCACGGGCCACGCGATCGTCCTCTACGGCGCCACCACGGGTCGCGACGGGATCGGGGGAGCATCCGTGCTTGCGAGCCAGGAGCTCGACGACGAGTCGGCCGACAAGCGGCCGTCGGTGCAGATCGGCGACCCGTTCATGGGGAAGAAGCTGATCGAAGCGTCCGCCGAGCTCGTCCAGGGCGGGCTCGTCGAGTCGCTCCAGGACTGCGGCGCGGCTGGTCTCGCTTCAGCGCTCTCCGAGATGGCTGCCGACTACGGGATCGACGTCCACCTCGACCGCGTGCCGCTACGCGAGGAGGGCATGGAGCCGTGGGAGATCATGATCTCCGAGAGCCAGGAGCGGATGGTCGCGATCGTCCGGCCGGGGATGGTCGAAGCGGTCGAGACCGTCCTCGACCGCTGGGAGCTCCACCACGCTGTGATCGGCGAGGTGACGGAGACGGGCGAGCTACGCACGCTGTGGGACGGGGAGGCCGTGGGCGAGATTCCGGCGCACCTGCTCACGGACGAGTGCCCGCGCTACGAGGTCGCGATCGAGCCGAGAGCGCCCGCGCCGGTCCGAGAGATCCCGGATTCGCCGTCCGTCGGCGATGCGCTCGTCGCGCTCCTCGCCTCGCCCAATCTGCGAAGCCGCGCGTTCGTCTTCCGACGCTACGACCAGCTCGTCGGCTCCCGGACCGTTCGGCGACCTGGACTGGACGCCGCGGTGCTCCGCCTTCGGCCCTCTCTGAGGGGGCTCGCCGTGTCGCTCGACGGCCAGGGCAGGATCGCGAGCCTCGACCCTCACCTCGGAGGAGCGCTGGCGGTCATCGAGGCTGCGCGCAACGTCGCCTGCGCGGGCGGGGAGCCGCTCGGCTTCACGGACTGCCTCAACTTCGGAAACCCGGAAAAGGCCGCTGTCGGCTGGGAGCTCTCCCAGGCGATCGAGGGGATGGGCGCGGCCTGCCGCGCGCTCGGCCTGCCGATCGTTTCGGGGAACGTGTCGCTGTACAACGAGACGAACGGCCGGGCAATCCATCCGACGCCCGTCGTCGGAGCGGTCGGCCTCGTCGCCGACGTGCGACGCGTACCGAAACGATGGCGCGCGGGCAACACGATCTTCGTCGCGGGCGCCGGGACGGTCTCCCTCGCCGGCTCCGAGCTCCAGGCTCGCTTCGGCGAGGTCGGCGGGAGCCCGCCACCGCTCGACCTGGAGGCCGAGGCGCGGCTCGTCGCCTTCCTCTGGCGGGCTGCGCGACACTGCACCCTCGTCCACGACGCCGCCGAGGGCGGGCTCGCAATCTGCCTCGCGGAGGCCGCGCTCTACTCGGAGATCGGGCCACAGGTCGACGTGCCAGACGACCTGCGCGAGCTCTTTGGCGAGGTCGGCGGGCGCGCGGTGCTCGCGTGCGCGCCGAAGGATGAAGCGGAGCTCGTCGCGGTGGCGGGCGAGCTCGACGTTCCGCTGCGCCAAGTGGGATCCGTCGGAGGCGCCGGCGTGCTCGGCGTCTCGCTCGAACGGCTTCGCGAAGCATGGGAGGGCGCCTAGCCGTGTGCGGCGTCTTCGGCATCCGCTCCGAGGAGCGCGACATCGCGAGGCTCGCGTACTTCGGGCTCTTCGCGCTCCAGCACCGAGGCCAGGAGGCCGCCGGCATCGCGGTCTCGGACAACGGACGCTTGACCGTCGTCCGCGACATGGGCCTCGTCGCTCAGGTCTTCAACGAGCAGCAGCTCCAGGCTCTCCCGGGCGAGCTCGCTATCGGGCATACGCGGTACTCGACGACCGGCGCGAACCGGTGGGCGAACGCGCAGCCGCTCGTCCACCACGGTCGCGCGCGCACGATCGCCCTCGGCCACAACGGGAACCTCGTGAACGTCGAGGAGCTGCGCGCAGAGCTCCTCGCTGACGGGGTGCGACTCGGGTCCGGCTCCGACTCGGAGGTGATTGCGGCGCTCGTGGCTCGCGACCCCGCGCCACTCCCGGAGGCCGTCGCGAACGCCATGTCGCGGCTCGAGGGCGCGTACTCGGCGACCGCGCTGTCCGAGGGCGTCCTCGTCGCGTTCAGAGACCCGCTCGGATTCCGGCCGCTCACACTCGGACAGATAGGGGACGACTGGGTCGTCGCGTCCGAGTCCTGCGCGCTCGACCTCATCGGCGCCGACGTGGTGCGTGACGTGCAGCCGGGCGAGCTCGTGTGGGTCGACGCGGACGGGCTGCACTCCGCACAGGCGCGCCCGGCGGGACGGAACGCGCTCTGCATCTTCGAGCACGTGTACTTCGCGCGGCCCGACTCGCGGCTCGCGGGCGTCGAGGTGCACGGTGCCCGCGTCCGCATGGGCGAGCAGCTTGCGCGGGAGGCGCCCGTCGACGCCGACCTGGTCATCGGCATCCCCGACTCCGGCACGCCGGCCGCGATCGGCTTCTCGAAGGCCTCCGGAATCCCCTTCAACGAGGCGCTCATCAAGAACCGTTACGTCGCACGCACCTTCATCCAGCCCGACCAGGGGATGCGGGAGCAGGGCATCCGCATGAAGTTCAACCCGCTCGACGAGGTTGCCGGGAAGCGCATCGTCGCGGTCGACGACTCGATCGTCCGCGCGAACACGACGCGGCAGCTCGTCGCGATGCTCCTCGACGCCGGCGCAGCCGAAGTGCACGTGCGCATCTCGGCGCCGCCTGTCGTCTCCCCGTGCTTCTACGGGATCGACTTCCCCGATGAGGACGAGCTCGCCGCCGCGCACCGCTCGGTCGAGGAGATGCGCGAGCTCATTGGCGCGACCTCGCTCCACTACCTGTCGGTGGAGGGGATGCAGGAGGCGACGACGCTGCCCGAGGACGCGGTCTGCCGCGCCTGCTTCACGCGCGACTACCCGACCCGGGTGCCCGGCAAGGCCGAGAAGCTGCGCTTCGAGACGGCGCGCACATAGGTCGTCGAACCGTTAGGAGTCGGCCAGCTCGCCCCAGCGCCGGTAACGGACTGCGCGACGCGCAGTGCGTTCGTCGACGCCGCTCTCGAGCAGCCGCTGGCGGACCTCTCCCTCCTGCGCCATACGGAGGAAGAGCCACGCGATGGCGACGATCGTGACTATCGAGCCCTCTAGCATCATCAGCGAGCCCGCGAGGCTCTGGTCGGCCTCGGGCGAGAGGCCCAGGTAGTCGCCTCCGGTCTCGTACACGTCGTAGAAAGGCCCGCTTCCCCAGATGAAGATGTTCCCGAGCACCGTCGCGACGAGGCGGACGCCGACGATGTAGCCGAGCTTGGCTCCCGTTCCGAACCACTCCGGCGCGGGCAGCGTCTCGAGCACGGGCAGCCAGAGGACGATGCCGGCGGCGAAGAAGCACATGTGCTCGAGCGCGTGGACGCCGCCGTTCTCGACCGCGGCCTCGTACAGGACGGGCGTGTGCCAGAGCGCGAGGTTCGCCGCCCAGATGGGGAGCGCGACGAGCGGGTTCGCGAGCACCTTCAGCCGGTAGACGCCAGGGAGCGCGAGCACCGGGCGGATGAGCGGCCCGGTGAGGCCGGCCAGAAGGCAGAGCGGCGCGAGGTCGCCGAGGAGCAGGTGCTGGGCCATGTGGGCGGAGAAGAGCTCCTCCTCGCCGACGGCGGCTATCGGCGACGCGACTGCCACCAGCAACAGCGCGATCCCGAGCGAGAAGAGCGCGATCCTCCAGCCGGGCACCGGCTGGCCCCGCCGTGAGAGCGTGCGAGCGCGGACGGCGTACGCGATCGCGACTGCCGCGATCGGAACGAGCTGGAGCGGTGCAAGCGTCCAGCTCGTCAGCCATGACACGCCGAGCACGGGGGTCACTGTAGAGCGCATACACTCGGCGTCGTGACCGGCAGACGGCAGACGTACGCTGCGGCGGGCGTCTCGCTCGTTACTGCTGGCGCCGTCGTCGAACGACTCCGCGCTGCCGTCGAGTCCACGGGAGCATCGGGGTTCGGCGCTTTCGCGGGGCTCCATCCACTCGACGAGCAACGGCTCCTTGCGGCCTCCATGGACTCGGTCGGCACGAAGCTCGTCCTCGCGCGCGAGCGCGGGCAGCTGCGGGCCTGCGGCGCCGACCTGGCAGCGCACTGCATCAACGACGTCGCGACGACCGGCGCCGATCCGTTGATCCTCCTCGACTACGTCGCCGCGAACCGGATCGACCCCGAGCATGTCGCGGAGCTCGTGGAGGGCGCGGCAGAGGTGTGCAGGGCTGCGGGCGTCGCGCTCGTCGGTGGCGAGACCGCGGAGCTTCCCGGGATCTACCGGGAGGAGGAGCTCGATTTCGCGGGAACGTGCGTCGGCGTCGTCGAGCGAGACCGCATCGTCGACGGCTCCCGGATCGCCGAGGGCGACGCCGTCATCGGCCTGCCTTCGGCCGGCGTGCACGCGAACGGCTTCAGCCTCGTGCGCCGTGTCCTAGCGATCGAGGACTATCGCGGCGACGACCTACTCGCCCCGACTCGCTGCTACCTGGAGGACGTGAAGAGGCTCCGCGACCGCGCCCACGCCTTCGCGCACGTCACGGGTGGCGGGATCGAAGGCAACGTCTCGCGGGTCGTCCCCGAAGGACTCCAGGCGTCGATCGACTGGGACTCGTGGGAGCGCCCTCCCGTCTTCGAGTGGCTCGCGCGACACGTCGACGAGGAGGAGCTGCGGAGGGTCTTCAACCTCGGGATCGGGTACTGCGCCGTCGTGCCAGAACCGGGCGGCGACCTCGTGATCGGACGAGTCGTGGTCGCATGATCGGCGTTCTCGTGTCGGGGGCTGGGACGAATCTCCAGGCGTTGCTCGACGCTGGACTGCCGGTCGTCGCGGTCGCCTCGAACACCGACGACGCACGCGCGCTGGCGCGCGCGGAAAGCGCCGGCGTCGCGACGGAGGTCTTCCCGCTCGAGTCGTTCCCGGATCGCGCTGCGCGAGACATGGCGATGGCGGACTGGCTCGAAGGGCACGGGGTGGAGCTCGTCGTGTGCGCCGGCTACATGCACCTTCTCGAGCCGGGGTTTCTCGAGCGGTTCCCGAACCGCGTCGTCAACGTGCACCCGGCTCCGCTCCCCGAGTATCCCGGTGCCCATCCCCTCGAGGACGTCATCGCCGCGGGCGCGACCGCGACGGCCGCGACGGTGCACTACGTCGACGAGGGGGTCGATACCGGACCTGTCATCGCGGCGGAGCCCGTCCCGGTGCTCCCCGGTGACACGGTCGAGTCGCTGCGCGAGCGGGTGCACGAGGCGGAGCACCGACTCCTGCCAGAGGTGGTGCGAGAGCTGTGCGCGCGCTGATCTCCGTATACGACAAGACGGGCCTCGCGGCGTTCGCGCGCGGGCTCGCGGCTCTCGACGTCGAGCTGGTGGCCAGCGGCGGCACGGCCGGGTTCCTCACGGACATCGGCCTCGACGTCACGCGCGTCGAGAGCCTGACGGCGTTTCCGGAGATGCTCGGCGGCCGGGTCAAGACGCTGCACCCGCGCGTGCACGCGGGGATCCTCGCTCGGCGGGACGTGCCGGAGGACGTGCAGGCCCTGGAGGAGCACGCCATCGAGCCGTTCGACGTCGTATGCGTCAACCTGTACCCGTTCGAGGAAGCGGCTGCCGGACACGGCATCACCGAGGAGGACGCGGTGGAGCTGATCGACGTGGGCGGGCCGGCGATGCTCCGGGGAGCGGCGAAGAACTTCGCGCACTGCGCTCCCGTGTGTCGTCCGGAGGACTACGACGTCGTGCTCGAGGAGTTGCGCGACTCCGGTGCGGTCTCGGCTGACACGCGGCGGGCGCTGGCGGCGCGCGCGTTCTCGGAGACGGCGGCGTACGAAGCGGCGATCGCGCGCTGGTTCGCCGAGCGCGAGACGTTCCCCGACACGCTCACGCTCTCGTTCGACAAGGTGACCGACCTCGCGTATGGCGAGAACCCGCATCAGCGGGCGTCGTACTACGCGGAGCGTGGCGTGCGGCTCCAGTTGCTGTCGCGCGTGGAACAGCTGCACGGAAACCCGCTCTCGTTCAACAATCTGAATGATCTCTCCGCAGCGCGACTGCTCTTGCGGGAGTTCCAGCTCCCGGCCTGCGTGATCGTCAAGCATGCGAATCCGTGCGGGGTGGCAGTCGCGGCGACCATCGACGAGGCGTACCGGAAGGCGCGCACCGCCGACCCGATCTCCGCCTACGGCGGCGTAGTCGTGCTCAACCGGGCGGTCTCCGCTTCGCTCGGCATCTCGCTCGCCCAGCAGTTCATCGAGGTGCTGTTCGCGCCGGGCTTCGACGAGCAGGCAGTCGAGGTTCTCGCACGCAAGCCCGCGCTACGGGTGCTGAACGATACCGAGCGCCGCACCATCGCCGAGACCGAGCGGGACCTCCGCCGGGTGCTCGGAGGCCTGCTCGTCCAGGACCGCGACTGGGACATCGCAGACCGCGAAGGCATGGACGTCGTCTGCGGCGACCTCACCGAGGGGCAGTGGGGCGACCTGCTCTTCGCGTGGCGGGTCGTCAAGCACGTCACCTCGAACGCGATCGTGATTGCGAAGGACCTTCAGACCATCGGAATCGGAGCAGGACAGATGAGCCGGGTCGACGCGGTTCGGACTGCGCTCCAGAACGCTGCCGAGCGGGGGCACGACGTGCAGGGCGCGGTGCTTGCCTCTGATGCCTTCTTCCCCTTCGCCGACGGCCCGGCACATGCTCTCGAGGCCGGTGTCTCGGCGATCATCGAGCCCGGCGGGTCGAAGCGCGACGACGAGGTGATCCAGGTCGTGGAGAAGGCAAAGGCGGGGATGGTCTTCACCCACCGGCGGCACTTCAGGCACTAGCGTTCGGCGAGAGCTACGCCCAGGGCAGCGCGTCCCAGTACGGCGGACGCTCGAGGCGTTCCTTCCCCCAGTACGCCGCGTAGGCCTCCGGCGGAGATGGCGTCTCCTTGTCGACCCCGGCGCCATGCGAGCGTGCGAGCTCTGATTCCGGATAGAAGATCGGTCGGCCGGGTCGCCGGTTCCCGGCCATGAGGACGACGCACGGCGCGTCACCCGCCCCGACGAAGATGTGCTCGGTGTCCGGTGGGCAATGGACGAAGTCCCACGGCTGCAAGCGCCGCTCCTGCCCCTCGACGAGCACGATGCACTCGCCCGCGAGGACGAGGAAGTCCTCCTGCGTGTCCTCGCGGTGGTAGAGGCCGTTCGACTGGCCCGGCAGAAGCACGGAGATGTTGATCCCGAGCTGCTCGAATCCCGCTTCGGGCGACTCGAAGAAGCAGGTCGCGCCGAAGTCGTCGTGTGTCTCCCAGGCCACGTCCCATACGTTCACGACGAACCAGCCGGGACCCGCGGGCGCCAAGCCCGACTCGGCCTGCTGGAGAGGCGCCTCCTGGACCACTCCAGAGTTCTACCTGTCGAGCGGCTCCGAGAGCCCGTCGTCTTCGTTCAGCAAATGGGCGAACCGCGTTCGGGCCTCCGCCAGCTCGACCTCGCGGCCCGCGTCGAGCTCGCGGCGGAGGTCGAGTAACAGCCGGGCTACCTCTGGGCGACCGTCGAGGTCGGCCTCCACGCGGGTGAGAACGCATCCGCGATCCCAGAAGGCGCACCCCTCCCCGGGACAGCGTTCCGCATGCCCCTCTGCGATCAGCTCGATCGTGCACAGCGGGCGATGCTCGGTCGACGGCTTCATGCAGCGAGCCTGGCACTCGGTGGAGCGACGACCATCATGGCTGCCACGGATCGCGTTGCGGGAACCTACGGACTACGCTTCGCCCGCTGATGGCAGCAACCGATTTCCCGACCGTCCTCGAGCTCGTGGGGCGCACTCCGATCGTCCGCCTCGACCGGCTGAGCCGCGACGTGCCGGGCGAGCTCCTCGCCAAGCTGGAGTATCTGAATCCCGGCGGCTCGGTGAAGGACCGCATCGGGCTCGCCATGATCGAAGCGGCCGAGCAGGAGGGGACGCTCAGACCCGGCGGCACGATCGTCGAGCCGACGTCCGGGAACACGGGAGTTGGCCTCGCCATCGCCGCGGCGCTCCGCGGCTACCGCTGCATCTTCGTGATGCCCGACAAGATGAGCCAGGAGAAGATCTCGATGCTCCGCGCGTACGGCGCAGAGGTCGTGATCACGCCGACCGCCGTCGATCCGCACTCACCAGAGAGCTACTACTCGGTGTCCGACCGGCTCGCGGAGGAGATCCCGGGTGGCTTCAAGCCGGATCAGTACTCGAATCCGTCGAACCCGGAGGCGCACTACGAGACGACCGGGCCCGAGCTCTGGGAGCAGACCGGCGGCGGTGACATCGACGCCATAGTCATCTCGGTCGGAACCGGGGGCACGATCACCGGGGTCGGCCGCTACTTCAAGGAGCACGGGTCGAGGGCGCGGATCGTCGGCGTCGATCCCGAGGGGTCGGTCTTCACCGCCGACGACGCGCACCCGATGGGCCCGTATCTCGTCGAGGGGATCGGGAAGGAGTGCTGGCCGGACACGCTCGACCCCGAGGTCGTGGACGAGTGGGTGCGCGTCTCCGACCGCGACTCGTTTCTCGTCGCCCGCCGCCTCGCGCGGGAGGAGGGCTTGCTCGTCGGCGGTTCGACCGGCTCGACGGCGTGGGCCGGGATGCAGGTCGCGAAGGGTCTCGGCGCCGATGCGCGGGTGCTGATGATGTTCCCGGACTCGGGGCGCTCGTACCTTTCGAAGTTCTACGACGACAACTGGATGATCCAGTACGGATTCCTCGAACGGACGACCCCGCCGCCCGCCGTAGACGAGGTCTTGCGCTTCCGGCGAGTCGGGCACGAGGTCCCGGATCTCGTGACCATCGGCTCCCATGAGAAGGTCGGCGCGGCGATCGACGTGATGCAGCGGTACGGCATCTCGCAGCTACCCGTCGTGCGCAGTGAGCCGGTGGACTCGCTCGCCGACATCGTCGGCTCGCTCCAGGAACGGGGCCTGCTCGACCGCGTCTTCAAGAACGCCGACTTCCTGAACGAGAACGTCGCCGTCGCAATGCAGGCGCCGCTTCCGGCGGTCGAGGCGAAGGCGTCGCTCGCGGAGGTCTACGAAGGCCTGTCGGGAGCGAACGGTGCCGTCGTCGTTGCGAGCGCCGGCAAGCCCACCGGCATCCTCACACGGTCTGATCTGCTGGAGTTCCTCGCGGCGCAACGGTCGCAGGTCGACGGGGCCTAGGGAACTCCGCCCGCACCGCGACGTATACGGCTCCGATCACGAGCCCTGCACCGGCGAGAGCCCACGGGCTCGGTCGCTCGCCGAGAAATGCCATCCCGAGCGCGATCGCGACAAGCGGGTTCACGTACTGGTGCGTCACGACGAGCGAGATCGGAGCGACCTGGAGGAGCCACGCGTAGGCCGTGAAGCCGACGAGCGAGCCCATGACGACGAGATACGCCCAGGCGAGTACCGAATCGAGAGCGAACGCGGACCTCGACAGCTCGCCCCATTCGCCGAACGCGAGCGCCCCCACGAGCAGGAGCGTCCCGCCAATGCCCATCTCGTACACCGAGGCGACGAACGGGTTGGGCGGTAGCGACAGCCGGCGGGACACGAACGATCCCGTCGACCACGAGACCGACGCGCTGATCATGATCGCGAGGCCCAGTGCGGTCGAGCCGGCTCCGAGACCCGGCGCGACGACGAGAAGGAGCCCGACGAGGCCCGCGAGAGTCGAGAGGCGAGTAGCTCGCGCAGGGCTGTCGCCCGTCGCGAGCCGCATGAGGATGATCTGGAGCGGCACGGTTCCGGCGATCATCGCAGCGACGCTCGAGTCGATCCGCGTCTCTGCAACGTGCACCAGCCCGACGCCCAGGGTGAGGAGAAAGAGCCCGACGACCCCCGACGAGACGAGCTCGCGGCGCGTCACCCGGAGGGTCGTTCCTCGAAGCGCGAGGATCGCCGCGAGAAGACCCGCTGCTGTAAGGAACCGGCTCCCGGCCGCGAGGAGCGGGGGCATCGTCTCCACCGCGACCTTGATGCCGAAGTACGTCGATCCCCAGACGACGTAGACGACGAGGAGGGCGGCCCAGACGTGCCTGACGGGAGCCGTCACAGCAGGGAGAACGTTCGGAGGCGCACAACTGTGAGAACGAACCCGCTCCGCGCCGCACTCCGGCGCGACGATTCCATGTGCTGCTCGAAGCGACCACCGCGGCTAATGGCCGGCTAATTGCCGGCGAAGCGATGTCAGTCCCAGCGGCGCGAGAGACGGAACGCGGCGTTGATGAGCCCGACATGGCTGTACGTCTGCGGGAAGTTCCCGCTCTGCGCCAGCGTGTCGGGCAGCAGGTCCTCCGAGTAGAGGCCAAGCCCGTTGTGGAGCCCGAGGAGGCGCTCGAAGAGCTCGCGAGCCTCGTCGGTGCGATCGAGGAGAGCCAGCGCCTCGACGAGCCAGAACGTGCAAACGGTGAATGCGGCCTCCATCTCGCCGAAGTCGTCCTGCACCGTGTACCGGCGCAGTAGTCCGCCGTCGACGGATAGCGCGTTGCGCGTCGCGTCGACATGGGATTCCGCGCGGGCATCCTCGGTGGTCAGATAGCCGAGATGGACGGCGAGCAGGAGCGCGGCGTCCAGCTGCGGCTCGCCCGCAACCTGCGTGAGCGCTCCGACCTCGTCGTTCCAGCACTCCGTCGCGAGGAGCTCGGCTGCGCGGCTCTCGACTCGACGGGCGTGCTCTGCCAGCTCGGGTGCAGCGAGCGCTTCAGCGACCTCCGCCGCCCGCCGCGCGCCCGCCCAGTGCATGAGCACCGAGAAACTGTGCAGCCTGGTCTTTCCGCGGAACTCCCAGAGCCCGGCATCGGGTTCGTCGACACGAGCGTCGATCTGCTCGACGAGCCCGCCGACCAGCGAGACGGCGGCCTCCCGCGGCACCTCACCGACGAACCGTGCGTCGAGGAAGAGGCGACTCACCGCCAGCACCATCTCGCCGTACACATCGTTCTGGACGTGCTCGAACGCCTGGTTGCCGACGCGCACCGGCCCGTCGCCGTTGAACCCGGAGAGGTGGTCGAGCACGATCTCGGTGGCGTCGGAGTCGCCGTTGATCCGGTACGCAGGCTGGAGCACTCCGCCCCGCTCCTCGGCGAGATTGCGCAGGTAGGCGAGGAAGAGCTCCATCTCCTGCGAGTGCCCCAGTCGCTCGAGGGCGTTCAGCGTGAAGTAGGCATCGCGCAGCCAGCAGAAGCGGTAGTCCCAGTTTCTGCCCGAGCCTGGATACTCGGGAATGCTCGTCGTCGTCGCGGCGAGGAGTGCGCCCGTGTCCTCGTACTGATGCAGCTTGAGCGCGAGCGCCGAGCGGATGACCTCGCTCTGGTAGTCACGCGGCACCCGTGTTCCCTTGACCCAGCCGCGCCAGTACCCGAGCGTCCGCTCCAGGAAGCGCTCGGCCGTGTCCTCGAGACCGGCCTCGAGCGGCTCACCCCATGTCAGCACGAGATGTCGGCTTTGCTCGAGCAGGAACGGCCGCTCGTCCTCGACGTAGGTCAGGGGCACGTTCGTCGTGAGCCGCACCGGTGCCGGGAACCCGGTGTACTCGATGTGGTTCGACGCGCGCCAGGATCCGACCTCGGCGAGCCCGTACTGGTACGCGGGCCGGCAGCGAACTCGCGCGAGCGGCTCTCCCTCGAGCGGCCGCATGATCCGCACGAGCATCGACGGCTTGAAGTAGCGGTGGTAGAGGAAGAAGCGCGGGGCGAAGTCGACGAGCTCGAACGCCCCGCTCGGGCCGCGGAACAGGGTGCGGAGGACGTTCGTGTTCTCCAGGTACTCCTGGGTGACCTCCTCGGCGTCGACGCCCTCCACGACGAACGTCCCGCCGCGTTCGCGGTCGAGCAGCGGGCCGAAGACGAAGCTCGAATCGGGGCGAGGCCAGCACAGCCACTCCACCGAGCCGTCCCGGAGGAGAGCGTTGTACGAGCAGTTCCCGATGAGGCCGAGGCCGTGAGCCATTGGTCAGAAGCTATCTGGGACGCGTAGGTTGTACCTGGCCCGAGCGCTCTAGGAGGACAGCTGGCCTCGAAGAACCAAAACCGCAGCCTCGTCATCGCGAGCAACCGTCTGCCCGTGCGCATCACGGTCGACGGCGACGAGCTCGACGTGCAGCGAAGCTCGGGCGGGCTGTCGGCGGCGCTCGGAGCCATGCGCGGGGACGCGACGTGGATCGGCTGGCCGGGAGCGGTCGTCCCGCAGGCGCTCGAGGAGCGGGTCCGGCAGCGCCTCTCCGAGGAGAACCTGTTCCCGGTCTTCATCTCGGCTGAGGAGGAGGAGGACTTCTACGGACGTGTCTGCAACGACACGCTCTGGCCGCTGTTCCACTACTTCCCTGACCGCCTGCGCATCACGCCCGAGGCCTGGGAGCAGTACGTCCACGTCAACGAGCGCTTCGCGGACACGATCCTGGACCACTGCGAGCCGAACGCGCGCGTGTGGGTGCACGACTTCCACCTGATGCTGGTCCCGACCATCCTGCGTCGTCGGGCGCCCGGTCTCTCGATCGGGTTCTTCCTCCACATCCCGTTCCCGTCGTCGGAGGTCTACCGCTTGCTTCCCGAACGGGAACGGCTGCTCCGCGGCGTCCTCGGCGCCGACTACATCAGCTTTCAGGTGGGCGATTACGCACGGCACTTCCGGTCGTGCTGCCTGCGCATCCTCGGGATCGACTCCGAGCCAGGCTGGCTGGAGCTGGACGGGCGCCGCGTCGGCATCGGTGTCGACCCGATCGGGATCGACGTCCACGGATTTCGCGACGTGCTCGCCGACCCCGAGACCGCCCGCCTCCTCGCCGATCTCGAGACACAGTACGAAGGTCGCCGGCTCGTGCTCGGAGTGGAGCGGCTCGACTACACGAAGGGGATCCCGCAGAAGCTCCAGGCGTTCGAGCGCTTCCTGGAGCAGGACCCGGGCAGGGCCCTGACCACCACGATGATCCAGGTGCTCGTCCCGTCCCGGCTCGAGAGCCCGGAGTACAGGGGCCAGCGTGACGAGATCGAGCTGCTCATCTCCCGCATCAACGGGCGCTTCGCGCGGCCGGGCGTGACTCCCGTCGAGTACATCCATCGCGACATCTCGAAGCCGGGCCTCGTGGCTCTGTACCGGCGGGCGGACGTCATGATGGTCACGGCCCTGCGCGATGGCATGAACCTCGTCGCGCAGGAGTTCGTGCTCTGCCAGTCGGAGGCTGGGCTCCCGAGCCGCTGGCGGGGCGCGCTGGTGCTGTCGGAGCTCGCCGGGTCTGCGCAGGTGCTCCCCGGCGCACTGCTCGTCAACCCGTGGAACGTCGACGGCGTCGTCGAGCACCTCGTCACTGCCCTCGAGCTGCCGGCCCGTGACCGCCAACGCCGTCTCGAGATGATGTCGAAGCGGGTCGAGGACCTCGACAGCCGGCGGTGGGCGAAGGGGTTCCTCACGAGGCTCGCGCGCTACTCGCGGCGAGAGCGGCGTGGCCGTCGGCCACCGACCATCGACGATGCTCTCGAGGAGCGGATCCGCCGCAAGTTCGTCCGCGCGCGCGCCAGGACGATCGTGCTCGACTACGACGGCACCCTGCGCGAGTTCGAGCGTCATCCGGATCTTGCGCAGCCGACCCCGGAGATCAAGGAGCTCTTGCGCTCGCTCGCTGCACTCCCTGCCACCGACGTCCACATCGTGAGCGGTCGTCGCCGTCGCAACCTCGAGCAGTGGTTCGGACGGCTGCCCATCTACCTGAGCGCCGAGCACGGCTACCTCGCGCGTCCACCGGGGGGCGAGTGGCGAACGCTCATCGACCTCGATCTGGGTTGGCTTCCCACTATCGAGCGCCTGCTCCGGGGAGTCTCGGCCGACGTTCCGGGAACCCACGTCGAGCGCAAGGCGTGCAGCGTCGCCTGGCACTTCCGCGAGGCGGAGGTCGAGTACGGGTCCTGGCGGGCTCGCGAGCTCCTCAACGACCTCGGCCAGCACCTCGCCGGAGCGCCCGCCGAGATCCTCCTCGGGCAGCAGGTCGTGGAGGTCCGCGCCCAGGGTGTGGACAAGGGCGTCTACGTGCGCAGCCTCTTCCCGAACGGGAAAGAGGCATCCCACATCGTTCTCGGTTTCGGAGACGACAGGACGGACCACGATCTTCTCGACGCTCTTCCGTCGGGATCGATCGCGGGCCACGTCGGCGGTCTCCTTCCGAGCGCGCGGCCGACCGACGGCAAGCGAGAGGACATCCACATCGTCGGTCCGGGAGAGGTGCGGGCCTTCCTGCGCGGGCTTGTCGCGAGCCTTACCGCTCCGGAGCCCTCCCAGGGCGAGACCGCAGACGACTAGTGCTCGGGGGCGCTCAGGCGGTGACGGCGGTGGGGCGTTCGAAGGCCGCGGCGTGGCCCCGGGCGTTCGCCTCGCGGAGCTCGTCCTCCTCGAGGGCGCCGATCCGGAGCAGCAGCTCGAACTCGTCTCGGAGGTGGGTCCGCATCATCTCCGGGCCGTCGGTGGCGATGGTGAAGGCGACGTCGGCGGCTACGAAACGGCGGAAGGTCTCCCGGACAGCATCCTCGTCCGCCAGGGCCTTCGTCAGGAGGTTCGAGGTCGGGCAGATCTCGAGAACCGTCTCGAGCTCGCGGAGCATGCCCTCGAGCTCGGTGTCGCCGGCGGCGAGGATCCCGTGGCCGATCCGCTCGGGGCGCAGACGTTCCAGCACCTCGCCGAGCTCCTCGCGGCCGACGCTGCCGCCCTCCTCGCCGACATGGATGGTCACGCCGAGCCTGGCCTCACGCGCCAGCTCGATCATCGGAGCGAGCTGCGTGTAGTCGTACCGAGCCCCTCCGGGACGCGGTCCCGCGATGTCGACGCCGACCACTCCGCGACCCGACCAGCGAATCGCCTTCTCGACGATGATCTCGTTCAGCCGGCTGTCGAAGGTGCGGTCCATCATCAGAATCAGCCCAGCGCGCACGTGTGGGTACTCGAGGTGCGCGCGATCGAGCCCTCGGATCGCGGCGAGGATGATGTGGTCGAGATCGCGCTCGCCGCCGCGGTTCCGCTTCATCGGGTTGAAGCGCAGCTCGAGCGTCGTGATGCCCTGCGAGCGATAGGCGCCGCCGATCGCCGCGTGGACGGAGCGCTCGACGGCGATCGGAGACGACTGGATCAGCTCCGTCCAGTGGTAGATCTGGTCGAGCTCGTCGAGCCCCATGACACCGCGCGGGTCGGAAACCGTGACGAGCGCGTCGAATTCCCAGAAGTCCTTGGCCGGCAGGGCGATGCCTTGCTCGTGGGCGAGGCTCCAGAGGATGTCCGAGGCGACCGAGCCGCCCAGATGCGTGTGGAGCTCGGCCAGGCCCTCGTCGGGGAGGATCATCCGGCGAGTCTACGCCGGTGCACACGGCGTCGGAAAGCTCTCATCCGCTATCCAGGAGTCGTCGAGATGGGCTCGACAGGCCACTCGCACTCGAGCCAGGCGACAACTGTGCTCCGAAGCTGCTCGTCGATCTCGGCGTGCGTCGAGCGCACCCACGAACGCACCGCGATGCCGCCGGGTGACGAAGGCAGGGGATCGATGTAGACACAGCCGATGACGTCGTCGGTTCCGGGATCGAGCACCGAATAGGCGAAGGCGGAGCGCTCGTCGAACTCCGCGCGATGGCGCTCGAGGTCGGCGAGATTCTGCGCGAGCGTCATTGGTCGCGGCCAGCTCCGACCATCGAACCCGTGAGTCGCACGGATGTGGTCGATGCTCGACGACCAGGCGGCATGGTCGCGCTCATTGTGCTCGGGGCCGAGCGGCTCGAGAACGAACGCGTCGGTCACGAGCCGTTCCGGAACCTCGAAGTCGTCGGGCACGAGGGGCATCGTGCGGCGGCAGTCTAGTCTCGGGTCTCGTGGGCGTGAATCGCCTCGCGGTCAGCGCGACGAACCACTGCCTCACCGGCTGTGGCATCGGCGAGGTGCTCGGGATGGTCCTCGCGACGTGGTGGGGCTGGGGAGACGCGGCATCGATCGCACTTGCGATCGTGCTCGCATTCTTCTTCGGCTACTTGCTCACGCTGATCCCGCTGTTCCGCGCCGGCACGGCGGTGGGTGCGGCGATCGGGATCGCGCTTGTGGCGGACACGCTCTCGATCGCCACGATGGAGATCGTCGACAACGCAGTGCTCCTTCTCTGGCCCGGAGCGCTCGGCGCGGGCCTCGACGACGCCCTCTTCTGGATCTCGCTCGCGATCGCGCTCGCCGTGGCCTGGGGGCCGACCTTCCTCGTGAATCGTGCCCTGATCGCGCGCGGGAAGGGCCATGCGCGAGCTCATGGTTCGCATACGGCTTAGACGTACGGCCTGATCAGGTCTTCGATCTGGCGCCCGGTGGCGCGACCCTCGAGCCGGGCGAGGACTCTCCGGTTCTTGACGAGCACGAGTGCCGGAAGCCTCGAGATGCCCAACCTGCGCACCAGCGCCGGGTTCTCATCGCCGTCGACCTGAATCACGCGCAGGCGTTTCTTCTGCGTGACCTTCACCCAGGCCACGAGGCTGTCCATCCGGCGTGAGTGACCGGAACGGCCCTGCCCCAGAAAGAGAAGGGCTGGAGTCGCAGAAGCGGCCGGAGTATTCATCTGGCACTGGCCGGTTACCCGACCATCCCGGCCGCAAAACCGGAGCCCTGCCTTGGGAGCGGGACGGACCGGCCCGGAGGTCTCAGCTGGGCCGCGCGATGCGAAGCGTGATCGAACCGGCCCCCGAGCTCTCGTCGACGGCTGCATCGACCCCGTCCACGAGCCGTGACAGCACTCGCCGCCGTCCCTCGTCGGAGGTCTCGGAAAGCGGCACAGGCCAGATCTTCACCGATACGGCGTCCGCCTCGATGACCGCCTCGAGTGTCACCGCGGCCGCGTCGCTGGCACCCAGAGCTGTCAGGACCGCGAGCTGCAGGTTGTCGAGCCGCTCGTAGGGCAGGTCGAGCCTGCTGCCGATGCCGCCGACGACGAGAGTCGCGATCTCGAAGAGCTGGTCGTCACCGGGCAGAGTGAGGATGACCCGGTCGCCCGTCCTCTCCCTGGTGGTCGTAGTCACGCGGTCCTCCCGTCGATGCACGTTGAGCATCGCACGTTTGCCTAGACTCGAGCCCGTGTCCAGTCCGACCGAGGTCGAGATCACCGTGGCGCCACTGTCGCGAGGTGGAAGCGTCGTCAGCGTGCGGGGTGAGCTGGATCTCTCCTCGGTGGATGACCTCGGGGCGGCACTCGACCCGGGAGAAGGCGGCAGCGAGGTCGTCGTGGACCTGACGGAGTGCACGTTCCTCGACTCGTCCGCGATCCGGACGCTGCTCGCCGGTGTCCGAGACATCGAGTCCGCGGGCGGCCGCGTGGCGGTGGTCGCTCAGCCGGACGGCGTGCGACGCACGCTCGAGATCGCCGGAGTCGACGAGCGGCTCGCGATCCACGCGTCGCTCGACGCCGCGCTCGGCTAGCCCTGCCAGGGCTCTACGAGCTCTGCGAGCGCTTGCCGGCGTGACTCGTCCAGTACGAGCACCTCGTCGAGCATCGTGATCTCGAAGATTCGCCGAAGCTCGGACGAGCTCGGGACGACCACGCGAAGCTGCCCGCCGTTCGATCGCAGGCGCTTCATCGCGCTCAATACGACTCCGAGCGCCATGGAGTCGATGAAGCTCACGCGTGCGAGGTCCAGTACCACGTAGTCGGCGCCCTCGTCCACGACGCTCGTCAGCCGGTCTCGAAGCTCCGGTGCAACGTGGAGATCCACCTCGCCGTACAAGACGAAGAGGACTGCGGCTTGTCCGGCTGGGCGCTCGACCTCCATCCGAAATGGTTCCGGTTTATGGGCGGTCGCCGCCGCGAGCGGATACGAGCTCTCAGACACAACTCGTCTCGCGAGCGAGCTCGAGCCAGGATTCGAATGAGTCGCCGCACATCTGTACACGTGCAATGCCCTGCGCCGACCTCGTTCAAACACCGGCCGCCCTATGCTCCGCAAGTGACGCCATACGAGATCGAGATCCGGCCGGAGCCTGGCGTTACGGTCGTCGTTCTCTCCGGTGAGCTCGATCTCACCAATGCACGGGACGCCGAGCACCGGTTGGGGGACACCGACGAGCAGCGTCTGGTGCTCGATCTGACACGGGTGACGTTCCTCGACAGCGCGGCTCTCCACATGATCTTTCGCCTGGCAAGACGCCACAGCGCAACCCATCCGCTCGGCATCTGCATCGATCCAGGAGCACCGATCGCACGCACCCTTGCCATCGTCGGGTTGCACGAGGTCGCGGTGGTGCGACCGACGCTCGACGAGCTCGTCGCCACCGAGCTGACCGGCTAGGCGAGCGGGACCAGCCGCGCCGGAGTTTCTCCGCAGCTGACAGCGGGTATCAGGGGCTTCGTTCTACCTGGCGAAGCGAAAGGAATGGTCATGGGTATCAGTCTCAGCATCCTGCTCGTCGCAATCGGAGCGATCCTGACCTGGGCCGTATCAGCGGAGGTGACCGGTGTCGACATCCAGGCAGTCGGCGTCATCCTCCTGGTCGTCGGCCTGCTCGGTTTCGTGGTCTCGCTCGTGTTCTGGTCGAGCTGGGGCGGCTTCGGTGGCGCGCGTGAGGGCGTAGGCCCGAGTAACCAGACGACCGTGATCAAGGACGACCGCGTCTGATGGGAATCCCAGTCTGATGGGAATTATCGGCTGGGTCGTTCTCGGCTTCCTAGCGGGGGTGATTGCGAAGGCAATCACCCCCGGCGCGGAAAGGGCCGGGATCATCCTCACGACGCTGCTCGGTGTCGGCGGCGCTCTCCTCGGTGGCTTCATCGCCGCGGTTCTCGGCGTGGGGGACCCGATCGACGAGTTCTTCGACATCAGCACGTGGATCGCCGCGATCGTCGGCGCCATCCTCATCCTGTTCGCCTGGCGCGCAATCGATCAGCGCACCTGAGACGGGCTCGCCCGGCCGGCGGCTGCTTTCCTACGTGAGCATGCAGCTCGTTCGCGTTCGCCGTGAGCAGTCCGGGACGATCGTGTCGGCCGGTGGGGAGCTCGACGCCTTCACCGCGCCGGAGCTCGCCGATGCGCTCGAGGGGGTCGGCGACGACGGCGCGGTCGTCGTCGACCTCAGCAGGGTCGCGTTCATGGACTCCACGGCGCTGGGCGTTCTCGTTCGCGGGCTGAAGGAGCTGCACCTGCGCGGTGGTCGGGCTCGCGTCGTCCTGCCGGACACGAGTGCGAGGCGGATCTTCGAGATCACCACGCTCGACCAGGTGTTGCCGGTCTCGGAGTCGCAGGCGTCGGCGCTCCGCGAGCTCGGCCACTAGGAGAGCTTCAGCTACGCCGGCGCGCCGAGGTACTTCGTCATGCGCAGAACGGTGCCCCGGCCGCCCGGGCCGTCGTCGATCTCGACCTCGTCCACCACGGACCTGATGATCGCCATTCCCATCCCGCCCTCGAGATGCTCCGGCAGCGTCCATTCGTCGACTGCCGGAAGGTGCACTCCCGCGCCTTCGTCCTCGACGCGCATCTCGAGTGTCGAATCGTCGACCTTGAACACCACTGTGACCGGGCCTTCGCCGTTCGAGTAAGCGTGGCGGACAGCGTTTCCGCACGCCTCGGTCACTGCCAGCTTGAGATCCGCGAGCAGCTCTGGCTCGAGTGGGTACGCGCGGGCGATGCCTGAGAGCGCGAGACGCGCCAGCAGGAGATAGTCGGCTCGAGCGGGGAAGGTGAGCCTCACGTCGGCCGTGGTCATCGTCCCTCCTCCGCCAGCTCGTCGATTCGGCCGCGCATGCTGCCGAGCGCTCTGCGCAGGAGCCGGGAGACGTGCATCTGCGAGATACCCAGCTCCGCAGCGATCTGGGACTGGGTCATCTCCTCGAAGAACCTGAGCTCGACGATGCGGCGCTCGCGATCGTCGAGCGCGGCCAGGCCTGCGGTCACGACGGAGCCGTCCTCGACGTCCACGTAGCCCTGCTCCTCGGTGCCGAGCCGGTCGCCGAGGCTCTCGTCGCCGTCGTCGTCGAAGCGCGCGTCCAGCGATCGGGTCGAATACGCCTGCGCCGAGTCGAGGGCGTCCACGGCGTCTTCCTCTTCGACCCCGGCCGCCTCCGCCAGCTCGGCGATCGTCGGCGAGCGTCCGAGCTCGGCCGTGAGCTCGTCGAGGAGGCGCGACAGACGGACGCTCAGCTCCTTGAGGCGGCGTGGGACGTGCATCGCCCACGCCTTGTCGCGGAAGTGTCGCCGGATCTCGCCGACGATCGTCGGCACGGCGTAGCTTGCGAACTCGACGCCGCGGTCGACGTCGAATCGGTCCACCGCCTTGATGAGGCCGACCGAGCCGACCTGGACGAGGTCCTCCAGGGACTCGCCCCGCCCGGCGTAGCGCGCTGCAAGCGCGCGCACCAGGGGCATCAACTCGACCAGGGCTTGTTCGCGCGCTCCCTCGTCTCCGTCGCGGTGATAGGCAATGAGAAGCGCGTCGACTGAGTTATCCATGACGAGGCTCATCGGCTCCCTCGTGTACCCGACCGTGCGCGGAGCGTAACCGCGATCCACCGTCGCGGCGGGCCGTCGGGGAGCCCGTCGAATGGCCCAGCCACGAGCTGGAATCCCGACTCGGTCTCGGTCGCGCGAAACGTGACCGACGGGCCGGCTGGACGGAGCTCGAGGATTCCATCCACGAGAGCTCGGAGGTCGGCGAGCTCGTCGACATCGAATCCAGCGCGCGACGCCAGCCCACCGAGAACGAGGCGCGCGGTGGCGCGGTAGCGAGGGTCCGCTTTGAGCTCGAGCTCGATGCTCTCCGGGTTGAGGGCCGCGCTGTGAGCCTCCTCCGACATGGTCGCGGTGGCGGTCACGAAGTCCGACGCGCCGCGTCGAGCGAGCGCACGACCCGAAACGATCGATCGAGTGCGGTCATCCGGAGTAGGTGTACGAGGCCCGAGTGCCCACATACCACCGAGAGCTCGCCCCCGCGGGACCGGAGCCCTGCGGCGACCCGCTTCAGCGCTGACAAGGTAGTAGCGTCGACAATTGCTGCGTCGCCGAGGTCGACGACGAGATGATGTGCTCCGCTCGTCATCGAAGCGGAATACCCGGGGACGTGGTCGCCAAAACGCCGCACGCGGCCTCGAGAGCGCGAGCCGAGAGCGCGTTCTTCGCCGAGTTTGAGCAGCGACCGCCGCGGGAACCTACTCGACGCAAACGAACGGGAGGTCTCAGATGTACATCGGTGGCGGCGTACTCGCTCTGATCATCATCGTCATCCTGCTGATCTGGTTGTTCTGAGCAACACGGCCTCGTCCGTCGCGGGCGTCTTCTCGAGTCGCACGACGGTTCCCTCGTCGGTCGTCTCGATCTCCACGGATGACATCAGCGACCGCATCAGACGCAGGCCCAGTCCCCGGTTCGCGCGCTCCGCCTCGGCGAGCCATGGTCCCGGATCCGCGACCGTGATCCGTACGGCGGAGCCCACGAGCTCCGCCCGGAATCCGAATGATCCGGGCAGTGCGTCGTCTCGAGGATGCTCGATGGCGTTCGCACATGCCTCCCACGCGGCGAGCACGACGTCGAACGCATCAGCCTGTGTCAGCGGAGCACCGTGCAGCCAGACCCTGACCGAGTCGCGGACGAGATCGAGCGAGCTCTCGTTCGCCGGTAGCTCGAGGGCGAGGGTGCGCGGCGCGACCGCCAGGAGGCGAAGGGCGAGCACCACGATGTCGTCTCCGCGCTCCGCTTCACCCACCAGCTCTTCGAGGATCTCTTCGACGAGAAGCTCGGGGTCCGACGAAGACTTCGCGGCAGCCTGCCGCAAACGTTCGAGCCCGACGTCGATGGACACCGAACGTCGCTCGACCAGCCCATCGGTGTAGAAGAGAATGGTCGACCCGGTCGGCACCTCGATCGTCTCTTGCCGGTACGGGTAATCCGCTCCTGCGCCAAGCGGGATGCCTCGCCCGCCTTCGACGTACTCGGCTCGGCCATCCGGATACACGATGAGTGGCGGTGGGTGCCCGGCCGACGTGAAGCGGCACACGCCCGACTCGTGGTCGAGCACGGCGTACACGACAGTCGCGAACGCACCCTCCGAGATGTCCTCGGCGAGTCGGTTGAGACGTCGCATCGTCGACGACGGCTTCATCTGGTCGAGCGCGAACGCGCGCAGGCCGTTGCGCAGCTGCGCCATCGTGGCGGCAGACCGCACGCCCTTCCCCACGACGTCCCCGACGGCCAGCCCGAGGCGGCCGTTCGAAAGCTGGATCGCGTCGAACCAGTCCCCGCCGACGTCGACCTCCTCGGTGCCGGGGAGATAGCGCGCAGCGAGCTGGACCGTCTCGATGCGCGGGAGCGAGACGGGAAGGACGCTTCGCTGGAGAGTCTCCGCGATCGTGCGCTCGGACTCGAAGTGGCGGGCTCGATCGAGGGCCTGCGCCGCAAGGCTCGCCAGGATCTCCATGAACGCCCGATCTTCGTCGGAGAGGACGATCGAGCCGGCCCACGACGTGATGAGCAGGCCGTTGGGCGCACCTCCCACGAGCAGCGGAACGAACAGGTACGACGAGTGCCCGACGTCTCGCATGCGCGCGGCGGACTCGGGAAAGTCCCGGGCGAGCGACTCGAGGGAGTTGTAGAAGACCGTCGTGCGGGTTCGCAGCGCATGGTTCCCGGGAGTCGACATATCGAGCGGAACCTCACGCCACGGCTCCTGAGCGATGTCGTCGTAACCTCGCCAGGCGAGCTTCTGCTGCACGCCCCGTTCCTCGACGACGACGGAGAGCGCGGACGCGCTCGCTCCGGCGGCGTGAACGAGGGCCTCCACCACGACCTCGGCCACGTCCCGCCGCGTGAGGGACCCGGAGAGCGCGGCCGTGAGCGACTGAACGCGCTCTGCCCGGTGCCGCAGGCGAAGCTCCTCGTCGAGGAGCCTGCTGCGATCGAGCGCCTGGGCACCCATGCGACCGATGGTCTCGAGCAACGCGATGTCCTCCGCGACCACCGGTTGCGGTGTCGTGAAGCCGACGACGAGCGCCCCGAGAACGCGCTTCCCGATTCCGACGGGCACCGACACGACCGTGTGGAGTCCCATCTGCGCCAGCGCGTCCCGCAGGTCGCTTGCGTGGATTCCCTCCGCGTGCTCGTCGACGACGAGAGGCGATCCCGCGAGGGCCGTCTCGACGATCGGGCCGATCAGCTCGCCGGCGAACGGCACCGAATCGGGTACCGCCTGCGCGAGCACCTCGGGGGCGTCCTTGCCTCGTTCGAACGCCAGGAGCGCGGCATCGTCCGCGGAGAGCGCGTCGCGCGCTTCCCGCACGACGATCATCCCCACTTCCTCGGGCGTCGCGGCGGCTGCGAGCGACTGTGCCGTCGACTGAAGCCGACGCGTCAAGGTCGAGGCGCGCTCTGCCTCGACCCTCGCAGTCTGTTCGCGTTCCATGAGCCAGGCTCGCTCGAGCGGCTGTGTGGACTGGCGCGCTGCACGCTCGACGAGCTCCCGAGCGTCCTCGTCGATCTCCCTCCCCGACGAGCCGACAAGGAGCACGCCGAGCAGGCTTCGACCGCGGACGAGTGGCACGGCGCCGAGGCAGCTGACTCCCGCGGAGGCCCAGTCCGTGGCGTCGGTGTACTCCGAGTCCTCACGCGTGGCGTCGAGCCAGAGGGGCTCGCGAAGCCTCACTGCCTCGGCGAGCACGGTCGAGCCGTCGAGCCGAGGCTGCTGGAGAGCGGTCTCCGCGGCACCGAGCTCCTTCCCCGTTCTCTGCACGAGGTCCAGGAAGCCGCCTTCGTCGACCAGGTATACGGCCACGAGGTCGAGGCCCTCCTGGTGGAGTATCTGCGCACTCAGCGCCTCGACCACGTCCGTGGGCCTGACAGCCCTGCTGAGCGCACTCGTGAGCTGGACCATGTCCTCGGCTCGTGTCCTGGCGTCGTATTCGGAGGCGAGCAGGTGCGCTCGGTCCAGCGCCTGTCCTGCTTGCCGCGCAAGTGACTGAGCGAACTCGAGATCCGCGTCGGAGAAAACACGAGCCTCGGTGAACGAGAGTCCCAGGGAGCCGATGACCATGTCGGCTGTGGCGAGCGGCAGCACGAGCCACGACCCCGTGGGTTCGGTGCGGTTTTCGGCGAGCGCCGGGTACCGGACAGCGAGCTCGTCGAGACTTTCGATCGCGATGAGCGTGTTCTCGCGCACCGCTTCGGCGATCGGGACGGGTGCGTCGATTCGCATGCGGCGCCACGGCTCGATCGTCGCTTCCCTGTAGCCGCGGGTGTCCACCACCTCCAACACGTCGCGCTCGTCGGTGCGGCACGCCACGACCCCGGCGACTGCGCCAAGACTCTGGAGACCTTCGTCGAGGATGGCCGAGGTGACCTCCGCGGGCGTCGTTGCGGACGCCAGAGCGGCGGTCGCAGCAAGGAGCCTTCTCGTCTCGCGCGCGCGGCGCACGGCCTCGCGCTCTGCCCCGCGCCGTTCGAGCTGCTCGAGCGCCAGCCCGGCCTGGTCGGCAAAGCGCCGTGCGAGTGCGACCGTCGAAGCGTCGGGCTCCGAGACGACTTGCTGCCAGGAGACGGAGAGGATGAGCTCGATGCTCCCGCTGATCGTCACCGGAATACGCAACGACGAGCGGATTCCAAGCTCTCGAACGAAACCGAGGCCTGAGCCTCGTGCCTCCTCGAGGACATCGGAGACGAACGACGCCCGCAAGTCGCCCACGGCATCGACGAGCCCCGGAAAGTCTTCGAGCGGCACGTGAAGGCGTGCCGGCATGAGCTCGGGCTCGGGATCGCTCTGAAGGAGCTCCAGGCGCTCACCGCGGAGCCGCCAGAGGACGGTGAAGTCGGAGCCGAACGCGATCCGGGCCTCGCGGCAGATCGCCGCCGCGACATCCGCCGCGGTTCCGGCATGGAACCGCGGTGCGACACGCAGGATCCGGTCGAGCGCCTGCCGAGACTGTCGCTCCCGCTGGTAGAGCTCGGCGCGCTCGAGGGCCTGACCGCCGAGATCGGCGGCGATCAGCGCGATCGACTCGGATTCGTCGTGCAGCGAGGCGGGTCGATCGAAGAGCAGGCTCAGCGAGCCGCGAACGTCGTCGGCCACGCAGATCGGGACTGCGACCGCTGCCTGTGCGTACGGAGCCAGCGCCGCGCCGTCGGGAAACCTCGCTTCGAAGTCTGAACGGGTCTCGACGCGCTGGACCTCGCCCTCTGCTGCCGCGCGGGTGATCGGAGCTTTCGTCGAGAGCGGCAAGCGCAAGCCTGCGCGGTGCGTCAGGAACTCGACCTCGCCCGGATCGACGATCACGAGATCGTCGCCTTCGATGAGCCCCAAGGCGCCTCCACGCGCTCCGACCAGCGTCGGCGTCCGTCTCAGTAACTCGCGTGCGACGTCCGATGGCTCAGCGGCGACGAGCAGCGCTGCCGTCAGAGCCTGCATGCCCTCGATCTGCCTCGTGGATGACTCGGCGGCGCGGGCGGCCCTGTTCGCCTGCTCCCGTCCTCGCCGCATGACGTACGCCACCCACAGGATGACGAGCGAGACCGCCAAGCTCGCGGCCCAGCGCGAGACAATCTCCGAGCCCGGCGTGGGATCCGTCTCCAGGACGACCGGCGAGAGGGCCCAGCCGACCGCAAGCGTGACGAGGCCAGACCTCAGGCCTCCCAACCAGACGCTTACGGCCAAAGCGGCCACGAGGATCGCGTACATCGGACGAGCGGTGTACTCCGCGAGCGCTCGAGAGCATAGGAGCGCGCCGAGCGCCAGCGCTGCGCCGATGACGTACGGCATCCAGCGGCCGTGCGACGCGATGTCGCCGGGCTGCCTCGACATGCCTACATGATGATGATGCGGGCCCAGGACCCGCTCACCGAGGCGCTCACCAGGGCTCGGCAGCACCCGGCTGGGGGCCGTGCGCGATGGCGAAGAACTCGAGATACGCCTCGATCTCGGCCAGCAGCGGGCGGCCGAGGCGTCCGATCGGCGGAGCGGTCCACTCCGTCAGTGGGTCGTGGGCAGATGCTCGTTGGCCGACCGGGCGCGGCCGCCTGGCCGAGATCGGTTTCCGCTGCCACACGAGGGGCTCGAACGTCGCCATGCAGCGAAGGTTCCCGACACGCCGATCGCGAAACTTTCCGATCCGGTGGCCGCAGCCGGAACCTCGTCTTCAGCCGGAGGACGCGGTCTCGTCGTGTGGTGCTCCGACGGGCTTGGACTCGGACGGCAGACTGGTGCGGGTGGGAGGTCGATCCCTCGTGGGGGCGCCAACTAGCGCCTGCTGTGCGTACGCTGCGTGTGGGTGGCGGGCGACGGATCCAGCCGTGCTGCGAGCGAGCGCCTTGCGCGTGAGTACTTCGCGCTCGCGGGCGAAGGGTCGAGCCCGCGGATGCTCGACATCATGCACCCCGAAATCGAGGTCGTCCTCCGCAAGCTGGGAGGGCCGCGAACGCTCAGGGGAAAGGCCGAGGTCGCCGCCTTTCTCGACGAGCTCCCCGAGACATTCCCCGTCTACCAGACGGTCGCGGAGGAGTTCGAGCCCGTCGACGAGGATCGGGTGGTCGTCCTCGGTCGGATGCGATGGATGGACGAGGAACGTGTCCTGAGAGACGACTCGATGATCTGGGCTCTCGAGTTCCGCGAGGAGCTCCTCTTTCGCTCGACGCCGGCTCGGTCCGTCAACGAGGCTCATGCGGTCCTCGCCACCGGCCGTCACGCCACGCTCGACTGACGACCCGCAGGCGGCGCGCGCGCTCGCGGTCTGAGCCTCTAAGGTGAGCTCGTGGACACAGGCCCTGCGGATCGCGGCGATTTCGACGGTGCGGCGTTCGTGCCCGAGATCGCGGGACTGCTCGAGCAAGGCGAGCGCGAGGGGTGCCTCAACCTGTCGGAGGTCGAGGACGTCGTCGATCGGCTCGAGCTCGACGAGGAGACGGTCGCCGCCTTCCACGAGGAGCTCGACCGCCGCTACATCGAGGTCTCGGACGACTGCGTTAGGGCAGATTCGCACGACCCCGAGTACACGAACGGCTCGCTCGCGACGTCGACCGCGGACAGTCTGCAGCTCTTTCTGAACGAGATCGGCAAGTACCCGCTCCTCTCCGCAACCGAGGAAGTCGAGCTCGCGAAGCGCATCGAGCGGGGTGATCTGGAAGCGAAGGAGCTCATGATCAACTCCAATCTTCGCCTGGTCGTCTCGATCGCCAAGCGCTATCAGGGACACGGCCTCTCGCTTCTCGATCTCATCCAGGAGGGCGTGATCGGGCTTATCCGCGCCGTCGAGAAGTTCGACTGGCGACGGGGATTCAAGTTCTCGACGTACGCGACCTGGTGGATACGGCAAGCCGTCCAGCGCGGGGTGCAGAACCGTGCGCGCACGATCCGCGTGCCGGTCCACGTCGCTGATCTCGAGCGGAAGGCGGCCCGCGTCGAGCGCGAGCTCACGAGCAAGCTCGGGCACCATCCGTCCGACGAGGAGGTCGCCGAGGTCGCGAAGATCCCACTCGACAAACTCCTCGAGGCGCGCGAGTCGCTGCGCACCATCTCGAGCCTCGACCGGCCGATCGGTGAGGACGGAAGCGGGACGCTCGGCGACCTGTTGGCGGCGGAGAACGGCGACCCTGTCAGCGAGCTCGCCGTCGCTCTCGAGGACGGCGCTCTCGAGCGTGCTCTCGAGACTCTCCCGGAGATCGAGCGGCGGGCGCTCGAGCTGCGCTTCGGGCTGGGCGGGCGCGAGCCCCAGTCGATCGAGGCCGTGCGCAAGGAGCTCGGCGTCTCGCGCGAGCGGCTACGACGGCTCGAGCACGACGCGCTCGAGCGGCTCTCGTGGATGCGCGAGCTCCAGGAGCTCTACGAGGCCGCCTAGCGAATCGCTCAGCCGGTCGTCGCCCAGGGACGCGGATCCGGGATCGGCGTCAGCGTCGCCTCGACCTGCTCGCGCAGGTGCTCGAAGGCGGGCGGAAGGATCAGCGACTCGCCGAGATGCTCCGGGTCCTCGTCCAGCGAGAAGCCCGGCCCGAGAGTCGCGATCTCGAAGAGGACGCCGCTCGGCTCGCGGAAGTAGATCGACCGGAACCAGAAGCGGTCGATGATCGGAGAAGGCCGCAGCCCCGCGGCCTGGACGCGCTCGTGCCAGGCCGCGTGGTCGTCCATCGTCGACGACCAGGCCACGTGGTGCACGGTGCCCGCGCCGCCGAGGCCGCGCTCCACAGGTGGCGCGTCGTAGGCGTAGGTGCCACCCCGAGCCTCCCCCCGCGTGCTCCAGCCGCCCTCGGCGACGGGGGTGAAGCCGAGCGTCTCCTCGACGACCGGGCGGCTCGCTTGGGGCCTGCTCGCGTACGCCCGTACGAAATCGAACCCCTGGAGCGCCAGCTCTTCGGGGATATCCGGATGGTGTGCGACCAGCGGCCGGTCGGCGGTCTCGACGACGGCGAGCTCGTGCTGGAGGCCTTCGGGATCCCGGAATACGAGGCGATCCTCGTCGCGGCTCACCCACTCGGCCTCGGCCTCGAGCCGCTGCGCCCAGAAGTCGAGTGCGGGGCTCGAGCTGACTCGCCATCCGACCGTGTGGATCATTCCGTCTCCAGCGCGCCCGCGTGGGATGCCCGGGTACTCGAAGAAGGTGATGTCCGCGCCAGGCGTACCCTCGTCGTCCGCGTAAAACAGGTGGTAGACCGTCGGGTCGTCCTGGTTGACGGTCTTCTTCACCATGCGCAGGCCGAGGACCCGGGTGTAGAAGTCGACGTTTCGTGGAGCGTCGCCCGTGATACACGTGACGTGATGGATCCCGTCGAGGCGCATCGTCGCCAGGGTACCGTCGTCGACACAGCGCTCGATAGGCTCCGCACGTGAAGATCGGGATCGTCGTCCCGTTCTCGTGGTCGTTCTGGGGGGCGGTCGTCGAGCACGCGGAGCTGCAGGCGGCCGCTCTCGAAGAGTTGGGTCACGACGTGCGCCTGATCATGGGGAACGACCCGCCCGGGCAGTTCACGCGGGTCCTCCACCCTCGCGTCGGACGGCACGGCGATCCCCCTGCGAACGTCATTCCCGTCGGTCGCTCGGTGATCGTCCCGGCGAACGGCTCGCTGCCCAACATCGTGCTCTCGCCCCGAACCTGGGGGCGCATGCACCGAGTGCTCACGCGAGAGCGCTTCGACGTCCTCCACCTCCACGAGCCGATGACACCGGTCATCTGCGTTGCGGCCCTCGTGCTCGCGCGAACGCCGATGGTGGGCACCTTCCATGCGTCCGGCGATCTCGGGTGGATGAAGTTCGGGACGCCGGCGTGGGGCTTCCTCCCGGAGCGCCTCGACCACCGCATCGCGGTCTCGGAGCGCGCGCGAGTGTCGCAGGAGCGCTGGCTTCCCGGCGACTACGAGGTGATTCCGAACGGCGTGCTCGTGCCTCCGGAGGCGAACGCTCGGGAGCGTGAGCATCAGGTCGTCTTCGCTGGACGGCAGGAGCCGCGGAAGGGGCTCCAGGTTCTGCTTCAGGCATGGCCGGAGATCCGCCGTCGCTCCGGGCTCCGGCTGACCGTCGCCGGGGCGGACCCGCTGGCGGTACGGCTCCTGCTCACGCGTCTCCGCGTACCGGACGACGGCATCGACGTCGTCGGCTTCCTGAGCCAGGACGAGCTGACCGCCACGCTGCTGCGCTCGAAGGCGATGGTCGCGCCGTCGCTCGGCCGGGAGAGCTTCGGGATGGTGCTCACCCGGGCATACGCCTGTGCGCTTCCGGTCATCGCCTCCGACATCCCGGGCTACCGGGAGGTGCTCGACCCCGCCGCATCGGTCGCCGTCACGGCAGGGGACGTCCGGGCCCTTGCGGATACGGTCTGCGCTCTCGTCGACGACGAGCCGCGTCGCGCGGAGCTCGGCGAGCGGGGGCGGGAGATCGCCATCGAGCGCTACTCGTGGCCGCGAATCGCACGCAGGCTGACGGAGATCTACGAGGACGTCGCGGGGCTCGCGCGCAGCGAGGATCGGGCCGCGTGACCCTGGCGCGGGCGCTCCGAAGCGGGTGGCTACAGGGAGCCACGCTGGCGCTGCTGTTCGCTCTGGCGTTCGTCCTCATCTGGTGGCGTGGCCCGGACTGGGGGAGCGTCCTCGAGGCGTTCCGCGTCGTCATCTGGAGCTGGATCGTCCTTGCGCTCGGGCTCAACGTCATCTCGACGCTGTTTCGCGCGCTCTCGTGGCGGCTGACGATCGGGCAAGCCCTCCCGCCCGAGCACCATCCGCGTCTCGTGCACGTGCTGTCGGCGTTCGGCGTCGGGCTCTTTGCCAACGCCGCGCTCCCCGGACGACTGGGCGAGCTCGCGCGTGTCGCGACGCTGCGACGCCATCTCCCGGGGGCGCCGCCGGGGACGAGCGCCGTGCTCGTCGGCACCGTGTTCGCGCACCGCCTCTTCGACCTCGTGCCGGCCACGATCCTCGTCATCTGGGTCCTGCTCACCGCCGAGGTGCCGCACTGGGCCGTGGTCGCGATCCTGATCGCCGCCGCCGTCGGTCTCGCGCTCTTCACCGTCGCCTGGCTCGGCGCCCGACGTCATCACCGGCCGATGAGGATCGAGAGCATGGGGACGTTCCGTGGCCTCCTGGTCATGGCGCGGCAGGGGCTCGGCGTTCTGAAGGCGCCGCTGCCGCTGGCCGCCGCGATCCTGCTCCAGTGTCTCGGCTGGCTGATGCAGCTCGTCGCGGTCTGGGCTGCGATGAAGGCGTTCGGAATCGAAGCTCCGCTGCCCGCCGCAGGCCTCGTCCTCGTCCTCATGAACATCGCGACCATCGTCCCGCTCTGGCCGGGCAACGTCGGGCTCGTCCAGGCCGCGGTCGCTCTGCCGTTGCGGAACTACGGCGTGCCCTACGCGACGGGTTTCGCCTACGGTCTCGCGCTCCAGGCGCTCGAGATGGCGTGCGGAGTCGGCCTCGGCCTGCTCGCGCTTGCCCGGGAGGGGATCTCCCTTGCGGTGCTCCGGCGGATGCAGGACGACGAGGCGTCGGCCGAGAACGCGGTCGAGGGGGTGCAGGCGATGGAGCATGAGCTCGAGCCTGAGCCGGAACTGGCCTCCGAGCCCGAGCCCGAGGCCGCTGAAGGCGCTTCTCTCACCCGCTAGCCTCAAGGGAGTACTCCCGGCTCCGCGCGCAGCGGACGCGCTTGCTCGTGGATTCCTCGAGAGCGGCATGAATGCGGAGGCGCTGCCGGTCGCGGACGGCGGCGAGGGTACGGCGGAGGTGCTCCAACTCGCCCTCGGTGGGGAATGGCGGGAGACGAGTGTCCCGGACCCGCTCGGCCGGCCGATCTCGGCCCGCTGGCTCGTGCTTCCCGACGGAAGGGCTGTGGTCGAGGCCGCGGCGGCGATCGGTCTGCCTCTGCTCACACCAGAGGAGCGCGATCCGATCCGAGCGTCGAGCCGCGGGCTCGGCGAGCTCGTCGCGGCGGCGCTTCGCGAGCGGCCCGCAGCGCTCGTCGTGGCGCTCGGTGGCACGGCCACGGTCGATGGCGGGGCCGGGCTCTGCGAGGTTCTGACTGCTCTCGACACCCCGTGCATCGCTCTCGCCGACGTCCGCACACTGCTCGACGACGCGGCGCGGATCTTCGGCCCACAAAAGGGCGCCGTCTCGCCGGAGCAGGTGGCGGCCTTGGAGGCCCGTCTCGCGGAGATGGGCGAGCTTCGTCCGTTCGCAGCCGTCGCGGGCTCTGGAGCGGCCGGCGGGCTCGGCGCGGCGTTCCTCGCCCTCGGTGCCGAGCTTCGCCCGGGGGCACCGGCCGTGCTCGACGCCGTCGGGTTCGACGACCGCCTCGCGCGCTCGGATCTGGTCGTCACCGGCGAGGGGACGGTCGACGCGACGACTTCAGAGGGCAAGGCGCCCGGAGAGGTTGCGAAGCGGGCTATGAGGGCAGGTGTCCGCTGCGCCGTCTTCGGAGGCCGAGTGGAGGTCGCCCTTCCCGGCGCTGACATGCACGAGCTCTCCGGGGACCCGTCGCGCGCGGAGGACGACCTGGTCTCGCTCGGCCGGCTTCTCGGCGATCGCGACCTGTCGTGACGGTGACCTCGAGCGTCCGCGGCTGCCCGGGGTCACCGCCTGCGGTGCTGTCGGCCCACTAGGCGCTCGAGCTCTGGCTCGAGTCGCTGTCGCGCTCTGGACAGTCGTCCGCATCGGGCGCGCCGTCTTCGCTCTGCACGAACGCGGCCGACCGGCTTTCGCTTCCGCTTCGGTCGCTCGACGACGAGCCGCCGGCCGCGAACGCCGATGCAGCCCAGAACGCGGCTACGACGAGCACGACCGCGAGGACGCCCAACAACGCACGCGGGTCCAGCCTCGATCTCGATTTGCCCATGGGAATCACCTCCTTCGGTCTCGGTAGGACATGACGTCCACCAGGAAACCGAAGGCGCCTAAGGGAGCCGTGAGCGGAAGCTAAGAGTCTCCGGAGATCCTGCGGCCGTGACCGGGCGAAGCCGCTAGCGCGACTCGGCGGACTGCAGGCGGTCGGCCATCTCTTCGAGAAGCTTCCAGGCCACCTGCGGCCTGGACTCGACGAACGGCCGGAAGACGAACACCGGAAGGCTGTAGCAGGTGAGGTCGCTTGCGGCGGTCACGGTGGCTGTGCGCGGGCGCCGGTCGATGAGCGCGATCTCCCCGAACGAGTCGCCGGGGCCGAGCTTGCCAACCTGCTCGCCGTGAACCTCGACGCTCGCCTCACCGCTCTCGACGACGAAGAACACGAGCCCGCCTTCGCCCTCGAGGGCAACGGCATGTCCGGCAGGAAACCGGCGCTCGTTGAACTCTTCGGCGAGGCTCTCTAGATCGCGGTCCTCGAGCCCCGAGAAGAGCGGAACCTTACGCAGCAGATCTGTGTTCGGCTTCGCCATGGGGCGATTCATACACGATGCGCGCAGTCCGGGGCAATGGAGTGTTCACACGCCGACCGTCTCGTCCGCCGCGCCCGGCTTTCCTCGCCCGAGCTTCTCGATCTCGAGCTCGGCGTTCTCGAGCCGCTCGACACAGACGCGGTAGAGCTCCTCCCCGCGTCGGAAGAGCGCGATTGCGTCGTCGACGGCCACGTCGCCGCGCTCGAGCCTCGTCACGATCTCCTCGAGCTCGCGCTGAAGCTCCTCGAAGGAACGGGCCTCGCTCATTCCCGGATGTCCTCGACGCGCGCCCCGAGCGCTCCAGAGGCGAGCTCGATCTCGAGCCGATCTCCTGCCGCGACGGATGCCGCGTCACGCAGCGCCTCACCGCCGGAGCGGACGATCGCGTAGCCGCGGGCGAGCGTCGACAGCGGAGAGAGCGCCTGCAAGCGCGCATCCACGAGGTCGAGGCCGGCCCGGCGGCGTTCCAGGAACGTCCGGGGCGCGCGCCCGAGGCGTTCGGCTGAGTTGGCGAGGCGCTGCTGGTCCCGGCCGAGGCGGGCTCGTGTCGCGGCGTCCAACCTGCGCCGGAGCTCGTCGAACGCCGCTCGCAGCTCGCGCATGTCCGGAACGACCAGCGCGGCGGCGGCCGTCGGCGTCGCAGCGCGAACGTCTGCGGCGAAGTCGCAGAGAGGCGTGTCCTGCTCGTGTCCGACCGCCGAGACGATCGGAACCGTGCTCGCCGCGACTGCGCGAACGACCGCCTCGTCACTGAACGGGAGGAGATCCTCGAAGCTTCCGCCGCCTCTGGCGAGCACGATGACGTCGACGTCGTCACGCGCCCCGAGGGCTCGCAACGAGGCGACGATCGCGGCGGGCGCACCGCTCCCCTGCACCCGCGTTTCGCACAGGACGAGGCGGGTTGCGGGAAATCGTGCAGCGATCGCCGCCACGAGATCGCCGCGGGCTGCCGCTTCCGTCCCCGTGAGAATGCCGACGGCCCGCGGAGCTCGGGGCAGGGCCCGCTTGCGCTCGCGTGCGAAGAGGCCCTCGGCGGCGAGCTTTCGCTTCAGCTGCTCGAGTGCGACGAGGTGCGGCCCGAGGCCGAGGCGCTCGATCGTCGTCGCCCTGAGCCCGAGCTGACCGCGCGCCTCGTACAGTTCCGCCCGCCCCTGCACGTGGACGGTCTCACCCTCCTCGAGCCCCAGGTCGAGACGGTCGAAGATCGTGCGCGAGATCGTGACGCCGAGCGTCGCGGCCGTCTTCGGATCCTTCAGCGTGACGAAGACATTTGCCCAGCCCTGGCTCCGGCGGAGCTCGGTCACCTCGCCCTCGACCCAGACGACCGGCAGCCTGCGGAGGTAACGCGAGATCCCGGTCGCGAACGCGGAGACGGTGTAGACCTTCCGCTCCCCGTAGAGGATCGGCTCGACCTTCATGTGGGCAGTATCGCCCGGCGGGCGCGGCGGCCTGTTACAGAAGGATCTCGGCGGCCGTGGTGGGGTCGCAGCCCCGCGTGAGCAGCTCCACCGCGTCGTGGAGGTCGACCTCGCTGACCGCGATCCGCTCGGCGAGATGGACCGGGTAGCCGGCCTCGAGCAGGATGTGGAGACGCCAGCTCTCCACCTTCGCAGGCTCGTTCTCGCTCCAGAGCGGTGTGGTCTCGGTCTTCTCCGGCATGACGGCTCGTCTTTTCGCTGTGACTGAGACGTTCCCTGCCAGCCGAAAGTTGGGTTTCTGCCGGAGGAGCGGGTTCAGTTTCCTGCTGACGAGCGCGTCGCCTCGTAGCGCCGGGCGGCCTCGTCGATCCTCGCCTCGAGCCGCTGCGCGGCGTCGTCCGCGACCTGCTGGAACTGGTCTGCGATGAGCACGTTGGCCCGCCGCAAGAGCGCCTCGGTATTCCGATCGAGCTCCTGCTGGAGCCTGCTCGCCGCTTCCTCCCGGATCGCTCGCATCCGGTTCTCGAACTCGAGTGCCCCCGCCTCGCTGAGCCGGTCGACCTCACGTGTCGCGGCTCGGTCGAGCTGCTCGACCTGCCTCCGCTCGAGCTCCGTGAAAGCAACCTCGAGCCGCGCCCGTGCCTCGGTCTCCGCGCGATCGATCTGCTCGTTCATCGCGTACTCGCGCTGGCGCAGCCGCTCCGCAATGTCCTCGATCGCCCGTCGCCGGTCGGCGGCCTGGGTCTGCAGCTCGTCGAGCGCCTCGGCCAGGGCTTCCTTGGCGCTGATCTCCAGCTCCTCGCGCAGCCTGATTGCCGCGGCGCGCTGGTGATCGGCCGTCGTGCCCAGCTCGGCCGCCTCGGCTTCGAGCCGGGTCTCGACCTGCGCGATGCGCTGCTCCTGGCGCTGCGCGAGCACGGAGACCTGGCCCTCGAGCGCGCGCTGCGCCCGCTCGAGGTCCGACTCCCATGCGCGGAGGCGCTCCTCCACGCGGCGCTCGACCGACGCGAGCGTCTCGGCCAGGGCGTCGGCTAGCTCGCGCTCGCGCACTGCGAGCTCTCCGCGTCGATCGTCCGAGAGCCGGCGTTCCTCGGCCGAGTAGGAAGAGAGCGAGTCTGCGTGCATTCTCGAGATCGCGATTCGAAGCTGCTCCGACTGGGTGGCGGCCTCCTCCTCGGCCGCTGCGCGCACCGTGCGCCGCGCGGCGGTGACGAGCTCCTCGGTTCGAGCGGATCGAGCACGCGCGCGTCGCAGCGACAGATACAGGATCCCAGAGAGGAGAAGTGCGGCCGCAAGCGCGGCGAGGAGGATCCACGCGACGAGCGGCATCGCTCCCACTCTAGAGACGAGCGACTACGAGAGCCGCCGCGAGCAGGACCGTCGCCGCGGTGAGGAGGCGGAGACCGCGCTCCGCGGCGCTCGTCAGGAGCTCCGAGTCGATCGGCTCGCTACCTCCGCCTGTGCGCTCGATCTCGCCGCGAACGGTCGTGATGTTCCGCCGCACGTGGCGCACGTGGCTCGAGAGCGCGCGCTGCGCGAGAGAGAGCAAAACGGCGAAGGCCGCGGCGAGCAACGCGGCGGCACCGATCTCGCCTGCGACGGCCGCGTACCCGCAGAGCACCGGGAACCCGCCCCACGCGAGCCCGAACCAGAGATCTGTGTGGAAGCGTCCTCCCGCAAGCTCGAGGTTGTACGCGAGCACGAGGGCGAGCCCGACGGGCACGAGAAGCACGAGCCACGGCTCGAACGCCGCGGCCCCGGCGATGCCGATCACGCAGGCGGCGGTGATGGACACGGCGGCAAGCGCAATGAGAACGGCGTCGGGGATCCTCGTGCGGAGCGGTCTTCCGCGAAGCTCGTCGAGAGCATGTGCACCGATGCCCACCGCGAGCCCGAACGCGGCGACCGCCGCCCCGAGCCGGCCCCAGGCGACCGTCGTCGCGAGGCAGCCCCCGATCACGACGTAGGAGAGGTGCCAGGCGGTGTACGGAAGGTGGAGGATCGTCACGTAGTCCCGCCATCCGCCCTGCCCGAGCGCATACCAGGCGGGGCGGCTCTGGACGCTCACGACCGCGTGCCCCACATGACGACTCCGCCTCCGAGGCTGAGGCGCCTCACCTCGAGGTCGCGAACCCCTGCGTCCTCCCACCACCCGAGCTGAGAATCGAGCGGGTACTTCTCCCAGAACGTGCGGATCGACGGGCCGAGGAAGCTCCCGACTTCCCGCCAGCCGTTCTTGAGCACCCGGCCTGCGACCGGCAAGCCGAAGCCGACGTAGAGATCCCAGAGCGGTCGTGCCGGGCCGTTCGGCACGCCGAACTCGAGCGATGCCATGACCCCTCCCGGGCGGACGACGCGGGCGAGCTCGGCGACCGTGGCGCGCGGGTCGTCGAGGTAGCGGAGGAGGTACGTGACGGTCAGGTGGTCGAACGAGCCGTCGGCGAACGGGAGAGACTCCGCCGAAGCCTCGACGAGGTCGACGGCTCCTGCGAGCCTGCGCCGTGCGACCGCGAGCATCTCCGCGCTCTGGTCGACGCCGGTGACCTGATAGCCGCGCCGCAGGAGCTCGCTCGCGACCAGGCCGGTTCCCGTCGCGACGTCGAGGACGCGGCCGCCGGGTGGCAGCCGCGAGACGAGGAAACGGCGCCACAGGGGGTCCTGGCCCAGCGAGAGGATCGCGCCCACCCCGTGGTAGGAAGGGCCGAGCGGAGCGAAGAGCGCACGGGCGTGCTCCCGGCGGCTCGACGCCGGCGTAGCTCGAACCGGCATGGCTCTATTCTGGCGGCGTGGTCGCGCTCGCGGACGAGCTCGAGCGGATCGCGGCGCTGGCGCTGACCCACGGGGAGGCGGGCGACGTCGTGTCCGCGGTCATTCCGACCGAGCCGTCGCCGGCGAGACGCGTGTACCTCTGCGCCTTCGACGGCGCCGACGGGTACCGCGGCTGGCTCGCGGTGGACGCCGGAGGAGAGGCGATAGCCGATCGCCGCGACCTGCGTGAGGCGATCACCGTCGCGGTGCTGTGCGAGGTCGCGGCCGAAGCCGCTGGCGGTGGAGACCTCGACGGCCTCCTCGACAGCCTCCGCGAGCTCCGTGAGACCGAGGCTCCGCCCGGGATCGAGGACGCCGAGGATGCAGCGCGAGCGCTCAAGGTCGTGCTCGGCGAGCCGCCTCAGCTCGCGACGCCTGCGCGGCTGGATGAGATCGGTGCCGCAACCAGGCGGCTCGAGCGCGAGCTGGATCCGACAGCCGCGTCGCCGTTCGCCGCCGCGATGCGCTCGTCGGAAGGCGCGGTCGCAGAGCTGCAGCGCGAGATCGAGGCCGGCTACAGGGTGCCGCTCGACTAACCTGGCACGCATGGAAAGCGGAGGCGGCGGCTTCTTCCCGTTCGGCGGCGGCGACCCCGAGGAGCTTCTCGGTGCGTTGCGCGAGTTCGCCGAGCGCCAGGCGGAGACCGTTCAGGAGACGCAGCGGGAGCAATTCGCCACGCTCACGCTGAACACGGCCGTCGAGCTGACCGCGGCCGCGCTCGGCCAGATCCAGGTGGACGGCTTGCCGGATGCCCAGGCGCTGGCCCTCCGCGACGCGATGCGCGTGCTCTTCCCCGAGGCGGTGGCGCTCGTCTCGGCAGCCCGTCAGGGCTTCATGCGCCAGTAGCGCCGAGCGAGGCGAGCAGAGACCAGCCGCCGTCCACGACCAGCGTCTGGCCGCGGATCATCTCGGCCTCCGGCGAACATAGGAACATGACGCAGCCCGCGACGTCCTCCGGCGTCACGATTCGTCCCACCGGGTTCCGCTCGCCCATCTCGAGCATCGCGTCCTTGTTCGGGAAGTGCTCGAGCGCACCAGTCTCGACGACTCCTGCCGAGACGGCGTTGACGCGAATGCCCTTGGGTGCGAGCTCGACTGCGAGGTAGCGGACGAGGGCTTCGAGCGCCGCTTTCGACGCTCCCACGAGCGCATAGTTGTCGAGGACGCGAGTCGAGCCGAGGCTCGAGAGGCCGACGATCGAGGCGCCGACGGGCATCGACGGCGAGGCCGCCCGTGTGAGCGACAGCAAGGCGCGGGCATTCGCAGAGAGGGTCCAGTCCCAGTGCTTGTCCTCGGTCTCGACGGCGGGACGGATGACGCCCGTTGCAGCGGCATGGACGAGGACGTCGAGTGGGCCCAGGGCGGCGACTTCGTCGGCGATGCGCTGTGACGCGACGTTGCCGCGCACGAGGACGGGCTCGGCTCCGAGGTCGGTGAGCTCCGTGGCGGTCTCCTCGGCCGCACGGTCGCCTCGCATGTAGCCGATCGCGACCTGCCGCGCGCCGAGCGATGCGAAGCGCAGCGCGATCGCCTTTCCGATTCCGCGCGATCCCCCCGTGACGAGGACGGAGGCGCCCTCGAAGCTCATTCGCGCGGGGGCAGCGGATCCGAGGCAGGCGCGGACGACGGAATCGTCTCCCAGCCGATCCGCGTCCGTGGCTCGGGAGCCCCGTCCTCCGCCCGCGAGGACGCGTGACCCAGCTGGTTGAGGAGCTGCATCTTCTCCTCGCCGTAGCGGCGGACCGGGTGGTCCTGCGGCAGCTCCGAGATCAGCTCTCCGACCCGGGCGCGCAGCTGATATGCGAAGTGCGGCGTCGAGGGCCCGACGAGCGCGTCGATGTCGTCGAATGTCGGCTCGGCCACGCGGGACAGCCTAACTGTGGGTCTTAACAACCGGTGTCAGACACCGGTTGTTAAGACAGACGGAGTTGGGCTTGGTAGAGCCATGCCGGAGCCAGATCGTTGCCCGGTGTCTGACACCGATTGTTAAGCGCGCCTCTGTGGATAGCGTCCGGAGCGATGCGCCGGCCCTCGACCGTCGAGCTGATGCTGCTGGCGACGGTCGTCCTGTGGGCGCTGAACGTCAGCGTGACGAAGTACATCCTCGAGCATGGGCTCGAGCCGCTCTCGTACGCGACCGTGCGCTACGCCCTCGCGGGGCTCATTTTCGTCGCGATCGCGCTCCTTGCCGAGCGGACCCTGCGGATCCAGCGTCGCCATCTGCCGGTGCTCGCCCTGACAGCGGTGGTGCTGTGGCTGAATCAGCTCTCGTTCGTTCTGGCCCTGGATGCGACGACCGCGACCACGATCGGCCTCCTCCTCGGAGCGATCCCCATCTTCACGGCTCTGCTCGGGCTCGTGCTCGGGCGCGAGCGCCTAAGGCGCACGTTCTGGGTCGCGGCGGCGATCTCGGCGATTGGAGTCGCGCTGGTCTCCATCGGCTCCGGCGGCGACGTGGCAGGCGGCTACGAGGGAGTCCTGCTCGGATTGTCGACCTGCGCGACCTGGGCCGCCTACTCGGTAGCGGTCGCCCCGATGATGCAGACGTACTCGGCGTTGCGCGTGAGCGCGGTCGTGATCCCGGCCGCCTGGGTGCTGCTCGCACTCACCGGATTCCGCCAGACCGGAGGTCAGGACTGGGAGCTGGGCTGGGAGGTCTGGGCGCTGCTCGTCCTCGCCACGCTCGGCCCGCTGGTGCTGACGAACATCCTCTGGTTCCGCTCGCTCCATCGCGTCGGCCCGGCCCGGGCGACGCTCGCTGTGAATCTCCAGCCGTTCGTGGCTGCGCTGCTCGCGGTCGTTCTCCTCTCGGAGCCGTTGAGCACGCTGCAGATCCTCGGCGGCGTGCTCATCGGGGTCGGCCTCGTCGTCGCCCGAAGGCGGGCTCCCGCGCCGCAAGGAGCCTAATATCCGGTCCATGACCGAACACGACTTCATGCCGATCGACGGGTGGGACCACCTCGAGCTCTGGGTTGGGAACGCGAAGCAGGCGGCCTTCTTCTACGAGAGCGCCTATGGCTTCACGCGCACGGCCTATGCGGGCCCTGAGACAGGAGTTCGCGACCGCGCCTCCTACGTGCTCGAGCAGGGGGACATCCGCTTCGTCCTCACGAGCGGGCTGCGCGCGGACAGCGACATCTGTAGATGGGCCGCGACGAAGGGCGACAGCGTGCGCGACGTGTCGCTCACGGTCCCCGACGCCACCAGTGCATACCGACAGGCCGTCCAGCGCGGTGCGCGCGGGGTCGCCGAACCACATTGGGTGGAGGACGACCACGGCCGCGTCGAGCTTGCGGCGATCGCGACCTACGGCGACAACATCCACACGTTCGTCAACCGCTCCGAGTACGCGGGCCCATATCTGCCCGGGTACCAGTCCGTCTCGCCGAACGGAGCTCCGTCACCCGGCGTCGGCCTGATCACGATCGACCACGTCGTCGGCAACGTCGAGCTGGGCCGCATGGACGAGTGGGTAGGCTTCTACGAGCGCGTGCTCGGCTTCACGCAGCTCACGCACTTCACCGACGAGGACATCTCGACCGAGTACTCGGCGCTCATGTCGAAGGTGATGACAGACGGTGAGGGCAAGATCAAGTTCCCGATCAACGAGCCGGCCGAGGGCAAGCGGAAGAGCCAGATCGAGGAATACCTCGAGTTCCATGGCGGGCCGGGCGTGCAGCACGTTGCGATGCAGTCGAACGACATCGTCAAGACGGTCGCAGCGCTCCGCGAGCACGGCGTGCTCTTCATCGCGACACCCGACACCTACTACGACATCGTCCAGGAGCGCGTCGGCGAGATCGAGGAGGACTGGGCGGACCTCCGCTCCATGGGCATCCTCGCCGACCGCGACGAGGAGGGCTACCTGCTCCAGCTCTTCACGAAGATCGTCCAGGACCGGCCGACGCTCTTCTTCGAGGTGATCGAGCGGCACGGGTCGCGCGGCTTCGGGATCGGCAACTTCAAGTCGCTCTTCGAGGCGATCGAGCGCGAGCAGGCTCTACGCGGCAACCTCTAGCGTCGGTGGCGCTCGCCAGCACGCAGTACGCCCGCTCGGGCGACGCTGACATCGCGTACCAGGTCCTGGGTGAGGGCCCTCGTGACATCGTCGTCGTGCTCGACTGGGCGAGCCATCTGGAAGCGCTCGTCGAGCAGCCCTTCATGGCGGACTGGTTCACGTCACTCGCGCGCTTCTCTCGCGTGCTCTGGCTCGGAACGCGCGGCGTCGGTATGTCAGGCCCGCTGGTCGAAGGCACTCCTATCGAGAGCTGGATGCACGACCTGGTGACCGTCATGGACGCCGCCGAAGTCGAGCGTGCGAGCCTCGTCGCTCATGGGCTCGGAGCACAGGTGGCGCTCAGGGCCGCTGCGACACATCCGGAGCGGATCGACTCGCTCGTCGTGGTCAACGGATACACGAGATTCGCTCGCGCCGAGGACTATCCCGCGGGCCTGCCGGAGCATCTGCACGAGCCATACCTCGACGCGCTGGAACGGCAATGGGGCACAGGTGTCCATGCGCTCGGGCTGGGGCCGTCGGTCGCTCAGCGGCCCGGAGTCGTCGACTGGTGGGCGCGGGTCGAGCGCTTCGGTGCGACGCCGCGGGTCGCCCGCGCTCAGCTGCAGACGATTCTCGCGCTCGACGCGCGGGACGTTCTTCCGCTCGTGGAGGTTCCGACGCTCGTCATCCACAGCCGCGACAACGTGTTCGTCCGTGTCGGCCACGGGCGGTACCTCGCCGAGCACATCAGTGGCGCACGCTACGTCGAGCGCGAAAGCGCTGATCACTGGCCCGTGCCAGACCCGGACCTCATCGGCTTGGTCGAGGAGTTCATCACTGGCTCATCGAGCGGGGCCGGCGACTGGGATCGCGTGCTCGCAACCGTACTTTTCGTCGATGTCGTCGGCTCGACGGCAGTCGCGGCCGAGCTCGGCGATCGGACGTGGGGAGTCGCCCTCGGGCGCTTCGAGCAGGTCGTGCGCACGGCGCTCGCGGCATTCGAAGGGAAGCTGGAGGACACAGCGGGCGACGGGATCCTTGCGACCTTCGACGGTCCAACGCGCGCGATCCGCTGTGCCAGGAGGATTCGAGACGAGGCGCGCCTCAGCGGTCTCGACGTCCGCTGCGGGCTCCATGCCGGCGAGGTCACGCGTCATTCGGGGGGCGTGGCCGGAATCGCCGTGCACATCGGTGCGCGCGTCTCTGCGTTGGCCGAGCCGGGTGAGGTGTTGGTGACGCGCACCGTGCGCGATGCGGTCGTCGGCTCGGGCATCTCCTTTCGCGAGCGCGGCGAGCACGAGCTGAAGGGCGTCCCGGATCGCTGGGCGCTCTACGCGGCGACCAGCTGACTCCGTAGCCTTCCGCCCATGTCGCCCCAGAGGCGAACCGCACTCGTCTCGGTCGGGGCCGCCTGCCTCCTGATCGCGATCAAGCTCGTCGCGGGGCTCGCGAGCTCGAGCCTCGGCCTGCTCGCGGAAGCTGCGCACTCCGGAACCGACCTGGCCGCCGCGCTGGTCACGTTCTTCGCGGTGTCGGTCGCAGTCCGGCCGGCGGATCAAGGTCATCCGTACGGGCACGGGAAGGCTCAGAACCTCGCTGCGCTGGCCGAGGGCGGGTTCCTCATCCTCGTCAGCCTCGCGATCGCCGGCGCGGCCATTGCACGGCTTGCAGGAGCCATCGAGTTCGAGGTGGATGCGACCTGGTGGACCTTCGCGGCCATCGCCTTCGTGCTCGTGATCGACACATCGCGGCTGAGCGTTTCGTGGCGCACCGCTCAGGAGCACCGAAGTGAGGCGCTACGCGCGAACGCGCTTCATTTCGGGAGCGATCTCGCCGGCACGCTCGCAGTCCTCGCCGGACTGTGCGCGGTCGCGCTCGGCCACAGGCAGGGCGACTCGATCGCCGCGCTCTTCGTCGCCGCGCTCGTGATCCTGGCCGCCAGTCGGCTCCTGCGACGGAACGTGCACGTTCTCATGGACCGGGCTCCCGTCGATGCTGAGGACGTTGCTCGCGAGGCGATCGCGGAGCTCGACCCGCCGGTGGAGCTCCGGCGGCTGCGCGTGCGAGAGGCAGGCGGGGCGCACTTCGCGGACGTCGTCATCGGAATCGCGCCTAGTGCGGCCGTCGGGCAGGGCCACGCGGCCGCCGATCGAGTCGAGGATGCCTTGCGCGCGCGGCTCCCCGATGCCGACGTCGTCGTCCACGTCGAGCCTCGTGGTGCGGAGGGCGAGATACGCGAGCGGGTGCTGGCCGCGGCGCTCGGCGTCCCCCAGGTGCGCGAGATCCACAACCTCGTGGTCCTCGAGGTCGACGGCCGCGTCGAGGCGTCCCTCCACCTCAAGCTTCCGGGCGACCTTCCACTCGTGCAGGCGCACGAGCTCGCGGAGGAGGTCGAGCGCGCGATCATCGGGGCCGTGCCCGAGGTCGAGTTCGTGCAGACGCATCTCGAGCCTCTGGCAGAGACGGCCGAGGCAAGGGAGGTCGCGGTCAATACGGATGCGGTCGAACGAGCGGTCCGCGAGGAGACCGGAGCCGCGCCGCGCGAGCTCAGGTTCGTTCGGACCGACGAGGGGATCGTCGTCTTCCTAACGGTCGCGCTCGAGGGTGGCGCGTCGCTCGCAGCGGCGCATGCCCGGGCGAGCGCGGTCGAGGAGCGCGTTCGGACCGCGGTGCCCGGAATCTCGGACGTCATCGTCCACACCGAGCCGTGAAGCTCTGCATGTTCCATCCCGTCGAGCATCCGATGGAGCGCGGCTGGGTCGGGCGCATCGAGGACGAGCACGTGATCCAGTTCGCCGCGCAGACGCTCCAGGCGTTCTTCACCGGGGGCGGCATCGCGCGGGAGCACGCCGTGTACCCGCTCGATGGAGCTCGACTGCTGGCGCCGGTCCTGCATCCGCCCTCGGTGCGCGTCTTCGAGGATCAGCAGACCTTCGCGTTCGCCAACCCGGCGGCGATCGTTCACCCGGGCTCCGCGATCAGCCCCGGCCGAGCGCAGGGCAGGCTCACGCTGCTGCCTCGGCTAGCCGCCGTCGTCGGCGCGGAGGGCGAGATCGGCGGATACACGGTCTGCGCGGACTGGCGTCGACCGGGTCTGACGCCGCCGAAGGATCGTGACTTCGCGCTCGGTCTCGGTCCACTCGTAGTCACACCCGACGAGCTGGATCCCGGTACCGTCGACGCGGTCGTGCGGGTGAATGGTGACGAGCGGCTGTGCGCGCGCCTCGACGGCTTCGACTGGACGGCCGCACGCGACCTGGCTGTCGTCGGAACGAGGCTCGTCCCCGGCGATCTCGTGGTCGGGCCGGCGCTCGGAGCCGTCGAGACCGCACCCGGCGAAGCGGTCGAGATCGACGTCGGGGATCTCGGCGTGCTCGACGCGACGGTCGGAGGCTGATCGTGCAAGTCGTGATGGACTGGGACGGAACCGCCACCGACGTCGACTTTCTCGAAGCGGTGATCACGACGTTCGGCGACGAGCGGATCTACGAGGCGACGGAGAGCGAGCTCGGGCGCTTGACGCTCAACGAGGTCATCGCGATCGAGACCGCGACCGTGTCCACGCCTCTCGCGCAGGTCGTCGACTGGGTGCGTGAGCACGCACGGCTACGCCCCGGCTTTCCGGAGTTCGCCAGGACGTATCGACCGCTGGTGGTCTCCAGCGGCTTCAGTGAGCTGATCGACCCGGTCCTCGAGCGTGAGGGCCTGCAGCTCGAAGTCGTCGCGAACCGGCTCGACCCCCGCCCAGACGGGTGGCGGGCGATCTTCCGGAACCAGGAGCCCTGTCCGGTCTGCGGGGAGCCGTGCAAGCGCGCCGACATCGCGGAGCTGGACGGCATCGCCTACGTCGGCGACGGCGTCTCGGACCGCTGCGTCGCGCTCCTCGCGGAGCCGGGTCTTCGCCCGCGACGGCCTCGCGCGTTACCTGACCGCGAAGGGCGTGCCGTTCGAGCCGTACGCGGACTTCTACGACGTCGCGCGAGCGCTCGACGGCGACGCCGTCGTTCCTCCGGCGCGAAGCCGCGGCCTGAACACGTAGCTCGGCTGCCGCTCGGTCGGCTGCCCGACCTGGTCTCGGAGCGCCGTGACCGCCGTCCGCGCGATCTCCTCGATCGGCTGCTCGATGGTCGTGAGCGGTGGCTGCGTCCAGCTGGCGGCCTCGATCCCGTCGAAGCCCACGATCGAGAGGTCCTCCGGGACTCGAAGGCCGCGGAAGCTCGCCTCCTGCAACGCTCCGATCGCCATCAGGTCGTTCGAGCAGATGACGCCGGTCGGGCGCTCGTCGTCCGGTCGTGCGAGCAGCTCCGCGAGGGCGGCGCGCCCACCGGGGACGTTGAATTCGGCGTTGGCCACCAGGCCGTCCGAGAGACCGGCAGCTCGCAGCGCGTCGGCGCGGCCGCGCATCTTCTCCCGGGTGGGGAGTGCGAATGCGCTTCCGGCCACGAATCCGATTCGCTCGTGCCCGAGTGCTGCGAGATGCTCGGTGGCGATGCGTCCCGCGGCCCGCTCGTCGACGCCCACCGAGGTCACCTCGAGCTCCTCGGATCCTCCGTTCACGAACACGAGTCGCGCCCCACGCTCGATGAGCTGGACGTAGTGGGAGTGCTCCCCGCGGACGTCCGTGATCTCGGCGGAGATGAAGATCATCCCTTCGACGCGGCGCTCGAGCAGCATGCGGACGTAGTCGAGCTCGCGCCCGGCCGAGCCGTGCGTGTTGCACAGGATCGTCGCGAGCCCGGACCGCGCTGCGTACATCTCCATCGCCTCCGCGAGCGCGGCGAAGACGGGGTTGCCGAACTCCGGCACGAACAGTCCGATCGCACCCGCGGGCGCGACGTGCGTGGCGGACACGTAGAGCAGGTCGCGCATCGCGCGCTCGACGCGATCGCGGGTCTCCGGCCGGACGACAGCCGATCCGCTCGCGACGCGCGAGGCGGTCGCGACGCTAACTCCCGCGCGATCCGCGACGTCTCTAAGGCTGGCCATCGCTCCGGCGCACGGCCGCTCTCGGCGGGGACACAGCAGGAATTTCAAGGTGCAGAAACACGATCATCGCAGTGTGCACGATCATAACCACGCCGATGAGCAGTTTTCACGCTTGACCGGTCGACACATTCCGGTTAGGCTCCCAGGCGCCGTTTCATGGAGATGAAACATCTTTCATCCGGCGCAGCGTTTCCCGCTCCCAAGGAGGGCATCGAATGTTGAGTAGTCGAAGGCTGCGGGTTGTAGCCGGCGTGACCCTGGCGGCACTCATGGCCGTCGTGGTCGTGTCGGCCGGCACATCCGCACCGAATCAGAACGCGACAGTCGTGATCTGGGCGGACGCCGACCGCAACCCCGCCGTGACCCAGGTCGCGAACGCGTGGGCTGCCTCGAAGGGCGTCAGCGTCCAGGTCGTACAGAAGGACTTCGGCCAGATTCGCTCACAGCTTGCGACCGTGGCGACCGAGACCGCGCCGGACGTCATCGTCGGTGCGCACGACTGGATCGGCGAGCTGTCCGCGAACGGCTCGATTCTCCCGTTGTCGCCGTCGGCGGCGACGAGGAAGCAGTTCCCGGCCTACGCGCTGAACGCGTTCTCGTACGGCACCGCGATCAAGAAGCTCTACGGGGCTCCGGTTGCGCTCGAGAACATTGCGTTGCTCACGAATACGAAGCTCGCGAAGGTCCCGACCTCGTTCGCCGACCTCGAGCGACAGGCCCTCAAGGTCAAGAAGCGGACCAAGGCGCAGGTCGGGCTGGCCGTGCAGCAGGGTGCAGGCGGAGACGCGTATCACATGTACCCGTTCTTCTCCGGCCTCGGCGGCTACATCTTCGGCACGAACAAGGCGGGCAACCTCGACGCGTCGGACATCGGCGTTGCGAATCGCGCGTTCCTCCGCAACGCACCGCTGATCGACAAGTGGAACAAGGAAGGGCTCATTCGCTCGCAGGTCCAGTGGGACTCGGCGCGTGACCTCTTCACGAAGGGCAAGGTCGCGTACTACGTCACAGGCCCGTGGTTCGTCGGCGACGTCGTGAAGGCCGGGATCAAGTTCAAGATCTCGGCGTTCCCGCAGATCGTGCCCGGCCGCAAGGCGACGCCGTTCCTCGGCGTGCAGGGCTTCATGGTCACGAAGTTCTCGGCAGCGCACGGCGTGGAGAGCCTCGCCAAGGACCTCGTCGCGAGCTACATGATGAGGCCCGCTCCTCAGCTCGCCCTGGCCTCCGCCAACGGTCGCTATCCGGCGAACATGGCAGCGGGCAAGCTGGTCAAGGACCCGAACCTCAAGGCGTTCGGCGCGGCATCCGCGGGCGGCGTCCCGATGCCGAACATCCCGGCGATGAACAGCGTCTGGGGCGACCTCGGCGCAGCGTGGGTGCGCTCGACGAAGGGCGCGGGCTCGATTCCCGCTCGCAAGTCCTTCCTCGGCGCGCAGCGAAGCATCGCGCAGAAGATCGGCTGATCCACAACTGCAACGAGGGGCGCGGCTCGGACGGGCCGCGCCCCTCCAAACCACGTGCTGGCGGAGGACCCTGACCCCCAGTGACAAGCGCCTCCATCCCGACTGCGCCGGCCGCGCCGGCGGTGCCCGACCCCTCGCTGCTCGCGCGGGCGATCGGGTTCTTCTCGGGGCCTCTCGGCCTCCTCATCAAGCTCGTTCTCCTCGGAGCAGTCAACGCTCTCGGAATCTGGGCGGTCGGCGTCCTGCTCGGGGACGAGAAGTGGATCGCTGCGCTCGCGATCGGCGCTGCCCTGCTGTTCATCGACTTCGCCTACCTGTATCCGAGCAAGCGGCTCATCCCGCTCAAGTTCCTCATCCCCGGAACGATCTTTCTCGTCGCGTTCGCGGTCATCCCCATCGTCTCGAACGCCAACATCGCGTTCACCAACTGGTCGACCGGCCACAACCTGACCAAGGACGAGGCGATCTTTGCGATTCAGGAGGTCTCGCTCGTCGCTCCGGCCGACGGCAGGACGTACACCGCGACGCCGGCGACGAAGGACGGCGAGCTCGTGCTCCTGCTCGTCGACGATTCCGGCGGGAGCCTCTACGTCGGCTCCAAGGACGGCCTGGAGCCGCTTCCGGCCGAGACCACGACCGTCGAGGTCGGGACCATCACAGCGGCAGAGGGCTACGAGGTCGTTCAGGGAGCGGATCTCTTCGGGATCGACTCGGCGCTCCGGGCGCTCGTCATTCCCACCGGCGAGGACACCTTCGTCCGCGCCGAGGGCATCAGCATTGCGGTCGAGCTCCAGCCGACGCTCGTCTACGTCGAGGCGACAGACGCGTTCCGGAACATCGAGACCGGCGTCGTGTACCGGGACAACGACCACGGCTCGTACGAGTCCGCCTCCGGCGAGAAGCTCGAGCCCGGGTGGCGCACGCACATCGGCTTCGAGAACTTCTCGACGATCCTGACCGACCCGCTCATACGCGACCCGTTCATCCGCGTGTTCGCGTGGACGTTCGCCTTCGCGTTCCTCTCCGTCTTCATTCAGTTCGCCATTGGTCTCTTCCTCGCGATCGTCCTGAACAAGCCCGACCTCAAGCTCCGGCGGCTCCAGCGGTCGCTCCTCGTGCTCCCCTTCGCCATCCCTTCGTTCCTCGTCGTGCTCGTCTGGGCGGGCTTGCTCAACGACGAGTTCGGGACGATCAACCAGACGCTCGGCCTCGACATCCCGTGGCTCTTCGATCCCTGGTGGGCGCGGGTCTCCTGCATCCTCGTCAACGTCTGGCTCGGCTTCCCGTACTGGTTCCTCGTCTGCACGGCGGCGCTCCAGGCCGTGCCGGAGGAGCTGACGGAGGCAGCTCGTGTTGACGGCGCCGGCCCGCTGCAGGTCTTCCGGCGCGTGACGCTCCCGTTGCTCCTCGTCGTGACCGCGCCGCTCCTGATCGCGTCTTTCGCGTTCAACTTCAACGCCTTCAACAACATCTACTTCCTGACGGGCGGCGGGCCGTACGGAGTCGAGCAGGCCGTCGCGGGCTCCACGGACATCCTCATCAGCTACACGTACAAGCTCGCTTTCTCGGCCGGACAGGGCGCGCAGTACGGGGTCGCGGCCGCGATGTCGATCTTCATCTTCTTCATCGTCGCCGGCATCTCGGCGGTCTCGTTCTGGCGCACGAAGAGCCTGGAGACGATCCGATGACCACGCTGGATCAGGCAGAAACTGTCGCGACGCCACAGGTTGCGGCGGCCAGACGGCGCGGGAAAGGATTTCTGGCGGGCAACTGGTGGCGATACCTCGTCGCCCTCCTCGCGATCGCATTCGCGCTCTTCCCGATCCTGTATGTCGTCTCCTCGGCCTTCAACCCGGTCGACTCCCTGTCAGGGTCGGGTCTCATCCCCGACGAGGTCACCCTCGACAACTTCCGGGCGATCCTGAGCGGCGCCCCCGGGGAGGTCGGGACGGCCGAGGAGGGCCTCGACGTCCCGTACAAGAGCTGGTACGTGAACATGCTCGTCATCTCCGGGGCGACGGCGATCATCTCGGTGTTCTTCGGTGTTCTCGCCGCCTACGCTTTCGCCCGTTACCGGTTCAAGGGGCGGCGGATGGGGATGACGTCGCTCCTCCTCATCCAGATGTTCCCGACCTTCCTCGCGGTGGTCGCGGTCTACCTCATCGTCCTGCGAGTCGGCGACGTGTTCCCGGCGATCGGCCTCGACACACGTAGCGGCGTCATCCTCGTCTATCTCGGCGGCGCGCTCGGCGTGAACACCTGGTTGATGAAGGGGTTCCTCGACTCGATCCCCGACTCCCTGGACGAGTCGGCGCGCGTCGACGGCGCGACGCCGTCCCAGGTCTTCTGGGCAATCATCCTGCCGCTCGCAACACCGGTGCTCGCGGTTGTCGCGCTCATCTCGTACATCTTCACGATCAACGAGTTCGTCATCGCGAGCGTTCTTCTCGACTCGAGTAACAAGTGGCCGATGTCCGTTGGCCTGTACACGTTCATCCAAGACAAGTACGCGCAGCAGTGGGGGACGTTCTGCGCGGGCGTCGTGCTCGCCGCGATCCCGGTCGTGATCCTCTTCTTCTTCCTCCAGCGGTACATCGCCGAGGGCCTCACGCGTGGCGCGGTGAAGGGATGAGCGCGCTCCTCGACCAGCCGCACCACGACGGCTCCGATCTGTACGTGTCCGGGCAGCCGGATGAGCTCGGCGAGGACACGACCGTGCTCCTGCGAGTGCCGCGCGCGACTGCCGTGGACGCCGTGGTGCTGCGCTACGTTTGCGACGGCGAGCCTCGGGTCGCGCCGGGCGAGGTCGACCGCGAGACCGACACCGACATCTGGTGGCGCGCAACGTTCCCGGTGGAGAACCCCGCGACTCCGTACCGCTGGCTGCTCGCGGGCGGTGACTTCGGCTACGCGTGGCTCAACGGAAACGGGGTGCAGCCGTTCGACGTGCCCGACGCGGACGACTTCGTCGCGACGCCGGGCGCTGGCGGGCCGGCCTGGCATCTCGAGTCGGTCGTGTACGAGATCTTCCCCGACCGCTTCGCGTCGTCCGGGCTCGACGGAGACCCCCCGGAGTGGACCGTGCGCCGCGAATGGGACGAGCGTCCCACGGGGCGCGGGCCGGAGACGCCCTTCGAGTGGTTCGGCGGTGACCTGGCCGGGGTCGAGCGGCATCTCGACCACATCGAGCGCCTGGGCATGAACGTGCTCTACCTGACGCCGTTCTTCCCGGCCGGGAGCACACACCGTTACGACGCAAGAAGCTTCGACGAGGTCGATCCGCTCCTCGGCGGCGACAAGGCGCTCGCCTCGCTCGTCGACGCGGCGCACGAGCGTGGGTTCCGCATTCTCGGCGACCTCACGACGAATCACGTAGGGGACGGGCACCCCTGGTTCACGTCCGCGCGAGACGGCCACGAGCCGGAGCGCGAGTTCTTCTTCTTCGACGACCGGCTCGAGGCCGGCTACGAGAGCTGGTTCGGCGTGCCGTCGCTGCCGAAGCTCGACTACTCGTCCGAGGAGCTGCGTCGGCGCGTGTTCGACGGCTCCGAGTCGGTCGTGCGCCGCTGGCTCGAGCCGCCGTTTTCGCTCGACGGCTGGCGGATCGACGTCGCCAACATGACCGGCCGCCTGCACGAGGCCGACCTTCTGCCTGAGGTCTCACGCGGTGTTCGAACGTCGGCTCTCGCGTCGAGGCCGGACGCCGTGGTCGTAGCCGAGCACGCGCACGACGCACGCGCTGATCTCCGCCTGGGCGCTTGGCACGGGACCATGAACTACGCCGGGTTCACGCGACCGGTCTGGACCTGGTTGCGGGGAGACGCGCTTCCGGAGGAGCAGAGGAGTGGGTTCCTCGGCCTCCCCGTTGGAGTTCCGCGACTGCCCGGCAGCTCCGCCGTCGCGACGATGAGCCGCTTTCGCGCCGGAATTTCCTGGAGCGCAGCGCTCCACTCGTGGCTGATCCTCGACAGCCACGACACCGCCAGGTTCCGGACGATCTCCGGCTCGCGCGAGCGCCAGCTCGTCGGGGTCGGCCTGCAGATGACCATGCCCGGAGTCCCGATGGTGTTCGCAGGCGACGAGCTCGGGCTCGAGGGGGAGTGGGGCGAGGACGCGCGCCGCACGATGCCGTGGAGCCGGCCCGAGACCTGGGACAACGAGCTTCTCGAGGGCTATCGCCGGCTCGTGTCGCTGAGGCGTGGGAGCCCTGCACTCGCTCGCGGCGGGATCCGCTACGCGCACGTCTCCGCCGACGCGATCGCGTACCTGCGCGAGTCACGGGACGAGACCGTCCTCTGCCTCGCCTCGCGCGCCGCGCACGAGCAGGTCCGCCTGCCGCTTGCAGCCCTCGGCGGACGGGAGCTCGAGACCCTGGCCGGAGCGGACTGCGAGATCGACGGTGAGCACGTTGCCCTCCCCGCCGAGGGCCCTGCGTTCCACGCCTGGAGAGTCACGTGAGGAAGGGGTACCGGCTGTGGCCGACGTTCAGCTGAAAGAGGTGGACAAGTTCTACGACGGAGGGGTCCACGCCGTGCAGGACCTCTCGCTCTACGTCCAGGACGGCGAGTTCCTCGTCCTCGTCGGACCGTCGGGCTGCGGCAAGACGACCGCGCTGCGCATGGTCGCGGGCCTCGAGGAGATCAGCGACGGGACGATCTCGATCGGGGAGCGCGTCGTGAACGACCTCTCGCCGAAGGATCGCGACATCGCGATGGTCTTCCAGAACTACGCGCTCTACCCGCACCTGTCGGTCGCGGACAACATCGCGTTCGGCCTGCGGCTGCGGAAGACCCCGAAGAAGGACGTCAACGACCGGATCGCGTGGGCGGCGAAGCTCCTCGACCTGACGCCGTATCTCGCGCGCAAGCCCCGGGAGCTTTCGGGAGGCCAGAAGCAGCGGGTCGCGATGGGCCGGGCGATCGTCCGCAACCCGCAGGTCTTCCTCATGGACGAGCCGCTCTCGAACCTCGACGCCAAGCTGCGAGTCCAGATGCGGGCCGAGATCGCGAAGCTCCAGCACGAGCTCGGCACGACGACGATCTACGTCACGCACGACCAGGTCGAGGCCATGACGATGGGCGACCGCGTCGCGGTCATGAGCATGGGCGTGCTCCAGCAGGTCGACCGGCCGCAGCAGCTCTACGACGAGCCGACGAACCTGTTCGTCGCGAGCTTCATCGGCACGCCGCCGATGAACCTCTTCCGCGGAAAGATCCTGCCTGGACGGCGAGTCCGTGACCGTCGAGGTCGGCGAAAGCCGGCTTCCGGTCGGGATCGCCTGCATCACCCGCTACTCCCGCATCCGGGCCATGGACGGGAGGGACGTGGTCGTCGGGATGCGTGCCGAGGACATCCATCCCGCGTCCGCGCGCCCGGACTTGCCGACTCTCGACGCGCGCGTCGAGCTCGTGGAGGCACTCGGAGCCAGCCTGATGGCACATCTGCACGTCGACGCCGACCGGGTGCGAGCCACCGGCGTGCGCGGTGCCGGCATCGAGGAGGAGACGGAGGAGGGGCTCGCCAGTCCGAACCTCGTCGCGAGCTTCCCCGCCCGTCTGGACCTGAGCCTCGGACAAACGATCTCCGTTGCCGTTGACACGAGCAGCATCCACTTCTTCGACGAGGAGACCGGTGCGGCGCTTCGCTAGAGCCGTCACTCTGGCCGCCGTCGTTACGGTCGGGATCGTTGCCGCGGTCGCGGATGCGTCCCCCGATGCCGTTCCGCCGCCGACCGGAGCGGCGCTAGAGGCGCTCTCCAAGCCGCCGACGTATACGTCGTTCGCATCGCAGCGCGTCTACTTCGTGATGCCGGACCGGTACGCGAACGGAGATCCGTCGAACGATCGCGGAGGACTGACCGGCGGGCGCTCCATCACCGGGTTCGATCCGACCGACACCGGCTGGTACCACGGCGGCGACCTGAAGGGGCTCACCGGGACCTGCACCGACACGCGCACGGGCCTCGCACGGCTCACCGATCTCGGGTTCACGGCGATCTGGGTCACGCCGGCGGTGGTCCAGCAGGCCGTGCAGGCCGATAGCGCGGCCTACCACGGCTACTGGGGACGAGACTTCACGTCGGTCGACCCGCACCTCGGAACGAACGACGACTTCGCGGCGTTCGCCGACTGCGCACACCGGCTCGGCATGAAGGTGTACCTCGACGTCGTCGTGAACCACACGGCCGACGTCGTCCTGCTCTCGGGCGGGACCACGTTTCGCGGGCCTGACGAGGCGCCGTTCCGCGACTGCAAGGGCAGAGCCGTTCTCCGCACAGCGCTACGCCGGCGGACAGCGCTTCCCTTGCCTCTCGGCGCGCTACCAGCCGCGGCAGGCGATCGTCTTCGGCCAGAACCGCGAGGCGAAGCGCCCTGCGTGGCTGAACGACGTCGTTCGCTACCACAACCGCGGCGACATCGACTTCGGGAGCTGCTCGCCCGTGTGCTTCGAGCAGGGCGACTTCTTCGGCCTCGACGACCTTTTCACCGAGCAGCCGTTCGTCGTCTCCGGGCTCGCCCAGGTGTACGGGGACTGGGTCCGCAGGTACAAGCTCGACGGCTTCCGGATCGATACCGCGAAGCACGTCGATCACGCGTTCTTCCGCTCGTGGGTGCCGAAGATCCGCGCCGCCGCTCGCGCGGCCGGCGTCCGCGACTTCGAGATATTCGGCGAGGTGACGCTCTCGGATGCCGCGGAGCTCGCGACCTTCGCGCGCGAGCGCGCGCTTCCGAACGTCATCGACTTCCCGCTCCAGGACGCGCTCGTGCGCTACGCGGGCGGCTCGGCCGGCTCGCGGGGAATCGCGAACCGGCTTGCGGACGACGACTACTTCCGCCGGGCGGACGGGCTTGCGCCGACGCCAGCGACGTTCCTCGGGAACCACGACGTCGGCCGTGCCGCGCTGCTGATCAAGCAGCAGACCGGTGCGAGCGGCGTCGAGCTCACGAATCGCGTCGTCCTCGGGCATGCGCTGCTCTACTTCCTGCGCGGCGCACCGGTCGTGTACTACGGCGACGAGGTGGGGATGATCGGCCGGGGCGGGGACAAGGCCGCGCGTCAGGACATGTTCCCGACGCAGGTCGCCGAGTGGCGCACCGAGGAGCGGGTCGGCGGCCCGCCGATCGGGACGGGCAGCTCGTTCGACGTCGACACGGTCTCGAACCACGTCGCGTCCGGAATCCGCCAGCTCGCACAACTCCGCGAGCGGTTCCCTGCCCTTGCCACCGGATCGACGGTCGTGCGCTACGCGCGGGAGGGCGTGCTCATCGTGAGCCGCTTCGACCACGAGGACCGGCGCGAGTACCTCGTCGCGTTCAACGCTAGCGAGGAGGACGCGAGCGTCACCATCACGACCTCGACGCCCTCCACCCGCTGGATCCAGCACTGGGGATCCGACGTCAAGCTCTTCGAGACCGACGCCGTGGGGCGGATCTCGGTGGGGATCCCTGCGCTCGGCGCGGTGGTCGCTCGAGCGGACGGGCAGTTGCCCCGGCGCGGCGCCGTCCGCGCGACGCTTCGCGTCTCGACCGACCAGTTCACGAACTTCAGAGTTCTGAGGGCCACGGTCGTCGGCCGTGACCCGGCGAGCATCGCCTTCGCCATCCGCCGCGCCGGCGCGAACCAGTGGATCCGCGTCGCCGTCGACGACGGTGCCCCGTATCGCGCGTTTCTCGATCCGCGGCGCTTCAAGCGAGGTGAGAACGTGTCCGCCGTCGCGGTCGTCCGCTCGAGCGACGGGACGATCTCGACATCGCCGGTGATCGCGGTGCAGGTGCGTCGCTGATGGCCGTGCGAGAGAACTTGCGGGAGGCACTCGACGGGACGGGGCGCCGGTACGCCTTTCGCCCCGCAGCCCTGCTCGGGAACGGATCGTTGCTGGCGACGATCAGCGATCGCGGCGAGATCGAGCGCCTCTTCTGGCCCAACGTCGACCACGGCCAGCACCTCGGGGAGCTGCGCCTGGGGGTCGAGGTCGACGGCGCGACGCGCTGGCTCGACGAGGAGCCCCTGACCTGGAGCCAGTCGTTCGCGGACGGAGCGTCGGTCCTCCGCACGACGGCCCGGAACGGCGCGCTGACCGTCGAGGTGTCGGACCTCGTCACGACGCGCGAGCCGGTGCTGGCGCGCGGCGTGCGCTCGTCGATGCCGACCCGGCTCGTCGTCCACGTCTCCCCGAGCCTGGATGGAGCGGAGCGCAGCGTCGCCGGCTACGTCGACCCTGGCTCCGGCGCGCTGGTCTTCTACCTCCGCGGCGTGGCGCTCGCCGTGTCGCTCGTCGCCGCCGACGCGGAGGCGACGCTCCGCGAGTCGAACGGCCACGAAGTGACGCACGACGTCGTCGTCCATCGAGCGCCCGTCGACGGCACGATTTCGGGGGCAGTGGAGGACGAGGCTCTCGTCCTCGCTGCCTTCGGAGCGACGCCCGACGAGGCCATCGCCCGGCTCGGCCGGCCCGCCGAGGTTGGCTTCGACGTTCTCGCGTCCGAACGAGCCGCGTACGACCGAGAGACCATCGCGCTCGCCGAGCCCGCTGCGGAGCAAGGGGATGTCTGCGGCCTCTATTCGCGCTCGCTTCTCGTTCTCGAGCAGCTGACCGATCGCCAGACCGGCGCGACGATCGCCGCACCGGAGTTCGACCCGGCCTTCGAGCAGTCGGGTGGCTACGGCTTCGTCTGGCCACGCGACCTCGCGTTCGTCGTCCTGAGCTTCCTGGCTGCGGGTCGCGGTGACCTGGCGGTTCCGGCGCTGCGCTGGCTCGCGCGAGAACAGGCGCCCGAAGGGCTCTGGCTCCAGCGCTACTGGACCGACGGCTCGCTGGCGCCGAGCTGGGGGCTCCACCAGCTCGACGAGACGGGTGTCGTCGTCTTTGCGTACGAGGCCGCCTGGCGCGAGCTCGGCGACGCAGCGCTCGACCGCGAGCTCTGGCCCTCGGCACGGGCGGCAGCGGACTTCCTCTGCGGCTTCATCGACCGCGACACGGGCCTCCCGCTACCAAGCGTCGACCTCTGGGAGCAGACCGACGGACAGCACTCGTACAGCGCGGCCGCGACATACGGCGGCCTTAACGCCGCCGCGGCCATGGCGGCTCGGCACGAGCCGGGCCTCGTCGCCCGCTACCGGGATGTCGCCGAGGGCATTCGCACCGGCATCGAAGCGCACCTGTGGAGCGAGGAGCACGGCAGGTACCTGCGCTCCCGCTGGGTCGGCCGGTCGGACGAGCTCGGCGACGAGCCACCCGCGATCTTCGATCGCAGCCTGCGGTATCCGACGCGGGCTGTCCGCAGCGTCGACACCGAGGACGCGCGCGTCGACAGCTCGCTGCTCGGCCTCTCGTGGCCGTTCCGCGCAGTCGAGCCCGACTCGCCCCGGATGCGCGCGACCGTCGCCGCCGTGGAGCGGGAGCTCCAGCTTCCCGACGGAGGAGTGCTCCGCCACCAGGACGACCACTACGCGGGCGGCAACCCCTGGCTCATCTCGACGCTGTGGCTCGGGCTGGCGCAGCGTCAGGCAGGCGACGACGCGCAGCTGCGGAGCGCGACCGAGTACGTGCTCGCGCGCCAGACTCCGCTCGGGCTGCTCCCGGAGCAGGTGACCCGCGACGGCGCCCCGGCGTGGGTCGTCCCGCTGGGCTGGAGCCACGCGATGCTCATCCTCGCGGCGCGTCCCGAGCTCGCGCTCGTACACGACGGCGCGTAGTCCGCGTCAGGCTCCCGATGGGGAGCAGAGGTCGTCGAGTGACAGGACGCTCGCGCAGGCGAGACGGTCCTTACTCCGAGCGCTTGCCTCAGGGCCGTTGTCGCAGCCAATCATCGCGGGGAAGCGTGTAAACCGTCATCGGCTCGCCCGAGCGCCCGTGGCCTCGGCCGCGTACCGAGAATCCGAGCTTGGCTGCCACGCGGCGGGATGCTTCGTTTCCCCCGTCCGAGATGTACGCCGTGATCGTCTCGACGTCGGTGCGGCTGAAGAGATCGTCGATCGCCGCTTCCATCGCTTCGGTCGCGATGCCGTCATTCCGCCGGTCCTCGGTCACCCACCAGCCCGCCTCGACTTCGTCGGGGGCGATGCCCTCGATGCCGTCGCCGGCGAGACGCAGCTCGGCGCAGCCGAGGAAGCAGCTGCCCTGCTTGTCCCGGACGGCCCACGGGCCGAAGCCGTGCTCGCGCCACTGGACATCGGCCGCGCGGGTGTCGCGCAAGGCGTCCGCTGCATTCCTCGATGCACGAGCATGGTCGGACTCGTCGCGGCTTGTCAGCGGGAGAAGCCTCAGCCGTGCCGTTCGAAGACTGGTTCCTTCCGGGTCAGGCCCCGGCGGGTCGCTCTCGCAGCGTCCACCCACGCGCGGAGTATGACCGCCCCGTTCGGGTGACATTCCCGAACACTGGCCCAGTCGAGTGTGCGTCCGGACTAAGCCCGACGGGAACCACTTGGCGGCTCCTGGATCTCGCGTTGCCGCTCGGAACAGAAGTCCTGCCGGATGAGGATCTTGTCGTTCGGCAAGGGATACTCGCAGCGGCCCAGGGCTACGAACCCTCCGTCTGACATCCCCGAGGTCAGCGTCTCGAGATCGATGTCCGATGACACCGAGGCGAGAGCGTCGAACGACGATGCGTAGGCCGTCGAGCTGACGAAGCCTTCCGCGTCGTTTCGCTGGATCACGCACGAGAGCACGCCAATGGAGCCGGCGTTCGCGGCCGCGAAGGCGACGAACTCATGAACGCCGACGTACTCGATGACGAGGTTGGCGATGAGGAGGTCGACGTGCTCGATCCTCACGGAGCGGTCGATTCTTGTCTCGATCAGGTGGAGGCGATCCCCGAAGTCGTCGCGATACCGGGTCTCGCAGGCGGCGAGGATATCGGGGTTGATGTCGTACCCGTACACGGCATCGGTGGTCTCCGGGTCGATGAGGTCGAGTCCGTTGCCTCCCGCGATCCCCAGCACCCCGATGGCACGGGACGGGTACGCCGCGAGCTGTTCCCCGGTGATGAGGTGGAGCCGTTGAAGCTGCCCGACCCGGAGGTCGCCCATGTGCTTCTCGTACACGTCGAGGTCGATCCCGAGCCACGGGTGCTCAGGTGTGCCCTGGCGGCGATCGAGGCGGTCACAGTGCCTGACCAGAGGGGTAACGTGCGATTCCTCGACCAATCATCGTCCTCAGTGTCCCACGGCCCCGTCACAGCGCACTGCCACTCGGAGTGCACTGCCGGCCCTCGGGAAGCACACCGTCCTCGGGTGACATTCCCGAACACTGGCGCAGGCCAGGAGGACGTTCTCTGGTTAGGGAGGGAGCCGGGTTGCTGTGGAGGGTGATCCTTCGGCTTGTGACGTCTCGGTCTTCATGGGTGGGCCTTCCTCTCGGCAATGCGGGGAGTGGTTAGCCTGGGTTGGTGGTGTTGACTTGGGGTCAGGCTTTGGCGTGGCGGCTGCGCCGGCATCTGCTTGATCCTGTCGCCACGGGCTCGGTCCGCGATGTCGTTGGCCGGCTCGGTGTTATCCCTGCCTGGCCCGAGACGACGCCCAGCTCGCGGTTGTCGGGGCGGAGAACCCGCCGGGCGACGAGCGCACCGGCGGCCGCGGCGAGAGCGACCACGATGACCCACCCAACCAGGAGAATCGTCCGCAGCTGCGCGAGCTCGTCGTGGAGGGCTCTCTCGGAGAAGAAGAAGTAGAGCTCTGCCTGCGACGCCGGCGGCCGCCCGCCGGCGACGAGGTACGGGGTGTCGGCGATCCGCACCCGCTCGAAGGCGAGGTCGCCGTTCCGTACGAGGCGCTGTACCTCGGCAGGGATCTGCGTCCGTCCGGAGCTGGATCCGAACGCCTCTGCGCCGACCAGCGCGACCGTCTCGTAGTCGGGTCGCCCGGTGTAGAACTCGAGAAGGTCGGCGACGTCTTGCGGCGCGGAGGATCCCCGCAGGACCGTTCCCGCAAGCACGAGGTTCGTGCGCGCCTGCGCGAGCGAGCTGTCGACGGAGTCGTCGAGGCGTGAGCTGCGGACGACGAGGTATGTCCCGAGCGCGAGCGCCCCGGTCGCGATCGCGGCGACAAGGGCGAACGTGATCGCAAGACGCTGCCTGAGCCTCCCCGCGGTGACGACAGGGCTCATCGGTTTCGCTCGAGCCGATAGCCCACGCCCCGCACCGTCGTGATGAGGCGGGGGCGGCCCGGCTCGGATTCGATCTTCGCCCGCAGGCGCTGGACGGCGATGTCGACCAGGCGCGAGTCTCCGAGGTACTCGTATCCCCAGACGCGCTCGAGCAGCAACTCGCGGGTGAACACCTGTCCAGGCCGCCTCGCCAGCTCGAGGAGTAGGCGGAACTCCGTCGCCGTCAGCTGAAGGTCGGCGCCGCTGCGCGTCGCCCGGAAGCCGGCCGGGTCGATCTCGAGCTCGCCTACGCGAAGCACTTCTTCGACAGGCGGGTCGTGCGTGCGACGCAGGAGTGCGCGGACGCGGGCCACGAGCTCCGGCATCTCGAACGGTTTCGTCACGTAGTCGTCGGCGCCGAGCTCGAGGCCGACGACGACGTCGAGGGTGTCGCTCCGGGCCGACAGCATCAGGATCGGTACCCGGCTCGAAAGCCGGATCTCTCGGCAGACCTCGAGGCCGTCGAGCTCCGGAAGCATCACGTCGAGGACGACCAAGTCGTAGGGCTCGGCGCGGAAGCGCACGAGCGCTTCGCGTCCATCCGCCGCCGTCTCGACGCCCAGACCTGCGCCCCGCAGCCCCATCGAGGCCACCTCGCGAATCGACGCGTCGTCTTCGACGAGGAGCACCCGCTCGTCCATGCTCCTTCCTTTCCTAGACAGCTCGGCCGCGTCGTCCGCGCGCGACCGCGTCGATCTCGAGCTCCCGTCGAGCAAAGAGGAACGATAGGACGACTTGGTCGTACCTGTTAGGAACCGCTGTGTTTCAGTTCCGTATCAGGCTCGTAACGCCAGGGGGCGTAAGGCCTCGGTCCTTCCCAGACCCGATCGAGCGTACCGCCCGAGCACTACCTCGACGAGACGGCCCCGCGCATCTGTGCCGTACGCGACGGTGCGCGCCTGCTCGAGCTAAATCGCGCACGCGCCGATGCAGTCGCAGAGGCGGTCAGCGCGAACTCGATGTCCTTAATACGAGCTGCGCGGAGGCGGTTTCGGATCCGTTGCCTGTTCAGGCTGCGGCGGTGCGAGCGCGGTGCGAGCGGACCGCCGTCCAACGCTGTCGGGCGACGTTCGACGAGAGGGACGGTTACGGCTCAGTCACGCCGATTCTGTTGATCGGCGTCAGGTGGTGTCGGCCTATCGGATGGGTTTGCAAGCTGGAGGTCACGGGTGGTGCGGGTCATAGCTGCATTGAGGCTGAGGCTTGCGACGCAGCGCGGGTTCAGCTAGCCGGGACTCGATGCGAGGTGCCTGCAAACAGGCAGGCGAGCGCCAGTCGTGCGCCACTCGGCTGACGCCGCGCGAGGCCGTGGCTAATGGGAACGCGGAGCCTTCCGGCCGTTGACAGGACTGACACTCCACAGCCTTGCTGCGGCGAGTGGGGCGTCCCCAAAACCTATCCCCAACGAAGCCCTACTCGCAGCTCGCGCGCGAGTCCGCGCCACATGACGCTTGTCCAAGCCGTTCTGGGCGGGCGGCGGCGGGCTACTCGACTGCCGATCCCCTCCCTGCTTAAGGAGGTGCTCGGAGGTACCGGGAAGCAGGTCGATTTGCAGGGGCTTTGCAGCCGCGCAGCGAGCTCAATAGCCCTCGCGACGTAATGCGGAGGTGCTCTGTGGTGCTGTATTAGACAACAAAAATCCCCGATTTCCGGGGATTTTCTTCTTACTAGAGCCCTCTGACGGACTCGAACCGTCGACCCCCTCCTTACCATGGAGGATTCGCCCTGCGGCTATGTGACCTGGGAAAGGCGCTTGGTAGCGCGCTTTCCCTGCAATCTGAGTGGTTTCTCCGCGCGTTCCACCCTTGCCTTGAAGGATCCTGAGCCGCCCCGAAGAGCCCCGAACCTGTCCCCAGAACCTAGCCCCAAGGAAGCCCGTACCTGTTGTCGACCGCGCCAACCGAGGCGACCTTCGCCCCGGAGTCCGTCGCATAGCACGCTTTGGTGCGCCATCGCGTACCAGGCTAGCGCCGAGCGCGGATGGTGTGTGGTCAAAGCCCGGAGCGACTTTCGTCAGTGACCCAGGCGAGTTGGTCGTTCCCGCCGGCGGCGAGGGTGCTGAGCGTGCCTCCCGGGAGGTAGGGCCGGCGTCGGGCGCGAAGATCGTGATGAGGCCTTCCACGACCAGCAGAAAGCCGATCCCGATGCCGATGGCCATGGCCGCGCTGCAGGTGAGCACGGCGAGCGTGAGACCGATCAGTCCCCAGGCCAGTCCCGCGATCGTGAAGGTGAAGAAGCCCTCCAGCGGCCACGTCACAACCGCGCGGCGATCCATTCGTTCGTGCGCGTGGACCACGCGGTCGTGATGCCGCAGGGGAAGCCCGGAAACTCGTGCGGCAGGTCGGGGGCGACGAACAGCTCGGCGTTGCCGTTGACCGCAGCCCAGCGCGATGCCAGCATGAGCGTGTCGTCGAGCAGGTGGTCGCACGTGCCGACGCTGAACAGCGCCGGGGGCAGCCCGCGCAGGGCCGCGTACGCGGGCGAGATAGCGGGGTCTCGGCGCGCCTCGTCGGACCGACCCGGCAGGTAGCACTCGCCGAAGAACTCGATGCCCTCGGGGTTGAGCATGTCGGGACCTTCGTGCGCGCGCAGCCCCCGCTGGCTCGGCGACCGGCCCCAGTCGTGGAGGCCGTAGGCCAGGTTCGCCCCGGCCACCTGATCGATCGCGCCGAGCTCGTCGCGGATGCGCAGGAGCACTGCGGCGGCCATGTACCCGCCGGCGGACTCGCCTCCAATGAGGAGCCGCTCCGAGCCGAACTCAGCACCGCCGTTGTCGAGCAGCCACCGCGTGACCGCGATGCCGTCGTCAGGCCCGGCGGGGAAGGGATGCTCGGGTGCCAGGCGGTAGTCCACCGACACGACAGCCATCCCATGGCGGCGGCTGCGCTCGAGGTTCCCCGCGTCGTTCATCTCGGGTGCACCCATCATCATCCCGCCGCCGTGGAAGTGCAGGTAGATGGCGGTGGCGGGGCCGTCGGGCCGGAACACCCGGCACGGCACTCCGGCGATCTCCCTGACCTCTGCCTCCGGGACCGCGTTGTAGCTGAGCGCCTGCAGGTCCCGGTACTGCTGCACGCGGGCCTGCCGGTCGGTGGGTGGCGTGCCCATGGCCTCGATCGTCTCGGCCATGGCGGCCATCCCGGCCGCAACCACCTGCCGCGCCTCGTCTCGCATCGCGTCGATCTCGTCGGACCACAGCTGCATGACGTCTCCCCCTCCCTCTTGGCTCCCGCGAGCTTCGCGGCGCGTCGCCTTCGTGTTCGTTGGCTCTGTGATACTGCTCATCGTCACTCTCCTTTTTGATCCGTCGCCGAGGTGTACGAGAGACGGTCGCGCGCGCTGCTGCCACCGTGCTGCCACCGCCGCCGATCCCACTGCCCCGCCGGACCGGCAGCGCCCGCGCCTCGGCTAGG